>NZ_SNYF01000006.1 GCF_004362805.1 Algoriphagus boseongensis
GGAAGTACGTGCCAAAGTCGTCGTCATTGGCGATGATCTCGTTCGCTCCAACACCCACTACCTCTTCTGCCTCATCTGAAATGTCCTCTCCGTCAGGGGCTTCCGCAGTAACTGTGGCCACGTTCACCAAGGTCTCTTTTACCAAATCGTCTACTGTAACCGTATAAGAGGTCTCCACGCTGACTGACTGGCCTGCTGAAAGGGTGCCGATGCTCTGCTCAAGTCCGGTCAACGGATCTTTTACAACCACATTGTTCAACACCACGTTGCCCGTGTTGGTCACCGTAATCGTGTATACCACCACTTCACCTGCTTCTCTGATCACATCCTTGTCCGCACTCTTCTCTACTAAAATACCAGGAAGCTGTAGGATCGGCGTAGTCACCTCATCGGTAGCCGTTGGGTTGTCGTCTCCCTCATTCGGACTCTCTCCGGTCGCAGTCGCCTCGTTCTTCACGCTGCCGGTATCCACGTCCTCCTGGGTAATCGGATACGTCGCCTCGATCGTCTTGCTCTCGCCAGGTGCCAAGGTTCCCACATTCACCACTGTCCCGGTCTTGGTATCCACTACCGTCACGTTGTCCAATGTCACATTACCCGTGTTGGTCACCACTATTGTGTATGGAATCTCATCTCCAGGCTCGTCCAATACCGGATCGTTGTCCGTAATCTCAATATCAATATCCGGATTCTGAACCGCTGTTACTACCGCATCATCCTGAGCGGACACCTCGGCATTGATTGCAGTACCTTTCACTGATGCAATATTTAAGATTTCTCCTTTATCAACATCAGCCTGAGTTACTGTATAAGAGGTCTGTACATTAGTGGACTCACCGCCTGCCAATGAACCAACATTTTGGTTAAGACCTGTCAGTGGGTCTGTGATGGTCACATTACTTAAAGCTGAATTGCCCGTGTTGGTCACCGTCAGGGTGTAAGTTATTACATCACCTGCGTTGTCCACAGATTCAACATCCGCTGTCTTGGTCAAAGTAATTGCGCAAGAATTAAAGGTCAACGTAACCGGGGTTCTTGTCAAGCTTGAACAGCCTGTTCCTGCATTTACTGCCTCTGCATAGTAGGTTACCGATCCCACAGCACTTAAGCTAGGATTAGCTACTACACTTCCTCCAGTCGGAGCAGTATACCATACCACACTAAACCCTTGTGGAACTGTAGCCGTCGCAGTCAATAGCTGATTTTCACCATTAAAGCAGGAAACCTTATTTCCGCCGCTTACCGGTGCTACCGGAGCTGGGTTGATGGTCAAACTAACCGCTGTTCTGGTCAAACTCGCACAGTTGGTTGTGTTATTTACCGATTGAGCATAGTAGGTTACTGTGCCCACTGTACTCAAGGTAGGGTTAGCCACCACGTTGCCGCCTATGGCTGCACTGTACCAAACCACACTGAATCCCTGAGGAACACTTGCCGTGGCAGTGATGCTGGATGCATCCCCCTCGCAGATCGTCTGGTTACCGCCGCTTACCGGTGCTACTGGAGCTGGATTGATCGTCAAAGTAACCCCTGTTCTGCTCAAACTGGTACAATTAGTCTCATTATTCACCGCTTCGGCATAGAAGGTTACCGTACCCACTGAACTCAAGGTAGGGTTAGCCACCACGTTGCCGCCAATGGCTGCACTGTACCACACCACACTGAATCCCTGAGGAACACTTGCTGTGGCAGTGATGCTAGATGCATCGCCCTCGCAGATCGTCTGGTTACCGCCGCTTACCGGTGATACCGGAGCTGGGTTGATAGTCAAAGTAACCGCTGTTCTGGTCAAGCTAGAGCAAGACGTTCCAATAGATTGCGCATAGTAAGTAACTGAACCTACACTGCTCAAGCTTGGATCTGCAACTACATTACCACCTTCTGCAGCATCATACCAAACAATAGTGCCTGGACCCGATGCTGAAGCAGTAATCTTCTCTTGATCTCCTTCACATATTGTTATATCTCCATCACTTACCGGTGGCGCTGGTGCATCCAATATGGTAAGCAATACCGCTGTTCTTGTTAGGCTAACGCAGTTGGTCGTATTATTTACTGCCTCAGCATAATAAGTGACCGAGCCAACTGTATTCAAAATAGGATTGGCTACCACATTGCCGCCAATTGATTGATCATACCATACCACGCTGAATCCCTGTAGTACTGTAGCCGTTGCTGTCAATGTCTGGATTGGATTCTCAAGACATACTACCTGATTGCCGCCGCTTACCGGAGCTACTGGGGCTGCCTGAATGGTCAAGCTAACCGCTGTTCTAGTCAAGCTGATACAGTTGGTCTCATTGTTTACTGCCTCGGCATAGTAGGTTATTGTCCCCACAGAGTTCAAAGTAGGATTGGCTACCACATTACCTCCAACTGCTGCATCGTACCATACCACACCGAATCCTTGAGGTACAGTCGCTGTCGCAGTCAAGGTCTGGATCGGACCTTCCTCACATTCTACCTGGTCGCCTCCTGATATAGGAGCAACTGGTGCGGCTAGGATCGTTAGACTAACTGCCGTTCTGCTCAGGCTTACACAGTTTGTCGATGAATTTACTGACTGGGCATAGTAGGTAATACTTCCTACAGAATTAAGCGTAGGATTATTTACCACATTACCTCCAACTGCCGCATCGTACCAAACTACGTTAAAACCTTGCGGAACCGTAGCTGTCGCGGTCAACGTCTGAATCGGACCTTCCTCGCATTCCACCTGGTCACCGCCACTTACTGGGGCAACTGGCGCTGCCTGAATGGTCAGGCTAACCGCTGTTCTGCTCAAGCTGATACAGTCGGTCTCATTGTTTACCGCCTCGGCATAGTAGGTTATTGTACCAACAGTGTTCAAGGTAGGACTAGCAACAACATTACCTCCAACTGCTGCATCATACCATACCACACTGAATCCTTGTGGAACCGTAGCTGTCGCGGTCAAAGTCTGGATCGGACCTTCCTCGCATTCCACCTGATCGCCTCCAGATACAGGAGCAACAGGTGCAGGATTGATCGTCAAGCTAACTGCCGTTCTGGTCAAACTGACACAATTCGTAGCGCTGTTTACTGCCTCGGCATAATATATTACAGTACCGACCGAGTTTTTAACCGGATTGGTTACCACATTACCTCCAACTGCTGCATCATACCATACCACACTGAATCCTTGTGGTACCGTCGCTGTCGCAGTCAAGGTCTGGATCGGACTTCCCTCGCATTCTACTTGGTCACCTCCTGATACAGGAGCAACTGGAGCTGTATTGATTGTCAGGCTAACCGCTGTTCTGGTCAAGCTTTCGCAATTGGTCGTATTATTCTTAGAGGCGGCATAGTAGGTCACTGTGCCGGTTGTGTTCTTGGTTGGGCTGGCTACCACATTTCCTCCAACAGATGCATCATACCATACCACACTGAATCCTTGTGGTACTGTAGCTGTTGCTGTCAACGTCTGGATCGGACCTTCCTCGCATTCTACCTGATCACCTCCAGATACAGGAGCAACTGGTGCTGCATTGATTGTCAGGCTAACCGCTGTTCTGGTCAAACTCTCACAATTGGTTGTATTGTTCTTAGATGCGGCATAGTAGGTCACCGTACCGGTTGTATTTTTGGTTGGGCTGGCTACCACATTGCCTCCAACTGCTGCATCATACCATACCACACTGAATCCTTGTGGAACCGTAGCTGTCGCAGTCAACGTCTGGATCGGACCTTCCTCGCATTCTACCTGGTCGCCTCCAGATACAGGGGCAACCGGTGCAGCGTTGATAGTCAATTTAACTGGAGTTCTGATTAAGCTGGAACAAGATCCACCTTCAGATTGGGCATAGTAGGTTACTGTTCCCACTGTACTTAGACTTGGGTCAGGAACAATGTTTCCTCCTGTAGCTGCATCATACCAAACAATTGTTCCTGGGCCAGAAGCGCTAGCGGTGATTTTTTCAGCATCTCCCTCACATATAGTAATATCTCCATCACTTACAGGTGGTTGCGGAGCATCCAAAATTGAAAGTACTACCGCAGTTCTGGTCAGACTTTTACAATTGGTGGCATTATTAATTGCTTCTGCATAATAAGTAACAGAACCAACAGTGTTTCTTGTTGGATTGGCAACCACATTGCCTCCAACTGCTGCATCATACCAAACCAAGGTAAAGCCCTGTGGTACGGTCGCAGTTGCAGTCAAGGTCTGAATTGGATCTTTTAAACACTCAATTTGATTCCCACCGCTAACGGGAGCTGCAGGAGCTGCCTGAATGGTCAAGCTCACAGCGGTTCTGGTCAAACTCTTACAATTTGTGGTAGTGTTTACACTCTCTGCATAATAGGTAACTGCACCTACTGAGTTTTTCACTGGGTTAGCTACCACATTGCCTCCAACTGCAGCATCGTACCATACCACACTTGAGCCTGCCGGAGCTGTTGCCGTGGCAGTCAAAGTCTGAATCGGGCTTGCCTCGCATTGAACCTGATCTCCTCCAGATACAGGAGCTGTTGGTGCAGCGTCGATTGTCAGGCTAACCGCTGTTCTAGTCAAACTCTCGCAATTAGTGGTATTGTTCTTTGAAGCAGCATAGTAGGTAACTGTGCCGGTTGTGTTCTTGGTTGGGTTGGCAACTACATTGCCTCCAACGGCTGCATCATACCATACCACGCTAGAACCTGCAGGAGCTGATGCTGTCGCGGTCAAGGTCTGAATAGGGTTCACCTCGCATACTACTTGGTCGCCTCCAGATACCGGAGCGGTTGGTGCTGCGTTGATTGTAAGGCTAACTGCAGTTCTGGTCAAACTCTCGCAATTAGTGGTATTGTTCTTTGAAGCAGCATAGTATGTCACTGTGCCAGTTGTGTTCTTGGTTGGGTTAGCAACCACATTACCTCCAACGGCTGCATCATACCATACCACGCTAGAACCTGCAGGAGCGGTTGCCGTTGCAGTCAAAGTCTGAATTGGGTTAGCCTGGCATACTACTTGGTCGCCTCCAGATACCGGAGCAGTTGGAGCGGGATTGATCGTCAAGCTGACTGCAGTTCTGGTCAAGCTTACACAATTAGTCGTATTGTTCTTGGCTTCGGCATAGTAGGTCACTGTGCCGGTCGTGTTCTTGGTTGGATTGGCGACCAAATTGCCCCCAACTGCTGCGTCGTACCATACCACACTGAATCCAGCAGGAACAGTGGCGGTGGCCGTCAAGGTCTGAATCGGACTTGCCTCGCATACAACTTGGTCACCGCCGGTTAGTGGGGCAACTGGGGCTTGATTTATTGTAACAATTACTGGTTTAATTAAAAAACATCCATTAGTTCCATTTGATCCTTTTATGTAATAAGTCCCTGAATTTGCTACCGCGCTTGGGTTTGCAAGAGTCTGAGTTGCATTGGCATCAAGCCAGTAGGTAAAAGTTAAGCCGGGAGATGATCCACTTGTAATGGACCCTGCTGTTAAATCCACAGTTCCTGGAGCGCAAGCACTAGGAGGCGCATTTATTGTTAGAGAAGTAGGATCATATACAGTTATATTTTTTGTTTCATCATCAGATTCAAGTCCCTTTGTTGATATTAATTTAACAGTATATGTGCCGGCAGAAGTATAGGTGTGAGTCGGATTAATTGCGGTGGAAGTACTACCATCGCCAAAATCCCAAACATAGCTGAATGCTATATTATCCGCACCACCAGTTGAAAGGTTAGTAAACGAAACATTTCGATTGTCACAAAAGGTTTGATAGGAAAAATTTGCAACTACAGGAGTCTCTATTACAAAACCTTGAGGTCTATAATCACACTGAGAATTACCTGCAGTTGATGGGCAGGATTTATCATTAGGTTTTGCATTACCAGTAACCCAAGTTTGATAGACATTTTTTATTTCTAATTTGTCTCCATAATTCCAAGTGAAATTAGTAACCTTAATTTCTAACCCATTAGTGATATTGATGGTGTTTCCATTTCCGTCTTCAACAACAATACAGAGAGCCCGACGACTGCCTTGAACTACCCCATTAATTAAAAAGTCGTACTGAACATGAAAATTGTACCCATTTCCACTGACTGCAAAAGTCACGTAAATATCCCCATTGATAGGCGTCCCAATAGGAGTTCCATAAAGATCTTCCGGTTTAAATGATTCACCTGTATTAGGATCCCTAAAATCGACGCTCGTTATTCGAAGATTATTCTGAGGGCAATTAGGTGTACCAATTTCGAAAGGAGTAGTAGGAGTTATTATTGCCGTTTGGCTGAAAACATTCTCACTACTTAAAAATCCAAACAAAAAGACTAGTGGAAGAATCAAAAAAGTTGGAGAAAATAACTTTTTGAAATTCTTCAATAAAAATCCATCATGTATCATTTGATGGCTGATTTTACAATTGGATAACTTGTCCATATCCTTAGATTTTAAAATTTCGAGTTCAATTTTTGTCTCTCTTTTCCTCTTCTTTGGACCCTAAAAATCAGGGTTTCCTTAACAGTTGAAGACCACATTACTTGTAAAACCCAAATCGATTTTACATTCATTCCTTAAAATTCGTTATAAAAATACACTTATTTGCTTTTCATATCAAAGCTATTTGCAAAAAATATTATTTGAAATGCATTTTTTTCAATCTGAAATTGATTTTCTGTGCCTGGAAAACAAAAAATGCCTCTACTTGAAGAGGCACATAAAACTTAACAGATTAAAGATTTACTAAGGAACCCAGATAAAATCTTAGGAAAAAGTTTAATTACTTATCGTCCTAAAAGTTGAAACAGGCAAATTTCAACTCTTTCTCATAATCAGAACCATCTTTGGTTTTTCATTGTCGCCTTAAAATTGGTTGGGTAAAAAGGTGAAAAAAACTTGACTGATTCAAAACCTACGAACAGAATCCAGTATTGAAAAGGATGAAAAAGAAATTTCCAGATAGCGTACGTTTCATTTTCTGTGTTTGATCGGCCTAAAATAGACAAAAGAATTTTTTGTGCATTTAGGTAACAGGTTTGCCGTACAAGGAGTTTTTTTAACCACTCTGCCTCCTTTGTAGTATTTTCAGCAAAAACCTTAGAAATATGAACCCACTTTTAAAGAAAATTACCTTGCTCTGCCTGGTGTTAGGGGTTTCCCTCAGCCTTGCAGCACAGACCACCTACCAAACCCCTCCCCAATCCATTGCCGATTTATTCAATGCTCCTGCGACTCCTTCAGTTTCATTTAATAAGGATGGCAGCATGATGCTGATTTTGGAGCGCTCCGAGGCTCCATCCATTGAGGACTTGGCCCAGCCAGAACTCAGAATTGCAGGCATCCGAATCAATCCTGCCACCTCAGGTCCCAGCAGATCGGGAAGCTTTTACAACCTGAAGATTAAAAAAACCAGAAGTGGTGAGGAAATTCAAATTACCGGTTTGCCCCAAAATCCAAAGATGAGCGGGTTTTCTTTTTCTCTGGATGAAAAATATCTTGCCTTCACCCAAACAGAAGCCAATGGAATCAGCCTTTGGGTTGTGGATATGGCTACTTATCAGGCGAAAAAATTGACTGAAGCTATCGTAAACCAAGTTTTTGGAAACTCAGTGGCTTGGATGCCGGACAATTCCATCTTGATCAAAGCGGTAAATCCCCAAAGAGGCTCCATGCCCAAAGCTCCTGCCGCGCCTGCCGGTCCGGTCATTCAGGAAACCTCCGGAAATGCCGCTCCAAGCCGTACCTATCAGGATTTATTGAGCAATCCATACGATGAAGCCTTGTTTGCCTATTTTATGGATTCTCAATTGATGAGAGTTTCTTTAGATGGAAGTAAAACACCTGTCGGACAGCCTGCACTCATCAAATCAATGGACATCAGCCCAGATGGGAGTTATTTATTAATAGAGGCGATCCAAAAGCCATTCTCTTATTTAGTTCCTGGGGATAGATTCCCTTATTCCGTTGAGATCTGGAAATCAAGCGGGGAAAAAGTGAAGACTTTGGCACAAATTCCTTTGGATGAAGTGAGACCAACCGGTTTTGATGCTACAGTCACCGGCCCAAGAAATATCAATTGGAGAGCAGATCAACCCGCCACTTTGTATTGGGTAGAAGCCATGGATGGAGGAAATCCTAGAACTCAGGTCGCTGAGCGGGATGTAGTTTATACTTTGACCGCTCCCTTTTCAGGAGAGAAGCAAAAACTTGCCTCCACTTCCTTGCGATTTGGAGGAATCAGCTGGTCTGATGATTCCTTTGCTATTTTGAATGAAAGATGGTTTGCCAGCAGAACAGAAAAGCGTTCAGTAATCAATCCATCCAATCCAAGCCAGGCTCCAAGAGTAATCATCGAGCGCTCCTCTGATGATTTATACAACGATCCGGGAGATCCTATTTTCACAGATAATCAATACGGAAGAAATGTATTGATGCGGAAAGGAGACTTGCTTTTCATGCGTTCTGAAGGTGGAGGTCCGGAGGGAAGCATGCCTTTCCTTTCTACCTTCAACACAAGCACCAAAGAGCAAAAAATCCTATGGAGATCACAAGCTCCTTATTATGAGCGAGTGGTAAAAGTCCTGAATGCTGATGCCAATGAGTTTGTGACGCTAAAAGAAAGCACAGATATCCAACCTAATTACTGGCTGGTCAATACCCGCAAGCGTATCGCTCCTATGCAGGTGACCAATTTTGCCCACCCTTATGAATCCATCAAAGGAATCAAAAAGCAGTTGGTGACCTATCCTAGGAAAGATGGTTTGAATCTTTCAGCTGTGGTTTACACTCCAGAAGGATATGATCCGGCAAAAGATGGAAGACTTCCGGTTTTGATGTGGGCTTATCCTCGTGAATACAAATCTGCCGCAGACGCAGCCCAAGTACGTGGATCTAAATACACCTTTACCCGATTGAGCTGGGGATCTCCGATCTATTGGGTGACGAGAGGATATGCTATCATGGACCAAACAGAAATGCCGATCGTCGGTGAGGGTGATCAGGAACCCAATGATTTCTTTATTGAGCAGCTAGTAGCCAATGCCGAAGCCGCAATTGACCATATCGTGGAGATGGGAATTGGTGACAGAAACAGAATTGCGGTGGGAGGTCACTCTTACGGGGCGTTTATGACTGCCAACTTGCTTTCGCATTCGAATCTATTTGCGGCAGGTATTGCTAGAAGCGGGGCCTATAACAGAACTTTGACTCCATTTGGCTTCCAATATGAGCAAAGAACCTACTGGGAAGCACCAGAAGTTTACTTCAACATGTCCCCCTTCTCTTTTGCCAATCAGGTAAAAACTCCAATTCTCCTCATCCATGGAGAAGCGGATAATAATTCAGGAACATTCCCTATCCAATCCGAACGCTACTACAATGCCTTAAAAGGACATGGAGCTACAGCTCGATTGGTTTTCCTTCCTCATGAAAGTCATGGCTATGCAGGCAAAGAATCCGTATTGCATACCCTTTGGGAAATGGATTCCTGGCTGGAAAAATATGTGAAGAATCGAAAATAAATTTCATTCCCAAAAATCAAAAAGGCCTTCCAGAATTCTGGAAGGCCTTTTTTATGATTGTGAGTTCTTTAGTGACCAGTGGTTTTCCGTTAGAATTTCAATACCACTGAAATTAAAATCTCCATCATCGGTCACAATTGTTAACCCTAGATCTAACGCCATTTCGTAGTAGAGGTAGTCATTAAAATCAGAACTTGCCGTAAGGCTTTTAGAAATATATTCAAAATCAAGGTCATAGGACTTATCCAGAAATTCTAGACTTGGAATGTATGCCTGAACGTCAGATTTTATTCTTTCTAAGGCAGTTTGGTATTCTGTAGTTCCCCTAAAATGTTTTTTAAGACTATATCCCTCAATCTTTTTTCTTGCGGCCTCATCTAAGGCATTCGCTTTAAGTTGACTCTTGAAATCATCAAAAGCATTTCTCAACAAAGCGTTAAAAACTTCTGAGAAGACTAGTGTGTGGGTCTGGATCTTAATCTCATGTTGAAGTAGGTTTTCAGCAAAACTCAAATATGCAGTTTCCCTAGGATTTGGATTAACAATGGCTCCTAAAGTGAAAATCCAAACATTTGAATCCAAAAAATACTTCCTGCTACCATCCAATTTGTGGTTGGACAGCCTTGAAATGCGAAGAGACATTGAAATTAGGCGTTTTCGAGGTATTCTCTCAGAGATTCTTCCCTTGCTTCTCTTCTAGCCTGATCAAGCGCATTTTGCTTCACCCATTGGATTTTTTCTAAAGTGGAATTGTCCGCATTTAGAATTTGAATAAGGTCAGTTGATTTTGGCGAATTGATCAAGACTTTTCCCAAAGAGGCATTCAAAAAGGCAGTTGTACAGGTGGAAACCCCTTCAAAATTTAATTCTACTGTACCATTTGTAACCAACTCTTCCATTATCGCATCATAAACCTTCAACCCATCAGAGTGAAGAATAGCGATTGGTTTTCCTAAAATTTCTGTTAACTGAATCATGGGAGTGCAAAAGTAATGTAATTGAATATACTATAAAATATTGATAATGTTTTATTTGCAGTTAAATGTCAGATTAATAGTGGTGCCTGGAAACTTTTCTACTTCCCAAAAATTAAGAAAAGATTTTTCATTTGTCCAACAGATCCCATCTGTTACAATCTGAAAACCATGACCATTTTCCTCACAATATTTTTTGAGGAAAGTTAACCCCATTCCTCCCGGAGCATCCAACTTAGTTGTGTGCTTTTCTTCTAAAGCCCACAGAATTGCTTGATTTATCGAGACTATTTTTCCTTTAGTAAAGTCTGAAATTGGTTGAAGAAACCCAATTCCAATGTCAACCAGTGTGAACTTAAGAATATTTTGAATTGGATAAAATTGACCACATGCAAATATTGGCCCGTTGGTTCTTGCATGAAGCTGAATGTTAGTAAAGACCTCCAGAAAGTGATCAAGAAGCTCCACTTTAATCTCAGGCATTTCTTCGAAAGCTTTATGTCCGAGTAAAGATTCTCCAATGTATTCGACAAATTCTAGATCACTTTCAGTTTTGAACCTAGTCATCTTTATCGATGTGTCTCGATTGTCAATTCTCATTCTTCCGGCTGAATGAGATGATTGGATAAACCCATTTCTCTCAAAAATTTCAAATTTTCCTTCAACGTGCTTCTTGTCAATAAAAAATTGATGGCCAAAGTCTCGATTTAGAACGAAAATTATGGAATCCAAGACTGCGCAGAGATTTGCATCCATCCACTCTAACTCATCTACATTCAATAAGATTTCAGTAGCATTCTTACCTTGAAAATACCCATATAATGCATAAAGTTTCCGAAATGCAGATGGGCCAGATACTAGTCTGCCTGAAAAGGAATAGGAATCTGAAAAAATTTTATCCATTCTTTACATCTCCCTTATCAACCCCTTAGCTTGATCAAATGAATAGGCACCAGCCACTTCTCGTTGATCAAAGACCATCATATAGATAAACTTTTTTCCAGCCAATTCAGCCCATTTTTTACCCAATCTACATTTAGCTTCACTATCGCTATTGTCCCGATCATCTCCTTTGGTCTCCAAGACAATAACCTTTCCCGATTCCGTGTAGATAATGAAATCTGGATAATGATTTGACTTAAATCCATTGATCGAAAACCCTCGACCTTTGACTTGGTTACGGTGCCAAAATCGAACATTAGGCATTCCTGCAATTTCTGAAATCACCCGAATTTCAAATCCATTCATTGCGCCTTCGGTATCATAAAGGGATTTGGCTATGGAAGGACCTGGCTTGCCTGGGATAAGTCTTTCAGGAAACTTCCAAGAGGGTAAAGTCTCAATTTTTCCAACAGTCACCTGCTTTTCAAACTGCTCCTCGGCATATTTATCAGCGTGCAACTTGATCTTAGCTTTGATCCGATCCGAATAGGACAGTCTCCTCACCAAAATATCCCGGAGTTGCTCCTGGGTCATTCCCTCCAAGATTCGCTGGAGATACAGCTTGATTTCTTGTTCGGGAATCGGATACAAATTCCCGATCGTGCCCATCAATTGATACGCGATTTCTTGGATTTGCTTCTCCTTTGGTCTGGCTAGAATGTAATCGACTAATGGATCCTTGATTTGCAAATCCTCGATTTTCATGAAGCTGGGAGTGTATTCATTTTTCTTGGCTTCCTGGATATCGACTTTATAGAGGTCAGATTGAATCTGCTCAAAATCAATCAGCGTGTCGTATTTGCTCAGCTTGAAATCCTTCAACAAGGATTCCTGATTGAGTAAAACCTGCTCTCCAAATCCAAAGAGCGCATTAGCTGTCACTTTTAAATGAAATTGAGGAAGCTGAAGCGTGGATACATTTTCTAAAAATGCTTCTCTTATCTGGGCGGTTTTGATTTTTTCTCCCATATCTGCCAATAAAGGAAGGTCTGAATAGTCTTCTTTAAGTTTTTGAATTTCTTGATCTAAAAGTATTGTTTCCTCCGTTGCCATTTTCTCAATCTCGTGTACTGAATGAAGACCGGGAGATGTACTATCATGAACTTCATCTGGAGCAAACTGAATTCGATTAGAATCGATCTCCTCCTCATAAGGCTCTGCTTCTGTTTGCTCCGGAAATAGAAAGTTTTCCAAAGGTTTTTGGATCACCTGCGTTTTCACTGACTCAGGCATCACATCCTGCTTACGATAATCTTTGTCACTGAAGCCAGAAGCTTGTAACCCTTTGACGATGTTTTGAAGGGTGTCGTGAAACTTAGCCGAAGCGGTTAAAACATAGGAAATGTTGAGCAAAGCATGGGCATGCTTCATCACGTAAGGCTGTCGAAGGACTCGGCCCAGAATCTGCTCTACATCCACCGCCGAAGACTTGTCTGCGAGAGAAGCCAAAATGTAGGCAAAGGGACAATCCCAGCCCTCCTTAAGCGCATTGATCGTGATGATGTACCGAACAGGGCAAGTCTCTGACATCAGGTCGATTCCTTTCAATTCGTCCTTTTCTGCTGTTTTGATTTTGATCTGCTCTTCGGGAATTCCCAGACTGACCAGTTGTGCTTTGAGCTTATCAAAAGTGGTATTGTCTTCCGAGGTTCGGGGCTGCGCCTGAAAGAGCACAATCGGACGGATGTATTTTCCCCCAGCTTTTCGCTGCTCGATGGCTAAGGCTTCCAGCTTCTGCCGGAGATGCAACGCCGAACTGATCACCTCCGTCTTGTCGGGATGGTTATAGACGATGACAGGAAGCTTGACCATGTGTTCCTTTTTCAGGGAAATGGCCGGTACCAGACTGACAATATTGGAATTGTTTTTTGGCGTAGCCGTCAAATCAAGAACAAAGCTTGGATTGAGATTTTTCAGCATGTCCACGCTCAGTTCGGACTCGGCATTATGGCTTTCATCCACCACCACTACCGGATTGAGGCTGCGGATCACATTGATGAGGGCGGTCTCATCTGTATCTGGCAAAAGGTGAGAATCGTCTTTGTATTGCGCTGCAAACGTGGCCAACTGACCGTTTTCCTGATAGACTTTTCTGTCTTCCTTCTTTTTGGAACGAAGCGAGGAGAAGCTCATTACCACGATTGTCAACTGCTCGGAAACTACCGTAGGATTGAAATTGGAGCCCTGAAGCAAGTCTTTCTTTTCATAGACCTGCACCCGATGATTGAAAAGGGCATTGAGCTTTTGTCGGTAGGGATGGTCGGGATTGCTGAGGTTGTTGACTGTCTGATCGAGAAGGTTACTCCAAGGAACCAGCCACACCACCGCTTTGGGATGCAAGGTATCGAAGGCATCAAAGATCGTCCGAAGTGCATTGACGGCAATAAAGGTCTTTCCTCCCGCCGTCGGCACTTTGATGCAAACGTTGGCGGCATGGGGAATGGTATGCTTGTAGGAGGGCATTCCTGTCCCGTCCAGCGGATTGTACAGTCCCCATTTTTCCTCTGTGTAGGTATCAAATGCCTTTCGGATATCCTTGTGCACTTGGATGGAGTCCAAAAAAGACCGAAGATCGGCGATGACTTGCTGTTGGTAGGGCTTGAGTTCCATGCTTAAAAACGGGTAATGTCTCGTGGGATTTTCTTAAAAATGATGCGGTGCTTCTGCATCAGCGCCTCGGGCAGGAGGCAATTGTCCGCATAGCAGATGTACTGCTCGGCAGGCTGCGTGACCCAGGCGGAGAGTGACTCAAAGTCCAGCGTAGTCAGCCTATCCGGATCGTAGATAAAGTAGTAAGCCGTATCTTCCAAACTACCGAGGTAGTAGCGATCTGCATGATCGACAGGCGGAGTCCACTTCGTCCGGGTCTCGGAGTACCAGATGTAGGAGAGGATATCGGAGATTGCGACGGCCTCGTTCAGATTTCCTTCGATATCGAAGAGGGCCGGACCGAGGGCATAAAAGCCAAAATCCCCTCCGGTCCCTTCCACCGCCTTGCTGCCACTCCCATAGCCCTGGATGACTCGCCGAACTCGCTCCGCAGTGATGGAGTCCGCATAGTCCTCCATCTCGATTAGGATAAACTTTCGATCACCTCCGTCTTCCTTGTTCAGATTCAGAACAGCATGGGCAGTGGTTCCTGAACCGGCGAAGGAGTCTAGGATAATGGAATTGGGACTTGTTATGCTTTGGAATAATAGCTGAACCAATTCTACAGGCTTTGGAAAATTGAAAATTTTCTTCCCGAATATTTCATTTAACCTATTGGTTCCGATTTGAGTGTAAATGCCTTCAAGAAGGGAATACATTTTTTTTCCTCGGACATTACCTTCCTCATCCTTTAAATACTGCTTGTAATTTACTGTCCATGAGGACTTTTTTGCATTAAATTCGATCGAAAGGTCATTATCGACGAGGGCTTTTTCCACTCGATCTTTACTCCACTGCCATTGTTTGTTTGGCCAAATTTCATTTCCATCATGAAAAATCGGATAGACTAAATTTGGTCTATCATCCATACTTGTTGTTGCAAGAGGTTGAAGACGATATGGGCCTCTTTTTTGAAACTTCTCATCTTGATATTTGTAGTACTTCAACACTGATTCATCCGGAGGAAGATCTATTTTTCCTATTCTTTCAATGTCTTTTGCATAAAAAAGTATGTATTCATGAAGATTAACCACGTGTTTACTTTTTGCTCCTCCTCCGTAGGTCTTCTTCCAAACGAATGTTTCAATTCGATTTGATCTTCCAAAAATCTCATCCATTATCAAATGGAGATAGTCGTGCTCAAATTCATCGATCGATATAAATATTACTCCATTTTCATTTAATAGCTTATGAAGTAGCTTAAGCCTAGGATACATCATGCAAAGCCACTTGTCGTGGCGGCTGAGGTCTTCCCCTTCCTTGCCCACGGTCTCGCCCAGCCATTTTTTGATTTTGGGATGGTTGACGTTGTCGTTGTAGACCCAGTTTTCATTGCCGGTGTTGTAGGGCGGATCAATGTAGATGCAGTTGATGCGGCCTTCGTATTCGGGCAGGAGGCTTTTGAGGGCTTCGAGGTTGTCGCCTTGGATGATTTTGTTTTCGGATGAGCCGGATTCCGTGTTGAACTCGTATTGCTTCTCGAGTACTCGGTAGGGTACTTCCTGATGGTGATTGACAACTTTTTCCTTGCCTATCCAATGCAGCGTGGGCATAAATCTTGAAAAATGGTTTTGGGTAAAAATAGGGGAAAAATTAATTTTTAGTAGTAGATTTCTTTTTTTAAACGCAGGAGTATGAACCGAGATATTTTTGTAAAAATCGGGAAAATCGAATCAGCTCTACATTGGGTTGAAAAATCCCAACTGATTGACTTTGCCCATGAGGTGAATGTTCTATTTCTAGAGGAGAAAATTCTGTTTCGGATTTTAGAAGCTAATTCATTCGAACTTACCGTTCGAATCACGCAAGGCAAACCTGAAAATCTTCCAACCAAATCTACCAAGGAGCTATCGCTTGTCGCAAAAAATCTATTTGGGAAGTACTTCCCCTACCATCAAATCCAAACCAGAGCAATACCCTACCGGGAAATTCCCGCCAAAGAGATCAGGCCAGTGACGATCAAAACAAGGCTAAAAGAACAAGGCATTTCATTGAATCAAATAGCCCGGGAAACTGGGATTCCCAGAGCTCAGATTTATGATTGGGTTCAAGGGGTGGAACCTTTGAATGCGGTGACACGGGCGATGTTCTATTACATGCTGAAATAGGTGCTAGGAAGGTGGTTTTCTTTTTAGAATAGTTTTCTGTTCAATTTCTTTCTCGCTCAATTCCTTTACATCTTCCTGCTTTTTCCATTCCAATTTATGATCCAGATATTTTTGATAGAATAGAAAAAGGCTTTTCAATATCTCTGGAATATACTTGAGAATGAAAACCACCAGAACTGCATAGGATCCCAATTCCCCAATTTTTAATAACGAATAACTCATCATCTCTTTTGAATTTTGAATCCAACATAAGCCAAGCGGCTGAGTAAAAATTGGACGTGTTTTTTTCAAGTCAGAGGACAATGGAAAACGGTCCAAATCGCTCAGAATCGCGGTTTTACTTTTGGGTTCAAAAGAAGAAGATTAGTCGAATTACGAAAGGACAAAAATGAAGTGGGCCTATATAAGGTAGTTTGAAACCTTTTAAGAAAATCTTATCTGAAGTCATACCTATACAAAATGAAGGAATCAGGACATATTTCCCCCTCAAAAAAACAGGGCCTTCCAGGTATTCGAACTTAGAAGGTCATTTTTCATCTGTGGAAATCTGTGTGATCTGTGAGCAATTCAAAAAAACAATAAGGGTTACAACGTATTTCTATTTCTCACAGATTTCTCAGATGAACACAGATAAGTTATTACCAGGTCATCTGGGCAATCTTTTAACCTTTTTAAAGCAAAACTTAGGATTAAAAGTCTCTTGTTTTCTCCTGTCTTCCATAAAAAAAATCATCTGTGGATATCTGTGCAATCTGTGAGCCTGAATAGGACAAGCCTAAGATTCTATAATTCATTCTATTTCTCACAGATATCTCAGATGAACACAGATAAGGTATTACCAGGTCATCTGGGCAATCTTTTAACCTTTTTAAAGCAAAACTTAGGATTAAAAGTCTCTTGTTTTCTCCTGTCTTCCATAAAAAAAATCATCTGTGGATATCTGTGCAATCTGTGAGCCTGAATAGGACAAGCCTAAGATTTTAAAATTCATTTTTTTTCTCACAGATATCTCAGATGAACACAGATAAGGTATTATGAGGTTATCTGGGTAATCATTGAACCTCTTTAAAGCAAAACTTAGGATTAAAAGTCTCTTGTTTTCTCCTATCTCACATGAAAAAAAATCATCTGTGGATATCTGTGCAATCTGCGAGATAAATCAACCCAAATCCGTCCCCCACATAAAGATCAAGAACAGGATTCCCAAGACAATCCGATACCAGCCAAAGGCAGTAAATCCATGGTTGGAGACGTATTTCAAAAAGAGTTTGACAGCAATCCAAGCGGAGATAAAAGCGACTACAAATCCTACTGCCAGCATGATCACCTGCGCCTGGTCAAAGGCCAAATCCGATTTCAAAAGGTCATATCCTCCGGCGGCCATCATAGTCGGTACGGCTAGTAGGAAAGAAAATTCCGTTGCCTGCTTTTTATCCAGCCCATTAAACACACCTCCAATAATGGTGGCAGCAGCCCTAGAGGTACCAGGAACCATGGAGAGGCACTGACATAGCCCAATAAAAAAGGCGTTTTTGTAAGAGATATCCTCCACCTCTTGAAGAGTGGAAGTCTGATTAACGACTTTCTTGTCAATAAAAATCAGGATTATCCCACCTAGAATCAAAGAAACCGAAACCACGATAGGATTAAACAAATAGCCCTTGATGAAATCATAGGCCAAAAGTCCAATCACAGCAGTTGGTAGAAAAGCAGCAAAAAGCTTGAAATAAATAGTTAATCCTCGAAAGAATCGCTTGATATACATCAGGGCAATCGCCAAAATGGCTCCCAATTGGATAAATACCTCGAAGGTTTTTACAAATTCATCCTCGTGAATGCCCATGGCAGCGGAAGCCAAAATCATGTGTCCCGTGGATGAAATGGGTAAAAATTCCGTCAGGCCTTCGATAATTGCGATGATGATGCTTTGAAAAAGAGTCATGAATGGGGATTTTTTTGATCCGGCAAAACTAACATTCTACTGCGAAATCAGGGACAGTATTATCCAGAATTCCAATTTTTAACTTTTCTACTGTTGCCTTTTGATGAAATAATTCGTTCTTTTTAAACTAAACAGACTTATTATGAAACGATCCATTTTTGCCGTCTTTTTATTCCTCTTGACTCTCTCCTCATTGGCTCAAGAACTGAAAGAAACCCCCTTTTCCAGCCAAATCCAGGAAGTCACTTTGTTTCTTTCCGGAGCACAGATTTTTGAACAAGCTTCGGGTCAGATTTCCTCAGGTGAATCCATCATTGTGCTAAAGGGTTTGTCTCCCTACCTGGATGAAAAAAGCATTCAGGTCAAAGCTCAGGGCAATTTTAGCATTCAGGCCGTCAACAAACGCCTGGATTTTCTAACTGAAAAAGAACTCGGAGAAAAAGTCAAAGAACTTGAAAATCAGATCGAAAGTATTGAGAAGGCTCAAACTTTGGCACAAAACCGCCTCCAAATCCTTTCCAACAAAGCAGGGCTGCTTTCTGCAAACAAAGACTTGGGAGGAAGTCAAAGCGGACCGACCATGAGTGAATTGAAGGCAGCTTTGGAGTTTTATGATGCCGAACTCACCAAAATCACCAATGAGGAACTTCAGGTAAAGTCCAAGATTGCAGAAAATGACCGGGAACTGGAACGGCTCCGGAATCAGGTGAAGTCCATGCGTGAAAGCCAAAACAAATCCACTGCAGAAATCCGCATTCGCGTGAAGGCTCCTGTGGCTGGATCGGGCAACTTCCAAATCAACTACTTGGTTGCCAATGCAGGATGGTACCCGAAGTACGATGTGCGCGTCAAGACCATCCAAGACCCCCTCAAGATCAACTACAAAGCGGAAGTGTACCAAAATACCGGGGTGGACTGGAAAAATGTCAAGCTTCGATTTTCCAATGCCAATCCCAACCAAAGCGGACAGGCTCCCTTCCTCGAAAAGTGGGAACTGAACTATGCCCGCTTTACCACAGTGAATAAGTTTGCCTTGCCACCTGTACCGGGGCAGGTCAGCGGATTGGTGCTGGATTCCAATGGAGAGCCCATCCCCGGAGCCACTGTCTTGGTCAAAGGAACCACCATCGGAACAGCTACAGATCTCAATGGAAGATATTCGATCACAATCCCTCCTACAGCCCAAAATCTTGTATTTTCATTTGTGGGATTTTCAACACAAGAGATAGCTATCCAAGGTCGGTCTACTGTCAGTGTAAGTCTGAAAGAGGATGTTCAAATGTTAGAGGAAGTAGTAGTATCAGGGTTTAGTTCTGAATCAAAAAGAAGCCTTCAAGGAAGAGTAGCTGGAGTGGCAGTTACAGGAAGTAATACCAGGGATAGAGAATCTGCTCCTTTGATGACCAATTTTGTCGAAAACCAAACTACCGTCGAAATCGAAGTAGCCGAACCCTATTCGATCAAAACCAACGGGGAGCGGACTTTGGTAGATTTGAAAACCTACGAAATACCGGCAAATTATCGCTACACCGCTATCCCCAAACTGGACAAAGATGCCTTTCTCTTGGCGGAAATCACCGATTGGAGTCAATACAGCCTGCTCGAGGGAGAAAGCAATCTGTACTTTGAGGAGGGTTTTGTCGGTCGGTCTATTCTCAATGCTGCCGCACTTCAGGATACGCTTCAAATCTCCATGGGACGGGATCGCTCGATCGTAATGCAACGGGAAAAAGTGGATCAATTCTCCAAAAAACGAACCATCGGATCCAATATCACCGAAAGCCGGGGCTATGAGATCACCCTGAAAAACAATAAATCCCAACCCGTCACTTTGCTGGTGAAGGATCAGATTCCTGTATCAGTCAATTCCAACATTACAGTGACCCCTGGGGAACTCAGCGGTGGAAAACTCGATCCACAAACGGGAATAATCAATTGGGAAATAAGCTTGGCTCCAGGAGCACAACAAAAGGTTTCTTTCCAATATGAAGTCAAGTATCCAAAAAGTGAACGGATAATTTTAGACTAAAAAGAAAAAAGCAGCGACTACCGACCGCTGCTTTTTTAATATATCAACCTCTAATTCAATTTAAATCCGCCAGGAGCCCTTTGGAAACCCAATGAAAGTTGGGCTCTAATTTCACAGCCTGTATCCAGATTTCTTTGGCTTTGGCTTCATTGCCTTTTTCAAGATAGATCATTCCCATCCAGGCCATATTGTCCAAATACATCCAATTCTGCTCTTTTCCCGATTTTTCAAAAGCCTGATTTGATTTCTGGAAAAGAAGAAGTGCTTCATCCTTGTCCCCACCCCAAGTCTCAGGGGTGAAATACTTATTTCCGGCCATCATTTTCAGCACAATCGGTGAATGAGGTGCCTTTGCGAAGGCCTCTTCCAGCAAACTTGAGCTTTTTGGACCTAAAAACATGCCTTTCATCGGGCTGAAAGCAATCTTGTATCCATAAAGAGAGGACAAAAGTGCTTTGGCTTCCGCAGCATAGGTCTTGGATTGGGTTAGGGTTTTAAGTCTTTTCTCCAATCCATCTGCATAGGCATCAAAAAGTCGCTCGTCCTGATCGACCATAGTGGCATTGAGAAGACCATATTCCATCAAGGCAAGGTTGAATAGATTTTTCTCCTCAGGTTCAGCCTGATAAGTTTGCGTAGCCAAAGCCACGTTTTGTTTCCAGGCTTTCTTATCCTGAGTGAGATAGGCTTGATAGCTGAGCTTTTTCAGGTCTTGGGGAAAACCCATAGCCATCAGTGTTACCATCAATAAAAGGGCGAAAATTCTAGCGTTCGTTTTCATGTTATAAACTGGTTTATTATATAAACTAATAATTCAAATTTTTTTACTGAATGTAATTTTTCAAGTTATCCACATACTCTTCAAAGGCCTTGATCCCTTCTGAAGTGATTTTACAGGTCGTAAGAGGACGTTTTCCCTTGAATGACTTTTCAATAGAGATATAGCCCGCCTTCTCCAGTTTGTCCAGTTGCACACTGAGGTTGCCTGCTGTGGATTCGGTTTTTTCTTTGAGAAAAGTAAATTCCGCCTCCTCCAAGCTGATCAGCAAAGACATGATTGCTAGTCGCAATTGGGAATGTAAAAGTGGATCTAATGGTTTAAACACGGCTTTTGAATTTGTTTTTCAATAAATATCCAGGAACCAAATAGCCTAAAATCATGGCTACGCCTCCAACCAAATATTGCTCGCTTACGGGGACCAAAAATCCAATAATCGCCCCGACAAACAAAACCACTCCTCCAAGTTTGATAAAGTTGACCTTGAAAATGGCTCCTGTGGAAAACACTCCTATTGCAGCAAGGATCAAAATGACTGGGTTGTGGTTGAATTCTAACACTGGCATAAATGCAATCACAGTAATCATCCCCACAAAAACTGCCAGCCAAAGTTGGGAGATAAAGTCATCCAAATGCGTTTTGACTTTTGCATTTTTCCGCTCCTGATATCCTTTCACTCCACTGATTATTGCTGCTGGTAAAACCAATACCCAAACTATGTAAGGGTACATATACCCCTGCCAGGCTAAAACATAGTGTCCAAAATTGCATAGTGCAATTACCCAGCCCCATAACAATAGCTGAAAGCTACCATCACCGGCGGCCTCTCTCTTGGCCCTACTGATCATCTCCGTGATCAGACTTAGGGACTCTTTACTTGTCAATTCTTTTTCCATTTCTAGAGTTTTTTAAGATCTGTAACGGGACAAATATAAACAGGTTTACATTATAAACTATTTTATTTTAAATATTTTTTTCAAATGATTTCATTGTAACTTTAAGTCAACCCTAACCCAAGCGCTATGAAAGATATCTTTGATCCTAAAGTAACTCAGGAGTTGATCGACCGAATCAACCAACTTAAGCCTGAGTCTCCTGCCCTCTGGGGCAAAATGAGTGTTGACCAAATGCTCGCCCATTGCTCTGTAGCCTATGAAATGGCCTTTACCAACAAGCATCCCAAACCAAATGGGTTTATGAGGCTTTTGCTGAAGCTATTTGTAAAAGATGGCGTAGTCAATGAAAAGCCCTATGCTAAAAATCTAAGAACTGCTCCTGCTTTTATTATCCCGGATCGCAAAAATTTTGAAGAGGAAAAAGACCGATTGATCAAGTATTTGGAACACACCTTGAATCTCGGAAGAGATCATTTTGAGGGAAAAGAATCCCTTTCCTTTGGGAAAATGACTTCCAAAGAATGGAACAATCAGTTTTATAAGCATCTGGATCACCATTTGACTCAATTTGGTGTCTAAGCTTAGGTTATTAAATTTGAAGACAATACAATTTTAGAATTCATGAGATTTCAGCCTTTTTCCTTTCTTAGCCTTTTCTTTTTGTTAGTCTTTTCTTGTTCAGCTCCTTCGAATAAAACCGAATTAGTCGAAGTGGAAGAAGAAAAGGTTTTAGAAAAACCGGCAGCGGATTCCACTGATTCGAAATCAGGTGCTACTTATTCTGGTGATAACTCCCAAACTTCTTTAGACTGGAACGGAACCTATTTTGGGGTTCTGCCTTGTGCGAGCTGTGAAGGAATCGAAACTTGGGTTACATTGAATTCTGACGGAACTTTTGATCTTAAGACACATTATCTGGGCCTCAATGATGCCCGGGAGGAAATCTTTACCGGCAACTTCAGCTGGGATAAAACAGGCTCAATGGTCAGTTTGGAAGGCTTAATTGGCAATTATCCGGGAAAGTACAAAGTGGGCGAGAACCAAATTTGGCACCTAGACCGAGATGGAAACCGAATAAGCGGAGACTTGGCCGATCGGTACATTCTAAAGAAGAAATAACAAAAACCCCTCAGAAATTAGAAGAACCGGATTTATTTAAACCGTACAATCTTCCCATGCGCTTTGGAAGTCATTTCCTGAGGAATGGAATCAGTGATCTCTTTGTAGAGTAACTCCACCAATTTTTGCTTCAAAAAGCTTCTGTTGAGGATAATGCTGACTTCCCGAACTGGAGGTTTACCTTGGAATGGTCGCAATCTTGATTTTTCTTCCTCCGAAAGTTCCTTGGTCGCCAATTCCGGAAGCAGGGTAACTCCTTTGTATCGATTGACCATATTTTTCAAGCCTTCCAAAGAACCACTTTCGTAATGGAAATTCTTATGACCAGCCATGGTCTGATCACAATAGCTCACCACTTGGTCTCGGAAGCAGTGTCCTTGCTGAAGGATCCAGAGCTCATCTGATTTAATCTGATCCGGCCTGATCTCCTTTTCTCTAAGCAATTCATGGCCTTTTGAAAAGTAAGCGTAAAAATTCTCATAAAACATGGGCTTCTCTACTATCCCGGGTTCGTCCAGCGGAGTTACGATTATCCCCAGATCCAACTCATCATTCTTAAGTCTTTTGACCACCTCTTCAGTGACCATTTCCTGAACCTCCAACTTGACATTGGGATATTTTTCTAAAAATCTCCGGATAAATAAATGAAGCAGATAGGGAGCTAGGGTAGGAATGATTCCCAATTTAATTGTACCCGAAATATCTCCTTTGAGTTGGGCGACTAACTCATAAATCCCCTTGCTTTCAGAAACAACTTTTTTGGCTTGAGTGATGATTTGAACTCCAATCTCAGTTGGAATCACAGGCATTTTGCTCCTGTCAAAAAGAATGACTCCAAGTTCCTTCTCCAATTTGCTCAATTGCGCACTCAAAGTGGGCTGAGTCACAAAACAGGATTCTGCCGCATGTCCAAAATGTCGGTGTTTATCCACCGCTATCAAGTACTCCAGTTGTTGAATGGTCATAATGATAGATAAATTCTATGGCAAGAAAGGAAATATCCCCGAAAAGAGTTCCTTTCAAAGACATGAATAAAGTCAGCTTATTTCCATTTAAATCAGAGTACAGGATACTTATCAAAATAGCAGGATGTAATTTTCCTTAGATCCAGAAAAACAGTAATTTATTTCCCATTCAATTAACAGCACAAAACCCTACTTATGAATAACTCATCCTTTTCTCGTAGAAAATTTCTTAGTGCAGGCCTTTTGACCACTGCTGGGGCCGCATTGATTCCAGGACTATCATTTGGAGCAGCCACTCCACTTTTTCAAACAGCCCATGAAAGGGTACGCCTAGGTTTTATAGGATTGGGAAGACAATCCATGGGTTTATTGAACAATTTCATGCGAATCCCAGGAGTGGAGGTCGTCGCAGGATCAGATGTCTATGCAATAAAAAGAGAGCGATTTGCCCTGAGAGTGCAGAAAAATATATCTGAAGCAGGCAAAACCTATATCGCTCCAAAACTATACGAGGATTACAGAGAATTATTGGAGAATTCTGAAGTGGATGCAGTTGTGATCGCCTCTCCTGATCACTGGCATGCCTTGATGGCAATTGATGCATGCAAAGCCAAAAAGGATATTTACCTCGAAAAGCCTTTAACTTTTACTATCAAAGAGGGACAGGAATTGGTGAAAGCTGTTCGCTCTAACGGAGTTGTTTTGGCAGTTGGATCTATGCAAAGGGCAGCTGTGAATTTTCAAACTGCTGCGATGCATGCACAAAGAGGGAAATTGGGAAAGATTTCACAGGTGTTGGTTCACGTTGGAGACAATCCATTTCCTAAACCCTATGATCAACCCGCCCAGGCTATCCCTTCAGGTTTAAATTGGGAAAAATGGTTAGGCCCGATTCCAAGCCTGGATTACAATGAGGAACTAGCTCCAGGCATTTCTTTAAATCCCGAACAAAATGAAAAAGCATGGGCAGGCTGGAGATGGTACAAAGAAACTGGAGGAGGTTTGATGACAGACTGGGGAGCTCATATGATTGATGTGGCTCAATGGGGTTTGAGCATGGATAGAAATGGACCAGTAAAAGTGATTCCACCTTCGGGAGACCAGCCTCTGAAGTACCGTTATGCCAACGGAATAGAAATGTGGATAACTAAGTTTGATGAAGGCAGACAGGCCGTAAAATTCATCGGAGAGAAAGGCTGGATTAAGGTTTCCCGTGGAAATTACGACACCTCTATTCCAGAGCTTGGACTAGGTAAAGAACCTGAAAATTTCACTTTTGGGGCACATCATGTAGACTTCATTGACTGCATTAGAAAAAGAAAAGACCCCATAGTTCCTGTAGAAATTGGGCATAGTACCTGTTCAGCTTGTACAATCGGAAATATTACCAATGAATTGGGAAGAACCCTTCATTGGGATCCGATTGCTCAAGTTTTCCACAATGACTGGGAGGCTAATTCTAAACTGCATTATATCTACCAAAGAGGACATAAATTGGGTTGAGTTAGAACTTATCCACAAAGAAATGAAGGAGAAAATGAAGAAAATAGTGTTGGGAATTCTTTACTTATCCACAATTGGACTGGTAATTTCCTGCGGAAAAAGTGAAGAAAGTTCTGAAGGGATAAAAACCAATGAGGTAGAAGGCTTTGTGCCAAATCCTCAGGTAGTTTCGGAAAAACCTATTGCCAAATTGGCTATTGGAGACCCTGCACCTCCCTTCAATTTACCAGATATCAATGGTCAATTTCACGAATTGGAAGATTACGCCGAAAATGAAGTCTTGGTCGTAAATTTCACTTGCAACCATTGTCCAACAGCTCAAGCCTATGAGGATCGTTTCATCAATTTGGTTAATGATTACAAAGGAAAATCAGTTGCCTTCATTGCCATTTCTCCAAACAGTCCGATTGCCATTTTACCGGAGGAATTGGGCTACACGGATCTTAGTGACTTTTATGAAGACATGAAATTGAGAGCTTCGGACAAAGGATATAATTTCCCTTATCTCTATGATGGAGATACGCATGAATTTTCCACAGCCTATGGCCCAACAGCCACCCCTCATGTTTTTGTCTTTGACAAAGAGCGAAAACTGACTTATTCAGGAAGAATCGATTCCTCAGAAAAACCCGGAACTGCCAATGCAGAGGATGTAAGGATGGCGATCGAGGCCACACTTAAAGGAGAAAAAATTCCCGATGAGCAGGCCCAAACTCCTGCCTTTGGATGCTCAATCAAATGGGCTTGGAAAAATGAGTACACTATCAAGATGAATGAGGAGTGGGCTAAAAAGGAAGTTACCCTCGAAAAACTCTCCCCTTCAGGATTGGCTGATTTGTTAAAAAACAATTCGGATCAATTACTTCTAGTCAACTTTTGGGCAACTTGGTGTGGCCCATGCATCATAGAATATCCGGAATTCATCACCATGCAACGAATGTATGGAGCTAGAGATTTTAGATTCGTATCAGTCAGCATGGACAATCCAGACTCCTTCGACAAAGCTTTAAAGTACTTAAAAAGCAAAGCCTCTGCTGTGCCAAATTACCTCATGGATACGAATGATAAATATGAAGTAATAAAGGTAGTGGGCGAGGATTGGGATGGAAGTTTACCGATCACACTTTTGATAGAACCAGGAGGAAAAATTGCCTACAAAGTCCCGGGAACTATAGAGCCTTTAGCATTGAAAAAAGCGATTGTAGATCATCCCATGATCGGAAGATATTATTAATTTGAACTGATTTACTTTTAAATTAGGATTTAAAACCATTAGATTGTATTCAATCCTATTTTCTTTTTATGGCAAATTCAGAATTTTCATTTATCCAGTTTTCCCAAGGCCTTTATAGTACCTCAAGGCTTCTAATACAGCAAATTCAATCCAGTTTGAATGAATTTGGTCTGACTTATCCACAATTTTTGGTCTTATCTATCCTTTGGGAAGAAGATGGGCTTTTAGTTCACCAATTAGGCCATAAGCTTGAGCTAGATTCTGGAACACTGACCCCTTTGCTTAAAAAGCTTGAATCTCAAAATCTTGTCAAGAGAAAACGAGGTGAAACAGACGAACGTACAGTGGAAGTCCACCTGACCTATCCCGGAAAATCACTTCAATCCCGAACAAAGGACGCACTATTGAAGTTGGAAGAGGAATTGAATCCGCTTTGGGAAAAGAAAAACGTAGCACTATTGCCCTTGGTGGATGATCTTTTGAAAAACCTAAAAACACTAAAAGAGTAAATGGAAAAGTTAATTGTAGACTACACTGCTGTAGCTTTTAACACAGGAGGAAGAAAAGGCCATGTCAGAACTGACGATGGAAAAATAGACATTGAAGTCTCTATGCCCAAAGAAATTGGAGGAGATGGTGAAAAGACCAATCCTGAGCAGCTTTTTGCAGCAGCCTATGCTTCATGTTTTGGAGGAGCTTTGGGAGCAGTTGCCAAAAAAACCAGCTTGAGAGATTCAGAAATCAAAGCACTTGTTCATCTTGGACACTATGGTCCAGATAGCTACGGACTTGAAGTTGATATCGAGGTAAAAATCCCACATGCCGAATCTCTTGAAGAAGCACAAAAATTAGTCGAAGCGGCGCACCAAGTTTGTCCTTATTCCAAGGCTACTAAAGGAAGTATGGTGGTGAGAGTGAAAGCAGTGGAATAGCTTCAATTCGGAACAACATCAAGGCATCCCAAAAGGATGCCTTTTTTTATTCACTAGCGATTGTAATAACTTTTCCCTGTTCGGTATCAGTCAAAAAAACAAAACCAATTAACTTCCCGCCGAAACCAATCTTACCCTATGAAAAAGATTTTACTTTCGATTGCCTTTTCTATAGTATCTGTCTTTGCTTCTTTGGCGCAGCTCCAAACTCCAGAACAGTTTTTGGGCTATAAACCCGGGGACCGATTTACTCCTCACCATCGGATGGTGGACTACTTTGAATATGTAGCTTCCCAAAATCCGAATATCAAACTCATCCAATACGGAGAGACCAACGAAAAAAGACCTTTGATCATGGCCATTCTGTCCAGCCCGGAAAATATGGCCAAGTTGGAGCAAATCCGAACCGATAATCTCAAGAGAGCAGGTCTGATGGAAGGCAATCCAAGTACTGAAATCCCAATCAACTGGATGTCTTTCAATGTCCATGGCAATGAATCTGTGGGTATGGAAGCTGCGATTTCTACTTTTTATACACTAGGCAATCCAGCCAATGCTAAATCTCAGGAATGGCTGAAAAACCAAGTGATCATCATCGACCCTTGTATCAACCCTGACGGTCGGGATCGATATGCCATGTGGTACAATCAGAAAATGAATACCACGCTCCAGCCGGACCTTCAGTCTATGGAACACAATGAACCATGGCCAGGTGGAAGAGCGAACCATTATCTTTTTGACCTCAATCGGGATTGGGCTTGGCAAGTACAGGTGGAATCTCAGCAACGTCTGAAAATGTATCAACAGTGGATGCCTCAACTTCACTTGGATTTCCATGAGCAGGGAATCAACCAACCATTTTATATGGCACCAGCTGCAGAGCCTTTGCATGAGCAACTTTCTCCTTGGCAGCATGAGTTCCAGGATATTTTTGGAAGAAATACAGCCAAGTATTTCGATCAAATGGGTCGATTCTACTTCACTAAAGAGCGTTTCGATTTGCTTTATCCTTCTTATGGTGATACCTATCCAATGTATAATGGTGCAATTGGTATGACTATCGAACAAGGTGGGGGAGGCCAAGCTGGTCGTGGCGGATTCAATGCAGTTGGCGATACAGTAACCCTAAGCTACCGAATACAGGGTCATTACACTGCGGCCATGTCAGCGGCGGAAGTTACCAGCCAAAATGCCAAAAAACTTTTAGAAGAATACAGCAAATACTACCAGACCAACACCTCTAATCCCAAAGGCAAATACAAAAGCTTTGTAATCAAAGGAGAAAGCAATCCCGCTCAAGTAGCAAAGCTCCTTGAACTTTTGGACAAAAATGGAATCCGATATGGAAAAGCCGGAGCAAAATCAGGCCTGAAAGGATATGAATATCAGAGCGGAAAATCTGGAGTAGCCTTTACTACTTCGGATAAAGACATTGTGGTCAGCGCCTACCAGCCAAAATCTGTTTTGGCTCAAGTGCTTTTCGAGCCTAATCCTGTATTGAATGACTCAATCACCTATGACATAACCAGCTGGTCAATGCCTTATGCCTATGGACTTCAAGCTTATGCTTTAGAAACCCGACTTGACCCATCTTCCTCTTACGAAAAACCAACTTTCACTCCAAATGTAGCAGGAACAACTCCTGTGGCTTATTTGGTCAATTGGCAGGGAACAAGAGATGCTGCATTTTTGGCCTCTCTTCTCAACCAAAAGATCCGAGTAAAATATGCTGAATTTCCATTTGAAGTCGAGGGAAAAAGCTTTCCCGCCGGATCATTGATCATTACCAAAGGAGGGAATGAGTATGTGGGTGATTTTGATAAAAAGGTAACCGAAACCGCTAATAAGTTTGGTGTTACTTTGGCAACCACCCAGACCGGTTACATGGACAAAGGGAAGGATTTTGGTTCTCCAAATATCCGCACAATCAAAGCTCCAAGAGTTGGATTGATTGGAGGTACAGGTACCTCTTCTTTGAGTTTTGGAGAAATTTGGCATTTCTTCGAAAAGGAGCTCAACTATCCTTTGAGCACTTTGGAGGCTGGTTCGATTGGAAATTATGACCTAAGCAGATACGATGTAATTCTTCTTCCTTCCACTTTTGGATCAGGCCTAAATGCAAATGGACAGTCCAAACTTATGGATTGGGTAAAAGCAGGTGGAAAACTGATTGCCATGGATGGGGCTTTGAACTTTTTTGCCAACAAGGAAGGATTCGGTTTAAAGACCTTCGATACAGAGGAGGAGAAAAAAGCTGCAGAAAAAGCTTCTCAGGAATTGGCTAAAAAAGAACGGTTGGAACCCTATACTGAAGGTGAGCGGATAAACATTTCTTCAGGAGTAGAAGGCGCTATCTATGAAGTCAAAATGGATCCAACCCATCCTCTAGGCTATGGAACTGGGGGAAAATTCTATACCCTAAAAAATAACTCTAATCGATTTGCCTTTCTCACAGATGGAGTAAATGCAGGAATTATCGAATCCAATGATGCCTATAGAACTGGGTACATTGGCTACAAAATCAAATCCAAAATGGGTCAATCCTTAGCCATCGGCGCTGAAAGTCAGGGAAGAGGGCAGCTGGTTTATTTCGTGGACAATCCAATTTTCAGAGGATTCTGGGAATCTGGAAAGCTTGTTTTAAGCAACGCCATCTTTTTGGTAGGCCAATAAGACCCCTAGAAACCAATTTAATTCTATTGAGCCGGTTACAAATGCAAAGTAACCGGCTTACTTTTTTCAAAAATGTTGAATATCAAAAGCATTTTTTATCCTATATAAAATGGCTATCTTTTTAAAAAATTGTGAAAGGGCCCAACTAGGTGGTGTTTTTTCAAAGCAATTGTTTGAAGCCATTCCATGAAACAACTTCTCCGATATTTCGGGATTTCTTTAGTTATTTTTTCATGTCAACAGGGAGAAAAAGCCCCTGAAAGCAGCTCTGGGGCCTTTCTTGAAGCTTCCAAGGTTACTTATTTATCTGATCTTCCAGATTCCTTAAAGCCTTTTTCTGTAGAACTAGCTAATGCTCGTTCCCCTAGAATAGTACCAATTCCAGTGGGCAACGTGGGAAGATTAAGTTACTTTGATTCAAATGGGGATCAGGTTGTTTTGGATCTTTTGGCCCCAAAAAAACAGGAACTTTTGGTTTTGGAAGACCAAAATGGAAGCCGAATAAAAGATGCCCAGGGCAATTCATTTTTATTGGGTGAAGGCGGTGTATCCCAATTCAAAACCTTTACCACAGATGATGGCCTGGCCCTGGACGGGGTCAATTGTGCCATTTTAGATCGCAGGGGCCATTTATGGTTTGGAACAAATGGTGGCGGGGTCAGCCGATATGACGGCACAGGTTTTACCAACTTTACCACCTCTCAGGGGTTGGCAGGCAATACCGTCAGAAGTATTTGGGAAGATAGTAATGGCCTGATTTGGTTTGGTACACTTTCCGGAATAAGCAGTTTTGACGGCTTTAGCTTTACAAAATACACCTTGGAGGATGGCTTACCGAATGACTTGATATTTGGAGTAACTGAGGATAATTCAGGGAATATCTGGATGGCCACTGGAGGCGGGGGAGCTATAAAATTTGACGGAAAAGAATTTAAGTCCTATACCAAATCCATGGGTTTGGCTGATGACTTTGTTGTGGCTATCGGAAAAGATTCCCAAGGAAATCTTTATTTCGGAACCAACGGAGGAGGCATGAGTAAATTTGATGGCTCCACGTTTACCACTTTTACTGAGGCTGATGGATTGTCCGGAAACCGGGTTAGAAGTTTTGGATTCTCCTCGGATGGGGCTGTTTGGATCGGCACCATTGGCAATGGAATCAGCCGTTTTGATGGAAAATCATTTCAAAATTTTTCCGTCCAGGACGGGCTTGCTGATAACATTGTTTTTACGATTCAAGAAGATCGAAATAAGCACCTTTGGTTTGGTACAGAGCATGGCATCAGTAGGTATGATGGAAAAAAATTCACCAGCTATACTAGAGATCAAGGTCTATCTGCCAATGGAGTTTTTGATATTGTGATGGACGAGAGTGGAAAGCTCTGGTTTTGTACTGACGGAGGAGGAATCAGCCGCTTTGACGGCAGTGCTTTCACGAGCTTTACCGTCAACCAGGGACTTGGAGCCAATATCATCTTGAGTTCCATGGAGGATAAGGAAGGAAATATCTGGTTTGGAACTTCCGGAGGAGGGGCTAGCAAATTTGACGGAACTGGGTTTACGACCTATTCACTATCCCAAGGCATGGCTGGTGATGCAGTCTATGCCATGATCCAAGACAGCAAGGGGTTCATTTGGTTTGGTACGGGAGGAGGACTTAGTCAATTTGATGGGAAAACCATTACCTCCTACACAGAAGAACAGGGGCTTCATTTCAATGAAATCTATGCGATTGAAGAAGACCCTTCCGGAAACCTTTGGCTCGGTACAGATAATGGTCTGGCCAAATTTGATGGGAAAACTTTCACCCATTATACACCTGACCAGGGTCTCGCCGGATATGTAATTCTGAGCATTCAGGCAGAAAAGAATGGGGGACTTTGGATTGGAGCGGTGGACGGTGGACTCACCTATTTTGATGGGGAAAAATTCACGCAAATCACCACCCTTCAAGGCTTAGCTGACAATTCAATTATTCAAGTAAAACTTGATCAATACGAAAACCTCTGGATCGGAACTGCCGAGAGAGGGATCAGTTTTCTCCCGCAAAAAGTAAAATCCCTTGCCACAGATGGTAATACCAATGTAATTGAGCTATTCAGGAATTTTTCAGCGGAGGACGGACTACCCGATGAGGTCATCTTACAAATTGTCCCTATGGATAATGGAAAAGTAGCGGTGGGAACCAACCTCGGTATAGCGTTTTTTGATGGCCCTAAATCTGAAAATCAGGATTTCAATACTCTGGAAAACATTGAGGTTTTCAATTCTGATACCGGTTATCCAGTCAAAGACCTTACAGACGGACAAAATGGAATGTTTCAGGATCAAAACGGGATTCTTTGGGCTGGAACCGGGAGTAACAAGACCGCCTTGGTTCGTTTCGACTATGGAGCATTGGTAAGAAATCAAAACAAGCCCAAGGTATTTCTCAGACAATTAAGGCTCAATGAAGAAGTGATTTCTTGGAATTCACTAATACCAGATGCCGATCCAAAAAAAGTTGAATTTGAAGAAATTTCTTCCCTGGGAAAAGTCCTAAACCAAGAGGACCGAAAACGAATCAATGATCGCTTTAAAGGAGTTCAGTTTGATGGAGTCAAAGGGTTTTTCCCCATCCCAGAAGGACTGGTTCTACCCTACCGACATAATCATATCAATATTGATTTTGGCTCCAGTGAATTGGCCAAACCCTTTTTGGTAGAATACCAATATTTTCTGGAAGGGTATGATCAGGATTGGAGTCCTGTTTTGAGAAAAACTAGTGCCACCTTTGGTAATATTCATGAAGGAGATTACACCTTTTGGGTAAAGGCTAGGTTTACTGGCCCAAGCGAAGGGGATGCTGGGGAGTGGACGGAACCCATTAGTTTTTCCTTCACCGTCTTACCTCCTTGGTATAGGACTTGGTGGGCTTATCTGGTTTACACTTTATTGTTCTTGTCTCTGATTTATCCCTTCTATAGATATCAGAGAAATAAAGCCATCAAAGCTGAACAGGAAAAAGCACGTGAGCGAGAACTGGAACAGGCAAAGGAAATCGAAAAAGCCTATACCAAATTGGAGGCTGCCCATGAAAACCTAAAATCAACCCAAGCCCAATTGATCCAGCAGGAAAAATTAGCCTCTTTGGGTCAATTGACAGCTGGAATTGCACATGAAATCAAAAACCCTTTGAATTTCGTCAACAATTTCTCCGGTCTTAGCTTAGAGTTTTTGGGTGAAATTGAGGAAGAACTCGAAAAATTGGAGCCTTCGGATGAGGTGGAAAATATTCAGGACCTTTTGGGAGATATCCGAATCAATTTGGAAAAAATCCGACACCATGGGGGAAGGGCAGACAATATCGTCAAGTCTATGCTTATGCATTCCCGAGGGGGCACTGGCACTATGGAGCCAGCAGACCTAAATGAAGTTATTCGGGAATATGTGAATCTGTCTTTCCATGGCATGAGGGCAAATAAGAATCCAATAAATGTGGATATTGTTCTTGATCTCGATGACCAACTGCCTAAGATCCCTCTTAATTCGGAGGACTTTAGCCGGGTAATCTTGAATCTGACCAAAAACGCCTTTGATGCCATGCGCGACAAACTGGATAAAGTCGGTCAGGATTATAAGCCCAAACTAACCGTCCGGACCAAAAACTTTGAAAACTCCATTCTCTTAGAAGTGGAGGACAACGGACCGGGGGTACCAGATGAAATCATGGATAAGCTTCTGATGCCATTCTTTACCACTAAGAAGGGAACAGAAGGAACAGGTCTGGGCTTGAGTATTACCCATGACATTATTAAAGCGCATAATGGAGCACTGGAAATCACCACGAAAGTAGGAGAATGGACCAAATTCAGTATTTCGATTGCCAAGTCTTAACACAAAACCTTTTAAACTATGAAAATTTTATTCGTAGATGATGAGCGGGATATTGAGGATTTATTCCGCCAAAAATTTAGAAAAGAGATAAGAAATGAAGGATTGGAATTGGTTTTTGCCTTTTCAGGCCAAGAAGCACTTGATGTTTTAGGAAGTGAAAATCCTCCCAAAGTCATGTATGTTTTTTCGGATATCAATATGCCTGGTATGAGTGGACTGGAAATGCTGGCCAAGGCAAAGGAGCGATTCCCACAGATCACCATCAGCATGATTTCAGCTTATGGAGATTCAGAAAACTACAACAAGGCGATGGAGTCAGGAGCAAGCGGTTTTTTTACAAAACCCGTTGATTTTGAGGCCTTAAGAAAGGAAATTCACCAAATTCTTTCTCAATAAATTCTTATTAAACAGTTATTATTCAGGTTTAAATTCTAACCCAAAATGATTCTGGTTAACATTATTTCATTTTTTCTTCTCTACTACCTAAAGAAATTCTTTGGGGGGGAATCATTTTCCCCAGAGTTGAAAAGATATTTCAAATGGGGGATGATTGCCTCTGGCGCCCTGTTTGTAACCGGTGTGTCGGAACTTCCTCCAAAATTACTTTTTGATTTTCTGTCCCTTCTTTTAGTCGGAGGAATTATCTTTTTGATAATCAATTCTCCAGAATTAGAGAAACAGAAAAATTTGGCAGTTACGCCGCTGCCCATAGTCGTAGTCTATGTGGTCAGATTTTTATTGGAGACTTTCCTGCCCCAATATTTTGACAAGTTTGAAAACTACCTTACTGCCGCAGGATTTTTTGCAATTATCTGGGCGGTAACCATGTGGCTTAACCATCGAAAGGAGATGAAATCCCTTCAGATTGAACGGTTAATTTCAAAGGAAAAAGAACGACAACTCTTTCTAGCACAAGAAAGAAAACAAGAACTTGAGAGGCTAGTTCAAGAGAGAACTTCAGAGATTCTAAGTCAAAAGGAGGAACTTCAAGAAGCACTGAATCATCTGAAATCAACCCAAGATCAGCTAGTCCAACAGGAAAAGCTAGCTTCCCTTGGACAATTGACCGCTGGAATTGCCCATGAAATCAAAAACCCTCTCAACTTCATCAACAATTTCTCCGAGCTCAGCGAGGATTTTTTGGTTGAAATAGAAAGTGAACTGAAGAAAGATCCTGAAAAATTGGATATGGAAAACATGCTGGATCTTTTGGAAGATGTGAAGTCCAACATGAAGAAAATTAGGCATCATGGAACTCGTGCGGATAAAATCGTGAAGTCCATGCTGCTTCACTCAAGAGGAGAAAAAGGAGAATACAAAGAGACCGATTTAAACTCCCTGATTGGTGAATATTCAAACTTGGCCTTCCACGGTATGAGAGCTAATCCCAACCCGATCAATGTGGAAATTGTGCTGAATTTGGACCAGAAAATTCCACCAATAAATCTTAACGCTGAGGACTTTAGCCGAGTCATTCTGAATTTGACCAAAAACGCTTTTGATGCTATGCGCGACAAAATAAATGCGGTAAGTTCAGAATATAAAGCTAAATTAGAGTTCAGAACCAAGGACTTGAAGGACAAAGTTTTATTGGAGATCGAAGACAATGGACCCGGAGTACCTGAAGAAATTCGAGATAAGCTATTGATGCCTTTTTTTACCACCAAAAAAGGGACTGACGGGACTGGATTGGGATTGAGTATCACTCATGATATCGTAAAATCCCACGGAGGCACCTTAGAAATAGAATCGAAAGTCGGTGAATTCACGAGATTCAAAATTTTATTACCCAAAGCTTAAATTTTTATGCTATGAAAATCATGATTGTAGATGACGAGCAGGATGTCGAGATCCTTTTTGTTCAAAAATTCCGGAAAGAAATCAAGAGCAAATTACTTGAGGTAGAATTTGCCTTTTCTGGGGAAGAGGCTTTGAGAAAGTTAGGGGAAGCTGGTTCTCCGGACGTGGTTTATGTTTTTTCTGACATCAATATGCCCGGCATGAGCGGACTGGAACTTTTGGAAAATATCAAAGCCAGATATCCTAAAATTGAAGTCAGTATGATTTCTGCCTACGGGGATAAAGAAAATTACAACAAAGCAATCAAGTCGGGAGCCAAGGGATTTTTTACCAAACCTGTGGATTTTGACTCTCTAAAGCATGAGATTGCAGAACTGCTTACCAAAAAATTAAACTGATTTTATGGCAAAGATCCTGGTGGTAGACGACGAGGAAGATTTAGAAATCCTTTTTAGACAAAAATACAGGCAGAAAATCCGATCAGGTGAGTATGAGATGATTTTTGCACTCAATGGTCAGCAGGCCCTTGACTTACTCAAGGATCATCCTGATGTGGATATGATCTTGAGTGATATCAATATGCCGGTCATGGATGGTTTGACTTTGCTTTCTAATACCAAAGAAAAAAATCCACTTCTAAAGACTATCATAATTTCTGCCTACGGGGATATGGAGAATATCCGAAAGGCAATGAACCTTGGCGCATTTGACTTTGTCACTAAGCCTGTTGATTTCCAAGATTTGGAAATCACGATGGAAAAGACCTTGGGTTACATCACCCAACTGAAATCTACCCTTCAGGCAATGCGGGAAAATAATATCCTCAGAATGTATGTGGATGAAACAGTCCTCAATTTCATGGGGGGAAAAGAAATCGAAAGTGCTTTAATGGAAAATGAAACCATTGAGGCGACGGTGGCTTTTATCGATTTGGTTGGATTCACCAAGATTTCGGAAAATGAAGACCCGAATACTGTTGTTGGGCTCTTGAATGAATATTTTGACTTAATGGTGAAGGAAATCATTGAGGAAAAAGGAAGTGTGGATAAGTTTATCGGAGATGCGGTAATGGCGGTTTTCCAAGGGCCAAGACATTTGGAGCGAGCCGTAAAAACTGGTTTGGCGATTCGGGATAAAATGGAAGCTATTCCGGAATATTCCGAAAAGACCCATTTTAAACCTCAAGTCTCAATTGGTATAAATTCAGGAGAAATGGTTTCCGGAAATATCGGTTCAAAATCCCTCAAGCGCTTGGATTATACAGTAATTGGGGACGTAGTGAACGTAGCCTCCAGACTTCAAAATGCCGCTAATGCATCCCAAATCCTATTATTAGAAAAGTGTGCCTCAATTTTAGATTCTGAATTCAATGTAAAGGTGGTGGGAGAGATGAATTTTAAAAACAAAGCACAACCGGTTAAGGTGATTGAAATTCTTTCCTAAACTTCATGCTATCCTTATTAAGGAAATTGAGAAGAAATTTTTTGGGGAATGGAAGATTCTCCCAATATCTGATTTATGCAATTGGTGAGATTTTTTTGGTCGTGATTGGGATATTGATAGCCTTGCAAATCAATAATTGGAACGAAAACAAAAAGCAAAAGCGATATGAGCTTAAAATGCTCAACGAGCTCTCGAATACCCTGAAAAAGGATAAAAAGTATTTAGGCTCTTTGATCTCCAGGTTGGATCAAAAAGAAAATTCTGTGAACCTTCTATTGGAAATGCGTGAGACGGGATCAGAAAATCTGGATTCGCTAAGCAGACATTTCCAAAACATGCGGTATGAAATCCTATTTCAATACAATGCAGGAGCCTATGGATCAATCAAATCAGGTGGATTAGACAAAATTTCTAATGATTCCATTCGAAACAAAATGGAAGATCTTTATGAGTTTTTAATTCCTAGGACTGAGAAAATCCTAGATAAGCTTGAAGAGTCCAATTCCCTTGAAGAGGAATTAATTGAAAAATTAACCCAGAGGACCATCGTCACAAGAAATAGGAATAAGATAATCCAGAGAGTTGCAGTGGATCCCAAGATCATTTATTCGCCAGATTTTTTACAACTACTCCAGGTAAACAAAAGCAATACCTTCGTTTCTAAATCCAGGATAGAATCCATCCTACCCGCCATGGCAGAATTGGACTCTTTAATTCAAGTAGAAATAGGGAACCAAGAATGAACTTCAATGTCCGATAACGATCTATTTTACCAACTCACCTTCATTTATTTTTGAATAAAGCCGCGAAATAGTAGATTCATTCCCCTAAATAAAATTGAGTATCACTAAAGGTCAGGCCTTTAGAAAAGCTAATCACCGATTCCAGAATTCTTTTGCCCTTTTACAGAAAAAAGTAACCTATGAAAAAACTAACCCAACCGGCCTTACTGGTAGCCTTGGGAGCTTCAGTAAGTATGGCTGCCTTAGTGCCAAAATCTTCCTTTTTGCCTCTCGAAACCAATAAGGAAATCCACATTCAGGACAGCGTCAAAAAAGACTCCCTAGACTATCCAAAATTCAAAGATCTTCCATTGAAGCCTGAGAGGGAGGTGAAATTCACAACTTCTGAGGGAACCTGGATGAGTGTGGACGTTAGTCCAGATGGAAAAACCATCGCCTTTGATTTGATGGGTGATATTTATACGATTCCTATGGAAGGGGGAAAAGCTACTCCAATCACTACAGGGATAGCTTATGAAACCCATCCTAGATTTTCTCCTGATGGGGAAAAAATCCTCTTCACCTCAGACAGAGCTGGGAATGACAATCTTTGGTACATAGATCTGGTCAAAAAAGACACTGTTCAAATTACCAAAGACAAAAACGGGGACGTCCCCGGAGCTCATTGGACGCCGGATGGAGATTATATCGTGGTAGCAAAAGGAAGAAGAATCACTAAACTTTGGATGTATCACAAAGATGGCGGCGGAGGTATTCAGCTTAATGAAAACCCTGCTACCATGAAAACTATTGACCCATTTGTCAGTCCGGATGGCAAGCAGGTATATTTTTCTTGGAGAACTGGTTCTTGGAATTACAACGCCATGCTTCCTCAGTACCAAATCGGAACCTATGATTTTGATAAAGGAGAAATCACGAGCATAACATCAAGATACGGTTCGGCCTTTACTCCAACTTTAAGTAAAGATGGCAACTGGATGGTTTATGGCTCCAGATGGGAAGATAAGACTGGTTTGGTAATCAGAAATCTAAAAACTGGAGATGAAAAATGGCTAGCCTATCCAGTTCAGCGAGATGAGCAGGAATCCATCGCTCCTCAGGGAGTTTTACCTGCCATGGCATTTACTCCTGACAGCAAGTTTGTCATTGCATCCTATGGTGGTAAACTTTGGAAATTGCCTGTAGACGGCAGTGCTGCTACTGAAATCCCATTTGAAGCAGATGTCAAATTGGCAATGGGACCACGCTTGTACTTCAATTACGAAATCAAGGATACTACCCACAAAGCCGCCACTCAAATCAGAGATGCAGTTCCTTCTCCTGATGGAAAAAAATTGGCTTTCACAGCTTTGAATAGACTTTATGTGATGGATTATCCAAATGGAAATCCAAGAAGAGTGACCAAAAACGAGTTTACTGAAGCCATGCCTTCCTGGAGTCCAGACGGAACCCAGTTGGTATTTGTGACTTGGGAAGAGAAAAATGGAGGTAGCATTTTCAAAGCTAACCTTTCAGGAAATGGCGCGATTACCAAAATATCTTCTGAATCCGCTTTGTATTCGGGACCAGTTTGGGGACCAAATAATAGAATTGTAGTCTTCAAAGGGCCAAATCGAGTAATGTTTGAATCGGAAGGACCGGGTGTGGATGGCTCAGAGGCGGAATTGATTTGGATTCCTGCAAATGGAGGTCCTGCAAGAAAAATCCTTAAGGCCGGAAATTATGGAAATGCGCATTTCACTAAAGATACTGCCAGAATTTACCTCAATAGTCCTGGTGGAACTTTGATGAGTGTAAAATGGGATGGAACTGATCCTAAGGAATTGGCCAAAATCTCCGGAATTACTCCATTTGGTTCCGCTGCAGATCCGCACGATGATCACGAACATAGCGGTTCTGATGTTCGGTATGTTATGGGCAAGCCGATTTCAAATGCAGATGCGGTAAACTATTGCATGCTTCCTGAGGGATCCAATGCACGTGAACCTCAAATGCGACCAGCGAGTGCCAGCACAATTCTTATGGCTCCTGAAGGAAATAAGGCTTTGGCACAAGTCAATAATAACGTTTATGTAATCACAATTCCAACAGCCGGGAAAACACCAAGCATCAATGTGGCTGATCCTAATTCCAGCGCTTTCCCTTCCAGACAACTTACTGAAATTGGTGGAGAGTGGCCAGCTTGGGAAGCTAATGGGAAAAAAGTTCATTGGTCTTTGGGAAATGGACATTGGGTATATGACATAGAAAGAGCGGAATTTATTGAAGACTCCGTAAAAACCGCTAAAAAGAGCAAAACCTTGGCGGATGCAGATAGTGTTGCTGCTTTGAAGGCAAGAGGCGAAGATGCAGTTAAGCTAGCGGACTCCCTTGCTAAAGCGGATAAGAAACGAATTGATTCTCTTTTCAAAACCGATAAGGAAAAATTCAAAGCGGATAGTACTTATAAAGCACAGCTCAAAGAAAAAGAAACCTACAAGCCTGCTGAACACCAGGTGAAAGTATTCTTTGCCAAGGATACGCCTAAAGGAAGTATTCTTTTGAAGAATGCCAGAATCGTAACCATGAAAGGGGCTGAAGTAATAGAGAATGGAGACATTCTGATTGAGAATAACCGAATCAAAGCCGTAGGAAAAACCGGAACTCTGGATGCGGGATCAGCAAAAGTCATTGATGCCTCTGGTAAAACGATTACTCCTGGATTCATTGATACCCATGCGCACATGTGGCCAACCTGGGGATTGCACAAAAACTCTGTCTGGATCTATGCGGCAAACCTAGCTTATGGAGTTACCACTACCAGAGATCCACAGACAGCAACGACAGATGTGTTGACTTATGGAGACATGGTTGAAGCGGGAATGGTCCCTGGACCTCGGGTCTATTCTACAGGACCTGGTGTGGGCTATTGGATGTATAATCTGAAATCTCTCGAACAGACCAAAAATGTACTGAAGCAATACAGCAAGTATTTCAATACCCAATACATCAAGATGTATTTGGTGGGCAACCGTCAGCATCGTCAATGGGTAATCATGGCTGCCAAAGAGCAGCAATTGATGCCTACTACAGAAGGTGGTTTGGATTTCAAACTTAATATGACCCAACTATTTGACGGATATCCAGGACATGAGCATTCTATTCCGATCTTCCCATTGTACAGTGACGTGACCAAAACAGTTGCACAAAGTAAAATGGCTTATACGCCTACCCTATTGGTGGCTTATGGCGGTCCTTGGGCTGAAAACTTTTATTACACTACCGAAAGCCCATTGCACGATCCAAAATTGAACCGATTCACCCCTTACGAAGAAATGAATTCAAAGGCCAGAAGAAGAGTTGGAGGATTGGGTGGATGGTTTGCTCCTGAAGATCATGTCTTCCAAAAGCATGCACAGGGAGTAAATGCCGTTGTGAAGCAAGGTGGATTGGCAGGAGTGGGTTCTCACGGACAGCTTCAGGGTCTTGGTTACCATTGGGAACTTTGGTCTGTGGCAAGTGGTGGCATGGAAAATTTAGATGCCCTAAAAGTGGCTACCATTCTTGGAGCTGAAGCCCTTGGTTTGGATAAAGAACTTGGAAGCATTGAACCTGGGAAGTTGGCTGATTTGGTAATCATGGATAAAAACCCATTGGAAAACATCAGAAATACAAATACTATCACCCATGTGGTAAAAGATGGTAGAGTGTATGATGGAAATACCTTGGATGAAGTCCTTCCTAATCCAAGAAAATTGGATGTAAGCCCCTGGACCAAGCCAGCACCAAAGGTGACAACTTCTGTAAAAGAATAATCTTGATTCAATAAAAGAAAAGCCAGCTCAAGAAATTGGGCTGGCTTTTTTTAGTTCAAATACCAAATGGCAAAATTCAATGCCGTGGCAAAAGAGACCCAGAATAGGTAGGGAACCATCAGGATTGACGCCCATTTATTGACTTTCCTGAATTGGAAAATGCAAAGTAAAATCATCACCCAAAGGGGAATGATGACTACCAATCCCAAAATTGGACTCTCCATTCCAAAAAAAGCTGGAGACCAAAGTGCATTTAAAACTAACTGGATAAAATAAAGTGTCAACAACTGCTTTTTCTGAGGATGCTCACTTTTCCAAATCAAATAGCAGGCAATCCCCATTAAAATATAAAGGAGAGTCCAAACGGGTCCGAAAAGCCAATTAGGAGGATTCCAGCTCGGACGATTGATGGTTAAATACCAAGATTGAACTGAAGTAATGGTAAAAATTGCTCCTAATCCTCCAGCAAGTTGAGGAAGTGCCAGGCTGATTAGTAATTTGACAATTTTAGACATATCAAATGGTCTCTAAAAGTGTCCGAAAAGCTACTGCTTTATCCTTATACCTTTCTTGAGTTTTTGACCTTAGCAGTACTGCATGTCTTTTCTCATATTCCATCATTTTTTCGATACTCTCAGTAAAGTATTGAATACAATAATTGGTAGACCCATCTTCTGAATCATGAAGGAGTCTAAAAAATTTATGGTCATGGAATATTCCAGTCTCCAAAACTTCAGGAATATGGATGCTTTTCATCCAGGAAATAAAATCCTCCTCAATATCAGGAGTAACGTTTATGGTAATATTATATAGAATCATGGGAAGTGAATTGGGTTTTATTTACTTTTTTTGCCAACAATACTAAGTGAGACAAAGTTAGAAATCCCTAAATGAATCTCCTTCTATTCCTTTAAATATGCATAAAGTAGTTCCTAGCAATGGAGAACCTAAATTTTCGAGGGCTTTAATCGGCAAAATAATTATCGTTGCTATTCATTTGGTGGGCTTGTTTGGACTGAGTTTCGAAGAATTTAGACCCCTTTTCCAGGATCTCACACCCGCTCAACTTTTACTTTCTCTATTTCTTATTTTGTTTTTTCATAAAGGATGGAATGATGCATTTCCAATTTTTGCTGCAGCGGCCTTTTGGCTCGGATTCGGAAGCGAGTTAATTGGAATTCATACCGGATACCTTTATGGTGATTATGTCTACGGACCTGTTTTAGGACCAAAACTCTGGGAAGTCCCAATTGTAATTGGGGTCAATTGGTTTATCCTTAGCTATTTGACCGGATCAGTTTTTCATAAAGTTCCGAACGATTGGTATGCGGCTTTCTTGGGTGCTTCAGCCATGACTGCCCTGGACTATATTTTAGAGCCCGTGGCTGTTTATCTTGATTTCTGGGCTTGGAAATGGGACGAAATCCCATGGAGTAATTACATCAGTTGGTTTGGAGTAGCTTTCTTAATTCATTTGATCTGGAGAAAAGCCAACTTTGAAAAGTCCAACCCCATAGCTTTGTTTTTATTGATTACTTGGATCATTTTCTTCACCTTGCTCAACTTTACCTTGGATATCTAGCAAGGCTTTTGATAGAAATATTCCAATTTTGATAACAAAATAGTCTTAAAAACACTTATCACTTCAATTCACCTATTCTGCTTATTGGAACAATGGTAAAGGCAATTGGATTTACAATTCTCGGTTTTGCACTTATGGAATTTTCCGGTTGGTTTATTCATAAATACCTCATGCACGGCCCGCTGTGGATGATCCACAAAACCCATCACCAGCCTTCCAAATCCTTTTTTGAACTGAACGACCTTTTTTCAGTTCTATTTGGTGGAATCGCAGTAACCTTATTATTTCTGGGAATAGAAGGATTAGATTACAGGTTTTGGATAGGAACAGGGATTAGCATTTACGGCATGTTGTACTTTTTTCTTCATGATGTTTTGGTGCATAGAAGATTAAAATGGTTTGACAGGCCGAAAAGCTTTTTCTTAAAAGGAATATTTAAAGCCCATCAGGCACATCATAAAACCAATCAGAAGGACGATGCTGTATCCTTCGGCTTGTTTGTAGTACCAAGGAGATATTTTAAAGACGGAGAAAAGTGAGCAACTACTCGATTAAAGATTTAGAGCAACTGTCAGGAATCAAGGCCCATACCCTTAGGATATGGGAACAGCGGTATAATCTGCTGTCTCCTAAAAGGACAGATACCAACATCCGCTACTACGATGACAGTGACTTAAGGCTGATTCTCAATGTCGCATTGTTGAATGACAATGGATATAAAATAAGTAAGATAGCTTCCATGGATGATGTCACACTTCGTGAGGAAGTGATGAAGCTGTCTGAAAGATCTTTTGCCTACAATGATCAGATTCATGCACTTACCTTGAGCATGATCGAAATGGACGAGGAGAGATTTGAAAAAATTCTCAATTCCAACATCAAAAAACTTGGCTTTGAGCAAACGATGCTCAATATTATTTATCCATTCATGGGAAAGATTGGCGTTTTGTGGCAAACTGGCGCGATCAATCCAGGCCAAGAGCATTTCATTTCCAATTTGGTCAGACAAAAAATGATCGTTGCAATTGATAGCCAAACGACAAAATCGACCGGGAAGAAGTTTTTGCTATACCTTCCAGATGGAGAATTGCACGAAATTTCTCTTCTGTTTGCCTATTATCTGATCAAGTCCAAAGGTCACAAGGTTCTCTACTTGGGACAAAGCACCCCTACTGAAGATTTGAATTACGTATGTCAGGTGCACAAGCCTGACTACATTTTGACTGTTCTTACCACAGCTCCTATTTTGGAGGAGGTAGAATCTTATGTCAATTCCATTGCAGATCGTTTTTCCTATTCAAAAATCTTGGTAACTGGTCACCAGGTGCTGAGCCAAGAATTTTCTTTTGCCTCTAATGTTCAGCAGCTGAACTACATCCGAGACATTCATGGCCTCTTGGAGGAAATCGAATCGGTTCCTCAGGAAAAATAGAATTCCCAATACTTAGTTGTTCCAGCCTTATTGGCTAAGCCCCTTTTTCCACTCTTCCATTTATTGGAGTTGAAAAAGGGGCTTTTTTGACCTTTGATAATTTTTGTTTAAGAAAAGGAAAAAAAAATTCAACAAAACTCTTTGAGTTTGTTTAATCTTTCCTAATTTTGATTAAACAAAAATCAGGGCTACCATGACAACTCTAGAATTCAGCTATTCGCTTAATAAGCTCTCCAGCTCCCTGAAGCCTTTTGCATTGAAGCTCACTCGTGACATCGACGATGCAAATGACCTGATTCAGGACACAATGGTTAAAGCTTTTACCAACAAAGACAAATTCACAGAAGGAACCAACCTAAAAGCTTGGCTCTATACTATCATGAAAAATACTTTTATCACCAACTACCAAAGAATGGTGAGAAGAGGAACTTTCGTAGATACTACTGATAATCTACATTATATCAACTCTAGCTCAGTGCAGATTGAAAATGGTGTATTTGAAAACTTCACCATGGACGATGCTCATGAGGCTATCGAAAAATTGGATGATGCCTATAAAACACCTTTTATGATGCATTACCGAGGATTCAAATACCACGAAATTGCAGATAGACTACAAATCCCGATTGGAACTGTGAAAAATAGAATTCATATTGCTAGAAAGCTTCTCAAAGAAGCCTTGATGGTCTATCAACATAAAAATTAATTCCATGTCCAAAAAGAATGTGGTTGTAATCGGATCCGGTTTTGCCGGATTGTCCGCAGCCACCCATTTGGCTCAAGATACTAGTTGTTCAGTCACCCTTTTAGAGAAAAATGATTCCCCTGGTGGAAGAGCGAGAAAGTTCGAACATCAGGGTTTCATTTTTGATATGGGTCCAAGCTGGTATTGGATGCCTGATGTTTTTGAGGAGTATTTTGCCCATTTCGGCAAAAAACCAAGTGATTATTACGATTTAATCCGATTGGATCCTTCCTATGCGGTTATCTATGGGGAAAAGGAAAAATTGGATATTCCGGCCGATTTGAATGCTTTCAAAGCAATGCTGGATGAAATAGAGCCTGGTGCCGGGAAAAACCTTGATGAATTTTTAGCACAGGCAAAATATAAATACGAAGTCGGCATTCATGATTTAGTAAAGAAGCCTAGCCGCTCTATTTTTGAGTTTACTTCCCCAGGATTATTGGTGGATATGGTACGCATGGATATTTTCCAATCCATGTCCAAACACGTCAAGAAATATTTCTCGGACGAAAAAATCGTCCGTCTGATGGAATTTCCTGTTCTTTTTCTGGGAGAAACTGCTGAAAATATCCCTGCTCTTTACAGCCTGATGAATTATGCAGATATCGCCTTGGGTACTTGGTACCCAATGAACGGAATGCATGAAATCATCAAAGGAATGGTTCAACTGGCAGAAGAAAAAGGGGTGAAAATTCAGTATTCGGCTGAAGTGGAAGAAATTGAGGTAGAAAACGGACAAGCGAAGACAATCCGCCTTGTATCAGGTGAGAGAATCTCAGCAGATATTGTTGTTACGGGGGCAGATTATCATCATGTAGATAAACATTTGCTGAATCCTAAATACAGTAATTATTCTGATGAATACTGGGATTCACGAGTTATGGCTCCTTCCAGCCTTTTGTTTTACCTGGGGGTTGACAAAAAACTCAAAAATTTGAGGCACCATAATTTGTTCTTTGATGAACCTCTTGGTCCACATGCAGACGCCATTTATAGAAATCCAAGATGGCCGGAAAAACCTCTCTTCTATGCCTCTGTACCTTCATTGACTGATCCGACGGTGGCGCCGGAAGGAATGGAAAATGTATTCCTTCTCGTTCCTTTAGCTCCAGATTTGGAAGATTCTGAAGAAATGAGAGAGAAATACTACCACATCATCATGGACAGGCTAGAGAAAATAACCGGGCAGGAAATCCGATCCCATGTCATTTTCAAAAGATCTTATGCGCATAGTGATTTCAAAAGTGATTACCATGCTTTCAAAGGAAATGCCTATGGTTTGGCTAATACCCTGATGCAAACTGCCATTCTCAAACCTAGTTTGAAAAACAAAAAGGTGAAAAACCTGTATTATACTGGTCAGCTCACTGTTCCAGGTCCAGGAGTACCTCCTTCACTTATTTCTGGGGGTGTGGTGGCTAACGAAATTATAAAGGATTATAATTTGCCAAGATTAAACTAACTTAATAGCATGGATGCAATCGAATTATTCGACCAAACCACCTTTGAGTGTAGCAAGTTGATTACACATCGATACAGCACTAGCTTTACGTTGGGGATCAAAACTTTGGACAAAAAATTCCATTTGCCCATCTACGCGATTTATGGTTTTGTGAGATATGCCGACGAAATAGTTGACACCTTTCACGACAAGGATAAAAAAACGCTATTGGAGCGTTTTAAGGCAGAAACTTATCAGGCGATAGAGGAAAAAATTTCTTTGAATCCTGTCCTGCATGCATTCCAGCTCATTGTTAATAAATACAATATTTCGAAAGATCTGATCGAAGCCTTTCTTCATAGCATGGAGATGGACCTCGATTTCAAGATTTACAATGATTCCAAGTATCACGAATACATTTATGGCTCTGCCGAAGTAGTAGGACTGATGTGTTTGAAGGTTTTTTGTGAAGGGAATGAGGCTCAATATGAAAGCCTGAGAGAACCAGCTTGTAAGCTAGGGGCTGCTTTCCAGAAAGTTAATTTCCTGAGAGACTTGAAAAGTGACTTTGAAGAACGAGGAAGAGTTTATTTCCCGGGAGTAGATTTCAACCAATTTGACAAGTCTGCTAAATTGCTCATTGAGGAAGATATCCAGAAAGACTTTGATGATTCTTTAATTGGGATTGAAAGATTGCCTTCAGGAGCAAAACTAGGAGTAAAAGTCGCCTATCTCTACTATCAAAAGTTGTTTGATAAAATCAAGGGTCTATCCCCTGAAACCATTACCCAAAAAAGGGTGAGAATTCCGAATACCCAAAAAATTTCCCTTTTGGTGGGAACCTATTTTGAAAACAAATTAGGGCTTCTTTGATGGAAAAATACCTCTATCTGGCGGTTAATCTATTTGCTTTGTCTTATCCCTTGGCTCAGTCGTTTGAGCATAGGATTAGGTTTGCTTCCAATTGGTATGCTCTTTTTCCGGCCATTCTACTAACAGGGACTTTCTTTGTGGTGTGGGATATATGGTTCACTTACCTTGGAGTTTGGGAATTTAATCCCCGATATATTCTTGGGATTTACCTCTTCAACCTACCATTGGAAGAATTGCTGTTTTTTGTATTTATCCCTTTTGCCTGCGTCTTTATTTATGAAGTTCTGATTTACTTTTTCCCAAAAGACCATTTCAAACCTTTAGGAAAGCCCGTGGTTTTTGTCTTGGTTCCATTCTTATTGATTTTTGGATTGATGAACCTGGACAAATGGTACACCTCCGTAAATTTTATATTAGGAGGATTGACTTTATTGGTTCATTACTTGATTTTCAAGGACAAATATTTGGGAAGATTCATATTTGCTTACCTGGTTCATTTGATTCCCCTTTTCTTGTGCAATGGAATTTTAACAGGAGGAGTTACCGATGAACCGGTAGTCATTTATAACAATACCGAAAACCTCGGAATCCGAATCTGGACTGTTCCTATCGAAGACACAGTCTATTCATTGATCCTTTTCTTAATGAATGTCAGTATCTTCGAAAAGATCCGAAGCAAAAAAACAATTGACACACTAGTCAGTTATTAGAAAAATGAAAAATCTCCAAGTACATATAGACAATCATTCCGGATTTTGCTTTGGGGTAGTCTATGCCATCGAAATGGCTGAAGAAATACTCGATCAGCAAGGATATCTGTATTGCTTAGGAGATATTGTCCATAACGATGAAGAAGTCAATAGACTGACTAAAAAAGGACTTAAAATCATTGACCATGCGGAGCTGCATAATCTTCGCGATGAAAAAGTCCTCATTCGTGCTCATGGAGAACCACCTTCTACCTACGAGCTGTCAATCAAGAACAACCTTACGTTGATTGATGCATCTTGCCCAGTAGTGCTAAAGCTTCAAAACCGAATCAAAAATTCTTTTGACAAGGACGAGAGCATCTACATCTATGGCAAGCATGGACATGCAGAGGTTATAGGCCTCTTGGGTCAAACAAACAACAAAGCAGTTGTTTTTCAGGACATTTCAGAATTAGACTTAGAAACCTTGCCAAAAAACCTGACCCTATACAGTCAGACTACCAAAAGCACGGATAAATTCTATGAAATCAATTCTATTCTTACAGAAAATGGAATTACAGTAAATACAAATGACACGATTTGCAGGCAAGTGTCAAACCGCGATAAGGAACTTAGAGAGTTTGCAGATAAGTTTGACAAAATCGTCTTTGTGAGCGGAACAAAGTCGTCCAATGGCAAGGTCCTTTACAATGTCTGCAAAGAAAGAAACCCAAACACCTTCTTCGTTTCTAATCCAGATCAAATCGAACAAGGCTGGTTTTTGGAAAATGAAACTGTAGGAATCTGTGGAGCTACCTCCACTCCGATGTGGCTCATGGAGCAAGTCAGAGAAAGAATTCTTACCTTTTAACATGCCTAAAATTTCTCAAGTGAAATCTATTGATCCGAAAGGGTTAATTGTCGGTTGGACTATTATTCTGACTTGGGCAATTCTATTGATTTCACTTTTAAACTGGGAATTCAGCTGGTCAAATCCCTTGGTGTATTTAGCCATTCTCGCCCAAACACACCTCTACACCGGTCTATTTATTACCGCGCATGATGCCATGCATGGGGTGGTATCCTCCAATAAAAAAATCAACCATCTCACAGGTTGGATCGCTGCCATTTTATTTTCATACAACTTCTATTGGAAGCTTTTTCCTAAGCACCACGAGCATCATCGATATGTAGCCACGGATAAGGATCCTGACTATCACCCTTCAGGAAAGTTCTGGATTTGGTATTTGAGTTTCATCCGCCAATACGTCAATCTTTGGCAGATCTTGCTTATGGCTATCACTTTCAACCTATTGAAACTGATTATTCCAACAGAAAACCTCATCATTTTCTGGATGCTGCCGGCAGTATTATCCACATTCCAACTCTTCTATTTCGGAACTTATCTTCCTCACATGGGAGAAATTCAAAACGAGCATCATTCCCATACTCAATCTGAAAATCACCTTTGGGCATTCATTTCCTGCTATTTTTTCGGTTATCACTTTGAGCACCACGATTCACCAGGCACACCTTGGTGGAGATTGTGGCAGGTCAAAGAAGAAAAGAGATCAATTCTTTCTTGATTTTTCGCAAAAAATAAAAGTTTGAAAACTTTTTAGATGCTTTCTGCCTTTTAACCTCTAAAACCCGGTTAAATGAAATCTTATTTACTTACTCTTTCTTTTTTGATGTTTACTCTATTGGCTTTTGGCCAAGGAATCATTAGAGGTAAAATCATCAATCCCGTAAATAACCAGCCTGTTCCTTTTGCAAATGTTTTAATTCTAGGAACTGACCTTGGCGGTATTAGCGACGAAAATGGAGCCTATGAGATCCTAAACATTCCTCCAGGGTTATACAATGTCCGAGCAAGTTTTGTAGGCTATAAAGTCTCAACTGCCTACGAAGTCCAAGTGACTTTGGCTCGTCCTGTTCAATTAGATTTTTCATTAGAAGAAGAAGCTTCTGAGCTTACAGAAGTGGTCGTCAGCTCTGAATTTTCACGCTCTGAAGAAACACCAATTTCTGTAAGAAAACTGAATAGTAACGAAATTGAACGATATCCAGGAGGAAACCGGGATATTTCCAGAGTAATTCAATCTCTTCCTGGTGTAGCTTCTACGGCAAGTTTCAGAAATGATATTCTGATTCGAGGAGGAGCTCCAAATGAAAATAAATTCTTCATCGATGAAATCGAGGTTCCGGTAATCAATCACTTTGCAACTCAAGGGTCTTCAGGTGGCCCAGTTGGAATTCTTAATGTGAATCTGATCAAGAATGTGGATGTGATTACGGGGGGCTTTCCTGCTAACCGTATGGATGCCTTGAGTTCTTTTTTTGAGTTTCAATTGAAAGAGGGAAGACGGGACAAAATGTTCACCCAAATGACCTTGGGAGCATCTGAACTGACAATTTCCAATGAAGGTCCATTGAGTGAAAAAACCACTTATTCACTTTCTGCAAGAAGATCCTACCTCCAAGGTTTATTTAGGCTTTTAGGATTGCCTTTTTTGCCAACCTTCAATGACTTCCAGCTTAAAACGACTACCAAGCTCAATGAAAAAACCGAATTGACATTTATCGGAGTCGGAGCAATTGATCAGTTTGTACTCAATGAAGATATTCCTGAGGATGAGACTGAAGAGGAAAGAGAAAACAGGCTTTATCTCTTGGATGTCCTACCTATTCAAAATCAATGGAATTACGCAACAGGCTTGAAGCTAAAGCGATTCAGAGAAAATGGTTTTTGGACATTTATACTTAGCCGAAATATGCTGAACAACCGGGCCTACAAATATGCCAATAACGACGAGAGTTCAGAAGCCAATCTTTTGTCTGATTACCTTTCTCAGGAATCTGAAAACAAGTTCCGGGCTGAGAATTCAATCTTTGGAAAAGGATACACCTTGAAATATGGTGTAAATTACACCTACTCCAGATATTTCATTGACAACTTCGACCGAAGCACTTTGGCCGGAACGGGGCAAATTATTGACTTTACCTCTACCTCCAATTTCAACCAATACGGTGCATTTTTCTCAGCAAGTAAAAATCTTTCCGACGACCGTCTATTGCTGACTGGAGGAATCCGAATGGATGGAGCTGATTTCGGCAAGACTGCACAAAATCCCCTAAACCAAATCAGCCCCAGATTTTCGGTTTCCTATCAATTGAAGCCAAACCTTTATGCCACTGCAAATGCTGGGATTTATTACCAAAAACCTCCCTACACTGTGTTGGGCTATCAAAACAATGAGGGTGATTTGGTCAATCAGTTAAATGATGTTCGCTTCATCCGGAATTCACAATTGATTGGTGGGATAGAATTTGTTGTGCCTGAAAAAAACAGAAGGTTTACCGCTGAGGCATTTTATAAAAAGTACAGCAACTATCCATCTTCTATCCGAAATGGAATTTCATTGGCCAATTTGGGAGCTGACTTTGGTGTCATCGGAAATGAACCAGTGGAGTCTAATTCTGAAGGAAGAGCATATGGTTTGGAATTTCTTGCTCAGCAGCGACTATTCAATAATTTTTATGGAATAGCGGCTCTAACCTTGGTAAGAAGTGAATTTACCAATCCTAATACTGATGGATTTATCCCTTCTTCCTGGGACAACAGGTTTATTGTCAGTTTGACTGCCGGAAAACGCTTTGGTAAAAACTGGGAACTTGGAGCGAGATGGAGATTCCTTGGCGGAACCCCTTATACCCCTTATGATTTGGAAGAATCTGCCTTGATCGAGAATTGGGATCTAAGAAATTCCGGAGTCTTGGACTATGACCAAATTAATGCCATCAGACTTCCTGCTTTTCATCAGCTTGACTTGCGATTGGATAAAAAATACTATTTCCAAAAGTGGAATCTGAATTGGTATGTAGACATCCAAAACGCATACAACTTCCAGGCCGAGCAAGCTCCTATTCTAATTCCGGTTCGAGACAATTCTGGAAATATCTTAGTTGATCCTAATAATCCAAGCAGCTACCAGCTCAAGCTGATCGGAAATACCGCAGGAAACATTCTGCCAACGGTTGGAATAATTGTGGAGTTTTAAGCTAGGGAATTAAGTAGCCGAAGAATCTGCTTAACTCTTAGGTCCTCATTTGAGGAGGAATAGACCGTTTGAACCCATTCCTTTTGCTCGGAATCTGGAAGATTTAAAAAGGCTTCCAGTTTTCCTGGATCGTCTTTAAGACAAGCTAAAAGTTCATCTGGGATTCCATCGGGAGCTTCCTTTCGGTAAATTTTCAGAAAAACGGGATCGCCGGCTTCTTTTTGAATGGCTTTTCGGATGTCATTGGAAATTGGAATAAAGACAGTTCCATCGCCTGTGGGCACCAAGTGTTTTTTCTCAAAGGAAAACTCATCGATACTTCCAAAAACCTCTACCATTCCAAAGTACTTTCCTTTGGGATTATACTCTTTGGGAATCCTTGCAAAGGTCCATCCTCCTTTCCCAGGAAACTTTTCCAAATAAATCTGTCCTTCAAAAATTATTTCCATAAAAAAAGCGGGGAATTCCCCGCTTTAAATTCATTTAGTCATTTGGTCCAAATCTCCAGCGGATGTTTAATCCAAATCCTCCGGCGTCAAATTTGGTTTCCTCCACCAAAATAAAATAAGGTCTCCAATCCAGGCCTAAGGAAATCGGAACATCCGTAAATAAATATTCAACACCGATTTCGCCAGCAGCGCCAAATCTGAAATCATCGGCTAGAAAAATAGAAGGTCCGAAACCAGCATACCATTTAAAATCTGAATCAGAAATATTGTCGTAAACTGGATTCCAAAGGGCATCGATGCCTACTCCGCCATCTCCAAAGCTCACATCAGCGTGGATCCGGCTGAAATCCCCAAGAGCAAAAACTCCGTCAACTGCAACGTTATTTCCGTTGACATTTCCGAATCTCAAACCCAATTCTTGGGCATTTGCTTGAAGGGAAACCATAACTCCCAAAAACATGACCAGGGAGGCTAATTTTAAGAATTTCATAAATAAGGATAGAATTAAAATTGTTGGTTAAAATTGACATTTATCCCTCATTTGGGGAGAGGTATTTATAAAATACCCCTGCCAAAATTGCGCCAAGAATTGGTGCTATCCAAAAAAGCCAAAGTTGTTGAAGATAAATTCCACCGGCAAAAATCGCCTGAGAAGTACTTCTGGCTGGGTTCACGGAAGTATTGGTAACAGGGATACTGATTAAATGAATCAACACCAATGCTAAGCCAATCGCCAAACCAGCAAAACCGGCTGGTGCTTTTGGATGAGTTGAACCCAGAATTACAATAAGAAAGAAAAAGGTCATTACCACCTCGGTAACAAAAGCCGAAGCCATGCCATATCCACCCGGCGAAGCTTCTCCAAAACCATTGGAGGCAAATCCTCCTAAATCTACCCCAGCCTTGCCCGTTGCAATCACATACAAAATTGCTGCACCAGCTAGGCCACCTAAAACTTGGGCTACGATGTATGGAACCAATTCTTTGGAATCAAATCTTCCGCCCATCCAGAGCCCGATGGAAACAGCCGGGTTCAGGTGGCAACCTGAAATATGACCTATCCCATAAGCCATTGTCACGACAGTCAATCCAAAAGCAAAAGAAACGCCTACGAAGCCGATTCCTAACTCTGGGAATCCAGCTGCCAAAACCGCACTACCGCAACCTCCAAGGACCAACCAAAGGGTCCCAATAAACTCTGCAATCAATTTTTTCATGTGAATTGGAATTTTGGGTTAATGTTAAAAGAGTAAGAATATACATGATTCAAACTAAATAATTGAAAATGAATAGTTTGGATTCAAGAAATCTTTACAATTTCTTTCTTAAAAAAACAGGAGCAAGCTGAGTCTTTACCAAGGTGTCTGTCAAAATTCTAGTCTTCTTTGTCCTCCATTCCATTAATACAATATGATATTGCTTTGATATGGTATCTTGGAATTGATCAAAAGCAAACCATTTCCCGTCTGGACTCCAATCATGGTAGACTTCATCTTTTCCACTCTCACTGATTTTCCAGTTTTTATTCCCATCTGGAGTTATAGCAAAAATTGAGGTAATGTCACCTCTCGTGGTAGCATAAGAAATAAAATTTTCAGTCGGATGCCATCTCAGAGCTCCTGCTTTATATCCGTATGAATTTGCGGCCGGATCATCCTTTGGAAAATGCGTAAGTTGCCTTTGATTTGTCCCCTCACGATTCATAAGAAATACTTCTGGGAATACCCCTTCTATTTGAGCTACTGGTCTTTTGACAAAGGCAATTTGACTGCCATCTGGGGAAAATACCGGATCTTGAAATCTAAAGCTAGTATCATTTGCCAAAGGAGAAAATGATCCATCCTGCAAATTGATCAAATAGAGTTGATAGCGGATTGACTGTTCTGGGCGAGCCGAAACAAGCATTTCATTCCTCACCGTATCGATATCCATCCAACTATCTTCCAACCTTAAATCAGACAACTTTTTAACCTGATTTCCTTCAGCATCCATTTGATAAAGGAAAAAATGTCTGTAGGCAGTATCCCTGTCGGAAATGAAATAAATCTTATCCTCAAATGCTAAATAGGTCCATGCAACATCTGGATGATGTGTAAGATTTTTGGAACCTAAGCTATCCTTAGGATCTAAAATTCTTATTTCCCAATTATCCTCAGCAGAGGAGTCTGGTTCGAAAGTATTGTATGCTATTAGGTACTCTTCATTAGAAATGTCTTTTTCTGTTTGATTACAGCCAAAAAATAAAAGAGCTAGGATCAGATATTGGTATGACTTCATGGGGCTAGGGGTTTATGGAATTTACCCAAATCCTATGAAACCCCAATACCCTCCCCAATTCTGATTACTTCTCTTACCAAAAGATCCATATCCCCCATTCGAGTCCGTTGATTGACATTGGCCACACGCAAGGTGTATTTTCCATTTAAAATGGTACTACTTGGAGAAGCAATTCCCTCCTCCTGCAAACGAAGAAGGATTTCTCGATTAAGATCCCTCAGTTGATTTTCAGAAAGACCGGGTTTTACCATTCGGAAACAAGTGATGCTCATTGAGACCGGAGCCATTAATTCAAGATTGGGATGGCTTTCCACCAAACTTGCCAAATATTCCGCCTGCCGACTGTTCTGGGCTATCATCTGGGCATATTTTTCCCGACCGTGTTCCTTGAGCGACATCCAGATTTTTAGGGCTTTAAATCCCCGGGAAAGCTCAAAACCATAATTGTTGATCGATTCCAAACCTCCTGACAATCCTCTGGATTCTTGGAGTAGATAATTAGGAGTAATGGCGAATGCCTCTCGGTGCTTTTTGGCATCCCGAATCAAGGTACAACCCACTTCATAAGGTACATAAAGCCATTTATGAAGGTCAAAGGCCAAGGAATCAGCTTCCTCAATTGCCTTTAAACGCTCGGAATAAACAGGGTCTAATTTGGCCAAGGCCCCATAAGCTCCATCCACATGAAACCAAAGTCCATATTTCCTGGATATCTCAAGCAAATCATCCAAAGGATCGATTGCTCCTGTATTGACCGTTCCTGAAGTACCTACCACCGCAAATGGCAATAAACCCGAAGCTTTATCTTTTTGAATCTGGATTTCCAGGTCCTCCACATTCATTTCATAGAATTCATTTACGCCGATTTTTCTCACGGCATCGGTACCCAAACCTATAATTTCGGCAGCTTTCTGGATACAGGAATGGGTTTCTACAGAGCAATACAAAACCAACTGAGCTGAGGCGGCTTTGAGACCTCGGCTTCTGATTTTCTCCTCCCCAAAGGAATTTCTAGCCACGGTCAATGCTGTAATATTAGCCATAGAACCTCCACTGACTAAAATCCCCGATGCTTCAGCTGGGAAATTCATCATTTCCTTGCACCAATTAACCACCTGTCGATCCACGTACATGGCTGAATGCTCTCCAATTGTTGTGTTTGGATTCATTCCAGAAGCTAATAGGTCAGCCAAAACCCCCATGGGCGTGCCCGTCCCCTGAATCCAGGCAAAAAATCGGGGATGTACATTCCCTTTATTGTATTGGAAAATATTCTTTTTGAACTCTTCGTAAACCTCCTGAGGATCTTGTCCCTTTTCAGGAATCGGTTGATTTAAAAACTCTTTAACCTCATCTGGCATAGGTTTCCAGATTTTCTGATCTCGAATAGACTGCCAATAATCAAAGAGATCATCAATCATCTGATGGCCTAAGGCTCTCATCTGATCCCAGTTTTCAGGATCAAGTGTGAGGTCTTTTTGGGGTGTATTATTCATACTATTTATTTATTCTTTGGCAAAAGACGGACACTAAATACATCTCCCAAGCCCTCAGAAGGGATCTTTTTTGCCGAGAGGGTTAATTTTTCTTTGCCAACTGCAAGTTGGATCTGACCCAAAAGAATTCTATTCCAGGTTTGCTCTGGGGCTTCTTTACGGGGAACTCGGTCAGGACTTGGGATTTGAATAGGTTCAAAGCTTAGATCCAAAGTTTGGGTCAATGTTGTTGAAGAGGTAGAAAGGCTCAATTCAGCACCTAGCTGATTTGGAGCTGCTGAATACTCCAACCAAACCTCAAATTCTCCCGAATCGATCACATTCAAATTCCAAACAAGGCTGTCGGATTCATTTTTCCAGTTAGTCACCCAATCTTGGGCCCATCCATGCCCTTCAAAGAATTTCAAATCGCCCTTGAGCTCTGCTTCATAAGTAGGAAGGACAATTTCTGGTGTCAAATTACTGATTGGAATCTGTCGATCCATTTCGATTTCTACAGTTACCTCTTGCCACCAATCCTGGTATTCTTTCTCCAAAGCATTTACTAATTCCACCTTACTAGGCGCCAAATTGACCAATTGCTTGGGATCATTTTTCAAATCATAAAGTTCGGATCCATTGGGTAAAAGAGTCAAAAGCAGGGAATCCTTTCGTATTGCACCCGGTCTTTCTTTTAGTTCTTTATCCAGCTGGGCGACATGCGAAAAGATACTTCGTTGCGGTATTTCTTCTCCCTCAAAAAGCGGAGCTAAAGAAACTCCGTCTTTAGGTTTTCCAGGAATTTCCCTTACTCCAATCAAATCCGCAAGGGTTGGCAAAACGTCAATATGGGCTGCAGGAGTTGAAATTAGCTGTGAGGTAATCTTCCCTTTCCACCTCCAAAAACTTGGCACTCGCACTCCGCCTTCGTGTACGGAGCCCTTGATTCCTTTCATTTCCCCGTTGAATCGCTGACCATTTGGCCCATTGTCTGTCAGGAAAATGACCAGCGTATTTTCATCTAAGCCCAGCTCTTCAAGCAAGTTTAAAACTCTTCCGATATTCCAATCGAGATTACTCACCATCCCATAAATCGCCGCTAATTCATCATCAAGTCCCGCGTTTTTATAAGGTAAAAAATACTCATCCGGAACTTGGTTAGGGCTATGGGGAGTATTGATCGATAGATATGTGAAGAATGGCTGATCCTTATTTTTTCGGATAAAATCTAGAGCTTCCTCTGTCAGTACATCAGGCAGATAGCCTTCAAAGGATTTTTCCTTTCCATTTTTCTCCAAATGTGTATTGAAATAATTCGACCAATGCCCTGCCGAAAATCCCGTGAATTTATCAAATCCCTGAGCCAAAGGATGGTTGGGATAATGCTGCCCATTGTGCCATTTTCCAAAAATTCCCGTGGCATACCCTTGATCTCTGAGCATTTCAGCCAAGGTGTACTCCTCAGCATTCATAGTTTCCAGACCTTTAGAAACCGAAACCACCCCTGTGCGAAGATGATATCGACCTGTCAATAAACTGGCCCGTGTAGGCGCACAAAGTGGACTGACATAAAACCTGTCAAATCGAGCTGATTCCCCTGCCAAGCGATCCAAATTGGGAGTTTTGACTACTTCATTTCCATGGACTCCAAGATCCCCATATCCCTGATCATCCGTCAAAATCAAGACAATATTCGGAGGAATTGCTTTTTCTTCTTTACAGGAAGAAAAAACAAACATGGCAATCAGGAAAACAAAAATTGAAGACCTCATGGGCTGCTGGCTACTTTTTGAAAATAAAATAGACAGCCAAAATAAGAAAAATAGCTCCGATGAGGTGGTTTAGCCTTAAGGTTTCATTTTTAAACGCAATCAAGGTGAAAATCATAAACACCACGAGAGTAATTACTTCTTGAAGAACTTTCAACTGCACTAAGGAAAAAGGACCTCCATTGCCGGAAAAACCAATTTTATTGGCAGGTACCTGAAAGCAGTATTCGAATAGGGCTATTCCCCAACTGATCAGAATGACCGAAACCAGACCGAGCTTACTAAACCATTTCCATTCGGCAAATTTCAAATGACCATACCAGGCAAGTGTCATAAATGTGTTAGAAAGAACTAGAAGTCCGATGGTGAGGAGGGCTTTCATGGGCTTAATTTTTATTCCAAAAATGAGAAAGAAAAATCAAGAATTCACATGAACAGTAAGCTAGTCTAAACCGGTATCCTTTCTAACTTTTTGGATTAAATTTCCTTTCGCCCCCCAAACCATTCGAAAGCGAAGTGAGGTGGGATGAATTTTGAATTTTTTTAGTACCCAGTCTAAGGGCAAACCCATTACTCTTTTGACTAATACTTTGGGCTGAAAGAAAAACTGATCTTGGACAAATTTATATGCAAAAACTGCAGCTTGTTCTAAAAGCTTTGCTTTCAACTCCGGGTCATTCATCCTTTTTGAAAAAAAATCATGCTCAAAACTGTGTTTATTGACATAAGAGTTTCTACGCTCCCCACTCAAAATTACCATTACCCCCACCCTTGATGGAAAGTGAAATCGAACTCCTTTTTGGTTAGCCCTGAAGATCCATTCTTGGGACGGAGTTACATAAAGATCTTTTTCCACATTCCATGCCCCAATCCTTTTGGCAATTTCAGATTTAAAAAACCAGGTGGAAGCTACGCTGAATATATTGGTAGAAAACTTTCCATCAGGATGAACGCTGCATAGATCTGCCCTATACTTCCCTTTTTCAAAATCCTCCTTTTTGGTCGTAATAATTTTAAGGCCGGGAACTATTATAAAATCCGCTTCAGTATCCTCCATTTCCTTAACGCATTTCGACAAATGGTCAGGATAAAATAAATCGTCCTGATTTAAAAAAGCGATATACTCTCCCTGGGCTTTTGATAAGCCAAAATTATTGGGTGTAGCTTGTTGACCGCTATTTTGAGGAAGATTAAAATAGAGGATTCGATCATCTCTAAAAGAACCCACTACCTCCTCGGTATCGTCGGTACAGCAATCTCCAACTACAATTAATTCCCAATTCTGAAAATCAGAGTTGATTACAGATTGGACAGCATGCCTTAAAAGATGGCTGCAATTATAGGTTGCTATGATAATGGATACCAGTGGACTTTTCATTCATTTCAGGTCTTCCATCAATTCGATTGGCTAGTTGAAGCGCCAAAAGGGGAATCAAGGTATATTTTCCAGTATTTACAGAGTGATATCCATCAAAGGATCGAATACCTACCTCATGCCGGGTATGAAGCTTGCTACTGGAGTTATCCACATCTGTATTACCCAAGGCGAAAATTATTCCTCCAGCAGGATCGACTTTTTCGCTAGGATAGTGTAATTCCCTCAAAGCCGGAACTCTCTTTTTCAACTCCTCAAAGCTTCTTTTGAAAATGTCAAAACGTTCTTCTTGGGAATACATCTGATCCCAGTCAGGTGGGTTTTTCCCTTCAGACCAACCCGTTCGGCCAATTGGATACCAGGAAAAAAATCCTCCCCTATCCCTAAAATTGACACAATCTCCATAAGGACCCTGAACCATGGTGCAGGAAGGAAAATCCTCATTCCCAAAGGGAATCAAAATCTTATTCCCATACTTATATCGGAAGGACCAATTGTATAGCGGTTCAATTCCCATGGTTTGATCAATCCTCAGCAGACTATTCCAAGTACAGTTTATAACCTCATCGTATTCCTCCTGCCTCAACGATTCTCCTTCTTCAAAATGGACTCTAATACTGGTGCCGTTTCTTTCTACTTTTTGGACGGTAGTATGGACATGAAGACGAATTTTAGGTTCTTCTAAAAGGGCTTCTGTCAAGAGTGAGGCAACTATCCTTGGTTCTACAGAATACTCATTGGTCTGGAATACATCCTGAAAATATTCGGGATTGACCATCCCCTCCATTTCAGATTGTGAAAGTCTTTTTGAAAAGATAGTTTCTTCGAAATCCAGGTATTTCTTGTCATAATGCTGGCTGACTTCATCAAAAATTTCCGCACACTTTTGATAATGCGCTCCTAACTCATCCCCTTTGGAAAGAGAACCCCTATGGTTGCAATAATAAAATGGTGTGGAAATAACCTCTTCCGGTTTAATGGAAATCCATCTTTTCAAATTGGAAATAAAATGGACGGCCCCAATGATCATTTGCCTTGCGGTATATAAATCCTTGTCCAAGGCATAAATAAATCCTAAATGGATTTTTCCTTCATTTACAAAACTAGCTTTGCGGATAGGCTCAGAATGTTTCTCATACAAATCAATGGAATACCCCCTTTGAGCCAATTCTAGTGCTGTACAAGCTCCCAATCCTCCTGCACCGAGAATGGCGATTCTTTTATTTTTCAAAATTTAAATTCTAAAGTTAAAATAGTTGGTTAAAATTAATCCTGAAGTTCAGTTTATCAATTCTGAAGCAATGATTCAAATAAAGTCAAAATATCAACTTATACATCTCCTCAAGCTTGCTTACCTGTAAGATTTGAATTTTGAATTTCTTTAAATCCAATCCTTTGACTGCATACTTAGAAACGACAATCTTTTTGAATCCAAGTTTCTCTGCTTCTGCAATTCGGTTTTCGATGCGGGAGACGGCTCGGATCTCTCCTCCAAGACCCACCTCGCCTGCAAAGCAAATTTCCTCTGCAACCGGAGTGTCCTCATAACTCGAAATCAAGGAAGCGCAAACCGCCAAATCCAAGCCCGGATCATCTACTCTTAAACCTCCAGCTACATTCAAAAACACGTCATGCTGGCCCAGCCTCATTCCCCCACGCTTTTCTAAAACCGCCAAAAGCATATTTAAGCGCTTTGCATCGTGACCTGTACTACTTCGCTGGGGTGTCCCATAGGTAGCTGGGCTGACTAGAGATTGAATTTCGATCAAGAGTGGGCGATTGCCCTCCATCATTGCTCCAATAGCTACTCCATTTAAAACCTCTTCCCGCTGAGTCAATAAAATTTCTGAAGGATTTGCGACGGTTCGAAGTCCCTCGGCTCTCATTTCATAAATGCCCAATTCATGGGTAGAACCGAAGCGGTTTTTAGAAGTCCGCAAAATCCTATAGGTCAAATGCCGATCTCCTTCAAATTGCAAGACCGTATCCACCATGTGCTCCAATACCTTGGGACCAGCAATCGAACCATCCTTGGTAATATGTCCAATCAGGAAAACTGGAGTTCCTGTTTCCTTGGCAAACTTCATCAGCTCTGCCGTACATTCCCGAACCTGGGAAACAGATCCTGCAGCGGACTCCACATATTGACTGGAAAGGGTTTGGATGGAATCAATGATTAGAAAATCAGGCTTGAGGAGTTCAATCTGCTGGAAAATCTGTTGGGTATTCGTTTCAGAAAGAACATAACAACCCGGATTCTTCGAACTCATCCGGTCAGCTCTCATTTTGATCTGGGATTCACTTTCTTCACCGGAGACGTAAAGCACCGTCTTTCCATTCAGAATCAAAGCAATCTGAAGCATCAGGGTGGACTTCCCAATTCCCGGCTCCCCTCCGATCAAAACCAAAGAACCGGGAACAATTCCTCCTCCAAGTACCCGATCTAACTCAGCATCTCCAGTGACCCATCGTGGCTGTTCTTCATAGTTTACCTCAGAAATTTTCTTAGGCGTACTTGCTTTTTTGGTGGATCCAGAGCTCTGCTTCCATGTTCCTTTCCCGGTATCTTCCTTTTGGATGACTTCCTCTACATAGGTATTCCACTCTCCACAAGCTGGACATTTGCCTAGCCATTTGGGGCTTTGGGCTCCACAGTTTTGACAGAAAAAAGAAGTTTTGATTTTAACCATTCCTAAAGTATCAAGTAAATGGTATCAAGTAGCTAGATCTAAGACCTGAATTAATACCGGTAATTTTTCAATTTTAAAATCTTACAATTCTTTAATCTTAGTGGGCTTCCAGCCAATCCGACCCTACTCCAACCTCAACTTCAATCGGGACTGGGAGTTTGATAGCATTTGACATTAGGCCAGGGATATTTTTCTTCAAAAGTTCAACTTCGTCTTTGTGCGCGTCAAAGACCAATTCATCGTGTACTTGAAGGATCATTTTGGACTTTAGCTTTTCCTTTTTCATCCAATCGTACACGTGGATCATGGCTACCTTGATCAAATCTGCTGCGGAACCCTGCAAGGGTGCATTGATGGCATTTCGCTCTGCAAATCCCCGCATAGTCATATTCCGGCTGTTGATGTCCCGGAGATATCGTCTCCTGCCAAGGATGGTTTCCACGTACTCGTCTTTTCTGGCCTTTTCTATGGCTCCGTCCATGTATTCTTTTACCGCAGGGAATTCCGTGAAATAGGCATCAATGATTTCCTTTGCCTCAGTCCGAGGGATAGAAAGTCTCTGAGCCAAGCCAAAAGCCGAAATCCCGTAGATAATCCCAAAATTGGCGGTTTTGGCTTTTCTCCTCATATCAGAGGTAACTTCCTCCAAAGGCACTTTGAAGATTTTGGCTGCCGTAGTGGCGTGAATATCTCTACCATTTTTGAAGGCCTCCAGCATGGATTCATCCTGAGAAAAAGCAGCCATTAGCCTCAATTCGATCTGTGAATAATCCGCAGAAAGCAGAATATGATTTTCATCCCTTGGCACAAAAGCCTTTCGGATTTCCCGACCTCTGGCAGTTCGAATAGGAATATTCTGAAGGTTGGGATTGATGGAAGACAATCGACCTGTGGCTGCGACAAACTGGTTGTAAGTCGTATGGATTCTTCCAGTCTTGGGATTGATCATGGTAGGCAAGGCATCTACATAAGTGGATTTCAATTTGACCATTTGACGGAATTCCAAAATAGCCGAGGCAATTTCATGCTCATCCGCCAATTTGCTCAAAACTTCCTCTCCGGTTGCATATTGCCCTGTTTTGGTCTTCTTCGCTTTGGGATCCAGTTTGAGTTTTTCAAAAAGTACATCTCCCAGCTGCTTTGGTGATGCCAAATTGAACCGAACACCGGCAAGTTCATAAACGCGTTTTTCGATTTCCTTACTTTCTTCGTCCAAGGCCACAGAAAGCTCCGCCAAGCTATCGGTATCGATTTTTACCCCCTCGAATTCCATAGAAGTAAGCACTTGGATCAAAGGATTTTCTACCTCATCAAAGAGTTTTACCAAGCCATTGCTCTTCAGAATGGGATCAAATTTTTTCTTCAATCTCAAGGTTACATCTGCGTCCTCAGCAGCATAAGAAGTGACTTCGTCCTCATCCACATCACGCATATTACCTTGATTTTTCCCCTTTTTTCCAATCAATTCAGTGATCGAAACTGGTCTATAATTCAGGTATTGCTGGGCCAGCCAGTCCATGCTATGCTTTCCTTCTGGCTCAATCAGGTAATGGGCCAACATGGTGTCATAAAGGGTTCCCTTTACTTCGATTCCATAATTTTTCAGGACCAGCATATCGTATTTGATGTTTTGCCCGATTTTCAAAATGGACTCATTTTCGAATACAGGCCGAAGTATTTCTAAAATTTCCTGAGTCTCTTTTTGATTGGCTGAAACAGGAATGTAGTAGGCCTCTCCCTCCACATAGGCAAAAGACAATCCTACTAATTCAGCTTTCATCGCATCCAGATCGGTAGTTTCTGTATCGAAACACAATTCTTTTTGAAGCAAAAGAAACTCAACCAATTCGCTAACTGCTTCCCTTCCTTTAATTTTATGGTAATTGTGGATATTGGAATAAATCGTATCCAAAGCGACCGGCTCCAATATTGGATTTTCTTCTTCAACATCTTCCTCTGAAGAGGCAGATACCGAAGCTGAAGATCCGCCGAAAAGCTCCATTTGAGCAGGAGCTGCAATTGCTGGTTTTTTCCCAGATGAATCCTTGAAAATTCGGCTTGCCAAGGTTCTAAACTCCAATTCTGTAAAAATCGCCCGAAGCTTTTCCTCATCAAATCCATCGTATCGTAGGTCCACTTCATCAAACTCAACAGGAACGTCAATCTTGATCGTTGCCAATTCTTTGGACATAATGCCCTGCTGGGCAAAATTCTCCACATTCTCTTTTTGCTTGCCTTTGAGCTTATCCACATTGGCAATCAGACCTTCGACGGTACCAAATTCCTTCAAAAGTTTGACCGCGGTTTTCTCCCCGATTCCAGGAATCCCAGGAATATTATCCACTGCATCACCCATCAGACCCAAAATATCCCGGACCTGATCCACATGCTCGATATCCCATTTCGCACAAACTTGCTTTGGCCCCATGACATCCACCCCATTTCCCATGAAAGCGGGTTTGTATAGAAAAATATGATCATCCACGATTTGTCCATAATCTTTATCAGGAGTCATCATATACACTGTGAAATGATCTTTCTCAGCTTTTTTTGCAATTGTCCCAATAATATCGTCTGCCTCAAATCCATCCATTTCCAGAATTGGGATTTTAAAGGCCTTAACAATTTCCTTTACCCAAGGAATAGAAGCTGTGATATCCTCAGGCTGGTCTTGGCGGTTTGCCTTGTATAATTCATATTGATAATGTCTGAAAGTAGGCCCTGGTAAATCAAAAGCAACAGCGATATGGCTGGGCTTTTCTTTTTCCAAAACTTCCAAAAGCGTATTGGTAAACCCAAGCATTACTCCAGTATTGAGCCCTTTGGAATTGATTCTAGGATTTTTACTGAATGCAAAATGTGCTCTATAAATCAGCGCCATTGCATCTAAAAGAAAAAGTTTATGGATTTGTTTTTGGGACATTATATGCTATTTTTAATTAAAGAATTCCTCATTGAGTCGAGCAATTTACAATTTTTCAAAGAGCTCCCTTAATAGTTTTCTTTTTGTTCTCTTGACAATCCAATTTGAAGAAAGTTTAAGTTCACACCATAACCCACCTAACTCTATGAAAAAGTTACTAACCATTTTGATCCTTGTAGGTTCCATGAGTTTCATTGAAGCAGCTCCGATTAAAAAGCCAAAGAAAGATTTGACTGAGGAGCAAAAAGAATTGCTAGAAAAAATGGAAGCTCGTTTGGATGAAATTAAAGCGATGGATTTCAAATCCATGAGCAAGGAAGAAATCAAAGCGGTGAAGGAAGAAATGAAGGAAATGAAAAAAGAAGCTGACGGTAAAGGAATTTACCTTTCAATCGGAGCAATTATCATTATTATCCTTCTTTTGATTTTGTTGCTTTAATCTAAAAAGGGAGGCAAATCAAAATTGCCTCCCTTTTTATTTTTCACTTTTTTGAATCCACTTCATTCAAATAATTTTTGACCTGGAGACTCCTCAGGAAAATCAGAATCAAGGGAATCAACCACGCCAGCTCATTGAAAACCAAGTGAAAAATACTTCGCTTGTTCCAGCCCAATTCAGAAGCAAAACCCAGAGTAAACCAAATTGCCAGGATGATCTTCCCGGTTATTCCTGCCAATATCAGCCAAACCCAACTCACTGGATAAAACGCTGAAACAAAAATTACCAGACCCACTACAATCCCAAAAAGGCCGAAAAAAGCATAAGGAGGAATCTTTCCCATTTCCTCTCCCATAGAAAGCCATTGAAGTAATTCTGTACCATACCATTTGTAAAAAGCCGACCAACAAACCGTATAAATACCTGCCAATAAAAGCAGGCCTCGAAAATGCATAGGGAATACAGGGAATTTGGGTTTTTGATCCATGAACGGTTTGATTTTTTTAGGCTATTTAAACACCTTACTGCCTCAAGAGTTTGGCATAAATACAAAACTATCCAATGAAACGAAAAATACACCTAGGTCAATTTCTAATTCTGGCTTTAGGAGCAATTGCTTTCCTGACACTCGGGTTTACTTTGGGCAGAAATACCGGAGAAATCACTCCAATTTCTATTGATGCGGCAGCCGATTTGATCGGTCTTTCTTTTTCTCCGCAAGAGAAAGACAGCATGATTTCCAACTTGAATAACCAGAGAAATAATCTGGAAAACCTGCGAAAAATCAAGCTTGAAAACTCCCTAGCCCCTTCTTTAATTTTCAATCCTCTTCCTCAGGGATTCTATCCTAGCCAGGAGCAAAAGGCCCAAGATTGGGGGCTATCTAAAAATGTCAGCCTTCCGGAAAAAGAAAATGACATCGCCTACATGCCAGTGCATGAACTAGCAGTCCTGATCCAAACCAAAAAAATCTCCTCAGAAAGACTTACTCAGATATATCTCAATCGGATTAAAACCTATTCTGATACACTCCAGTGTCTGATCACCTTGATGGAAAATTCTGCTTTGGAAAAAGCCAGAGCTATGGACAAGGAATTGGCAGAAGGAAAATACCGTGGCCCATTGCATGGAATTCCTTACGGCATCAAAGATCTTTTGGCAGTTACCGGAACGAAGACCACCTGGGGTGCTGCACCTTTCAAAGACCAAGTAATTGATGAAACTGGTACCGTGGTACAAAAACTGGATGAGGCAGGGGGAGTTTTGGTAGGAAAATTTACTTTGGGTGCTCTCGCGATGGGTGACATTTGGTATGGGGGCGTGACCAAAAACCCATGGAATCTAAACCAAGGATCAAGCGGTTCATCCGCAGGTTCTGCTTCAGCGGTCAGTGCAGGATTGGTACCTTTTGCAATTGGCACTGAAACTTTGGGTTCAATCGTTTCTCCATCCACCAGAAACGGAGTAACGGGATTACGACCAACTTTTGGACGGGTAAGCAGACATGGAGCTATGGCATTGAGCTGGTCCATGGACAAAATCGGGCCGATTTCACGTTCCGCAGTTGACAATGCCATCGTGCTTTCTGTAATCAACGGAATGGATGAAAAAGATCCATTTACCATTTCAGCTGCTTTCAATTACTCGGCTAAAAATGAGGTGAAGAAACTTAAAGTTGGCTATTTCAAGCCTTTCTTTGAAGGAGACCGCCCTACTCTCAAAAATGATTTGGAAGTTCTGAAAGTCCTGGAAAATCAGGGAATTGAACTTCATCCACTGGAATTAAAGACAAGCGTCAATGCAGCACCAATTGTAAGTATGCTGATGGTGGAAGGAGCGGCAGCCTTTGATGAGCTCACCCGTCTCAATTTGGATGATCAGCTGGTAGCTCAGGGAAGAAATGCCTGGCCAAATCTTTTCCGTGCGGCAAGATTTATCCCCGCTGTGGAGTATGTGCAAATGAGCCGACAAAGAAGTTTATTGATCAAAGAAATGCATGAATTGATGAAAGGGTATGATGTGATTGTCACTCCTTCTTTTGCCGGACAGCAACTTCAAATCACCAATCTTACCGGGCATCCGGCGCTTTGTCTACCCAATGGATTTAGCGAAAATGGAAGTCCAACTTCTATCACTCTTTTGGCAAACTTATTTGATGAAGAAAAGCTCATCATGCTGGGAAGACTCATCCAGGAAAATACAGACTGGCAGGCTAAAAGACCTCCATTATTTGACAGATAAACAGAAAAGCCCGGCAAAACCGGGCTTTTTTTTATGAGTTCCATGTTTGGGAATTATTTGACAATACCCTGAATCTTGATATTAGTCGGTTTCAAGAACATGACTTTTTGGGTGGTCTCTATCGTGTAATGATCCAATTTTTGGGTGAGTTGGTTGATATAAAATTCACCCATCGTGGTACTTGAGAAAAACATATTTTCCTCTTTCATCTTAAATGAAATCGACCCCGGATAATTCCCATTAAACCGAACAACGATTTGCTGTACCTTCCCTTTTTCTCCAGGAAGCAATTCATGGATCAGCAAATCATACTTTGCATCGGTGGAATAGGAGGTCGCCAAGGAAGGCAAATTGATATCTGCCTGGTAAAACACAGCAAATTCCTCCTTCCAATCCTCCACAGTGTAGACAGTATCCACAATAGATTCCGTACCGTTGATTCTGGAGGTCTTGGTTACCTCCACTCCTTCCAATTTTGAAAGCTCCAAATCCAAAAAACTCTTTACATCGAAGTAGGGGAGTTTTTCTAATTGGAGTCTTTCTTCAGAAGAAGAACATGCAAGCAAAGACCCTAGCACTAGGGCAAATAAGAGATTTAAATAAACTTTCATGGATTATATCAGGATTTCCCCGGTCATTTCGGCAGGGATTTCCACACCCATCAATTTGAGGATAGTCGGTGCCAAATCGCCTAATTTTCCGTCCTTGACCGGAATTTGTTCGTTGCCATCAACTAAGATAAAGGGAACTAGATTCGTGGTATGCGCGGTATTTGGCGAACCATCTTCATTGATCATCATATCGGAATTCCCATGATCAGCTATGACAATCGTAGTGTAGCCATTTTCCAATGCGGTAGTTACTACACTTTTTGCGCATTCATCCACAGCTTCACAAGCTTTGACCGCAGCATCAAAATCACCCGTATGCCCTACCATGTCGGCATTGGCAAAATTTAAACAGATGAAATCTGCACTTTTCTTTTTCAACTCAGGATTTATCTTGGCAGCAATTTCAAAAGCACTCATTTCTGGCTTCAGATCATAGGTGGCTACCTTTGGAGAAGGGCAAAGAAGACGGCTTTCTCCAATGAATTCTTTCTCCCTTCCTCCTGAGAAAAAGAAAGTCACATGGGGATATTTCTCTGTCTCAGCGATTCGAATTTGTTTTTTATTCGCTCTTTCCAAAACTTCACCCAGAGTATTATTCAAGTTATCCTTTTCAAAAAGAACCTGAACCCCCTTGAATGTATCGTCATAATTGGTGAAGGTGATGTAGTCGAGATTCAATTTTTTCATATTGTAATCTTCGAAGTCCTTCTGGGTCAGAACTTGAGTAATTTCTCTTCCACGATCTGTTCTGAAATTGAAGCAAATCACCAAATCTCCTTCCTCAATCTTTGCAAGAGGTTTATTGTCCGAGCCAACATGGATAATTGGTCGGATAAATTCATCCGTTACGTTGTTTTTGTAGGATTTGGAAATGGCGGCAAGAATATCTTTTGATTTTTCTCCCTCTCCATGGACCATGGCGTCATAGGCCAATTTCACTCTTTCCCAGCGGTTGTCCCGGTCCATTGCATAATACCTTCCGATTACCGAAGCAATCTGCCCGGTGGAATCCTTTAGATGATTCTGCAAATCTTCCAAGTATTTGATTCCTCCCTTTGGATCGGTATCTCTTCCGTCTGTAAAGGCATGAATGAAAGCATTTTCAAAGCCATGGAATTTCGCTGCATCACACAAACCTTTCAAATGATCAATGTGAGCATGAACCCCTCCATCAGAAACCAACCCGATAAAATGAGCTTTTTTGTTAGCAGCTTTGGTTTTTGCGAAAGCAGCAGCCAAAACAGGATGAGTATTTAATTCCCCATTCTTCACTGCCTGATTGATTTTGACCAGATCCTGGTATACCACCCGACCAGCGCCAATATTCATATGTCCTACTTCCGAGTTACCCATTTGTCCTTCAGGGAGACCCACTGCCAAACCGGATGCTTCCAATCTTGCATGAGGATACTTGGTGTAAAGACTATCTACAAAAGGGGTTTTGGCTTTATCAATAGCTGAAACAGCGGGGTTGGTAGCTATGCCCCAACCATCCAAAATCATCAGTAAAACTTTCTTGTCCATGGGACAAATATATTACTTTTCAAGCCAAAATTCCCCAGCAAAAATTTTTGGACAGGTGTTGTCGCCTACTTTTTTGAACCTAAAAATTTGAATCTTCAACTGATTTTTTTGGCTTGGATTTTGCCAAATGAGCTCGATGCTTCTTTTCAAAATTATCCTTTCCCTTTGGCTTTCATTTCAACCTGACCCAAATGTCATGGGGGATATCAATTCTATTGATCCCATAATATCTGCTTTGGAAAGTGGGTCGAGTTATGAATTGGCTAAATTTTTTGATTCCTCCATCTCATTGAATATCAATGGACAACAGGGCGATTACTCTAAAAATCAGGCGGAATTAGTTTTGAAAGATTTTTTCAAAAAGAATCCCTCCCAGGGCTTTTCTATTCTTTACCAAAAAGAAAACCAAGGGAATATCAGTACCTATATTGGGGAATACGCCAGTGTTCCGAGCACCTACAAGGTTTTTATCAAAGTCTCCCAAGCCAGCAGCTCCTATAGAATTTACAGCTTGGATTTCGTAAAAAACTAAGTCAACCCGCGGATTTGGCTATTTTTGCCAAATGAAACCACCCTATTTAACTCCACAGGCTATTGATCACTTTATCCAAACCGCCCTGCAGGAGGATATCGGACCTGGTGATTATTCTTCTTTAGCCTCCATTCCTAAAGACAAAATGGGCAAAGCCCGCTTGCTGATTAAGGACAATGGAATTATTGCCGGTTTAGAATTAGCCGAAATGATTTTCAAAGCTGTGGACGAGTCTTTGGAGGTTGAATTTTTGAAAAAAGATGGAGATGAAGTAGTAGACGGAGATGTTGGTTTGATCGTAAAAGGACCCTCTGCCTCTATCCTTACATCAGAACGATTGGTTCTCAATTGCCTTCAACGAATGAGTGGAATTGCCACCAAAACCCATCACCTTACCCAATTAATCCGGCATACCAAAGCGCGATTGATGGACACCAGAAAAACTACTCCGAATTTCCGATTGATGGAAAAATGGGCGGTTTTCATCGGAGGAGGAGTAAATCATCGCTTTGCTTTATATGATATGGTGATGCTAAAGGATAACCATGTAGACTTTGCAGGAGGAATCAGAAAAGCGATCGAACGTACTCAGCATTTTTTGGCTGAAAAGGGCTTGGATCTGAAAATAGAAGTAGAAACAAGAAATCTTGATGAGGTCAGAGAAGTTTTGGAAGTAGGAGGAGTGGAATACATCATGCTGGACAATATGGATTATGCCACCATGAAAGAGGCAGTAAGGCTGATAGATGGCAGATATTCTACAGAAGCTTCTGGAGGAATTACGGAAGAAACTCTAGCCGAAGTGGCAGCTTGTGGAGTTGATTACATTTCCATGGGCGCTTTGACCTATTCTGTCAAAGCCTTAGATATGAGCCTAAAGGCCTTTTGATTGTAAAAAATCAACATTCCTTTTGATTCCCGATAATTTGGTTCGCTTTACGGCTGACTTGGAAAATACCCGCTTAAAGGTTTCCTCAGTCATTTCGATCCATTCCTTATTGGTAAATGCCGAAAGTTCGGAATTCGGGGAAAATCTGGTTTCCTGATGAGGCTTCGAAAACCTATTCCATGGGCAAACATCCTGACAGATATCACAGCCAAAAGCCCAGTTCTCCATTTTCCCTTTAAATTCATCAGGAATAGCCTCTTTCAATTCAATTGTCAAATAAGAAATACATTTCGAGGCATCAATCACCTCTGGCTGAACAATCGCATCTGTAGGACAGGCATCGATACAAGCTGTGCAAGTACCACAATAATCTTTAGCTAAAGGCGTATCAGGAGTCGCTTCCAAATCGATAATCAGGTCAGCTAAAAAGAAAAAACTCCCCATTTCTCGGTTTAAAAGCAGACTATTTTTTCCAATCCAACCCAATCCTGCTCTTTGGGCCCATTGTCGCTCCATTACCGGAGCCGAGTCTACAAATGAGCGCCCATTAATTTCTCCGATCTCTTCCCGCAAAACTTCCAAAAACTCATTCAGCTTATCCCGAATAACGATATGATAATCTTCCCCATAAGCGTATTTAGCAAGCTTGAAATCCTCAGATTGGTGAGGTAGTTCCTTTTCTGGAAAATAATTATAAATCAGGGAAACGACCGTTTTAGCTCCTTCCACTAGCTTAGTTGGGTCCAGTCGCTTATCAAAATGATTGGCCAGATAGGCCATTTTACCATGGTAATTTCGATTGAGCCATTCCTCCATTCGGGGAGCTTCAGACTCCAAAAATTCCGCATTGGCAATTCCGCAAAAGTCAAATCCCAAGCGCTTTGCGGTGGATTTAATTATTAAGGAATGATTTTCGGCGGAACTCATAGCCGAAATTTAGGCATTATTCCATTCTTTTAAGATCAGGCCTATCTTGGTACCACTGCTCTTCAAAGCTTTCTTCAATCTGAACAGGAGCCGCAAGGACAGCCCAAACCATCCAGATAATTAAAAATGGACAAGCCAAGAAAATCAGCCAAATCAAGAAATGCGCTATATTCAGTTGGATTAGCGTGACAAATACAATCAATAACCCGGTCACGATCCCAACAGAGGTAAGGTAGTTTTTCATCTGTCAATATTTTGATTTCTTATGGTTAGACGGAATCTTGCATTCAGGCTAATTCTAAAAATGTTTTACCTGCATGAAATCCTCGATTTCATCTTTTCCTTGAATTTTATCTCAAATACTAAACTCCCCAGCCCCTGACTTTGTTAATCTCTCAACAAATCCTAATTCTAGTCCTTGATACCTGATTTCAAATTCCAAAATCTTGTTTCTTGCATCTAAGGTCTAGCGTCTATCTATGAAAGGCTTTCGATTTACACAATATATTCCTACTCAGGACCCTGAGAAAAACACGTTTGAGAATCTTCTGAACATTTTCCTTCAGTTGGTGACCATGACCGGAGGTGATGTGGCAGAGGCTTTAAGCTGGCTGACTAACCTGGATAAACGATACAATATGACCAATCCGAATTACGGGATTGGGGATTTTATAGAAGACCTAAAAACCAAGGGCTATCTCACCGAGGAAAACCAAAAAGGAGAATTCAAAATCACCGGGAAGGCTGAACAAACTATCCGAAAGAGTGCCTTGGAGGAGATTTTCGGGAAACTTAAAAGAGGAAAATCCGGGCAGCACAAAACCACCCATTCTGGAATGGGAGAGGAAAGAGGTACAGATCGAAGGGCTTATGAATTTGGGGATAACCTGGACCAAATTGCGCTTACCGACTCCCTGAGAAATGCGCAAGCCAATCACGGCTTTAGCGGAGATTACTTGTTGACAGAGGATGATTTGGAAGTGGTCGAAAATGAATTTCGCTCCCAAACTTCCACGGTTTTGATGATCGACATATCCCATTCCATGATTTTGTACGGTGAGGATAGAATTACCCCAGCTAAAAAGGTAGCGATGGCCTTGGCAGAATTGATCAAAACCCGATATCCTAAGGATACCTTGGATATTATTGTTTTTGGAAATGATGCCTGGCAAATAGAAATCAAAGATTTGCCTTATCTGCAAGTTGGGCCATACCATACGAATACGGTGGCGGGTTTGGAACTTGCTATGGATTTACTCCGAAGAAGAAAAAATCCCAATAAGCAGATCTTTATGATCACCGATGGAAAGCCCACTTGTCTCAAAGTCGGAATCAAATACTATAAGAATGCCTTTGGTATTGACAGCAAAATATTGGCAGAAACGCTCAAGTTGGCAGCTCAGTGCCGAAAATTGAAAATCCCAGTGACGACCTTTATGATCGCCTCGGATCCTTATTTGAAAGAATTTGTAAAGGAGTTTACCAAAGTCAACAACGGCAATGCATATTACAGCAGCCTAAAAGGCCTTGGCGACCTCATTTTTGAAGATTATAGACGAAACCGAACCAAACGCTTCTAAACCCACATGGACTATAAAAAACTAAGCGGAAAAGAACTTACCCACATTAAAACCCTTGGACAGCTCAAAGCTTCCGGCTATCAGCCCAAATCAATCAAGGAGGAACTCCGAGATAATTTGATCCAAAAAATCAAAAACAAAGAGAACGTCTTTGAAGGAATCTGGGGCTATGAGGATACCGTAATTCCGGATATAGAACGAGCTATTTTATCCCGGCACAACATCAATCTACTCGGACTTCGAGGTCAGGCGAAAACGAGAATTGCCAGAATGATGACTCATTTGTTGGATGAATATGTTCCTGTAGTTTATGGCTCTGAATTAAACGATGACCCACTTCATCCTCTTTCCACCTTTGCCAAAAATCTGATAGAGGAAAAAGGAGATGATACTCCTGTGGCTTGGTTGCATAGAGAGGACCGGTATACCGAGAAACTTGCAACTCCTGATGTATCGGTTGCTGATCTTATTGGAGATGTGGATCCCATCAAAGCCGCCACTATGAAGTTAAGCTACAATGACGAGCGGGTGATCCATTACGGTCTGGTTCCACGGTCTAATCGCTGCATTTTTGTTATCAATGAACTCCCTGACTTACAAGCTAGGATTCAGGTGGCGCTATTCAATATTTTACAGGAGGGCGATATCCAGATCCGAGGCTTCAAACTCCGACTTCCTTTGGATATCCAATTCGTATTTACTGCCAACCCTGAGGATTATACCAACCGGGGAAGCATCGTAACTCCACTAAAGGACCGAATTGAAAGTCAAATCATCACGCATTATCCCAAATCAATCGAAATCGGAAAAAGGATTACCGCACAGGAAGCCAATCTGGAAGGGAAGCCAGTTGAGCAAATCCATGTGCCTGAGTTGATGAGAGACCTTATCGAGCAAATCGCTATCGAAGCCAGAGGATCTGAATTTGTGGATGAAAAAAGTGGTGTGTCAGCTCGATTGACGATTTCTGCTTATGAAAATTTGATTTCTGCAGCAGAAAGAAGGCTTTATCTGAATGGTGAAACCAACACGGTAGTGAGGATTGCCGATTTGATCGGAGTGATTCCGGCGATTACCGGAAAGGTGGAGTTGGTCTATGAAGGTGAGCAGGAAGGTGCTGGACTTGTAGCTTATAATCTGATTGGAAAAGCTATCAGGACTCAGTTTGTCAACTATTTCCCTTCTCCGGAGCAAAAGAAAAAGGACAAAAATGGCAATCCTTATGTCATTCCATTGGCGTGGTTTGGAGAAGGAAATGAACTGGATATTCTAGCCTCTCAATCGGATAAGGAATATAAAACAGCACTTCATGCAGTTCCTGGACTGGAAGAAGTAGTCACCCAAATGGTCAAAACCCTTCCTGAAAAAGAAAAGGAATTCTTTATGGAATTTGCCCTTCATGGACTTGCTGAATATTCCCAGCTGAGCAAAAAGCTTTTGGATACCGGTCTCCAGTTCAAAGATTTATTTAGCTCCATGTTTGATATGGGCGCTGAAGATGAGGATGACTTTGATGAAGATGATGATAACTAAAAGAAGGGGCTTCGGCCCCTTTTTTTAGCCGTATTAGGTTTGGATTCCTTTTTATTTTAACTGGAATTGGCTTTGAGCTCCTTTTATTTTACCGTACCGAGCTTCGACTCCGTTCAGCCTGTCAGTACCTGATCTGAAGCCAAACAGTTATCCTAACCTTAAGCCTGCCAGTCACTCTTTTCTAAAACTTAGAGGTCACCCTTCGACTCCGCTCAGGGTGACTATCCAAATCACTGGGTACTAAAAAATTCATCTGTGTAGATCTGAGAAATCTGTGAGAAGTTTCCATTTATTAGGGCCTTCGCGGTTAAAACAACAATTTCAAAATAATTCCGATCAAAGCTGGTAATCCCTGCACATAGAAGATTTTTTTACTTGCTGTAATCGCTCCAAAAATCCCGGCAATCAAAACGCAAGTCAAGAAAAATAGGGCGACCTTATCCGCCCAAACTGGATCCGTGATAACCAATGACCAAACTAATCCAGCCACCAAAAACCCGTTGTATAAACCCTGATTAGCTGCCAGAACTTTTGTCTTTGGAAAAATTTCTTTGGGCAATTGTCTAAAAATCTTCCTACCTGTGGTTTCCCAAGCAAACATCTCAAACCATAGAAAATACAAATGCAAGGCAGCAATCAAGCCAATGATGATGTTAGAGAGGAGTTCCATGGATTCGATAGTTTACTTTCAAGATAAGAAATTTTGAAGTAGGCAGAATGCAGTGGGCAGTAGGGAAAAATCTGAAAACTGCATACTGCTTTCTGATCACTATCTTTGCCTCATGTCCGAAATCCAACTGCCAGCCGAATTTGAATCCCAAATGAAAGCCCTATTGGGAGAACAGGAGTTCGAACTTTTTAAAAAGGCAATTAATCAAGCTTCTCAGACTTCGATAAGGATAAACCCCACTAAGCCATTCACAAACTCATGGGTTAAAAGGCCGGTTCCTTGGTCTAATCATGGATATTTTCTAGAAGAAAGGCCCAGTTTTACTCTTGACCCTTTATTTCATGCTGGGGCATATTATGTTCAGGAAGCCTCTTCCATGTTTATCGAGCATATTCTTAGAAGCCTTGAGATTCCTAAAGGAGTTTACTTGGACCTTGCAGCAGCTCCCGGAGGCAAAAGCACTTTACTTGCAAGTTTTTTAGGGGAAGAAGGATTGCTGGTAGCCAATGAAGTAATCCAATCCAGAGCCCAAATCCTCAAGGAAAATGTAATCAAATGGGGAATGGGAAATGTAGTGGTGACAAACAATGACCCAGATCATTTTGAGTCATTGGAAGGTTTTTTTGATTTGGTGCTGGTAGATGCTCCTTGTTCAGGAGAGGGAATGTTCAGAAAAGATCCAAATGCCAGAGAAGAATGGTCCTTAGATAATGTCCAACTATGTTCAGCTCGTCAAAAGAGAATCATGGACAAAGCAGGTGCTTTGGTAAAAGGAGGAGGCTACCTGATCTATTCTACCTGCACTTTCAATGAGAAAGAAAATGAAGACATGATTCGGTTTCTCACTGAAGAATTTGCCTTTGAACCGGCGCGAATTGCCTTGGATCCTGAGTGGAAAATCGTAGAAACAAGTGTGGAAACAGAAGAAGGCACTTTTTATGGGTATAGATTTTTCCCCCACAAAGTAGAGGGAGAAGGGTTTTTTATCACGGTGTTAAAACGACCGGACTCTGCCTCCACCCAAGATCCCGGAAGAATCAAGGATTTCAAACATCAGGTTTTAAAGTCTTTAGGAGCCAAAGAAGGACAGGCCTTGGAGGAAGAACTTGGATTTGATGGACATGGGAAATATTACACCTTGAACGACTCCTTTTTCCGCATTCAAAGTGACTTTTACCGGTATTTTGAGAAAATCACCCAAGTATTGAATCTCAGGTATTTTGGTGTGGAGCTAGGAAAAAAGCAAAAGAATGAATGGATTCCTTCTCATGAATGGGCCTTATCCAATTTGCCCAAAAACCCATTTCCAAAGCACGAACTGAATTTGGAAGAAGCGCTAGACTTCCTGAGAAAAAACGATCAAGAATTTGAGCATTTACCCTTGGGTTGGGTATTGATGACTTACCAAAATCTTCCCCTTGGCTGGGTGAAAAATTTGGGGAACAGAATCAATAATTACTACCCAAAAGAGTGGAGAATTAGGATGTAGGAATCAATCCTTAATAAACTCAAATCGAGCCCATTTTTTCCGATGACGAAGGTCGTTGCCTGCACCTAGGAAAGGTGATAAATAGGTGAGTTTTTCAACCCGAACTTCATGAATTCCTGATCCCAAATGGTCTATGGGCAATTGTCCCATCAAGGCAGCCTGTCCTGTATGTCCTGCTTGAACTGGCCTCCAATCCGCAATGCTTACCAACGAGTCATTCAAAAATATCCTAAACTGATCCTCGTAAGAATCCACTTTCTCCCAGGAAATACTGTCATGGGGTAGCAGATTGTTTATTTTTGAAATGGAATTTTGCTCCCGGACATAGAGTGGAAGATAAATTTCTATCTTTTCCTTCTCTACCCGTTTTTTGGTAGTCCAGACTCTGGCAAAGCGCTTTTTATCTGAATTAAACTCCTCAAAATAACCTTGATCATTTGGCCACTCAAAGTCTTTTTCATTCAAATTAACTTGGATTTGAAATGCAGAAAAGCCTTTTAAATCCTCTGAAATGAAGGGTGCAGAAATAACTATCAATACCAAAGAGAAAGAAACGAAAGCCCATTTCCCCAAATTACTTTGGTAAACAGCTCCAATTGTACCGCTCATACTTTTTCCAATGTTATCCTTTAGGTTACTGGTTTTTCCAACAAAAGAAATTAGAGCTAAAAGGATAATGGACAACATAAAAATCACATAGACCACTTGAAAGTCTAGATTGAAAACCAAATAGATTCCAATCAAAGCCATTAAATAAACAGTGATTGTAAAGATAGGTACCGCAACAGTGATAGGGAAACCATAAAGCATGCTACACCATCGCTCAAGCTTTATCAAATAGACATTTGGATGTGGATAATCTACGGATTGAGAATATTTAAACAGTTTTTCTTTGATGACGCCTTCTGGAAATGCATAGGTAATTCCCAACATTCCCGCCCAGATAAAGCGCATAATCAAATGGATAACCAAAAAGATTTTAAAAACAGTGATGATAAGGGAGAAATAAACCAGAATCAACTGAGCTGGAATCTGCTCCAGACCATAATCCTGAATCAGAACAACAGAAAAATCAAATAGTCGGGAAGGAATAATAAATAAAACAGCCAAAGTAATCCCCGAAATAATCACTTCAGGCTCCCAACTATTTCTCTGAAGATGTTCTAGCCAGGTGAGGTCTTTATGCTTTTCGGTATCCATTAAAAGTTTCAGTTAAATCACTTTAACAAGATATTGAATAAAAAAATCACTACCCGACATATGAGAAAATTAGAGAGAATCAATTGAAAATCTTTGTACCTTTTTCGAGTATCAATTGAATATCTCGGTAACTCTATGGACCCACTCCAAAATCCTGCTGAAAAAAAATCCACCCCTAAACTATCCATTAAACAAGAAAGGAATCGGGCCACCTTTGAAAGACTTCAACTTGCGTGGGTTAGAACCAGTTTAAGTTTCATGGTTTTGGGGATTGGGGTATATGAATATTATTACAAAAGGAAAGAAGCAAACCAAGGCGCAATTGTCCAATTACTCAATGGAAAAATTATTGCCGTGGGACTTTTCCTTGCTGCTTTAATTCTCTTAGGCATGTCCTTTTATCAACACATACAAACTACCAAATCCTTAAAATCCACCCATCCTGACACACGATTTTCCTTAGCTTCAGTGCTGAGCATTTTTTTGTTTTGCCTTGGAATGATTCTGGTAATTGCTGCAATAATAACTGTCTAGTCTAATCGATTGGAAGATGACATTTTTAACATCTCCAAAACCTTTTCTTTCGGCAATGCTTCAACCTTCCTCCCCTCTTTTCCAAGCATAGTTTCTGCCGCAAAAAGAGAATTTATAATGGCCTCCTCCGTGGCCTCAATGACTGCAAGAAATAGAGACGTCATGTCATCATTTGCTAAAAATTCACCTTTTATGAGCTGCTGAGAAGGATTAGAATGAGGAATTCTCAGATTCGGATTGGTGGAAAAAGCAATCACATAATCACCCGAACCATTGGATGCTATCCCCCCGGTCTTTGCCAAACCCATCATTGCCCGCTGAGCCATTCTTTCCAGATTTCTCTCCAATACCGGTGCATCCGTAGCCACCACAATCATGCAACTTCCATCGGATTTTTCTAAAGCATCTTTAAATGGATATTTCCCCAACTTTTGACCCACTGGAATTCCTGCAATCTGAAGGTTTCCTCCAAAATTGGTCTGAACCAAAACCCCAACTGTGTATCCTCCTAAAGACTCGGGTAATTTTCTTGAAGAAGTCCCAATTCCCCCTTTCCAACCAAAGCAAACTGTACCAGTACCTGCTCCCACATTCCCTTCTTGAACCTTTCCTTCTGAAGCGTTTTGAATTGCCCGAATCACTTCCTCGGCTGAAATATGCATTCCTCGGATATCATTCAAGAATCCATCATTGGTCTCTCCGACTATGGCATTGACCGATTGAACCTGTTCATTCCCTGATTGAGCAAGGGTATGTTTGACTACGCCTTCGATCCCCGCTGCCACACTCAGCGTATTCGTTAAAATGATCGGAGATTCCAGACTTCCCAATTCTTTTACTTGAGTCACTCCTGCCAACTTCCCAAAACCATTCCCTACAAAAATGGCCGCTGGAACCTTCTCTTGGAAGATATTCCCCTCATGAGGTAAAACTGCGGTTACCCCAGTACGGATAGATTCTCCCTCAATTTTGGTAAAATGTCCAACCTTCACTCCAGTAACGTCTGTGATAGCATTTAAGGAACCGGTAGGTAAAATTCCAAAATGAATTCCCAATTCTCGAGGGCGGCTTTGAGCCGTTGAATTTTCCATAGTGAAAACAAAAACACTGAAAACTAAGAGTAAATATCTCATGAAATTGGAGGTTTAGGACTAAAATTTACATTTTCATCCTACTGACTATCGGTACAATTTTCCAATAATAACTATCTTACGAGGCCTATCCAATAATCTTAAAAACATGCTCAAAAAACAACGCTACGAGGCATTTATTAAGCATTTTTCTGAAAATATGCCTGTAGCAGAAACTGAATTGGAATACGAAAACCCTTTTCAGCTCCTGGTTGCAGTGGTTCTTTCAGCCCAATGCACTGACAAGCGGGTGAATATTGTGACTAAGGAATTATTCAAGCATTTTCCAACGCCTGCACATTTGGCGGCGACCCATTTCGATGAACTTTTTCCCTACATCCGATCCATTTCATACCCAAACAATAAAACCAAACACCTGATTGGCTTGGGAAAAATGCTGATGGAAGATTTTGGGGGAGAGGTCCCTTCTACTGTAGATGAACTCACCAAACTGCCCGGTGTAGGAAGAAAAACGGCCAACGTGATCACATCAGTAGTTTGGAATCAGCCCAATATGGCTGTGGATACGCATGTTTTTCGGGTTTCCCGAAGATTGGGCTTAGTTCCAATGACTGCCAAAACCCCTTTGGAAGTAGAAAAACAACTAGTGAAACATATCCCCAAAAACTATATCCACGTCGCACACCACTGGTTGATTTTGCACGGAAGGTATGTTTGTCTGGCTAGAAGGCCGAAATGCGAGGAATGTACCCTAACACATTTCTGTAAATTTTTTGAGAAAAATCACGGTAAACCTGTTTTGGAAGATCAAGAAAGCTAATGTGTGGAATTCATTTAATTTGGGGTAAAGGGGCCAATAAAGAGGCAATTGAAACTCTTGTCAAAAGCTCTAGGCATAGAGGTCCTGACCAAGAAGCTATTTTTTCTCCTTGGCTGGGATTATGGATTGGGGTAAACCGTCTCAAAATTCTTCATCCAGGACCTGATGCAGATCAGCCATTTTGGTCTCCAGACGGAACCAGCTTGCTCATTTGGAATGGAGAAATCTATAATTTCAAGGAGCACCGAAGATTTCTGGAAAAGATGGGGGTGAATTTTATCACCCAATCCGATACGGAGGTCCTTTTGCATTATTTGAAATATTTTGGATCAGAAGGGCTTAAAAAATTAAATGGCATGTTTTCCCTGATTTATGTGGATTTGCTCCAAAAATCAGTTTTAGTGGCAAGGGATCGAAATGGAGAAAAACCTCTCTTTTTCTCCCAAAATCCGGATACTTTGATCATCAGCTCAGAGACTAAGGGAATCGCTCAATTGAATCAATCTGAAATCGATTTTGAGCAAATCCACCCCTATTATTATTTCAGAAATCCATCACCTGGAAAGACCTTCTTTAAAAGTATCCGGGAATGGAAGCCAGCCAGAGTAAGTAGCATTTCTCAGCATTCCACCTTTAGATGGGATACTATTCCTTTACCCAAGAAGGCCAATTCGAAGCCTTCTTTTTCTTCATTTAAAGAAACTCTCGGGGAGATAATTTCTAACCAGTTTCATGCAGATGTTCCTTTGGGAATGATGCTTAGCGGAGGGGCGGACAGTTCTCTTTTGTATGCTACCTGGTATCGGGAAACGGGCACCCCTTTGCCTGCTTACACCATTCAGGTGGAAAAGAAATACCGTAAGAAATACGCTGATGGGGATTTTGCTCAAAAATTTGTCAAATCCTTTCCTGCAAAACATGAGCTTATTGAGGTTGACCAGACTGTCTTCTTAGAAAACTGGGATGAGTATATCCAATCCGCGGATCAGCCCATAGGCGACTCTGCTGGGTTTCTGACTTGGATGATCGGGAAAAAAGCAAAAGATGAGGTGAAGGTTCTTGTCTCAGGAGCAGGAGCAGATGAACTTTGGGGAGGGTATCGAAGACATGAAGCTTTTCAGGAATACCTTAACCGAAAGGATTTTTGGGTTAAATGGGCTCCGCTTTTAAGTCAACTTCCTCTGGGAAGAGAATTGAAAAAAATGACTACAGGCATAGATTCCGATCCTCGGAAAACCATGCTCAATTTTTCCGCCTTGGAAAACCCAGACCCGGAATTGCTGGAGGATTATTCAAGAATTTTCAACCCAAAATATCCTGAATTCAAACAGTTTCTAGATTTTGACCGGCAATTCTATTTGGTGGAGGATATCTTGAAAGTTCAGGACAATGCCCTCATGGCTCATGGAATCGAAGGTAGATCACCTTATCTGGATTCAGAAATGTTGGCGATTTGGAAGGCAGTGGACAGCAATGAATTGTTACTGGGAAAAGTTTGGATCAAGGAGGCTTTATCCGAAATGGGTTTAAATCTGATGGCTGAAAGAAAAAAATTTGGTTTCGGACTTCCGCTTCAGGAATGGCTGAGTGAAAATGGACCTGTTGCTAAACGGATTTTTTCTACGCTCACAGAGTTTGCAAAAAAGCACCAAAACTCACTTCCTGCTCCAACACTTTCTCTTTGTCTAAAGCCGGAATCAAAAGTGAAATCCCATTTTTTGACGATCTTTAATTTATTCCTTTTAGCTGAATGGATTCAGCTCCAGCAAAGATGAAAATCTATTATATCCACCAATATTTTCGAACCCCTGAACAAGGGGGAGCAGTCCGCTCTTACCACTTGGCTAAAGGTTTGGTAAAATCGGGAATAGAAGTAGAAATCATCACGGCTCATTCGCTTCCTGACTACGATCAGCGCTGGATTGATGGGATAAAAGTTCATTATCTCCCAGTACCTTACGAGCAGAAGTTTGGCTTTCTGAAGCGGATTTGGGCTTTTTGGAACTTTGTGTTCCTTGGAAGAAAACTGCTTAAAAAACTTCCCCGTCCGGATTTACTTTACATCACATCCACTCCACTGAGTACAGGATTGCTTGGTCTTTGGGTCAAGAAGAAAAAAGCCATTCCTTACATTTTCGAGGTAAGAGATCTATGGCCAGAGGCTCCCATTCAAGTTGGTGCGATTAAAAATTTTCTACTTATCAAATGGCTAAGGGCACTGGAAAGAAAGATTTATTCGGGGGCAATGAGTTTAGTGGCACTTTCTCCGGGAATTGCAGTGCATCTCAAAAAAATCACTCCTGAAAAAGAGGTGGCACTGATCCCTAATTTTTCAGATTTAGATCGATTTTATCCTATGGAAAAGCCTGGTGAATTAGAGAAAAAACTACCGCTAAAGTCAGGATTAACCATTGCTTACACCGGAGCCATTGGTTTGGTAAATGCCGTGGATGAATTATTGAAGCTGGCAAAAATGGCCAAGGAAAAAGGGAAAAATTGGAATTTCCTGATTATGGGCGAGGGAAGTCATCTTGATCTATTAAATGAAAAAACCAAACTCTTGGATTTGGGTCAGGTCCATTTTATTCCCTTTGGGCCAAAAGAAAAAGTCAACGAAATCCTCAATTTGGCTGATTTTGCCTGGATTTCATTTGCTCATTTTCCGGTGCTGAAAACCAATAGTCCGAATAAATTTTTTGATGCCCTTGCAGCCGGAAAAGCCATTTTGGTTAATCACAAAGGCTGGGTTCATGACTTGGTCAAGTCTCACCAGTTGGGAATTCCATTTCTCCCAGGAAAATGGGAAAAGGCTTTCCAAAAGTTGGAGGAACTGGAAAGCAATCCTTCAGAAATCAAAAAAATGGGTCAAAAATCCCGAAAATTAGCCGAGACCTATTTTTCAAAAGAGATTGCCGTTGACCGATTGGTTGAACTAATCCAGCCTAAACCCAAGCCTATTCAATCCGGCGGGGTCGATATCCGGACTGCCTGAATATTTGCTCAGCATTCGATTCCATCATTAAATCAGGTAAACTCACATCCTGATTGATCTGGTAGTCATCCACGATATTCCACCCCATCCATCTTCCCAATCTTCCGGGAGCCTTGGTACTGATCGCATCAGTAAATGGAGCCTCTCCGATATACTTTCTGATTTCGAAGGGATTGGTTTCAAATAGGAGTTCATTTTCCACAAAATGTGACCAAATGTATTCCTCATTCGCCCAGCATTCGTCAATTTCCTCAGGAGTGTAGCCAATGATATATTGATCTGAGGTGCAAGGCATAATGGCTTTGACAAAATGATAGGCTTTCCCGTAATAAATCATCTCAGAAAGGAGATTAGTTTCTGCGGGATTTGTCTGATTGTATCTTGAAGAAATGGCCAAGACAATCATGGGAACCAAATATTCCCTCTCATAGCGATCGGCCATATACCGAGGAATGTCCGGCTGAAATTCATGATCCTTGGGTAAAAAATAATCCAAGCCAATGACGATCATATTTTCATTGATCAGCAAGTCAGAATTGAAGCCAGAGACAAAAGTGTAAACCTTTGGAGTCTTGAAATCGGGAAAATAATGCTTGATGTACTTGAATGAATTTTCAAGTTCGGTCTGAAGAGCTGAAATGTCTCCAAATTCAACCATTACTGAATCATAGAGTACCTGCATCGCAGAATCCTGATTAGCCAGGAAAATGGTATTCGCTAAGGAATCCACTGAGGGATAAAGATCTTGCTCTAGATAATCCTTGGCAAAATCAGGATATTTTTCAAGAAGGAATTTCACCTCTTCCATGCTTTTTGCTTCGAAAAATTCCTTTTCCAATCGGACCAATTCTACTTCAAGAGTCTGATCAAGAATATCCTCATCAAGCGCACAAGTGACTTCTTTTTTCCCACAGGAAAAAGAAAATACCAATGCCACTAGAAAAGAAAAGGAAATAATTCTGCGCATAAATCAAGGATTTGAGGGACAAATTAAACAAAGCATCGGGAATGAAACGAGTAAATCTGGGGATTGGTGCATCAGGATTTTATCCTCATGGTATTTCAGGTTATTTTTCAGCGTGAAAAACCAATGGATCACAGCAAAAGCATTTTTTCTCTACCTCACACCTAAAAAGGTGAGTAATTTCTTTTTGTTGAAATTATCTTTTTACCTAAGCAGGCTAATTGGAAAGCCTATCATGTGGGCAAAACCTACTACGCTGAGCATTGAGCCAACTACCAGCTGCAATCTCCGCTGTCCTGAATGCCCTTCTGGCTTACGGTCTTTTACCCGACCCAAGGGGATGCTTCAGGAGAAGCTTTTTGAGCAAGTCATAGCACAGGTAAAAAGTCATCTGACCTGGCTCCATCTTTATTTTCAAGGCGAGCCATTTCTTAATCCCCGATTTTTAGAGATGGTGAGAATAGCAGATTCCAACAAGATTTTCACTTCCACCTCAACCAATGCACATTACCTGAATGAAAAAAATGTGGAGGAAGTCTTATCCTCTGGCTTGCGTCAATTGATCGTATCCATGGATGGAATTTCCCAAGAAGTTTATGAAAAGTACCGGATTGGAGGAAGTCTGGAAAAGGTTCAAAAAGGACTTCAACTTTTGTTGTCAGAAAGAAAAAAGGCCAAAAGGTCTTTCCCAAGAGTGATTTTACAATTTTTGGTCACCGGACAAAACGAACATCAAATTCCAAATTTGAAGGAATGGGCTAAGGAAATCGGCGTCGATGAGCTCCAGCTGAAATCAACCCAGATTTATGGGTTTGAGAATGGCTCCGAACTCATCCCATCAGATTTGGGGTATTCCCGCTATATCCCGGATGGAAACGGGAAATGGAAACTCAAAAAAGCACTTGAAAACAAATGCTGGAGAATGTGGCAGGGGGCTGTGTCCACTTGGGATGGAAAAATTGTGCCTTGCTGTTTTGATAAAGATGCCCAGCATGTCATGGGTGAACTTACCCTTCAGCCTCTGGAGAAAATCTGGAATTCAAGTACTTATCAGGCTTTTCGATCCCAACTTTTAAAAGATCGAACTGAAATTGAGATTTGCAGAAATTGTACTGAATAAGACCGGAAAAAGGGGGAAATTAGCCCGAGATTTGGTAGAATTAATAAATTGATGGATTTTTAACTCCTAAATTGCCCGATCAAACACCCGGAACTTCCTTTTACTCATGATTTTATCCAAAAGACTTTGGTACTTTTTTATCCTCCTGTGTGCGCTGACTTGGTCCAGTCCAGAAGCCTATTCCCAACAAGTCCAAGACGTTACCAGCATCAAAGTAGATGAGCTTACAGATGCACAGATTGAGGAATTGGTGAGAAGAGCACAGGAAGCTGGTTTAAGCACTTCCGAATTTCTTCAAATGGCTCAGCTAAGGGGAATGCCTTCAGTGGAAGTAGAAAAATTACGGAGCCGAATTGAATCCCTGAACTTAGATGCTGGCACAATGAGGGAATCAAATGTTTCCCGTAGGGATCCAAGAAAACAGGTCGATTTAAACCAGATCACTCAAGGCTTGATTCAAGCCCAAGAAGTAATTGAAAACCCGACTTCAGGGGAGATTTTTGGTTCCAATCTCTTCTATCAGAAAAATAGAAGACTCAGTTTCGAGCCAAGCCTAAACCAAGCCACTCCAAAAAGTTATGTTTTAGGTCCTGGTGATTTGGTCTATGTAGATATCTACGGCCAGTCTGAAAAATATTACGAGGCTACAGTTAATCCAGATGGAGCCATTCTTTTGGATAATATCGGTCCAGTTTCCGTTTCTGGAAAAACCATAGAAGAAGCTACCGGAATCATCAAAGGTAGAATTGCCAGATTTTACCCCGGGCTTAGTGGCGCCAATCCGAGCACCTTTCTTCAGGTCACTTTGGGAAATGTAAGAACAATCAAAGTTCATATTCTCGGCGAGGTAAGACTTCCGGGAACCTTCACTCTTAGTGCCTTCTCCACAGTTTTCAACGCTCTCTATGCCGCTGGAGGTCCCAACGAAAATGGCACCATGCGTGCAATCAAGCTTATGCGAAACAATAAGCAGGTAGCAGAAATTGATGTCTATGAGCTATTGATCAAGGGAACAGCCAATTTGGATCTGCAACTCCAGGATCAGGATGTGATCTTGGTTCAGCCATTTTTATCCAGAGCCAAGGTTACCGGAGAAGTTAAACGTCCTTTGACATTTGAGGTAAAGCCGGATGACAATTTGGAAGATTTGATCCGATATGCCGGAGGATTTACCGATTTGGCTTTTAAGGACCGTATCGCCATAGCCAGAATTACCGGAAATCAGCGGTCTGTTTCTGACGTATACCAAAATCAGTTTGGGATGTTTATCCTAAAAGGAGGAGACGAGGTAACGGTGGGAAGAATTTTAGATCGATATTCTAACCGGGTCCAAATCAAAGGAGCAGTCTTCCGCCCTGGAACATTCGCTCTTAGTGAGGGACTTACTTTAAGTCAATTGATCAAAAATGCTGATGGCCTAAAAGGCGATGCCTATACCCAAAGAGCAAGCATTTTGAGAACCAAAGATGATTTTAGCTCTGAGGTAATCGAGGTGAATTTGAAAGCCATCTTAGATGGGACAAATTCGGATATCAAGTTGCAAAGAGAAGATGTGATCCGAATTGCCAGCATTTATGATATCCAAAATGAGCGCTATGTTCAGATTTTGGGTGAAGTGAAGCGACCTGGAACTTATCCATTTTCTCAGGGAATGACTCCGGAAGAATTGATTTTGTTGGCAGGGGGACTTCAGGAGTCAGCCAATACTCAAGACATTGAAATTGCAAGAAGATTGGAAGACGCAGATTTGGGAACCTTAGCGGAAATTATTCCCGCTTCAGTTAATCCCGATCTTTCCTCCAATCCAAGCTCTCCAACCTTGCAGCCTTTTGACCAGGTAATTGTGAGAAAAAGAGCAAATTTCAATATGCAGCGTTTGGTGGCAGTGGAAGGCCAAGTGAATTCTCCTGGGATTTTTGCTATCGAAACCAGCGTGGAGCGAATTTCAGATCTTGTAAAGCGAGCTGGTGGTTTGAACCAATTTGCCTACTCCAAAGGGGCAACCCTAATCAGGAGAACAGAATTTTTCAATACGGAATCTGAACAGATTCGAAGGCAGAGAAATTTGGAAGCACTCAGGCTAAAATTGATGGAGGATCCCAATAATTCTGAAGCTCAAGAAGAGCTGTTGAGAAGACTATTCAGAGATCTTCCAAAGGAAAAAGAAAATCCAGTGGATACCACTTTATCCGCAGTCAAGCGGGAATCACTGGATCAAATAGCTTCTGAAACACCAGGATTTGCCGTAAAAATCAAAGAATCCGAAGCAGTAGCAATCAACTTGGAGAAGATTCTTTCAAACCCAGGATCAGAAGAGGATTTGCTTTTGGAGGAAGGTGATATTCTGACCATTCCAAAACTTCTTCAAACAATCAGAATGCGTGGAGACGTGGTTTATCCTACTACGCTCAGATACGAAAGTGGAAGAAGTCTGAAACATTACATCAACAGTGCTGGAGGATTTGAGCGCAGAGCAAACCGCAAGCAAACTTATGTAGTCTATGCAAATGGGGCAGTGAAACGCACCAAAGGCTTCTTGGGCATCCGTAACTATCCTTCAGTGGAACCTGGTGCAGAAGTCATTGTTCCTACCAAAGGCCCTCGGGTTCCGCTCCGATTGGGAGAAGTGGTTGGAATTACGACTGGATTAGCCACTTTAGCTTTGGTCATTTCACAAATCAATTGGTAATGACAGAAAATAAGCACTTTTCATCGAATCAATTTACCCTTCGGGAGGTGATCCAAAACCTTCAAGATTGGTTGAAATTTTTCATTTCAAAGTGGAAAACTCTTGTTCTCGCTGGAATAATTGGAATAGGCTTAGGAGCCTTGGGTTCTATTTTCAAAAAGCCGGTCTTTCATGCTGAAACCTCTTTCGTTTTAGAAGAGGGAGATGGTGCATCCATCGGCCAGATGTCAGGCCTTGCTTCTCTGGTTGGAGTTAATTTAGGTTCTTTGGGAGGTACAAGCGGGCTTTTCCAGGGAGATAATATCATGGAACTCTACCGCTCCGACCGAATGCTTGGGGAAACGTTGCTTAGCCCTTTTTCTGAAGAAAAATTATTAATCGATCGGTTTGTAGAGTTTGAGGAGTTGGACCAAAAGTGGGCGTCCAAAGTGGATTTTACTAATCTTGATTTTTCTATTGCAAGGGAAAATTTCTCGGTGACTCAAGATTCTGTAGTGAAAGAAGTGGCCAAATTGATTCGGGAAAGGCAACTTTCCGTAGCCAAGCCAGATCGAAAACTCAGCATTATCCAAGTCAGCATTTCTTCAAAGGATGAGCCCTTTGCCAAGGTCTTCAATGAGACTTTGGTCAACAAGGTCAACACCTTCTACTTTGAAACTAAAACCAAGAAAACCGGAGAAAACCTTCAGATTCTACAAAGCCAGGCTGATTCGGTAAGGGCGATTTTGGATGAAAACATCGGTGCCTATGCCACTGCTCAGGATAGAGTTCCTAATGCAAACCCGCTCCTAAGTACTGCCACCATAGAAAGCCGAAAGCGCCAAATAGACGTGCAAGCCACCGGAGCGGTTTATCAGGAAATTGTCAAAAATCTGGAAATCGCCAAGGTCAATCATCGCAATAATTCTCCTTTGATTCAGATTATAGATTCACCGAGATTTCCCTTGAAAAGAACAGAAATCCGACTCGTCAAGGGAATGGTTTTAGGTGCTATCCTTACAGGATTGCTGGTGCTTTTCACCCTATACTTCCGCAGACTGTATCAAAAGCATGTGCAGGAAAGCTAAACCCTAAGCTGCCATGTTTGAAAAGATTAATCAGCTCATTCCGATCGGAAATTTTATCCGGAATAAATCCATCCAAAATTTCCTGTTTTTGGCAGTGATCCAATCTTCCAATGTGCTGATTTCGATTATTTCCATGCCTTTACTCATCCAAAGTATTGGGGTAGATCAATTTGGATTGGTCAATTTGGCTTTATCCGTAATCATTTTGCTAAATATTTTGGTAGGCTTTGGGTACAATCTCAGCGCACCGAGAGAGGTAGCTTTACTTCAAAAAGACAAAGAGGGACTATCTCATGTGGTCTCCAATGTGTTTTCTGCCAAGTTGATCCTAGCCTTTTTGGCAGCATTTACCATCTTCATCGGGATTTTTGGATTGGGCTTGTTCGAGGAATATCAGACGATTTTGATTTTCTCTGTTCTTCTTCTTTTCTCAGAGGCGACCTTACCCTTGTGGTTTTTTCAGGGGATGGAAAAAATGAAGCTGATTTCTATTGCCAATATTTTCTCCAAGCTACTCTTCCTGATGGGAATTGTGTTTTTTATCCACAATCCTGAGCAAAGCAAATGGGTCAACTTCCTGATGGGTTTTTTTGGGCTTTCCATCAACTTGCTACTTCTGACTTACATCCATTCCTTCTTGGAGATAAAGTTTTACCGACCGGAGTTTTCAGCCATTTGGAAAAGCCTAAAAGACAACGTATTGCTTTTCTTCAGCAACTTGGCGAGTCATATTTCCATCAATGGAGGTTTGATCATTCTCAGCTTTTTTTCTGTGGCAGAAACTTTGGGAATGTACAGCCTTGCTGAGCGAGTCGTGATGGTGCTCCGCCTATTTCCTGCCTTGATCATTCAGGCAGTTTTTCCAAATGCTTCCAAGCTTCACAAAGAGGATCCCTTGGCTTTTTACAGGTTTCTTAAAAAAGTTTATCTGCGTGTTTTATTTATCGGAGCTCTAATCTCCGGAGGAACCTACCTTGCTGCTCCTTGGATTATTCAAGTACTATCTCGATCTGAACTCAAGGAATCTGTTCTTTACTTGCAGATTCTTTCTGCAGTTCCTTTTTTGGCTTGTCTCAATGTGGGAAATATCATTTTGATGTTGGTTGCAGATCTTAAAGAATTGCTTTTCAGGGCAAGCTGGATGATGTGCTTATACATGGTGATTGTTTCGGCATTTCTGACTTCCAAATTTGGGGGGCTCGGGCTCAGCGCGGGGATTCTTTCCACCGAAGTAATCGTATTTCTAATCTGCTTGGTGCTTCTCTACCGGCAAAAACGATCCTTGGTTCATGGCTTTTACTTCTGAGGTATCGGTAGCCATCATAGTGGTCAATTGGAATGGGATAGAATTCACAAAATCCTGTCTCGCTTCACTTCGAAAAGTGGATTATCCAAATTATGCAATCATCCTGGTAGATAATGCCTCAGAGAATGAGGAGGGAAAGCAGCTAAAACAGCTATTCCCAGAAATTCATCTTATTCAAAATCAAGAAAACCTAGGCTTCGCAGGAGGCAATAATGTCGGAATTAGAAAAGCTTTGAAGGAGGGTTTTTCGCATATTTTGCTGCTGAATAATGATACTCTAGTCAAACCCGACTTTTTGGGACAGTTAGTCAGAAAAGCTATTCAAAACCCTAAAACTGGCATTATTCAACCCTTGATTCTCTTTTTACATAACCCAAAAGAGATCTGGAGCGCAGGAGGAAAATGGGTAAAAAGTCTCTCTAGAGCCATTACCCTTGGAGATCGGGAACCTTTGGCGGATTATAGATTCAAAAAGGTAGAGTTGGATTGGGCTACAGGTTGCTGCATGCTAGTCAGTCGAGAAGCTATTCTCCAAGCCGGTCTCTTAAATGAGCAATACTTCCTCTATTTCGAAGACGTAGAGTGGTCCTTGCGGATAAAAGCAGCTGGATTTGGAGTCCAACTCGAGGAAAAATCTGTCATTTATCATGAAGCTGGAGCCTCTTCCAAAAAGAAATCAAATGAAGGAACACTAAGCCCCAAAGTATTCTATTTTCATGTTCGCAATCAATTTTTCCTAGTTCGTGGACAAGAAGGAAACTTTGGAGGAATGATATATCATCTGGGAAGGTTTACGCTTTGGATGATTTATTTTCTATTCAGAGGCCGTTTTCAAAAGCTGAAGGCAGTAGCGAAAGGAATCCGAGACGGATGGGGAATCTCACTTAAACCTGCATCTCGATGGCCTTGATAGTTTTTTTACTTCTTGCTCTGGCTGTTGGGGGAGGATTTTTATGGGTCTCCCAGGAAATGATCTTCAAGGGAAAATGGAGCTACTTTATTTTCTATTTGGCGGCTTTTCTCCCTTTTTACATTACCAGCTTGAGTATAGTTTACTTGGCTACCCGATCTCCGGAAGTAGTCAGCATTTTTCAGATTATCAAAGAATTGGTAGTTCTGATCGCTGTATTGGTATTCCTCTTTTACCAGAAGAAGTTGAGTGATTACCCCTTTAAGCTACAATCAACGGATTGGATGATGCTGAGCTTTTTGAGTTTGGCTTTTATTTATCTTCTTCTCCCAATTGGTCAGGCCTCATTTATTAATAAGGCTTTGTACTTCAAAAGTATGTTGATACCCGGCTTCGTTTATTTCTTGGGTAGAAATACCCGATTTGAGGCTTGGGAGAAAGGCAGGATTTTTTCGATCATTTTCGGGATCGCCATAGCTGCATTTCTTTTCAATTTGGTAGAAAACTACCTACTTGGCGCTCACTTACAACAATTCACGGGGTATGCTTTGTATAACCAGGCTATAAATGACATTGACCCCACAGGAAACTTTGGCCTCACCTGGACCTTTGAAACTCAGGCCGTAACCAAACGATTGGCTAGCTTTTTTTCTGATCCACTAGAAATGGCCAGCTCGGTTTTGATGGGCTTTGCAGCAGGGTTAATCTGGTTTTTGACCACCAAAAAAGAATACCATTGGCTTTACCTTTTGGTCATGGCTTTCAGCTTGGGAAGTTTGGTTTTTTCAGCCTCTCGGGCAGCCTTTGGGGCATTCTTTGTGATGATTTTCTTCATTGCCCTGGTTTTTCGATTGTATAAACTCATCGGTGCTGGATTTATCGCCCTGCTTGGATTTGGGCTTTACGTGGTCTTTTTTGCTTCTGAAGATTTCTACTTTTTTGTACTCGATACCTTGACTTTTGAAAATACCTCCAGCATAGGCCACGTAGTGGAATGGCTTTTGGCCTTGGATTCCATGGTGGGTAATCCTTTTGGAATTGGGCTAGCCATGAGTGGAAATGCCGGAAGCGTTACGGATGACCTCAGGGTAGGAGGAGAAAATCAATTTCTCATCTACGGAGTCCAATTGGGCTGGATCGGGATGATATTTTACATCCTGACCATTGCAACCGGAGTAGTTTTAAGCCTTCGCGTTTTCTACCAAACTGAGGACACTTCCACTGCCAGAATCGCTTTTGTGGGTGCTGCTACCAAAGTCGGAATGCTACTTCCACTCTTCACGGCAAATGCAGAAATGTATACTTATGTAGCATGGCTAAGTTGGTGGATGATCGGGTATAGTGTACAAGAGTATAGTCTTTTGAAAAAAAGTGTTGAAATTGGGGTTGAATGAAAGTCCTACTCGACCTCCAATACCTCAACGTAGCCACCACGGGAATCAAAACCTATATGATGGAACTGGCTAAAGCTGCCAGAAAATATCCTGAAAAAGGAGTAGAATGGATTTTTACGCACGAACCCGAAAAACAATCCAAGGATCAAACTTACCAAGGACTAAAAACCAAAATCCAAAAGCTCAATTACCATCTGGATTATTTCCGATGGAAAGAGTTTCAACTTCCTGATTTAGTCAAAAAGTATAAGCCGGATGTCTTGATTTGCCCGGATTTTGTTTCTCCCGCGGCACCACTTCCTTGCAGGAGGCTTACCGTGATCCACGATGCATTTTTCTGGCAAATGCCTGAAAATTACCCCAAATGGTGGAGAAAATATTTTCTCAGCTTGATCAAGAAAGGGCTTAAGGAAAACACCCAAATCATTACCACCACGGAGTATTCGAAGAATTCTCTGGAAGAACATTTGGGTAAAACCTGGCCTATTTCGGTAATTTACCAAGCCCCAAAAGGAATGCAGGCGGCTACAGATCAGAAATTTTTAGCCAAAAACAAGCTTGAACAGCAAGGTTATTTCCTGCACATCGGGACTTTTGATAAGCGAAAAAGTCTTCCTCTTCTAGTCAGGTCTTTTGCCGATTACCTGAAGCAAACCCAATCCACTAAAAAACTGATCCTGGTAGGTGGTGCAGGTCAAAGCAAGCAAATGAATGATCTTCCGATTGTTGAAAAACTGGTTAAGGAATTAGGCTTGGAAGACATGGTCATCTTGCCAGGATATCTCAATGATGGGGAGATCAAAGCGCTTTACAGTGGGGCATTTGCCTATGTTTTCCCATCGGAAAATGAGGGATTTGGAATTCCGATTTTGGAGGCTATGGGCTTTGGAATTCCGGTGATTCATTCGGACCAGCCGGCCTTAATCGAAGTAGCCGGCAATTCTGGTTTGGCTTTTGAAACTGGAAATCAAAACGACTTGACTAAAAAAATGATACTTTTGGATCAGGAAAATGACCTCAGGAACCAGTTGATCCTTTCAGGGAATGAACGGGCCAAGGAGTTTTCTGCTAAAAAATTTATCGAAGCTTTTCACCAGATTATTCTGAGTTCGCCCCAGTAATCCATGCGGCAAATTACCTGTCCGATTTGCAATTCGGCTCCGGCCAATCATCCTAATTCTTTCGAAATTATCCCCTGTACTTCCTGTGGGGTGAATTGGACGTATATCCCTGAAGAATTGGATACAGATTCTCTTTATCGAGATGAAGTTTATGCCGTGGTGGATAACAGGAAATCAGTCTTTGAAAAAATCATCTTCTCTGAGGCAAAAAAGGTTCTTCATCAAGCAAAAAAACTGAATCCCCAAGCCTCTAAACTTTTGGATTTCGGCTCCGGAAAAGGGCAATTTCTTGCCCAAGCCCAAGCTGAGGGTTGGAAAGTATTGGGGGTCGAAACTGAAAAATCCCGTGCCGATTTTGCCAAGGAAAATTACAAGGTTCCAGTTTTCAATTCCTTCTATGAGGGTGGAAAAATTCAGGGCGGCCAATTTGATTTTTTGACTTTAAATCATGTTTTGGAGCACCTCCCAAAACCTATATCGTTGTTGGAGGAGCTAGTGTCTCAAAACCTTGAAGAAAATGGAATTCTTTACATTGAAGTGCCTCGGGCTGATTCTTGGCAAGCCAAACTTGCCGGAAAATCCTGGATGCATTGGGATATTCCAAAGCATCTCACCCATTGGACAGAACCTGTTTTAGAGCAGCAATTAGCGAAAATCGGATTTCAAAAAGTCGGAATAAGATCCTATTCCATACACCTTGGAGTCTTGGGAATGCTTCAGGCTTTACTTTCTCGACTTGGATTTAGAGATAACCTTATTTTGAGATTGAAGCGAAAAAAAACCTTAGGCCTGATTCTTGGAATTGGGCTTTTACTTCCTTTTGCATGGATTTTGGAAGTCCTTTCGGTAGCTTTTAGAAAATCAGGAATCTTTGGAATTTATTTTAGGAGAAATGCCTAAGACCAGAAATATACTTTTCCTTCAGAGTTCATCCGAATATTACGGTTCTGGGAAAATCATTCTTCAGGTTTTGCGCTTTTACAAAAATCAGGGGCTTTCCCCGATTGTGGTCCTGACCGGTCCAGGTCTCATTGAAGCAGAATTACAAGCAGCTGAGATTCCCTTTTACATTCAAAATCTGGGAATTCTCAGGAGAAAATATGTGAATCCCAGCGGGCTTCTAAATAGACTAAACAAAAACCTTCAGGCCTACCGCTTTCTTTCTCAGCTTCATAAAAAATATCAATTCGAATTGGTCTATTCCAATACCCTGGCTGTGGTTGTTGGAGCTTATTGGGCAAAAAGGAAAAGGCTACCGCACATTTGGCATATCCATGAAATTCTCCCTGGACCAGCGCCTTTGGTTAGTTGGCTTAGTGGATTGCTTGATTCCAGCACGTCAAAACCCATCGCGGTATCTCAGGCAGTTGCTAATCACTGGCAACCACTTTTGAAGAAAGCTAAAATTGAAGTGATTCACAATGGCATCCCTTATGATGAGTTTTTGGATGCCAAAGCTCAATTACGAGAGGACTTGAGTCTTTCTTCGGACCAAATACTTGTTGGGATGATAGGGAGAATCAATCCCGGAAAAGGGCAACTTTTCTTCCTTCAACTCGCAAAGAGAATTTTGAAAAATCATCCTCAGGTTCATTTCGTCCTAGTTGGAGATCCCTTTCCCGGATACGAATCGATTTTGGAAGAAATTAAGGAGACAATTTCCCAAAATGGTCTCTCAGACAAAATTTCTTATTTAGGCTTTCGCCAGGATATTCCCCAAATCATGGCTTCCTTGGACATCTTTGTACTCCCTTCCATTTTGCCTGATTCTTTTCCCACTGTGATTTTGGAGGCAATGGCTTCAGGCAAACCGGTACTTGCCACCAAATCCGGAGGGGCATCAGAAATGGTATTGGATGGTGAAACTGGATTTTTGATTCCAATTGGAGATGTTGACAAAGGCAGTTCTGCTTTGGAAAAGCTAATTTCCGAGCCTGAGATTAGGTCAAAAATGGGTGAAGCAGGAAAAAAACGTGTGCTGAGCATTTACAGCCTAGAAGCTTTTGAAGAAAAAATAATCACTCACCTATGGCAGCATCTGAAAAGAAACTGAAAGTAGCTATCATGGGTGCGAAGGGCTATCCCTATGTCTATGGGGGATATGACACCATGATCAAAGAACTAGGGGAGCGGCTTGTTGCCAAAGGAGTTCTTGTTCGGGTGTATAATCATCGGGCACTTTTTCCAGAGAAACCAAAATTCGTAAACGGCATAGAATGCATTTACACGCCTGCCATTGAAACCAAAAGTCTGACACAACTCACTCATACTTTTTTCTCAATGATCCATGCCTGCTTTTCAGATGTGGATGTGATTTTTGTAGTCAATAGCGGCAATGGTCCTTTTGGGATCATTTCGAAGATTTTCAGAAAGCCAACAGCCATCAATGTGGATGGCTTGGAGTGGCTCCGTCCCAAATGGAAAGGCTTGGGATCAAAGTATTTCTTCTGGGCATCCAAAATGGCCACCAAATTCTACGATCAGGTGATCAATGATTCTGACGAAATGCGAAGGGTCTATCTAGAGCTTTTCAAAAAGGACTCAAAGGTCATTGCTTACGGTGCAAACCCAAAAGAATCAGTTTCTGCGGAACCTATCTTGAAGTGGAATCTAATTAGCCGAGGCTATTATCTGATTGTCGGTCGATTGGTGCCTGATAACAATGCCGACTTGATAATTGAAGGATTTTTAAAATCAAATTCTGATAAAACATTGGTTGTCGTAGGCGATGTACCTTTCGCTGATGAATGGGCCATTCGCCTAAAAAACATCCAAGATCACCGTCTTCTTTTTACTGGATATGTCACCGATCCCAATGAGTTGGCCGCTTTGTATTCTCATTGCTACGCTTACTTTCATGGGCACGAATTCGGGGGAACCAATCCTGCCATGCTGAAAGCGCTAGGCTATGGCTGCGCAATTCTGGCCTTAGATACTCCTTTTAATCAGGAAATGCTCCAAAATGGAAAGCACGGATGGTATTTTGAAAAAAATCCAATGGCAGTAAAATCTCTGGTAGAAAAGGCTGAATCACAACCTGAAAAGCTAGAAAACCTTCGCCAAACTGCCCGACTTGGCCTGACTCAAAAGTACAATTGGGATTATGTAACGGAGCAGTATTTGGAGATTTTCCAGAAATTGGCAAAGGATTAGTTCCCGCAGATTTACACGGATTTTATGCCACAGATCCACACTGATATTTTTAACTAATCTGTGAAGATCCGTGATTTTGATCAGTGATTATCTGTGGGAAAAACTAGAGGTATCCATTTATTTTTCTAATAATATTTTTAGAAAGATCATCAGTATTGAAATTGACTAAAAGACCAAGTTTTAATTTCGATAATCTCAAATAAGTCATTATTTGAAGGTGGTGGACATTCATTATTTGCTCAACAGACTTAATTTCAACAATTACTTTTTTCTCTACTAGTAAGTCTATTCGGTAACCAATCTCCAATTTCAGTTCTTGATAAATCAAGGGAAGTCCAACTTGGTGTTCAACCAAAAGGCCTGATTTTACCAATTCATAACCCAATGCAGCTTCATAGCTAGACTCCAAAAGTCCAGGCCCAAGAGTATTATACACTTTAAAAATTGCCCCTCGAATTAAGAAAGAAATTTCGTTTTCATGCATTGACTAATTTAAAAATGTTCCCAGAGATTTACACGGATTTTATGCCACAGATCCACACTGATATTTTTAACTAATCTGTGAAAATCAGTGATTTTGATCTGTGGTAATCTGTGGGAAAAAGGAAATATTTTTAGGACGAAACTTTCTACAGCTCAAATTCCTTTATTATTTATCTTTTAATCCCTAAAACTCTTTAATCCCATGATCAGAAAAGCAACGGCCGTTTGGAATGGAAGCGGCAAAGAAGGCTCAGGAACTTTGACCACAGATAGCACAGTCCTAAACAAAACACAATACTCTTTCAACACCAGATTTGAAGATGGTGTAGGAACTAATCCAGAAGAACTCGTAGCTGCGGCTCATGCAGGATGTTTCGCGATGAAACTCAGCTTCAACCTTAGCGGAGCGAACTTCCCTCCAAAAGAATTGTATGTAACTTCCAAGATTACTTTTGAGGAAGGTACTTTGAAGAAATCTCACTTAGTCTTGAAGGCTCAAGTCGAGGGAATTTCTGAAGAACAATTCGCTGAATTAGTAAAAGATGCCGAGAAAAACTGCCCCATCTCAAGAGCTTTGAATATGGAAATCAGCGTGGAATACACCTTGAACGCTTGATTTAAGAACAACAATACTATTTAAAAGCAGGCGAGTCCTGCTTTTATTTTTTCCATCGAAAAGTTCTCCAGGCTTCCTGCTGCTTTTCATTCAAAAAAGTCCAAGCCACAAATCGGCTTATTTTATTTCCTTGGGCCATTTGGAAAACCACCTGAGATTGGACACCTATTTTCTCGAGTGAACCTTGAATGGGTTTTAGATTTTCCGATTTAGAAACCAAACTTGTAAACCAAAAAACCTGGTTTTTAAATTTCTCACTCTCATGGATCATTTTTCTGATAAAGGCCAATTCTCCCCCTTCAGTCCAAAGTTCAGCTCCTTGGCCCCCAAAGTTTAGATCAGCTTTGGAAGTATGCTTACCGGTTAGGTTTTGAACTTTTCTCCGGCTACCCTCCTGCGCCGCTTCAGCAGATTCATGAAAGGGAGGGTTACATAGAGTCAAATCAAAAAACTCATCCTTCTCAATAATCCCCGAGAAAATTTTGGTGGAATCCTTCTGGGATCGGATTTCGATTTGACCGGCTAGATGAGGATTTTTTGAAATGATTTTTTGAGCAGATTGAATGGCTTCGGGATTCGAATCAGAACCCACAAAGGTCCAACCGTAAATAGAGTTTCCTAAAATTGGATAGATCAAATTGGCTCCTGTCCCGATATCCAAAACTCTGATTTTTTCGCCAGGGGGAACCTTTCCCATATTTTTTTGAGCCAAAAGGTCAGCCAAATAATGAATGTAATCCGCACGACCGGGTATGGGAGGACAGAGGAATCCCTCAGGGATATCCCAAAAGTCAACCTGATAAAACTTCTTTAGCAGCGCCTGATTGAGAAACTTTACAGCTTTTGGATTGGAAAAATCCAGGGTAAGATTTGCAAAGTCATTGATAAAAATAAAGGGTTTCAATTCTGGCAAAATCTCCCCTAAGCTTTCCAGCTCATATCGGCCTTGATGAAGATTCCTGGGGTGAAGACTAGGTTTTTCCTTTTTCCCTTTCATGAACCAAAGTTACCCATCCTTTTCAATCTACCTCAAAACTCAACTTCATGGTGATGGAGGCAGTTTTATTTTTGGAGGAAGTATTGAAAGTGCCTCCCCAAGAATAGTCTTCTCCGGAGTTTTGACCGGTGATCTGGAAAATTCCCATATTGGCGGTAATCAGATCACCGAGTTTGGAGTTGGAGTTCACCGCGATTCTTTCCGCTCTCACTCTCCCGTCCTCGGTTGCTTTGGCCACCATTTCCAACTTTAAGGACTCCAATTGGGTGTAATAATACCGAGGGGGTATGGAATAAAACGTAATTCCCTGATTGAGTAATTCCGTGATTTCTCTACTGATTTTTTCCACTTTTTCCACCTCTTTGGATTCGATGACCAAGGTTTGGCTAAGTTGATATCCTGTAAAAGTCTGTCCGGCATAATTACCCGAGGAAGTATAATTCTGCTGATACATGGGCTGTGTAGAAACCGCATTAAAAACCAATTGCTCCTCAGGAATTCCTTTTGATTTAAGGTAATCAGTGACTGCGGTTCTGTCTTTTTCCAAATCCGAATAGGCTGATTGTAGATTTTTACTTTCACGGGTAAAGTTACCCTCCCAAACAATCAGATCGGAAGTAAAATTCTTTTCCCCAAGACCTGTCACATGGATAGTTCCCTGAGGCCTGTTACGGTTAATGACTGCATTGCCAAGGACAAAAGCTGCGATGACAATGGCTATCGAGAAAAGGACAGAAGAGAGATTGGTTTTCATACAAAAAGGATTTGTAATTGAATATAAGAGTTTTACCTATGGGATTCAAAAGCAAAAAGCCCTCCTATGTAGAGGGCTTTGTCTTATTTTAAGCTGAATTAACACTAGAGAATTCGATTCTTGTAGACTTGCTCTTTGGGCTTTTCCAAATCAACTAGATATCCGTTGACAACGGCATATTTCAATACTCCATCTTTGGAAAGGAAGAAGTTGGGGACTGAACTGGTAGACCAACCTCCTAATATTTTTTCTGTGCTTTTCAAAATCTGGATTGGCAGTCCATGAAGTTGTCTGACTGTTCCATTTTTGATTTTTGCGGCCAAAAAGCCTTGCTTAAGTAATTCCATTGCTTTATCTGATGAAATGGCCTCCACATTTTCAAAGGCGGTTGGATAAACTTTCCCCTCGGTGTATTCCAAACCTGTTGCATCCAAAGTTTCAAAAGCAAAATAAACCTGCATATCCCCCAAATCATCAATTGCGCCTGAAACATAATAGGAGCCATTTGCTTCATTTTCTCTCCTTCTGATAACCAAGTCAATCGGGTAGTTTTTCCCCTGAACTTTTATCTGCATTTCGTTGATCATCAGATCCACCAACTGCAAACCATTGTCTGGAATCGCAAAATATTGCTCCGTGGTGTACTGCTCATAGCCCTTAGTAGCTATCTGGTGCAAAGCATTCAGGATAATCATAAAATTAATCTTTCGGATTTCCTGCTTTTCAGGATCGTTTGGATAGCCGCCTGACTCAATCAAAATGGTGCTGGTTCCCCATTTTTGGATATTGTCACCAAAAGCTCTGGGTTCAAAAGCATCATCATATTTTCCCACACCTCCAGGGATAATTTGCTGCAGCAATTCATTCATCCCGGCAATGGTCTTCATCGCTCTTCCCCGAACTTCATTGATTTCTGTTTCATAATTATAGGCTGGTGCCAAAAGGGAAATTGTAGCCTGATTAGGTGTATTGACCACATTATAATACACCTGCTGGTCATGAAGATTAAACCCAAACTCAGGTTCAAAGTCATCTCTGGCTGACTTTAGTACTACAGCTTCTGGAGAAATTTGAGAAATCGCATCCCGGTTTAAATCGATATCTAAAGTATTTCTACGCTTAAATGCCTCGGCCCCGTCCGGATTGATCATTGGGATGAATTTTAGGCTCAACTGGGATTTCAGCAGACTCCTTAAGTAATCAAATCCATCACCACTTCCTTCCAGAAAATTGAATAAATCAAAAAGGGACATGGTGGCTGTGCTTTCATTCCCATGCATTTGTGACCAAAGCATCACTTTCGTTTGCCCAGCACCCCACTTCATTGCCGAGATACTTCTCCCTTCTACTGACTCTCCCAATTTTTCAACCTGAAAATCACTGGAGTGCTTTTGAATCAGAGGCTGCAGGTCGGCGTGCTTAAATCTCCTATGGGTAATTGCAGGTTCTTTGTATGATTCAAAAGCGGCTTCAAGTCTTTCAAGAGGAATTTTTTGATAAGCTACCTGTGCATTTCCGAGAAAGGAAAGACAAACGGATAAGAAAGAAACGAAGAATAGGAAAGGGAATTTAGTATTTGCCATTATTGGAAGATTTTCAATCAATTCGGAATAAAACTAGGTAATCGAGTCAAATATTTCGACGTATTTTTGGACACTTTCAAAAAATCATGCCATGAAATTAAGTTACCAGGTTTTTGATCTACCCTTAAAACACACCTTTACCATTGCTCATCAAAGCCGGGATATACAGGATACCTTGATCGTAAAGTTAGAGGGAGATGGATTTTGGGGCTTGGGAGAATCGACCACCAATCCCTTTTATGGCATGACGATCGAGAATATGAGCGCTTGCCTAGAAGAGGCACGTCCTTTGGTAGAAAGCGAAAAGTGGAGTATTCCCGAGGAACTTTGGGAAATGGGAAAAAATATTTTTAAAGAAAATCCTTTTGCCCAATGTGCATTAGATTTGGCTGCTTGGGATTGGTTCACCAAAAAGCAAGGCAAAAAACTTTACGAATACCTGAACCTGGACCCTAAAAGTATTCCCCTCACCAATTTCACCATTGGGATCGATACAGTAGAAAAAATGGTAGCCAAAATGAAAGAAGTCGATTGGCCCATTTATAAAATCAAATTGGGGACTCCAAATGATCTGGAAATCGTCCGGGAACTAAGAAAACATACCAATTCTATCTTTAGAATCGACGCCAATTGCGCTTGGACGGCTGAGCAAGCTATTCGCTACTCTGAGGAGCTTGCCAAATTGGGGGTGGAGTTTATGGAGCAGCCTTTGGGGAAGGATGATCTCGAGGGGATGAGAGAAGTGTATAAGCACTCCAAGCTTCCTGTTATGGCAGATGAAAGCTGTATCGTAGAAAGTGACGTGAAAAAATGCCACAGCCTTTTTCATGCAATCAATGTGAAATTGGTCAAAGCAGGAGGAATCACCCCAGGTCTTCGGATGATCCGTGAGGCAAAATCTTTGGGAATGAAAACTATGGTGGGATGCATGACCGAATCCTCTGTTGGAATTACTGCAATCGCACATATTGCTCCCTTGCTGGATTACGTGGATATGGATGGCGCGATGCTATTAGCCAAAGATCCTGCTCGTGGTGTACAGATTACTCCTGAAAAAGTGACTTTTCCTAAGGGGCCGGGTATTGGGGCGGAATTGGTTTAATGTCGGGAAGTTTGGTGGTTTGGAGTTAGTGAAGAAATTCTTCTCTAAGCCATTTACAAATAGATTCTTATAAACAAAAACCCCCAAATTGAATGAATTTGGGGGTTTTTCAATTATTTATTCAAATCTTTAGCTACATCAAGCCTCGCCAACAATCAGCTTAAACCCTTCTCCATGCACCGTGATGATCTGCACTTTAGGATCATCCTTGAGGATTTTCCGAATCTTGCTTAGATACACATCCATAGACCTAGCATTGAAATAGCTATCATCTCCCCAGATCTGCTTAAGCGCATGGCTTCGGTTCACCAACTTATTGATTTCAGAAGCTAAAAGGCGAATCAGCTCATTTTCCTTGGAGGTTAATTTATGCTTTCCTTCAGGACCTTCGATATATTGTTCATCGTAATGCAGAACAAAGTCACCAAAGCTGTAAGTTTTCAAAGGAGCGACTTCAGTTGATTTTTGAGTTCTGCGAAGGATTGCAGTGATTCTCAGAAGAAGCTCTTCCATACTGAAGGGCTTGGTCAGGTAGTCATCTGCTCCGATCTTTAAACCTTCGATGATATCATCCTTTTGATTTTTAGCTGTCAGAAAAAGAATTGGCAGGTCTTCCTGTACCTTTTTAATTTCTTTCGCCAAGGTGAAGCCATCTTTTTTTGGCATCATAATATCCAAAAGGCAAAGGTCATATTTATCCTTTTTGAATTTGTTCCATCCTTCTTCCCCATCCCTACAAAGTGTAGGTTCGTAGCCTTTCATTTGCAGGTATTCCTGTAGGATGTCTCCTAGATTTGGGTCGTCTTCCACGACCAATAGTTTGGCCTTGCTCATTGTTTTTTGGGTAGGTTAATAGTGAATATACTTCCTTTTCCTGGTTCAGATTGCACATGGATTTCTCCATGGTGGGCTTCGAGCATAGTTTTTACATAAGACAAACCAAGTCCAAAACCTTTCACATCGTGCAAATTGCCAGTGGGAACTCTATAAAATTTATCAAAAATCTTCTTTTGGGCATCCTTACTCATTCCGATTCCATTGTCTTCAATGGAAACAATTACCTGGTCTCCATCATCTTTAGCTTTGACCTTAATCAAAGGCACCTCACTTGCATACTTATTTGCATTGTCCAACAGGTTGTTGAAAATATGCGTGAGGTGAAAGGCGTCACCCTCGATTTCAGGAAATCTCAGTTCGTTAAAGAACTCAATTCTCCCTCCTCTTTTTTCAACCTGAAGCCCAATATGCTCCACCGTACTTTCCAGCAAATCGGCTATATCGATCTTTTCAATTTTTAGCTTAAAGTCCTGCTTATCCAAAGCTGCCGCTTGGAGAACTTTTTCCACCTGGGACACCAAGCGCTTATTTTCATCTTTAATGATTCCCAGATATCTGGATCTAAATTTATCCTGAGTACTTAACTCGGGATCTTGAAGTGCTTCTACCGCAAGACTTACAGTTGCCAAAGGAGTTTTGAACTCATGGGTCATGTTATTGATAAAGTCATTCTTGATGTCCGAGAGTGCTTTCTGTCTCAAAATGACCCGAATTGCATATACAAAACAGAAAATGATAACTAAGATAAAAACCAAAGACGAGGATATCGGAAGCCAAACTTGCCGAAGGACGTGGTTATTTTTCTCCGGAAAATAGACATAGAGAAAATTATCTTTCCCCAAAATATCATTCGGGAAAAGCTTGGCCTGCATACCCTTAGTTTTCAAAAGCAAAGGATCAGGAACAGGTCCAATGCCAATGATATTTCCTTCATCATTTAGCAAGCCCAGTTCAAAATCCTCAGTAATCCCTTTTTCTACTAATTGTCTTTTCAGCATGGATTTCACTTTTCCAGTGTCCAAGCGGTCCAAAATAGCCTGCTGCCCCTCGGCTAATTCGGCAAAAGCCTGATTCATCAATTCAATTTTGAGATTGGTCTTTAGGATTTTTTCTAAAGCATCTTCAGAAATATTAATCTCCCCGGGTTCATTTGGGACTAGAATAGTAGTAGCTCTTGGATTTTCAGCCAAAAACCTTTGCCTCTTATCTATATATTCCAATTGCCGTTCCTTTTCCTGCAAGAGGATTTGCATCTCATCTGGTGTAAACATGGACGAGGCTACCTCAGGAGTCATGTAGGTAAAGAAGTTTTCCAACTCTGATAAAATTGAAATATCCAATCCTCTGGACAAAAGCATCCTACGGAAAGTCTGGCTCACCTGGGGCATTTCTGTGGAAAAAAGGGTATCCACCACCGATGGTCTAGAGTAGGTTGGTCTGGTTTGAATCTGAAGCTCGATCGGGTCAATTTTCTCAAAAAGATTCTCCTGGAAAGCCGAATCTCTTAACAATTGGCTTAAAAGAACATCACTGGTTTCTCCTTTCTCCAGCTCCTCGATCGTGCCGGAAAGAGCCTGAAGGACGTTTTGATCAAAACGCTCTTGATTGATACGAAACGCATTTCTCACCCAATAGTATTGGAAACCCATCAGGCCAAAACTGGCCAGGGACATCAATACGACTATCAGGGTGATACGATTTTTACTCATAGTTCAAATTTACGCCTATTGAATAGGGTCAATTGGGTACTTAACATGTTTTAACTCAATCCCATCCTTAAAGAATTCAAACCAAAGGGAATTTTAGCCGTTATTTGAGCAGGTAATCTTAATTACATTGAATCTATCAAAAGGGAAGCTATTCGGCTTCCTTTTTTTGTGTACAAAGGATACCTTTGCCCCTCAAATTTGCCACAAAGGATGCAAAACCCCACGGATATTCAAGGCATCAGTCTCGAGTCACTAGCCAAAACCTTTGGTACTCCATTATATGTGTATGATGGGGAAAAGATTTTTAGTCAGGTAAAAACCTTGCAGAATTCTTTTTCTGCAGTTCCCTTGAAAATTAAATATGCTACCAAAGCGCTAAGTAATCTTTCAATTTTAAAACTGATCAAGAAAGCCGGGGCCGGAATGGATGCTGTTTCCATAGAGGAAGTTCGCTTAGGTTTACTTGCTGGATTTTCTCCTGAGGAAATCATGTATACGCCAAGCGGGGTTGGTTTTGAAGAAATTCAGGAAGCTGTGAAAATCGGGATGATGGTCAATTTGGACAGTATTCCTTTAATGGAGCAGTTTGGGGCTGAATATGGAAAATCTGTGGCCGCCTGCATTCGAATCAATCCCCATATTCTTGCCGGAGGAAATCTAAAAATCTCAACCGGACATAGCGAAAGTAAGTTTGGGATTTCAATTGAGTTACTTCCAAAGATTTTAGAGACCGTCGATAAATTTGGCGTAAATATCGTAGGACTTCATATTCATACAGGATCAGATATTCTGGATGCAGAAGTATTCCTCAAAGGTGGAAATGTGCTTTTCGAAGCAGCGATGAAGTTTCCAAATTTGAAATTCCTGGATTTTGGAGGAGGATTCAAGGTGGCTTATAAGCCAAATGATGTAGCAACTGATATTGCCGAGGTTGGGAAAAAGGTTGGTGAGGCTTTCCAGGAGTTTTGTAAAAAATATGGACGCCAGCTTGAGCTCTGGATTGAACCAGGAAAGTATCTAGTAAGTGAATCAGGATATCTTTTGGTAAAAACGAATGTGGTCAAAGACTCTACATCCATCACTTTTGCAGGAGTAGATTCAGGACTAAATCATTTGATCCGCCCAATGATGTACGATGCCTACCATGAAGTATATAATCTGAGCAACCCTTTTGGTACCAAAAAGAAATATAACGTGGTAGGATATATCTGCGAGACCGATACCATCGCAGCAAATCGGGAAATGAATGAAATAAAAAGAGGGGATCTACTCGTTATTAAAAATGCGGGAGCCTATGGATACAGCATGTCCTCAAATTACAATTCAAGATTACGCCCTGCTGAAGTTTTGATTTGGGAAGGGAAATCCCATTTGATTCGGAAAAGGGAAGAATTTGAAGACTTGATTAGACATCAAGTAGTTATTGAATTTTAACCCAAAGGCGCTCAAAAGGCGCCTTTGGTATAATTATTGAGTTTAAGAGAGTTAATTGTTATGAATTCAAGTCGGTTTTCGACAAAACAAAAGATTGCTCACCCAATCCTAAGCCCTTGATGTTAAATTGTCAAAAATCAAATTCAGGTTAAGTTATTGGTAATAACTTTGTTACTTGTTGGGAGTAGTTATGCTTAGGAAGGTATTAGGGTGTATAGTGATGATAGCTTGGATTTTGAAATTGAACGTTTCAAAATCCCAGGATGTCCAGTATTCCCAATTTTACGCTGCACCTATGTATTTAAATCCTGCCCTGACAGGTGCAAGTGAGTTAACCCGTGTAGGAGTAAACTACAGAAATCAATGGCCTGGCCTAGACCATAGCTTCAATTCCTACTCTGCTTACATAGACCATTACATTTTTGACTACAACAGTGGTATTGGATTAATTTTTAATGGCAATCAAGAAACCCTAGCCAATCTTTCCACGAATGAAATTGGACTTAGCTATTCCTATCGACTTCAATTAAGTCAAAATCTATTTTTCAGGATAGGTGGGCAAGTAAGCTATATGCAGCGGGATGCTTTCTTCTCCGATCTGGTATTCGGATCTATGATTGACATTGTAAATGGAACGGTAGGAGGTATTACAGATGAGCTCAATGGTATTCCATTAGATAGTAAGCATTCTTTTGTTGATTATGCAGTAGGAGGATTGTTCTACACAGACAAATTTTGGATCGGAGGATCTGCACATCACCTAACCGAGCCAAATATTTCATTTGTAGACGATCAAACTAGTGTGCTCCCCATGAAGGTTTCTTTCCAAGGAGGATATAAAATGAATTTATCCTCAGGAGGCAGAGATTACTTTACCCATATTGGACAAGAACGGTCCCTTTCCTTTGCATTCAACTACAAACAGCAGGATCCATTTAACCAACTCGACTTGGGAGCACAGCTATTCCTACAGCCTTTGGTCTTGGGAATTTGGTATAGAGGTCTTCCAACAAAGAACAATTTGCCTAACAATGAAGCTGTCATAGGCTTGGTTGGAGTTTCTTTAGAAAGTGGTTTGGATATCGGTTACTCTTACGATGTGACTGTATCCAAATTAGGCCAAAAAAACAGCGGAGGAGCACATGAAATATCGATTAGATACACTTTTTTGTGGGGTGATCCTCGTTCCAGGAACCAAAGATCAAGGGTAATTCCTTGTTTTAAGTACTGATTTTTGCTCGAAAACGACTACTTCCAGAAAAAATTTTGAAAAATTTCAAATTTTTTTTCAAGGCCTGAAATTCAGGCCTTTTTCATTTCATATCCTGAAAAAAGCAGGACCTAAACATTTTTTTCAAGCTTGATACAATTTCAAGAAAAATTAGACTTTTCGAAGACAACTACTTCTTCATTGCCCACCTCCAATTCTCTTGCATTTTAGAATTATTTGAGTCTTATTTCATCAAAATGTGTCTTTTGTAGAATATCATTTTGCTGTATGTGCAATACAAAAAATAATATTCTAAAATATAAAATACACAAAAGGAATATTATAAGGCAAAAAACACCACTTGAAAATATATATAAGAGGAAATGAATAGAATCTTATTTACATATATAAGATTAGGATTAGTACTACTAGCGATGGTAGTATGTCCGTCTATTTCATATTCTCAATATGCCTTTAATATACCTTCTAGGGAGACAAGTAGAGTTATTGAATACAATAGTATATGGGTTGAAGTAAGTGGTAAACTTGCTCTTTGCTCGCATAGCGAAAAAGGAAACATCAATCTAACTGTTGGAGGGGGAAAAGCCCCTTACACTTTTAAGTGGAATACTTTAGAAACCTCTCAAAACAGAACCAACCTAAATGCTGGAACTTATACGGTTTGGATCACTGATTCAGAAGGAAAAGTACATGAACAAAAAATCGTAATCCAGCCTCCTTTTCCTCTTATCCTAAATCCTGTTGTTAAGAAAGATGCCACCTGTGGTTCCGGCGCAGATGGATATGCAAAGATTTCTGTTAAAATCGGTCGAAACGATTACGAACCAAACAGCCCTGACTATCAAGTAACCTGGAGCAATGGACTTAAAAATGTTTGGGAAGCAGATAACCTAGAACCGGGAGTTTACACTGTAACTGTCGCAGATAAATACAACTGCGACACTAGCGTCTCTTTTGAAATCAAGTCTGCCTCAGAAGGTATCCAGGTTTCAAAAACAATTGAAAATATTTCCTGTAGCTCAGATTCCAATGGTAAAATCTCCCTTAACGTAACAGGTGGCCAACCTCCTTATACCTATAAGTGGAATACCGGAGCTACAACAAAGGACCTTTCCAACTTATCGGCCGGAACTTACCAAGTACAAATTCAAGATAGCAAAGGTTGCTCTTTTCAATCAGCCTATACTATCTCAGCCTCTTCAACAATTACTCTTTCTGAAACAATTCTTCAGCCTTCATGCCAAGGAAATTCAAATGGAGAAATTAAGGTAAATGTTAGCGGAGGAAAAGCTCCATACACCTACCTATGGAATACCGGTGAAACAACTGCTTCTGCAAAAAATCTGGGCTCTGGTACTTTTTCAGTAAAAATCACAGACGCCTCCGGTTGCCAGGTTGAAAAGCAGTTTTCACTAACAAACGAATCCAACCTTCAAATCGAAATTTTGGATAATCGTCCAGTTTCTTGTTCAGGAAATGCTGATGGAGGTATTTCTCTAGGAGTAAAAGGAGCAAAAGGAAAAATCAAAGTAAGCTGGACAGATAGTCCTTCAGACCAATTGCAAAGAAAAGATCTTAAGGCTGGAGTTTATACAGTTTTAGTTTCCGATGAAAGTGGATGTTCAGTAAGCAAAACCATTGAGGTAGTAGAAACCCAGTCTCTTACTGCAAGAATTGAATCAGCCTTGGACGTGGATTGTGCTGAAGGCACCGTGGAAGGAGTCGCATGGGTGTCTATCCAAGGAGGCAAAGAACCTTATCAAATTACTTGGAGCACAGGTTCTGAAAACTCCAGAGAAATCTCCTTCAATAAATCAGGGACTTTAAAAGTCACTGTAAAGGATGCATTGGGTTGCGTTACTGAAACAGAAACCAAGGTTGATTTCCCTAATACCAATACTCAGGGTTCAAGATTGGATTTTCAATATCGAAAATTGTCCATAAGCAGCGAACCTGAGGTCCAAGTGAAGGAGGAGATCGTTTTTGAAAGTGAAATAGCTCCGGAATTCATTGCCTGGGAATGGAATTTCGGAGATGGCCAAAAGTCATCAGACAAAGATCCAATCCACATTTTCGAAAAGCCAGGAACTTATGAGGTGAGCTTGACCGGCTTCGATATGCTTGGTTGCTCCTCCATTGAAAAGAACACCATCAATGTCCTTGCTCCTACCGAGATGCTGGTTATCCCTAATGCATTTTCTCCAAATGGTGACGGACTCAATGACACTTTCATTCCAAAACTTAGAGGGATTTCATCCTTCACCCTTGAGGTATTCAATACCTGGGGAGAAAAACTATTCACCACTACAAGTTTAGAAAGTAAAGGCTGGGATGGCACTTACAAAGGCCAATTATCCCTTCCCGGCAATTATTTATACAAAATCAGCTTTATCACCCCCGACGGAATCAGCCAAACGAAAACCGGCGGAATAACCCTAATCCGATAAGTATATGAAAAAAACATTTACACTTATCTTACTACTATCCATGTATTGGGCCAATGTAACCGCTCAAGACGTGCAATACTCTCAGTTTTACGCTAATCCACTGTATTTGAATCCAGCATTGACAGGAGCTTCTGAGGGCACCAGCATGGGAGTAAATTACCGAAATCAATGGCCAGGTTTGGAGCAAAGTTTTGTTTCCTATTCTGCTCATGTGGACCACTACTTCTTTGGAGCAAAAAGCGGAGTAGGATTGATTTTCAACCGTGCCGAGCAAAGCATGGCCAACCTGAGTGTCTCTGAAATCGGCTTGACCTATGCTTATCGAGCTCGATTAGGATTCCGCTCATTCTTAAGAATCGGTGGACAGGTGAGCTACATGGACCGAGATGCATTCTTTGGAAACTTGGTCTTTGGTAGTCAAATTGATGACCAAACAGGAGCAATTGGAAGTGTTTCTGGAGAAAATTTAGGCGCAGATGCCCGTCATCAATTTGTCGACTACAGCGTAGGAGCACTTTACAACAATGACAACTTCTGGTTTGGGTTTTCTGCTCACCATATCACCCAACCGAATATCTCCTTCCTTGACGGACAATTCTCCAAACTCCCTGCAAAATTCTCTGCACACGGTGGATACAAGATCGACCTTTCAGGTGCTGGAGCAAAGAACTTCCTGAATCGTAGCACAGGAAACCGCGAATTGACTTTTGCCTTCAATTACAAAAATCAAGCTCCATTTCAGCAATTGGATTTGGGTGCACAGGTGAATCTTCAGCCTTTGGTTCTAGGGGTTTGGTATAGAGGAATTCCTGTATCAGGTGAATCTTCCTTTAATAATGAATCCATTATTGCTCTTGTTGGGATTGCATTAGGCTCAGGCTTAAGCATAGGCTATAGTCACGACTTCACTCTTTCTTCCCTTGGAAACGCCAATACAGGTGGAGCTCATGAAATCAGTTTACGCTATAGCTTCTTAGCGACCTCATCCAAAGGTGTCGGAAGAAAATCCTCCATGCCTTGCTTTAAGTATTGATTTTTTAAACAATGTTTGGTGAAAAGGGCTTTCAGTTAATGAAAGTCCTTTTTTTATGTCCAAAACCCTTCGGCTAATTCTTGGCGACCAGCTCAATTCAAAGCATAGCTGGTTCACAGAAATCGACCCAAATGTCACTTACTTGATGATGGAAATGCGTCAGGAAACTGATTACGTAACCCATCATATCCAAAAGGTGGTTGGCTTCTTTTTGGCAATGAGGACTTTTGCCAAAGAGCTCAAATCCTCCGGACATCAAGTCATTTATTATCAACTCGACAACTCAGAAAACAAGCAGAATCTAAAAGACCAGCTCAGCTATTTAATCCAAAAAGAGAATTTCACCCAATTCGAATACCTCCTCCCGGATGAGTATAGACTTGACCAAATGCTTCAGGAAATCTGTGATAAACTATTCATATCCTCTCGCGCGATTGACACCGAGCACTTCCTGACCGATCGGAATTTCCTCCAGGATTTTTTCAAAGGGAAAAAGAACTACCTCATGGAAACCTTCTATCGGGAAATGCGCAAAAAATACGATATCCTCATGGATGGGAAGGAGCCAATGACGGGACAATGGAATTATGATCAAGACAATCGCCAAGCCCTGAAGGATAAAAAACTGCTCCGAAAGGCAAAAATTCATCCTAAGGATGCGACAGAAATCGCTGAAATGCTGAAAAACTCCGGTGTCAAAACTATCGGAACTCTGGACACAGAAAATTTCCCCTGGCCCATTTCCCGAGCCGAAAGTCTAGAAATCTTGGACTATTTCTGTGATCATCTCCTTCCAAATTTTGGAACTTATCAAGATGCATTAACCACCTGGGATCCTTATTTATTTCATTCCCGACTCAGCTTCTCTCTGAACACAAAGTTGATCAGTCCACTTGAGGTCGTCCAAAAAGTAGAAGCTTACTGGAAGGCGCATCAGGACCAAATTTCTATCGCCCAAGTGGAAGGATTTATCCGACAGATCATCGGCTGGAGAGAGTATATGCGGGGAATTTACTGGGCGAAAATGCCCGATTTCGCCCAATTGAATTTCTTCGATCATGAGCGAAAACTACCCGATTGGTTTTGGACAGGAAAGACCAAAATGAATTGCCTGAGCCAGTCTATTGGACAATCTATAGATCATGCCTATGCACACCATATCCAGCGTTTGATGGTGACGGGAAATTTTGCGCTCTTGGCAGGAATTAATCCCGATGAGGTTGACCAATGGTACCTCGGCATCTACATCGATGCGATCGAATGGGTGGAAATCACCAATACCCGGGGGATGAGTCAGTTTGCAGACGGAGGGATTGTGGGAACCAAGCCCTATGTATCCTCCGCCAATTACATCAAAAAGCAGGGGAATTATTGCGATCACTGCGCCTATGATCACAAAGAAAAATTGGGAGCTAAAGCTTGTCCTTTCAACAGCCTGTACTGGCATTTTTATGCTCGCAACCGGGAGAAACTCGAGAAAAACCCCCGAATAGGCATGATGTACCGCACTTGGGATAAGATGGGAAATAAGCAGGAGATTTTGGATCAGGCGGAATCCTACTTGGATCGATTAGATGAACTCTAATTCCAAAAAACCGAGAAAGAGCTTAGGAAAAAAAAGTTGCTGGAAGCATTTTGAATCGCGCTAGGATAAAAGGATTGGGGAGAATCCAAATATCTGCCTTCTACTCTCAACAATCCCCAATCTCCGATTTTCTGATCCAGGTTGAGCGAGACACCACTCGCCTCCAGACCTACTTGCCCATACAGAAACGTAATGCCTTGGAAAGGATCGCTGTAGTGTTCTAAGCGTAGGGCTGAGGAGAATTTTTCTGAAAAACTGTATTGCGCAAGGAATGCCGCTCCCCACCACGTTTGATTTCCAAGATCCTGATTGACACGCTTACCCACATCTAGGCCGGCGATCAGTTTCCACCTTTCCCCAACAGAAAACGTCCCATAGAGATTGCTGAAAAAAATACTCGTCCCTGCTTCCAGACTTTGATCTGTTCCTAGAAAAGTACTCCAATTCCAAAGCGTACGATCGGAGGGAGTATAGGTAGCTTGGGTGCCGAAGGAAGGTTTATTTTTGCCGGGAATTGGTCGGATCCTTTGCCAGCCATTCAGGTAGAGAAATGCTAAATACCATTTGCCATTGGCCTGCCATCCCAGCTTGGCTCCGGTTTCAAAATAGGGGCTGTTCTCCGCAATCAGCGACCTGGACAGGGTCAAATCTTCCTTGGAAACCGCGCTTTCAAAGCCAATGTGAGAAGGAAGAACACCCGCATCCAGCCATAAAGTCTGCTCTTTATCCAAGGCTATTCCCAAATTGGCCTGATGAATGAACTGAAGTGCTTTTGGTTCATTGGCATAGTTGTCTTCGGGATAGGTCCCGGCATGGATTCCCAAATTTGCTCTAAACCGATCAGCTTGATACGAACCTGAGACCAAAGCTAAATTAACTGCAGGGCGATTGTGGCGGGTATGATTGTAAAGAAAAGGAAGGCGCTGAGAGCTACTGGGCTCATTGAAGTCGTAGCCGTAATACAGATTCAAAAATCCGGAGAATTGGAAAGGAGAGGGTTTACGCTCCTCGATTTGAGCTTGGCTTTTGGTACAAAAAAAGACAAAAGCCGCTCCCCAAAACAAGACTATGCAAAAGTTGGAGAAGCGGCTTTTTTTCATTTGCATTCTAATTTAATCCCCAATCCACTCTGCTACAAAGAGATTGGTGTCTCGAGTTCCCCCGTTGTTTCGGTTTGAAGCGAAGACGATGTATTTTCCATTATTGGAGAAAACAGGGAAGGCATCAAATGTGCCGTCATGGGTGATTCTTGTCAAGCCTGTTCCGTCCAGATTGATCATAAACAGATTGAAAGGAAAGCCTCTTTCGGTTTGATGATTGGAGGCGAAAATCAACTTTTCTCCGGAAGGGTGGAAGAAAGGCGCCCAGTTGGCTTTGCCCAAACTGGTGATTTTGCGAATATCCGTTCCGTCAGCATTGGCCACATACAGCTCCATTTGGGTAGGCATCACCAAGCCTTCTTTGAGCAAGTCTTTGTATTCTTGTTTTTCCTCCTCAGTCTGTGGACGTGAAGCTCTCCAAACCAATTTGGTTCCATCCGGTGAGAAAAATGCCCCACCGTCATAGCCCAACTCGGAAGTAATTTGCTTAACGTCTGTGCCATCAATATTCATGGTGTACAACTCCAAATCTCCGGTTCTCATAGAGGTAAAGATAATTTTATCTCCTTTTGGAGAAACTGTCGCCTCAGCATCATACCCAGGTTCGCTGGTCAATTGATTTAAAATAGTTCCTTCCAAGTCGGCAGTGAAAATATCGAAGGAGTCATAGATCGGCCAAACGTATTTCCCATCTGTTCTACGCTCAGGAACTGGAGGACAAGCCTCTCCGCCTAGATGAGTGGACGCGTAGACGAAGGTTTTATCTCCCGGCAAGAAATAGGAGCAAGTTGTTCTGCCCAAGCCGGTGCTGATTTTTTTCGGTGCGTTGTTTTTCAGATCATCCGTCTGCCAATTGGTATAAAAAATCTGGTCGCATTCATTTCCCCAACCAGAAAAATCAGATTGGAAGACCAGCATAGAGTCATCAAAGGACCAATAAGCTTCCGCATTGTTTCCTCCAAAGGTAAGTTGCTTGATGTTTTTGAGGTATTTCATCTCCTCGGGATGAAGGAGGAGGGAATCACTTGCCGAGTGAGCTTCTGGTTCCACGGCTGTTTGCTCCGTTTTTGGACTGCAGGCCGCCGCAAAGCAAAGGGCTACAAAGAGTATTTTTCTCATTTTATCAGGTTTACTTCAAGTATTCTTCGGGCGAAGATACCAATTATTATCTTTGGGCTAAATCTCAAAATGATATGAAATATCAAGCACTTACTTCCGGTTTTATTCTGGCCGGTTTTGTTTTGATCGCTTCCTGCGATGGTCCTCCAAGCGACCAAACTCTTTTGAATCAATTGAAAGAAGACGTTAGCTATTTGGCTGCTGATGATTTGGGTGGTAGAGCCATTGGAACGGAAGGTGAACAAAAAGCAGCTGAGTATTTAGCCAAGGAATTTGAAAAAATCGGGTTAGAACCCAAGGGAACTGAGGGCTTCTTCCAGCCTTTCACCGTTTCCAAACCTTCCAATCCGCATGAGGAAGCGGTGATTGGGACAGATGGGGCTGGAGTTACGGGTAGAAATGTAGTGGGGTATTTAGATAAAAAAGCAGACAAAACCATTGTTATTGGTGCGCACTTTGACCATTTGGGAATGGGCGGACAGGGTTCACTTCACCGAGGCGATTCTGCCATTCACAATGGTGCAGATGATAACGCCTCAGGAACTGCGGCTCTTTTGGCGCTTGCTGAAATACTCAAGTATCAAGACCTAAAGAGCAATGTCTTATTTATTGCTTTTTCAGGTGAGGAAAACGGACTTTGGGGTTCCAATTACTTTTCAAAAAACCCAACCATAGATCTAAAGACTGTCAACTATATGATCAATATGGACATGGTAGGACGACTCAATGAGGAAAAATCGCTGGCCATTCATGGTGTTGGAACCAGCCCAAGTTTCCCTTCTATTTTTGATCAGGTAAATACAGATAGTCTCAAACTCGTAACCTCTGAGTCTGGGGTAGGGCCTTCTGATCACACTTCTTTCTATCTTCAAGACCTGCCTGTTCTGCATTTTTTTACCGGACAGCATGAAGATTATCACAAGCCTAGCGATGACTCTGATCGAATTAATTACGACGGATTAGTACAAGTGGTAAGATACATTTCAAGAGTAATTACTCAGTTGGATTCAGAGCCCAAACTTGCTTTCACCAAAACCAAGGACTCCAGTGATTCTCCCCGATTCACTGTTTCAATGGGCGTTGTTCCTGATTACATGTTTGATGGAAAAGGAATGCGGGTAGACGGAGTATCCGAAGGCAAGCCTGCCCAAGCGGCCGGCCTTCAAAAAGGTGATGTGGTTGTCCAACTAGGAGACTCTACTGTTTATGACATGATGAGCTACATGAGAGCACTGAGTGCTTTCCAAAAAGGAGATTCCACCAAAGTAGTCCTTAATCGAAACGGACAATCCCTTGAAACTTGGGTGAAATTCTAATTGAACTTAGTCTTCTTGAGAAAGCCTCTGGGACAAAACCGGGGGCTTTTTCTGTTTTTAAGGGAATGTTCATTTTAATTCAGTAAGGGTTACTGACGCTTCAGTCGGAGTTTCTTACACTTCAGTCGGATTCAATTTTTCTTGAAGGTTCCTTGATGCAGTTTTGATTCAAATCTGAATCGAAATGAATATCCGACTCCTACTTTTCTTTTATCTTTTTCTAGCGCAAAGCCTTGCCTTTGGCCAGACACTGATTTCTGGAAAGGTATTGGACGAGAAAAACCAAGCGCTTCCCGGGGTCAATGTATTTATCAAAGGAAGTTTTGATGGGGCTAGTACCAATGCTCAGGGAGAGTTTCAATTTGAAACCTCAGAAGAGGGAATCCAACTTCTGGTTTTCAGCATGATGGGATTCAAATCCCTGGAACAGGTCGTTACCCTGGAATCCTCCACATTGGAAATCCAACCCATTGTACTCGCAGAAGAATTCAATGAGCTGAATACCGTCACCATTTCCGCAGGAGCCATGGAGGCTTCTGACGAGAAAAAATCCGTCATCCTTCGTCCCCTGGATATTGTTACCACCCCGTCGGCAATGGGAGATATCATGGGTGCGTTTCAGACTTTGCCTGGAACTTCCACGGTAGGAAATGATGGGCGCCTTTTCGTAAGGGGAGGAGATGCCTCTGAAGTCGGAATCTACATCGATGGATTGCGCGTTGGCAATGCCTATGGGACCACCGCCGGAAATGTGCCCACCAGAACCCGCTTCAACCCCAACCTTTTTAAAGGAACATTCTTCTCCACAGGTGGCTATTCTGCAGAATATGGACAAGCGCTTTCTTCTGCACTCGCCTTAAATACCAAGGACCTTTCCAGAAGAAGTCAAGGGGACCTTTCAATTATGTCCATCGGAGGAGGCTATTCTCACACTTTGGCCAATGAAAACCAAAGCCTAACTGCCAGCGCCAACTACTTTAACTTGGCTCCTTACCAGCAGCTGATCAAGCAAGAGATTGACTTTGATCTGGCTCCATATGGCTGGGACTTGGAACTGGCTGCGCAAAAAAAGACCGGAAAAAATGGCCTTCTAAAAGTAATGGCTCGGACCGAATCGGGAGGAATGAATCTTTGGTCTCCACTTCCGGGGACAGATCGAAGGGTAATGGTGAGCCTGATCAATGATTACAGCTACGCTCAGGCAAACTGGAGAACAACCTTGAACAAAGGTTGGTCGATCTTCACAGGTGCCTCGATTTCCAAAAACCTGGATAAACTGGGCTTTGACAGCCTGCAAATCGAAAGAAGAAATGACCTGGCCCACTTCAAAGCAAGTGCAATCAAGGACTTCTCAGATCGGTTTTCAGCAAAATTTGGTGTGGAACATTTTCTTCATCCTTACTCCGAAAAACTGGTCAAGCAAGGCTGGGTTAGAGATTTCAAGGATCAGGAAACTTACCTTTTCACAGAATGGGACTACTATTTCACCAAAGCCTTTGTTCTTCGTGGAGGACTTAGAGCTGGCACAAGCTCAGTAGCAGAGGAGCAATGGGTAGATCCTAGAATTTCTCTGGCCTACCAGCTTCCAAAACAGGGGCAGATTTCTTTGGCTGCAGGAAGATTTCACCAGCTGCCTATGGACAATTTTCGGGTGCTGAATACCAATCTGCAAAACTCTGAATCCAAGCATCTACTCCTGAATTACCTCCTTTCAAAAGAAGGAATCACCTTCCGGGCTGAGGCTTTTTACAAGTCTTACGACAATCTCGTGACTTTCGAAGGAAGTTTGGAAAATCCTGTAAGCCTAAAAAATCAGGGTGAAGGATTTGCCAAGGGTTTGGATTTCTTCTTTCGGGATAGACAGACCTTTAAAAACACCGACTACTGGGTGACCTATAGCTTTGTAGATAGCAAGCGCCAGTTTAACCAATACCAGACTCAGGTGCAGCCCAGCTTTGCGCCAAAGCACAATCTTTCTGTCGTGGTAAAGCATTTCATCGTGCCCTTAAAGTCTCAATTGGGAGCCTCTTTCGCTTTCAATGATGGCTATACCTACACAGATCCTAACCTGGATAATTCAGAAATGAGCTCCAAAACCAAGAGCTTTCAAAACCTAAGTTTGAGTTGGAGCTATCTGCCTAAACCCAATTTGATCATTCACTTGGCCTGTACCAATGTGCTGGGAAGGGATAATGTATTTGGATATTCTTTCAGCCCAAAGGCCAATACAGAGGGAATCTTTGAATCAATCCCTCAAGGCCAAGTAGCTCCAAGATTTCTTTTCTTGGGCATCTTCCTCACGCTTTCAAAAGACAAAAACGCTAATCAATTAAACAACCTCTAAAATTTATCTATCATGAAAAAGTACCTCTTCACTCTACTTGCTGCATTTAGCCTTGTTTTCGGTGCATTTGCCAATGATCCGGCTTACGAAAATGCTATGAAAAAGCAACTTACTGCGATGAAAACTATTCAGACCGCTGAGCAATCCCAAACCGTTAGCAATGCCTTTTTGCGCATCTCGGAAGCAAAGCCCGAAGAATGGCTTCCACTCTATTATGCTGCCTATTTGCATACTATGACTGCTTTTCGATTTGTGGTAAACAAGGATCAATACTTCGATCAGGCCATGGAATTGATCAAAAAAGCTGATCAAATTTCTCCAAACAATTCGGAGATAGTGGCACTTCAGGGTTTTGTTATCATGGGCAAACTATCCGTGGATCCTATGAACCGAGGACAGGAAATGAGTCCTCAAGCAATGCAGCTTTTTGGAAAAGCAATCGCTTTGGATAAGGAAAATCCAAGAGCAACCACATTGATGGCTCAGATGCAATTGGGTATGGCTCAATTTTTCGGACAAGGCCCGGAAAAAGCCTGTGGACTGGCAAGGGTTGGACTTGAGCTATATGCCAAGGAAGAAAGTAAAGTAAATGAAGAATACCTTCTCCCAACCTGGGGAAAGGAACAAGCCCAGGGGGTAGCGAATTCTTGCCAATAAATCCTTAACTAAACCAAATAAGTCCCCTGGAATTTAATCCGGGGGACTTTTCTTACTCAGGCAAAATTCTTTCAATTTTCCTATCTTTCTCCATGACCCAATTAGTCCTAGACCCCGAATGCACAGAATCCAATGGAATCTGGAAAAATTTGAGGAAGTTTCTCTTGATCAATTTAGCTATTGCGGCATTCTTACAAGTCTTCTATTGCCCGATCTGCTTTCTTTCTTGGGAGGATTTTGTAAGTCTTTGGCCGGATTTTTTGTTTTCCTTCTCTGTATCCATGGCCTTGAGCTGGGGAGGAAGTCGGGTTCAAGAATACTGGGACCCTAAAATCTCCTGGATCCACGAGCCTGTCAAACGAATTTTGGTGACTGGATTATGCTATTTAGCTTATGCCTTCGTGGCCAGCTACGTCATAGTCTTTTTGTATACCTGGTTGGATGGACAATTTTCCCTTGACTCCATTCCCTGGGATGGAATTCTCAGGTTCTCCTATACTCCGATGACGATCGCGATGATATTCATGGCGATTTTTACCTCACGCTCTTGGCTTTTGGAATGGAGAAAATCAGCAATTGAAGCGGAGCAACTCCGGTCTATGAAGCTGGCAAGTCAATACCAAAGCTTGAAGGATCAACTCAATCCTCATTTCCTATTCAACTCTCTCAATGCCCTTTCCAACTTAGTCTATGAGGATCCTGACAAATCTGCCTCTTTTATCCAGAAACTCTCAAAAATTTACCGCTATGTCTTGGAAGTGCAGCAGGAGGAATTGGTGGAATTAGTTCGGGAACTGGAATTTGCAAAAAACTACCTCGAGCTTCAGAAAATCCGATTTGAGGAAAATTTAAACTATTCGATCGATGTCCCAAATTGCAAGGGTTGTTTTCTACCTCCACTTTCCCTTCAGCTCCTTTTGGAAAATGCCATCAAACATAACATCGCCTCCCAGGAAAATCCGCTTTTCATTTCTATCCTCCAAAAGGAAAATGAACTTTGGGTAAGCAATACTTTTCAGCCTAAAACCAGCACGAACGAGCCTTCAACTGGCGTGGGATTGGAAAATATCATTTCCAGGTATAAGCTGATGAGTGACCGAGTTCCTGAAATCGGTAAATCAGAACATGAATTTTTGGTCAGGCTTCCACTTTTAAAGATCAATTCATGAAAATCCTGATCATTGAAGACGAAAAACCAGCTGCAAACCGCCTGATCCGATTGCTCCAGGAATACTTTCCAGAAGACCAACTGATTGGCAATTTGGATACCATCAGCAGTGCTGTTCGCTGGCTTTCTGAAAATTCATCCCCGGACCTTCTGTTTTGCGACATCCAATTGGCTGATGGACTTAGTTTCGAGATTTTCAAAAAAGTCCAGGTCAAAGCCCCAGTCATTTTTACCACGGCCTACGATCAGTATGCCATTCAGGCCTTTCAGGTAAATGCCATTGACTACTTGCTTAAACCCATTGACCCGAAGGATTTGGACCGGGCTGTGGAAAAATTCAAGTCCAGAAAAACCCAACCGAATTTAGATCTGGAACTGATCAAGAGTCTGCTTCAGCCTCAGGAAAAATCCTTCAAAAGCCGATTTTTGGTCCGATTTGGGGAAAAAATCCAGAGCATTCCTGTGGAGGAAATAGCCTTTTTCTTCAGTGAGGAACGGGTCACTTTTCTGCAAACAGATGCGGGTAAAAAGTTTGTTTTGGATTCTACTTTGGAACAAGTCGAAAATCAGGTCGATCCTGAAGTTTTCTTTCGAATCAATAGAAAATACCTGAGCAGAATCGAAGCGGTCGAGGAAGTTTTCAGCTATTCCAATAGTCGCCTAAAAGTAAAACTTCATCATTGCCCGGATCAGGACATCCTGATCAGCCGGGAAAAAGTTGCGGAATTCAAGGCTTGGTTAGACCGATAGAAATGCTCTTTTCTCGGCAATATTTCCTAATTTTTGACCTATGGGTCACGAGCATCACCACCATTCCCCGGTAAAAAATCTTCGACTTGCCTTTTTCCTGAATTTGGGATTTACCCTTTTGGAATTAGTCGGAGGATGGTATGTCAATAGTGTGGCCATTGTCTCTGATGCCATTCATGATTTGGGAGATTCCATTTCATTGGGTACTTCCTGGTATTTGGAGATAAAGGCTAAGAAAAAGCCTTCCAGCAATTATTCCTTTGGCTACAAACGATTCTCCCTATTGGGAGCTTTGATCAATTCCATTGTTCTCATCCTAGGTTCTGGGGTAATCATTCATGAGGCGATTCAAAGACTTCTTGAACCTGAATTTTCTGATGCCAAAGGAATGATTCTTTTATCCTTTATCGGGATTTCTGTAAATGGATATGCGGCCTGGAAAGTCCACAAGGGAAAAACAATGAATGAAAAAGTCATTTCATGGCATTTGTTGGAAGATGTTCTGGGTTGGGTGGCTATTCTGTTGGGTTCAATTATTCTTTATTTCTATCCCACACCTTACTTAGATCCGGTTCTTTCTCTTGGTATCACTTTGTACATTCTTTGGAATGTGATCCAACGATTTAAAGAGACCATTGGCCTCTTCCTTCAAAAAAGCCCTTCAGATATCAACCCGAAAGAGATCGAGGAAGAAATCAAAAAATTACAACATGTCCAATCCATACACCACACCCATATTTGGTCTTTGGATGGTGCACATCATGTCTTTACCACTCATGTCAAATTGGTGGGGATATCCAGCTTAGAACAAATCATCGAGGTCAAAGATGGAATTCGTAACCTGATGAAAAAATACCCCTTTGACCATTACACGATTGAAACAGAACTAGATGAGGAAAACTGTTTGCTGATCGAAAAGGAGGGAAAAGACTAGCCTATCTGATAGTACCATTATAGGACATGGCATCTTTTCCGTTGCTGATTATTCTCAGGCTTGCATTTCCGTTTTCCTGAACTGTTAAAAATATCGAACGCACATCGCTACCTGTTTGAGTGCTTTTGATTTTTACCTCCCAGCCCTTCTTTTTTCTGGGGGTGACTTCATATTCAAATTCGGAAATATCAAACTTCAAACCTACATCCGAGGAACCAGGATCCGCTTGAAAAGATCTTCCATAAAAAGGTAGATCGCCCGTGATCTGATCAGGTGTCACCACCATTTTGTATCCTGCAGTCAGGTTAATCATTCTTCCCCGCATACCATAAGCCACCGTGGCGTCATAAGTAAAATCTTTACTCTCCAACTTAGCCTGAATTTCTCCGGCTGATTTTTCCTGAGCAAAAGCAAATACAGGCAGAAATAAGAATAAAAGGAGAATCTTTATTTTCATGGCTTTTGGAGTATTTATTTCGTGAAATTAAATAATTCTGGAATTTTAATTAGGCAGGTTATTCTATTTGTTTTTAAAAATTTTGGTTAACTTATTGTCACCAAACATTTAGAATTCAGCTTTTTCCGGGTTAAATACCAATTTTATTTTACCTATTAAACCAATTTGTTAGCAGGGAAAGCTTTTACTTAACACTATTTCCCAATGATAATCAAAGAAAACGTATATCGTTTGTACCCAAACTTGGGCTATTGGCTCATGCTTTTCATTCCCTTGACTTTTTCGGGGTTTTACTTTACCTATTTTTCACAGCTTCGGCTTCCTCTTCCCTCAGTGATGCACATGCATTTCATTCTGATGGGGCTGTGGATGGCGACTGTTATTGCACAAGCTCTTTTGATCCGATTTAACAAGCCCCAATTGCATAAAAAAATTGGAAGGCTAAGCTATATCCTCGTGCCGCTGGTTGTGCTAAGTACTTGGGCCATGATGCGGTACTCTTTTGCAGCACAGACTGAAGCTTTAACTGGAGATATTTCCTTGGGAATTGCCGGGGTAACACTCGAACAAGGAAGGGTTGAGATTGCCAGTTTTATGTCTATTGCTTTTGTTTACCTTTTTTGGTTGGTGCTGTTTTTTGGATTGGCTGTTTGGTTCCGGAAAAACTCCTCCATTCATGCCCGATTTATGATTGCTGCGGCATTGACCTTTATTGGGCCTACTATAGACCGGACGCTGATATTTGGTTTTGATCTTTACAACCTTGGACCCGGGCTTCCCATTGAGGTGGTTGGGTTTGCATTGATCAATCTTATTCTGATTTTCCTATTATTCAAGGATATAAAGGGGGGTAAAAGTCTAATGCCTTATTCTTTCGCCTTGGGAATCTATATCCTCTTTCAATTCTTGCATTTAACCATGACCCATAATTCCGTCTGGGAATCAATCGTACGGACTCTACTCAGCTAAAACCTATTCAACATGAAAAATTTCCTCATCCTGTTCTCTTTATTCTTCGGTGGAATAGCATTTACCTCAGCCCAAACAGTATCTCAGGTAAAGGACAGGACTTTGAGTTTTATTGAAACTCTGGATGATGATCAAAAATTAGCTCTTAGCCTTGAGTTTGAGGATTCTGCCAGGACAAATTGGACCAATCTGCCTTTAGGCCTAGCTCCTAGAGTAGGTGTTCGGTATGGAGACCTTTCTGAGAAAAGTAAAATTGCATTTCACAAAGTGCTGAGTTCAATTTTTAGCTCTCAGGGGTATTTGAAAACCTTTGCCATTATGCAAGTGGATGATATCCTTCACGAGTTATTCGAGATTCAATATTCCCGCGGACAGATCAATGACAATGCGATCAAGATGATTCGGGGATTGAATTGGGATTATGGGAATTACTATGTGGCTATCGCCGGGAATCCTGCCAAGGAAGACGTATGGGGGTTGAAATTTGAAGGCCATCACCTTTCTATCAACATCACCGCAGCTGGTGATCAATTTACCATGACTCCCCTTTTCTTGGGTTCAGACCCAGCCGTAGTCGAGGACACCCAATATGCGGGACTTCGCCCTTTAAGCAAGGAAGAAGATTATGGGTTTTGGCTAATCAACGCTTTGGATGAGGGACAAAAAGCTAAAGCTACTATTGCCGGGGCAGTACCCAGAGACATCATTACCAGTCCAAACAGGCCTCAATGGTTGGAAGAATTTCAGGGAATCAGAGGCTCAGAATTAAATGAAGGACAACAAAAAATCCTGCACTATTTAATCGAGGAATATATCGGAAATCTGGATCACCAAAAAGCGGAAGAGTATCTGGCAAAACTCCATACCAGAGGAATGGATGAGGTCTATTTTGCTTGGATCGGAAGTTATGAACCCATGAAAGCTCATTATTATGTGATCCACAGTCCTGATTTCTTGATTGAATATGACAACGTCGGGTTTCTGGATAATGCAAATCATATCCACTCCATCTGGAGAGAAAAAGGTAACAATTTCGGAGAGGACCTCCTGAAAAAACACCGAATGCAACACGAACATTAAGGCCATGAGAACACTGCTTTTTTCCCTATTTGGCTTGCTGCTTTTTTCCTGCGAGAAAAAGGAAGAACCGAAAAATAACTACCCAAATATCGTCTTCATCTTCACAGATGACTTGGGGTATGGGGATTTAGGGTGCTTTGGGGCTACCGATATCCTGACTCCAAACATTGACAGAATTGCCAATGAGGGAATCAAATTCACCTCCTTTCTTTCAGCCTCACCTGTATGCAGTCCTTCTCGAGCTGGTCTTTTGACCGGAAGAATGCCCCAGCGAATGGGGATCAATGCCGTGTTTTTTCCTGAAAGTTTAACAGGGATGGCACAGGACGAGATCACTTTTGCAGAAGTCCTTAAAGAAAAAGGCTACAAAACTGGAATTGTAGGAAAGTGGCATTTAGGCCATATGGAAAAATACCTGCCCCTCAACCAAGGCTTTGATTCCTATTACGGAATCCCCTATAGCAATGACATGGCTTCGGTAGTTTATCTGAAGGACTTTGAGGTGGACTCCATTAAAGTAGATCAGCGATTTACCACTCGAACTTACACCCAAAAGTCCCTTGAATTTATAGACCAGGCCGGAGAAGGACCTTTCCTATTGTACCTGGCTCATAATATGCCTCACGTGCCGATATATGCCTCTCCAGAATTTCTGGGGAAATCCCAGCGTGGCTTGTATGGAGATGTGATTCAGGAAATAGACTGGAGTGTAGGAGAGATTTTAAAGAAACTCGAGGAAAAAGGTCTGATGGAAAATACCTTAATCGTTTTCTCTTCAGACAATGGACCTTGGCTAGTGATGGAAGATCATGGTGGATCAGCAGGACCACTTCGGGAAGGTAAGCAATTCACTTTCGAGGGGGGAGTTCGAGTACCCACTGTTGCGATGTGGAAAGGAAAAATTGATCCAGGTCAAGTCTATGAGGAATTAGCTACCCAAATGGATTGGTTTCCTACCTTCTGCAAGTTAGTTGGGGTAGAAATCCCTCAAGACAGAGCGATTGATGGAAAGGATTTAAGTGCTGTACTATTTGAAAACGGAATGAGGGAAGGCGATGAGTATTTGTATTACATGCTTTCAGACCAAAGGGGATTTAGACAGGGCGATTGGAAAGTCAAAAGACCCTTTGAAGGTTTTGCGGGAAGCCGGGGAATGAAAGCTGTAGCTACGCATGACACCTTGCTTTTTAACCTGAAAAATGATCCAGGAGAAACTACCAACCTAGCAAAGGAAAACCCTGAGAAACTTTCCCAAATGATGCGCGCGATGGATTTAGCCGTCCAGCAATTGGGGCCTTTACCTCCCAGCTTGGTAGTAAGAGGCCCTCAGGACAATAGCCATTATGAATATCTAGATCAAAAACGAATGAAAAAATGATCCGTCTGACTATCCTCTTGAGCTTAATTCTTACTTCTTTCTTGGCAAAAGGCCAAGAGAGATGGAAGCACCAAGTGGATAGCCTATGTAACCTTTCTTTCCGCGCCTATGGAGATCATCAATTCGAAAAGGCGGAGAAACTCGCAGAACAAGCCTTTTATTTAAGCACTGAGAACGAATACGAAGAGGGAAAACTAAAGAGCAACTTTTATAAAACAATCGCTTCAGAAGAGTTAAATCCCTCGGAATTCAATCCCAAATCTATAGAATTGATGATTCCGAAATTTCAGGATTTGGGATTCGATCGAGAGGAAGCTAGGGCATATACCTTCCTTGCCGGGATTTATGCATTTTTTGGGGACATTGAGCGGGCTATAGAAAATCACCTCAAATCACTCGACATTTATGAAACCCGACAAGACACACTTGGCATTGCCTCGGTTCACAACAATTTGAGTTTGATTTATTATGATCAGCATGACTATGAGGAAGCTTTTAGACATGCTAGGATTTCCATGGCATATGAAAGAAAGGAAAGCGATCCTAGACGTCTTCATTCCAGCCTGAATAATCTGGCCATCATTTTCGAAAATACTGGGCCCATTGACTCGGCTATTTATTATCATCAGCAGGCACTGGAGATGGCTTATCTCAATCAAAACCCCTATTCCATTGGGCTTTCATTAAGCAACTTGGGGAATAATTATGCCTTAAAAGGAAAATTGGATTTAGCTGAAAAGACCCTTTTGGAAGCCCTCAAAATCCGTGATTCCTTGGGATATAAGCGAGGTTTGGCCTACACCCATAATCGATTGGCAAGTTTGTATTTGCAGAAAAACGAATACCAAAAGTCCCAGTACCATGCCGAAAAATCATTGGAAAATGCGCAATTGGCTTCGGAGGTAAAAGTGATCCGAATGGCCTATGAACGATTAATGGAGGTTGCAGAAAAAAACGGAGATATCAAGGCCGAGCTTGATTACCTCAAAAAGGCCTCTCAGCTAAAAGACAGCATTCTCAATGAATCCAATACCAAGGAAATCACGAGGATGATGGCGAATTATGATTTCGAGAAAAAACAGCTTTTAGACAGCATTCAAAACTCTCAAGTACTTCGAGAGCAAACGCTGCTTTTCGAGGAGAGGCTTAAAGTCGAAAAGAATCAACGAATAATTTTCATGATCACAGGAATCCTTTTTCTGGTATTAGCTATTGGTTGGTGGAGAAGATACAAGTTTGTCAAAAAGGCCAGCCAAATCATTCAAAGAGAAAAGGACCGATCCGAAAAATTACTGTTGAACATTCTTCCCTCAAAAGTAGCCGAAGAGCTCAAGGAAAAAGGAAATTCTGAAGCGAGGGATTTCGAAAGTGTTACAGTCATTTTTACAGATTTTGCTGATTTCACCAAAAAAGCCCAACATCTGACCGCCAAGGAATTAGTCTACGAATTGAACATTTGCTTCAAGGCTTTTGACTTGATCATGGAGGAACATGGATTGGAAAAAATCAAGACGATTGGAGATGCCTATTTGGCTGCGGGTGGCTTGAACAACGGATCTGGTCCTGAGGATGTAGTGAGGGCCGCTATCAAGGCAAAAAGCTTTATCAACAAGCGGAATTTCGATCCCACCATTCCCTCGAGAGCAAAATTCGACATGCGAATCGGGATCAACACCGGTCCGGTAGTGGCAGGAATCGTCGGAATCAAAAAATTCCAATACGATATCTGGGGTGATACAGTAAATACTGCCCAAAGAATGGAAGCATCCTGCGGCCTCAACAAAATCAATATCTCAGACTATACCTACCAGTTGATCAAAGAAAATCCGGAGTTCGAATTTGAATGCAGGGGGTTTATGGATGTCAAAGGAAAGGGCTCAATGAAAATGTGGTACGTAGATTATAATAATCCCAAGATCAAAAAATTTGAAGTTTTAAAGCAGCAACATTTGACTTGACATTAGCCCAAAAAACCAAACCCATCACATCCATACTATTTTATGAATCAAAAAAGAATCAAAGGAACCGAATCACTTTTTCATAATTCATCAGAATACCTCCACAAAATTTGGGTAAAAGATTTTTCCCGAATTTTGATTCTAATCCCAGTTTTGGTTTTGGTTCTTTCTTGCACAGAAAAGCCCTCAGAATCCCCTTCAACCCAAAGTCCAAATATCCTGCTTATCGTGGCAGATGATTTAGCCTATGCGGATTTGGGATCCTTTGGAGGAGACATTGAGACGCCAAACTTAGATCAATTGGCTCAGGAGGGGATTCGATTCAGTCGATTTCATACGGCTCCTTTGTGTGCAGTGACCCGTGCCATGCTGCTCTCCGGCAACTTTAATCATGTTGCGGGAATGGGTTCACAAGGCTTGGTCACTGGAATCCCCGGATATGAAGGACATCTTAGCGATCGAATTGCACCGCTACCTGCCTTACTTCAAGAGGCGGGCTACCACACCTATATGGCTGGAAAATGGCATTTGGGTGAAACTCCAGAAACCAACCCAGCCAAAAAAGGATTTGAAAAATCCTTTGCCCTATTGGTTGGGGCTGGAAATCACTTCAGCGGTAGGGGCATTTTTGAGGAATTTCCAGAAGCTCCATTTACCGAAAATGGAGAAAAAACTTCCTGGCCTGAAGAGACTTACTCCACTGATTTTTATACCGACAAGCTAATCTCCTATCTGGAATCCAACCAGAATGATGGAAAACCATTTTTTGTTTTTGCTGCCTACACTTCCCCGCATTGGCCACTTCAGGTAGAGGAAAAATACTGGAAGAAATACGAAGGAAAATATGCCCATGGCTACGAAAAGCAACGAGAACTAAACTTGGAATCCCTAAAAAAAGCCGGAATGATTTCTCCGGAAGCGATCCTTCCTCCACTTCATCCCCGGGTGAAGCCATGGGATTCTTTGAGCCCTGAGGAGCAATTGAAAGAGGCTCGTAAAATGGAACTCTACGCAGGCATGGTGGATAATTTGGATCATAACATTGGGCGATTGATCAGGTATCTCAAAGAGACCGGGCAGTACGAAAATACGCTAATTGTCTTCCTAGCTGATAATGGCGCAGCAGCAGAGGATTTTTATTACAGTGATGATTATGGCCCCTTTTTACAGGAAAATTACACAGACTCCTATGAGGAGATGGGCAAGGAAAACTCCTTTATTTCCTATGGCCCACAATGGGCTGAGGCTGGGGCAGCTCCTTTCCGTTATTTCAAAGGATATACTACAGAAGGAGGCATGAATGCCCCGCTGATCATTGCTGGAAAAGGGGTTGAGTCAAAAGGGAAAATAAATTCTGCCTTCCTCACCGTAATGGATCTAGCCCCCACTTTTTATGAATTAGCCGGAGTAGCCTACCCGGATTCCTATCAAGGGAAACCTGTGCAAAAACCTGCCGGTGAATCCATTCTTTCTCTTCTCCGAAATGAACGGGACGAAATCCACGACTCCACTTATGTTTTTGCTTTAGAACATAGAGGAAGAGCCCTATTGAGAAAAGGAAATTGGAAATTGGTGAATGTAGAAAGCCCACTAGAAGTCGCCAATTTTGAACTCTACGATCTTTCAAAGAGATTGGATGAGCAGGAAAATGTAAAAGAACTCTACCCGGAAAAATACCAGGAACTCCTCCTAGATTGGGAAAAATGGTCCAAATCGGTGGGGGTCAGATTTCCAACACCTAAACCTGGTGAAGGCCTATAAAACTTACTATGTCAAACCAAGAAACAACTCAGCTCAAGCGGGAAATGGGGATCAGTGGAGTCATCACCAATGTCCTAAGCATTTCCATTGGAAGTGGCATTTTCCTTTTACCGGCCCTAGTCTATGTCATTTTAGGCCATGCCAGTATCCTAGCTTATATCTTTTGCGGATTCATTTTTCTTTTTCTCGGTCTTTGCCTTGGTGAATTGAGTAGTAGAGTTCCGGATACAGGAGGAATGTATGCCTACGTAAGAGCAGCTTTTGGGCCCATGGCGGGCTTTGTATCAAATGTGTTGTATGGGGCTGTTGGGGTCCTAGCTTCTGGAGCCCTGATGAATGCCTTAGCGGATATTGCAGGAACCTATTACCCCATTTTCAAAGAGACCGGAGTTAGAATTATCTTCTTTGCAGGGATTACTGTGTTCAGTTGCTTTCTGAATATCAAAGGAATTCGGGACAGCATGGTTTTCATCAAGATACTCACCTGGACTAAGGTTATTTCTCTTATGATCTTGGTCAGTATTGCCTTGACTCGAATTGATACCAACAACATCAGCTGGCAGGGATTTCCGGAGTTTGGAAAAGTTGGAGAAGCTACCCTTTTGTTGATTTTCGCATTCCTCGGAGGAGAGATGGCCTTGGCTTCCGGTGAGGAAATGAAAAATCCCACACGCACCGGACCCTTGGGTTATTTAATCGGAATCATTTTGGTGATCCTAGGTTTTTCCACGATTCACTTGGCGGTCCAGGGAGTCTTGGGAGATCAAATGTTAGCCAACCAAGAAGCCCCATTAGCGGAATTGGCGAAAGCCCTTTTTGGAGAGGTTGGCTTTATTTTGATTCTAAGTCTGTCCTTCATCGCGGTCTGGAGCACGTTGAGTTCCATCATTACCATGGTGGCCAGAATTGTATATGCCGGGGCAAAAGATGGATTGCTGCCTGCCCCTTTGGCGAAGATTCATCCAAAATTCAAAACCCCTTATATCTCCATTCTATTTCTTGGGCTTTTGGAATTTGCAATTTCTGCCTCAGGAAGCTTCCGGTATTTATTGATTTTGGTAACAGGGGCTTCCCTAATCCTCTATTTTGGGGCAATTCTGGCTTTTTTAAAGCTCCGCTGGAAAAACAAATCTGAAAAACCAGGGGTGTTCATTGTCCCCACAGGGAATTTAGTTGGGGTAATCACTTTGGTCACATTGGCCTGGGTCTTCTTCCAACTCAGTACCCAAGAAATTCTGGCAATCAGCTTGTCCCTTTTGATATTAGTCATTCTCTACCTAGTTGTAGAAGTATACAAGAAAAAGAAACCCTCCACCACCTAATCCTTTTCATCCCATGAAAAAAAGACTCATTCTCCTTTTCTTTTGCTTTGGGCTTTTCCCAGCAGTTTTTGCCCAACAAAAATCCAATCTTGAACTCATAGACTTATTTGATCTAGAGTATGTGACCGATCCGGCTATTTCTCCGGATGGAAGCAAGGTGGTCTATGTCCGCAATTTCAAGGATATCATGACTGATCGGGATTATTCGAATATCTGGATCGCCAATACTGATGGAAGTCAAAATCGACCCATTACCCAAGGAAACCAGCGGGATTATGCCCCGGTTTGGTCACATGATGGAAGTAAGCTGGCTTTCCTTTCCAATCAGCAAGATGAAAAAGTGAAACTTTTCGTCCACTACTTTGACACCAATACTTCTGTTGCACTGACCAATTCCGCCAATCCTCCAGGATCGGTTTCCTGGTCTTATGACAACAAAACTTTGGCGTTTACCCAATTTGTCTCAGCTCAGGCAGAATCTCTTTTGAAAATCCCTTCCAAACCTGCTGGTGCGGAGTGGAATGCATCCCCGATTTTTATTGACGAAATGGTCTACAGAAATGATGGAGCTGGCTATGCTAAACCTGGAAACAGACAAATTTTTACCATTGGCCTTGATGGAGGCACAGCAAAACAATGGACTTCCGACCAACACAACTATGGAAGTCCAATCTGGTCAAAGGATGGAAAGTCTCTTTATTTCTCAGCAAATCTCCACGAAAACGAGGAGTTTGAACCCTTTAATTCCGAAGTGTATCAACTATTCCTGGGGGATGGTAGAATCAAAGCGCTAACTTCCAGATTCGGTCCGGATGCAGAGCCTGTCCTTTCTCCAGATGGGAAAATGATCGCTTTCACGGGGTTCGACGATACTTTTCAAGGGTACCGGGTCACCCATTTGTATGTGATGAATGTGGATGGTTCGGGTTTAAAAAATCTAACGGCAGATTTTGATCGTGACGCGACTAACCCACATTGGGAAGGGAATGGACAGGGAGTTTATTTCCAATATGATGAGCATGGAGACACCAAAGTAGGCCATGTAGCCCTTACAGGAAAAGTCCGAACTGTGGTCGAGGGACTTGGTGGGTTGGATTTAGGAAGACCTTACAATGTAGGAACCTATTCCGTATCCAGTACAAACAAAGTTGCTTACACATTAGGCGGACCCGAGCATCCTGCAGATTTAGCCGTCTGGAGTGGTGGTAATTCTACCCGAATCACCGCTTTAAACGAGGATGTTTTCTCTTACAGAAAAATCGGAAAAACCGAAGAACTGTGGTGGGAATCCAGCTATGATGGTAGAAAAATTCAGGGCTGGATCGTCACTCCCCCAGATTTTGATCCAAGCAAAAAATATCCCTTTATCCTGGAAATCCACGGTGGTCCATTTACTATGTACGGGCCGGCCTTTGCTTACGAAATCCAGTCCTATGCCGCTGCAGGGTATGTGGTGCTTTACACCAATCCCCGAGGAAGCATTGGCTATGGAGAGGAATTTGGCAATTTGATCCATCACGATTATCCCAATCACGACTATGAAGACTTGATGTCAGGTGTGGATGCGGTCATTGAAAAAGGGCACATCGATACGGATAACCTTTTTGTGACCGGAGGATCTGGAGGTGGTGTCTTGACCGCTTGGATTGTTGGAAAAACCGATCGATTTAAGGCCGCAGTAGTCGCCAAGCCAGTAATCAATTGGACAAGTTTTGTCCTCCATGCAGATATCCCAATATTAGTTGGCAAGTATTGGTTTGGGACTATGCCATGGGAGGATCAGGAAAACTATTGGAGAAGATCTCCGCTTTCATTGGTTGGAAACGTGAAGACTCCGACCATGCTTTTGACTGGAGAGCAGGATTTCCGAACGCCTATCTCTGAATCCGAGCAATATTATACCGCACTCAAGCTCCAGGGTGTGGAATCTGCTATGGTACGAATCCCAAATGCATCGCATGGATTAGTTAATCGCCCAAGCATGCTGATGAGCAAATCCGGTTCGATTTTGAGTTGGTTCAACCACTATCGGGATAAAAAATAAAGTCATTCATTTAAAATTACCCAGTCATGAAGTCTATCCTATTTTCTGCACTGTTTATCCTTTTCTCGCTTTCTGTCTCGATGGCTCAAAATGTAGTCTATCCAATTGTTCAAGGCTATGGGGCGATTGAATTGGTCCCATTTGAAGTTGAAAAAACAGACCCGACTATTTCCTACAAAATCCTGACTGAGCTCAACTCCGGTTCCAATAAAAAAGATGTAATCTATGACCCCCTGGACTATGCAGCTCGAATGGTAAATGCCTTGGCCTCTGCAGAAATTCCATCTGAAAAGGTGGAAATGGCGATGGTGATCTATAGTGGGGCTACGTTTACAGTTCTGACAAATGAAGAATACCAAAAGCGATTTGGAATGGACAATCCCAATATCGAGGTCATCCAAAAGCTAAACGCAGCTGGGGTCAAAATCTACGTATGTGGACAGTCCATGATGAAACAGAACCTGACTCCAGATAAAATCCAGCCGGGATTAACGATCTCCTCTTCAAGAATCGCCGCTACCGCAGAGTTATTGCACAAGGGGTATTTGTTGATGAATTAAGCATTCAATTCTATGTTCAAGATTTCCAAAATTTTCCTTGGCATTATCCTTTTCGGAGTGGGCTTTCTCTACTCTAGTGCAAGTTTTACTCAGACTCAGGATCCCGAGGTGACAGCCATTCTCGCTCAAAGGCAAGCTTCCAACAAGGCTCTTCGAAACTTTGATGAAGAACTCAACGATACCTTCATGACTGATGATGTACTGATCACAACCGGCGCTGGCATGCTAATCTCCGGAAAGGCTGCATTAGCCAACTATGTCCCGCCAGTTTCTGGCTCCAGAATGTATTGGATACGAACCCCTGATGAAGTTATCGTCAATCCAGAAACCCAATTGGCCTGGGAAACCGGAACATGGAAAGGCTATGTGGAAGGGTCTGAGAATCCTGTGGTAGGAGGTAAGTATTCTGCTCAATGGACCAAGAAATCGGGGCTATGGCTTATTCAATCCCAGCTGTTTGTTGCCTTACCCCAATCTTCCAAATGAAAAAACAAAAAACGCCCTGGTGGGGAAATTTCAAGGATTTTTTCCTGCTCTTTTTAGCGGTGTTCTGCGGGTTCCTTGCAGAGAACTATCGGGAATCCTTGAGCAACAAAACCATTGAAAAAGAATTCATGATCTCCTTGGTAGAGGATCTCAAATCTGACACCGCCAGCCTTAAATCGTACATGGTTTTTAAGAGAACTAAGGGCCATCTCATGGATTCTTTAGCAACTATGTTGGTATCTAAACAGCGAAATGAATACGGAAATCAACTTTACTTTTTAGCCAGACAAGTCTTTAATGAAAGCCCCTTTGTCTATTCGGACGGTACCATTCAGCAATTAAAAAATGCCGGAAATCTTCGTCTGATCAAGAAGCGAGTGGTCGTGGATGAGCTCTTGAAGTATGAAAAAAAGGTCAAGGTTTTGGAAGATTGGGACGAAAATGACAACAGGACCAAAACCACATTTCGGGAAATCGCCGGAAGCGTTTTTGACTCACAAAAACTGAATTCCACGATGGATGCCCAAATGAATTTCATCATTCCCAAGGATAACCCCCAACTAATTACTGATGATTTTCATACCCTGAATGAGTTGGCATTTCAGATTCATTATTTGTCAAAAATGTGTCTGGGAAACAGTAGTAGGGCGGCTTCACTTCGAGCAGATGCGGAGAATCTAATCAAGCTGATACAGGAAGAATATAAGCTAGACTAGCATGGCTAAGAAAAATGAATTTCAAGAAGCCAAAACCCCAAAAGGGAAAAATCCTAAGCGGTGGCCAAGCTATTTCAAAGAGTTCTTTATGCTCTTTCTGGCCATCATCTTGGGATTTTTTGTGGAAAACCAGCGGGAGGCCTATGTCGAACGACAAAGTGCGAAGGTGCTCGCCCAATCCATGTTGGAGGATTTGGAGCGAGACAAAAAAGACCTAGAAGAAGCGATCTTGTTTCTTGAAGACAAAGAACAAAAAATCGCTCAATTCATCGAAATGCTTCGCTCTCCCAAAAGTACCTGGGACACTTTGGCCATCTATCAAAGCATGACCAAGGTCTTTTCTACCTTCCCCTTTTTGCCAACAGACGGGACATACACTCAAATGAAATCTTCAGGGACACTCCGGTATTTTGATCAGCGATTGGTCAACAAGATGAATGCTTACGACAACCAATTGAAGAAAACCCTATTTCGGGACAGTCTCGTCGAACGGGGGGAATGGGAGTTGGTTCCTTTGGCAGGAACTCTGTTGAATTTCGAGGTGACCGGGGAAATGCGATTTGGGAAAACTCCAACCAAGGAAATGTATCTGAAAATAAAGGATCAAGATACTCTGGATCTTTTCATCAATAAAATCATGGTGGTCCGTACCATGTCCGGAAGATCTTTACAAGAATATAAAGCTCAGCTCACTTTGGCGAATCAACTGATCTCTTCCTTGGAGTCAAGGTGATCTCCCAGAAAATGCTGATATTGATAATATTACTTTAAGTCTAAAAGATGATTAACCTAACAATAAACGGAAAAAATTATCCAGTAGAAGCTCCTCCGGGGATGCCCCTTCTTTGGGTGATCCGTGAGCAATGTGAATTAACCGGAACCAAATATGGCTGTGGAATCGCCCAATGCGGAGCCTGCACTGTCCATGTAGATGGGCAGCCCATACGTTCCTGTATTACTCCAGCCAGTTCGGTTGAAGGCAAAAACATCACTACCATTGAAGGCCTTGCCCCCAATGAAAATACACTTCACATCGTCCAGCGAGCCTGGATAGACGAGCAAACTCCCCAATGTGGATATTGCCAATCTGGTCAGATTATGTCTGCTGTGGCTCTTTTAACAGAAAACCCATCCCCATCGGATGAAGAAATAGAGCAGGCCATGTCGGGTAATATCTGTCGCTGCGGCATGTATGGCCGAATCAAGTCAGCCATCAAACGAGCCTCCGAAGCACTTCAGAATTCCTCCACCACAAACCCAATGATCCCATGAAAAAATGGACAAGAAGGGCCTTTATCGGGGCAGGTGTTTTGGCAAGTGGGGCGGTGATAATTGGCATCGCCATCCGACCAGGAAATAGAACTTCCAAAGTATCGGGTTTAGTGGCAGAAGAGGGTGAGACTCTAATGAATATCTGGCTGAAAATCTCTCCGGATAATACCGTTACGGCAATCATTCCCCATGCTGAAATGGGACAAGGAGTGCATACCACCCTGGCTATGATGCTGGCAGACGAAATGGATGCAGACTGGTCCAAAGTAAAATTTATGGAGGCTCCAGCTGATAAAGAATACGCTAATTATATCTTGGCTAAAGGTTTTATTGCAGGGGACGCCAATTCCCCAAAGTTCTTAGAAGAAACGATTGACGGAGTATTCCTAACCGCGGTCAAATCGATGAATTTCCAGATTACAGGAGGTAGCGCCTCGGTAAGATTCACAGGCCAACAAGGGATGCGAATTGCAGGAGCAGCCGCCAAGGCCATGCTGCTTCAAGCGGCTTCGGAGACTTGGAAAGTCCCCGTAGAAGAGCTAAAAGCTCAAAATAGTACCATCTCCCATGCAGCAAGTAATCGAACTGCAACCTTTGCAGAATTAGCTCCAGCTGCTGCAAAAGTCAAAGCTCCAAAACATCCAAGGCTGAAAACTCAGGATGAATTCACCATCATGGGTACCTCAAAACCGAGATGGGATATTCCAGCCAAGGTCACAGGAGCGGCAAAGTTTGGACTGGATGTGATGGTCCCCGGAATGAAATATGCCACGATCAAATCAGCCCCGGTTTTTGGAGCCAAGGTGAAATCAGTCGATACCTCTATTCCATCAAATAGTTCAGGTGTCCTTAAAATCCTGAATTTGGAAAATGCTGTAGCAGTAATTGCAGAAGGCTTTTGGCAGGCCAAAACTACATTGGACACTCTTCCGATTGAATTTGAATCCACTGAAAATGATGGGAAAAGCCAGGAAGATATTTTCAATGAATATCGGCAGGCGATGGATAAAGATTTGGCGGAAGGAAATCTAGATAAGCATTTCAAATCCGGAGATGCAATGGCTGAATTATCCAAGGCAGAAACACTCATAGAAGCCGAATACCAACTTCCTTTTTTGGCGCACTTCACGATGGAGCCCATGAACTGTACCGCTTGGGTTCATGATGGCCAATGCGAAATCTGGTGCGGAAGCCAAAATCCTCTCGGGGTAAAAGCAGCTGCCGCGGAAGTTTTGGACATCAAACCCGATCAGGTTACCGTTCACAATCAGCTTTTGGGAGGTGGATTTGGCAGAAGGTCGGAGACGGATGTAATCAAGCAGGCTGTTTTGATCGCCAAAGAAGTAGATTATCCAGTAAAACTCATTTGGTCCCGAGAAGAAGATACCCAACACGATGTGTACCGGGAGGCTATGGTGAGCCGAATGAAAGCTGGATTGGACCAATCAGGCAACCCGATTGCCTATTCTCACCAGTTTATTTTCAAACATCATCCGGCTGAGGCTGCGGATGTTCCTTATGCTATTCCTAATCAATTGATTCAGTATTCCAGTCCAGCTTCGCATGTACCTTGGGGTAACTGGAGAAGTGTGGACCATTCTGTTCATGGCTTTTTGACTGAATCCTTTATCGATGAACTGGCCTTTGCTGCCAATCAAGACCCTTTTACCTATCGAAAAACCCTGAGCAAGAACAACCCAAGATTTCAAAAAGTCTTGGACTTGGCCTACGAAAAATCTAATTGGGGCTCCGCGCTTCCACCTAATTGGGGAAGAGGGATAGCCATAGCTCAGTCTTTCGGTTCCATTGTAGCTGAGGTAGCAGAAGTAGAAGTAACTATGGAAGGGAAAGTCAAAGTACATCGGGTGGTATGTGTGGCGGATGCGGGATTTGCGGTTCATCCGGATGGATTCATCGCTCAGATGGAAAGTGGAATTATCTATGGTTTGGCTGCTGCTATGACCGGAGAAATCACCATCAAAAATGGGGCAGTGGCTCAGAGTAATTTCCATGATTATCCTGTCACGAGAATGAATGAAGCTCCAAAAATTGAGACGCATATCATCAATTCGGGAAATCCTCCCGGTGGTGCGGGTGAACCCAGTACCCCTGTGATAGCCCCGGCAGTGACCAATGCAATTTTTAATGCTACTGGAATTCGAATCCGTCAGCTACCTATTGCCAAAACTGATTTGAGAGTATCCATCAGACAAACTACCTAATACCCCTCCCGAAAGTCTCGGGAGGAAAATTTCAAACCCTAAATAAAAGATACTATGGGAATGTTTTGGGACTTAATCCAGCAAAGTGAACTGGAGAATCAAAAAGCAAAAGCCGATACGCTCGAGGCTAGAGTTGCACTCCTGGAAGAGGAATTAACCAAAACCAAAGCTCTGCTGCTGAAGACGCTAAGAATTTTGGAAGAACGCAGCGGTCAGGATATCGATGGGGATGGAAAACTGGGATAAATCATTTTTCAAAAGGCTGACTTATGGTTTCATTTTTTAGAAAAATCCGCCAAAAACTCCTTCAGCAAAACCGAGTCACCCGATACTTGGTCTATGCGCTTGGCGAGATTTTACTGGTTACGATTGGGATTTTAATTGCTCTGCAGATCAACACCTGGAATTCAGAACGTCAGGAAAATCAGGAAGAGATAAAAACGCTAAAGGCCCTGAAAGTCGATTTCCTTCAGAGTAAAGAGAATGTGGAACGTACGATTTTCAACCAGTCTCGCGTAGTCAATCTCAATTCCAAACTTTTGAAAGCCTTAATAGAAGAAGACATCAGCCTAAATCCGGATACCTTGGGTATGTATATCTACCGCGGAGCTTTGTCTTATTGGAAAGTAGAGCTTACTAATGGTACCTATGATGCCTTGATCAGTTCTGGCAAAACAAGCTTGCTCAAAAACGCTCAGCTCAATCGCCATATGGCAGAATACGCTGCCCAATTGAAGTTTGGGTTTGAGGATGATGATGAAAGTATCGATTTGACTTCTATTTTGGTTGAAAAAGGGGCGGTCTATTCCCCCATTTTAGGAATTGAAATGTTAAAGGAATTTCAATTTATCAATACCCAAAAGTCGTATACGCCAACCGAATTAGATCGGGCCAAATCACAGCTGATGGAAGATAAATCCTTCATAGGAGTATTAGCGAAAAAAGCCATTCTGGAAATCAATCGACTAGACTACCATCAACGGATTTTAGCCAAATTAAATGTGCTTTTAGAATTGATTGATCAGGAACTTGACCTCAAAGACAAACCCTAATGCTGACATTTTTTCGAAAAATCCGCCAAAAACTCCTCTCCCAAAATCGGGTGACCAGATACCTTGTTTATGCAATCGGAGAAATCCTTTTGGTGGTAATAGGTATTCTGATCGCACTTCAAGTCAATAACTGGAATGAACAACGCAAGGCAGCAATCCGATGGAAAACCTACCAAAAACGATTCATAGAAGACTTTGAGGTAATTCTGGAGGACACTGAAAATTCTATCCTTGGGAATGAAAAAAACTTGAGGAATTCAATCTTGGTGAAAAACGCACTGGAATCTAAATACCTACCTGATTCCAGTATAATAAACTTCGAAACCTACCTAGGTCAATATCACCAGTACTACATGACTATGGCCCCCCTCTCTACTTACGAAGAGATGATCAGTGCAGGAGAACTCAATCTGATTCCAAGTAGCAAGATTAGAGATGCTTTTTCTGGTCTTTCAGGGTATCGAAGTTTCATTATCGAAGTAAACAAAGCTTACCATGATGCTGAAATCATGAAAACCAGCGAGTTTCAGCGGTATGTTCGATATACCATTCTAAATCCAGGTACGGATTCCAGCAAAGTCATCCCTTCTTATGATTTTAATTCTATGGCTGGAGATTCTGTCCTGATCAATAAGGTTTCCCGGCAATCAGTTGCCTGGAATAGTATTTTGGGGATGTTTAAGGGGTATAAAATGTATGTTTCCGCATTTCGAGATTCGATCCAGTTAAACATAGAAAAAATTGAAATCCCTTAATCTGGTCCAATGATTCAATTTTTCAGAAAAATCCGCGAAAAACTTCTCTCGCAAAATCGGGTAACTCGGTACATGGCTTATGCTGTAGGAGAAATTATTCTAGTGGTCATCGGGATCCTGATCGCCATCCAACTCAATAATTGGAATAACGAACGAACTAGAGCTTCAGAAAATAAGCTACTGATGGAGAATCTGATCGCTGACCTTATTCAAGACACTACACGACTCCAAAAAATCACCTCCATTGATACGGAATATTCAAGTCTAAAATCAGCAATTGAGAATTGCAAAAAGGCTTTAGCGATCACCTATGAGAACTTTAATTTGGATTCGGCTTCCAAATACTTAGCTGTGGGAATCAATGCAGGAGAACCATTAATAAATACAGAAACCAATGTATATGAACAGCTGAAGCAGACTGGAAGACTCTATTCTTTTAGCTCAGATTCACTCAGAAGGAAGATAATCACCTATTACACGCGAGCAAGCAGGGAAGCGGTTTACAATGAGACGAATAATCAAATCATTCAAAGGAATTTAGATCAGATTGATTATTTGAATGATATCTCCATTGATTTCACCTACGGTAAAGAGTACAATCCATCAGACTACCAAAGTCTATTTGACCCTAACTCCAAGGAAATGAAAACCTTTCGGCGCACCCTTTGGAACCTAAGCCATTATCAAAATTCCAACTATCAAAAGATGCTCTCCCTGAAAAAACAAGCGGGTGAACTGATCCAAGCTATCCAAATTGAACTATCCCAAACCAGGTAATCCCGAGCCAAATGATCTCCTTTTTTAGAAAAATACGCGAAAAACTTCTCTCCCAAAATCGGATCACCAGGTATCTGGTCTATGCGGTGGGGGAAATTTTTTTAGTAGTCATCGGGATCCTGATTGCCCTTCAAGTCAATACCTGGAATGAAAATCGTCTCAACCGAAAGCTTGAGATCAAATACCTAAAGGGATTGCAAAGAGATCTGGATAGAGATATTAAAGGGCTTGATTACATGACGTCCTATCGTAAAGACGTGATTAATTCCTCCTTGAAAGTCATGAAAATGGAAGCTCCAAGTAGTTTGGATGAGCTAATAGAAGTCAATAAAGATTTTATTGTAATCCATTTTTGGAATGAGTTTACTCCCAACAACAATACCTTCCAGGAACTAACTTCTTCCGGGAATTTAAGCCTGATCAAAAGTGACTCAATCAAAGATCTTCTCATGTCAATGGAAGCCTTAAATGCCGAAATTGTCACTACAAGAAATCATTTAAGGAGAGATTATGAACATTACATCTATGATGAATTGGCTAATTATGAATGGCTTCCTTTAGTCAATTTGGATTCCTTGGGAAATAAAAATGAATTCATAGACATCCAGGAAGTTAGTCCAGAGCGAATAGCTGAATTAACCAAGCAAGCATCAGGAATATTAAGTAATGGAGTCATCCGAAATGGCTGGACTTTGGCAATTGCAAATAACGCCTACATTCTAAGCTTGTATGATAAAATGCGTGAGCTGAATGCCCATTTGCAGGATTTAATCGATCAGGAGCTCCAGAACGAATTTTAAGCCTATTTACATGATTCAATTTTTCAGAAAAATCCGTCAAAAGCTACTTGAGCAAAACCGAGTCACCCGGTATCTAGTCTATGCGCTTGGTGAGATCATCCTAGTAGTGATCGGGATTTTATTAGCCTTGCAGATTAATACTTGGAATCAAAATCGACAGGATAGGAAACAGGAGCAGCAGCTCTTAGCTCAACTGGAAATCGAATACATCAAAAACCTGGATCAATTAAACAGCAAGATTATTATCAGAGAGAAAATTATTAATTCCTGCCTCACGCTATTAAATTATAGAAACCAAGATCCAGCTTTGATAAATGTAGATAGCTTGAATTTTCACTTATATAGAACCATTACCCGACCTACCTTTAATCCTATTTTGGGTGTGACCAATGAAGTCAATAGTTCGGGAAAACTATATCTGATCCAAAATGCAGACTTGAGGAAAGAGCTCACTTCTTTTGAGAGTTTTCTGGAGGATCTCACTGACGAGGAAGAGGTGATTTTCAACTTTTCAGAAAATTTAATGCAACCATTTATTATCCAGCACTACCAAATGGGAGGCGTTGTAACCCAGTTTATCCAGGATGATGAATTTATGGCCATGTACTCCTTGAGTGACCGGACCAACGAAATCCCTTTGAAAGATCTTTTTCCACCTTCTGATTTTAAACCTATACTCTACCATCCTGACCTTGAAGATCATCTCGCGATCATGATGACGAATACCATCTATACCAATCAGCAATCAATAGGAGTAAAAGAAAAGATTGAATTAATGCTATCCCTCATCCAATCTGGAATCAATTAAGATGATCTCATTTTTCAGAAAAATCCGCCAAAAGCTCTTGACCCAAAATAAAATAACCCGGTACCTGACCTATGCAGCAGGAGAGATCTTTTTAGTAAGCATAGGGATTCTGATTGCCTTGCAGGTGAACAACTGGAATGAGCACCGCAAAACCCGGATTTTTGAAAAAGAGATCCTATCTCTCATCAATGAAAACCTCAGCCGGGATTCAGTAATGATTGCTCAGGAATACCAAAAAGCAGTTTTGGCCAACCAAATCACGGATTCCATTTTGCATCGGGTAGATCAGGGAATCTTTGATGAAAGACTCAATACCTGGATGGCGAAAGTGATTCGATTTGAGCGCTTCAAATCCCAATCCAGTGGGTTCGAGGTGTTGAAATCAAAGGGAATAGATCTCCTTTCCGACAAGCAGCTCCAGGTGAATCTGATCAATTATTATGATGAGGTCCTTTTCAGGGTTTATCAGGCTAATTCGGACGTAGAAGGCTCATTCAATACAGACTGGGTTCCATTGGCAAAAAGGGAGTTTAACGACTTTGACTACGAGGATCGTATGGAGCCCAAAGATCTGAAGGCCTTTATGGAAAACCCTGAGCACATCGTGCTATTCAAGATGTTTCAGGACAATCGGGAAGGGGCAATTACTAGAATGGGAGTAGCCTTGGAAGAAATCGCTGCCTTGAAATCTCAACTTAATGCCCAGCTTCAATGATCTCATTTTTTAGAAAAATCCGTCAAAAGCTCCTGGAAGAAAAACGCATGGGCAACTACCTCAAATATGCCTTAGGGGAAATTTTCCTGGTAGTTATTGGGATTTTGATTGCCCTAATGATCAACTCCGCCTATGAAAACAAAAAAGACAGAAACCTAGAGGTTAAGTATTTGGAGGGCATCGCAACTAACCTTGAAGATGATATCAATGAATTGGAGAGACAGATTTTGGATGACAGCTTACAGCTCAGTGGGTATACCAGACTGGTCAGAGCATTTCAGGTTGATTCAATTAAATCCGACCAAGATGGGCTCATTCGAACCATTTTTAATATTCAGCTTATAAGTTCTTTTGAAGGAAACAACATCGTTTTTGAAGACCTTAAATCTTCCGGCAGAACTAATCTAATCAAGTCCGATTCCCTTCGGTACCATATTCTTCGATTCTACAATCAAGCCCAAATCCTTATCCAAGCTGAGAAAGAATTGCATAATCCTGTTATTCTGGCTGAAAGAAACAGCCTATTCATTTCAGACCAACTTGGTATCAATAAGACCGAAAACCTCTTTTTTCCGGAGTATTGGTCTGCACAACTATCTCCACGAAATGCGACAGATTTATTCTCCTTTTTGAATGAAGATATATCCAGTCCCAAAGTCCAGTTATTTGCTAATCGGGCAGGATATATCAAAGCCTTGATTTTTGCCAAACGCCGGGAAAGAATCCGGCTACTGAATGCAGCAATAAGTATGAAAAAGGAAATAGAAGATTTTTTAGGGAATTTAAGCCATTAAGCCAATCTACATGAAACGTATCCTATCCATCCTCAAAGAAAAATGGCCGGAATACATCCTGGAAATTCTGGTGATTACCATCGGTATTTTGGGGGCTTACGCCTTGAATAGCTGGAATGACCAAAACAAGGCAAAAGCCCTGGAGAAAGAATATGTCATCAGATTAATTGAAGACTTGGGCAAGGACACCTCCAATTTCAATCTGGAATTGAAAAACACACAGATTCGATTTGAGGAATCTCAAGTGCTTTATGAAATAATTACTGCGGAAAACCCTATCATCAGAGATACCGCCAATTTTTTACTTTCCATCCAAACTATTGGACGAACCAATCGGCCCGTGATTCATCGGGATACTTTTGAAGATTTGATTAGTACAGGCAATGCCAGCATCATTCGGGACAAAACGATTTTTAATGCAACTAGCAGCTATTACGGCAATATCGCCGAGGAATGGTTTGACGAATACATTGACCGAATGTGGAAAGGCTACCTACCCAAAGGTATAGATGCTTTACCCTTGGCGTCCCTCCTCCAAGTACTTACCGAAGAAATGGATATCACCTATGGGATCAGGGAAATTGTTCCTGTGAAACTGAAAGTATCAGATTCAGAATTCAAGGTGATCCTCGATAAAATCAGAAATTCAAAAGAGTTTGAGTTCGAAACCAAGAATATTACAAGATCCCACCTTTTGCATATCTCTTTTCTCCAGCGAACTAAAGTCGATGCAGAGAAGCTGACGAAAGACTTATCTGATTACTTAAAAACACTTTAAGAACATGCTTTCATTTTTTAGAAAAATTCGACAGAAACTTTTAAATCAACACCGGATCACTCAATATCTGGCGTATGCAGCAGGAGAAATTCTCTTGGTAATGATCGGGATTCTATTGGCTCTGCAGGTGAACAACTGGAATGAAGCAAGAAAAACAAAACTTACCGAAGAGGCTATTCTCAAAAATCTTGTTCAGGATTTGACTGCTGACTCTATCTCTTACCAATCCAACTTGGCCGCCTTAGCAAAAATAAATGCCCTACATCAGGTCCTTTACGAAATTGGGGTGAAAGGCATGGACTTGGAAATTGAAAATCCCAACGCGATTCGGCTTTTGATTTTATTCAATCCTGTTGCCATGGAGAATGATCCATTTGTGGCCAGCAAAATTTCCAATGAATCCATAAGAAAAGAAATCCTCAACTATTCCCGAACTCTAAAAGACTTAGAAGAAACTTATGCGGAGTTTAAAGAGCTGGTAGAAAATAGAATTCGGATATTCTTAGCAGACCAAAAAGTTCACCAATTATCCAAGTGGTTTGAAGGCGAAGGGGTAAAAGTCAAAGGGGAAATTACATTTGATTTTATCGATAAGGCCGATTTGATCCTTCTTTCTAAAACGCCTGAGTTTCAACAGCTGATTTTTGAAGCTTCTGTCAAATCCAAAAACACAGAATTCATCTTGCGGGAGGTACTCTCCCAAAATCAAAAACTAAAAGAGGTAATCCAAAATGAACTCAAATGATAAAACGCATCCTTTCCACCTTTAAAGAAAAATGGCCGGAATACTTCTTTGAGATTCTGGTGCTGATCATCGGTATCTATGGGGCATTTGAGCTATCGAATTATGGGGAAACTAGAACCCGAAAAAAGACGGAACTCGAAATCCTGAAAAGTTGCAAAACTGAACTGATGGCGGATTTAGCAGAAATAGAATGGAATACCGAAGAACTTCGAAAAAGTCAGAAAGCCCTGAGCCTTATTTTGGACTTATTGGAAAATGACGGAGCTTACCATGATTCGCTAAGTTCACATTTCAATTACACCTTGCTTCCGATGCATTTTGTACACTCTACCAGTTCCTTTGAAACTGCCAAAGCCAGAGGCCTGGATATTATTTCCAATAAAGAACTTCGGACTAAGTTGATCTCACTGTATGATTCCCAGTATGATTTTTTCCTACAGGGACAGGAAGAGGAATTAGCTGAAGTCCAGTATGGGATGAGGCATATTCTACCCGGGCGATTTGAGGAGGCTTATAACTATCCGAATTCGGATAATACATTTTCAGGCAGCATGATTCCATTGGACTTTGAGTCCCTCAAAACCGATCAAACCTATCTGTTCTTTCTCAAAACCCAACGGAACCGGACCAGATCCTATATTGACTACTTTTATAAAAATCTTAGGAATTCAGTATCATCGATGATCCATGACTTGGAGGAGGAAATTAAAAGACTCGAATCATGAAACGCATTCTTTCCATCCTCAAAGAAAAATGGCCGGAATACATTCTGGAAATCTTGGTCATTACGATTGGTATTTTAGGAGCCTTTGCGCTCAATACCTGGAATGAATCCAAGATCTCTTCAACTTACGAGCAAACGCAATTGTCTTTTCTGGAATCGGAATTGGATGAAAATATCAATCTCCTTGATGGAATGATTTCCGACAATGAGTTATTCTTAGCTCGGATAGATTCTTTTTTTCAAGATCCTAATTCTGTTGAGGATCTGGATATAGTAATCGCTGTATTTTCCTATTCTCCCTATGATCCGGAACTTCCCGGATTGACCGGAATTTTAGAAAATGGGGAATTTGAAAAAACCGAACATCTTCTCTTACTGAATGAATTACGAACTTTAAATGACCGATTAAAGCATTTGTCTAAAGATCTAAGCTACTTGGATGGATTCTGGACCAATCATATCCATCCCTATTACATTGAGAAAGGCTTGGTAATTCCAATCCATGATGCCTTGCGTTTTAAAAAAGAGGTGACTGTAGATCCCCAGATTGTAGAAGACCCTCTCTTTAGGAGTTTGGCAAGCAACCTCAGACTTTTTTTAATCGGCCAGATAGAACAACAACGAAGGGTCCAACTCAAAATGAAAGAGATTCTGGAATTAATTGAGAAGGCTGCTTAGTAAACCGAACCTACTTTTTTGATTTTTTCTCAAGATTTAAGATCCCAATCGATTTCCTTTTTGGCAGGTATAAGGAGATGATTTCCAAGAATTTCCTTATCTTCTTAGAAGTTTATCCTGTTTACCACCAGCCTTATTGAATTGAAGCCTTTTTTTCTCATTCTTCTACTTTTTTGTAGCCAAATAATCAAGGCTCAACAAGGTTCCCCATGGAGAATTATTTCCTTAAAAAGCATGTCCCTGCTTAGAAATTGTCCAGGGTATTATCGGCTGCTATTTAGTAAAAATTTTAAGCAGGTAGCCTATCTGCCGACTATTGAATTGATAAGAAATAATACCTACTGCTCTCAAAGAAAATTACCACTGGAATTAGAAAATGAACTGATATGAAAAATCAACCCCTTAACTTTTTGCTTCACCGTGTTCTCCTTTTTTGGGTATTGTTTGCATTTGCCGCCTGCCAGGCCAAAGTGGATGAAGTTCAGCATTCCCCACGATTTAATCATGTCTATTTAAAGGTTGCGGACATGGATAGGTCAATCGCTTTTTACACCTCAGCATTTGATCTGGAGCTGGTAAAGCAAATCAAAAAATTAAAGCGAACAACTGAGGATGGGGTGTCTACTGAGTATGATATTTCCCTTTCCCTTTTGAAATTTCCTGATCAACATTTTGTCTTAGAGATTGGAGAAAGTCCTGATTTTAAAGCTGAAAATAGCGCTGCCAACTTTACCCATTTGGGCATTGACGTGCTGGATATTGAGGCGGCGAGTGAACGAATTCTAAAAGCTGGAGGGGTGTTGTCCCGACCACTATCCTTAGTGGAAACTGAGGATATCAAAGCCAAGACCATGTTTTTCACCGGACCAGATGGGGAAACCATTGAATTGATGCAACTTATCTCGGGCGATTTTTAGAATTATGAACTTGGGAACTAAGGCTGGTATTCCGCTAACTCTACTTAAACTATGATCTCATTTTTTAGAAAAATCCGCCAAGCACTCCTCGATCAAAATAGAGTCACACGCTACCTAGCCTATGCCATCGGAGAAATTGCCTTGGTCATGATCGGGATTCTCTTGGCACTTCAGGTCAATACCTGGAACGAAGAGCGAAAACTCAGAAAAGAGGAAGCCCAACTGATTCAAAACCTCCACGAGGAGTTTCAGCGGAACTTAATAAAATTGGACTCAATTTCATCCAAATTATCCCGAACGGAAAAAAGTCTGGGATTGGTTTTGGACTTGATCGATCAAAAGGAGGGTCCTATACGAGAAGAAATGCTCGACTCACTGCTGATTAAGAGTGTGATCGTGGCGGGAAAAGTCTCTCAATCTTTTGTCCTCGAGGATATGAAAAATACCGGTGGACTATCCAAAATTTCCAGTACAGAATTGAAGATTCTCCTTTTCGAATGGGAAAGAAACTTTGTAGAACTTCAATCCTCCTTGGAATTAGGAAGGCAGGCCTTTGAAGAGTATGCAAACCATATCATACAAAAAGGCTCCATTAGAAATATTGATGCTGAAAATTCTCCACCTGAAGTCAGCAGATCCAAATTGCCTATCTCGAATATTCCCTTACTTCAAGACCCGGTTTTTGAAAATCATGTAGACAATTGCCAAGTTTTGTCCAATGAGCATTTATTCAAACTCAGTCAAACCAGAAAGCTCATGGTATCCATCCTAGACCTGACTAGCAAATGATCAGTTTTTTCAGAAAAATCCGCCAAAAACTCCTCACGCAGAATCGAGTCACCCGCTACATCGCTTATGCTATTGGGGAGATTGTGTTGGTGGTGATCGGAATTCTGATTGCGTTGGGAGTCAATAATCAAAATGAAGCTAGACGAGAAGCTGCCAAGGAACGCCAAATTATCGAAGCACTTCATTCGGAATTTGAGGAAAATTTAAATTCCCTAAACTATGACATTGGTCGAATAAAGGAAATGGTAAGTGCCCAAGAGCTTATCCTAAGTTTAATAAACTCTAGGGATCTACCTTCAGACGATGTATTGGATAGTCTATTGAGTCTTGCTCTAATCAATATGACATGGAATCCAAGCTCCTATGTACTCAATGATCTCAAAAACTCAGGCCAAATCTCCAAACTCTCTAATCCTCAATTACAGTCCCTTTTATTTGGATGGGAGCGACACTATGAAAATGTGATTGAGTTTGCTGAAGATGATCTTCGAAGTAGCAATTCAATGTTGGAGTATATCAAGGAAAACGGCTCCATGAGAAATGTGGATTCCGGATACTTGAAGATTCGAGGAAAACAGTATTCTAGGTCAACATTTGAGTTAAGTAATTCCGTGTTATTGTACGATATCAATTTCGAGAATGTCGTTGATGACAAATACACCACGAGCGTTTTACTTTTAAATGAGTATGAAAGTTCGATAGAAATAATTGAAAATATCTTGAAAGCAACTGCTCCTTAATATGATCTCATTTTTCAGAAAAATCCGCCAAAAACTCCTCACTCAGAATCGAGTCACCCGATATATCGCTTATGCTCTAGGAGAGATCTTTTTGGTAACCATCGGTATTTTGATCGCCTTGCAGGTGAATACCTGGAATGAACAAAGAAAAGATAGCAACAGAGAAAAATTAATCATGCAGAGTCTCCATTCGGAATTTCTGGGCATCAGCGATAAACTACAATCTACCATCCAGCACCATGAAGCAATCCTTGGGACTACCAAAGGGCTCATGAAGCTCTTTAATGAACCTGAATCCGTTTTAAAAAATCACAATCTGGATAGTCTTATTGAGAAAATGATCGATTTCAGGGTCTATAATCCTTCTCAGTTTGTCATTGATGACTTGACTTCATCAGGTAATCTTAATCTAATTTCTTCGGACACCTTGAGAAAATTGATTTTCGAATGGGGAACTGAATCCCAGCAAAAAGTAGAAACCTACAATACGTTGGATGATACGTCTCAATTGTTATTAGTCCCCTACATTATAGAAAATACCTCACTTAAAAATATTGATCGGTATGGATTTTTGAATTGGGAAGAAAAATCAAAATTTAATTCAGAGACCCATAAGTTATTTCTGGATTTAGAGTTTGAGAATCATTTGGACAACTATGCTTGGGGAATAGTGAATTACCTGCAGTCTTTAAATACTCTAAAGAATCTTACCAATAAAATTATTTCGGAGACAAGCCCTAACCAACTCCCTGAACAGTGATCTCAATCTTCCGCAAAATCCGCCAAAAACTCCTCAGAGAAAGTAAGGTCACCCGCTACTTGGCTTATGCCATTGGAGAGATTGTGTTAGTCGTTATTGGGATTTTGATCGCCTTGCAGGTGAATACCTGGAATGAGAATCGAAACAATCAAAAAAAGGAAACTGGAATCCTCAAGGATCTTCATCAAGAATTCCAGCTCAACAAAGCCAGCATAGATGCCTCCATACAACAGCATCAGACGATCTTGGAGGCCATCAAAGGAATCCTGAATTTGATGGGTCAAGACAACCCTGAACTCAGCGAAAATCAGATAGATAGTCTCATCAATATGAGCTTGGAGTATGATAATTATAGCCCCAGCCAATCTGTAATTGCAGAATTGATTTCCTCAGGTAAAACCAGTTTGATCTCCTCAGACACTCTTAGAACCTTGATTTTTGAATGGGTCCAAGAAATCGAAGATAAAAATGAAGGATACCAGTCCTTAGATGTAGTAAGTGAAAACCTATTGCTACCCTACCTTACTAAAAACGGATCGATGAAAAATATCGATTCGAATGGGATGCTCAAAGGAATTGGAAGATCAAGGTTATCCTCCAGCAACTTGGCATTAGTGCAAGAGGCAGAATTTGAAAATCATATGGACAATCAGGCTTGGGGAATCACCAACTACCTGCTCAAATTAGAAAAACTACGAGAAATCATTGAGGCTATTTTGTATCATACCCAAGCCGAAACCCCATGATCTCATTTTTTAGAAAAATACGCCAAAAACTCTTAAGCCAGAACCGGGTCACCAGGTACTTAGCTTATGCTATTGGAGAGATAGTGTTGGTGGTCATTGGGATATTGATTGCACTTCAAATTAATATCCAAAAAGAAGCTGCTGATCAGAAAAATGAAACCAAGCAACTTTTGATAGGCATACAAGGGGATTTGAAGTTGGAGGCAGAGCGAATTGAGTTTCTACTTACTTATTACGGGGAAATCACTGATGGAGTCCAAAAAATTCTATTGACCTATCAAGGAAAAGAACAGCATAGCAATGAAAACCTTGGAAAGTATTTTTTGAACTCATTTGAATTTAGAAAATTCTCGAAGTTCAATACTAGCTATCAGGCCCTCTACGTAAGTGGACTTCTTCAAGAAATTACTGACAAAAAGTTAGCGGAGGATATCATTACCTACTATACCAAACAATACTTGGAGTGGTCCCTGGAAATCTATCAACAAAAAGCAGGAGCATTTAATTTTAATCATACCACCCAGTTTTACCCCCTTGATAAACTTCAAGGAAGAAGCGAGTATAAATCCATTCCAAATTTCCGCTTGGATTTGGAAAAGGAGTTCACTACTGATTTTAAAGAATTCATAAAAGAACCTGAAGTATTGAATTTCCTTGTAGATCTTTTGCATCAAAGTGATCTGGTTTTTTCCAATTTGAAATCCTACCAAGAATCCAATCAGATTTTATCTGAGCAGATCCAAAACTACATTGAGCAATGATTAGCTTTTTTAGAAAAATCCGCCAGAAACTTCTTTCTCTAAGGCAAGGAATGTAGGAAACCAAAAAAATAAATTTCAAAAACTGGTATTTCAAAAAATCACTAATCAACGATTTGGAGAGGAACTTTAGTGATATAGAAAAGAAGTAGTTTTTTCTTCTCTAAAGCCCTTTTTTAATTCTAAATACCCTTCCTCAATCCCTTGAATTCCAAGAGGATTTTGTATTTTGGAAAAACCAACTTTTAGCCTACCTAAATATTTTATTAACCCCTCCTTCCTGAAGCTTATTCTTCTAATCGGTCGGAGTACGCTTTTGTCCATTTTCATTCTTTTAATTGAGAATAGAGAAAAGCTAGAATTAAGAATTTTCAATCGATTATGAAACTAAGCCCAAGCGAAGAACAAGAGATTCTCCAATTGATGGAGGACTATTGGAACAGCTATTTTGAAGGAAATTTGGAAAAATGGGCTTCCTATATTCCAGACCATTACAGAAACATAGGCACCACCCAAGAGGAAATCTGGGAGAATAAAAAACAGATTGTGGACTATACCCGCAGGATATTTGACCAGATGGTGGGTATGGCTGATTTTAGAAATAAGACTGCCCAAGTCATCACCTATGATCCACATGTGATGGTTCATGAGATCGGAGATCTATTCGTCAAAGCAGAAGAAGACTGGGTTTATTATGCTCCATTTCGCCTTTCTTCCTTATTGGAGAAAACGGAGGAAGGATGGAAAATCCTCCACCAGCATGGTTCTTTTCCCGATCTAAAAGCTGCAGAAGGAGAAGCTTTTGGCCTGGATGCAGTCAAAGCCGAAAACGAGCGCCTCAAAAAGGCAGTGGAAGAAAGAACCCTTGAACTGGAGCTACAAAAAAAGGAGCTTGAAATCGAGGCGGCATTGGAGAGAGTTCGCTCCAAAAGTTTGACCATGCACCAAACCAGTGAATTACAATCTGTCATTCATACGGTGCATGAAGAATTGCTCAAATTGAACCTCTCCATTTTTGGAGGATCCTTTATCGTGATCAATAGTGAGCTTGATAATGAAATCAAATGCTGGGGTGCTGGGGGAACGGCAGACACCTCGAATGAAGTCCATATTCCACGATTTGAAAAGCCATTCTACACCAACCTGCTCGAAGGGATAAAAAAAGGTCCGGGTTTCTTCACAGAGAAATATTCTGCAGCAGAAAAAGAGGAGTTTTTCGCCTTTCTATTTACACATGAACCTTGGTCGAAACTGAGCACTGAGGAGAAAAAAAAGACGCTGGAAGCAAAGACAGCATATACTAGGTCTTGCGCAGTGTCGAAGCATACCAGCATTTTTATCATCAATCAGGCAGGCGTTCCGTTCTCTGTAGCAGATAATGCGATCCTGAAAAGGTTCGGTAAAGTCTTTGAGCAATCTTACACCCGCTTTTTGGATCTTCAAAAAGCTGAAGCCCAAGCAAGGGAAGCACAAATTGAGGCCTCACTGGAAAGGGTAAGAGCCACTTCATTAGCCATGCATACCTCTCAGGATTTGAGCAAAGTGGTCTATGTGGTATTTACAGAGTTGGTCAAACTCGATGCGCAACTTGATCGATGCCTCATCCTGACCGTCAATCCCGAGACCTTAGGCATCACCTGGTACCTCACTGGCAAAGAAGGCTTGCTTTCCAATAATGGATTTTTGGTGGAGAATAACCCCCACCCTTCCCATCAAGCCTATTTGGAAGGTTGGCGGACCAAACGTAAAAAGTGGCATTACCTGCTTGAGGGGGAGGAAAAAAAGAGTTGTGATAAATACCTTTTTTCACAAACTGAACTCGCCAAATTGCCGGATTTTATCAAAGCTGACATGGCTGCTGTAGAATCCATTCATCTGACCATCTCATCTGATGATTTTGGTTGTCTGATAGCGAGTAGCATATCTCCTTTGCCGGAAGCCCATGCCGGAATAGTGGACAGGTTTACTTCGGTTTTTAACCAAACCTACACCCGCTTCCTCGATCTTCAAAAAGCTGAAGCCCAAGCTAGGGAAGCTCAGGTTCAACTTGCTTTGGAAAGGGTTAGAGCTAGGACCATGGCCATGCAAGGCAGTGAGGAGCTTGCAGAAGTTTCCTATTTGTTGAACAAGCAAGTGGTAGACTTGGGTATACCTACCCGGGGCTGCGCCTTCAATATTTACGATGAAAACGATTCTCTGGAGTGGTTTAGCAATCTAGAAGGCACTTTGCCTACCTACAGAACTCCGAGAGAAAATATCTTTCTCAAGTACTACGAGGCTGGGCAGCGAGGGGAATCTCTGTTGATTGAGGAATTCGGCGGAGAACGGATTAAGGAACACTATAAATATTTAGCTACGCTTTCTACCAATGACAATAAGGAAGAAAAAATAGCAGCTGGAGTAGCCAAAGTTCCGGATTCCCAAATAGACCATGTGGCCTATTTCAAGTACGGTTACCTATTGTTCATTACGCTGGTGCCAGCTCCGGAGGCTCATGAAATATTCAAGCGTTTTGCCAAAGAATTTGAACAAACCTATACCCGCTTTCTAGACCTTCAAAAAGCAGAAGCCCAAGCCCGCGAATCTAAAATAGAATTATCCTTGGAGAGAATCCGGGCCCAAGTAACCTCCATGCAAGAGTCATCCGATCTCTTTGATATCGTGGTCACAATGCGCAAAGAGTTTGTCTCATTGGGATACCAAGCAGACTATTTTTGGCATATGCGGTGGACTCCTGAGCAGTATGAGATGTCCATGACCTCAGAAGATGGCAACCGAATCGGGATGGTAATCAATGTTCCAAAATTTGTACATGATGATATTCCAAGATTGGCTGAGTGGGAAAAGAGTGATTCCAACCTATTTGTCTTAGACCTTAATGGGCCAGAAGCTTGGGACTATATAGAAAAAATGAATACCTATGGCAAGTATGAGCAAGTAGACCCTCATGCGCCATCGGAAGAAGATATTTTAGCGATAGGAGGACTGACTTTTATAATCGCAAGGACCTCCCACGGTGAAATTGGATTCAGCCTACCAGGACAAGTTCCCGAGCCCCCTAAAGAATCTCTAGAAACCCTCATCCGTTTTGCTAAAGTATTTGGGATTGCATACAAGAGATTTGAAGATCTTAAGAAAGCAGAGGAGCAAGCACGTGAAGCTAAGATAGAATTATCCTTAGAGAGAATACGGGCAAAAGTCTCCTCCATGCAGGAATCCACTGAGCTCCTGGACATCATGGTCAGTATTAGAAAGGAATTTGTCTCCTTAGGCCATGCAGCAGATTATTTTTGGTACATGCGCTGGCTGCCGGATAAGTACGAAAAGGCTATGACCTCAGGCGACGGAAGCCAAGTGGGGATGATCATGACCCTGCCCAGACACATACATGGCGATATTCCATTAGTGGCAAATTGGGAAAAAGGTCAAGAACCCACCTTGGTATTTCCAATGGATGTGGAAACGGCAATGGTCTATGTAGACAAAATGATTTCTCTGGGTGATTTTGAATTGGTGGATCCGAATTCACCTACATTGGAAGATATCCAGCACATCGGAGGACTCACTTTTGTCATGGCGAGAACTTCCCAAGGAGAAATTGGGTATAGCCTTCCGGGTGAAGTTCACAATCCTCCTGAGGAAGCAGTCAAGACCCTTGCCCGATTTGCCGGGGTATTTGATTTGGCCTATGCCCGATTTGAGGATTTGAAAAAAGCAGAACGTGACTTGGTGGAGATCAAAAAAGCCAAGAAAAAGGCTGAGGAAGCACTGGCCGAATTGAAATCCGCCCAAGCCCAATTGATCCAGTCTGAAAAGATGGCTTCTTTGGGTGAACTCACCGCTGGGATTGCCCACGAGATTCAGAACCCGCTCAACTTTGTGAATAACTTCTCCGAAGTAAGTGGGGAGTTGATTGATGAAGCGCAGCAAGAAATAGATAAAGGCGATTTGGAAGAAATCAAATTTATTCTTCAGGATCTCAAAGACAACCTGTCCAAAATCAACCATCATGGAAAACGGGCTGGCTCCATCGTCAAAGGAATGCTGGAACACAGCAGAAAAAGTGAGGGTAAAAAAGAACTGGTAGACCTCAATGCGCTTGCCGATGAATGCCTCAAACTCGGCTTTCATGGGCTTCGGGCCAAAGACAAATCCTTTTCCGCCGATTTTAAAACAGATTTTTCTACAGCTCTACCCCAGATTTCTATAGTCAGACAGGATATTGGCAGAGTCCTGCTAAATCTTGTCAATAATGCATTCTATGCAGTCCATGATTTTGGAAAAACTCAGAACTCGGATTTTAAACCAATAGTGTCTATATCCACTCGCAAAGAAGGAAACCAACTAGAAATCTGCGTCTCAGATAACGGAAAGGGTATCCCAGAGCATATCCTGGATAAAATTTTCCAACCTTTTTTTACTACCAAACCTACCGGGGAAGGCACCGGGCTCGGACTTTCATTGAGCTATGATATCATCAAGGCACATGGAGGGGAATTAACAGCCATTAATCTTTCTGGAGGCGGTGCCCAGTTTAAAATCACTTTACCAGTTGTCAACGCATCCGATGGAGAAAAATAAGAGGCAATTATTGGAAAAAACCTTCCGCCAATTCATGAAAACAGGACTTGAAGGAGATAATCCTGGCCTGATAAAAAAGTTGGTGGATGAAAGAGTAATGGGTTTTGGAACAGCCATCGATGAAAAAGTAATAGGAAGCCAAGGGTTGATCTCTCTGATTGAAACTCAAAAAAAGCAAGCTGAAGGATTGGATATTTCTTGGAGGCATGAACCTATGGATAGGTTTATTTCTGATGATGAAAATACCGCAGTTTTTGCCGATGACATCTTTTTGATAGTTAAGACTGAATCTGAAGAGTTAGAGATGTACATGCGGTTTTCTACAGTCTTGAATTACAGCAATACCGAATGGAAAGTAATCCATTGGCACGGCTCCAAGCCTGAGGAAGTAGAAAGTGATAAGGACACTTGGGGCATAGAAAACTGGAAACAAAAAGCGGAAGAACTTGAACGGCTGGTAGCAGAGAAAACGGCCGATTTGGTTGAAAAAAACCGGGAGCTCGAAATTGAAGCGGCTTTGGAACGGGTTCGGTCGATGACAATGGCCATGCATTCCAGTACAGATATAGGGGCCTGTATCCTAAAAATGTTTGAAGAACTCACTTTTTTGGGCGTAGACGAGGGAACGCGCTTCGGTATTGGAATCTTAAATCACAATAACGAGAACAACCAACTTTGGACAGCTCGAAGGGATGGAGAAGAAGTCAAAATGCATATCGGAAATCTGGATATGACTTCCCATCCATTATTGAAAAAGGCCCGGAAGGCTTGGAAAGAGCAAGTTCCTTTTCATCAATATGTCTTGGAAGGACAGGATTTAATGGATTATTACCAGATGCTGAATAATGCACCCGACTACAAAATCCATATCCCTCTGGAAAAATTACCCAAAAAGGAGATCCAGCATTGTTTCATATTCGAGCATGGGTTTTTTTATGCCTTCAGCCCGAATGAATTCAACCCTGAATTAATTCAAATCACCCAACGATTCAGTTCGCAGTTTTCCCAAACCTATAGACGGTATTTGGATCTTCAAAAAGCAGAGCAACAAGCTCGGCAGGCTCAGATTGAAGTAGCTGTGGAGCGGGTTCGGGCCCAATCTATGGCCATGCACCATCCGGATGACCTCAATAACGTAAATAAAGAACTACTCGCTCAGCTGAAATGGCTACAGATTCAAGGACTCTCGGGGGTTACCTTTTACCTGGTTGGTCAGGATGGATGGGTAAAAGCCTGGGATTTTTCAAGCCCGGGAAATATTGGAGACCAAACCAGCTATACAATTCATTTCGACTATACCAAGTATGAAATGCTGGGATTTCCATTTAAAACCTTGCTCCAAACGGACCTGGATTACTTCGTAGCAGATTACCCACTTGAAAAACTGAAGAAGGCTGTCTGGGAGTTTGAAGAAATCGATAAAGCAATTGCCAATATTCTTAAAGAGGCTTTATCAACCGGAGCATTGACCCATCAATGGACGGCTTGTGCCAGAATATCTAATGGATTGCTAGGTGTCGATCTGGTCGATTCACCCAATGAAGACACCAAAGCCATTGTATTAAAAATGGCTGGCGCATTCAACCAAGCATACACACGCTTTCTCGATCTTCAAAAAGCAGAAGCACAGGCAAGGGAAGCTCAGATTGAAGCAGCTTTGGAAAGAGTTAGATCAAGATCGATGGCCATGCACAAGAGTGAAGAACTCAAAGAAGTTATTCAGTTATTGTTTGAGCAATTTCGCTTATTAAATTTCAAAATTGACTCAGCGCAATTTGACCCTAATTATAAGGATAACGATGACCTCAACCTTTGGGCAGCAGCACCCGGTCAGCCCTACTCCATATTGCTGAATATTCCGTACGTTGACAGTCCTTTATTTAATTCAATTAAGGAAGCAAAGAAAAGAGGGCTATCATTTATTACACAGAAGTTATCCTACGAGGATAAAAATCAATTTTTCCGGCACTTCTTCCAGCATATCAAAAATATTCCTGCAGCAAGACAAAAATTAATTTTTGATAGTCCGGGTATGTACCGGGCTGTAGTCTTCATGGAAAATGTTTCGCTTGCCATCCAAAACTACTCAAACACTCCTTATTCAGAGGAAGAAAATGAAGTGCTCAAACGATTTGGTAAAACCTTTGAACAAGTTTACACCCGCTTTCTTGATCTTCAAAGAGCCGAAGCACAGGCAAGAGAAGCCGAGATCGAATTAGCCTTGGAAAGAGTCAGGGCAAGGACCATGGCCATGCACAAAAGTGAGGAGCTGGCAGAAACTGCTGCTGTCCTTTTCGAGCAACTTCGGATTCTTGGCAATACCCCTGAAAGAATCAATTTGGGGATTTTTAAAGAGGAGGAAAATCTCATTGAATGGTGGATCACTACTCAAGATGGTCATCTGATTGAAAAAAGCTTTATAACTAAGTTTCAGGATCACCAGGTTTTGAAAGGAATGTTTAAAGCCTGGAAAGAGAAGAAAAAGTCCGATGTAATCAACCTAAAAGGGGATGAGGTAAAGGATTGGGTCCAATACATTACCACAGTTTTAGGAATGCCTGTGAACCCGGAATTGGTCAAAGAGCAAAGATTTTTATCCTCTGCTTATTTTTCTCAAGGTTTGATTGGCACAACCACCTCGACTCCCTTACCAGAGGAAACCATTAGCCTGCTGGAAAGATTTGCCTCCGTTTTCCAACAAACCTACACCCGCTTCCTTGATCTTCAAAGAGCTGAAAAGCAGACCAGAGAAGCCCGGATCGAAGCAGCTTTGGAAAAAATCCGTTCCCGTACCATGGGCATGCAAAGCAGTGCCGAGCTGCCTGAAGTGGCCAACCTGCTTTTTTTGGAAATACAGGCATTAGGCATCCCAGCATGGAGCTGTGGGTATAATATTCTGGCAGAGGATAAAAAAACGGCCACCTGTTGCATGAGTAGTGAAGGCACCCTTCAAACCCCATTTCAGCTTCGCCTTTGGGGAGAGGCGTCTTTTGATGAGATGAGAAAATTCATTCTGAGTGATAATACGATGTTGGTTCAGGAGGTTGGAGGTAAAGCCTTGGAGGAGCACTATACCCACATGAAATCTTTCCCGGACCTGAAGCCCACTTTTGACGAAATTGAAAGGCTTGGGCTTTCATTACCGACCTATCAGATCAATCACCTATGTAAATTCAATCAGGGATTTATTCTGTTCATCACCTATGAACAAGTTCCCGAAGCGTATGACATTTTCAAGCGCTTTACCAAAGTATTTGACCAGACCTATACCCGATTCCTTGACCTCCAAAAAGCCGAAGCACAGGCTAGAGAATCACAAATTGAAGCTGCATTGGAGCGTGTAAGAGCCCAAGCCATGGCTATGCATCGTACAGAGGATCTCGGAAAAACAATCCGTTCTTTTTATGAACAACTCAGTGGTCTGATCCAGTCGAAAATTGTACGCTGTGGAGCAGGTTTGTTGACGAAAAATCATACAATGGCTATCATGTCCACGGCCAGCCAAAATGCAGCAGGAGAAACTTACAATGTCAAAGGGTCCATTGACATGAGTGGAAATCCTTTGCTGAAAGAAACCTATTCCCATTGGTTGAGACAGGAAGAATACCACGGAGTTCTTCGTGGAAATGAGATCAAAACTTATTACCAATACCTGACCAATCAGATTGCCATACCTAATAATAACCAGGGAGACGAATTGCACTTATACTTCCCGATGTTTAGTGAAGGGTCAATTTATTTGGTAACCACCCAAGAGGTGCCAGAGGAAGAGTTAAAGGTATTTCGCCGGTTTAGTTCTACAATCAGTCTGGCATACCGCAGATTTAATGACCTAAAGAAAGCTGAAGAACAGGCCAGAGAAGCGCAGATTGAAGCTTCCTTAGAACGAGTACGAAGCCGTACCCTAGCCATGCAGAAGTCGGATGAATTAGCTGAAACTGCCGCGATCCTTTTCCAGCAATTGATCCAATTGGGGATAGAACCCAATCGCCTCTATATTGGAATCATCAAGGACAATTCCAGCGAAACCGAATTCTGGACCACCGAGGAAGATGGCAGCAAAATCAGCACGGCCTATACCACTGACCTGCTGAATAATGCCAGCTTCACAAAAATGTACGAGGGATGGAGAAGGAAGGAAAAATCCACCGTGGTGGATATTCAGGGAAAAGAGCTCAAGGAATATATTGACTACTTGACCAGCCTTAATATTCCGTTTAAGGATGGGAAAAAACAGACCCGCAGAATCCAATACCTCGCCTACTTTGCCAAAGGGTTTATCGGTATGGCTTCCCCGGATGAGCAGCCAAGGGAATCCATGGAAATTCTCGAGAGATTTGCCTATGCTTTCAACCTGACCTTTACCCGTTTCAATGACCTGAAAGTAGCCGAAGCACAAGCGAGACAAGCCCAGATTGAAGTAGCTTTAGAACGGGTGCGTGCCCGAGCTTTGGCCATGCAAGAGCCTGAGGAACTGAAAGAAGTGGCGAAGGTGCTCCGCCAGGAAATGGGAACCTTAGGCGTGGAGGAATTGGAGACCAGTAGTATCTATATTCATGATCCAGGTTCAGATCTATCAGAGTGCTGGTATGCCATCAAGGATATCCGGAAAGGAAAGACCAAGCTCGTTTCGGATCACTTTGCCCTCAATCTTTCGGCAACCTGGGTTGGCAGGAAAATGCTTGACTTATTTGAGTCATCTGAGACAAAGTCCTCCATTGTCATGACCGGCAAAAACCGCCTTGAATGGATTCGCTATTGTGAAGAAAACTCCAAACCTCTCCAAGGCTATTATGGAGAAGACATTCCGGACCGAACCTATCATTTGTATAAGTTTTCTCACGGAGCGATTGGAGCTGCTTCGGCTGGAGAAATTTCCCAAGAAAGCTGGGATTTGCTGAAGAGAGCCGCTACAGCTTTCTCCCTAGCCTATTCACGATTTAAGGATTTGACTCAGGCTAGGATTGACCTTTTGAAATTGAAAGAGGAAAAGCAAAGAGCAGAAACGGCTTTGACAGAATTGAAAGCCGCCCAATCTCAACTGGTACAAGCGGAGAAAATGGCCTCGCTTGGAGAGCTGACCGCTGGCATTGCCCATGAGATCCAAAATCCGCTAAACTTTGTCAATAACTTCTCCGAAGTCAGTGCCGAACTGATAGACGAGGCTCAGGGAGAAATCGAAAAAGGAGACTTGGAAGAGATCAAGTTTATTCTTCAAGATCTGAAAGACAACCTTACCAAAATCAACCATCACGGAAAGCGAGCTGGATCCATCGTCAAGGGAATGCTGGAACACAGCCGAAAATCTGAAGGGAAGAAGGAACTCACCGACCTGAATCAATTGGCCGATGAATGCCTGCGCTTAAGTTTTCATGGACTCCGTGCAAAGGACAAAAGCTTCTCGGCAGACTTCAAAACAGAATTTGATCCGAATCTTCCCAAGCTGGAAGTGGTAACTCAGGACATGGGTAGAGTGCTGCTCAATCTGATTAACAATGCTTTCTATGCGGTCAATGAAAAAGCAAAGGATAATCGTGAGGGATTTAAACCACAAATCATTGTTTCCACCCAACTATCGGGGGCTGAAATTGAGATTAGTGTGAAAGACAATGGGAATGGAGTGCCTGATTCCATCAAAGACAAAATCTTTCAACCATTCTTCACTACCAAGCCGACTGGTTCAGGGACTGGATTGGGATTATCCTTATCTTATGATATTGTAAAGGCCCATGGAGGGGAGTTGAAGTTGGAGACTAAGGTCGGCGAGGGAACTGATTTTCAAATTTTGTTACCTTTTAATCCAACCGAAAAATGAGATCAACACTCGATGATTTTTCACATAAGATATCGCTGGCGCTATTCATGCTTGCGTTTATGTGTACCCAAACAGCCTATTCCCAACTTTCCGTCAATAACTTGAATTGGTACACCGAAAAGGATGGATTGCCCGGCACCCAGGTAAATAAGGTTATTGTTGACCAATTTGGATATGTCTGGATCGGAACCATCAATGGTCTGGCGCGCTTTGACGGATACAGTTTCAAACGCTTTTACCAAAATCCCAATGATCCAGGATCTATCAATGGATTGGTGGTCTGGTCACTTTTCGAAGACAGCAAGGGCAGGATTTGGGTGGGTTCACAGCCAGGGGTCTTAAACCTTTATCATCCATCTACACAATCATTCCGCAATTTTACCTTTGGGGATTTATTTGATTCGGAAGTGAATATTGAGGTAGGTATTGTCGACATTGTGGAGGATAAGTCAGGCAGGATTTTTTTTGGATTGACATCCAACTACGGGGAAACCATCACCTCTTCCTTGCTCTACTTTGATGAAAAAGAGGAAAAATTGAAAAATGTTCCGGCGTCAAAGAGATTAAATATCAATAATGTAAAAAGCATGGCCGCCGATAGTGAAGGCGGAGTCTGGGTCAGCTGTTATAGTGGGTTATACAAATTAGATAGTTCGGGCACTCTGGTCAATTTCAATCCGCAACCGGACCCAGGGAGCGTTTTCTTAAGCAATGAATTTGATACCCAATTGCGTGGGGATGATTATGGAAATGTCTGGGGCGTTACCAATGTGGGACGGTTGTTTCGGATCGATGTTCAGACCAATCGATTGGAAATAGTGGCTGCTGCCAATGATTTGGGCAGCTATTTTTTCAACAATCTGGTGATCGACAGGAGCGGGACAATCTGGTTGGGCACAGAACGTGGTATCTTCAAGTTTGACCCCAAAACCAAGGAGATGATTGGTTTGGATGACACAGAGAGTCGGGACTTCCAGTATTCGGCAGTCAATACGCTTGCCCTGGATTCCTTTGGATCTTTATGGATCGGAACAAATTCAACTGGATTGTTTAAGTATGAAGAAAAGGCGATGTTCAGGTCTTATTCTAATCGGCGGGATGACCCCTTGTCCCTGACCAGCGGCTGGGTCAACAACATACATGAACTTAAAGATGGAAAAGTATTGGTCACGACTTCGGGTGGTGGATTCAATATTGTTGATTTACTAAAAAATGAAATCAAACCACTGCCCTATGAGACTATCCTTCCGCGAACAAATACTGCCTTTGGCCTGATCGAGCATTCGCCCGGAGAGATCATTTTCAGTTCGAATGACGGTTTTTTTCAGTTTAGCTACCCGAGCAATCAAGTGAAAAGAATCAACCTTCCTGGAATTCCGTCGAATACGCTCATCCAGTATTTTCTACATGATCGGCAGGGGTATCAGTGGGCATTCACTATGCAGGGGATATATAGAAAAAATGGAGCTGATGTTGAATTTCAGAAAGCAAAGGTTGATATCGATCCCAGTGATGAAAACAGCATTAGGTCCGCTACGCAGGCCATTGAAAGCCAAATGCACGGCCTTTGGATTATTACAAATGATGGCCTGTTTCTATACGACTACAAGTCTAACCGGGTCAACCGGATGGGGCGCGATCCCTACAAGGGAGACGTTTTGCTCACGCAAGACGTGAATGCGCTTTATGAAGACCCTTCTGGAACTGTTTGGGTAGGTACCTGGCAGGGAGGTTTGAGCCGCTTTGATGTGAAAGCCGGGAAAATCAAGACCTACACTATTGATGATGGCCTGCCTTCCATGAGCATTCAGGCAATTATCGCAGATGAGAAAAACCGGTCGCTCTGGCTCAGCACATTTGAGGGATTGAGCCGTTTCGATGTCGAAACCGAGAAGTTTTACAATTATTCAATCGATGAGGGCATACAGGGCCAACAGTTTGCCGATAGGTCTTACTTGAAGACAAGTGATGGGAAATTTCTGTTTGGAGGTTCTAATGGCATCACTGTATTCGATCCCGAATCCGTCAGGAAAGACTCAAAACCTCCCATAGTATTCCTTACCGATTTCAAATTGTTCAACAAATCGCTTGTTGTCGGAGAAAACTCCCTCCTTAGCAAACCGATATATGAAACAGAGTCGATCGCGTTGGCACATGATCAAAACAACATTTCGATCGAGTTTACTGCACTGCACTTCAGCAACCCGGCGAAAAATCGCTTTGCTTATAAGCTGGAGAAATTTGATAATGACTGGCGGGAAATCTCATCGTTGCAGAGTGCTTATTATCCCAATCTTCCGCCCGGAGAATATATCTTCCGAGTAAAGGCCGCCAATAACAACGGTGTGTGGAATGAAGAAGGCGCCACATTGGCCATTTTGGTTAGAGAGCCATGGTGGAATACGATATGGGCTTATAGTCTTTATGGTGTACTTTTCCTTGCGGGTGTTTTTGGTACAGATCGGTATTTGAGAAACCGTATCATCAAGAAGGAGCGGGAGCGTACCCAAGCCAGAGAACTGGAACATGCCCGCGAAATCGAAAAAGCCTACTCAGATCTCAAATCCACCCAAGCCCAACTCATCCAATCAGAAAAGATGGCTTCACTTGGCGAGCTAACCGCAGGCATCGCCCATGAGATTCAGAATCCGCTGAACTTTGTGAATAACTTCTCCGAAGTCAGCAATGAATTGCTGGACGAACTCGATCAGGAAATCGAAAAACAAGATTGGGAAGAAGTCAAAGCCATCAAGGGAGACCTGAAGGATAACCTCTCAAAAATAACCCAGCACGGAAAGCGAGCCGATGCCATTGTAAAAAGCATGCTGGAGCACAGCAAAAGGGGAACTGGAACGAAAGAGCCAACTAATCTCAATGCTTTGGCAGATGAATTCTTGCGGTTAAGTTACCAATCCTTTTTAGCTAAAGAGCCTGAATTTACCTGCGAACTCAAAACAGAATTTGATCCAAACTTGCCCAAGGTGTCAGTCATCCCTCAGGACATGGGGAAGGTGCTGCTCAATCTTTTGAACAATTCTTTTTACGCTTGTGCTGAAAATGCAACCCTTCGACAAGCTCAGAGTGACGTTGGGTATAAGCCTGAAGTAAAAATCAGGACTAGTAGGACCGAAAATGGGGTAGAAATATCCGTTTCGGATAATGGTTCGGGCATTCCCGACTCGATCAAAGACAAGATCTTCCAACCCTTCTTCACCACCAAGCCAACAGGTTCTGGGACTGGATTGGGATTATCACTATCTTATGATATTGTGAAAGCGCATGGAGGGGAATTAAAAATAGAGTCTTCAAGTACAGAGGGCACAACTTTTAAAATCAGACTGGTCTAATGAAAGCAAAATCCATTTCCGGGAAATCGCCTGAAGAAATTCAACTTGCTTTGAATACCTCTTTGGTTGATGGATTTACCCCAACAGTTGCTTTCGTTTTTATGTCCGTCAAACAGGATAGAAAAGCGGTCAGTGAAATCCTTGCCCGACATAACATTGACATTTTCGGGGCTACTTCCTGTGGAGAGTTTGTAAACGGTAATCAAAGCAGTGGTGAAATTGCTATCCTATTGCTGGATTTGGCAAAGGATGCTTATTCCATCTTATTCGAGGAAATCGGAATGGAAAGCATGGAGGAGACTGCCAAAAAAGTGGCAAATTCTGCCCTTTCCCTGTTTGCCAATCCTTCTCTGATAGTTTGCAGTACAGGTGTAACGCCTTCTTCAGAATTATTCGACGGAATAGACCTAGTCCATGAATTATCAGCAGCATTAGGGAAGGAAAAAATCTTTTTCGGGGGAATGGCTGGGGATGATTTTAACTTAACAGGCACGGCAGTTTTTACCAAAAACCAAGAAACAGACCATGGCCTTATCGCTATAGTTTTGGACGCTGATAGAGTCTCATTCAACGGAATGGCCATTACGGGCTGGAAACGATTGGGGATTTCGAGGAAAGTGACCCAATGCAAGGGAAAGCTTCTTTATACCATTGACGATAAGCCTGCAGTGGACATGTACCTGAATTACCTGGGCAAGGGAAAGGAAGGGGAAAACCGGGAGTTCGATGTACTGAACGAGCTGTCCTTCTATTACCCTTTCATCGTGGAAAGGGATAACGGGGAGGATATTCTTATCAAATCACCCATGAGTATTGACTATGAAGAAAATGCGCTAGTCATGGATATGGAGATGATTGAGGGGGAAAAGTTTTGGTTTGCCATACCTCCAGATTTTGATATTGTTCAGGAGATTACCGATGAAGCAAGTAAGGTCAGGGAGGAATTGGGCCAGGATGCAGACGCCTTGTTGATATTTTCTTGTGCAGGTAGAGAACCGGCTCTCGGGCCGCTGGTGACTATGGAAAATGAAGGATTAGCAGAGATATGGAATAGTCCTATGGCAGGGTTTTTTACTTACGGGGAATTTGGAAGGGCAAAAAATTGTGGTCAAAACTTTCATTCTACAGCATGCTGTTGGGTGGCTTTGAAAGAAAAATGAGATGAAAGCAAAATCAATCCATGGGAAAACGCCAAAAGAAATCCAAAAGGCATTGGATGAAAGCAAAGGGGATGGATTCAAACCGACCCTAGCCTTCATCATCATAAGCAAGATGGATGATGCGGAACCACTCCACGCTATTTTTGAGCAAGAGGGCATTGCAATTTTCGGAATAACCTCCCTCCAAAAATTTTCCGAAGACGGAATTACGGAAGAGGATATCCTGATCCTGCTCTTGGACATAAAATCAGACCACTTCAAAATAGTAATGAACGGTTACGAGGGATCGTCTGTCTACGAAGCCGCCTATCATGCAGGCATATCCGGGAAGACCACTTTTTCAAATCCAGGATTCATCATTGCACCGGTGAATAATGTGCTTTCCCACGATGAGCTAATTAGAGGATTGACGGATGCGGCAGGCCATGATATCATGATCGCGGGTGGCGGCACCGGTGATCCGGCTGATTTTTCAGGGGTCCTTTTTACCAATGATTCATCAAGTAAAGGAGGCTTGCTTACACTTATTCTTGATCAGGACAAGGTTGCGATCAGCGGTCTGGCAGTTTCAGGCTGGAAGGCGGTAGGTACGATGAAAAAAATCACGAAATGTGAAGGTGACTGGGCACTGACCATTGACCATGAGCCGGCGATGCAGGTCATTCAAAGATTCTTAGGGAAGGATATAGTAAGGGAAAATTCAGAAGGAAGTGGATTTATTCCAACCGACCTAGGCTATCCCTTACAGTTTGAGAGAGCATCAGGAAACCCGATCATGAAACCCGCGCTATTTTTTAATCCTGCCGATCAATCCGTCATGATTGGAGGGGGTGTAAAGGAGGGAGATCAATTCCGTTTTTCTCTGCCGCCGGATTTTGATGTCATTGACAAAGTGGTAGAAACCACTAGGATTTGTAAAGAAAAGGAGATGCCGGATGCCGATGCCTTGATGGTCTTTTCCTGCGTAGGAAGATTGGGAACTTTTGGTCCTTTGATCTCCACAGAAATAGAAGGACTGGCATCTACTTGGGGCAAACCAATGATAGGCTATTTCTCATTGGGAGAATTTGGAAAATTAGATGAAGGCCGCTGTGAATTTCAGGGTACGACAGTAAGCTGGGTGGCATTGAAAGAAAAATAGTTTTACTCAAAAAACACTGAACCCATGATAGCGAAATCAATCAAAGGTGCATCACCTGAAGAAATTAAAACTGAATTGGAGGCCAGTATGGCGGATGGTTTCAAACCCAGCCTTGCCATTGCTTTTGTTTCCGTCAAACAAGACCTCCATGCCATCTGCGAAATATTGGACGAAGCAGGTTTGGCCATTTTTGGGGCTACTACAAACGGCGGTTTTATGGATGAAGAAGTAGTATTAGGAGAAGCAGCTATCATGCTTTTAGACATGAATCAGGCATATTTCCAAATCTATTTTGAGGAATATCCACTAAAGAATTACCGAGAAGTGGCAGCAGGCATTGCAAAAAAGGCTTTGAAGGATTTTTCCAACCCTGCATTTCTAATGGCAGGCAGCCATATGGAAACCGATGCTGAGCAATTGCTTTTTGGCTTCGAAGATGTCATAGGCAAGCAAGTGAATATTTACGGTGGGATGGCAGGCGATGATTTCTCTTTTACCAATCAATTTGTTTTCACCAACACTCAAGAATCTAAAAGAGGTGTTATCGTCTTAGCGATTGATGAGAATAAAATAAAAATAAGGGGTAGGGCCACCTGCGGTTGGAAAGCAGTGGGCACGGAACGAACCGTAACCAAGAGTGATGGTAATCATGTTTTTACGGTAGATGATGTTCCTGTCCTCGACCTCACCGCGAAATATGGTGGCTTAGAAAATATAACACCCGAGAATGGTGGATTTTCCATAGAGGTGGCGGCTCAATTTCCGTTGCAGTTGCAACGGGAAGTCGGGGACCCGGTCATGAGGCCTGGCCTGCTGGTAGACTGGAGTGATCATTCATTTTACTGCAGTGGCTCAGTACCGCAAGGATCCAAAGTACGCTTTTCTCTGCCTCCGGATTTTGATGTGATCGATAAGGTAATTAAAGCATGCGAAGAGCTGAAGGCAACAGAAATAGAAGAAGCAGATGCATTGGTTATTTTTAGTTGTGCAGGAAGGTATATCACGCTGGGTCCATTGATTGGGGATGAAATTGAAGGCATGCGCAACGTATGGGATGTGCCTATGGTAGGCATGTTTAGTAATGCAGAACTGGCACGTGCAACCGGGGGAAATCTGGAGATGCATAATCTCACCACCTGTTGTGTAGTACTGAAGGAAAAATAAATGAACATACATCTTCAACATATTCTCGACACACTACTTCAGATTGAAGCCATCTCTGATGAGCAAAAATCAGCGCTAAATAAATCCCTGAAGGATGCGGATAAAGAGTTGACTATTTTGGAATTCAAACTTGACCGCACCGAGAAAGTAAAACGTACCACTGCCATTTTACTGGAAGAAACCATTGAAGAGTTAGAGCTGAAAAGGAAAGCAGTAGAAGAAAGTAATGAAGCCCTTCAAAAAACACTTGAGGATCTAAAAGCAGCTCAAGCCCAACTCATTCAGCAAGAAAAACTTGCCTCCCTTGGACAGCTCACGGCAGGTATCGCCCATGAGATTCAGAACCCGCTGAACTTTGTGAATAATTTTTCAGAGTTAAGTACAGACTTGATTGAAGAAATGAGGGAAGAGCTTGCTGCTGGTAATGGACAAGCAGCGGAGGAAATTGCAGAGGATCTAAAAGCCAATCTGAGCAAAATCAATCATCACGGCAAACGGGCAGATGCAATCGTAAAAAGCATGCTCGAGCACTCCAAAACAGGTACAGGACAAAAAGAACTCACAGACATCAACAAGCTTATAAGCGAAATTACCCAGTTAGCTTATCGAAATCATCAAGCAAAAGATCAGTCTCTTGAGGTGAATTTGAATTTTATGCTGGATCCAGGTCTCCCACAGGTTGAAGTCATCCCCTCAGATTTGGGAAAAGTCATACTCAATTTGGTCAATAATGCGCTTTATGCCTGTGGAGAAAAGGCAACCCTTCTCCAAACTCAAGGTGACGGAGGTTATAAACCTGAGATAATAGTATCCACAAATAAAACCTCTTCAGGAATTGAGATTTCAATAAAAGACAATGGAATTGGCATTCCAGAGGCTATCAAAGACAAGATCTTCCAACCTTTCTTCACCACCAAACCCACAGGGTCTGGGACTGGTTTGGGATTATCCTTATCCTATGATATAGTGAAAGCCCATGGTGGAGAGTTGGGATTAGAAAGTAAAGAGGGTGAAGGGAGTATCTTTCGTGTTATTTTACAAGGGTAGTCCTCTTTGGTCATCCAAATTTTATTAGGAAAAAGGAGCTATTTTCAAATGATTTTAGGGATTCTTTGTCGGTAAATCTCTAAAAATGAGTAACTTTTTCCATCCATAGTTCAATTTCCGATTGGAGAGTTCGGTCATTGAGATAAGGGTAAGTTCAATTCTTCATTTTTACATTATACCCTTAATCAGCATATGGCTCCAAGTATTCCTATAAGAAAGATCATCTCAGGTAAATCTCTGCTTCTTTTGGCCTTTCTACCTTTAACATTCTTTTCCTGTAGCCAAAGAGAAGAAATCCCTTTTCCTGAAAACCCAAATGGTTGGGAAACCCCAAAACCAATTCCCTTTTCTTTTCCAGCCGAACAAACTATTCAGTGGGATACCATAGATTCACAGTATGCCCCTAAAAAGACTACCTTCCCTTTTGTGATTTCACAAATGCCTTCCAAACCATTTGTAGTCAATGATTTTAAACCCCTAGCCAATCCTATAACAGAAATTCCTTTTGATAGAGATCAACTTAAAAAGATTGAAATTAATTGGGACACCTTAAAATCGAATCCCATTAAGGTCCGGAAATTTCTATCAGATCCTCCTAGGATTCTTGCAGCAAGCAACCCTTCAGTTTGGAGAGGAGGCACTTCCGGAATGGTAAAACTTGGTCAAGCTGAGGGAATGATTGGAAACAGAATCCTTGCCATGGCTTCCGACTCCCTAGGGGTAACTTGGATCACCACCGAGCAGGGCCTACATAAGTACGACGGGGAGTTTTTTTCCTTTTATAACTTCTTTCAAAAAGATGTAACAGGCGCTATCGAGACGCTTTCAGATCTCATTATGGAGGAAGATGGAAGTCTTTTGATTTCCAGCCAAAGCTCTGGAATCTACCGCTTTAATCCCAACTTGGATTTGGTGGAACACTACCAAATGAGTCATGGATTTATCCGTATCAAACGTGATAAATCCGGTCAACTTTGGGGGGCGATCAACACTCTTTACAAAATTGATTTGGCTGAAAAAAAGGAAACTCCCCTTCCAATTTCTTCTCCAAATAATGACCTAAGTGTATCCTTCGGTGTGGAAGAAGATAGAGATAATAACCTATGGGTGGGGTACAACAACACCATTGGAATAGTATCTCCAGATCGAAAAAGCATTTCTCTGATTGGTATAAATGAAGGCTTGCAAATTGGGGTTCCATTTGAATTTTTGGAAGATAAAACAGGAACCTTATGGATTTCCAGTTTTAGTCCAAATGCACATGGAATTTCTCTAAAAGATCAAAAAATAAAGAAAATTGGCTCGGAACAAGGATTTAATGGCCAACCGTTTTCAATTAACCAAGACTTCAAAGACCGTCTTTGGTTTAGTGCTAATGACACCATTTTTGTATTGGACCCTATTCAGCAAACCTCTAGAAAAATCCATACTGGGTCTACACTTCGAAGAACGCAATTTCCTCCAGCTTCTCAATTAAAAGAAGACGGGATGTTGCTTCAGGGAACTCAGGCTGATGGTATTTTAATATACGATACCAAGGGAATGATGCCCGAACATTTCACCACCGATCAGGGCCTGGAAAGCAACGATGTTTGGGGAATTGCGGAGGACGATCAAGGTAGGGTATATCTTTCTACTTATGCTGGATTAGATATCTATGATCCAAAAACCAAGAGACTCCACCTTTTCAAATTACCCTCCACTATTTCCACTAATAGCTCTAGGAGAATTAGGAACATTGGAGAGCGAAAATTTCTCTATACTGCTGTAGGTGGATTTGGAATTTTTGATTTAGACACTCAAAAAATCGATTGGTATGATAGTCGGAATACCGATATAAATACTGTTTTTTTTAACGGTTTGGTATCTAAGGACAATAAATTCTGGTTTGGAGGAGGACTTGGGGTTAATGTTTTTGATCCGGTTAGCGGAATTTGGCTAAGCTTGGGAAAGGCTCAAGGGCTTGCAGGTAATTTAGCCTTTGTTTTGGAGGAAGATCGCCAAGGAAGAATATGGGTAGCTTCAGATACCGGACTAAGTATCCTAGATCCAGTCAAAAATACCATTAGAAATATCAAAAAGGAATCAGGTCTACCTAGTGATTATACCTCAATGATCTATCAAAATGAGGCAGGAGAAATGATTGTGGGTACTGATGAGGGGCTTTCAATATTCAATCCAACTTTCTCTGAAATCACTCATATTGGCTTAAAAAACGGACTTATACCACCCGCTTTATATGATATTGTAGAAAATAAAGGAATCATTCACATTGGTTCAGAAAGAGGAATCATTCGCGTTTTTAGACCTACCGAGCAAATGCCATCCCAGCCTTGGGAATTTTACAATTATGGAATTGCAGAAGGATTCCCTTATGTAGATTTCAATCAATCCACAGCCAAGGTTCTTCGAAATGGTCAAGTCTGGTGGGGAGCATCTCCTATTTTAACTGCTACACTTCAAGAGCCTATTTTAGATCTAAGTCCGCCCAAAGTTCATCTTTCGGGTATCAAAATCATGGATCAGCAAAACCACTTTATTCGCATAGCTGATATCAAAGAAAAACTGGGTAAAGAAGATACCCTTTGGACTTCGAATGAAGGGAAGTTTTTTTTAGCAGATGGCCTTCCAGCAGATTCAGGGTATTACGTGAATAACAAATTTAGATGGGAAGGCACACTAAATTTCACCGGGCTTCCTATTAACCTAGAAGTTCCTCATGATCAAAATTCAATAAGCTTTGAATTCGTAAACTCTACCCCCAGAGGAAGAGATAAAATCCAGTACAGCTACATATTAGAAGGAATGGATAACTCTTGGTCCAAGCCCAGTTCAAAATCCACTTCACGAATTTATTATAACCTGACACCAGGGACCTACACCTTCAAAGTAGCCTCTTCTGATTTTAATCGAAGATGGAGTGCTCCTGATACTTTTACGTTTACCGTCCTTCCCCCATGGAACCAGACTTGGTGGGCTTATTTAATTTTCTTGGGTATTGGTGGAGGAATAATTTACAGTGTGGTTCAGGTTCGGTCAGCCTATCTAAAAAAGGAAAATCGAGTTTTGGAAGAAAAGGTCCAGCATAGAACCGAGCAGCTCAAAAAATCTCTTGAGGATCTGAAGACCACTCAATCTCAATTGATCCATTCGGAAAAAATGGCCTCACTCGGGGAGCTAACTGCAGGAATCGCCCATGAAATCCAAAATCCGCTCAATTTTGTAAACAACTTTTCAGAGGTGAGTGCGGAGCTTTTGGATGAATTGAATGAGGAGATCGAACAGGGAAATATGGAAGAAGTCAAAGCCATTGCAGAAGACCTGAAAGACAATCTGGTCAAAATCTCCCATCACGGAAAAAGAGCTGATTCCATCGTCAAAGGAATGCTTGCACATAGCCGGGGAAATTCCAGCCAAAAAAGTCCTACTGAACTTAATGCCTTATTGGATGAATGTTTGAGGCTAAGTTTTCATGGCTCAAAGGCCAAGGACAAGGGGCTAAAGTCGGATTTCAAATTGGATCTGGATCCTGAACTTCCAAAAATAGAAGCAGTACAACAGGACTTAGGTCGGGTTTTTCTCAATTTGATCAACAATGCCTTCTATGCCGTGAATGATCGCTCCAAAACTGCTGGTTCTGAATTCACCGGAATAGTGACCGTTTCCTCCAAGTATAACCCTCCAAAAGAGAATAAAGAAGGGGAGATCCTTATATCCATTGCAGACAACGGATCAGGAATTCCAGACTCCATCAAAGACAAGATCTTCCAACCTTTCTTTACCACAAAGCCCACTGGGCTAGGAACGGGGCTGGGTTTAAGTTTGAGTTATGATATTCTCAAAGCTCATGGAGGAGAATTAAAAGTCGAAAGTCAGGAGGGAAGGGGGACAGAATTCACCATTCGGTTTACATTGAATATTGACTAATTTTTAGTTTATGAAATTTTTTGGATTAGGCATTTTTTCTGCCTTTCGATAATTTAATAAATTGAAAATCAACATTTTTTTGAAAGGAATTTGGTAGATTCGACTACCAACTGTTTTTAAAAGGAATTGGATTTAAAAAAGATTCCTTGATTACCTGCCTCGGATACGTTTATCAAACGGATTTTTACACAAAACGCTAAAAAATTTTGGAAAGCACCTCTCAAGCAAACTTACTAACTCCTATACAGGGGAATGACCGTATCGCCTCTCTGGATATCATGAGAGGCTTTGTTCTTTTTGGTATTCTATTGATGAATATCAATGCATTCGGACTCTATAATGCCTACAATGATCCTACCGTGACCGGAGGTTTCACAGGATTAAATAGATTGACCTGGATTAGCACCAACTTGTTTTTTGAAGGTACCATGAGGGGTCTTTTCTCCTTGCTGTTCGGGGTAGGTATGTTCATTTTTCTGGACCGTTTGGAAAAAAAAGGGGCTGGAATCACTGCGGCTGACGTGTATTTCCGGAGGTTGATATGGCTTCTATTTTTCGGAATCCTTCATGGATACATTTTCTTATGGCCAGGGGAAATTCTATTTGATTATGCATTGATGGGATTTTTGGTTTTTTCCTTTCGGAAACTCCAACCGAAAAGACTGATTCTTTATGCCTCAATCCTATTTCTAATTGGCGGTACTTGGAACTATTTTGATTACAAAGCCGAGAAAAGGCTTTCCGCTGAAATAGAACAAGTGGAGCAGTTGGTAGCTCAAGAAATCGCCCTTCCAGATTCCCTCAAAGGCGCTAAAGAAGTGATGGAAAAAAGAGCAGAGGAAAGATCTCAGGAGAAAATCAACGAAGCCAACAAGAAAAATCAAGGGGGATATTTTGATGTTTTAGCGGTAAGAGCTCCAATCAACATGGAGTTTGAAAAAATGATGTTCTACCGATACAATGCCTGGGATGTACTCAGCATGATGCTCCTAGGAATAGCTTTATTTAAGTTAAATATCCTCTCAGCTGAAAAGTCTTCAAAGACTTATTGGCTAATGGTGCTCCTGGGATATGGGATTGGGCTTACGGTGAATTGGCTGGAAATCACTCATATCATGGATAATAGCTTTTCTCCCCTCGCTTTTTACGAAGCCAATATTACCTATGACGTAGGAAGGGTTGCGGTAAGTATGGGGCACGTGGGCTTGATCCTGCTTTTCTGCCAAGCTAATTTCTTGAAAGGATTCAAGCGTAGTATGGCAGCAGTAGGCAAGATGGCCTTGACAAATTATTTCATGCATTCAGTGATTTGCATGTTTGTATTCACGGGAATGGGATTCGGACTCTTTGGCAAACTGGAGCGTTACGAATTACTCTACGTGGTCTTCGGCACTTGGATATTCCAGTTAATTATTAGCCCAATTTGGCTCAAATATTACCTCTATGGACCTATGGAGTGGCTCTGGAGATGCCTCAGCTACCAAAAAAGATATCCTTTCCGGAAAACAACTACATCTTCAAATTCTAATAGCCTAGAGTAAGATTGCCTAAACTTAGTTTTCACAACTTAACCCAATCACACATGAAAAAAACAATGCTTATTCTCATGATGGCCTTGATTTTCGGGGCTTGTAAACAAGAAGCTCGCTACACAATGCAAGCTCCTGAGATTGATTCAGTCAAGGCATTACTGGCTGCCTCAGCCAGCGGAGATTACGAAGGGCAGCGTCCCTTTTACGCAGAGAACGCGCAGATTTTCATTAATGCCACCAAGGAAAACCCCATCACCGTCGACCAAATGATAGAGGGGCAAAAATCCGAAATGGGGGATTTTAGTCAAATCTCCGTGACGGTTGAAGACGACGCCATCGAGATGGTCACCACCGACAACGGAGAAAAATGGGTGAACTGCTGGGGCACCTGGAAAGCAACCCATACTGCTTCAGGTAAATCTTTTGAGATACCATTCCATGAAACCTTCCAGTTTGTGGATGGAAAAATTGTCAAAGACCATGGGTACTGGGACAATTCCACCATCATGTCAGCCATGATGGAATACGAGGCTGCCCAAAAAGCGGCGGCGGACACTGTCCCTGCCATGTAAGCTCAGTCGAAATCCCAAATACCTCTACTATCAAAAGGGCGAAAGATTTACTTTCGCCCTTTTTAGTTGTCTCAATGGACGTCTTTTAATGACATGTAAACCTCATACAAAACAGGATTTGGCTGGGTTACCCTTGGCCCCCTAGGGGTAAAGGTATTTGGCGCCGGGGATAAGATCCCTCCATAAATAAACCCGACCAGCACTGGTCCAGGATTGGTGTTGCTGAAGACCTTGTTAAGATCCAAAATGGTAGAAGAGTTTCCGTACAAATAGGAAGTCACTGGTATAAAAACTGCGTTTGCTCCGAGATAACCCGGCAAAAGGGAATTGGGAGGGAGTTGTACCAATTCTACTGACTCCTGAACTCCGTCTGTGTATAAAGAGGACATCAAATTGGAAAAAGGCAAAGCCAAACTGGCAGGAGGAATCTCCAGTGAAGAGGAATCCTTGCTCAGCGCTTGGTAAGTAATCCCTCCAAATAGGGCAATCCGATTCATCCGATACGGCCAATTGCCCAAAAATGAATTGATTTTAGCGCTCGAATAAAGGTTCACCTGCTGAAGCAGCTGACTGTCCAGCTGGACAGTAGGATTGCCAGCCCCCAATCCCGTAATGTAAACCGGGCTTTGATAAGCCATGTCCTGATCTGTAAACACTCCTCCATAAATCACCGCCCCTAATGAATCCTGATCCGGGAGTAAAACCTCCGCTAGGTTGAAATCTCTGCGGTGTAGATTTACCGGATCTATCACACTCAGGGTATCTGTAATTCCCCAGCCCAAATTCCCCTGAATCAATTCAAACTTTCGAATCGCATTGGTATACTTACCCTCTTTTTGGGGCATGTAGGCGGAATCATAATTTTGGCCTCCGATCAGGTAAAAATTCCCATTGGAAACCATCATCTCTCCTCCAGTGACTTGAAGGAAAGGATCTTGGATGAATTTGGTAACAACCGATTCCAAAGCAGGCTGGGATCCATTGGATTGGACATATTGAATCAAGCTGGGCAGGTCAATTTCCATGAAAGCATCCGAGGTCCAATTGCTCACCTGACTGGTGCTATCCCGAAAGGTAAATCCACCGCTGACGTAAAGGGTATTTCCATCCTGAAAATACTGCTGGCTACTTGCGGTCAGGTATTTGAAATACGGCGCTGGAGCAGGTATTCCGTACGATTGGTTATTATCTAGATCGATTACCCAAATGGAGTCATTCGCCTGAAGCGTTTGAAAAGAGGGAGGATCTTGGTCCATGCTGTGCAGGCCTGATTTTCTCCCGCCCAAAAGCACCCAAAGACCATTTACATTGCCCATGACCGGGCTTTGGATAGCTGGAAGGTAAAAATTGAGTGTATGAGCGACCAAGGTCATCTGGATGAAATCCGTGTAAACAGAATCGGTGGAGGATTTGAGTTTTTCCAACTGAGCTTGGAAAGGTTGGTCTCCTTCGGGCTCTTGCTGGGAAGTAGGAGTACAAGCCCAGATCATCAGCAGGCTAGCCAATGCCCCGGTCCAGAGGGAAAGTTGATTTTTCATACGATCAGGAGTTAGGTTGGTTGAGCAGGTCGTTTGCCCACTTTTGTAGAAGTTTTCGTTGCTTGGCAGACAATTCCCGAGTCACTGGCATGTAATAGGGTTCGCTCCAGGCAGATTCATCAATGGCTCCAAGAAGGTAACGAAGTGTATTGGGCTCTGTCCAATTTTGCTCTGTAAAGGGAAGGACCGCATACATAATGGGAAGGACGGTCTCGTAATTTTTTAAAACTTCATTCATGATTACATCCCATGTAATTGGTAGAAGACCTTCCAAGTACGGGTCTAGCCTAGAGAAAGCATCCAAAACCCGAGTGGTAATACTATAATTATTTGCTGCGAAGTACAATCCTTGGCCAGGACCGGAAGGAAATTGCTGGTTGGGTGTAATTGCGAATACGTACTGGGTGCATCCTGCTTGGTTTACAGGATAGACAAAACTCACCCCATCATAAAAGTGAAAGGGAGTACTAATTATCCCAGTTGAGCCAGGAAATTGGTAGACCCCTGTCACAGGAGATGAAGAGGAAACTGGGATTCCCCTTCGAAAAACCCTTAATATGACAGGACCTCTTCCGCTTCCATCCGATTTATACCCATATCCGGCGGGTTGGTTTTGCTCTGCATAAGTTCCTTGCTGATCGGTAATAATCAAATAGTCATCTTCTACCATCAACGGACTCAATCCTGAAAGCAACTGAAATGACCCAAGAGACCAATCCACATTGGCAGGTAATGCAAAATCAAACACGCCCCCCTGAGCAATGAAATTTGCCATATTGTAATTGTCAATATGGGTCAATTGCCCAATAGTAATGGATGGGCTTCCATTGTCCGGATAAAAAACAAGGTTTAAAGTTCCAAAGTCATAATTCTCAAAAGACTGAAAGGGAAGAATCGACGTAGGGCCACCGTAACCTAAGGTTGGTAAGAACCCAATGCCATACTCACTGATAGTCCCGATCAAGTCAAGGGAAATCATTCCGTAGGCTTCATTGATTTTCAAAAACGCCGGACAAAGCTGTAGAGGAGATTTTAGAGTTACTTTGACTCCAGCTTGGGTCGTTGGGATATCCATGCTGGAAGTGTCAGCAGTAGGATTGGCGGAGGTTGGATTTTTCAGAATTCTGCCAATGGTATTGGTCGTCATATCACCCGGCACAAATGGGGTAATGGAGCCGGAAATAGCAGCTCTTGCCGGATTTTTGTGTACTGGGGTTTGGTTATTGCCTAAAGGTACGGTCGGCATGGTAGAATAATCCGGATTATGAACTTCATACACCTGATGCACCAAAATTTTCACGGACAAATGGGTCACCGAATACCCTGCTGCTTGGTTCAATGCTTGTTGGAAGCTTGGATCTGTAGTGCCTTGGGTTAAATCGATCGTAGTATAAAAATACGCACATCCACTCATTGGCATCAGCAAATCGGCAAACCAGTTGATAACTTTACTGATTCCAAGCCAATTGAAGGTGGCTTTGCATGGCTTTCCGGAGAAATAAGTTTTGGGAGTGCTTGAATTGGGATTGTATACCCCTGCATTTCCAAAAAAGAGCTGGGTACAGGTTTGCCCTATGCTATCCACATCACAAAACATCGCCGAAGTCTTGGGGTTTTGGGCATAAAAATCTTCATGAAATGAAAAATTAGCACCCAAAAGAGGGAGAAATCCAGCAGGACATCCAGAGGTATTCCCAGGCACATAGGTCGATACTCCTCCATTACCATCTGGTAATTGGATTCCAGTGATTTGAACATCTTCAGTAAAGACGCTCATGTCTCCGAAATAATTCCAATAGCCTGGCTGAACCCAACCTGCATTTAGCATTTCTTGTACTCCGTCTGTTGTTGGGTTGGTAAGCGGTACTAGTCCATATAAGGCCCAATACTCAGAGTCTAATGAACATTTACCCAACACCTGAGTGGCCCATTGATCAAAAAGCTCGACGGTATTGATGGAGCTTATTTCTACATAATTACCTGGCTGAACAGTATATCCGGCAGCTTTTACTGAAGGGATTAGGTCAGGGGTCAGATTGACGATTGGTGGAATTATTGGCCGGGCTAAAACCTGGTCATACACTTGTAATGGATCAAATCTTCCATTGTTGGCAGTTGCCACATCAAATAAGACAGACCCATGAAAATTAATCCGAGGAAAATCGAATTGACTCATTGCATTAAGATTAAGAGGGTTGAGAATTTTAAATAGGCTTCATCAGCCCGGGTACGCTAAAAACGCTACGCTTTAGCCTTTCGGCTCTACAAAATACATTCGGATGTTCCCCGCATTTTTGGCTGGGATTTCTCCTCGATAGTGGCAGGAAAACTCCTCCTGAACTAGCTGAAAGGTACTCTCACTGATGTTGATCTTTCCGGCTTCGCCAGAGGATTCCATTCGGGAGGCTACATTGACCGTATCTCCCCAGATGTCATAGGCAAATTTCTTGATCCCTACAATCCCGGCAACTACGGGACCGCTGTTTAGTCCGATTCGAATTTCAAAATAAGGTCTACCCTCTTTTTGTCGCTCTTGCTTGACTTGATCCACAAAATCCCGGATTTCCAAAGCGGCTCTGACAGCAATTACGGCATGATCTTCTCGCTCTACCGGCAGGCCTGCCACACACATGTAGCTATCGCCAATGGTTTTGATCTTTTCGATACCCAGCCTACTAGTGATCTGATCAATCTCCCGGTAGTAAAAGTCGATTTGCTCTACCAGATCTTTGGACGAAAGTCCAGCACTGAACTGAGTAAAGTTTTTGAAATCCGTGAACAATACCGTCACCAAATTGTAATCCTTGGCTTTTACAGTTCCTTTGGCTTTGAGCTCCTGGGTGGTTTCATAGGGAAGAATATTGAGGAGTAAGTTTTCACTGATCTCCTTTTCTTCTTTGAGCTCTTTGGTCCTTTCCTCAACCAGTCTTTCCAAAACAGCCTGCCTTTCGAGCTGATTTTGGACAGTCGAGATCACTCCTCCAATCGCATCTAGAATATTCAGGTGATAGGGAAGTACACCTTTTCCTTTTTGCAGCAACTGAGGCCTACGTCCAGCAAAAAAATACCCCAAAATCTCTCGATTATGGATAATCGGAGAGAAGATCAAATGGTGGATTTCCAATTGATCCCGGAGATATTTTTCAAATTCATCATGAGGCTCGTCCTGATTGAGAATGACTGAGTTTTTGCTTTCAAAAAAAGCCGAAGGAACTTCAATGATTTTTTCGCGAACGCCTTCTGTGTTGTAGGTACCAAAGCCTTTGAGGTATTTGAGCCTAAAATTTAACGTACCCTGTACTTCTGGCAAGAGAATCGATGCCACGTCCATTTTGAGACGGACGTTGATGCTTTCTGCAAGATTATCAAAAAGCACGTCCAGTTCGCTATTGGCATCTACATTTTGGAGTTCGGCGATGACTTTCAGTCCTTCGGCCATTTGAATTACGTCCTTAGAGAGATCAGAATTGCGGTACTCCAAACTCATACAAGTAGTAGTCAGGTCCTTCAACCTGTTCTTGTAATAATTGATTTCCTTCTGCGCTTGCTCTAATTTTTCCTCTAGGGACGACATCGTTGTCTTTTATTTTTCTGCTAAAAAACACAATACTCCTGTCCAATCCAGAGGCTGAAGTACTCCCCCTACTCGGGCTACTTCTACTCCTGAATAAAACCCAGACAAGGGGATTCCGGCTACGGCATGCTGAACTTGCTCTGCATCCTCAAAATCTACTCCTGAAAAAGGCCGAGCCCTTCCCCCACAGTTGATATAAAAAGAAAATACTGGAGAAGAACCTTCCATTTTACGCTTTAAGTTTTGAATTTCACCCTGGACATAATCCGGTTCAAGGTTTCTGCGCATCAGTTGTACTTCGGTTCCAGCAGTCAAATCCGGCTCAAACATGATCAAGGCTTGATGCTCCTCATCAACTGCCAATGCAAGTCGATTTGCAAAATCACTTTCTTTAAACTCCCCAAACTTATCCCCTCTGTTTACCCCAAAGGTGACATTCATTGCAAAATCCTTGACATCCACTTGATCCGCTCCTCCCAAAAGCTCCTGTACTTTGGCAATGGCTGGAGAACCGTCAATTTCAAAAATAACCGGGCCTTCTGATTTGGTGATGGTCAAATAATCACTGCATGGATGGCAGCCATGAAGAATGGTGGACTCCATCACGCAATCTCCTGAAATCATGATCGCAATGACATGCTGGGTCATAACTTCATTATTGACGATCTGGTAGCATTCGCTCAGCATCATATCAGCCAGAAATCCACCCCCAACGCAAGGCAAACCTGCAGGCAGGTAAGGCTCCATGGAAGCAAAAAGGGGCGTAGCAAAGTTGAGCATTGGAGGGCTTTGCTGTTTACTGGAGTCATAAAATACCATGAGGCCCTTCAGATCGTCTCCAGCGATCGCCTGAATTTTCTTTCCAAGTTCTTCCCCAGCTTTCGCTTCATTCAAGTTTAGACCTCCTTGTTTGACGACCTCAAACTTGATTTTGTCCGAACTAAAAATGGTGACCCCTACCTCAAATCCATCATACCCGATAAATGAATCCGTGATAATTCCGAAGGAAGTACCTCCCGCTTTTTCGCAATCGGGAAGGATTTCATTGACGCCTTGAAGAAATTGTTTGGGATTGTGCTTGCCTCCACAAAAAATCAAAGCAAAATCTGCTCGATCAATTTGTCCATTGGCTTTGGCTTTGCTTGCGGCTTCTTTGCCGGCTAAATAGGAATCCGTTTGGTTGCTGTGTCCTATTCCAACTTTTGTTTTCATTCTAGCTAATAATTAATGTTATAAAATTGTATCTATCCAATATTAAATAGTGTAAAAAGAGATTATATATAATAAAAATGAAAGCCTACCTCACTTTTTCCGAGATAATTTAATCATTTAAATACTGGAAAATGCTAATAGATTTACCAGAAAATTTTTTGACTACATGAGTGGTCGTTGATCAATCATTCTATTGAAAGGAAATCAACCCCTACTCCATTTTTCTTCTGAGAGGAAAAGTCAAAAAACAGATACATTCTGATCTCTTATTTCTACGAAAAGCCAATATCTAGTCAGCCTCTACTTAGTGGTTCAGCAAAGATCAAATCTTAAAGGAAGAATAAGATTTTTAACGGTTTTGAATTCTCCTTCTATTTATACAATTTGAGACAATAGTGAATTGACCTTAAATCCAAACCCTTATGAAAAATAACCGACGAGATTTTTTGCAAAAAATCGGTCTGGGAACAGCAGGTATTGCAGCTGCCCCATTTGCTGTAAATGCAAACCCTCTTTCAACCAATTCTCAAGAAGCCGACGAGGATCAAATCCTTCAAATCGGAGATGATATCGCAGTGGCTAATACTGCCTATGGCAAAGTAAGAGGCTATCAACTGAACGGAGTATATACTTTTCTGGGAGTGCCTTATGGAGCAGATACTTCGGGAAAAAACCGTTTTATGCCTCCACAAAAACCAGCAAACTGGGAAGGAATCAAGGACACCATTTGGTGGGGAAATACGGCCCCACAAATCATGGACAACCGCTATGCAAATGTCCACTATTCCTTTGCTGACCACTGGAATTACGATGATGTAAGTGAGGATTGCCTCAAACTGAATGTCTGGACTAACGGAATTGCTGATGGTAAAAAAAGACCGGTGTTAGTTTGGCTACACGGAGGTGGATTTACCAATGGAAATGGAATCGAACAAGATGGCTACCATGGGGAAAATCTCGCCAAAAAAGGAGAAATCGTATTTGTCTCGATCAATCATCGCTTGGGGCCGATTGGGTTTACGGATCTTTCCGGAGTAGGGGGAGAAAAATTCGCTCATTCAGGAAATGTAAGTCAACTGGACATCATCGCTTCTCTGGAATGGGTCAGGGACAACATTGCCAATTTTGGAGGAGACCCGACAAATGTTACGATCATGGGCCAATCTGGGGGCGGAGCGAAAGTTACCTGCACGATGTCCATGCCTGCAGCAAAAGGACTTGTGCACAAAGGGGTTGCACTAAGCGGAAGTATGTTGGTGGCCAATGATCAAGAGTACAGCCGCAAATTAGGTCAATATGTGATGGAGGAAGCTGGGCTGACTCCGGCTACTTTGGATAAACTCCAAGAAATGCCTTGGAGAACCTATATCGACGTTGCCAATAAGGCCTTGGACAGGATGAGAAAAGAATTCCCTCAACCAGGATTCCGAGGAGGATTCGGTCCGGTAGCCGATGGAGTGAATGTCCCAAAAGGTGAGTTTTTCTCCAATCCTTCCAGCCACGAATCCCAAATCCCTTTAATGATTTGTACCACTTTCCATGAATGGGGAGTCACCCGAACCAATCCCCAATTGGAAGCGGCAGGCCCGGATCAAGCGATTGAGATGCTAAAGCCTAGATTAGGAGATAAAGCCGGGGCGGCCTATCAGGCATACGCTACACATTTTCCTGGGAAAAAGCCTGCTGAAATTGTCGCCTTAGCCGCTTCAAACAGAGTAAATGCCGTGGCTTGCGGTAATGCCAAAGCCAAGCAGGGTGCGCCGGTGTATATGGCCTGGTTTGGTTGGGAGCCTAATTTATACAACGGTAGAATGAGGGCTTTCCACTGCATTGACATTTGTTTCTGGTTTGATAATACAGACCGAATGTACACTCATACCGGAGGAGGAAAGCGTCCAAGAATGCTTTCGGAGAAAATGTCGTCTTCCCTTCTAGCATTTATGAAAACCGGAAATCCCAATGCAGGAGGCTTACCAAATTGGCCAAAATTCACTCCGGAAAAAGGAGAGACTATGGTTTTGAACGATGTCTCTGAAGTAAAAAATGACCCAGATCGGGAAGCTAGAAAAGCATTTGCCTAAGTTAATCCTGTTGTAGAAAGAAAGACCTAAATCCCGAAAAGGAAAATTTCGGAGAGTTTAGGTCTTTTTCATTTTCCAATGTGGAAAGCACACTAAAGCATAACCTTGAATTTGGGCAAAAGTAATTTTATCAAAATTTAAGTTTAATCCATTTGGATTTCAGTTATTTTGAGCCCTCAATTTTCGATGCTATGACTGACTTTAAAAATTATAAGGTTCCCTATAAACCTGCCTCAGAATACAGCAAATCCGTGGCTTACTTTTCCATGGAATTTGCCATTCACCAACCTCTAAAAATATACAGCGGAGGTTTGGGATTCCTTTCAGGCTCACATTTGCGAAGCGCTTATGACCTGAAGCAAAACCTAATCGGTGTGGGTATCCTTTGGAAATACGGCTACTACGACCAAATCCGAAATCATGACCAAACCCTAAAAGCGGATTGGTACGAAAAGCAATACAGCTTTTTGGTGGATACAGGGATCAAATTTACCGTACCTGTTCACAATCAACCCGTTTGGGTGAAGGCTTGGTACCTTCCACCGGATACCTTCAAATCGGCTCCTCTTTTCCTATTAAGCACCGATTTGCCTGAAAATGACTACCTGAGCCAGACTATTACTCATAAACTTTACGATTCAGATACTGCCGCCAAAATCGCCCAGATGATGATTTTGGGTATTGGTGGGGCCAAACTGATTGATGAACTCAATTTCAATCCTGATGTCTATCACCTGAATGAAGCACATGGACTGAGCAGCGTTTTTTACTTGATGAATAAGTATGGCAATAAGGAAGAGATCAAAAAACGCTTGGTCTTCACCACCCATACGCCAGAGGAAGCGGGTAATGAAAAACATGATTACCATCTTTTGGACAAAATGAGCTTCTTCTATGGCTACTCCATTGCTGAGGCTCAAAAAATAACCGGAATTGATGGCAACATCTTTAATCACAGCTTGGCGGCTTTGAGATTTGCCAGAGAGGCAAATGGGGTAAGCCAGCTACACGGAGAAGTAAGCCGGAAAATGTGGGGAGGCTATTCGGATATTCCGGAAATCCAGGCGATCACCAATGCGCAAAACTGGAAATATTGGGCGGACAAGCAGCTTTACAGATTTATGGAGGAAGCCGACAATGAAGGATTTGATGATAGAAAGCGATACCTCAAGAAGCGGGCTTTTGAAATTGTGGCAGATCAAACCGGGAAAATCTTCGATCCGGACGTGTTGACTATTGTTTGGGCAAGAAGATTTGCGGCCTACAAAAGACCTGACTTGATCGCTCAGGATATGGAGCGATTCGAAAACCTGGTGAATAACTCCCAATTTCCGGTACAAATCATTTGGGCTGGAAAACCTTACCCAATGGACTATGGAGCTATTTCAGTTTTCAACTCCCTAGTTCACCTGAGCAAGCGCTTCAAAAATGTGGCGGTTTGTGTGGGTTATGAACTTACCTTGAGCAAGCGCCTAAAGCAGGCCTCTGACGTTTGGTTGAATAACCCTAGAGTTCCAAGAGAAGCTTCCGGCACTTCGGGGATGACCGCTTCTATGAATGGAGGGGTGAATTTCAGTACCTATGATGGCTGGATTTGTGAATTTGCCAGACATGGCGAAAACTGCTTCATCATTCCTCAGTCTGATTACCAAAACTTAAGCATTCATGACCAAGATCAGTGGGACTTGAACCATTTGTATGAAATCCTTCAGGGGGAAATTCTTCCACTCTACTACAGCAACAAGAGAAAATGGAGAGATATCATCCAGGCGGGAATGCACGATGTACGCCATGAATTCGAAAGTGACCGAATGGCCAAAGAGTACTACCAAATGATCTATAAATAAAGCAAAAGCCCGTTAAAACGGGCTTTTTTTATGCTTGAGGACTTATAGTCTTAATTTATAAACCTTCCCTTCCGCTTTGCTCATGATAAAGACATTGCCTTTTCCATCAATTCCGAATTTCAAATCCACCCGGTCATTATTGACCAATGCTTTCATGGAAATCTCCTTTCCTTCAAATGTGACACCCCAAGTCTGAACCTCAGGATTGGGCTGAGAAAGGTCAGCAAAGAAAAGTCGACCAGAAGGAATATCCCCGAAAACGAACTTGCCTTGAAGCTTTCCGGAAGGAATAAAATAGCCTCCAATGACCGCAACTGTTTCGTCATGCTCCAGTTGAATCAAAGGATAAGTCACCCCAGCTTTGGCATCATCCTCTCCCAAAGGATAAAGTGCTCTGAAACTTCCAAAAGGATTGATTCGAAACCTTCCTTCCCGAATCGGCCAGCCGTAAAATTTACCTGGCTCTATTTTATTGATTTCTTCTATGCTATGTTGCCCAATATCAGTGGCAAACAATTGACCTTTAGAATCCCAGAAAATTCGATTTGGATTCCGGAATCCATAGGCTACAATTTCTCCCGCTTTTCCAGGAACTCCGGCAAAAGGATTGATTTTTGGAATTCCATATTTTCCATTTTTACCATCGGTTCCTAATGGATCAATTCTTATAATGCTGCTATAAATCCCAGCCCCTTGATGATTAGAAATTGCCGCGAATCGCTTTTCTGCAGTGCCTCCATCTCCATAGCCGATATACAATAGACCAAAGTCAGAATCCCCTTTTTTGGAATTCGGATTGAAGGTTAATTCCTGCATTCCATGCGCTTGAGAGGAATTGTCAATTCTCAAAATTTCCCGATCTGTTCCTTTAAAAACCTTTGCTTTGGGGTCTTCAGCTTTCCATTCGGTCAAGACCCATTGCATAAAAACCTTCAGGCTATCCGTAAATCCAAAATCAGAGACTTGTGTCCCTCCCGGTTCTGTATGCGCAGTATAAAACAAACCATTGCTTTCAAATTCAGGATGGAATGCAAAACTTCCAACCCCTGTGGCCCAACCCGGCTTGCTCACCATTGCAGGACGCTTTTCTAAAACATTCAAATAAAGAATCGGCTCCTGATTTACTATTTCATAAATCCCAATCCGTTGATCATTGATCATCAATCTTTCTGTGCCTGGAATAGGCTCCATTTTGGTCATTTTGGCCAAAGGAGGCATGGTGTCTGAAGCGGGTAGCTGCGCAAAAAGCTCCACTTCCAATCGAATTCCGGAGTCCTGAATTTTTTCAGGGATCAGGTTGGAGGTGGTGTCCCCACTGATTTCTAAGGGAAGCGTCTCGAAAGTATGGAGGTAGCTCAGAATTGCCTCGATTTCCTCACCCAATTGAGGAAAACCGGGCATTGGAGTTTTGTATTTGGCCAGCAGTTCCAAAGCTCGAGGATCCTTCGCATCTATCGCCTGCTGTGGATTTTTGATAAACTCACGGATCCAGGACGTTTCTACCTGTCGGGTAAGTCCGCTCAGGTTTGGTCCAATCGCATCCTCATTGAAATTGTGGCAAGTGGAGCAATTCTGCTCAAAAAGAGCCTTGCCTTTCAAAATCTGGCTGGCATCCGTGGATATTTCCAAACCAAACTCCTGCTTTTTTTGAGAGCAGGAAAAGACTAGTGCAAGACAAACCGAAGGAAGTATCAGGAGCTTTTTCATCTCTACTAAGTTGGAATTTTCTTGGGCAATGGAAAAGGAAGAATTGGGTTTATCCCGGGTTTTTTTACGAAATCCATTTCACTGATCAAGGATTACCTGTAGTAAAGGAGACTTTTTGGATCGGTCTCGTTTTCAAATACTTTCTTGAAAAAGACCTCAATTTTCACTTTTTGAACTGGTAAAATTTCACTCGTCGAAAAATCGGGTTCATTCATCGAAAAGATCAATCGACTTATCGGTTTTCTTCTTGATTTGCATCACTTATCTTATAGAAATAAAAATCTACCCAAAACCCCAGAAGAAGCCTTGAAAGAAGAATCGTCATTTCCCAGCTTTTCCATCGAGAGATACCGATTGCTTGTCGAAGAAGCAGGAGATATCATCTATGAAACGGACCTAAAAGGGTATTTTACTTTTGTAAATGCCAAGGCCTCAGAGATTTTTGGGTACTCAAAAAAATCACTCCTAGAAAAAAAATACCTGGAGTTAATTCCTGAAGAAAGTAGGGATAAGGTAAGAGATTTTTACCGGGAGCAATTTGACCAAAAAAAGCAATCTACCTATCTGGAGTTTCCGGCAATCACCGAAAAGGGTGAAAAAATATGGATAGGCCAAAACGTGCAATTGCTCAGAAAAGGCGGGGAAATCACCGGAGCCATGGCCGTCGCCCGAGTAATTACAGAGCGATACGAGGCTGATTTATTGAAGAGAAAATCTGAAGAAAAGTACCAAAGTATTATCCAGAATTTACAGTTTGGACTGATAGAGGTTGATCTGGAGGAGAAAATCACTTTCATCAATGAAGCCATGTGTAAAATCACAGGCTATACTCAGGATGAATTGATCGGAAAAAAAGCCTCCTCTGTCCTGACATCAGAAGAAGTCAGAAAGAAAATTGAAAAGGAACACAAGCTTCGGGAAAAAAACCAGTCCAGTGTATACGAGGCTGAAATCCTCAGGAAAGATGGCTCCTCATTTTATTGCCTCATTTCAGGAGCCCCATCTTATAATTCTCTGGGAGAAAGAATAGGCTCTATTGGCGTCCATGTAGATATCACTCAAAGGAAAAAAAATGAGCTGGAACTCAAGAAATTTGGGGAAAACTTGGATCGGTATACGCATGGACTAGAGGAGCTCAACCGAATTACTTCTGACACAAATCTTACCCTAGATGAGCAACTTGAGAAGGGGCTTCAGATGGTATCCAAGTATTTCAAATTATCCATAGGTGGTGTAGTGGAGGCAGAAGGTGATCGTCTAAGGGTAATCAAAAATGTAAATCCGCATTTGATTCCGAAAGACTACATGGAATATTTACCCCTGCATGGGTCAATTCCCGGGATATCATTTTTGGAACAACGACTGATTGCTATTCCGGATGTTGCTAATTCTCCTTACAGCCACTATACGACCGTACAGGAAATGTCGATCAAGTCCTTGTTGAGCATGCCTATAGCGCTAGACGGGAAGAAATTTGGATCATTAATTTTAGGAGATTTTAATCCCAAACCAGAAGGATTTTCGAGTTATGATTTTGAGTTTTTTAGGCTTTTCGCCCGTTTTGTAACCTATCTGCTCAGTACACAAAGGCTTCAAAAAACCATCGAAACGTTTAACTCCGGACTGCTTCGCTTAAATGAAATTGCCTCCAATTATGAGCTTTCCATATCTGCTCAGCTTCAATCCGGACTAGAGGTAATCATGGATTTTCTGGAGTTTTCCAAAGGAGGAATTCTTTTAGCCAAGGAAGAAAACTTGGTGTATTTGCATACGGTAATGGATACCCCAATGCCAGAAGGAAAAGAGTTTAGCATTCCAATAGAAGGGACTCCTTCCGGGATTTCATATAAGGAGAATCGGCTAATTGCTATTCCTGATGTGAGCGAATCAGAATTCGCTGAAAACGAATTAATGGAATCCTTCGGCTTATCCTCCTGTCTTTTTATTCCTTTTACAGTTGACAATAAGCCAATAGGCGTTATTGCCTTAGGAAATGAAAAAGTAAGGTCTCATGAATTCACCCAAAACGAACTGGAATTTTTCCGCCTTTTCTCCAGATTTGTCGGCTATATTATTTCCAATCAGAATAACAGGGAGGAATTAAAAAAAGAGCAAGAAACACTAAAGGCAAAAAACCTCGAACTGGCCCAGCAAAAGCAATTTCTTACATCCATCAATTCCTTTGTTACAACTCTTTTAGACCAAGAGGACATTTATTCCATCGCATGGGAAATTGCCGAAAATGTGATTGAAAAATTCGGGTTTTCTGACTGCGTGATTTATGTCCTAAATGAAGACAAGCAAGTATTGGAGCAATTAGCTGCCTATGGAGAAAACAAGACTAAGGGTAGAGAAATTCTTAATCCAATAAGCATTCCTTTTGGCAAAGGAATAGTTGGCCATGTGGCAAAAAGCGGCAAGGCTGAGATTGTCAAGGATACCAGAAAAGACCCACGATACATCGCAGATGATCAGGTAAGACTTTCTGAAATCAGTGTTCCCATTATTTATGAGGGAAAAGTATTGGGGATCATAGATTCTGAGCATGAGGAAGCCAATTTCTTCACCCAAAAACATTTGGAAACCCTTTCCACCATCGCAAATCTTGCTGCCACGCGGATAAAAAATGCCAAAGCAAAAAGGCGGCAAGAAAAGGCTGAAAACGAATTACGGGAAAGTGAGAATAAACTCAGAGCAGTTGTCAACAGTGCAATGGATGCCATCATTTCCATTAATGACCGAGGCAAGATAACCGAATGGAATCCAAGGGCTGAAGAAACCTTTGGCTGGACCAAAGAAGAAGTTTTGGGTAAAAGTCTGACTGAAAATATTATCCCAAACCAGCACAGACAATCGCATAGCCAAGGGATGGATCGCTATATGGCTACCGGAAAAGGACCTGTACTAAATCAACGAATTGAAATCACAGCCATGCACAAAAATGGGAGAGAATTTCCCATTGAATTGGCCATCATTCCCATCGTGAGCCAAGGGGTAAAATCCTTTACTGCTTTTTCTAGAGACATCACACTGCAAAAAGAATCTCAGGAAGAAACCAAGAAAGCTTTGAATAAGGAGAGAGAAGTCAATGAGTTGAAATCACGATTTGTTTCCATGACCTCTCATGAGTTTCGTACCCCATTGACTACCATCAAGCAGAATGTGGACCTAATCAGCTATATGCTGGAAGCTGAAGATCCCAAGGCAGAAGAAAAATATGGCAAATATCTGGGCAGAATTAGTTCTGAAATCAGTCGGGTGACCAATTTGATGAATGATATTCTCATGCTGGGAAGATTAGACGCAGGTAAAATTGAAATTTCTAAATATCCTGTTGACCTAGAATTGCTTATAGAATCTACCCTTCAAAAAATAACTCACGGAAGAGCAGATCGCAGAAAAGTAAAATTTGAAACTATTGGGGTAAATCAACTTGCCAATGTTGACGCTCAATTGATTGAGCAGGTAATTACCAACCTGGTAACTAATGCATTGAAGTATTCCGAAGGAATGCCAGATCCTGAGCTTACCATAAAGTTTGAAAAACTAAATGAGGTAGAAATCCGGATTAAAGACTACGGAATTGGAATTCCGAAAAAAGATCAGAAGGGCCTCTTTACCACCTTTTACCGCGCCACCAATGTGAAAAACATTCAGGGAACTGGCTTGGGGTTATCCATTGTCAAGGAATTTCTTTCCCTTCATGGAGGTACAATTGAATTAGAAAGTGACGCCAATGAAGGCTCATTGTTTATTATAAAATTGCCGATTACTTAAATAGTTTGCTAAATTTCCGCCATGGAAATGAGCCACCTAAATATCCTTATTGTAGAGGACGATCTTTTAATTTCGGAAAGTCTAAAAGACATTTTGAAACTTCTTAATCACACTGTTGTAGGTGTAGCAGACAATGCAGATTCCGCTATTGAAATCTGCAATACTACTTCTCCCGATTTAGCACTTTTGGATATCCAGATAAGCGGGGATATAGACGGGGTGGAATTAGCGGAGATTATACGAGATCAGTTTGATATCCCTTTCATTTTTATGACTGCCTATGCAGACAATGAGACCATCATGAGGGCAAGGGAAAAAGGCCCTTTTGGCTACTTGGTGAAGCCTTATGGTGTCAAAGAAGTCAATGCCGCAATTCAGATCGCAAAAGCATCATTTGACCGGCTCAAAACAGCAGAAAAAGCTGCTGTGAACATGACCAAGATCATTGACAACAGTCTTTTTCTTAAAGTCGATTCCAAGCTGATCAAGGTGAAGATTGAGGATATCCTGTATGTAGAGGCGAAAGGTGATTATGCCTTATTCAAGACAAAATCGAAAGGCTACATCGTTCATACCACAATGAAACATGTGGAAGACCGGTTGGAGGCTTTTCATTTTCAAAAGGTCCACCGATCCTTTGTGGTCAACCTAGCCAAAATCGAGGATATCGAAGAGTCCAACTTGCTGATTGAAGACAAGGTAATCCCAATTTCCCGAGCGAATAAGGATGCCCTAATCAAGCGGATCAACCTCCTTTGATTAGGAGATTGAGGGTTCCATCTGGATTCGTCTTGCTTTTTCCCAAGTTACCTGCTGCTTTCCTTTGGCTAGGCGAAACCATCCCTGTACCACGCAGATCTGCATAAACAAGAAATAGAAAGGAAGCTGGTAAACCTTGGTTTTCATCGGTTGATTTCTCATTCTATAGCCTTGAATTGCCAGATAATAGAATGCCAATTGTATAACAAAGGTCATTAGGTAAAACAAACCTGATTCCAGTAAAATCACATTGCTGATGAAAGCAGCAAGCATCGCTAAAGGAAGTAATGTCCAGCGCAGAACCCGATGTGAAAGGTATTGGAAAGTAAGGCCTGGATGGTTCCAAAACCTCCATACTTCTCCCAATCTACCCACTGCCTGGATTCCTCCGGCACTGATTCTCACTTTTCGCTTGTGTTCTTCTTCCACATTAGCTGAGGCTGTTTCTGTAGCCACTGCGGCAGGTTCATAAGCTACCACATGACCTTGGGAGGCAAGGCGCATAGTCATGACAAAATCTTCGATCAAGGTATCCGGTTCGGGAGCTTGGTAGAGTTTAGTACGGATGGCAAAAAGCTCTCCAGCGGATCCCACCAAGCTATTCCACTGGGCATCTTTGCGCTTGAGGTAGGATTCATATTTCCAATAAAACCCTTCTCCTGAGGCGCTTGCCGCATCCACTTCTTTTGAAATTACTTTCTTCTCTCCCGAGACAGCGCCCACTTCTTTTCTTTGAAAATGCTTGACAAGCTCTTTTATGGCTTCGGGGTTTAGCATGACATTAGCATCGCTAAAAACTGTAATCGGGGTTTTGATTTGAGGCATTACCCGATTTACCGCCGCTATTTTCCCTTTTCTCGCAAGGGAATGAAACACCTGGATATCAGGATATCCTCCTAGTAATTTTACACTACCGTCAGTACTTCCATCGGTCACAAAAGCAATTTTGAGCAAATGCTTGGGATAGTCTAATCGAGTAGAATTAAGAACCTTCTGGACGATAATTTCCGCTTCATTATATGCGGCAATCAAAAGGGTAACCTCTGGAAGTTCCTGCTCAGAAAGAGGATTGAGCTTTGCCCTTTTGGGAGCAATCCAATTAAGTAAGGTGATCAAAATCCCGTAACCCAAAAAGGTGTACAAAACCACTGTAACAGAAATCCAAAATATAGTTTCCATAGCGAATTAAATTTTATCAAAACTAGCTTGTTGGAAAGTGGATTTTGGACGATTTCGGTGAATGGAGCCAAGCTGACGACCAATAGGCCTAAAACAAAGATTGGGCAACTTACGCTGCCCAATCTCGCATCCCATATTGAGGGGAAATGATACTGTCTTGGAATGCCTTTGTGTAAGCTTTAAGATGTGGTTTTTCCCTTCTGAATTGAAGAGAAAGCCACTTTTTGGGAAAACTGACCAAGCAGAAAAAAATGAGAAACAGCAGAAAAGAGCCTGAGTTTTTCCGCATAAAATGAACCCGATTCCGGGTCTGGTAGTAAAGTTTTAATGGGCTGTTTTTCCCTGTAGAAATAGACTCCTTATGATCAATAAAGGCATTGGGAGTAACAAGGATTTTAAAACCTGCATTTCTGACTCGAATAGACCAATCCAATTCTTCATAATACAGGAAATAGGAATCGCACATCAGTCCGGATTTCTTTACCGCTTCAGCAGAAATCATAACCGCTGCCCCATGGAAATAGGGCGTTTCAGCTACTAGTCGGGGCAGGGTTTTTAAGAGTTCATTTCTACCCGTGATCGAATTGATCGGGGTGAATCCACTGAATTGGATTTTTGTTGGATCTTCATGATATCGTATGATGGGACAAACCGCTCCAACAGTCGGATTTGAAAAGCAACTCAACAATTGATGGATGAGATTTGGGTTGATTTCTGTGTCGTTGTTGACCAAAAGAAAATAGGAGCCTTGTGCCTTCTTCATTCCAAGATTATTGGCTCCTGCGAAACCCAGATTTTTCTCAGTTCGAATCACTTGAATCCCAGGAAGAGCAGATTCAAAATCTACCCATTCTACCGGATCATTATCTACCAAAATTACTTCCAAAGCAGGGACTGCACTTTCCCGAATGCTTTTCAGCAGAGCCAGGGTGACTTCGGCTTGTCGGTAATTTACCGTGATCAAGGAAACTAGAGGCTTCATTTTTAAAGCGGCTTTCGGCCGATCACCTGGATCGCATTTCCCCACTTTCCTGAATGAACCCATCTGTCCATATGAATTAATCCTTTAGCTAAAGGAAGGGACAGCAATTGAGTCAGGACTCCGGCTTTTTTACCCAAATAGGCAATTTCCCAAGCAAATCTCGACAAATATCCATCGCTATTGCTGGCATGAACCACTTCAAATCCTTCCTGCTTAAATCTTGCCTGAAGACCTTTTAAATCATACACCTGACCGATATGTTCATCCTCCAACCATTCCTGATGCTCTTCAAAATATTTCTCTGGGAAGATGGTCTTTTGAGTCTTGTTGGGGATTTTCACTAGGAAATATCCTCCTGGTTTAAGTCTTTTCAATACCTCTGCAAAAGGCATCTGTTCAGGGGCAATGTGCTCGAAAACATCCACAGAAAAGGCAAAGTCAAGTTCTTGAATCTCCGTCTCCTGCAAATAGGTATCGTAAGTTTCCACATTGGAAATCTTGGCTTGGTTCAAGGCATGATTAAGTGTTTGGATACGGCTTTTGTCGATATCCAATGCATGAATTTTTGCTGCAGGCAAGGCTTCTGCCAAACTGATGGCATACTCTCCATACCCTGTGCCTAAGTCAAGAATTTGTGCTTTTTCTGATAGCGGGATCTGCTTTACCAATTTTTGAAAAATGGTAAATCTGGCATAATTACCCACATTGGTGTAGCCAAAAAGGGCTCTAAAGATTTTGGCTAACGCTACATGGGAATTCATCCGTTCGCTGGTGTAGCATTGTGCCTGTCCGAAAGTTAAGTTCATATTTTCTTGGGTTATACAAGTTTCAAATTGGTTTTTAAATCAGCCCACACCACTGCGAAAGGCTTGAATTGAAGGTATTTGGATACTTTCCACTGACCGATAATCACAGTCAAAATCACACTGATCGAAGTAGCAAGCGCAGCTCCCATTAATCCTATTTTTTGAATCAGGATAAAATTGAAAACCACATTTACTACCACGCTCATGAGCAAAAGCAGGAAGTTTACTTTTGGGTGCCCGATGGCATCCAAGGTCATTCCGGAAACTCTTCCCAGAGGTTTGGCCAAAGTCCCGATAGCCAGAATGAACAAGACAGGAACAGACTTTAAGAACTCTTCTGTGGACATTACTAGAATTAAAGGACGGTGCATGATTAACATCAGAAGTAATCCCGGAATAATCAATGCAAATAAAAGCTGCACGGATCTGCTGTATTCGGATTTAAGTTGAGTGAGCATTCCTGAGCGATAACTGGCAGTAATTTTAGGATAAATGCTTTGTCCCAAAGCGGTGAGTGGAAGCTCAATGTACTGCAGTAATCTGGTGGCAAAATGAAACAAACCAACGGCAACTGGATCCAAAAAATACCCGATCATCAAGAGATCTGCCTTTTGGAATAAAAGAGAAAAAAGGTTGGTTCCTGCGATAAACTTTCCATAATCGAGCAATTCCCTTGCATCTTTCAGATTGGGTTTTGAAACCGAGATTCTTCCCCAGCCTATCACCCAAATGACCACCGGTACGAGGGCCAGAAGTTGAATATTCAGAAGAAATTCCAGATCTATCACCCAAAAGGAAATCCCAAAACCTAAGGCCAGAATCAATAAGACAAAGTATACCAGGTTTTGAATGAGGTAGTTTTTGCTTTGCCCTTTTGCAAATGCAAGAGCCGCCAATCCTTGGAGAGTCCCTAAGGTCAAAAGAGCTTTCCAACTTTGACGAAGAAGGGTAGCCAATTCAGGCATTTTCCAGAAAGTGGCTAAAAAATCGCTACTCAAATAAAATCCCAGGGATGCCAGGACAATGATGGCAAAATGAATTAGAAGTGCCGTACCGACCAAAGACTTTTCCCGCTCAGGGGAAAGAATAATTTGCCTGGTCAAGCCACTTTGGAGAAGGCCCTGACGGATTCCATCCACGATAGCCATGAGTGTCATGAAAATTCCCCAAACGCCTACTTGTTCTTGTGGCAATCTTTTAAGCAACAAAATGAAAACCAAAAGATTGGCTGCCATAAAGGCAACTTGTCCAAATAGAGCGTGGCTATTGCCTCCGCGGAATTTTTGAAGTAGTGTGCTAAGCATTAGCTGGCGATTTGATGGTAAAACTCAATCGTTTTTTCAGCCACTGAATTCCAGGAATAACTTGCCTTAACCAATTCCAATCCTCTCAAGCCCATATTTCGAGCTGCTACCGGATGGTCAAGAAAGTATTCCATGGCTTTGATGTAATCTTCAGGTTTTTCAGGATTACATAGAATTCCGTTGACCTCGGAGGTTACGGTCTCTCGAATAGGTTCCAAATCCGAAGCAATCACAGGTACCCCATGGACATTTGCCTCTAGTAAAACAATGCCCTGAGATTCGTAAAGTGACGGCAAAACCAAACCCTTGTAATACGGCATTAAAAAATGGATAGAAGCACTATCGTACTCTCCCAAAAACCTTACTTGTTTCTCAAGACCTAAATCCTGAACAAGTTGCTTTAACTCTTTTTCTTGGGGACCAGTGCCAATGATATCCAGATGAATTTTCCGATCATTTTTTGCTAAGGCTTTTACGATTCGATCCAAGCCCTTTACCGGATGAAGGCGGCCTACAAAAACAAAACGATCAACAATCTTGGTACTTGGAGCTACCTGAAGCAACTCTTTAGGAGCCTCCACTCCATTAGGAATCACCCGCAAATTCATTTGCGATGGGGAGTTTAAAGAAAGTGAAGACTTAAGGTTCTCGCTTACCGCAATAGCTCCTCTTGAAGCTTGAAGTAACTTGATTTCCCATTTTTTAGAGAAAAAGGCATGCAAGGAGGCATTAAAATCTTTCAGCGTTTTTCCGGATTTTGCCTCAATCTGAGTAAGTCCATGAACTGTATTCACCAATTTGCCTTGAATACCTTTGATTTGGTATAGTAGGTATCCGCTTCTTCCTTGAGCATGAATAATATCAAATCGGTCAGCATTTTTCTTGACCCATCGTTTCACTTGGATATTAAAGCTTAACTCCTCTGCCAAGTAGGCGATTCCCGGTAGGTATCTTCCAGGAAAAAACGGGATTTCTACCACGCTAACTTCGTCTTTGCTATACCTATTTTCAGCCTTGGAAAAATTACCTCCTGTGAGGACGGTAACCTGATGTCCCAGGCCAGTTAATGCCTTTGCCAAGTCCCAAGTATGGGTTTGAATACCCCCTTTAAATCTCCAAGGGAGAGATTTGCAGATCATTACTATTTTCAGAGACTTATTCATTTCTTTTTAGATTTCTTATTCTTTTTAGGCTGGGGACTGAGTTGATTTTTTGCGCGAATGATTCCCCAAATCATCATTCCTATTGCCAAAGGAAGTACCAGAGGCCAGGGCATTCCTTCTACGATCATGACTGGACCACTTGGTGTTTGGTGTGGATAAATTGCTTTTTGGCTTTGCTCATCCATCCAAGAGCCCGGATTGACGATAAGAATAATCCAGGTAAGGCCTTGGCAATAATCAAAATCCTGGCAGCTCCAAGCTGGGAGGAAAGGGAGAGAACGTAGGAAGTCATTAAGGATAGAAAGCCTACTCCTCCCATCATTAGCAAAGCTGAATTGTCCAGAAGAATACCAAGGAATACTACCAAGACCAGAAGGAAAGGAGCCAAAGCTCTTGGAGGCAAGGCCAATTGAAGAGACTTATGAAAATAATCCACATTCCCTTGTTTGAGGCTTTTCAGTGCAGGCAAGAATGACTTTCTTAAAAAGGCATATTGGCTTTGTAGCCAACGTCCCCTTTGCTTGGAAAATGCCTGAGCAGAAGCGACTTTTTCATCCCATACAGCCAATTCTGGTGCATATTGGATATAGTGCTCACCGGAAGTAAAGTACAATTCCAGCTCTTTATCAAATCCTCCAATAGCTTTTAAGGTCGGAATGGCCTCCTCAAACAGGGAGTAATCAAAAACCATGGCTGAGCCACTTAATTTGCTGGAAAAGCCAAGAACATTGGCTCCCTTACAAAGCATTTCTGTGTTTGCCGCTTCAGAAAGCCCATCCAACAGGGCAAAATCACTGTTTGAATTTGCGGCCAATCGCTGTCCCTGAATCAAAGAATATCCAGTATTCAAGTAGGATTGAGTTTCCAGAAGGAAATTGGATTCCATCACATTATCGGCATCCAAAATCACAGCTGCGTCATAATTTCTACCTTTCAGGTAATCCATTGCGGCCTGTAAGGCCTTAACCTTGGTGCTCTGGTCAAATTTTACTTCCAAGACCTCTGCTCCCATGGAACAAAGTTGGATACAAGTGGATGGCTTCACCTGATCAGCAATAACCAAATAGTCCACTTCAACTCCTTCAGGCTTTGAAACAGTAAGGTTCTTTTTTGTAGAATGAAGGATTACTTCATTCTCTGCATAGGTAGGAACCAAAACAACAAGTTTGGAAACCTCACGTGCCTGAGTCTGCTTTACAGGTTTGAAATACCGAGCGGCAATAGCCAGAGCTAGCTGGTAAACTGCACTCAAAAAGAGATACAAGGCGATCAGAGATATAGGTAAAAGAAGTAGTGTTTTCATTGTTTTAGCTTTTTTTAGACCATTCTGGAATCATGAAAAGAAAAGGGATGGCCATGTTCATGATCATTCCGGTAGGCATTTGTCCGAAAACTTGATTGCCATAACTGGAAAAGACCACCCCGACTATAGAGGCATAAAGCCCCATTGCGTAATATTTTTTCTGAGGATCCTCAAGGTTCATACACAGATATCCCCCTTTCCCCAATACAAATCCGAGAAAGGAAATATGAATAGCAAGACCTACCAATCCGGTTTCTGCCCAGATTTTCACATACCAACTGTCAGTAGCGGTATTCGCCATTAAGGAGTTGGGATTAAATCTTGCTCCCCAGTATCCTGCGGTACCTACTCCTCCTCCGAATGGCTTATCTGCCAGGTATCTTCCGAAAGTGATTTGATTTTGAAGTCTTACCAAAAGGGAGGGATTGCTTGGATCCAAGGCAGTTCGCATCCTTCTTACTTGCTCTACTCCCTGGAATAGGAAGGTGTATTTCAGAATAAAGAAGACTAAAAGCATTGCGCTGATTCCAGCAGCAAGAATTTTAAAATTTCGAGTAGTTACCAAAAACGCCAATCCTCCAAAAAGTGGAACCGCCAAAGCTCCTCTTGTTCCGGAAATAGCAAAGCCCAAAAAGAAAACTATTGCCAACAAACCGTACCACAATTTCTTTCTGAAACCGAAAGGCCCAACAGCCAGAATACCCATAAAGAGGGCCATCATCGCCTGAGAAGCCCCAAATTGACCTGCATCGGAATAAAAGGAAAATACTCTCAATACTCCATGTAGGATATGCTCCTCATGATGCTCTTCATCCCACAACCAGCGATACTCTGCTGCATCCACTCCGAAAATTTGCTGCTTAAATCCCCAGGCTGTTCCAAAAAGGGAAAGAAAAATCAACAAGTTTAGAAACGTGTGGAAATCTTTCTCGCTGCGGAAAAGTAGGTAAACCATCGGTACAGCCATGGCTTGATAAAAACCAATTCCTCTCATGGCATAAAACCAGGCCTCCAATCCGTTTCCGGCAGGATTTACTACTTCAAAAATTAAGTAGCCCATCCAAACCAAGGAAAAGATCACAATATCCTGATTGGCAAATGACCAACGAACCTTGATCGCCTCATTGAGCAAAATAATCACCCAGGAAAGGGCCAAGAAGATATCTATGGATAAACCCCATGGAGCTACCACATACCTACTCAATCCTGAAATCAAAAAGCCCATTACTAGACTCAGCCAAAGACCGGCTTTTGGTCTCTTCCAGAGATAAGAAAGGAAAGCTACTCCTATGGGAAGGCCGATCAAAAGGATGGCTCCTTGCATTCCTAATACTTTGAAAAACAATGCGGCAACCAAAAGGAAGCCCATGCCTAAAATTACGCCCAAACCACTGAGCAAACGCTCAGCACCCCTTTTCTGGTAGCTTTGGTTTAAAACGATATTTTGGTCTTTTTGCATGATACAAAGCTACCTAGACCACTCCCGTCTATCGGAGATTATCGATGAATGGATTGATCTCTCCGATGAATGACAACCACGCCAAGTCAAATAAAAAAACCTCCTGAGTTATCAGGAGGCTAAGGTTTTAAGGAACAATTCTGTGCGATTTTCCCAGCTGTTATTTCGGGCAAAATCCATCCTTTTTTGAATTTTAAGCCGGTTATTGTACCGGGCTTCCTTTCGAATTCGGTCAAGAAACTCCTCTGGCGAATTGGCTTCAGAAACCATACTTCCAAAGTCATCCAGATCGGTAAATGATGTAGTTACGACAGGTTTTCCTGCCATTAAATACTCGTTGATTTTTAAAGGGTAAATCGCATTCGTCAGAGGGGTTTTGACAAATGGAATCAAGCATACTTCCCAGGAACGAATCCAATCCGGTAATTCAGCCTGTGATACTGGTCCAATAAATCTGATGTTTTCTGGACATTGAGCCGGAAAAGGAACTTTAATCGGTCCAATCATTTCAATGGTCATTTCAGGAACCTGAAGTGCCAATTGGATTAATAAATTTTGGTCTATTCGTTCATCAATTGCTCCGATATACCCGATTTTATTAGACCTCACTTTTTCTAATAGCCCACCGGTGAAAATATCCAGATTCACTCCGTTTTGAACGATTTGCGGGTTTTTGCCTAGAAATTTTTGGGCAAGGGGTTTTGAAGTGGTAATGATCTGATCTGCCATCTGGGCAAAGACTTTCTCATATCTTTTTCCCCATTTTCCAGCCCACTGAGTTCCGGCTATTTCATCATAGCAATAGTACGTGGACTTCAGATTCCTCCAATACTTATGCGTGAAGACGCCATAAACCGGATTAAAAGCATTGATCAAAACGGTCTGGGAAAGGTCTACAGTTCGAAGAATTTTGCTGATCGTAAACCCCATGATCCAAGCATTGAGAGTCATGAGGAATGAAAATAGCCAAGAACTCTTTGCCCAATTGCATGGGATTACTGGAAAGGCATAGTAAACTTCCACCGAACCACCCTCCACATTCATTATCCTTGGTCCTTTTTGGAATACTTGGGACTTAGGCATATGTGGATGTGTGAAGAAATCTTTCCAGGTATACGCATAATCCAGGAAGATTACCCGATGTGTAGGAGCCGATCTGGTAATCAGCTCTAGGGTTGATTTTACGTAGGGGGTATCCCAGGCAGGGAAACTATGGCAGATAATTGTCTTCATTAGCTCAATAGGGCTTTAACTTTTGCTCTTAACCAGCTTCTTTTTCTTGGAACTTCTCCCGTAATGTCTTCCATGATGTCGGTTCTGACTTTGTTCAGAAAAAGGATTGGTTTCTTCCCAACGTACTTTTTATAAACTTTCACCGCATGTTGGTCTGCCTCAGTCCACTTTCTGTCTGCTTTAGCCAATAAGACATGAACATCTCCGCTTTGAATTTCTTCCTCTGAATATGGATTGTTTAGAAGAGCAGGTAATTCTACAAACTGAAAATGAGCTTGATTTCCTTTCAAATTTTCTGCAACATATCTATTTACCTCCTCGATCAACTTCGATTTGCCTTCACCTGGGTGAATGCTACTTACGACCACACGAATTGGGTTTCCATTCTTGTTCCCGGATACTTTCAACTCCTGTACAAATAAATTCATCGCTTGCTTGACCAAGGCAGGAAAATCAATCGCTGACTTTTCTTTTTCTCCAGGAAGAAGCGGCATAAGTCCGCTGACTTTAAGACCTGTTTGCTCGGCGGCTTTCTTAGGGCTTTTCAGACTGGAATCCAGCATTTCTGCCGCAATGACTGCTCCGGAAGGAACTACCAGACCAACCATGAAAGCCAACACGACCATCATTACAGCTTTTGACTTTTCTGGAACTGCAGGATAATTTGGCTTATCGATCACCTTCAGATTACTTGACATGAGCATGTTATACTTATGCAGTCTGGCTTGGTTAAAGGAATGGAGGTTTTCCAAATACTCTCTTTCAGCTACATCAATTTCACTTTCCAGTCTCTTCAAGGTAGAACCCAGCGGAGCAAAGCGATCATAGATCTGATCATACTCTTTTTGTCGCTGCTCCATTACTTTCAATTTGGCGGTTGCCTCCTCTTTGGTAATTACTGAGTTGAGCCATTGGGTTAGAATATTTGAAGTAGGCACTCCGTCGGAAGTTTGATTTACCCGAAGAACTCCCGCAGTGGATTCCACCATTTCAGTTTTTAAGAAATCAATTTTTGTTTCAAGCTCTGCTTTCAATTGCCGATCGGTATGACCTGGAGTTTGTCTCTCAATGAGATCCAGCTCCACCAAAGCAAAATTGTAATCCGCCATTTGATTTTGATTTTCAGCGATTTGCTGATGAAGCTTGGCAAGGGTTTGCTTGTCTTTGATTTCAGATTCCATTCTCACGAGAGAAGACTCAGCTCCAGCCTTTACCCGAAGTTGCTCCTGGTATTCTTTATCCAATTCCTCTCTATTTCCTGCGATAAAACGCGTTTGCTCGTAGTAGTTGATGATCTGGTTTTGAACTCTGAATTTGAGCAATTCATCTTCTGCCTTCTGAAGTCTATCAAGTGTCTTTTGGGTGGCTTCCTCGAAAAAAAGAATCACCGAATCTGTTTGGCCTTGCTTGATTCCTTTTTGCTTGGCCATGAATATTTCTGTCAACAACTCAAGTGTAAGCTGGCTCAAATATGGGTCGATAGACGTGTATTCCATCCCGATCATGTCAGAGTTCCCTTGACGGGCAACCTTGATTTTCTCGATCTGCTCCAAACCCACGAAGGAATTTTTGGAATTGATCAGCTCATAGACTGGATTTTCTCTGTCTGCCAAAGCCTCAGAAAGAAGTTGGAAAACCTTTTCAGGGGAGTCATTCTTATCAATTTGCACTGGAATAACTTCGAGTGTTTTGTACCATTCTGAAAGATTATCTCCATGAAGTTTTACTGTTCCTGATGCCTGATCCAACATCAATTGGGCAAGAATTTTTAAGGAAACCTCTTGGTGAGTTTCATGTGAAGTCGCCAAGTTGATGAGGTTTTCCATTTCATTGTTGGTGAAGGCATAATCTATTCGCTCACCTTTATTGCTTTCAATATTATATCCTGAAATCAGGCCGGTATTCAACAAGGTTTGGCTTTTGTATTCCTTCTTTGTCTGAAGGCTGAAATAGGCAGCAACACCTGCCAAAACAATCGCTGAGCCCATGATATAGGGAGAAAAGCGAACTAAAAGACGGACAAGTTGTACAAAGTTCATGGCTTATTGGATTACAGGTTTTCCGACTAATTCCTCTAATGTCTTCAAGTAATACCAAGCGTCGCTTTTGGTCTTTTGAAGCTCGATTTTGGCGGTATTGAGAATATCCAAGGCCATTCGATATTCATCGATGGTGGCTTCTCCTGATTTGAAATAATTCTCAGTTACCTGGACTGCCGCCTCATCCGCTTGCACTTTCAGGGCTTGAAGTTTTAAAGTCGCCAAGCTTTTTTCGAGGTTACTGTATCTTTTGATTACCTCTTCGGTAATTAGATTGGCCAAATCCTCTTTTTGGAATTCAATCTCATCAATAGCCAGTTGGTTGATTTTAACCTTATTCTTTTGTGCAGTAAATTCTGAAATAGGCAGGCGAAGGGAAATTCCCACGTTATAGGTAGCAGCGGTATTGGTTCTGAAAACCGTTTGCTGCTCGATCGCAGTCACCGTCTGGTCTGCAAAAACCGCATTACCATAATTGTAATTACCAGTAAGCGCGATATGCTGCATCCAGGCCTTTCTGTCGATTTTCATTTCCTCTTCCTTGGCTTCTTGGCCTTTGGAGAGACGGTGAATTAAAGGAGCTGTATCAATAGCATCCTGGATTAAAGAATCCAAAGGTCTAATCTTGCTCATATTCATCTCTGCTTCAGAAACCTGAGCTAAAGAGGCAGATCCGAATAGGAAGATGAATGCTAGAAATAAAAGAGATTTTTTCATGACTTTATTGTTTGCATCGTCTTGGTCAGCTGTCCGACTCCCAGTGAGCTTACTTCCTTTTTATTTTCAGTTTTGGAAGGCTTCATAAAGGGCTGCTCGATCCAGCGGTAGAAAACGATGCTGCTAAATAAGATCATAGGCAGGACAAGAATCAGACTTATCGATAACTGTCCGAGATAGCCCGTTGAATGACCAAAATCTCCGATGAATGAATACAGCGCTTCCATCAAAGGAAGGTGAGTCAGGTAGGTGGTGTAACACATTCCGCCGATGATCGCTATCCATGAAAGAGAAAGAAATTGCTTAAAAAACCGTCCGTTCCATGAGGCAACCAAGAGTAGCAGCAACAGCAATTCAAAGAGTAAAGTCTTTCCCAATTCATCTGTCCAAGTAAATGCCAGCCCAAATGCCAAAGGAATAGGAAGGATATCCCATGCCCATGAAACAAGCTGAACTTTTCTTGGATTCACAAATAGATCTGCCGCCAACATCCCTACCAGGAAATGCTGGAAATGCCCTAAAATACTGGCCTTCCAAGGATACAATTGCCAGCCGAAGAAATGCTGGATGAAGATCCAAACCAGGATCAAAAGCCCTAAGCCCACTTGCCTTTTCCCAATAGAAGAAAAGGAAAAGTAGGCCATAGCCAAGAAAGGAGCGGCTAGGTAAAACTGAATTTCCACCTCTAAAGACCAGGCTACTGGATTGATCCAAGAGTACTCCTGGAAAAATAACTGGTGCGTATACGTAATCGTGGCGAGATAGTGGAGCAAAAGCTCTCCCGGACCATAGGTTGCTTTTACCAAAAGAACTAGGGCAAAAATGCTTATCCAGAATAGAAATGGTGGCTCTATTCGTCGGAGTCTTTTGGTCAAGTACTGCTTGTAAGAAAAACTTCCTTTTTGCTTGGCGAAAGGTAGAGTAAGCACAAACCCTGAAATCGCAAAGAACAAGAATACTCCAATTGTCCCTCTGGAAATCAAAAAAGAAATGAAATCCTCGCTTGTAGACAACTCTCCTATGTTTCCATATTTAGCCAAACGTTCATTGGCATGTTGAAGAACCACAGGTAAAATAGCTAAGAACCGAAGTCCGTCAATAAATCGGAGGTATTGACCGGATGCAGGAGTCCTAATGAGAAGGGCTTGAATTTTTTGTAAAAACCTCATTCCCTTACACATTTTCATGTTGAATGGCTGCCAAAGGCGTTTTGGCAAGGATTTTCAGGTCCAACCAAAAATTATGATTTTGGGCATATTGGATATCAAGCTGGCATCTGGAAGAAGCATCAACTCCTTTCTTTCCTCTCTCTGTTACCTGCCAAAGGCCAGTAAGTCCTGCTGGTCCCATAAAACGGCCTATTGTTTCATCGGAGGTAAGCTGCTCCGCCTCATACAAGGGAAGAGGCCTGTTACCGACCAAAGACATATCGCCGATCAAAATATTAACCAACTGAGGCAACTCGTCAATGCTGAGGTTACGAATCCATCGTCCAACTTTGGTGATTCTAGGATCGTTTTCAAATTTGACAAAAGCCTGGGAGCTTGATGCTTGTTTGCTTTCTTCATAGGTTTTCTCTGCAATTAGTCCCGAGTCGGCTACTCTAATTTCCTCTGGATTGACGGTTAGGATTCTCTCCCTACTCATTGGCTCTTCCGTATTGGAAGACTCATTTACTTTCTGATAGGCATTGAGATGTTTGAGCTTTTCTACTAGCTGATCCGCATCAGTCCGCATGGATCGAAATTTATAGAACTTGAAAATATGGTAGTTCATCCCTACCCGGTAGGAGTAATAAAAAATAGGTCCTTTGGACTCTAGCCGAATCAATAAGGCCACCAGCAAAAACAAGGGAGACAAAAGAATTAAAAGGATTGAAGAAACCAGGATATCAAAGATTCTTTTGGAAATCGGAAGTCGGGCTTGTGTATTCATTTCTAGTTTGATTAGATGATTCAAAACTAGTCTGTGCCTAAGCAAAAAAGCCCCAAATACGGTGAATGGGCGGTTTTAGCCGTCTAATTCCAGCTTTTTTTCGATAAGAGAAGTTGTGTTTTTCTTAAAGAAATAAACAAAAAAACCCCAGCCATTTGGCCGGGGTTTTGGGGTGATTGAGACAACTTATTCTCAATAAATTTTCTGCCTATCGCGATATCCTGAGAGGTCTCTGAACCAGTCTAGGTAAGTAGAGCCAGAGCTTTTTGCCCAAGTTTTAAATTGGAGATGGGCAAATCGGATATCTGCTTTTTCCTTAGGATAAGCAAACGACTCTGGTAAATGAATCCCCCAAGGCAAGCTAGTCCTTGATTTGTAATATCCTGCTTGTAGGCTATTATCGTCAGCTGTACCAAAAAGAGATGTTTTGGCCAAACTGGTCGGGCTATATCCAGGCAAATGAACTTCTCTCCCTCTTTCTTGGGCAATAATAACAAAGGGGTTGTAAGGTGCAGAACCAAGCTCAGAAAGGTTAACCGGATTATTCAGTTGGATAGTCAATTGCAATTCCTTTGGATCGAGAGTGGAAGAGCTTCCTTCTGTATTGATGAAATTCGAGACGCCGAAAAGCAAATGGACATTGTCGGTTACAATAATTGTGGCTTTACTCTGTCCTGCCTCAGTACCGTTAGGGTTGGTTTTTATTAGAGTCGGACCGATTTTATACCCATTAATACTCTTGATCGAATTAGGATTGATTTCCATTTGGAACCCAAATCCATTTCTGAATCCAGCACCTGCTGCTCTAAACTTGAATTTTGATTTGATTTCGGTGACTTTATTTGCACCGTTGAAAGTATGCTTGTATTGATAATCTACTACCAAATCGTTGAAGTCGTAATCTCCCATTTCAGGCCAACTGTCTTCGAATGCAAAACTTCCATATCCTGTAGCTGATGGATAATAGGAATCATAAGCCTTTGTCGCATCGTCGGGATATTCATCCAAATTATCGTTAATCCCATCTCCATCTCTATCCAATGTTCCGGGTTTATCAATCGGACTGACATTTACGGTGCTTATTGCGCGAATCGGATTACTGCTGACAAAAAGTATGGCATCATTAAAATCCTGATCGCATTTAAACGGAATGTTGTCGCGTCGTACATCCTCAAAACCTAATAGGAATAATTTATTCTCTTCATCCCAAAGAAGCACATTGTGCTGCTTCAGTGAAGCATTTGGCTCTGGATTGATCTTTTTATCTGCAAAAACAACATGGTTCCAACCACTGACTTTTGTTCCGTCCCAACCATTGGCTAAAAGGACTAGTCCAACGCTTGTTCCCGGTAAAAACCTTCCTATTTTGACTTTTTGGCCGGTTTTTAGATTTCCACCGGATCCAGTTTTGGAAAGGTTTGGAAACAAAACGGTGATTTTTTTGATCTCGTCGAGAGAGTTTGGCGGCTGGTTGGTTGGGTAGGTATAATACCCAATGGTATTTCGCCAGCCTGCTCCTTCATGGACAAATGTCAACCAGACATCTGCCTCTTCCACTACGTCCAATGTGGTTTTCTTTCCATCTGCCAAATACGTAGGATGGTAAGTTGGTACAGGTTGGCTCTCAGGAAGTGAGGCATTGATGTATTCCAATACCTGAGAAGAGATATAATCTAACTGCGGTAAAATATTGGATGGTACTCCACTGGCGTCATAAGGAGCCGCATAAGCCAATTCGAAGGTGGCTTCAATCCGTGAACCGGAGTTTCCTGATACTTTCCATTGAGGATCAATATCATATTGAATTACCTGATCGGGATTTACTTCACCCTGGTAGTTCAAGACAATTGCCTTGTTTTTAATAGGAACGACCAATCTGTTTGGCAAGCCTATATAACCCGTCTCCAATATTACTTCCTTGAGATAGGTGGGTAGATTAAGAGATTCTGAATATCTGCCATTGCTCCCAGTAAACGCTTTGTGTAGCGTTTGACCTGTCTCAGGGTGCTTCAGCTCCAGTGAAATTCCTTTAAAAGGTTGATTTTGTGCGTCGGTAAATTGAACATCAAACCTCACGCTACCTGTAGTTGCAAAGTCGAAAGCTCCATACTCTGAAGTTTCTGGTTGCTTGGTATCCTTTGAAAAGTCCGGCTCAGGTACACACCCAAATAGGATTGAAGCTGCGAAATAGATTAGTAACCTTTTCATATCGATCAAGCCAACTTTGCTTGTGCAGATGTGCCCATCAATGGCAAATTGATCTGAACTCTCATTTTGAGTTCGACTGGATTAAAAGGTTTACTAATGCAGTCTTTGGCTCCCCATTGAAAAGCATTGATTCGCTGCTCACTTTTATCCTGGTCAGTCAACATCAAGATTGGAATTCTTTTGCTTTCTGCTGCTGCTCTAAGTGCTCTCACCTGAACTCCCAAAACAGGATTTGCAGGATAGTCGGATACGATTAGATCGACGGAAGTTCCCCGGAGCCACTCAACTGCTTCTTGTGGGTTTTTAACTGCATATACTTGATGATCCTTTCCCAAATAATGAATCAGGAACATTCTCATCATATCATTGTCTTCGATTAAAAGAATTGTTTTCATGGTTTTGAAGGTTTTAATGCTTCAAAAGTATGTCGAGCCTGAAGGTTAAAAGGAAGATTTAGACCAGTTGGGGACTTACTCCGATGAGTTGTTGGAATCCTCCGATAATTGGATAGGTCTATTTTTAAGATTTCCTCAAAAGCCATCCATATGATTCGAAAAATAAAAGTCTCGGGAAAAAAGGGGTTATATAAAACAAAACCTCCCGTCTCTTTCGAAACAGGAGGTTAAGGAATCTATCTATCTAAAGTTTAAAAAGGGTATTTTCCTTCAGCGATCATGTAATCTGCGATTTGTCTTCTGAGTTCTTTCACGTTGACAAAATCAGGCTTGGTGTATCGCTTTAATCCCATCAAAAGGACTTTTTGCTCATCTCCCTTGGTGAAGGAAACAATGGCCTCTTTTGCTGCGGCTTCAATTTTATCGGTTGCTTCGTAGAGATATACTTTAGCCATGGCAATCTGGTGCTTGGCAGCATCTTCTCCTTTTGTCGAAGCAATTTTCTCAGCTCTTAACATCGCAGACTCAGCGGCATAAATCTCAATCATGACATCTGCCAAATTCATCATGATTTCCTGCTCGTCTTCAATTCTATCCTGAAGAGCCATTGCTGCTTTTCCTCCAACCATCAGGAATACCTTCTTGAGTTTTTTGAGGATGTCTTTTTCTACTGCGAAAAGCTCAGAGGCATCGATACTTTCAAAAGAAGGTACTGAAGTCAATTCGGAAGCAACAGCCATAGCCGGTTCGAAGAGATTGATTTCGCCCTTCATGGCACGCTTTAGGAGCATACCTACCATTAGCATACGGTTGATTTCATTGGTCCCTTCATAGATTCTGGAAATACGAGCATCACGATAGGCTTTTTCCATAGGAGCTTCAGCTGAATAGCCCATGCCACCATAGATCTGAACCCCTTGATCCACCACATAGTCCAAAACTTCGGAGCCATGAACTTTTGCAATAGCACATTCGATCGCAAACTGCTCTAAGGCCTTCAATTTGGCTTCGGCATCTGACATTCCTTCAGCAGCCAAGGCATCCATACGGTCTTCAATATCCTGACCTGCACGGTAGCAAAGAGATTCTGAAACGTAGGTTTTGGTCGCCATTTCAGCCAACTTGGACTTTATGGCGCCGAATGTATTGATACTTAAGCCAAACTGCTTTCTTTCAGTTGAGTAAGCAATACTTCGGGAAATAACCGTTCTTACACCCCCAAGGACTCCTGCACCTAATTTTATACGCCCGATATTCAAAATATTCACAGCGATTTTGAATCCGTTTTCACGGTCAGAAAGCATATTTTCAACAGGAACAGGACACTCGTTGAAGAAAACCTGGCGAGTAGAAGAACCTTTGATACCCATTTTCTTCTCTTCCTCATTCATGGTGATTCCACCGAATGTTTTTTCAACAATGAATGCGGTCAAGTTTTTATCGTTTTCGATTTTGGCGAATACGATGAAAATGTCAGCAAATCCAGCATTGGAAATCCACATCTTCTGTCCGCTGATCAGGTAGTTTTTTCCGTCAGGGGATAATATTGCCTTGGTTTTTCCGCTGTTCGCATCAGATCCTGCATCTGGTTCGGTCAAACAATAACATGCAGCCCATTCACCTGTCGCCAGTTTAGGAAGGTATTTTTGCTTTTGCTCCTCAGTACCATAATAAAGAATAGGCAAAGTACCGATTCCGGTATGCGCTCCATAAGTGGTAGAAAAAGATCCAGCTGCTCCGATGATATCTGCAATCAACATGGAAGTATTGAAGCTCATGCCTAATCCTCCGTATTCCTCTGGAACGGCAACACCTAAAAGACCTAATTCCCCAGCCTTTTTAAATATTGCAGGAACAAGTTCAGGATGCTTCATGCTATCTATCTCTTCACTCTTAGGATAGATCTCTGTTTCGATGAAATCCTGACAGGCCTGAGCCATCATTTTCTGCTCTTCTGTAAATTCTTCAGGGATAAAAACATCCTGTGCTGAAGTTTCCCTGACGAGGAATTCTCCTCCTTGAATGGATTTTGAAATAGTTGTCATATTTGTTGAGACTTTAGATTTCTTCTTTATTCGATATTCATCATTCGATTTTTTAATGGTGAACATCGAAGTTTATCATTTCAATAGCTCGTAAACTCCTGCTACACCCTGGCCTCCTCCGACACAGGCAGTGACCATTCCGTATTTCTTATTCTGTCTTCTCAATTCATTGAAAAGCTGAACAGAGAGCTTGGCCCCAGTACAACCCAGCGGATGTCCAAGAGCAACTGCACCACCATTCACATTGACGATCTCGGGATTCATATCCAAAGATTTGATTACAGCCAAAGCTTGAGCAGCAAATGCCTCATTCAATTCAATCAGATCAATATTATTTAAAGAGAGTCCGGCTTGCTTGAGGGCCTTTGGAACAGCTTCTTTTGGACCAATACCCATAATACGTGGATCAACTCCAGCGACAGCATAGGACATCATTCGAGCAACTGGATCCAATCCTAAAGATTTCATCAATCGCTCAGACATGACCACCACGAAAGCAGCACCATCAGAAGTTTGAGAGGAATTTCCCGCTGTTACCTGACCACCCATTTTAAAGGCTGGCTTAAGGCTACCTAATACTTCCATGGTAGTTCCAGCTCTTGGTCCTTCATCTGTATCGACGATAAATTTTCTAGACTTCTTTTTTCCCTTCTCGTCCAAATAGGTTTCTTCCACTTCTACAGGAACGATTTCGTCCTTGAATTTCCCAGAAGAAATAGCTGCCAATGCTTTTTCGTGAGATTTCACGGAAAATTCATCTGCTTGCTCTCTGGTGATTTCATAATCCTTGGCCAACTCTTCAGCAGTCAAGCCCATGCTTAGGTAATAAGAAGGCGTCTGAGTAGCTATTTTATAGTTAAGCGCAGTCTTATAGCCCATCATTGGGACTAAAGACATTGATTCTGTACCACCTGCTATGATGCAATCAGCCATACCTGCCTTGATTTTTCCAACTGCCAAGGCAATTGCCTCGACACCAGATCCGCAATAACGATTCATCACAAATCCAGGATTATCTATTCCCAAAGCAAGTAAGGAGATCATTCTACCCATTTGCATTCCTTGTTCTGCTTCAGGGACTGCATTTCCAACAATGAGGTCATCGACCATTTTTGCTTCTAAACCGGGTGTATTAGCCACCAAATGTTTGATCACATCTGCTGCCAAATCATCTGGACGGTAGAATCTGAACCCTCCTTTTTTGGATTTGCCTACCGCTGATCTATATCCGTTGATTATATATGCTTCCATTTTCTTTTTAGTTTTTGGTAATTGGGTTATTGAAAAAGTATCAAGTATCTGGTATTTAGTATCAAGACTTTGACTCTAGTGAGGATTTTAATCCCATAATCATTCGCTGAACTTCCGAAAGATCAGACTCTAAATCCTTTGCATTTTCTGAATTTAGTATCCCTACTTTCTCTGAAATAATCATTTGAGTTTCCAGTTCAAAACTTTCTCCAAGACTCACTTCCAAAGAATTAGAAAATGATTTGGAGGAAGTTTTTGCACATCCTTCGGCAATATTTGATGGGATGGATACAGCAGCTCTTCTCATTTGGGATATGAGTCCAAATTTTTCCTCAGATGGAAAAGATTTTGTGCTTGTATAAATCTTTACTGCTAAATCCACAGATTTTTGCCAAACCTTTAATTCTTTAAAATTGTGCATCGCTTCTCAGGTTTAAATCTTGATACTACGTTCTAGATACTTGCTACTATCTTTAATTTCTTAGCGGTTTTCCTTTGAAAAGAATGCTATGAATTCTCTCTAAAGTCTTTTGCTCACCGGTAAGACTTAAAAAAGCTTCCCGTTCCAAATCCAGTAAGTATTGCTCGCTCACTTCTGTTGGGGAGGACAAATCTCCACCAGACATTACCCAAGCCAGTTTTCTGGCAATTTTGGCGTCATGTTGGGAAATGTAATTACCATACAACATTCCTGTAATCCCTGCCTCAAATAATGCGAGAGAGGTTTTACCCAAAACTTTTACATCCTTTTGTTGAACTGGCTGCGTATACCCCAAATCATACAAGGAAAGAACTTTGGCCTTGGCATCAGCCAATTGACGCTTTCGGTTTAGGGAAATTCCGTCTTTTGCTCTCAGGTAACCCAAGCCTCTCGCTTCCTCCGCTGAGGTAGATACCTTAGCTGTGGCTATATTCATGAAATATTCCTGAAGCTGGTTTAGCTCCACGTCTCCATTAATTACTGAGTTGGAAAATCTCAAGGTCATTTCCTTGGTACCCCCACCTGCGGGAATTAATCCTACACCTACTTCCACCAATCCCATGTACAATTCTGCATGCGCTTGGATATGATCAGCATGGAGGGAAAGTTCACATCCACCTCCCAAAGCCATATTATGTGGAGCAACTACAACAGGTACTGAAGAATATCTTGCTCGCATCATAGTATTCTGGAATTGAGCGATCATCATATTGATCTCGTCAAAATCCTGATCTCCGGCAAACATGAAAAGCATGGCCAAATTGGCTCCGGCGGAGAAATTTGCTCCTTCGTTTCCTATTACCAGTCCTTTGTAGGATTTTTCAGCTAAGCCGATTGCAGTATTGATTCCTTCAATAACCTCGGCACCCATAGAATTCATTTTGGTATGGAATTCCAGACCGATTACCTCTTCACCCATGTCATAAACTGAAGCACCGGCATTACCCCATACTTTTTTACCAGCTGACTTTAGTGTATCCAGAATTACAAATTCTTCGATCCCAGGAATCTCAACATACGTTTTGCTTTGGATATCGTAGTATTTTCTCTTTCCTGCTTCTACTTTATAGAATGACTCATGTCCTGCAGCTAACATTTCATGAACCCATGGTGCTGCCTTTTCTCCAGCAGCTTCCATTTTCGCTACAGTTTCTTTAACACCGAGAATATCCCATGTCTCAAATGGACCAAGTTCCCATCCAAATCCAGCGCATACCGCTTGATCAATTCTGTAAAGCTCATCTGAAATCTCTGGAATTCGGTGAGAACAATACTTGAACAAATCATAAAAAGAGGTTCTATAAAACTCACCAGCTCGGTCATCGAAATTCACCAAGAACTTGATTCTCTTTTTCAGATCATCAATTTCCTTGGATGCTTCTAATGCTTTGAATTTGGGCTTTTCTACATCCTTGTATTCGAAGGTTTTGAAATCAAGCTCTTTCAGTTCTTTCGTTCCGTCTTTGTGACGAATCATTTTGAAATAACCTTGACCAGTTTTGTCCCCAAACCACTTATTGTTAAAAAGTACCTCTACAATTTTTGGAAGCTTGAATTTGTCCCTGGATTCATCGTGAGGTAATGCTTTGTATAAATTATTGGACACATTCACTGTAGTGTCCAAACCAACCACATCCATGGTTCGGAAAGTAGCTGACTTAGCTCGGCCGATCACAGGACCGGTTAATTTATCCACTTCTGATACTCCAAAGCCCATTTTTTCAATGGCATGCATTCCAGAAATGATTGCGTAAACCCCAATTCTATTGGCAATAAATGCCGGAGTGTCCTTACAGAGTACTGTTTCTTTTCCTAAAAATCTATCTCCATAATCCATCAAAAATTCGATGATATCTGGATTTGTTTTTGGACCAGGAATAATTTCCAACAGACGTAAATATCTCGGTGGATTAAAAAAGTGCGTTCCCGCAAAGTTGGCTTGAAAATCCTCACTTCTTCCCTCACACATCAAGTGCATTGGAATTCCAGAAGTATTGGATGTAATCAAGGTACCTGGCTTTCTATATTTTTCTACTTTTTCAAATAGTTGCTGTTTAATATCCAGTCTCTCCACGACCACTTCAATTACCCAATCGTAATCTTTGATCTTAGCCAAATCATCATCAAAATTTCCAGTGGTTATTCTGGACGCAAAGGATTTGTCGTAGATCGCCGATGGGTTTGACTTTAGCGTGTTTTGGAGTGCAGTAGTTACAATTCGGTTTCGAACTGCCGGATGTTCTTTGGTCAGACCTTTCTTTTGTTCCTCTTCAGAAAGTTCGAAAGGAACAATATCCAATAAAAGTACCTGTACACCGATGTTCGCAAAATGGCAGGCGATTCTTGATCCCATGACACCCGAACCTAAAACGGCTACTTTTCTAATGGTTCTGTTCATTTTTTTGGGTTTTTGGTAGTTAATTCCTTTTCAGGATTAGTTTATAATTCAAATATGGGCTTGTTGACTTCATTACCGTTGATCTGGTCTATCACCATTTGGATTTTCTCAAAGACACCAAAAAAGGTGTTGAGCTCATCATCAGATACCACCTCTCTCACTTGCTGATTAAAATCCATAATGGTATTAATCGATCTTTCCTTTTTGCTTTTCCCTTCTTCAGTTAGAAAAATCCTAACTGAGCGCTTATCCACAGGATCGGCTTTTTTGAAAATCAAACCTTTCTCCTCCATAGTCTTTAGCATCCTGGTTAGACTTCTTGTTTCCAAACCGATCAAAGGGGCAATCTTGGTCGCAGGAGTACCCTCCTTGGAATTAATATTGATCAATACAAATCCAATGGCAGTGGTAAATCCTTCCTCTACTGCCTGCTGATTATACATCCGGGAAATGGCATGCCAGGCACTCTTAATATGGTAGTCTACGGTCTCTTCTCTTTTCATAGGGCAAAGGCATCCAAAATTGGAGAGACCTAATTTAGATAAATTTTGTATGCATGCATACTATTTTGAAAAAAAGTTATGCATGCATCACAAATTATAAGCAAGTAAACTCTAATAAAATAGAATTATATACCGATTTTTATCAAAAATTCGATTGATTCAAAATATAAATAAAGTATTGGCTTCAGAACAGAAAATTATTCTGAGAAAAAAATTAATGTTAAATTTTTTGGAAAGCCGTAAAATGACCCGATTAGGAACTGTAAATGGAGTCGATTTCTGCCTTATACTTTTCGTGGATGATTTTTCTCTTGAGTTTCATCGTAGGTGTAAGCTCTCCAGTTTCTATAGTCCAAGACTGACCAAGGAGTTTATATCGCTTAACCTGCTCCCACTTAGCGAAATACTTATTGGCATTTTCTACTTCTCTGTCATACTTTTCAATGATTTCCGGTTTTGAAATCATCTCAGCATCGCTTGTATATGGAATACCCTTGTGCTTGCAATACTCTTTAAGTCCATCGAAGCTTGGGACAATCAAGGCTGAAGGATAGTTTCTATTTTCCCCGGTTACTAAAAGCTGATCAATCAAAGGTGACTCCTTGAATTTATTTTCCATCACCTGTGGAGCCACATATTTCCCTCCGGAGGTTTTGAACATTTCTTTCTTTCGATCGGTAATTCTCAAATAGGGCCCATCTAACTCTCCAATATCACCTGTGTGAAACCAACCATCTTTGAGTGCTTCTGCAGTTAATTCTGGCTCTTTGTAATAGCCCTGCATAACATTTGGTCCCTTTACTAAGATCTCTCCGTCCTCAGCAATTTTTACCTCAATATCCTCAATGAGCTTTCCAACCCATCCAATTCGGATTTCTTCAAAATTACAGATCGAGGCAGAAATCACGGGTGAAGTTTCAGTCAGGCCATATCCCTCACATACTTTAATTCCAGCAGACCAGAAAACTCTTGCCAACCTCGGCTGAAGTGCTGAAGCTCCAGAATTAATCTGAAGAACCTCTCCACCTAACGCCTCTCTCCATTTACTAAATATAAGCTTATTGGCCAATTTCAACTGAAAATCATACCAAGCTCCCATGGATTTCCCTGGATCATATTTTAAGCCCAGATTTAAGGCCCAGAAAAACAAGCCCCGCTTAGCTCCGGAAAGCTCATATCCTTTAGCTACAATCTTGTCGTAGATTTTTTCCAATAGCCTTGGAACAGTATTGAAGAGATGAGGCTTTACCTCCTTTAGGTTCTCTCCTATGGTTTCCATGCTTTCAGCATAATAAACCGAATAGCCCATAATGATATAAGCGAAGGAAGCAGCCCGCTCAAAAATATGGCAAAGTGGTAGGAAGCTCAACACTCTGGAAGTGCCTACAGGCGCGGTAAATATCTTTCCTACTTGCATGACATTGGAAAGGACGTTGTGATGGGTTAACATCACGCCTTTAGGCCTTCCTGTGGTCCCACTGGTATAGATAATGGTGAAAAGATCTTCTGGCCTTACCTTATCCTTGTGCGCCTCCAAGACCGCCAGATCTCCATTTTCTCCCCGACTTAGAAAATCCTCAAAACGTATTGCTCCTTCGATATCATTAAAAGAAACGATATCTAAACTGCCAGCTACCGGCTTAGCTTTTTCAAAAATCGATTCATCGCCCACAAAAATCAATTTTACCTCAGCATGACCGAAAATGTATTCGTAATCTGCAGAAGTAATGGTAGGATACATGGGAACTGAGATAGCTCCTATCTGCTGGACAGCTAAATCCAGAAAATTCCACTCCGGGCAATTGGTAGAAATCAATGCCACCTTATCTCCGGGTTTGATCCCGTAATCCAATAGAGCTAAGCTGAGTGTATCAACAATTTCTTTTAGTTTCCTGGAGGAGTATGTTACCCAGCTTCCATTTAATTTTTTTGCGAGAGCTACTTCTTTGTCAAACTTGGCAATCTGATAAGGAATCAAATCAAATAATCGGGTCGGCTGCATAAAGGGTCAAATTGGGTTTATCTGGACTAATATTACCAAAAGACTACCTTAATGCCAAAAGCTTTCCACACTATCCACACCTTATATATTCTATTAATTTATTTATTAAAAAAATCTATTAGGGTTATTAAGGGTGTGGATTTGTGGATAAGAATAAGATCGTTTTTTAATCACATTCTAGTGAAGCTATTTTGTAGTGGGTTAACAGCTTATTCACTTCTTTTCCACTTTTAAAAAATTATGATTCAGTTACTTACTTGTTTTACTTCTTTTTTGTGGATTGATCTGTGATTATTCTGGTGTATAGCTTTGCTGTGGATTGTTGATTTTGCTTTTGTGGAAAAAGCTGGACTTGTCCCCAATTGGTTTTTGAAATTTGGGAAAATGATCCACTATTCTTTTTTATACCTTCCTAGTAGAATTTTATCCACGTAGAATTCTAAAGTTTTCCACACCTATTTTGGTCACTTTTCGAATCCAGTTTTTGGACTTGCCGTGATATTTTGGTCTGCTAATGTCCATCCTGCCCGTACTGTTATTTCATCTTTTGTCTCCTCGTTCCTAAAATAGAAGACCCTTTCAGCATTGATTTTCTTGGTGAAATTGCTGGGATCCCATCGTCCATTTTTGTTGGAATCTTCAATTACTCTGATTTTATAATTCCCTGGTTCTATTAATTGGAATGAATAATTAAAGGAATTTTCAAGGTATTGTTCTTTGATTATTTCACTTTTCGAATCGATTAATTGAACGATCAAAGGAAGATTTGCTCCTTCAATGCTTCCAGTAATTTCGTCGGCGTATGCCTCCCTCTTGAGTTTTTTGTAATTGGCTAAGAGTTCATTTTCATTGTACTCTCCTTCGTAATCCACAAAAGTTGAATCAGCTGCTTTCAATGAGAAGATGTCTTTTGTAAGTGAATCTGGTAGGGTGAGCTGTATTTTAAGTATATCTGAACTTGATGAATCCTTCAAATAGAACATGGATTCATCTATTCTGATAAAGGAAGCAGTGTCGTAATGAATGTATAGGGAGTCTGTATTGATTCTAGCTATGGGTTTATTGAATTTTAGCTCAATTTCCAGGTTTTGGTAAAAGTTTTTTCCGGAATTAGCAGATACGGTTAGTTTCTCTGGTCTTCTCTCAGATTCGGGAAATTTTGCCCAGATCAAAGTATCGATAGAAAAGCCTACCGAATCCTGGAGTTTTATATGAAATTGGCTACTATCTGGATAGGCAATTTTTGGATAAATTCTTATTCTTTTATCACCTGTATTGTATTGATATTCAATAGTTTGATCTATTGATTTTACATCCTTTTCAATTGGGTTTTTATTGAGAATTATATCAAAATTTTTCCCAAAATTGCCTGTTCTTAAAATTCTTAAAGGGGTGATATCGGCCTTGGATAGATTGAAAAGTAAATCTGTAGCATTCTGGTTGAGTTCAATTGTATCTGTTAAAAAGTCATAATCTTCTGATTTGAACTCTGCTTTTAAGCTTCCATTTTCATCCCTCCATGCATAAGCGAGATAGTTGCCATTTTTGATATTTGAAATGGCAAAGTTTCCAAGTGTGTCTACTTGACTGAGGTAGTATGGAGCGGCAGTAAATATGTCTGTAGTGTCTCCAATTGGATATATCCCAACCAAGACATTTTTATAATCTATTTTATTGTCGGGAAAAGTGAAATTGATTTTACCGCTTAGTTGTAAACTGTCAATGGTTGATCCAGTAGAAAATACCAGTTTCAGATTTTCTGCTGGGTTTTCTTCGGATATATCTACAACTGATTTTTGGAAATCGAACACATACGTAGTACTATCTTCCAGCTCCTGGTTAAGTTCGATTACAATTGAATTCTTAATAGCAGTGAATATTACCTCGTCTTTATTGATTCTAGGCGTGATGATAATACCTTTTGAAGGGTTATCTAATTTGACATATTCATCAAATGTCAAAGTGATTTTTTCGGGCTTGGTATTTATAGATTCAATTAAAGGAGATGATTCCAGGAGTTTTGGAGGAGTTTCATCCACTGGACCTCCCATTGGTGTGCTTTGTTTTGCACAAGAAGCCAGACCGAATAGAATTAAAAACAGAGCTATGCTATTGAGGTACTTCACTGTTTCTGAAAAATAAAAATGTTGCTTGAATAGTTATTGTTCTTCTTTCCTTTACTGTTGGAATTATAGCCATTTGTAAAGGCTTTTATGAATTTACTGAATGTAGAAATATCCTTGTTTTTATAGCCTTCTGATAGTAGCGAGACATAGTAACTATCGAATTTCATTGGTTTTACATCAACTAAGTTTAAGCCAAATATTTCTTTGAAAGAGTTTATTGATGTTTTATCGAAATGATACAGGTGTCTAGGTACATCCCACCCAGCCCAATATTTTCCATAGTGTTTGGCATCTTCCGATTCAGGATTTGGGACTGCAATTATAATGTAACCATTTGAATTTAAGCGATTTAACAGTTTTTTAACAGTTTTTCTAAGTTCATGAATATGTTCCAAAACATGGAATAAGGTGATCACATCAAAGCTTTTTGACTTCTTTATTTCATCCAGACTTTCTTTTACTTTTTCTCCGAGCTTCTTATTAGCTAAGCCTCTTGCTTTTTCGTTAGGTTCAATTCCTGCTACTTTCCAATTATTTTCTTTTGCAGCATACAATAACTCTCCAGTACCGCATCCATAATCTAGCCAAGTACCTTTTCTAACATAGCTTTCTATAAGATGTATTTTGTTTTTAATATTTCTTTTCCGTACCAGATTGTAAATACTCTGGGTTAATGATTTAGATTCATCGTCATGTGAGAAGTATTCTGGAAACTCGTAATAGGGTCCGATTTCTTCCTGGCCTGGTCTTGGGTTAGTAAATAGTAAATTACAATTGGTACACCTACAAATCACAAATGATTCCTTGCTTACAGCAAAGTCTGGGATTTCTTGGTGGTTAAGAAAATGCCCACTTTTGCAGAGTGGGCATTTGTTTAGTCTTTCTGACATTTTATCTTCCTAAATAGACGGTTAATATGGAAAGATCAGCTGGAGAAACACCACTGATTCTTGATGCCTGTCCAAGAGTCTCAGGGCGTATCTTATTTAGTTTTTGTCTTCCTTCGGCCGAAAGCGCGGTGATGGATAGATAATCAAATTTATGAGGGATCCTGAAGTTTTCCATGTTGGAAAGCTTCTCCACCATCTGCTGTTCTTTATCTATGTAGCTATCGTATTTGATTTGGACTTCGGCTTGTTCAAGTACTTCTTTAGGGTATTTTTCTAAATAAGCTCTTAAATCCTCATTAATTGATTTAAGCTCCTCTATTCCAATTTGAGGCCTTTTCAATAATTTCTCAGCGCTTATTTTTTCTGTGATCGTAGCGGTGCCTATTTCTTCCAAGCCTTGGTTTAGAGATTCAGGAGAAAATCTCTTTTGCTTCAAGTCATTAATAAGTTTCGCGGTGTTTGACTTTTTATCCAGCATTTTTTGATGGCGCTCCTCACTAGCTAAGCCAATTTGATATCCAAGCTCAGTCAATCTTAAATCAGCATTATCCTGTCTTAAGAGAAGCCTAAACTCGGCTCTTGAAGTAAACATCCTATACGGTTCCTCTGTACCTTTATTGATCAAATCGTCTATCAAAACACCGATATATGCATCTGATCTTTTCAAGATAAAAGGATCCTTTTCCTGAACTTTTAGACTTGCGTTAATTCCTGCAATTAATCCTTGAGAGGCTGCTTCTTCGTATCCAGTGGTGCCGTTTATTTGTCCTGCGAAGAATAGATTTTCAATTAATTGAGTCTCTAAGGTTAATTTTAGCTGTGTCGGAGGAAAAAAATCGTATTCTATTGCATAGCCTGGTCTGAACATTTTTGCATTTTCAAATCCGGCAATTTTTCGGAGAGCTTTGTATTGTACATCTTCAGGTAAAGAGGTAGAAAAGCCATTGACATAGATTTCTACCGTATTCCATCCTTCTGGTTCTACGAAAATCTGATGTCTTTCCCTTTCAGCAAATCGATTTATTTTATCCTCAATGCTTGGGCAATATCTCGGTCCCAATCCTTGGATTCTTCCATTAAACATGGGAGATCTATCAAACCCTGTTTCTAAGGTTTCATGTACCTCTTTGTTGGTATAGGTAATCCAGCAAGTTCTCTGTTCTTTTAAAGTTGTGGTTTCATCTGAATAAGAAAATTTTTCCGGGTTTTCATCGCCGTATTGGACTTCCATTTTTGAATAATCCAAGCTTCTTCCATCCACTCTTGGCGGAGTTCCTGTTTTCATTCTTCCTGCCTCAAAACCTAATTGAACCAACTGTTCGGTAATTCCTCTCGCTGCTGATTCGCCTGTTCTTCCTCCACCAAATTGCTTTTCTCCGATATGAATTACCCCATTTAAAAAGGTTCCATTGGTTAAAACAACGGATTCACTTTCTATTTCTATTCCTATTCCCGTTTTGACACCTGTTACTCTACCGTCTTTTACCAAAATACCTGTGACCATTTCTTGCCAAAAGTCCACATTTGGAGTTTGCTCTAGTGCCAATCTCCATTCTTCAGCAAATTTCATTCTATCATTTTGAGAGCGGGGGGACCACATAGCAGGGCCTTTTGATCTATTTAGCATTCTAAACTGGATCATAGACTTGTCAGATACGATTCCTGACATTCCCCCTAAAGCATCAATTTCTCGAACAATCTGCCCTTTGGCCACTCCTCCCATTGCAGGGTTGCAAGACATTTGAGCAATGGTATTCATATTCATAGTACATAGGAGGACTTTAGAGCCCATCCTCGCAGCAGCATGTGCGGCTTCGCAACCAGCATGACCAGCGCCAACTACTATGACATCATATTTTGGAAACATGTATTTATTTCTGTTAATGTTTCACGTGAAACGATTTTCAGACTCCTTAAAGTCTTTTGAACTGTTCCACGTGAAACGTCAAGATTTTTCAAATAATTCTATAGCAAATTCTTCCTTTTCACGCATTTGTTTCGCATCCGATTTGCTTTTGTCTTTATAGCCCATCAAATGAAAAAGACCATGAGAAAGTACTCTGCTAAGTTCATCAGTTTCTGATTGGGTATGAATCCGAGCGTTTTCTTTTATTCTATCAATGCTGACAAATATATCTCCTTCAATGATTCCTTCTTCTTCTGAATTGTCAAAGGTGATTATGTCAGTTAAGGTATCATGATCCAAATATTCTACATTGATTTGATGCAGGTACTCATCCGAACAAAAGATATAATTCAGCTCACCGATCTTATGATTTTCTGTTTCTGCAATTTTCTTTAACCAAGCTTTCCTTTTTTGCTTTTGGGCGAGGTTGTATTGAATTTCTTCTGAAAAGAAGTGAATCGCCATTTCTTAATCCATGTAGAATGATAGAACTGTCTTTTTTCCTCCCTCCTCAAATTTTACCTCATCGCTTAGATGCTTAATAAGAAAAATTCCTCTTCCACCGGTTTTCTCTAAATTTTCTGGAGCTGTTGGATCTGGCAAAACATCGAGATCAAATCCATTACCCTCGTCTTCGATGATAAATTTCAACTGGTCATTTTCCATGAGGAGCTCTAAATGAACTAGTTTGTTTTTATCATTTTGATTTCCGTGAATGATGGCATTACTGATGCATTCTGTTACAGAAATCATGATATTTCCATAAATGTCATCATTGATTTCAAAATTATCTTTTGCATTATCAATGAAGCTCTCGATAATTTTAATGTTCTCTAAAAGAGAAGGAATTGAAATTTTTATAGATTTCATTTTGGAAATGTTCAAATAGCTTTTTCTTTTTTACTGATTCTTATTCTATTTCAAGAACTATCGGACAGTGATCTGAATGCTTGACATCCTGCAAAATTATAGCACTTTTCAGTTTGTTCTGCAATTCCTTGGTAACCATGTGATAATCTATACGCCAACCAAGATTTTTTGAACGAGAATTTGCCCTAAAACTCCACCAGGTGTACTGATGTGGAGCATCATTAAAGTGACGGAATGTATCGATGAATCCCGAATCCGTGAATTTGTCCATCCATGCTCTCTCTTCTGGTAAAAATCCTGAAGAGTTTTTATTTGAAACCGGATTATGGATATCGATCGGTTTGTGGCAAATATTATAATCACCACTTAAGATGATTTTTGGATTCTCTTTTCGTAAATCCTGAATGTACCCGTAGGTATCATCTAGGAATTCGTATTTGAAGTCTTGTCTGACGTCTCCAGTTGTTCCCGAAGGAAAATAGGAGGATATAAAAGAAAAATCCTCGAAATCAGCTTGAAGCATTCTACCCTCATCATCATATTTGGAAATACCCATGCCATATTTCAAGCTTTTGGGTTTGATTTTTGAGAAGATAGCTACTCCAGAATAACCTTTTTTTACTGCTGGAAACCAATACAAATGATACCCTAGATCTTCAAAGATTGCTGGATCTATATCCTTTTCCTGAGCTTTAATCTCTTGTAAACCAATTATATCTGGATTTTCTTCTTTCAGCCATTCCACAAATCCTTTGTTGATTGCTGATCGAATTCCATTGACATTGTAGGATATTAGTTTCATTCAAATCTCTATTTGGTATTCTCTTTCGAAATATTCCAGAACATGAAGTTTAAGAAGTTTTTCCTGTTCCAAAATGTCAAAATGAGGCAGTTCTTTACATAATTTCCAATGCGGCCATCCTTCCTGGTCCACAAAATCCAACTCATAGAACCCGGCATAACTCAGAACCTTGCATATCGCGATATGCATCAAATCTTGCTTTTGTTCTTTTGAAAATGTTCGGGTTCCTTGACCTAGCTCTTGTACTCCTATAAGAAATAATACTCCATTGAGGTCATTGGGTTTTTTTCCAATGGTTTCTTTGAGGCCATCCAAAAGTTTGGACCATCTCTTTTCCAGATCTAAATCCCTTTTAAACATTTATTTATTGCTGATTTTCAAGCTCTTCCCAATATTCTACCGCTCTTCGTAAATGAGGAATTACAATGGAACCTCCAATAATCATTGCGATGGAGAAAACTTCAAAGACCTCTTTTCTTCCTACTCCTGCTTCAAAAGATTTTCCCAAATGGTACTTGATGCAATCGTCGCATCTTAAAACCATCGAGCAGGCCAATCCAATCATCTCTTTGGTTTTTATATCCAATTCTCCTTCTGCATAGGTATTGGTATCGAGGTTGAAGAATCGTTTGATGACTTTATTGTCCTCAGCCAAAATTCTCTCATTCATTTTGGCACGGTATGCATTGAATTCCTCTATCAGATTCATTAATTTAAGTATTAATATAGACCAAAGGGCAAATATACGTCATATTATACCCTAAGCTTGTACAACACCACTTTTTAGCTATGCGTTTGAATTTTTGGAAAGATTTTTTGGATTTGCTGTATCCCAGAAACTGTGTTCAGTGCGGGATCGCTTTGCTTGATTTTGAACCTCATTTCTGTACCAAATGTCAAGGAACCTTACCTGTGGCTAGTTACCATTTGTATCCTTTTGACAATGATCTTACCACGAAGGTTAAAGGACTTACTCAAGTAAATCGTGTAATGGCCTTTCTTCGCTTTTCCAAAAAAGGGAAAAGCCAACATCTTCTTCACCTTTTGAAGTATAGAAATATGCCTGAAATCGGGGAAGAATTAGGAAGGTTATATGGGATTGAATTAATGAGCAAAGGATATCAAGAAGAATGGGATTTAATTGTTCCTGTTCCTCTGCATCCCATGAAACAAAAAAGAAGAGGCTATAACCAAAGTGAAAAATTTGCAAAAGGATTATCTAAATCACTACAAATCAATCGAATAAGTGTTTTGGAAAGAGTGAAATTTACAGAAACCCAAACCAAAAAGTCCAGGCTTGAACGACTTGAAAATGTTGACGAGGTATTTTCTCTAAAAAAGGACGCCAATATCTCAGGTCAGAGGATTTTATTAGCTGATGACGTCATCACTACGGGTGCCACGCTTTGCGCTTGTTCAAATGTACTTTTGGCACATGGGGCAAAACATGTAGATTTGATAACCATCGCTGCTGGTGGTCGATAATCCCATGATATGAGCATAGATATTGAATTTCTGAAATACCCTATTGGCAAGTTTAAGGCTCCTAATGAAATTTCAAATGAAGAAATTTCAGAGAGCAAAGAGATCATCAAAAAATTTCCCGCTGATATTTTTACGGCAGTTAGTCCGCTATCCGTGTCGCAATTGGATACCCCCTATCGCCCAGGAGGATGGACAGTCCGACAAGTGGTTCACCATTGTGCGGATAGCCACATGAATGCTTATCTGCGTTTCAAATTGGCTTTGACAGAGGAAAACCCAACGATCAAACCATATGACGAAGGGGAATGGGCTAAACTTCCAGATGCTAGCCTTCCAATTGATTCTTCTTTGGAAATTATCAGGGCTATTCACATGAAATGGGGGGTGCTTTTGGATTCCATGTCCAAGGAGGACTTTGCACGAACCTATTTTCATCCGGAAAAAGGCAAAAGCCAAACACTTTCTGAAGTTACTTTAATGTATGCTTGGCATAGCCAGCATCATTTGGCGCATGTCCAGCATTTGGTCATGAGAAATTTTGATCAGTAATCTCCTTGAGAACATGAACATTTCATTAAAAAACCAAAGAATTCTAGTTACAGGTGCCTCCAGAGGAATTGGAAGGGCAATTGCAAGACAGCTTTCAGAATCTGGAGCCGAGGTTATTCTTCATTTTAATTCCAATAAAACTGAAGCGGAATCCCTTCTTTCTCAACTCAAAAACCCTGCATATCTAGAACCATGCGATTTGTCAAAGTCATCGGAAGTTGTCGGATATATTCCCAGATTGATTGAAAAATATGGACCAATCACAGCATTAGTGAATAATGCCGGGATATCCGTCTCGGCTCCTGATAGTTTGCCTACATCGGAATGGTTGGAAATTTGGCAGAAAACAATGGCTGTAAATGCCACCGCAGTGGGAATTCTCTGTAAAGAATTTGTAGATCATGCTAAAACCCAGCAAAACGGTCGGATAGTAATGATTTCTTCCCGAGCGGCATTCCGGGGCGATACACCTGATTACCTAGCCTATGCCGCTTCTAAGGGAGCTTTAGTGAGTCTTACTCGATCAATGGCCAGGCACTATGGGAAAGTTGGAATTAAAGCCTTTTTGATTGCTCCTGGGTTTACCAGAACCGATATGGCCAATGAAATCCTGTCTGAATACGGGGAGGATTTTGCTTTAAATGATATTGCATTGAAGGATTTGACGCTGCCGGAGGATATTGCTCCAATGGTTACTTTACTTTGTTCTGGTCTTGCGGACCATGCCACAGGCACCTCTATTGATATCAATGCCGGCTCCTATGTGAGATAGCCTAACTAATTTCTGTTATTGGAGTTGTATTAGAAAAATCAGCGGCTAATGTCTTCAAATGACCGAATTCTGACACCTGAGCTGGTCAGGATTTTGAAAATATTCCTTCTATCCTCCATTCTTCTGGTTTTTGTTTTCTCTTTTTTTAATTCTTACCGAGCGGACAATACCCAGAGGGATAGAACCTTTCAAATGGCTGACAGCGATAGGTTATATTTTCTAAATGTCAGATCCATTCATTATGATCGAGAAATTAGAAAAGATGCGGGAATGACCCTCTTTCGACATAAAAAAAGAGTGCAATCAGATTCTTTTCCTACCCTCGATCCGGTGATCATTTTGAATCCGACCAAGGAGGAAGCCTACATTTATTTTGAATTAAAAAATGCTGACTATCCAATTTCTCTTGAAGCATCATTAGGCGAGGAAAAACAACAGATCGAGTTTTCAAATGGAAATAATCAAGCTCATTTGAATTTACTTAAGGGCTTAAACCCTTGGATAAAAGAGGATTATGAATTTGAACTAGTATCTGGAACGCAAAAATATCCTCTTTGGACTGATGTAAAGGAAAAAGAGATTTTGAAAACTATCCTTGAAGATTATTTTAGACTTTTAAATCAAACCAACTAAGCGTGCAAACCACCCCATCTCCCCAGCTTGAATTCTTCAAAACATTAATTGGAAAAACGTTGGATAAAACTCCATCTCCTGCTGGTAATAATTTGGCTGGGGTTTTAATGGAAATCGATCACCATTTTATAAAAGTCCAATTTGAAGTTCGTCCAGAAATGTGCAATCCTGCTAGAATTCTGCATGGAGGAATAGCTTCATTAATGATGGATGATGTGATTGGGATGGGAAATTTTGTGGCAGGATCTGAATATTTGATGACTAGCATCAATCTAAATGTGGATTTTCTTTCCTCGGCTCAGATTGGTGAGAAATTGGAAGTATCCGCTAAGCTGGTCAGATCCGGATCAAACTTGAACCACTGGGAAGCGATCATTCGAAAGGAAAATGGAAAAATTGTTGCAAAAGCAAGCAGCAACATGATTAAAACCCATGTCAAACTAAGTGATTTGGGCTTTTAAGATCAAAACTGATCCAACTTCACCATCATATCCCAAACGGCAATTCCAAGTGTGACAGAAATATTCAAGGAATGCTTCGTGCCGAGTTGAGGAATTTCCAAGACTGTATCACACTTTTTCAAAACCTCTTCTTCTACTCCAAAAACCTCATTTCCGAAAATCAGGGCATAGTTTTGAGCTGGGTTTGGAGAAAATTCATTGAGCATTACTGATTTTTCAACCTGCTCCAAAGCACAAAGCTGATATCCCTCCCTTTTCAATTTTTCTACAGCTTCAAGTGTCGAAGCGCAATATTCCCAATCCAGGGATTCTGTAGCTCCTAAAGCAGTCTTTTGAATATCCCGATGAGGAGGAGTGCCTGTAATTCCGCAAAGAAATATTTTCTTTATCCGAAATGCGTCTGCAGTGCGAAAAGCTGAACCCACATTATTTAAGCTTCTTATATTATCCAAGACCAATACAATTGGTGATTTTTCGACTTGCTTAAATTCCTCTAGAGAAAGCCGTTCTAGCTCCTCCATGCTTAATTTCTTCATCTTTTTTGATCTCCTGCCCTAATCGGCTATTTTCAGGACTTATTTTCCAATCAAAAGTACGACAATTCCCTTTTTTACTCCATGAGCAAATCCAAAGACGGACAGGAAACTCCCCTGATGAAACAATACAATGCCATCAAGGCTAAGCATCCCGGAGCACTCTTGCTGTTTCGGGTCGGGGATTTCTATGAGACATTTGGAGAAGATGCGGTGATTGCTAGCAAAGTGCTGGACATTGTGCTGACCAAACGAGCCAATGGAGCTGCATCCCATATTGAGCTGGCAGGATTTCCACATCATTCCTTGGATAATTATCTGCCCAAATTAGTCCGTGCTGGAAACCGGGTTGCAATCTGTGATCAGTTGGAAGATCCGAAATCTGTAAAAGGAATCGTGAAGCGTGGGGTGACAGAATTGGTGACTCCCGGACTTTCTTACAATGACCAAGTACTGGACACCCGGAGAAATAACTATTTGGCATCCATTTATTTTGGAAAAGAGAAGCACGGAATAGCGTTTTTGGATGTTTCGACCGGAGAGTTTATGTGTGCGGAAGGGAATCCATCCTATTTGGAAAAGTTGCTTCAAAGTTTTGCACCGTCAGAAGTCATCTATTCAAAAGCGGCCAAGAAAACTGCGGCAGAGTGGTTTAAAAATGATTTTATCACGTTTCACTGCGAGGACTGGGTTTACCAATATGATTTTACCTACGAAAAGTTAAAAAGTCACTTCGGAACGGCTAATCTGAAAGGTTTTGGAATTGAAGAATTGACGTCTGCAACCATTGCTGCGGGTGCGATTCTTTATTACCTGGAAGAAACGGAGCACCGGGAAGTACAGCATATTTCCTCTATCTCCAGAATCGCTGAGGAGAAATATGTTTGGTTGGACAAATTCACCATCAGAAATCTCGAATTGGTCTTTCCTCAGCATGAAGGAGGAGTTCCTTTAATTCAGATTTTGGATCAGACGGTGACTCCCATGGGGTCCAGGATGATGAAAAAGTGGATGGTCTTGCCTTTAAAGGAAAAGCAGCCTATTGAAGAGCGCTTAAATGTGGTGGATTTTTTCTACCAAAATTCTAGCCTCATCGAAGAAATCATCGGTAATCTGAAACATATTGGAGATTTGGAAAGATTGATTTCCAAAGTGGTAGTAGGAAGGGCTAATCCCCGAGAAATCAATCAGATCAAAAAGGCCTTGAAAGCGTCCTTGCCCATCAAAGAATTACTCAAAAACCAGCAAAACCCTACCCTGAAAAGGCTTTCCGATCAAATTCACCCCTGTGAGTTTTTAATGGAAAAAATCGATAGGGAATTGGAAGAAGATGCTCCAATGCTGGTACATCAAGGTGGCGTAATCAAAGATGGGGTAGATGCCGAACTGGATGAGTATCGAGGTCTGGCAAATAAGGGCAAGGATTTTCTAGTCCAGATTCAACAGCGGGAAATTCAAAATACCGGAATTTCATCCCTTAAAATCTCCTTCAATAAAGTCTTTGGTTACTATTTGGAGGTTACCCATGCCCACAAAGACAAGGTTCCTCAGGAATGGATTAGAAAACAGACTTTGGTCAATGCCGAGCGATATATTACTCCAGAGTTGAAAGATTACGAGGAAAAGATTCTGAATGCAGAGGAGAGAATGATTGCCTTGGAACAGAAATATTTCCAGGAATTGGTTCTTGAGGCGGGACAGTTTGTCACTCAAATTCAGCAAAATGCCCGGATTCTTGGGACGTTGGATACTCTGATCTCTTTTGCAAAAGTGGCTTTGGCTAATGGGTACACCCGGCCTAAAATTTCAGATACTGAAACCTTGGAAATCAAGGATGGCCGACATCCGGTGATTGAAAAACAATTGCCCGTTGGGGAAAATTATGTGCCAAATGATATCTATCTGGATCATGACAGTCAACAGATCCTGATCATTACAGGTCCAAATATGGCTGGAAAATCCGCTTTGCTTCGTCAGACCGCATTGATTGTGCTTATGGCTCAGATGGGAAGCTTTGTGCCGGCTTCTTTTGCCAGAATTGGCATTATTGATAAGGTATTTACCCGTGTGGGTGCGTCTGATAATTTATCCAAAGGTGAGTCTACTTTCATGGTGGAAATGACTGAAACGGCCAGTATTTTGAATAATCTTTCCGACAGAAGTTTAGTCTTGATGGATGAGATCGGTAGAGGTACTTCCACATACGATGGAATTTCAATTGCCTGGTCCATTGTTGAGTTTCTGCACAATCATCAAAATTTTAAAGCAAAAACTCTTTTTGCGACTCATTACCATGAGCTTAATCAATTGGCTACTGATTTTCCAAGGATTAAAAACTTCAATGTTGCCGTAAAGGAAGTAGGGAACAAGGTGATTTTTTTGAGAAAACTTAAAGAAGGAGGAAGCGAGCATAGTTTCGGTATCCACGTAGCTCAAATGGCGGGAATGCCCAATCCAGTTGTGTTTAGAGCCTCAGAAATTCTGGGACATTTGGAAAAAGATAAAGCAGTCAAAGAGAAAAAAGAGACCTTCAAATCGGTTCCAAAGAATAATTTCCAACTGAGTCTTTTTGAGATGGATCCTAAACTTTCCGAGGCAAAAAAATTATTGGATGAAGTAGATATTAATGCCATTTCACCAATTGAAGCACTATTGAAGCTCCATGAGATCAAGAAAAAAATGGAGTAAAAGGCGAGATTTCTAAGTATATTCGAAATAATTCTTAACCTAAAGTTTAGTTTTTTATATGGATAAGGTATTGCTCAAAGACCTCAAAAAGCAAGATAAATACACTAAGTTTTTCAAGGACTGGAAAGAGCAAAAGTTCAAAGGAAAGGTTGATGAAAAAAAATTGCAGGATGAACTTCTATCTCTAAGCAAGACAATAGGAATTCAGGAAGGATTGGTAATTGCTTGTTTCGATTATAGAAATTTGAACCTTGCATTTTTTACCGGAAACGTTGAAAAACTTACTGGTTATCCGGAATCTATGTTCCGTAACCAAGGCATGGAAACCTCCTTTACTATGATCCATCCGGATGATAGAGAGGAGTTGTTTAGATTTCAAAAAATCGTTTTTGAGGCATTTCATTCTATTACAATCCCAGAAAGACATAGTTTTGAGTTTTCTTATACGACTAGATGGGTTCATAGGACCTCTGGAGAAGTTCATTGGATGACTTCGAAAGTAAGGCCCTATGTGATTGACGAGGCGGGGAATTTTATTATGGATTTGCATATAATTGTTCAGCTTGCTGCCCCTCCTAAGATCAAAGGTTATGATTGGAACTATACCTATCTGAAGGAGGGTGGCTCTAGAATTTTCGTGAGTAAAAACTCCCCCACAGTCAAACCAATCCATTTGACTCCAAAGGAAAAGGAGATTGTTGCGTTGATTTTGGATGGAAAGGAATCAAAAGAAATCAGCAGCGTTTTAAATATCTCTTTCAATACGGTCACTACGCATAGAAAGAATATCTTAAGGAAATTGGGCGCGAAGAATGTGGTAGAAATGGTCAAAATACTTGCTTCCTACGATTTCTAAAAGCATCTGAAAATCAGTTTGATTCTATCTTTCATAAAAAAATTATTGCGAAGGGACTTGCAAAAATATTTTCTGGACTTACCTTTGCAACCACAATTAACCAAGACAATGGTTTTGGGATCAAAAATGCGAGAGTAGCTCAGTTGGTAGAGCACGACCTTGCCAAGGTCGGGGTCGCGAGTTCGAATCTCGTCTCTCGCTCAAAAAGCCCTTGAAAAAGGGCTTTGCTATTTCAGGACTTTGGATTACCGAATTTCTGAACCTCTACGAATGGTAGAGCAAGCCGGGATGGTGGAATTGGTAGACACGCAAGACTTAAAATCTTGTGACCAATTGGTCGTGCGGGTTCAAGTCCCGCTCCTGGTACAAGAGCCCTGTAGAAATGCAGGGCTTTTTTGTTTAATTTTTATCATGTTTACGGTCTATGCCATATCAAGTAAGACTAGGAGGTATATTTATGTAGGCCTTACCTCGGATTTAGAAGAAAGGCTTCACCGTCATAATTCAGGGTATGAGCAGACAACCAAGCCATTTCGCCCATTTGAACTCATTTTCCAGAGGAATTTTCCTACAAGGGTTGAAGCAAGGGCATTCGAAAAGTATTTAAAAACGACAAGGGGGAAAAGAGAAGTCCTTGGTATTTAAAATCTTGTGACCAATTGGTCTTGCGGGCCTGCCTGTTGCAGACAGGTTCAAGTCCCGCTCCTGGTACAAGAGCCCTGTAGAAATGCAGGGCTTTTTTGTTTAATTTTTATCATGTTTACGGTTTATGCCATATCAAGTAAGACTAGGAGGTATATTTATGTAGGCCTTACCTCGGATTTAGAAGAAAGGCTTCACCGTCATAATTCAGGATATGAGCAGACAACCAAGCCATATCGCCCATTTGAAATTATTTTCCAGAGGAATTTTCCAACAAGGGTGGAAGCAAGGGAATTCGAAAAGTATTTAAAAACGACAAGGTGGAAAAGAGAAGTCCTAGGAATTTAAAATCTTGTAACCAATTGGTCGTGCGGGCCTGCCTGTGGCAGACAGGTTCAAGTCCCGCTCCTGGTACAAAAGCCCTGTAGAAATGCAGGGCTTTTTTGTTTAATTTTTATCATGTTTACGGTCTATGCCATATCAAGTAAGACTAGGAGGTATATTTATGTAGGCCTTACCTCGGATTTAGAAGAAAGGCTTCACCGTCATAATTCAGGGTATGAGCAGACAACCAAGCCATATCGCCCATTTGAAATTATTTTCCAGAGGAATTTTCCAACAAGGGTGGAAGCAAGGGAATTCGAAAAGTATTTAAAAACGACAAGGTGGAAAAGAGAAGTCCTAGGAATTTAAAATCTTGTAACCAATTGGTCGTGCGGGCCTGCCTGTGGCAGACAGGTTCAAGTCCCGCTCCTGGTACAAAAGCCCTGTAGAAATGCAGGGCTTATTGTTTTATAAAAAAAGCCCGAATGGGATTCCAATTCGGGCTTTCAAAGTATTTAATACTTGATTTATTTTTCTAAAATCCCTTTCAAATCAGCTGGGGAATAATTAACCGATTTGAGGGTTTTATGGTCACCTTCCCGGAATACCAAGAAAAGATCACCCTCTTTTTCATAAAAGCATGGAGTTCCTTTAGCCTCATAATGTGCTACCGTTGCCTTTGCTTCTTCTTCAGTGGTACAAGCTTTACTCATATTTGAGCGTTGAACTTCATCAAAAAGAGCCTTGAATTTATCTCCTAGTCCAAACTCCAAAATGGCTCCCGAAAGTACATATTGAAGATCGCAAAGCGCATCTGCAATCTCCACGATGTCTTTATTTTCAATGGCCTCTTCCAATTCTTTCAACTCCTCTGAAAGCAGAGAAACTCTTAGATTACATCTGGTTTCAGAAGGAATTGTCGGCTCTGGAAGGACCGGGTGCTTAAATGTTTGATGAAACAGTGCTACTGAAGTGAGAGACTTAGGGTCTTGCATGAGAATCTTTTTTGAGAATTAAATTTTGAAGTAAAGGAAGAGCGAAAATTAAATTGCTGCGCTGAATCGATCAGCAACTACATTCCAGTTTAGTACATTCCAAAAAGCGCTGACATAGTCCGGTCTGCGATTTTGGTAGTGCAAATAATAAGCATGTTCCCAAACATCAATTCCCAAAAGCGGAATTCCCTTAAATTCTGAAATATCCATTAAAGGATTGTCTTGGTTTGGAGTAGAGCCAACTGCAAGTTTTTTGTCTTCTCCCACCACAAGCCAGGCCCAACCGGATCCAAACCTTGTTTTTGCAGCATTTTCAAATTCAGTGGCAAAGTTTTCGAAACTCCCAAAAGAACTTGCAATAGCCTCAGCAAGTGCTCCCTCAGGTTTTCCACCTGCGTTTGGTCCCATTACTTTCCAAAAAAGTTCGTGGTTGTAATGTCCTCCGCCATTATTTCTCATTTTGGTAGAATACTTGGAGATTTCTGCCAAAACATCTTCAAGGGGTTTATTCGTATCCACGCTTTCTTCCCCAATTGCATCTCCAAGGTTTTTTGCATAGCCAGCTGCATGCTTGGTGTAATGAATTTCCATGGTCATGGCATCAATATGCGGTTCAAGTGCAGCAAAATCATAGGCCAATGGAGTTTGGGTAAAACTAGTGGCCAAGATTGCCTTGCTGTCACCTTTCACTTCGCCTGAGCATGCACTTAGGATCCCGGTGCCAGCTAGGCCCACTACAAGACTAGCTTTGGAGGTATTGGATAAAAACTCTCTTCGAGAAATGCCGGTTTCTAGACTTTTCATGATAGTATGTGTTGATTTTCGATTCAGATTAACCCTTGAAATTAGCCAGAATGAGCCGGATTAAAAATTGAAAGCCAGACAATCCGTCCGATTTCCTGACAACTTGGTTATGTTTGCAGTTCAATTCGCTCTTGGACAAGTTTTTGCCTCGAGTGTGAAAATAGTTTTCTGAATGGAACTTTCATTTTACAAATATCAAGGGACCGGAAACGACTTCGTCATGATTGATGATCGTGACTCGAACTTTGATGAAAAAAATCTGGATTTAGTCAGAAGTTTATGTGACCGAAAGTTTGGAATTGGAGCTGATGGACTGATTCTGATTCGGAATCATCCGGACTTTGACTTCGAAATGATTTATTTCAATGCAGATGGAAGCCAAAGTATGTGCGGAAATGGTGCCAGATGTGCGGTTGCATTTTCAGCATTCCTAGGAATTATTCAAATTAAAACCAGCTTTTTAGCCATTGACGGACCTCATGAAGCGATTCTAAAAGATGGGTTGGTTGAATTATTAATGGGAAATGTCAGTGGAATCACTGAAAAGGGAGATGAATATTTCGTCAATACTGGCTCTCCACACCATATCCGGTTTGTAGATCAAATAAAGAATTATCCGGTTTTTGAGGAAGGAAAATCTGTTCGATATGACCAAGGCTATTCCCCTGCCGGAACAAATGTGAATTTCCTTGAGGAAAATAGCCCAAATGAGGTTTTTGTGAGGACTTATGAACGTGGTGTAGAAAACGAGACGCTTTCCTGCGGAACAGGAGTAACTGCTGCAGCCTTGGTTTTTGGGACCCAGAAAAATATAAATCACGTTAAAATCAAAACACTAGGTGGGAATTTGTCAGTAAAATTCAAACAGAATGACCAAGGTCAATTCCAGGATATTTGGCTGATTGGCCCAGCAGAACAGGTTTTTTCTGGTAAAATTTCTGTTTGAGCCTATTTATTATTTACCCCGACTTGAGAAGGGGTTTTGTATCAATTGTAACAAAAAGGGCTTATTTTTAAGCCCCCAAAAAGGGAATATTTCAATACCATGCTAGATTTTATTGCAAAAGGACTTGCCAAGGTTTTTGGCACAAAATCCGACCGAGATATCAAAGAACTTCTTCCTAAAGTAGCAGAAACCAATAAGATTTTTGCCGGATTGAAGTCCCTCAGCGACGATCAACTTAGAGAAAAAACCCATGAAATCAGGCAGCAGATCAATGAGCAGCTGAAAGGGATTGATGATAAAATCGTTGATTTAAAAACCCGAATAGAAGCCCTTCCTTCAGAAGCCATTCAGGAAAAAGATCAGCTTTTCAATGAAATCGATAAACTGGAAAAAGAGCGGGACACGGAACTAGAAAAGGTTTTGGAGGAGGTAATGACTACCGCCTTTGCCATTGTTAAAGAAACGGCGAGACGTTTTAAGGAAAACCAAAAGCTTGAAGTTCGGGCTACTCTGAGAGATAGAGAACTTGCCGCTACCAAACCCAATGTTGAGATCCTTGGAGAAACAGCCATTTGGCATAACAAATGGATGGCTGCTGGGACAGAAGTCGTATGGGACATGGTTCACTACGATGTGCAGCTAATCGGAGGTATGGTTCTTCACAAAGGGAAAATTGCCGAAATGGCGACTGGTGAAGGAAAAACTTTGGTTTCTACCCTTCCAGCTTTTTTGAATGCGCTTTCAGGACGAGGCGTGCACGTGGTTACAGTGAATGATTATCTAGCCAAGCGTGACTCTGAGTGGAATGCTCCTCTATTTGAATTCCATGGTCTTTCTGTGGACTGTATTGACAAATACCAGCCGAATTCCTTTGGAAGAAAGAAGGCCTACGCCTGTGATATCGTTTACGGAACGAATAACGAATTTGGCTTTGATTACCTAAGAGATAATATGGCCCGTGAGGCGGGTGACTTAGTTCAGGGTAAACATCATTTTGCTATGGTGGATGAGGTCGATTCAGTTTTGATTGATGATGCCAGAACGCCATTGATTATTTCTGGACCGGTTCCAAGAGGAGACGTGCACGAGTTTGACCAAATGAAGCCAAGAGTGGCCACTTTGGTGGATGAGCAACGCAAGTTGGTTCAGGGATTTTTGGCTTCCGCCAAAAAACTGATAGCAGACGGAAATGAGAAAGAAGGTGGATTGGCTCTGTTCAGAGCCTATCGGGGTATTCCAAAATATAAGCCTTTGATTAAATACTTGTCCGAGCCAGGAATCCGGGTTATTCTTCAGAAAACGGAGAATTATTACCTCCAGGACAATAAGAGAAATATGCCTGAGGCAGATGAGCCTCTACTTTTTACCATCGATGAAAAAACCAACGTGGTCGATCTGACCGACCGGGGCATCGAGACCATGACTTCCAAAAATGAAGATCCAAATTTCTTTATCCTACCAGATATCGGGGTGGTCATTGCTGAGTTGGAGAAAAGTGAGTTTATCGACGAAAAAGAAAAGCTCATCCGAAAAGAGGAAGTCATCAAAGATTATGGAGTAAAAGCGCAGCGAATTCATACAGTTAATCAGCTATTGAAAGCGTACTGTATGTTTGAGCGGGATACCGAATACATCATTGTAGACGGAAAAGTTAAGATTGTCGATGAGCAGACAGGTCGTGTGATGGAAGGACGTCGATATTCTGATGGACTACACCAAGCGATTGAAGCTAAGGAGAATGTGAAGGTGGAGGATGCGACACAAACCTACGCCACCATTACGCTTCAAAATTATTTCCGAATGTACCACAAGCTTGCTGGTATGACGGGTACTGCGGAGACGGAAGCAGGAGAATTCTGGGAAATCTACAAGTTGGATGTGGTGGTTATTCCTACCAACAAACCAATCATCAGACAAGACCGAGAAGATAAAGTTTATAAAACTGTCCGAGAGAAATTCAATGCAGTGACCGATGAGATCAATGAATTGGTTGCTCAAGGAAGACCTGTCTTGGTGGGTACTACTTCGGTGGAAATTTCCGAGGTTCTCAGCCGAATGCTGACTTTGAAAAAAATTCCTCACCAAGTATTGAATGCCAAGCAGCATGCCAGAGAAGCAGAAATTGTTGCTGAGGCTGGTAAGCCAGGTACAGTAACTATCGCCACCAACATGGCTGGCCGAGGTACGGATATTAAACTGACTCCAGAATCCAGAAAAGCTGGTGGTTTGGCAATTATCGGTACTGAAAGGCACGAATCCAGACGAGTGGATAGACAGCTTCGAGGTAGATCTGGACGTCAGGGGGATGTGGGTTCATCCCAGTTCTTTGTCTCTTTGGAAGATAGCTTGATGCGTCTCTTCGGATCAGACAGAATTGCGAAGCTGATGGATCGAATGGGTCTGGAAGAGGGAGAAGTGATTCAGCATAGCATGATCACCAAGTCCATCGAAAGAGCCCAGAAAAAAGTAGAAGAAAACAACTTCGGCACCAGAAAGCGGCTTTTGGAATATGACGATGTGATGAACTCACAGCGTGAGGTTGTCTACAAGAGGAGAAGGAATGCTCTGAAAGGAGATAGACTAGAATTAGACATCTTGAATATTCTCTATGATGTCTGCGAAAGTCTGATTGATATGGGCAAATCCACTGAAAATTCTGAGGATTTGAGAATGAATATTTTCACCAGTCTGGGTGTGGATTACACCATTTCAGAAGGTGATTTGAAGTCAAAAGATGCAATGAAGCTTACTCAGGAGCTTTATGGAGCAGCTTATAAAAGCTACACCCAGAAAAATGAGCTGATTTGTCAGACTGCACTTCCTATTTTCAAGCGTGTGGCTGATGAAAGAGGAGCTACAGTAAAAGATATCATGGTTCCAATTTCAGATGGCCTCAAGCAAATTGGTGTTGTCTGCAATTTGGAAAAAACCATTCAGACGGAAGGCCGAGAATTGATCCGTTCCATTGAGAAAAATGTGAGTTTGGCCATCATAGATCAAAACTGGAAAGAGCATCTTCGGGATATGGATGACCTGAAGCAATCAGTTCAAAATGCCGTTTATGAACAGAAAGATCCATTGTTGATCTATAAGTTTGAGGCATTTGAGATGTTCAAGAGGTTTATTGGAAAGCTTAATGAGGACATGATTTCCTTCTTGACCCGAGCAGATCTTCCAAAACAAGACCCTGCTCAAGTACAACAAGCGCAAGTACAGCGTTCGGCTGAACCCAAAGTTCAGGCTTCCAAGGAAGAAGTGGGAAGTACATTGAATCCTGGTGCAAATAGGGCTGCGGCAGCTGCAGCTTCTGCAGGTAGACCCGCTCCTCAACCTGTTGCTCCTAGAAAAACCGACAAGACTTACGGAAGAAATGATAAGGTTTCCGTACAGTACACCAATGGTACAACCAAAACGGATGTTAAGTATAAGAGTGTCGAGCAGGATATTGCCGAGGGTAGATGTGTTGTGATTGAGCACTAAAAAGAAATGAACAGAATTTGGACCATAGTAGCGGTTTTACTCATTTGGGGATGTAAGTCCACTGGGAGCTCTGTGCCAAGTGGTCCTTCTGCCTATTCTACCTATCAGGAAGATTTAAGCGGTTCTTTGCCAGATTTTCCTGACTATAAAGAGCAAACCATTCAAAAAAAGCCTGAAGTCTCCGAAACTTCAGTGCAGAGTGTAGATAGCCAGCTTGATAGAGTTCAGAAAGATTTCTACGAAAAGAATAAATCAGAACTCTATTTTAACGGATTTACCGTCTTGGTTTATTCAGGAATCGATAGGGATAGGGCATTTAAAACTCAGCAGGATTTGACAGAGTATTTTCCCGATATCCAAGCCGAAATGCAGTACCAGCAGCCTAGGTATTTGGTGAAAATCGGAAAGTATTCCTACAAATTCGAAGCTCAAAAAGTGTTTTCCCAAATCAAGGGGCTATTCCCAACCGCCAGAATTGTTCAGGATAGATTTCAGCGAAAGGAATATTCTTCTCCTACCATCATTGACCAAAATGCTGAAAGACAGAATTAAATCTCTTGCAAGGGAATACAAAGAGGAAGTCATTTCTAACAGAAGACATCTTCACGCCAATCCTGAGCTTTCTTTCAAGGAATTCAAAACTGCAGCTTTTGTAGAAGAAAAGCTCAAGCAGATTGGAATCACAGAGATCGAGAGAAAGGCAAATACAGGTTGGTCTGCCCTAATCAAAGGCAAGAATCCAGAGAGTAAAACAATTGCCCTTCGGGCAGATATGGATGCGCTACCTATTGTAGAGGCTAATGATGTTCCCTACAAGTCTACAAATCCAGGCGTGATGCATGCCTGTGGACATGATGCACATACCGCTTCTCTTTTAGGTGCGGCAAAGATCCTGAATGAAGTCAAAGACCAGTTTGAAGGGACAATAAAATTGATTTTTCAGCCTGGGGAAGAATTGGTTCCCGGAGGGGCTTCCCTAATGATAAAGGATAAAGTTCTGGAAAACCCCAGACCATCCAGTATTATCGGTCAGCATGTTATGCCTTTTATCCCTGCTGGAAAAGTAGGTTTTCGCCCGGGGATTTACATGGCAAGTACGGACGAGATTTATATCACTGTCAAAGGTAAAGGAGGTCATGGAGCAATGCCAGAGACATTTATTGATCCAGTCTTGATTACTTCCCACATGATTGTGGCTTTGCAGCAAATTGTAAGTCGCGTCGCAAATCCTAAGATTCCGTCAGTACTTTCTTTTGGACGAGTTGAAGCCTTGGGTGCTACGAATGTTATTCCCAATGAGGTAAAAATTCAAGGAACTTTCAGGACCTTGGACGAAGCTTGGAGAGCAAAGGCTCACGAAAAAATGGTCCAAATTGCCAAAGGAATTGTTGAAGGAATGGGTGGAGAATTGGATTTCGAAATTCGAAAGGGCTATCCATTTTTGAAAAATGAACCTGAATTGACAGCCAGATCAATGGATGCGGCCAGAGAGTATTTGGGAGAGGAAAATGTCCTCGATCTTGATATCTGGATGGCTGCAGAAGATTTTGCTTTCTATTCTCAGGAAATCGACGGTTGTTTCTATAGGCTAGGAACCCGAAATGAAGCCAAAGGCATTGTCTCTGGTGTTCATACGCCCACCTTTGATATCGAAGAAGATGCCTTGGAAATTGGATCTGGCTTGATGGCTTGGTTAGCGGTCTCTGAACTTTCCAAAGGATAACCTTCCCTTAAATCAAAAAATTTGGCGAAGGATTATCTTCGCCTTTTTAGTTTACTACTATGAAAAGAATCACAATTCTGACCTTCACCCTTCTGCTTAGCCTTTTAGCTACTCAAGCTTTTGCTTGGGGACAATTGGGGCATTACCTCATTGGATACATGGCAGAAAGGCAAATGAAAAAATCCACCAGAAAGAAAATTGAAAAAGTTCTTTCTCCAATGTCTTTAGGAAGAAGCGGGACTTGGATGGATGAAATTCGCTCCGATAGAAGCTATGATTATGCGACCACTTGGCATTACTTGACGAGTAAAAATGGAGAATATGAGCCCTCCATTCAGGAAAACGGAGGGAATGCCTATGAAGCCATTCAGAGAATTAAAGAAGAATTAAAAAAGGGAGGACTTAGTCCCAAAGAAGAGTCGGAGAAGTTAAAAATGCTGATCCATATGGTGGAGGATATCCATCAGCCTCTGCACGTGGGAACTGGTGATGACCGTGGAGGCAATGACGTGAAAATCGAATTTTTTGGGCAGCCTACCAATCTTCATGCGCTTTGGGATAGTGGAATGATCGATAGACAAGGGATGAGTTATACCGAAATCGCCAATGAGCTGTACCGTAGACTTTCTCCTGAGCTGATCCAAAACTATCGTTCAGCGACCATGCAAGATTGGCTCAAAGAGGCAGTTGAGCTCCGCCCAATGGTCTATAATCTTCCAGAAAACAAAAAAATCAGCTATCAATATATGTATGAAAACTACTCGATTGCTGAGGAAAGAATGCTTGCTGCAAGTGTACGTTTGACACAAATTCTCGAAGAGATTTATCCTTAAGGAAATTAAATCTTTTCAAAAACGGCTTTCTTCTCTTAGGATGAGGAAAGCCGTTTTTTTATTTTCAGTCTTATTTAGCTTCTGAACCTATGAAAATCAAACTCGCAATTGCAGAAGACAACAGCTTTTTACTCAAAGCAATTAAGGATAAGCTTTCTCTGTTTCCTGATATTGAATTGAAATTTTGTGCAGTTAACGGGGAAGAGTTATTGAAAATGCTTGAGCAGGATTCCAATGTTCATTTGATTTTGATGGATATAGAAATGCCTAAAATGAATGGAATCGAGGCTGTGGATCAGGTATCGCAAAAATATCCCCAGATCAAAACCATCATGCTGACAGTTTTTGATGATGATGAAAACATTTTCAAAGCCATTCAGGCCGGTGCAAATGGGTATTTTTTGAAAGAAGTGGATCCACCGACCTTGCACCAGGGGATTTTGGATACACTTGAAGGAGGAGCGGCCATGACTCCAACCATCGCCTTGAAAGCTTTAAAACTTCTCCGTAACCCGCCCAAGTTTGAAGAAGCCAAAGAAGACATTTCACTTACACCCCGGGAAATAGAAATCTTAGAGCAAACCTCAAAAGGCCTTAATTATAACCAGATTGGTGAAAATCTTTTTATTTCACCCAAAACAGTGAGAAAGCATTTGGAGAATATTTATGGAAAACTTCAGGTGCACAACAAAATGGAAGCCGTGCAGAAAGCTGTGAAAAACCGGATTATTGAAGGATAAGAGAATTAAGAATTAAAAATGGAGTAATTCTAGATTTTACTTTCTCATTTTAAATTCATTTTTGGCTCCATCCAAAAACTCCACAAAAGCAGAAATATCCGTATTGTAACCCATTGGTTTTGCCAATAGTTGCTCTTGGTGGTCCAGGATTACATAATAGGGTTGCGCGTTGTTATTGAATCGGGTGATTTGAAAATCGGAGTTTTGCTTCCCCAAGGTCATCTTTATTTTTCCATCATAGCTGGAGGTATACCACTCGCTTTCAGGAAGCTCCAGTCTCTCGTCCACATACATGGCCACCATTACGAAATCTTCCTTGAGTCTCTTAAGGACCTGAGGATCTACCCAGACATTCTCTTCCATCTTCCGGCAATTGACACAACCATGACCGGTGAAATCAATCAATAGTGGCTTTCCTTCTTTTTTGGCAGCTGCTAAAGCTTGCTGGTAGTCAAAGTAGCCCGGGATTCCATGAGGGATTTTTAGTATGTCGGCATATTTGATTGATTCATCAGAAACCTTGTTTTCCGAAGAGATTCCTCCTTCTATTTTAAATTGCTGAGTGGTAAGTGGTGGGAGATAACCGCTGAGGATTTTTAGAGGAGCTCCCCAAAGGCCAGGAATCATATGAACCACAAAGGCGAATGTTACCAAGGCCAAAAGCAATCGAGGAACGCCGATATGGTCAAGTTTGGAATCATGCGGAAGTCGGATTTTACCCAAAAGATAAAGGCCTAAAGCTGAGAAAATCACGATCCATATAGCCAAGAAAATATCCCGATCCAAGATTCCCCAATGGTAAACTAAGTCCGCGATAGAAAGGAACTTGAACGCCAAGGCTAACTCTAAAAATCCAAGAACAACCTTTACGGAATTTAGCCAGCCACCGGATTTAGGCAATCGCTGCATCCATTCCGGGAAAATGGCAAAAAGTGTAAACGGTATCGCAAAGGCCAATCCGAAGGAGAACATACCCAAAACTGGTTTGACTAATTCACCTCCTGCGGAGGAAATCAAAATCGAACCAACGATTGGTCCTGTGCAGGAAAATGAAACCAAGACCAAGGTAAAGGCCATAAAGAATACTCCCCCAAGTCCTCCTTTCTCTGCTTTTGCATCAATTTTATTGACAAAGCTTGAAGGCAAGGTCAACTCAAACATGCCCAAAAATGCTAAGGCAAAAACCACGAAAATCAGAAAGAAAAAGACATTCGGAATCCAATGGGTAGCTAGCCAATTGGCGAACTCCGGACCTTGGATTGCCGCCACTGCTGTGCCGGCAATGGTATAAATGCCAATAATCGAGATTCCGTAAATGAAAGCCTGACGAATTCCCTGCGCCTTGGATTTTGATCTCCCTGTAAAGAAGCTGACCGTCATTGGAATCATTGGAAATACGCAAGGTGTAATCAAGGCTGCCAGTCCCGCCAAGAAGGCCAAAACCATAAATCCCCAAAGCGATTCACCTTCCCCTTCAGGACTGAAATCCTCTGATTCTACTAGTGGAAGTTGAGAAGAAGATTCCTCAGGGCTCGGTTCGGCTAATACAAAAGGAGAAGCTTCTGATAAAGAATCACCGATTTCTTCTTCGGATTCTGACTCGACTTCTTTAAGAATGCCAGGTTCTTCAGCAACTACCCCAGGCTTTGCCACAAAAGCGACTTCAATGTCTTCCTCATAATTGATGCACTGGCCTGTGAGGTCAGTACACATTTGGTATTCCAAAGTTGCCTTAATGGTTCCTGAAGTGGTTTTAAGCATCAAAGGCTGTTCAAATCGGGCTTTGCCCAAAAAGAACGTCACATCTCCCTTCCAGACTTCATCAAATTTCTTTTTGGGATTGATCGCCTTCAACTTGGCTGAAATCTCATATTCCCCGGATTTTTGGGGGATAAATTCAGTCAAAAGTGGCCCTAAGTCCTTGTCAAAATCATTGGAATAGACATACCATCCCAAGGGAATCTCTGCCTCCAAAATCAAAGTTGCGGGCTGCCCTACCTGAAGTTCCTTCGGCTCAAGCGTAAAGGTCCATTTGGGAGGTTTGATTACCTGAGCTTGAAGCTGAGTAGTAAATCCTAGGAACAATAAAAGCAGTCCAGCTCCAGCCTTGAGAGAAAGGAAAGTATGTAGATAGGATCTATTCAATTTTATAGGGAGAAAGATATGGATAAAGAAAAGCTACTTTTCAGAAAACCTGCTTACTGCTGGCTAAGTTCACGAAAGTGCTTAAAGAAAGCGGCAATCGTTTCGATTCCTATGAAATAGTTTTTCACTCCATAATGTTCATTTGGAGAGTGCAAAGCATCCGTATCCAAGCCGAATCCAAAAAGGATTGGATCTGATCCCAGTTCCTTTTGGAACAAGGCCACAATAGGAATGGAACCACCTTCACGGGTTGGGATGGGTCTTTTTCCAAAGGTCTCCTCCATTGCCGCTTCAGCAGCTCTATACCCTACCGAGGAATCAGAAACTACAGCCGGAGCTCCGCCATGATGTGCTTTCACTTTTACCTTGACCGAAGCTGGAGCAATGGCCTTAAAGTGAGTTTCAAAAAGCTGAGCTATTTCATGCCAATCCTGATCAGGAACCAGACGCATGGATATTTTTGCAAAAGCCTTGGAAGGAAGTACGGTTTTCGCTCCTTCACCGGTATAACCTCCCCAAATTCCATTCACATCCAAGGTAGGGCGGATACCCACTCTTTCGATGGTGGTATAGCCTTTTTCCCCATGTACATCAGCAATGTCAAGTTTACCTTTGTATTCATCTAGGTTAAAAGGTGCTTCATTTAAGCGCTGACGTTGCTGTACTGTAAGCTCCTGGACTTTATCGTAAAATCCAGGGATGGTGATATGCTCATTTTCATCCTTCATTGAAGCAATCATTTGGCATAGCACATTGATTGGATTGGCAACTGCCCCTCCATAAGTTCCGGAATGCAAGTCTCTGTTAGATCCTGTGACCTCAACCTCCATATAAGCCATTCCTCGAAGTCCTACTGTGATGGAAGGATCTTTCATGCTGATCATGTGGGTATCTGAAATTAAAATCACATCAGACTTCAGACGCTCTTTATTAGCCAGAACAAATTTGTCCAGGTTGTCTGAACCTACTTCCTCTTCACCCTCGATCATAAATTTGATATTGCAGGGAAGTTCTCCGGAAGCCATCATCGCTTCGAAAGCTTTGATATGCATGTAAAATTGTCCCTTGTCGTCTGCTGACCCTCTTGCGAAAATGGCTCCCTCCGGATGGATTGAGGTCTTTTTGATTACTGGTTCAAATGGAGGTGAGTCCCAAAGTTCATATGGATCGGCTGGCTGAACGTCGTAGTGACCATAAACCAAAACTGTTGGCAAGGATGAGTCAATGATTTTTTCCCCGTAAACGATAGGATAGCCTGCTGTTTCACAGATTTCAGCAACATCAGCACCGGCTTTTTGCAGGGATTCTTTCACGAATTGAGCTGCTGCAAAGACGTCATTTTTAAACTTTGGATCTGCGCTTACAGATGGGATTCTTAATAAATCTAAAAGCTCATTCAGAAAACGATCTTTGTTTTTCTCGATAAAAGCAGCAACGGACATATTTGGGTAGTTTTAATTTCTAAAGGCCTCAAAATTATTCCTTTCAAGAGGATTTGCCTAGGAATTTTTGATTTTAACTGCAATTGGGTTTTGCCACGAAGGCACCAAGACCCAAAGAAGAATTTTATTGCCAAAAAGACAGAATGAAGATTTAGGTGTTTACAAATCGTCTTATTCCTTTTTTAATAAGAGGGACGTTGAAATTGATCAAGTATCCAAGGTTTAATTTTGAAAGTTTAAGGTGACTGATAATTTGTGCTTCCCAAACAGGGTTTACCACATCTACGGCTTTAAGTTCTACAATCACTTTGTCCTCAATAAGCAAATCAAGCCTTAATCCTTCCTCAAACCAAATTCCATCATAGCTGATTGGAATATTGACTTGTCTTTTCACTTCAAATCCTGCTTTTTTGAGTTCATGCTCCATGCATACTTCATAAATCCTTTCCAAAAGTCCCGGCCCAAGTTCTTTGTGAATCGTAAATGCAGCTTGAACTATAGCAGATCCAACCTCTTCTTCAAAATCTGTGAGTTTTATGTAAATCATGGCCTTTAAAAAGTTTTAATCTTAATTTAGTTAATCTTTATTGCCTTTGTGCCTTCGTGGCAAATCAAAAAATATGAAAGCAATTGTTTGTAAAACCTTTGGTTTGCCTGATAAACTTGAATTTGGTGACTTGCCCGACCCCAAAATTGGTTCCAATCAGGTGCTAATAGCAGTCGAAGCTTGTGGAGTGAATTTTCCAGATGTTCTGATTATTCAGGATAAATATCAGTTTAAGCCCGAATTACCTTTTTCTCCTGGAGGGGAAGTGGCAGGGAAAATCATTGGTTTTGGAGACCAAGTGAATCAATTCCAGCTCGGGCAACCAGTTTTGGCTTTATGCGGTTGGGGAGGTTTTGCAGAAAAGGTAGCTGTGGATTCAGACCGAGTTTTTCCAATGCCCCCAGGTCTTTCTTCAGAAATTGCCGCTACTACGCTTTATACCTATGGAACTTCCTACCATGCTTTGAAGGACAGAGCAAATCTTCAGCAAGGAGAGACTCTTTTGGTTTTGGGAGCTGCTGGAGGAGTTGGATTGGCCGCGGTGGAATTAGGAAAAGTGATTGGGGCGAAAGTTATCGCGGCAGCTTCTTCAAATGAAAAGCTTCAATTGTGCCTTGAAAAGGGTGCGGATGAAATTATTAATTATGAGACTGAAGATTTGAAAAACAGAATCAAAGAAATAACTGGTGGAAAAGGAGTCGATGTAGTCTATGATCCCGTGGGTGGAAAATTCACCGAACCCGCACTTCGTGGAATTGCCTGGAAAGGGAGATACCTGATTGTCGGTTTTGCCAATGGAGATATTCCCCAAATTCCCATGAATCTTCCTTTGCTAAAAGGATGCTCGATTATCGGTGTGTTTTGGGGACAGTTTTCAAAGCTTGAAGCTAAAGCCAGTTTTCAGAATATCCGGCAACTAGTTGCTTGGATTTTAGAAGGAAAAATCAAACAGCATATCGGGAAAAAGTATACTCTAGAGGAAGCGCCGGAAGCCTTAAAGGCAATCTTGGATCGAAAGATGTTGGGAAAAGGTGTGGTGGTGATTTAAGCTAGAATCCAACAATTCTTGCTCCTAAAAGAAATTACTAAGTGGAATCTAAGGGATTCGAACCCATGACCTCTGCTCTGTCAAAGCAGCGCTCTAAACCAACTGAGCTAAGATTCCATTTTTATCAGCGCTCTAACCTCCCGATAGCTATCGTGGATGAGCTAAGATTCCATATTTATCAGCGCTCTAACCTCCCGATAGGGTTGATGAACTCAGATTTCTGATTGCTGTGCGAATATAGAAAACCTTGAAGGTTTTGAAAACTGTAATCTTTTAAACAAAACTCTCTCTTACGTACTTCGCTGTATAATTTCTTTTTTCCTTTGCCAAATCCTCAGGAGTTCCGGTGAAGGTCAAATGTCCTCCTTTATTTCCGCCCTCAGGTCCCAAGTCAATCACCCAATCAGCAGATTTGATGACCTCAGTATTGTGTTCGATGATAATTACAGAATGACCTTGGTCAATCAAAGCGTTAATGGAATGTAAAAGCTTGCTGATATCGTGAAAATGAAGGCCTGTTGTAGGTTCATCGAAAATGAAGAGAATATGATCTCCGGACTTAGTCCCTCCTTTTCCGAGAAAAGAGGCCAGTTTTACCCGCTGAGCTTCTCCTCCGGAAAGAGTATTCGAACTTTGCCCCATTCCGATATAGCCTAGTCCAACTTCCTGAAGGGGCTGAAGGCGGTTGATTATCTGGGTTTTGCCTTTGAAAAACTCCAAAGCTTCGTCGATGGTCATTCCCAGCACTTCGGAAATGTCCTTGTCCTTGTATTTGACTTCAAGGATTTCATTTTTGAAGCGCTTGCCTTTGCAAGATTCACAGGTCAGGTGAATATCTGCCATAAACTGCATTTCTACTGTAATTGAGCCTTCGCCTTGGCAAGCCTCACAGCGCCCTCCATCCACGTTGAAAGAGAAAAAAGCAGGTTTATATCCCCGCTGTTTGGAAAGGGGCTGCTCAGAGAATAGAGTTCTTATGGCATCATAGGCTTTGACATAAGTCACCGGATTGGATCTTGAAGATTTCCCAATCGGATCCTGATCTACAAATTCTACCTGCGTTATCCGCTTATAATCGCCTTCGATTTTATCATACTTTCCTCCCTCATCTATCACGGTTCCCAACATTTTTCCCAAGGCAGGATAAAGGACCTTTTTGATTAAAGTTGATTTACCTGAACCAGAGACGCCAGTAACTACGGTCAGGGTATTGAGAGGGAATTGCACAGTCAGGTTTTTAAGGTTGTTTTCTCTTGCCCCCTTGACCGTGATGGAGTCTTTCCACTTTCGATTTCCGTTTTTGATGAAAATTTTCTCATCTCCTCGCAGGTATTTCGCGGTGTAAGTTTTTCCAGAAACTATCAGATCTTCGATTTTTCCTTGGAAAAGAAGCTCCCCACCATGCACCCCGGCATCAGGTCCGATATCGATAATCTGGTCGGCAGCCTTCATCACTTTCTCTTCGTGCTCCACCACAATTACCGTATTGCCTAAATCCTTTAGGGTCTTTAAAACCCCAACCAATCTGTCTGTATCTCTAGGATGAAGCCCAATGCTGGGTTCGTCAAGGATGTACATAGAGCCCACTAAAGCGGACCCAAGCGAGGTCGCTAATTTGATCCGCTGATATTCTCCTCCGGAAAGCGTGGAGGTCAGTCGATTCAGGGTTAAATATCCTAATCCCACCTGATCCATAAATTCTAGTCGGCTGGTAATTTCTTTCAATAATCGATTGGCAACTTTTGCCTCGTGATCCGGAAGATTGAGGGATTGAAAAAACGCTAAAGCATCTTCAATCGGTAAGAGAACAAGATCAGTGATGGATTTTCCCCCGATTTTCACATAGGAAGCGTCTTTTCTTAGACGGGTACCTCGGCAATCCGGGCAAGTTGTTCTGCCACGGAATCTGGAAAGCATCACCCGATATTGGATTTTGTAAGTTTTGGTTTCCAGGTCATCAAAAAAGGCATTTAGGCCTTGGAAGTACTTATTCCCGGTCCAAAGTAACTCCTGCTCTTTCTCCGTCAGTTCATTGTAGGCCCGATGAATCGGAAAATCAAATTCAATTCCTTTTTTCAACAAAGGTTCCAGCCAGCCTTTTCCACTTTCTCCTCTCCATGGAGCAATGGCTCCCTCATAAACTGAAAGGTCTTTGTCTGGAATTACCAAATCCCGGTCTATTCCCAATACATTTCCAAAACCCTCACAACGCTTGCAAGCTCCGTAGGGATTATTGAAGGAGAAAAAGTTGACAGATGGAAGCTCGAAGCTGATTCCGTCCAGTTCAAATCGATCGGAGAAAGAACGGGTTTCAATATCTGGAACAGTGATTTTGCAATCTCCATGTCCTTCGAAAAGGGCGGTTTGGACGGAGTCTGAGATTCTGAACTGGTTGTCCTCATCATCTTTTCGGACCGTGGCCCGATCGATCAAAATCTCATAAGTTCCTTTCTTGACTTTCTTTTCTGTCAAAAGGTCTTCCACAAAATAGACTTCTCCATCGATCAAAATTCGGGTATAGCCCTTTTGGAGTAATAATTCCAGCTCTTGCTCGATTTTTCTACCCCTTGCTATTTGAAGGGGACATGAAATCATCACTTTTGCGCCTTCTTCAAAAGAAAGAATGTAATCTACAATGTCAGTGACCGTATGATGCTTGACTTCTTTTCCTGAAATCGGGGAAAAAGTCTTTCCTACCCTTGCAAAAAGTAATTTGAGGTAATCATAAATCTCAGTGGTGGTACCGACTGTGGATCTGGGATTTTTGGTGCTGACCTTTTGTTGAATAGCAATTGCCGGAGCCACCCCTTTGATGTATTCCACATCAGGCTTTTCCATTCTTCCCAAGAATTGGCGGGCATAAGAGCTAAGGCTTTCCACATACATCCGCTGGCCTTCGGCAAAAAGCGTATCGAAAGCCAAAGACGATTTCCCAGAACCCGAAAGTCCTGTAATGACAACAAATTGATTTCTGGGAATTGCTACACTCAGGCTTTTAAGATTATTGACCCGGGCGTTTTTGATGATGATGTACTCTTTGGGATCGAGGGAATCGAGATCTTGTATAGCTGGTAAAGTGCTCAAAGTCATAGCTGGCAAAGTTAACAATCAAACAGGGGAACTGGTAAGAAAGTTGGAATCTTGTGGCAAATAGTTGGGACAGGCTTTTATCAGGTAAGTGAAATTGAGGCTGGAAGAAATATTGAAATCTTTCGATTTTCCAATCTTCAAATTTTTATCTCTTTCTTCGCAGGATGGATTTGCAATTTTTCTTTGATGGTTTGGCCGAAGGCCTAAAAAATATGAGTTGGCTGGAAGGCTTTGCTGTGTTTTTTGGGATTGCCTCGGTTTTTTATTCCATGAAGGAAAATATTTGGGTTTATCCCACCGGGATTATTTCCACCTTGATTTATGTCTGGATTTGTTTTCAATACAAGCTTTATGCAGACATGGGTATCAATGCCTACTATTTCAGTATGTCTATTTACGGTTGGTATGTTTGGACTCATCCAAAAAAAAACCAAGAGGTTCTTCCAGTGACTTGGTTAGACTCCAGGGGTTGGCTAAGTTCAATGGGCATTTTTCTTATCTCCTATCCTGTTCTGGCGTTTTTACTTAAGAATTATACAGATAGTGATGTGCCCTATTGGGATTCATTTACTACAGCCTCTGCTTTTGTAGGTATGTGGTTGATGGCAAAAAAGAAAGTCGAAAACTGGATTTTTTGGATTATCACGGATTTGGTTTCTGTGCCGCTATATTTCTACAAGGGTTTGGTTCTTACTTCTTTCCAGTTTTTTTTCTTTACCATTTTAGCTTTTATGGGCTTATTTGCCTGGATCAAGTCCGCTAAAACCTATGCAAAAGCCTAAGCGAATATTGATTTTGGGTCCTGAATCCACAGGAAAAAGTACTTTAGCAGAAGACTTGGCAAAGCATTTTGAAGAACCCTGGGTTCCGGAATTTGCACGTGAATATTTGGAAAAAATAGATCGTCCCTACGAATTCGAAGACCTTTTAGAAATTGGCAAAGGACAAATGCGGCAGGAGGACATGCTTTTCCAATCAGCCCAAAAGTTTCTTTTTTGCGATACAGATTTACGAGTTATCCACATTTGGTCAGAGTATCGATTTGGAAAAACTGACCCTTGGGTTTTGGAAGAAATTCGAAAAAGAACCTACGATCTGATATTGCTTACCAACACCGATTTACCTTGGGAACCGGATCCACTGCGCGAACATCCGGAATTGGAAATGCGGCAATATTTCTTTGAAAAGTATCTCTATTTGGCTCAAGTGAGTGGATTTTCCTATTTGATCGTTTCCGGCCATCGTGAAAACCGACTTAAGACAGCATTGGAAGCAATTGATAAATTGTAAGCCTAGGGTTACAATCTTTCAATTCTCTAATCCAATCAAAATTTCCTTAAAGACAATGTTGCCGCCTCTACCAATTTGATCTGGTCAGGATGGTAATTATTGTTTAAGACAATTATGGTTTTATTTTCTTCGATAAACCGAACGATGATTGTTTTGTACCCCGGATTGTCTCCTGTATGCATGACCATTTTTCCAAAGGGACTTTTAGGCTCTATTTCCCAGCCAAATCCATAAAAGCTTCGTGTACCGTCAAGAAGAATAAATGGAGAAAATGCCTCTTCCAAAGTTTTTTGACTGACCAATTTTTCGGTGTAAAGTGCCTGATCCCATTTCAAAAGATCTCCTGCTGTGCTACTGACTCTGCCGGGACCTTTTCTTCCTCCCAGCCAAACGGTATAATCTGAAGAATGAAATTTATTGGCATTCACAAAATTTCCCGTGCTGTCTTTCAAATGCCCCGCTGCAAAATTTGTAACAGCTGCTTTTTCCTCAAGAGTTCGAATATCCGTATCATTCATGCCTAGAGGCCTAAAAATCCATTCTCGTGAAAGCTCAATGAAATCCTTTCCATTGGCTTTTTCCACAATGCTTGCCAATAGGACATAACCCGTATTGCTGTATTCATACTTTTCTCCCGGTTCAAAAAGTTTCGGCGGGGAATACCGATTCAGATATTCTAAAATGTCCTTGTTCGTGGCCACTTTACTTTTATCCCAATGGGCATCCATGATGGCTTGATAATCCGGTAGTCCACTGGTATGAGTCAATAGGTTTCTAATGGTTATTCCTTGGTAAGGAATGTCCAGATAGTTGGTTACAGGATCGTCAAAATTCAAAAGACCTTTTTCTTTTGAAATCATAACCATCATTGCAGTAAACTGCTTGGAGACCGAAGCTAGCTCAAAAATATCAGTTGTTAAAAGAGGGATGTTTTTCTCAAAGGACCGGAGTCCTATTGCTCTTTCAAATTGGATCTTACCATCCTCCGCTACCAAAACCACTCCGGAAAACCCTTCTTTTTGGGCCTGTATTAGGGCCGCTTCTAGGATTTTCTGTTGAGCGAATAGTGAATTAATTCCAAAAAATAACGCTAAAATAAATGTGGATAACTTTTTCATCAGGGAGAGAATTTCTTGAATTTAGTCATCCCTTTACTGCTCTCCAAGACCTTAGGGGTATTTAAAATTAGGCACTTTCCATTTGTATAAACTTTCAAAATAATCCCCAGGATTTCCCTAGCTTTTACTCTCATTTAAGTCTAAATCCATGAATAGACGCCTTTTGCTTTTTATTGTAATGCTCCTCTTTGGAGTTTCTGCGTTTGCCCAGCTTACTCAGCAGCAACGAGATAGTATAAATCAATTGAGCCAACAGGACCATCGGTTGATGATGGACAGATTGGGAATCGATAATCTTCGCCCCGGTCCATCAGGAAATCCTGAAGCTCCCAATGCAGCAAACGCTGATGAAAGCAAGGTTTCCTATCCCCCGGTTCCAGACCCCCTTGTTTTTGAGAATGGGAATAAAGTGAAAACGAAAGAGGATTGGGTCAATCGAAGAGCTGAGCTTTTTGAGCTTTTCGATCGGGAAGTATATGGAAGAACTCCTGATAATCTCCCTGAGGTCAAATGGCAAGTAATCTGGGAAAAAGACACCCTCATCGGTTCCACATTTACTTCTTATAAAAAAATGAAAGGAATTGTGGATAACTCCAGTTTTCCTTCTATTTCAGTTGAGATAGATTTTGAATATGGGGTTCCAAAAAATGTGGATAAGTCTGTTCCTTTGGTTATGGAGTTTGGATGGATTTGGCCTGCTGGCATGCGGAGACCTCCGGCACCTCCCGGTCCAACTTGGCAAGAACAGGTATTGGCTGAGGGTTGGGGTTTTGGGATTTTGATTCCAACCAGCTTCCAGGCTGATAATGGAGCAGGTTTGCGGTCAGGAATAATCGGTTTAGTCAATAAGGGGGAGCCAAGAAAATTGGATGATTGGGGAACGCTTAAGGCATGGGCTTGGGGAGCCAGTCGGGCTTTGGATTTTTTAGAAACTGATCCAAAAGTGAATTCAAAAAAAGTTGTCATTGAAGGTCTATCCCGTTACGGAAAAGCAGCCTTAGTGGCTCAAGCCTATGATGAACGATTCGCTTTAGGCTTGATTGGTTCTTCGGGAGCTGGAGGTGCGAAATTACTTCGAAGGATTTTTGGTGAACAGATTGAGAATTTGGCTTCTTCAGGTGAGTACCATTGGTTTGCTCCCAACTTTATCAAATATGCTGGCCCCTTGAATCAAAATGATCTTCCTGTTGATGCCCATGAATTGATCGCCCTTTGTGCGCCAAGGCCTGTTTTTATCTCAGTAGGTTCTCCGACTGTTGAGGGGCAATGGATAGATGCCAAAGGGATGTTTGATGCAGAGGTTTTGGCTGGTCCCGTGTATGAGTTATTGCGTAAAAAGCCGCTTCCAATTTCGGAATTTCCACCGATTCAGACATTTTTGGACTCGGGAGATTTGGCTTTCAGGCAGCACGAAGGAGGACATACCGTTGGACCAAATTGGCCATATTTTATACAGTGGGCTAGGAAGTATTTTGATTAGGCGAATTGTCTCACAGATCACACATGTCAGAAAGATACTTTCTTGATCTGTGATCATCTGCGACATCTGTGAGAGATTATTTGATGGGGAAGAAGAAAAAAAGCTCACAGATCACACAGATCAACACAGATACTTTCTTAATCTGTTACTATCTGAGTAGTCTGATAGCAAATCCATTATATTCCATGAAAAGTAGCTACATCTCTTTCTTTCTGATTCTTATTTTTCCTTTACTGTCTTTTTCGCAAGAGAAGAAGGTGGTTTTTATCATTTTGGATGGAGTCCCTGCACCTGAGCTGGAAAATGCGAATACCCCTTATCTGGATCAAATCGCAGAGCTTGGGGGATATGCGCGTGGCTATACCGGAGGAGAAAAAGGGGGGCCTACTGAAACCCCAACCATTTCAGCAGTTGGGTATAATTCCTTGCTTACCGGCACTTGGGCGAATAAACATAATGTCTGGGGAAACGATATTGTCGCTCCCAATTATTCCTATTGGACAATTTTTCGCCTGATTAGAGAAGCTCGGCCAGATGCGAAACTTGGAATTTTTTCCACCTGGGAAGATAACCGGACCAAGCTTTTGGGGGAAAATTTAGAGCAAACTGGGTATTTGAAACTGGACTATGTTTTTGATGGATTTGAAGTGGATTCTTTGACTTATCCACATGATGAGCAAAAGGATTTTATCCGAAAAATTGATAATCTCGTGTCCTTTGAAGCCGCTCACATTTTAAAAACCAAGGCTCCTGATCTTTCTTGGGTATATTTGGAATTCACCGACGATATGGGTCATCGGTATGGAAAAAGCCCTCAACTAACTGAAGCGATTGAATTGGCAGATCAGCAGGTGGGCAGGATTTGGGAAGCCATTCAATTTAGACAAAAGAATTTCGATGAGGATTGGTTGATCTGGATCACCACTGATCATGGAAGACTTGCTCCTGATTTCAAAGATCATGGTGGACAAAGTGATTCGGAGCGAGAAATCTGGATGGTGACCAATGAGAAAAATCTAAGTTCCAGGTTTTATTCAGGTAAGGCAGCGATGGTGGATATTTTACCTACACTAGTAGAGTTCCTAGAAATAAAAGTTCCTGAGGATCAAAGTAAAAATTGGGATGGGGATTCCTTGTTGGAGAAAAAATAAGGGGCAGTTTAAATTCCAGAAAACACTTTCTCTTACCGTTATCCGCTAATTTTAAGTGGTTAGTTGATAGTTGGTCACCCTGAGCGGAGTCGAAGGGTCCTCGACTCCGCTCGGACTGACTAACTTTTTTTAATCCATTCCGCCTTTACGGTTTGGAGATCGAGGAGTTGGCCATTCGGTTGGCTCTCCTGTTCTGAAATTCAATGGAATTCGCTTTTCTCTGGAAACCATTTCAGGTTCTTCACAAGCCATGTAAACCATGATTGCGGCTAGAATCGCATTGCTTTTTACGTCGTCGAAAACAATCTTGTCATACGTATCCATGTTGGTATGCCAAGTCTGCGTGCTATAATCCCAGCTCAAAGAGCTTAGATTGAAGGCTGGAACGCCTGCTGCAACAAAAGATGCATAATCGGAACCGCCGCCTCCAGGATTTCCTGGGAATGAGGTTTCGATATCTGAGGTAATGGATCTAGGAACTTTATTCATCCATCTTCCCAAGTATTCATAGCTATCCACGAAACCTTGACCGGAAAGATTGGCTACTCTACCGGTGCCATTATCCTGATTAAAAAGAACCTGAATTTTATTCATCATTTCTGGATGGTCTTCTACAAAGGCTCGAGATCCATTAAGGCCTTGCTCCTCTGATCCCCAATGACCCACCAAGATGGTTCGCTTTGGATTAGGATACACTTTTTTCAAAATTCTCATCACTTCCATCATCAAGATGGTTCCAGTTCCGTTATCGGTAGCGCCAGTTCCACCATCCCAAGAGTCAAAGTGGGCTGATAGCATGACATACTCATCCGGTTTTTCAGAGCCTTTGATTTCAGCGATTGTATTGAAAGTTGGCTGTACGCCAGTTTCTTTGGATTGTGCGTTGAGATGGATTTGTGGTTTTTTTCCACTCTCTGCCAGCCTGAACAGCATGCCGTAATCTTCCAAAGAAAGATCAACTGTTGGGACTTGTTTGGTAGAGGCAGAAAAGATTTTATTGGCACCGAAAGCTCTAGACCAATACGAAGTAATTATCCCTACAGCTCCTGCTTTTTCCAAAGCCATTGGCAAGTCTCTTCTGTTAAGTCCTGTTTTTTGCAGTCTATTATTCCAGTCTCCATCCAACTTAGCTTGATCTGCTTTGATCTTTTCGATTGATTCTTTGGTCGCCCACTTTTCCCAGTTGTAATCTGGTCTCCCAGTCAGCTGAGGGGCTGAAATCATCACGTATTTTCCCTTTACGCTTGGCAACCATTTTTGAAAAGCAGCAGAATCAGCTAAATCTGGGATAATCACTACTTCCCCTTTTACTCCACCCTGAGGTGAAGAAGGACTCCATGCCAATTGAGTTCCGGCCAAAGATTTGGTCCAGGGAGCAAGCATGTCGATGTGGGTGATTCCTCTTTCCCATCCTCTCCATTCACCCCATTTTTCATTTCTTGCAGGTATTCCCCAAGTCTGATACTGCTTCACTGCCCAGTCATGTGCTTTTTGCATTTGAGGGGAGCCAACCAATCTTGGTCCGACACCATCCATTAATTCGTGGGCAAGGACTTCTAGTTGAGAATTTTCGTTTGCTTCCTTGATAATCGCTTCGATTACCTGATTCTGCGCCTGGACTTTTCCGACCAGAAGTAGCATCAAGGCTAAGCCATAGAAATAGAATTTTTTCATAATTGATTTAGTTTGATCCTAAAAATAGATTGGGTTTCAAAATTTTGCGAACCGCTGGTGGAAAGTAATTTTCCCAATCCAAATAACTCTAGGTTACAAACAGCATCTATTTTTGATTCCAGTACACCACAGTACTGATTTTTATCATAAAAGCCTCTTTTTTGATTCCGCTGAGGTAAATGCCCTTGGCTTTTATGAGAGATTTGGATTTACTTTAGAATTCATTCGAAACGATTGACAAGAATGCAAACCCAAAATGAATCAGTTGCCTTTCTACTTGAACTTCTTGGAACAAGGGCGGAAGGAAAATCCTTGGATTGGCTAAAAAGCCAAACTGAAAAAATCCGCGAGGAAGGAATTCCCAACAAGTTTTTTCTGGCATTTTCTCAAGCTTCAAGATATTTTAAAAAGGATACGCTTGCTTTAAGTGAACAAGAGATTGCTAGGGCAAAGGCATTGGTTGAAGGTTTTGACCCGAGTCATTGGGATTTGCTTCAAACTGCCAGAACGATATTGGTGCTAAGTTTTCAGCCTGAAAAAGAGATATGGTTAAAATCGATTAATCAGCTATTTGAAACTTCCGAAATGCATGAATTGCAAGCGCTTTTTGCAGCGCTTCCACTGATGCCCTATTTAGAAGACTTACTTTCCAGAGCCATAGATGGATGTAGAACCAATATGACGATTGTCTTCGATGCTATCGCCCTGAATAATCCCTATCCTCCAAGCCATTTCCCTGAGGCAAATTGGAATCAAATGGTTCTAAAAGCCATATTTATGCAGAGGCCGATTTACAGGATTCAGAATCTTGAGCAAAGAAGAAATCCTGCCTTAGCCCAAATTGCCTCTGATTTTGCCCATGAGCGTTGGGCTGCCGGGAGAAAAGTTATGCCAGAACTTTGGAGATTGGTGGTTCCATTTATTGGTGATTCTATGTTGGAAGACCTGAAAAAGGTCGTCTTTTCGGAGGATCAATTGGAAGCTGAGGCCGGGGTATTGGCAATTTACCAGTCGAGCTATTCACCTGCGAAAGATATATTGAAAGCATTCCCTGAATTGGTTTCAGCCATAGAATATGGTGAAGTTTCCTGGGAAAAAATCGGCAAGGATTTTCAGGAAAAGCAAGCCTGATTTCTAGCCTCATTCTTAATTTGTAAAATTCATACTTAACTGTCTTATCATGGAAATGTATATCGACCCACATATTCATCTTGTCTCCCGTACCACCGATGACTATGAGGCCATGCGTAAAGCCGGGATTGTAGCTACCATTGAACCTGCATTTTGGTTGGGTCAGCCTCGAACCGAAGTAGGATCATTCAAGGATTATTTTAGCACCTTGGTGGGCTGGGAAAGATTCCGAGCATCTCAGTTTGGTATCGTGCATTATTGTACGATGGGCTTGAATTCCAAAGAGGCGAATAATATTGCCTTGGCAGAGCAAGTGATGGAGCTTTTGCCGCTTTATGTAGGAAAAGAAGGTGTTGTAGCTATAGGTGAAATTGGATACGATGACCAGACAGAAGCAGAGGATAAATTTTATAGACTTCAGTTGGAGTTAGCTAAAGAGGTAAGCCTTCCAGTACTTATCCACACTCCACACAGAGATAAAAAAAGAGGTACTACCCGATCCATGGATGTTGCTGAAGAACATGGCATGGATCCAGGTTGGGTGGTTGTGGATCACAACAATGAGGAAACGGTAAAGGAGGTTTTAGATAGAGGGTTTTGGGCTGCTTTTACGATTTATCCACATACCAAAATGGGTTCAGAGAGGATGGTAGAAATCGTCAAGCAATATGGCCCAGAACGGATTATTGTCAATTCTGCTGCAGATTGGGGAATTTCTGATCCTTTGGCTGTTCCTAAAACTGCCAATTTGATGCGAAAAATGGGAATTCCTGAAGAGCATGTACGCTTGACTACCTATCAAAATGCCCTAACAGTTTTTGGCTTAAGCGGGCAAATGCATGAAGATGATTGGTTAAAAGCACCGCCAATCGATCAAACAAAGAAATTGGGAGGCAACTCCGTCCTTCGTGGAGGTCAATTGCCTAGAGTCGAGGGTCCAGCAGATCGGGTGGAAAATTAATTTATGAAGAATTCCACCCTCTTTGCTTACCTGCAATTAACCCGTCCTGCCAATGTGATCACAGCGATCGCAGATATCTGGGCGGGTTTTGCTATCGCCGGAGGTTGGACCTTTATGATTTCAGACCTGGAGCTTGGATCCCAATCATTTTGGCAAAATCTTCTGTGGCTTTCATTGAGTACAATTGGATTGTATGCTGGAGGAGTTGCCTTTAATGATATAGCTGATGCAGAGCTAGATGCCATTGAAAGGCCTGAAAGGCCAATTCCAAGTGGTAGAGCCTCGAAGAACTTGGCAACCGTTATGGCTTCTGGATTATTGCTTTTTGGAATTTTTGCTGCCTTCCAAGTCAATTCCATTTCAGGAATCCTGGCAATAGCGGTTGCTGTCTGTGCCGTAGTTTATGATTATTGGGGTAAGCATCAGCGTTTTTTTGGTCCCATCAATATGGGACTATGTCGAACAGGGAATCTATTGTTAGGAATTAGTGTGGCACCCGAAGTCTTGGAAAAAATCTGGATTATTGGAATTCTGCCTTTGATCTATGTTTCTGCAATTACCATGATAAGCCGAGGGGAAGTTCATGGGAAAAACCGAAAATCCTTATTTTTTGGTGGAGCGATGTACGCCTCAATTTTCCTTGCGATCGGTTTATTTTCTTATTTGGAGAAACCTGGCAATTGGGAGGTTTTGCCATTTTTGGCCTTGTTGGGATACATGATTTTTCCTCCCTTGGTAAAGGCAATTCAAACTCAAGAACCGTGCTTTATAGGCAAATCAGTAAAGGCGGCAGTTATTTCCCTAATCATTGTAAATGCTTCCCTTGCTACGGCGTCCTCTGGTTGGACCATTGGATTCATTATTTTGCTTCTTCTTCCAATTTCTCTTTGGTTAGCCAAAAAATTTGCTGTAACCTGAGAAACAATTAAACCAATTTCCCCCCAAAATTGTCTTTAGGGTGTGGAAAAACCCGAATAATCTCTTGCCTTAACCTATGAATACGATTCTCGAACAGACCTTTTCAGTTCCTTTTCGCTATGCGGTCGCTTTTACAGAGGATCTATTCGATCCCAATAATTCCATTTTTGTAGATTCTGTTCGCGGAAATAGGGTTCCAAAAGTCCTTTTTGTAATCGATAACGGGGTTGCGGATACTCATCCCGATTTGATAGGAAAAATCAAAACCTACTCCAAAGCTAACGATGATGTCTTTTCCTTAGCGACAGATCCAATAGTTGTTATTGGAGGGGAAGCCTGCAAAAATGAGGAGGAAATTTATCAAAGCATAGTTGAAGCCACTCACCTCTATGGAATTGACAGGCATTCTTATGTAGTCGCTATTGGTGGAGGAGCGGTATTGGATATGGTAGGTTTTGCTGCCGCCATTTCTCATAGGGGAATCAGACTGATTCGTATTCCCACCACAGTATTATCTCAAAACGATTCTGCTGTTGGGGTAAAAAATAGCATCAATGCCTTTGGCAAAAAGAACTATCTCGGCACTTTTACGCCTCCCGTTGCGGTATTGAATGATTTCAATTTTCTAAAAACCTTAGATGACCGGGATTGGAGGGCTGGTTTGGCTGAAGCCATCAAGGTGGCTTTGATCAAAGATTTGAGTTTTTTCGAATGGTTGGAGGAGCATGCACTCGCTTTGGCAAGAAGGGAAATGGAACCGATGAAGATTCATATCATTCGTTCGGCCAAAATGCATATGGACCATATTGCAGGAAAAGATCCTTTCGAGTTTGGTTCATCAAGACCGCTTGATTTTGGTCACTGGGCTGCCCATAAACTGGAGAAATTGAGCAATTTCAGAATCCGGCATGGGGAGGCTGTCGCCATTGGTATTGCCCTAGATTCAGCTTATTCTTTCCTTCAAAATAGAATTTCCGAACAGGACTTCCAAAGAATCATTCAGGTAATGAAAACTTTGGGCTTTGAGCTTTTTGCTCCTGAGTTGCAAGGTGAAAATCTAATTCAAGGCTTGAAGGAATTCCAAGAGCATTTGGGAGGTCAATTGACGATAATGCTTTTGGAGGAATTGGGAAAAGGAATTGAGGTCCATGAAATGGAATCTGACCTGATCTTTAAATCTGTGGATTTACTTCGTACTTTGGAGGAAAAGTCCCAGTTGATCAATTCTTGATTTTTTTCTATGAAGATCCAAGATTTCCATCTTAGCTATTGCAGCAATATTCATCCTGGGGAGACTTGGGATGCCACTTTTCAAAACCTCAAAATTTATATCCCAGAGGTTAGAAATCGCCTGAAATTCAAAGGCCCATTTGGGATAGGATTAAGGCTATCCAATGAAGCTTCCTTGATTTTGGAAAAGCCAGAGCGGATGATGGAGTTTCAGGAATGGCTTAAAAAAGCTAATGCATACGTCTTTACGCTCAATTGTTTTCCTTACGGAGGCTTTCACCGAACTAAGGTTAAAGAGAAGGTTCATGCACCAGATTGGACAACTGAGGAAAGAAAAAATTATACCCTTCGCAGTTTTAGAATTTTAGAAAAACTCCTTCCTGAAGGAATGGAAGGTGGTATATCCACTTCACCGATTTCATATAGGCATTGGTTTAAATCTGAAGCAAAGCTTCAAGATGCGTTGGAAAAGGCTACGCTTAATTTCTTGGAAGTGGTGGAGGAATTGGCTAGGATCCATAAAGAGGCAGGCAAACTTTTGCACTTGGACATTGAGCCGGAGCCGGATGGAATTTTGGAAAATTCCGATGAATTGCTTGACTTTTTTTCCAGCTGGTTGGTACCAAAAGGGAAAAAGTTTTTCCAAGAAAAACTGAGTTTGAGCGAATCAGAGGCTGAAATTTTAATCAAAAGGCATCTTCAGGTTTGTTACGATGTTTGTCATTTTGCCATCGTCTATGAAAAGCCAGAAGACACCTTTGCAAAGTTTGAAAGCGCTGGAATCAAAGTTGGTAAAATTCAGATTTCGGCAGCGTTAAAGGTTTTGATTCCAGATTCTGCTAATGAGCGATTTAGCTTAAGCAAAAGACTCGAGGAGTTTGCAGAATCTACGTACCTCCACCAGGTTGTGGCCAGAAAGACAAAAGAAGGATTAAACTCCTATCCTGATCTTCCCCAAGCCTTGGAATACTTACCTAAAACCAAAGAGCAAGAGTGGAGAATCCATTTTCATGTTCCTGTCTTTTTGGAAAATTACGGTTCATTTAACTCCACCCAGGAAGAAATTTCGATTGTACTCAAACAAATTTTATCCAATCCAGAAATAACTCAACATTTGGAAGTGGAGACCTATACCTGGGAAGTTCTCCCAGAAGAAACGCACCTGACCATCGGTGATTCTATCGCTAGGGAATTACAATGGGTGATTGGTGAGATGAAGGATGAGTAGGAAGATCAGAGAATTTACGAATTCAGATTTACGACCTTAAACTGAACTTCAAGCCTAATCCTATAAGTAGATAGTCTTTGGAAACTAGGGTTGAATTCATCATGCCTCTCGTAAATCATAAATCAAAAATCGTAATTAAGAGATAATTTAATTTGGCTTCGCCGAATGATTTTAAACCATGAAAAAAACTGTAGTCCTAGATATTGTGGCCCTTTCTTCCCGAGTTATTGGTGAGCACACTCCATTTTTGAAGCAGTGGATTGATTCGAAGCAAAAAGCCATTGTTGAGCCAGTTTTACCAGCAGTGACTTGCTCGGCTCAATCGGTTTATTTGACAGGAAAATGGCCAACTGAAAACGGAATCGTGGGAAATGGTTGGTATTTCCAGGATGAATGTGAGATCAAATTTTGGAGGCAATCCAATAAATTGGTTCAGACTGAAAAAATCTGGGATATCCTCAGAAAGGAAAATCCGGATTTTACTGTCGCCAATCTATTTTGGTGGTACAACATGTATTCTACGGCGGATTATGCGGTTACACCTAGGCCTCTTTATCCTGCTGATGGACGTAAACTCCCAGATTGCCATACTCAACCCATGGGACTTCGGGACCGCCTGCAATCTGAGTTGGGCCAGTTTCCCCTTTTCACTTTTTGGGGGCCAAATACCACGATTGAATCCAGCAAATGGATTGCTGAGGCTGCAAAAAAGGTGGAGGAATGGTATCAGCCAACCTTGAACTTGATCTACATTCCGCATCTGGATTATAACCTGCAGAAATATGGAATCGATTTTTCCAAAATCTCCAAGGATCTTCGAGAAGTAGACGACTTGGCCAAGGATCTGATCACTTTTTTTGAGAATCGGGGAATTCAGGTCATTCTACTTTCTGAATATGGAATAACTTCAGTTAATCGTCCTGTTCATTTGAATCGAATTTTCAAGGAAAAAGGCTGGATTCAGGTAAAAAATGAACTAGGCTTGGAAACCCTAGATGCGGGCACTTCGGCCGTCTTTGCAGTGGCGGATCACCAAGTAGCTCATGTCCATGTCAACGATCCCTCCAAACTCGCTGAAGTCAAAGCTTTATTGGAAAAAACGCCAGGTGTGGAAAAAGTCCTCGATGCAGAGGGTAAAAAAGACTACCATCTTGATCACGAACGATCAGGAGATTTAGTCGTGATAGCCGATGCTGATTCCTGGTTTACCTATTATTTCTGGTTAGACGATTCCAAGGCGCCAGATTATGCGAGATGTGTTGATATCCACCGAAAGCCTGGATATGATCCCGTGGAGCTTGTACTCGATCCAGCTATCAAGATTCCGATTCTGAAAATCGGAGCGAAAGTGCTCAAGAAAAAGCTAGGCTTTCGCTACCTGATGGATGTGATACCTTTGGATGCAACCTTAGTCAAAGGGGCACATGGAAGAATACCGGAATCGGACTTGGATAAACCGATTTTTGTGTCTGCAAAGGGGGAAGATCTAGATCAAAAAATCGAAGCGATTACTGTCTTTGATTTAATAATTAAGGCTATTAAGGATTAGTCCAGGCCTAATCTCTTTTTCACCTTAAGCAAATTTTCCTGCTTCTTGGGTTCTCGGTTTACTTGGCAATATTTGGTATGGTAATGGTGTTTTTCCATAAATACCAATTGTAGTTCATCCCAGGCTCTTTCGGTGAAATTTGGATTGAAATGTTTTAATTCAATGAAAAGTGTTTCACCGATTTGCTCAAAAAGGTCCGTTCCTAAATATTCTAGGTCTGCATCAGCTAAAATGTTTTCCAGATCATTTGTAGGGCTTTGTGGGATTTTGGTAGCCATGATCATCCCATAAATCTTTTCCAAGTCTTCTTTGGAATAGTCCTTACTTAAATAACCCTCCGCAATTTTGCAGCCTTTCTCTTCATGGTCTTTTGGGTTATCGATAAATCCCGTGTCATGGAATAAAGCAGCTAATTTCAATAGCTCCATTTCCTTGGCTGTTATTCCAGTTTTTTCTGCTAAGTAAATAGCACGGCTCAATACATAATTGGTATGCTCCAAATTATGATAGGTCAAGTGGGAAGGAAGTTTTTCCAGAATATCCCGATAGACAATATGTTGAATTTCTTCAAAAACCATCAGTTGTGTTTGCTTCCGATTTGTTTGATAATACCTCCCTTAACTTCTTTGATCGTTTGAACATAAAAGAATGCTTTTGGGTCTATTTGCTGTATGGCTAATTTCATTCTATGTACCTCCAGTCGAGTCACGACAGTCATGATGATGTCGCATGGATGGTGGATGTGAAACGTCTCCGGTAAATAGCCTCTTTCTCCTTTATAGACTGAAATCGCTTTGCCAAATTCTTTCACAATAAGCTCTTTTACTTTTTCATCCTCTTTCGAAATAATCGTCAAGGCGGTGTACTCTTCAAATCCTTCCACTACATAATCAGTCATTTTGATTGCAGTGAAATAGGTCAATATAGAATACATCGCAGCTTCTATCCCGAAAAACCATGCCGCAAATAACATGATCAGTGAATTTAAGAATATAGTGATCTCGCTTGCAGATAGCGCAGAGTTCTTTTGGAATAAAGCCGTAATCACCTCAAAGCCATCGATTAAGCCACCTCCCCGGATAATTAACCCAATTCCAACACCCATTAAAACCCCTCCAAATACGGCAATTAGAACTTTGTCTTCAGTAACTGCAGGGACATCCAAAAAATGCAGGACTAGAGTAAGAAGAAAGACTGAAAAAGCGGATTGAACTGTAAAAGTCTTTCCGATTTTTTTCCAGGCTACAAAAAAGAAAGGAAGATTGATCAAGACCAAAAGTAGGTTCAGGTTTACATCATAGTTCAGATTCACGATAATAGCAATACCTGTCACTCCACCATCCAAGAATTTGTTGGGAAGCATAAATGCTTCCAGCGCAATAGAAGCGCAGATCACCCCAAGCAAGATCGAAACCAAGGACATGGGGTTAAAAATGGCTTTCCAATTGACTGATTCTTTGTCTAAACTCATTTAAGGGGAAAGAAAAAAAAGAATAAAGGGTAACTAGTTACTTCGAATGTCATCATAAAATCTATCAAAACCCAAAAAAGAACCTATTAATTATCTTGGATATATTATTAAAAATCAAGGTTTCTGGAAAGTTTTTTCCAAAAAAAGATCTCAATCTAAGCGTGGTAAGCTCAATTTATATTTCATCGCAATTAATCGAATGGAAATAATTATGCTCATGGAAATAAGCAGATTGTAGCTTCTTTCTAAGCCTAAATAACTGAGAACTAAATAAATCACGGCTCCTGCCAAGCAAGCCGAAGCATAAATTTCTTTTCTGAAAAGTATTGGGATATCATTCGTCAGTGTGTCCCGAATCACTCCACCCATCACTGCAGAAAACATTCCCATAATTGCAGCGATTTCAGGTCGTACTCCTAGACTTAGCGCCTTTTCTACTCCCAATACGGTGAAAAATCCAATTCCCAAGGTGTCAAAAAGGAAAAAGGTCTTCCTCAAGCGGCTCAGTAAATTGGGAAATATGAAAGCAGCCACCACGCCAAGCAAAATGGCATACAAGAAATGGATGTCTCCAATCCACACCAAAGGATAACTATCCAACAAAATGTCTCTTAGTGTTCCCCCGCCTATCGCTGTGATAAATCCAGTAAATCCCGCACCAAATAAATCATGCTCTTTTTCCCTTACTGCCAATGCTCCGGAAATGGCAAAAACAAAGGTTCCTACAAGTTCTAAAGCATATTGAAGTTCCATGGCTTTGGGCTTTTGGTCAAAATTTAATGAGATGAGTTTTTCTCCAGGATAAATACACCCATTTCTCTAAGATTGGGCAAATGAACCGTCTTGGGATTTTCTAAATGGGTAAATCCCATTGTCTCCAGTTTTTCTAGCTGATCAGGAAAAAGAACAAACCGTTCCGAACCGTCAGGAAGAAGGAATCTTCCCTTCCCCAATTCTTGAATTTGATCATTGATTCCTCCAAAGGCAGTACACATTCTAAACCAGAATATCCCTTTGGGTTTAAGGACCCGATGAATTTCACCGATCATTTGGAAGAAATTATCCACATCGCTTGCAAAATGTAAAACGGCCGAACAGATCACTGCATCAAATGCCCCTTGGTGAAAAGGAATTTCTTCCATTCTCCCAAACTGAAATCTGTGAGAATCAAAATCAGGATTTAAGGATTTGGACATGTACCTGCAGTATTGGATAGCTGTCTCGTTTGGATCTATGCCAAAGATCTGATAGCCTTTTTGAATGAAATAGACCGAGTTTCTTCCCTCACCGCAGCCTGCATCTAGAATTTTCATTTCTTTGGAAAATCGTCCTTTTAGAATCTGATCTAAAAGATAGATATCCACATTTCCCAGTAGCCGGTTTAATTCACTGATCTCCATCTTCAAGTCGGTTAAGTGCTTCAACTGCCTTCCGCCTACCTATTTCTATCATCTCAGCCGATCGGTGAAACTCTAAAGTTCCGGCCTGTTTTCTTGAAATTTTGATCAGGATATCCACTGGATGTTTTTCTACCAAAAGTTCACAAAAGCGGTCCTGCAGTAAATCAAATGACCGAGTTATTAAATCCAGAGAGGAATAGGATTTAGATTTTTCTTTTGGACTTTCATCGGGGAAAAACTGGCTCATTTTCTTTTGATATTCCTTCAGCCATTTGGGTAGTTTGAGAAAAGAATGGCCTTCTGCATCTTTTTTTGGAGGTTCCATGAAGCAGTCCTCCGGTCCATTCACGTCCACCACAATCAATAAATTTTCTTCCTGCTTATCCAACATGGAAATAGGAACCGGATTTACCACTCCTCCGTCGATAAATTCTCTCTCCAAATATCTAGCAGGTTGAAAAACACTGGGAATGCTTCCAGAGGCCCTAATAGCTGAGTAAAGCGACCCTTTTCTAAAAATGTACTCCTTTCCGCTTTTAAAATCTACAGCATTACAAGAGAAAGGAATTCTCAAATCTTCAATAGGACGGTCAGGAACCACTTTTTTAAGTGCATTGTAGACCTTTTCACCTTTAATGAACCCTCGGCTTGAAAAGGTGAAGTCCATCAGGGAAAAGACATCGATTCGATCCAGATTACAGATCCAATCTTTGAATTCAGGCATTTTGCCTGCGGCAAACATACCTCCAACCAAAGCCCCTGCCGAGCAACCGGCTATCTCCTCAATTTCATATCCTCTTTTTTCCAACTCCTCGATCACACCAACATGAGCTAAACCTCTCGCTCCACCACTGCTCAAAACCAATGAAACTTTTTTGTTTTTTGCCATATCTTTAGGAGGAAAAATCACCTATACCTATCAACGAAATTAATCATTATGAGCGAATTCAAACCTTTTCACCTTGCCTTTCCTATTCGTGACATTGAGGAAACCAGAAAGTTTTACGGGGATTTATTAGGCTGCGACATTGGTAGAAGTACTGACAAGTGGATAGATTTCAACTTTTTTGGTCACCAGCTATCTGCACATATCAAGCCTGAAGAATTGGCAAATGCCAAAACCAATGAGGTAGATGGAAAAAATGTACCCGTAAGGCATTTTGGCGCAATTCTAGGATGGGAAGAATGGCATAATTTGGCTGATAAGCTTAAGGATCATGGAATTCAATTCGTAATTGAGCCCTACATCCGTTTCAAAGGCGAGGTAGGTGAGCAGGCTACCATGTTTTTCCTAGATCCATGTGGAAATGCCTTGGAATTTAAATCATTCCAAGATCCTTCTCAGATTTTTGCGAAATAATCGAAGACTTGAAACCTTTTCACTTAGATCAAAAGCTGGATAGGATAGTCCAGATTCAGGGAAAGTCATATTACTTTTTCTCTGGTACTTCCTATTTGGGAATTGGTCAAAGAAAAGAATATGAGGAGGTTTTACTTAAAAATATACAACGCTGGGGAAGTAATCATGGCCTCAGTCGGGCGAATAACGTTCGATTGAGTGTTTTCCTTGAGTTTGAGGAGTTTTTTGCAAATCAGGCAGGAGCAGCTTCTGGGGCGGTAGTTAGTTCAGGGTACTTGGCTGGAATTGCAGCCTGGCAATGGCTATACCCAAATGCTGATCAATGTTGGATTGCACCTGATACCCATGCAGCGATATTACCTTTGAATATCAAACCTGATATTCAATTTAATTTTACACAATGGAAAAAGAAGTGTTTGGAGTTATCTGATAGACTTTCCTCCCAAAGGATTTTTATTTTAGGAAATGCTGTTGATCCTCTCAAAGCTCAAATTCATGAATACAACTGGATTGCTGAGATAGCCAAAAAACATGAGGTCACGCTCTTGATTGATGATAGTCATGCTTTTGGGGTATTGGGAGAAAGTGTGTTTGGGACTTATAAAAAGCATTCCAGCCCTTCTTATAATTTGATGGTTTCAGGATCCTTGGGAAAAGGTTTGGGGATGCCAGCGGGAATTATTCTTGGAAATGAAAAAACAATCGAAGGAATAAAATCCCAAGCCATTTTTATCGGGGCTTCTCCTGGTTCTCCAGCAAATCTTCAAACTTTCTTGGATACCCAAGATCTGCACAGTGCCCAGTTTCAAAAATTAAAAGAACTATGCCGCTTGTTCTTTGATGAAACGGAAGAGTTATCCACAATTTCTGGTGTTCCGGAATTCCCGGCATTTATCTATCAGGATGAAACCTGGACAGATCGATTGGAAAATTTAGGCTTTATAACTTCCTCTTTTTCTTATCCAACCGCCCAAAGCCCAAAGGTCAATAGGATTGTAATCTCTGGATTTCATGAAAAGGAAGATGTCTTTTCTCTTTTGTCAGTAATAAAATCACTTCATTAATATGAAATATTTTAGTCTAGTATTCCTAGGATTTGCATTGTGGATAAGTGCATGTTCTCAGAAAGAACCTAGGGTCTTTTATGAAGATTTAGAAGCTTATCCGACACTGAATAAGGTCCTTGTCGATTCTTCAAAATATCAGGTGCAAATTCTTTATTCTCAGATAGACAGGAATGAACATGGAGTTCCTCTTTTCACGGATTATTCCTTCAATCTGGATGATAATCATTATTTCTATCCGGCATCCACAGTAAAACTTCCTATCGCTTTGTTGGCCATGGAATGGCTTGAGGAGCAAAATATCGAAGGTTTAAATCTGGAAACCATCATGTTGACTGATTCTGCAAGGATCAGCCAAATTCCTGCATTAACAGATAGTTCATCCGCAACTGGCCTGCCCAGTATCGCCCATTACATCAAAAAGATCCTCTTGGTTTCGGATAACGATGCTTCCAATCGCTTGTATGAATTGATGGGAATGGATTATATCAATCGAAAATTGAAAGAGAAGGGTCTTGATCATACGATGATCATGCAGCGCTTGAGTTTTCCACTTTCTCCAGAAGAAAACAGGCAGTTCAATCCAATCCGATTTGTGGATAAGTCCGGAAAAATTATTCTGGAGCTGCCTGCAAGGCAATCTGATAGCCTCTATGTGGTTCCCGGAAATCCGAAAATTGGAAAGGCCTATTACCAAGGGGATTCCTTGATTCAATCCCCCATGGATTTCTCCAACAAGAATAAATTTGCGCTTTCTGACCTTCATGGAGTAGTGAAGCGATTAGTTTTCCCTGAAGCTTTCTTGGAAGGGGAAAGATTTCAGCTTAATGAAGAACATAGGGCTTTCGCGTTAAAATACATGAGCATGCTCCCAAGGGAAAGTGATTTCCCTATATATGACACTACAGAATATTACGATAGCTATTCCAAGTTTTTCAAATTTGGAACAGATAAGAGTTCAATACCATCCAAATTCAGGATTTTCAATAAAACAGGATGGTCTTACGGTTATCTGATTGATGGGTCCTATTTTGTTGATTTTGAATCAGGAGTTGAGTTTCTGGTTTCGGCCATTATTTATGTCAATGAGGACCAAATCCTAAATGACGATAAATACGAATACGATGAAATCGGCTTGCCCTTCTTTTCGGAATTGGGGGATTATCTTTACCAAAGGGAATTAAAAAGGAAGAAAGCACTTCCTCCGGATTTGAAAAAATTCAAGTTTGAATACTAAACTCAGACTTCCATTTTCCTAATGGAATCTACCATAGGTTGTGGATAAGTATGTCCAAGTTGAATCTTTACTGCCCGTAATTGGGATGTGGATAAGTCCCAAGGTTGGTGAATATCAAATCCTGTAATGCTTTGAATTTCAGTAACCCAGTGTCTTACAAATTCTCCTTTGGGATCGTAGTTTTTGGCTTGCCTGAGTATATTGAAATGTCGATTTTCTCTTGGATCATTCCCTACTCCACCCACATACATCCAGTTCCCCCAATTGGAGCAAACGTCATAGTCTATCAAAAGACTTTCAAAATAGCTGGCTCCCCAGGTCCAATCGATTCCCAAATCATTGATCAGGAAGCTAGCGACAATCTGTCTTCCCCGATTTGACATGAATCCAGTATTCTTCAATTCACGCATATTGGCATCAACAAAAGGGACTCCTGTCTCCCCTTCTACCCAGAGATCAAATTGATCTCTATCTCTACTCCAGGAGTCCTCTTGATTTTTGATGCCTGTTAATTGAAAGATTTTATCACCGTGTTTTTTGGCGATGAACCGGAAGTAATCTCTCCAGACTAATTCGAAAATGACCCAATAGGTACTGTCATTTTTGGTTCTTTGCTTTTCGTATTTTTTGACTTCCTCAAAAATGCTTCTTGGAGAAATGCAGCCTAACGAAAGCCAGGAAGAAAACTTGGTACTGTAATCCATTCCCAATAAACCATTACGGGTTTTCTTGTAGGATTTTAGGCAGTCTTTTTCCCAAAAATAGGACTGGAGTCGCCCAAACGCAGACTCTTCTCCACCTTTCAACACCAACCATGATCTTGAATCCTGCTTGGGGTCTTCCAGTCCCAATGAGTTTAGAGTAGGTAATTCCCCTTTTTCAGGAATCAAATCCTCACTCGGAAATTTGACCTTTTTAGGGGTCGGATAGGTACTTCTTACTCGAGATAATTTTTCAACTTCTTTCCTGAATTGGGTAAATACTTCAGGGGTTTGTTTGACTGGAAAAGGGAGATCTTCCAAGTGGTAAAGCGTACTTTGCCAATGACTTTCTACCTCTATCCCCTTGCGGAATGCCTCTTTCTCTAGGGACTTTTCCACATTTTTTTCTTCAGAGGTAACTTCCTGAGAATAGAATATGGCTTTAGCTCCTACTTTCTCCGAGAATTCAGGAATAACCTCCTCTGGTTTCCCTTTTAAAATCACCAAGTCTCCTCCAAGCTTTTTCAAAGAGCTTCTTAGGTTTTCCAGGGATTCCAGAAGAAATTTGGCTCGGAAATTTCCTGTCTTTGGGAAACCCAATTCTGTTTTTTCAAACATTCTTGGATCAAAGCAATACAAAGGAATAATTTTCTGGCTTTGTTGAATTGCCTTACTTAGCGTTTCGTTGTCCGAGACGCGAAGGTCATTTCTAAACCACACCACTATCCTCTTGTACTTCATAATTGGGCAACAGGGTGTTGAAGAAAAGTGTTTGCTTAAGTTTTAAAATTGTTCAGAAAAGCTTCTTTGAATCCATTTTCCGCTGAAATTTTCGGAAACAGAATTTTCGATTCCTTGATTTTTATGGAATCCTAGTATCTTTTCCCAGAAAACTCGCTCTCATGAAAAGTACATTTTGGTTTTTGGGAATTATTCTGGCTTTGGCTTCCTGCCAATCAGCCTTGACTCCCGAACAAGAAATTTTTGAAGAACTCCGCCAGTTAAAAAGCCTCAAAGGAAAACCACAATACCTTAATTCACCTTTTGTTGCCGCAGGGGATCGGGTTTATTTGATTGGTCACCAAAATGGTTCTTTCCCTGATTTGGGATGGCATGTTGAAGGTGAAATGGGTGGAATTTGGCTTCATCCTATCAAATTGATGGATGGGTTTACAGCTTCGGTTGATTTGGACGAAAAAAGTTATTGTTTGGACCAGGCTACTTCTTTTACCAATTATCCATTTACGAATGTGCATGATTTTCAACTTCAAGATGCCGGAATAGAAGTTCAAAGACTCCAATTTGTTCCGGATGGAAAAGAGGGAATGGTCATTTTGTTTCGGTTTAAAAATGTGGACAACTCTTCCAAATCCTTCCAATTTCAATTCAATGCCTTGGTGGATTTGATGCCTGTTTGGCTTGGAGAGCGAACAGAAATGATAGATAATCCGGATGAAGTTTCCTTTGATGAGCTGACCAATACATTTACTGCTAAAGATCAAGGAAATTCCTGGTATGCGGTCTGGGGAACTAAGGAAGGGCTTGAGATAAATCCTTCTACCCAGATTAACTGCGAGTTTAATCCTAAAGGAAAGGGTGTGGCTTCAGCTTTTGATTTAGAAATAAACCTCAAGCCTAATCAGGAAGAAATTATTCCAGTATTCATTGCTGGTTCTTCTGAAAGCGAGTTAAAGGCCTTGGAAACATTGGTGGACTTAAGGATGAATCTGTTTGCCGATTGGAATTCCAAAAGGAACCGTTACCAAAAGCTTGAAGAATTAAGTAAAGTGACGATTCCTGATCCAGAATTGCAGCAAGCTTTTGAATGGATAAAATTCAATAATGATTGGTTGGTCCGAGATGTTCCTGGTATGGGAAGAGGATTTGGAGCAGGGCTTCAGGATTACCCTTGGTTTTTTGGGGTGGATAGCGAGTATACTATTCAAGGATTGATTACCACTGGAAGAAAGGATTTGGTGTATTCGACCTTGCAGTTGATTCATGACCTATCTGAAAAAGAAAATGGAAATGGAAGAATTGTCCACGAAGTGAGTACCAATGGGGCAGTGTTTAATCCAGGAAATATTAACGAGACTCCCCAATGGGCTTCTACTATTTGGGAGGTTTACAAATGGACGGGGGATCGGGAATTGTTGGAAAAATATTTTCCATCTATAGAAAAAGGATTGGATTGGCTTCTTCGGGAAAATGATAAAGACGGCAATCTTTTGGCAGATGGGTACGGAATGATGGAAATCCATGGACTCCAATCCGAAATGATTGATGTGGCAGTTTATAGCCAAAAGGCCTTTTCAGATGCAGCTAAAATGGCCGAAATTCTGGGAAAAACAGAGCTTTCGAAAAGTTATCAACAATCGGCAGATGCTCTGGCCACCAAAATCAATTCAGACTTTTGGGTGGAGGAGTTTGGGTCCTATGCGGATTTTATCGGCACTGCTGAGGAAGCGCTACACTTAATTGATGGTGCGATTATTCGTGCCGATACCTTAAAAAAACCTTGGGCCGTGGATGAATTAAAGGCGACCAAAGCAAAGTTATCCACATTGCCAAAGGACCAGAAGCAAGGATTCGTCCTATATCATAATTGGGTAGTAAACACCCCTATGGAAACGGGAATTGCTGATCCTGAAAAGGCTAAAATTGCTTTGGCTACGGCCAAAAAGTACACGAATCCATTTGGCACATTTGTCACAGGAATTGACCGGGATGAAAGTTCAGAGAATGCGGATGGTTCTTTTTCAGGAAGTAAAGTCTTTTCCTATACGGGAGCAGTTATGACTCTGCCGACTGGAGTTTCAGCTATTGGAGAAAATAATTACGGAAATCCGGATGGTGCTTTGGATTACCTGAAGCGAATGACCAGGAGTTTTGGATTTTCCCTTCCGGGATCCATTTATGAGGTTTCTCCAGATTATGGGATGTTTACCCAAGCTTGGAATATGTACAGTTTTGCTGTTCCGATCATCACTCAGTTTTTTGGAATACAACCTGATGCAGGAAATAAAGTCATTTATGTCCGACCTCAAATGCCTTCTGGATGGGAAGAGGCCAGCATAGAAAATGTCATGATCGGAGACAACCAAATCACCCTTAGATATGTGGATAAGTCAGGAGTTCTTGCTATTGAGGTAGAACAAACTGAAAGTAAATGGGGAATTTCGATCGAAATCCCTGAGACTTTTGACAAAGTAAAAGTTTTGGGAAAAGAGGTCAGCTCAGATACTCAGAATGGGTATAGAAGGATTTTGATGACAGGAAAAAAAGTAAGAGTGGAAGCATCCAAATAAAAAAATCTAAACCTTCCAGGTCATCAAAACCCGAAAGGTTTTATTCTTTATAAATTCAGCCAATAATTGAGTTTCAATACCAATGACCTTTGTTTCGGCATAAAATCTCCCGGGAAATAGTTGTCGGTATAGACTAGGAAGAAGTCAGAAACCGGAGCATATCTCCACTGAAGACGGGTATTGATGTTCAGGTTGTCGATTTGGTTATTGTACTGGATGAAAGTGGTCCAGAATACTTTTTTGGAAAAGGTCAGGTCAATTCTTGGCCCAACAAGCACCAAATCTGCATCACTTTGTGGTTCGGGAAGACGGATTCTGGCGTAGTTGAAATTCATCGAGATGTTTGCGATGTATCCCATTCGGATTCCCATTTGACTCGTGATCCTCGCAAAATTCCCAGTATAGTACTCACCCGCTTCAAAATCCAAGTCTATGTTGAAGATCTTTCTAGGGTTGCTTTTGTACTGGATTTGGAAAGTCTGGTTATAATAATCTGTCCCGGCAAGAAGAGGCTCTCCCCCAGTTCGAGTTGGATCAAAATCTCTGAAAAGATAAATGTATCTGTTCCTTTGGGTGAATTCCAATTCTGAAAAGGAATTAAATCTCACCAAATAACCCAAATTTATATCACGGTCGGTTTGTCCGATTTCCTCATTCCAGAATCGCTCTAATTCAATTTTTGGACCGTGTCGGTTGATTTTACTGCCTTTTGGATAGAAAGAATAGGACACGTCAGGATTGATTCTTCGGTAGTTTACCCGGGGTACAAATCCAACTACAGGATTGAAATCGGGTCCGATGTCCTGAAAGCTAAAGCTCCATCTCCAATGAATATCCGAATAAAGCACATAGGCATTGAAGGCATAAGGAGCTTCTTTTCTTTCGTGTTCAAATGTTCTGTGATAGAATACCTTTCCAGTCCATTTTCCGTCAGCAGAATTAAGGTTATAATCCATTCCTACCAAACGGTTATAGGCGGTAGGATTGAAAACCTGACTGTATTCATCCAAAGCCAAGGATTCCCTATCAACAAATATTAAACCGATATTGGATCGGGTAAAAAGCTTTTTCTGCAAGGCAAAAACACTGAAGTTTTTACCAACTACACCAGCATCTTCATCTGTTGCTGTCTGCATATTCATGGCCCCAAGTCTCCAGTTTTCATTGATTTTTCCGCTGACCCGGGCTCCATAGAGGATTTTGCTTTGGATATTTTGTCCGGTGGCTGAATCTCTGTCTACCCCGATTCTCCGGGAGAAGAAAGGTCTGGCTCTAGGGTGGCCGAAACTTTCAAACAAGTCTCCATTCTCCAAAAAGAATTGGCGGCGCTCTGGAAAGAAAATCTCAAACCGGTCTAAATTGGTAACCTGCTGATCTACTTCTACCTGGGAAAAATCTGGATTGAATGTTAAATCCAAGTTCATTGCAGGTCCAATCCCCACTTTGGCATCTCCTCCAAAAGCAGGAGTCAAGGGTTCGGAAGTCCCTTCCAGAAAATTCTTGGAAGTTCTCGCTGCTGTATAAGGAATGATGGAAATGTTCGCTGAATTTTTCTTCAGAGGCTCTTCGAAAATCAGTTTTTTCAAAAAAGCAGTGCTGATGATTGGGAAATTTCGTGGAATCGGAACCCATGTTGATCTTTCGCCTTCATGGCTATCGATTCTGTAGAAGTTGACATTCCAGTTTTGAGCCCCCTCGCTGAAACGTAGGGTTGAAAGAGGAATTATTACTTCTACTTGCCAGTGATTTTCAAAGATTTTTGCCTCGGAATACCATTTATTATCCCAAGCAAGATTTAAGTCTTCTGATCTGGAGCCACCATTCGCCAAAAGAGCCTCTCTTTGTACTCCGTAAGGATTGACTCCAAATTGAAAGGCGTTCGTTTTATCATTAAACGTATCAAAAACAAAGCTTATTCCGTCATTTTGCTCACCCCGATAATCCCGTCTCAATGAGGTGGAAACATATTTCCTTGGCCCATTATTTTCCATGATTGCCGCCAAGTAGAGATTGTTTTCGTCAAAAGCGACTTTAACTCGGGTATTGACTCGGGCTTTGGAAGTATCGGAAGGAAAATATTGCATGAAGTCTCCATTCCAGCCTTCCGGATCGGTCCAGATGGCTTCATCCAAAATACCGTCCAACTGGATCGGCTCCTTAAGCTTAAAAGCAAAGGCATTATCTTGATTACCTGATTGCCCAAGTGTGAAAAGAGGCAATAGTAAACCCAATGCAAAAGAAAGGTGTCGGAAAATTTTCATGTAAGGTCGTTAGCACAAAAGTAAACCACTAGACTCCTTGCCAAAAGGGATTTTTATCAATGGCACTGAGCTATTTTTTACTCCCTATTTAGTACCAAAAGCGGTGAGGACTAAGTTTCTACCGCCCCCGTGATACCTGAATTCGCAGAGGTAAATTCCCTGCCAAATTCCTAAGGCAAGTTTTCCACCGGAAATGGGAATTTGAAGGCTTGTACCGAATAAAGTGCTTTTAATGTGTGCAGGCATATCATCCGGGCCTTCATAATTGTGCACAAAGCGTGGATAACTTTCTGGAATCAATTCATTCACAAAGGTTTGGAAATCCTTTCGGACGGTTGGGTCGGCATTTTCATTGATGCAAAGTCCAGCAGAAGTATGCTGGAGAAATACCTGCAAAAAACCAATTTGAATTTCCCGGATTTCCGGAATGGCATTTTCAACAGCTTGGGTAATCAAGTGATAGCCCTGGGGATAATTGGGAAATCGAAGGGATTTTTGGAAAAAAAGCGTACTCATTTTTTACTTTTTTTGGCCTTTGGGTTAAAGGCCAAAGCTAAATCAATCCAATATTCTAAATCTTTATCCAAGTCAAATCCATCTGGATACACGTAGACAAAGCCTTTCATGGGTCTACCTGTAAAGTCTATTAAGCGACAGCCTGGCTTTTTGATTGCTTCTTCGAAAGCATCTTCTCCAATTCTTGCCATCAACCTATTCTCTTTGGTGTTTTTATCCTGATCTAAGCCCAAAAGCATTTTCTCATCGACCAGCACTACTTGTCCTCCCATCATTGCCTTGGCAGAAAAAGGAACTTTTCTGGCTTTTAAAACCTGAGAGATTCTTTCCAACTGGTAAGGGTCGAAGGCCATGGGTTTTTCAGGTTAGTCCTACCTTATTTTCTAGGGTGCCGATTCCTTCGATTGTTATTTTTACCACATCTCCTTTTTGAAGGGTGAAATTATCCGGGACAATCCCGGTACCAGTCATCATGAAGCATCCGATAGGAAATGTATTTGCCCGGAAAAGCCAATTGGCAAGTTCTTGTGGCTTTCTTTTCATCTGAGCCAAGGTAGTTTCACCGCTAGCTTCCGCTTTTCCACTCCTCAGGATTTCCAGATTGATTTTGTTGGTGTCGGGAAGCATTTCTTCCTGAATCAAAATGCATGGCCCGATGGCCGCGCAGCCTTGATAGACCTTCGCTTGAGGAAGATAAAGCGGATTTTCTCCCTCAATACTTCTACTGCTCATGTCATTACCCACAGTGAATCCCTGAACTTTTCCTGAAGGAGAAATCAAAAGGGTAAGTTCTGGCTCAGGTACATCCCAAGTCGAATCTTTTCGAATGTTTACAGTTTCCCCGGGATTGGAAACTCGGCTCGCAGTTGCTTTAAAAAATAATTCGGGCCGATCTGCTGCATAAACTTTATCATAGAAATCTGCTCCTCCAGCATCTTTTGATTCTTCCATTCTAGCAGTTCGACTTCGGTAATATGTAACTCCCGCTGCCCAGATTTCTTGATTTCCCATGGGTGCCAAAAGGCCTTCACCAATCAATTCCTTTGACTTTTCTTCCGAGATTTTTTCCCATTTGGCTGCTTCTGAAAGAAGTAATTTGGGCAAATTCTCCCGTCCCAAAAGTTGATCCCAGTCCAGTTCTGGGCCAAGTAAATATTCAGAGGAGGTGGTCAAAAGTGTACCCGAAAGTAATTTGTAAAGGAGCATAATTAGGTTGTTTTGAGAGTCAGAATTTGAATTTAACCAAAATGAATTGATCAGAGGGGCTTGGAAAAAAACTTTTCGCCAGTACCTTTGTTTCCAGATCATAAGGGGTGCCTTAATATAACGGGCTGAGATCATACCCATACGACCTGATCCGGGTAATGCCGGCGAAGGGAAATGAGAAAGCAGAGTAAATTCAATTGAAAGTAGCCGAAGTGGTACCCTTCTGGTTTGCTGTGAATTTTGTTCTGCGGAAAAGGGTAAACAATCAAGGAATACCTCCCCTAGGTTTTCCAATGTTTAACTCAAACACCCGAAAGGGAAAAGTACCATGAAAAAAATTACACTTGGCTTAGTCTTTTACTTTGCCATTCTTTCTGTTTGGGCTCAAGGAAGTCTTACCGGAAAGGTTGTTGATGCCAAAACCGGAGAGGTATTGGTAGGAGCGTCTGTTTGGACGGAAAAACTGGGAAGAGGATCGGTGACCGATCTCAATGGAGTATTTTCCCTGAATAAATTGCCAGAAGGGGAAGTCGAATTAAGAGTTTCCTATTTGGGTTTTGAACCTGTTCAGAGGAAAATAACACTTCCTTTTTCCGGTGAATTGCTCATTCAAATGGTCAGTAGGGAATTCCTAACAGAGGAATTTATTGTCTCTGCTACAAGAGCATCGGGGAGTACACCTACTACATTCCATACTATCACCAAGGAAGAAATTGCCAAGCGAAACCTCGGTCAGGATATTCCCATCTTGCTCAATTTCACACCTTCCGTGGTGACCCATTCGGATGCAGGAGCAGGAGTGGGCTATACTGGACTACGAATCCGAGGTACAGACCAAACCCGAATCAATGTTACCGTAAATGGGATTCCCCTCAATGACGCCGAGTCACATGGAGTTTTTTGGGTGAATATGCCTGATTTTGCGAGTTCGGTGGAAAATATCCAGATCCAAAGAGGTGTGGGCACTTCCACCAATGGAGCAGCCACTTTCGGAGCTAGCCTAAATTTTCAAACCGATACCCGAAGAGATGAAGCCTATGCGGAATTAGATAATGGTTTTGGCTCTTTTAATACCTGGAGAAATACTGTCAAAGCCGGAACCGGTTTATTAAATAATCGATTTGCAGTGGATGCCCGACTTTCCTCGATTACCTCTGACGGCTATGTGGATCGGGCTTTTTCAGATTTGAAAAGCTGGTTTGTTTCAGCCGGATACTATGGGGAAAAGCATGTGGTCAAATTGGTTACTTTCTCCGGAAAAGAACAAACCTATCAAAGCTGGTGGGGATTGCCTGAGGAAAAATTAGAAAACGATCGTACCTGGAACTACTATACCTACGACAACGAAACGGATAATTACCAGCAAGATCATTACCAGTTGCTGTATACCGGGAAATTGGGATCAAACTGGAAGACGAATTTATCCCTTCATTACACCTATGGAAGAGGGTATTACGAGCAATTCCGAGAAGATGACGATTTTGAAAGCTATGGCCTAGATCCGGTAATCATTGGAAATGAAACCATAGAAAGTACAGATATTATCCGAAGACGTTGGTTGGATAATGATTTCTATGGAGTGGTGGCCTCAGCCAACTATATCTCAACTGATGGAAAATTGGATTTCATTTTTGGAGGGGGAGCCAATCGTTATGATGGAGATCATTTTGGAGAAATCATTTGGGCGAGAATTGCCGGTGCTACTAATATCCGAGACCGATATTATGATAACAATGCAGTCAAAGATGATCGAAATATTTACGCCAAAGCTACTTATGAAGTCAGTCCAGGATTCAACCTGTTTGGAGATCTTCAGCTCCGAGGGATCAGCTATACCTTTTTTGGGGTAAATGATGATCGGAGAATTGTGGATGGTTCAGAAAATTATACCTTCTTCAATCCCAAGTTTGGCTTTTCTTACGAGAAAGGAAACAGAACTTGGTATGCAAGCTATGCGGTGGCTAATCGGGAGCCCACCCGATCTGATTTCACCGACAATCCGATTACCGAAGTTCCACGACCTGAGCGCTTGAATAATATTGAGGCAGGCTTGAGAGCTAAGTCCGGAAATTTCACTTACAATGCTAATTTCTATTTCATGGACTATAAGGATCAATTGATTCTTACCGGACAAATCAATGATGTCGGGGCCTATATCCGAGAAAATGTCGCTTCCTCCTACCGCGCCGGGATTGAATTGGATGGAGCTTATCGACTTTCAAATACTTGGACTCTGGGAGGAAATATCGCCTTCAGCCAAAATAAAATCAGAGAGTTTACTGAATACATTGATGACTACAGTACTGAGGATTTCCAGCAGGAAAGCTTTAAATACACCAATACTGATATAGCCTTTTCTCCAAATGTGGTAGGATCAGCGATTATTGAGTTTAAACCTGTAAAAAACCTTTCCCTGAACTGGTTGAGTAAATATGTAGGCCGACAGTATTTGGATAATACCGCCAATGAAGAAAGATCCTTGGATGCATTCTTTACCAATGATTTAAGAATTAGCTATGCCGCTACGCCAAGATTCTTCAAAGGTCTGGAAGTAAACCTGCTGATCAACAATATCTTCAATGAGCTCTACGAACCCAATGGCTATACTTTTAGCTACTTTGTTCCGGGGGAGAGTTCTGGACGGGAGCTAATCACTGAGAATTTTTACTACCCTCAGGCTGGGACAAATTTCTTGCTGGGATTGAGGATGAAGTTTTAATTATTTCTCACAGATGGCCCAGATTAGCACAGATGGAAAGAATCTGTGGATATCCTTGTCATCTGTGAGCCTTTTCCCGAAATCCTTGAGAAACTCTATTTAAACAAAACCTACTATTATTTCTCACAGATAGCGCAGATGTTCACAGATAAAAAATACTCTTTTCATCTGTGAGCTATTTTACAAGCGAAGACCTTCTTGGATTTGGGCTAATGCTCGAATTGCGTCTTTCTCATTGGCGTAATCAAATACCTGCAGTTTTTTTCCTTCTAGCTTAATTACACATTTGTAGGTAGTTATTTCAGCTGAAATAGTAGGGCTGATTCCGTTTGGTGTATTTCGAGATTGATATGTGTAATGAACCAATTCAGCAGTTTCTATTCTGGGAAGATTTTCCCATTTTCCAAGCTTAAACCAAAGAATGCTTTGGTATTTTTTTAGTTGTTTTTTCTCAAAATCAATAGTCGTCCCTGAATAAGTTGAAATCAATACAATTCCTGAGAGGAAAGGTATTCCTCCGACTAGTACTATTTTACTGGGATCGGTCTCCACTTCATGAAAAAATGGAACTATAAAAACAACCATTCCCATGAGGATCAAAATAGACCCGGCAAGGAGATATCCTTTGTTTTTATGCTTGGTGGAGTGGTGAAACAAATGCAAAACTTAGTTCAGGTTAGTTCAAAATGGATAGAGATTGATCCTATTATCGAGGATATAAATTTTCTCACAGATAACACAAAAGAAGAGTGTCTGTGCATATCCGTGATATCTGTCAGTTTTTATTTTATCGTGAACTCAAAAGCGCGAAAAGCTTTTCATTCACATAGTAATTGCCGGTACCCAGCCTTTCCTTTCTAAGCATTCCATCTGTAGCCAATTGATTTAGATAGTTTGCTGCCGTAATTCGGGAGACTCCGAGATCACGTACCACAAACTCAATTTTGGTATAGGGATGAGTAAAGAGATTGTTTAGGAGTTCTTGGGAGTAAAACTTGTAGTTATCCCTCAGCTGATTTTTCATCTCTGCCATCAGTATTTTTAGGTCCTCGATCAAGACGATGGTCTCTTTTGCGGTATTTTCCACGCCTCGGATCATGTAGCTGATCCAGTTTTCCCAGTCTCCATTTTCGCGGACTCCTTGGAGCAATCGATAATAATCGGGCTTGTTTCGGATCATATGGCTACTGAGGTAGAGGATAGGAAGTTTTTGCAATCCAGTCAAAATCAAATAAAGGATATTTATGATTCGACCTGTCCGGCCATTTCCGTCGTAAAAAGGATGGATGCTCTCGAACTGAAAGTGGATAATGGCCATTTTCACAAGTGGATCATAATCGCAAAGCTCTGACTCGTTGATAAACTGTTCTAAATTAGCCATTAGGCTGAGAATTTCATTGGGATCCTGTGGAGGAAGGTAGACTGTTTCTCCGGTTTGGGCATTTTTTAGAGCTGTTCCGGGGAGCTTTCGGAAACCGGCAGAATTCCCTTCCAAGGTCTCTTGAATCTTTAGAATTGTCTGATTGGTAAGCAAACCCTGAGCTTGTACCAACTCAAATCCCCGCTTCATGGCCGACACATAGTTTTGAACCTCTTTGACATCAGGAGAGGTACTCACCTCAAAGTCCAGATTGGCTTTGTACAAGTCATCATGTGTGGTAATAATGTTTTCGATAGATGAGCTGTCCTTCGCTTCCTGAATCCCCAAGGTATTGAGTAAGATAATCTGATTGGGAATGGATTGGACAATCCCTTTCAGCTCTGCCAATGCAGCATGGGCAGGCGGAAGTTGCTTAAGGATGGATTTGGTCTCCAAGTCCTCGGCATAAGGTAAAGGGATAAGGTCCCAAGCCATACTTTGTAAAGAAAATTCAGATTTCTTTACAAAAGTAGCTCCTTATGTAAAGAAAACAAGCATTTGCTTTACATATATCTCGCCTTATGTAAAGATTTTTTGATTTTTTTTACAAAGAAGAAATAGGTTGAAAAGCAACTTATCATAAAGGAAAAAGCTTTAGAATTAGCCAGTCCTTGATTTTTCAGCAGAGATATTAAATAATTGACCTAACTAAAGAGATCAAGTCATTTTCTGTCTTACTTAACCCTCAAGGCATTTTTTTCATTTTCTCCAGCTCCTTTTCAATAAGTTGCTCCATTCCTAAGGAAGGTTCCGGAAGATCCGAACTGACAATTATCCCTTCTGGATCGATCAAAAAGTACTTGGGAATCCATTTGACCAAATATTTATCCCCAAACGTATCATTCATTCCATCCGGAATATTGACCTCGTAGCCAAAGCCGGCAGGATTGGTCTTGGCAACATAGTTTTTCCATTTGTCCAATTGGGAGTCCACTGAAACCATTACGACGGCGATTCTTGGATCATTCTCGTATTTGGAGGCTATTTCCAAAATTTTTGGTCGGTGCTGGATACAAGGGCCGCACCAAGAGGCCCAAGCATCAATCAGTACTAACTTTCCGCGTAAATCCGAAAATTTAAAAGGGGAATCATCTACTTGATTGGCTTCAAAGTCATAAGCTGCAACCCCAGCCAAAGAAGAAAAAAAGGAATTAGATGCTCTATTGATTAGATAGGAATAAGGATTATCTTTTTCCCTTTCCAAGGCCACTTTAATTTGATCGGTGGTAAACAAATGCTGGTGAGGCCTCCAATAGGACGGATGCTCAATGGCAGATTGGATATAGTAGGCCTTCAAAAAATTCCTTAAGTCTGGATCGGCCGTTCTGGATTCGATTAGTTCCAGAAAAGAGGGAATGGATTGGATAGAATCATTTTTTCGGAGATACTCAATTTCGTATTGGTACAAAATCACGTCAGGTAGTGATTTGGCTTCTGTTCCAAAGGCAGGAAATTTTTCAACGAAGTCAAAATAGGAATCTTTAGGAGCTAACTTTCGAATGATCCTTCCATAATACATTAAGAAATTATTCGCACGAGCTTGGTTGTGATAGGTCAAAATAGCAAGCTCTCCTTTAGTCAAGCGATCGGATACTTTGGAGATTGATTCTTGTCTTGTTGCAATCAGACTATCAAACTTTTCTTTAACAATTTCAGGGTCTCCTCCGCCAAAGATTAAGCGTCCATATCTGGAAAACATCTCATCCGTTGAATGCCAGATGTAATTGTTCAATGAATCAGCAACCTGGTCCTTGGTTCCAAAATTTTGCCCATCAAAGACTAGCTCCTTTTTACTTCCCGGCTCCAGAATACTCAAATAAATCCATTCAGTTCCTTTTATTTGAAAGTTTGCAATAAGAGTTTGCTGAATCGGAAAGTAAAATTTTCGCTGTGGTGAGTTTAGCGGAAATTTTGCGATCGTCTCTCCGGTAATGAATTCCTGAATAAATAAACTGTCGTATGGATTTTGTCCCTCTGGGACAGTTATTTCAAAAACGTTTGGGTTTGTGCAGGATTGAAAAATCAGAAATAGGCCAAAAAAGAAATTGAGGATCTTATTCATGAGTAATGATTTAAGATCCTCAATATATAAATCTTTAAAATAACTATTTATTCCGGAAACAAAGTTTTATCCAAGCCTGGAACGATCCTCAAGGCATTTTTATAGTAGACTTTTTTCAACACCTCATCAGGAAGTCCTAGCCCATACATGGACCAAAAGGCATGGTACTTTTTGTAATAAGGGAAATACTCGTCTTCCGTCTCCAACACTCTGAAATAGGTATTGAATTCTTCTGGGTTGTAGGCATCCTTTCCGAAGAGGATCCGATCCTGATATTGAATAAAAAATGCCTTGGCCCGTCTAGGCTGACGGCCAAGCTCAGCGATAATGGCTCCGATTTCGTAATTCACATTCGGGTATTTATCCAAGTGAGCACTGGCTGCATCCAAGTCATTTGCCATCCAACCCATGTGGGCGTTGATGAAAGTGGTTTTAGGATGCTTGGCAAAAACATGATGCTGCTCGGCAATGATTTGGTCAAAGGGAGCTGGATCGGTGTCGGATCGCTTTCGGTTGGGATGGGTTTTGAGCTCCAGCCAGCGTTCATTATTAGCGTCCATGGGTTCCCAAAACTGCTCCGGGTCTGCGGCATGGATCAATACGGGGATGCCCAATTCTCCTGCTTTGGCCCATACAGGATCCAAGTCAGGATGATCGATAGGGACTCGATTGCCATTGATATCCTTGACATTTAAACCAAGGCTTTTGTAGATTTTGAGTCCGACTGCACCAGCCGCTACGTCTTCCTCCAATTCCTTAACGGCAATTCTACTCCATTCCGGATCTCCAAATCCCGCAAAGTTCAAGTTCGTAAAGACCATGAATCTCTCTGGAGCATGGGTATTGAATTCAGAAATCATCCCACGGATGTATTCTTGTTGGCTATTGCTATCTCCTCTTCCAAAACCTCTTCCGCTGAGATTGATCATGATGCCCATGTTGAGGGCATCCATCTCCTTGGTTAATTGATCGATTCTGTCCTTGTTGATTCCACCTTGGTGGCTATGAATGTCGATAAAGGGAAACTTCGCTCTAGTCAAAGGATGTTCAGGGACTTTAAGCGTGGAGGGTGGATTGTATTCTTCAAAACTCATTTCTTGCCCGAAAGCCAAGGCAAGAGAAAGTGAAGTGAGTGCTAAGGTTAAGAGGTGCTTTTTCATGAGGGATTAAACTGAATCTTATTGGTAAGAGATTTAATTTTCTTTAGGCGGAAAATAAGAAATCCCAGCGGAATGGCTGGGATTTCAATGATTATCGGGTGGTTCCTCCGTTGATGATTTGACCAAAGAAAATAGAATTCATAAAGAGTTTGTTGGTTCCAAACCAGAAAGCTCTGAAGTTAGGATTATCTGCAAAACCAATAATTCTTCCTCTTCCCTGCCCAGAAACGGTTACCACTGCACTTTCTTTCACACCTGCCGCATTGCTTGGATGAAGATAGCCAGATGCTAATGGGTTAGCAGTATATACCAAAGGATTGGCATAAGGATTCTTTGAAGGCTCCAAGAAGAAATTATCATTTCTGAAAGTATAGACTTCCTTGTTGGTGTAGCCATATCCGATAGGATGGGTTAGGTCAAGATTTCCTTTGAAAATTGCTCCAAAAGTCTGCTTGGAACCAGTGGCATTTTCATAATCCGCATAGCTTTTTTGAAGTCCTTTCTCGGAGTTATCCACACTTCTGAATTCGAAATTTCCGATTTCGTTTTGCTTCAACCATCTTAAAGCTCCTCCTTTTGCGACTAGCGTATTTCCTTGACTAACCCAGGCTTTTATCGCATTGGCGCCAGTTTGACCCAATCTGCCATAGTTTCCATCAGCCATTAGAATCACGTTGTAGCGGTCCAGATTTGCTCCAGCTACTGCTTCCAAAGGCAAAAGGGTTACTGGCATTTTCATGCGTTGATCCAAAAGATGCCAGATTTCACCAGCCTCATAGCTATCAACTCCACCATCAACCAAAAGGGCGATTTTAGGAGTATTCAAAGGACTGATAAAAGTTGAGCCCATATTGATTCCAGAAGTGTAGCCGGTACTGATTGCATGGATATCCACATTTGCTTCCGTGGCAATGGCTTGTAGTTTAGCGTAGAATGCCTGTGGATCGAGTCCGCTTTCCCCCTTGTCAATCAGAATAGTTCCTCTTCCAAAGGTCTTTCCTTCTGGAGTAGTAAATTCAGCATTGGTAACTCGAACCAGGAATCCCGCTTTCAATAATTGATAAGCAGCTTTTGGGGAATAATAATCCGTCCATTCCAAAGCATATTGATAAGCTCCCGCTGCCCCTACTACCTTTCCCGGAGCTGGAGAGAATGAATTTTTTTCAACCTGTCTTACACTGGCCAAGTTCAAAATTCTACTATTCAAAGCCATGTAATCCAAGCCGAACGCCATAGGATAAGTCCAGGCAGAAATGTCGTAAAACAAACTATCCTCGAATGTGGTCCGGGTTTCAAACATCGCCTTGATCAAGCGGTACTGAGGCTGATCGGCAGGAACGATATAGGAAGATTCCTTTTTGAATTCCTGACCATTTACCGTGATGTCCTCATTCAAAGCAAAAACTTTGATGTCATGCTGAAGGATCAAATCTGCCAAATGGTAGCTTCTTGCATCATCCTCTTTTGCTCCAAAAATGTAGGCTTTGTTTACATCAGCGGTGGTTTCATTTTTGATTTCGGTGTAGAAATCCTTCATCCATTGATTCAGTTCTACCCGCATCTCTTTGGCAGCTTGATAGGAAGAAAGGTTGGCGGTGAATTGATTTCTAATGGTGAATGGGAAGCTTAACATACCATTGGCACTTTCCTGAAGATGACCTCTGGAACTCGCCTGCTCAAAAAGAATCCCTATTGATCCTTGCACGTCCGGATAGGTGGATCCTTTTCCATAGTAGAAGTCATCGTAATTCTCCTGATTGAAATAAAGTGAACCGATTTGATCCAAAGCCTTGGCGTGGTAGGTTCCTATTTTTGAGGTAAGCTCAAAGTTTTTCTTTGGAGTCAGGGGATGAACTCTTGCTTCAACACCAGGCTGGAAAAAGAAAGTGCTGTTGGTCCCCATTTCGTGGAAGTCCAGGTGGATATTTGGCAACCAGCTTTGAAAAACCCGAACTCGATTTCTTGATTCTGGATGCTGGACAGGAAGCCAATCACGATTCAAGTCAAACCAGTAGTGGTTGGTTCGTCCTCTTGGCCAGGCTTCATTGAGTTCTCTCTGCTCTGGATCTCCATTCATCACGTAGGCTTTGTGAGAATTTACCCAAGAAGCGAATCGGTTCAAACCATCAGGGTTGATCGCTGGATCCAACAAAAGAACCATATTCTCTAAATCGGAAGCGATTTCATTTGCTGCAGCGAAGTGGTAAGCTGCCAAAAGGGAAGCATTTGCCCCACTTGGCTCATTTCCATGAACTGAATAGCCCATAAACATCACCACAGGCATTTTTTGAATATCCACACTGGCATTAGGATCCCGTAGTTTGGCGCGATCGGCTTTGATTTGATCTAGTTTGGCCAAGTTGGATGGAGAACTAATAGTCAATAAAGTCTGGGGACGCTTTTCGTAAGATCTCCCTGTTTCTTCAAAGATTACACGATCTGAGGCTGCCGCCACGGCTTTCATGTACATGACCAATTGATCATGGGTGACGTGCCATTCACCTACTTCATAGCCCAAAACCTGTTTGGGTGTAGGCACGGCTGGATTATAGGTGTAGCCTTTAGGAAGGTAATAACTCAAATCCTGAGCGAATGTGAGTGTAGCGAAAAGAGCTAAAAGCACTGTTAGGGTGTACTTTTTCATGGGTTGGGGTTTAAAACTTTTGACTAAATTCTTACTTCTTTTGGTCTGAAAAAGGTATTTTGGACAGGTGGTAAAAATAATGGAACAAACGATATGGATTTAGTAACTCCTCCTTCAGGTTTGATTTTTTGGCAATTATCAGGCCTTGTTTATTTTGGTTTTTGGACTTACGCACTTTTTGATTGCGTCAAAAATGAATTTCGGGGACTCAATCAAAAATTGATTTGGTTGATGTTGATTCTTTTTGCGCCGATTATCGGGACTTTTCTTTACCTAAGCATGAGTAAGAAAACCAAAGAGAAACGCATGTTTAATCCTGATTTTGATAAAAATAAAAATTAATAATTTTCTATGTCTAGCAGTTTAGCATTTATCATGAATATGGGTGGATTTGGTATCATCCTACTCCTTTTTTCCCTTGCCTATTTTATTCTTTGGATCTATTGTTTAATCGACGTGATAAGAAGCGATTTCAAGGATTCCAATATGAAGCTGATTTGGGTAATTATTCTTCTATTAGCCCATGGCTTAGGTCCAATCGTTTATTTGGTAATTGGTAAAAACTCTAAAGCGCAGCTCTGATGTTGAAGATTCTTGGATTTCTGGTTTATGCCTACACGATCTATGACGTCGTCACCAGCAAATTTGCGAACTCGAATGATAGGCTAGTCTGGATACTAATCGTGGTATTGGTTCCTTTGTTAGGAACCATCTTTTGGTTTTTGGTCGGAAGGAATAAGAGACTTTGAATTATTTATGAAATAAATCTTTCAGGGCTGCGGCCAATTCATAGAATTCAAACTGAAATCCTGCTTTCTGGATTTTTTGACAGGAAACCCGGTTACCTCCCAGTACCATTGCAGCCATTTCACCAAGTACCAACCTCAAGCCAAAAGCAGGTGCTCCAATATTTAAAAATGGTATTCCCTTGGCATAAGCTGCTTCCCGGGTAAGTTGTTGGTTAGTAGCTGGATTGGGTCCAACAGCGTTATAGGCTCCTTGGAGTGTGGTTTTTTCTAAGGCAAAAATGAACATCTGAGCTAGGTCCTCGATATGAATCCAGCTCATCCATTGGTCTCCATTTCCCAAGGGAACTGCCACCGGGAATTTCAGCATTTCTTCCAAAGCTCCACCTTCTGTAGACAATACAATTCCAATCCGTAAAAGAACGGTCCTCAGATTTAGAGACTCCATTTTTTTCACTTCGTTTTCCCAAGCAATTACAACTTCCGCCAGAAAATCACTCCCAGGCTGATGGGATTCGTCTACAAGTTGGGTTCCGGTATTGAAGCCATAATATCCCACTGCGGAAGAAGAAATAAAGGTGTTTGGCTTATTTTCAGCCTTTTCAATTGCAGAATAAAGGAGCTGAGTAGACTGAGTTCTAGATTCGAGGATTAGTTTTTTTCGCTCAGGAGTCCATCTTTTTTCTGCTACTCCTGCTCCAGCCAAATGAATGATCGCATCAGCCCATTCAATCGATTTTGGGTCGATTTCTGACTTTTCCACATTCCATAAAAAATACTTTGCGGCTTGGGGGGATCTGCTTAGCCAAGCTACCTCATAGCCTTTCTTGGTCAAAAGCTCGGTTAGGTGCGTTCCGACAAGACCTGATCCACCGGTGATAAGTATATTTTTCATGGCTCAAATTTCTTTATTAACCAGAAATAAGGGTTTTGGTTGAAATGTTCGCTATCGCAACAACCGTCCGTGCATTCTGGCAGGATTAATATTCATTATTTTATTTCGAATTTCTGCATGGATGACTTTCTTTGTTCCTATTCATTTCTAAATCCAATTTTATTTTGGGTCGATATCTTCTTCAGTGGCTTGGTTTGGGTGCCCTGGTGGGCATTTTGTCTGGATCAGCCTCTGCTATTTTTTTAATTCTCTTGGAAGATGCCACCGAAATTCGAGATGCTCACCTCTGGCTTTTGGCATTATTGCCTTTGGCGGGATTTTGCATCGGGTATGTATATCACCATTATGGGGCCAATTCTATCAAAGGGAATAATCTTCTGCTTGAAGAGCTATATCAATCTAAGCAACCGATACCTTTTCGGATGACACCATTGGTACTCTTTGGAACTATAATCACCCACCTTTTTGGAGGTTCGGCAGGCCGAGAAGGAACGGCAGTTCAGATGGGAGGGTCTTTGGCGGACCAATTAACCAAATGGATTCCCCTGGATGAGGAAAGCCGAAGGATTTTATTGATATGCGGAGTGGCTGGAGGTTTTGCCTCAGTCTTTGGGACACCTTTAGCTGGAGCAATATTTTCCCTGGAGTGGATGCTCAATAGAAAATTCAAGTGGAAGTCCGTTTTTCCTGCTTTTTGGAGTGCTTGGGTTGCAGATTGGATGTGCGAAATGGCTTGGGGAGTGGGGCATACTCCTTATTCAATTCCGGAAATTCCTTCCCATTCTATTGAAAATCTTGCTTGGATCATTCCTGCAGGTTTGGCTTTTGGAGTAGCCGCTTGGCTTTTTGCTCAGGTTGGACATATGGTTGCTGATGTATTTAAGCTGATTCCTTATCCTCCGCTTCGTCCGGTTATTGGAGGAGTTTTGGTTGCTTTGATCGTCTATTTTTCTGGGGCTTTTATTTATATCGGACTTGGAGTTCCGAGAATTGTGGAGGCCTTTGAAACGCCATTGCCTTGGTATGATTTTCTTGCCAAAATTGGTTTGACAGGTTTGACCTTAGGTTCAGGATTTAAAGGAGGAGAGGTTACCCCCTTGTTTTTTACAGGAGCAACATTGGGAAATGCACTTTCTGGATGGATTCCATTGCCTTTAGCTTTATTGGCTGGATGTGGATTTGTTGGAGTTTTCTCGGGGGCTACAAATACTCCTTTGGCTTGTACAGTCATGGGGATGGAATTATTCGGCAATGAATCGGGAGTTTTCTTGGCCATTGCATGTTTGGTGGCCTATCTGGCTAGTGGAAAATCAAGTATTTATTCTGCCCAAAAGTACCAGGGGAAATATTTTTGGACTTCTTAGTCTACCCGACTACCACATTTTCTGCAAAAATTATCCCCTTCTTCAATTGCATCAAAACTGCAATGTGTGCAAGATTTAAGGGATTCGTAATGGCTAACCTTTTTTCTCTTGGCCATTTCTGAAGTCACAATTCCTGTTGGGACAGCTATGATGGCATAACCCAAAAGCATGATGATGGAGGCCATAAATTGCCCAAAAGGAGTACTGGGAGTAATGTCTCCAAATCCGACGGTAGTCAAGGTGACAATTGCCCAATACATGGAGACAGGAATACTCGTAAAACCATGTTCTGGGCCTTCAATTACAAACATCACCGTGCCCATAATCAGGACAATGGTTAGTACAGAAAATAAGAAAAGCTGAATTTTCGCAGCGCTGGCCTTCAAAGAATCTCCAATGAAATCCGCCTCAGCCAAATACCTTCCCAATTTCAAAACCCTTACAATCCTCAATAATCTCAAGGCCCGAATTACGGATAGTAATTGAGTATTGGCGACAAAAAAGCTCAGATATACTGGTAAAATGGCCAATAGATCGACCAAACCGAAAAAGCTAGTGACGTACTTGAAAGTCTTGCTGGTAAGCCAAACTCTCAGGATATATTCCAGTGTAAATAAAAAGGTAAAGGTCAGTTCCAGTATGTAGAAAAGGTCTCCATATTTTTCCCGAAGCGATTGGACAGAATCTAAAATAGCTACTGTTACTGAGCTCAAAATGAGAATCAGCAGTACAATATCAAAAAGCCGGGACTCCCGGTCGTCTGAATCAAAAACGATATGTGCAAGCCTTTTTTTATTCCACATAATGGGAAAAGGTAGGAAAAAAATGACTAATCCAGATAATAAACCCGCTTAACTCTTGTGCTGATATTGGTCAGTAATTCGTAGGGAATTGTTCCAATCCGGTCTGCCAATTCTTTCAAAGAGATTTGTTCTCCGTAGATAATTGCCTCATCTCCTTCTCTGACTTCAGGGATTTCACTCAGATCCACCATGGTCATATCCATGCACACATTCCCAATTACCGGAGCCTTTTTCCCATGTATTAAAACGTATCCTTTTCCTTGGGAAAACCTTCGGTCATATCCATCAGCATAGCCGATCGCTAGTGTTCCGATCTTTCCTCCATTGGGTAAAACCCCTTTTCGAGAATAGCCCACAGTGGCCCCAGGAGGTAAATCTTTGATTTGAGAAATGGTCGTTTTAAGGGTGCTAACGGGCCTGAGTGAGGAATCAAATTTGCCGGTGACTTCTACTCCATATAAGCCAATACCCAAGCGGACCATATCCATTTGGTAGTCAGGAAATCTCACAATTCCTGCAGAATTCAAAGCATGAACCAAAGGCTTGTAATCCAATTCTGCTTCAATCTGGGATTTCATTTCCTGAAATAGATTTAACTGGCTAATCGAAAAATCATGGTGGATTTCTTCATCGGCCCCTACCAAATGGGTATAAAAGCTGGCAATTCTTAATTCTGGAAATTCTTTCAAAAGGGGTTTTAGCGCACTTATATGTTTGGCCTCAAATCCTAAACGATGCATTCCAGTATCCAAATCCAAATGGATGGATAGTTGGGTTTGGTGATTTTGAGCATATTGGCCAATTTTTTTGAAAAAGTCCAAGCTGAAAACAACTGGCTCCAAGGCATATTCCCGAATCAGGTCAAATGATTCCTCGACTGGATTTAAAACCATGATTGGAAGTCGAATTCCCTGTTTTCTTAAGGCTACACCCTCGTCAGAAAATGCCACAGCGAGATAATCCGCACCCATTGTTTGGATATGATTTGCTATTTCTGCGGCACCTCCACCATAGGCAAATGCTTTCACCATAACCATTACTTTGGTTCCGGGCCTGAGCTGACGCTTATAGAAATTGAAATTATGGGTAAGTGCATTCAGGTTGATTTCTAAGGTCGTCCCATGAATCCGCTGTTGAAGTCGGTTGACAACTCTTTCGAATGCAAATGATCGAGCTCCAGTAATTAGTATCAGGTCATTTTGAAATTGCTCTGGATCGAGTTCTTTGAGAAGTTCTTCCGTGTTGTCAAAAACTTTGGACTTATCTGGAAAGAAATTTTGTAGCCTGACGACTTCCTTCCCCACACCCAAAATTTGGTCTAAATGATAGGAATCAATCAATTCAGCTACTTCTGCATAGACTTTTTCGGGAGTTCCCTGCTGAAGCAAATCCGACAAAATCAGGATTTTTGATTTTTTGGGACGCTGTTGACTCATAAATTCTAAGGCTACCCGAAGTCCCGCCAAGTCATTGTTGTAGGTGTCATCAATTATCAGAGAATCGTTGACTCCAGGCTTTAAGGTAAGCCTCATGTCTACAGGCTTCAGGTGTTCCAAACCTTCCTGAATCGCTTGAAGTTCTTGACCCAAGACTAAAGCCGCCACTATCACGTGGGTGACATTTTCCAAGGAAGCCTTATCCGAGAAAGGGACTAAAAAAGTGAAAGTGCTTAGGTCATTTTTTAGAAGAATAATACGCGTTTTTCCTTCCTGATTTTTGTAGGAAACGCTAAAATCAGCTCCAGGGGCTAGGGACCAAGAAATTCTTTTTTCCTCCGAAATTTGAGTTTCAAGGATAGTGCTAAGGTTAGAATGATCCCTACAATAAATGAGGAGTTGAGTTTCTTCGAAAAGCTTAAGCTTTTCAAGAATTTTCTCTTCTTGGCTTGAAAACCCCTCCTCATGAGCCGAGCCTATGTTGGTGAAAATGCCAAGATTTGGTTGGATCATCCCTTTCAAGGCATCCATTTCTCCGACTCTAGAGATTCCTGCTTCTAAAATTGCCACCTGATGATAAGGTTGAATCCCGAAAATAGATAGAGGCACTCCAACCTGTGAATTGTAGCTTTTTGGGCTTTTGGCCACTGCATAGCTTTGACTGAGCACTTGTCCCAGCCATTCTTTGATGATGGTTTTTCCATTGCTTCCGGTAATTCCTACTAGAGGCTTGGAGAATTGAGATCTTTGGAAAGCAGCTAGTTTTTGGAGAGCCTCTCGGGTATCATTTACTGGGAAAAATGCTGCTTTTTCAGCCCATTCTTTTGGAATTTCTAAATCAGGATGAACCAAAAAAGCTTGGATTCCCTCTTCAATTAATTGAGCAATAAAGGTAGCTCCGTCTGCTTTGGCACCTCGAAGAGCTACAAAAAGAGTTTGTTCCGGATGAATTACCTGTCGGGAATCAATACTGATTTGTGTGATCAGAAAATCAAATTTCTTCCCGAGGGGCTTTGCTCCGGTAAGTTCAGCGACTTGATCAAATGAAAGCTGAGCTAGCATTTATTCCTCGTTTACACCTTTTTTCTTTTTGAAAAACACTTGTCGGATCCATCTAGGGAGGAAAATCGCCCCTAAGATCAGATAAGGATAATAAGAAAGCATTCTCCAGACAATGCTGGTAACAAAAGTATATTGACCTAGGAACTGGGAGAAAAACTGTCCATAGAAAAACTCCGCAGTACCGCTACTTCCTGGAGTCGGAGAAATCATCATCACAATCCACATGATCACCTGCCTTGCAAAGACAATGACATGGTCCATTGCATCCAAAGGAACAAAGGCGGCGATCAAGGCATTGAGCATTAGGTATCGGGATGACCAGATGAAAATGGTCGCTCCGATAATCGGCAGCCAATACTTGTAAGATTTTCCGGATAGCTGGCGGGAAGCTTCAATGATTTGATTCCCATATTCTTGGGCATCATGCTTCCATTTTCTCAAGAATTTGATGGAGAAAATCTTGATCAAAACCCATTTGAATACTCTTGGCTTATAAAAAAGAGCTACCGCCATGACGAAGCTATAAGAAGCATAAAGCGCATAGCTTATCCAAAAAATAGCTTCCAAACTATTTCCGAGTTGGGTTTCCAAAAGAGAACTGTCTGGAAAAATATTCCCCTGAGCAAAATAGAGTATGATGGGCGCTCCAATTACAAAGAAAAGGTTGTCCAAAATGGCTGTAACCATCACATAGGCGATGGCCTTCCCCATTTTGATCCCTTCTTTATTTAAAATGAACATGGCCACAGCTGTTCCCCCTACCACGGAAGGAGTTACCGCGGATGCAAATTCCCAAAGGATAATTACATAAATAGCCCGGGTCCAAGTGAGTTTGCGGTCGGTGATTTCCCGAATTCTGTAGACATAGCCTAAGTCCCTGGAAAAAATAACCAAAACGGCTAAAATCACATAGGGGATGGATGCATCGAAAACTCCCTTGAGAGTATTGGCATTGACTGTGGGGTCGAGATAAAACATCAAGAATACGATTCCCAGCCCTATCAGAACAGGAACCCAAACCTTATTGGGATTAAGGGTCTCGAAAATCTTCTTGTTGTCCAACTTCATACTTAGGCTGCAGCGATAGGCTCAGTCTTTTCCACCCAAAAATTATTATAGCCTTCTCCGATTATGATGGTAACTTGAGAAAGCTGCAAGAGTTCCAATATGGCCAAGAAGGTATAGATGACAAAGATTTTGTCAGGCTTGTACTGGATGAAATCGGTAAAGGGAACTTGCTTTCTAAAGGTGATTTTTTCCAAAACAAAATCTTTTTGTTGCTCAATGGTATAGGGATACTGAATGACTGTGTGTTTGGTTTCATCAGTTCGGGCAGCCATTCTGGACATACATTTTTGAAATACTTTCAAAAGTTTGTAAAGATCCACATGCTGCATTTCGGCATCCACATCGTCTACTTTGCTAAGAGCCTTGAGTTCTTCTGCCAAGTTGCCCCTTTTTTCCTTGGATAGTCTCTCTCCTTCTAGATTTGCCAGATCCTCCACCACCGACTTATACTTTTTGTATTCCAATAGGTTTCTGACCAATTCCTCCCTAGGGTCAATCTCCTCCCCATGCTCATTGAGTTCAGGTCTTGGCAAAAGCATTCTGGATTTAATCTTCATCAGCGTGGCTGCAAAGAGGATAAATTCACTTGCAACTTCGATTTCCATCTTTTCCAAATGATGGATATAATCCAGAAAGTCATTGGTAATCTTGGATATAGGAATGTCATAGATATCCAGCTCATCACGCTCGATAAAGAAAAGCATGAGGTCGAAAGGTCCTTCAAACAGGGGCAATTTGATCTCGAAACTCACCGGATATTAAATTATTGGGTTAATTTTGCCAGCTATTAGCCAAAGATATTCAATTAAGCTAAATTAATTGGAGCGATAGGAAATTAAGGAGAATTGCCATTTGGGCATTGGACTTGTTTAAACAATCCATTCTTCTAAAAGTTATCCTACTTTGACGTCAAGACAACCAGCAATGCAGATTCAACCAGGTCCACACTTAGCCCAAATAAATACTCCAGAGGATTTAAAGAAATTTCCTAAAGAAGAGTTGGTACTTATCTGTGATGAACTTAGACAGTTTATCGTCGATAATGTCTCCGTTTATGGGGGTCATTTTGGAGCGAGTTTGGGTGTAGTGGAATTGACTGTTGCCCTTCATTATGTCTTAAATACTCCTGAAGACCAGTTGGTTTGGGATGTGGGACATCAAGCTTATGGGCATAAAATTTTAACTGGAAGACGTGATCAGTTCCATACCAACCGAATTTATGGAGGGCTTTCAGGGTTTCCTAAGAGAAAGGAAAGTCCATACGATACCTTCGGAGTAGGTCATTCCAGCACGTCTATTTCTGCTGCTTTGGGAATGGCAGTGGCTTCCAAATACAAAAATTCTCCTATCCAACATGTAGCAGTAATCGGTGATGGCTCCATGACCGGTGGGATGGCCTTCGAGGCAATGAATCATGCTGGAGTTAGCGATACCAATTTGCTAATTATCCTGAATGACAATTGCATGTCCATTGACCCGAATGTTGGGGCATTGAAGGATTATTTGACAGATATTACTACCTCCCATACTTATAATAAAGTAAAGGATGAGGTTTGGAAAATGTTAGGTAAGCTCAGCAAGTTTGGAAGTTCTGCCCAGGAAGTGATTTCCAAAGTTGAGGGAGCGATCAAGTCTGCAGTTCTCAAGCAAAGCAATCTTTTTGAATCGCTAAATCTCAGATACTTCGGTCCTGTTGATGGCCATGATGTCAATCATTTAGTCGAAATCCTAAAAGACCTGAAGGATATTCCTGGACCAAAAATCCTTCATTGCGTTACGGTAAAAGGTAAAGGTTACGCTCCAGCAGAGAATGGAAATAAAACTACTTGGCATGCTCCGGGTACATTCGATAAAGTAACTGGAGAGATCTTCAAGAAAGTACCTTCTGCCCCTCAGGCACCAAAATATCAGGATGTCTTCGGGCATACCATGGTTGAGTTGGCAGAAATGGATTCCAGAATCATGGGAGTGACTCCAGCGATGCCTTCTGGATCTTCTTTGAATATCATGATGAAGGCCATGCCTGACCGTGCATTCGATGTGGGAATTGCCGAGCAGCATGCCGTTACTTTTTCAGCAGGTCTTGCTACTCAGGGATTGATTCCTTTCTGTAATATCTATTCTTCTTTCATGCAAAGGGCATACGATCAGGTAATCCATGACGTGTGTCTTCAGAATTTGCCGGTAGTGTTCTGCCTTGATCGGGCTGGATTTGCCGGAGCTGATGGCCCAACTCACCACGGAGCTTATGATTTGGCGTATTTCAGATGTATTCCAAATCTGGTGGTAGCTGCCCCAATGAATGAGGAAGAATTGCGAAACCTTATGTACACAGCGGTGCAGTATCAAGGTCCTTTCTCAATTCGCTATCCTAGAGGAAATGGAGTGATGCCAGAGTGGAGAACTCCTTTCTGTGAAATCCCAGTAGGTCAGGGAAGAATTGTAAAAGAAGGTGAAGACGTTGCTGTATTGACGATTGGCCATATTGGAAATTATGTGGTGGATGCTTGTAAAACCTTGGCTAAAGAAGGTTTGAATTCAGCTCATTACGACATGAGATTTGTGAAGCCTCTTGACGAAGAACTTTTGCATGAAATTTTTGGCAAGTTCAAGAAAGTAGTCACTGTGGAAGATGGCTGTTTGATGGGAGGATTTGGTTCTGCCGTTTTGGAATGGATGATGGATCACGGCTATCAGGCCCAAGTCAAGCGTTTGGGTATTCCAGATGCTGTAATCGAGCACGGAGAGCAAATCGAACTTCAGCGGGAATGTGGATTCGACCCTGAAGGAATTGCGGCAGCGGTTCGTGCCTTAGCTGAAGTCGTTCAAGCCTAAAACTTCATGTCTCTTCTTAATTTCTTTGAAAAAGGAAAAGGTCAGCCTTTGGTTTTGATCCATGGATTCTGTGAAACAAGCAGAATGTGGGATGAATTCGCTGAAGAGCTTTCCCAAGACTTTCGTGTGATCTGTCCAGATCTGCCCGGTTGTGGAGATTCCCCGATCGAAAAACATCATATTTCTTTGGAGGAGGTTGCTGTGATTTTGGAGGATTGGATGGAAGAAAATGCAATCCAAAATCCTATTGTAATCGGGCATTCTTTGGGAGGCTATGTGACTTTGGCGCTTTTGGAATTGATGGGATCGAAGCTCAAAGGGGTTGTTCTTTTCCATTCTACGGCATTTGCTGATGATGTTGATAAAAAAGAAATGCGTAACAGAACCATTACTTTTTTGAAGAAAAATGGAGTGGAAAAATTTGTCACTTCCTTTGTTCCCCCACTTTTTCCAGAGTCGAAAAGAGAAGAATTAAGCAAAGAAATCGACTCAGCAATCCAAGAAGCAAAGCGGTGTTCTTTGGAAGGATTAATCGCTTTCTCAGGAGCTATGAGAGATCGAAAAGAAAGACTTGATGTCTTAAAAACTTTTTCAGGTCCTAAGCTATTGATTGCTGGAACTGAAGATGGAGCTGTAAAAATTCAGTCCAGTCGCGCTCAAAAAGATGCTTTTACCAACTATGTTGAGCTGGAAGGCGTGGGACATATGGGTATGGTGGAAAGCAAAAAGGAAACTCTTGAAATAGTCAGGGATTTTGCAAAGTCTTGCTAAGCCTGATTATAGAGTCTTTTCTAAAATACCCATAAGTTTCTCAAGAAACTTTTGATCTGTTTCATCAAAATCCGCCAATACATCACTGTCTACGTCTAATACCATCGCGACTTCCCCATTTTTAAAAACGGGAACCACAATTTCAGACTTTGAGGCAGAGCTACATGCAATGTGCCCAGGAAATGCATCCACGTCAGGCACCAACTGAGTCTGCTTTTCTTTCCAGGCTGTTCCACAAACTCCTTTTCCGAAATTTATCCGAGTACAGGCGATTGGACCCTGGAATGGTCCCAAGACTAATTGCTCTCCTTTGACTAAATAGAAACCCACCCAAAAAAAGCCAAAAGCTTCACGTAGAGCTGCAGCGATATTCGACAGGTTGGCGTAAAGGTCTGGCTCATCGGTAATTAAAGCCTCAATCTGAGGAAGTACGGCTTCGTATTTTTCTGCTTTGGTGGCAGCTTCAGGGATAAATAAATTTTCAGCCATGATAATAAATGTCTAGTCGGTCTTGATCAAGAGAAATGGTTTCCACTGGATTTTGGTTCAACACAGGAGCTAAAATTCCTTTTTCAAAAGTGGTTTTGGAGGTGAAAACTCTGGCCTCATCCCAAAGTTCGGATTGAATAAAGTTTTTCAAAACCTGGCTTCCCCCTTCCACAATCAAGCTTTGTATTTTCCTGGATTGAAGTTCCTCCAAGATTTCTTTTACTGAAAATCCAGGATTCATTCTAATCCACTCTAGATTTTCCTGGGATTCAGATTTGATGGTATTGAAACAAAGTGTTGGAATGGATTTATCGAATAGGTTGAGATTTTCAGGAAGCTCCAATCGAGAATCCAAAACAATTCGAATCGGATTTTTTCCCACCCAATCTCTCACATTTAAAGTTGGGTTATCGTATTTGGCTGTGTTTTTTCCAACTAAGATGGAGTCTTCTTCAGCTCTCCATTTATGAACCAACTGTCGGCTTTTTGAACTGCTGATCCATTTGGAGGAGAAGTTTTCCCTTGCCACAAAGCCATCCAGGGTTTGTGCCCATTTCAGAATCACATAAGGCCTTTTCTTTTCGATCTGGGTAAAAAATCTTCTGTTTTGCCGTCGGGCTTCTTGCTCCAAAACTCCTGTCTCAACTTCAATTCCTGCATTTTTCAGGATTTCGACTCCTTTTCCTCCTACTAATGGATTCGAATCTGCAGCTGCAATGATTACCTTTTTAACTCCCTTTTCCACCAAAAGATTGGCGCAGGGAGGAGTCTTTCCCCAATGAGCGCAGGGTTCCAAGGTGACAAAAACTTCACTTTCTTTCAGCAGGTTTTGGTCGGCCACCGAATTTACCGCATTTACTTCTGCGTGTGGACCGCCGTAAACTTGATGATATCCTTCGCCTATGATTTTTCCCTCGTGAACTATCACACACCCGACCATTGGATTTGGGCTGACGGATCCCATTCCTAATTCGGCCAATTCCAAAGCCCTTCTCATGAAAAGTTCCTTCGAATCAGTCATTTCTTAGAAAGGGTGATTGGGCTTAATGAATTCAGTTTTCCTTCTTGGATTTCCACATTAAGTAGGGTATCGGTCCTATAAGATGAGTTTTTGGGATCAATGAAGATGGTATAGTTACCCGGCTCAGTCCGAAATCGAAAAGTCCCTGATGTGTTGGTATGTGTACTTATGGAATCGGTTCCCTGGATAAGGTAGATAGCTGGAGAGAGAGAACTCGGGCTGATCGTCCCTTGTACATCTCCTTTTCCTATCCCTGAATAAATGCTGATTGAAGGGTTAAAATCAAATTTTATGGGAGAGCTACTCGTTTGCCGGATTGATTTTTCCAAGTCAAAATCTACAATCAAATCATAGGAAACACCCGATTGGAGGTCAATTTGGAGTTTTCCGAAATAATCGCTTTCTCCATTAGGCAAAGTGAGCGGATATCCTTTATCTCCTTGATACAAAGTATTCGTAGGGCCTAATTTCAGAAAGGCTCCCGTAATATTTCCCAAGTTGATTTCAGTTCTTCCTACTGGTAAGACCACACCTCCAACCAACTGGGAGAGATCCACAAATTTGTCTGCGAGTTCATAGGGTAAAAAAACTTTTTCCACTTGACCCTCCCTTCCGTTGGGAACAAATTCCAATTCGACACCCTGAAGTTCGACGACTACGGAATCCCACTGAGCTGGAGCATCGATTAAAAATACATTGACCAAGGCTTTTGGACTTTCATCAGGTCCGGTACAGGCAATGGCAAATCCCAGGAAAATAAAAATGAGCAGTTTAAATTTCTTCACATCCCAAATTTAGTTCAAATCTTTAGATGGGCTTTCTAATCTCTAGGGAATGAAAAGAAAAATGCCGGCTTAGCCGGCATTTGATTAATTATTTAGCGATCAAATTAACGGGGGCGGGAGTGGTAATCTTGTCTTCTTCTACAATAATATTATCTAATGTTGCCTCCGAATAGGATTCATTAGGAGAGAATTTAATGGAGTAGGTTCCTGGCTTTAGTCCCATGACAGAATAATTTCCATTGTCGTCTGCGAAAGTATTTACTTCCATTCCATTTCCGGTGATTGTAACCTGTACGGGCTTGGCTGCCAGAGGTAGAACCTGACCTTTTATGCCTTGACTCATTTCAACATATGCACGAAGCACGGGCTTTAAAATGACATTGCCTGAGTTTCCCGCGGTAACGATCGACTTAGCAGCATCAAAATCAATGATCAAATCATAAGAATTTCCGCCTTCAATGGGTTCTTCAACCTTGATTTTCAAACCGCTCTGCTGAGCACTTGGAGTAGACAAATTGATTTTTTGGCCATCCTTCATTAGGTAATTGTTTTCTCCCAAAATCAGGCGGATTTTATCAATTTCCCCTTCAGGGAAATCTTCAGTTCCTAGAAGCAAAGAATTTCCACCGGTGAGGTCGAGAAGATTGACCATTCTTGATCCTTCCAATACAATTTCCTCCCAGGTATCATCATTTTCTTCATCCATATCACTGTCTTCATAATCTACTTTTACTCTGACAGCAATCACTTCAATCCAAACTTCGTCATAGTCCGCGGGGGCATCAACTAAACGAAAATTTACTCTTGCCTCACCCGAATTAGGTTGGTCATTGTCCTGGCAGCTTGTACCGATCACTAAGATCAGCAACAAACTAAAATATGAAACTAGGGCTTTCATGTGGTTATAAAATTTTGGTTAGGACGCTTAGCTTCTCAAGCATTATGCCAATCTCGTTATTATATTTTTCAAAGTAAATTTTATGAAGAGATTCCTATTTTTGGGCATGATGAAATGGGAAAGACTTCTTGCCGAAGGGAGATTTGGAGATGGTCCAAAGCCAATTGCTTCAGAGCAAGGAAGAAGCGAATTTGAGATAGATTATGACCGGGTCATTTTTTCGGCCCCTTTTCGAAATTTACAAGACAAGACACAGGTATTTCCTTTGCCTGATCAGGCTTTTGTACATACTCGGCTTACACATAGCCTTGAAGTTTCCAGTGTTGGAAGATCTTTAGGAAAAGGAGCGGGGGAATTTTTAGTAAATAAATTCCCGGTTCTTCAAAAGCAAGGAATTACTTCCTCGGCAATCGGGTCGATAGTTGCTGCCGCAGCCTTGACCCATGATATTGGAAATCCACCCTTTGGTCATGCGGGAGAAGAGGCGATTTCTGATTTTTTTAGGCTACATCAGGATGGTAAACTCTGGGAAAGGCATGTGAGAGTGGATCAATGGGCCGACCTGATCAATTTTGAAGGAAACGCCCAGGGGTTTCGAATGCTAGTTTCCAAACAGTTTGGGTTGAAATTGACCTATGCGACGCTTGCCGCATTTACTAAATATCCCCGACCCAGCTTAATTGCCCAAAGGGATATCGCCCGAAAGAGTCAAAAGAAATATGGCTTTTTCATCAATCAATTGACAGACTTCGAGCACATGGCTGAGGTACTGGGAATTGAAAAAATCAGTGGTGATTGTTGGGTAAGGCATCCTTTAGCCTTTTTGGTGGAAGCTGCGGACGATATTTGCTACAGTATCATTGATTTGGAGGATGGATGCACCATGGGATTGGTAAGCTTTGAGGAAACTCTTGAATTACTAAAACCAATTCTCGGGCAAAAATTTGATCCTGCGAAGCTTAAGGATAGAACAAACACTCAAAATCTGGGAGTTCTTCGCGCACTGACTATAGGGCAATTAATTCGAGAAACGGTGGAGGTTTTTGCGCAATACGAGGAAAATATGCGAAAAGGGAACTTTGATAAAGCCCTTACTGACATCATACCATCGGCAAAGGCTCTGGCTGAAATTTCTTCTATTTCTGTAAAGAAAATTTATCGATCTAAAGTGGTTTTGGAAAAAGAAGCAGCAGGATTTCAGGTCTTGGAAGGATTACTATCTGTGTTCTCTAAGGCACTTTACCATCATTATTACCATCAGGAGTCTTTTTCCGGACAGGACAAAAGTATCTTGAGACTTCTGCCAGAGGACTTTCCTATGAAAGGTTGGGGAGCGGAGGTCAATCCTTATCCTTTACTTCGGGCTTTGGTAGATTACATTTCAGGTATGACAGATAAAAATGCCTTGAATCTTTATCGAAAAGTAAAAGGAATAGCTTTACCAGGGGTATAAAAAAAGGGCATTTGCCCGTTTTTTATTGTTCCAATTCTGATTTACCCCAGTCCACTACTTCATCTTCGAGGTAATGAGGGTATATTTTTCGGTGTTGTTTTTTTACTTCGGCGATCAGGGCTTCCCTGAATCCTTCTACATTTTCTCCTGAAGCAGCCGCCATAAAGACCGGCTTGATCCCGTTTTTCTTTTCATAAGCATCCGCTAAGGCCTTGAAATCCAAATAACGAGTTTCTTGGAGTTCGTGCTCGCTGATGTGCATAGATTCCTCCTCGGTTGGCATTTGCTGGACCAGATCGATTTTGTTGAAAACAAGCAGCACCGGCTTATCTCCAGCTTTGATTTCGTTTAAGGTTTGAGTGACTACGGCTATATGATCTTCAAATGCATGGTGGGAAATGTCCACCACATGAACCAGAAGATCGGCTTCTCGAATTTCGTCCAAGGTTGATTTAAAGGATTCGATCAAGTGGGTAGGAAGCTTACGGATAAATCCTACCGTATCGGAAAGAAGAAACGGAATATGATCCAAGACTACTTTTCTAACAGTAGAATCTACGGTTGCAAAAAGCTTGTTTTCGGCAAGAATATCTGTTTTGGTAATCAGATTCATCAAAGTGGATTTACCGACGTTGGTATAGCCAACCAATGCTACTCGGACGATTCCTTTTCTAGCCTTTCGCTGGGTTATTCCTTGTTTTTCGATTTCACTCAGCTTTTCTTTTAGTAAGGAAATCTTATTTCTAATATCCCGCTTATCGGTTTCAATTTCCTTTTCACCGGCACCACCACGAGTTCCTGTGCCTCCCCTTTGTCTTTCCAAGTGGGTCCACATGCGAGTTAGTCGGGGAAGGAGGTATTGATATCGTGCAAGTTCTACCTGAGTTTTCGCTTGCGCTGTTTGTGCTCTTTGAAGGAAAATATCCAAAATCAAAAGTGATCGGTCATAGATTTTCACTTTGATTTCGTTTTCCAAGTTTCGCATTTGAGAAGGAGAAAGATCATCGTCGAAAATCACCATATCCACCCCAAAATGCTCCACATAGGCTTGAATTTCCTCTAGTTTTCCTTTTCCAACGAAGGTCCGGATATCCGGTTTTTCCATTCTTTGAGTAAAGCGGTAAACCGTCTTTACTCCCAAAGTTTCTGCTAGAAAGGCAAGCTCCTCCAGATGTTCGTCGATTTCCTGATCACTTTGCTGCTGACGGATCAGGGTGACTAAAACTGCAGTCTCCTGTTTTGGCGCAGTATCATGAAGTTTTTGAAGCTTTCTTGAAAATTTACTCATGGTTTGTGTCTCCGTTTGTTAAAGGTAGAGAGCGGGAATTTGGTTCAATCTTCCCAGCAGGCAATCTGTTCGGAGGGATTGCTACTTGTTTTTAGGAAATCCTAATGCAAATTTGGGGATTATTCAGCAGAATAGTTAGGATACTCTATTTCCTAATGGTTATTTTACCATCGAAACCCAAAGAAAATCAAGCCAAATGGCAGAATTAAGGAAAACCCCAATTGAAGGGTTAATTGAGATATTTCCCAGAATCTTTCCAGATAACAGAGGCTATTTTTTTGAATCCTATCGAGAGGATTGGTTAAAAAGCCTGGGAATTGAGGAAAACTGGGTTCAGGATAACCAATCTTTTTCCCAAAAAGGCACAGTTAGAGGCCTGCACTTTCAAAGAACTCCTCATGCACAGGCTAAGTTGGTTCGGGTGATTTCAGGGAAAGTATTGGATGTAGCTGTAGATTTAAGAAAGGACTCTCCGACTTTTGGAAAGCATTTTTCTACCATTTTGGATGACCAAAACTTCAATCTGTTTTACGTTCCAAAGGGATTTGCCCATGGATTTGCGGTGATAGAGGACGCTATTTTTGCTTACAAATGCTCTAATTTTTATAACAAAGAATCCGAAGGTGGAATCTTGTGGAATGACCCTATGTTGGGTATAGACTGGGGAGTATCCTCACCTATAATTTCCGAGAAGGATAAATATTGGCCTACCTTGGAGGAGTTTAAAAATCAGACAGGAGGATTGTAATGAGTTGGTTGGATTTTCTGAAAAAGAAACCTGAAGTAGTTGAAGAACTTGACCTGAGTTGGCTAGGTGCGGACATGCATTCGCATTTGATTCCGGGAATCGATGATGGATCCAAAACCATGGAAGAATCACTTCACCTCCTTCAAAGAATGGAGGGATTTGGGTTGAAGAAAGTGATTACCACGCCTCATATCATGTCAGAGTATTACCGAAATACTCCTGAGATCATCAAGCTTGGACTGGAAGATTTGAGGAAAGCAGCCAAGGCGGCAAATATCCAATTGGAAATAGATGCCGCGGCAGAATACTACATGGATGAAATATTCCTGGAAAAAGTAAAAGATGGAGAAGAGCTGTTGACCTTTGGAGATAAGTATATTTTGGTGGAGACGGGGTTTATCAATAAGCCTCAAATGCTTTTGGATATCATTTTCCATTTGGAAATGGCCGGCTATAAACCCGTTTTAGCCCATCCGGAGCGATATCAATATTTACTCGTGGACAAAAAGCTTCAGGAAGAATTGATCGAGCGCAGACTCATCTTTCAGGTAAACCTTCTTTCACTTACCGGGTTTTATTCCCGACCAGTCAAAGATTTTGGAGAAATGTTGATAGATAGCGGAGCGGTTACATTTTTAGGAACGGATTGCCATAATCCACGCTATTTGGACATGCTGGCCACCCTTCCCAAAAACCAGAAGTTTTATTCTAAAATAAAGGAGATGAATTGGGTCAATTCCCAGCTCTGAAATTTTTCCCATGAATATTCTCATTACCGGAATCACCGGATTATTCGGAAGTCAACTTGCACAGGAGTTTGCCCAAATGGGTGAGCTTTTCGGACTAAAACGTGCGAATTCATCCCTTGATCTGGTTGGGAATAATCTGAATATTCACTGGGTAGAGGGGGATCTTCAAGATTATGATTCCCTGATCGCAGCAGTTAGGGGGATGGATTTAGTCATTCATTGTGCAGGATTAGTATCCTTCGCGGCCAGAGATTCAGATGCCCTTTATCAAGTCAATACTGAGGGGACAGCCAATTTGGTCAATGCCATGCTATCTTCGGGAATCGAGCGATTGGTGTATGTCAGTTCTGTTGCCGCTATTGGAAGGACGACTGAGGAAACCACTTACGATGAGGAGTTTAAATGGGCAGATTCTCCGCTCAATACCGAATATGCCATTTCAAAGTATAGAGCTGAATTGGAAGTTTGGAGAGGTGAGCAAGAAGGATTGAAAGTTTTGATCGTGAACCCTTCCATGATTTTGGGAAAAATCTCCACCCACCGAACCAGCACAGCTATTTTGGATTATGTACTTCAGGAAAACACCTTTTATCCAAAGGGAAAATTGAATTACATAGATGTCCGGGATGCCGCTCAGATCACCCGTCTGTTAGTAGAGAAAGAGGCATGGGGAGAACGATTTATTTTGAATAAAGAAAGTATTTCATTTTTGGAATTTTTGAATAGAGCTGCAAAGACGTATAACAAAAAGCCACCAAGATTTGCCCTATCCCCGGTTTGGTCTGGAACTTTGGGAAAAGTCTTTGGTTTTATGAGGCTTCTCGGACTTTCGGATAATCCCTTGACTGCCCAAACGGCTCGAATTGCCCAGCAAAAAATCACTTACCAGCCTACCAAGGCAACTGAATTGCTCGGCTTTTCCTATCGCTCTTTGGAGGAGACTTTGATCTGGTGCAATGAACCCTGAGTAAACTTATTTTTCCTAATCGGCGTTTAGCCTTTTATCACCCAAAATCCCCTGATTTTCCTATCAAAAAATTTGTAGCCTGAAAAAGGGAAATTTAACTAGTTAGCATTTTGAGATAGCCGTTTTATTGGTATCTTAAGTAAACCATAACTCATTCGAATGACCGGAGATCACGATCACGACTGGGAAGAAGACAAAAAGCTGGTTGAGCGATTTGAAAATTCCCTAAAATCCAACTTGGACCTCTATTTCGAAGAAGAAGAACTGGAAGACATCATCCGGTTTTACTTTGATCAGCAAAAATTCCTCAAAGCCTTAAGAGCCTCAGAATTTGCCTTGGAGAAGTTTCCCTTCTCTGTGGAAATTCGTTTGCTTAAAGCGCAATGTCTGATTTTTAACGATGAATTGGATGAGGGCTTGAATATCCTCGAAAATCTGAACAACCTTTCCCCAAACAATGAGGATATCCTGTTGGCTTTGGCCAATGCTCAGATTCTAGCAGGTAATCCTCAAGAAGGGATTGATTTGCTAGAAAATTTTCTGCCTTTGGCAGATGACAAGGCCGAGGTTTTTTACTCTCTTGGAAATCTATATCGAGCTAAAGGCGATAACAACAAGGCAAGTTTTTATTTCAAGGAAGCTGTCAAAAACAGAATCAATCACGAGGATGCACTTTTCCAGTTGGCGATGATCACTGAGGAAGAAGGCTCCTTTGATGAAATATTGGAGTTTTATCAGGAATTCATCGATCAGGATCCCTACTCAGCCGGAGCTTGGTATAACCTTGGAGTGGTTTATAACCGACTGGGAAGATTCAAAGAAGCTATTCAAGCCTATGAATATGCATTGTTGATTGACGATTCTTTTGCCTCGGCCCATTTTAATATGGGGAATTCCTTGATGAATACCCATCAATATGAAGCGGCCATAGAAGCATATCAGAATACGATCAATTGTGAGGGGGCCAATGCTGAGAACTGTTGCTACATGGGGGCTGCGTATGAGAAGCTGGGACGAATCGATGAGGCTTTCAAATACTTTAAAAAATCTGCCAAACTTGACGAGGAATATGATGACGCTTGGTTTGGATTAGGTATGTGTATGCTGAAAAAGGAAAAATACTTTGAAGCGATTCACTATTTCAAAAAGGCCCTGAATCTCAACAAGGACAATCCAAACTATTGGGTGGGATTGGCAGATGCTGAATTTAACCTTGGAAACCTTCAGGCTAGTTCAGAAGCTTATGAGGAAGCGATCAATCTGGAGCCTGGAATCATGGAAACTTATGTCAATCTTTCTGTGATTTATTTTGAGCAAAATAGATTCGAAGAGGCAATTGATGTAGTCCGAGAGGGAATCGAAGAATCTCCCGAGGAGCCTGAATTGTACTATAGATTGGTGGTGTATTTGGTTAAAATGGGCAAATACAAAGAAGCCTTCACATATTTAGAAAATGCCTTAACTTTGGACTTTGAAAGGCATACCATCTTGTACGAGCTCATGCCAGAGCTAAAAAAGCAGAAGGCTATCTACAAGATTATCGCCCAATATCGGGATGAGCAATCCTCAAACGAATCTTAAAACCTAGCATATGAAATCAAGCATGACTAAAAAGTCACACGCCGTGATGATTAGCCTTCATGCGAGATTCCATGTGGCCATTAAAAAACCAATCAAAAACACATGAATTATGTGCTAAAGAATCTCCCTGTACGGACTGAGAAGCCACGTAATACGGGATTTACTATGGCTATGGACAAGGGTCTTAGCCTAAGAGAAACTGAAGACTTTGTAGATAGCTGTGCAGATTACGTGGATATCGTCAAGTTAGGATGGGCGACTTCCTATGTGACTAAACATCTGACAGAAAAAATTGCTGTTTATCGAGAAGCTGGCATCCCGGTCTATTTTGGAGGGACACTTTTTGAAGCATTTATCGTAAGAGGTCAGTTCGATGACTACAGAAAAGTCTTGGATAAATACGGGCTTCAATTTGCCGAAGTATCCGATGGCTCTATTTCATTGAATCACGATAAGAAATGTGAATATATCAGCACTCTTGCTAAGCAAGTGACCGTTCTCTCAGAAGTTGGGTCCAAAGATGCTGCGAAGATTATTCCTCCTTACAAGTGGATCGAGCAAATGCAAACAGAATTGAATGCAGGAGCCTGGAAGGTGATCGGTGAGGCAAGAGAAGGTGGAAATGTTGGTCTTTTCCGTGATTCCGGGGAAGTTAGACAAGGTTTGGTGGAAGAAATTCTTACCCAGGTTCCTGAGGAAAAAATCATTTGGGAAGCTCCACAAAAATCCCAGCAGGTTTGGTTTATCAAATTGCTTGGAGCAAATGTGAATTTGGGAAATATCAGCCCATCAGAAGTGATTCCTCTTGAGACAATTCGTTTGGGACTCAGAGGAGATACGTTTGATCATTTCCTTGGAGAAATAAAATTGTAAATAAACCTATTGTAAAAGAGGCTGATCGATCTATCGGTCAGCCTTTATTTTTGTCTAGAAAATCAAGCAAAGGGTATTCTATCTGGTTATTAGATTTTCTGGCAGATGAAAAAATTTGAATCAAGATGAAATCCATCAAAAAATACGGATTGACTTACCTGAAAGGGATGGCTATGGGAGCGGCTGATATTGTCCCGGGGGTTTCCGGAGGTTCCATTGCTTTAATTGCCGGGATTTATCAGCATCTCCTAGATAGCATCAATGCTTTTAATCTTGAAAATTTAGGGTACCTCAGAAAGCTGGAGTTGAAGAAATTCTACAAGGCGGTAAATGGAAGCTTTCTCTTGAGCCTTCTGCTGGGAATCCTTACCAGCATTTTTGCTTTGTCTAAAGTGATTACTTTTTTGATGGAAGAGCACCCAATTCCCCTCTGGTCCTTTTTCTGTGGATTGATTTTAGTCAGTGCATTCTTGATATTGAAGGATATCAAAAGATGGCATTTTGGAGTGATTTTGGCTCTTTTGATAGGAACGCTCATTGCAATTTGGGTAACCAACCTACCTCCTACGACTTCTCCGGACCAGAAGTGGTTTGTATTTGTTGCCGGAGCAATTGCCATCTGTGCCATGATTTTGCCGGGAATTAGTGGGAGTTTTATCCTGTTGATTTTGGGAAAATATGAGACGATCCTCAAGGCAGTTTCAGAAAAAGATATCCTGACTTTGGCATTATTTGCCTCTGGATGCGTGGTTGGAATTTTGTCGTTTAGTCGGGTAGTTTCCTTCTTGCTAAAAAAATATCATTCTGCAACTATTGGCTTGCTTTCAGGATTTATGCTGGGTTCGGTTAATGAACTTTGGCCTTGGAAAATTGTCACCGTTTGGAGAACCTCTTCAAGTGGCGAGCAAAAACCCTTTATTACTGAAAATTTATTGCCTTCAGATTATTTAGCTCAGGTGGGAAATGAACCTCAATTCCTTGCTGCAATCCTTGCATTTATTTTCGGGATTGGCATAGTCCTTTTCATCGAATGGCTGGCAACCAAACTTCAGAAATCATGAGAAAATTCGGGTTAATTGGATTTCCCTTAGGTCACTCTTTTTCCAAAAAGTATTTCACCGAAAAATTCGAAAGGGAAGGCATTCCCAATTGCCAGTTTGATTTGTATGAAATTCCTGAGATAACTGAGTTTCCAAAAATTATAGCTGAAAATCCTGAATTAGAGGGTATGGCAGTTACAATTCCTTATAAGGAACAGGTTATTCCATTTTTGGATGAGTTAGATCCTGCCTGTGAAGTAATTGGTGCAGTGAACTGTATTCGAATTCGGCCGGGACAAAAGAAGGGCTTCAATACAGATTATATTGGCTTTAAGCATTCGCTGCAGGCATGGTTGGGAGATAGTATTCCTTCGGCTTTGGTCCTCGGGACTGGTGGAGCTTCCAAAGCAGTAAAGCAGGCTCTGAAGGATTTAAAAGTTGATTTTTTGTCTGTTTCCAGAAAGGAGGACTCAAATCAAATCACCTATACCGACTTGGGAAAAAATCCCGATTTCTTAAAAAACTATCAGCTGATCATTAACACGACTCCTCTGGGTACTTTTCCCAAAACAGAAGGCATTCCGGCGATTCCTTTAAATCAGTTGACCTCTGAGCATATGGTTTATGACTTGGTCTATAACCCACCGGTCACTTCTCTGATGCAGGAATGCCTAAATCGTGGCGGAAAAGTTAAGAACGGGCAAGATATGCTGGAGCTCCAAGCTGAAGCTGCCTGGAAAATCTGGAACTCTTAAAATTGTTCCCGATTGATTTTTTAATGATTTTCAGGAATGCAAAATTCTGAAGAAAAAATCCGTTGCCCTTGGTGCCTAGGATTCCCCCAATATGTTCAATATCATGATCAGGAATGGGGAGTTCCAGTTTTTGATGATCAAGTGCACTTTGAATTTTTGATTTTGGAAAGTGCACAAGCCGGATTAAGTTGGGCCACTGTGCTCAAAAAGCGAGATGGTTATCGCAGAGCCTTTGCGGACTTCGATTATAAAATTGTAGCCGAGTTTCCAGAAAGTTATGTTCAGGAGCTTCTTCAAGATCCGGGAATTATCCGGAATGTTTTAAAAATTCGGGCTGCTATCAATAATGCCCGGCGATTTATGGAAGTTCAGCAGGAGTTTGGTTCCTTTTCAAACTATATCTGGAGCTTTGTTGGAGGAAAGCCCATTCAAAATTCCTTGAAAAAGGGAGACCCCTCACCTGCAACATCCCCAGAATCCGATGCTTTGGCAAAGGATCTAAAGAAACGGGGATTTAAATTTTTAGGAAGCACCGTAATGTACGCCCATATGCAAGCCACCGGACTGATCAATGATCATTTGGTGGAATGCTTTCGGTACGAAGAGGTGAAGCTTTAAACAAAGGCTATAAATATCAACCAGACCAAGAATAAGATCGGGAGTAGTATTGGTAGAGTGAATCGAATGATATATCCGAAGAAAGATGGCATTTTGATTCCACTTTGCTCAGCAATAGATTTCACCATGAAGTTTGGACCGTTCCCGATATAGGTCATGGCCCCGAAGAATACCGAAGCAATTGAAATTGCCAATAGTTGGAAGGTGGTGTCAGAATTATTCATGGTATTGGCAGCGAATTCTCTCACTGCCGCGATATTCCCAATATCTGCTCCTTCAGAAGCCATGGCCGCAGCTAAGAAGTTTAGATAGGTTGGAGCATTGTCCAAAACTGCAGATAGTGAGCCGGTTCCCCAATAGAGTGTATTTGGCGTGATCAAAGCTGCTCCTTCTGGTGATTTGGCAAAGTTGCCCACCAATTCCAAGGCGGGCATCATGGTACCAAAAATGCCTATGAAGATAAATGCGACTTCACGGATGGGCTCAAAGTTGAACTCATTTCCTTTTAAAGCCCGCTGATCTGCAAATTTGTAGGAGAAGAAGGCCACAGAAAGCATGATGATTTCCCTGAGAAAAGAAAACTTCTGTCCATCATACTCAATGGCAGGAACTCCTTCAATCACATTCGGGTCAAGGAAAACAGCACAGATTACCACTAAAAGCCATCCAAAATTTTTAGCTCCTAACAGAGTGAATTTATTGGAATAAGTAATCTCCTCGGCAAATTCATCTTCTTCTTCCTTGCTGAATCTTCTATCCAAGAAATAGAAAACTGTAGCTAAAAGGATCAAGGCTAATCCCCAAGCTGGCCAGTTGTGTTCTATGGTCCAGAAGAATGGAACTCCTTTTAAAAATCCTAGGAAAAGCGGAGGATCACCTATAGGAGTCAACGAACCACCCACATTACTTACCATCAAGATAAAAAACACTATGTGGTAAGGTTTGATGTTTCCTTTGTTTAATCGGATAAATGGCCGAATCAAAAGCATGGAGGCCCCTGTAGTTCCAATCAAATTGGAAATAACGGCTCCGATCAAAAGCAAGGCAACGTTTGCATTTGGGGTAGCCTTCTTGTCAATTTCAATCAAAATACCACCTGAGGCTACATAAAGCGATGCCAAAAGGGCAATGAATTGTATGTATTCCGCCAAAGCATGGACTGGTGCATGGACATTATCCAATGCAAACAGGTAGTACAAGACAACCAGAATGGAAAAGCCTACTGCAATTTTTGGGTAGTTGTGATGCCAGAAATGCTCATAAAAGAGCGGACCTGTAGCAATCATCAACAAAAGGGCAACAAAAGGAATCACAAGCCATCCTGGGGCGGAGTGACCATGCTCTGCGTCCTCAGCATGGATATCCACAGAATTAGCGGAATCCATTGCTTGATCAGCGGAATTCTGAGCTAATAAATCTGTAGCTGTCTGGACAGTTTCAGCATATGTCTCGGAGGCTAGGGTCAAGCCAAAAAATATTATTCCGAAAAATATGATAAAACTTACAAGAGATTTCTTCATCGGGTCAATTGGGTAAGCCGGGTTCTACTTTCCGATAAATTATAGAATTTTTTTAAAGATTTATTAACGGGGTAAGCAAGCGCTAAACTACAATTTTTGAAGGAAACTGCCCAAGGGCAAAAACAATCCCCTCCTGATTTCACGAAAAGTTAATTCAGGAGGGGGAATAATAGGGTCTGCTTTTACACGAGTTGTGCCAAAGCTATTTTAAAGGATGCCTGAGCGATGTTTGTTTTCGATGGGTTTTCTGCAAATGTTTTTTCAAGAGCCTTTTCGATGGTTTGGGAGACATCACTGAAAATAGCCTGATCGGTCACTTCTGCATCGTCACTCATTAAATAAGCAAAAACTCTTGCCATGCCACAGTTCGCAATAAAATCCGGAATCACAGAAATTCTCTGATCCGCCCAGACTCCTGTTGGTCCGAAGAAAATCTCAGGATCGGCAAATGGCACATTCGCACCCGAGGAAATTACCTCCAGTCCTGCTTCTACCATTCTCGAGACTTGTTCTTTTGTGATTAGTCTTGAAGCGGCAGCTGGAATGAAAATTTCACTTTTGATATCCCAGATTTTTGAATTGATTTCTTCGAATGGAATCAAGTTTTCAGCCACCAGTTTGTTCTTTTCCCGCTTTAAGAAAAGCTCCCTGATTTCATCCAGATCAAATCCTTCTTCCTTAATCAGACCTCCTTCACGGTCAATAATTCCTACGATTTTCACTCCCTCTACAGCCAGAAAGCAAGCAGCTGCTGCGCCTACATTGCCCCAACCTTGGATGATGGCTCGTTTTTCCTTGATCTCTCCTCCCCAGATAGCATAATAATGTCTTACTGCTTCGGCAACACCATATCCAGTGATCATGTCGGCTACGGTGTATTTTTTGGTACCGTTTGGAGTAAAGAGTGGATCTTCCAAAACCTTGGAAACACCTTGGCGAAGCTGTCCTATTTTTCGAATCTTTTGTGGTTCATTGGCGTGAAAGTGTCCATTGACAATTCCTTCCTGTGGGTGCCAAAGTCCATAAGACTCCGTAATTGGGATTACCTCATGGATTTCATCCACATTTAAATCCCCACCAGTTCCATAGTAATTCTTAAGCAAAGGCATCACTGCCTTGTACCAGCGTTCCAAAACTCCAGTTTTTCTTGGGTCAGAAGGATCAAAATTTATCCCGGATTTGGCTCCACCTATAGCTGGGCCCGAAACGGTAAATTTCACTTCCATTGTTTTGGCCAAGGATTCCACTTCCCGCTGATCCAAACCCTTTCTCATCCGGGTTCCACCGCCCGCGGCTCCTCCACGAAGCGAATTGATCACTACCCAGCCTTCAGCCTCGGTTTCACTGTCACTCCATTCAAAGATGATTTCAGGTTTTTTATTCTCAAATCGTTTTAGCAGTTCCTGCATATTTCTTGGGTTTATATTCGGCCCCAAAAATAGAAAAATAACCTTGGCAAGAATCAGAAGATTTGGAGTAGTGGTCAGGGATAAATCGTTCCCCCTGAGGAATCTCGGCTAGCTCCAGTTACAGAGGCTAGAGAATTATTTTCACCCCGAAGTCTCAAAACGCCCAAAAAAGCAAAAATCAAAGCCTCTTTAAATTCGATCAACTCCTTACTGGCAGTGTATTTTTCCCAGGAATGATTTAAATGATGCCCCAATCTTTCCTCAAAAAAAGTATGGTATGCCCCTCCCCCAGTTATCAACACCAAAGGCTTTTCCTTTCTTTTATTTTCCAAAATAACCTTTGCAATCTGGAAGGCAAAGTGCTCTACCAGGGTTCTCATAGCATCTTTAGGGTCAAGTTTTGCTGCCTCAATTAAAGGCAAGAAATCTCTTTCCATATCCTCTCTTCCCAGTGATTTTGCCTCTTGATGGGTGTAAAAAGGCAAAGCATTCAATTGATTGAAAAGAGTCAAGGATACTTCTCCTTTTCTGGCTTCATTGCCTCCGGCATCATAGTCAAGGCCGAGTTTCTTGGCTTCAGAATTCAAAAGGATATTGAATGGACTGGTGTCAAAGGCCAATCGTTTACCTGATTTTTCAAAAGAGATATTGGAAATCCCTCCCAGATTCAGGCAAAAATCTACTTGCGGAAAAAGCAATTGATCTCCGATCGGTACCAAAGGGGCACCCTGTCCCCCAAGCTGGATATCCAACATTCTAAAATCATTGATTACTCGTTCCTTTGAGGAAGCGTGCAAAGCCCAGCCATTTCCGATTTGGTGGGAAAATCCAAGTTTGGGTTGATGAAAAACCGTATGTCCATGAGATGCCACAGCCAGGGGCTTGAATTCAAATTCATCACAAAAATCCCTGACCTTTTCTCCCATCCATTTCCCAAAGTCCACATCCAATTGCGCTAATTCTAATCCGGACATCAAGTGAGAACGCATAAGCTTTTCACCCAAATCCTCGGGAAAAGGAAAAGTTTTCGCCTCTTCAATTTCAAAATGCCAGGAACCTTCTTTGGAAAGATGAGCAAAGGCTACATCCAGACCATCTCCGGATGTTCCGGACATTAAGCCAATCATACTATAGGTTTCCTGAGACATGGGTTAAAGATTGTTAAGCGAGGGAATAGCTTCAAAGATAAATTTACCGATAAAAAGTCTTACTTCTTTTATTGGCTATTTTGCGAAGCAAATGAAAAATCTGGTAATCGACATAGGAAATACCCGAATCAAATCTGCCCTTTTTTCAGGGAAGGAATTGCTGGGTGACCATGTATTTGATTCTTTGGAAAATGCGGTAGAATTCTGGCTAAACATGCCGTTTGACCATGCCTTGGTGAGTTCGGTGCGGTATTCTATGGAAGAACTTCAGAAGTCTATTCCTTTTGAATTTCAATTTTTGAGTCATTCTACCCCCTTGCCTATTGTCAATGGGTATTCCACTCCTCATTCTTTGGGATTGGATAGGATCGCCGCAGCGATTGGTGCTTGGGAACTTGCAGGAAAGGGTCCAGTTTTGGCAATTGACCTAGGAAGCTGCGTGACCTATGAGTTGGTTGACGAGCTATCCGTATACCGCGGAGGCTCCATTTCACCGGGCATGGCGATGCGGGCCAAAGCGATGAATACCTTCACTTCCAAATTACCCTTGGTGGATCTGGCTCAAAAGCCGGAAAATTTTGTCGGGGATTCGACAATCACCTGCATGCAAGCAGGAATTTGGTATGGCTTGACCTATGAAATGGAAGGGCAAATTGCAGCTTACCGTCTTAAATTTCCTGAAATTCTGGTCTTTCTCTGTGGAGGAGACGCCCAATCTTTTGTTTCAATGGCAAAAGACCACATATTTGTAGTCCCAAATTTGGTCCTTCATGGACTGAATTGTATTCTAAACCACAATGTTGAGTAAAATAGGGTTAAAATCTTTGGGTGTCATCTGCACCCTTTTATTATTTACAAAGGTCCATGGACAAAACAGTGCCTCCACCTACAGTGCGCTGGGAATCGGGGAATTTAATTATTCCGGATTGACCCAAAATCAAGGAATGGGTGGACTAGGCATCAGTTATGGAACTGGATGGCAAGCAAACGTGGTCAATCCTGCTCTTTCGACCTACAATACGATTTTCAACTTTCAGGCTGCCTTTAATTACAAGCGAAATAATGTGAATAACGGGACTGAAAACTCCACAGTAGACGGAGGAGGCTTGTCCTATTTGGCGTTTTCTTTGCCAGTAAAATCTGGAAAATTCACCACGGGTATGGGTTTAGGCCAAATAACCAGTGTGAATTACAGACTTCAGGTTCGAAGCGAGGTAGCCAATTCAGATTTAGTGGCTACTAATTTTTTACAGGGAAGTGGAGGAATTTCTGAAGCTTACATGACTTTTGGTTATAGAATTGCAAAAAATTTGAGCATAGGATTCCAAGGGTCTTATCTCTTCGGTTCCACTATTCGAACCAACCAATTGGTCGTCTTTAATGAAGAAAGTAAAGAGGTGGGAAATCCTTCCGAATATTATGAGCGATTGACCGTGTCGGATGTGGGATTTAAGGCTGGTGTTCACTACCAATTCAAGACCTCAGAGAAAACTAATCTCCATCTAGGCGCCATTTATCAGAATTTAGGGAACGTTAATGGAACCGCGTTTGCAAAATTAGCGGACTTTGGCCAAGCTAGCGACCCGGATTCGGATGGTGACTTGATCGCCGATAACGTTAAAGGAAATATCTATATCCCAAATCGGTACGGATTTGGGCTGACTTTTGAGAAAATTAATAAATTCGCAGTCGGCTTGGAAGGTCAGGCTCAGGATTTTGCGCAATACCGAAACTTTTTCGGTGATCCGCTGAATCTTCAGGCTACCAGAAAAGTCGGTTTGGGCTTCCAAATCGTGCCTGATTACCTGAATTTTGATAATATTTTCTTAAGGGCAACCTATAGAATCGGAGTAGAATGGATGCAGACGCCGTACATGTTAAATAATACAAATATCAATGACATTGGCATCAACCTTGGAACATCTATTCCAGTGAACCAGCTTTCCTTGGTCAACTTCGCCTTCAAAGTCGGTCGAAGAGGGACTCTGGATAATGGTCTGATCAGAGAAAGTTATGTGAACTTCACTTTAGGATTTTCTCTAAACGACAATAGCTGGTTCTACAAAAGAGTATTTGAGTAAACAATTAGTACTAAAAAAAAGTAACCTATATAGAACTCTAATTTTACAAAGCAACCGATTAAAACCTTACAGATATGAAACTTAAATCAACCCTTCTTGCTCTTGGAGCAGTGCTTCTGGCAGGTTATGCACAGGCTCAGGATGGATGGAACTGGCCTACTGATCCTGCACAGGAAGCCCTAGCCAGAGAAAAAAATGCCGCTTATGTAGACTACATGAAGTCTGAGCAATTCATTGAGGCACTTAAGCCACTTAACTGGCTATTTGTAAATACTCCAGAATTGAATGAGTCCATTTATATCAATGGGGTAAACATTTACAAAGGTGCTGCTGACAAAACTGCTGATGCTGCTCAGAAACTGGTGTATCAGGATAGCGTAATGGCTATCTATGAAAAAAGAGGTCAAATCTACAACAACCCAGAAAAGTGGATTGAAAATAAGGCCTACTTCGGTTATCAGTTTTTCAAAAATGATAAAGAAAGAATCGGTGGTGTAATTGCTGACTTTGAAAAAGCCATTGAATTGAATGGAAATATCAATCATCAATTAGTAGCTGCCTATTTCAATTTGATTTATTTGAATAACGCCTATAATAAAGCTTACACTGGTGAGCAAGTTTTGGCAAAATTTGAAATGGCTAGTGGATTATTGAATAAGTCTGAGGCTGAGGGTAAAGATGTTACCAGCTCAAGAAGTCTTTTGGAACAGGTTCTGATCAATATGGAATTGATCGATTGTGATTTTATCGAAAATACAATCGGTCCAAAATTGGCTGCTGATCCAACCAACTTGGATATTGCAAATCAGATATTTAGATATTCTGTACAATACAAGTGTTATTCATCCAACTCCTTCTTGGCGGCATTGGAATTGATTGACTCTAACAATCCTACTTTCGCTACTTCTCAGGTAAGAGCGATGAGATACATGTCTGCTGGAGATTTTGACAAGGCTCAGCCTGTTTTGGAAAAAGCATTGACTTTGGCAGAAAATAACAAGCAGAAAGGCGAAATCCAGATGGAACTTGCAAAGATCCATACCAATGCTGGTAGGAAGGCTGCCGCTAGAACAGCTGCAAAAGAAGCTGCTGCTTTGGACGCTGAATTAACTGCTACTGCCTACTCTTTGATCGGTGACTTGTACATGTCTTCTTTCAACGATTGTAAAGGTGGAGAGAGCCGTGCAAAAGACTACTCTGTATTCATCGCAGCTTACAATGCATACCAAAAAGCAGGTGATTCTAAAGGAATGGGAAGTGCAAGATCAAGATTCCCATCTAAGGAAGAATTGTTTACTGAAGGTCTTCAGGTTGGTTCTTCCATCAGCACAGGATGCTGGGTAGGTGAGACTGTATCTTTGGCTACCAGAGATTAATTTCAAGCAAAATCTTAGAAAAGGCAGTCATTTGGCTGCCTTTTTCGTTTTCAGGCAATACGATTATATATCTTTGTGACGTGAATCCTAAAATTCAATTTCTCCTGCTTTCTCTTTTTGGGTCCCTTTTTTTCTTTTCCTGTAGAGAAAGCGTCAGTCCTGAGGTTTTGGAAGTGTATGATGGCCCCATGAATGAGGCTATTGATATTCTATTGATTCATAGCGATTCAGCGGTGCTTCGTTCAGAGATCCGTGCTCCACGACAGTTGGAATTTAAAAATGGAGACTTGCAGTTTCCTGAGGGCATAGAAATCAAATTTTTCACTGTTGAAGGACTTTTGGAAACCACCCTTCGTGCAGATCGGGGATTTTTTATGAAAGATGAAAATCTTTATCGCGGAGAAGGAAATGTTCAAATTCAAAATTTGATCAAAGATCAAAAGCTGCAGACGGAAGAAATCTTTTGGAATCAAGCCCAGAAAAAAATCTGGACAGAAAAATTTGTGACTATTCAGGAAAGGCAAACCTTATTTAATGGTACCGGAATGGAAGCTGACGATACCTTTTCTAATTATACCCTGAAGCAAGTTCGGGATAGTCGTACCCTTTTACCAGGAGAAGGCCTATGAAACTCGGAGACGTTTTGATCCTTTCTTTAGCCTTGGCATTTGTGATCATAGGCATCCATCAAAGCCTTACGGTAGGAATTGGTGGTTCATATGCTATTTTTATGTTTGCGGTTGGCTTGTTATTTTGGTTTCAGCTAAGAAGAAATAAAACCAACCCGAAAGAACCCGAACCTACTCAAAAGAAGAAAAAACGCTGATCATGGATAACACCTACCTCTTTTATGTATTGATCACCCTGGTTTTTTCAGCATTTTTTTCAGGCATTGAGATGGCTTATATCTCGGCCAATAAGCTTCAGATCGAGCTACAAAGTAAACAAGGTCTGCTTTCAGGTCAGCTTTTAAGTCGCTTTGTCAAAAATCCAGGCCAATTTATTGGGACTACCCTAATCGGGAATACCATTATGTTGGTATTGTACGGCACATTCATGGCTTACCTTTTAGAAGATCCCATTCGGTCTTTTCTTCCTGCCAATCTTGCCAATGAGGGTAGCGTATTGGTTATTCAGACCATTCTTTCCACCATTTTGGTTTTGGTCACAGGAGAGTTTTTGCCTAAAAGCCTTTTCATGCTCAATCCCAACTCCATGTTGAGATTCTTTGCGGTGCCATTTTGGGGGATTTATATGCTCATGTATCCTTTGGTTTGGTTGATTGTTGGGATGTCCAGATTTTTTATCACTAAAATGTTAAGACTGGAATACAACGAAGAAAGGCCGGTTTTCACGGTGACTGATTTGAATTCCTTCTTGAAAGAGCATTTTCGAATGGCTCAAAGTTCTCCGGGAAAGGTAGAAATCGATACCAAGATTTTTGACAACGCCGTGGAATTTAAGACGGTTAGGATCAGGGAATGCATGATCCCCAGAACGGATATTGTTGCGGTAGAGGTAGAAGATTCGATTGAGGATTTGAAAAAAGTTTTTGAGGAAAGCGGTCACTCCAAAATTGTCGTCTATCGGGAAAGCATTGACGAAGTAATTGGTTATTGCCATCAGTTGGAATTATTCAAAAAGCCAAAGTCTATTGAGGAAATCCTTACCCCAATCATCATTGCTCCTGAGTCAGCCTTGGCCAATGAGCTGTTGATTCAGTTCATTCAGGAAAGAAAAAGCTTGGCTTTAGTCGTGGATGAGTTCGGTGGGACAAGCGGGATTGTTTCCATGGAAGATATCATAGAGGAGATTTTCGGGGAAATCGATGACGAGTACGATAGCGATGATTTGGTAGAGCAGCAGCTAACTGATCAGGAATTTTTGCTTAGCTCCCGACATGAGATAGATTATTTAAATGAGAAATATGGTTGGGAATTGCCCTATGGTGATTTTGAAACTTTGTCTGGTCTAATCCTTTCTATGACAGAGAATCTTCCTAATAAAGGAGATAACGTCACTATTGGGAAATATACCTTTACTATTGTGTCCAAACAGGCCCACCGAATTGATACAGTTCGCCTGAAAATCAACTAGTCTGATATTTTTTCGATTAGGACTTTGTTTCAAGTTGATTTTGAATTTCGAGGCTAATGCTATTATTTTGCGACACTTCTAAAAAAGCGTAGTAAATCTAATGGCGTTAATTAAGCAAATAAGACAGCGGACAGGTCTCGCAATCGGTGTGATCGCCGGCGGGTTGATATTATTCCTCTTGGGCGGGGATTTGTTGAGTCCAAATTCATCCCTTCTGAATAGCAATCAGAACATCGTTGGAGAAATTGCCGGAGAAGAAATTTCTTTGGAGGAGTACTCCCAAAAGATTGAAGAGTTCAAGGCTTCTTTCCAGCAAAGAACCGGTCGAGTTCCGGCTGAAGCAGAGATGGTCTCCGTAAGAGAGCAGGCTTGGCAGGCAATGATCGTGGAGCGAGTGTTCGATGAAGAATATGAAAAATTGGGATTAACTGTATCTCCAGCAGAATTGGTGGATATGGTGCAGGGAAAAAATATTGTTCCTGAACTTCGTGCTCAATTGGTAAATCCTCAGACAGGTCAGTTTGACAAAAATCAGCTGATTACTTTTCTTCAGTCTTTGGAGACTGCGGATCCAGCTCAGCAGGCATTTTGGAATCAGCAAGAGCAACTTTTCGTGCAATCCAGAAAGCGTGTGAAGTATGACAACATGCTGGCTCTTTCTGAATATGCTACCACTGCTGAAGCGAAATTGGAATACAAGGGAGCAAATTCAATTGCTGACGCATCTGTATTGTACATTCCGTATTACGTGATTCCTGATGGAGAAGTAGAAATCTCTGATAGCGATCTTAGTGCATACCTAAGCAAGAATAAAGAGAAATTCCAGATTGGTAATTCTGCCAGCATGGAATATGTGATGTTTAGCATTTTGCCAAGTGGGTTAGACTCAGCAGAGGTTATCAGCAGAATCAATGAATTGACAGAAGAATTAAAAACTACCACTGAAGATTCTGTTTTTGTTAGCAGAAATTCTGAATTGCAGTTTCCATTCCAGGCCTTTGGTCCTGGTGACGAGCTTCCTGCTAGCTTGACTTCTAATGTGGGCGATATCCAGAAAGGCCAAACTTATGGTCCTTTTGTAACCCCTAATTCTACCTACGTTTCTTACAAGATTTCTGATCAGTATGAAGGAACAGCTAAGATGAGGTCTTCTCACATTCTATTCAGCACTGAAGGAATGGACGATACTGGCAAGGCTTCTGTAAAAGAGCAGGCCGAGAAAGTTTTAACCGAGATCAAGGAAGGCTTGGATTTCGCTCTTGCAGCCAGACAATATGGACAAGACGGAACCGCTCAGGTTGGAGGAGATTTGGGTTGGTTTGCTAAGGAAGATTTTGTGGAGCCTTTTGCCACTGCCACTTATGCTGCTAATGCAGTTGGTTTGTTGCCAAATGTGGTGGAAACAGAATATGGCTACCATATCATTAGCGTTACTGAGTTGCCTAAAACTAGCTATACAAAACTTGCTACTTTGGAATTGGAGCTAGTAGCTTCAGACGAAACAAGAGATGAAGCTTATAGAAATGCGGATACCTTCGCCGCTGAAAGCGGAAATAGAAATGAGTTTACTGAAAATGCTACTGACAAGGGTTACCGAATCATCCAGGCAAATAATGTAGATGCTAATTCTAGAAACCTTAACAACTTGACCAATGCCAGAGGCGTGGTGATGTGGGCTTTCGGTGAAGCTTCTGTTGGTGAAGTATCTCCTGTATTTGAATTAGACAACTCTTACTTGATCGCTACCTTAGTTTCTAGAAAAGAAGAAGGCGATGCCAAGTTGGAAGATGTGAAAGATCAGGTAAGACAGCTAGTTCTTAATGAGAAAAAGGCTGCTATGATCAAGGAGAAAATTGCCGGAAAAACTACTTTGGAAGAAATGAAAGCAGTATTTGCGGATGCTTCCTTGAATTCTCTTCCTGATTTGAGATTGAACACTTCCGTGCTTCCAGGTATCGGTTTTGCACCAAAGGCTATTGGAGCGATTTTCGGACTTTCTACAGCCGGAAAAATTACTCAGCCTATCCAAGAAGATATCGGAGTATTAGTCGGAAAATTGAACTCTCTCACTCCAGCAGCTGAAATCGGAGATTATACAGCTTATCAAGGGCAATTGACACAAGCAGCTTCCCAACGAATGAACTATCAAATCATGATGGCTCTACAGGATCTGGCCGATGTGAAAGATTACCGCTACAAGTTTTATTAATAAAAACTTCAAAAATGAACCCATGTCGAAAGACATGGGTTTTTTGTTTGAAAAAATATTTGATAGAAAGGAGTAAGTTTGATCATGAAAAAGAATTTTGATAAAGCAGGATTCAAGGAAAGACTCGAGGCCGCAGGCCAATTTCCAATGCTTTACATGTTTAAATTTATCGTCCCCAATGGACGGGAAGGAGAAGTTGGAGAACTTTTCCCTAAAAATGAAATGAGCCTAAAGCCCAGCAGTGGAGGTAAATATGTGAGTACTACCATCCAAATGATGGTGGATAGTGCAGATCAGGTCATTGCTATTTATGAGCAAGCTTCAGAAATCGAAGGAGTAATTTCTCTTTAATACAATCAATCATGTGGAAGGAAGAAAATAACCGACTCAAGAAATCATTTAAGTTTGCTGACTTTCAGGAGGCATTTGCCTTTATGACTCGCGTAGCTTTTCTAGCTGAAGCTCATAACCACCACCCTAATTGGAGCAATGTCTACAATCAAGTGGAAATTGAACTGACCACGCATGATGCCGGAAATGTGGTGACTGAAAAAGACCGAAAATTAGCCAAAGCCATAGATCAGATTCTGGGATGACCGAGACTCCGATTAGTTTATTTTTAGTTCCTACGCCGATTGGCAACCTTAAGGACATCACCTTACGTGCCATTGAAGTCCTCAAGTCTGCAGATGTAATCTTGGCTGAGGATACCCGAACTTCAGGGATGCTTTTGAAGCATTTAGAGATTTCTAGGCCCTTGCAGAGCTATCATATTTTCAACGAACACAAGGCTGTTCAAAAGCTGGTGGATCGAATGAAAAAAGGGGAGGTCTTTGCCTTGGTCAGCGATGCAGGAACTCCAGCTATATCTGACCCTGGGTTTTTATTGGTTAGGGAGGTTTTGGCAGCAGGATTAGAAGTTCAATGTCTTCCTGGACCCACTGCCTTTGTTCCGGCATTAGTCAATAGCGGATTACCCAATGATCGCTTTGTTTTCGAGGGCTTTTTACCTCATAAAAAAGGAAGAAAAACACGTATCGATTCTCTACTTGAGGAAAGTCGGACAATGATTTTTTACGAATCCCCTCACCGATTGATGAAAACTTTGGAGCAGTTTGCTGAGGCATTTGGTCCTGATCGGCAGGCTTGCGTTTCCAGGGAATTGACAAAACTCCACGAGGAAAATGTACGGGGGACTTTGGAGGAACTGATCGATTATTATCAAAATAATACGCTGAAAGGAGAAATCGTCCTGATCCTTGCGGGGAGACCTGAAAAAATCAAGGAGAAAAAATATCAGGATTAATACCCAGAATTGATTTTCCAACCCTACTTTTAATTAACACTTTAGTATACTCTCAGACCAACTCAATTACCTATGCTTAGCCAAGAAAGAATTTCCAAACTTTTAGAGCAAACTCAAGAAGTAGCCAAAGAGGTTGGAGCGTTTATACGCAAGGAAAGAAGCCATTTTAATGTTGACAAAGTAGAGCACAAAGGTTTTAATGATTTGGTTTCCTATGTGGATAAAGAGGCTGAGAGACAGATCGTGGAAAAGCTCAGTGCAATCCTTCCTGAGGCTGGATATATCACTGAGGAAGGCACCAATACCACTCAAGCGGAAGTATATAATTGGGTCATTGATCCATTGGATGGAACGACCAATTTTATCCACGGAATTCCAGTCTTTTCGGTAAGCATTGCCTTGATGGAAAAGGATCAGGTTATTTTGGGTGTAGTATATGAAATCAATCGGCATGAGTGCTTTTATGCCAAAAAAGGTGGAGGAGCATTTTGTAATGACACCCCAATTCAGGTCAGTAAAGCTCCGGATCTTGCAGCTTCTTTGATTTCCACTGGCTTTCCTTATTACAATTTTGAATTAATCGACCGGTACCTCAATTCCATGAAATCACTCATGCAAAAAACCCATGGTCTTCGAAGATTGGGTTCTGCAGCAGTAGACCTTTGTTATGTTGCAACGGGTCGGACTGAGGGATTTTTTGAATATAACCTCAACTCCTATGATGTAGCTGCAGGAACTTTGATTGTTCAGGAAGCTGGAGGTACAGTGACTGATTTTATAGGGGGGGATGATTTTATTTTTGGTAGAAAAGTCGTTGCCAGCAATGGTCGGATCCATACTGAATTTTTGAATGTCCTGAATGAATTTTGGGGATAATCAACCCAAAAGCAAATACCAGATTGCAAGCGTAATTGCAGAAATCGGCATTCCCAAGCCGGAAAGTAAGGTGGCCAATTTGGGTTGAAGTCCAAATTGAATGGCAATGATTGACCCGGTAATCATGGGAGCCATACCACTTTCCATCACGGTAACCTTGAATTCTAAGGAATTTGTATCCATAAATTGGGAATAAAGCGCCCAAACCAAAATTGGAGCAAGGATCAACCTATAGCTCAATCCATACCAGAAAAATCTGGAGGTAATGGATTGGACATCTGGAGAAAATCTCAAACCAATTACCAGCAAAGCCATTGGAGGCATTGTTTTTCCGATCAATTGAAGGAGAGGCAAAAGGATTTCAGGAGTTTTGATCCCCAATAAACTCATGATTAAGGTCCCAGCGAGAAATCCAAAAGGTGGAAATTTCAAAATCTTCAAGGGGACTTTTCGTAGGCTTTCACTGTGGTTGCCGTAGATAGATCCAACCAAAATCGAAAGGGAAGAAACCAATAAAAACGAACCTCCTTGGTCTATCAATAATGCTATGGGAAGGCCTTCTTTTCCATAAAGTGCCTCAATCACCGGAAAGCCAAGAAAGGAAGTGTTCGCAAGCCCGGCTACTATAATCAAGCATCCGGTCACATTTCTCCCCCAATTGAATTTTTTACCCAAAAGCCCAAAAATCAACCAAGAAATCAGAAAAGTGAACCAGGCCGCAGAAATTGGAATTAACAAGCCCCAAGTTGGTTTGATCTCAGGAATGTAAAGTAGGGCTAAAGCTGGAAGAACAATATTGATAAGGTATGCCTGAACCCAATTTGCAGCTTTAGGAGCCGGAAAATTGGGGACCTTTTGAAGAATTATTCCCAAAAAAAGATAAGCGAAGGCTATAACGGCTCCTGTCATACTTGAATATTTAAAAACTTTATTGGTTTTAACATAAAAATAATTTTGTTCCTTTGTATTCCCTTGATTATCAATCTACTTTTACACCTGAATAAATTTGTTTCTATGTCTAAACTTATACCGATTTTTATTGAAGGCAAAAAATGGATTCAATTATCCCAGCTTTCCTTTGAGCATGCCCAATCTTTGAGATCAATGCTTCCAGGCAATTGTCTGAAAAAAATTATTTTCCATGGAATTGAGTTGATCGATTGTCTTGACTTTGAAACGTACGAATATTGGTTTCGAACCAAAGAAGTAAGCGACCAAACTGAGGCAGTTCTGGACTTTTAGTCCAATCCAAAATTTTTCCTCTTTTCCTCGAAATACTTTTTCAATTCTGGATAGAATGGACTTTCAGCCTCTGGAATTCCATCCAAAACCAGAGCCATATTTTCTTCCTGAAGGTCCTGATTGACTTGCATTCCTTCGATGAGGTAAATGATATCCTCAAAATTCAAGGGCTCCCAGCTGCTTCCCGGATAGACGACATAGTCATTTCCATAAAAATCCACCACTTCAAATTGAATCTTTCCTTCCAGGGAATGGGCATAAATGCTGATTTGCTCTCCCCACTGGCTTTCAGGAAAATGCAAGCGAACCAGAAGTACCGAATTGGCGTCCTCGCTGAAGTAAGTTTCTGGCCTGAATTTGAAATCAAACATGGTCTAAAAATAACCTGAAATTGGTCAGATCTGAAAAAATCAGGCTTTTTGATCAAGATAGGTTTGTTAAAATCCTCCCGAATCAGGGAGATAATCCGATAAAGCCTAGTTCCAAAAATTTGATTCAATCAAATTTCAACTTTGCCTCTTTTGAGTCCCTTTTCACATTGGATTATAGGGACATTAAGGCTATTTTTGGGCACAATAATTTGGGCCTAAGAAAATACTTGGGCAATTTTCATTGCTTTCAAACCACTCATTATGAAAAGAGATTCGCTTGTTTTCGATTTGATTGCCAAAGAAGAAGACAGACAAAAAAGAGGCATAGAGCTAATTGCTTCTGAAAACTTTACTTCCAAGCAAGTAATGGAGGCTGCTGGCAGCGTATTGACCAACAAATATGCAGAAGGCCTTCCTGGCAAGCGATATTACGGAGGTTGTGAAGTGGTCGATCAAATCGAGCAAATTGCTATTGACAGAGCGAAGGAATTATTTGGTGCCACTTGGGCCAATGTCCAGCCGCATTCAGGAGCCCAGGCAAATGCTGCGGTAATGTTGGCTTGTTTGAAGCCAGGCGATGCCATTTTGGGATTTGATTTGGCTCACGGTGGACATTTGACACACGGTTCTCCTGTAAACTTCTCTGGAAAGCTTTATCAACCGCATTTTTATGGGGTGGAGGAAGCCACCGGAGTCATTGATTACGACAAGGTGGAAGCGAAAGCACTGGAAGTAAATCCTAAAATGATCATTTGCGGAGCTTCTGCATACTCTAGGGACTGGGATTACGAAAGACTGAGAGCAATTGCAGATGAGGTAGGAGCTCTTTTGTTAGCAGATATTTCCCATCCATCAGGATTGATTGCAAGAGGATTACTTAATGATCCTTTGGACCATTGCCATATTGTAACCACCACTACCCATAAAACCCTCAGAGGTCCTAGGGGCGGTTTGATTTTGATGAGAGAGGACTTTGATAATCCTTGGGGATTGACCACTCCAAAAGGAGAAATCAGAAAAATGTCTGCCTTGTTGGATATGGGTGTTTTCCCGGGAACACAGGGAGGTCCTTTGGAACATATTATTGCAGCTAAAGCAGTTGCTTTTGAAGAGGCGTTGTCGGACGAGTACATGCATTATGTACTTCAAGTGAAAAAGAATGCATCCATAATGGCTGAAGAGTTCGTATCTCGTGGATATCAGATTATTTCAGGAGGAACAGACAATCATTTGATGCTCATCGATCTTAGAAATAAGGATCTTACCGGAAAATTAGCCGAAGAGACTCTAGGAAAAGTAGACATTACTATCAATAAAAATATGGTTCCATTCGATACCAAGTCTCCTTTTGTGACTTCAGGTATGCGTGTTGGAACAGCCGCAGTGACTACCCGGGGATTAAAGGAAGATGATATGAGAAAGATCGTTTCCTTGATTGACCGGGCATTGCAAAACCATTCCAATGAATCAGAACTGGCAAAAATCAAGTCAGAAGTAAATTCTTGGATGGTACAATTTCCCCTTTACTAAAAATAGCAGATTCCCAAAGTGGCATTAGATCAATATCAAGAGGAAGAAGAAGGAATGTCGTTTTTGGACCATTTGGAGGCATTGCGCTGGCATTTGCTTCGGTCCGTTGCGGCTGTGTTGATCTTAACGGTCATCGCTTTCCTAGCAAAAAGCATCGTATTCGGAGTGATTATCCTGGGTCCTTCAAAGGTGGACTTTTTCACCTATAGAGTACTTTGTGATGTTGGAAATTGGCTTGGGATTTCGGCTTTGTGTATAGACGAACTTCCGTTTACCATTCAAAGCCGGCAAATGACAGGTCAGTTTTCCATGCACATGACTTCCAGTTTTGTGGTGGGATTCATTGCTGCCTTTCCTTATGTATTCTGGGAGGTTTGGAGATTTATCAGCCCTGGTCTTTATGACAAGGAAAAAAATGCCGCAAGAGGAGCTGTGTTCTTTGTTAGTTTATTGTTTTTGATGGGAGCAGCTTTTGGGTACTATGTGCTCTCTCCGCTTTCCATTAACTTCCTTGCGAATTATCAGCTGGATCCAAGCATCACCAATGAGTTTGATATCACCTCTTATGTGACAACCCTTACGATGTTGGTTTTGGCCTCTGCGCTGATGTTCCAATTGCCAGTGGTGGTTTATTTCCTTTCCATGTCTGGTTTGGTTACTTCCAAAATGCTGAAAGCATATCGCAGACATTCTATTGTAATCATCTTGATCGTATCAGCTATCATAACCCCTCCAGATGTGATCAGCCAGTTGCTGATTGCCATGCCGATTTTGGTATTGTATGAGGTGGGTATTTCTATTGCAAAAAGACTGGAAAAGCAAAGAGCGCTGAGAGAAGCTGAATACCAAAAAAACCGGGAATCTGAAGATTAAAGAAATATGGCTAAGAAAATTGCAATAGGCGGAGACCACGCTGGCTTTGAATACAAGGGAAAGCTTATTCAGAAGTTGACTTCTCTTGGCTATGAAGTAAAAGATTTTGGACCCTTTTCTTCAGCTTCGGTAGATTACCCGGATTTCGTCCATCCTTTGGCAAGTGCCATAGAAAAGGATGAATTTGAATTGGGAATCGTAATTTGTGGAAGTGGAAATGGTGTGGCTATCACAGCTAACAAGCACCAAGGCATCAGAGCCGCACTTTGCTGGAATGAGGATTTGGCAGCTTTAGCCAGGCAACATAACAATGCTAATGTTTTAGCCCTTCCGGCAAGATTTATTTCTTATGAATTAGCCGAAAAGCTTTCAGAGATATTCCTGACTACAGATTTTGAAGGAGGCAGACATGCCAATCGCGTAAATAAAATAGCCTGTCAATAAGTAACCTTATAAAAGGAAAAAGCCCTTGAGAAGTAATCCCCAAGGGCTTTTTTCATGGGTAAATCAAAGGGAAAGTTCCCCGTTTGATACTTTGCTTGCCAGAATTAGGGCGTTGTACAAATTGGCAATCTTCCCGGATTTAGAGATTTCGGAGAGTGATTTTTCTTCACCTTCTGCTCCGCCAACAGCCACCTTTGTTTGTGGAGTTACACCAGACTCCATGATTATTTTTTTAACCTGAGAAGCTGTAAGTTCTGGGAAATAGGATCGAATCATCGCTGCCAAACCCGCTACAGCTGGCGCAGCCATGGAAGTTCCACCTTGAAATTCATACTCATTGTCGGGCATGGTAGAATAGATTTCATCGCCTGGGGCAAAAATGTCCACATTCTCTTTTCCATAGTTGGAAAAACTGGCGATCATATCGGGTCCATAAGCATAGGTTAATGCTCCAACGGTGAGAAAATTGTCAACCAATTCTTGGGATTCACCAATAGGTCTATCAGTCGGGAAGTTTGGACTATCGGGAGAATCCAAGTCTATCCCATCATTACCAGCTGCATTTACAAATAACACATCCTTTTCAGCTGCATATTTTAAAGCCTCATAAACCCATTCAGCATTTGGAGAAAAGTCTTTTCCGAAGCTTCCGTTGATTACTTTGGCTCCATTATCAGCCGCATACCGAATGGCAAGAGCCACGTCCTTATCGTATTCATCTCCGTTTGGAACTGCTCTAAGGGCCATGATTTTTACATTTTGAGCCACTCCGTCAATTCCTTTTTTATTGTTTCGGGTAGCTGCGATGATTCCTGTTACATGAGATCCGTGGCTTTCCCCTTCTTCTCTTACATCCGGATTTCCGTTGCCATATCCTTGGTCAGAATAATCATAAGGATTATCTCCAACAGGTTTGCGTCCGTCAAAATCCACATTGAGATTGTATTTCACTTGATTTTCATAGTACTCTACCCCTTCCTTGAGATCTTTTAGCGCGGAGGGAATTTCTTCTCCCATTCCGATTACCTGCATAAGAATTCCTACAGACTGTTCTTCATTTTGGTTTTTGGGCTGATAATTCTCCAGATCAGCTAGGGAATAAAATTCTTTTCCCAAAGCCTTTTGCATGCTTTGATGAGCCATAGCTACAAAGCGTTCGATTTGCTTGATTTGGGGAAGGGTTTCTTTGGCATCGGCGAGTTCAGCTTCCAATTTTGTCCTTGCTTCTTTTTGGTAAGCCTCATCTCCGAGTTTCAATCTCAGGATTCTGGCCATTTCCATTTGTTCGTTATAGGATTCTCCTAAAAAATTATAGCCATGGATATCGTCAATGTATCCATTTTGATCATTGTCGATTCCATCATTTGGTTTTTCACCTGGATTGACCCAAAAAATATCCTTTAAGTCTTCATGATCTAAATCAATTCCAGAATCTATCACTGCCACTATAATGGGCTTGCCTTTTTTCTTTTTGAGTAATTCCGAATAAGCACGGTCCACAGACATCCCTGGAACAGTATCTTTTTCCAAATCCAAATGACCCCATTTGCTTACCTCTTCTTCATCCAAATCAGATACTCTCGAGGTAGTAATTTGTGGATTAAGTAATGGCGCATTCACTACGAGGGATGAGGAACTGCAGCCCATAGCAAACAGGCCAATACTCAGGCCTGTCAACATTTTTATATTCAATTTAACCATAGTCTAAAGGTAACGGAAGGGATAGAAATTCAGCGTAGAACTAGCTGTTAAAAATCGTGAAGTATCAACCAAAAAAGGAATTCAGAATTCATCTATTTCAAGTAAAAAATGCCGTTTTCCTTTTCTTGATACCAGGCCTTAATGGCAGGAAATTCATCCATAAATTGCCTGAATGTCCCCTGAGGGTCCAAGACTACCTCAGGCTTTTGCAGGAAAATTTTTCGATATACCCGAGTCTTTTCTTCCAGAGATTTCTCCTTTGCCAAATAGTCTTGAGCTAAATGGAAATTGATAAAGGGACCACCCAATTGAGCGTCTAAATAAGGGCTTGAATCTTCACCCATCACCATGATTTTCTTTCCTTTCCATTCATTTGAAGAATTGGATTCGGATACAAAGTAGCCTTGGGAAGTTTGCGTTTGATTTTGCCAAAAAACAATACCCGCAGCCGGCAAACCTAAGATTAAAAAGTAAAATGCAAGTTTCCCAATTAGCCCTGATCTGAAGGAAAGAAAAAACTGGTTGATCAAATAAGTCATCCCGGGGATAAAAACCACTAACTGGAAAGCGGCTTGTCTCTTCACTAGGAAAAAAACCAGGGCAGAGAAAATCAGCCATAAGATGATCAGTTGCTTTTGTTTTTGCTGGTTGATGGTTGCTCCCCTCAAAAAGGTGCTAAAGAAATATCCGCCCAGGCTTAATAAAATGGGCAAGGATCCGGGAATTAGCCAGGTTAAAATGGATTGATAGGAATAGTCTGGATAGGTAAATATGGATGGGTAAATTTCAAGTATGTCCGTCAGAGAATCATTCCAGAAGTAATACACCAAAATGAGAACCAGAGGTAAGAAAAATCCAACCAAGGCTAAGATTAATTGTCTGAAAGAAAAGCCGGAAATAACAAGTCCAGTGAATAAGATGTAAGGCAAGAAAATGGCAAAATAAAGATGAAAGCCAGTCGCCAATCCTCCATAAAGTCCAATAAGTAGGGTAGATTCAGAGGTCTCTTTTTGTAAGACTGTTTGAGAAAAAAGCTGTCCCAGAGCCAAAACCAAGAAGGTATTTCCCAATAAAGCTGGAGAAAGCCCCAACAAATCAAAAGAAAAATGAAATAGCGCAGCCATGATGATGGCCGGCAAATAGGAATTTTCATCAAACACCCGATACTTGAGCAAGGAGGAATTCCAATGGAAGATTTGAAACAGAATCAAAAATCTTCCAACTAACTCATAGGCAATTTGATTTCTTCCAAATAGCCAGTCCATGATTTCGAAAAATGCAGCAGATAAAGGCCCAGTATCATCCACGACGTCTTTGTAAAGGGAAAATCCCTCATTTAACCGTTCACCCAAAACCATCCATAGCAGGGTGGGTTCAGTTAAAGGACTTGGAAAAAAAACCAAATAGATTACCGTAAGAACAATTAGATAAATTGCTACACCGATAAGTCTGAAAGGGTCGTTGACTTTGAAAAAACTAAACAAGGTAAATTGAGGGCTTTGGGGTTGGTTGGATTCGAAATTAAAGCTTACCCAAGTATTTCGCTAAATTTGTACCACAAATACTTCTCATGGAAAGCAAAAGACAACAAAAATATGCCAAATTGATCCAAAAGGAGCTCGGAGATATTTTTCAAAAGGAATCCAGGCACCTAGTTGGAAAGGCAATGATAACAATTACCCGGGTGATGATGAGCCCTGACCTGAGCGTTGCTAAAGTTTACCTCAGTTTTTTATTGGCCGATCCGCAGTCAACCTATGAGTTGATCAATGAGCATAAAAAAGAGGTGAGACATCATCTTGCAAAAAGAATTGGGAAAAGTGTTCGGATTATTCCTGAGTTGGCATTTTTTCCAGACGAATCAGCCAGCTATGCTCAGCATATGGACAAAGTGATTTCAGGTTTGAATATCCCCCCAGCTCCTCAAGAAGAGGAGGAAGAGGATGATTAATTCCCCGCGCAATTGAATACCAGCAGTTTTATAGCTGTCCGATATTTCCGAAGCAAGAAAAAACGGAATTTCATCACGGTGCTATCTATCATTTCCATGATAGGTGTAGCAGTGGGAACCATGGCTTTGGTGGTGGTGATGTCGGTATTCAATGGTTTGGAGGATTTAATTCGAAGTCTTTTTGCAAGCTTCGATGCCGAAATAAAGGTTGAACCGGCCTTGGGCAAAAGCTTTCTCACTTCTGAGGAATGGCTAAAGGAAATCGAAAACTTGGAGGGCGTTGCCATAGTCACAGAGATTATTGAGGACAACGCTTTGGTGGAGCATAACGGCAACCAACTGGTTGCCACCATAAAAGGAGTTTCCCCTAATTTTCTGGATCAAGGCCGCTTTGCCAAAGGGTACTTTTGGGGAGATACGACTTTAGGCACACCAATCAGACCTGGAGCGATTTTGGGAAGAGGAGTAGGGTTTTTTCTTTCTGTAAATTTGGAAGAGGTCAATTCCTATCTCAAAGTTTATTATCCCAAAGCTCCCCGATCAGCCGGAAGCATTGATCCTTCCCAATTGTATAACTCGGCAGTTTTGGAGCCTCGGGCATTTTTCAGCATCGAGCAGCAGTTTGATGATGAGTATGTCATCGCTCCTTTGTCTTTTGTCCAAGATCTCTTGAATTACGGTGAAAAAAGAACAGCCATGGAGATCAAAGTCAAAGAAGGCTATTCAATCGAGAAGGTTCAAGAAAGGCTAAAATCCCATCTTGGAAATGATTTTTTAGTCAAAAATGCAGATGAACAGCATGCGGGTTTGTTGAGAACAGTCAAGCTGGAAAAGCTTTTCGTCTTTCTTACCCTAACTTTCATTTTGGCTATTGCCTCATTTAATATTTTCTTTTCACTGAGTATGCTAGCTATAGAAAAGAAAAAAGACATCGCCGTTTTGAAGGCCATGGGTTCTCCTGAATCCCTGATCAAACAAATTTTCCTAAAGCAGGGAGCTTTGATTGCGCTGAGTGGTGCTACAATAGGCTTGATTTTGGGGGTTTTGCTGGTTTTTGCTCAAGAGAAATTTGGATTGGTTGGGCTAGGAATTTCCTCGGCAGTCGTAGATGCATATCCTGTTAGGATTATTTGGACGGACTTGGTTTGGATTTCTATAACAGTAGTCGGAATTACCCTTCTTGCTTCTTGGAGACCTGCTTGGCTAGCTGCTCAGGTCGATACGGTCAAGCAACTCTGATTATTTTTTCCCGCATATTTTTTCCCAAGCGAGTTTAGCTTCATTCATACCCAGATCCATTCCAGCTTTAAATTCTGGACAAGCCTCCTGAATTTTCCCCATTTTCTGAAAAGCAATTCCTTTGTGGTAATGCCCTGAGGCATGTTCTGGATCAATTAATACGGTTAAAGTAAAATCTGCTAAAGCTTCCTCAATTGCACCGCTTTGAAACCTCGACTGACCCCTTGCCAAGAAGTATTCAGGATTTTGAGGCTCTAAAGAAATGGCTTCAGAATAATTTTCCTCGGCTTTTTTCCAATCCTTTTTTCTTGAATAGGTCCAAGCTCGATAGAAATAGGATTCAGGATCACTTGAATCTTTTTGGAGGGCGGAGCTAAAATCTTCCAAAGCACCATCCAAATCCCCATGACTCATTCGATAAAATCCCCTTTGCTTAAAAGTCTGGGAGGTGGCTTCCGATTTTTCTATCAACTCCGTGAGTTCGGCAATTAATAAATCATCCCCACCGGTTTTGACAGAGGCAAGACCTAGTTTGGAGGGTTTATGCTGTGGATTGATAGAGAGCGCAAGTTCGTAGGATTCGATGGCAGCCATATTTTCTCCCAATCGCGTTAATGCTCTTCCTCGTTCAGCATAGTAATCGGGTTCTTGAGGATTGGTCTCTATCGCTAAATCAAGGTAGCTAATCGCCAATTCATAGTTTTGTAATTCGATGGCGCACAAACCCATGTGGAAATAGGCCATGTCAGGCAAAAAAGATTGGGCCGTGGTAATTGATGAAACCCCAGAATCACTAGGAGCTATCCGATACAGCACTCGGTTAGTTTCCCCCGGAGGAGAAAGAAGGAATTCCTCGAAATCGTCCAATGCCTCCTCGTATTGTTTGAGCAAATAGCGAACTCTTCCCCTTTCGAAATAGGCTTCAGTATATTCAGGATCAAGAGTTAGCAAATTGCTGAAATCAATCAGCGCATTTTCATAGTTTCCGACTTTTTCCCATGCCTGTCCTCTGACCCAATAGGCTTCAGTATCTCTTGGATTTTCCTGAAGCCATTGCGTTAAATTTTGGATAGCCAGATTCCAATTTTCTTTTTCAAAAGCTTCCATTCCGGCCTCAAAGGAGCTTTGTCGCTGCCCAAAACTGAGTTGCACCTGAATAAAAAAGAAAAGAAGTAAGCCAATCCGATACATAAGAAATGCCTTTTAAGCGGGAATTAAATTAAGTGGAAATGAACTTGAGTTGTTTCAAAATCAAAAAAACAATTGTGAAAAAATCACTTTTTGAAGTCAGAAAGGCACGTTTATTGAAAACTGTAAAAAATTCACCCTGAAAAATACTTGTAGATGAAAAAATTCATACTTACCCTGTTTATTGTTTCAGGCTCTTTCGCTGGCCTTCGAGCCCAAGATTCCACTGCCCAAAATTCCCTCAATTCGGGGACAATAGAGAGCCAATTTGATTACATCTATCGTGTTTCCAATAATTTTCAGGAATACGAAGTAGTCAAAAAATCCAATCTCGAAAAGTTGAAATCCAACATTCTGGATTCTCTAAAAAGTATGAGGCAGGAAGTGGCAGGTGCAAAAGCCATTCAGCTTTCCCAATCCGATTCCATTCGAAAGATTTCTGAAAATCTTACCAATGAAATCAGTGAAAAAGAGGCAGCAATTGATCTAAAAGACAGCTTTTCTTTTTTAGGTATAAACATTCAAAAGACGGTATATTCTTCGATGATGTGGACTCTGGTGGCAATTCTCGCTGGCTTTTTAGGGTTCTTTTCGGTCCAATATTTCAGAAGTTTTGGCAAGGTCAAAAAAGCTCAAAAGGACTTGGAGGATATTCAGGAGGAGTTTGAACAGCATAGGAAAAACACACTGGAAAGGGAAAGGAAGCTCAAACGGGAGCTTATCGATGCCCAAATGGGAAAAAACTAAGTGAAAGCCGGAGTAATTACGCCGGCTTTTTTATCTTTTGGAATGCAAACCCCCTTGGAATTCGACATTGCCGTAATCGGCTTGGGAGCAGTAGGAAGCTCTGCCCTTTACCAACTCAGTAAGTCCGGAAAGCGAGTTCTCGGAATAGATCGTTTTGATCCACCACATGTTTTCGGTTCAAGTCATGGGGAAACTCGGATTACGCGTTTGGCTGTAGGCGAAGGTGAGGATTACGTGGCTTTGGCCAAGCGATCTCATGAAATCTGGAGGGAGCTAGAGCAGCTTTCGGGAGAAAAAATCATGACTCAAACGGGAGGAATTCAAATTGATTCCGGAGTGATTCCATGGGCTAAACACGGAGCAGAAGGGTTTTGGGAAAGGACGGTCAGCTTTGCAAAAAGCCAAAAAATAAACCATAAAATCCTGAGTGTAGAGGAATTTAGAAAGACCTATCCAGCATTTGCAGTTCCTGATTCAGGAAAAATTTATTTCGAAGTAGAATCAGGATTCCTACGACCTGAATTAGCTATAGAGACCCAACTTCGATTGGCCAAATCTAATGGAGCCACCATACAACCCAATTCTCCTGTTTTAGCCATTCAAAAGGAAGGTGGAAATTTTAAAATCAAGACTTCGTCTTCTGAATTTATTTGCCATAAACTCCTGATTTCAGCTGGAGGTTGGATAAAGGATTTTTTAGGAGTTGAACAGAGAGAGGGTTTTAAAATTTGTCGACAAATACTCCATTGGTTGGAGATTGAACCTGGATTTGATGCCTGGCAAAATCACCCGGTCTGGATGTGGGGATTTGGTTCAAACCCCGAGGATTTCATTTATGGATTCCCCGCTCTCGACGGGAAAACCGTAAAAATGGCCACAGAGTTATTTTTAGCCATTGATCATCCTGATCTATTGAATCGGGAAGTTTCAAAGGAAGAGCAAATTCAATTTTGGGAAACCAAGGTAAAAGGCAGAATAAATGGGGTATTGCCAAATTTTGTTAAATCTCAAGTCTGTTTTTATACAGTTACCGAAGATGCTCGATTTGTGATTGAGCCTTGGAATGGGGACTCGAGGGCAATTTTGGTCTCTGCCTGTTCCGGGCATGGATTCAAGCATTCTGCAGCTTTGGGAGAAAAGTTGGCGCAACAGCTATTGGAAGCCTAGTTCTGCCTATTGAAGGAATTATTTTGAGATTTCTTGGTCTAAAGCCCTACTTTTGTCAATTGATCAAAGCGTTAAAATGGCAAAACAGAGAGGAATTGCTTTGGAGGCTGAAGAAAAGCGGAAGTTGAATAAGCAGAATCTGAATAAACTAGGCGGGATTTTCCGGTTCTTGATGCCCTATAGGTGGGCGTTTTTTCTGGGGCTGGTTTTCTTACTTCTTTCCTCACTTACCTTACTTACTTTCCCATTTGTTGCAGGGAAACTGATTGATACTGCTCAGGGAACGGAATGGATTGTCAAGGATGTGAATTCCATAGCGCTGATGCTGATTGGAATTTTGGCTGTTCAGAGTGTTTTCTCGTTTTTTAGAGTTTGGCTTTTTGCCTTGGTTTCTGAGCGATCAATGCGGGATATCCGTCATGCGCTTTATTCCAGATTGGTGAGGCTTCCAATGACTTTCTTCGATAAAAGGAGGACGGGGGAACTTATCAGTAGAATTACTGCTGATGTGAGTCAGCTCCAAGATACTTTTTCTACCACGCTCGCAGAGCTATTTAGGCAAGTCATAACCCTGGTCGCTGGGGTTGGATTTTTATTGATCAATACACCAAAGCTAACTTTGTTTATGCTGGGGACCTTTCCAGTTTTGGTTTTGGTGGCGATGGTATTTGGAAGGTTTATCCGAAAGCTTTCCAAAAAGACCCAAGATGAATTGGCTAGTGCGAATGTGATTGTAGAGGAGACGCTTCAATCCATTTCCACAGTAAAATCATTTGTGGGCGAAGAGTTTGAATCTGCCCGATATGGAAAAGGTCTTGGCCGAGTGGTTGGTGTAGCCTTGACCACAGCAAAATACCGTGGAGCATTTATTTCATTTATCATTTTTGCGCTTTTTGGAGGAATTGTAGGGGTCATGTGGTATGGGGCCAGCCTGGTTGCTTCGGGGGAGATGAGTGTTGGCGAGCTGGTTTCCTTTGTGCTTTACACCACTTTCATTGGAGGATCAATTGCCGGATTGGGGGATATTTATTCCCAACTTCAAAAAGCAATCGGAAGCTCAGAGCGGGTTTTGGAGATTTTGGATGAGGAAATTGAGACCGAAAAAGGAGAAACTTCAGCTTCATTTAAAGGGAAAATTGAATTTGATCAGGTAGGTTTTAGATACCCTACCCGTCCAGAAGTGGAGGTTTTGAAATCCATTTCCTTCCAGATTCAACCGGGAGAAAAGGTTGCCCTAGCCGGACATTCGGGCGCTGGAAAGTCCACGATTATTCAGCTTTTGATGCGATTTTACGAAACTCAAAAGGGAAAAATATTAGTAGACGATCGCGACGTAAAAGATTGGGATCTTCGTGCACTTCGGAATAAAATCGGGATTGTGCCTCAGGAGGTGTTGCTTTTTGGCGGGACTATCCGAGAAAATATTGCCTATGCCAAGCCCAATGCAACGGAAGAAGAAATCATTTTGGCAGCAAAAAAAGCCAATGCCTGGCAGTTTATTTCTCAGTTTCCTGAAGGTTTAGATACTCTTGTGGGTGAGCGGGGAGTAAAGTTATCTGGAGGTCAGCGGCAAAGGGTAGCCATTGCCAGAGCTATTTTGAAGGATCCTGCCATTCTGATTTTGGATGAAGCGACATCTTCCTTAGATGCTGAGTCGGAATCCTTGGTACAGCAAGCTTTGGATGAATTGATGAAGGGCAGAACTACCTTGATTATTGCCCATAGATTGGCGACTATTCGAAAAGTGGATCGAATTTATGTGCTCAGCGAAGGCAAAATTGTGGAGCAGGGAACTCATCAGGAATTAGCTGGAGAGGAAAATGGATTTTATTCCAATTTGGTCAGACTCCAGTTTGCAGATTAAGAAAGATTTGTGGCGGTTAGGGATTTATTCATTCCCAGAGCTTTTTCAGCCAAAAGAGTGCATCCTGGGAAAAGAGTTTTCATTTCTCTTTCATTTAACAGGCGAATTTCATCCAGATATTGTTGTGCTGCTTGTGGAGTCCAACGCTGAAATCTGCTGACTTTGGTTTTGGTCAACAAGAAAAAGAGAAACTTTTTGGGTAAAAATTGACCAAAAGGAAGAGCATAATGTGCTTCGACTGGAAAGTATTTATTGGGTGTTTGAATGAAATACTTCTTTCCCACTCTTTTAATTTCATCAGCCATTTTTTGCTGATTTTCGAAGGTGTACAGGTGCTCTATCACCGAGTTGGAAAACACCAAATCAAAATGTTGGTCTTGATATTCTTTGAGATTGGTAGCGTCTCCGATCTTGGCCTCCAGGTTAGGATGGGTGGTTTTTTCCTCATGGAGATTTAGCAAGGTGATTTTTATTTTGGAATGGGAAAGGAGTTTACTGTCTTTCCAAAAATAGTCCGTGCCCCCAACATCTAATATGGATATATCCTGTGTTGGATCGAAGTTTTTAAAAAATAGATCCTCGAATTGTTTTAGTCTTTTCTTTCTGAATTTTGCACCCAATGAATTAGGCTGATCAGAAGATGCGAAAAGACGAGAAAATGAACTCATAGTTGGCTAAAAGTGCGTGGTAATTTACAATTAATGCCAAAAGTAAGGATGCTTGATAATTTCTTTCTTAATTTTACAGTGTAATCCACAAAGAGGAATGAAAATTGTCGAAAATTTTAACCCTTTGCTTAGGAATACCTGATTTTTATGAAGAGACGATTTGATATTTATTTTCCCTGGCTGTTTACGTTCAGTGATTTTTTTGCCGCACTCCTATCCTTATGGATTGCAAGCGTAATGCTGAAGTTTTTCGGCTTCTTCGAAGATTTGGGATTCTTTGCATTCCTGCCTTTGGGAGGAGCTTGGTTGCTCATATCTGTTTTGCGTAAAGATTATAAAATAGGAAGAACGGATGAGTACGATCGTACGCTAAGAAGTTTACTCATCACTTTGTTTTGGTTTTTGGCGGTTATGGCCATCCTTTGGACACCACTACAAGGTGAACAAAATCGCTGGCTTCTACTTTTGGCCTTAGCTGGCATTCAGCTCATACTGATGGGATCCTTTAGGGTTTCCGTTCACATGTCCTTGAAGGGATACAGGGCTAGAGGGAAGAATTACAGAAATGCAGTTATTGTAGGCAAGGGAGGCACCAGTCCAAAACTTGCAGATGTGTTTCGTATCCGAAAAGATTTTGGAATCAATTTTCTTGGCTATTTCGATGATCAGGCTGATTGCAACCAGACTAGAGGAGGGATTAAAAATTTCTTTGAAGACGCTCCTAAGCTAGACTTGGATCTTATTTACATCCATGAACATCTGGAACCTGCTTTGGTCAAAAAAGTGATTGATTTTGCAGATGAGAATTACATCAAGGTCAAGATGATTCCCGGAGGGAGCCTTCAATTAGAAAAGAACCTGTCATTTTCAAAATACGGGGACTTCTTCGTCATCAATGTCAATGATATTCCATTAGACAATCCTATCAATAGTTTGGCTAAAAGGGCTTTTGACATTCTCTTTGCTAGTTTGGTTACCATTTTCATTCTTTCTTGGTTGATTCCCCTGGTTGGCTTATTGATCAAATTGGAATCTAGAGGTCCAGTTTTTTTTATCCAAAAAAGAAATGGAGTAAATAACGAGGTGTTCAACTGTTTGAAGTTTCGCTCTATGACGCCCAATGATTATGCAGATACCAAGCAGGCAGTAAAAAATGATCCTCGGGTGACTCGCATTGGATCTTTTTTGAGGAATACTTCACTCGATGAAATGCCGCAGTTTCTTAATGTATTGATGGGGGATATGTCGATCGTTGGACCAAGGCCGCATACCATCCCGATGAATCAGACCTTTAAAACACAAATTAATCGGTACAATTCACGGCATAAAATCCGTCCAGGAATAACTGGATTGGCACAGGTGAGAGGTTATCGTGGCGAGATAGAAAATCCGCATCAAATCCGTTCCCGAGTCCGACTAGATTATTTTTATATCAATAATTGGTCATTCCTTTTGGATATGGAAATCATGATCAAGACAGTTTACGAATTGCTTTTTAACAGAGAGAATGCCTATTGAGGAAAATTCTTCCATCTGTCCATTTTGTAAAGGAACAGATCTTTTGAGTTTTTCAGCTCAGGAAAGGATGCTTGGTTTAGGAGATACTTTCCATTACAATACTTGTACATCCTGTGCTTCTATTCAGATTTCAGAAGTCCCTTCCAAACTTTCAGATTTTTACCCAAAGGAATACTATTCTTTTGAGGAATTGAGTCGGTCCAATTGGATTAAGCGTACCCTCAAATTATTCCGAATGATAGGCTTTAGATACCTGGGGCTTTTTCCTCCCATTTATGGCTATTGGCTTAGAAAGATTAATCCAGACTTTAATGCCAGAATTGCTGATGTAGGATGCGGTAGTGGTCAGCTGATTTATGAACTTTCTCTAGGAGGATATTCTCGACTGGAAGGATATGACCCCTTTATCCCAAAGGATAAGAAAATCAGTGATCGGGTTTTTTTATTCAAAAAAGGAATTGAAGAGGCGGATGGAAAGTTTGACCTGATCATGATGCATCATGCCTTTGAGCACATGGCAAATCCTGAGGAAGTTTTGAATACATGCTTTGCAAAGCTAAACCCCGGAGGAAAATTGCTTGTACGTTGTCCAGTTTCAGATTCGCAAGTTTGGAAAGAAAAAGGGAACCTTTGGGTTCAATTAGATGCACCAAGACATTTGGTGATTCCTTCTGTTGAGGGAATGAGAATTTTGTCCCAGAAGGTAGGTTTGAATTTGGATGAAGTAGAATTTGATTCCAATGGATTCCAGTTTTGGGGGACGAGTTTGTATGAAAAAGGAGAAAGGCTGGATTTGAAAAAACTGAGCCAATATTTTTCTTCCGAAGAGCTAAAGGAGTTCGAAAAAAAAGCCCTCCAATTTAACAAGGAGGGCAAAGGAGATCAGGCTTGCTTTTATTTGTCTAAGCCTTTATAATTTGAAAAGGGCATCAAAAAAGCCCAAGGTTTCCCCTTTCTTCTTGAAGATTAGCATTGGCAGGTTTTTGTTCGCCAAAATGATTTTTTCCGCCGTACTTCCAAGAAGTATAGCTGCTGAAGTGGTCCTTCCCCTTGATCCAAGCAAAATCAAATCTGTTTCAATCTGTTGGGCATATTCCATTAGCTGGACGCCGATATTCCTGCCATCATTGAGAAGCATCTTACATTCCAGATTGGAGTTTTCGTGCTTTGAGGCAAATTTCTTAAAGTCCTTCTCAGAATTCTCTTTCATGATTTCTGAAAATTCTTCAAAGGTCTTTCCTGTTTTAGAATACCCTTTTGGAACTTCATATACGTGAACAGGAATCAGCTCCGCATGAAGATCCGCGGCGATCCTTTCCCCAAACTCATAGAACATATGGTTGTGGGAAGAAAAGTCGGTAAGCATTAAGATCTTTTGAGGCAGCTTTACCTCTCTATTTTCCTGAAGAAGCAAAATAGAACAAGGAGCTTTTTTGGCAATTCCATTGGCCAAGGTGCCGTGTCCAGGAAGGGTATCCTTTCTTCCCATGATAATCAAGTCCACATCCTTGAGTTTGGCCCAACGCAGAAAAGTTTCCAAAGGGTGCTCCCCTTCTTCTACAAATACCTCGATATCAATGTCATCAGGAAATTTGTCTTCTTTAATCTTACTTTTAATTATTGCCTCAATTGACTCGTCAGTTGGAGCAACTAGGTCTGGAAATTGTTCTAAGATATCCTGAGGGATTTCCAAATTTTTAGAAACATGAACAAAGTAGCACTTGTCAATTCCTAAAAACTTGACTAGGACGGCTGTTTTCTGAATCAGAATATCATCCATCTCAGTCAAATCAAGACCAATCATGGCTTTGGAAAAGTACTTCATAGGAGTTTTTGTTAATAATGTCTTAAGTTAAAAGAATGATCGAGGAAATCGAACAGTTTTTTTGATTTAGGTAGATGATCGGTTTTTAGGGTAATTTTGAAAGGATGAAAGTAATGCAAAAGTATTTTTTGGCGATCGTTCCTCCTGAGCCTGTTCTGTCCCAAGCCGAGGGTATCAAACAGGAAATTAAGGAAAGATTTAATGTAAAATATGCGCTGAAATCTCCTGCTCACATTACCCTAAAAATGCCTTTCACCTATAATGAGGCTAAAGAAGAGGCATTGGTTGAAAAACTATCCCAATTCCTCTCAGGAGGGCCAGCTTTCCCTTTGAAAATAGGTGGGATAGAAACTTTTGGAAATAGGGTAATTTTTCTTGGCGTAGAAAAAAACTCCCAATTAATTCAACTTCAGTCTAGCCTGAAAATATTTTGCAAAAAGGATCTTCATCTAGTGGATGAGTTGAGTGATAGAAATTTCCATCCTCACATGACTTTGGCCTTTAAAGACCTCAAGCCTTCGAAATTTCAGGAGGTTTTACATTTAGCAAAAGAAATGGCTTTTGATGCTGAATTTTTGGTAAATGAAATAGCGCTTTTGAAGCGGATAGAAGGGAGATGGATTTTATGCCGGAAACTCCCTTTGGGTAGAATTGTTTAGATAAACTCAATTTTTTTATCCGATTGACACCAAAAATTGAAGATTTATCAAAAAAAGATGTTTGATATAAAATTTTGGCAACAGAAGCTTTTGGGTTTATTCATTTGGTTTGAATTTTCAAGGTAAACATCGCCTTCAAAATAATCAGCTGTTATTTTAGTAAAACAGACCTTTTCACAGAATAATATTTTTTAGTTCTGAATATTGATTCCCAAAAAAATTTATTGTCCTTTTCCAAGAGTCCAAATAAACCACCACTTTAAATCTAATAGAGATATTTTCTATTGCATTTTTACCCAAAGAAATAGGTTTTGTTTTGAGTTTTAATAGTATTGGGGTACTTGGATTTATTTAATTTTTTCAAAGGTTGGTTTGGCCACATAAAATTGGCTTTTAGAGCTTATACAAGCACTTTTTAGCATTTGTCTACTTCCCTTTTAATTATTCATATTCGCCGCTTGTATTTAAAATTTAATTAATCAACCTATGAAGAAAGTTTTATTAGGTTTTGCGTTGAGTATTCTGACTATCGTGTCAGTCCTCGCGCAATCCAAAACGATCACTGGTAGGGTCACTTCTGCAGAAGAGCCAGAAGGTGTGCCGGGAGCCAGCGTGGTGGTAAAGGGAACCACTCAAGGTACCATTACTAACTTGGACGGATCCTATTCCATTTCCGTTCCTCAGGACGCAACTGTTCTAGTGTTCAGTTTCGTGGGATACCTCACCAAAGAAATGCCTATCGGTAGTTCCAATGTGATCAATGTGGTCATGGATACCGATGTTAAAGTTCTCAATGAGGTAGTAGTAACAGGTTACGGTACTCAGGAAAGAAGAGAAATTACCGGTTCGGTGACTTCTATCAGCAGTGAGGATATCGAAAACTTGGTAACTCCGTCTTTTGAATCTCAATTGGCTGGTAGAGCACCAGGTGTTCAGGTAACTACTCCAAGCGGTATTTTGGGAGCTAGACCCATCATCCGAATCAGAGGGGTAAACTCTTTGACTTCAAGCGCTAGCCCATTGATCATTATCGATGGTGTACCAGTGGTGGATGATGACAGATCATCTGTTAATGCTTCTAACCCATTGGCAAACATTAACCCTTCAGACATCCAGTCTTATGAAGTCTTGAAAGACGGTTCTGCTACCGCTATCTACGGTTCTAGAGCAGCAAACGGGGTAATCTTGATCTCTACAAAAAGAGGATCCAGTGGAAAAGCTAAAGTAAGCTACAGCACTGTTATGGGCTTCAATGAAGAAGTAAGCAGATTTGAATTGCTAAATGGTGATCAATTTGTAGAAATCGCCAACGAAAAAAGAACTAACGTCAATGCGGCTACCTTGGCTAATCCAGGTGTAAATACCGATTGGCAAGACATCGTTTTCAGAAAAGGTTTTACTCAGCAGCATAACGTTTCTATTGCTGGTGGTTCTGAAGCAACCAAGTATTTCTTCTCATTGGGCTTTACTGACCAGGAATCTCCAATTGTTGCCAATGATTTGACTCGTTATTCTTTCAGAGCAAATATTGATCATAGCATTTCTAAAAAAGTAAGAATTGGTAACTCCCTTTCTTATTCATTGACTGAAATCAATGGCTTGAACAACGGTGCAAACTCTCTTTCTGGAGCGATCTATAATGCTACTCGTTCTCTACCAAACGTTCCAGTTTATGACGAAGCAAACACTGCTTTCGATGGATTCAATGTAACTGCGAATGGTGCAACAACTGGTTTCGGAACCAACCTAGCTGGTCCAGACAACAATATTCCTAACATTGGATTTGTATTGAAGAATAATATTTACAGAAGCCGTGCACACAGATTGTTGGGTGCAGCTTATGGCGAAGTTGACATCATCACTGGTTTGACTGCAAAGACTCAAATCGGTATTGACTTGACTATGGCTGACGACTTCCAGTCTTTGGATCCTAGACATGGTGATGGACGCAGCTCCAATGGTTCGGTATTTATGGCATATAACCCAGTTTTCCGTTGGAACTGGCAGAATACCTTGAATTATCAAACTGTAATCGGTGACGATCATAACATCAACGTTACTGCAGGTTTGGAATATCAATTCACTAACTATTACAACTTCACTGCATCCGGTACTGATTTTTCAGACAATTTCTACCGATTCAGAAACTTGATCTCTGGTTCTTACAACAACCAGTTCTCTGGTGGTGGTTATGCTGAGCAGGGTTTTGACTCTTACTTCGGTAGATTCAACTATAGCTTCAAGGGCAAATACTTGGCTTCATTCACTGTAAGAAATGACGGTATTTCTGACTTGATTGGTGACAACAAGCGTGGTACTTTCTTCGGTGGATCCGTGGGATGGAGAGTTTCTGACGAAGCTTTCTTCAACTCTGAATTAATCTCTGATTTGAAATTCAGAGCTTCTTATGCTGAAGTTGGTAACACCGGGATCGGTACTTTCGCTGCATTCGGTGGTTTCTCCCCAGTATTGGGTGGTGCCGGTGCAGGTATCGGATATGCTCGAGTAGCAAACGGTGCTTTGCAGTGGGAAACTTCCAAGAAGTTTAACATTGGTTTGGATATGACTATCGGTAGAGTGACTTTCTCTGCTGACTATTTCAATAACGACGTAGACGGTTTGATCTTGGCTGCTCCAACCCCTCCTTCTTTGGGTGTACCAGGAAATAGCATCAACCAGAACGTGGGTACCATGGTGAACTCCGGTTTGGAATTGAGAGCTTTCGCTAACGTAATCAACAGAGGTGCTTTCTCCTGGAATACTGATTTCAACATCACCTTTATCCAGAACGAAGTAACTAACCTTGTTCAGCCTTTGACTGGTACTTACAACAGAACTGAGGTAGGTGGTCCAATCGCTCAATTGTATGGTTTCAAGTGGGCTGGTGTTAACCCTGCCAACGGAAACGTATTGTACTACAGTGGCGAAAACATCGTACAGTTAGTAGGTGCTTCTGCATGGAGAGCTTACGATCCTGCAAACCCTGGTGTAACTACAAACGCTGGAACTTCTCCAACTCAATTCTTCTTGGGTAACACCCTTCCTAAGTGGCAAGGTGGATGGAGCAACACCTTCAAATTCGGAAACTTTGATGCTGAAATCTTCACCAGATTCTCTGGAGGAAACTACATCATGAACGAATCTTTGAGAGGTTTGATGGGTCTTGGTTTCTCTAACAACCATGCTTCTATCTTGAACAGATGGACTGAAAGCGGTCAGGTAACTGACGTGCCTAGATTGTACTCTGGTCGTGATTCCAACACTTGGTTGACTTCAGCTGCTAATAGCAGATTTGTGGAAAAAGGTGATTTCGTAAGAATTCAAAACATTGTGGTGGGTTACTCTGTACCTAGTGCAGTTCTTCAGTCTGCCTTCAACGGAGCCATCGGAAATGCAAGGTTCTTTGCTCAGGTTCAGAATCCATTCACTTTCACCAACTATTCCGGATTGGATCCTGAGTCTAACCAGTTCTCTGGTCAGTTGAGCTTCGGTGTGGACTGGAACGTGGCACCGGTGATTCGTACCTACACCTTGGGTCTAAACGTTGGGTTCTAATTTCAAACTCCTAAACGAAGAAAAAATGTCTAAGTATTCTATAAAAAATTTCAAACTTATCGCAGCCGGTTTGGCTATGATGGGCGCGATCAGCTCCTGTGATGTCACAGAGCTAACTCCAGCAAACTTGATCCCGGATCAGGAAGCTTTTGCTACTGCTGCAAGAATAAATTCCGCGGTATTGGGTGTTTATGAATCAGCCCAGAGAGGTTTCTATGCAGGAGCAGTTCAAAGAGGTTATCCTTTTGGTGCAGCAAACGTGGAGCAGGGTGATATGAGAGGTGAGGACATGTACAACGACCAGTTGTTCTATGAAATCACTTATGTAGGTACCTACAACCCAAATACAGCCAATAACAATGGTATGTGGATCTCTCTTTACAGAATGATCAACAGAGCCAATATTGTGTTGGAAAACCTTGATCCGGCTTTGGCTAACGGAGTATTGACTCAAGCACAAAGAGATCAGTTCAGAGGTGAAATGTTGTTCTTGAGAGCTTTGGCTCATCATGAATTGTTGGTTCACTTTGCTAGACCATATTCTGACAGCCCAAGTTCTCCAGGCGTACCTTACAGAACTTTTGCAATCAATGATGTACCAAAGGTTCCTGAAGGCGAAGCTGTAGGAAGAGGTACTGTAGCTGAAGGCTATACTCAATTGATGGCGGATTTGAATGAAGCTGAAACTTTGTTGCCTACAGGTAATGCTTTGAGAGCTAGCAAAGGTGCTGCTATTGCCCTAAAATCCAGAGTAAAACTTCATATGGAAGACTGGGCTGGTGTGGTAGCTGAATTTGATAAAATCAAAGGTTCTTATGCGGTAACTCCAAATCCTGCCACTCCTTTCAGAACTGCAACCAGTTCTGATAACATCTTCTCTTTTGTCAACACAGAAGCTTCTAACGCAGGTGTAAACGGTGCCTTGGCTTCTATGTATGGCAATCCAAACAAAGGTGCCAGAGGATTGGTGAAAATTTCTCCATTGATCTGGACTGCAAACTTCTGGTTAAAAGAAGATACTCGTAGAGCCTTGACTACTCAAAGTACTGCAGGTGTGTATACCGATAAATACATTGATCCGGTAACTTACACTGATCCTAACGTGATCTTGAGATTTGCCGAAGTAGTGTTGAATGCTTCTGAGGCTAATGCTGAGTTAGGAAATCTGGACGCTGCTGTGACTTTGTTGAACTCTGTAAGAAGCCGTGCACTTCCTGCTTCTATTCCTGCCTTCACAGCTGCTGGATTGGGTGGAAAAAGCGGAGTTTTGACTGCTATCTATCAAGAAAGAAGAATCGAATTCTTGGCTGAAGGCAGAAGATGGGCTGACATCCACAGATTAGCAGGAGCTGGCGTGATTCCTGGAGTACCTGCAAAAGCTACTTCCAGATCTATCACCAGCATCGACTATTACACTGGTGCAAAGGCTATCCCTACAGATCATTCCATCCCATATACCAGCCACTTGTTTATCTGGCCGATTCCTTTGGAAGAAATCCAGACAAACTCTACTGCTCCTATCGAGCAGAATCCTGGGTATTAATTTTCCTTATAGGTTTTAGTTTAAAAGTCCGGTCGTTAGATCGGACTTTTTTTGTTTGGAATAAAAAGATCAGCCCAGATTCTCAATCACTCGCTTCAGTTTGCTTTGGACTTCGGTGGCTAAACTGCCAAGAGAATCGTTTTGAACCGCTGACATGCTAGCAATGGGGTCTACGGCAACCACCTCGATTTGCCCGTCTTTTTGTTCTTTGACTAATACATTACAAGGTAGAAATACACCGATCTTATCTTCTGTGGTGACAGCTTTGTACGCAAACTGAGGATTGCAAGCTCCTAGAATAGTGTAGCGATTGATATCCGCATCGATTTTCTTCTTAAGGGTAGCCTGTACATCGATCTCGGTCAGGATTCCGAATCCCTCTTTTTTGAGTTCCTCGGTGACCAGTTCTTTGGCCTCCTCAAAGGTTTTTCCCGGAAGTATTTTGGAAAAATAGTAGCTCATGGTTCTTTAGAATGATTTCCAGAATAAGGTAATAAAAACCGATGTTCTTTCCGGTAACCCAAATCACAAAACCAAAGGGCAAAAAAAATCCCCCGAGGGAAGCTCGGGGGATTTAATTGAATTTTCTATTATCAACATTTGATATTTTCAAGACTACCTTTTTGGCTTTCACCATTAACGTTAAAGTCTGTCCACTTATTTTGTGGGTTATTCAATGGTTTACAGGTTAAGGTTACCTTCCAAGTGTAGGTTTCGCAGGCCTTCAAATCCATTGTTTTTTGCATGGTTTGACCGTTGTAAGTCCATCCTTCAAGAGGACTATCCAAAGCACTTTGTGGGAAAGTGAATACCAAATTAGCTCCGGTAACGTCCTCTGCAGGGATGTAGGTAAAAGTAATTTCATTACCATTAACTTGATAGCTGAAGCTTTTCTCGCAACCACCACATTCAATTACCTGTACAGTCGAGGTTGTTGAAGAAACACTTCCTTGATATCTAAAGGATGGTGTAGATCTTACATATTGAGCAGAGTAAGTATAATTACCAGCAGTTCCGGTAGGGACATTATATGTAACTGAACGAACAGTAGATGTTACAGCTTCAGATGCAACTACTTGATTGCTTGAATTCAAGATTTGTATAAAGCCCCCTGTAAGGGTTTCAGCTGAAGTAGAAACTGTAGCGGTTAAGCTAAATGCAGTTCCTTCGCAAATAGGTTCTGTTGTTCCGGGAGAAAGAGAAGTAGTCGTACAGATTCCAATCAATGCATAGGATACATCACCCGCATCCAATGGATTTCCACCACCAGTTTGTCTCCATTGTTCAGTGATTACATCACCGGCTTTCCAATCTGTAGGAAGGTTCCTGGAAACAACAAATGGAGTTCCGACTGTAAGTTGACCAACTCCTATCCAAGTAGCGGTTCCTTCATCATAATATTGAAGGTTATTTCCGTTTGGATTGGGACTGGAAAGCGTGAATCTATATTCGATGGTTGTTGGTGTATTCCAAACCTCAACATTTAAAGTTTTTGTACTTGGATTATTTTGATTACCAAAAGTTGTAGATAGATCTCCAGTTGCTTTATACATAGACCCAGAAGTGGAGGTTATACAATCCGTGTCGAAATTTCCACCCCCTGTAAGAGTTAGAGCATTCTCATTTCCAACTGTACCAACAGGATCCAACTTGAATCCCCCCTTTTCTGCAGCAGCCTGCTCATTCATCAGGTCTGCATCCTCGAATGTTGCCGTCTGGCTACATCCACCTAGAATCAGCCCCACCAGAGCTAATCCTAAAAGATTTGTTTTAAAAGTTTTCATAGTGTCTTTTTTAAATTTTACACTAAGATAAATGTATTTCACTTGATAATATTAGCAGTTCATTCAGAATTATTTTTAGTAAAAAATACTAAAAATGGGTTTTTGAGTCCGTTTGGGCACTTTTTGCTAAAAAATCAATGAATTTTGGTGATTAGCCATTAACTAAATTTTGATCAGCGGTAAAAAATGCCCCTTTTTTTGCACTCGAATCAAACATTTTATCTGATTTGTTGATCTTTATACAAACACCTTCCTCCATGAAGAAAAAGGCTTTGATCATAGGTTCGGGAATTGCCGGCATAGCATCCGCACTTCGCCTTGCGGCTAAAGGCTTAGAGGTGGAAGTCTTTGAAGCCAATTCCTATCCCGGTGGAAAGCTTTCAGAAATAGAAATCAAAGGGTATCGTTTTGATGCAGGGCCTTCTCTTTTTACCCTACCTGAGCAGGTGGAAGAGCTCTTTCGACTATTTGGAAAAATTCCTGAGGATTATTTCGAGTATACCCAGTTGGAGGTTGCCTGCAATTATTTCTGGGAAGACGGAAAGCGAATTCAGGCTTTTGCAGATTTGGGGAGGTTTGCAGATGAGGTGGAGTCCAAATTGGGAGAGCCGGGAGGAAATGTAAGAAAGGCTTTGCAGCGCTCTTCCTTTATCTATGAGCATTTGGCTCCGCTTTTTATGCATCGCTCACTGCACAAATTTGGCACTTGGACCAATCCTCAGGCGCTAAAGTCTTATCTCAAAATGGGAAAACTGGGAATTTTCTCCACGATGAATCAGGCTAATGAGGAGCTTTTTTCCAATCCCAAGCTAGTCCAGCTTTTCAATCGCTATGCGACGTATAACGGTTCGGATCCTTACCAGACTCCTGCTACCCTAAATATCATTCCTCATCTGGAGTTCAATATCGGAGCCTATTTCCCTAAAAAAGGGATGCATGACATTACCCAGAGCCTTTTCCGGCTGGCGAAATCCCAAGGAGTGACTTTTCATTTCAATTCCAAAGTGGAGGAAATTCTCGTGGAGAATGGAAAAGCTGTGGGAATCAAGGCTGGTGATCAGGAAATTATGGGAGATCTGGTGGTCAATAATATGGATATGGTCAATGCATACAAGACCATCCTCCGAAAACAAAAGCAGCCGAAGAAATTATTGGAGCAACCCAAATCCAGTTCGGCCCTGATTTTTTATTGGGGAATTAAAAAGGTCTTCCCCGAATTGGAATTGCATAACATCCTGTTTTCGGAGGATTACCGGACAGAGTTTTCCCATATTTTCAAAAAAGGGAGTATCTACTACGACCCGACAGTATATATCAATATAACCTCGGTTCACAAGCCAGATGATGCACCGGAAGGATGCATGAATTGGTTTACAATGATCAATGTACCCAACAATCAAGGTCAGGATTGGGATCAGCTGATTGCCGAAGCCAGAAAAAATATCATTTCCAAAGTCAACAGGATTCTGAATACGGATTTGGAATCCTTAATAGAAGTAGAGGAGATTTTGGAGCCAAGGACCATAGAATCAAAAACTTCTTCTGCTCAGGGAGCGCTTTACGGGAATAGCTCCAACAACAGATTCGCGGCCTTCCTGAGACATGCGAATTATTCCTCTTCCATTAAAAATCTCTATTTCTGTGGAGGCTCGGTTCATCCGGGAGGAGGCATACCTCTTTCCTTGCTTTCTGCAAAAATCATGAGTGAGATGATCAGTCTGCAGTAGGCAGTTATCAGTTTGCAGACTGCCTACTGAATACTGCCAATCGCTTCTTTGACCAAGTCTTGTTCAAATCCTTTGCTTATAAGGTATTGAATGACTTTGAAGCGTTTTTTGTAGGGATCTTTTTCGATGGTTTTCTCCCATTTCTTTTCAGTAGCCTGTACCAGTACCTCGTAGTATTCATCCGGATCAATTTCCAATAAAGCCTTTCGGATTAAATCTGTTGGGATTTCCCGAAGCTTCAATTCGCGGGTAATTCGATTTCTTCCCCACTTTTTTATCCGGAATTTTCCTCTTGCAAAAGCTCTCGCAAATCGTTCTTCATTCAGAAATCCGTCCTTGGTTAGCGTATCAATAAGCTGGTCTACCGCATCCCCTTTGATGCTTTTTTCATAAAGTTTCCTCCGAACCTCCCAGGCACATCGCTCCTGATAGGCACAAAAAGTCTCCAATTTTCCCTTTGACTCTTCCAGGCTCCAGGACATTTTTGGAGTTTGATCTGGGTTATTTTTTCCCCAAGTGGACATTTTTGGTAATTTTAAGCCAAAATACCCTTCGCTAGAGTTTTTTCAAACCTTATAAACTTAATCCTCTCATGAGAAAGAAAATTGTTGCCGGCAACTGGAAGATGAACATGACCTACGAAGAAGGTCAGAAACTTACCTCTGAAATCGTCAATATGTTCAAAGACGAAGCCGTCAAAAATGTTCAGGTGGTCTTGAATCCTCCCTTCCCACATATTTATCCTGTAAAAAAGCTGATTGGTGACACCGAAGGCATTTTCATGGGTTCTCAGAATTGTTCGGATAAGGAATCTGGAGCATTTACCGGAGAGGTTTCAGCCAAGATTTTGGCCTCTTTTGGAGTTCAGTTTGTGATTTTGGGACATTCAGAGAGAAGAGAATATTTCAAGGAGAGCAATGAATTGCTTTCTGCTAAAGTGAAGCAGGCCTTGGCTCATGGATTGACTCCTATCTTTTGCTGTGGAGAATCTTTGGAGATTCGAAATGCCGGAACCCACGAGGCAAATGTGAAATTTCAACTTACCGAAAGCCTATTTGATCTTTCTCCAGAGGATTTTTCAAAAGTTGTGATTGCTTATGAGCCAATCTGGGCAATTGGCACCGGAAAAACTGCAACTTCAGACCAAGCGCAAGAAATGCACTTGGCTTTGAGAAGACATATAGCTTCCAAGTATGGAAAAGAAATCGCTGATGACACCTCAATCCTTTACGGAGGTAGTGCCAATCCAGGCAATGCCAAGGAGCTTTTTTCCAAGCCTGATGTGGACGGAGGTCTAATCGGTGGAGCTTCTTTGAAGTCAAGAGACTTTATCGATATCGTTAAGTCATTCTAAGTATTACCCAATTCTATCTATAGTTTACCTCAGGTCTGTGTATTCACAGACCTGTTCTTTATCTCACCTTTAGTAAAAAAAGCAATGGATTACCTGGAGTTTAAAATCAAATGCCTGGAAGAGTTTCGGGAAATCCTGATTGCTGAATTGGCTGAAATTGGGTTTGATTCCTTTTTGGAAACTGAGGAGGGAATTGATGCCTATGCTCCAGAGGCGGATTTTAATCGAGAATCCTTTGAGCAAATCATCGAAAATTATCGGGATCAGGCTCAGCTTACTTTGACTGAAGGCCTGATGCCCAAGGTAAATTGGAATGAAGAATGGGAAAAGAATTACGATCCTATTGCGGTAGATGACTTGGTTTATGTCCGGGCTTCCTTTCATGAACCTCAGCCAGGCTTTCGATATGAGATAGTCATCAATCCAAAAATGTCTTTTGGAACAGGTCATCATGCTACCACTTTCCAGATGCTAAGACTCCAAGGAGAGATCGACCACCAAGGAAAAAGAGTTTTGGATGTGGGTTCCGGAACCGGAATCTTGGCCATCATGGCTCACCTTCTCGGAGCGAATCAGGTCGAGGCCTTTGACATCGATGATTGGTGTGTGGAAAATGGAAATGAGAATTTTGATCTGAATGGACTAAAAACCCGTATGGGCTTAGGAACCATTCGTCAGGTAAATCCTCAGGGTCCTTATGAAATTATCCTTGCCAATATCAACAAGAATGTCCTGCTTGATGAAATGAAAATCTATGCAGATCTGCTTGCAGAAAATGGCTATTTATTACTGAGCGGTTTCTACACAGAAGACATTGATGACTTAGTCAATCTTGCCAAAACCTTAGGTTTGGAATTGAAAAAATCCTCTTCCAAAGACAATTGGGCGGCTTTAATTTTACAAAAGGACTAACATGCAAGAATTGATTATTTATGCATTCTTGTTTTTGGCATTGCTTGGGCATTGCCTATTGGCAGGAACAATGTATCGCAAAGTCCATGCGGATGAGGAGTTGAGTTTAACGGAAAAAAACTTCTGGAAGCTAAGAGCTTTGATATTTCCGCTCTTGTTTTGGTTTTATTACCACCAGGAAAAAAAGAGGAGAAGTTCATAGAACTAGAAACTTTTTAGTCTCTTTTTCCGCTTATTGCCTATGACCCTATTCTGGGGAGTAGCTTACCCAATTACTTTTGTAATTTTACCCTATGGAGTACGTCTGGAAACAAAAACCTAAAGCATCCCAAGCAGCTATTGAAAAGCTAGGAAAGGAAATCAATGTGAATCCTACCCTGGCCAACATGCTGATCAATCGTGGTGTGGATAATTTTGATCAGGCGAAGGACTACTTCCGCCCTAGTTTGAGCCAATTGCATGATCCTTTTTTGATGAAGGACATGGAAGCAGCGATTCAAAGAATTGAAAAGGCTGTAGTTGGTCAGGAAAAAATTCTGGTCTATGGAGATTACGACGTAGACGGAACCACGGCTGTGGCTCTGGTTTATGGTTTTTTAAAAGGGTTTTATCCCCATGTGGATTTTTATATCCCAGATCGATATAAGGAAGGTTACGGGATTTCCGAGCGGGGAGTAAGATTCGCCGCAGAGAGTGGATTTTCCTTGGTCATTGCACTGGATTGTGGGATCAAAGCCATTGACAAAGTCCGATTGGCGGCTGAATTGGGAGTTGATTTCATCATTTGTGATCACCATACACCGGGAGAAGAGCTTCCCGCAGCGGTGGCAGTTTTGGATGCTAAAAGAGAGGATTGTACCTACCCTTACAAGGAATTGAGCGGATGTGGGGTTGGATTTAAATTGATTCAAGGCTATGCCAAAAGGCATGGAATTGAGGAATCTGTCTTATACCCATACCTGGATTTGTTGGCGGTAAGTATTGCTGCCGATATCGTACCAATCACTGGAGAAAACCGAATCTTGGCCTATTACGGTTTGGATAGGATCAACAATACTCCAAGACCTGGACTTAAGGCTTTGATCATTCAGGCCAAAGTGGAAAAGGAAATCCAGATTTCAGATATAGTTTTTAAAATCGGCCCAAGGATTAATGCTTCGGGAAGATTGGAACATGCAAAGGCCTCCGTTGAGCTTTTGATTTCCTCTAATCTCGATGAAGCAATCGAGCGAGCAAAATTGGTCGATGAGGTCAATTCTACGAGAAGAAACTTTGACGAAAACATCACCAAGGAAGCTTTTGAAATGCTGGCGGCACGGGAAGAGGAAGCTGAGTGGAATTCCACAGTTTTGTTCAAAGAGGATTGGCATAAAGGGGTGATTGGAATTGTAGCTAGCCGCTGCATTGAAAAATATTACCGCCCTACGATCATCCTGACAGAATCCAATAACAAGGCAACTGGAAGCGCCAGATCGGTAGTAGACTTCGATATCTACGAAGCCATTGCGGAATGCGCTGAGCTTTTGGACCAATTCGGTGGGCACAAGTATGCCGCAGGTCTTACCCTTTCGGTGGAAAATGTTCCGGCATTTCAGGAAAAATTCGAATTGGTAGTTCGAAGCAGAATTGAAGAAGTTCACAGAAAGCCCGTAATTGAAGTGGATGATGTGCTGCTTTTGGACCAGATCAATTACAAGTTTTATAATATCTTGAAGCAGATGGCACCATTTGGTCCGGGGAATACCGAACCTGTTTTTCGAATCAATAATGTCTATGCAGACGAGGTAACTGTCTTGAAAGACAAACATCTTCGATTCAAAATCGTGCAAGATGGGCAAGTGACTACGCCGGTTTGTTTGGGTTTTGGGATGGCAGATCGAGCCAAAGATCCTGACCTGACTACCGTTAATTTGCTCCGTGCTAAAATGAGATTCGACATTGTGGCAGAGATGCGGGAGAATTTCTTCCGGGACAAAAGTAGTTTGCAACTCTACGTGAAAGACATCAAATTTGACTGATATGATTCTTCGAGCTGAACACCTGGTCAAAATTTACAAAGGTCGCCGAGTGGTGAATGATATTTCCGTGCAGGTGGAGCAAGGGGAAATCGTCGGACTTTTAGGTCCAAATGGAGCAGGAAAGACTACTTCTTTTTACATGATTGTAGGTCTGATTCAACCCAATGAGGGAAAGATTTTTTTGGAGAATGAGGAAATCACTGATCTTCCTATGTACAAAAGAGCCAAACTTGGAATTGGCTATTTGGCTCAGGAGGCTTCAGTTTTTCGAAAACTTTCTGTGGAGGAAAATATCATGGCTGTTTTGGAAATGACCAAAATGCCAAAGGCTCAGCAAAAGGAAAAAGTGGAAAGTTTGCTGGAGGAATTTAGCTTAACCCATGTCCGAAAAAACCTTGGGATGGTGCTCTCTGGTGGAGAAAGAAGGAGAACTGAGATTGCAAGAGCTTTGGCAGTAGATCCAAAATTTGTCTTGTTAGACGAGCCATTTGCAGGAGTTGACCCAATTGCGGTTGAAGAGATTCAAACTATTGTAGCCAAGCTGAAGACAAAAAATATCGGCATATTGATCACCGACCACAATGTTAACGAGACCCTTTCCATCACCGATCGGGCATATTTGATGTTTGAAGGTAGATTGCTAAAGGCGGGATCGGCAGAGGAATTGGCGGCAGACGAGCAAGTCAGAAAAGTCTACCTCGGTAGCCAGTTTGAGCTCAAACGAAAAGTTTTTAATTAATGGAGGTGCTTAACAGCTTCATGACCTGGATTTTTAAAAGCCGACTGGGTCAAATCGAAAATTTCAAAACCAATCCCATCGAGGTCCAGGAAGCCACTTTCAGGTCCCTGATTGATTCAGGGAAACGCACAGAATTCGGGAAGAAATATGGGTTTTCCGGGATCAATACTTACAGAGATTTCGCTGCCCAAGTGCCTGTTTTTGATTACGAAACCTTCAAGCCCTATATCGAGAAAACCATGCTTGGAAAGCAAAATGTGGTTTGGAATACCGATATCGAATGGTTTGCAAAGTCATCTGGAACTACCTCCAGCCGAAGCAAGTACATCCCAGTGTCTGAAGAAAGCTTGGAGGAATGCCATTACAAAGGTGGAAAAGACATGGTTTCCCTGTACGTTAATAATTATCCTGAGACGAAATTATTTACAGGAAAAAGTCTTTCGATTGGAGGCACACTAGAGAAGAATCCCCTGAACCCAGAAGGCACTGCCCGTGCAGGCGATGTCTCGGCAGTCATAATGCAGAACCTTCCAATCTGGGCTCAATTCGCGAGAACCCCTTCCTTGGAAACGGCCTTGATGAGTGAGTGGGAAGCCAAAATTGAAAAAATGGCAAGGGAGACCATGAACGAAAATGTCACTTCCATTGCTGGGGTTCCGACATGGACGGTGGTTTTGCTTCAGCGGATTTTGGAATTAAAGAAAGCCAAGCATGTTTTGGAGGTTTGGCCCAACTTGGAGGTATTCTTTCATGGAGCGGTGGCTTTTGGTCCCTATACAAGTCTGTTCAGGGAATTGATTCCTTCTGAAAAGATGCGCTATATGGAAACTTACAATGCTTCCGAAGGCTTTTTTGGAATTCAAGACCAGCCAGATTCTGAGGATTTGCTGCTCTTGTTGGATTATGGGATTTTTTATGAATTCATCCCAATGGAAGAATGGGGATCAGAAAATCCAAAAGTTATCCCTTTGGAAGAAGTTGAGGTGGGTAAAAACTATGCAATCATCATTTCAACCAATGGAGGACTTTGGAGATACCAGATTGGAGATACGATCAAATTCACCTCAGTTTTACCTTACCGATTTAAAATTTCCGGGCGAACCAAGCATTTCATTAATGCTTTTGGTGAGGAAGTCATCGTGGAAAATGCCGAGAATGCAATTCAGTACGCCTGTGAACAGACAGGAGCAACCTTAAGCAATTTTACGGCAGCACCGGTTTATTTTGAAGGAAATGGCTCTAAAGGAGCTCATGAATGGGTGGTCGAATTCAATAAAGAACCAGATTCGATCGAGGAATTTGCAAACTTGCTAGACAACCGACTGCGTCAAATCAATTCTGATTATGACGCAAAACGCTATAAAAATCTTGCCTTGAATCGTCTGATTTTGCACCCGGCCCCTCATGGACTTTTTGAGGCTTGGCTCGGAAAAAAGGGAAAGCTCGGTGGTCAATACAAAGTGCCAAGGCTTTCGAATTCCCGAGAATATATCGATGAGATTTTGGAGATGATGAAAAAGCAATAATTAAAACCCTTCGTCAAAAACCTTCCTGAAAATCCGGATTCAGGGATTATATTGAATTTCAATTGCCCAATAATTCATGTCCCGGTTCCATCTGATTTCTCTTTACACTTTTTGCCTCGTTGCAATTTTTTTGGCTGCCATGGCCTATTGGACTAAAGTACCTGAAATTCCTTCTGAAGAATCGACTTTTCAAGAACAACCCATAGCCTTTCATCCCTCTTCAGGAAGAGATTCAATCCGTCTTTTTGACTTGCCGAAGGAACTGACTTTTGCAGGAGAAAAGGTGCCCTTGGAAGATTCTGATGTGATGGAAAGGCTTGAGCGGGAGATTTATGTCAATGCCTATTGGGAGTCCAATATGATCCTTTTGATGAAGCGGTCTGGGAAATATTTCGAGGAAATTGACAGGATTTTGACTGAATCGGGGATTCCTTCTGATTTTAAATATCTCGCCTTAGCAGAAAGTGGACTGATGAATGTCGTCTCTTCGGCAGGAGCTCGGGGTTTTTGGCAATTTATGGAATCTACAGCCAAGGAATATGGCTTGGAGGTTTCCAAAGATGTGGATGAGCGCTATCATTTTGAAAAATCCACCCGCGCAGCAGTAAAATACTTGCAAAAGGCCCATGCCAAATTTGGAGACTGGACGGCGGTAGCTGCCAGTTACAACATGGGACAGACCGGTTTTTCAAAAAGACAGGAAGAACAGCTTCAGAGTAATTACTATGATCTCTATCTCAACGAAGAGACCAGCAGGTATCTTTTTCGGATTTTGGCATTCAAGGTAATTTTTGAAAATCCAGGTGAATTTGGGTTTAACCTCAAGGAAAAAGATTACTATAAAAACCCTAAGTTTAGAACTCTAAAGGTGGATTCAGATATCAAGAATCTGGCGAACTGGGCTAAATCTCAAGGAAGTAATTACAAAAATTTAAAACTTTATAATCCTTGGTTGAGAGATCGGGATCTCAATGTGAAACGAGGAAAAACTTACGAAATTCAACTTCCCGAATAGCCACTTGAAGGCCGTTTACCCACCAATTATTTTACACATCTAGTTTATGAAAAGAAGAAATTTTATCCATATGTCTGCACTCGGAGCCGGAAGTTCGTTGTTAGCAGGAACCACAGCATTTGGTTCCTCAAAGGCTGTTTCTGAAGCCAATCCATTTGATCGTTTACCTTCTTTTGATGCGGAGATTGTTCCGATTTCCATGGAGGAAAGAAGGTCTCGAATCGCCAAAGCTCAGGAATTGATGGGTAAAAACGGAATTCAAGCCATCGTTTTGGACTCCGGGACTTCCATGGATTATTTCACAGGAATGAGATGGGGGCAAAGCGAAAGACCCATGGTTGCTGTAATTCCAGCAAAAGGTGAGGTAAGTTATGTCTGTCCAAAATTTGAAGAAGACCGCTTGGAAGAGTTGATCGCTATGGGAAATAAGATTGGCGACAAAATCTACCCCTGGGAAGAAGACGAAAGCCCATACGAGCAAATCAAGAAGGCCGTTTTGGATTCTGGAGCTACTTCCGGAAAAATAGGGATGGAAGAGCGCGTACGATTTTTCATCGCAGATGGGGTGAGACGAGTAGCCACCAACTTTGAAGTGGTCAGTGCAGATCCAGTGACGATTCCTTGTCGAATCATTAAGTCCCCAGCTGAAATCGCATTGATGCAAATCGCAACTAATATGACCATAGAGGCGATGAAATTAGGCTTTTCGGCATTGAAAGAAGGTGAAGGTCCTTCTAATTTTTCATCAGCCGTGGCTCAGGCCCATCAGAAAATGGGCGCTAGGCATGCCTTTGCTTTGGCAAATTTCGGCCCAGCTTCTGCTTTTCCACATGGAAGTACTCAGCCTCAGATTTTGAAAAAAGGAGATGTGGTTCTGGTGGATTGTGGATGCTTGGTGCAGGGATACAATTCCGATATCAGCCGTACCGTAGTTTTTGGAGCGGAGCCTACTGCGCGACAAAAGGAAATCTGGGATCTGGAAAAAGAAGCTCAAGCAGCGGGATTTAGAGCTGCGCAAATCGGCGCTCCCTTAGAGGCGGTGGATGCAGCAGCCAGAAAAGTAATAACTGATGCAGGCTTTGGACCGGATTATAAACTTCCAGGCCTACCCCATCGAACCGGTCATGGAATCGGAATGGATGGGCATGAGTGGGGAAATGCAGTTCGGGGAAATAAACAGATTCTTGAACCGGGAATGTGTTTCAGCATTGAGCCGAATATTTCCATTGTCGGAGAATTTGGGGTCCGCCATGAAGACTGCGTGTACATGACAGCTGATGGGCCGGTTTGGTTCTCTCAGCCAAGTCCATCCATTGCTCAGCCTTTTGCCTAAAATCCAGAATTTGGGCTTGCCGAATTCAATTTTGAAAGAAATACCAAAAAGGAAAACTCAAGAGACCTTAGATCGGTTATCCTAAGGTCTACTCGTTCGAAATTCGTACTTTCGCACTCCAAATTCCCCTCGTCTGATGAGTCAATCCCCTGCTTCACAGGAAGAATTTATTGAAGTATTTGGTGCCAGAGAGCATAATCTCAAAAACCTGGATCTCAAAATCCCAAGAAATAAGCTGGTCGTAATTACCGGACTTTCAGGAAGTGGGAAGAGCTCCTTGGCTTTTGATACGATTTATGCAGAAGGTCAGCGTCGCTACATGGAGAGCTTTTCGTCTTATGCGAGATCTTTTTTGGGTGGACTTGAGCGACCGGATGTGGATAAGATCAATGGGCTTTCTCCGGTAATCGCTATTGAGCAAAAGACGACTTCTAAAAACCCCCGCTCCACAGTCGGTACTGTCACTGAAATCTATGATTTCATGCGTTTGCTTTTTGCCCGGGCAGGGGAAGCGTATTCGTATTTGACGGGGAAAAAGATGATCCGCCAGACGGAGGATCAGATTATTGAACAGCTATTTTCCAAATTCGCTGAAAAAAAACTTTATATTCTTGCCCCTGTGGTCAAAGGGAGAAAGGGACATTACCGGGAGCTTTTTGAGCAGATCCGAAAAATGGGTTTCTCCAAAGTCCGGGTGGACAATGTGGTGATGGACATCGTCCCCAAAATGCAACTTGATCGATACAAAATCCATGATATCGAGATCGTGATTGATAGAATTGTGGCAGATGAATCTGACCGCTTTCGGATTACTCAATCCCTGAAATCTGGCTTGCAGCATGGAAAAGGCGTGATCATGATCCGTGAGGAAAATGGAGATATTCACCATTTTTCCAAATACTTGATGGATCCCGAGACGGGTTTGTCTTACGATGAGCCAGCGCCCAATACCTTTTCCTTCAACTCCCCATATGGAGCTTGTCCTACCTGTAATGGTTTGGGTATCACTGAAGAAATAACCCGAGAAAGTATCATTCCTGATCCTGAATTGAGTATTACCCGCGGAGGAATAGCTCCTTTGGGAGAATACCGTGATATCTGGATTTTTAAGAAAATTGAGGCAATCCTGAAGCATTACAAATGCTCCATGAGTACACCGATCAAAAACCTTCCAGATCATGTGGTGGAGGTTTTGCTTTTTGGTGATAAAGTGGAAGTGGCCGTGGATTCTGTAAAGTATCCTGGGACCAAGTGGAATACAACTTTCGAAGGAATTGTAAATTTTCTCCAGAAATATCAGGAGGGAAGCTCAGAGAAAATTCAGGATTGGGTTTCTGAATTTACCGTGACAAAAGTTTGTCCTGACTGCGAGGGATATCGACTGAAAAAAGAAGCCCTCCATTTCAAAATCGACGAAAAGCACATCGGTGAACTTGCGGTTTTGGACATCCGTGGTTTGTCTGATTGGTTTGAGGATGTAGAATCCCGAATGAATGAAAAACAAAATGCCATTGCTGCAGAGGTTTTGAAAGAAATCAGAAAGCGAATTGGCTTCCTTATGGATATCGGTTTGGATTATCTTTCCCTAAACCGACCTCTTCGAACTCTTTCTGGAGGGGAAGCACAGCGTATCCGTTTAGCAACTCAAATCGGGACTCAATTAGTCGGCGTTCTATATATTCTCGATGAACCAAGTATCGGGCTACACCAGCGAGACAATGTTAAACTGATCAAAGCCCTACAAAGTCTTCGGGATTTGGGAAATTCGGTGATGGTCGTGGAGCATGACAAAGACATGATGCTGGAATCTGACTTTGTGTTGGACATGGGTCCGGGTGCTGGCCGACATGGTGGACATGTGGTTGCAGCTGGTTCGCCCAAAGAGATTTTCAATAATGGTTCAATTACTTCCCAATACCTCAGTGGAAAATTAGGTTTACCAGTTCCTAAAAAGCGAAGAGAGGGCAAGGGAAAGAAACTTGTACTTAAGGGAGCCACCGGAAATAATCTCAAAAATGTGGATTTGACCATTCCTTTGGGCACCTTGACTTTGGTCACAGGAGTATCAGGAAGCGGGAAAAGTACCTTGATCCACGAGACTTTATTCCCAATTCTTAACCAGACTTTTTACAATTCCAAGAAGGAACCCATGCCTTACGAGAGCATAGAGGGTTTGGAGCATTTGGATAAAGTAATTGAGGTAGACCAAAGTCCAATCGGAAGAACGCCAAGGTCAAATCCGGCTACTTATACAGGAGTATTTTCAGATATCCGGACGCTCTTCACAGAACTTCCTGAATCTAAAATCAGAGGATATAAACCAGGTCGTTTTTCTTTTAATGTCAAGGGAGGTAGATGTGAGGACTGCGAAGGGGCTGGCATGAAGCTGATCGAAATGGATTTTCTACCGGATGTCCATATCCCATGTGAGACTTGCAAAGGCAAACGATATAATCGAGAGACTTTGGAGGTAAGATTCAAGGGAAAATCTATCTCAGATGTTTTGGATATGACTGTAGAGCAAGCAGTGGAATTTTTCCAAAATCAGCCTAAAATCCTGAGAAAAATCAAGACCCTGAATGATGTGGGTCTTGGCTACATCACGCTAGGCCAACATGCGACAACTTTATCTGGTGGCGAGGCGCAAAGAGTTAAGCTGGCGACGGAATTATCCAAAAAGGATACAGGGAAGACCATTTATATTCTGGACGAGCCGACCACAGGACTTCATTTTCAGGATATTGATCTCCTGATGGGTGTATTGCAGAAATTGGTAGAAAAAGGGAACACGGTGCTGATCATTGAGCATAATCTTGACGTCATCAAAGTCGCTGATTATGTGGTTGACTTGGGTCCTGAGGGAGGAAATAAGGGAGGAAATATTTTGATTCAAGGTACTCCTGAACAAGTAGCTGCCCATACAGGAAGTCATACCGGTAAGTTTCTCAAAATGGAACTTGACCGCTCAAATTAATAGGCCAATCCTAGGACTTAGCCTTTTATCAAAATCAAACAGAGGAAAAATTCCAAAGAATTACCTTTGGATCAGGTATGAATAGAATTCGGCTCTATTGGATTTTGCAGATTTTAGGCTGGGGAAGTTTTGCTTTCGTCAATATCTTCTTCGCTTCCCTTTCTCAGGGGATTACCGCCGTACAGCTTTGGGCCTTTGTTGCCTTGGCCGCTTTTTATCTGATTTCCACCCACGCGCTTCGCCATGTAGTCAAGGCTTATGAATGGTTTAAGCTGGGGATTTTTCGGCTATTGATTCAGACACTTTTGTCGCTTCTAGCCCTGGCAGTTGTGAACGTACTAGCTCAGATATTAATCAATTTGGCTTTTGGTACGCTTAATCCGGCAGAGGACTTCCGTGCTTTGGTAATTGTCGTCAACCTGTTTGTCAGCTTCCTTTATTACTCTTTTTGGTTTTTGTTGTATTTCCTTTTCCACTTTCTGGATAATTACAACAACAGCTTGAAATATGAAGCTAAAATCAACGAAATCAGGCTCAATCACCTCAAAAGCCAATTGAATCCGCATTTTATATTTAATGCCCTAAATTCGGTTCGTGCTTTGGTGGATGAAGATCCTGAAAAAGCCAAAACGGCAATCACGAGGATTTCCAATATGCTTCGCTTTTCCCTAATGATGGACAAGAAGCAAGTAATTGATTTTGCAGATGAATTAGCGACGGTAAAGGACTACCTGGCCTTGGAATCGATTCGATTTGAAGAGCGATTGGAGGTAATCTACCAAATTGAAGAGGAGTCTTATAATTACCGAATTCCTCCTATGATGCTGCAAACTATCGTGGAGAATGCGATTAAGCACGGGATTTCTAACCTGGTAAAAGGAGGCCTTATAGAAATCAAGTGTCGGGAGGGGCTCCAGGAAGAATTGTATATTCAGGTGAAAAACTCCGGGTTTTTGAATACCAACTATAAAAATGTAAAAAAGAGTGAAGGGGGACATGGTTTGGAAAACACCAAACAGCGTCTCAAGTTACTTTATGGTGACAAAGCAAGTTTTAGAATTTTCAATTCAGGAAGCCAATTTGTCATCACTGAAATCAAAATACCGAAACAAAGAATTACTTTAGAATAATCAACCCTAACAAAATGAGAGCTATAGTAATAGATGACGAAAGACTAGCCCGAAAAGAACTGATTACCCTTCTCAATCAACTTGAGACCGTGGAGGTAGTTGGTGAGGCGGTCAATGTCGATGATGCCAAGGAAAAAATAGAGCAGCTTCAGCCCGATGTGATTTTCCTGGATATCCAAATGCCGGAAAAAACCGGCTTTGATCTACTTGAAGAATTGGATCATGTTCCACATGTCATTTTTACCACAGCCTACGATGAATATGCGCTAAAGGCATTCCAAGTCAATGCCTTGGATTATTTGCTTAAGCCAGTAGAACCGAAGCGTCTGGAAGAGGCGATCAACCGATTGATCGGAAAGATTGAGGGCTTTGCAAAGAGTCAGGAAGCTGCGGCAGGACAAAATCAGAAAAAATTGACTTTGGAAGATCAGGTTTTTGTAAAAGACGGAGATAGATGTTGGTTTGTCCGCCTTTCCAACGTTCGCCTGTTTGAATCCGATGGGAATTACATCAAAGTTTATTTTGACAATTTCAAGCCGATGATTCATAAGTCCCTGAATGCCTTGGATGAAAGATTGGATGAAAAGTCATTTTTCCGCGCTAGCAGAAAGCATATCATCAACTTAGGATGGGTCGAAGGAATCGAGCCTTGGTTTAATGGAGGTCTGGTAGTCACACTCCGTGGTGGCGATCGAATCGAAGTAAGCCGCAGACAGGCTGCCAGATTCAAAGAAATGATGAGCCTTTAATTTCGTAACCAAAAAAAAGCATTTGATTTTCCAAATTTAATTTGGAGATTAGGGTAGGTTTTCGTTATTAGCTAAGAAATTGAAAGAATTTCTTTGAAAGCACATCAAATCATCACCCATGAAAGAGGAAAGAATTCTTATAGTCGAAGACGACATTAGTATCGCAGAAAATATCCAGGAGATTCTGGAGCTTTTGGGATACGTGAATATCGACATTGCCAACTCTGCAAACCAGTGTATCAAGGTCATTAAAAAGTATCGCCCTGACCTGATATTTATGGATATCAAGCTCAAGGGAGATAAAGATGGTATCGAGCTTGGGGAAATTGTCAAGCAGATGGTGGATGCACCTTTGGTTTTTGTCACCTCCTACAGTGATCCTACCATTATCGAAAGAGCAAAAAGAATCGCTCCTGCTGGTTTCATCGTAAAGCCTTTCAATACCAATGACATTCATGCGATTGTAGAAATCGTATTGTATAACAAGCGATCTAAGCCTGCCCCAGAAGCAGCTGTGGTTAAAGTCAGCAATGAAAGTCCGTTCTTAGTTAATGATGCCGTATTCATCAAGGCGGATAATGCCTTTGAGCGAGTACAATACGAAGATCTATACTATGTAGAGGCTAACGGAAACATGGTTACCATTTATACCAAAGGCCGGGAGTTTAGTATCCGAAAGTCCATGAAGGAAATCGAGGATATTTTGCCTTCACATTTATTTCTAAGAGTTCAGAAATCCTACATCGTTCAACTTGGCCAAATCGATAGCTTCAACACCAAGGACATCAACTTGAAGTCAGGAGCCATAGTCCAAGTCGGAAGACAGTATTACAACAGCTTCTTGGCGAAATTGAATACTATTACAGAAAGCTGATAAAAAAAGGCGAGCAAAGCCCGCCTCTTTTGATAACCAAACAATCAACCAAATTAACCCTTACGAGTCACTCTTAACAAGCCTCAGGCGCCGTTTGCGCTTGGGGCTTTTGAGTTTTGTAAATGCTTACCTGAAGGATTTCAGGACCTTGTTCAGATTGTAATCCGATTTGTGGAGTTGGTTTAGTAGTTTCAAATCGGGCAGTATGTTGTGCAAGCTTAGCTTCAGATTTCGCTTTTAGGACGATTGTGAAAGCCATTGCTATTCCCAAAGCAGCACAGACATTTTTTTGTGTGAAGATTGAAGTAATCATGGCAGTAAAAGAGTTGGTTTAATTTCGTATTACCCTATATGCCAAAAGGCGACCAATTTCTAAAAAAGGCTCTATTTCCTTCAAAATGAGGTTTTAGGAAAAGAGGCGTGTACGCCACCGTACACCATAACGTCAACTGCGGACAATAAACCGAACAAAATTTGGTTACAAAGGGGAAAAAGATTTAACAACTTTTTTCCTAGGCATAAAAAAAGCTGCCCGGTTAAGGCAGCTTTCTATGGGTTTCACAATTAATTACAATAACTCATTCGCCAGATTGGCTAATTCAGATCGCTCTCCTTTCTCGAGCTTGATATGCGCATAGAGCGGATGGTCTTTGACCCGATCAATCAGATAGGAAAGCCCATTGGACTGGGAATCCAAGTAAGGCGTATCGATCTGAAAGACGTCACCAGTGAAGATGATCTTCGTGTTTTCACCTGCTCGGGAGATGATTGTTTTGATCTCGTGAGGCGTTAGGTTTTGTGCCTCGTCCACAATAAAGAAGATGTTGGAAAGAGATCTACCCCTAATGTAAGCCAATGGCTGGATGACCAACTTTTCCTGATTGACCAATTCGGTGATTTTCTGAAATTCTTTATCCGTCTCCTTGTATTGGTTTTGGATAAACTTCAAGTTGTCCCAAAGAGGCTCCATATAGGGGTTGAGCTTGGATTTGATATCTCCAGGCAAGTATCCGATATCCTTATTGGAAAGAGGAACAATTGGCCGAGCTAGAAAGATTTGCTTGTATTCTCTTCTTTGCTCAAGAGCTCCAGCTAGCGCAAGTAAGGTTTTACCAGTTCCTGCTACACCCTGAATGGAAACCAGTTTTATTGCTGGATTCATAATCGCATGCAGAGCAAAGGTCTGCTCAGCATTTCTGGGCTTTACATTGTATGCCAAGCGCTTATCGACTCTTTCCAATACGTTTTCATCCGAATTGAAATAGGCGAGAACCGAGTTTTTGTCGCTTTTTAGAATATAATACGCATTCGATTTGCGCTTTCTGGTACCTAAAACAGCTTTAGCTTCGATGTATCCCTGATCGTAGATTTTATTGATTGCGGCAGGATCTACATCTTCAAGAATATATTTCCCGGTGTTTTCAAGCTCCGAAATATTCTTGATTTTCCCGGTCTCGTAGTCCTCCGCGTGGATTTCCAAAGATTTGGCTTTTAGTCTAAGATTGATGTCTTTCGAAACCAGAATGACTTTGCGGTCCTTTTCATGTTCTTTTAGATAAAGCGCAGCGTTGAGGATTTTGTGGTCGTTTTTTTCCTCACCAAAAATCACATTCGCATTGAGCTTATTATCCGGGTTCATCAAGACTTTGAAGTTTCCCCGGGTTTTTCCATTGAGTGGAGTCCACTCGTGAATCATATGATCCATGGAAAGCTTATCCAGCAATCGGATAAATTCCCGCGCTTCAAAATTCTTGGTGTCGTTGCCTTTCTTGAATTGATCAAGCTCCTCCAGCACAGTAATGGGGATCACCACATCGTGCTCGGCAAAATTCATTATGGAGTTGTGTGCATACAGGATCACGGACGTGTCCAGCACAAAGATTTTCCGATCTTTATCGGACTTGGCTCTAGGCATGTGCAGGAAAATTGTAGTGGTATTGAGTTGAAATAATTTAGAAAATATTCTCGGGGAATAGGCATAGATGGCCAAGAAATTATGGTTAAAAATGCCGAAAAAAGGGGATGGGCTTGAAAATCAAATCAATAGAATTCCAAGAATTGAAGATTGAAAAATTGAAAGATTAGGAAGTCTCCAAAGACTTCCGCCAAGACTGAACTTTAACACTCCTAATTTTTCAATATTCCAATTTTTCAATTTTTAATCTAACAGGGTTCGGATATCCTCGTTGTCCAAACTCTTCATGAAGCTTTCTTCATTGCTGATTAATTCGCCAGCTAGGGCCAGCTTGCGATCCTGAAGAGCCATGATTTTTTCTTCCACAGATCCTTTGGTGATGAATTTGTAAATAATCACCTTATTCTCCTGTCCGATTCGGTGAGCCCGGTCAATAGCCTGGGCTTCCACTGCCGGATTCCACCAAGGATCCAAAAGAAATACATATTCAGCCTTGGTTAGGTTGAGGCCTACGCCCCCCGCTTTTAAGGAAATCAAAAAGACTTTGATATTCTCCTCGTTTTGGAATTTTTCGACCTGAGCCTGTCTGTCCTTTGTGGCTCCATCCAGATAGGCGTAGGGAATTTTATTTTCATCCAAATACGCCCGAATGATGTTCAGATGCCGGACGAATTGACTAAACACGAGAACTTTATGGTCCTCGGAAATGGTCTCCTGAAGCATATAGGTAATTTGCTCCAATTTCCCGGATTCTCCTTTGTAATCTTCGCGCACCAACTTGGGATGATTGGCAATTTGTCTGAGTTGGGTCAGGCCCCGTAGTAAAGTAAACTGCTGTGAGCCTCTTCCCGCGCCATCCAATTCCCCGATGATTTTTTCCCGGTAGTAGTTTTTTACCTCTTCATAGACTTTTTCCTGCTCAGCAGTCATGTCGGCATATTTCACGTTAATGACTTTTTCTGGCAAGTCTTGCGCTACTTGGGATTTTAATCTTCGAAGGATAAAAGGCTTGATCATGGCGTGTAACCTTGAGGCCTTATCCTTATCGTTTTGCTTTTCTATGGGAAGCAAAAATTGCTTCTTAAATACATTTTGGTTTCCCAAAAGTCCGGGATTAACAAAGTTCATTTGTGACCAAAGGTCCATCGTGCCGTTCTCCACAGGAGTGCCTGTCAGAATGAGCCTTCGCTTGCATTTCAGTTTGTTTACGGCCACGGCAATGTTGGATCCTGGATTTTTGATAGCCTGGGATTCATCCAAAATCACGTAGTTGAAATAGAAATCCTTCAGGATGTCAATGTCTAAGCGGACAATCCCGTAAGAAGTCAAAACCACATCATAGCCTCTGAATTTCCATGGATCTTTGATTCTTTGGGTCCCTGAATAAACCAGAACTTTAAGCTCAGGGGTGAATTTTCTAGCCTCAAGCTCCCAGTTGTAAATCAGGGAAGTCGGCATGACCAGCAAGGAAGCAAAGCCTGGGTTTTCCTCCTTTTCATGAGCCAAAAGGGCCAAGGTTTGTACAGTTTTACCCAGACCCATGTCATCAGCCAAGCAGCCCCCAAAGTGGTATTCATTAAGGAACCTAAGCCAATTGTAACCAGCGTGCTGGTAGGGTCGAAGCGAACCCTGGAAAGTACTTGGGACCTCGTATTCCTCAATGGAATCGAAATTTCTAAGTCGTTCCAACTTGAGGCTGAGATTAAGCTGAATTAGTTCTCCGTTTTGAAGCTCTCGTGCATAAGCTAGATGGTGCTTTTTCAGTACCAATTCATCTGCGGAACGCTCTTCGATGAAATTGAACAGTTCGGAATAGTTGACAAACCAAGAGGCGGGAATTACGGCGATCTCTCCGTTAGGAAGCTCGAATTCTGTTTTACCCTGAATCAGCAACCTTCTCAATTTGGAGAAAGGAACCAGATAAACCCCAAATTTGATCAGCGCCTTGACATCAAACCAGTCGATGTTTTCATTGACTTCGATGCTGATTTGGGCTTTGCCGATATGGTAGGTTTTCCCGTCAGGACTGGCTTTTTGGAGGATTTTGATTTTATTTTCTTCCAAAAACTCCTCGTTTTGTCCCAGCCACTCAAAAGCCTGAGTCTTTGGAAGGGTAAATTTTCCATGTACAAAGACCATATTCTTTTTCTTCAAAATGGTCTCGTATTTCTTTTCTACCTGAGTAGTCCGAACGGTTTTATAAAAGGTATAAGTCCCGTTCTTTTCTTCCAATCTTACCGAGTTGCCGCTATTTTCTCCACCCTCCGACTGAATTCCGAAGTCATAATCCCCATATTGAAATCTTAGCTCAAATACAATCCTACTCTCGCCAGCAATTTGGGATTCTTGGTCAAAAATGGATTCCGAACTGTTGTAAGCCAATTCGCTGAATGCCAAAAGCGCCTGAGGAGCACCTTGCTCAGTTTTGATTTCAAAACCCTTGGCCTCAACTTCAAATTGGGTAATCAAATTTTTCATAAAGCCCTTGTAATAACCCGGCTCTATTCGCTTTTCAATGACGATGAACTTTTTATTCAGAAAGGCCTGAAGTTTTTTCCCGTCGATCCCTTTTTCGAAATGGAAAAGCTGGTCATTGACAATCAACCAAGCGGGATCTTTGCAGATAAAATAGCCGTGCTTGTACTGCCATTCCAACCTTTGGCCTTTGAATTTGATGGTAGGCCAATAGTGGGTATTGTCTGGGTTTTTGTGAAAATGAAACAGGACAGTCGCCGCCTCAGGATTGACCTGGATTTCTTTCCAAGTAGGATTGCCATCCGAACCCATTTCGAAAAGTCTTTTTCCGATTAGTAGTGGTAAAATCTTGGAACGTTTGATTTCCAGATTATCGAAAATTAGATCTTGGGTTTTCTTATCCTCGGTCTTTGGGTCAAAGATTTTATTGAGAAATTCCTTAGGCCGAAGGTTCCCTTTTTTCATGTAAGGTTTAACCACCACCTCCGGCTGCATGGAGTCCATGAGCTTGATCAGATCATAATCTCTTTTGTCCAGTCCAGCATCAAATTCCTTTGCATTGGCATAGCTAATATTTTGATAGGCTAAGGATAATCTGTCTTTTTCATCCAGTTGAACTACAAAGGATTCAAAAAGTAGCCCTAAATACTCATGGCTGAAAATTGAATAAACAATCTGGAAAGGTTGTTCCGAGTTTACGATCATGATGTTATATAATATAGTCTTTGACAAAAAATCAAAGACTATACCTTGGTTAGATTGGTGGTAAGCGAATAGGTATGTAAATCGAAAAATACTAAAAAAGGGTGGATTGCTTGGGATATTGCTGAGTGAAAAATAAAAAAAGGCCCAAATCCTTCAGAAATGGGCCTAAATAGGGGAGAATTTTATGGAATACTCAGCTTAAACCTCTTGATTTTCGAGAGTTTTTGACTCTTTCTTTTCTGGGAAAAACCGATTTTGGAAGATTAATATAATTGCTACACCTATAAAAATAGATGCATCAGCTACATTAAATATAGGCCATAAGGCTGTATAACTTCCACCCCAAAGAGGGATCCATTCGGGTACATAGCCTTCCCATATATCAAAGTAAAACATATCAACCACCTGCCCATGAAACCAAGGGGTTGGGGCATTGTAAGGAGCATTGTCCAACCAAACTCCATAGAAAATAGAATCTACCAAGTTTCCGATAGCTCCTCCCAAAATCATGGCAATACAAAGAATATAAACCGGGTGATTTTTCTTTTCGATGATATAGTGGAGGTAGTATCCGATGCCAAACATCGCCACCAATCGGAAGGTGGTTAGGATCATTTTTCCATATTCCGAGCCTAGTTCCATCCCAAAGGCCATGCCTGGGTTCGTGGTATAGTGAAGCTTAAACCAATCTCCGAAAATCGGAATCTGCCCTGGAGTCCCAAAGTCCATTTGGAAGTGAACCAGCATTTTTACCGCCTGATCCAGAAGGATTACAAAGAGGGCAATCCCAAAGTATTTCACGTAGTTGTTCATCAAATTTGGCTTAGGCCTTTAATACTTTTACTGCCAATTCAAACTCGTCCATGTCCAAGATGGTTGCGACGGAAAGGTCAGAAGTTAATTTCAATTCCAAAGCTTGGGTTTCTTCCTTGATGTAGTTTCCAAAACTTGCTACAGAGGAATTGACCAGATCATTGGAGTTTGAAACCTCAATTTTGATCTTATCCTGCACTTCTAATCCCATGTCTTTTCTGAGATTTTGAATTCTATTGACCAAATCTCTGGCGACACCTTCCTGCTTTAATTCATCGGTCAAGGTCACGTCCAAAGCTACGGTAACTCCGGCATCCGTGGCTACTGACCAGCCTGGGATATCCTGAGAAGTGATCAAAACTTCCTCTAGTAGAAGTTCGATAGTTTCACCCTCTACCTGAACAGGAAATTTTCCTTCTCTTTCGATTTGGGCGATTTCTTCCTGTCCCCAATTGTTGATCGCTGCTACCACAAATCGCATTTTGGGTCCCAATTTCTTACCCAAGACAGGAAGATTTGGCTTTACATTTTTCACCAAAATCCCAGAAGCATCATCTAGGAATTCAATGTCCTTGATATTGACCTCTGTTTTGATCAGTTCTTTCACATGCTCAATCTGGGCTTGAGTTTTCTTATTTAAAACAGGAATCAAAATCCTCTGAAGAGGCTGACGAACCTTAAGCTTTTCTTTCTTTCTGAGGGAGTGAACCAAGGAAGAAATGGTCTGCGCCAAATCCATGCTTGCTTCAAGATCAGCATTGATCAAGGAATTGTCCGTACTTATCCAGTCTGTCAAATGGATGGATTCTTTTCCGCTTTCTCCTGCTTCAGTCAGATTTTTGTACAACCAGTCCGCATAGAATGGAGCAAAAGAGGACATCAATTGAGTCAGCGTCAGCAAGCACTCATACAAGGTTTCGTAGGCGGCCTGTTTGTCCTGATTCATTTCTCCCCTCCAGAATCTTTTTCTGGCAAGTCGCACATACCAGTTGGATAATTGATCCACGGTAAAATTCATTATGGCTCGAGTTGCCCGGGTCGCATCATAATTATCCATGGCTTCTTCCACTTCCGAAATCAAAGATTGAAGTTTGGAAATGATCCATTGATCCAGCTCAGCCCGCTCGTTTACCGGTACTGACTTGGATTTGTCATAGACAAAGGCATCCAAGTTTGCGTAGAGCGCAAAGAAATTATAGGTATTCTGAAGGGTGCCAAAGAAGCGTCTTTGCACTTCAGTTACACCGTCCAGGTTGAATTTTAGGTTGTCCCAAGGATTGGCATTGCTGAGCATGTACCAGCGCAAAGCGTCTGGGCCGTATTCCTTCAAGGTCTTGAAAGGATCGATAGCATTTCCCAATCGCTTGGACATTTTGTTCCCGTTTTTGTCCAAGACAAGTCCGTTGGCGATGACGTTTTTGAAGGAGACACTGTCAAATAGCATCACTGCAAGGGCATGCAGGGTAAAGAACCAACCTCTGGTCTGATCTACCCCTTCGGCGATATAGTCTGCTGGATAGTTGGCTTTGAATATGTCTTGGTTTTCGAAAGGATAATGCCATTGTGCATACGGCATGGCTCCAGAGTCGAACCAAACATCGATCAAGTCCGGCTCACGGAACATCTTTTCTCCCTTTTCAGAAACCAAGATCACATCGTCAACATACGGCCTGTGAAGATCGAGTTCTTTGCCTTCGTAAGGGGATTTTGCCATAAATCCGGCAGCGATGGACTTTTCGATTTCTGCATTCAATTCGGCAATAGAACCGATGCATTTCTCTTCTGCACCATCCGAAGTTCTCCAAATCGGTAGCGGCGTGCCCCAGAATCGGGAACGGCTGAGGTTCCAGTCTACGAGATTTTCCAGCCAGTTGCCAAAGCGTCCTGTACCAGTTGCTTCAGGCTTCCAGTTGATGGTTTTGTTGAGCTCCACCATGCGGTCTTTGTAGGCGGTGGTTTTGATAAACCAGCTTTCCAAAGGATAGTACAAGACCGGCTTGTCTGTTCTCCAGCAGTGTGGGTAGGTATGCTCGTATTTTTCGACCTTAAAGGCCTTGTTTTCATTTTTTAGAATGATGGAAATGATGACATCGGTGTTTTTATAGTCCGCTGCATTCTCATCGTCCTCGGTATAGTTTTTCACATAGAAATCATTCACCCCATATTCCTTGTGAGCGGTAATTCCATGTTCTTTCATTTTTGCAGCAAGAAATTCTCCTACGACTGGAAGGAATTTCCCTTGCTTGTCTACAACTGGGATGTCATTTCCCAATTCGTCTTTCACGAAGACTCCTGGGACATTATTCTGTACCAAAGTTCTAAAGTCATCCGCACCGAATGCTTTTGCCAGGTGGACGATACCTGTACCGTCTTCAGTGGTTACATAATCTCCTGCAACCACAGTAAATGCCGGATGAGGTAAGGTCAAGGCCTCGATAGGAAAAAGTTGTTCGTATTCCCAGCCCAGCATGGATTTACCTTTGAACTCCTCAATGACTTCAAAAGGAATCAGCTTATCTCCAGCCTTGTAGTCTTCCAGTTTAAGTTCGGAAGCCTTGGGATTGAGGTAGGCAGACATTCTGGCTTTCGCCAAAATCACTGTCACTGGCTCATGGGTGTATGGATTGAAAGTTTTCACCTTCACATAATCCAGATTTTCACCGATCGCCAAAGCTGAGTTGGAAGGCAAAGTCCAAGGCGTAGTCGTCCAAGCCAGAATGTAGGTATTATCCTGGCCTTTCAGCTTAAACTGAGCCGTGATGGAAGTATCCTTGACATCCTTATAGGTTCCAGGCTGATTCAGTTCATGGGAAGAAAGTCCAGTACCCGCAGCTGGGGAATATGGCTGAATGGTGTATCCTTTGTACAAAAGACCCTTATCATACAGCTTCTTCAGCAAGTACCACAGGGTTTCGATATAGTTGGAATCAAATGTGATATAGGGATCATCCAAATCCACCCAGTAGCCGATTTTTTCGGTTAGGTCATCCCATTCATTTTTGAATCGCATGACCGTCTCGCGGCACTTGCGGTTGTATTCTTCTACGGTGATTTTCTTGCCGATATCCTCCTTGGTAATTCCAAGTTCTTTCTCGACCTGAAGCTCTACTGGAAGTCCATGAGTGTCCCAACCACCTTTTCTTTTGACTTGAAAACCTTTCAGCGTCTTATATCGGCAGAAAATATCCTTCAAGGTACGGGCCATCACGTGGTGGATACCCGGGGTTCCGTTGGCAGAAGGAGGACCTTCAAAAAAGGTGAAGGTTTCAGCTCCCTCGCGGTTGGCGATGGACTTTTCGAAAATCTGATTTTCTTTCCAATACTGAAGGACAGATTCTCCGATTTGAGGGTAATCTACCTGTTTAAATTCCTGATACGTTTTCACAATTTCCTTTCTTAAGGGCAAGTAGGTGAAGAAAAGGGGAAGGTCTTTTGGCCATTCCCCTCAAAACAAGCCACAAAGATAGAAGAATTGGGCTTTTGGGGGAAAGAAAATTGAAATACACACCGAGAACAGCGTGGAAAGAAAGAATTTGAAGAAATCGATGAAAAATTTTTCAACGAATTTTTTAAAATGAAAAAGTCATTTAGTTTTACGAAAGTTTTAACTATTGATTTATGAGATATATTTTAATCCTCTTTTTTGGCCTAGTAAGTTTTGGACAAGCTTTTTCCCAAGTTCAAGTAGGTGTCTATCATTCTGGGTTATCCTCACAGGTCGGCGTTGGGACCAATATCGAAAAGAAGTTCTTTGGAGAAATTCGGTTTCTAGCCACCGATCGGCTAGAACTCGATTTTGGAGCTGAAGCTATTGGACAATACAATTTCTATCAATCAGAATGGTACAATCTTCACGGAGGCTTGATGATTGGCTATTACGGGGATGGTGCAGTCGGCCTTCCTTTTGGTGCGACCATTAAGCCCATATCGGCCTTTCAAAGACTTGGAATATTGATGGAAGCGACACCTTATATCCTCTCTGATCAATTCTTCCTGAGAGGAAATATTGGTCTTAGGATGCGGCTTGGAGGCGATTAAGCCGTGTACTTGAAACCTAGGAAGTGAAAAGGAACAAAAAAAGAGAGGAAAACTTCCTCTCTCTTTTGCTCTATCATCTCAGTCCTTATTGAAATTTTACTTTATAAATTCCTCCTAAGGGTCCGGCTACTTGAACCCCCTGACTGGTCATTGGAGTACTTATCAGAAAATAGATACTTCCGTCTTTATCTACTCCCATGATCTTATTGAACGTCTTTTTAGAGCTCAGGTAATAGGTCGTTCCCAGGTATTCAAAAGTCTGCTTGATCTTGAAGCCTCCTTTCTTCTGAAAGTTTCCAGTAGCTCCTGACTGGACTCCCAAGGTGTATTCGAATTGAGGATAGTTGGCCACATTTCCTGCTGCTCCTCCGAACAATCCATAAATATTCCCTCCAGCTTGGTCTAGTCCTACGGGTAGGGTAAGTACCTGTCCTCCTACTTGCATTCCAGAGAGAGTAGCACCCATAGCTACTTCTCCTGAGGCTTCCGTTCCGTTGATCTCATGGTATTTCAAGGAGTTCAGGGTATTGTCTCGAACCAATCTAAAGCTATTGGCACCCATAGGTATGATGAATGTGGCCAATCCTCCGGTCATACCTTGGATCAAAACATTTCGGTTGCCAAGGTTTTCATCATAGGAAGCTAGATGATACCCGGAGGTAAATTCCGGGATGTAGATGCTTTTATTAGTGCCAACAAAAATCCCATTTACTCCGGCTCCATTGTTGAATTTGGAATTACCCAGCATAGTCACCGCCTTAGATTCTAGATTTAACTTAAATACATTCGTTGGAGAAAGAGGAACGCTGAACACGCTTTTGATTCCATATAGGTTTCCGTCAGGAGATGCAAAGATGGTTTGGGGAATAGTTGCTGCATTGATAATGCCGATCTCACTTCGGTAAATTTCACTGCTGGTATTGACAACTTTCGTGATGGATTTATTGGAAAGATTGATGGAAACCAGTCCTTTTTCCCCTACAGCATAAAGGACATTTTTTTCCTTATCAATTTCGATTGTCCAAAAAGGCCCATACTCATGACTGTTTACGATTACTTCCTCGAAGGTGAGGTTTCCGGACAAGGTCTCAAAAATATCCCCGATCGCCGGTCCAGTCGCCACTGGATCAGCAGCGATGGTAAAATCTGGTCCTTCTATCGCAGAACGGCCTTTTCGGGCGACAGAAACTTTTCCGGATTCTGTTCCGGCAGGGATCTTCACCTGAATGGATGTGAGCGTGGAAGAGACGAGCTCCATCACTTTTGCACCGATTTTCACTTCTAAGAGGGCCTTGTCTGCATCAAAGTGCTTCCCGGTGATCGTGATTTCCTCACCGACTTTTGCGGAAGTTTTATTCAAGGATAACACCATGGGTTCGTAGTAGAAGGTCCCACTTTCTACACTGCTTCCGAGCACTTCTATTTTGAATTTTCCATGAGAGCCATTTTCAGGAATTTTCACCTTGATTTCGGTGGCGGAGGATGAGGTCGGTTCAAGGCTTAAATCGCCTAACTTGACCTTGTTTTCAGTACTCAAAGCACTGAATCCAGCCCCCTTGATCACGACCTCTGTTCCCGCCTTGCCATAATCCGGAGATATACTAAGGATATTCAGGTTGGATGTAGGATTGCTGATTTCAGCTTTTGGCTTTTGATTGGATTTGAAATCCTTCAGGTTTAAAGTACCCTTGGAAGTAAAGGTGTTTCCCTGCACATCTTTGAAAGTGACTTCCCAGTCAAAAGTCAAATTATCTCCTTCAATCTTGATGGTGATTTTCCCGGAAATGGCAAAGAATGTATTTGCCGACTTTAGGTACTTCACATAGGTGCCGGGTATTGCCTGTACTTTTTCACCTGCTTTGTCAGGTTTTTCAGATCTTAAACCAAAAGAGTTTCCCTCCATTACTGCAGGGAAGATTTGAGTAAGCGTAAGGGTACCGACCTTGGCCTCATTCAGGAAGAATGTCAGTCTTTCTCCATTTGGAAGAGTTGCTGAGGCTTCTAAAGAGCCTATGCTTTCTCCTTGATCAGCATAGTAAATTCCCTGAATAGCGGAGGAATTGGCGCTGATTGATTGTCCACCAAGCTCTCCTGAAAGCTGGGTGGTGAATTGATCCACCGGTATTGGGTCTTCGTTATTCTCTTTGCACCCAGTGATCCAAACTCCTAGGATAAAAATTGGCAATAGAATCTTTTTCATATGATTATACTGATTGATCCAGGGCATCAAATAGAGCTTAAGGGTATTATCACGGGCTCTACTCTTGACCTTTGATTTATTTATGAGTTTAAAAGGTTCAACACTTACTTCATGATATTGACGTCTGTGAAGACCCCATTAGTGATGGTTACCTCCGGGCCAGTACCCGTCATTGGGGTAGCCTTGAATGAAAAAGTACCGGAGGCTTTGTTTCCTTCCAATTTGGTAATGTTTACTGTTCCTGAAGTGGCTGAGTGAACTACCTGAGAAGAGGTCGTCCAGAGCGCACTTCCAGCCAAATTGAATGTTCCAGTCCGTTCTGCATTGAGAGTTAATGCGATGTTTGATTTGTCAGTTGCTCCAGCGCCTATGGCCCACACGACTATTCCCGCTACAGATGTTACCCGGCTATTTCCGGACCCTTTCCACGCCTTCCCGTCTACGGTGGCTTCTACATTTAAGGAGCCATTGGGAATTTGATCTTCGGAATCAGAGCAATTGCTAAACAAGACTGCTGTCAAAAATGCTAAAAGTATGGTTTTGATTTTCATAGGTTTTTTTAAAGCAAATAGCTTCCTAATTACCTTCTTTTAAATCCCATGTTTTGGGTAAATTTTATCCGTGCTGCTGGGTATTTTTACGATTTTTTTAAAGAAAATCTTTTCTAAATCCTACTCTTGTTGATTTCCAATTTGAAAAGCCAGGGATTGAACCTATTTTGGAAACTCAATTTCTAAAACCCTTTGACACGATTTAGCTTAGCTTTTTTTCTTGGTTTTTTATTTTGTTCCAGTACTCCTGTCCAAGCTTTCCAGTCTGATCGACTGGATAGTTTGGAGAAAGTATATGAGGATCGATCCCTACTGGATTCGGTTAGATTCAGGGCCCTTCAGGAAATGACTTTTTCATTGATCTTTAGTGATGGAGAGAGGGCGAAAGAAAAAATCAAGGAAGGTTTATCAGCGGCAGAAAAGTCATTTGGCAAAACCCGGATTTATTTTGAGCTTCTCCAAAATCTGGGCATTTACTATGATGTAAACCAGCAGACGGATAGTTCCTTTGAAATTTTCTCACAAATCCTGGAAGAAAGTAAACAGAATGGCTGGCTGAGCTTGCAAGAACGATCCCTGAATAATCTTGGAATGAATTCTCTCAACTCCTCCAAGTACAGGAACGCCATTGAATATTTTTCCTCGGCTTTGGAATTGAGTAAACAAAATCCAACTACAAAGGAAGCCGACTGGGTCAAGTACATTTCAAATATGGGCTTGGCAAACCAGGAACTTGAGCTATTTGATCAAGCGATAACCTACCACTTAGAGGCATTGGCCATCCGTGAGAAAATCCAAGATCCAAACGGGATCGCCATTTCCAGTGCAAACTTGGGGATTTGCTATAAACTGATGGGAGAAGAGGATAAAGCCATTGTGTATTATCAAAAAGCTATAGATAATGCCAAGGCGGCTGGGAATAAGGTTCTTTACCATCGGGTACATGACAACTTAGGCAGCCTGTATATTGGAAGGAAAGAATACGACAAAGGGATAGCAATGCTGAAAATCGCTTTGGATACTTCTGATGGATTCAGTCTTGATCCAAAAATGGAACTCAGCATCGTGAGCAATTCTTCTGCGGCACATGTGGATTTGGGTCAGTTAGATCAAGCTTTGGGATTTGCCAACCGGGGGATGGAGATTTTAAAAGAACATCCTGATTTGGTCAATTACTCGCTTACCTTAAACTATGCCTTGGCCAAAATCTATTTCCGAAAAGGAGATTTCGAAAAAGGCAATGCCTATTTAGAAGAATACCAAAAGATCAATCGCGAGGTCTTCAACGCTGAAAATGCAAAACTGCTTACTGACTTGCAGGTGCAATATGATTTGGAGAAAAAGGAAAACCAAATAGCCCTTCAGAATGCTGAGCTTCAGGAAAAAAATGCGGTTTTGCAGCGAAATTACTTCGCTTTTGCCGCCTTGGGTTTCCTTTTGCTTTTGGCCATCGTTACCTTTTTTTACTACCAAAACAGAAACAAGCGAAAGCAGGAGCTGCTGGTGAAGGATCGGGAATTAAAAGTAAAGGAAGCGTATATCCAGGCGTCTTTGGAGTCTCAGGAGCAGGAGCGCAGACGAATGGCTCAAGATCTGCACGATGGTTTTGGACAATACATTTCGGCTCTCAGACTTTATGTCTCCCAACTGAAAAGTGATCAAGCCAAGGAAGAACTCAAAACCGAACTGGTCAGCAGAACTGATTCCGTTTTGGATGAGATGTCCAAGGAAATCAGCAATGTAGTCTACGACTTGATGCCAGCTACCTTGATCAGATTTGGATTGATCAGTGCGCTGGAAGATCTGGCGGGTAGAATCAATGCAAGCGAAAAAGCCAAACTTGAGATTAGCCCAACAGGAATTCCCAAAAGAATGGATGAGCTGGTGGAAATCAATCTTTTTAGAATCTGTCAAGAATGGATCAACAATGTGCTCAAATATTCCGGGGCTAAGAATATTCAATTGAATCTCAGTGGTCAAGAAGGGAAAATCCGGCTCAGCCTTTTGGATGATGGAAGAGGCTTTGATCCAGCAGTTTTTATCCATAGCAAAAGAAATGGATGGAAAAACATCAATACTCGGGCAGGATTACTTAATGCACAACTCGAATTGTACACTTCTCCTGGAATCCAAGGAACCGAGCTCTTGATTCAATTTCCCTATTCCCAAAGAATCAATTAACCCGCAACATTCTTTTTAACATGAAATTATTGCTCGTTGACGATCATAAAATTCTTTTGGATGGATTGAAATTCTTGTTGCTGAATAGTGATGGGATCACCGAAGTTCAAACTTCTGAAAGTGTCGAGGATGCTTTTAGAATCTGGAAAATTGAACAGCCCGATTTGGTCATCTCCGATATTTCTGTTCCTAAAGAAGGGGGGATTGCCCTTGCCAAAATGATCAAAAAGGAGAATCCAAGGGCCAAAGTGATTTTTCTTAGCATGCACGAGGAGCCTTATATCGTAAAAGAAGCACTTGCAACTGGTGTTGATGGCTATGTTTTGAAAAAAGCCGCCCATCAGGAATTGCTCAAAGCGGTCAGAGAGGTTTCCGAAGGGCAGCTATTTTTCAGCGCCGAGATTCAAAAAATCCTGATCCAGCGTATGCGTTTCCCGGAGGATGAGCGCATTTTGACTAGTAGGGAAAAAGAGGTTTTGGACTTGATTTTTGATGAATTATCCAATAAAGAGATCGGGGAAAAACTTCATATTTCCGAAAGAACTGTAGAAACTCACCGGAAGAATATCTATCAAAAAACAAAGACCAACTCATTGGTTGGTCTTTTGAAATTTGCAATAGAAAATAACCTGATTTCAGGTTTGAATTAATCTTTGGATAGTTCCAAGAAATTAGAAACTCCTGAATCAATCATATCCTTCATCACACTTGAAGCAAAATTCACATAAGCATCGTGATCGCAATCGGCGAAGTGGGAAGCAACTTTTTTCTGGTCTCCTGAGACCATCACCAATTGAGAATAACCGGTTTTGGAAAACATATCAGTCTGTGCTTGTGTCACCTCTTTGATTTTGGTGTCTTTGAATACTCCCTCGGCGTAAACCGCCTTTTTAGGTTCGACTTTCGCATCGAAAAGAGGATTACTTCCAATGTCTAATCCAGACACAAATCGGACTTGAGAAGGAATTCTCGAAACCCCAAAGTTTGTGATCGAATGGTTGTTTTCACTTGGATCAAGGGAGGGCTCTATTCGATACCCGATTTTGGCTTTCACCGAAGTAGCATTTGTCCAGGTAGAGGCGTCCGCATCTAACATGACAAAAGGGAATGCAAAATTCACATCTGCGATGAAGGCATTATCTAGCTCTTTGGAGATTTTAGGAGTAGGATCTACAAATCCACCTCCCATTTTTTCTTTACCACCTTTGGTCACAGATTTGACTAGATAATCATACCCAGTCGGAGTGACCATAATGTATCCTTCGACCTGTGCATCAGAGGAAGCTCCTCCTGCCTTCTTGGTCCAATCAGCATAATACTCGTACTTCTTGGCTTCATCTGCAGTCATGATTTCATACCCTTGACTCTTCAGTTGGCTGACAAAATTTTGGTATGCCTCATCGATCAATTTTTGAAAATCGGGCACATCAACACCTTGGATTTGCACACCCATACTGGTAGAAGTTCCAGAGGTATAAGTAGTTCGGTTTGCCCGTTCATTTTTTGATCCGGAAGTCTTGGCCGAGGCTTCTTCAAAAACCTCGAAGTAGGCATTGAAGCTTCTGATATAGACCTTTTTTGGGGCTTTGGAACCTTGGTTTTTCTTGTTGTAGCTAGTGACTTTTAGGTCCTTTTCGCTCAAAATTTCTCCTGGAAAAAAGCCCAGAAAAAGAAATAGGAAGATTAATAAAATACTTTTCATAATGGATTTTTGGTTAGGCTTCCAAATCTCTTCAGAATAGTCTTCGATTAGAATACCATTGATTGCGGGTTTCATCTCCGTACTGCCACGGAGATGAATTAGGTAAAGCAGAAAATCCCTTAAATTGAGCTGTCCCTTGCCTTAAACCAAGTTTCTATGTCCAGCTCTATCCACCCTTGTCTTTGGTTTGACCAACAGGCTGCCGAGGCGGCAGATTTTTATATCTCGGTTTTTCCCAATTCCAGAATTGTGGATAAAAACCCAATAGCAGTAAGTTTTGAGGTGATGGGAACTCTGATGATGGGACTAAATGGAGGTCCAAAGTACCAGCAGACTCAGGCCTGTTCCTACTTCGTTTATTGTGGGGAGGAGGTATCGATTGAAGAGGTATATGATTCCTTGAAAAAGGACGGAAAGGTGTATTTTCCCCTGGATACTTATCCCTGGAGCCCAAAATATGCATGGGTTCAGGATAGATTTGGGACCAATTGGCAGCTGGATGCGGACCCAATTCGGTCAGTACAAAAGATTGTTCCCTGTCTGCTTTTTGTCAATGAGAAGAAATCAAAAGTGAGAGAGGCAAGGGAATTCTATACCCATATTTTTCCCAATAGCATCAGGCTGATGGAAGCTCCACTCCCGGATTCTGAGGATTTGCTTTTTACCCAATTCAAATTGGACGGCTACATTATGAATGCCATGAGTAGTCCTGAACGCCATGAATTTGATTTTTCACCCGGAAATTCCTTGGTGATAACTTGTAAGGGACAAGCTGAGATTGATTATTACTGGGAAAAGTTGGGAGAAAGTGGGGAACACGGGCGGTGTGGCTGGTTGACCGACAAGTTTGGACTTTCTTGGCAGGTTGTGCCTGAGGGATTGGGGAAAATGATGAGTGATCCTGAAAAAGGAAAGAGATCCATGGAGGCACTTTTGAAAATGAATAAATTGATCATCGAAACACTAAAGAATCCTTGAAATGGAAACAGTTGAAATTACTTTAAAGGCTGTCATTGATGCTCCTTTACAAAAAGTTTGGGAGAATTGGACTCAAGGCAAGCATGTCATCGGATGGAATTTTGCTTCCGAGGATTGGCATTGCCCGGCCGCGGAGTACGACCTTCGTGAAGGGGGGAAATTCTCGGCTACCATGGCCGCCAAAGATGGAAGTTTCAGTTTTGAGTTTTGGGGAATTTATTCCAAAATCATTCCTTTTCAGGAGATTCGAAGCACCATGGGTGATGGGAGAAAGCTGGATGTATTTTTTGAGCAAAATGGGAATCAGGTACTAGTTACTGAAGTCTTTGAAGCAGAAAAGCAAAATTCGATTGACCTGCAGCGCCAAGGTTGGCAGGCTATTCTCAACAATTTCAAAACTTACTGCGAAAAATAAGCGAAAAAAAAATTCCTGATTTGGAACTCAGATTTATTATTAATCGTAATATTGCAATATAATTAGAAACAATGGGAGTCACTCAAACGCATTTGTTTACTGAAGAGCAGAATGAACTCGCAAATCTGGCGAAAGCAATTGCTCATCCAGCTCGGATTGCGATTCTTCAGCATTTGGTCAAAACCAAGTCTTGTATCAACGGGGACTTGGTTTTGGAAATTGGGTTGGCTCAGGCCACTATTAGTCAGCATCTGCGCGAACTCAAAGATGCTGGACTTATCCAAGGAACCATCGAAGGCACCAAAATCAACTATTGCATTCATCCTGAGAATTGGGCCAGGCTAAAAAGTGAATTTTCATCTTTCTTCGAAAGCTATTCTGCCTGCGGCTCTACCTGTTAACTTGAAAAAAACTAAGCCATGAAATTGTCTGAAATCAAAACCATCCTATCCCAATCCAAAACCATCGCTTTCCAACTTCCCAATGGGGATTTGGTGCCTGCTCATTTCCACGTGACGGAAGTTGGTCTGGTTGATAAGCACTTTATCGATTGTGGAGGAACGATTCGAAAAGAGCAAAAAGTCAATTTCCAGCTTTGGGATGCAGATGACTACGACCATAGACTTCACCCGGAGAAATTGGTTCAGATAATTGAACTTTCTGAAAAAGTATTGGGGATTCCTGATCTGGAAATTGAAGTGGAATATCAAGGGGAAACAATCGGAAAATATGGACTTGAGCACGATGGGACTAACTTTTTATTGACCACCAAAATGACCGATTGCCTGGCAAAAGATAAATGCGGAATTCCTGCCCAAAAGCCTAAAATCCGACTTTCCCAATTGCAAACTCAGGCATCTGCTTGTACTCCAGGTTCAGGTTGTTGTTAATAATTAACGGATGTTGAATTTCTTTAAACCCCTGCAGGAAACTATCCAAAAGGCTTTGGATTTGCCGATTTCTGATGAGAGAAAACATATTCTACAGCCCTTGATTGCGTTTATTCAAGCCAAGAGTCAAGCTGGATCGGAAGTTCATCTGAATTTCATTTGCACTCACAATTCCCGGAGAAGCCAGTTTTCTCAGATTTGGGCAAAAACGGCTGCAGCATATTTCGGAGTACCCATTCAAACTTACTCGGGAGGAGTGGAGGTCACAGCCTTTAATCCTAGGGCTGTGGATTCGCTTAAACGAAGTGGATTCCAAATCTCTGTTCAAGAGAATGGATCAAACCCTTATTACCACATATTTTTTTCAGAAAACACAGGGCCCATTCTTGCCTTTTCAAAGGTTTATGACGATCAGGCAAATCCCAAGGCCAATTTTGCTGCAGTCATGACCTGTGATCATGCAGATGAAAATTGCCCTTTTATTTCTGGCGCAGAAGTGAGGATTCCGGTATTGTACGAGGATCCAAAGGCTTTTGATGATACAGTTTTGGAGAAAGAAAAATACGAGGAGCGCTCCCTTCAAATTGCTTCAGAGATGCTTTACATTTTCTCCCAAATCAAAAAATAAGTTTCAAAAGTACTTTTTAGGCCAAATCATCAACCACTAGCTTGTAGGTTGGGTCATCTAGGATATTGACTTCAATAATCTCGTCTGCCTTGGCCAGTAATTTTCTACAATCTGGGCTGAGGTGCCTGAGATGAACCTTTTTCCCAACTTTCTGATAGCGTTCGGTGATTTTGTTTAGTGCTTCTATGGCGGACATATCCACTACCCGACTTTCTGCAAAGTCAATGATTACTTCCTCAGGGTCATTCAGGATGTCAAATTTTTCCCCAAAGGCTGTCACCGACCCGAAAAATAAGGGACCATACAACTCGTAATGCTTTACACCATTTTCATCCAGATACTTTCTGGCCCGGATTCGTTTGGCATTGTCCCAGGCAAAGAAAAGTGCTGCCAAGATCACTCCGATCAAGACTGCCAAAGCCAAATTGTGTAGGACAGCGGTCACCGCGGTAACCAGAAACATAAGGAAAATATCCTTTTTCGGCATTTTGGTGAGGATTCTCAGACTTGCCCATTCAAAAGTGCCAATGGATACCATGATCATCAGACCGGTAAGTGCCGCCATGGGTACCTTTTCGATGAGACTCGATCCAAACATGATAAAAACCAAAAGCATGACCGAGGCCACAATTCCGGATAGTCTCGCTCTGGCTCCTGAGGAGATATTGATCAAGCTTTGGCCAATCATTGCGCAGCCACCCATGCCTGAGAAAAAACCGGAGGCAACATTTGCCAAGCCCTGAGCCACAGCCTCCTTATTGCTTCGGCCTCGTGTTTCGGTAATTTCGTCAACTATATTGAGCGTAAGGAGAGATTCGATCAATCCCACGCCTGCCATAATCAAGGAGAAGGGGAAAATGATTTCCAAAGTTTCCCATGAAAAGGGGATATCTGGGATATGAAATGGAGGAAATCCACCTTTGATACTTGCCATATCGCCCACCGTTTTGGTATCCAGACCCAAGGCGGCTACCACTCCAAAAACCACCAAAATAGAGGTAAGGGAAGCAGGTATGGCTTTGGTCAGCTTAGGTAAACCCCAAATGATCCCCATAGCCAAAAGAACTAACCCGGAGAAAATATAAAGGGAATCTCCACTCAGCCATTGTCCATCCGGACCTTTGAATTGGTCCAATTGGGACATGAAAATGATGATCGCAAGCCCGTTGACAAAGCCAAAAATGACCGGATGGGGGACCAGTCGGATGAATTTTCCCAGCTTTAAGCTTCCAAAAATAACCTGAAGTAAACCGGATAAAACCACTGCTGCAAAGACATATTCCACGCCTTGGGTAGCTGCCAAAGTCACAATTACCACGGCAATTGCCCCGGTAGCTCCTGAAATCATCCCAGGCCTCCCTCCTAAAATAGAGGTCACCAAGCCCATTACAAAAGCTGCATACAATCCAGTAAGCGGAGATAATCCCGCAATAAAAGCAAAAGCCACTGCCTCTGGAATTAAGGCCAAAGCCACTGTCAATCCGGAAAGAATTTCGGTTTTGTAGTCTATTTTTTGGCGGAGATCAAATAGGTTTAGGTAGTTTTTCATCGGAAATAAAATCGTGAAGGATTGAGTTTTCTTTGGCCTTAAGCCGAGTTTCAAACCGAAGGAGATTACCTGGAAGAATTCAGGAGTCGCGGTGGAAAAGAAAACTGGTGATTGAGGCAAAGGTAGTCAAAAAAGAAGCCTTGAAATAATATTTCGTTTTTCTTCTATTAGTAAAATTATGTTTGGATTTCCTTTTTTCGCTCAAATAAGCTCCCGCAATCGATAGCGTAAATTTTTGAAATTAATTCCCTCATTCTCAACTGGCCTCATTTTTGAAACCAAAAAAATGGACAAATAGGGGAACCAATTTTCCTGATTTTCCTATTTTCAAACCACTCTATCCCTAACGACCAAACCTAACTTTTATGACAGAACAACAAAAACAAGCGATCGAGGAGGCTATCTCTTCACTCAAAGGAAAACTTACCGGAGACATGTTTGCGGACATGGAAGTACGTGACCAAATTCATAACCTAGAAATGCAATTGAAAGGTGTAAAGCCAATGGATTCCCATTTCGATTGTGTAGGCTGCGGAAGCTAATCTTAAAGATTTGCCCAGGTATTTTATCATTTACAAACCATTTGGCGTAGTCAGCCAATTTAGCGGAGAGGGGCCCACATTGGCCTCTCTCGGCGCTTTTCCCCGAGAGGTATATCCTGTGGGTCGTCTGGATAAGGATAGTGAGGGCCTACTTTTGATCACCGACGACAAATGGCTTAATCATCATATGCTAAATCCCCGATTTGGACACCAGCGCACTTACTTCGCTCAGGTAGAAGGGATTCCCACCCCAGAAGCTCTGAAGCAACTTCAGGCTGGAGTCACCATCAATGTTGATGGGAAGGATTACCGCACCAAGCCCTCCATTGCAAAAATTTTAGAACCTATCCCGGCATTGCCAGATCGAGATCCGCCTATTCGGTACCGAGCTAGTATTCCGGATACTTGGATTTCCTTGACTTTGATCGAAGGAAAAAACAGGCAAGTCAGAAAAATGACTGCAGCCGTAGGTTTTCCTACCCTTCGCCTTGTTCGTTTTTCCATGGAGAAAATTACCATTGAAGGATTTGAGGTGGGGGAAATAAGAGAAATGGATCAGGAATTGGTTTATAGGCTTTTGGGATTGACTGGATTTGTTAAAAGTGGAGTTTCTAAAAATGGACGCTCTTAAAAATTCCTAAAATTTGTCCTTGCCTAAGGCTTTTCCGCTTATACCAATTAAGATTGTTGGTTGGATCAAATTCCCCTAATTTAGGCGAGTCAAATTCGGCCCATAAATCTTGAATTCAATGCATCAGGAAAAAATAGCAGCAGTCATACAGGAAGTAAAAAAAGTCGTAGTCGGTCAGGACAAAATGGTTAACCGACTTCTGATTGGACTTTTTACCAATGGACATATTCTTTTGGAAGGGGTGCCAGGCTTGGCAAAAACCCTGACCGTAAATACACTTGCCAAGGTACTTCATCTGAATTTTAACCGAATTCAGTTTACCCCAGATTTGCTTCCTTCGGACTTGATCGGAACGATGATTTATAATCAGCAGACCGGAAGTTTTGAGGTGAAAAAAGGTCCGATTTTTTCCAATGTGATTTTAGCAGATGAGGTCAACCGATCTCCTGCCAAAGTTCAGTCTGCGCTTTTGGAAGCGATGCAGGAAAAGCAAGTGACCATCGGGGAGACCACATTTCAATTGGATCGACCTTTCTTGGTTTTGGCTACTCAAAACCCAGTAGATCAAGAAGGTACCTATCCCCTGCCAGAAGCTCAGGTAGACCGTTTTATGATGAAGGTTCATATTGACTACCCAAGCAAGTCAGATGAGTTGGAGGTTATGAGAAGGATGTCCAACATGCAGTATTCATCAGACGTGAAGGCAATTTTGTCCAAGCAGGACATTTTTGATATCCGAAATGAAATTAATTCGGTGAACCTTGCCGAGCCTTTAGAAAACTATATCATCGAGTTGGTTTTTGCGACTCGATTCCCACAACAATACGGGCTGAAGGATGAAGCCAAATACATCATGTTTGGAGTATCTCCCCGCGCTAGTATCAATCTTAATCTTGCATCCAAGGCGGTTGCCTATATGGATGGAAGAGATTATGTGCTTCCGGAAGACATCAAGGAGATAGCTGAGGATGTGCTAAATCATCGAATTTTGCTCAATTATGAGGCTGAAGCTGATGGAATTGACACCAGAAGCCTGGTAAGAACACTTTTGGAAAAAGTACCGATTAACAAGTCGGTAACATTAAAATAACACAAATTCCCCCATTAAAGGGCTTCTCGGCAGGGAAGCCCTTTTTTCTGTTTTTTTTGTTAATACAATATTAAATTCTGCCTGATTTTTTAAACAAACCATAATTCGATTCATTCTTTTGGGCAAAAAATTGAATTCACCTTTGTATCAGAAAAGTGCAAAACCACAATTCAATTTATAAACCAATGAAAAAATTTAACAGCCTTTTATTAATTTTTCTGGTAGCCGTGTTGGGCTTTACCAGCTGCATTGAGGGCAATGAAAAACCAATCATTGACGAGGGAGGGGATAACTCAAGTATCGTTATCAGCTCAAACATCACAACCAACACTACTTGGGAAACTGGAAAAGTTTATGTGCTTTCTGGTAGAATTTCAGTAGTATCTGGAGTTACACTTACTATCCAACCGGGTGTAATTGTTAAAGGGGAAGTTGGTACAGGGGCTAATGCAACTGCATTGGTTATCGCAAGAGGAGCAAAAATCAACGCTGCCGGTACTTCTACTCAGCCAATCATTTTTACTACAGTTGCCGACGAAATTGTTCCTGGTCAAATCGCTTCTCCAAACCTAGATCCAACTTTGGAAGGTCTTTGGGGTGGTCTTTTGATTCTAGGAAAGGCGAAAGGATCTTTTGCTGGAGATATTCAGGAGGTTCAGATTGAAGGAATTCCTGCTTCCGATACCAATGGCTTGTATGGAGGTAGTGAAAACAATGACAATTCCGGTGTATTGAAATATGTTTCTATCCGTCATGGTGGTGCTAACATCGGAGAAGGAAACGAAATCAATGGCTTGACTTTGGGTGGCGTAGGAGCTGCAACAGTTATTGAAAACATAGAAATCGTAGCCAACCAGGATGATGGAATTGAATGGTTCGGTGGAACAGTCAATGTAAAGAACGCATTGGTTTGGAACTCTGGCGATGATGGCATGGATACTGATCAGGCTTGGGCGGGTACTTTAGATAACTTCATTGTAATCTGTGGTTCAAACACAGACCATGCACTAGAAATTGATGGTCCAGAAGGTAGCTTCACCAATGCAGGTCATACTCTTTCAAATGGTTCTATAAAAGGAAATCCTGCATCAGAATTTGCAGACTTTAGAGCTGGTGCTGCTGGAACTTTCAGAAACCTTTATTTCTTCAATTTCCCTGCACCGGCTGATAATAATAATGCTGGCAGAGGAGATTTATCTCTAAGTGGTGACAATACCATCGCAAACTTCACCAACGGAACATTGAAATTCTCAGCTCTCCAAGCTACTCTTAAAGAAGGAGTAACTTTAACTCAAGCATTTAGAAATGGCACCGATGTCCATGCTACAGCAGTAGCTGCCAAAGCTAACACAGTGGGTGCTGACAAATCTGTATTCTCTAATTGGACTTGGGCTTCCGCTGCAAATGCCCTAGCTGATTTCAAATAAAAAAACCAAAGAGAGGCATCGGTTTGCAAGGCTGATGTCTCTCTTTCTTAAATGTGAAATTTAATTGCTGTATGAAATATAAAGTTAACAAGTCAATGAAATTTAGATCCTTAGCTTTCAGCTTTGTAGTTCTATTTCAACTGATCACAGGTTTTTCTTTTGCGCAAACTGGAACTATCAGAGGTACCATCTTTGAAGAAGCTACTGGCGAGCCTCTTTTTGGTGTTTCTGTATTGGTAAAAGAAACCGCTACTGGAGCCGTAACTGATTTCGATGGAAAATTCGAAATCCAAGTAAATCCAGGAACTTACACCCTTCAGATCTCTTACATCTCCTATTCTACAGTTGAGCTAACAGGCGTGGTTGTAGAAAATGGAAAAGTGGCAGTGATTGAGGATATTTTGATGAAAGAAGAGGCTTCTGAACTAGAAACAGTAACCGTGGCTGCAACTGCAATCCGAACAACTGAATCTGCTTTAATGTCTGCAAAAAGAAATGCTCCAAATGTTTTGGACGGAATTACTGCAAGCACCTTCAGACAAATTGGTGATGGAGATGCTGCTTCTGCTGTAAAGCGGGTAACAGGTGTTTCTGTAGAAGGCGGTAAATACGTGTATGTACGAGGATTAGGTGACCGATATACCAAAACCGTTTTAAACGGCATGGATGTCCCAGGTTTAGATCCAGATAGAAATACCATCCAGATGGATATTTTCCCTACCAATGTGATTGACAACATTGTTGTAGCAAAATCTTTTACTGCTGAGCTTCCTGCAGATTTTACAGGTGGTGTAGTAGATATTGAAACCAAAGATTTTCCTGAAGAAAAATCTTTCAGAGTAAGTGTTTCCGGAGGAGTAAACCCTTCCATGCACTTCAATTCCAACTACCTTACTTATGAAGGTGGAAAGACTGATTTCTTAGGATTTGACGATGGAACTAGAGCAATTCCTACAGGAGGAAGAACAGACATTCCTCAATATGGCGAAGTAGTTGGTAATCCAAACGGTCCAAAAGGTCAGGAGTACCAGTCTATTTTGAGAGGATTTAATAAGACATTGGGAGCAAGTACTGCTACTTCTCCTATGGATTTTGGATTTGGACTTTCTTTCGGAAATCAAATCGCAAGACCAAAGGTAACTTGGGGCTATAATGCTGCCTTGACTTACAAGAATGAAACTGAGTTTTATCAGAATGCAGAATACAACCTATTTGCCAAGCCAATCGAAAACACAGAATTCGAATTGGATCCTTTGGAAAGACAAAGAGGTAACTACGGTGTAAACAATGTATTGTTGGGTGGATTGGCAGGAATTGCCTTGAAGACTAACGCCTCTAAATACAAGTTGAATTTTATTCACTTACAGAATGGTGAGTCTAAGGCAGGTACTTTTGACTTTGTAAACACCAACTTGGGTGCAAACTTCGAAGCGAAGCAGTACAATCTAGAATATAGCCAAAGATCTTTAACTAGCATTTTGTTGGCAGGTACACATTATTTCAATGGTAAGGATTGGGAAGTGAATTGGAGATTAGCTCCTACTCGTTCGGTAATCGAAGATCCAGACGTGAGATTCACCAGATTCAGACTTCCTAACAACACGATTTCTACAGAAGTAGGTCTTCCAACTCGTATTTGGAGATTTTTGGAGGAATACAACGTGAACGGTAAAGTTGACTTGACTAGAAATTTGAATGCCTTTGGTCAGGACGCCAAGTTGAAATTCGGTGGTGCTTATACCTTTAAATTCCGTGATTTCGAAATTCAAAGCTTCCAGTTCCCAACAGGAAATACTGAACTAGACGGAAATCCAAATTCCATTTTGAACGAAGAGAATTTGTTCTCTGCTGACAATAGAAATGGAGTAAGATACAATCCAGACTTTATTCCGATCAACCCTAACCAATACCAGGGTTATGTAACCAATTTCGCAGGATATACCTCTTTCGAGTCTAATCCTTTGAAAAACTTGAAGGCCATCATCGGATTGAGAGTAGAGCAGTTCAATCAGTTCTATACTGGAACAAACCAGACAGGAACTATCGAATATGATTTGGTAGAAATGTTGGATGACCTAGATTTCTTCCCAACCTTGAATTTGGTTTACAGCGTGAAAGAAAATCAGAACTTGAGATTCTCTGCCAGCAGAACAATCGCTCGTCCTTCTTTCAAAGAGCTTTCTTATGCTGAAATCCTTGATCCAATCACAGGTAGAACCTTTATCGGAGGTATGTACAGAGAGACTACCAATGGCGGTCAAGAAGTACTTTGGGACGGAAATTTGACTTCTACTAGAATCAATAACTATGACCTAAGATGGGAAGTATTCCAGAACAGATCTGAAATGATCTCTTTGAGTGCTTTCTATAAGACTTTCGATAAGCCTATTGAAATTGTTCAGTTCCTTGCTGACCCAGGATCATTCCAGCCAAGAAACGTAGGTAACGGTTCCGTTGCAGGTGTGGAAGTTGAATTCAGAAAGTCATTGAAGTTCATCACTCCTGCGTTGGAAAACATCCTTTGGACAACCAATGTGACGGTGACCAATTCTAAGATCAGAATGTCTGAATCAGAATTGAGATCTAGACAATTGACAGCTAGAGAAGGTCAGGAAATTGGAACTACCAGAGATATGGCTGGTCAGGCGCCTTATTTGATCAATACCGGTTTTGCTTACAATAACTTCAGCAACGGCTGGGAAGCAGGTATATTCTACAACGTTCAGGGCGCTACATTGAATTATGTTGGCTTTGGTAACCGTACAGATACGTACTCTGTTCCTTTCCACGCTTTGAACCTGAATGTGAACAAATCATTTGGTGCTGACGAAAGAGTTCGAGTTAACTTCGGTGTTCAAAATATGCTAAATGACAAGAGAGAATATGTGTTCAGTTCTTTCGGAGCACAGGATCAGATATTCTCGAGCTTAGCTCCAGGCGTGAAAGTTAGCTTCGGTGCATCATTTGCCTTCTAATTATTTACCACAATGAAAATAGAAAGCCTGCTTTTCGGAGCAGGCTTTTTTGTTTTATGGCAAATTACTTAAGTCAGTTTTCGAATAATTTCTTCTGCTTCAGGATAAAGTCGAAGAAGATCCTCAGTTGCGAAAAGTTCAAAATCTCTGAAGTCAAATCCCGGTGCTACCACGCAAGAAACCAAAGAATAGCTTTCCGGTTCATCCAAACAACTTCCAAAAATTGTGTTGGCTTTTACCAGATGCTGTGGTAAAGTACCTTTTCCATCAACAGGTCCTAGCTTTAAAACTTCGTGGCCTTTCTCTCCCAGTAAATGTACAGACAGTGGGCTCCCTTCATGCCAAAACCAGAGCTCATCGCTTTTGATTCGATGAAAGTGAGAGACATTTTCAGAGCTCAAAAGAAAGAAAATGGAGGTGATTAGATTTCTTTTCCCGTTTTCAGTGTCCAGCTCTGAATCAGAGCGGTAAGTTTCAGCATAAAAACCTCCTTCTGGATGGGGCTTCATCTGAAGCCTTTCTACCAATTCCTGAATACGAGAAATACTCATGGATTAAGCGTAGTTTTTAATCAGAATGTCTACGATTCGTTCTGCAGTTTTTCCGTCCCAAAGCGGAATTCCTTGGTATTGCTTCCATTCCCCTTTCATGATTTTATCCAGATAAGGCTTTAGCTTTTTGGGGTCGGTACCTACCAGTTCGTTTGTGCCGAGGTGAATGGTTTCCGCTCGTTCGGTATTATCTCGAAGGGTTACACAAGGCACATTCATCACAGAAGTTTCCTCAGTTACTCCTCCTGAGTCTGTGATAACGCCTTTGGCATTTTTTACTAAATAGTTGAATTCCAAATAGCCCAAAGGTTCGCACATAAGCAGGTTTGGAGCTGAAATACCTATAGCCTGAAGATTTTTTGCAGTTCTTGGATGAACAGGGAAAATGATTGGCAGACTACCAGTTCCTTCCAAAATCGCATCAATCATTGCCTTTAATTGCTGCTCCTGATCTACATTGGCAGGGCGATGCATGGTCATCACGAAGTAATTACCCCGGCTTAGATTTTCAAAAATTTCCCCTTCGGGCTTTTTGAAATTAGGAGTTTGAGCAATGAGCGTGTCGATCATGGTATTGCCTACGAAATGGATTTTTTCTTCGGCCACACCTGCTTTTCTCAGGTTATTATTCGCAATTTCAGAGGTAGTGAAAAAGTGATCCGTAATGGAGTCCGTCACCATTCTGTTGATTTCTTCAGGCATACTCAAGTCGCCAGATCGAATTCCACCTTCCACGTGGGCTACGTCGATTCCCAACTTTTTGGCAGCAATTGAACAGGCTAAAGTACTGGTCACATCACCTACCACAATCACCAAGTCAGGCCTGTTTTCCATTAATTCCTTTTCGAAAGCTACCATTATCGCAGCCGTCTGTTCGGCTTGGGTTCCTCCTCCTCCTCCAAGATTTGCATTTGGTTCCGGGATACTTAATTGCTCAAAAAAGTCCCCAGACATTTTTTTATCGTAATGCTGTCCTGTGTGGACCAGGCGGAATTGAACGTCTTTTCCTTCTTTTTGCTTTTTTTGGAAAGCATGAATGATGGGTGCGATTTTCATGAAATTGGGTCTTGCCCCTGCCACCACTGTAAAAATTGCCATAGAGTTTAGGTAATTGCTTGGCAAAAATAAGGATTATGATTGGGAAGGGACTTCTTTCCTAAAGATTCTTGGTCAGGTTTTAGCTTGTTTTTTGTTTCTTTGTACCACAACTATTTTTGAGTTTAACCTTCAATGAAAATACCGATTAGTCAGAAGTTTACCGCTTCCTTCGTCATTTTTGGATTAGTACTAACCTTGATTTCCTGTGTGGAGACAGTTGAGAATCAGCAGACCGTATATTTCAATAATTTTTCAAAACTTGATTTGAGTGGGTTTGAAAATGGGAAATTGTTTATTTGGAGAAATGACACCATTGCTGGGTATTACCATAATGAGGAAGTAGCTGTAACTGTTCAGGATCTTCCTGCGCACAATTACATAAAAATCACCGCTGAAATTTTGATCCATGACAGTTGGGACGGCAATCCTGACGACGGTATTTCTGGACCGGATTATTGGTACATGGGGTATGGAGGCGATGAGATTTTTAGAACCACATTTTCCAATTCTCCTTGTGAATCTACATTCTGTCTCTATCAATCCTACCCAAATACCATTTTTAGGCAGAACGTTCCGAAGACTGGGGCTATTCAAACCAATTTACCAGGGCTTTGCATTTTTGGAGCATTTCCAAACTATACTACGAGATACCAGGTGGTTGAATTAATAGAACATTCCAATCCAGATGTCCGGGTTTTTATGGGTGCAGAACTAAAGCAAGTGAATAATCCCGATCCCATCTGCGATGAATCCTGGTCTGTCGCAAGTATTAGAATTGAAGCTATCCAAACGAATAAATAATGAGAAAGGGCAGTTTAAGGATAATTCGTTTGATCCTTTTTGGGGTTTTAGGTTTAGGATTTTTTCAAACTCAGGCTCAAACCATTCCAATTGGAACCCCAGGTTTGGATGATTATTTAAGAAGGTTACAACTTCTAGGAAAAGTTGATTCTACTTCTTCCTGGATGGTTCGTCCTGTTTATCCCACGGAAGTTATGGGATTGGCCAATGGATTTGATTTGGACAGTTCTGTGGTGGATTTTGATGAGTCTGGCTTTTATTGGAGGTTTGGAAAAGAGGGAAAGGGAAAATTCTTGACCATGCCTGCAGTCTATAAGGTGCAGTTCAATTCGGAATATGCTTTTGGGGTGAATGACGGAGCTATGATTCCGAATCGTGGTTTCCAACAAGTCATAAGTCCTGGTGCCTACGCAGAATATGGGAAGTTCAGTTTTCAATTTCAGCCAGAAATACTTTTAGCCCAAAATAAGGATTACCTAGGTTTTCCTATCGAACATCAGGCAACGATTCTATTCTATTACGAATACATGAATCGTATCGATATGCCAGAGCGATTTGGAGAAAAAGCTTACAATAGGTTTTACCCAGGTCAATCAAGCCTCAGGTTCAATTTAGATGAATTTTCTCTGGGCATTTCTTCGGAAAATCTTTGGTGGGGTCCTGGGAGAAGAAATTCTCTATTGTTGGGAAATAATGCTCCAGGTTTTCTTCATTTTACCTTCAATACCAGAAAGCCTGTGCAGACAAAAATTGGGTCTTTAGAAGGTCAGTTGATCTCTGGATTTTTGAGAAGTACTGAATTTTTGCCCCCTTGGCCAGACTACACTATCCAAGAAAACCCAGTTTTGATTCCAAAACCGGAAAATGGCAAACGTTATTTATCAGGAATCATTTTCACATATCAGCCTAAATGGGTGCCTGGCCTTTTCCTAGGATATGGATCGACTAGCCAAATGTATAGAAATGAGGTAAGGACATTGGGAGATTTACTACCGGTATTTAATGGGAGAAAAAAAGGACAGACTGTTTACGATCCTATTCAAGAAACTAGGCAACAGTTTAGCTCCGGATATTTCCGTTGGTTGAGCCAAGAGGGAAGATTTGAATTTTATGGGGAATATGGAACCAGAGACAACGATCGAACCCTGAATGATTTCATTACCACTCCTGAGAGTGGGAGGGCTTTTACTTTTGGTTTTGCTCATCTATTGGGAACAAAAAATCCGAACCGATTCATTGAAATCAGTTCGGAGATGACACTTTCTGGACAAACCATACGAGAAGATATCCGACAGCTTCGAACTTGGTACATCCATGATCATATTCGACATGGCTATACCAATGAAGGGCAGGTACTTGGAATCGGAAACGGACCGGCTAGTAATCAGATTTTCATTGGAGCAGCATGGGTTGAAGGTTTGAAGAAAATTGGAATTCAAATCGAGAGAATAGAATACAATAATGATTTTTACTACTACCGATACGAAGCCTCCAAGGATTTCAGAAATAAGTATGTGGACCTGGTGTTTTCGCTAACACCCGAGTGGAAATTTGGGAATCTTTTAGTGGCAGGGAAGTTCCAATATGTCAATACGCTTAACTACAAGTGGTTTTTGGAAAATGATCCTAACCAATATTTTGTACCGGGATATGACCGGAATAATTTTGTGGGACAAATAGGATTAACTTATTTATTTAAATAAGTTCTGAAATCTACCAGTAAGCCTTGAAAATAGAAGTAGGGATAGCTTTTTTTGAAGCTTGATTTTTGAATTTAGATCGAGGTGAGAATTTTCTATTTCTTTGAAAATTGCAAGCCAAAGAGCAGACTTATTTTTTGAATTATGCCTCCAGTTGTGGGACACAGATTTTTCGAGATATACCTTTTTTAACAGCACTTGATTCGAAGTTACAAGAGGTCCAAAAAATCCCATTTTCAAAAAGGAAATAAGGTCTAGTGAGAATTCACTCTCCCCAAATCTGAGCTTGTCTATGGGGTAAATTTTTTCCACAAATTCGCTTCTATGCAGGCCATGAAATGCCGCCCACCAATAGTCTTTATCCTTTTTAGCTATTCTAAAACATCGCTCTACTACATCTTCTATATCGGAGGCATCCTCATAGAAAGAAACCACTGTCTCATCCGGACGTTGATTTGCCATGCCGGGGATAGCAATACTCGCTTTGGGATTTTTCTCAAGAAGCTCGACTAGTTCGGAAATGTAATTGGGGTAGGGAAGATCATCATGTGGATTGGTAAAGCAATATTTGCTTTTGTTAGCGGCCTGCATCCAAAGCATTTCAGAGGTTTTAAACCAACCTAAATTTTCCGTGTTTTGGGTGAATTTGAATCTAGAGTCTGAGCTGCAAAACTCTTTACAAATTGAAGCGGAATTATCAGGACTATTGTCATCGCAAACTAGAATCTCAAAATTGGAATAAGTCTGAGCAGCTAAGGCCTCCAATGTTTTACTAATAAACTTTTCAGCTTTATATACTGGGACAAACCCGATAACTTTTGGAGGAGCATTCATTCCATTTTGGGGATCAATTAAAGGTATCTTGAAATTCTCTTTCTAAGAAAGCTATTTCTTTTATTTTTCCTTTCCAGATTAAAACTTTGATCTTTGATCCTTAAAATTTAGATACGATGAAAGCAGAAAAAAATAAAGTTGTTGCGGTTTCTTATACCCTAAAAGTGGATGATGGAGAGTCAGGTCCAGAATTGTTTGAAACTGTAGCAGATGATTCTCCATTTTATTTTTTGGTAGGATACCAAAATGTTCTTCCAAAATTCGAAGAGGTCATTATCGGGAAAGAAGTTGGGGAGACCTTTTCTGTTTTTATTGATTTTGAAAATGGATATGGGGATTATGACGAAGCCAAAAAAGTGATCATCCCTAAGGCGAACTTTAAAGAAGACGGCAAAAAGAATAAGGACTTACTGAAGGTAGGCCAAGTTATTCCCATGCAGGATGATAAAGGAAATCAAATGCGAGGGGAAATTATCAAAATTGATTATCGAGGAGTTCACATGGATTTTAATCCTCCACTAGCCGGCTTTGATTTATATTTTGAAGGGAAAGTAATCGCTATCCGGGATGCAGAACCTGTGGAACTTGAACATGGCCATGCACATGGACCGGATGGTCATCATCATTAAGAAACAGTTGTAAATCATTTCTTTACCAAATGCCCTATTCTCAGAATAGGGCATTTGTCGTATAGGGCAGGATTTCAGGATGAGCTAGTTTTGACTAGTTCAAATTTTAAAACCTAACCTTTTCAAGTGATGAAGACAATGATTGAAATTTTAAGAAAAGCTGCTTTGTTAAGCTTTTTTGTTGCGTTTATGGCATGCTCCAGTGATGATGGGCAGGATGTTTCCGGTGGAAATGAAGAATTTGTGGGTGACGTAAGCGGCGTGGGCACCGTATCAGCGTCAAAGGATTTTGACACCATATCCGGCACCAAGGTTTCCGCAGCGGGTACCAATATCATAGTCCTTCAAGGAACTGATAATTCCGGGAAAGGATTCCTGTTGCGCTTGTCAACCTATAATGGTACCGGAACCTATGATTTAGGTTTCACCAACATTGCGAATACCGCGACCTATATCGCAGGAACCGCAGTAGGGCAACAGTACTCTACGGCTTATCAGGGTACTTCTGGTAAAATTACAGTGACTTCCGATGATGGGAAAAGACTGGAAGGAACATTTGAATTCGTAGGAAAAGTAAACAACACCTCTACCTCTGTCACTGTGACCAATGGTAAGTTCAAAGTAAATCTTCAATAAGTCGAAGCACCCGAAAGGGATTTCGGGTGGTTAGGCTATTTTTTAATTACTTTTTTTGGGTTAATCGGGGTGATTTAATCTAAAAAAAAGTTGGCCTCCCCATATTGGGGAGGCCTTTTTTACTTTTTCAGATCATACCCATAACTCTTATAGGCTAAGTCGAAACTTAGCTCTTTGAGTCCGTCAATTCGATCTGAGGGGTACAGCAAATACGCCTTTGAAAGTTGGGTTACCGCCTTTCTAAAGGATTGGGAATTAAAATGAACGATTGCGTCATTGTAATATTGAAGACCGGCTAATTCGACCAAGCTGACTTTTCTAAAAATGGAATTGTCACTGTAGTCAATTTGAGGACCGGCGAGTCTTTGACTTGGGTTTTTCAGCTGGGCAAATTTTTCAACTTTATAGGAATCCAAATAAGCTTCAACTTCAGAAGGGGCTGAAATCATTCCCCCCACAGGAAGGGTGCTTTCTAGAATTATTTTTTTACCGTCTAGGCTTGTGATTACAAAGACATGATAATCCGTTTCAATGATTTCAAAAGGGAAATTGTATCTGTCCAAAAGTAAACCAAGTGCTGCTGATCCACTTACACAATCGTATTTGCCCTCGTTGAGCATGGCATTGAAACTGGAGTGGATCTCGTACTTTTTAAGTAGTCTTTGGTGAGTTTTTTGAAAAACCTGACGGAGTAATTTGACCTTATCGTCGTTTTTAGCAGCGATTTGATCCAATTCATCAACAAGGGATTCCCATGCATTGGTAGACCCAGCCTGCTCAAAACCAACTGCACGGAAAAGCTGAAATACATCTTCCTGGCCTTTTTCCCAAAGTGATTTTTCAAGCTCTGAGTTGAAAAACTCACTTTCTTGAAAAGCAGATTCCTGCGAATTTGCCGATAAGGCAAAGCCCAGAAGAATCATACTTAAAAAGAAAAACCGTCTCATCGAGGTGAAGCTATTGTTAATCAATTGTTTCAAAGTTAACAATTTGGTAACATTAGCAAAAAAAATCAAGAAAAAGTTAACACAGGGGTAACCTGACTTGCTTACTCGTGGTGATAAGGTTCGTTTTTGAGGATGGTCATGGCCCGATAAAGCTGCTCAATAAAAAATGGGCGGATCATCTGATGGGAAAAAGTCATTTTGGACAAGGAAAACTTTCCATTTGCTCTAGAATACACGGATTCTGAGAATCCATAAGGGCCTCCAATTACAAAAATCAATTGTCTCAGCCCTGAATTCATTTTCTTTTGTAAATACTCTGAGAATTCAATGGAAGTAAAGGATTTTCCTTTTTCGTCCAGTAAGATCAGTTCATCCGAATTCTGAATTTTTTTCAAAATCAATTCTCCTTCTTTTTCTTTTTGTGCAGCCTCCGAAAGTGATTTTGAATTTTTTATGTCAGGAATTATTTCCAATTCAAATCGGATATAGTGTCCCAATCTAGAGCCGTATTCTTCCATCAATTTTAGGATGGCTGGGTGATCTGTCTTACCAATAGCTAGTATTTTGATTTGCATGGTTTGAAAGTATAGGAATCCCTCAAAATTGCCAAGACTGAATACTCCTGCATTCTTCATAGTTCAGCAGGAAATCTTTCTTTTCAACAAATTTCTTTTTCAAGTAATAAAAACAATCCTGATAAACAGCCTGTTGCACCCTTATAAACCAAAAAAATAATACTACCATGAAAAAATTATTCTCAGTTGTGATGTTGGCTGTACTTGCTGCAGTTTCTTCATTCGCTCCAAAAACAAGTTCCGTACATGAAGTAGAAGCAGACATTGTTGATCTTGCAGTTTCTACAGAATTCCTTTCCACTTTGGTTGCTGCAGTTAAGGCAGGTGACTTGGTTGATGTGTTAAAAGGAGATGGTCCATTTACCGTTTTTGCTCCAACTAATGAGGCTTTTGCTAAGCTTCCAGCTGGTACTGTGGAAAACCTTCTTAAGCCAGAAAACAAGGCTAAATTGGTGCAGGTATTGACTTACCATGTTGTTCCAGGAAAAATCATGTCAACTGACTTGAAAAATGGACAAAAAGCTAAAACCGTTCAGGGAAGTGAAATCACCGTGACTTTGAAAGATGGAAAGGCGATGATCAACAATGCTACCGTTACCAATGCTGATATCGTAGCTTCCAATGGTGTGGTTCACGTGATCGATACGGTAATCCTTCCTTCCATGTAATTGGAATAAGAAAAAATTAAAAAGACCGTCAGATTCAATTCTGACGGTCTTTTTTTATTTGATCAATTCCTTCCTCTTTAGAATAGTTTCAAGGAATTTTTTGTCGTTATCAGAATTGAAAATCTTAAATGGCAAATGGATGAATTGCGCTTTGGAAAGATAAAGTACGTAAGCATCTTTAGTCACTTCCGCCTTTTTGATCATATTCCATTGGATAGGCATACCTTCTCTGGCATTTAGCTTCATCAAGATTTGTCTGCTATCAATTTCATAGCCCATTTTCTGAAAAATCGGCTTGTTTTGTTCCATTTGAGTCACTCCGGTAAACTGAATAGCCCAAAACAGGACGTACAATCCATAGGCTATTAGTGCTCCGATAATCCACCAAATAGAAGGGATCCAGAAATAACCACAACAAATCGCCAAAGCAATAAGAATTACCCACCATTGTTCTTTTAGAATGGAGATAAGTCCCATTTTAATGTAGGTTCCGTTTTCTAACTGGTATTTTTTTGTCTTGATAATCATTGATCAGGAATTTGAGTCCGCAAATATCCACCTATACGAGGGATTTAGCAAACTGAGTCTAGTCATTAATCCAAGAATAAAAAGAAACAAAATAGTTAAACCATTGATTTAAATAGGGTATTGGTTTAACTTATACAAAATTTTTAGCCATGAATAGTCTAGTAATCGATCTCTTCTTGTGCGGTGTGGCATACGTCATTCTTATTTATTTTGTGGCCACCATGACAAAAAATTCCCTTCGGAAAGGGAATAACCGAAATGACGATGGGGATGGGGGAATAGAGAATTTCACTCCTCCTAAGATCGATTTGCCTCCTGGAGTAATCTGGCCCTCAGATGCGCCAAAAAAATCAAAAACTCCTGATCCAGTCGAGTTTTAATGACATTTGTCGCAGACACCCTGGACAAGCAGACTCATTTCTTTTTTCTCAAAACCTCGAGGCAACTTCACTTGAGGCAATAAAATGTCTTCCAGACAGGTGGTTTCCCCACAAATTTCACATTTGAAATGTACGTGTTCGTGGCTGTGATCGTGCTCACTTTCCCCATGAGCACAAAGCGCATACTTGGTTGCTCCTCCATCATCCAGAACTTTGTGGATCAAGTCCTTTTCCAAAAAGGTCTTCAGGGTTCGATAGATGGTTACCCGGTCAAAATTTTCCTTTAGAGATTCTTCTAAATCAGAATGGGATAGAGCCACATTCTTTTCCAAGAATTCATTGATGATTTTCAGTCTGCTATCAGTAATTCTAAGCTGATGACTTTGGAGAATGTGAACAGGGCTATTCATGGGATGTAATTGGTTCAAAAATAACCCAAAAAATGAAAGCATAAAAAAAGGGTGCCCGATTGAGCACCCTTCTGTTATTTATTCTCCGGAATACTCAGAGATTATTTTATTGACTCTTGTGAGCGCTTCTTCCAGGTGAAGTTTGCTCATACGGTCTGAAGTTCTTCCAATTGCACCTCTGATTTGAGATTGAAGGGTTTTCAATTCTCCCAAGGCCATTGGACGAATATCAGATTGAGAAGCATTGATCTGAGGACCTGCGAAAGCTCTAAACTGAGCTGGTAGATTTGGCTCACTACCGGTTAGCAAGGTCTCCAATCTTTCGATATGGGCTCTTTGCAAAGCTCTTCTATGCACATCGATTGTTCTTCCTGAAGGAAGTTCTGTCCAGATTCCTTTTCTCAAGTCATCGAATAGCTCAGTGATTTTGTAGGCTTCATTGCCATTCAAAGCTTCATTTTCGATCACTCTTCCAAGTCTTCCCCACTCCAAAATGCCGTTAAGGGTAGTGACCTGAATTCCTCGGATTCTTTCCAAAGCTCCAAAATCTCCGATTCTGGAAATGATTTGCTCATCCATCATCCACTCAGGAGTAGCAAATAGCTCTTTGTTTAAGAATTCAACCGCGGACTTTTGAATGTCTTTTGAAGTATGGGTATAAACTGCCTCATTTTGACCTGCAGACTTATACACTTCCATCACACCACCTACATTGGTTCTTACGTGACCCATGTATCGGTTAAATTGGCCAATTACCTGACCATACATTTCAGATAGGTCTGAATAGTCTTTGAAAGGCTTGTTTTCTTCAGCAGTCCATTCGATCAAGTTTGGAAGGATTCTCTTCAGGTTCTTGATACCATAATCAGATGCCTTCATGGCATTGTCTCCCAAATCTTCAGATTGAGTCGTTGGGTCGTAATTATTTCCCTGACGACCATATCTGTAAACTGGATCGCCTTTTTTGTCTAGGATCCACTTGTCCAAAGTAGGAAGTTCATCCTCTGGAGTTTTGGCATCTAGGATAGGTCTATAACCCCAAGCAATCGCATACTTATCGTAAGGTCCTACGTCAGGCATCAAGCTTACACCTTTATCTTCTGGTTGGGCAATGTAGTTAAATCTCGCATAATCCATGATAGATGGAGCAGTTCCCATTGCCTTGGTGAATTCTGGATCACGAAGTTTTTCAACTGGGTAAGCTACTGAAGAAGCGAAATTGTGAGGCAAGCCTAAAGTATGTCCTACTTCGTGAGCAGATACAAAACGAATCAATCGGCCCATCACCTCATCATCAAACTTTACTTTTCTTGCATCAGGGTTGATAGCTGCAGTCTGGATAAAGAACCAGTTTCTCAACAAGTTCATTACGTTGTGATACCATCCGATATCAGATTCGATAATTTCACCAGATCTTGGGTCAGATACGTGTGGTCCGTATGCATTTTGGATATCTGATGCGAAATATCTGATTACAGAATATCGGGCATCTTCTGGACTCCAGGTAGGATCTTCCTCAGGGCTTGGAGCTTCTTTAGCAATAATTGCATTCTTGAAGCCAGCAGCTTCAAATGCTTTTTGCCAATCTTCTACCCCTTGCTTCAAATATGGCACCCATTTCTTTGGAGTGGCTGGATCGATGTAATAAACGATAGGCTTAACTGGCTCTACCAATTCACCTCTTTTGAATTTTTCAACATCTTCTGGCTTCACTTCCAATCTCCAACGATCCAAGTATCTTCTGGAAGTAGCTCTTTGCTCATCAGCTCCATAGTCTACATAAGAGCGTGCAAACCAACCCACTCGTCTATCAGCCAAACGCTGCTTCATTGGCTCCTTTGGAAGAAGGATCATAGAAGCATTCATTTCTAAAGTGATTAAACCTGTTGCACTGTTTGAAGGTGGTTCAGCAGCAGCATAGGTTAATACATATCTGGCCTCGATGTTGATTGGATAAGAATTGACATGAACGATGTAAGAACGTTCAGCATCCAATCTGGAAACTTTGTATTGAGTTCTGGAGGATCTCTCCATTCCCAAAGCCTGATTGTCCTTGGTGAATAGATCAGTCGCCTCGATCACAGTTCCTGTAGAATCAGTTCCTCTAGATTTTACGGAAAATTTTTGAAGGATAGGCTCTAGGTTGGATGCCTTTACAGCAAGGGAAATTGGTAAGGAGTCAGCTGCGAAATTGTTCACAGAAACTACTTTCAAAAGGACATCATCATTGTTCTTTTCCCATCTTACCATCAGGTTGTTGGTGTTTTCACCACCGTAACCCAAACCGTTGGCAGTTTTGGCAATTCGGACTACCATGAGCATATCCCTTCCAAAAAGTGAATCAGGGATTTCGTAGAAGTATTTGTCTTCTAATTCATGGACTTTGAATAGGCCCGCTTTGGTCTTGGCTTTAGCCGTAATTACCTCTTTGTAAGGTTTCGGACCATTGTTATTCCCGCCATTTTGTGGACGAGCTGGGGCTGCGGGTGCAGCAGCAGGAGCGGCCTTTTCGTCTTTTTTCTTTTTTTTCTGGGCAAAAGAATCCTCACTCATAAGCAAGGCTCCCATCACTCCAAAAACAAATAAGGATCTCCTTAGTAATTTGGGTAGTGTTTTATTCCTCATATAAATATCAGTTTGTGGAAATAAAGTAACTTCCATTCACGTGGAATTGGAGTTAGTCAAACTTCTTTTTTTATAAGCGGTTTTATCTTCAAATCAAAGGCAATTGGAACCCCATAAAATTAAGGTAATAGTAATAGGAGGAGGCTTGGCGGGATTAGTATCGTCCATCTTGCTGGCCAAAAAAGGAGTTGAAGTACATCTCATTGAGAAAAAGGCCTATCCTTTTCACAGGGTTTGCGGAGAATATCTTTCCAATGAAGCGCTGGAATTCTTGAAAAAACATGGGCTTATTCCAGAGAGAAATGACATCCCGCAAATCAAGACCTTTGAGTTAAGCGATACCAAGGGAAATATTTCCAGGATTCCATTGGATTTGGGAGGATTTGGAATCAGCAGGTATATTCTGGACGAATGGATGTACCAAAAAGCCCTACAAGATGGAGTTCAAATTCGAACTTCGACTCAAGTCAACGAAATCGAATACCTCAAAAAAGAGGACCAATTTGTTTTAACTCTTTCTGACCATTCTAGTCTCAGGGCTGATTTTGTGATTGGAGCCCATGGCAAGCGGAGTAAGCTGGATAAAAGACTGAAAAGGGAATTTATAGAAAAGAGAAGCCCTTATTTAGGAGTGAAATACCACATCCGAACTGAGTTTGACCGGGATTGTGTGGCTTTGTATAATTTTCATGGAGGCTATTGTGGGCTAAATGCCATTGAAGACGGCAAATTCAACCTTTGTTATCTGGGAGATCGAAATCAGCTCAGGCAATATGGTTCTGTGGAGGCCATGGAAAATGAGGTGTTATTCAAAAACCCCATACTCAAAAAAATCTGGGAATCCAGCGAATTCATTTTCGAAAAACCAGAAGTAATCACCGAGATCAATTTTGAACCCAAAAGTCCTGTAGAAAATCACGTGCTGATGGCAGGTGATTCAGCAGGATTGATTACCCCGCTTTGTGGAAATGGAATGGCAATGGCCATCCATGCAGGAAAATTGGCTGCCGAGGCGATCATCTATGGCAAATCCAGACTAGAAGTAGAAGAAATGTATCGGTCCAACTGGAAAGATGAATTCGAAAAAAGGCTTTGGGTTGGACGACAGGCACAGAAACTTTTTGGCTCAGGAAAATCCTCAGGCTTTGCCCGGAAACTAATCCAAACTTTTCCTCCCCTTGCTAAAATTATTATCCGAAATACCCATGGCAAACCCTTTTGATCAGTAGTTCATGACTTGCATGATCTGGGTATTTTCTAGGAAATAATAAATAAAAAAGGCATTCAGGGCGATGGCCGAAATGGAATTCATTCCCATTGCCCAGGAATAATTCGCGTAGGCTTCATTTTTTCGAATGAACACAAACCAGATCAAGAAGAAGACTAGGATTGGTGCCATGGCGCTAAGGTAGGTCCAGATGATATAATCCTGACTTCTGCTCATAAAATACCAGATGAAACCTGCTCCGGTAAGCGTAAAGAGTAGGGATGAAAAAACGAATGTTCCTTGAATCCCTAATTTGATGCTTAGGGTTTTGTCACCTCGTTTGGAGTCTTCCTTGTGTTGATAGACTTGAGTCAAAGGATAATTTCCCCAAAGCATTAAGCTGGTCAGAAATCCGGGAATTGCTACGTGAGGTTTTATAAAAACTCCCCAGTCCAAGTCACTCAATCCTGCATAGGCCATCGCAAAAGTGAAATATCCTTGAAAAAACCCTGCGATTATCCAGCTCAGCCATGGGTATTTTTTTAGTCGAATACTTGGGTGACTATAAGCCATGCTTACTAACCCATAGACGGCTAGCATGAGTCCAAAATTTAGACTGATCAATCCACCCAAGATTAAGGCAATTACAAAAAACGCCTGTGCTACCCAATACAAATCCGGAGTCACTTTGGGGGGATGTTTAAGACCGCCTATGCTCTCCTCATCCTTGTCAAAATAACTGTTATACCCGTTGCTTGAAGGATATAGAAATAGATGAAGCGCAAGAAAAACCAGTAATAAGCGGGTCTCATTTAGGTTTGGAGTCAAGGCCAAAGCAAAAAAGAAAACTGGCATCAAAAACAGGGAAAAAGGAATTCGAAGATGCTTGAGCGTGGATAAGGAGATCATGCGAATATTTTGTGGAAATAATAACCTTAGTCAAGGTCATTGGTTTTCTAAGAGTTGATCCAATATAGAAATATTCACGTAACTTGATTTTATGAATTCCAGCATAGTCAGTATCGGACTTGCCAACCCAGGAACACCCATCGCCCAGTCAGAAATTTCAAATTTCATGCAGTTGGCTCATGGGCTGAATGCCGAGGAAAGTCGAAAATTGAGTTTTTTATATAAAATGTCTGGGATCGATTTCCGGCATAGCGTTCTTCAGGATTTTCAAAAATCTGATTACAAGGATTTTGAATTTTTCCCGGCAAATGAGACCCTTTCTCCTTTTCCCGGCACCAAATCCAGAATGGAAGTCTTCCAGAAACATGCCCCAGATTTGGCTGCCGAGGCCGCAATGTCCTGTTTGGAAAAAGTAGGCGTTGCAGCTAATGAGATCACCCATCTGATTTTGGTTTCCTGCACAGGCATGGTAGCTCCGGGTGTGGAACTTCAGTTGATCGAAAGATTAGGCTTAGATCAAACTGTGGAGCGGTATTGCATTCACTTTATGGGCTGTTATGCAGCTTTTACCGGACTTAAGCTTGCGGATAAAATTCTTCGAGCCGAACCAGAAGCAAGGGTTTTGGTGGTTACAGTGGAATTATGCACGCTACATTTTCAGCAAGAATTCACTGAGGACAATGTTTTGGCCAACTCCCTTTTTGGAGACGGAGCAGCAGCGGCTTTGGTACAGAATGATTCTCAAGGGCTAAAAATCCAATCCTATTTGAGTCAAGTGCTTTGGGAGGGCAAGCAAGACATGGCGTGGGCGATCGGGGATTTTGGCTTTGAAATGAAATTAAGCAAGTACATTCCCGGGCTTTTGGATCAAGGGGTCAGGAAGCTGAATGAATTGTTTGAAATGAAATTTGGCCTGAGCCAAATCCGAAATTTCGCCATCCATCCAGGTGGAAAACAGATCCTTCAAAAAGTGCAGGAGGCCTTCGGCTTGCCTGATGAAATAAATACCCATGCCCGGGAAGTTCTTCGGAAATTTGGAAACATGTCCTCTTCGACCATCTTATTTTTACTTCATCGAATGCTTCATGCTGAGGAAATTCAGGGAGATATTTTAGCCATGGGATTTGGTCCAGGCTTGACTTTAGAGACACTTCATCTCAAGAAACGATGAGCATTTTCTCCCAAAGAAGCACGCAAAAAGAACTGATGGATGACCTGGATTGCTCAGGTCCTGTCTTGGAGCAAACGCTGAGGGAACTCAAAACAATCAATCGCTGGCTGGGAGGAAATCATGTGACCACCAATGGTATCCGAAAAATTTTAAAAAAGAAAAAAGTCCAAACTTCCTATGAGGTTACTGACTTGGGATGTGGTGGAGGAGATATGATTCAAGTGATGGACCATTGGGCAAAAAAGGCTAGAATCCCCATGAAATTCCTCGGAATAGACGCCAATAGGAACATTATTGAGCTGGCAAAGGTTAGACAAAAAGAAATCGGAAATGCCCGATGGGAAGTGTGCAATGTTTTTGACCCTGATTTTTCAAAAGAAAAAACAGATTTGGTCACCTGCACTTTGTTTACCCATCATTTCACTGACCAGGAATTGGTCGGGATTTTAAAAGCCTCAAGGGAAAAAGCTAGACTTGGCCTGGTGATAAACGATCTCCATCGTCATCCTTTTGCCTATTACAGCATCAAATGGCTAACCCGTTTTTTTTCTCGGTCTCCTATGGTTCAGCATGACGCAGCCCTTTCAGTTTTGAGGAGTTTTTCTAGGAAAGACTGGGAAAAAATTCTCCAAGAATCGGGAATTGAAAAATTCAAAATTCGTTGGTTTTGGGCTTTCCGTTGGCAAATTTGTATTGAATTTTAATCTAAAACCTTTCATTTAAACTATGGAATTATCTCCAGAAACTATCAAATCACTTTTAGACCAAGGGATCCAATTAGCCTATAAAATTGTCCCTTCACTCATTTATGCCTTATTATTTTATCTAGTAGGTCGATTCTTTGTCAAAAAACTATTAAAAGGCTTTCAGCTAATTCTTGAGAAAAGAGAGGTAAATCCTTCGCTTAATACTTTTTTGGTCGGTCTTGTAAAGGCGCTCTTATTTGTATCTCTTTTCATCGGGATTGCCACCATTTTAGGTGTGCCGATGTCCTCATTCCTTGCAATTTTAGGTGCGGCAGGTTTGGCTATTGGTTTGGCTTTGCAGGGCTCACTTTCCAATTTTGCAGGTGGAGTTTTGATCTTGTTGTTTAAGCCATTTAAGGTGGATGATGTAATTATCGGTCAAGGCCATACCGGGAAAGTTAGCAAGATTGATATCCTGTATACTCACCTTTTAACTTTTGATAATCGAGAAGTGGTAATCCCAAATGGTAATCTGGCAAATTCTGACGTGGTAAATATCACTGCGCAACCCAATAGGAGAGTAGATATGAATGTGGGAGTTGCTTACAGCACAGACTTGAAAAAAGCTAGAGAAGTAATTCTGGGAATTTTAAAGTCAGATGAGCGTGTACATGCAGATCCAGAACCGGTGGTTTGGTTGAATAATTTTGGAGACAGCTCGCTAGACTTGGTTGTAAGAGCTTGGACAGATCGTGACAATGTTTGGCCAGTATACTTTGAGACCATGGAAAAAATCAAATCTGAATTCGAGAAAAACACCATCGAAATTCCATTCCCTCAGCGGGTTATGCATCAAATTAAATAACAAAAAAGGGGTTCATTTTGAACCCCTTTTTTGTTTAAGACCTTGGTAAGGTCACCGTTTTTGTTTCTCCGTTTGCAGTGATGGTCACTTCTTTGTCGCAGCCAGTTTCTCCGAAATCAATGGTCATTTTTTCTCTGCCTTGAACCTGAATTTGTAGGATTCCCTTACTGGGAACGCGTATTCCGGATTTGATGCATCGTTCAAAGAAAACCAGAGGACTGGTGATTTCAGAGACAAATTCATTCCCATTTCTATTTTTGCCCTTACTTCCACCGGTGATCACATACATCACTCCTCGTTCGGAGTTGGGTAAAAACACCTTCTTAGTATGCCTTGCTTCGAAGGTTCGGAAAGTTCCGTCTGGCCAGGTGATTTTTCCCCCTTCTACTACCGTTTTGAAAGTGAAGAATTTGTCATTTTCATTGAATCCTTCATTGGTTACTACCCGGATACCTTCGATCTTTCTTTCATCCACATAGTAGTTTTCGAATCGGGTAGTGATTTTAGTTCCAGGCGTCCAATATCTCCCTGTGTAGGTTACGATGATTTTACCTTTTCTTACCACTCCTCTCGGGCTGGTGCATCCCTCTCCGAAGTCGATGATCATTTTCTTTTCACCCGGCATCCAAGTGATGGATACTTTTTCACAAAGGTCCTCCTCCATGGTGACCAAAGTGCGGTCAGTAAAGCCATTTCTTTGAAAACCAGTCAGTGTTACATCATCGATGTCTTCCAAGGTTGCAGTCAGGTCTACTTCTTGGGCCGTTTCATTTGTTTCTTCCAGCTGGGGAGTAGGGGAGGTATCCTCATTTTGGCAGGACGAAATAATCCAGAGCCCGAATGTGAGCAAAAGGATTGATTGGGAAAGATGCTTTAGCTTCATGGTAGATAGATTTAGATTAGTAAAAACATCCTTTTGATTCCAAATTGGCACCAAGGTTTAATAGCGAACCAAAATTTCTTCTAAGTTCTTCCTGTGAATATCAGGTACATAGGTCTCTGTTTTTGGATATCCCACCGGAAGAAGGAGAAAAGGTTTTTCATTTTCTGGGCGGTTAAGGATTTTGCCCAAAAAATTCATTGGACTTGGCGTATGGGTGACTGTCACCAATCCAGCATGGTGAATCGCTGCAATCAAAAATCCACAGGCTATCCCAACTGACTCTTGTACATAGTAATGCTGAACTTTCTCCCCATTCTGAATTCCATAGGATTGCTTGAAAACTACTATCAAGTAGGGAGCATCCTCTAAAAACGGCTTTTCCCAGTCGGTTCCTAAGGGTTTCAAATCGTTTTTCCAATCTTCAGGCATTCGGTGTGAGTAGCTGATTTTCTCCTCTTCTTCTGCAGTTTCCCGAATTTTTTTCTTGATTTCCGGATCAGAAATCAGGCAAAATGTCCAAGGTTGTTTGTGGGCTCCTGAGGGTGCAGTACTTGCAGTCAGGATGATATTTTCCATGACTTCTAATGGGACCGGCTTGGTATCAAATTCCCTTACTGTTCTCCTTTGATCCATTTCATTATAGAAATTTTTGGAGTTTTGAAGGAGCTGATCAGGTGAAACAGGAGGTCTTTGATAGAGAATATGAGGGTGTCCGTTGATCAATTTCTTTTCCATAAACAAAAAAGGCTATCCCGAAAGATAGCCCTTTGATTTAATATCTAAACTGATCAGTCTGCTGTGATTTCTCTTGTTCCTCCCGGATAGGTGATCAAAATTTTCTTGTCACAATTTCCAGCGCCATAATCAGCGGAAATTACAATTCCCTGATAGGTTAACTCAAGAATACCAGCAATAGGGATATAAACACCTGTGGTTACACAAGATTGTTTGACCATTAGGTCCTGTGTGATGGCAAGGCTATAGTCTTTTCCTTCTCTGCTTTTTCCGGAAGCTGTTCCGGCGATTGAAGCTTCATACCCAGTACTTCCTAACTTTAATTTTCTAACCTGATCACTGTTGAAGGTGACAAAGGTGTTGTCAGGCCAGGTGACTTTTCCATTTTCAATTTTTACGGCCAAAGTAATGGTAGAAGAAGCCAAGTCCACACCTGAATTGGTGAGTGTTCTTCGCCCTTCGATTTTATATCCGTTTACTTCGTAGCCTTCGAATGTGGCCACGATGGAAGTTCCAGGAAATAGGAAGTTGGTGCCGGAATAGGTAAAAATGATTTTCCCTTTTCTCACATTTCCTTGAGGTCCGGTACATCCTGTTGTTCCAAAGTTCACGGTTATTTTCTTGGCATTTAAGTCATGATTTACTGTAGCCCCAGCGCAAAGGGTAGTCATACCCGTGGTTCTAAGTCCTAAGCCACTGCTCTGCATCACATCAATGGTGACATTGTCCAAATCCTCGAATGTTGAATTCACTACCACTTCATCTTCAAAAGCACCAATGGCAGGCTCAGGATTCAAAGGGGCATCGTCTTCCTTACAGGAGAATAAAAGGAAAGTGGAAAGCAATAGAATTGGTCCACTTAAGTTGAAAATTGATTTTTTCATTGGTATTGGGATTAAAAGTTAAATAAGTTAGTTAGAACTGTTTTTCTTGGTTTTTTCATTTGGCTTTTTTCCGCCAACACATCCTATATTTTGGGTCAGAGAGATATCATCAGGAAATATTCCAAACCCTTCTCTTGGATCAAATTCCTCGAAATCTTCGGGACTGGGTTTCGGAGTTGGGGATTTCTTTTTTTTCATGATTTGCCTTTTGGTACAACGTCGAATCTTATGCCAAGATTATCCAATTGGAAAAAAGTTTGATTCGGAGGGAGAAACTCACTTTGACTATCTTTGAAAATGCAGACATTTGATTACCAAGCTCAAGAATTGGACCTAAAGCTGGAAAGGGTTAGAAAAAAGGCTACCAGGCTTTCTTTAGTTAGGTTGGTAGTTTTCTTCTTTTTTGGGGCTTCGGTGGTTTTAGGTTTGGCAGAGCATCCCATTTGGTTACTTTTGACATTGATCTTGGGAGTTTTTTTTATCCGCTCCATCCAGAATTTTAATTTTCAAAAAGATCAGGAGGCGATTTACTTGGCATTGCAAAAAATCCATATCGATCGGAAGGCAAGACAGGATAGGAAACTTTCCAAATTTGAAAAAGGATCTGAGTTTACAGAAAAAGCGCATCCTTTCGCGAATGACCTCGATTTGTTCGGTGAACATTCCCTATTTCAGTTGCTTAATCATTGCTTTTCCACTCAAGGAAAACAAAAGCTGGCTGAAAAAATGAAGTCCTCATTTGAATCTGATAAGGTTTTGTCAAAAAGGTTAGCCGTTCAGGAATTAGCAGAAAAGCCTATTTTCCTCGAGGCGATGGAAGCAGTGGGGAAAGCTTTTTCCAAGGAAGAAAATAGAAATAGCTCTTGGTTGGCATGGTTAAAGCAAAAAGAAAAAACCGGATTTTTCTTCTCGATTTTGGCCGTTTTGGGGCCTTTAGGAGGTATTACGATTTTGGTTTTAGCCAATTTGGGAATAATTCCCATCCAGTTTTTAGGATTGTGGATTCTTCTGGGGATAGGGGTTATGGGATCAATTTTCAAACCCCTAAAGACTGCTGCTGACACGATTCCTCTCTCTCAGACACTCAAATCTTTCCAGGTTAGGTCTCAGTTGATCGAAAAGGAGGATTTTAAATCAGATCTCTTAAAGGCAGAAAAAGAGAAGCTTAATGCAGAAGGGGAAAAGGCTTCGGCTCTTCTTTTGGAACTGGATCAGTTGGGCCTTTGGGTGCAAAATCGCCTCAATTTGCTATACATCCCGTTTAATCTGATCTTTTGGACTGACTTTCTTCTTTATTCCAGACTGGTAAAATGGAAACAGAAAGTTGGTAATGCCCTGAGCCACCTTCCCGAGAATCTTGAAAATTGGGAAGTTTGGGTTTCCCTTGGAGCTTTTGAAATGGAATTAGAGGGTAATGGGGAGATTTTCATTTCTGAAGAAAATCTGTTGATCGCGGATGAAATCAATCATCCCCTGATTGTGCCTCAAAAGTCAATTCCCAATTCCATAAACTTGGATCAGACAAGGCAGGTGGTTGTATTGACTGGTGCGAATATGAGTGGCAAAACCACCTTTATGCGAACTCTGGGCATCAATTGTGTTTTGGCCAATTTGGGTCTCAGTCCCTTTGGAAAATCACTTACTCTGGGTTCCTTCCAGTTGTTTACGAGTATGCGGAATTCGGATAACTTGGGTGAAAGTGTAAGTTCATTTTACGCTGAGCTAAGCAGGATCAAATCATTGATTGACCGACTGGATTCAGGCGAGAAGGTATTTTTCTTATTGGATGAAATTCTCAAAGGAACGAATACCGAAGACCGAATTTCTGGTTCTAGAGCTCTAATTGGACAAATTTTGGAGACCCAAGGATTTGGAATCATCAGTACCCATGATGTGGAATTGGCCGAATTGGCCAAGGTTGAACCCAAGGTTCTCAACTTTTCATTTCACTCTGAAATTCAGGACCAAACCATCCTTTTTGATTATTTATTGAAAGAAGGGCCCTGTCCAAGCTTTAATGCCCACAAGCTGATGGAACTCATGGGGATACGCTTTTCGGGATAGCTGGTTTGCGGATAATTAATTGTAAATTGATTAATTATCAATCAGTTAACCTAACCAACATTTCCATGAGATCTTTGCTTTATATTATTGCTGTTGTCCTGGTCATTGGATGGCTATTAGGTGCCTTTGTTTATAGCGCTGGTGGTTTAATCCACATTTTGCTGGTTATCGCAATTATTGTTGTCTTGCTAAATGTGATTAGAGGGGGTAGATGACTTATTAATTGATCTTCATTTGGGATAAATCCCCATTTTTAAGTCAATTCTTCTAATTTTGGGCTGTCTATGCCTACAAAATCATCTTCTCGAATTTTAGGAGTCCTCGGTGGCGGACAACTCGGCAGAATGCTGATTCAATCCGCCATCAATTACAATCAAGATATCCATATTCTCGATCCCGATTCCAATGCCCCTTGCAAGGACATCGCACAGGAGTTTCAAGTTGGATCGCTCAAGGATTTCGATACGGTTTATTCTTTTGGGAAGAAATGTGATGTAATTACCGTCGAGATCGAAGCGGTAAATACCGAGGCTTTGCAAAAGCTCGCAGATGAAGGGAAAAAGGTCTTTCCTCAACCTCATATCCTAAAATTGATACAGGATAAGCGGGAGCAAAAGCAATTTTACCAACAGCATGGAATACCTACAGCTGATTTTGTTTTGACCGAGAATAAGGCGGATGTCATTGCCAAGAAATCCTTTCTTCCAGCAGTTAACAAGTTGGGAAAAGAAGGATATGATGGTCGTGGAGTTCAGATTTTGAGAACGGAAGACGATTTGCATCATGCTTTTGATGCTCCGGGATTGCTGGAGAAACTTATCGACTTCGACAAGGAAATCGCTGTTACAGTAGCAAGAAATGAAAAGGGTGATCTGATCGCATATCCCGCAGTGGAATGTGCATTTCATCCAACTGCCAATCTAGTAGAGTTCCTTTTTGCACCTGCAGAAATTTCTCAGGAAGTCGAAAAAAAGGCTCAGGAAATCGCAAAAGAAGTGATTTTGAAATTGGACATGGTAGGAATCCTCGCAGTGGAACTTTTTGTAACCAAATCCGGAGAGGTTTTGGTGAATGAAATCGCTCCTCGACCGCATAATAGCGGGCATCATACCATAGAGGCAAATTTCACTTCTCAATTTGAGCAGCATTTGCGATCAGTCATGAATTGGCCTTTGGGTGATCCTGGACTTAGATGTCCTGCCGCGATGATCAATCTTCTGGGTGAAGACGGTTACAGCGGAGAAGCGATTGTAGAAGGAAAAGAAGAGGCAATGGCTGAAAAAGGAGTTTATATTCACCTGTATGGGAAAAAATTAACCAAACCTTTTCGAAAAATGGGCCACGTGACTATTCTCGACGAAAATGTGGCTAGCTTAAAAGCCAAGGCAAATCGAATCAAAGAACTTATTAAAATCAAATCCACGCAATGAACCCACAGGTAGGCATTATCATGGGAAGTCAGTCAGACCTTCCTATCATGGCAGAAGCAGCAAAGTTTCTTGAAGAATTGGGAGTCGCATACGAATTGACCGTGGTATCTGCTCACCGTACTCCACAGCGGATGATAGATTACGCTGGCTCAGCCAGGGAAAGAGGAATTAAGGTAATTATCGCCGGAGCAGGTGGAGCAGCACATCTTCCCGGGATGGTAGCTTCATTGACAAGTTTGCCTGTAATCGGGGTACCGGTTTTAAGCTCCAACTCGATCGATGGTTGGGATAGTATCTTGTCTATTTTGCAAATGCCAAGCGGAATTCCTGTTGCTACCGTTGCGCTGAACGGCGGGAAAAATGCCGGAATTTTAGCCGCTTCTATTGTAGGTGCCTTTGATGCAGCCGTGGGGAAAAAGATGGATGAATTCAAAAAAGGTCTCCGGGAAAAAGTGGAAGAATCCGCAGCCCAAATCGAGGAAAAAGGCTGGAAAGCTGTGTTGAAAAAGTAATTCCTGATTTGAGGTTTGAAATTTGAAATTCGGGTGACCCTAAATTTCAAATCTCAAACCTATAATTTCAAATTTTTCAGATGAACTGGAACAAACCCGTTAAATTCAAATACGGAGGAGAAGATTGGGAAATGCCCCTTTCTACCCTGATTTTGCTTATTGTTTTGACTTTAGTATTGATGTTTGGGGGAGCATGGTTGGGCTTCAAGTTTGGATCAGGCCAACTTTAAATGCATTTTTTTAGCTAACTAGGATTAAGGAATAAAGGAGTTCATTTTTTCAAGTGGTTCCTAAAATTGGGATTTTCCAAATTCCATTAATTGCCATCAATTCCGAAAGAAGAATCAAAATCCCATTCGGTTCTTTCTTTTGCAAATTGTCAGTAAATTCCCTTAAAATAATTCAAGATTATGACTTCAGAGACTGCAAATACCTCATTCAAAATTATTCTAGTTGCTGTTTTATTGTTTTTTGGGAGTTCACCATTGTTTGCGCAATCTTCTTGGAAGTCTCCTACCTACCAAAAAGAGGAGTATAGAAAAGTGATCGTACTGGCGAAGACTACCAATCCTGGAGCCAAAAGGATGTTGGAAGATGAAACTGTAGCAGAATTACAGGCAAATGGAATTCAGGCAATCCCAGCTTATGCAAACTTTTCCGAAGAGGACTTAAAATCAGAGCAAACTTTTCTAGCAAAAGCCGAGCAATTAGAAGCCGATGCGCTGCTGGTGTATACTTTCAATAACCCTACTACCGAATACAAAAACTCCCCAACTGTAAGCGCTACCGTGGGAGTTCCAGTTAGAGTAGGAATTTTCAGTGGGTTTTTGGGGACAAGTGTTCCTGTAGCGGGCGGACCTAAGCAAGTTCAGAAGTTTTCTGGCTCGGTTTTATTTTACAACAAACAAGGCCCTGATATGCAATGGAGCCTTGATATCGGAGGAAAAATCGGATCAGACACATCCAAACAGGCCAGAAGCGTAGCTAAGAATGTCGTAAAGGCAGCCCTAGGAGACGATTTATTCTAGGAACAAATCACAATTGCTGAGAAATCACTATTTCGGTTTTATAATAGATTATGAAAATGAAAGCCTGAAGTTTCTAATCTTACAATGAACCACCTCATCCAACTTCGTCATACCCTACATCAGTTTCCTGAAGTTGCACTGGAAGAATCCCAAACAGCAAGAAGGATTCTGGAGTTTTTTACCCCGCTAAGGCCTGATCTTGTTATCGAGAATTTGGGAGGGACAGGTTTGGCTTTTGTTTTTAAGGGTAAAAATCAAGGAAAGCGGATTCTTTTTCGTTGCGAACTAGATGCCCTGCCCATTGAAGATCTGAAAATGAGTGACCACCAAAGTCAAATTTCTGGCAAAGGGCATCTCTGCGGTCACGATGGACATATGACAATCATTTGCGGACTCGGGGATAAGCTATCCAAAAAACGACCTGATTCCGGAGAGATAGTTTTACTTTTTCAACCAGCAGAGGAAACGGGAGACGGTGCAAAGGCTATTTTGGAAGATCCCAGATTTGAGGAAATCAGACCTGATGCAGCTTTTGCCCTGCATAATTTACCTGGATATCCTCTTTATCAGGTAGTCATGAGAAAAGGAACCTTTGCGGCCGGCAGTACAGGCATGACTATTATTCTTACCGGTAAAACTTCCCACTCTGCACATCCTGAATCTGGAATCAACCCAGCCCAAGCTTTGGCTCAGTTGATTCAAAAGCTTCCGGAATTACCTAAAAAGCTTTCGGGTTTTGCATTGCTCACCTTGATCCATTCTGAGTTAGGAAGTTTGGCTTTTGGTACCAGTGCAGGAAAAGCTAGCCTGAGTATGACCTTGAGGGCCTTTGATCAAAATGATTTAGAAAAACTGATTGATTTGGTAAAAGAGACAGCAAGAGTTGAAGCGGAAAAAGCAGGTTTAAAAATCGATTTTGGGTTTGTGGAAAGCTTTGCGGTGTCGAAGAATGATCCTAAGCTTTATCCGATTGTGGAAAATGCAGGTAAGAAACTTGGTCTTTCGATAATTGAAAAACCTGAACCTTTCCGCTGGTCTGAAGATTTTGGGCTTTTCTCCCAGATATGTCCGTCATTCCTTTTCGGTCTGGGCGCGGGTGAAGACTGTCCCCAGTTGCATGAAGGCACTTATGATTTTCCAGATGAGTTGATTGAGACTGGAATTGGGATGTTTTGGGAAATTTTGAAAAATTAAAGGAGCAGAATTTTCGGCTCCATTTTAATTATACTGGGGATTTTAGATTTTAGAAATCAGAGTAATCTGTAGGATGCAAAAGACGCTGATCGTTTTTGTTCATGATATTTTGATACTCAGGCATCACTTTCATTCGGTTCCAATCCTCGTCTGCTCCAAAGGCTTTCCAGTGCGCCTCTCTTGATTCAATATTCGAGAAAGTTGTCATATACATCAAATTGGGCATGTATGCTCCGGAAATAACTTCAGCATAAAAGATCGGATTGAACTCCAGCTTGGTGAAAATATCAATTTCTCCTTCGTTGAACATTTTGACTTTCTGCTTGTAGAGTTTTTCGGTCGGACTTTCATAGCTTCTCAATTCATAAACTCGGTCTTTCTTGGGTCCGGTTACCTTGGATTCTGTAAATCTTGGGTGTCCGGTAAAGGCTTGTAGAAAGGCAGTTTCAATTCTCTTGTAGGGAGGATTTTCAAAAGAGGCATTGATATAGGCAGATCCAGCCGTCTGATAGACCTGATCTTTGGCCAGTTTTCCTTCCATTCCAGAATAGGCCTCCATGGAAGTGTAAGGAATAAATAGATACACTTTTTTTCCGGCATCAGCTTGAGAGGCTATAGGTTTGAAAACTCCCACTTTGGCTACTCCGTTCCGGTGAAGCGCCGGTAATAGGGCTTTTTCCAAATAGGCGTCGATTTGACTTTCCTGCGAGGAATTTTCAATGTGATAAATCCTCAATTCGTAAAAGTCACGTTTACCTTTTTGGGCAAATAAGCTAGTGGAAAAGAAAGCGATTAGGAGTAAAGAAAATAGTTTTTTGGAAATCATTCGTTTAGGTTTTTTAGGTTGAAAGCATGAAGCAAAGCCTAATTTAGGTCATCTGTATTTTCAAATTTTACCAATCAAGTAATTTCACCAATTACCATCCTCCACCGAGGGCTTTGTAAAGGACAGCGTAGCTGCTGAGTAGTTCCTGTTTAGTTCCGGCAAAATTAAGCTGTGCATCAAAAGCCTGTCGTTGAGACTCCAAGTATTCGAGGTAGCTAGTCACTCCCTGATTGTATCTTTCTTGAGAGAGGTATTGGGCCTTGACAGCAGCTCTGACGTGGTTTTCTCTGGCGATCAGTTCTTTCTTTAGAGATGCAATAGTGGCAAGCGTGTTTTCTACCTCTTGATAGGCTTGAAGTACTGTTTTCTCATAACTTAAGATCGATTGTCGGGTTCTGCTCTCTTCGATATCCACCTGTCGCTGAAGTGCTCCCCAATTGAAGATCGGCCCAAGTAGCGAGGCTCCGATATTCCAAGAAGCACCATTGCCCCCCAAAGCGGAAAACTGAGTTCCAGCCACTCCGATTAATCCACTAAGGGAGATATTGGGAAGGCGATTTGCTTTGGCTGATCCGGTAATGGCATTTTGAGCGATCACAGCCTGCTCAGCGGCGAGGACATCCGGTCGCCTGCTTAGCAGTTGGACCGGTAGTATTTCTGGTAAAGAAATGTCCAGAGATTGTTCCTTCAGAGGAGTTCCAGTTTCGATTTTTCCAGGGATTTCACCGGTCAATACGCTCAAGAGGTTTTCGGTTTGGACGATTAGTCTTTCCCAAATAGGGATGCTACCCGCCGCAATGGCCGTTTGAATTTGGGCTTGGTTGAGATCAATCTCAGCAATGATTCCCTTGTCAAATCTAGCCTTGATGATCGTTTCCATGCTGTCTCGCAAGTTCAAGGTTTGCTTGGAAATTTCGAGTCGAAGCTGGTATTCGGTTAATTGAAAATAAGCCGAAGCGACGGTCGTCACCAAGCTGAGTTTGGTGGCTCGATAGCCTTCTTCCGAGGCCAAAATAGAAGCACGGGCCGCTTCATTGAGTCGACGGTATTTTCCCCAGAAATCCAATTCCCAGTTGACACTTCCAAAACCGGTAAATAAGCTACTCGTAGGGATGGAATTGTTAAACGCAAAATTACCACGGCTAGCACCTGCACTATATCCTAATGAAGGGAGCATCTGGCTCTTTTGGACAATCAGAGCGCTTTGAGCCTGCTGAATGGCCTCAGAGGCAATCAAGAGATCTTGATTTTTGGTAAGTGCTTTAGCGATCAGGCTATCCAATGCCGGATCTTGGTACAAATCAAACCAATTCAAGTTTAAGGCAGAATCCAATTTGAGCGTATCTACCTTGACCACTGTGGCCACTGGAGTATAGGTAGTGTCCTGGTATTGGAATCGGTCGGTCACGGGCACCGTGATACCTTGGTAATTTGCACCCGACTTACAGGCAGCTAGCGTGAGGCCTAGAAAGAGGATTAGGCTAAGCTTCTTCATGGCTGAGTAGGATTAAGGGTTTGTTTATCTCGCTTCTCCTCATATTTGGCCAACTTGCCCACCAGCACAAATAGCATGGGATAAAAGAATACTCCCAAAAAGGTCGCTACTCCGATCCCCCCGAGGAGTGCCATGCCCATGACTTTTCGAGCTTCGGCACCTGACCCCGAGGCTAAAATCAATGGCAATACCCCCAGAATAAAGGAAAAAACAGTCATCAATATCGGACGGAATCTCAATTTGGCAGATTCGACTGCTGCATCGAAAAGCGAAAGCCCTTCATCAAACTTAATCTTGGCAAATTCTACGATCAGGATGGCATTCTTGGCCGCCATGGCGATCAGCATGACCAAGGATATCTGAGCAAAAATATTGTTCAGATAAGCCTCATCCACCAAACGAGCCAGGTAGAGAAACAAGAACGCCCCGAACAAGGCGAAGGGAGTTCCCAGCAAAATGGCAAATGGCATAGACCAACTTTCGTATTGCGCTGCCAGAATCAAGAACACAAAAAGCAGAGAGAACGCGAAGACAATTCCCGCTTGCCCTGATGACTTCTTTTCCTGATAGCTCATCGCATTCCAGCTGTAGCTCATGTCATCGGGCAATACTTCTGCTGCCACTTCTTCCAAAGCATCCAAAGCTTGGGTCGAAGAATATCCGGAAGCTGGAGTTCCGGTGACTTCAGCAGACCGATAAAGGTTAAATCGGTTGGTATAGTCTGGACCAGCCGTTTTTTTGACTTCCACAAAACTAGAAACAGGCACGGATTCTCCTTCGCTGTTTTTGACGTAGAAGAGCTCCAAGTCATTTTCGTTTTGACGATACTCAGGTTCGGCTTGGACATAGGCTTTGTACAAGCGCCCAAATCGATTGAAATCATTCACATAGGCACCCCCTAAAAACGCAGCAAAAGTGGTGTAGACATCATTCATTCGAACGCCCGTTTTGAGCAATTTGTCCGAGTTGATCTCAATGGAGCGCTGAGGGACGACCGCTTGAAAAGTGGTGAAAGCAGAAGCAATTTCGGGTCTTTCTTGGGCGGCTTTGATGAATGCATAGGTGTTTTGAGCCAAATAGGCCGGGTCTTTCCCGCCTTTATCCTGGATCATGATGCTAAATCCGGAGCCATTTCCCAGTCCTGGGATTGCAGGAGGGCCAAAAGTGATGGCCATTCCTTCCTGTATTTCTTTGGCAAAAATCTTGTTCAGTCGATCCTGCATTTCCCTAGCTGTAGCTTCCCTCTCATCCCAAGGCTTAAGGGTTAAAAACATGAACCCGGTATTTGGAATAAAGGAATTGGCTAGCAAGCTGAATCCAGAAAGGCCTGTGGCATATTTTACTTCAGGCTGGCTAAGGACGATCTGTTCGATTTTTTTCATGACCGCATCCGTTCGCTGCATGGAGGCGGCATTGGGCAGCTGAAGATTGATGTAGATGTAGCCTTGGTCTTCTTCGGGTAAAAAGCCTCCCGGAACCATCGATCCGAAAACCCCGGCTGCAATCAAAGAAATCAAGATGTAAAAGGCTCCTCGTTTGAGTTTTCCTGCAAAAGCCTTGGTAACTCCCGTATAGCTTTCTGTGCTTCTGTCAAACCAGGAATTAAATTTTCCAAAAAACTTATCCAAGATCCCTTTTCCTTGAGCTTCAGGTTTTTTCAAAAGCAAAGCGCAAAGAGCCGGGCTCAAGCTCAGCGCATTGATGGAACTGAAAATTACCGAGATAGCAATTGTAATGGCGAATTGTTGATACAGCTTGCCAGTGATTCCGGCCATGGCAGCTACGGGAACGAAAACTGCCACCATCACCAAAGTTGTGGCGATTACTGGAGCAGTAACCTCCTTCATGGCGTGGGTGGTTGCATCTTTGGGACTCATACCCTTTTGAAGATTGACTTGAACAGCTTCCACGACCACGATGGCGTCATCGACCACAATTCCGATCGCCAGCACCAAGCCTAAAAGCGAAAGGGTATTAATCGAAAATCCCAAAAGTGGGAATACCATAAAGGCTGCTACCAGAGAAACCGGAATCGCCAAAGTAGGTATCAGCGTGGCTCTCCAATCCTGGATAAAAATGAAAACTACAAAAATCACCAAAATCAAGGCGATAATTAGTGTTTCTATGATTTCATTGATCCCTGCAATGATGGGCTCAGTAGAGTCTAGAGAGACATCGTAGGCAATTCCTTCCGGAAAACCAGCTTTGAGTTCCTCCATGGTACCGATTACTTCCTCTGCTAAGGCGACTGCATTGGAGCCTGGAGATTGGTAGAGGGCAATGATCGCACATTCCTTTCCATTGAGGCGGGTGAAGGCATTGTAGGATTCTACACCTAGCTCTACCCGGGCGATATCTTTGATCAAAACCTGACTTCCGTCAGCGCCTGATCTTACGACCACATTGCCAAACTCTTCCTCAGTTACCAATCGATCTGGTAGTTTGACAGTGTAGGTGAATTCAGTCCCAGACGGGGCAGGCTCTGAGCCAAATTTCCCTCCAGGAGCGATGACGTTTTGCTGGCGAATCGCATCAGTGATCTCTGGGATGGTGATGCCCAACTTGGCCAATCGATCTGGCTTGACCCAAATTCGCATGGAATAATCACTGGCTCCTAAGACCACTACCCGTCCGATTCCTTTGAGGCGAGCCAGTTGATCCTTGATGTTGATGCTGGCGAAGTTGCCCAGAAATTGCTGGTTGTATACCTCTCCTGGCGAGGTCAGCGTGATCAGCATGAGGATATTCGGCATGGACTTCTCGGTCTTTACGCCTAGTCTTTTGACTTCCTCGGGAAGTTTGGGAGTAGCCGCTGCCGATCGGGTCTGGGTGAAGACCGTATTCATATCAGGATCGGTGCCCAGATCGAAAGTCACATCTAGCGCTAGAGTTCCATCATTGGCATTGGTAGACTTCATGTAGAGCATGTTTTCTACCCCGTTGATTTCCTGCTCCAGGGGAGAGGCCACCGATTGCTCTACTGAAATGGCATTTGCTCCGGTAAAGGCAGTACTCACTCGTACCACTGGGGGGGTAATCGCAGGATATTGCTCAATGGCCAGTCCCAAAATTGAAATCCCTCCCACAATCACCATAAACAAAGCGATCACAATCGCAACAATCGGTCTTCTGACAAAGAAGAGATGTTGGTTTTCTTCCAATTTGCTCATGGCTTCAGTCTTTGTATTGAGATTCAAATTGGAAAGGAACAGGCTCGATCACTTGGCCTTCGGAAACTTTTTGTAAGGCTTCTAAAACTACCTGATCGCCCACCTTTAGTCCTGAATCGATTAAGTAGAAATCCCGATAAGGTCCTAAAATCTTGATCTCTTGCTGTTTGACCTGATTGCCTTCTCCTACAATAAAGACAAAAAATCGGCCTTGAAACTCATTTACAGCCCGCTGAGGAATGATTACTCCGTTTTCTACAGATCGGATGGAAGCCCTTACTCTGGCAAACTGACCAGGCCGGATGAGATTTTCGGGATTCGGAAAAGTCGCCTGCACCAGAATTGTTCCAGTATTGGCATCAATCTGACGGTTGATAAAGTCCACGTAACCTTCATATTCGAAGACAGTCCCGTCAGCAAGGATTAGTTTTAGTGGCTGGGATTGTTGGGCATTTTGATGCGTCTCCTGATATTCTCTAAACAATTGTAGGTAGTCATTTTCAGAAAGAAAGAATTCAACACGTACTGAATCGATGATGGAGACTGTATTCAAAATAACCGGATTGGGGTCCCGTCCCACGAATTCCCCGACTTTGGCATTGGTCTTCCCGATCAGGCCTGAGATCGGTGAGATGATACTGGTATACCCCAATTGGATTTTTTGATAATTGACCCGGGACTGGGCGGCCTGAACCATGGCTTCCGCTGATTTCTTTTTGCTGATAGCCGCATCAAGGTCTTTTTGTGAGATGGCATTGATCTCTGCCAAGGGCTCATACCTAGCAAGGTCATTGTTGGCCTGGGTAAGTGCTACTTGAGCTTCGGCCAAATTACTGACCGCCGCGTTTACATTTTCTTTGAAAGGATCTGGATCAACCGTATAGAGCAGATCTCCTTTTCTCACCATTCTTCCTTCTTGAAAGTGAATTCCCTCTAAAAATCCTTCAGTCCGGGCTCGAATGGGAATATCGATCTTCCCGTAAATCTGGGCCACAAAGTCTTTCTCCAAGTCAACTTTCTGACTGCTCACTTGGATGACGTGGATTTGAGGTGTTGGAGGTGTTTGAGTGGTTTGTTCTTTTCCACAGGAGAAAAGGGAAAAACCCAACCCTATTGCTATAAGTTTAGCCTTCATGAAAATGGAATTTTTTAATTCTAGCTTAATTTACCTGAAAAAGTAAATTTTCTAAGCCTAATCCCATATCTGATTCAAAAGAGAAAGAGGGTTTTTATAAAATTCAAACAAAAAATCCCGAAGAGTGCTCTTCGGGATTTGGTTTTATTTTTTATTCTGGGCCTTTTTCATAGGATTGTCTCCCATGGAAGCTCCCCGGACTCCACCTGCTCCTTTAAATAACTCGAAGCGAGTCGGCTGGTATTGTCTTGGCCAGTAGTTGCTGCTTTCGTCAATGTCTGCAGTTTCTCTTTTTGGATCCAAAACAAAACGAACAACTTCCTTTTGCTTAGGGAAAACCTTGGTCACTTCGGACTCATTTTTTCTCCAGATTTCTGCTGGAATTCTCTCAATCTCAGAAGTGCCATCGGCATAGTGGAACTCAATAATCAATGGCATCACCAAACCTCCTACGTTTTTGAAAGTCATCTCATAGAAGTTCATGTTACTGTTAAGCAAGGCTTTTTCCTTCTCACTTAAGCTAGCCATGAATTTTTTGTAGGCGTCTTCGTCTTCTGGAGTTACAGTAAATGGATTGTAAGTAGTGTAGAAGTCTTTGGTTGCAGGATCAGATTCCACATAGGTTTGAGGAACATCCTTGGCATTGAAATCTCTACTTACATTGGTCTCGTCTCTGGTGAACTCAGCTTTAGCAGCTGCTTTTTTCTCAGCCGGAGTTCTGTTGTCCAACTTATACCAGTTTACATTTTCAATGGTAATATCTACAGGCTCAGTTCCATAGAACCAACCTCTCCAGAACCAGTCCAAATCTACGGCAGAAGCATCTTCCAAAGTTCTGAACAAGTCATCCGGGGTAGGGTGCCTAAACATCCATCTTCTGGAATATTCTCTGAAGGCAAAGTCAAAAAGCTCTCTACCCATTACTGTCTCACGAAGGATATTCAATGCTGTAGCAGGCTTGGCATAGGCATTTGGACCAAACTGGATGATGTTTTCCGAATTGGTCATGATAGGCTCCAGCAAGTTTTTGTCGCTCTTCATATAAGGGACAATCTTATGCGCAGGTCCACGACGGGAAGGGAAGTTTCTGTCCCATTCCTGCTCAGCCATGTATTGCATGAAAGTATTCAAGCCCTCATCCATCCAAGTCCACTGACGCTCATCAGAGTTCACGATCATAGGGAAGAAGTTGTGACCAACCTCGTGAATGATCACCCCGATCATTCCGTTTTTGATCGCTTCGGAATAAGTGCCATCTGCGTCTGGTCTTCCGTAGTTGAAGCAGATCATCGGGTATTCCATACCGTTGCTAGCTTCCACAGAGATCGCTACCGGATAAGGATAATCGAAAGTATGGGAAGAGTAAGACTTCAAGGTATGGGCAACTACTCGTGTGGAATATTGCTCCCAAAGCGGATTAGCTTCTTTGGCATAATAAGACATCGCCATGACGTCTTTTCCACCCAATTTCACAGCCATTGCATCCCAAATGAACTTTCTGGAAGAGGTCCAGGCGAAGTCACGAACGTTTTCAGCTTTGAAAATCCAGGTCTTCTTGTCCTTGGATTTTCCTTTTTCCAGTTGCTCAGCTTCCGCTTGAGTACGGATGATTACTGGCTTGTCATAAGTCTGAGTAGCTCTTTTCCATCTTTCAAATTCAGTGGAGGAAAGCACTTGCTCAGGATTTTGAAGAACACCAGTAGCTCCAACCATGTGGTCGGCCGGAACTGTGATTCGTACTTCATAATTTCCAAAAGTCAAGGCAAATTCACCTGAACCTAGGAACTGCTTGTTTTGCCAGCCTTCAAAGTCTGAATACACAGCCATTCTTGGAAACCACTCGGACATGGTGTAGAGGTAATTTCCATCTTTAGGGAAAAGCTCATAGCCCGGACGTCCTCCGATAAAGCCAACTCGATCCGTGATGTTGAAGCTCCAATCAATGGAAAAAGTAAAAGACTCTCCTGCCTTCAATGGCTGAGGAAGATCCACACGCATCATGGTTTTGTTAATGGCGATATGGAGTGGAGTTCCATTGGAATCTTTGATGGAATGGATTTTCACATCGTAGTCATCCGAATGCCAAAGAATTCCTTCCAAAGCTCTCATGGACATTCTTGGGCCAATGCTCGATTCAGTCACTTTTGGCGTATCCGAATCTTTGCCTCGGTTATTTTGGTCAAGCTGCAGCCAAAGGTAGGTCAGCTGATCAGGGGAGTTGTTGACGTAAGTGACAGTTTCTGAACCCTTGATAGATTGATTGTCATCGTTGAGTTCCACGTCGATTACGTAGTTGGCTTGTTGTTGCCAATACATATGTCCTGGCGCACCAGAGGCAGTTCTATAGACGTTGGGAGTGCGAAGCATGGTGCCCAATTGTTCAAATCGGTACCCATGGTTCTGTTCAGTATGCTGGGCAAAGCTGTAATTCATTCCAGCGAGTCCAACTGCTGCAATAGCAATAATTTTCTTAAGCATAAGGTATAAGGGTAATGAATTGCGAATAAAAAGATTGATTTTCAAAAAGAAAAGAATTCTGTTTTCGGCGGTAAATTTTTACCAGAATTTGGTTTCCAGCATCAGCATACAGGCGACACCAAGTACAAAAGCGGAAACAACCAGAGTCCAGTCTTTTCTATTAACTCCCGCCAAATTCAATAAAGATGTCACCAAAAGGAAAGAAGCAACAATTACTATTTGCCCAACTTCCAAGCCTAAATTAAAAGCCAAAAGTGGCTGCCAGATGCTTGCCTCTTTACCCAAGAGCTCTTTTAGGTAATTGGAAAATCCCAATCCGTGGATCAGACCAAAGAAAATGGCAAAAATGTAGTTCAACTGAATTCCTTTTCCGGTTGATGGTTTTGGCTTGAAAATGCTGACCAGGGCTGTTACCGCTATGGTGACTGGAATTAAGAACTCAATAATTTCAGATTTGACTTGAATGATATTGAAGGTAGCCAAAGCCAAAGTCAGGGAATGTCCGATGGTGAAGGCTGTGACGAGAATCAGGATCTTTTTCCAGTCTCTAGGCACATACACGGCACAAAGTGCCAACACGAAAAGGATGTGATCAAATCCCTTGATATCCAAAATATGCTGAAGACCAAGTTTGAAGTATAATTCAAATGAAGACATAGTTGGGTGATAAGCTGTCTAAAGAGTTAACTTGCGGCAATATTACTGGATAATTCCTTAAGAATTGATTATCTCTCCGACTAAATGAACTTCTCCTTAGTATCTATTCTGACCTCGTTTTGGATGATTTTGGTCCATCCTTTTTTCATCAGTTTGACCGAAATGAGGTATAACACCAATTCCAAAAAAATGGAAATTGCCCAGAAGATTTTTTGGGATGATTTGGAAGTAAGTCTTTCAAAAGAATTCGGCCAATCCGTTGATTTTTTGAATCCTAAAGACAAAGCAAAACTCAACCAACAGCTTCAGACCTATCTTTTGAAGCATAATCAAGTATGGGTAAATGGGAAGGCTGTTGCCTTAAATTATTTAGGCTACGAAGTGGAAGAAGATGCTGCTTGGTTTTATTTGGAATCTGCAGCGGCAGAAACTCCCAAAACTGTGGAGATGAAAAATACAGTCCTCTTGGAGGAGTTTAATGGGCAGCAGAATATTGTCCATGTCTATTTCCAGTCAAAATCGCCCCGAAGTATGCTATTGGGAAAAGGGGAAGAAAAGGGGAAAGTGGAGTTTTAGAATAGATTTACAGGAAAAATACTTTGTATCGAGATCAAAAGTTGAATATGGATTTCTGGAAACTGTTTAATTTGATGATTCTGATTATACAGGTGATTTTAGTTTTAACAGGAACTCTTTTTAAGCAGATAGCATTCGGATGGGGGCTTGGCGATTTGATTTGGTATGGTTTGTTGTATTTAATGTTAATCATTCATTTAATATTAACTATAGTTGGATGGAAAAAATCAAGGAAATACCATCAAAAACTTTCACTAACATTTTTTCTACTTATAGTTTGGATTTGCCTCGAAGCTACTATCTGGAGAGATTCCGAATATGCTTGGAATGGTAAAATATTTCACGATTAGAAATTAGTGGTAAAAAAAGCCGCCAAAAACTCAATTCTGACGGCTTTTTAATTTCAAATCGGACACCCGACTTCGGTCATTAAATCTTTTCAAATATTCTTCTAAAGCTCGTCGCTTCGGCGATTCGTCCATGAAGCTCCGAGATGGCTACACGTTCCTGCTCGGTAGTGTCGCGGTGACGGATGGTAACCGTATTGTCCTCCAAGGTCTGATGATCCACAGCAATACAGAACGGAGTTCCGATCAAGTCCTGACGGGTATAGCGCTTGCCGATTGATCCGGAATCTTCATAGATGATATTGAAATCGTACTTCAACAAGTTCATAATTTCCTGTCCTTTTTCTGGTAGCCCATCTTTTTTCACAATTGGAAGAATAGCAGCCTTTACTGGAGCGATAGCCGGATGGAATTTCAAGTAAGTTCTGCTTTTCTCCTCAGTGCTTTCTTCAGTGTAAGCATTGCAAAGCGTCAAGAGGAACAGTCGGTCTGCACCGATCGAAGTCTCGATCACGTAAGGGATGTAATTTTGGTTGATCTCCGGATCGAAGTACTGTTGCTTTTTCTTGGAGTATTCCTGATGTGATTTCAAGTCGAAATCTGTTCTGGAGTGGATTCCTTCCACTTCTTTAAATCCAAAAGGAAACTCAAACTCGATATCCATCGCCGCATTAGCATAGTGCGCCAATTTCTCGTGGTCGTGTTTGCGAAGCTTTGCCGCAGGAGTACCCAAGGCCAAATGCCATCTCATTCGAGTATCGGCCCATTTTTGATACCAATCTAGTTCGGTACCAGGGCGCACGAAGAATTGCATTTCCATTTGTTCAAATTCACGCATACGGAAGATGAACTGACGGGCGACGATCTCATTTCTGAAGGCCTTTCCAATCTGAGCGATTCCAAAAGGAACTTTCATTCTCGCCGTCTTCTGCACATTGAGGAAGTTGACAAAAATACCCTGAGCAGTTTCCGGACGTAGATAAATGGTAGAAGCATCTTCGGCTACTGAACCCACTTGCGTAGAAAACATCAAGTTGAATTGACGTACATCCGTCCAGTTGGAGGTGCCGGAGATCGGGCATTTGATGCCTTCGTTGGTGATCAGGTCACGAACACCAGCTAGGTCTTCTGCTTCCAAAAGTCTGGCTAAAGCAGCGGTAAGCGATCTTGCCTTTTCCACCTGACCTTCATTTTCCAACTTGGCAGCATGCTCTTCCACCAAGACATCAGCACGGTAGCGCTTCTTGCTGTCCTTGTTGTCGATCATAGGATCGTTAAAAGAATCCACGTGACCGGAAGCTTTCCAAGTGGTCGGATGCATAAAGATAGCCGCATCGATACCGACGATATTGTCGGACACTCGGGTCATGGTTTCCCACCAGAGTCGCTTCAAGTTGTTTTTCAATTCTACTCCGTAAGCCCCGTAATCGTACACAGCCTGCAAGCCATCATAGATCTCCGAACTAGGGTACACAAAACCATACTCTTTGGCATGGGAAATAATATCTTTCAATTGGGCGTTTTCGCCGGGAGTTTCTGTCTTTGCCATAGGGCGCAAAATTAAGGAAACTAATTGATTTGAGGGGAGAGGAGTTGATTCATAATTATTCTTTCCTCCTGAATTTGAATTAAAAAAGCCACGAATCTTTAGAATTCATGGCCTTTTCTAGAAATAAGAATTTAGATCTTATCGAAATGTGTATTTAAATCCTATTCCACCTCGAAGGTAACTTCCTTCGTTTCCATAAATCACAGGGGCCGCTTCCATCAAAAAACCAAAATTTTTATTGTCCAATGGTTTGATAAGCACACCAATTGGAACAACCAAATAAGAATCATTGTAATACCGATCTTTTCGGCGATTGTAATAATCAAATAGTCCCAAACCAATGCCGAAGTAGGCATTGACCTCAGATTTTTGAACAAAATTATAGGCTCCTACTAGCTCTAGTCCTACCTCTTGCCCTAGGCCTAATCGAGCTTCTCCAAAGAATTCTTTGTCAGGATTGGTGCCGACCGTGATAAAGGTCCGGGTATTTTGGAAATTGATTCCGGCACTGACCTGTGCTTTGGATATGGATACCAGTCCAAAAAAGGCCAAGAAAAGAATTATTGATTTTTTCATGGTAAATAAAGTTGGTTGAGTAGGCCTTTTGGCAAACTCTCTGCCAATTTCAATCTACCAAGCACCTTCCTCCTGGGAAATAATTTTCCCTTCTTTAGCAGAGGTAAAGCTAGCTTCAATCAACTTGAGTACAGTAATCGTTTGGTTTAGAGTCACCTGAAGTGGAGTATTCCTTAAGATCGCATCTGCTACATTTTGGTAAAAAATCCGGTAATCACCATTTAGGGTTGGATAAGGAATCGTCTCGTTTTCTAAATAAAGCTTGCCCCATCTCTCCTCTGGATCCACGCCCCAATTCTTTCCTTCAGGCTTTTTACCTTCTTTGAAAGCCTGTTCCTGTACATCTAGGAAATACTTTTGGTAACTCCCTTTTTCTCCCATCAAGATAAATTTTGGAGTGGGAACGCTAGCCAATACGCTGGCAGTCACTCGGGCTTTGAAGCCTGGATAGAATAAGGAAATGTCAAAATAGTCATCCGCGACCGCATGGGTGCGTTGCTTTTGGATATCCGCAAAAATTGATTTAGGCTTGCCAAAAAGTAATACGATCTGATCTATCAAATGAACTCCCAGATCATAGGTAATCCCATTTCCCGGGACTTCTTTTTCTCTCCAGTTTTCAGAAACCTGAGGTCTAAAGCGATCAAAATGGGATTCCAAATAGACTAATCTTCCGAGAGTTTCTTCCTTGACAATTTTTTGAAGGGTTCTAAAGTCCCCATCAAATCTCCTGTTGTGGAAGACACTCAGGACTACTTGGTTCTCTTTGGCTAATTGCTCGAGTTCTGCTGCTTCCCAAGAATGAATAGTCACAGGCTTATCCACTACCACGTGCTTTCTTTTTGCGATGCATTGCTTAGCCATGGGAAAATGGAATTCATTCGGCGTGGTAATGCAGATAAGATCTGCTACATCCGCTTCTAAAAGTTCCTCCAGACTTCGGAAAGTTTGTACGCCCGGAAATTTTTGCTGGCATCGATTTCCGTTTCTTTCCACAACCGCCACAAAATCCAAATCTGGGCAGACTTCGAGTAAAGGGGCATGCATTTTTTCAGCTACTGAGCCATAGCCAACTAAAGCCGTACGAATCGGGGAATTCATGTAATTAGATTAAAGGTTCATTTCCTTGACCTTATTGAGCAGGTCCACCATGGAATTTACCTGTAGTTTCAGGTTGATATTTTTTCGGTGAGTCTCTACCGTTTGAATACTCAAACAAAGAGAATCCGCGATGTCTTTGTTGATCATGCCTTCGCTGATCATTTTGAGAATTTGGGTTTCTCGGCGCGAAAGCCTGTATTTTTCCCTAAACCCATCAAAAAATGGCCCTTGTTTAGCCTGCTGTATAACTCGGTTGAAGTTCTTTAAATACCTTCCTTCATAGACTTCCGTGATTGTAAAAATCAATTCATCCGGATCGGCATCTTTCAGGATAAATGCATCCGCACCTAGATGAATGGCTTCCTTGAAGATCTTCTCCTCATCGTACATGGAAAGGACAATTATTTTAGTATCGGGAAAATGTGCCTTGGCGTATTTCAATACCTCGAATCCATTGACCAAAGGCATGTTCAAGTCAGTTAGGATGACATCAACGGTATTGTTTTTAAGATATTCTAAAAGTTCCTTCCCGTTGGGAAATACTTCTTCCACCAAAAATCCCTCGTGCTCTTCAATCAGTCCTTCGAGGGCTTTTGCAAAAAGCTTATGGTCGTCAGCAAGTACGATCCGAATCATATTAAGAGGATTTTTTTAAGGATGGGTAACTACTAAAGGTTTCTGAAGTTAGGGTTGATTATTCAATTTGGCAACTCTAATTCTATAAAGGTTCCTTTTCCGACTTCAGATGACAGGGAAAATTTTCCACCAATGGTCTCCATTCTCTTTTTCAGATTAAACATTCCGCTCCCTTTGCTTTCCTGTTTGGTATCAAACCCTTTTCCATCATCTATAATCTGAATTTTTCTGGCCCCCTGCTCTTCAATAAGTTTGATTTCAATCAAATTCGGGTTAGCATGTTTTAGCGTATTGTTAAGGCATTCTTGGATCACGCGAATCAAAACCAACTTTTGGTCTTTTGGAAAGGAACCAAAGCTTTCAATTGTTTCCAGTTTGGTTTCGCAGTGTCCTGTAGATTTGATTTTCTCGAGCTGCTGTCCGATGAATTCTTCCAGTCTTACAGATTCTACCCAGTCCAGATTTAAAGTTTTTGAAAGCCCCCTGACTTCCTGAATGATCTGGTTAAGGTATTCTTTACCTTCTGCCTGTTTTTCCGGTTTGGAAGAGTTGAGATAAAGTTTGGCTAAGGATAGGAGCTGCCCAATATTGTCATGCAATTCCCTGCCAACATGGGAAAGTGTGTCCTGCTGGATTTCGTTTTCGATATTCAATAGAGTCTTTTCATATTCAGTTTTTAATTTCTCAATCCTTTCCCTGTTTTGGATCTGTCGCTGTCGGTGGAGGACTACCATGGCTACTACAAAGGTCCCCATAAGGACAGCTAAAAAAGCCCCAGAGAAAAGCAGAAAAGTAAATTGATTGGCTTCAGGCTGCATTCTGGATTAATTTGTTTTTTGATTTCCGCACTTCGAGAAAGAAATAAAGGCCAATAAAAATGAACAACAAAAGGTAGAGGACCATTGAAATGTAATTGAAAAAGAAATAAAGATCCAAGTCATTAAAAACAAGGTAATCAAATGCGATATCGGAAAGGAAGGATAAGGCGCTTTGAAAAAGGATCAGCGTGACGATCCAGAAATTCCAGTTTTTAATCAGATCTACTTCTAAATGTTTTTCTTCAGATATTACATCAATGAAATAGAGCCCGCATCCGAAGATTAGGGAGGCATTGCCGAGAAAATAAATTGGAGGCTGAAAATCGTAAAGTGGATACCATCCAAATACTTGCACAATTGTACAAACTGCAACAAACGTCCAGATTAATACCAGAATAATCCTTTTTTTGGTTTGTGAATAAATCAATTGGTGCAAGTATATAAGGAGGAGGATTTTGGAAAGGTGGAAGTTGAAGAAATTGGTAACCCAAAGGTTCCAGCCTTTAAAATCTGTATCTCCGATTAACTGGTGAACAGAAGCGTTGAATTGCTTGTCTACCAAGACGTAAATTGCCAGAAATTCATAGAAGTACACAAGCACCACAAAGGAAAAAAGCAGGGATAAATCTATTTGCCTCTTCTTCTCTTTTGATAAAAAAAGAAAAACGGAAATAACTATTGGCCCTAATCCAGCTAAAATCTCCACATAGAGATTATTTTCTATTCTGGAAAAAAAATCCTGAATCACTTTTATATTTATTTAAACCATGGAGAAAATATCCTTCTTTTATTATAAAATAGTTTCATCTAATGCATATATCAACTCTTCGTTCATCTTGATCAATCTTTCGAGTGCTTTTTAGCAAAATGTTTGTAGTCTTCGACCTGTACAATCTTTTTCAAGGGATGGCTTTAGTTTTAGAATAAGGGAAAAAACTCTATTCGAGTTTTCTTGAAAATTGGACTCTTATTCTAATCTGGTAATAATAATTCTATTCGTGTACCTTTTCCAATTTCGGAGGATAGGGAAAATTTTCCTCCTATAGTTTCCATCCTCTTTTTCAGATTAAACATTCCGCTTCCGTTGCTTGCTTCTCTTGTATCAAACCCTTTTCCATCATCTATAATCTGAATTTTTCTGATCCCTTTTTCTTTCAAAAGTTTGATCTCAATCAGATTCGGGTTGGCATGTTTTAGCGTATTGTTAAGACATTCTTGAATCACGCGAATTAAAACCAACTTTTGGTCTTTTGGAAAGGAACCAAAGCTTTCAATTGCTTCCAATTTGGTATCGCAGTGTTCTGTAGATTTGATTTTCTCGAGCTGCTGTCCGATGAATTCTTCCAGTCTTATAGATTCTACCCAGTCCAGATTCAAGGATTTTGAAAGACCCCGGACTTCTTGAATGATCTGGTTGAGGTATTCTTTGCCTTCTGCCTGTTTTTCCGGTTTGGCGGAGTTGAGATAAAGTTTTGCCAAGGAAAGGAGCTGCCCAATATTGTCATGCAATTCCCTGCCCACTTGAGAAAGGGTGTCTTGCTGAATTTCGTTTTCGATATTCAGGAGAGTCTTCTCGTGCTCCGACTTGATCTGGTCCATTTTCTGACGGTTTTGAGCCTGACGCTGCCGATGGATAAAGACCATCGCCACAACGAAAGTAGACATCAATCCCCCAAGGAAAAGTGTACTGAAAATGATGACGTAAATCTGATCTTCAGTTGGATTCATAGAATGCTTCTTTATCAAATGTAGTAGGAAGCTGCTGAGCTCCTTTTAAATCAATCATTATAAACTGCTTTGAATATCAAGACTTTCGTTGGTATCAAAAATGGGTTCTTCCTCGAAAAGGTTTGGAAATTTCGGAGAGGCAATTGCCATAATTAGAATTAATTTATTCAAAATCCCCATGGCTAAATCAATTTGAAAAAGAGAAATTACAAGAGTAGGATAGTTAGTATAGAGATATGTCAGCGAAACCGAAGCGATGTAGGTCAGTGAATAGGTGAAAAGCATAAAGGTCATCATCCAAAAAGAAAGTAATCGTAAAGGGTTGGTAGCCAAGTATTTTTCATTAGTCATCATGCCCATGAAATAAAGCCCGCTGGCTACTAGGACCATATTTGCTCCGATCGCAAAAATGATTGGTTGGTTTAAATAAATAGGCTCAATCCCTGAGAATTGCAAAAACTGAGTTATAATTAAAAAGCCAATAATCATCCAGTTGATAATTCTTTTTTTGGGAGGCTCAAGCCAAGTTTTTATCAAAAAAAGGTAAAGAATAGTCTTTATCTGCTTATTGGCAATATTGTAAAGCCACAGGTTGTAATTTGGAAATTCAGTATTCCCTAAAAATGCATTGACTCTCGCCTTAAACTCAAAATTGTAATTGGTGTAAGCACCAAAGTTTTCATAGATAAAAGTAAAAGTTAAAATCAAAAAAGGGAGCCAATAGAAACTATTGGCTCTTTTATCCTTTGGAAGTTTAAAGAAATAAATGAATCCCAGTACAAATAAGATATCAATTGAAATCAAATACCAGTCTACAAATGCCTGAAAAAATCTACTATCCATTATTAAACTCCAGTGGGTTCTGGTTGACAGAATGGGGGACACATTCTTCCATTATTTGCATAGTTGTCCCCACCTTCTTCGATTAGAGGAGTAATTGATTCATTTTCCACATTGGCAGGTCTCATGGCTAGGGTAAGGGATCCTGTCACTTGTTCTACATTATCTGGATAATATTTTTTAGCCACTTCTTCGGTATACTCTGTGATGTAAAACTGAATTCCTCCCTTTTTGGGATCCTTGTCAGCTTTGGCGAGAAGGCCTTCCAAAGTTTCTCTGTCAAAAAAAATCCAATTGGTTTGGTCTGTTTTGTCTTTGCCGTTTTTGTCTTTGGCAGGTTTGCCCTTTTTGACTTCTTTGTCATACTTGGCTTTCATTTGGTCAAAGTCTTCCTTTGAAATTTTCATAAGAGTTTAGGTTTCTTTAAAAAGCACATTAAATAAAATCAAGGCCTAATATATGGATTTAGAGTAACCTTAAAAAAGAAAAGGAGCGAGATGATTTCCCGCTCCTTTCATTTAGTTATTGGCTGTATTAAGCTGTTTTCTTAACGTCTTTAGCTTGGTTTTCACTTTCGATTTCCTTTTTCATCAAGTCAACTACAATTGGTGTAGCGATGTAAATGGATGAATAGGTTCCGACCGTAATTCCTACGAACAAGGCAAAAGCAAAACCTCTCAATACCTCACCACCAAAGAACAAGAGGACCATAACCACGATCAAAGTAGTAAATGAAGTGATCAAGGTTCTTCCCAGCGTCTGGTTGATGGCATCGTTGAATACTCTCACCAGTTTATGAGTTCCTCTGTTTTCGATGTTTTCCCGGATACGGTCAAATACGATCACAGTATCGTTGATTGAATAACCAATCACGGTCAAGACCGCTGCGATGAATACCTGGTCAATTTCAAAGGTAGCTCCCAAGGCACTGGCAATGGCAAATGCAGCAATTACAAACAGGGTATCGTGAACCAAGGCTACGATTGATCCCAAGGAGAATTGCCACTTGCGGAATCTCAACAAGATATACAAGAAGATGGCAATCAGTGCAGCGATCATCGCTTCGGCAGAAGAAGCCTTGATGTCATCAGCCACTGTAGCACCCACTTTAGATGAACCTGTGATAGAGAATTGGTTCGCTCCAATCAATTCAGCGTTTTCATTGTAGGAGAAGCCGGTCACGTTAGCAATTCCTTCTTTCACCTTAGTTTCTACTTCCTTATTTGAAGCATCGTCATCTTCGTTGATCAGGTAAGAAGTAGTCACTTTGAGGATGTTATTTGCGCCGTAGGTTTTTACTTCTACAGAACCGTCAAATTCTCCATCCAAACCTACCTTCAAGTCAGAAGGAACAACTGGCTCATTGAAGGCAACGATATACGAACGTCCACCGGTGAAGTCTACGCCGAATTTCAATCCGTTGAAGGCTGCGATAGCCAAACCAAGAACGATGATTGAAGAAGAAATCAAGTAAGCGATTTTACGCTTACCCAAGAAGTCAATATTCAAGCTTGAAAGAGCATTCTTCGCAAAAGGAGCTGAGAAATTGATTGAGCTCTTGTCTCCTTTTTTGGTCATCCAAGAGATGATCACTCGGGTAATGAATACCGCAGAGAAGAAAGAACAAGCAATACCGATCATCAATACGATCGCAAATCCTTTGATTGGTCCCTGACCTAAAGCATATAGAATGGCTCCAGTCAAGAAGGTAGTTACGTTACCATCCAAGATCGCAGAGAATGCTTTGCTATAACCTGCATTGATTGCAGCCATTAGGCCAACTCCATTTCGAAGTTCTTCTTTGATACGTTCAAAGATCAACACATTGGCGTCAATGGACATACCAATGGTCAATACAATACCTGCGATACCAGGCAAAGTCAGAGCAGCCCCTAACTGAGCCAAGATTCCCAAGATGAAGAATACGTTGAATACCAAAGCGGCAATAGCTACCAAACCACCTTTAGAGTAGTAAGCAACCATAAACAATACCACCAAAACCAAACCGGCGATCATGGAAATGATACCTTGGCTTTGCGCTTCTTTACCCAAAGTTGGGCCGATGATGCTTTCTTCTACGATTTGAGTAGGAGCAGGAAGAGAACCTGACTTCAGGATATTAGCCAAATCCTGTGCTTCCAACAAGGTGAAGTTACCGGAGATTTCAGACTGACCACTTGGAATTTCACCGTTTACAACCGGAGCAGTATACACATAGTCATCCAAAACCACGGCGATTCTACGGCCGATATTTTCTGACGTAAGATTTCTCCATTTTCTGGCACCTTCTGCATTCATCTGCATGGAAACTGCAGGACGAGAAGTCTGATCCAAAGTTTGTCTTGCGTCAGTTACTACATCACCTTCCAAAGGAGCTTGGTCAGATCCTCTGGTTGTTTTGATTGCATAAAGCTCAAGGATCTCAGTTCCATCTTCTGCTTTGGTTGGTTTTACACCCCAAAGAAGTTTCAAGTCTCTTGGAAGGAATGAGGCATAACGCTCATTTTTCAAAATTCTGTTTACAATCACCGTGTCTCTTACATCGTAAACCAGGCCGTAATTGGCCTTCATTAGGCTGATGACAGGAGAAACATCGAGGGATTGATTCATTGGATCAAGCTCCTGAAGTTGCTTTTCCAAAGCATTCTTCAGGGAATCTTCCATAGAAAGGTTTTCAGTAGAAGTGGTGTCTGCTGGAGTTGTGCTGGCTTTTTGATCAGCAACCCAAGCTGAGTTGATGGCTTCAATAGATCCTCCATATTCGTTCAATTCCAATACTTCCCAGAATTGAAGTTTGGCAACTCCCTGAAGCAAGTTTCTTACTCGCTCTTGATTGTCCACACCTGGTAATTCGATTTGAATTCTTCCAGAACCTGCAATTCTCTGAATGTTTGGTTGAGAAGTTCCGAATCGGTCAATACGAGTTCTCAAAATGTTGAAAGATCTGTCGATCGCATTTTCAACTTCAGTATTGATGATGTCCAAGATTTCAGAATCTGAAGACTCCAAAGAAATTCTTCCTCTGTTAGCTGCAGTAGCGAAAATGCTGCTTAGGCTTTTTCCTGGGTTGTTTCTCTGCCAAGCAGAGTAAAACAAATCCACAAATCTTGAATTGGAAGTTTTAGCTTCTTCTCTTGCCTCGTCAACAGACTTATTGAAAGCCTCATCTCTAGGATTACCGGCGATTCCTTTGACGATTTCTACCGGAGAAACTTCCAAAGTCACGTGCATACCACCCTGAAGGTCAAGTCCAAGTCCAAGCTCGGTTTCTTTTACTTCCTGGTAGGTATAATCAGCACCTAAGAAATTGTAAACTGGCTGTCTCCACACAGAGTCGAGATAAGCTCTTCTTTGGGCAAAGTCGATATTGCCGGAAGCGTCTGTAGCATAAGCGGTTGCTTTTTGCTGAACGCTATTGGATACGAATGTGAATGACAAGTAATACAGACAAAGCGCTGTAATCACCACTGTCAAAAACACAATGATACCTTTGTTTTGCATAAGGAATTAGAAATTAAATTGATTGTTAAGAAATACGATTGAGGGTCTTCCTTTTGGGAAGAGGGTTAGGAAAGGAAAATGAAGTTTTCCTTAAGGTCCTTTGGTAGAAATGATCCTTTCGAAAAGAATTTCAACCCAAGAAATGGGGATGGAGGCGTCAACGGCCTGTAAAGAAGGAAGCTTTATTTCAAAGCTAAAAATCTCATAAATCAGGTAGAAAACGGTGTGAACCACTTGAAGCGCAAAAGGAACTACCGCATCTACTGCAACTTTGATTACAGATTGTGCAGGGGCATCAGACTTTTGTTCAGTTTTGATGGGTTCTTCTCCCTGAGGATAATATTCAGCACTGGAAATGAACAAACAAAACAATATCGCCAGCAACAAAGTCAGTCGCTGTCTCCATAGATTTGTGTTGTTTGTGGTCTTTTTCATGCGCGGCAAATATAGGCAATATTTGATATTCAAGCCTTTTTGCTGAAAATTTTTGGATTACCTGCCTGATTTGGCTCTGAGGTAGGTTCGGATGACATCCAAGGCCCTTTCAAAACTCGAATTGTTGGGGACAATCAAATCCGCATCATTCTTAAATGGTTTGATGTATTTCTCGTAGGTGGGCATCACGTGCATTTCGTAGCGATACAAAACATCATCTAAATCGTACCCCCGCTCTACTTTATCCCGGATGATCCTACGCTTGAGTTTGATGTGATCCTTAGCGTCGATAAAGACCTTTAGATCCAAGAGTTCTGCTAATTCGGGATAGTAAAGCACAAAAATTCCTTCCACCACGATCACAGGTGCAGATGGGAAAGTGAGCATTTTCGGTTTCTTGGCCGCGTTGTTGAAGGTATATTCTTCCCGATAGACGGTCTCTCCGTTTTGGATTTTGCGGATATCAGCAGCGTATTGTTCGAAGTCGATACTTTGTGGGGTATCAAAATTGTGCACTCCCTGTGCATCCACCGGCTGTAAATGCCTTGGCTTGTAATAATTATCCTGAGAAATGAGACAAACTTCGCCAGGTTCAAAACTGCTGAGCAATCGCTCCAAGAACAATGTTTTTCCAGAGGCTGATCCTCCAGTTATCCCGACGATGAATGGCTTCTTCATGGGGGTCAAAGTTAATTCTTTTTTGGCTTGAGCTCAGAATTTTCTTTGGTTCAAAAAATTAATCAAAGCTTTTACTGCTTTTCCTCGATGGCTGATCTGATTTTTTTCCGTGAGGCTTAATTCAGCAAAGGTTTTCTCATAGCCATTTGGTCTGAAAATAGGATCATATCCAAACCCTCCGGAACCAATCCGACTTTCTAAAATTTCTCCTTCAGCAACTCCCGCAAAGCTGTATTCCTTTTCATTTAATAGTAATGCGATGACCGTTCTGAATCTGGCTGATCTGTTTTTTTCTCCCTGCATTTTAGAAAGCAATAAGTCTATATTTCGCTCATCGCTTCTAGGTTCTCCAGCAAATCGGCCTGAATAGACTCCAGGGGCGCCATCCAATGCATCCACCTCCAAGCCAGTGTCATCTGCGAAACAGTCTACTCCATAATTTTCTTTTACATACCTCGCCTTTTGAAAAGCATTATGATCTAGGGTGTCCCCGGTTTCTGGAAGTTCCTCATAGCAGCCAATTTCCTGCAAGGAAACGATCTGGTAGGCTGAACCCAAGGCGGCTTTGACCTCTTCTATTTTTTTGGAATTATTGGTGGCGAAGCAAATTTTCATAGAGCTAAAATACAGGTTCAAAAATTAGTTTCTCAGAATTAATGCCGGGCTGAAGAATTTCGGACTTAGAATAATTTTTAATTTCAGGCTATGAAAAAGATAACCATTTATTGCGGCTCGAAAAAAGGAAATAGCAGTGTGTATGAATCTGCGGTCAGGGCATTGGCTCAGGAAATGATCAAAAGAGATTTATCCTTAGTTTACGGTGCCGGAAGAGTTGGACTGATGGGTGTGATTGCTGACGAAATGCTGGCTGCAGGAAAAGAAGTTTTGGGAATTATTCCCCAAAAGCTGGTGGATCGGGAGGTAGCACATAAAGGATGTACCGAATTGGTGATCGTGGAGACCATGAGGGATCGAAAATGGCTAATGGCAGAGCGGGGAGATGCATTTATCGCCATGCCGGGTGGCATTGGAACTTTGGAAGAACTTTTTGAAATCATGACCTTAAATCAATTGCACTATATCCAAAAGCCTTTGGCTCTTTACAATGTCAATGGATATTACGATAAGCTGATTGACTTTTTAAATCATGCGATGGAGGAAGGGTTTTTGTATCCTGAGCAAGAAGAACTTTTGATAGTATCCGATGACCCGGTGGATATTCTGGACCAAATGGCTGCTTACCAAGCCCGAAGACCTTCCGATTGGTAATCTTTTCCAATTCTGAGAAACTTGACAGGCCGTTTAGGCTTCGATCTTTAAGGAATAATTGTATTTTTGCTCCAACCCTGTTGATTCTATGATTGATAAGCTTTTTCCATTGGATAAAAATTACATTCTAAGGCAAGCTCAGTTTGCCTTGGAGGAGGAGCTTTTGGATCAAATGGTATATGAGCTCAAACGTTCTTATACCTATTTGTATAATCCGCTTCAGTTGATGGATGAAACCTACGCGAAAATCTTGGACAGCTTCGATTTTCCTTATGAGAGAATCCGAATGATTTACCGTCAGCTTTGCGGGATTTATCGGTACAAAAACGGGGATAATCAATTGGAGTTACTTTTTGACGGCAGAAGCCATTTCGACAAATTCAAGGAAGAGTGGGAGGCCAGTTTTATCGATTGGGTAAAAAAGCTAGGTCAGCATGAGCAGTATGTGAAAACTATGCTTAGAATGACTCTTTTGTATGATACTGAATCCCGTGCTGAATGGGCTGAAAACCACTGCAAGGCCTTCATCAATCAATATTTCGAGTTGAAAGTAGTAAAGCGTCAGGGCGAGCTAAAGCTAAAAGCCAGCTAAACTATTCCTTGATTTTTACCATCAATTTCTGAATCTCCTTAGGAAGATCCTTGTAGGTGTTTTCTTTTAGGTAAATCTGAATAGCTCCATTTTTTCCAAACTCTCCGAATTGCTTAATAGCTTCCTCACCTCTTATTACATTCATACTATCGATAGTTTCTGGATTAATTTTGGTCTGTTTTAAAATATCGAAGCGGAATCGGCCTTGATATTCATCGGAAGAAAGTATGACCAATGGATTAATTTCTTCAATGCTCCGAGTAGGACCATCCAAGGTAATAATCACCGGAGAGGTTTTTGATTCGGATTGAGCAAAAACAGAATTTGCTCCGACTACCAGAAGTGCAAAAAGAAGGATGATTTTCAATTTGTCCATTTGATTAAAAATTCGGACTAAGAAGGTACTTGCTATAAAACTCATCAATCACTTTTACGGCGTCTGTGGCATTATCCACCACAGAAAATAATTCCAAATCTGACTCACTGATGTAGTTCGGGTCTCCTTTTAAAAGAGTTTTCTTGATCCAGTCGACTAACCCTCCCCAATAATCTTTTCCTACAAGCACGATGGGAAACCGGGCAATTTTATTGGTTTGGATAAGCGTAAGTGCTTCAAAGAATTCGTCCAAGGTGCCAAAGCCACCTGGGAGAACTACGAACCCTTGTGCATACTTGATAAACATGACCTTTCTTACAAAGAAGTAATCAAAAGTTAAGAGCTTGTCCCGGTCAATATAGATATTATTGAACTGCTCAAAGGGAAGCTGAATATTCAAACCTACCGACTTTCCTCCTTCAGAGTAGGCTCCTTTGTTACCTGCTTCCATAATACCCGGACCACCACCTGTGATGACTCCGTAGCCATGACGAACCAGTTTTGCGGCGATTTCCTCTGCCATTTGATAATATTCATGATCTCTTGGAGTTCTGGCAGAACCGAAAATTGAAACACATGGACCGATCTTGGCCAATTTTTCAAATCCTTCCACGAACTCGGACATAATTTTAAAAATTGCCCAGGAGTTTTCGCTTTTTATCTCGTTCCAATCTCTTTCTTCAAAAGCTCTTCTGATTCTATCTTCAGAATTTTTTTCATCAATATGGCTCATATGCAAAACAGTTTGTCTATCAAAAAAACGATTCTGTGGAGTAAATAGACAGGAGTTTGTAGGAATATCCTGTAAATACCTGTATATCAACAGAAAAAAATCTTCCTTGCTCAGGATTTTTAACTCTATCTCGGGTCTAATTTTGCTAGCTTTTAATTTGATAAGATGAATTTGGTAGAAAAGTCCCGTTTGGTGGTAGCGTTGTTCAAAGAGCTGGAGGAGGAGTCCAAGACTTTTCAGAAGGAGGGTGGCATGGGATGCATTTCCGGTTGCGGATTTTGCTGTTCCAATCCAAAGATTCCCGCTTCTCCTTTAGAGTTTTTGCCTTTGGCATTTGATTTATATGATAAGGGCTTGGCAGAAGAAATTGCCAATCAATTAGCCATGGAAGAAACTCCCGGAAACTGCATTGTTTACAGATCCCAAAAAGAGGATGACAAAAAGGGGTTTTGCGGGAATTATCAATACAGAGGGTTGATTTGTAGGTTGTTTGGCACGTCTATTCGAAAGAATAACAAAACAGGAATAAAGGAATTAATTACCTGCAAAATCCTGAAAGAGGAAAAGGCGGAGAATTTTCTAAAAGTAAACGAAAAAATAAATTCCGGGATGGAAGTACCTTTTGCGCCAGCTTGGTATACTCAGCTCAATGAAATAGACGAGAATTTAAGCAAGCAATTTCCCATCAATCAGGCGATTTTGATGGCTCTTGAATTGGTACTTCGATACAAATTCTATCAAGAAGAAGAGGGGACAGTTCAGCTCTAATTTTTTTGCTCCTTGGTTTTGCAGTATATTCGAAGAGATATTTTGTCGCATTGAAAGTCCTTTTATGTTAAAAATTGGTGAAATAGTCCAAACCCTGAAAGGGATCGTTGAGACCCGGATTGGAATGGTCAAGCAAGAAATCCAGGAAGAGTTTCTGACGATCCTGTCCCGAATGATCCTCTTGATCATCATGGGTAGCATGATATTCATGTCATTCATTTTTATTTCACTTTCAGTAGCTTTTTTCCTAAGCCAGGTTACCAAAAGCCCATATTTGGGTTTTTTGATAGTTGCTTTGGTGTACCTGATGTTGGTTTTGATTTTATATGTTAGCAGGGATTCGCTCAGACTTCAAGAGAAAACTGGAACTGCATTGAATAACTTTATCTTCCGAAGAATTAAGAAAAATAAAGAATCAGGAGATGAGTAAGGAACTTGAAAAACAATCCGAAGAGCTTGAGCAGACTTTGGCTAAGCAGTTGGAAATCTTGAAAAAGGAATCCGAAGATTGGTTGAAAGTGGCTGCTGTAGTGGGAGCTGGAGCTCTTTTGACTTACGCGATAGTAAGAACCACCCGAAAGAAAAAGCAAGAGACTACAGAGCATGCTATCGAGGTTTTGGAAAAAGAGGGCCTTCTGACTAATGATATAAAGAAGCGCCTGACAGAATCCAAAAAATCCTCTTTTTGGCCTTCTCTTTCTCAGCGATTAGTCATTTTGGGACTCGCACTTGCTAAGGATAAAATTTACAGCGCATTATTTACTCCCCAAGAAGAAGAACCAAAGAGTGAGTAAAATAGGTGAACATCTTCAATACCTTCACCAATCTGGCCAGAAAGGAATTGCTTGGTTGATTGATCCGGAAAAAGGAGTTGATCCAAGTTTGTTGCCACAGCTAAGTGGCTTGGACTTGGATCTTATTTTTATTGGGGGTAGTGCTTCGGAAATTCCCCAAATCAGAAATCTAATCCAGGAGCTTAAATTTTGGGCAGGGAATATCCCGATTTGTATTTTCCCCGGGTCTTATCTGCAGGTTTATCCAGAGGCCGACGCGATTTTGTTTTTATCTCTTATTTCTGGGAGAAATCCTGAATACCTGATCGGGCAACAAGTAAAAGCCGCTGAGGAAGTAAGCCAATCCAATCTTGAAGTTTTACCGACAGGATATTTGTTGGTCAATGAAGGAGAGATTCTAAGTGTGCATTCGGTTAGTCAAACCTTGCCTCTTTTGAATTCTCAGAAAGCTCTGGTCGCAAAAACCGCCTTGGCAGGAAAGCTAATGGGTATGAAGTATTTTTTCCTTGATGCAGGAAGTGGGGCAAGTCTGCCTGTCCATTCTGAAGTGATCGCTGAGGTCAAGCTGAAAACGAAAAGCCCACTCTTGGTTGGAGGAGGTCTAGATTCTAAAAATAAAGTTAATTTGGCCTTTGAGGGAGGAGCAGACTTGGTGGTAATAGGAAACGGGATAGAAAAAGACCCCGGTTTTTTGGCCGAGGTCTTGAATTTGAAGAAGTGGTACAACCACTCATTGAATATTAATTAGGGACTCTCGTCTTCTCATTTTTCCTGCGGGAACACCATACATCATTTTAAATCTTCTGCAGAAATAAGCGGTGTCTTTGTAGCCCACCTCTTTTCCGATATCCCGAATTGATTTTTTGGAAGTTCTTAACAGGTCAACCGCAGCTTCCATTCGCTGGTATTCAATGTAATCTTGTGGGTTGATTCCAGTAAGCATTTTGAAATACTGACCCACGTAGTCTTCTGATACATTCGCCACTTTAGCTAAGACTTTATTGGAAAGGTCACCATTCAAATTTGTCTTGATGTAATTAAACAAATCAATCAATCTAGGATCCTTAAAATAGGTTGCGTTGGTAGAAAGCTCCTCGGTAAACAGTCTGTTTTTTAGAATGTGTCGAAGAAGTTCGATCATCAAAATCTCTGTGAGAGATTTAAGAACCCGCTCTTTTCCAACGGTTCCATTTTCTAACTCTTTGACAATGTCTTCGATTAATACTGCTACCCGATCATTGAAGCGAATGATAAAAGGAGGAATATCCAGAGAATTGAAAAAGTTGACTACATCAAATACTTTGGATTCAAAATTCACCAAAGAAATGCAGTCTTCTTCCGTAGTTTTGATGTCCTTGAAACTGATGCTTTGAAGGTATTTTCTTTTGTTGTCTGAAAACTGTTCAAAGTCTAAGTCTGCCTTTTTGTTTCCTGCTCCTAGAGTCAATTGAGTTTTTCGTCCTTTGGGCAGAAATAAAACTTCCCCTTCATTGACTAGCTCTTGATCATCGCCAAATTTTAGGGTGCCATGATGCAAAAGGATCAGGCCGTTTTCGTTTTCTTGATAATTGACCACGCTAACCGGCTTTTCAACTTTGAAGTTGTTGCCTTTTAAAAATCTGACGTGTACGGATTCAATGATTTTGTTGTAGTAATCCATGAGAAATGCTAGGTTGGATCTAAAAATATGACTTTTCCCCAGTGGAACTGGAATATTTTATATATAAGGCTAAAAATATAAAATAAGGGTATAATTTCTTGTAATTATACCCTTAAAGTTGGAATTATTTTTATCGTAGAATTCCTCTTGCAATCACAATTTTTTGGATTTCAGAAGTTCCCTCATAGATCTGTGTAATTTTTGCATCACGCATCAATCGTTCTACATGGTATTCTTTAACGTATCCGTATCCACCGTGAACTTGAACTGCCTCAACGGTTACGTTCATCGCTACTTCCGAAGCATATAATTTAGCCATTGCAGAGGCATGGGCATAATCTTCGCCTTGATCTTTTAGCCAGGCTGCTTTGTAAACCAAGAGTCTAGCCGCTTCAATTTGAGTAGCCATGTCGGCTAATTTAAATTGGATGGCTTGATGCTGACTGATTGGTTTTCCGAAGGCTTTTCTTTCTTTAGAGTAAGCTAAGGCGAGTTCATAGGCTCCAGCTGCAATTCCCAAAGCTTGTGCCGCAATGCCTATTCTTCCTCCATTTAGGGTTTCCATAGCGAAAGTAAATCCGAATCCTTCCTCGCCAATTCTGTTTTCAACAGGAACTTTTACATCCGTGAACATCAAAGAGTGCGTATCAGAACCTCTGATTCCTAGTTTGTCCTCCTTTTTGCCGATTACGAATCCGTCCCAGCCTTTTTCTACAATAAAAACTGAAATTCCTTTGTGGCCTTTGGATGGGTCTGTCTGTGCAATCACTAAGTAAACGCTGGCATTTCCTCCGTTAGTGATCCAGTTTTTTGTGCCGTTAAGGATATAATGATCACCATTTAACTCAGCGGTTGTTCTCTGGGAGGTAGCGTCAGATCCGGCCTCTGGTTCTGAAAGGCAAAAAGCCCCAATAATTTCTCCTGTGGCTAGTTTTGGAATATATTTTTCTCTTTGAGCCTCGGTGCCATATTTTTCCAAGCCCCATAAAACCAATGAATTGTTAACAGACATACAAACAGAAGCTGAGGCATCCACTTTAGAGATTTCCTCCATGGCAATTGCATAGGAAATGGTATCCATTCCTCCGCCATTGTATTTTGGGTCGACCATCATGCCCATAAAGCCAAGCTCGCCCATTTTCTTTACTTGTTCATAGGGGAATTTAGCTTCAGTATCTCGCTCAATTACACCTGGAAGTAATTCACTTTGTGCAAATTCTCTCGCTGCATCCCGTACTGCCTGATGCTCTTCTGTCAATTGGAAATTCATAAGGGTAACAAAATTTTTGGGTTTAATTTCAGTCAGAAAAATAGGTCAAAAAAAGAAAAGGGACAAAAACTTGTCCCTTTGCAAATATTATTTTGATTTGAATCAATCCCGATTTCCGAAGAAAACAAATATGTAGTAGGCCAAAGTCGCCAAAGAAGCTAAAGCCGCAACCACATAGGTCATTGCAGCCCATTTCAGGGCATCCTTAGACATCTCATATTCAGGCTTGGTCACAATGTTTCGGTTTTGCACCCAGGCCAAAGCCCGATTTGATGCATCAAATTCTACAGGAAGTGTCACTAAGGTAAATAAGGTCATGACTCCGTAGGACCCCACCACTATGTATCCAATAATTGGAACTGGTAGGCCAAGAGCGAAACCTCCGAAAAGAGAAGCAATCAGCACAACGTTCAAAATTTTGCCTGAAATGTTTTGAACAGGCACCATGGCTGATCTCAAATTTAACCAGGCATAAGATCTGGCGTGCTGAACGGCGTGACCGCATTCGTGAGCTGCAACAGCGGTAGCTGCAGCATTTCTTCCATAATAAACATCAGGTGAAAGGTTCACCGTTTTGTTCATAGGATTGTAATGGTCTGTCAACTGTCCCTCAACACAGATTACTTGGACGTCTTGAATATTGTGGTCTGCAAGCATAAGCTTAGCGATCTCAGCCCCGGATAAATTAGCTTCAAGAGGAGTTTGAGAATATTTTCTGAATTTGCTTTTCAGCCTGCTGCTGACTACAAATCCAAGAATCGCAAATACTACTACGATTAGAATGATCATTTTTTTAATTGTTTAACTGGGTGTGAATACGAAGTTAATCCTTGATAGGTTTATTCCAAGTTGGAATTCTCATCATCAGAATCCAGGAGATCAAACCAACCATCAATACCAAGATTACTTGGGTTCCGTGGATGATGGCTGCGAAGATTTTTCCGTCAGATTCAGAGACACCAAATTGGATCAAAATGTAAGCCACTAGTGCGTGAAAGGTGCCAATACCGCCTTGAACAGGGGCAACCATGCCAATACTTCCCATTACCATGACTAAAAGAACCTCGCCGGGAGTCAAATTGGCAGTACTTTGAATTCCCAGAGAAACGGTATACATGGTTAAAAAGTAAATTATCCAAATGACAAAGGAACTGGCCCAAAATCCAATAGGATTCGAAAGGGTCTGAATTGATTTTAACCCTGTAAACATTTGTCTGAAAAATTCCTGAAGCTTATTGACCAGTCCATGGCTTCGGAATTTTCTAAACAGGAAATAAAGAAATAGAATGAGTACCGCCAATCCTCCAAGAGCAAGAGGTAGGTTTTCTACTACTTTTTGTCCCAAACTTTCCAAATCCACCAATTCTCCTGCGAGAGAAAGGAAAAGTTGGTTTTCTACCAAAAATGCTAAGAAAATGGTCGAAATCAGGAATAAAAGATCAATGCTTCTTTCCAGCAAAACGGTACCAAGAAGATGCCCGATAGAAATTCCATTTGTTTTACTGAGCACTCCACATCTGGCTACCTCACCTGCTCTAGGGACAAGCATGTTTACCAAATAGCCAACCATTACGGCATGGTAAGCTCTATTTGGGGAGACTTTTGCTCCCTCTTTGCTTTGAATAAGTAAAGACCATCTCCAGCCTCGAATCCAATAACCTGTCCAGGCAATTGCCAAAGAGATAAAAATCCACAGCCAATTGCTCGATTTGATTTGCTCAAGCAAACTGTTGAATTCAATATCTCGATATAAAAGCCAAAAAATCCAGACAGCTATGCCTAAAGAAATAACTACCTGGATGCTTTGTTTTAGCTTGGGATTCATTAAATCAGCTTATTTCTATCGTCTGGAAAAATAAGTACAGGTTTATACTTTTTAGCTTCCTCGAGTTCCATTCCTGCATAGGAAATGATGATTACCACATCTCCAACAGCAGCTTTTCGAGCAGCTGGGCCATTTAGGCAAACTTGACCACTTCCCCGCTCCCCCTTGATTACATAAGTTTCAAGTCGCTCACCGTTGTTCACATTGACTACTTGCACTTTTTCATTTTCAATGAGCTGGGCGGCATCCATCAAATCTTCATCAATGGTAATAGACCCAACATAATGGAGTTCCGCCTGGGTAATTTTTACCCGGTGGATTTTTGATTTTAATACTTGGATTTGCATTGGTTTAGTTTTTCCGCCGCGAAATTAAGGAATTATCGGGAGGTTGTCGATTAAACGGATTTCTCCGATAAAGGCTGCCACACAGATCGAAGATTTTTCTTCAGGACTAAAATTCTGGATCAACTCAAAAGTTTCGGGATGGACCAGAGCAAAATACTCAAGTTTTGAGGATTCCAAGTTTTCGAAATCTGCCATAATTTCCTTTTGGACCTCAGACCAAACTTTTCCGCCTAAAAGCCGGGCTTTTGCTTTTTCAAGGCTTCGGGAAAGAATTAAGGCATTTTGCCTTTCTTCTGGACTTAAGCGCATATTTCTTGAAGAGAGCGCCAAGCCATCTTTTTCTCTTCGTGTAGGAACTACCTCCAGCTCAATAGGAAAAGAAAGATCATTAACCAGTCGCTTGATGATCGCCACTTGCTGCAGATCCTTTTGCCCAAAAAAAGCGATATGTGGCCTTATGAAATGAAAAAGTTTACTCACTACGATTCCAACTCCATTGAAATGTCCAGGCCTAAATTCCCCTTCCAGAACTCTTTCAAGATCGCCAAAGTCTAATTTTAGGTTTGGAAGACTTGGATAAATGGTTTCTACTGAAGGTAAAAAAACATAATCCACTCCGGCCTTTTCCAGAATTTGTAAATCAGCCTGCAGTGTATTGGGATACTTTGCAAAATCATCCTGGTTATTGAACTGGGTAGGATTTACAAAAATGGAAACGACTGTTATGTCAGCTTTTTCAATAGATTTTTTCACCAAATCCAAGTGGCCTTGATGAAGCGCTCCCATGGTGGGAACCAGGCCGATAGTATGATTTTTCTGAAGATGGTTGAGCCAGAGCGGATTCCACTCAGCCGGTGTATGAATAAGGATCACTGGTAGGGCAGGATTTCGGCTAAATTGTCGCAAAACTAGATTAATATCCAGAATAACAATGGTTTTAGGCTTTTTTTTCTTACCTTTGTTGCCGTTGTTTATCACGTTCATTAAAATCCCTATAGTATGTCCAAACTACGTATCCTCTACGTTGCAAGTGAAATCAACCCTTTCTTACAAACATCCGAAGTAGCCAATTTCTTAAGAAGTCTCCCTCAAGCCATGCAAGAGAGGGGAATGGAAATCCGTATTTTGGTTCCCAGATTTGGGCTGATCAATGAAAGAAAAAACCGACTTCACGAAGTGGTCAGACTTTCAGGAATAAATATCGCGGTAGGAGATGAAGAAAAGCCTTTGGTGATTAAGGTTGCTTCTATTCCTAATGCCAAAATGCAAGTTTATTTCATAGACAATGAGGATTATTTTCATAGAAAGCACGTCTTCCATGACAAGCAAAAGAAGTTCTATGAGGACAATGATGAGCGTGCAATATTTTTCTGTAAAGGCGTAATCGAGACCGTGAAAAAATTAGGTTGGGCTCCGGACATTGTGCATTGCAATGATTGGATGACTTCGCTTATTCCAATGTATTTGAAGACGACTTACAAGAATGATCCACTTTTTAAAGACACCAAAACCGTATTTGGGATTTATTCCAATGGATTTTCCCATACCTTTGGCGACGATTTGTTAAACAAGGTTAAGATGGTGGACATCGATGACACTATTTTAGCACCTTTGAAGACCAAAGACTTCACCGGATTCATCAAGATGGGTATGGAATATGCCGATATGGTGGTGAAGGGAAGTGAAGTCTCTGCAGAATTAAACCAACTCATCGAGGATTTCTCAAAAGACAAAAAGTTTGAAATCAGTATTGAAGAAGAGCAGCAAGCTCATGAAGAGTTATACGGCATTTATACCAGTCTCGCCGGTTAAACTGGCCATTTCGGCCCTGTTTTCAATCCTTTTATTTAACAGTTCATGTAGTGATCCTTCTACTGTTGGCATTGAGCTTGCTCCAGGGAATAACCAGATTGGTGTTTTCTATAAGGAGTTTGAGCTTGACGCCAATGTGATCTTGTTGGATTCATTTAGCACGACTAATTCTACTTTACTGATAGCTGGCCACGAAGAAGACGACTTCTTTGGGGTGACAGAAGCTACAGGATATAGTAGAATGTATTTGGATGTTACTGCACAAAGGCCTAGAAATGACGCTATCTATGATTCTTCTTTCTTTAGCCTTGATATTGTAAGTGTTAATGGATCGGATCTCAAAGAACCAAAGCTGTATTCCGTTCATCGTTTGAGCGAGCCTATTTTAGATACGGCATATTACAACTTTGATAAGCTGGCATTTCTCCCTCAACCCCTTGCGTCAACAGAAGTAGTTTTTGGTGAAACAAAGGATACAACTTTGATTTTTCCATTGGAAGAGTCTTTTGCAGAGGAAATGTTCGTTAAGCTGAGTGACTCAAGGCAATTCCAAACTCTATTTCAATTCAGGGACTATTTTCCTGGATTTGCAGTGAAAGCAAGGAAGGGCGATAATACTACTGCGGGTATAGCATTAGGCGGGGAGACTAGCATGACTTTCTACTATCATTATGCCGGAGATACATCTGCTTCAGAGTTTACTATTTCCACGTTTTCATCAAGAAGTTTCAATGGAATTCAATCCGATCGTTCCGGAACTCCAACTTCAATTGTGACAGAGCGAGGAAAAACTTACGATGTTGGTCAGATTGTGGGAATGAAGTCCGCTCTTGCCATGGCCTTGAAAATTGACACCAGTCCGATTGATGCGTTTTTGGATACGCTTACGAGAGTTACCTTCAACCAAGTCAATTTAAATATTGGGACTATCGAGGAACAGGATAAAGACAACAACCCGATCAATTCAATGGTGTTGAAGTTTATAGATTCTAATAATCGGGTTTTGATAAGTTCCTTGCCAGGGAAAAATGAGCTTCACGTCGTCACTGATGGGCAGCCTCAGGTGATTGAAGACGAGAACGGGAAAATGGTACCGAATAATCTATTTGCTGCCTCAGCGATTCTTTCTTACAATACTGAGACAAAGGTCTACAATACAAGGATTACTTCCCACGTCAACGCTATCTACCGAGATCAACTTCAGCGTCAGGATTGGCTTTTGTTTGCGGAGACTCCGACCACAGGAATTGATTTTAGGAGATCGCTCAGGCAGTTTAAGGTAAATAAAGATAAAATCAAGGTTCAGATAATATATTCGAAAACCAGGTAAACAATCGTTTTCGAAAAAGTACCTCTAATCCACTTTCTGTTTTTAAGAAAGTGGATTATTTATTTTGGCACGAAACCTGTTTCTTTGCAGAAGTAAAAACCAACTTTTAAGAATTTTTCATTATGTGTGGAATTGTCGCGTACGTAGGGCAGCAGGAAGCTTTGCCCATTATTCTCAAAGGACTTCGCAGATTAGAGTATAGAGGATATGATTCTGCTGGGGTAGCCTTGCTTGATCAGAAAGGTCTGAGTGTTTATAAGAAAAAAGGCAAGGTAGCTGAGCTGGAAAAGTTTCTTGAAGAGAACGGGGAACTTACTTCCAAAATCGGAATTGGTCATACCCGCTGGGCAACTCACGGTGAGCCAAATGACATTAATGCTCACCCTCATTATTCTGCCTCAGAAAGGTTTGCAATGATTCACAACGGAATCATTGAAAACTATGAGGTATTGAAAAAAGATTTACTTCAAAAGGGCTATAAATTCCAAAGCGAAACAGATACTGAAGTATTTGTCAAGTTTATAGAGGATATCTATACCCACAACAACTGCTCTTTAGAAGAGGCACTTCGCCTTGCTCTCCATAAAGTGGTAGGGGCTTATGCCATTGTTTTGATCAATATGGAGGAGCCTGATACTTTGATTGCCGCTAGAAAAGGATCTCCATTGGTGATTGGGGTAGGAGAAGATGAATACTTCTTGGCCTCTGACGCCACACCTATCATTGAATACACCAATAAGGTGGTTTATCTGGATGATTATGAGATTGCCGTGATCCGTGGAGGTGTTCTTCAGGTTAAGACCATAGAAAACGTAGAAACCAATCCTTATATCAATCAGCTTGAACTTGAGCTTGAGGCTATTGAAAAGGGAGGATATGAGCACTTCATGCTCAAGGAAATTTATGAGCAGCCAAAGTCTATTGCAGACTGTCTAAGAGGTCGCCTTGACGCAAAATCAGGAAGACTTGTACTGGGGGGTCTTCGGGATTACATGAATAAATTCCAAAATGCTGAGCGGATAATCATCACTGCATGTGGTACCTCTTGGCATGCAGGTCTAGTGGCAGAATATCTTTTTGAAGAATTTGCCAGGGTACCGGTAGAAGTAGAATATGCCTCTGAATTCCGATACAGAAATCCTGTTGTGAATGAAAAGGATTTTGTAATCGCTATTTCTCAATCGGGTGAAACAGCTGACACGCTAGCCGCCATTGAATTAGCTAAGTCTAGAGGTGCAACCATTTTTGGAGTTTGTAATGTGGTGGGTTCTTCGATTCCTAGAGCAACTCATGCTGGATCCTACACTCACGCTGGTCCTGAGATTGGAGTGGCTTCTACTAAAGCCTTTACCGCGCAGATTTCAGTTTTGGCCATGATGGCTTTGAAACTGGGTTACCAAAGAGGTACTCTTCCAGAAAACAGATACATCCAATTGCTACATGAATTGGCAGCTATCCCAGGGAAAGTAGAAAAGGCGTTGCAGTCCAATGAACTGGTTAAGTATGTTTCTTCCGAATACAAAGATGCTAGAAACATGCTTTACTTAGGCCGTGGGTATAACTTCCCGGTAGCTTTGGAAGGAGCCTTGAAGTTGAAAGAAATTTCCTATATCCATGCAGAAGGGTACCCTGCCGCAGAAATGAAGCATGGACCTATCGCCTTGATTGACGAGGAAATGCCGGTGATTTTCATTGCTACTCAGGATAGTTCCTATGAAAAAGTAGTCAGCAATATTCAGGAGGTAAAGGCAAGAAAAGGGAAAGTCATCGCTATTGTTACTGAAGGAGATACCCAAGTAAAAGCAATGGCCGACCACGTGATTGAAATCCCAGAAGTTCACGAAGCGTTTGTGCCATTGGTTGCGGTAGTTCCACTTCAGCTATTCTCCTACCATATTGCGGTAATGAGAGGATGTAATGTGGATCAACCGAGAAATTTGGCGAAATCAGTTACCGTAGAGTAATTACTTTAGATGATTAAATTCAAAGAGCCTGATTGCCAAAGTCAGGCTCTTTTGTTTTACCAAGGGACGTCACTTTATTGTCACCTCAGAAAATAATTTCAGTACTTTTGCGCAGCGAAGGAAATACCCATGCTCGATAAATTACAAGCCCTAAAGGAACGATTTGAAGAAGTAGGTCAATTGATCATTTTGCCTGATTCCATGACCGACATGGCAAAATATGCCAAGCTGACTAAGGAATACAAGGACTTGGAAAAGATCGTTTCAGCTTATGATGAATATTCCTTGGTGCTTCAGAACATCGATAGCTCTAAGGAAATTTTAGAAAAAGAAAAAGATCCTGAATTCAGGGAAATGGCAAAAGCTGAGCTCGATGATCTTCGTGAAAGAAAGGAAATATTAGAGGAAGAACTCAAGCAATTGTTGATTCCCAAAGACCCCAACGATTCTAAGGATTGTATTTTGGAAATTCGTGGAGGAACGGGGGGAGATGAAGCTGCTATTTTTGCCGGGGATCTGTTTAGAATGTATGAGCGCTTTTGCGAAATGCAAGGATGGAAACTCACCGTTTTGGATTTGACTTTTGGTTCTGCAGGAGGGTATAAAGAAATCATTGCGACAGTTTCCGGTGCCGATGTTTATGGCATGCTTAAATATGAATCAGGTGTTCACCGAGTTCAAAGAGTCCCTGCTACTGAATCTCAAGGTAGAGTGCATACTTCGGCAGCATCCGTGGCGGTTTTGCCTGAAATGGACGAAGTGGAGGTCCACTTGGATATGAATGACATTCGGAAGGACACGTATTGTTCTTCTGGACCAGGTGGTCAATCTGTAAACACCACCTACTCGGCTGTACGACTGACCCATAATCCAACAGGCTTAGTGGTGACCTGTCAAGATGAAAAATCTCAGATCAAGAACTTTGAAAAGGCCCTTAAAGTACTTCGATCCAGACTTTATGAAATTGAGCTAGCCAAGCATAATGAAGCGGTAGGCGCTCAACGAAAATCCATGGTAGGAAGCGGGGACCGTTCAGATAAAATTAGAACCTACAATTATCCTCAATCCAGAGTAACAGACCACAGGATCAATAAAACGGTGTATAATTTGCCTGAGGTGATGGATGGCCATATTGAAGAATTTATTTCTGCTTTGAGATTGGCAGAAAATTTGGAGAAAATGCAGGCAGGAGGGATCGAATGATCAAATCCTCCTTGTTGGGAAAAAGTAAAGCCCTTATATTGATATCAATACAACCCTAATTCAACCTACGACTTTTATGATCATTGCTGGAGAAAGAGAAATCAATTTGGTGACCTGGAATGAAGTTCATTTTCATCAACTCTATCCCCTAGCCAATAACCCCAAGATTGCCATGAATCTGAGGGATAGTTTTCCCCAACCCTACACAATTCATGATGCAAGGCATTGGATTGAGCACAACCAGAAGTTTAATCCTGCCCAAAACTTTGCGATAGAATTTGAAGGTAAATTAGCCGGAGCTATTGGATCAGAAAGAGGAAAGGATGAATTGCGGACCAATGTAGAACTTGGCTTTTGGATTGGGGAAGCGTTTTGGGGAAAAGGGATAGCAACAGAGGCTGTTAAACTTTATACTAAATACATTCTAGAAAAATTCGATATCGAGAGAATCTACGCCCAAGTCTATGACTTCAATGGGGAATCGATGAATGTCCTGGAAAAAGCGGGATACATTCCGGAGGCTATTTTGAAGAAGGCTTATATCAAAAGAGGAAAAATTGGAGATATCTTTCAATATGTAGTCATTAGGGGTGAGGATTAACTCACCCCTTATTTTTTAGCTTACTTTTTCCAAAGCCTGATTGATATCCCAGATGAGGTCTTCGTGATTTTCCACGCCAATTGAAAGTCGGACCAATTTTTCAGAAATTCCCAGTTTATCTCTATCCTCCTCACTTACATCACTATGGGTCATGGTTGCAGGATGCTCTGCAAGGGATTCTGTACTTCCCAGAGAAACTGCCAAATGAAATAACTTCAAGTGATCTAAAAACTGGAAGGCTTCTTTTTCCCCTCCTTTAATATCGAAGGAAACCATCGCTCCAGCACTGGAAAGTTGCTTTTTAAATATTTGGTATTGAGAAGAGCCTTCTTCCAAATGGCCTAAATAATATACTTTCTCCACTTTGGGATGTTGGGCTAAGAAATCGGCAACCTTGGAAGCATTTTCTGCTTGCTGGTTCATTCGAACCTTTAAGGTTTCCAAACTTCTCATCAGCAACCACCCCGTCCATGGGCCAGCCATATTTCCAAGAAAAGTCCTTAAGGTCAGCACCCGCTTCATCAATTCAGCATTGCCCAAGACTGCCCCAGCGATTAGATCAGAATGCCCGCCGATATATTTGGTAGCTGAATACATCACCAAATCTGCCCCAAGCTTCAAAGGATGTTGCCACAGAGGACCCATGTAGGTATTGTCAACCACTACATAAACTTGTTGATCTGAATTACCTAATTGATCTGCAACCTCGCGGCACAAACCCAGATCAAAAAGTGCATTGGTTGGATTGGCAGGCGTTTCTACATAGATCAATTTGACGGGCTTTCCTTCGGCTTTTGCAAGAATATCTTCTTTAGTATCATCAGGAGTAAAACCGATTCCCTTGATTCCATATTGCGGAAGTACTTTATTGATGAAGTGATCAGTTCCCCCATAGACAGGCATGCTGTAAAGAAGAAAATCCCCAGGCCGCAAAAATTCCAAAAGAACAGTTGAAATGGCAGACATTCCACTCTCAAATACCGCACATTTTTCGGCTCCATCCCAAAGACAAAGCCGCTCTTCCAAAATCTGGAGGTCTGGATTATTTAGTCTGGAATAGATTAGACCAGGCTGTTCATCAGGATTTTTTTCCCTTTTTCCGTAGGCTAATTCAAAAAACTCTTTTCCCTCTTGGGCAGATTTAAAAACAAAGGTAGAGGTCTGAAAGATTGGACATTTGATTGCTCCTTCTGAGAGTTCAGGCTTATAGCCATAAGACATCATCAGGCTTTCTGGATGGAAATTTCTTGGGTTCATCTGGGTTATATTTTAGCTCAAAGGAGAGAAAAACTCTTGGGAATAACAATTTCCCAATCAAAATTAAATTTTGAATAAAAAAATAATGCAGACTATAATTTTGATTTCTTTAAAATAAAAATAAATTAATTTTAATACAGCAAAATAAAATTTTGTTTGCAGTCCTTTAAAATGAAGCCGTCCAATTTTAATTTTTTTCTAAAGTCAGAGGATAAGAAGTTTTCTTTGGGATTCACCCTTCGGGCCTGATAATACAATGATATTTAATCCCCTAGGTAGATTTTCAAAATAGTGGGATTGTTCATTTGGGTTAATGATTCTTTCGGTGATTTTCTGACCCAATGAGTTAAAAATTTGAATTGTACGCCAAGTATCTAAGGTTTGTGATTCAATTGTTAAGTTTCCAAAACTAGGATTTGGAAAAATTTTGAATTTTGGTTCAGGAGAATTTGGTTCAATAGCCGTAATGATATTAACCTTTACAGCTAAACTACTTTTTGGCCCGAAATCACAAGCATTTTGAGCTTGAACTGACACTTCAAAATCTCCTTCTTTTTCCCAAAGGACGGTGATCTTTGAAGTACCCTGACCGGTAATAATTTTTCCGCCGTCTGTTACAGTCCATCGATAATCTAAATTTGGAACAGCCACGACTTCATAATTTTGCTCTCCCAAACCAGAAAGAGAGGCGCCGGTTATGGAAGATGGTTGAGCAGGAGCTTGTTCAATTTGGATAGGAAGCTTGATGGATTCTGATTTTCCACACAAATTTTCTAGGACAACGGAAACAGCCTGAGCACCAGTGGAAGTCCATCTTATGGAAATCTTGTTGGTATTTTGACCTTCCAAAATTTCGCCACCAGTCGCAGTCCAGGTGTATTTCATTCCTTCTTTAGAGGGTAATTGGTAGGTATAGGTTTTGGATTGGCATACGGCTCCTTGTCCATCAATTATCAGATTGGATGAAGGAATGGCGGAAACCTTAACTTCAAGAGCAGAAGTTTCTCCAGCTCCACAAAAGTTTAAGCGGCTGACATATACTCCATTTCTTCCTGGAATAGTCCATTTGACCTCGACCGAAGTGGTTCCTTGTCCTGAAATTATTTCACCTCCATCGACTCTCCATACCAGTTCAGAACCTTGAACTATATCCGACGTGATGGAATAAGTTTCTGTTCCAAGGCAGGTTTCGGATTTTCCGGCAATTGCCCCTAGATTTCCAGTTGGAGGCACACAGGTATATTTGATAATTGTACCGTCTTTTCCAGCGGCATAGGCCACCAGAGGGATTCCTGCACTTACAGATGTAAGATCACGGTAGGTACCCGAAGAAATTTTTGTCCACGTTTCTCCCCCATCTTTAGTTGCTAAAAACATCCCGCTTTTTCCACTTATAAACCCATTGAGATTATCAAAAAAATCAACAGCCAAAAGATCAGTATCATAAGGAATTGGGATAGTTTTCCAATTGAGTCCCATGTCTGAAGTCTTGATGATCGTTCCTTTATTACCCACCGCTATTGCTTGCAATCCGTCCAGTTTGGCAAGCCCATTTAGGTTTTCATTGGTGATCTTTGGAAGGTTCGTCCAAAGTCCTCCTCCACTGGAATAAGAAAGTTGCCCGTTTTCGCCGATCGCTATTCCAAATTGAAAATCGAAGAACATTAAGTCTTTCAAATTTTGTGTAGTATTAGTCGTGATGGCTGTATCCCAGACATCTGCTGATGACGAAGATCTGGCTACAAATCCCGCATTTCCGGCTACATATAAAACAGAAGGAGCAAAAAGGTAAAAACCATTTACTTGTGGGCTATTGGGAATACTTCGCTCAATCCATGCTGAACCAGAATTTGCAGTTCGGTAAATTTTTCCATTGGGTCCAGAAACATAACCAAATGAGGCATTCCAAAAGTCTAAGGTAATGATGTCAAAACTTTCAGGAATTGGTCTGCTCACAAAGCTTGTGGCTCCATTGCCTGTGGCTAAAAATTGCCCTTTTTGCCCGACAACAAATCCTTGAGTCTCATTTTTGAAATCTATCCCTGAAAAATCATTTCTATACCCATTTTGTCGAAGAGTAAAATTGCGGCCCCCATTGGTTGAAGAAGCCAGATACCCATCTGTTCCACAAATCCAGACAGAAAGTGAAGAAGGAAGAAATCCAATCCCTTTAACATTTTTAGTAAACCCAGTTCCCAAAGAAACTTTTACAAACGAGGAACCAGAATTATTACTCTGAATGACGGTTCCTTCATCTCCTACTGCTAGGACTATTTGAGGATTTGCGACTGTTGTGGATAAGTCTCTCAAAGTCACATTCACCCCTGAAACCAAGGTAGACCAACTCGCTCCGCCGTTGATGGTTTTTAAAAGAACTCCATTTTCTCCAGCTAAATAACCAATTAATGGAGAGGTGAAACTTATTTCAAAAAGATCTGCAGTGGTAGAGGTTGGAATAGGCTCTAAGGACTGGCCTTTGTTTGTACTTTTTAAAACAATGCCGTCTGATCCACTCAAAAACAATAAATTTTCGTTCAAAATTTGTAAGCCAAATAAATCGTTGGAAGTGCCTGATTGGATAGCTTTCCAGTTTTGACCTGAATCAGTGGTAGTAAAGATTTTCCCCCCTTCTCCTACAATTATTCCAAAATTTGGATTCAATCCCTCAACTTTGAAAAGATTACCTGAAAAGGACAAATCAATTTTTTTCCAGCTTTCACCCCCATCCTTTGTCTCCAAAAAGAGTCCATTTTCACCTACAGCCCAGCCCAAATTGGGGTTAATAAAATGAAGATCCAGAATTCTTCCTTCGAATTGGAAAGGAAGTTCTAGCCAAGTTTGGCCTCCATTTATGGTTTTAGCGATGAGATTTTCTCCTGCGGCAAAGCCAACCTGAGCGTCTACCCACTCAATCGACTCAAAATCCAATCCCCAACTCTGCATCCTTGTCAAAACTTGTGCAGGGGCCAGGAAACTCAAAAAAATGCTACAAAATAAAAGAAGGGTCGCTCTTCTCATGGACTAAAATTCAAACTTGACTCAATTTAATCGATAAATCAGTTTTTATGATTTAATCGAAGTATTTCCTCTCATTTTTTCCCAAACCTAAACTCGCTAGGTCGGGTATATGGAAATGGAATGGTATTTTTAAAAGGAAATAAATTAATTACAACATGAAAAAGTTACTACTACTTTTTGTCTCAGCTTCTTTTGGTTTTGCTTGTGGGCAAGGGGAAAGGGTTTCAAAGGAGGTTTTTGAGGAGGTGAATAAAAATATGGAGATCAAGCGCTTGACCGAAGTGGAAATTTTGGAGGAGGCGATGGAATGGGGCGATTCAATTTCTTCAGAGGCCCAAAAACAGCTTATTTCCCAATTGCAAAATGCCATTTCAGAAAAAGGAATTCCAGGAGCGATTGAATTTTGCAATGTAAATGCCCAGCCGATTCTAAATGAAGTTGCAAAAAGACACACAGTAACCATAAAAAGAGTATCCAATCGGTATCGGAATCCAGCAGATCAGCCGGATTCTGACGAATCAGCCCTCTTGGATGCCTATGAATACAATGCCGAAAACGGAATTAAAAGCGATCCTAATATTCAAAAAATCGAAGGAGGAGAGGTCTTCTTATACACCAAACCTATTGCGATTCCCAGTGGACTTTGCCTAAGCTGCCATGGAGATCCAGGAAAAGAAATCAATGCAGAAACTCTGAAAAAGCTTGATGAACTTTATCCAGGTGACTTGGCAAAAGGTCATAAGGTCGGGGATTTGAGAGGAATGTGGGCGGTAAGGATTCCTAAAAATGAAGTGGTCAAAAGATTGTAATTGGGTCGAATTGAAGAAAATGAATTCACTAAAATATATTTCAGCTATTGGACTTTTTTTGATGAGTTTTCAGCTCAACCAGACGGCTGTTTTTGACCCGTACACCCAAAAAATTCCCGGAACGCCCGTCAGTTTCGATATGACTCCAATTCCTGCCGGGACATTTTTTATGGGCTCTGATGACCCGAAATTTCCTGATCAAAACCCCAAGCATGAAGTGAAAATTGATGCGTTTTGGATGGGGACGCATGAGGTGACCTGGGATGCTTTTGAGCTTTTTTTGGATAAAATTTATGAGGAAAACATGACCGAGGGTGGGATTGAGGAAAGAGTGGATGGCCTGACTCGACCTAGCCTGCCTTATCTGGATATGACTTTTGGAATGGGAAAAGAAGGCAAACCTGCAGTGGGCATGACTCAATTCGGAGCGATTCAATTTTGCCATTGGTTATACTTGAAAACTGGGATTTTTTATCGTTTGCCAACCGAAGCTGAATGGGAATATGCGGCGAGAGCAGGTTCTCAGGACCGGTTCTTTTTTGGCAATGCGGAAAGCGAATTAGAAGACTATGCCTGGACAGCTTCTAATAGCGGAGGATCTACTCATGAAATTGGCAAGAAAAAAGCCAGTCCTTGGGGTCTTTTTGATATTTATGGGAATGTACAGGAATGGACCATGGATTTGTACGAACCTGATTTTTACAGCAGGTCAGGAAAGGATAATCCTTTAAATCCTGCTGATAAATTGTACCCTCATGTGGTGAGGGGAGGAAGTTTTAAAACTCCTGAAAATGCTATCGGATCCAGTATGCGCGACTTATCCGATCCAAAATGGAAAAGAATTGATCCTCAAATACCCAAAAGCCAATGGTGGTTTCCTGAAGCACCATTTATTGGATTGCGTTTAGTCAGACCTCTTAATCCACCTTCTCCGGAAGAAATTAAGGCATATTACAATCAGGAGCCTATTGCAGATTATTAACCAAAATGACCATACCTATGAAAAATCTGAATTCCCGAAGGGATTTTATCAAAACCTCCGCCTTGGTGACAGGAGGGATGCTTGCCCCTTCTTTTTTGGTGCCAGGAGCCTATGCCGCACCAGACAATCATCTGAAACTTGCCGTGATCGGTTGTGGTGGACGAGGAACAGGAGCTGTATTTCAGGCCTTCGAAACCGGCCAGCCAATCAAATTAGTAGCCATGGCAGACGCCTTTCAGGATAGATTGGACAATAGCTATAAAGCAATTTTTGATAAATATGGAGCAGAAAAAGTAGCTGTTACAGACGATAAAAAATTCGTAGGTTTTCATGGGTACATCCATGCCATTGCAGAAGCTGACGTGGTGATTTTGGCCTCACCTCCAGGATTTCGCCCTCAGCATTTTGAAGAAGCAGTCAAACAGGGCAAACAGATATTTATGGAAAAGCCCGTGGCAACTGACGCTGCTGGGATTCGAAAAGTCCTTGCCGCAGCACAAGAAGCAAAAGCCAAAAAACTAAATGTAGTCGTTGGACTTCAAAGGCATTACCAAAATAATTACCGAGAAGTAATCAAAAGAATTCAAGATGGGCAGCTGGGTGAAATTACCGGAGGACAAGTCTACTGGAATGACGGTGGTGTTTGGGTAAGGGAAAGAAAACCCGAAATGACCGAGATGGAATACCAAATGAGAAACTGGTACTATTTCAACTGGTTATGCGGTGACCATATCGTAGAGCAGCATGTTCACAATATCGATATCGCCAACTGGGTAAAAAATTCCTACCCAGTTAAAGCCGAAGGGACTGGAGGAAGACAAGTCAGGATTGGAAAAGAACATGGAGAAATTTTTGACCACCACGTTTTGACCTTCACTTATGCTGATGGTTCAGTGATTCATTCAGAATGTCGCCATTTCTCTGGAGCTGCCAATCGGGTGGATGAAACCTTCCAAGGAACGAAGGGCAAAGTATTCCTCAGCGCTGGAAATCATGGTACCATGACTGATTGGAAAGGGAATGTAATCTATGATCACAATCGGGAAAATCAACCGAACCCTTATCAGCAAGAGCATGATGAATTATGGGCTGCACTGGTGAAAGGAGAATACAAATTCGCAGATGCAGAAAATGCCGCCAAGTCTACCATGACAGCCATCATGGGTCGTTATGCAACCTATTCAGGAAAAGTAATGACCTGGGATGAGGCCTTGAATGGCACTGTAGACCTTTTCCCTGAAACCTTGGCTTGGGATGCTATGCCAAAGCTTCTTCCCAATGCAGATGGGTATTATCCTCATGCAGTACCTGGTAAAACCAAAGTCATTTAATCATGGAAAGACGAGGATTTTTAAAAAAAATCGGACTGGGAACCGCAGTAGTAGGTTCTGCAGGAGCCATGAGCATTCCTGCCTTTTCTAAGGAAAAAGTAGCAGCAGCTCCATTCAAAATGGATTTTGCCCCTCACTTTGGTATGTTTAAGAATCATGCCCCGGGGGGATTTGTGGATGAGTTGAAGTTCATGGCCGACCAGGGTTTTCGTTCTCTTGAGGACAATGGAATGCTCGGAAGATCAATTGCCGATCAGGAATTGATCGCTAAGACAATGAGTGACCTCGGTATGAGAATGGGAGTTTTTGTCGTAGATGGAGGGGATAACTGGAAAGTTTCATTGACTACCGGAAAGCAGGAGTTCTTGGACAAATTCTTAGAAACCTGTAGAAAATCTGTCGAAGTGGCCAAGCGCGTAAATGCCAAATGGATGACAGTAGTTCCAGGGTATTTTGAAAGAAATCTTCCAATCGGTGTTCAAACAGGAAATGTGATTGAAGCTCTTAAAAGAGGAGCTGAAATTTTTGAACCTCATGGATTAACGATGGTCTTAGAGCCTCTCAGCGATAATCCTGATCTCTTTCTCCGGCACGCCGACCAATCCTATATGATTTGTAAGGCGGTCGGAAGTCCTGCGTGTAAAATTCTCTACGACATCTACCACATGCAGCGAAATGAGGGCAATCTGATCGCTACCATGGATAAAACCTGGAGTGAAATTGCGTATATCCAAATCGGTGACAATCCTGGTAGAAAAGAACCGACAACAGGTGAAATCAATTATGCCAATGTGTTTCAATGGATTCAAAACAAGGGTTTTACCGGTATTTTGGGAATGGAGCATGGCAACGCCAAACCTGGAAAAGAGGGTGAATTAGCGCTTATTGATGCTTATCGAAAGGTTGACATCAAATGAAGCAACTGATTTTTCTTTTTTTCTTTTTTGGAATCTATGGTTCATTACTTGCCCAAAGCCCTCAATGGGCAGAATTAAAAACTCCCGTGAAAGCCTCCCTTAGGGGGCTTTCACCCGTTTCTGATCAGATTTGTTGGGCCTCAGGATCTGGAGGAACATGGTTGAAAACCGTTGATGGAGGCAAAACTTGGGAGTCTGGAATTGTGGATAATCTGGATAGCCTGGATTTCAGGTCAATTCACGCTTTTGATGAAAAGAAAGCAATTGTAGCTTCTGCAGGTCAGCCGGCAGTCATCTACTTGACTGAGGATGGAGGAAAATCATGGAATAAAGTGCATCAGGAAGGTTCAGAAGCGTTTTTTGACGCGGTTACATTTATGGACAAAAAGAAAGGATTTGTTTTGGGAGATCCTGTGGAGGGGAAATGGATGGTTCTTTACACCGAAAATGGGGGGAATAGCTGGAAGTCTTTTCCTGTACTTCCGGAACCCATAGTAGGGGAGGCCGCATTTGCTGCCAGTTCATCCTCTATGGTAGTCAATTCTAAAGAGCTTTCTTTTGCTACAGGAGGAACTGTATCAAGATTACATATCTACAATTTCAGGAATAACACATGGAGCATTCAAGAATTAACTGAGATGACTCAAGGGCAGCCTGCAAAAGGAGTTTTTGCCATGGCAGAAATGGAGGGTAAAAAAGTTTTGGTTGGAGGGGATTATACCTTGCTCGAGGATAGAGAAGGAAATTCCGTGATTATTGGGGATTTTGAGGAAATTACTCCTGAGATTAGGCCATTTGGTTACAGATCTGGGATAGCCTATTCCAAGAAAAAGGCTTTCTTGGTTGCCGTAGGTCCTTCAGGATCAGATTTTTCCTCGGACTTTGGAAAAACTTGGACTAAGTTTTCCTCAATTGGTTTTCATGCTGTAAAGACATCTACTGATCGGAAAAGCATTTGGGCCTCAGGAAGTGGGGGGAGAATAGCTCGCTTGAATTACTGATTTTCCAAAAAGAGTTTTTTTAAAAATCCGTAATTTTTTTTCGCAAAAAATTAAAAAAATGCAAGCATTTACCTTTTCTCTGCAAAAACTAATGCCTTTGGATAGTATATTTAAGCAAAAATTAAAAAAAGCCCTCGATTTTAAACCTCATTAACCTAAACCTATGTTTGAAATAATACCTTCTATTTGGCTAATCAACGGAAAATGTGTCCGACTGAAAAGAGGCGATTTTTCTACTGAGGAGGTCATTTCAACTAATCCTCTTGAAATCGCGCAGACTTTTGAGGGAATAGGATTAAAGCGATTGCATTTGGTGGATTTGGATGGTGCGCGCCGAGGGGAACCTAAAAACTATCATATTCTTGAGGCTATCACGGGATATACTGACCTTAAAGTTGATTTCACAGGTGGAATTTCTACTGATGGAGATGTGATTAAATGTTTTGAGTTTGGAGCAAAAAGTGTCACTATAGCTTCTGCTGCAGCAAATTACCCAGACAGATTTGCTCAATTCATCTTATCCTACGGAAGAGAAAAAATCAATTTGGCAGCTGATACTAGTCCAAGTGACCACAAAATCAAGATTAAGGGATGGCTGAAAAAAACAGAAATCGATCTTTTTGACCATATAGAATATTTTTACGAGAGAGGCTTGAAATACCTTAAGGTTTCAGATGTCACCCGTGATGGAGTGATGGAGGGACCTAACTTTACCTTGTTCGAAGAAGTAGTTAAAAAATTCCCAAGTATACATTTGGCTGCATCAGGGGGCGTGAGAGGAATTGATGATTTTAAAAGACTCAGAGATATCGGAGTGAGTTCTTCAGTTTTCGGAAGAGCTTATTATGAAGGCAGAATGAGTCTCAGCGATCTCGAAACTTTCCTTGCAGAGAATCAATAAAAAAAGAGGCTTTAGCCTCTTTTTTTATTAGTCTGCTCTAAGGTTATTTTCTTTGAATTTATCCACCACGTAGAGAAAAATATTAAATGATAAGGTGGAAGGAGAATCTGTCTTTTTTGGGTCTTTATCCTGAATAATCCCACCCGCTGGCAAATCCCTTTTTACCGTTGCGGTTTTATTTGGGGTAAATTTTAATGCTGGCGAAAGAAGTGGATTTGAATTGTCCTGAAGAGATGTATGATCATCTACAATTGGAGTCAGCGGCCTATCGATTGGTTTGGGATTAACATCTTCCATCTTCTCATTTTCACTTTGGGCAGAAGCCTCAAAGCAAATAAAAAGCATCCCAATTAGGCAAACGCCAAATAATCCTATACTTTTTCCTAGAGTTCCCGAGTTTTTTGACATGGCTTGATTAAGCTTCCAAATCCTTAACTTAATTTTTCAAGAAAGGTTTGTAAAAATAGCAAAAAATATATCTATGCAAACGATTGACATCGAAGATTTCAACAAAATAGAAATTAGGGTTGGGACCATTCTAAAAGTGGAAATTTTTGAAAAAGCCCGTAATCCCTCCTATAAAATTTGGATTGATTTAGGACCTGAGATCGGGACCAAAAAATCTTCTGCACAAATCACTCATTTCTATGATCCGGAATCCCTAATTGGCAGGCAAGTTATTTGTGTTTGCAATTTCAAACCAAGGCAAATTGCTGATTTTATGTCTGAAGTTTTGGTCACGGGTTTTACTTCTGAAACTGGAGGGATTGTCCTAGCGAGCGTGGAGAGACCTGTTCCAAATGGGGCTCGACTTCATTAGAATTAAATCTGGATTTCTAATCCTCCTTCTCCAAGGATACAAGAGTAGGTTTCTAAATCTCTACATCCTCCAGCCATGGGCCGGCCTGATTTTAAATTGAATCGGTATTCGTGGAGTGGGCAAATCAATTCTCCGGAAGAATTGGGATAGGCATTCAGTAAAGAAGCTCCTCTGTGGGGGCAAAAGGGTTCAAAACCGAAAACTTCTTCTCCAAGCCGGAGGACGGCAATCTCCTTTTCTCCCAGCTTTACTTTCTTGACTCTGCCATTTGGCAGCAGGTTCAATGCCTCTTCTTTTGAATTTCCTAGAGTATATTTTTTCATCGATTTCTTTACTTCTCTCACCATAAATGTCCGAAAATCACTAAATCGTTGGAAATCTAAGTTTTGTTGGAGAATTTCAATCACTATTTATCAATCTCTTAGCCATGAAAAAATTTCTCTTTCTTCCCTTTTTATTTCTAGTTGGATTGGTATCTGGGCAAAGCCTAGAAGGAGCATGGAAGCTTCTTAGCCAAAATGGAAAGGCTGTCACAGATCAAGAGTACATCAAAATCTATCAGGATGACTACTTCGCCTTTGGGGTGAAAAATGTCGCGGATAATGCCTTCATCGGTGCAGGCGGTGGCCCTTACAAATATGAGGATGGGAGATACTCTGAGACTTTGGATTTTTTCACTCTCAATCCTTTGCAAATCGGGACCACCACCCCTTTTAAAATTGATCTCTCAGGAAATAAACTAACTCTCTCAGCAGATACCAATAATGGAATGCTCGTAGAGGTTTGGGAAAGAATTTCCGAAGCAAAAGATGACTTGACAGGAAACTGGGTAATCACCGGAAGAAAAAGAGATGATCAGATTTCCCGATCTACTCCTGGAGCCCGAAGAACCATCAAAATTCTCAGCGGGGGACGATTCCAATGGGTTGCCTTCAATTCGGAAACCAAGGAATTCTCCGGGACTGGAGGTGGAACCTACACAGCCAAAGACGGAAAATATACCGAAAACATCACCTTTTTCTCCCGGGATAACAATCGTGTCGGTGCAAGCCTAGGATTCGACTTTCAGGTGATCGATGGAGAATGGCATCACAGCGGATTGAGCTCTACTGGAAGTCCCATCTATGAAATCTGGACTCCCTATGCTATAGGCTATAAACCTACCAAGTAGTTAGAGTCAAAACAAAATGGCCTCCAGATAATTCTGGAGGCCATTTTTATTTTACTCTTTTACCATGTTTGATCACCATATCTACATCCTGAAGTAGGTTGATATACCTGATCACATCACCCCTGACGGCAATAATATCTGCATATTTTCCTTCCGAAATGGTACCATAATCTTTATCCACTTTCATGGCCACAGCAGGCCAATAAGTGGCTGCTTTGATGGTCAATAATGGATCCATCCCAAATTGATTCACCCAGACATCCAATTCATTCCAAGTGCTTTGGCTATGGAATTTCATGGGAATACCACTGTCTGTTCCTACCAGCATCACAACTCCACTTTCTTTTAGCTGGGCAAATTTGCGTGTAAGGGTAGGTTTTCTCACAGGAGTCAGCTGAAAATAGGACATTCTTCCCGGATATCTCAAGGATGCTCTGATATCTCTAATAATTGAATCAGGCAATCCTAAATGCCATGAAGGATCATCCAGCTTTTCTGGATTGTCCCGGACATATTCATAGTTCCAAAGTCCTTCAACTGTAGGGGTCCAAAAAAGAGGGCCAATATTCATTTTTGCGGAGCGCTCTTTAAGCATTTGCATAATATCCGCCGGATATTCCGGTGCCGAGCTTAAGCCGGTATGCTCAAAGTTGTCCACACCGATTTGAATACCAACCCGGATCTCATCCGGTCTGTGCGAATGTCCAACCACCATTTTTCCATACTTATGCGCTTCATCCACTACAGCTTTAGCCTCCTCCAAAGTCATTTGATCCTGATCGATTAGTTTGATGACATCAACACCGGCATCAATGAGTTTTTTGACTTTCGCTCTGGCATCAGCAGCTCCATTGACTCCCCAACGAAAAGCCTCTGTTCCAGGGTAAGGCACTTTTTGAATAAAAGGACCTGAAACATATATGGTCGGACCGGGGATTTCTCCCCTGTTTATTTTTTCTCTCACATTTATACTAGGCTCTAATGGAGCGCCCAAATCCCTTGCACTCGTGACTCCAGCCATTAATAATTGATGAGCAGATGAAGGCATAATGACCGACTCCAAAACATCCAAATAAGTAGTGTCCCAATGCGTATAGTCGCTGTGTCCATTGAGCATCAAGTGGACGTGCATGTCCCAAAGGCCGGGCAAAACGCTCATTCCTTCAGTAGAAATAACTTCAGCATTGGATGGAATTTCAAGACTTCCAACTTGGCCAACAGCCTTGATCCGCTCATTTTCAATGATAATCACTGAATTTCTTATGGGTGTCCCTCCAAATCCATCGATCAGAGTTCCTCCGACGAGGGCTTTGAGATTTTGGGAATAAATGGAATTGGAAAGGAGTAGGAAAATTCCGAAAAGTCTGATTTTTAGATTCATGCTTGGTAGGGTGTTTTTGATACAATAATAAAAGGTAATGAATTTGGGCTTTAAATTTTAACTTTCGGACCCAATCCAAATTTTCAAAAATGCCCAAAGGAAAACTTTTCTTGATCCCCAATGTCCTGGCGGAAAATACCGCTCACTGGGTGATTTCTCCTCAAGTTCAGGAGGTAATTGCTCACACTAAGATTTTTCTGGTCGAAAATCCCCGCTCTGCAAGAAGGTATATTTCCAGTCTGAAATTGGGAGTTAACTTGGAAGAGGTGCATATGGAGGTTTTGGATAAGTCCACTCCTCCAGAATCAATCAATCGTCTCATGCAGCCCATCATGAATGGAGCGGATATAGGCGTTATTTCGGAGGCGGGATGTCCGGGGATTGCCGATCCCGGTGCTCTGGCTGTGGCCTATGCCCATCAAAAAGGGATTCAGGTAATTCCTATTTCGGGTCCTAGCTCCATGTTTTTGGCACTGATGGGTTCAGGATTCAGTGGACAGTCCTTTGCCTTTCATGGGTATTTGCCGATAGATAAGAAAGAAAGAAGTCTTGCTTTAAAAAAGTTGGAGGTAGAATCGCTAAAGGAAAAAAGAGCCCAGATTTTTATGGAAACCCCCTTTCGAAACAATCAGCTTTTGGAAGATGTCCTAAATTCCTTAGCTCCTCAGACTAAACTTTGCATTGCCAAAAATCTAACTGCGGCCGATGAGCTGATCAAGACTTTGACTATTTCAGATTGGCAGAAAACCCCCATTGATCTCCATAAATTTCCTACAGTTTTTATCATCCAAGCCTTCTAAGCCATGTTTACAATTGACGCACATTTGGATTTGAGCATGAATGCTCTGGAATGGAATCGGGATTTGAAAAAGCCAGTTTCAGAAATCAATTCCAGAGAAAAAGGCCTGACTGATAAGCCAGACAGAGGGAATGCCACAGTCTCCCTTCCTGAATTGAGAAAAGGTGAAGTTGGCTTGGTAGTGGCTACACAGATCGCAAGATATGTCGCACAGGATAATCCACTTCCAGGCTGGAACTCGCCCGAACAAGCCTGGGCTCAAACCCAGGGTCAATTGGCTTGGTATCAGGCCATGGTTGCGCAGGGAGAAATGACCCAAATCAGAAACTTAGCCGAATTGGAATCCCATGTGGCTTTATGGAAAAATGAAACTGATAATTCCCAAAAGCCCATTGGTTTCATTCTTTCCTTGGAAGGTGCCGACTCTATCGTGAATCTAGATTATTTAGAAAAAGCTTATGAAAGCGGACTTCGAGCTCTTGGACCAGCCCATTACGGTCCGGGTCGTTATGCATTTGGGACGGATTCATCAGCTCCTTTATCTATTCAAGGAAAGGAACTGGTAAAGAAAATGGACGAGCTCGGGATCATCTTGGATGCTACTCATTTATGCGACTTGGCTTTTTGGGATGCCTTGGAGATTTACCAAGGTCCGGTTTGGGCAAGTCATAATAACTGCCGCGCCTTAGTCGACCACAATAGGCAATTTTCAGATGAAATGATCAAAGCGCTAATTGATCGTGGAGCTGTGATTGGTGGAGCCTTCGATGCTTGGATGTTAAGCCCGGGTTGGGTGAGAGGAAAGTCTACTCCAAAAGAAAGAAATGTGACTATTTCGACCGTCCTGGATCATTTGGATCATATTTGTCAAATTGCTGGAAATGCAAACCATATCGGTATCGGTTCGGATTTGGATGGAGCATTTGGGACTGAGCAATGCCCTTCAGACCTAGAAACTATTGCTGACCTCAAAAAAATCCCAGCTTTGCTTCAGGATAGAGGCTATTCTGAAGAGGATATTGAAAAAGTCATGCATAAAAATTGGCTGAGATTCCTGAGAAATGCATGGAGCTAATATTTGGTTTGATTCCAAAATCCCCGAATTCAATTTGGATAAATAAGTCTAATTGAATTATTTGCAAGGAGTATACCACCCACCTGATTATATGAAATTCAAAAATTTACTAGTTGTTGCTTTATTTCTTTTTAGCTCATTTTCCAGTTTCTCCCAAAAAATCCAATTAACAGCGAATCACAGTGATGCAAAATTCATTTTGCTGAATGATTACGATGATTCCGAAAAACAGGAATTAGGTACGGGCTCTGTCGAATTAAAGCTAGAAAAAGACTCCAAAAACCGGGTTAAAATTGTTAAGCCAGGTTACCAAGCGGTAATTAAAGAATATAACAAAGACCTCAAATGGGATAAGGAGCAGCGAATCACTATTGATACCCGTCAAGTAGATATTACTGCGGAACCTTTTGATGCAGAAATCTTTGTAGATGGTAGATTGATTGGAACCAAAGCAATTTTTCTCTACATCGCTAAGGATAGATTCCTTACCGTGGAGGTGAAAAAACCTGGATTTGCTACTGTTTCCAAGGTTTATTATAACCAACCGGATAAGGAAACACCTCCTTTCAAGGATCATTTTACCTTGCGAGACCGACAAGTTCGATTGGAAGTTCAGCCAGCAGATGCTACTGTTAGCACCAACGGAGTTACACTCGGACGGGGAAATCAGGATATAAAAATTCCATTTGGGGATTGTGTAACTACCACGGTAACGAAAGAGGGATTTGTTTCTTTTGAAAAAGTCTATTGCAATAAAGAAGGTGATCCAGAACCTCCAGTTAGAGACAAATCTGTTTTGGAGGATCGTTTGGTAAAAGTCACTACTGCTCCTAATGATGCTTCCATTGAGATTGCAGGAAAAAGAGTTGGAAATGGAAGCTATGATTTAAAAGTTCCAAAAAATTCTTGTGTGGAAATCCGAGTAAGTAAGGATGGATTCATTCGTTATATCAAGAATTATTGTAATCAGGCAAATATGCAGGAGCCTCCTTTAACTGACTTCTTGGAATTGCAAGTAGATGAGGCCTATACTTCTTCTGTTTCTTCTGATTTGGCAAACGTGAGAATCACCGTTCCTGTAAAGGCTGGAATTGCGCCTGAAGAGGCCTGGAAAATCCTAAGCTCAATAATTACAGGGTATTTTGATATTTTGGAAACCGTGGATTATAACACAGGATATTTGACAACTTCTTGGCAAGTTCAAAACTTCCAATCCAGTATCATCCGAACTCGAGTTATTGTCTCTACTGGAGGAAATACTGACCAAATAGCTTATGCTGTTAAGTTGATCAGTCAAGAGGCTTATTTGGATGGGAAAAATCAGGTGACAGTTAAGGATGATGAAAAATTCACCGACTGGGCCAGGATTCTCAAAAAATACGATGGCTTGATTCAGGAAATTCAAGCCCGACTTCAATAAACTTTCCCAAAATCCTAAATATTATCCCCGATGAGTTTTTTTCGGGGATTTTTTTTGAACTTTTTTTCTAAGAAATCAATCGTTTTCCTTGGGGTTTTTGGGGCAAACAACCCTAATGAGGCCTTTTCCTATATTTTTTAACTGACAATTGTTTGTAATTTTTAGGAGTAAAGGCGCTTTTCGCCTCACCCCAAATTAACCCTGATGCAAAAACCCAAATTATCCTTTTCCCAAATTATCAACATGAATGTTGGCTTTTTTGGGATTCAATATAGCTTCGGACTTCAGCAAAGTGCAGTCAATCCCATCTATGACATGCTGGGAGCTGCTCCAGACGAAATTCCGATTTTGAACCTGGCAGGACCCATGACCGGCTTGTTGATTCAGCCGATTATAGGAGCTTTGAGTGATAGTACCTGGAGCCCAAGATTTGGAAGAAGGAAACCTTTCTTCTTTATCGGTGCCTTGCTTTGTAGCATTTGTCTTTTTTTCTACCCATTCAGTAGCTCACTTTGGATGGCGGCTGGCCTTCTTTGGGTTTTGGATGCAGCAAATAATACCGCAATGGAGCCTTACCGGGCCCTGATTGCAGACTCCTTACCGGAAGAGCAGTATGGTCAAGGGTTTTTGACACAAAGCTTTTTCACAGGATTGGGAATTACGCTCGCTAACATTTCCCTTTTCGTATTTCAAATCTTCTTCAAAGGAATGGTGGGTTCCTTGCCTATGTGGGTTTACGCTTCCTTTTTCCTGGGTACAGTTTGCTCGATTACTTCTGTAATGTGGAGTATTTCCAAAACTCCGGAATATCCACCATCGCCCGAAGAACTTGTTGCCTTGAATGAAAGAAATAAGGGTTTACCTCATCCGGCAATTCAGTTTTTCCTATCTATTCTGACCACTCTTATAGCTTATTTGGTGTTTTTCCTCTTGTTGATTCCTTCGATTTTTGATCGGAGAATTATTCGAAAGACCATAAGCTGGGCGGAAAATAATCCTACAGCGAAAGTCATTTTTGCCCAAAATCTGGAAATCATAGAAGCCATCATGCACATGCCAAATGTGATGTGGAAGCTAGCCCTGGTTTATTTATTTCAGTGGTATGCCCTGTTTTGCTACTGGCAAAATGCCGCCAAAAGTATAGCTCTTTCAGTTTGGGATGCCACACCAGCCAGCGATCCGAGTAAGTATGAAGAGGCGGTCGGCTGGACTGGTCTGGTCAATGGTTGGTACAATATCGTGACGTTTATGTCTGCTTTTTTTCTGGTTGGGTTTGCGAAAAAATTTGGACCGAGGACGGTGCATTTTCTTTGTCTGGTTATGGCTGGCTTGGGGCTTTTGGCTTTCCCGATGATAGAAAATAAGTACATGCTGTTTGCTCCAATGACTGGATTTGGGATTGCTTGGGCAAGTATGATGGGCGTTCCTTATCTCTTGGTGGTGAACGAAATTCCAAAAGAACGCTATGGTGTTTACATGGGAATTATCAATATGATGATTGTCATTCCGATGATCTTCCAAACCCTGAGTTTTGGCTTTATTTCCAAAACCTTCCTCGATAACGACGCAGGCAATGCGATAACTTTCGCAGGAGTACTCCTATTGATTGCTGCAGCAGCCACCCTATTGATTAAAGAAAATAAAAAGATCGACCCTGAAACCGTGGTAGTATCCTCAGGACATTGATCTCAAACCTATAAGTAACTATTAGAATGAATTCGGATTCTTTTTTAAAGGACCATATCAACACCCTTTTCGAAAAATCAGGCATCGACCCCCAAAAGGCCGATAAAGGTTTTTCGGAACGATTCCATAAGCATTTACCGATCATCCATCGCTTGTTTGGGGAGATTTATGCCGCTCATCCGGATGGTGAATCTGAGTTTTTGAGGCTATTGGAACTCTTGATTTTTGGATACCTAAGTCGAGAAAAGAGCCTTAGAAAAAGGGATGAAGAAAAAGCCAACAAAGGAATTTGGTTCCTTAGCAATGAATTGGCTGCGATGAGTCTCTATGTGGATCGCTTTGCGGGGAACCTAAAAAATATGCCTGGCAAGCTTTCCCATTTTGAGGAATTAGGGGTGAATTTTCTTCACCTCATGCCTTTGTTTGAAAGTCCGGAAGGAGAAAGTGATGGGGGCTATGCTGTTTCTGATTTCCGAAAGGTGGATTCCAGATTTGGTTTTTTAGAGGATTTGATTGCCTTAAGAAAGAAAATGCATTCCAAAGGGATGTATTTGATGTTGGATATTGTCCTAAATCACACTTCCCACCACCATGAATGGGCCAGAAAGGCAAAGACAGGAGATCCTTATTATCAGAATTTCTTCTATACCTACGACAACCGATGGATTCCCAATGAATTTGAGGAAGCCATGCCGGAAATTTTCCCAGAAAGCGCTCCTGGAAATTTCACTTGGAATGAGGAGATGGGAAAATGGGTCATGACGGTTTTTCATAGATACCAATGGGATTTGAATTACCGAAATCCGGTGGTTTTCCGTGAAATGCTGGACAACATTCTCTTTTATGGAAATCTTGGAGTTGATCTGTTAAGAATTGATGCGCCCGCATTTATTTGGAAGCAAACTGGTACTTCCTGCCAAAATCTTCCCGAAGCGCATACCCTTCTTCAGTTGATCAAGCAATGTGTTCAGGTCTCCACCCCTGGGATGGCACTCTTGGGAGAGGCTATTGTAGCTCCAAAAGAGATCATCAATTATTTCGGAACGGGTGAGTTTATCGCCCAGGAATGTGATTTCGCCTACAATGCTACCCAGATGGCTCTCCAATGGGATATGTTGGCCAGTGGAGAAACTCAGGTGATGCTGAATGCACAGCATGAGATTTTAAAGAAACCATACGGGACCTCCTGGATCACCTATACCCGATGCCATGATGATATTGGTTTGGGTTATGACGATTACATGATTCAGTTGGCAGGAAAAGATCCCTTTCAGCACCGAAAGTTTTTGAAGGAGTATTATTCCTTCTCCGGCGAGCAATGGATGAGTCCAGCCCGAGGCGCCCTCTTTTCTTCAAATCCTAAAACAGGAGATGCACGAATTAGTGGGACTTTGGCTTCTCTTTGTGGCTTGGAAAAGGCCCAAATCGAAGGAAATGAATTTGGAATTAAGCAGAGCATTCAGAAAATTCTTCTGATGCAGGCCCATTCCATTTTTCTTGGAGGTTTGCCTATGCTGTATTATGGAGATGAAGTGGGCTATACCAATGATTACAGCTACCAAAATGATCCTGGGAAAAGCTATGACAACCGCTGGATGCATCGTCCGGTGATTAATTGGGATAAGGTAAAGCGTAAGGATGTTGAGGGTTCGGTAGAATGTGAGATTTTTAAAGGAACTCAATCGCTATTGACCATCAGGAAGAATAATCCGGTTTTTCAGGATTTATCAAACATCTCCTGGATGAGTCCTCATACTATTCACGTGGCAGGATTTGTCCGTCGGATTGGAAATGAGCGAGTTTATTGCCTTTTCAACTTTTCGGATAAAACCGCTTACCTGACTTGGTATGCTTTCAAGGAACAGGGAGAGGGATCGGAAAATCTAAAAGATCTTTGGTCGGGAAAAACCTTTGCCATAGGACCAGATCATGAGCATTTGGTTTTTGAACCTTACCAATTCATGATTTTGGTGGCTGAATAAACCAGTTAAGGTTTCAAAGAAGAATCCCGATACACTAACTCAGTTTTGAGTTCTACGGTGGTATCCTTACCCAGTTCTTGATTTTTAATTAAATCAATGAGAATATCCGTGGCTTTGGATCCCATCAAGTCTCCGTGCTGGTCCACTGAGCTCAAACTTGGCGTGGTATAATCGGAAAGCATCCAATTGCTAAATCCCATCAGACCTACCTGTGCTGGAATTTCATATCCTGAGGATTGAAGAAATTTCATGCTGCCCAAGGCTACCAAATCTGTAATGCAAAAAATCGCATCGGGTGGATTTAGGGAATTCATGAGTTCCTTAGTAAAGTTAAATCCTTCTTTCTCAGAGATGTCAATGCAATTTTTTACCAATTCATCTTTGAATTCAAGGCCATGATCTTCTAAGGCTTTTTTGTACCCAAGGAATCGTTGATGGGCATTTTTCACGTCCATCCTACCGCTTAGGTGAGCGATTTTTCTGTAGCCTTGCCGGATCAGGTGTTTAACCGCATTGTAAGCCCCGTCAAAATCATCCACCACGACTTTGGGAGTTTTGAGATGATCCGTGATTTTATCAAACTGAACCACGGGTTTTCCTTCATCCAAAAAATCTGAGATATGGTCTCCCTCTACAGTTTCATTTGAAATAGAAATCAGTAAGCCATCCACACCCAAACCAAGCATGGTTCGGCAGGCAAAAATTTCCCCTTCTAAAGTATCCCCAGATTGAGCCACCAACACATGATATCCCTGTTTTTTTGCCGTTTCAATTGCTCCACTGATGGTAGTTGAAAAGAAGTGGTGAACAATTTCAGGGACTATCATCCCCAGAATAGAAGTTCGGTTTTTTCTAAAATTGACCGCAAGGGTATTCGGGATGTAATTATGCTTTTCTGCATATTCCTTGACCTGCCGGATTGTCTCATCGGATAGGGAAGGATAGCTGTTGAGTGCTCTCGAAACTGTAGAAGGAGATAGGTTGAGGGCTCGAGCAATGTCTTTGAGCGTGGTTCTGCGTTTATCAGACATGAAGGGCTAATTTGGGTTAGGGAATTTATCTTTTTTTGGGGATAAATCGATTGCTAGGGATGAAAAACCTAAATCCTGTCTAAAGTAAGGATGAATTCAGGGGTAAAAACTTTTATATTTAATCTTATCCTTTTTTGAATTAACAAAACCCAAGCATCATGAAACCTATTGTCCAGATTTCCCTGGATCTCACCAATATTGACGAGGCTCTTGAGACAGCTGCAATGGCTCTCAGAGCCGGAGTGGATTGGCTGGAAGCCGGAACCCCTTTGATTTTAGCGGAAGGGCTACACGGAGTCAGAAAGCTCAGAGAGGCTTTTCCCGGAATACCTATTGTTGCGGATCTTAAAACCATGGATGGGGGATACCTCGAAGCTGAAATGATGGCGAAAGCTGGAGCTACCCATGTGGTGGTGATGGCAAGAGCTCATGCTGAGACCATCAAATGTGTGGTAAAAGCAGGAAAGGATTTTGGAGTAGAGGTGATGGGTGACAATATGGTCTGTCCAGATATGGTGGAGGGTGCAAAATTTTTGGAGGATTTGGGTTGTGACTATGTCATCCACCATATCGGGTACGATGAAAGGAGAGGTATTGCAGCAACGGGTCATCGAATGCCCAGTCCACTGGATCAACTCCGGGAAGTAGTCGCTGCAGTAAATATACCTGTGCAGGCTGTGGGCGGACTTTCCTTGGAGCAGGCGATCCAATGTCCACAGTATGGCGCCCCTTTGGTTGTATTGGGTGCTCCTCTCACTATTGATGCGGATTCATTCAAAACTGCAGATGGAGATTTGGAGTCTTCGCTTCGAATGATATGTGCCGCCATCCATGCCCAAACTCCTGTTTTCCCCACTAAATCCTAAACCATGTCCAGTTCAAAAATTCCTGCAGTTGTCAACTACGCAGAACAAAAATATTCAGTCGAAATACGAGAAATTCCAGTGCCTGAAATCGGTGAAGATGACATTCTATTGGAGGTAGAAAATGTCGGTGTTTGTGGCTCTGATCTTCATCAATGGACTTCAGATCACAGTTGGCAGGTGAATTATCCAGTCGTATTAGGCCATGAATTTGGTGGGAAAATCGCCAAGTTGGGGTCTCGGGTATCTGGTTGGAAAGAGGGTGATCGGGTAGTGTCTGAGACTGCTGCAGTGATCGACTCCCTCAATCCAATGAGTAAGGTTGGCTTATATAATCTGGACCCTACCCGAAAGGGATTTGGCTATGGAGTCAATGGCGCTATGACCAGATTTGTCCGGGTGCCTTCCCGATGCCTCCATACTGTTCCTGAAAATTTATCCTTTGAAGAAGCCTGCTTGACTGAGCCTTGTTGCGTGGCCTTCAATGCCTTGGTCGGCAATTCTCATATCAAGCCTGGAGATCGAGTTGTGGTAATTGGACCAGGAACTATCGGAATTCTTTGCGCAGCTGTGGCGAGACTTTGCGGCGCGGAAGTGGCTATTTTAGGTTTGGAAGCAGATCGGGGTCGATTGGAAATTGCAAAGAAAGCATATGGTTGTGATGCGCTCCTTGGAGAAGATGCTGCCGAGGCTTGGGCAAAGAAAAGAGATGGATTGGGTGCTGATGTGGTAGTAGATGCCGCAGGACATAGCCTTACGCTAAAAATTGCGATGAAACTAGTCCGACCAAACGGGCAAATCACCAAAGTAGGCTGGGGTCCACAACCTTTGAATTTTTCTCTTGATCCTATCGTGCAGAAAAATGTTCGCTTGCAAGGTAGTTTTAGCCACAACTGGCCGATTTGGGAGCGTGTGATTGCCTTGCTTGCCAGTGGGGCTTTGAATGTGAAACCCATTATTGGAGGCGTGTGGCCGATTACAGAATGGCACGAGGCTTTTGAAAAAATGCATTCTGGTCAAGTAGTCAAGTCAGTATTAAAACCTGTTTAATCAGAAAGGTATGCTTTATCAACTACCTCTAAATTTATCCTTGCTCCTAATCCTTCTCGACTTTGGATTAATTGTATCGGTAATCCATTCTTCGAAGTGGGAGAGATGGAGGGCTCTATCTAGGATTGCCACTTTAGTGATTTTTTGCGGATTTTCAGTTTTAAAATTGATAGGGACAAGTCCAACATTTTTAGCCTCATCGCCTAATGAGCTTGTTTTCAAAAGTGATGATGAAATTGGAAAGTTGTATTTCGCCAGGAATGGAGATAATGGGCTTTTTATTTTTTGGGAAGAAAAAATAAATGGAAAAGAAGGTAGACTCACATTTGAAATGGAGGGTATTTACCCCAATAGTCTTTTGATTTTCAAAGAGATCAATCAGAAGTTACTCGAATTTCGGCCTGATTTGGAATTGGATGGTGATACTTGGAAGCCAATCCCAGTGGAGATAAATTATTCCGAATTTCAACCAATCTCGCAAGAGGGAGAATTGGCATTTAAAAGCCATAGGAAAGTAGCTTGGGCTAATTATGCCTCTCAGGCTGTTTCTTTGATGTTTTTGGCATCATTTCTTAGTACTTCCTTCAAGAGACGATCGAAAACCTCTTGATTTCTAAACACAAAAACTTATGCGACTCAAAGACAAAGTCATTATCGTCACCGGAAGTACAACAGGCATTGGAAAAGCCATCGCAAAAAGATGTGTTGAGGAAAGGGCTAAGGTAGTCTTGCATGGCTTGGAAGAGGAGCTTGGCCTGGAAGTCTTGGAAGAAGTCGGAACTGAAAATGGGGTTTTTTGGAATGAGGATATCACTACGGATACCTGTGCCGAAAACTTGGTCAAACTAGCCCTAAAGACTTTTGGAAAACTGGATGCGGTGGTCAACAATGCCGCTTGGGTAATCGCCTCTGACATTCATACCACGGACAAGGAGTTTTTCCAAAAAGTAATGGATATCAATGCCATTTCTCCTTTTCTATTGATCCAGAAGGCCTTGCCCGAATTGATCAAATCCAAGGGATGTGTCCTCAATATCGGCTCGATCAATGCTTGGAGCGGGGAACCCAATCTGCTGGCTTATTCTGTTTCCAAAGGGGCCTTGATGACACTTACAGGAAATCTAGGAGATTCATTGATGAGAGAGTATGGGGTCCGAGTCAATCAGATCAATCCCGGCTGGGTTTTAACTGAAAGAGAACGGGAACGGAAAAAACTCCATGGGCTTTCGGATACCTGGTACGAGGGACTTCCAAAAATTTTCGCACCCTCAGGGAGAATTCTCTGGCCGGAAGAGATTGCCGCAGCCTGTATTTTTTGGCTTTCTGACGAAAGTGGGCCTGTTTCGGGACAGGTGATGACCCTGGAACAGCATCCTATGACTGGTAGAAATCTCCCAAAAGACAGTTCCACTATCCACTAAGCCACATGCCCAAATTAGCCGCATTTCCCAAAGCCTTTATGCAGCAACTCTGCAAGGATGGAAGCATGAAAATCGCCGATTGGGTGAAGCTTGCAGCACCTTTGAAACTGGATGGTTTGGAATGGTATGCAGGTTTTTTGGAAATGAAGGAAGAAAAAAACTGGCCCAAGTTTCGTCGAATGGTGGAGGACGAAGGGATGGTCATCCCAATGATGTGTTGCTCACCTGATTTTACCCACCGAGACAAAGCTTTTCGGGAAAATGAAATCCAAAAGCAAAAGCGTTGGATTGAAATGACCGATGAACTAGGAGGAAAATATTGTCGAGTTCTTTCCGGTCAGTATCGCCCCGAGCTTTCTGTGGAGGAAGGGATTCAATTGGCCAAGGAATGCATTGAGGAATGCCTTCCATATGCCAAAAGCTTAGGAATCACCCTGATCATCGAGAATCATTACAAAGACGATTTCTGGGAATATCCTGAGTTTGCTCAAAAACGGGCCATTTTCACCCAATTGGTCAAGTCCATTCAGCATCCCAACTTTGGAGTAAATTACGATCCAAGTAATGCCTTTTTGGCTGGTGAGGATCCTTTGGATTTGCTATATGATGTGTCCGAAAAAGTACTGACTATGCATGCCAGCGACAGATTCTTAAAATATGGAACGATCGAAGATTTGAGAAAAGTGGAAGGAGGGGCTCAAGGGTATGCAAAAATGCTCAGCCACGGAGAAATCGGCAAAGGGATGAATGACTATGATGCCATTTTCACCGAACTCAAGCGAGTCGGTTTTGATAACTGGATCAGCATCGAGGACGGGGTGGATGGCATGGATCAGTTAGAGCGAAGTGTTGCGTTTTTGAAAAAGAAGATTGGGCAGTATTGGCATGGATGATTTACGAATTCAGATTTACGATTTACGACCTCTTTTCTTCAAGTTGATCTTGTTTTAAGCTGGAATCATAAGTATTCTATTAGTTTTCAAATCTTTCAATTTTCCAATATTTCAATCCAAGCAACGTGAAAAGCACCCTCATGAAATCTATCCCTAGTCGATGTTTTTTGGGCGAAGGTCCGCTGTGGATTGCCAAGCTCGGCTGTTTTTTCTGGGTAGATATCGAAAAAGGCAATTTGCATCGTTTCCATTTAGCTTCTGAACAGTTGGAAATCCGGCATTTTCCACATCGTCTGGCGGTGGTTTTGGAGGGACAAAACGGAAAGTTGATTCTGGGACTTGATCGCAAACTTGCTAGATATGATTGGGATACCCAGGAGTTGGAATGGTTGGTCGAGATAGAGTCTGATTTTCCAAATCATCGATTCAATGACGGGAAGGTAGATGCAAAAGGGAGAATTTGGATAGGAACTTTGGCCTTAGATTTTGCTGAGAGGGCGGGTTCTCTTTACCGAATTGATAGAGATTTGATTCCTCAAAAAATGCTTTCGTACTTGACCATTTCCAACGGGATGGCCTGGGCCGAATACAAAAAGACTTTTTACCTTATAGATACGCCTACCAAGAAGATTCAGGAGTTTGCCTTTGATCTCGAAACAGGAGCCATTGAATTCCGGAGAATTGCGGTGGAGATTCCCGAGGGCTTAGGCTTTCCTGATGGAATGTGCACGGACAGGGAAGGCATGCTTTGGGTTGCGCATTATGGAGGTTCAGGTGTTTATCGCTGGAATCCAAAGTCCGGGGAATTGCTTCAAAAAATTGACCTTCCTGTTCCGCATGTTACTTCCTGTTGCTTTGGGGGAGAAAACCTGAATGTGATGCTGATCACTACCGCCCAAGAGAATCTTTCTTCGGAAGATCTGGAAAAGTATCCCCAGAGCGGAGATGTGTTTTTGGTTGAATTGGAAGTGGGGGGATTGGAGTCTTTTCAGGCAGGCTTTTGAGTTTTTCTTACAGATGTCTCAGATTTCCACAGATAGAAAAATTAAAGATCTGTGGTCATCCGTGCTATCTGTGAGAGAATAAAAAATCAACCTGATGAATAGTTCTTACAGATGTCTCAGAATCCCACAGATAAAAAGAATTGATCTGTGGTCATCCGTGGTATCTGTGAGAGAAAAAAACAACCTGATGAATAGTTCTCACAGATGACCCAGATTCCCACAGATGAAAAAGTAAAAATCTGTATTTATCCTTTTAATCTGTGAGCAATAAAAAAAGCCAATCTTTCGACTGGCTTTTTGAGTTTTTCTATAACATGGGCCTAAACTGCCTCAGGAACCTCACATCATTCTCCGTGAAGAGTCGCAAATCCTTGATCTGATATTTCAGCATCGCAATTCGTTCGATACCCATCCCGAAGGCAAATCCTGTATATTCTTTGGAATCAATTCCGCAGTTTTCCAACACATTCGGGTCCACCATTCCTGATCCTCCGATTTCCACCCAACCACTTCCTTTACACACGTTGCAGCCTTTTCCTCCACAGATTAAGCAAGAGATATCAATCTCAGCGCTTGGCTCTGTAAAAGGGAAGAAAGAAGGTCTGAATCGTACTTTGGTTTCCTTGCCAAACATCTCCTTGGCAAAGTGATATAGGGTATTTTTTAAGTCAGCAAAGCCGACATTTTTATCTACATACAAACCTTCCACCTGATGGAAGATGCAATGCGCCCGAGCCGAAATCGCTTCATTTCTATACACACGTCCCGGAGATAAGGTACGGATCGGAGGTTTTTGATTTTCCATCACGCGCACCTGAACAGAGGAAGTATGCGTCCTCAGAGCGATATCAGGATTCTTTTCGATGAAAAAGGTATCCTGCATTTCCCGGGCCGGATGGTTTTCAGGAAAATTCAATGCCGTAAAGTTATGCCAGTCGTCTTCGATTTCCGGTCCTTCGGACAAGTTGAAACCAATTCGTTCGAAGATTTCAATGATTCGCTGGCGAGTGGCGGTTAGGGGATGAATTCCTCCCAAAGCATGATTAGAAGGGGGTAAAGTCAAATCCAGATCAGCAGACTTTCCCTTTTTCTTGGAAGAATTTACCTTTTCGATCAGTTCCTGAAATTTGGCCTCAGCCAGTTGCTTGACCCCATTGATCAATTGACCGTAGGCACGCTTTTCTTCATTGGGGATTTGTCCCATTGCGGCAAAAAGCTCACCCACCACACTTTTTTTGGAAATGTATTCCATACGGTAGGCCTCCAGTTCATCCGGAGTATTTGCATCAGCAGCGGCAATGGCGGCTTTGATCGCCTCAATTCTTTCCTGACTCATAGGTTGATTTTAGATCAAGTCACAAAGCTAAGGGTTTTGCTCTTTTTTGAGCAAAACTCCGGGGAGAACTCCCTTTTTAAAAAAATCAGATTTTTTCAATCCAGCTCAATCCAAACTCAAAGACCACCTCGTAAGTGAGTCAAACAACAAAACCAAAAACTCCAAAAATCATGAAAAATTTATTTAAAGTCGCTCTTGTAGCCTTCGCCTTTTTGTCAGCTAGTCTGGCTTTTGCTCAAATGGAAAGAACTGTAGAAGTCGGTGGTGCTCCCATGTATCCTTCCAAAAACATTGTGGAAAACGCGGTGAACTCTGCCGATCATACCACCTTGGTAGCAGCAGTAAAGGCAGCTGGATTGGTAGAGACACTTCAGGGAAAAGGTCCTTTCACCGTTTTTGCTCCGGATAATGCAGCTTTCGGAAAACTTCCAAAAGGAACAGTGGAAACCCTTTTGAAGCCTGAGAACAAAGGCCAATTGACTGCGGTATTGACCTACCATGTGGTATCTGGGAAAATGGGTTCCAAAGAAATCGCCGATGCGATCAAGAAAGGAAACGGTAAAGCCACTTTGACTACGGTGCAAGGCGGAAAGCTTACCGCATGGATGAAGGGGAAAGACCTGTACATCACCGACGAAAACGGGGGACAGTCTAAAGTGACTATTGCCGATGTTTGGCAGTCCAATGGAGTGATCCACTCGGTAGATACAGTGGTGCTTCCGAAGATGTAAAGGAAATTAGCAAACTAAAGAAAAAGCCGCCTGGATTTAATCCAAGCGGCTTTTTTGCTCCATTTTTAATCATGAAATTCTAATTCTTTTCGAATAATTTCCTTCCAAATGCTCCCATTCCATTCATAAAGAATTCCTTTTAGAGGGGCAAGAAGGGCATTGTTACTGTTTGATCTTATCAAAATAAATCCTAAGGTTCTTTTTCTTCCACTTAAAATTATCGGATTTGAAACCATAATAGTGTAAAACCTTTTTGAATCTGATGGGAATTTTCGGACAACATTTAATCCACATTCATTAGGCAATCGATAGGATTTTTGATTAAGTATTTGATTAGTAAGATTGATGTAATCAATAGGGCTGCCGATAAAATCAGACAAATTTTTTGACTCCAAATTTCCATTTAATATCAAAGGGAAAAAGATAGATTCCAGCGCTTCTCCATTTTCAATTTCAGTTGAAATAGGGAAGGATTGTCTATAAATTTTATATTTGCTTGAGTCAATCAAACTGCAAGTTTTAATTAATAACTCCTCATGTTCTTGACCATAGCATTCAATAAAATTAATTAGAATCAGCATCGCTGATAGTATAAGAACATTTTTGACTTTTATAATTTGAGATTTGTAGGATTTCATTTCTAGATTTTAGCAAAGTCAATTAGCCTTAAAATTGAATTTCTTTTAAAAAAAGTTGATCCATATTCAATGATTTACTTCTCGACTTGGTCCTTAAGAACCCAAAAAGTTACCCCGCTTGCAATAGCAATTCCTAGAAATTGATAAATCACATTTTTACTGGATGAAATCAGGCCAATGATCGGAAATACAAATCCAAACACATAGGTATATCCTAAGGCTAATGTCATATATATCAAAGCATATTTGGGCTTTCTGTCCCATTCAGGCTTTAAATAGTGAACCAAGTAATGGATGCAATAGTATCCAAACGTAGTGGGACTTAACATAAAGAAAATATAAAAAGCACCGTAAAGCCCTCCTATACTTAGCTTATCTAAAGCAAATAAATTGAAAAAAAAGCTGGTTGCTACACTGAAGATCAGGTTGCAAAAAAGAAATACACTGAAAAATTTCACTATTTCCAATACAATGGAAAGGATCTTTTGAAGGACTTTTTTGATTGTTTTTTGCTTTTGAGTTACGCCTATCAAATTAGTCGAAATTAACCTAATAATAAAAGCCCAAATCTTTCGAAATGGGCTCTTTTTACTTTTTGAATTAAAGATTGTTTCTTTTACCAAGTTCTTCCTCCCTGAGGTCTTCCCATCATCCAAGGTTGTTGAGGCTCTTCAGGTTGCTTGAAGTTTCCGATAATATAAGTAAAGGTCAGCATGCCATATCGGGTCAGCACATTGGTAAAGACGTCCGTTACAGCTACGTCTGAGATGGTTCGGCTGATGCTGTTGTTTTGATTGAGCAAGTCAAAGACCACTGCTTTAAGTTCCGCCTTGTTGTTTTTCGCGAAGCGGAATCCACCTTCCATATTCCACAACCAGAAACTTTGGTCAAATCCCTCGGAAAGACCGCTATAAAGGGTGTTGGCTACGTTATTCCCCATAAAGAACTTTCCGTTTTTAGAGGAGAAATACAGACGGATATTGGTTTCCTGCTGGTAGTAGTTATTGTCCAGATTCTGCTGCAGAGAGGAATTGACAATGTTGTAAGTTCCGGTAGTCTGGATCGAGAAGTCCACATTCTTGCTGATATTGGAGCTGAAGGTCAAACCTTGGCTTAGTCCCAAATTGTCATTCAAGTTGGTTTCTCCATTGATAATACCCGGGATTCTGTTAAAGCTGATTCTGGTATTCGTGTTGAATTGAGTTTTGATCTTCTTGATCGGAGCACCATAGGTCAGGAAGAAAGTACTTCTCCAATTTCCATCCAAATTGACAGGCTGGGTGATTTGCCCTCCTGGTCTTAACAAAACTTCCCCGTTGATAAGCGTATCCTGAGCAGTGATAAAGGTATTGCTACCGATGTAGTTGCTTGTAGAAGAATAGTTCAAGAACATGAACAAGGTTCTCGATTTCTCCAAGTTGATCTTGCTGATGTTTGCAAAGATGTTGTGATTGTAGCTTTGTCCCAAAGAGGGATTACCTACACTTAGTCTAAGAGGATTAGAGTTGTTGACCACGTTTTGCAGCTCACTTACGCTAGGTTCGTCGGTATCAGTACGATAGCGCATTCTCCAAGAAAATCCAGTCTCCCTATTTCGGTAATTGATATTGGCGCTTGGAAGGATATTGTTGAAATCTCTTCGGAATACCCTCGCTTCTGGGAAAAAGGCCTCGTTATCCAATCGGGCATTCTGATAATCCAAGTTCAGGTTGATGTTGTACTTGTCTTTATTGTAAGAATAGCCAGTTCTGAGTCGCTGGGTGATGAATTTATTGTCGAATTCATTGGACAAGGCTGTATCCAAAACTGGTCTTCTCTCGTCGTCCAAAACAGAAGTCTTTTGATCGGCTCGGGTTCTATTATTTCCAATTTGGTAGCCCAAAGTACCTTGGGCGTTTTCACCCAATTTTTCAGTGAAAGTTAAATTGGCGCGGTAGTTAAATCCGTTGTTCAGTGCCTCAGTTTCCTGAAGGGTAGTGTCAATCAGATTTCTTCTAAAATCCCGGCTTGCAGCCAAAAGATCTGAAAGCTGATCTCTTTTATTCCAAGCAGTGTAGATTTCTGTAGAGAAAGTTCTACCTGGCTTGTCAAATTTATACCGGTAAATCAGGTTATTGGCGATGGTATAGGCTTGGGTCTCCGCATTGGTGATAGAGCGTAGGGCTGAAAGCGAATCACCCGTGCTGGCAGTGGTCAAAGCATCCCGGTCACTGAAAGTTTTATTATTCTGAAAAGAAATACTCGGCGTAAGGATCAATGAATTTTTAGGATTGAAATCCGTTTCAATTCGGGCATTGGCTCTGTGGTTAAAATTATCCACAGTATTGATCAGATTTTCTTGATAATACTGGCGGATCGTTTCGTTGACCACAGTTTCGCGGTTGGTGATCTGTCGAAGCGAATTGGTGGTATTGTTGAAAAAGTAACTTCCAGAGAAGTTGGTCTTTTTCCCCCATTTGTCTGAATAGTTTAGGCCTAAAGCATTGGTGGTGACAATTCCGTTTTCGTTTCCTACAAAGAAATTGTTGTTTCCGCCTCCGCCCCATTGGCCTCCGCCTCCACCCATTCCGGGTCTTCTCATTCCACCTCCGCTTGAATTGGCACTAACCCCAGCTAAGTCTTGGCTGGAGAAGTTTTGCTGATTGACATTGTTGAAGAGGCCAAGGATTGAAAATCGTTGGTCACCTTTAAACATATTGATACTTCCACCGGCTGAGTAGCGATCATCTGTACCGTAACCTCCATAGGCTCTTCCAAAGGAGCCATTTTTGCGGTCGGATCTCAAAATGATATTAATGGTCTTGGTGTAGTTTCCGTCATCGAAGCCAGTTAATCGGCTTTGATCAGATCTTTGATCTAGCACTTCCACTCGATCAATCGCATCTGCAGGTAGATTTCTCAAGGCAATGCTTGGATCGCTTCCGAAAAACTCTCTGCCATCAACCAAAATCTTCTGGACATTTTCTCCCTGTGCTTGCAGCTGACCACCTTGCATAGTGATTCCCGGCATTTTTCGAATCAAATCCTCAGCCTGGGCATTGGTTTGGGTTTTAAAGGCATTGGCGTTGAAGGAGGTGGTATCGCCTCTCTGCTCACCCACCGGAGCTTGACCTTCGATCACCACTTCACCAAGGACTTTGGCATCTTCCAGAAGGATTATATCTCCAAGGGCTAAAGGTTCCCGAAAGCTATGCACCTGACTGTAGGTTTTATAGCCCAAAAATGAAATTTCAATTTTTACCTGAGGAATATTAGGTCTTACTACTTCAAATAATCCATCGGCTCCAGTTACTGCTCCTCGCAATAAGGAATCGGTAACAGTTTTAACCAGCACATTCGCTCCTATCATCGGAGTGTTTGTAGCTCCGTCAATTACTTTTCCGGTAAATTTTCTTTCCTCCTGAGGAGGACCGGCGGGTCTTTGGCCGAAAGCTGAAAAAGTCAGCAAAAGGCTAAAAATCAGGGTACTTAGAGTAGAATTTATTTTCATAATCATGACAAAGTTCAAACACTTTGACTGATCGTGAAAGAGAAAGGTTTAATGAAGAATATGGCAAAAATTAGAACGGAAGAACTAAGGGATAAATGGTAGTTTTCCCGGGTGAATTGCTAAAAAAATTTAAACCTTCGACATGATTTCCGGATAGGAAATTCCGAAGTGGCTGTTGTCATACACAGCTTTGCCCTCTCTGATCAAAATAACCTGAGGGGATTCATGAGGCACTCCAAACTCATCTTCCACCTGATCCGAAAGCGTACGATGATGAATCAAATCCAGATAATAGGGAATGATGCGTTCGGAATCTTCTACCTTCCAATTTCTCAAAAGGCGATCCAAAGACATACTGCTGATTGAACAGCGAGTACTATGCTTGAAAATGAGAACTGGCTTTTCAAAACTTTGGGCTTTGATTTCTTCCAATTGTGCAGGTAGTGTTAATTTATTCCAATTCATAGCTTCTATCCTTACTTTTGGGGCAATTCTTGCTGGGTTAAATAAGTTCCAAACAGCGGTGGATTTGTCTATGAAAAATACTAAAAGACTCCAGTATTCCTTTTTCCTTACCCTAAGTCTTAGCTTTTTTTCATGCAAAAGTTTGGATCCTTTCGCTTCTCCTGACTTGGTTTCAGCTCCTCAGGCCTATTCCCGGGTAAATTTTCCTTTGGAAATTCCTTTTGAAACCCTAACCAACTTAGCCAATCAACGAATTCCTCCTGTCCTTTTTTCTGAAGAAAAAATGGATATGGGAAATGGAATCCAAGGGGATTTACAGTTTTCAAGGAATGGATTGGTTGAAATAAATGGGGTCGATGCAGAAAGGCTGGAGTTGACATTTCCCATTCATCTGGAAGGAGAGCTCGGGTTGAAACCGGGAGGATTGAGAAATCTCTTTCAAAACAAAGTTCCCATCAGTCAGGACTTCAATCCAAAGATCTTGGTCAATCCTGAAGTTTACCCCAACTGGTCTTTGGGAGTATCAGAATTCAATCTTTTGGATCTTGGGGGAGATATTTCACTGAATGTTTTGGGATTTCAGCTAGAGTTGAATTCGCTAATTCAGCGAGAAATTAAAGATTTTGCAACCAAAAATCTGGTTGGAAAAAGAGATTTAATACCCGTCAAGCCCATGGTTGATCAGGCTTGGAATCAGGTAGGAAAGCCGATCTATGTTGATTTTTTTGGGAAAGAAATGGCTTTCTCCATTCAACCTGATTCTGTCAAAATCAGCGAAAAAATCAATCCTGGCTCGGGTTATCAATTTAATCTGGGACTTGCCGGGAAAGTAAATGCCCATCCTGCTGATGCCGCACCTAGTAGGGCCTTCCCCTTGCCTACTCTTACTCCAAATACCAGTGAAGTAAATGAATTGGAAATCAGAATTCCTCTATTTATCAGCTATGCTGAAATCGATGAAATTCTCAATGGGTATTTTGAAAATCAGCTGATCCGAATCAATAAGACCACAGTTTTTACATCTCGAAATTTTAAGACTCAAGCTTATGGAGAAAAGCTGGGGATTTGGATGGATTTCACCGCAATTCAGGAAAATAAGGATCCGATTGAGGGAAGGCTTTTTTTGGTGGGTTTGCCAAGTTTTGAATTGGAAGAAAATGCTATGGCTTTTCGGGAAGTAGATTTTTATCTGGAAAGTGAAAGTAAAAAAGCAAAAACAGCCGCTGCGCTTAAGAAGAGAAAAATCATCAGGCAGCTGGACAAAAAATTGAGATTTCCTCTTGGTGATACTTTTGAATCCGGAATAGCAGGAATTCAGGAGAGGCTGAGTTTGGAGACGCCTGTTGCCAATTTAAGCGTTGTGAATCTGCAAATTGATCAGGAAGGATTCTATCCAGGAAAACTGGGGTTGGTTTCCCATATTTTGGCAAAAGGAAAAATGGAAGTGAGGTGGAAATAATTATCTAACTAATTCTGAAAAATTTTCAATTCCCTTTTGTTTGGCCTTAAATAGAAGCTTTTGAAAAAGTTGAGCCGTCAATAACGCATCCCCCGCCGCGGTGTGTCGATCATCGGGTTCAATCCCAAATTTGGTACAAAGTCGGTCAAGACTGTAGTCATTTTGGTTGATTTGATTCCAGTCGGCCATCGGTCCATGTTCTAATCTTATGGCAAGGTTTAAGGTATCAATTACCGGATTGGGAAATCTATCCAGCCCAAAAGGCGTAAGGGATTTTAAAAGCATCTCCAAATCAAAACCTATATGATGACCAACCAAAATTCCATTTCCCAAAAACTGAAGGAGTTCTCTTCCAAATTCTTCTAAATCAATTCTGGATTCCGCTCCAACCATTCCATGGATTTTTGCAGAAGATTCAAATCCTGTGTTGGTCATAGGATAAAGCTCCAGGCTTTCTGAAACCATGATCTTGAGGTTCCAGATTTTTACTGCTCCAAAAGAAAGGATTTGGTCTTTTTCAGGATTTAGACCAGAAGTCTCGGTATCCAAAACCACAAATTCCAATTGATCAATCCTTCTGATATCAGGAATTTTATCTTCGTTTTTAAGAAGGAATTCCTTCACAAAGTCTTTCTTGGGATTGCTTTTTTTTCCCAGTTTCCACCAACTCATTTGCTGAAATAATCAAGTTGAAAACGAACTTGTACGATTTCCTGCAATTCTGAAATCGGTGCAAAAGTATTTTTCAGGAGCTGGCGCTGGAGTTTCCCCAGAGTTTTTGGGTTGAGGTATCTTCCGCTGTTCCCTTGTTTCAGGCCTTCCAGAGCCCGCATTCGCATCAGAATTTCATAGGCTTTCCCGGCTTGGATAAAAAGCTCTTCATAGTTGGGCTCGAATTGAGCTAAGTTCTCAAATCGCTTGAAAGTATTATTCACCCCAACTACCTCATGGCTTAAGACCAGAAGCCTGGCAAGGTCTGTTAAGGGCATCATTGCCCGGGCTTTGATGTCAAATTGATCCTTGTGCTCTCCTGACTTTTCGACTACAAAATCTCTGAAAAAGCCCAATGGTGTAGGATTGGAAAGAGCATTTTGGGCCAAGAAGTTTAAGAATATTTTCTTTTTCCCGATTTGCTGGTAAATGTGTGCTGTCAATTCCTCCGCAATACTTTTCCTAGGACCGACAGCCCTGAAATCAAAGAAAATTGAAACTCTCAATAAAGCCTCTTGGGTAGGATGGAGAATCCATTCGCTGAAATAAGATTTCCAAACGGAGAGCGGCTGAACCCATTCTGGATTGCTAGCCATGATCTTTCCAGGACAAGGGCTAAATCCACAGGCTAAAAGAATTTCAGTGATTTGGATTCCAAGTGCCAAAAAGTATTCCGCAGCTTTTTCCCTCTGACTCTCCTCCACATCCTGATACAAGATGGCATTGTCTAAATCTGTCCTGAGCAATTGCTCTTCCCTTCCTTCACTGCCCATGGATAGAAAGGAAAAAGGAGTTTCTGCAAATTCCGGGAATTTGGGATCAAGCACTTTTTTGGAAATTTGAATGGCTTGGAGAATGATCAAGTCGTTGATCTCAGTCATCACAGAGGACACAAATTCCATGGAGACTTCGTTTTCCAAGTAATACAGCAGCATTTGCTCTGCTCTATCCCGAATTTTCCGCATTTCAGAAATATCTTCGGTGTTCATCAAGGCATGAATCAACACTGCAGGGCTATTCCCCATGGATAGGAAGATATCGTGATCTGAAATCAATCCACAAACTGGACTTTGGGTAGTGCCGTCCTCAGTCAACACTAAATGATGAAGGCGGTGGCGGATCATCGTCAGGTATAAATTCGAAAATCCATCCTGCTTTTTCCGAGTGATGACAGGCGTGGTCATGACTGATGAAATCGGATTTTCAGTGCTTATTCCTTCTGCCAAAACTCGATTTCTAAGATCTTTATCTGTAACGATTCCTTGAGGAAATCCATTTTCATCCACCAAGACTATACTGCTTACCTGATGGTTTGCCATGGATTTTGCTGCTTCCCTTATGCTGGTATTCAATCTGCATCTCAAGACATTTTCAGAAACCTTTACCTCTGACTGATCTGAAAAAATCATCAGGGAATGATCCCCACTTGGGTTTTTGAATTCTCCCCTTGCTTTTTGGCCTTGAGATAAATCTTGACGAACTACAACCTGTCCTGCTGCAAATCCTGCAGCAAAGAATAGCGCCACCCGACTGTTTTTTTCCAGAATCTTTTCAAAAACATCAACTGGAATGGCATAAACCAAAGCGTTTTCAGTAGCAATCGAGGAAAGGAGGTAGGGTCGCTTTCCCAATAATGCCAATACCCCAAAAACATCTCCTTCGTCACAGATTTCCTTGATTTCCTGCTTTTCCTGAATGGTTTCTATCAATTGAATAGAACCTTCTTTCAGGATAAAAAAATGAGGTCTGGCAGCTTCACCTTGGCGGAATAGGGTTTCGCCTTTTTCCAAAAACTGAATTTCTACAGACTTGGCAACAGCCTGAAGGTCCTCTTTTTCCAAAAAAGAAAAAGGAGGAAATCTCTTGAGAAACTCAGCCACTCTGTTGACGATCACATTACTCATTGGAAAAAGGGGAGTATGTATTTTGAAGGTTTTCCTGCCAAAGTGGCAAGAATTTCTTTGGTTGACTTTTTGTATTTGGCTTGCTTCAAATTATTGAAATGAAATCATTTTCCCAATTCGTTCGTCCAATTAGAAGGCTCATGTGGGCACTGATTGTGGCATTTATGGTTGGGGTTCATAATTTTTACAAGCAGGAAATGGACTCGCCTGATTCGATAGTTTCTTCCATTGAGCATGAGGCCGAAGAGGAAGATTCTTCACCGAAAGACTAAAAAAGGAGCTAGTTTTCTAGCTCCTTTTTTTTATTTCCTTCCCTGAATAATCTGATTGACTACTTCTGGATCAAGAAGGGTTGAAGTATCGCCAAGATTATCCGTAACTCCCTCAGCTACTTTTCTCAGAATTCTACGCATAATCTTTCCTGATCTGGTTTTAGGAAGGCCAGGAACGATTTGAATTTTATCTGGCTTTGCAATTGGGCCTATGATCTTGGTTACCGTCTCTTTAATTTCATTGATCAAGTTATCTTCTGTTCGGTTGCTCAGATCACAAATCACGTAGGCATAGATTCCCTGACCTTTTACCTCGTGTGGATAGCCCACCACTGCAGATTCGATGACTTTTGGATGTTCGTTGATGGCATTTTCCACTTCTGCAGTTCCCATTCTATGCCCTGAAACATTGATGACATCATCTACTCTTCCCAAGATTCGGTAATAGCCATCATGATCCCGCTTGACCCCATCCCCTGTGAAATACATGTTTTTGTAGGTTGAGAAATAAGTCTGTCGGCAGCGCTCATGATCCCCATAGGTAGTTCGGATCATCGAAGGCCAAGGGAATTTGATGCAAAGATTTCCTTCCACAGAATTCCCCGTCAATTCATTTCCCTCTGCATCCACAATAGCCAACTGAATGCCAGGCAAGGGCAAGGTTGCATAGGCCGGTTTGGTTGGAGTAATTCCTGCCAATGGAGAAACCAGAATTCCTCCCGTTTCTGTCTGCCACCAAGTATCCACAATTGGGCATTGCCCCTTTCCAATGTGAGTGTGATACCAATGCCATGCTTCCTCATTGATAGGCTCTCCTACAGATCCTAAAACCTTCAAGGAACTCAGGTCTTTTCCTTCGATAGGTTCAGTTCCGAATGCCTGCAAGGCCCGAATGGCGGTCGGAGCAGTGTAGAAAATGTTTACTTGGTGCTTTTCCACCACTTCCCAAAATCTCCCTGCATCAGGATAGGTTGGAACCCCCTCAAACATCAACGAAGTAGCACCTGCCAAGAGTGGTCCGTAAACGATATAGGAATGGCCCGTGATCCAGCCAATATCAGCCGTACACCAATACACATCCCCTGCAGAATATTGGAAGACATTTTCAAAAGAGTATTTCGTGTAAACCATATAGCCTCCGGTCGTGTGCACCACGCCTTTAGGTTTGCCGGTAGAACCAGAAGTATAAAGGATGAAGAGCATGTCCTCGCTATCCATTTCTTCGGCTTTGTTTTCAGTGGATTGCCCTTCGACTACTTCATGCCACCAAAAATCCCTTCCAGACTTCATGGTAATTTCCTGAGCAGTTCTTTGGTAGACAATAACGGTTTCTACCTCTGATTTTTCCAAAGCCTCGTCCACTACAGCTTTGACAGGGATTTTCTTGTTGCCTCTAAAATTCCCATCCGAGGTTAGGATTGCTTTCGCCTGACAGTCATTAATTCTATCTGCCAGAGAAGTGCTGGAAAATCCTGCAAAAACAACTGAATGAATTGCTCCAATTCGAGCGCATGCGAGCATGGCCACAGCCGCTTCAGGAACCATAGGCATATAGATGATCACACGATCACCTTTTCCAATTCCTTTTGATTTTAGCGCATTGGCAAATTTGCAGACTTCTTCAAAAAGCTCTCGGTAAGTCAAAGTTCTTGATGCTTCTCCAGGTTCATTAGGTTCCCAGATAATAGCTGGGCGATCACCGATTGTATAGAGATTTTTTTCAAAAATATTCTCCGTGATATTCAGTTTTCCACCCACAAACCATTTCACATCCGGCTTTTCAAAATTCCATTTCAGAACTTTTGACCATCGTTTTCTCCAATGAAAAGAATCCGCAATTCTGGCCCAAAATTCTTCGGGTTGGGCTACACTTTTTTGGTACTCATATAGATAACCGCTGAGGGTATGAAGTCTATCACTCATGACTAGATAGGTTTTTGGGGAAGGTTAAATTTAATGATCATGTGCATTTCCTGCACCTTTTGGAATCCGGATTTCCTGAATCAGCTCCTGAACACTTTGTGGAGGAGCGGGAGTAAATAGGGAAACGAAGTAGCAGCATGCAAAATTGAGCAGCATGCCAATTGAGCCTATTCCCTCCGGTGAAATCCCCCAAAGCCAATGCTCGGAAGTGTTCAGTTCAGGATGGAGAAATTTAAAGTAAGAGATATACAGAATGGTAAATACCAATCCGGCAATCATCCCTGTGATAGCTCCCTCTTTATTGATTTTGGTGGAGAAAATCCCCAAAATTATTACAGGAAAGAAGGAAGCTGCCGCTAAACCAAAGGCAAAAGCAACCACTTCGGCGACAAATCCAGGAGGATTTACCCCGAAATATCCCGCCAAAATTACCGCCCCAGCAGCTGCCAGGCGGGCAATTCGAAGCTCCTTTTTCTCGGAAATTCCAGGATTGAAGTTTTTCACCAAATCCCGAGAAACCGAAGTGGAAATAACCAATAATAGTCCGGCTGCTGTAGACAAAGCCGCTGCCATTGCTCCCGCTGCCACTAAACCTACTACCCAGTTGGGTAATTCTGCGATTTCCGGACTGGCCAAAACCATGATGTCTTTGTCAATTTTCAGTTCGTTGCTAATAGGATCTGCCAGATACTGAACTTTCTGGTCTCCGTTTTTATCCTCAATCTGAATCAGATTAGTTTTTTGCCAGGTTTGAACCCAAGTTGGGAGTTCAGAGATGTTTTTTTCAGAGGTGGATTGAATCGCATTGTAAATTCCGAAGGCAGCCACAGCCGGTGCAGTGGTATAGAGAATTGCGATAAATACCAGGGCATATCCTGCTGATAAGCGGGCATCTTTTACTTTGGGAACAGTAAAAAATCTCACAATCACATGTGGAAGACCAGCAGTCCCCACCATCAGAGCCAAAGTGATCATTAACATGTCGGCCATTCCTTTTCTTCCGGAGGTATACTCAGCAAAGCCTAAATCTGAAAGAACACCATCCAGTTTTTCCAAAAGAGGAATACCCTCTTCCAAATTTCCACCAAGGCCAAGTTGAGGAACAGGATTCCCAGTGAGCTGCATGGAAATAAAAATAGCAGGTACCATGTAGGCGAAAATCAAAACGCAGTATTGAGCCACTTGGGTATAAGTGATGCCTTTCATTCCTCCCAAAACGGCATAAAAGAAAACAATGCACATCCCGATCACGACTCCCCATTCGATCGGAACTTCCAAGTATCTGGAAAAGACAATTCCCACACCACGCATCTGACCAGCGACATAAGTGAAGGAAATAAATAGAGCAGCTATAACTGCAACTACTCGGGCTTTATTGGAGTAGTATCGGTCTCCTACGAAATCCGGTACGGTGAATTTTCCGAATTTTCTTAGATATGGTGCAAGTAATAGCGCCAATAAAACATAGCCTCCTGTCCATCCCATCAAGTAAACCGATCCATCATATCCAGAAAATGAAATCAGCCCAGCCATGGAAATGAAAGAGGCCGCAGACATCCAGTCTGCCGCTGTGGCCATCCCGTTGGCAAGTGGGGAAACACCCCCGCCAGCGACATAAAATTCCTTAGTGGAGCCCGCTCGCGTCCAGATGGCGATTCCGATATACAGGGCAAAACTCAAGCCCACGAGAAGATAAGTCCAGGTTAAAATATCCATTTTTCCTTAGTCTTCGTTGACGTCAAATTCCTTATCCAGCTTATTCATCCGGATCACATACACAAAAATCAGCACGATAAATGCGTAAATGGACCCCTGTTGAGCAAACCAAAATCCCAAAGGATAGCCTCCAAGTTTGAATTGATTAAGGGTATCTGCGAATAGAATTCCACAACCAAAGGAAACGATAAACCAGATTAGCAAAAGAGAGGCAAGTGTCCTTAGGTTTTTCCGCCAATAGGCAGACCTATGCGGTCCTGAATCATTCATGGTCTTTGGGTTTGAGGTGAAAATGCAGTGAAAAACTCCCGTAGAAATGCAAATCTTCGGAATAGTTGACTGCATTTTATTTCAAAAATGAAATACCTGAATCTCTCGGCATTATCCAAGAGCTTTTACAGGAAAAAGCTAAATTTTTCCAAAAACGACAGGATACATCCTGAAAATTCTAGCTCAAGCGAAGGGTTAAATCAGGTATTCGGATATCAAAGCCAATCCGGCAGCAAGGAAAGTTACCAGCAATTTGTTGAGCTGGAACTTGTGATGGGGGCTGCTTTCAAAAAAGATGGTAGTAGAAATGTGCAAAAATCCACCCGTCACCAATCCATACAAAATTCCAATTCCCTCTTTGGATAAGAGCCCGTTTTCAATGAAAAAAGCACTGGAAAACATTCCTAAAGGTGAAGCAAGGGCAAAAAGGGTGAGTAAAATGATCGTCCATTTTTTACTCAAAGAGGCGGATAAAACGGCTGCCAAAGCAAATGCCGCCGGGCCTTTATGCATGATTATTCCAAGCAAAACAGTCTTGTTACTGTGGGTATGAGCCAAGGCTTCTCCGGTTTCTGCTCCCATCACATTCCCATGGGAAAGAAGCGTTCCTTCCAAAAAAGCATGAATAAATAAGCCTAACATCAAGGTGAAAACCCCTTTTGAAGTTTCTGAGGTATGTTTATGAATGTGTCCGTGTTCTACACCGGAGGACCAGAATTCAAGTACTTGCTGGAGCAAAAAACCGAGTAGGATGTAAAGCCCCATTCGTGTATTGGAAAATCCAGTGGAAAAAAGCTCTGGCAAGATGTGCAAAATGGTCACCGAAAACAGGTAGGATCCTGCAAATACCAGCACCAGCTTGAAGTATTTTTCTCTGAAAACAGGAGAGAAAAACACCAATAGTCCAGCCGCCATGGCTGTAAGGAAAAGTAAAAGAAAATTTATACCCATGTAAAGTCCTTGCTTCCTTCTATTTTGGAAGAGATGGTGCTATAACTGCAACAAAGGTACAAAAATTCAATAATGTTGCATTTATCTTAAAAATCTGTCGGAAAAGAGAGGTAAGGTTTGAGTTCTGGACTGATATACTGTCTCATGCGTCCCCCTTTTTCATGGTAAATCAGGATCATCTGCAAGTTGTTTTGGGCGGAATCCAATCGCATTGCTTCATTTTTCCCTAAAACCATCAGCAGATCAGCCCATGCATCGGCTTCCTCCGCATTTCTACTGAATACTTTCACAGCCAAGAGGCTGTGAGTAACCGGAAAACCTGTCCTGGGATCCAAGGTGAAAGATAGTCTGGTAGAATCACGAATGTAAAACTGATCCGGACTCCCTGCAGATGAGCTCCCGAGATCTTTGATGGCAATTTCGCCCGTGGAAAGAGTTCCCAAGGTATCTGTTAGATAGCCTATTTCTGATTTCCAAAGTTCGCCGAGTAGATTTACGCCTGTTGCGTATTCAGTTTTTCCCAGCTTGATTTGAAAACTTGGAATTCCCTTTCTTCTCAAAAAGTCAGAAATCTTGTCAACCATGAATCCTGATAAAAACTTAGAAAAATTGACGTCCACTGCAGCAGGCTTCTGAATCAGAGAATCTGAGCGAAAGATTTTTCCCCAGCCTACTTTTTTCATCACCTCTCCAATTCCCAACGTATCCAATAAACTTGCGCCAGAAGAAGAAAAGCTCCAAGATTTTTCCAATCCTTCAAGGGTGGGGTCAAGAATTCCATTGCTTGAATTATTCCATTTCTGGGCTTCTTGTAGCAGGGAAATTAATTCCCGACTGGGGGAAGAAAGGGTATCAAAGGAATTTAAGCGATAAACCTCTGAGGAAGGGAAGGAGGCATTTGCAACGCTTTCCCATTTTTGGATCAATGAATCTATTTGCTGCTGAAAATTTCGGGTTTTTTCATCCCAATAATTGACCGAGTAATCCTGGCCAAAAGCTTTACCGGAAAGAAGGAAAGAGTCTGAGGTCTCGGTAGTTTCCTCGCTTTCGGATTCTGGCTCATCTTTTTCCCAAAAGGCAAAGACAATAGCTCCTAAAACCACTATCACTAAGGCATAAATCCAATATTTCCGGGTGGGAGAATTCATTTCTGAAGGTATTATTAGGCGAATTTAGTCCAAAATCTAGGAGTAAAAAGAATTTTCCTACCGCCCTTGGCATAGGCTTTTGTTTATATTTGTGAGTATCCCATTTGCCATGAGAGAAGACTATCTGAGAGGAGATGAAGAAAATCTAAGCCCCAAAGACCGGGAGTTTGAGCGGGCCTTGCGGCCTTTGAGTTTCGAAGATTTTACCGGTCAGGCCAAAATTGTGGAGAACCTCCGGGTTTTTGTGCATGCTGCAAAAAAGCGGAATGAACCCTTGGATCATGTGCTTTTGCATGGCCCTCCGGGATTGGGAAAGACAACGTTGTCCAATATCATCGCCAATGAACTTCAGGCGGGTATAAAAATCACCTCCGGTCCGGTTCTCGACAAACCTTCCGATTTGGCTGGTTTGCTCACCAATTTGGAAGAAGGGGATGTACTTTTTATCGATGAAATCCACCGCTTGAATCCTATTGTGGAGGAATATCTGTATTCAGCGATGGAGGATTTTCGGATTGACATCATGCTTGATAGCGGTCCAAATGCCCGCTCGGTACAGATTTCCTTGAGTCCTTTCACGCTAATTGGAGCTACTACTCGCTCAGGATTATTGACTTCTCCACTTCGGGCTCGATTTGGAATTAATTCTAGGCTTGAATACTACGATGCGAAGCTTTTGACCGATATCGTAACTCGGTCAGCCAGTATTTTACAAACTCCAATTGATGAGGTGGCTGCTTTTGAAATTGCCAGAAGAAGCCGAGGGACGCCAAGAATTGCCAATATGCTTCTTCGCCGAACCAGAGATTTTGCAGAGGTAAAAGGGGATGGAACCATTACCTTGGACATTGCAAAGTTTGCTTTGAATGCCCTTGATGTGGATGAAAATGGCTTGGATGAAATGGATAACCGCATTTTGTTGACCATCATCGAGAAGTTCAAAGGTGGACCTGTGGGTCTCGGCACCATCGCTACAGCCTGTGGAGAAGAGGCCGAAACCATCGAGGAAGTGTATGAGCCTTTCCTGATTCAAGAGGGCTATATGAAAAGAACCGCCCGTGGCCGAATGGCAACCGAGTTGGCCTATAAGCATCTGAAAATTAAGCCCACCGGAGCAAGTGGGACTTTGTTTGATTTATAAAAAAAGGCGGTGATTACACCGCCTTTGCTGTTTCCATCTGGTTGATGATGTCTTCGTAATCAAGCTTGTTCCAGTTTTCGGTAATCAGCGGATCGGCCATCACCTTATTCATGATGGCTTCTTGCAATTTTCCCTGAGCATATGCTTCAGCGTAGCCCAAATCCGAGAAAGTAACCATAGTGTATAGTGGAATCCATTCTTTCGGATATAGCTCGTGAAGTTTGGCTTCGATTTTTTTGCGGAGCAAAAACTTCGGATCAGCCACACTATCCCGCATTTCTACAAAATTCTCCATAGCCAATTGACAGATGGCATCGGTATCGATCTTTCGCTTTTTCTGGAATTTTTCGAAAACTAAATCCCAAGCATTGGTTCCCAGCTTTTCGATCAAGCCATTCAAAATATAGCAATCCTCAAATCCACAATTCATGCCTTGCCCATAAAATGGAACCATTGCATGAGAGGCATCTCCGATCAAAAGAGAATTTCCTTGTACCCAAGGGTAGCACTCAACATTGATCAGAGCGGCGGTAGGATTCTTGAAAAATTCTTTCTTTAAATCAGGCATAACCTGATAAGCATCGTCGAAATAGGCTCGGAAAACAGTCTCCAAATCGTCTTCGTCCTTGATTTTGTCAAAGCAAACCTTAGTGCCTTCGAAAGGTAAAAACAAGGTACAGGTGAAGGATTTGTCTGGATTTGGCAAGGCTATCAGCATAAACTTGCCTCTTGGCCAAATATGAAGTGCATTTGGATCCATAGCAAATTCACCTTCCGGTGTAGCGGGAATGGTGAGCTCCTTGTATCCATGGGAAATGTATTCCTGCTTGTAATTGAAGCGAATTTGCTTTTGCATGGCCATGCGAAGCGCAGAATAAGCTCCATCAGCTCCGATAATCACATTTGGCGTAAGCTTTTTTTCTCCCTCAGAAGTTTCGAAAGTGATTTCATTGCTACGAAAATCCACATCCACACACTTGTGCTCAAAGTGGATTTCGGCTCCTAATCTTTCAGCCTCTTCCGCAAGCAATTGGTTGAATTTTCCTCTGGAAATGGAATAAATGGCCTGATTTGCTTTTCCATAAGGAATAAAAGTCGTGCCTCCATGTTCGTCATGGACCCTTCTTCCATACATAGGAATTGCAAGAGGAAGGACTTTATCCTTTAAACCTACCTGCTCGAGGCTCTTCCAACCCCGATGACTTAGAGCCATATTGATGGAGCGACCTCCTTCATAGTAGGGAGTTTTGCGCTTATCTGGTCTTTTGTCATAAATAGAAACGTCCAGACCATGACGTTTAAGATATATAGCCATGAGGCTGCCGATAAGGCCGGCTCCCAGGACCGTAATGTTATTTTTCTTCATTGAATTGTGGCCACGCTTCCTATTAAGCGAATTTGTCCAAGGATTGTTCCAAAATCTTAGCGAATAGGAACACATCCAAGTAGCTGTTGTACAATGGAGTAGGGGCTAATCGGATTACATTTGGATTTCTCCAGTCACCTACCACACCGTGTTTATAAAACTCATCGAAGACGGCTTTGCCACCCCGATGAATCAGCAAAGATAACTGGCAACCTCTTTCTGCTGGGTTTTTTGGGGTGATTATTTCCAAAACCCCTGATTTTCCGCTGATTTCCTCGATCAGATATTCCAAATAACCGGTCAGTTTTTCACTCTTTTTTCGAAGGTTTTCTATACCTGCTTCCTGAAAAATATCCAATGAAGCCTGATGGGCAGCCAGCGCCAAAACATTCGAATTGGCTAATTGCCAGCCGTCAGCTCCGTACATAGGCACAAAGCCTTTTTCCATTTTGAAGCGTTCTCCCTCATCGTGTCCCCACCAACCCGCAAAGCGCGGTAAATCAGGCCGCTCGGCATAGCGCTCATGTACAAAAATTCCAGAAACATTGCCTGGGCCAGAGTTCATGTATTTGTAGCTACACCAAGTCGCGAAGTCCACATCCCAATCGTGAAGCTTGAGGACTGCATTTCCGGCAGCATGGGCTAAGTCAAAACCTGCCACAGCTCCAACTTCATGTGCTGCTTTGGTGATTGCTTGAATATCAAAAAGCTGCCCGGTGTAATACTGGATTCCTGCCATATTGACCATGGCGAGGGAATTTCCTTGTTTTTTTATTTCGGAGATAATATCCTCAGTTCGCAGCGTATGCTCCCCTGGTCTGGGCTTAAGTTCTACCAAAGTGGTAGCCGGATCCAATCCGTGAAACTTGACTTGGGTTTCCAGCATATATTGATCGGAAGGGAAGGCTCCAGCTTCGACGATGATTTTGTACCGCTCTTTTGTAGGTCGGTAGAAAGAAACCATGAGCAAGTGAAGATTCACCGAGAGGTTGTTCATAGCCACTACCTCATGCTCCTGGGCTCCGAGGATTTCTGCCAGGGCTGGCTTGGATTTTTTTCGGATATGATACCAGGCATCTTCCCCGTGAAAATGTCCATCTACTGCCAAATCTGCCCAGTTGCTTAGTTCTTTTGCCAGATAATCCTTGGCAGATTTAGGCTGAAGACCCAAGGAATTTCCACAGAAGTAAATAGCCTCTTTTCCGTTTACTTTCGGAAAATGAAACCTGTTTCGAAAATGCGCCAAGGGATCTTGGGCATCTAGTTCACGGGCAAATGATTCGGAGAATTCGTAGTTCATTTTTTTAGTAAATAGTCAATGGACCATAGTCCATAGAAAAGGCAGTTCATACAAATAACAGATAAAGTTCTTTGTGAGTGAATTAAATCTGGTGGGCCATGGTCTATGGTCAATCGACCATGGACAGGTTTACTTTTCCATCACAGTCCCGCAACTCTTGCAAGTTCTCAGGTCCTGACTAGACCAGAATCGCTCCATGATCGGAGGAAGTTGGGTGACGATATCGGTTAGCTCCACATATTCCTCGTGAAGCAAAGTGCCGCAATTTTCGCAGTGCCAGATAAACCCGTCTTTTTCTCCAGCTCTTCTGTAGCGCTCAATCACCAAACCTACTGTATTGGCTGGTCTTCTGGGAGAATGAGGCACTTTGGGAGGCAAAAGGAAGATTTCCCCTTCTTTGATTTCAATGTCCCTAGGTTTGCCATCCTCGATGATTTTCAAAATGATGTCTCCTTCCAATTGGTAGAAAAACTCCTCTCCCTCGTCGTAATGGTAATCTTTTCTGGAATTTGGTCCGCCAACTACCATGACAATAAAGTCATCATTTCCTTTGAAAACTTGCTGGTTTCCAACAGGAGGTTTGAGAAGATGGCGATTTTCATCAATCCATTTTTTGAAATTGAAAGGTTTTGCAATGGCCATGTCTGAGACGGTTTTGGTTTTCGAATGCCTTCAAAGATAAGTATTGAATACAAAAGGGAAGACGAGATCGTAAGGTAAAAGCGCTTCCTACTAAAAAAGTTTAACTTTGGTTATTGGATCTGAGGAACATTTTCACCTCATAATTCCTAAACCGAAATTCATTTCCCTCCCATGATCTACCCTATAGCCGATATGCATTGTGATTTGCTCTCCTTTCTGGCCAAAGTGCCTGGAGCAGATTCCTTTGACAAAAACCAAATTGCCTGCGCTTTTCCTTGGATGCAGGAAGGTGGAGTCAAGATGCAGGTGATGGCGATTTACACCGATGTCAATCCTTCCAGTTCGGCATTGGCAAGCAAGCAGGCGGATATTTTTGTTGACTTGCTTCGCAAAGAACAGGAAACGGTAAGTCGGTTCGATTTGGGATTTTTACAAAATCAGGCCAATGAAAAGTCAATCGGAATCATCGCCTCTGTGGAAAATGCCGCAGGTTTTGGAAATGAATCCGCCACTTGGTCGGAGATTTACCAGCAGTTTGACTCGATTGTTAGCAAAGTCGGCCAACTCGCTTACATCAGTTTGACTCATCATACCGAGAATCGCTTTGGTGGAGGAAATTATACGGAGGGAATCGGACTTAAGGAAGATGGCAAGAGATTGCTGGATTATATGGCTGGGAAAAAGATTCCTATTGACCTTTCTCATACCTCCGACTTGCTGGCTGAAGGGATTTTGAATCATATCGATCGACACCATCTCCCAATTCCGGTTATTGCCAGCCATTCTAATTTCCGGGCAATTTGGGATCATAAGCGGAATTTGAGTGATGAATTTGCCCAAGAAATTATTCATCGAGGTGGGATTATCGGGGTGAATTTTCTTCGAGCTTTTTTAGATCCAAATGTCCCTGAGCGGCTCTATGAGCACCTTCTTTATGGAGCTAAACTGGGCGAAAACGCGATCTGCTTTGGGGCGGATTTCTTCTATACCCAAGATTTTCCGGATAAAAGCCGACATCCATTCTATTTTCCTTTGGCAGAAAATTCCAGCAAATACCCGGATATTCTGGAGGATTTGAGCGCTAGTTTGTCAGATGAGCAGCTTCGCAAACTCGCTTTTGAAAACGTCTTTAATTTCTACCAAAAACTCTGGAGCTAATGTCCAGCCATCATTTTGTCAAAGAGCAGCAAGAACCCGCCGTATTTATTCTGAATACGGAAGGGCTAAGTTTTGATACCGTTTCTCCGCTGTTGGAGTGGGTGCCTACGGTCTTGGTTTGGCAAGAAAGTCTGGATCAAGTGCTGAGCTGGGGGATCAAGGTGGATGTGATTTTGGCAGAGGAATCTTTTCAGAGAGCAAATCTTCACCTGCTCGAAGAGCAATATCCGGTGAAATTTCTTACGGCTGAAAAATCAAATTTCCTACACGAAGGACTTCACTATTTGCAGGCTTCCCAGCACAAAGGAGCTCATTTGGTGGGTTATCCTCATCAGAACTGGGAAAGCTTAGCTTCTGAAATTGAGTTTTTGGATTTGACTATTTTGGATGCTGGATGGAAGTACTATCCGGTCAAGTCCAAGGAATTTAAGAAGTGGTTTATAGCTTCAACAATACGGATCTTGGGAAAGGAAGGGATGCCATTGGAGGTTTCCAATGATGATGGAAAGCTTTTTTTGCCGCTTTTTTACCTCACTCAACTGGAAGTTTCTGAGGGGATCACAGAGATTAAAGGGGCAGAGCTTTTTTGGGTGGGGGAAGAGGTTTGAGGATTGAAAAATTTATCTTCAGAAATATGCAAGGAATTGAATTGATAAAAGGAGAGGAAAGAATTACTGGCCTTATAGAATCAGGGGTTGTTTCATTAAACCTAACGGTTGTAAGCTCAAATGAAAAGGAAGAAATTTTTCTAAATTTAAGTGGAAGGAATGCAACCACTAACGAACGTCTTGTTTGGCAAGAGGAAGAATTGAAACTCGGGGATGAGTTTGTAGTGAGAGTAGTTGATAAAGTGGAGTCGTCCCTTCCTATTAAAATAGATAATTCTACCCCAGATGATCTTATCCTTCAAGGAAAGCTAAGAGCTTATTCAGCTTTAAAAAAAGAGCTTGAGCAGGCAGGATTGATTTAGGGCTACTCTGACCTTTATCCAAAATGAAAGGAATAAAAATAGTCTCATCCGATATTAATGAAAGTTTTCAGATAGATTCTGGAAATTATTCAATGACCTTTATGTTAAGCATCAAACACTTTCAAGGTCAGGAACAACTCAGCATCCATCTGTCGGGATTTAATAAAGACAGGAATGAAGATGTCAAATGGTTTGATCAATTGATTGAGCCAAATAAGAAAATCATTCTTGAAGTCTTGGATGGAAAGGAAACCAGTTCGCCCAAAGAAATTGAAAAAAGAGAAGAGTCCTTTATTGATAAACAGAAATTGGAAACCTACCTATTTCTTCAAAAGGAGTTAAAAGAGAAAGGTTTGATTTAGGAAGGGTTTTTTCCTAAGAACAAGAAAAGGAAGGTGATAGCCTTCCTTTTTTTCTTTTAATAAGATCGCTTCGTTCCTCGAGATGACGAATTACTCTCTAATCCAAGCCACTTTTTCAGCAAGAGAATCTCTTTTTCCCTCTGGCCAGTTGTCCGAAGCAGGCTTTGCCACATAGAAAAAGCCCATCAGCATATCTTCTCCTTCGAGTCCGAAATCTTCTCTAGCCTCAGGCCAAAAAGTCGGTCCGCCGGTGCCCCAGTAGCAAGCCAATCCATGAGCACAGGCAGTGAGATACATGTTCTGCACTGCCATTGCAACAGCGGAAATCTCTTCCATCACTGGAATGCCCGAGCCTTCAGTTCGCTTCATCAGAATGGCAATGACATGGGAAGCTTTCAGGGGTTGCTCTTTGAATTTCTGGTAAGTTGCCTCTATAAAGTTGGTGCCGTTTTTCTCGGCTCTATGCTTGTATAGTTCTGCCTGATAGTCGGCGAATTTCTTTAATCCCTCCCCGGTGTAGACAATAAATCTCCAAGGTTGGGTGAGTTTGTGGGTAGGAGCCCAGTTGGCATTTTCAAGGATTTCCTCGATAATCGAATCAGCAACGGGATCATTTTCCTTGAATTGAGCGGCAAACTGAGATCGTCTTCCGCGGATGATTTTGGTTACTTCTTTGCTATTGAAAACGGGTATTTGCATGGTTTATGATTTTTTTAAAAAAGGCTTTTCAAGTAGTCTTTTGTTCCTTTAGGATCAAGTTATTTTAAAATCTTCTCCAAAAATGCTCTCACATCCTTGGCCAAGGCATCAAAATCTTCCTGTCTGTTGTACATCATATGACCAGCTTCATAGTAGTACATATGGATTCGATCCTGTGGAAAATCATGTCTTGCAAAGGTGTATTCCGCATCAAAAAACGGAGTGATCAGATCGTAATAGCCATTGGCGACCATCACCTGGAGCTGGGTATTTCTGTGCATAGTTTCGCTCAGGGCTCTTGCTGTGCTCACATAGCTCGGTTCGTAATAAGCTCCATCCGGTACAGGTTTCCAGTTCCAACTTCCTCCCATTCCTTCCGCTGAGGTAAGATATGGGCGATCCATGATTACCACCAGATTTCTCCTCAAATAATCATTGAAAACAGCGGTATAGGCCGATCCGGTCATATAGCCTGCAGGATCTCCTAAAACTGGGCCTTCGGAAACTTGATCCGTTTCGAAGGCCAAATATCTTCCGTCCAAAGTCCCGATGGCTTTTCCCTCTTCTCGAAGCAGTTCTTTCTTGAAACGGTGCATCAGAATTTGATTATCTGAGCGGAGAATGTATGTCTTGTCTAAGCTGGTGAAGTAAGACAATTTCTCAGCAATAGCTTCCTTTTGAGCTTGTGTTTGTTTTTCTCCCAAGAACAAAGACTGCAAGTAATCTCCATAAGCAAAGTCCCGGGCTTCCTGGGCAAATGCTTCAATGGTTTTTCCCTGACCAGCCTTGCCGTGATACCAAGCAGTTACTGCCTGAGAAGGAAGGTAAGTAAAGAAAGAGGTCAAATTATCTGCCCAGCTGGACGAACCTGCATAATCCAAGGCTTGAGAGATCAAGACAATGCCGTTAAGGGACATGCTTTGACCACCTTCTTCCAGTACTTCTGCGACTTTGGCTGCACGTGTCGTGCCGAAACTTTCCCCGGCAATCAGTTTTGGGGCCTGCCATCTTCCATGTTGAGTGACCCAGGTTCTCATAAACTGCGCAATAGATGCGGCATCTTCATTCAAGCCCCAGAAGTCGGAAGTTTTTCCAACTCCTTCCACCTGGCTAAATCCAGTTCCAATAGGATCAATAAAAACTAAGTCTGTGAGGTCTAGCAAAGCTTGGGTGTTGTCCACAAATCGGTAAGGAGCTGCTCCGTCGTCAACTTTGGCTTCCGAGTCGGTTTTGACCACTTTGGGTCCAAAGAAACCCATATGCAACCAGATCGAGGCGGAACCAGGACCTCCATTGAAGATAAATAGCACTGGCCTTTTGGAAGTGTCTACTCCATCGCGGATATAGGAAGTGGACCACATGGCTCCGTTGACTTCCCCTTTGGAGTTTTTCAAAAAAGTCTCACCTACGATAGCCTTGTAGGTGATTTTTTGTCCGTTAAAAGTGCCCGAATGAGTGGTTTCAAATTTTTGGGGATCACGAGGAACCCATTTGGTTTCGGATTTTTCTTCTTGGGAAAATGAGGAAAACGATATTAAAAGTGCAAGGAAAAGAAGATTCAGGTTTTTCATGATTTTGGAAATAGAATAGAAATATAGTAGAAATACCATTGAAATAAATCCTGATAAATCAGGATGAAATACCAAAGGAATGGTCAATTCTCTATTTCATTGAGCAAAGCGAAGTCTATTTCAATTGTATTTCGCGAAGCTTATTTCAATGCGATTTCACTTTAATAATTCAATCCCAGCTTCAGTCCACCATACCAATTTCTTATAGGAGCAGGCTGGTAAAATCTCCCGCCAAAGGCATTCAAATCATTGCCTAAGGAATAGCTTTCATCCAAAAGATTGTCCACTCCGACAAATGCCTCCAAGTCGATTTTTCCAAAAGTCCGGACAAAACCAACTCTTAGGTTGACCAAATTGTAGGCCTCTTGGTAGACGGTATTGGCGTCATTGAGGGGAATTTCTTCGGTAAACTGATGGGTGAAATTGAGATAAATCCCGCAGCGAGTTCTCAGATCCAGTCGGGATACCAAGTTGTGGGGAGGAACTCCAGTCAGGTCATTTCCGGAGAAGTCATTGCTTCCTTTTTTGTAATCCACAAAAGTGAAAAACTGTCCCGTGTAGGCGGTCCCCACCAAGAAATCCCGGATAAATCCATTCCCATTTCTCAGAATCGCATAATCCACAGAGGCTTCGATGCCTTTTTGATCCGTGGAACCTGCATTGCGGAAGAGCACTACGCCATTCGCATTCGTAAAGGTGGTAATGGTCTGGTCGAGCTTGAGGTAATAGCCGATCAATTCCACATTGAATCGCTCTTTGCCTAATCTATAGCCGACTTCGAAATTGGTGCCTTTTTCTGCCTCCAGATCCAAATTCACACTTCCCTCATTGGTTCTGACTTCATCAATTGTAGGAGGAGAAAAGCCCCCACTCACCGAACCATAGACCGAGCTAAATTGACCTAACTGATAGTTCAAGGCCACTCTCGGCACGACCACCGGATCAAAAGTTCTTTTGGAAAGCCCTGTGGGTTTTCCACTGGCATCTATCAATCGGTCGATTTCATAACCCGAGAAGTTTTCGCTTAGCCCTAGCGTGAATAGGAGTTTATTGGCTAGATTCCATTCTGCTTGTTGGAACAAAAATCCTTGGTAAGCCCGAAGCTTATCTGCAAATCGGACCGTATCGGCAACTCCATTTCGATTTCCAAAATTTTGTGCATCAGTCAGGCTATTTTGGTATTCTGCTCCTCCGATCAATCTCAGGCTTTTGCCACCCAAAGTTCCTTCATGGACAAATTTTGTTCTTGCCCCATATCCGAATCCCAGTTCCTTTTTATAGTCCAGAATGAATGGGTTTTCGAAATCATTGGTGTTCACATAGACAGTTGTGGTATTATTGGTTCGGTCAGAGAATTTATAGGTATGCCCTAAAGAAAAGAGCACAGCTTGCTGGGAAATCGAGCTATTTTGATTGACAGAGCCAGGTCGGGCCTGAGTTGGATCTGCTGCCAGTTGGTCTGCATTAAGTGCGCCGGGAATCTGGTAATCCAAGTCAGAAATCAATAATTGGGTTCGGATTTCCTGCTTTTCAGAAACAGGGAAATATCCGCCCAATTGGAAAACTTGCCGGTCTACTGCTGAATGTTGCCGATAGCCATCGGACTTTTGACTGACAAAAGAAGCTTCAATTCCACCATTCCCGATTTCCTGAGCCAAGCCCAAGCGGAATCTGGATAGTCCAAAATCACCAGCCAGATATTCAGCGGAAAGTCGATTTCCTGCCAAATTAGCCTGACTCCAAAGAGAGATTGCTCCTCCGTTTCCTGCTCCATAAATACTTCCAGATGGGCCTTTGATGACTTCAGCTGTTCGAATATTACTTAAGTCTAGAAGATTCAGCGCGGTGGTTCCGTCAGGAGAAGTGAAAGGAACTTCATTCCAATACACCTTCACATTTCTTACTCCAAAAGGTGAGCGTAGCGAACTTCCCCGGATGGAAACTCGGTAGCTGGCTGGGGCTCGCTCTTCAATTCTCACGCCTGCTTTTTGGTTAAAAGCATTCACCGGCGAGATCTCATTAAACCGTCCGAAATCCCGTTCAGAAACCGTGGAAATTGCAGCGCTTTGCTCTAGAAGAGGTCGCTCTGATTCGAATGCCTGAACTGTCACCGCTCCTAAATTCATGATAGTTGGAACAAGCTGAACTTCATGCTCTCCGCTTTCGAATGTTTTTTGCAAAAACTCATACCCTTCTAGGGCAAAGGAAATCTGGAGCCTTTCTCCAGGAAAAGCTACTATGCCAGAAGAGTTTGTTCGCTGAAAAGGTAAATTCTCCGCTCTGACTCGCACATTTTCAAGTGGAGAGCCAGTGATTTTATCGGTAATTCTTAACTGGATTTGGGCTTGAAGCCCGATAGAAATCAGGAAAAAGAGAAGGGTGATAGCTTTTTTCATACGGGAAAATTACAAGGATTGTCGGAGACATAACCAACAAACTTCGCCAATGGTCAAAGTTCAGGGTAAGTGATTTAATTTTTCCTTTAGATTTCCTTCTAAAATCAGTAGTATCCCCTTCCAATTCTAGTTTATGAAGAAGTTTCTGCTCCCACTTTTGGTCTTAATTCTTGCTAGCTGCCAGGAAAAAGTTGCTCCACCTGAGCCAATTCCTCCCGTTCCAAATGAAAGACAAATTGCTTGGCAGGAATTGGGATTTTATGGGTTCATCCATTTCAACATGAATACCTTTTCAGATCGTGAATGGGGATTTGGGGATGAAAAGCCGGAGCAATTTAATCCAACAGAATTAGACGCCCGACAATGGGCTAGAATTGCCAAGGAGGCGGGGATGAAAGGCTTGATCATCACGGCAAAGCACCACGATGGATTTGTCCTTTGGCCATCTGCATATACGGAGCATTCGGTGAAAAACAGCCCTTGGCGAGACGGAAAGGGTGATTTGATTCGTGAATTTGTGGATGCCTGTCGGGAATATGGGCTGAAGGTCGGAATCTACTATTCCCCTTGGGACCGTAATCATCCCGACTACGGAAAGCCCCAATACATCACCTACATGCGCAATCAATTGACCGAGTTGCTGACCAATTACGGAGAAATCTATGAGGTTTGGTTTGATGGGGCGAATGGAGGCACGGGTTGGTATGGAGGGGCCAATGAAGAGCGAAAAGTGGATAAGTTCAGCTACTACGACTGGCTGACCACCCACGAATTGGTTCGCAAACTTCAACCTAATGCCATGATGTTTTCAGATGCCGGTCCGGATGTAAGATGGGTGGGAAATGAAAATGGTTTTGCCTATCCTACCACTTGGTCCAACTTGATGCGGGATTCTGTCTATGCCGGGATGCCTGATTTTGACAAATGGGCAACAGGACAGGAAAATGGAACCCATTGGGTGCCGGCCGAATCCGATGTGAGCATTCGTCCGGGATGGTACTACCATGCCTATGAGGATCATAAAGTCAAGACTTTGCCCGAACTGATGGAAATCTATTACCAGAGTATCGGACAAAACAGCTCGCTCTTGATCAATTTTCCAGTTGATACCCGAGGCTTAATTCATGAAAAAGATGAAGTAGCAATTCTAAAAATGGCTGCCAAAATCAAGGAAGATTTTGCAGAAAATTTGGCGAAAGGGGCTTCATTCAAAGCAAATGCTGAAAGAGGAAATGGATATGAAGTCGAAAATTTAAATGACGGGGATTTCAATTCGTATTGGACTACTCCGGATAGGCAGATCCAAGCTGCTGTGGAATTGGATTTTGGGAAGGAGATTGCTTTCAACCGACTCTTGATTCAGGAATTTGTCAATCTAGGCCAGCGGGTCAAATCATTTTCCTTGGAAAAAGAAGTGAGTGGTAACTGGGAGAAGATCGCCGAAGGCACGACGATCGGATACAAGCGAATATTGAGATTTCCAGATACTCAGGCCCAAAGAATCCGAATCAACTTTTTGGATGGAAAAGGAATTCCGGTGATTTCTGAAATTGGGGTGTATGCTGCTCCAGCCTTGCTTTTTCCCCCAAAAATATCCAGAACTCCTCAGGGAAAAGTCAGTATCCAAGCAGCTGAAGCCGATTTAGAGATTTATTTCAAAACAGATGGAAGCTCACCTAAAGCCGGAGAAAAAAAGTATGAGGGGGAGTTTGAACTTACTCAGCCTGCAACGGTGCAAGCACTTGTAGTAGATTCTAAGACTGGAAAAGCCTCTGATCCTTCTAGAGCAGATTTCGATTTGGCAAAAGCCGGATGGAAGCTGATGGATTCTGATTCCAATGCCATTCGAGCCATAGACGAGCGAGCCAATACCTATTGGACTTCAAAAGCCAATGAATTGATTCTAGACCTAGGCAAAGAGGTAGACTTGAAAGGATTTACCTATTTACCAATGCAGGCCAGATATCCCAGTGGGTATATTGCAGCCTATGCTTTTGAGGTCAGCAGGGATGGAAAAAATTGGAAACGGGTTGCTCAGGGAGAGTTTGACAATATCAAAAACAGCCCAGTAGAGCAAGTCATTCGATTTGAACCTGTTTCGGGGAGATTGATCAAACTCAAATCCTTGAAAACGGTAGACGGAAACCCGGCTACTTTTGGAGAATTCGGAACAATCACCAGATAAAAACCTCACTCAAAAGAATTCCAGTAGGGATTTTCTCCAAAATTCCCTACTTTCTCCACCAATAGCTTTAAACCCAATCTACCTGCCTTATTTCTATGAACAGAAGACATGCTTTGCGGCATATCGCGCTGATTTCAGGAGGACTTGCCCTTATCCCTTCCTGTGATTTTAGTAAAGAAGACATCCTCGCCGCATACGAAAACCTGAAAATTACCGCTTCTCAAAAAGCGCTGCTAGGGGCCATTTCCGATACCATAATTCCAGCCGGAGAGATCAAAGGAGCATTAGATCTTGAGGTTTCTGATTTTATTTTGGTGATGGTGAATGATTGCTTTACTAAAGAAAATCAGGACAAATTCACTGCGGGATTGAATGCCTTTCCGGACTATGTAAACCAAGTTGCGGGTAAAAAATATGAGTCTCTTTCTGTGAAGGAAAAAGAACAACTCATCCTGGAGGCAGCAAAACTTGAGGGTGACGATACAGAAGAAGGCAAGCGCAAGGCGGCGATCTCTTACTTTGTAAATTCCACGAAGCGATTTACCATTCAAGGCTATATGGCCTCGGAATACATCCAAACAGAGATTATTCCATATTCTTTAATTCCGGGAGAGTACAATGGAGCTGTCCTGATCACTGATCTTCAAAAACCTAGAATCAATGGCTAATCTGAATATCCGAAGCAGACAAGAGCGAACTTACCAGGCTATCGTGGTGGGTTCGGGAATCAGTGGAGCTTGGGCTGCCAAGGAACTTTGCGACTTAGGTGTCAAGACACTTATGCTTGAGAGGGGAAGAAATGTGGAGCATATCAAAGACTATCCCACAACCAATATGCTTCCCTATGAATTTGAACATAGGGGACAGATCCCTCAAAAAATTCAGGATGAAAATCCGGTAATAAGCCGATGCTATGCTTTCCGAGAGGATGCGATGCATTTTTTTGTGAAAGACACCGAACATCCCTATGTGCAGGAAAAGCCATTTGATTGGATTCGAGGCTATCAGGTAGGAGGAAAATCCCTGCTTTGGGCTAGACAAGTACAGCGATGGTCAGACTTCGATTTCGAGGGACCTGCCAGAGATGGCTTTGCAGTAGACTGGCCTATTCGCTACAAGGATATCGAAAAGTGGTACAGCCATGTGGAGAAATTTGCCGGGGTTTCTGGAAACAAGGATGGATTGCCTCATCTTCCGGATGGTGAGTTTTTACCAGGGTATGAATTGAATGTGGTCGAAAAATACTTTGCCGAACAGCTCAAAAAGCATTACGGCAATGATAGACACATGATTTCTTCCCGATGTGCGCATATTCATGGCAATGCCGATTATTATGCCCAGCAGGGTCGGGCCATGTGCCAAAACCGAAATTTGTGCCAGCGAGGATGTCCATTTGGAGGGTACTTTAGCTCCAATTCTTCTACTATTCCTTGGGCTTTGAAAACTGGTAACCTGACCATTCGTCCTGATGCGGTAGTTCACTCCGTGATTTATGACGAGGAAAAAGGAAAAGCCACCGGCGTTCGGATTATCGATCGATTGACTAAGGAAATGGAGGAGTTTTATGCTGACGTGATCTTTGTCAATGCAGCCGCTTTAAATACCAATGCGCTCTTGTTGAATTCTACTTCCAATCGCTTCCCGAATGGATTGGGAAATGACAGTGGACTTTTGGGTAAGTATGTTGCTTTCCATAATTACAGAGCCCGAGTTTCCGGAGAATACGAAGGACATTCCGAATATACCACTTCAGGAGGAAGACCGACTAGTGGATATTTCCCTAGGTTCCGAAATGTGTTCAAACAAGAGACGGACTTCCTTCGGGGCTATGCAGCAGGATTTTCTGCTGGGCGTGGAGCTGGACCTGATACCAGTGGAATAGGAATGGATCTGAAGAATAGCCTCCTCAATCCGGATAAATATGGTCCATGGAGAGTGGGTTCGCACATGATGGGAGAGACTATTCCAAAGGAAAGCAATTACGTTGCTCTAGACCCAAACTTGAAAGACGAATGGGGCATGCCTCAGCTTAAAATCTCAGTCGACTACGATGACAATGACGAGAAAATGGTCAAAGACTACATCGAGCAAATGACGGAGATGTTTACAAAAGCGGGATTTACCAATATCCGAGCGAATGACAGTAAGCAGGCACCAGGATTGGATATTCACGAAATGGGTGGTGTTCGTATGGGTAAAGACCCGAAGACTTCCCTACTCAATGCCAATCACCAATTGCATGCCGTTCCCAATGTCTACGTGACCGATGGAGCTTCGATGACCTCTACTTCTACTCAAAATCCATCCCTGACTTATATGGCTTTTGCGGCAAGAGCGGCACACCATGCGGTAGCGGAGAGTAAGAAATGAGAAATTGAGAATTAGGAATTAAGAATAAGCCCAAATCTCTTGATTTGGGCTTTTCGTTTCTAAAACGGCAATTTCCCTAAATCCACATTCCCTCCAGATAGGATAATCCCGACTTTTTTGCCCGCAAATCTTTCCTTATTCGCTAATAGGGCCGCCAAAGGAACAGCACAAGAGGGTTCGATCACAATCTTCATTCGCTCATAAATCAAGCGCATAGCATCAATAATCTGAGGATCGGTTGCCAAAAGAATATCATCTACGTAGCGCTGGATCAACTCGAAATTGAGTACACCCAGGGAGGTTAATAAGCCATCTGCGATGGTATTTGGACCGGTTTGGGGGATGATTTTTCCAGCATGAAAAGAGCGATAGGCATCATCAGCTCCTGCAGGTTCTCCTGCAATGACTTCGATCTCAGGGTTTAGGTAATGGGCAGTTAAGGCGGTCCCACCCAAAAGTCCACCACCTCCCACAGGAGCCATCACGATATCCAGATCAGGCTGATCTTCGAGAAGTTCAAGCGCACAAGTGGCTTGCCCTTCGATCACATCCATAAAATCATAAGGTGGAATAAAGGTCGCCCCTGTTCGCTCCACGACTGCCTCCAGTGTTGTTTCCCTTGCTTTGAGATTGGGTTCGCATTCGATGATCTCGCCTCCATAGCCCTTCACCGCTTTCTTTTTGATTTCGGGAGCATTGGAAGGCATGACTATATAGGATGGGATTCCAGCCACGCTAGCCGCTCTAGCTAAGGCTGCGGCATGATTTCCCGAGCTATGTGTGGCTACTCCTTTGGCTCTTTCCTCCGGAGTCAATTTCATCACGGCATTAGCTGCTCCCCGGGCTTTGAATGCGCCGACTTTCTGAAAGTTTTCGCACTTGAAAAAGATCTCACAACCTGCGATTTCATTGATGGCTGTGGAAGTTAGAATTGGTGTGCGATGAATAAAGGGCTGAATGCGGACATGAGCCGCACGGATATCGGAAAGGGAAGGGAAGTTCATGGGTTAAAGATAGGGGAAGGGAAATACAATGGAAATACCGTTGAAATACAATCGAAAAACACTTCGCTTTGCTTCGTGAAACAGGCCATTTAGAGGGAAATATTACGTCCCGATTTATCGGGACTTCTTTCCATGGTATTTCTATCGTATTTCATTTATTCCTTCCATCTGAAGGATTTCTCATCAATCGCACGCATCGTACAAAGCACTCCATCCAGATGATCGTATTCGTGCTGGATGAGTTCTGAGATCGCTCCGTCCACCGTCCAAGTTTGCTTGGTCCAGTTTTCGTCCAGATATTCCAAAGTTAGGCTTTGATGCCTTTTGACTTTTACCAGTAAGTTTGGAAAGCTCATGCAATCGTCCCAGAGTTCGAAGAGTTCCTCACTCAATCCTTTCAATTCCGGATTTAGAATGATGTATGGACGATCCAAATTCAGATAAAACATCCGTTTCATTATTCCCAATTGAGGAGCGGCAATCCCTCTTCCAAATCCATATACCCGTCGGATGTCCTCCATAGCGTCGTGAAGTTGTTGAGTCCATTCTGGGACAAGGGAAAGATCAGATTCCAATACGGGTTCACAGACTTCGTAAAGTCTGGGATCTCCAAGTTTGAGGATATCGTGGATGGTTTTCATAGGACAAAAATAAATAGGCTTTGCGAAATATATTGGAAATACACCTCCCTTCGCTCGATGAAATAAATTGAAATAATCTTCTCACCCTAAAGAAATGCTTTGATAAATATTTCATCCGACGGAAGTGGATCTATTTCAATTGTATTTCTACCGTGTTTCAACTCTAATTCCCTTACTTTTGCGGCATGAATTACCTTTCGGTTGAAAATCTAAGCAAGGCTTTCGGGGAACGGAAGCTTTTTTCCAATATTTCTTTTGGCATTTCTCAGGGGCAAAAAATCGCCCTAGTTGGTATAAACGGTGCCGGGAAATCCACCTTGATGAAAATTATCATGGGTTTGGAAATCCCTGACACAGGACAAGTAGCATTGAATAATGCGGTCAAGATTGCCTATGTGCATCAGAACCCTGTTTTTGAATCCAACCTGAGTATATACCAGACTATTTTTGACCAGAGTAATTCGGAGGTTCTTCGGGTGATTGAAGATTACCACAAGGCCATGCTGGATGCAGAGCGGGGAATTGACAATTCGGACCTGATGTCCAAGTTATTTGAAAAAATGGATGCCCTTCAGGCATGGGATTTTGAGTACCAAGTCAAGGAGGTTCTAGGAAAACTTGGTTTGCACGACACTGATCTACCCGTGGGCAATCTTTCCGGTGGACAGCGGAAGCGAATGGCTTTGGCCAAGGCCATTTTGGAAAAGCCTGATTTGTTGCTTTTGGACGAGCCCACCAACCACCTGGATCTCGAAACTATCGAATGGCTGGAAGATTACCTAGCCAAGGCTAATTTGGCTATCTTCATGGTGACTCACGATCGGTATTTTTTGGAAAAAGTGACCAACGAAATCCTCGAACTAGATCAAGGAAAAATCCATCGCTACCAAGGAAACTATGGGTATTTCTTGGACAAGAAGGCCGAGCGAATGCAGATCGAAGACATCGAGATCGAAAAAGCCAAAAGCTTGTATAAAAAGGAATTGGACTGGATCCGCCGACAGCCTAAAGCTCGGGGCACCAAGGCCAAATATCGGGTAGATGCCTTTGAGGAAACCAAGGAAAAAGCCTTCACCAAGCGAGAGGAGCGGGATATTGAGCTATCTGTTTCTACCCAAAGATTGGGAAATAAGATTCTCGAAATCGACAAAATCAGCAAATCCTTTGATGATAAAACGCTGATTAAAAACTTCTCCTATATTTTCAAAAAGAAAGACCGAATCGGTATCGTTGGGCCTAATGGTGCGGGGAAAACCACATTTTTGAAAATGATCACCGGACTTTTAGATCCGGATTCCGGAAAAGTAACGGCCGGCCAAACCACTGCCTTTGGCTATTACCGACAGGAAGAGGACCGATTTGATGAGGAAAAGCGTCTGATTGACGTGGTGAAAGAAGTGGCTGAAGTAGTCGTTTTGGACAAAGGACAGACGATTACGGTAAGTCAGTTTTTGACTCAATTTGGTTTTCCTCCCAAGCAGCAATTCACTCCGATCGGAAAGATGAGTGGAGGTGAAAGAAGACGCCTTCAATTGCTGATGGTTTTGATTAAGAATCCGAATTTCCTGATCCTTGACGAACCTACCAATGATCTGGATTTGATGACCTTGAATATTCTGGAAGAGTTCTTGGACACTTTTCCGGGTTGCTTGATCATCGTTTCCCATGATCGATACTTTATGGACCGGTTAGTAGAGCACCTATTTGTGTTTGAAGGCGAGGGTGTGATTCGGGATTTTCCTGGAAATTATACCGACTTCCGGGAATGGGAGAAAGAAAACAGTACCAAGTATCAAGACGCAAGTAGCAAGACTGAAGAGGCAAGATTCGAGAAGCAGGAGGTGAGAACCGAGAAGCTAGAATCAGGGCCAAAAGTTAAGGCAAGCTTCAAGCAAAAGCAGGAGTTTAAGAAAACCAATGAAACTATTGCCAAGCTAGAGGAGGAAAAAATCAGTTTAGAAGAGCAAATCGCATCTGGAATGGAGGATTTGGATCTGTTGATGAAGTATTCCAACAGACTTCAGGCAATAGCCCATGAACTGGAAGAATTGGAATTGACCTGGCTTGAATTGAGTGAATTGGAGGGAATTGAGGATTGAGTTTTGCCACGAAGACGCTAAGGCACAAAGATAACTTAGAGTCTTCGTGCCTTAGTGGCAAATCAGCTTAAACTCTTCCCTTCAAAAAATCCTGCCTCAACTCTTCTGGGAATTTTTCAATAGCATACCTCAAGGCTGTTCTCGGCATGGTACGATAGTGGGTTTTTAGAAATTGGAATTCAGCCTCAAAATCTTTATTCCCGATTTCTCGGAGCATCCAGCCCACAGCTTTGTGCATCAGGTCATGAGGATGGTTTTTTAGCTTTTCAGCCAAAGAAAGGGCATCCGAAAATTCACCTTTTTTGATCCAATACAAACTGCTGATCATGGCAATTCTTTGTCTCCATAAATGCCCTGAATCTGCCAAGCTGTAAAATTGGTCTTTCTCTTTTTTCCAGTAAAAAGTTCCCAAAATCAAGTGACAGGTAGTATCTACCAAGTCCCAGTTGTTGACAAAATCTAAGTGGGAAAGGTAAAAATCGACCAGTTCTTTTTTTACTGCTTCTGATTTTTCCTTTTCGAATCGATAAACCAAAGCCAATAGACCGGTAAGTCTTACTTCATGAAAGGGATTCTGGATTAATTCGGAAAGTTCTGGGAGGCTGATCTCCCTATAAAATTGCTTGGCAATAGCTCGTTGATCGGGTACTTTTACCCCCAGAAACTGATCTCCTTCTCCATATTCTCCTGGGCCAGCCTTGAAAAATTTGGGGAAAAAGGCAGCCTTTTCCGGAATGGCTTTATCTTTCAAAGCTTCAATAATCTGCTCCGTCAGCAAACTCATGCGGTGAAAAGGTCCAAGGCTTTTCGAATCAATTTATCTACAGTTTTTTCAGCTTCGGTATCAAACTTTTTCAAAGGGCGATTGGCCACTATGGCATTCAAGCTGAGCATTCGATGCCCGAGCAATTCTCCTAATGCATAATATCCGGCGGTCTCCATTTCAAAATTGGTCACTCTTTTTCCCCCGATCTGAATGGAAGAAAGTCTTTCGATCATGTTATCAAACTTCGGCTTAAGCCTGACTTCTCGACCTTGAGGGGCATAAAATCCGGGACAGGTTAAGGTCACCCCAGTGAGGATTTCCTGATCTAGCTTGGCTAAAAGTTGGGAAGAAGCTGAGGCTTGATAGGGAAGAAAACTCAAACCCAATTCCTTTTGGATAGCCAAAGCTAAGCCTTGGTCCCCGCTCAGTTCTGGATAATATGCCATGAGCGTATCCATCCCGATTCCTAGTTCAGACGCCAAAAGTGAGCCCACTGGAATATCGGTTTGCATGCTTCCTGAGGTCCCGATTCTAATGATATCAAGGCTAGTTTTTGAAGATTTAATTTGCCGAGTTTCCAAATCCACATTGACCAAAGCATCGAGTTCGGTCATCAGGATCTCTATATTATCGGTACCCATCCCGGTACTTAGGACGGTGATCCGCTTCCCGTTTTTCCAACCTGTATGGGTGATAAACTCACGCTTCTGAATTTTAAAGTCGATCTGATCAAAATACTGAGAAACCAAAGCCACCCGGTCAGGATCGCCTACAGTAAAAACAGTTGAAGCCAGGTGTTCTGGCTTCAAATGCAAATGGTAAATGCTCCCATCCCCATTAATGATTAATTCAGATTCAGGAATGCGCCGCTTCTCCATGTGTATGTTTTTCCTTTGAGGAAGATCGATGAAGGCCCTTGTAAGGATTATAACCATTGGTATTTTTCTGGTAATAACCGGTACCGTCGTAAGGTCGCTTATCAGGGTTTTCCTTGCACTCTACAGAACATGCTCCTTCTAGCTCCCAACCGCATTTTTCGCAGATTGGCAAATGTTCATTGCAGGTTGGATTGGCACAGTTGACCATTCGGTCAGAGGCGGTTCCACACACATGACACTTGGATACAATGGTAGGATTTACCTTGTTCACATCAACCGCAATGCGGTTGTCAAAGACGTAGCATTTCCCTTCAAAGTCTTCTCCTCCGGCTTCCATGCCATACTTAATGATGCCTCCATGAAGCTGATACACGTCTTCGAAGCCCTGCTCAAGCAAGAATGCCGAAGCTTTTTCACACTTGATTCCTCCAGTGCAGTAGGTAAGCACTTTCTTATTCTTGAGATGCTCGAGTTCTTTTACTTTCTCCGGGAAATCTCGGAAGTTATCAATATCTAGCGTGATGGCATTTTTGAATCGACCCAATTCGTGCTCATAATTGGAACGGACGTCCAAAATCACCACATCTTCCTGATCCTTCAATTTTTTGAATTCCTCAGGCTCGAGATGCTTCCCTGTTTTCACATTTGGATCCAAATGGCGAAGAGAAGAATGCACGATTTCAGGCTTATATCTTACGTGGATCTTAGCAAAAGTATGCGCTTCGTGATAGTCGATCTTGAATTCGGTCTTTGCAAATCGAGGGTCGGAATGAATGTATTCCATGTACTTTTCACAGTCCGCATGAAGTCCGGAGACCGTTCCGTTTAGTCCCTCATCAGAAATGATGATCCGACCTCGGATGTTGTTTTCAACGCAAAATAAATGATGCTGCTCCCGGTATTCTTCGGGATTCTCGATTTTGGCGTAGCAATAGTACAGCAGGACGCTGTAAGGTTTGTTGTTGTTTTCCATAACTAGAGCCCTGTTTCGGCAGGGTGTTAAAGGATTTAGAATTTATGATGTTTGATTTTGGATTTACAAATTTGAGAGCTATTAACTCGTAATTCGTAAATCTAAAATCGGAAATATTATTTCACTTTTGCCGCAGGATTTCCGAAGACTGTTTCATTTTTACCTACGGAAGAAATAACCACTGAGCCAGCTCCAACTCTAGAACCTTTTCCGATAGTCACTCCTGATACGATAGTCACTCCAGAGCCAATAAAAGCTCCTTCTTCGATAGTCACCTCAGCGTTGATAATGGATCCTGCACCAATTTGGACGTAGTCCTGCACTTTTACCATGTGGTCGATAATCGCCCCGGAATTAATGATGCAATGACTTCCGATTTGAGAACCCGCTCCCACACATGCATTGGCATTGATAAAATTCCCATGGCCAAGGCTAGCATCGGTAGAAATATACGCTCGTTGATGAATAGCATTTACAGGTTGTACCTTTCTTTGGTCATTTAATAGTTCGACCAGAAACTTTCTGTACTTACTATCATCCACTGCTACAAAGGCCTCCGTTTTTTTACCAATCAGCTTCAAGTAACCCTCGTCTTCAGTATTTCCCAATACAGGGATATTGTTGATTTCGGTTCCGTGGATACTTTCATCTTCATCCAGAAAACCGTACACAATCACCTGATTGCTGTTGAAGATTTCGAGCGCAGGATGTGCGATACCTTTAGCTCCAAGAATAATCACCGGTTTGTCCATGAATTAGTTTGTTTTGGCCTGCAAAAGTACGGGAAATCACTTGCTTGCGCAAAGTTTCATTTGGATTGTCCTTTCAGCAGGCTTTGTCCGATTTTGCAGGAAAGGCATTTTTGGGCTTGGCAATAGCCTCGAAAGAGCCCTATCATACCTTGGGAGTCAAAAGCATTTTCAGCTTTCCATTCTTTTTCTTCAAATTTCCGGATGATAAAATTATTCTCTCCTGGAATTGTTTGGAGCAGGTCAAAACAACGCTCTTGCCACTCGGACTGCTCGAAATATCTTCCATACGCAAACCACAAGGGAGTGACAAAATTGATGATCAAAAGCTCTAAAGTGGTGCCTGAAATGCCCCTGGAAGCAATTCTGGAACTTGGGTTTCCAAAATTGTAATGATGCTGCCAATAGTCTGAGGGCTTGACTTGAAGAAGTTTTTTGAAAGAAGTGAAATCCCTGCTTTCTTCCAGAACTGATTTCAAAAGATTGGGAGCTTTGGAAAATATTGCTGCCAACTGGGCTATTCTTAGAGTCGGGAAATTGGTCGGCCGTACTCCCATGAAACTCCATTGAGGTCGCGTCAGAGAAGAGTTCCAAGAGAATTTTTTCTGATAAAAATCATGCTCCCTGATCAGGTGTTGAACATAGGGTTCTTCAGAATTTTCAGGTAAAAGTCCAGCCTGTCCTAAAAGGATAGCTTCTAAGGCAGTGACTTGAGTTCTGTGTTTTTGTAAGACTTTGTAAGGGATAGTCTTGGCCAATTCTGCCATGGGAATGGCATTAGTCTTAAAGCCAAAGCAAGTCATCAACCATCGGTAGGCTGTTTCTTCCCAGTCCCCTTTGGTAAGGTCTAGAATTTGTAGAATAGCGTTTGATTTTTCCTGAAGTCGCTCAACTAGCGCTTTTTCCAAGGCGGAGAATCGGATGATTTGGGGAACTTGCCTCAAGGCATGCGCACATGGTAGTGTGGATTTGAAATCCAGTAGATTTTCGTAATTCCTCCAGATTTCCAGAAATATTTTCCCTTTTAATTCTAAGGTGGGCATGACTGTGCCATCATTTCGATACACCTCCTTGTCATTTTCCCAAACCACATGAAGTATTACCGAATTGTAAGCCGGATCACCTCCATGCGCATGTTGCTTCCACTCTGAAGCAAAGCGATGAACTTCCACATGTCCATGTAGAGTTATCCCGTCCAAGATCAAACTTGCATCTCTGAAATCAGGTCCTTCTCCCTGATTATGAAATCCTACCTGAAGGATCTGCAAAGAATTGCCATTGGTGGTTTTTAAACCCTTACGGTCGAAGTATTGGTACTTCCAGACCAGCTGTAAAAAGTCTTCCCTGAAATTCATAAAAAGTTGATGACTAAAAGTTTATGGAAAATACTAATTTGAATTCCCAGAGTCAATAGGATGTTCCATGAAAATTCCCCCAACTACCCCTCGAATTCAAAAAATTATTCAGAACCTAACCCCTTTAGAAAAGGAAATTAACATGGTGCTAATGGAATGGGATCCTATTAGTGTTGGGCAAATTGAAGGAATGGAACACAATCTTTGGGATGAATACATTTCCTACCTTCCAAAATTAAAAATGGCTTTGGAAAAAGGAGAGGCAATCAAACCAGTTTTAGATTGGATAGAAGGAGAGTCGATAGGATTTTTCTACACCTCAGAGGAAAGGAGAATCGAGATTGCCAATCGGATAGAAATGTTAAAGCCCTAAAATTTCTATCCTAAATAAAGGTCCAATAGGCCCTTCATCTCTATTTGGAGCTTTTCTGCCTCTTTTCTTGCCGCCTTAGCAAAGTCTTTTTCTCCTGAAGCATAAATAATTCCCCGACTGGAGTTCACCAAAAGGCCACAGGTAGAATTCATTCCATATTTGGCCACTTCTGAAAGGCTCCCACCCTGAGCTCCTACTCCGGGAACAAGGAAAAAGTGCTCAGGAACAGCTTTTCTAACTTCCCCGATCAATTCTCCTCGGGTAGCTCCGACTACAAACATCAAGTTTTCAGGACTTCCCCAAGCTTGGCTTTTTTCCAAAACTGAAAGGAAAAGAGGTTTGCCTTCTTTGTCTTCGATCACTTGGAAATCAAGAGAACCCATATTGGAGGTAAGCGCCAAGAGGATGACCCATTTATTTTCAAATTCCAGAAACGGAGTTACAGAGTCTTTTCCCATGTAAGGAGCGACTGTAATGGAGTCAAAATCCATAGTTTCAAAAAAGGCTTTGGCATACAGTTTTGAGGTATTTCCGATATCCCCTCTTTTGGCATCGGCAATGGTAAAAATGTCTTTAGGAATGATTTCCTGAACTTTCTGTAAACTTTCCCAACCCTTAGGTCCCAAGGCCTCAAAGAATGCAATATTGGGTTTATAGGCTACCGCAAAATCAGCAGTTTGCTCGATGATCTCCCTGCAAAAACTGAAGATAGGATCTGACTCAGCCTTTAAATGGGAAGGAATTTTCTCCAAATCCGGGTCTAGCCCCACACATAGAAAAGAGGATTTTTGCTGAATTTGGGAGAAAAGCTCGGCTCGGGTCATGATTTTTCAGTTTCGGCAAAGGTAGGAAAATCCATTTTTTCCCGAAGGATCATGGAATATTTTGGCAAATGCCTTCCTGAAGATAATCGAGAAGGTAAGGTCAAAGATTATTTTAAAACCTGAAAGGCTTGTTTCATGTCCTCAAAAGGTACCCAAGTCAACTGGATTATATTCTAAAAGGTGCTCCCAAACCTGAATTTTGGATTTCCCGATAGAATCCTTCCCAAAGTAAAAAGGAAGCTCCTCCTCATAGATCAATTTGCCAAAAACGGCAACTTCTTCAGGACTGTCCTTCACTCGACTGACTAAGATAAATCGACCCGTATTCCCTACTTGGAGGTCCATTCCTGGCCATAGGTCCCATTGATTTTTTCGGCTTCCCATATTGATCACCAGAGTTTGGGGGTGGGAAGGCATATACAAAGCCAGTTCGGAAGCTGTATGGTAACTTTCACTGAAGATGATGGGGTTTCCTCCTCCGAGGCTATCTGCTAAGGACTGAACTCGCTTGCCTAAATCATCATAGCCAAGCATTCTTTTGAAGAGCGCTTTCTCCGCGGAGTAAATAGGCCCTGAAGATTTCCAGTCACCTAAATTGGGTAGGTAAATCAAAATCATTGCTCCTAAACTCAAGGCTCCGGCAATGTTTCTATATTTTTTCCATCCGTGGGAAAGTGAAGAAACCACTGGGGCAAGGAAAACTGCAAATGTACTAAATGCGAATCCTGGCCAGTTTACCAAAATCCAGGAAAAAAAGCTTAAAGCACCAAAAATCAGAAAGGTCATCAGGCCAGGCAAAGCCATATACAATGAGGTTGTGTCTTTGTCCTTCCAGAGTTTTTTGAATCCCAGATAAAAAAAAGGAAGAAAGAAGACTGATACCATTGCCAATTGCCCACCAAAATATTCAGTCGTTCTAGCGATCAGTAGCCCAAAGTCAAAAGGTTTGGGTTCGCCCCCAGCACCTCCCAAAGCCGCAATATGTTTGAAGGTGTAAAAATCATGTTGGAAGTTCCAGATGATTCCTGGAAGGAAACCAAGAAGAGATACTAAAGCAAAGAGTATAAAATTAGAAAGGTGTTTTTTCAAGCTACCCGTTGCAACCAGATAAATCAATGCAGCGGGAAAAATAAACAGCATGGCATTTTTTGAAAGAATTCCCAGGGCTGTCGCCAAACCAGCAAAAATCCAAGATTTTTTGTCTTCTGAGTGGATGGCTTTCCACAAAGCAAACCAAGCCAAAATCCAAAAAAAAGTCATGGAAGTGTCTGTGGTATGGAAGGTGAACCCAAGGAAAGTGATGGGCATCGCCAGAAAAATCAATCCTGCCCAAAATGCGGTTGGGGTGGATTTGTAGAGGTTTTTGGTAAATGAAAATATCATTCCCGCCGAGAATATTCCCAATACGGTAGGAACAAGTCTAATCCCAAGTTCGGAATGTCCAGCTATTCCTGTGCTAAGGAAATTGAGAACTGCTACCATGGGTGGCTTAGAATAGTATTGCCAGTCTAGATTACGGGACCAAAGCCAATATTGAGCTTCCTCGGTGAAAGCATCAATTTCAGGGCGTAGCGCAAATAGAATTTTCAGAATTGCCAGCCCCAAATTGACTACCCAAAAAAGGAGGGTGTAATTCACTTGGTTTTTCATGAAACAAATATGAAAAGAAAAACCCCCAGTTTCCTGAGGGTTTTGGACAAATTGCCTTAAAACTTATTGTTTGGCTAGGACTACCTTCTCTTTATATTTTTTGATTTGTCTTCTCAATCCTTCCACAGCTTCATCAGCAGCAGCTTCGAAGGAATCGTCCTGGTGCTTGGCAAAAAATTGCTTTCCAGGGACATTGAGCTTGATCTCTACAATTTTATTTTCATTTTTTTCGTGTTTATCTAACCTCATAAAAACTTCGCCGTCGATAATTCGGTCGTAGTATGTGTCCAGTTTGTCCGCTTTTTTCTGGATAAAGTCGATCAGTTTACGATCAGCGTCAAAATGGATTGAGTGCATCTGCAGTTTCATAGCGATTTGCATTTAGTGGTTGAACAATTAATTTATTTACGCTTTAGGATGTGCCTGTTCAAACACAGCCTTTAGTTTTTCCATTGAGTTGTGGGTGTAAACTTGGGTTGCAGCTAAGTTTGCGTGCCCTAGAAGATCCTTGACCGCATTGAGATCAGCCCCTTTGTTTAACAAGTGAGTGGCAAAAGTATGCCTAAGTAAATGTGGGCTTCTTCGCGAATTTTGCGCAAATAGATCTAAATACTTCTTGACGATTCTATAGATCAGCATAGAGTAACCCTTACCCCCATTGTTGTTTGTAATAAAGTACTCATTCCCTTCAATTTTTGAAAACCTTTCTTCAAATACTTTTTTATACAAAAGGATATTTTGTTTAAGGCCTTTGGTGATAGGGATAATTCTTTCTTTTTGCCTCTTACCAAGAACCTTTACCTGATCTTCTACCAAGTTTAGATCCTTCCATTTCAATCCGGTCAATTCTGATAGTCTGACTCCTGTGAGATACAAAAACTCCATCACCATTTTATCTCTTTGTCCTTCAAAACCCGGTTCATAAACCTCTTCTTCTAAAACGGAAGAAATGGTTTCCTCCTGTACAAATTCGGGAAGTTTTTTGGGGGTTTTAAGGGATTTTAACTTATAGGTGGGATCCTTTGAAATGACTCTGGATCTGAGAAGAAATTTATAATAGGATCGAAGAGTAGCCAGTTTTCTATTCACTGAAGTAGGGCTCAAACCCTGTTCGACCAAGTCAATTATCCAGGCCCGAAGTTCAGCATGCCCGCAATCTGCTAATTCTTGGATTTCAAAAGAGATGCTGACAAATTCCGCAGCTTGCTCTAGGTCTTTTCGATAGGCCAAAACAGTATGAGAACTGCTTCGCTTTTCGTACTCCAAATAGTTGATAAAAGACTCGATCATCTCACAATTTTCTATGAAAAAGTTAATCTAAAATTCAGGAAACTCAAGTGACAAAAATCATAAAGGCATAAAAAAACCTGCCTTTTTTGGGCAGGTTTTTTATTCTGTAGTTCAAAGATTACTTAGTCGCTTCATTTTGAAGTCTTTGCTTGTAAGCAGCTTTGATAACTTGATCTCTTCTTTTAACGGAAGGTTTGGTGAAAGCCTGACGGGCTCTAAGTTCACGAACCGCACCGGTCTTGTCAAACTTCTTTTTAAAACGCTTAAGCGCTTTTTCGATGGATTCGTTTTCTTTTACGTTTACAATGATCATAAGTATACACCCCCTTTCGTGGGGGCAAAGGTAGGGAAATTATTTAGAAATAAACATTCTTATAAAAACAAAAAGTCCAACCCGATCGAGTTGGACTTTTTAATGGTTAGTGAAAATGTAATTAGCTAACGACTTTCTCAGCCAAAACTACAATCACATTATTATTTACTTCAACTACTCCGCCTTCTACCAGCATGGTAACTTTTCCTCCTTCTTTTGTGGTGAAGGAAACATTTCCTTTGGCTAAAGCAGAAACGATAGGAGCGTGATTATTCAGCACCTGAAAAGCACCTGATGCACCAGGGAAACTGGCTTCAGAAACTTCCCCTTGGAAGATTTTCTTGTCTGGTGTGACTATTTCTAATTGCATGTTTGTCTAGTTATTGAGTAAATAGTTATTGAGTTAATTGTGGTTTTCTATACCAAATAACTAATAACAAGTCACTAAGTCCCTTATTTTACTTCAGCTAGCATCTTCTCACCCTTAGCGATTGCATCTTCGATGCTACCTACTAGGTTGAAAGCTCCTTCTGGAAGGTGATCTAACTCTCCGTCCATAATCATGTTGAAGCCTTTGATGGTGTCTTTGATATCAACCAATACACCTTTCAAACCTGTAAATTGCTCCGCTACGTGGAATGGCTGAGATAGGAAACGCTGTACCCTTCTTGCTCTGTGTACAACCAATTTATCTTCCTCAGAAAGTTCTTCCATACCCAAGATCGCAATGATATCCTGCAATTCTTTGTATCGCTGAAGAGTTTCTTTTACTCGCTGAGCACAGTTGTAATGGTCAGCACCCAAGATATCTGGAGAAAGAATTCTTGAAGTAGAATCCAAAGGATCCACAGCTGGATAGATACCTAATTCGGCGATCTTTCTTGACAATACCGTAGTAGCATCCAAGTGAGCAAAGGTTGTCGCTGGAGCAGGGTCAGTCAAGTCATCCGCAGGTACGTAAACCGCCTGTACTGAAGTAATTGAACCATTTTTAGTGGAGGTAATTCTTTCCTGCATGGCACCCATTTCGGTAGCCAAAGTAGGCTGATAACCTACCGCAGATGGCATACGTCCCAAAAGTGCAGACACTTCAGAACCTGCCTGAGTGAATCGGAAGATGTTGTCAATAAAGAAAAGGATGTCTTTTCCTTGACCTGAACCATCACCGTCACGATAGTATTCAGCAAGAGTCAAACCAGTCAAGGCTACTCGAGCACGAGCTCCTGGAGGTTCGTTCATCTGACCAAACACAAAGGTTGCTTTAGAATCTTCAAGTTTCTTCAAATCTACCTTAGATAGATCCCATCCACCTTCTTCTTCCAAGCTATGGATAAAGTCTTCACCGTAAGTCACGATTCCAGACTCGATCATTTCTCTTAAAAGGTCGTTTCCTTCACGGGTTCTTTCACCTACACCGGCAAATACAGACAAACCAGAGTATGCCTTAGCGATGTTGTTGATCAATTCCTGGATCAATACCGTCTTACCTACACCGGCACCACCGAAAAGACCGATTTTACCACCTTTTGCATAAGGCTCGATCAAGTCGATTACTTTAATTCCGGTGAAAAGTACTTCAGTAGAAGTAGAAAGATCCTCAAATCGTGGAGCAGATCTGTGAATTGGAAGTCTTTTTCCTGCAGGTACTTGAGGCAATCCATCGATCGCTTCACCAACCACGTTGAAAAGACGGCCTTTGATAGCCTCACCGGTAGGTACAGAGATGGGCTGACCCATATCTTTTACCTCCATGCCTCTTACCATACCTTCGGATGAGTCCATTGCGATTGTTCTCACTCGATCTTCTCCCAGGTGTTGCTGAACCTCTAAAACCACCATTTGGCCGTTTTCTTTGGTCACTTCCAACGCGTCTAGGATGTTAGGCAGTTTGCCGCCTTCAAAGGAAACGTCCACCACGGGGCCGATTACCTGAGTTATCTTTCCAATATTTGCCATTTGATTAGATGAAATGTAAAAAGGATACGCTTTTTTAATTCGACCGCAAAATTAAGCAGAAAAGCCTAATCCCAAAGGATATTTGGAAAATTAATCCTGATTGAAGGTCCAGATTTTCAATAGGATCGAAATTTTCACCAAAAAGCCAATATTCTCCTATTCCAAAATCCGGGTTGCAAACAAAAAAGCATTCTTCCAATATCGATTGCTCAGGTAATCTTCCGTTACCCCCAAGGATGTGGAAGCATGGATAAATCGAACTTCTGGATTCACCTCTGTTACAATTCCGGAATGAGTAACCTGATTCTTTCTTTTACCCGTGGCGAAAAAAAGTAAATCCCCGGGTTTTGCGTCTTGTAATTTTATCTTTTGGCCAATCTTGCTTTGGTCCACAGATTGACGGGGAAGATTGATTCCAACGGAATAGTAGGAGTGAAAAACCAGAGCGGAGCAATCTATTCCACTTCGGGTAGTACCTCCATATTTATAGGGAGCTCCTCGATAAGATTTGGCGGTTTCGATTACGGTAAAAGCCGGAGAATCTTTTGGGAGTTTTTTCTTGCTCTTACAGCTCTGAAAAAAGACTAATCCACAAATCAATAAAATTATCCAAGGAAAAATAGGTCGATTCTTGTTCAAAAGGGAATTCATTAGATCCAATTCAAGTTTACTAGACAGGACTCAGGAATTCAAATGCAGTAGGTGTTTTTGTAAAATGAGTTTTTGGTTTTTCCTTAAGTGATTCAAATCACCGAAAGTGATTCCTTCATTATTTCATCTTTGTATCAAAATTCAGAAACAATTATAAATAACTATGAATATTCAACAATTTTATGATGAGGGTTTGGCTCATGCCAGCTACGCAATTCTTTCAGAAGGGAAAGTTGCTTTGGTAGATCCAGGGAGAAATCCTCAGCCTTATTATAATTTCGCTCAGGCCAATGATGCGCAAATCGTTGCAGTGATCGAAACTCATCCGCATGCTGATTTTGTAAGTTCCCATTTGGAATTTTACAAAAATGATGATGCTACCATCTACGTCAGCAAATTAGTTGGAGCAGAATATCCCCATACTGGCTTTGACGAGGGAGATTCTTTTCAAATGGGAAAGGTTAGCTTCCACGCACTTCATACACCAGGTCACTCGCCGGATTCTATCAGCATTTTGCTAAAGGATGAAAATGGAAAAGACCATGCTTTATTCTCTGGTGACACCTTATTTATTGGAGATGTAGGAAGACCAGATTTAAGAGAGAAGGCCGGTAATATGACTGCGCAGCGTGAGGAGTTGGCAAGAATGATGTACTACACCGTGCAAAACAAGCTGAAGCCTTTGGCTGACGAGGTACTAGTTTTCCCGGCACATGGAGCTGGGTCTCTTTGTGGAAAAAACCTAAGCGATGCACGTCAGTCTACTATTGGAGAGCAGAGAGCCACCAACTGGGCATTTACAGATTTGACTGAGGAAACCTTTGTGGATTCTTTGCTTCAGGGACAGCCGTATATTCCTAAATATTTTGGCTACGATGTAGCTATGAATAAAAAAGGAGCTCCATCATTCCAGAGATCACTTTCTCAAGTGAGCATGTGGCCTGAAGGATCTACTCTTCCGGAAGGAGCATTGGTAATTGACGCCAGAAAAAATGATCAATTCGCTGAGGGTCATATCCCAGGAGCTATCAATATTATGAACGGTGGAAAGTTTGAGACCTGGTTAGGATCAATTGTTGGTCCTGAGGAGAATTTCTTCTTGGTCGCTGACTCTGCTGCTGAATTGGAGATTTTGGTCAACAAAGCCGCAAAAATTGGCTATGAGCTACTGATCAAAGGAGCAGTAGTTAATCCTGCCGGAATGACTGAAAAAGGGAATTCATTTAACCTTGAAGCATTCAAAGCAAATCCTGATGCTTATACCATTGTAGATATCCGCAGCAGAGACGAGCATGCGAATTCACCTATATTCGAAGAGTCGATCAATATTCCTCTTCAAGAATTGAGAGAAAGAGTAAGCGAAATTCCAAGCACAAAACCAGTGGTAATTCACTGTGCAGGAGGTTACCGAAGCGCAGCCGGATCAAGTATCGTAGCTGGGGCTGAAAAAGGATTGGAAGTTTATGATTTGAGCGAAGCCATCAAGGAATTTCAGGCTGTAGTTCATTAATCCAAAATTAAAGTTGAGAGTCACCTATCGCCCTTGGACCTTCCAAGGGCATTTTTTTTGCGTTAAAAAGAGAAATAGCTCAGCGTTAGAAAACCAAAATGGGTATTTTGCAGTACCTGTGAGAAAAGAATGAAAATGAGTCGGGAGGAATTTATCGATATGCCATTGCACCAAAAGATCAAGACGCTCTATGTGGAGGGTACTTTTGTAGTGGGCATCCGTTACTACCGGCACAAAGTCAATCTTTATCTTCTGGAAAAAGAATACGTGGAAGTTTTTTATAATCACAAGGAAGATAAAATCGACAAGATTGATTTTTTACCCCGGGACCATAGTCGGATGAAATTTTACTTGGATCAGATTAAGATTGGCTAATCAAATTTTTCCAATTCCCCCTGATAAAAATCCTCCCGGTATCTAAATCTACCCACGCCTTTCAAATTGCCTTCTTGAATCTCTACTGTTGGGTCAGTGGATTTCATGGGAAGATCAAATTCCAGAACGACCTCGATTTTTCTTACATCTTGTCCAGAAAGATTCTTCACCAGACCTTCCTCCACCGCTAAAACCCGTATTTTCCCACCTTTTTTTGGGAAGAAGTTATCTGTTAAGTAGGCATAATACTTTTCCTGATTTGCCACATCTATTCTAAATTGATCAAAACTGGTATAATTGGGATCAGCATCAGCTTTAGATTTTTCAGCCAGAAAAACCTTTACTAAGTCCTCATAGGGATAATAGGTATTGAATAAGTTCACTATATCTTGAAATGGGACATTTTCACCTCTAGGGATATCATCTGGGAGGGGTTGAGATGGGGTTTCCAGCCCAATAGACCATTTATGATCAAATGTTCTGATATCAAAAAAATGGTAGCCTTGAAATTTCCCATTGATTCCCAAACTCCCACTTCCATTCCCAGATCGAATATTTGTCGTTCCAAATATACTTCCATCAGGCAAAGTCCCCTCAAAACCCACTTCTTCAAGAAGGTTTTCAGGCTCTTCATTGTCTTGGCAAGAGAAAAAAAGTAAGCTTAAAAGGAGCGCTGGCAAAATTTTCAAAGCGTTTTTCATAAAGGTTGATTTTGGTTAGTAAAAGTGTTTTTAGTCCAGACGAATGATTTTCAACTTTTGCTACAACAAAAAACCGCAGAATTTTCATCCTGCGGTTTTTTATTAGGAGTTCCAGAAGATTTACAATTTTCTCTTCAAGAAATCTGTCATTTGGGTATAAAGGTGCCAGGTCGTATTTCCTCCAGAGATACCATGATTTCGGTTTGGATAGTAAAATGTTTCAAATTGCTTGTCTGCAGCAATCAGCGCATTGACTAAATCCACAGCATTTTGAAAATGCACATTGTCGTCTCCAGTCCCATGGATTAATAAGAAGTTTCCTTTTAGTCTATTGACATGCGTGATTGGACTATTGTCGTCATAGCCTGAAGGATTCAACTGTGGGGTTTGAAGATATCTTTCTGTATAGATCGTGTCATAATATCTCCAAGTGGTAACAGGAGCCACAGCGATCGCTGTTTTGAAGACATCATTTCCTATCATCAGGGAAAGTGAAGACATATAGCCTCCGTAAGACCAGCCCCAGATCCCTATTCTTGAAGGATCAACGAAAGGCATTTTAGCAAAGTACTTTGCACCTTCAATCTGATCGATAGTTTCCAATTTACCCAAATTGGCGTAAGTGGAATGTTTGAAATCTCTTCCTCTAGCGCCAGTTCCCCGATTATCCACGCAGGCTACGATGATTCCTTCAGCGGCTAAATGCTGATGCCAGAAGTCCCGAGTTCCACCCCAGGAATTGAGTACGTTTTGGGATCCTGGACCTCCGTAGACATACATCAAAACTGGGTATTTTTTGTTGGGATCAAAGTCTGCTGGCTTAATGATGTAGCCATTCAACTCAGTTCCATCTACGGTTGGGAAGCTGAAAAATTCCTTTTTGCCCAAAGCAAAACCAGCTAGTCGCTCCTTCAAGGCTTGATTATCCTCGAGGACTTTTAGCTCTTTTCCAGTAGCGTCATTTAAGGTTACTTTGACTGGCGTATCTGATGTAGAGTAATAATCAATAAAGAACTTGTGATCAGGGCTCATGTTGATGGTATGGCTACCCTTGGCAGGGGTGAGCAGTTTTTTGCCCTTTCCATCCAAGTTGATCACGTAGAAGTTTCGCTCTAGGGGAGAAGCCTCAGTGGAGATGAAATAGAGTTTTTTGCCTTTTTCATCCACCCCGACCATGGAAGTAACTTCCCATTTTCCACTGGTAATTTGACGAATCAGACTTCCATCCAGATTATGGTGGTAGATGTGCTTGAAGCCGTCTTGTTCTGAGGTTCGGATAAAAGATTTCCCATCACTTAGGTATTGCAAATCATCGTTGTAATCCAAATCCACATAAGTTTTGGAGGTTTCAGAGATGATCAACTTGCTTTCTCCTGTACTTGCATTTGCATGAAAAAGATCCAACTGATTTTGGAGACGGTTCATGCGGATAAAGGCAAGGGTACTTGCATCCTGAGTCCAATAAATTCGAGGAAGGTAGATGTCAGTTTCGGTACCGGCATCGACTTTTTGGGTTTTTGCTGATTCTAAATCATAGACATGAATGCTCACCAGGGAGTTCTTTTCTCCAGCTTTTGGGTACTTAAATTTGTAATCCTGAGGATACAAAGGGCCCCAAAGCTGCATGTTGAATTCTGGAACCTGAGTTTCATCAAATCGGATAAAGGCTATTTTTTTGCCGTCAGGAGACCATTTGAAAGCCTGAGCCATGGAAAACTCTTCTTCATACACCCAATCAGCCGCTCCGTTGATCACTTTATTCCATTCTCCATCTTTGGTGATTTGGGTCAGTTTGTTATTGGCCAATTCTACCATAAATAGATTGTTGTCCTTGACAAAGGCAACCTTATCATTATCCGGTGAAAGGGTGGCATAGGAGATTTTCTCTCCATTCATCAACTGCTGCTTTTCACCTGAAGCCAAGTCTACCACATAGAAAATTGCTTTAGAAGATCTCCTGTAGATAGATTCTACATCCGTTGCAATTAGGGCTTTAGACTCATCTGCATTGAAGGAATAGCTTGAAAATTTCACTCCCAAAGCATTTCCGTCAAGCAAAACACCTGCTTCTTCACCAGTTGCCAAATTGATTTTGACTACCGTAGGAGCTCCATTTCTTTGAATTAATGAACTGTAATACTGCCCGTCTTTCATCCAGTTGATACCGAAGACAGATTTTTGAGAGAAGGTGCCTTTTTTGAAGACATCTTCCAAGGTTACTTTTTTCAGGTTTTGCGCCTGAGTGCTTATCGCTACGCTGATCATTGCGATCAGGGCAAGAGGAAGCACTTTCCAACTTTTAATCATATTATGTGGAGTTTGGGTAAATTCAAGCAGCGAATATATAAAACCCGGAAAGGGAATTGAAACCCTTGGAGGGTTAACGGAAAATAAGCTATTTCGCAAAGTAAATTTTTCCAGCCATGAAGAAGAAAATTGCCTTGGTTACCGGAGGCTTTACCGGTGAATCCGTAATCTCCTTAAAAAGCGCAGCGGTCGTAGAGAAAACGATTGACCGCGAGCGCTACGATGTCTACAAAATCTTGATTTACCCTGGAGATTGGCATTTTGTCTGTTCATCAGGGGAGAAAATTCCCGTGGATTTGAATGACTTCAGCATTTCAATTGGAGATGAAAAAATCAAATTTGATGGGGTCTTCAATATTCTTCATGGCTCTCCAGGTGAGGATGGAAAATTGGCTGGCTACTTCGATATGTTGGGTATCCCCTACACGACATGCGATCAGCTAACCTCTGCTATTACAATGAACAAAGGCTACACCAAAGCCATTGTGCAGGATATTCCTGAATTGCATGTGGCCAAGTCCATTCAGCTATTTGAAAATACTCCTGAAAACGCATCAAAGATTCAATCTGAACTCATACTTCCGCTTTTTATCAAGCCAAACAACGGAGGTAGCTCCATCGGAATGAGCAAGGTGAAAACTTGGGAGGAATTGCCAGAAGCTTTGGAAAAAGCATTTGTAGAGGACGCTCAGGTATTAGTGGAGGAGTTCGTTTCCGGCAGGGAATTTTCGATAGGAATTTTTAAGGGAAAAGGAAAGATCACGGTTCTTCCTGCTACAGAGATTGTCAGCAGTAAGGAGTTTTTTGACTACGAAGCCAAATATGTTCCTGGTGTTTGTGAGGAAATTACCCCGGGTCGAATGACTGATGAGGAAGTAGAACGTGTTGGAAGGGTGGTCACCAAAGTTTATGAAAAACTCAATTGCAAGGGAGCAGTACGGGTGGATTACTTCCTTCAGCACGAAACGGGAAAATTCTACTTCATCGAAATCAATACCGTCCCTGGCCAAACAGAAACCAGCTTAATTTCTCAGCAGGTAAGATCAATCGGAATGGAGGTGAAGGAATTTTATACCCAGCTGATTGAGGAGATGTTTGAATAAGAAATACAGTAGAAATACAGTAGAAATACAGTAGAAATACAGTAGAAATACAGTAGAAATACAGTAGAAATACCAATCCTTCTTGGGGTATGTTTCGGCTAATTATTTCTATTATTTTTCACGGAGTGAAGCGATGTATATTTCTACTTATTTCCGATAGAAAACAAAATCAGCTAATTTTTCGCCTTATTTCTTACTAAACTCAAAAAGCTTCCTTTTCTCTTCTTTGCTTAAGGCGTCGTAGCCTTTTTCAGCAATTTTGTCCAGAATTTTATCAATCTCCTCCTGGGTTGTTTCAGTTGATTTGGGAGCAGGACTGGTTTTAGACGAGCTCCCAAAACCTGCAAAACCGCCTCCTGTTGAGGTTTTAGCTTTTCTGTAACTCACTTTTACCTTGCTTTGGCGACCGCTGAATAGGTTTTCAAAGAAGATTCCGACTTTTTGAACGGGCTTACCCCAATCTGTTCCTTTTCGAAGTTGAACAATGTATAAATACCCCAAAAGCGCTCCTCCCAAGTGGGCAATTTCCCCTCCAGCATTTGCTCCAATCGAATTGGCAAAAGAAAGAATCACATAGAAGGCTGCGATATAAACAATCTTTACCGGGCCTATTAGAATCAGGAAAAAAGTGGTATTCGGTGTCAAAGTGGCGGCACCAACAACCACGGCAAATACTCCAGCACTTGCTCCCAACATCATGGAAGTATCCACCGATGAACTGAAATAAGGAGCCAGATTGTAAATCAAAAGGTAGAAAATAGCTCCAAAAAGTCCTCCCAAAATATACAGGTTTGCAAGCTTTCTGCTCCCCAGATATTGGTGAATAATCATCCCAAACCAATAGAGGAAGAGCATATTGAACAGGATGTGAAATACTCCCTCATGCAAAAACATGTAGGAGAAAACACTCCAAGGCTGCCACATTAATTTCTCCAAAGAAGCTGGCATCATCAGAAAGCTCAATCCTTCGCGATATAGTTCACCCAATCCACTGATGGTGAGAATTACTCGGGAAATAAGCAGCGCAAAAAACACAATCAGATTGATTGCAATCAACTTATACAAGCTATTGTCCCGATGCCTGAAGGCGTTTCTCAGATTTTCCCAAAAGCTTCCGTACATATCAATAGAAAGAATTTCTGTCTTTTTTCCAGTTGTAAACTAAAATCGCCCCAATCACCAATCCGCTCAAGTGAGCAAAATGGGCTACGTTATCCGTGGGGCTATTTAGCATTACGTTATAAATCGTATAAAGGGCATAAGCCCCCACCAAATATTTTGCTTTGACGGGCATGGGAGGGAAAAGAAGAAACAACTGTGTATTTGGGAATAACATGGCAAATGCCACCAAAATACCAAACAGCGCACCTGAAGCTCCAACCATAGGAGAATTCAGATTTAGCTTTAAGATTGTTTGAAGTGTTCTTTCTGCTCTTTCGATATAGGCAGGATCTTCAGGATTTCTGCTGAAGTTATCTACGAAATCAAATACTTCAGGCGCAAAGTAGCCTCTGTTTTCAATCACCAATCGGTTAAAATATTCCGGGTCAGGATTGGCCTCAAATGCCAAGACCTTATCTTCTAGATTTTTGTACTGGTAAATGGAATAACCCGAATACAGTACCCCTGCACCTACACCACAAACCATCCAAAGGGTGAATAATTTTTTTGGCCCTAAAAACTGCTCCAATAAAGGCCCAAAGATCAATAGACCAAACATGTTGCTGAACAAATGCCAAAAGTCGGCATGCATAAACATGTAGGTCAGGAATTGGAAGGGCTTGAAGTGTTCGCTTTGGATATTGTACAAAGCAAACCAATTATTCAAGGTCGGAAACACAAAGCTGGCTACCAGAAAAACGACCACGTTGATCAGCAGCAGGTTTTGTACGACCGGAGTTATGTTTCTAAACATCTTATTTTCCGAAAAAGGAGTGAATGCTATTTAAATCTAATTTCACAAAAGTTTTGTTCCCGGCAGGAGAATAGTTTGGATTTTGACTGGCAAAAAGTTGCCCTACCAGAGTTTCCATTTCCTGAGAATTCAATTTTTGGCCCTTTTTAATTGCCGATTTTCTGGCTAAAGATCTTGCGAGATTTTCTCTCTTATCCAGAGAAAGCTCACTCTTGAAGTTTTTGAATTGCTCGAGAAGTCCTTCAAAAAGTTCTTTTTCATTCTTCACCTGAACATCAGCCGGAACGCCCTGAATCAAAATGGTATCCTTTCCGAATGGTTCCACAACAAAACCCAAACTGTGCAGTTCGGCCAACATATCCATCACCAAGGAATAATCGGAAGGATTAAGCTGCAAGGTGGGTGGAAAAAGACATTGCTGGGAAACTCCCTTTGCAGCTTGGAGCTGACGAAAATATTGTTCATACAAAATCCTTTCATGAGCTGCCTGCTGATCTAAAATCAGTAAACCAGTAGACATCTGGGCTACGATGTAGCTCAATTCCACCTGAAAAGTGGTTCCTGTGTTTTCATTTTCTTCAGGCCGGATCATAAATCTCGGCTCATCCATCGAAGCCCTGCTGGGGAAGGTTAGGACTTCAGTTTCATCCTCATTTTCCCTGGAAATTTCCTGAGGTCTTTGGGGAATATTTCCCTCAAAAAGCCTTTCCCAGCCAGATACTGAAGCTTTTTTGAATTCCGGGGTATTGAAGGTCTTGTAGCTATATTCCCGATCCACCTCAATTTTTGTATCAGGATTATTTGTCCAGGTATCTTGAAAATTCACATCCACGGAGAAATCAATGGCCGGAGTGATATGGTGAGCACCTAAGGCCTGCTTTACCGCAGAGCGAATGACGGCATAGACCGTTCTCTCATCGTCAAACTTGATTTCGGTTTTAGTAGGATGCACATTGATATCGATATGTGCTGGATCGATTTCCAGAAAAAGAACATAAAATGGATGCTGCTCTGACTGGATCAAACCCTCAAAAGCTGAACTCACCGCATGATGGAGGTAGGAACTTCTGATGTATCGATTATTCACGAAGAAGAACTGTTCTCCTCTGGTTTTTTTGGCGTTTTCGGGTTTCCCGATATAGCCTTTGACATTCACGTGAGGTGTCAATTCTTCGCAAGGGATCAACTGACCCTGATAGCTTTTCCCAAAAAGGCCAACAATCCTCTGGCTCAATTTCCCTGAAGGGAGATTGTACGTTTCCAGATCCTGTTGGTACATAGTAAAAGCGACTTCAGGATAAGAAAGTGCGACCCGCTGAAACTCCTCAACCAAATGACGCATTTCCACCGGATTGGATTTAAGGAAATTTCTTCGTGCTGGAACATTGAAAAATAGGTTTTTCATTGCCACCGATGTTCCAACGGGAGTGGCTACTGGTTCCTGTTTTTTTACTTCAGACCCTTCGATTTGGATGAGCGTTCCTAGCTCAGATTCGACTTGCCGGGTTTTTAGTTCAACTTGTGCCACAGCAGCTATTGAGGCCAAGGCTTCTCCTCTAAATCCAAAAGTCTTGATGGCAAACAGGTCCTGTGAAGTTCTGATTTTGGAGGTGGCGTGTCTTTCGAAACTCATTCGGGCGTCAGTTGCGGACATCCCCTTTCCATTGTCAATCACCTGAAGCAGTTGTTTTCCTGCATCTTTGATTATCACCTGGACATGAGTCGCACCAGCATCAACAGAGTTTTCGAGGAGTTCTTTGAGAGCAGATGAGGGTCGCTGTACTACTTCTCCGGCAGCGATTTGGTTTGCAATCGCATCCGGGAGCAGTTGGATGATGTCACTCATCTTTTTCTTTGTTTTTTGATTTTGAAGAAAAAGTAAATCCCGACAGCAATAAGACCAGTGTAGGCCATGTAGGTAAGTACAACAGGGCCAATGTAAATGTATCCGAAGGCAGCTGTGATCATTCCGAAAAACAATAAGGTTCGGATCATCGCTGTTGAATTAAAAAGACTGGTGTCCCTTTGCTTGATTCCTCTGTAAGAAGAAAATGAGCCACGGATACTGGCACCATATCCCTGTGGATTGTGACCATCCTCACCGCTAAGCAGGCCTTCCTCTTCCAGTTCTTTTTTGATTCTGGAGGTTCTTTCCTCGATTTCTTCTTTTACCGGGTCATAATACCTCGGTTTGACATCAAATCGCTGGGGAGAGGAGGTTCTAAATATGGAAGGAAACTTCATTTTTAATCAATAGTTGCTTAAAGTAAAGCAAGAAAGCCAGTCGACAAGCTTTTTAAAACTCTGCTACCGGATATCATATTTTCCAATAGTTTAACCCAATTAGAGGGTTAATGTTGCCCGAACTTTAGTATCTTGAATATTAAACTGAGTCAATCAGTCGTTTGATAAAAAGCCGGAGAGGTTTTGGCTTGGTGTCTAAGCGTTGCTCTACAAATTTACTTCAAAAGTTAAGGAATTAAAATCTAAACAGACATGAGTGCGAAGCAGGTAAGGCTTCTTTTGATGGTGGTAATCGTGGGCTTGTTTTCTTCAGGAAAATCTGACCCCTTCGTTGCCAATGAAGATCCATTAATAAAAGGAGACCTGAGGACGCAGCAAAGCTGGGTAGATAGTGTGTTTAATGCCTTGACTTTCGATGAGCGACTGGGGCAGCTTTTTATGGTGGCAGCCTATTCCAATAAAGACCAGAAGCATGTCGATGAAATCAGCGAATTGATCAAAAATGAAAATCTCGGGGGGCTGATTTTTTTTCAAGGCGGTCCCAATAGACAAGCCCGACTAACCAATTATTACCAAGCCCAGGCAAAGACACCTCTTTTTATAGCTATGGATGCGGAATGGGGAGTGGGGATGCGTTTGGATTCTATTTTAAACTTTCCCAAAGCAATGACCCTGGGAGCTGTTCAGGATGATCAATTGATCTACGAAATGGGTACTCAAATCGCCCATCAATTCAAGGAGCTGGGTATGCATATCAATTTTGCTCCAGTAGTAGATGTCAATTCCAATCCAAACAATCCTGTAATCGGATATCGTGCATTTGGAGAGAATAAATCCCTGGTAACCCGGCAAGCTTTGGCCTACATGAAAGGTCTGCAGGAGCATGGGGTAATTGCGAATGCGAAGCATTTTCCGGGGCATGGAGACACTGAAACGGACAGTCATCATACCTTACCAATCATTAAACACGCAGAAAATCGGATTTGGGATATCGACTTGTACCCTTATCAGGAGCTTTTCAGGGAGAATCTTATGTCTGTCATGGTTGCTCATTTAGATGTGCCAAGCCTAAATCAAGGAGAGCATTTGCCGACAAGTCTTTCCAAATCTGTGGTTACTGATCTTTTGCAAAATCGGATGAACTTCCAAGGTTTGGTATTTACAGATGCCTTGAATATGCGCGGGGTGGCTGTGGCTAACAAACCCGGAGAAGTGGATTTGAAAGCTTTGTTGGCGGGAAATGATGTTTTGCTCTATTCTCAGGATGTGCCCAAAGCAAAAATTTTGATAAAAGAAGCTGTGGCTCAAGGGAAAATTTCCGAAGGAGAAATCAATAAAAAGGTAAAGAAAATCCTGAAGGCTAAATATTGGGCAGGTCTTGACAAGGCAAAACCAATAGACACTTATAAAATCTCCGAGAGAATTAACAGTCCAGAGACTAAGGTAATTATCGAGAAACTATATGCCGATGCCTTTACCGTTGCATCTAATAAGGGAGATTTATTGCCATTTAAACAACTTGATCTGAAAAAATTTGCCAGCCTTTCCATAGGAGACAAAGGACAAGAATTCAGCAAATACCTCAACAAATACACGCGTGTCGATCATTTCGATATTTCCAAAGCCGCCTCGGAATCTGAGCATTATAATCTGATGAAGAAGTTGGAGGACTACGATGTCGTCGTGGTGGGACTGATGGGGGTGACGAATAGTCCTCAGCGGGCATTCGGGATTGCTCCGGGGGATATTAAGTTGATTCGTGCCCTGGAAAAAAGGCAGAAAGTAGTTACTGTGCTTTTTGGAAATGCATATGCCGCAACTGCCCTCGAAGGAATGGGGAATGTGGTTTTGGCTTATGAAAACAATGAGATTACTCAAAAATTAGCTCCACAAATTCTTTTTGGAGGAAGACCGGGAAAGGGAATTTTACCCGTTACCGTGGCAAATGGATTTACCCAAGGAGTTGGAGGATATTTGGGAGATTTAGGAAGGCTTTCTTATGGGACTCCTGAAAGCGTGGGATTGAGCGAAGAAAAGCTTAATCAGATAGACGAGGTAGCCAATCGAATGATAAAAGTTCAAGCGGCTCCAGGTGCTAATGTCTTGGTAGTCAAAGATGGGAAAGTGATTTTTGAAAAGTCCTATGGGTATTTAGACTATAAAAAATCGGCTCCAGTGACTGCTGAAACAGTTTATGATCTGGCATCAGTAACCAAGGTTTTGGCTACCACTCAGGCAGCCATGTTTTTGGAAAGCAGGGGAGAGTTGGATATGAACAAAACTCTGGGTGATTACTTGCCAGAGTTAAGAGGTACCAATAAGGCCAATTTGGTAATTAAAAATGTGATGGCCCATGAGGCGGGATTAAAGGCTTTTATTCCCCATTATGTAAAAACCGTTGAAGGAGGGAAATGGAAGGATACTTTTTACAAAGCTCAAGCTGAACCAGGATTTTCCCGACCGGTTTCAAATGACATGTTTGCCAGAGATGGATTGAGGGATAGTATCTGGAATTGGACGGTTAAGTCTGACCTTTTGCCAAAGCCAAACAAATATGTCTACTCGGATCTGACCATGTATTTCATGCAGGCGGTTATTGAAAGTGTTGTCAATCAGCCTTTGGATGAATTTTTGGCACAAAACTTCTACGAGCCTTTGGGATTGCATACCCTGACTTTCAATCCAGCTTCAAAAATGCCCATTGAAAAAATAGCTCCAACTGAAAATGATGTGGCCTTTAGAAAAAGACAAATTCAAGGCTATGTCCATGATCCCGGGGCAGCTATGTTTGGAGGAGTTGCCGGTCATGCAGGACTTTTTGGAACTGCAAATGACCTAGCAGTCATGATGCAGCTTATGCTCAACAAGGGTTTTTATGGAGATATAAATCTGATCAAGCCTTCGACAGTAGAAGCTTTTACTAAAAGACAATCTTCAATGAGTCGTAGAGGCTGGGGTTGGGATAAACCAGAGCCTGAGCAAGGCAAAGGTGGATCGGCCGGTAAATTAGCTCCTAAATCCACCTTTGGGCATACAGGATTTACCGGAACTTGTGTTTGGGCGGATCCAGAGAATCAACTGATTTATATTTTCTTATCCAATCGAGTTTATCCGGATGCAGAGAATAATAAATTACTCAGTGAGAATATCCGAACAGATATACATGATTTGATTTACAAGGCAATGGAGAATTAAAGGATTGTCTCTTCCCGAAAAAGAGACCTTTCCGTATGGGCTAAAAATTGTTTTAAAAGAAGGGATGTTGGGAGAGATAAAAGCTTGGGAAAACTTATCACATATCTATTCATCTAGTAAGAGAAATAAAAAATGCCATTAACATCTAAGATCTTAATGGCATTTTTATTTTATTCAAGCTATCTATTTTATCAAAAATCCTTTCCGCTTAGAGTCTAATGTCTTGATTCTAGCGTCTTGAAACTGGAAATTATTCCTTTATCTCAATCACCTTGAATTCAGTTCTACGGTTGACCTGATGCTCTTCTTCAGTTTTGGCATCTTTGATGATTAACTGCGTTTCTCCGTATCCTTTGGCAACTAAGCGATCTGCTGCAATTCCTTTGGATACCATGTAATCCACCGCACTTTGAGCTCTTCTCTGGGAAAGGTCAAGGTTGTAGGCGTCACTGGATCTGGAGTCAGTATGAGAGCTGAGTTCGATTCGGATACTTGGATTGTCCTGAAGGATTTTTACAAGTTTATCCAGCTCTACCGCTGCATCTGATCGGATTTCAGCCTTGTCCAAATCATAATAGATGTTTTCTAGGACAATTGCCTTTTCCAAAATCAACTGATCCAAAAAGATAGTTGTATCCAAAGTGACGTTGGTGACATCCTGAATTAAAGTAGCGGGGTCAGGGGTCTTTCCTTTGGTGGTGTAAGGAATAGACTTGGAGAAGTATCCGCTTTTGGAAGCAATGATAGTATAGTCTGAGTCAGGAGCCATGGTGAATCTTACCCGGCCATTTGTGTTGGAGAAATCTCCTCCCTGCTGCTTGTTGTCAGATCCATAAAGTACAATTCGTGTTTGAGGAAGAGGTGCCTCAGCTCCATCAGCCTTGGTTTCCTTTGCAAAAACGTTCAGCAATACATTGATGATTTTTGGCTTTGGAGTCTTGTCTTCGAAGTAATAAATATCATCATCTCCCACACCATCAGCTCGATTGGAAGAGATAAATCCAGCCTTTGGGTATTCGGTGAAAAAGATCCCAAAATCATCATCTTGACTGTTGAAATTTTGTCCCAGATTTTTGATTACCTGGGTACCGGATTCGTCTTTTTCAGCTACAAAAAGATCTAATTTTCCATATCCAGGATGACCATCAGAAGAGAAAAAGAATTTTCCGTCAGGAGCCATTCTTGGGAACATTTCATTGCCGGGAGTATTGATCGTCGGACCAAGATTTACCGGATTTCCAAAATCTCCATTGGCAAGTTTGGTGGCTTTGTACAAGTCAATTCCTCCGAATCCTCCTGGTCTGTTGGAGGCAAAATAAAGTTCAGCACCATCTGGGCTGAAAGCTGGGGTAGAATTCCACCAGTTTTCGTCTTCATTTAGAGGCATCCAGATCGGTTGTGTAAAACCAGCTCCTCGGAAATAAGAAGCAAAAAGGGCTACTTCAGGTAGATCTTTTGCTGAGGTAGAATTTCCCCGGGCGTAAATAATTGTGTTTCCATCCGGGCTGATAGCAATAGAAGCTTGGTTTAAGCCCTCTTCATTTCTGAATTCAGGAAGTGCTTGAATCCCCCCCACGTCTACTTTCAATCCATCCGCTCTTGCTCTGAATAGTTTTGTGTAGGGAGTTCCAGTAGCGGGATACAAGCCAGAGGCCTGTCGTCCTGAAGTGAAATAAAGGAAATCTTCACTCAAAACCGGCGCATAGTCGGCTCCCGGAGTATTCAATTCTTTGTAATTGACCAAGACATGATTTGGCCAGTAGTTTTCTATTCCTTCGGCTAGTTTGATGCCCTCAATTTCTCTTTGCACTCGGGCGAGTAAGGCCTCGTCAGAAGTATATTGCTTGGAAGCTTCGAAGGCTGCCGTTGCCTCCTTGTTTTTTTGTTGGGCTTTTAAGCTTTGTCCCAAGAAAAAGTAATTGTTGAAACTAGGTGTCTCTTCTACTATCCGACTATAATAAGGTGCAGCTTTTTCAATTCTATTGGAAAGGCGGTAACTCTCTGCCACTACTTGATTCGCTTCCAAGTTAGTGGAGTCGTCCGCTAAAATCTGCCCAAACGTATTGATTGCATATTGATATTGTCCGGATAGAAATTGATCGTTTCCTTTTTCCACCAAACTTTTGCAGCTGCCAAGCAGCAGAATGGAAAGAGCGATAAGTGGAAAAAATCGTTGTTTCATTGAGCCAAGGGATTCGGTCTGTCTGTGAATATTACTAATTAATTTGGAAAATATTTGTTCAACCAACTTTTTCGGATAGGCTGCCACAAATTTTTAATGTCGGCTTTGGTTTGGATGATAGGGTTAATGACTTCGAGCTCTTCAGTTATTTCTCCTGAATTAATTTTTGATTTTACGCCCAAAGCTGGAATCACTCTGAGTTCTCCAGTAGAATTTTTAAGGCTTATCTTTCCTTGGTCTGTCAAATTTAAACCCAAGGTATATTCTAATTCTCTAAGTGCTCGAATAGAACTGTCAATAGAACAACCACTTGTACCAAGCTGGCTTTCATCCACTGCCAAAACAATGATCTGGGAATCGAAAATCTCAAAAGAAGTCGGCATACGATTTCCGTGAGTATTCCAGCCTTGGCAAAAACCAGTCAATTTTTCGTGGATTAAGGCTTCTTCTTGGGCGTTGAATTTTCGCTCAGCTTGATAAATCCAAACTCTGGAATATTCCGGCATTTGCTCAAATGGTAAATACATATCGTTTGATTTTCAATTCAAAGAAATAGAGAATGGCTTTAAAGTCATATCCCAACCCAATTTTAATCTACTCGAGATTTTATGTGGCAGTTGCAAACAACTAATCAGCACATAAAAAACCCTTTCTGCATAACGGCAAAAAGGGTCGAATTGATTCATTCTTTTTAATTAAATCCCCATGTCTTTGGCAATCATCTCTGCCAAATCATAGACTTTGACCTCGGCTTCTTTCTCTTTGTTTTTGATTCCATCAGTCATCATGGTCAGGCAAAATGGACATCCTACGGCAATGGCTTGGGCTCCAGTTGCAAGGGCTTCTTCGGTTCGCTCAATATTGATGTCTTTTTTTCCCGCCTCAGGTTCTTTGAACATTTGTGCTCCACCTGCTCCACAGCATAGACCTTTTGTGCGGCAACGCTTCATTTCTACCAATTCCACATCCAAGGCCTTGATGACTTCCCTAGGGGCTTCGTAGACATTATTTGCCCTCCCGAGGTAGCAAGAATCGTGGAAGGTGATTTTTTTCCCTTTGAACTCTCCACCACCCAGAAGTCTGACTTTTCCTTCATTGATTAACTGCTGAAGGAATTGGGAATGGTGAATCACCTCATAATTTCCTCCTAGGGCCGGATATTCGTTTTTGATAGTATTGAAGCAATGAGGACATGCGGTCACTACCTTTTTTACCTCGTAGCCATTCATGACTTGGATATTGGCAACAGCCTGCATTTGGAAAAGAAATTCATTTCCTGCTCTTCGGGCAGGATCACCTGTACAGGTTTCTTCTGGTCCCAAAACCGCAAAACTGACTCCTACCTTATTCAATATTTTTACAAATGCCTGAGTGACTGCTTTGTATCGCTCATCAAAAGAACCTGCGCAACCCACCCAAAATAACACTTCTGGACTTTGACCATTCGCGGCCATTTCGGCCATTGTTGGGACTTTATATGTAGACATTTTTTAGATTTTAGACATTAGACACAAGATGCTAGACGATTGGCGTGAAAGTATTTTCATCGGACATCGGTCATAAAGCATCGGACATTTACTTCATTTCCTCTTCTTTTACTTTTTCTGACCAATTGAATCGATCAGAAGGGCTGAATTTCCATGGGGAAAAGCTGGTTTCCATATTTTGGAACATGGCATTCCATTGGGCTGGAGTTCCGGATTCTTCCATGGCCACATATCTTCTGAGTTGAAGGATTATGGAAAGCGGATCGATATTGACTGGACAAGCTTCTACGCATGCATTACAAGTGGTGCAGGCATTGATTTCTTCTTTGGAGATATAATCTCCCAAAAGAGATTTTCCATCCTCAAGTCCAGGTCCTCCGGCGTCGATACTTTTTCCTACTTCTTCGGCGCGATCCCTCACATCCATCATGATTTTTCTGGGAGAAAGTTTCTTCCCGGTTAGGTTAGCAGGACACTCGGATGTACATCTGCCGCATTCTGTACAGGAATAGGCATTCAGAATATTGATCCAAGAAAGGTCATTGACGTCTTTTGCTCCAAATCTGCCAATTTCAGCTGGAGGTGCTGATGGATTTTCTACCGGAATCCCAAGCATCATATTCACTTCCTGGGTTACTTCTGGCATATTTTGAATTTCGCCTTTAGCCTTCAGGTTTGAATACCAAGTATTTGGGAAAGCAAGGAAAATGTGCAAATGCTTAGAATAAGTCACATAGACAGCAAAAGCCAAAATCCCGATGATATGGAACCACCAAGCAAATCGCTCAATAAAAACTAATGCACCGTCAGATAATCCCATGAAAATGGGTTGAAGGATTCTGCTGAAAAATAGAGGGCCTAAGGCTAGATAATGCTCATCGCCTCTCGAGGCCAAAATTTGATCTGTGGCATTCATTGTCAGAATGGCAAACATCAAAATGATCTCAATCACCAAAATCAAGTTGGCGTCCATAGCTGGCCAGCCTTTCATTTCAGGCTTGGTGAAACGCTCCACTTGCATCACATTTCTTCGAATCAAAAATGCCACGCAGGATACCAATACCGCTACCGCTAGAAATTCAAAAATATTGATCGCTACAGTGTACGCACCACCTAAAAGCGGGGCGAATAGTCTATGGGTTCCGAGGATCCCGTCCAGGACAAATTCCAGGACTTCCAGATTGATCACCAGAAATCCCACATAAATCAAAAAGTGAAGGAAAGCAGGGATGATTCTTTTAAACATTTTTTGCTGCCCAAAGGCAACCAAAAACATGGTTTTCCAGCGCTCATTGGGTTGGTCATTTCGGGTTTCATCCTTGCCCAAAAGGATGTTTCTTTTCAGGAAAAGTATCCTTTTGCGTAAAATTAACCCTGCTGCACCTAAAATCAGCACAAAGGCAAGTTGCGGTAATATGCTCATATTGATCAGATTAGCTTGATATTCTAAATTTCTACTTTATTTTTTTCTGAAAAGGGTTTGTACCAAATATTCAAATTTCTACCTTTGCAACACTTTAAACGACGGTGATGTAGCTCAGTTGGTAGAGCATCGGACTGAAAATCCGTGAGTCGGTGGTTCGAGTCCACTCATCACCACGGTCCCGATCCCACAAGGATCGGGATTTTTTTTGCCCATTTCCTTCCTATTCCGGCCTAAACTTTCCTGCTTTTTCATCGATGCAAAATATAAAATAGTCTGCATGCATACTATTTTTTAATCTGAATTTAAAATGAATCTAATTTCGGAGGCCTAGTGTTTGGCTCAAATAGGGGTTTTTCATCGCTTTTAGAAAAAAAGTCAACATTTTTTTGAATCTCCTGTAACATTTACCTCTTTCATGCATCATCTACTAAAATGAAGTCATTTTTCGAGCTGCATATCTGGCCCCTGAGAGGGAAGCTGTTTCGAATGGTCTATCTCTGGACCAAGGATAGGGACCTGTCAGAGGATATGCTTCAAAATGTCTTCGAAAAAACGGTGGAGCGTCAAAAGGAGCTTCAAACTCATCCCAACTTGAATGGATGGATTGTGAAAAGTTTGAAAAATGAGGTTTTGATGCATTTTCGGAAAAACGGAAAGATTGATGGATTGGAGCGGGCCGACCACATCCCTCAACCCGAAACGAATGCTTTGGAGCTCTCAGAATCCAATCGGATCATCTTCAGCTTGGTTGAAAATTTACCGGAAAAACAACGGGAAGTTTTTCAGCTAAGAGAAATTGAAGAAATGTCCTATGAAGAAATTTCAAACTTTTTGGAAATCAGTTTGGAGCAAGTCAAGGTGAATCTTCACCGAGCAAGAAAGACCATCAGAGAAAAATTAATCAACCAAGGAATAACTCCATGAGAGAAAGAATCGAGGAATTGCTTCAAAAATACTGGGCTGGAGAAAGCAGCCTGGCTGAAGAGAAGGAGCTAAAGGAGTCCCTTGCCCAAGTGGAGGGGTTTGAAACTGAGAAATCCTTTTTCGGAGTATTAAAAGACTTCAAAGCCCAAATGCCGGAGAAGCTGAAAACCCCGGGAGGGAAGCCAAAATCAAAAACCATTCGCCTTCAATGGCTGAGTTGGGCGGCGTCTTTGGCATTAATTATAAGCTCTGTTTGGGTTTGGAGAGATTACGAAGAAAAAAAGGAACAAGAACAAGCTTACCAAGAAGTCATGGAGGCTTTGGCGATGATTCAGACAAATCTTGCTAAGGGTCAGGAGCAAATGAAGCCTTTGAATGATTTAAAGTACCTGAAAACTACCAATCAACTCTTCACCCAGGGTCAGTAGCCTGGAATCGAGAGTTGATTAAAAAAATGAAAATCCACCTTCAGAGAGCTTTGGTGGCAACAAATTAAAAAATAAAGACATGAAAAAGATAAGCACGTTACTGCTTCTGGTTTGGGGATTTTCCTTGTCAGCCATGGCTCAGGAGGATGCTATCCAAAAGTTCTTTTCCAAATACATGGAAGATGAGCGCTTTTCGCGGGTATATATTTCTCCTAAAATGATGCAAATGGCTGGAGGGTTTCTAAAGAACAATGCGGAAGGCGATAAAGATGCTGAAGAATTAGGGGCTTTGATAGGCAAGATTAGAGGGATCAGGATTCTTTCTTCTGAAGAGGTCAACGGCAAAGCCTTGTACCAGGAAGTGATGGGGACTTTGGTGAAAAACAGGTATGAGGAATTGATGGATGTCCAAGACAAAGGCAGCAGCCTAAAATTTATGATCCGGGAAGAGGCAGGCCTGATTAAGGAGTTGACGATGGTATCGGGAGAAGGGAGTAGTTTTTCACTCATATCTATGCTGGGATCTTTTACCTATCAAGACCTAAACATGCTTGCTGAGAAAACCAATATTCCTGGAATGGAACAATACGTAAAGGGATCTAAAGGGCCGAAGGGACCAAAATAAAATTGAATACTAAACCATAAACTTTGACTAAAAATGAAAAAACTTGTTTTAACACTCACCTTTTTTGCCATGGTACTTGGAGTACAGGCGCAAAGCAAAAGTATCGCTGCATTGAAGGAGAAATACAAAGGCAATGAGGACTTCTTTCAAATGGAACTTGGAGGGAACTTCATGAATTTCGCAGAAGGCTTCAAAATTGATTTGGACGACAAGGATATGGCCACAGTGGCCAAGTCGGTAGAAAAGCTCAATTTTTTGACTTTACCTGAAAATTCAGCTACCAAGGGTGAATTCATGGCATTGCAAAAAGGTCTGCAACGAGAGAATTATGATCTGCTCATGGAGGCTGCTGAAGGGAAAAGTGGATTCATGATTTATTCCAAAGGAAATAGAACTATATCAGATTTGGTCATTTTAGTCGGAGATGATAAAGACGGAGGAATGATGGTGGTAGAGCTCAAAGGAACCTTTACCCAAGAGATGGTAAACAAAGCCAAAAGCCAATTGAACTAGTAGATTTCATGTAGATTGAATTACCAAAGCCTGGATTTCCGGGCTTTTTTTATTGATTCTAAAAATTTTTTGAAAAAATATTTTTCCATACAATCGATTCCGAAACTGGGATTTGTCAATTTGATGTAATGACATGATTTTGATAAATTGACTATTTACCAAATTAAATTTTAAATAATTGATTTTTGTCAAAATTGGTCAGGCTTCGCTATCGATTGCAGACTTATTTTATATTATTTACAATAAATTGATTGTATTGTTGATAAAAGTTAAAAAAAATCAACAATTCTTTAAAACATTTGCAATTTCAGTTCCGTTAACTACCTTTGAATCGTAATTCGAATTGCATCGAAGACCCTGTAGCCCAAAATGCCTCCCTGATGGAACTGTCCATCCTGCGGTTACTAAACACTAGAAATCTTAACCTTATTAAACCAACTAAAAAAATGAAAAAATTAATGACTATGCTTTTTGTTGCTGGATTTGCAACAGGAGCGTTTGCTTACAACGATGACAAAGCAGTTGAAATCAGACAAACTGAGCCTGCTAAAGTAGTAGTGGCTGTTGCGGAAGCTCCAGCAGGTACCTTGGTGGTAAAAATCATGGATTCAGAAAACAATCTTGTTCTTCGTGATAGAATTTCCAAGACTGAAGCCTTTGCAAAAAGATATGATTTGAATGCACTTCCTGTAGGTCAGTATTCTGTAGAAGTATCAGATGTAAACGGAACTTTGAGAACTGCTACATTCAATACTGCGGTAAAAACTAAGCCAGTGGTATTTTCAAGAGTGACCCAAATCGGTGAAAACCAGTACAGACTTTTGGTTTCTAATTTGGAAGCAAAGGACGTAACTGTTCAAATCTTCGATGGAGATAAACTGATCCATACGGAAGAAGTAAATAATCCTCAAGGACTTCACAAAGTTTACACTATCGAAAGACCAGGATTCCCAGATGCAATCAGCTTCAAAGTGACCACTTCAGGTGGATTTGAAACTTATGTAGCTTCAAAGTAAACTAAACCAACTTCTTTTATAAATCCCTGTTGAGCCGGCTCGACAGGGATTTTTTTATTAAAAAAGCCAGGAAAATCGAACCCTTCCGATGATCTGTCCATCAGAAGTTGAAGTGTACCTGCTCCGATGGATTATTCCATAGGAAAAACCAAAGTTTCGGTAATTCAGGACCACTTCTCCTATGGTTTCAATCCTAATTCCATTGGCATCTTAACCGGACTTCACACCAAAATTGCCCCCATCTACACTCCCTTCCCAGAAGCTTTTGATCCCCACTATTCCCAATTGGAAATATTGTTCAAGTCCCTTTCCAGAGACCCCGACTCTACTTCCAGTAAGTTGGGAAACAGAGAAAGGCAATAGTTTTCCAAACCTTAGGATTGGCCCAAAGGAGATATTTTGGTTCCAATTTCCGGCTGCAACATTGCCATAAAGATTAAAATCCAGCGTTGAATTTCCTGCCACATGGTAAATGCTCGAGAATGATAAATTAAACAATGCCGCATCTCCAAGTTGGGTTTCCCACCCCTCAGGTCTTGGAAATCCAAATTTGTCATGAAACCAATAATGCAACTGACTAACTCCAGAACTTGGGCCTAAGATTCCAAGCATTCCTTCCGCCTCTAAAAACCATCGCTCCTTTCTCCATTGCTTGGCCAATTCACCAAATACCATTCCGGCATAAGGTCGGTCGAATTCAGTTGCAAATCCTGTTTTTCTTAAATCTGGAGTATACATCTCTTTGCCCAATCGAAATGAAATACTCTTCCCTTCTTTCAAATAGTGATGAAAACCTATGGAGATTCCATTGCTGTAGTAGCGATCCAATCTCCCAGGAACATAAGCGTCATTATCCAGGATTACAGTAATCTGACTTCGTCGGATTGAATCGTTTTCTCCAAATGCGCTTAGGCAAAAAAATAAGTTGAAACTGATAAAAAAAAGGTAAAAAGCTTTCATTTAAGAAATTAAGGGGAAGTGTTTTTTTCTGAGTCCGATTTATAACTTTTCTATTTCTCTGGAAAATTAAATCGAAGGACCGCTTCGGCAACTCTTTTACCCAGTCCAAATCCCTTATTTAAAAAAATCTCGTCCATTTTCTCATTAGAAAAAGAGCCTTCTCCAGTTATTGCTGAGGCCCCAAAGGCAGACTCCACCTCTTCTCCTCCCATGACAATCATTCCGTGGATGAGCATGGATCGCAGGATGTCAATCATTACCCCTTCTTCTCCAATAGAAATGCCACCTCCCGTGGCAAATGCAGCTCCGATTTTGTTCTTCAAAGGTCTTCCCTCAAAAGGCCATGAATTGATGAATTCCTGAACAGGAGTAGCGATGTTAGCATTGTAAACAGGAGAACCAACTAAGATGGCGGATGCAGCTAGAAGATCTGAAACTTCCACCTCCTCAATAGCCAAAAGCTTCACTTCAACTCCGTTCACAGATTGAGCTCCTTTTTGAATGGCCTCTGCAAGGGTTTTTGTATTTCCAGATTGGGAATAGTAGGTGATCAGGACAATTGGGTTTTCCTGGGCAAGTAGAGAAAATGAATTCCCGAAAAGTAAGAGGACAAGCAGAAGATTTTTCATGTCTTAATTTTGGGGAATTTAGATATAAAAGAAAAAACTCCCCGATTTAAAAGACCGGGGAGTTTTGGAAATCAATTTTTTACTTCTTCCAAGTAGCTTTTCCTCCTTTGGCGGAGTTTACCGAGATACTGTAATTTGATCCTGAAGAAACGATCCACTTAACCTTCACCGCACTCATTCCCGGGATATTTTCCACGGCAATTTTTTCAGGAGAAGATTTTTGCTCCTTGAACTTGTTTCGGTCTTCATCTTCCACCACAAATCCCGCGACAACTTTGGCTCCTGAAATGGTAACATAATCTGGTCGTTCGATTTTGTATTTCAAATCCTGACTTGCGTGAGTTGGCATCATGCGCTCATTAAATATGGTCGCCGTGATGGCTTTCAATCCTCCACCCAAATCTTCTTCCTCTACATTCATGACAGAAAGTTTTGGTGTGTGATAGGCGTGAAAGATGGTAAATGCTGCGTTTCTATGTGCATCCTGCTCCAGCAAAAACCCTGGATGTGCTCTTCCAAAAGTCTTTTTGAATCCACCGATTTCAACTGTTCCAAACTGAGGATGCTCGTATTCTTTCCAGTTTACAAAGGCATCTCCGAAAGTCAAGAGTTGATCCACCCGGAATTGCTCATCTTGGTTTCCTCTACCTCCACCGTCTTTGTGGAAATATAAATACGGGTTCATCAACTCATTGGAATAGGTGAATACCCCTCGGTTTCCATAAAACCAGTCCAATTCTCCCCCAAACACGGTATATAGATCTTTATAAACAGTGATGTAGCGATATCCAGGGATCATTTCTTGTCCCACTTTTCCTATTGCATCGTAGATTCTGATATCCTCTCTGGTGTAGGTATTGACATCTTCTTCTGCACCTGGACCTCTAAGGATCATCCCTCCGGAATTATGGAAACTTTGGGCTCCTGCTATGTTGGGATGTTTCATCACAAATTCCATGATAGCTCTGTTTTCGGGAAGAGTAAAAGGATATCTCAAGGCTCCTCGCTGGATATAATCAGGCTGCCAGTTCCATCCCCAATCCCGGTTTGGATCATAATAGCCGATTCCGTCGTCATTTACTTCACCGTCCCCATCGTTGTCAATACCTTCCTGACCCAACATTTCATATTCACCCACTTGGTCAGGACCTACCATCATGAGCCTTCTTGAATCCAAAGGATCCTTGATAAATCTACCGGTTGGAGATTTTCGAATCATCATGGTGATGTTTCCATCCCCATCCAAATCATCCATCATATCCTCACCTGCCAGTCCGTCTCCATCATTATCCAAGACTAACATCCCAGATCTAGGAGTATTCGCATTGTTTGGTTCCTTGAAGAAATTGTTCCGGGCATCAGGGTTGATGGTAGGAGTGATGTAGAATGTCTTTTCCTTCAGCAATTGCTTGATAAAGTCATTATCCGCATACATCTCGGTCAAATACCAAGCAACGTAAAGAGAGAATTCTCCTCCCTGGATTTCATTGGAGTGAATGTTTCCGTCGATCCACATCGCTGGCTTATCGGTATCTTTTCCTGTGGAAAAATCAGTGATGGTGATGGTCAGAATGTCTCTTCCTTGCACAGATTTCCCGATGGATTCTACTTTGGCTAAGTCAGGATGAGCAGCTGCTATTTTCTTCATCAAGTCCCAAAGTCCTTCAGAACTGTAATATCTGTTGAAGGAAATTTCAACTTTAGGTTTGTGAGGGGTACCAATGGCACGGAAATAATTCTCATGTTGGGCATTTGCATCCAAAGCGCCAAGACTCAATGCTCCCAAAGCCAAGGCAACGATTGCTTTTCTTGTTTTCATAATCTTCATGGCTTAGAGTTTAATGGTTTGAGTGGCAAATCCTGTGTGAGGAGCTCCTGCTTTGAGGGAGATATTTCCCGTACCGCGAATAATCCAGCTATAGGATATTTTTTCAAAGGCTCCCATGGATTCCACCAATGTGATTTTGTCTCCTGAGATGATTTTATCCTGGGAAGAATCCAGGTCAATCCGAATTTTTCTAAGCCATCTTGAACGAGCTCCCATTTCTGAATGAGTGGGAAGTGGGGAGTTATTAAAAAGATCCACACTTACTCGAGTCAGTCCATTTCCCAAAGCCTCTGTTTTGAGGTTGTGGAATTCTAGCTTGGGCTGCATTCCGGCAAGTTTCAGGATAAAATCGGTATGCTCCGCAGAGATTTCAGCCGCCTTTTCGTAAGGAGGATTAGTAAGCATAAATGGCTTAACTCCTCCGACTTCTACTTTTTGATTCGGAAAATCAGGATGCTTTACTTCAGTCCAAGGCACAAATGAATTCCAGCCCAAAGAATCAGCCCATGCCAAATAATTGGCTTCTGGATTGTTTTTCCCTTTGAATTCAGGAGTCCAATAGCCAGGAGTGGAGAAGCTTAATCTTGCAAAATGGAAATAGGCCCACTGGAAGAAATCCCCGTCAGTCCCCTGATTAGTTTGTTGAAATGCCTTCTGAGAAACAGTCTTGTTGTAGACATCAGAAACCATGGCATTGATCACTTGGTCTTTTTCCAAAATGGAGGAAACTACTCGCTTTCTCGCTTCACCAGCATTGTACTTCAAAGGAGAGCTGAGGTTATTGGAAGGTGAAAAAGTCACAAAAGCGAAAATATTCCACTGCTCGAATAGGTAATCCAAAAGTGCTCTGCTCTCTGCCTGAGAAACTGCGATATCTCCAGCCAAAGGTTCAAATACCGGGAATTTATAGGTCAAGGATTTGTTGAAAGCAATTCCTTCTTTGAGGTCTTCGGCAAATTTCCCGTCTTTGTCATCGTCTTTGGATTCCTTCATCACCAGGTATTTTCCTGCTTCGCCTTTGGAGCGATCGGCTTTTACCATCACTCGGGGATCTTCCTTGGAAACCGTCCAGTCTCCCATTGGATCCTCTACACGCATCCAAGTGATCAAGCCATCTCCGTTCAGATCGGAGTACCCATTGTCATTTGCAGTGCCATCTCGATCATGATCCACAGCACTTGCATTACCTCTGCGCTCATATTTCAAAGCCGCATGGTATTGCTCATAGGCATCTGGAGACATGTTTGGGAAGACATAAAAAGTGGTGGTTTGCAATGCCTCTGCATGTTCAGCGATTAATTTCTCGGCAAATTGCAAGGCCAATTCCACACTCAGTACATGGTAACCTTCGACTCCCCCCACTACCGCAATCGCAGGTTTTTGGTCCATGTTTCCAGTACCGATTTTCAATACATAAATATCTTTCCCACCAGCTGTTTTGGAGAGTGTTTTGAGCTCCGCTGAGGAATTGCTTCCAAGTTTTTGGAGTCTTTGGTTAATCTGGCTAAGGGTCGGGTAATCGCTTTGAGCAAAAACGCTGCTGCAAAACCAACTTCCCACCAAGAGTCCAGTGAGGATTAGTTTTCTCATAGAAATTGGATTGGGTTTTTTTCTGAGTTCAATCTAGACTGAATTTTAGGAAAAATTGCCCTAGAAAAAGGCCTCGTTTTGATTGAATTGCTAAAATCCAAACCAGCGGAAAGGCAAGGGGATAAGTGGTAGTCTTGAAATTCAAATTGCCAGAATAAATAAAAATGGCTTATTTGAAGAGATCAAGTTTAAAGGATATGTTTAAAAGAATCGGACTTGCTATTGCATTTTCTCCCAGAATGGAAGCCCTGATCACTGAGGCGAAAAGGCTCGTAAACTTTTTTGGAAGTGAGCTAATCTTGATCCATGTAGGAGTCAAGACAGAAGAACTCGAAGGACAGTTGGACGAGATTTTATCCAGATTGGGTGTGGAAAAAGCCAAGACTAAAGTGCTTTGGAAAGAAAATGGCAAACCAGCAAAGAAGATTCTTGAAGCCTGTAGAGAGGAAAATGTAGACCTTTTGGTTGCTGGGGCATTAAAGCAAGAAGGTTTCTTGAAATATTACCTGGGCTCTGTAGGCAGGAAAATTATCCGAAAAGCACCATGTTCGGTACTGACTCTCATCGAACCTAAAATGGAAACCACGGAGTTTTCCAAAGTGGTAATCAATGGGACTCAATTGGAAATTACCCCAGAAGTGATCCGGCAGGGGATTGATTTTTCAAAGGCTATTGCTGCAAAAAATGTCTATATCCTCAACGAAATAAAAATGTATGGGCTCCTCATGGGGACAGCCAGCGAGGATACTGAGGATGAGGTTTCGGGAACCAGAAGGCAGTTGGTTCAGGATGAAATCACCTACGTAGAGGAAAATATGAAAGGGATAGATGTGGGAGATTTAAAAATCAGTATCAAAGTAACGGGAGGGCGCTGGGCGACAGAGTTAGCAAGGTTTTGTGAAAAAATCGAAGCGGATTTACTCATTGTCGGTGACGACCGTAGCCTTACCTTTTTCGATCGCCTTTTTCCACATGATCTCGAGGACTTGCTCAGTACTCTTCCCTGTAATCTTTTAATCATTAAACCTTAAGCGCCTCCATGGAAACTCTAAACCATAAGGAGGTCATCAACCTTCTCCTCCAACTTGCGGCCATGCTGATCATGGCGAGGATTTTTGCGGAAATCGCGAGGAAATTGAAGCAGCCAGCAGTGGTGGGTGAAATCATCGCAGGGATTATTCTCGGTCCTACGATTTTGGGCTATGTGATGCCTGAGTTGCACGAAGACTTATTCCAAAGCCATGAAATGACCAATATTGCCTTGGATGGTTTTGTCCAGATTTCAGTAGTGCTTTTGCTTTTTATTGCAGGAATAGAAGTCGAATTGCAGGTGGTTTGGAGTCAGGGAAAAAACGCTTTGAAAATTGCGCTGACTTCTATGGCCTTGCCCATCATCGCCGGATTTGTGGTGGCTTATGCATTTCCTGAATTTCTTGGAGTAAATATCAACGACCGGGCAGTTGCTTCCACCTTTTTCGGATTAGCCATTTCTATCACTGCACTTGCCGTGGTAGCTAGGGTTTTGATGGACTTGGACTTATTTAAGACCAAGACGGGCTTACTGATCATCGCAAGTGCCATGGTGGTGGATGTGGTGGGATGGATCATATTTTCGGTGATCCTTTCTCTTTCCGAGTCTGGTCAAGAAGGCATTGGAGTTTGGCCGACTATCGGACTTACCCTGTTTTTTACAGTTTTTATGTTGACCCTTGGCAAGGCTTTGATCAATCGGGTTTTGCCTTGGACCAATAAAAATCTGGCTTGGCCTGGGGGCTTACTTTCACTTTCTCTGGCTATCTGTTTTTTGGCTGCTTCTTTTACAGAATTTATCGGAATTCACGCAATTTTTGGAGCATTTATCATCGGTGTGGCTTTGGGTGATTCCGAACATTTGACTGAAAAAGCCAAAGAAATTCTGCATCAATTCATCAATAACATATTCGCGCCCATCTTTTTTCTCAGTATTGGATTGAAAGTCAATTTTATTGAAGCATTCGATTTGGGTGTAGTTGGAGTGGTGGTGATTGTAGGATTTTTGACCAAATATTTTGGTGCATACCTGGGAGGAAGAATGGCCGGAGTGAAGCGAAACAAAGCTATGGTGGTCGGGTTTGGTTTGAGTACTCGGGGTAGCATGGACATCATTTTGGGCCTAATCGCTCTTGAAAGCGGCTTGGTTTCCGAGTCACTTTTCATTGGTTTGGTAATTCTGGCCTTGCTTTCTAGCATTATCTCTGGGCCATTGATGGGATGGGCTGAAAAGTTGAAAATCTAAAGGCTTGTCAATTGCCCATCTGAAGTTTCAATCAGGTAATTTGAACAAAGGGGCTAATTTTGGGCTTTGAAAGAAAACCTAAGTAAACTTCATGGCGATTAGCAAATCAAAAACCGGCGTTTTGCTGGTTAATCTAGGAACCCCGGACAGCACCAAGACAGGAGATGTAAGAAAATATCTCCGGGAATTTTTGATGGATGGAAGGGTAATTGATTTTCCATTTATTCCTAGATGGATGCTAGTAAACTTAATCATCGCTCCTTTCCGGGCTCCAAAATCAGCTGGGGAATACAGAAAATTATGGACGGATAGAGGTTCTCCACTTCTTTTTCACACAGCAGACCTCAAGGAAAAACTGATCCAAAAGCTGGATCCAGAAAAATACCTGGTCAGCATGGCTATGCGCTATCAAAATCCGAGTATTGAAAAGGGACTGGAAGAGCTGATGAAAGCCAAGGTGAAAAAGATCATTGTGGTTCCGCTTTTCCCTCAATATGCTTCTGCTACCAATGGATCAGTGATCGATAAAGTCATGGAGATCGCCCGTACTTGGCAGATTATCCCTGAGATTAATTTCATCAGCAATTTCATTGATCATCCTCTTTTCTTGGAAGCTTGGACTGAATTGGGCAAGGAAATGATGGCCAAGGATGACTATGAAAAGTTCGTGTTTTCCTACCATGGATTGCCTGAACGACAGATTCGCAAAGGTTCGGTAGAAGGATATTGCCAATTAGGTGCCTGTTGCAACAAATATGGACCTAAAAATCAATTCTGTTATCGAGCGCAATGCTTCCAAACCACAAGATTGGTCGCTGAAAAACTAGGTATTCCTCAAGAGAAGACCCTTACTTGTTTTCAGTCCAGATTGGGCAAAGATCCTTGGATTCAACCCTACACTGAGGACATCATTCATAATCTGGCCAAGGAAGGCGTGAAAAAAGTGTTGGTGTTCTCTCCGGCTTTCGTGGCAGATTGTCTTGAAACAACCATTGAAGTGGGGCAAGAGTACAAAGAGGAGTTTATTGAGCTGGGAGGAGAAAAATGGGATTTGGTTCCGAGTCTAAACTCCAGCGATACTTGGGTGGATTGCGTAAAGGACTTGGTAGAAAGCCGATCCTAAATTTGTTGCTTGGGATTATTAAAAGTCTTCTTGAATAATTTCTTGAGGGGAATTCAGGAAAATCGCGTATTTCGTACCTGTTAGTTTCTCATTCTACCTCTGCTTTGCAAAAATCCAACCACCAAACTTTATTATTCCTTGGGATTATCCTGATTTCCATCAATCTCAGGACTTCTATTGCTTCGGTGGGCCCATTGATTCCATTTATCCGCGAAGATTTGGGTATTTCCAATGGATTAGCCGGGTTTCTGACCACACTTTCTCTTTTAACTTTTGCTATTTTTTCTCTTTTCGCTCCCTCCTTGGGGAAGAAATTTGGGCATAGCAAAGCCATATTTTTTGGTATAGTTCTGCTGGCTCTGGGCGTAGTTCTTCGTGTTTTAGGGGGAATTGAATTGCTTTATCTCGGAACCGCTCTTACGGGAATAGGAATTGTTACAGCCAATGTCTTGATGATCCCTTTTTTTAAGGCAAGAATGCCTGAAAAAATAGGACTTCTTACTGCGATTCTATCAACCGGGATGTCCCTTTTCGCGGCAATTGCCTCCGGAATAAGTGTGCCCTTGGCTGTGGATTTGGGTTGGGGCTGGAGAGGATCTTTAGTTTCTTGGGTTAGTTTGATGGCATTGGCCTTACTTGTTTGGATACCTCAATTGAAGCCACATGCCTCTAGCGTACAGCGGGATATTTTTCAGGGGAAGAATGTATGGAAAAGCAAATTAGCCTGGGAAGTAACCCTTTTTATGGGAGCTCAGTCGGTGATGTATTTCACCATGATTACCTGGCTGCCGGATATGTTGATTTCCCGGGGAATGACTCCTGTTAATGCAGGAATTGCCCTTTCTTACATGCAATTGATTTCCTTGATTGGGACATTTTTTGCGCCTAATCTTTTGATTCGACTTAAGGAACAATCCGGAGTAATTCTAGCTGTTGGATTGGGCTATTTCATAGGATACGCAGCCTTGTTTATCCATCACGAGGTGATCACATTTATAGCTTTAACAGTAATTGGAATCGGAAGTGGAGCCAGTTTAAGTATCGCTTATACCTTGATTTCACTTAGAACTGCCGAAGATCTCACCACTGCAAAATTGTCTGGAATGGTGCAGTCAGCAGGTTATATTTTGGCAGCTCTCGGCCCCCTAGTTTTTGGTATTTCTCTGGATCTTTTTGGCAATTGGGACATCTTGATTTGGTTTTTACTGATTATGACCGTTCAGTTTCTTGCCTTTGGAATGCCTGCTGGTAGGGATAGAAAGATTTGAAAGGAATTTAGAATTCTCATCCCCTTTGCCGGATAAAGGGGTATTTTTGCAAGAGGATATTTTGAGTTATGCAAGACCTTTTCAATTCCATAGGAATCAGTGACAACCTTTTGAATTACCTGATCATGCCCTTGCTGATTTTTGTAGCAAGGATAGGAGACGTGTCGATTAATACCCTTCGGATCATGTTTATGATGAATGGGAAGAAAAATATTGTTCCGATTTTGGGATTTTTTGAGGCTTTGATTTGGCTTTTAGCCATCGGGCAGATTTTCCAAAACGTAAACAATCCTCTTTCCTACCTTGCCTATGCAGGAGGCTTTGCAACTGGAACTTATGTAGGGATGACTTTGGATGAAAAACTTGCCTTGGGAAGGGTTCTGGTACGGGTAATTACTCCCAAAGCACCAGAAGTTTTGCTGGAATTTATGAAAGAGAAAAACTACCGCTTTACCAGCGTGGGTGCAGAAGGGCGGTATGGAAAGGTAAATTTACTCTTCACGGTAATGAAGCGGGATCAACTTCAGGAGTTTATTACTAAGGTAAAAGAGGTAGAGGAAAAGGCCTTTTATACCATTGAAAGCGTCAAGAGAGTGTCTGAAGAAGAGCTAAATGTGATGGAGGATAAACCGAGATTCCGCTCCAGACTTTTTAGCAGAGCTCGCGCCTGATGGGGAATTCCTGGTTTCAGTTTCAGCAGTTTCGAATCAATCAGGATCGTTGTGCAATGAAAATCAGCACAGATGCAATCCTTTTGGGATCTTTGCTAGAATCCCAAAATCCTAAAAGTATTCTGGATATTGGAACTGGTACAGGGGTGATTTCCTTAATGCTGGCCCAGAGATTTCTCGAAGCAAAGATTCAAGCAGTGGAAATTGATGAGGATGCGGCAAAGCAAGCTGAAGAAAATTTTAAAGTAAGTCCTTTTGCCGAGCGGATTAGCCTTTTTCAAGGCAGATTTCAGGATTTTTGCTCTTTGGATTCCTTTGATTTGATCGTGAGCAATCCTCCTTATTTTCCTGATCATTTGAAATCCCATGATTTAAAGCGGAATAAAGCTTTGCATACGGACGAGCTTTCTTTTGAAGATTTAGCGGAGAATGCTTCCAAATTATTAAACCCCTCGGGTAGATTTTGGGTGATTCTTCCTCCCCGACAAATGTCTGATTTCAGACAAATCGCCAATTCATATTCCTTGTTTCTGAATACAGTTGTTCAGGTTCATGATAGGCAGGATTTGGGAGTGTTAAGGGAAATTGGAGAGTTTTCCTTTCAGAATACCCATGGAATTATTAGAAAACTGGTTTTAAAAGAAGATTCTGGGGAATATTCTATGGAGTATAAAAAGGTTCTCAGTGGGTTTTTATTGGGTTATTGAGCAATTTTTAGAAGATTCGATTGATTTAGGTTAAAAATTGATCCTAAATATTGTCCTCAGTTGAATTATTTGACCTTTTTTCTATTTTTGGAGCCTATTCAACTACCACATTACATGCAAAAATTATTGTTTTTGAGCATTTTATGCCTGCTCTTAGTTGGATGGGCTTGTACTGAAGATACCGAAACTCCAATCATAGTAGCTACTGAAGAAGCGATATTTGTTGGGGGAGATCGGATAAGAATTTCTGGAAGATTGATTACCAATCAAGAAGTTTCTGCCAGTGATCATGGATTTCAGATTTCAGAAACTGAAGCCTTCAGCTCGCCTGTCACCATTTCCTTAGGAGCTAAAGAAGGTCCTGGCCGCTTTATAGGTGAGGCTACAGGTCTGAAAATTACCCAGAACTATTGGGTAAAAGCTTTTTCAGTTATAGGAGGGGAAGAGATCTCCGGTGAGGCTGTCCAGATTCAGACTTTAGAACCACAATTGGAATCCTTTTCTCCGAGATTTTCCACGGTTGGGAAAGATCTGGTAATTAATGGAAGGAATTTCCCTGAGGGAACGAAGGTGTTTTTTGGGGATAAGGAAGCTCAAATTGTCCAAAATCTCTTTGAAAGCCGGATAACGGTTAAGATCCCCGCACCAGGGACTTCAGCATTTGTACCGATAAGAGTTGTGGTACAAAACAAAACCCTGGAGTTTTCTGAGAAATTCGAATATCAATCAGGGAAGTATACAAAAGTGACTGATTTCCCGGATCCAAGAATTTACAATTCTGTTTCCTTCACCAATGAACTAGGTTTTCATGTCGGCTTAGGAGAAGTCAGACTTACAGGGCCATACCGTAAATTCCAAAGATATAATCTAGCCACTGGAACTTGGACTGAGGTTTCATTTCCAGGGAACCCCAGGTCTTTTGCTTTTGCAACACCAAATTTCCTAGGAGGTGGCGCCTTGGAGATTGATCGGGATGTGTTTCAGTACGACCAGTCGTTTTACAAAATCAATGGAAGTACCTTTGAAAGGCTAGCAGACCTTCCTTTTAGAAGTCAAGATCAGTTGGCTATAGAGGTAGGCGGGGATTTATATTTATTCGGTGGAAGAGTGGTGAATTCCCAGGCGGTCAGAAAATACTCTAATACTTCGAAAACTTGGTCAAATTTGGCCAATGCCCCATTTGCTTTGACTTCAGAAAATCCATTTTTCGTGTATCAGGGTCAGATTTTTATTTTCAATTCTGCAGGAGAGCTTTATCAATTTAATCCTTCAAATTCCTCTTGGACTCTGAGAACCAAATATCCTGGAAGCTTGGGTCAAAGCTATGGGGTAGCGGTTGTTCAAGGAGCCAAGGCATATGTTGGATTATACCGGAGAACTCAAGAGATGTATGAACTGGATTTAAGCAGCTTTACCTGGAAAATAAAAAATCCAATTCCTGGCTTGCCTCAAAGCATCACGGTAGGTCAATTCGAATACAATGGCGCAATTTACATCATGAGAGTGCCTGAAGTTTCTGTCAATGGAGTATTTCCAATGGAATTGTACAAGTTTGAAACTAATGCACTTTAAAGCCCAAAAAGCATGAAAAAAACGTTACTAATATTATTCGTTCTGCTTGGGCAATTTGCTATAGCCCAAACCAGTGCGCCGGTAAAGCGCGAAGTGGTAGGACGAGATGTAGGTCAACTCAAAGGAATCCGGATTTCCGGGCGAATCATTGATACCATTACTGGTGAAGCCTTGGTAGGAGCTACCGTGACTGTTCCTGAAATCAATGTCACCAGGATTACCGATACAAACGGAAACTTTGATCTGGTTTTAGACAGAGCAGAATACAATCTGGTTTTTCGATATGTCGGTTACGAAATGGTTGATTATCCAATCACTGCTGTCGGTGATGGAAGGATTACAATCCGAATGATCCAGGAGGATTTCGAACTGGATGATGTGGTGATTTACGGCAGAGATCCTGATAAAAATATCAAATCTACAGACATGGGAGCGGTTACCTTGAGTATGAATACCATGCGAGAACTGCCTCCATTTTTGGGAGAAGTGGATATCGTGAGGTCTTTGGCAACCCTTCCAGGTGTTAGCCAGGTAGGTGAAGCTTCTTCAGGTCTTAATGTGCGTGGAGGTGGAGTGGACCAAAACCTAATTCAATTTGGCGGTGCTCCTATTTACAATCCTTCCCACATGTTCGGACTTTTTACTGCATTCAATGCAGATGTGGTCAACGATGTGACTTTGTATAAGGCTGTTGTGCCATCAAGATTCGGAGGGAGAAGTTCTGCGATTTTGGATATTCTTCCCAAGGCAGGAAGCATTGACAAATGGGGAGGAGATTTGATGTTGAGTAATTATTCCGGAAAAATTTCCCTCAATGGACCAATAGTAAAAGATAAGGTTTCTGTTTTGGGTGGATTTAGAATTTCTTATATCAACTGGTTTCTCCAGTCCATGAGCAATGTGACGCTTAGAAATTCCAATGCAAATTTCTATGATGGAAACTTGATTATCAGTGCGCCAGTTTCAGAAAAAAATGAATTTACCTACAGCTACTACACTAGCTACGATGATTTTGCATTTGCTTCTGACACAACTATTTCTTGGAGAAACACTGCCCATTCACTTCAGTGGAAAAGTCAGTTCAGCGATAAATTTAGCTTGGAAGCATTAGGATATTATTCCCTTTACGACTACGGGATTTTCAATAATTCAGGAATAAACGATTTCACCATCAACTCCGACATTAAGGATATTGGAGGAAGATTGAATTTGACTTATGCCTTTAGCCCAACCAATAAGGTGGTTGTGGGTGGTGTTTACAAACAAATAGAAATTCAACCGGGTGAATTGGTGCCTACAGGAAATGAGGATATTCTACCCAAGAAAGTTCAGGATGAATTTGGTAGGGAAATGGCCGCTCACTTCCAGCATGAATTCGAGTTGGGGCAAAAATTTGGATTTTCGTATGGAGCAAGATATGATCTCTACCAATATTTTGGGCCTAGAGTGGTCAGAACTTATGCTGAAAATCAGCCAAAATCTGATGGTAGCGCAATAGCTGAGACGGTTTATCAGGATGGAGAGGAAATCCAGTCTTACGATGGCTTTGGACCGAGAGCATCTATTCGTTACTCATTCAATAAGTCGACTTCAATTAAAGCTGGATACAATAAAATGTACCAGTTCATTCACTTGATCTCAAATACAGCTACTATTGCTCCATCTGATGTTTGGAAACTAAGCGATCAATTCCTTAAGCCTCAGATTGCGGATCAATATTCTCTTGGTTTCTATAAAAATTTCAAAGGCAACATATTTGAGACCTCCATCGAGGTTTATTACAAAGACCTTCAGAATGTAGTGGAATACAAAGACGGGGCGAATTTGATTCTTCAAAATCATATCGAAACCGAATTAATTCCCGCTCAGGGACAGTCCTATGGTGCTGAATTGTATATCAAGAAAAATCTTGGAAGACTTACGGGTTGGATTTCCTACACCTATTCCAGATCACTAAGAAGGGTAATCACTCCATACGAGGAGGAAAATATCAACAATGGAGAGTGGTATGCTTCCAATTTTGACAAACCAAATGACTTGACCCTCATTGGAAATTATAAAGTCAGTACCAATACTTCCATTTCAGCTACATTCGCATACAGTACTGGTCGACCCATCACTTTGCCACAAGCTAAGTTTGATTACTCAGGAAATAGCCTTGCCTATTTTGACAGTAGAAACCAAGACCGATTGCCTGATTTCCATCGATTGGACTTTGCTGTAAACTTCAAACTCAAAGGAAGTGGGAAGTTTTTTGATGGAAATTGGACGTTTTCCATACTTAATGTTTATGGAAGAAAAAATCCTTTCTCCGTGTACTTTGATGATGCAGAGGGAGCTCCTCCACAATCTTTCAGACTTGCACTTTTGGGAGTGCCATTACCTAGTTTGAGTTATGCAATCAAATTCTAAAGAGATGCTGAAAAGACTTATATATATTATTTTATTGCTCCCAGTTGCCTGTATTGATCCATATAAGATCGAGGTGCCAGAAGGAGAGCAGTTGCTCACTGTGGAAGGAGCCATTACTTCCGGCCCTGGCCCACATGTTATTACACTGACGAGAAGTGCGACCTATGGAAGTGATTTTGAAGGCTTGATCAGGCCAGTGACTCAGGCGACAGTAGTGGTTAGAGACGACTTGGGAAAAATCACTTTTCTGGCAGAAAGTGTGGACGCTAGAGGTTCTTATTTTACCCCAGCGAGTTTTAGTGCAGAGGTAGGAAGATCCTATACTTTGCTTATTGAAACACAAGAAGGGAAACTTTATTCTTCTTTCCCTGAGCGCGTGGAATCAGTTCCAAACTTGGAGAAATTGTCTGTCAAAACTCTGACTATTGATCAGGAAGGAGGAGGAAATCCTAAATCCGGAATTCAATTAATCGCCGAGGTAAATGATCCTGCAGACCAGAATAACTTCTATTATTGGAGAAATGGTCCTTCAGTTTATATTCTAGAAACCAGACCAGATCTATTTACGCCAAGACCTTCAGACTCCAATCCTTCCCGGGACCCTCAACCCAAGGCCTGCTGTGCAGTTTGCTACCGGGAAGAATTCAGTAACAACCAAAGCCTATTCTTAGCAATTGATGACAATTTTAACGGATTGACCACTCAGATTCCGGTTGCTTTTATAGAGGACGATGGATTGAGGTTTGTCAACAAGTTTAGAATCGATATCAAGCAATTGGGAATTTCTCAGGAGGCTTACCGTTTTCTCAGATTGGTAAAGCAGCAGGCAGAAATTAGTGGGTCTATTTTTGATCCCCCTCCAGCAACCATCAGAGGAAATATGATCAGCTTAGACAATCCTGATGAGGTCGTTCTGGGCTATTTTATTGCCGCGGGGGAATCTGTGAAAAGGATTTATGTTGACAAGGATGATTTGACATTCAAACAAAATAAGGCAATCATTCCAGACGATTGCTTAACAATACCCGGTACATCGGTAGATGCACCGGCTGACTGGAGACCTTAAATAAAAATCCCGGCTGAAAAGCCGGGATTTTTTATGCTGGTTTCTCGGAGAAACGAATGCCGAATTTTTCCAAGCCTTCTAAAATCGGCTCATAAATCTCCGATAGAACCGGGATGTGCAATCCCTTCAAGTTTATTTTATCATCCATAAATAAATCTACTGCCAAGGCTAAAGGCAAACCCACCGTTTTTGCCATGGCAGTATAGGTGGAGTCTTCTCCGATGGATACGAGGCTTGAAATTATTTTTTCAATCCCTGTAGATGTTTTGATTTCAAAAAGATGCTGCATAACAATCATGTCTTTATCCTCAGGCATGAGCTTCCAGTCATTTTCCAAGATGGCCTGAAGCAATTCTGCTGGACTTCCTTTAGTTTTTGGAAGTTTCCGATTTTCAAAAAATCCAAGCCACTGAAGTTTTTCGAAAGAAGCAAAATCCAAATCAGGAATTAGCTCTGCCAATTTTTCCTCTACCGTCTGAGTCTCATGCCAAGGCAAGAATGCATTCAAATATTGTCTGAATGTGCTTCCTTCCGGTAATTCCATTTGGAAGCTATCATCCGTCATACCCAATTGGACAAAAATGTCCCAAGCCTTGCAATACCCAGCTCTTCTTAAGGTGCCTCTAAGCATGGTCGGGATATTTTCCAAACCATACACTTTTCGGTAACTCAAAGAATCTCGATTGGGGTAGCCATCAAAGTCTCCTAAGCCAGGGAAATGTACGATTTGAGTTTGTCTAAATAGTCGGTGGTAAGGGACATATTTGAGTTCTCCTTTTTCGATGTACCTAGAAGTTCCCTGTCCGGCCAATACCACATTTCTCGGATTCCAGGTGAATTTGTATTTCCAAGGATTATCCTCAGACTCTGGAGCCAAAAGCCCACCGCAGAATGACTTGAAAGAGGTAATTTCCTTACCGTTTTTTTGAGCCTCATGGATGATTTTCATCGCTGACATATGATCGATCCCCGGATCAAGACCACATTCGTTTAAAAAGAAAAGATTTTTTTCTTCAATCTGCCCTTTCCATTCCCGCATTTCCGCGCTTTCATAGGATGCAGAGAAAAAGTGCTTCCCTAAGTCGAGACAATCTTTCGCAACTTTCGGATGCATGAAGGCGGGAAGCATGGAAATGACCGCATCTGCTTTTTTGATCAGATCTTTTCTAGCCTCTGCATCTCCTGAATCCAAAGCAAATGCCTGAGTACCAACTCTACCTTTCAATTTGGATTCGGCAAGATTTTGATCCAAATCGGCCAAAATCAAAGTTCTTCCTTTTGACTCACAGGAATCTGCCAAAAAATCGATGAGGTAAGTAGAAGATTTGCCTGCTCCTAGAATCAAGATTGTTTTCATGAGTATGGGTTTACAAGCTAAAAATGGCCATATTTTTCTCCGAGAAAAAGGTTTTCGGGCAAGAATTCCTGAACATTTACTTACCTTGATCGTTAGGATTTACCCAAATTAATTTCAAAAGGTGAAGAAAGTTGAAGTGAAAACTGAGATTGAAGAATTGATGCTTGATGAGCTAAATTCTATTGAGCAAAATTTAATCTCAAGGGCCCAGGAAATTTCCAAGCAAGCGTATGCTCCCTATTCGGGGTTTCATGTTGGTGCGGCGGTATTGCTGGAAAACGGTGAAATTCTCCAATCCTCCAACCAAGAAAATGTAAGTTTCCCAACAGGGGTATGCGCAGAGCGATTGGTTTTGGGTTATGCCGGGGCAAATTTTCCCAATTCAGCTCCAATCATGCTTGCGGTGGTAGCTCAACGAGGAGGAGAGGAAACTTGGGCGGGAGTTTCTCCCTGCGGCATTTGTCGTCAAACCATCAATGAAGTGGAAAACCGTTTTCAGAAATCGGTGACCATGCTTTTTTTGGGTCCAAATGGATTGGTGAGAAGAGTCAAGGGAATTTCCCAGTTATTGCCATTGAAGTTTGATGATCTGAAAAGTTGATCGGTGAAAAAGTCCATTCATTTTTCTTACGAAGCTCATTATTCAATTTCGCATGAATCAAGCGGAAATGAATCAGAAATTTGGATTGTATTTCATGGATATGGGCAATTGTCAGAGTTTTTTATCCGAAAGTTTCTTCCTTTTGATTCGGGGGATCGATTGATCATAGCTCCAGAAGGAACCAATTATGGATATCTCAAAGAGTTTCAGGGTCGAGTGGGAGCAAATTGGATGACTAAGCACGAGCGAGAAACTGCCATTTCCAATAATCATCGGTATTTGGATCGCTTGATGGAGGAGATTTTATCCAAGTTCTCAAATCCTCCCAAAATCCATGTTTTGGGATTTTCTCAAGGAGCTGCTACAGCTACCAGGTGGGCGAGTCGATTTCCAAAACAAATAGACACCATGGTCCTTTGGGCAGGTGGTTTTGCGCATGATTTGCATATGCCGGAGTCAAGGGAAAAATTCGCAGAAACCCGGATAATTTTGGTCTCAGGAGATCGTGATCCATTCTTGTCAGCGGAAGTCATTCAAAAGCAAAATGACATTCTTCAAAGCCTTGGAAAACAGGGAGAGAAGCTTTGGTTTTCGGGGGAGCATGAGATTAACTCCGAATTGTTGGGTAAAATCATCAATCTTAGAATTTAAAGGTATTTTTTGGCCCTTAGATTGCTAAGTTTGAAACAATTTAACGAAATTTTGACTTTCGTTATTTTTCGATAAATCTTAAAACCATCCATGCTTTCGCTTACTGAAAAAGAGGCAGACTTCATTGCCTCCCAATTACTTAAAGGAAATGTGTGCTTCTATCAGATAGACAAGAAGAAAATTCACCACATGCCTGATGATGAAGATTACTTCAACTACGACCTGACTGAGGAAGAAGAGGATATCCTTGACGCCATCGAAGAAGAACCAGATAACTATGCGGAGTTTACCAAGATGGAATCTGCTCAGGAGCACCAAATGATGCAGGATTTTATTGATCGAAAAGTAAAAGAGAGAAATCTTGCCGAAGATCTGGTGAATGCTTTGAGTAAGCCCAAAGCGGCAACTGGGTTTAAGTTTCTGATCGACGGTTCTAAATACAAACAAGATTGGGTGGACTATAGAAAAGGAAAATATCTGGATTGGGTAAAGGAGCAAGTTGACTCCTTCAATTACGCAGAAGAATAAACAGAAGCCGGTTGGAATTAATTTCAAGCGGCTTTTCATTTTTTATCCCAGCCTTTAATTCGCTTTTTGTAGATTCGAAATCTTACCTTTCTGCTGGCTCAATTCATGAAAAAAATCCTGATTCTAATTCTGATATTACTGTCGTGTTTACCTGTTTTAGCTCAAAACTGGGACTGGGGAGATCCTATTGATCCCCTTCAGGCAAAGTTTAAGGTACTACATTACAAACTGGAACTAACCCTTTTGCCAGATTCTCAAAGTATACAAGGGTCAAACACTATTACTTTTTCAGCTGAAGAAAAGCTGGATACATTGAGGCTAAACTTGATCAATTACTACCAGGTCGAAAAGGTGGTAATGAATGGAGCTGAGGTTAAGTTTTCCCATCAAAACGATATGCTGGACGTTATTCCGATAGACTGCACCTGTGATCAGGTTCAGGTTTTTTATTCAGGAAAAACTCCAATTGCCCTTAACCCTCCTTGGACTGGAGGTTTTACTTGGACCAAAGATGATCTGGATAATCACTGGATGGGACTTTCCAGCCAGGGTGAGGGAGCTAAAATTTTTATGCCGGCTTTGGATCATCCCTCAAGTCAGCCAACTCAGGGTGCAGATTTGATCTTGACCGCACCCAAACCTTATTTTATCGCATCAAATGGCCGATTGCTTGAGGTCAAGGAAAGTGAGGGAAGTTTGACCTATCACTGGTCTACGGATTATCCCATCAACAATTACAATTTGAACTTTACCCTTGGTGTTTTCCATGAAGAAAAGCTGGATTTTCAATCTGCTTCTGGGAAGACCATTCCCATGCATGTTTGGGTGTTGCAAGAAAACCGAGCGAAAGCCAAGGAATTGCTGGAGACTTTAAAAGTAAGTACCCAAACGCATGAAAAATACTTTGGGGCATTTCCTTTTCCAGAGGATAAAATAGCCGTTGTGGAGACTCCTTATCTCGGGATGGAGCACCAGACTATAAATGCCTACGGAAATAATTTCCAATTCATCCCAATGGGGAAAGTCAACTATGACTGGTTGCTTCACCACGAATTGGGACATGAATGGTTTGGAAATAAAATCTCAGTGAAAGACTGGGCGGATATGTGGATTCATGAGGGCATTACTGCCTATGGAGATTGGTTGTTTTTTTGGGAACATGGAGGAGCTGAAGCCTATTTCTCCAAAGTCAAGAAAGAGTCCAGAGGAATTACTAATTCACTGCCTGTAGTCAGTCCTCCAAATTCGACAGAGGAGCGAGCCTATCATTCCGACATTTACACCAAAGGGGCCATGGTCATTCATTCCTTGAGAGGCATTTTGGGGGATGAGGTTTTCTTTCCCATGCTAAAGGCATTTTCCAGCGACGATAGGTTTACCTACCAAAACAAAGTGGTAACAAAGGACTTCACGGATTTTGTGGAAGCTTTTTCAGGAAAGGATCTTGACGGATTTTTCAATTTGTATCTCTATAACACTGATTTACCCAAACTTAAAATCAGTAAGAAAAATAAAGACACTTATGCTATAGCACTCCAGGGGATAGATTTCGAAATACCCCTAGAAATCGAGACTTCGGAAGGAATTAAGCGTCTGGAAATAGGGAAGAAAGGCGTGGAGATAAAAAGCGCTTCAGCTCCAGTAGTTGATCCCAAGGGTTGGCTTATGCTTCAAAAATAAAAAAGCCCCGAAAAAATTCGGGGCTTAGAATTTAGATGCCAAAGGCAGCTTTGATCTTGTCTACATAGTCAAGCTTTTCCCAAGTGAACAATTCCACTTCTTTGACTACTTGCTCTCGGTATGGGGAATAGAAGGTTTTTCTTACGATTTCATTAGTTCTACCCATATGTCCGTAGGCTGCTGTTTCCTCATAAATCGGATTTCTCAGCTTAAGTCTTTGCTCGATGGCGTATGGGCGCATATCGAAAATAGCTTCTACATTCTTAGCGATTTCCCCATCGGTTAGATTCACTTTAGCCGTTCCGTAGGTATTTACATAGATTCCCATTGGAGCAGCTACACCAATTGCATAGGAAACTTGAACCAACATTTCGTCAGCTATACCAGCTGCTACCATGTTTTTGGCAATGTGTCTGGTAGCATAGGCAGCAGATCTATCCACTTTAGATGGATCTTTTCCAGAGAAAGCTCCTCCGCCGTGTGCACCTTTTCCGCCGTAGGTGTCTACAATAATTTTTCTTCCGGTCAATCCGGTGTCTCCGTGAGGTCCACCAATCACAAATTTACCTGTCGGATTGATATGGTATTTGATGTCAGAAGTGAAAAGCTTTTGAAGCTCTGGCTTCAACTTAGCCTTTACTCTTGGAATCAGAATATTGATAATGTCAGCTTTGATTTTGGCGAGCATGGTTTCCTCGGAGTCAAAATCATCATGCTGAGTGGAAACCACGATAGCATCAATTCTTTGAGGAAAATTGTCGTCGCTGTATTCAATCGTAACCTGTGACTTGGAATCTGGTCTTAGGTAGGTGATTTCTTTATTCTCTCTTCTCAAAGCAGCCAATTCGCGAAGGATCATATGAGAAAGATCCAAAGCCAATGGCATGTAGTTTTCAGTTTCGTTGGTTGCGTAACCAAACATCATCCCTTGGTCACCAGCACCTTGCTCTTCTGGATTTTTACGTTCAACTCCCTGGTTGATATCCGCAGATTGTTCGTGAATTGCTGATAGAACCCCGCAGGAGTTTCCTTCAAACATGTATTCACTTTTGGTGTAACCAATTCGATTAATCACATCTCGGGCGATTTTCTGGACATCCAAATAGATGTCCGATTTTACCTCGCCAGCCAAAACTACCTGACCGGTAGTGACAAGTGTTTCACAGGCTACTTTGGAATTTGGATCGAAGGCCAAAAAATTGTCAATCAGCGCATCAGAGATTTGGTCAGCGATTTTGTCAGGATGACCCTCAGACACTGACTCTGAGGTGAATAAATATGCCATAAACTTACGTTCGGTTATGTTTTTCAAAGAAAGCCCAAAAATAGGGGAATGGTAGGAAATAAAAAACCTGTATTTGAGCTGAATAGGATTTTGTGGAAAAGGGCGAAAGGAGATTTTGGAGCTGCAATTTTTTAGAGTTTTTGACTTTGCTTCCTGAAAATGGAGGTCTTATCTTTCCTTTTCCCAAATTCAAATGCTCCCATGAGAAATAGTCCATTCTTATTCTTCATTCTTTTGTCGTTTGTATTCATCAGTTGTCAGAAAAGTCAGGATACTCATAAGGTTATTAAAAAAGAGCCGGCACCTTATTCGGACTTGGAGAATCTTTTTAAAGAATGGAGGGCATTCGAAAATCCTCCCAAACTGAATGGAGCTCCCGACTACCGAAAAGCAACTTTTGAAAAACGGATGCCTGACTTCCAAACCTTGCAAGCTAAACTCCTTGGAATGGACACTTCCGGCTGGAGTATAGCAGAGCAGGTGGACTGGAGAATAGTTTGGGCCGAGATGAATGGGTTTGATTTCAATTACCGAATTCTAAAACCTTGGGAGCGGGATCCTGCATTCTACAAATCGATCTGGATGGAGCGAAGCGATGTGCCGGATCACGAGGGGCCTACTCATCATGGAATAGTGGAAGTTTGGCAGTATGATTTTCCTCTCGAGGAAAGTAAGGTATCTGAATTTCTGGGAAAAATCGAGGCTATATCTGCGCTGAATACCCAAGCCAAAGAGAATCTGACTGGAAATGCAAAGGAGCTTTGGGAGGCTGGAATCCCCACAATTGAGCAGCAGGTCAGTGATCTACAAGAGATTCTGGGCTTTCCGGGAGTAGCAGAGAATCAGGATTTGGCAAAGGCTATTCAAGAAGCGATAGGTTCTACTGAGGATTTGGTCAAATGGCTTAAAGAAGAGGCTTCAAAGAAAGACGGGCCTTCTGGATTAGGAAAAGAAAACTATACTTGGTATTTGCAAAATGTTCATTTGGTTCCTTTGACTTGGGAGGATGAAGTGATGATTTTGAAGCGGGAATTGGCACGGGCTTGGAGTTCGCTGAAATTGGAAGAGCATCAAAACAGGAATCTTCCCCCTCTTGAGGCAGCGGATACTCCTGAGGAATTCGAGAAATTGACGGAAAAGTCTATTCAAAAAATGATGGATTTTCTGGAGAAGCAGGAGATTTTGACCGTAAAGGACTACTTCGAGCCTGCATTGCGTGAGCATAGAGGGACTTTTGTCCCCAAGGAAAAGCGGAACTTCTTCACCATCGGGATGCATTATGATCCCCTTCCTTTGTATTCTCATTTTTACCATTGGTTTGAGTTGGCAATTATGGACAATGAGCCTCATAAAAGCCTGATTCGAAGTGGGCCACTTCTGTACAATATTTTTGACAGCAGAAATGAAGGAACGGCAACGGCTGTGGAGGAGATGTTTATGGATGCAGGACTTTATTCAGACTCTCCCCGTTCTAGGGAGATCGTATATATCATGGTTGCACAGCGGGCTGCACGGGGTTTAGGTTCGCTTTATGCACAGGCCAACGAGATGACAATGGTAGAAGCGGGAGGAATTCATTCGAATTACACTCCCCGTGGTTGGATGAAAACTGAGAAGGAACTTTTGCTTTTTGAGCAGCATCTTTACATGAGGCAACCCGGCTACGGTTCAAGCTACATTACCGGAAAATATCTTCTGGAAAATGCTTTGGCTGACTTTGCTAGAATCCAAGAAGAAAAAGGAGAGGTGTTTACTCTTCGGCATTTTTTCGATCAGCTCAATGCTATAGGAAGCATTCCGATTGCCTTGGGTCATTGGGAGATGACTGGGGTCGATCCATTTATGAAAAAATTCGAAGAGTGAAGTGAACCACTCTAACTATGAGTGAATAGGTTAAAACTTGAAAAAAACTACAATAGCACACCTGCTAAGATCTTGATTCTAGCTATTTGATACTTAGATCTTGTGTCTAAAGTCTAATGTCTTGAGTCTCTTTCCGCACCAACCCCTCTGTAATCTCATTCATCGCTTTGACTTTGTATTCAAAATCACCCTTGAGTGTAGCTCGATAGGCATTCAGGTTTTCTAATAAATCATCAATCTCCTCTGGGAGTACTTCTTCCAATAATTGACGAAGACGCTTGGCTGTAGTAGGAGACTTGCCATTGGTGGAAATGGCAATTTTCAGGTTTCCCTTGGTCACAATGCCTCCAAGGTAAAAGTCGCAGAGCTCTGGCGTATCGGCTACATTCACCAACAAAAAGCGCTCTTTGGCCTCATTGCGAATCTGTCGATTTACAGCCTTGTCGTCGGTGGCAGCGATCACAATATGTTTTCCTCCCAAGTACTTCTCATGATAGGCATCTTCGATTAGGCTAACAGTTTCCTTTCCTTCAGCCAGTTCCAAAAATTCCGGTCGGAAATACTTGGAGACAACTGTTACTTGTGCTTCTGGGCTTGACTTTAGCAAAAATTCCAGCTTTTCGGTCGCCACAAAGCCTCCTCCGATCAATAAAACATTGAGCTCATGGACTTTAAGAAATATAGGATAGAGATGGTTCATGAGAGATTTTAGAGGTTAGACACAATACATTTTGAAATACATAGAAATACTATAGAAATGGGCTCGACTTCGTCGAGCGAAATATTTGAACAACTGAACTGAGGTATATTTCAATCGTATTTCGCCAAGGGCATATTTCTACCGTATTTCCATTTTCACCACTTCCCGATACACCTCAGCCAATCGAAGACTTTCCCGAACCACTTCTCCCACGATGATCACCGCAGGAGCTTCAACCTGATTTTCTGCCGCCTTTTGCTCGATGTCATGGATAAATCCTGCCGTAATTTTTTCTTCACTTGTGGTTCCGCTTTGGATAATTGCAATTGGAAGGCGTTCCTTTCCTGCCTTTCTGTAGGTTTCAGTGATTTCTCCCAATTTTTTGGTTCCCATCAAGATCACCACCGTTGCCGTAGACTGAGCCGCAAGTGCTAGGTCTCTGGAGAGTTCACCCGCAGTAGTTGTACCGGTGACTACCCAGAAACTTTCAGAAACACCACGTTTCGTGACAGGAATCCCAACATTAGCAGGAACAGCAATCGCCGAAGTGATTCCTGGAACTACAGCTGTGGGAATGCCGAATGCCTCGATGTACTCGATTTCTTCTCCACCCCGACCGAAGACGAATGGATCTCCTCCTTTCAATCGGACTACATGACCGTGCTTTCGGGCGAGTTCTACGCAGAGTTGATTGGTGTCTTCCTGTGGTGTGCTGTGCCTGCCCACTCGTTTTCCTACGAAAATCTTCAGGGCCGTGGCGGGGGCATGCTTCAACAAAACCGGATCTATCAAGGCATCATACAAGACTACATCGGCCGTGTTTAATGCCAATATTCCTTTTAGCGTCATCAATTCCGGATCTCCGGGGCCTGCTCCGACAAGGGTGACTTTGGGATAAATTGCCTGTCTCATGCTTCAACCTCCTCTTCCCGATAGGATTTTAACAAGCCATACACCTCTAGGGCTTGTTGCGCATATTTTCTTGCAAATTCTTCAGTTGGCTCATTTTGGTTGATTTGGTATACCACATCAGCAAAGGAAGAATTGAGGTTTATTTTTCCTGTTTCAATAAATTTCTCGTCAAATAAAGAGATGATATTCGCATAGCTGTTGGTGCTGATGTCTTCGCTGAGCAAAAGCGCCTTGGCAGCATTGATCAATCCTGCATAATGGTGATAAATACTGTCTGACCATCTTTCATTTTCCAAAGCTTCTTGTCCCAAATCGAGCTTTTCCAAGGCCTCCAAAAGCAAAGTAGCCACCAAGTCGATCACTACTCCGGCACATTCCCCAACCCCGACTGCTACTTCATAGGCTTCCTGATGACCCCAATCCACCGAATCGGATTCGGTCACGGTAGAGGCGTCGCTAAGTTCTTTCAGCAAGTCATAGAAATACATTTGTCCTTGTTGATCATAGTAACTTAAGAAGTCCTTTCCTTCGGCATTTTTTTCAAAATCATCCAGCAAAACCCATAAGGCCTGAGGACCACGACGGCTTGGGATTTTCGTGACCTTATCCGCAAAGCGTCCATTTCCATCACCTAAATTTCCTCCTCCCAACAGTACCTGAAGGGCTGGGATGACGGTTTTTCCGGCTTTCATAGACATTCCCTGAAATCCGATATGGGCCATATTGTGCTGTCCGCAGGCATTCATGCAGCCGGAAATCTTAATAACTAGATCTCTATTTTTCAATAAATGGGGGTATTCGTTTTGGATGACCTTTTCCAGTTCAGATGCAATGCCTGTGGAGCTCGCGATGCCGAGATTACAAGTATCTGTCCCTGGGCAGGCAGTGATGTCACCAAGGGAGTTGTAGCCTCCTTGGGCGAGATTGATTTTTTTCAATTCTTGATAAAAGAAAGGGACCAAATCTTCCCTTACATCCCGGATCAGGATATTTTGGCGCAGGGTAAAACGAATTTCTCCTGCCGCATATTTTTCAACCAAATCCGCCAAAGGTCTGGCCTGATCCAAGTAGAAATCCCCCAAAGGTACCCGAACTCCAATTGACACGTAACCTTCCTGTTTTTGTGGAAGCACGTTAGTTAGTTTCCAAAGTTCAAAGTCCAGACCCAACTCTCCTTCAGGTTGTGCAGCCGGTGGGTTTGGTAAGGAAGGAGCTTCCTGATTTTCAAAATCGAGGGGAAATGATTGAAAAGGAAGTGCTTTTTTCTCTTTTTCCACCAAATCCAAAAAGGCTTCAATTCCGATTTCTTTAACCAAAAACTTCATCCTAGCCTTATTTCTTCGTGCCCTTTCCCCGTGACGATCGAAGATCCTCAAAACGGACTCAATGAATGGGATCAGTTGATCCGTTTCCAAAAATTCGGTGATCAAATCTCCGTGCCGTGGCTGGGAACCCAAGCCCCCTCCCAAAAGGACCTTAAATCCTCGAACTTGCTGACCATTGAATTCATTCATTTTTGGGATAAAGCCCAAATCATGCATATAGGCAAGCGCAGTATCTTTCTCGGAGGAAGAAAACGCCATCTTAAACTTGCGGCCCATTTCCTGACAAATTGGGTTTCTTAAAAAATATCGGAAGGTAGCATCGGCGTAAGGAGTCACGTCAAAGGGTTCCTTTGGATCTATACCTGCGGTCTCGGATGCAGTAACGTTTCGCACCGTATTTCCACATGCCTCCCGGAGGGTCACATCATCTTTTTCCAGTTCGGCCCAAAGCTGAGGTGTCCTATCCAAACTCACATAGTGAATCTGAATATCCTGACGGGTAGTGATATGAAGACGGCCTGTGGAATATTCCTCCGAAACCTTGCAAATCCTTCGCAACTGGGCCGAAGTAGCTCTTCCATAGGGAAGTTTGATTCGGATCATTTGCACGCCTTGCTGTCTTTGTCCATAGACTCCTCTGGCAAGTCTCAGGCTGCGAAATTTTTCCTCATCAATTTTTCCTTCCCGGAAAAGGGCAATCTTGCGCTCAAGATCAAGGATATCCTTTTCTACAATGGGATTTTCAAGTTCGGTTCGAAAGCTTTGCATGGCTTTTAAAATTAATTCCCTATCGGGAATATAGGTTTATAGATTGTTAGAAAAGCCAAGGGTTTGGTCTTGGCTGTTTTTTAGTTCGTTATTCGATGTTCAAGATTCGATATTGGAAATTTCGAATGCCGAACTCCGAATGATGATCTTCCTGCTGAAGTCAGGCATTGAAGTCTATGGTCTTGATGCTTGATACTAAAATCTTGCTACTCAATAAATCCCACCGAGACCGTATCAAAACTTCCTTCATCAATCAGAATAAATGCTCCATTGGATCGATTGACTTGATAAGAGTCCACGTGAATAGGTTTGGAAAGGCGGAAATTCACCCTGCCAATGTCATTGAGTCGAAGCTCTTCTGTCTCCTGAGTTCCTGAGAAGTCAGTTTGAATTTTGCCTTCTATTTGTTCCACTTTCGCCAACACCCGATTCACTCCATGTTGAAGGATATACTTTTGTCCTACTCGGAGGTTTTTGGAATTGACCTGACAAAGGGTAGCTGTGATAGTTTTTTCACTGGAAGGTTCTTCACCGACTTTCACAATCATATCCCCCCTGCTGCAATCCACTTCGTCTACCAGAGTAATTACCACGGAAGCTCCTGGAGCTGCTGCTTCAATTTCCTGATCGAAAAAATGAATGCCTTTGATGGTGGATACATTTCCGGAAGGAAGGACGGTAACCTGGTCTCCGACTTTCAAGCTATTTCCATAAAGTTTCCCAGAAAACCCGCGGAAGTCATGGTAAGCTTCGGTTTTTGGTCGGATCACATATTGTACTGGAAATCTAGCCACTGCACTTTCCTGTAAGTCTTGAGGTTCCAGGACTTCCAAATGATCCAACAATGTGTTTCCTACATACCAAGGCATGTGTCCGGACTTTCTGGTGATGTTTTCCCCTTTTAAAGCTGAAACAGGAATGAAAGTGATTTGATCCTCGCTGAAGTTGCTCTTGGCTACCAGGGCATCAAAATCTGCTTTGATTTTCAAAAAGACATCCTCGCTGTATTCCACCAAATCCATCTTATTGATTGCCACGACTACATGGCTGATCCGGAGCAGGTTGCTGATGAAAAAGTGGCGATACGTTTGTTCAATCACGCCTTTACGGGCATCAATTAATATAATCGCCACCTGGGAAGTAGAAGCTCCCGTCACCATGTTTCGCGTATATTCCACATGGCCTGGAGTATCTGCTACAATGAAATTGGTCTTGTCGGTATTGAAGTAGATATGTGCTACATCAATGGTAATGCCTTGCTCCCGCTCGGCCACCAAACCGTCGGTAGCTAGTGAAAAGTCCAAGTAATCGTATCCACGTTGTCTGGAATTTCGCTCTATCGCTTCGATTTTGTCCGTAGTCAGGGAATTCGTTTCGTAAAGCAATCGCCCTATCAGGGTACTTTTGCCATCATCCACCGAGCCTGCTGTGGCTATTTTGATAAGTTTTCTGCCTTGTACGTCCATTTTTATCAATTTCTACTTTAGGTCATTTTTAAATTTTAAGATATGCTTCGCGAGATAGTGAAAGATATTTTGCCTTCGGCAAAAAGATAGACTGAGCTATATCTTGCCGATTTATCGGCAAATTTTTTTTATCTGCGCAGCTATCTTTCATTTTCCTGTCTTACTACTTGATACCAGCTATTTGCTACTTAAAAGTATCCCACCTTTTTCCTCGTCTCCATCGCTGCCTCTGATCTTTTGTCGTCGATGCGGGCTCCACGCTCTGAAAGGGTAGATTCTCGGATTTCTGCGACTACATCGTCCAAAGTTTTCGCCTCTGAAAGTACCGCTGCCGTACAAGTCATGTCGCCAACGGTACGGAAACGAACCCATTTCTCGCTGACTTCCTCGTGGACCTCGCGATATACATGCTCATTAGCCGTCCAGATTAATCCATCCCGAAAGAAAACCTCCCGCTTGTGCGCAAAGTAGATGCTTGGGATGGCAATATTTTCTGTTCGAATGTATTCCCATACATCCAATTCGGTCCAGTTGGAAATTGGAAACACGCGAACGTTTTGGCCTACGTGGATTTTGCCGTTGAGCATGTCAAAAAGCTCAGGGCGCTGATTTTTTTCATCCCATTGTCCAAAATCATCACGGACGGAAAACACCCGCTCTTTAGCACGGGCTTTTTCTTCATCTCTTCTTGCCCCACCGATACATGCATCAAATTTAAATTCTTCGATTGCGTCCAACAGCGTGGTGGTTTGAAGCGTGTTTCGGCTTGCATAGCGACCTTTTTCCTCACGAACTTTTCCCTGATCGATGGAGTCTTGTACATTTCGTACGATCAGTTCCAGTCCCAATTCCTTGACCAATTGATCTCTAAATTCAATAGTCTCCGGAAAATTATGACCGGTATCCACGTGAAGTAGAGGAAAAGGGATTTTGGCAGGGAAAAAGGCCTTCTGGGCCAACCTCACTAAAGTGATCGAGTCTTTTCCCCCGGAAAAAAGCAGAACCGGACGCTCAAACTGCGCCGCCACTTCCCGAAGGATGTGGATCGATTCTGCTTCTTTAGGGTTAGGTATAAATAGGTTTGACATAGTATTTACGAGTTACGAAGTACGATTTACGAGCTGGCTTGAAGCATCTAAACCTTGTTTTCAAATGGTTACTTATTTTGATTGTAAGAAGGGTGCTACATCAATTTTGCAATCATTCAATCTTCCAATTTTTCTATATCGAATGTCCAACATCAAATACTGAATGCTAAAGTTTACTGCTCACTGCCTACTGCTATCTGGTATGCAGCCCACACTCCTTCTTCGAATCTTCCCACCACCATCTTCCAGCTCTTGCGTCTTCCCCAGGTAAAATTGCCCTGGTGCAAGGAGCACAGCCTATGCTGACAAATCCCTGATCGTGAAGTGGATTGTAGGGGATTTTATGCTCATCTATGTAGGCAATCATCTCGTCGAATGTCCAATCCAAGAGAGGATTATATTTGAGAATTTGGTTTCCTTCATCCCACTCGATTTTTTTCATTTCGCTGCGGTTGGCACTTTGCTCGGCACGGAGTCCGGTGACCCAGATTTCATTGCCTGCTAAAGCTCTTTTCAGGGGCTCCACCTTGCGGACATAGCAGCAAGACTTGCGATTTTCCACTGAATCATAGAATCCGTTGATTCCATTTTTTGCAACCCAATTTTCCACAGAATCCCGCTCAGGATAATAAACTTGGATGCGGGTTTTATACTTGCTCTCAGTCCTTGCCAATAAGTCTAGGGTCTCCGGGAAAAGTCTGCCTGTATCCAAAGAAAAGATCTTAATCGGTAGATTTTGGGTGGCGATCAACTGCGTGATCACCTGATCCTCCTGACCTAGAGAGGTGGAGAACACAATTTTCCCTGGAAACAATTCAGCCAATAGGGCCAAACCTTCCGCTGGACTCAGGTGGTTAACCTGATTTTCAAGATCTGACCAATTCGGCTTCTTGCTCATGTTTTTTGGTAGTTCTGGTTGCATTTTCCCATACCCGCTCATGGAGGTAATACAGGAATATTTTGGTCACGACTTCTACAGATCCAATGGAAATCGCCATCACCAATTGACCGGTCACGAAATAGGAAATAACCATGGTGTCAATCGTGCCGACAATTCTCCAGGAAATGGATTTGATCAGGCTTTTGAAGTTGGTGTCTTGTCCCTTTTTGGAGACAAAGAATTTTTTGAGAGGCAGGTCTAAGATCATATCGTACAAACGGGATATGCTGACAAAAGTATATAAAACCTATAAAAATTATAGGGTTTATATGGAAAAAATTTTATTCCCCTTTTAAAATATCTTCTAAAGTCTTGTTTTCCAGTATTTTGAGGGTTTCATCCCGGACTTGAATCATGACTTTATTAATCCCACATTTGGATTCATCCTTACACTCTGCGCATGGTTCATAGTAATTTAAGCTAACACAAGGGAGCATGGCAATGGGGCCGTCCAGTAATCGAATTACTCTGGAAAGTGGGATGTCTTTGGGGTCCTTGATCAGGTAGTAGCCACCGCCTTTGCCTTTTTTACTGCCGAGGTAGCCAGCCTTGCGGAGTTCCAGAAGGATGTTTTCTAAAAATTTATGGGAAATGCCATATTCCTCGGCTATATCGTGGATGAGTACGGTTCCTTGTTCTTGGTGTTTGCCCAGGTAGGTGAGGGCATGAAGAGCGTACTTGGTCTTTTTGGAAAGCATAAACAAAAATAAACCAATTCTTTGAATAGCCTAGTTCGGGAGTGGGGAATAAAAAATCCCCGACAATTTGCCGGGGATTAGATTTTTAAAACTTGATGATTTTAGATCATCTCTACACTTCGCTTCACGAAGGCAGTTAGATCCTTGCCGATCAGCAAACCTTGAGAAAGCTTAGCCAAATCAAATGCCTGCTTTGCTAATTTAAGTTGGGCTTCTTCTCCCTCTGCTTTAAGGATCTTATCGACCACAGGATGATTACCATTGATGGCCACTTTGTAGCTGTCTGGCAGGCTGCCGTAGAAGCTCATCGGTCCTCCTCCGGTCTGCGCCATGTCTTTCATTCTGCGCATCCATTCTTCCATGGTGATGGTCACAGGGAGTTCCTCTGGACTTAGCCCTTCGATTTCCACAGAATAGGATTTATCCCCAATCGCCTTTTCGAAGACTTCCTTCACTTGGTTGCTTTGGTCCTCGGTGAGCAGATTGGCATAGCTATCCTCTTTTTGGATCAGTTTTTCTACCACATCAGCATCGACACGTTTCATTTGGGTTTTCTCCAACTTGGTCTCGATATGCTGGATGAAATGGCTGTCGATCGGAGAGTCCATCACCAAAACATCGTAACCTTTCTTGTTTGCAGAGTCGATAAAGCTGTCTTGCTTATTCAGATCAGTCGCATATAAGAAAATCACTTGGTCATTCTTATCCTTTTGAATGGCTTTTACCTTATCGGTGTATTCATCCAAAGTGAAATATTCATTCTTGGTGTTTTTCAGTAGGGTAAACTCTTTTCCTTTTTCGTAGAATTTATCCTCTGAAATCATCCCATACTTCACGAAAAGTCCGATGTCGTTCCACTTTTCTTCGTAAGCTTTACGGTCTTTTTTGAAGAGTTCGGAGAGCTTATCCGCTACTTTTTTGGTGATGTAGTTGTTGATTTTCTTCACATTTCCATCCGCCTGCAAGAAGCTTCGTGATACGTTGAGCGGAATATCCGGAGAGTCGATCACTCCATGCAAAAGCATTAAAAATTCAGGAACGATATCTTTCACCTCGTCGGTGATGAATACCTGGCGGCTGAATAACTTGATCTTATTTCGCTGAAGTTCAAATTCGTTTTTGACTTTCGGGAAGTACAAAACCCCAGTCAGATTGAAAGGGTAATCTACATTCAAATGAATCCAGAACAATGGATCCTCACTCATTGGATATAGACTCTTGTAGAAAGCCAGATAATCCTCGTCCTTGAGATCGTTAGGGGATTTGGTCCAGATAGGGGAGGTGGTGTTGATGATATTGTCCACTTCCATGGACTTCCATTTTTTCTCTCCTTTGTCATCGACTCCATCTTCTACAGATTCGGTTTTGGTTCCAAACTTGATCGGAACAGGGAGGAATTTGCAGTATTTGTCCAGAATGCCCTGAAGCTTCCACTTGTCCAGGAATTCTTCAGAATCCTCATTGATATGAAGGATGATGTCTGTTCCTCGTTCCTTTTTCTTTCCTTTTTTGATTTCAAATTCAGTACTTCCATCGCAAGTCCAGATGGCTGGTTCGGCTCCCTCTTGGTAAGAAAGTGTGTGGATTTCCACATTTTTGGCAACCATAAAGGCGGAGTAGAATCCCAAACCAAACTTACCGATGATCTCATTGGCGTCCTTTTCATCCTTGAATTTCTCAACAAACTCAGTTGCCCCGGAGAATGCAATCTGGTTGATGTATTTTTTGATTTCCTCGGCAGTCATTCCGAGACCTTTGTCAGAAATGGTGATGGTTTTCTTTTTCTCATCAAAAGCCACTTCCACGGTGATATCTCCCAATTCTCCTTTGTACTGGCCCAAAGTGGCCAATCGCTTGATTTTTTGGGTGGCGTCGACCGCATTGGACACGAGTTCCCGAAGGAAAATCTCCTGGTCGGAGTACAAGAATTTTTTGATGATGGGGAAAATGTTCTCGGTATGGATCGAGATGGTACCTTTTTCCTGCATGGTATAAATCAGTTTAGTTGTTACAAAATATTGATAAGAGAGACGTATCAATGCCCGTTCCAAGTGGAGAAAAGTGACAAGATGGCATTTGAAGATTGCCACAAAGGCACGAAGACAGGAAGGAAAGCCTGAAGAAGATTAATTGACTTCGATCAGCGACAAAAATCAAAAAGCTGAAAAATGGATAAAGGATCACAGATATCACAGATCAAAATCATCTGTGGAAATCTGTGTCATCTGTGAGAAAACTAAAAGTAAACCTTACTTCAGCTTAGGTTAAAGAATAAGAAAAACCTAAAGGATCTGGAAATTCAAACTCAAAGCCTGTTGCAAGAATTTTTTCTGCGGATATCAATCGATCCTTGCCTTCGGGTTCATTTTGGAAGCTCGCCGGAGGAGCTATTCCTAGTTCTCTTGCATTTTTCTCATAGATCTCTCGTCGAAGAGGATGGATAGGAGCCACTCCATTGAAAGTTTGATTCCAAAGTCCTTTTTCTATAATCCAGGCAATCATCCTTACCGCATCGTCTTTATGAATAAAATTGACCCGAGTATGTCCGGCCACATTTTCTTTTCCTGAGAAATATTTCCCCGGAATCCTTTCCTCACCCATCAAGCCTCCAAATCGGACTACAGTTAAGTCAAACTTTTTTTCTGCTTCCATCATTTGCTCGGCTTTGAAAAGGATTTCATTTCCTGTGTTTTCTAATGTGATAGGAAAATCTTCTCCATATTCTTTCGCAGAAACCATCTCAGGATATATCCCCGTGCTGGAAACAAAAATCACTTTTTGAATAGGAGACTGGTCAATCAGTATCCGTAAATATTTCAATTGTTCCAAATGAAAAAGGCCATTTCCAGATCGGGTTCTTGGTGGGATATTTACAACCAGGATTTCAGATTGGAAAAGTTTATTAAAGCCAACGCCTTCAGGATGGGGATTTAAGGAAAATTGAATAGTTTCCAATTCTTCGGATTCAAGGGTTCTTTTTTTCTCTGGAGAAGTTGTTGAACCCAAAACCTGGTATCCTTTTGATTTCAGATATTTTCCTAGTGGTTTCCCCAACCAGCCAAACCCAATAATTGAAATTCTAGTCATAGCTAATAAAAAGAAAACCTCCCAAAAGGGAGGCTTGTTTTAGTCTTTTTTAGGCATGGTACCTAGGATAAAATCCCATAGCGGAGAACTCACACCAAAAGATGTATCCGGATCCTTGTAATGGTGTATTGCATGATTTACCCAAAGCACCTTGAAGAAATTCTTCGGAGGATTATAAGCATGTACGATGTAGTGCACTCCCAAATAAGCAGTATAGCCTAACAGAAACCCAGGAAGGAAATACAAAGCAAAGTCTCCCATGATCAGGGTAAATACCAAATAGAAGATTGCAGCATAGGCGGCGCTCACAAAAGGAGGCATTGCCAATCTATCCTTGTCTTTTGGGTAATCATGATGAACTCCATGCACAGTATACTGTAATTTATCTTTCAAAGGAGTATCCGGCTCCATATGAAAGAAATACTTATGCATCATGTATTCCACAAAAGTGAAGGCAAATAGACCTGTAAATAGAACCAGCATTCCCATTCCCAAACCTATTTCTGTGGTAGTCACGGCATAGTAAAAGGATACTGACGATATCGCCATGAACAAGGTAATCGGAACCAAAATATGGGTTCTGGATATTTTCTCCAGTATTGGATTAGAAAACATTTTGGCAGAACCGAAATTGTCGGGTTTGTCCAATCTTCCAATCTTTTTCATAAGTAGTAATTCTTTGAAATTTGACTTCACCGGTAAATAACCGATGCAAAGGTAAGTTGTTTTGTGTTTTAGTGGTAAAAACACAAAATGATTTAGATCACTTTTAGACCATTTTCAAGGTTTCAGCGATCGTTTTTTCGTAGTAATCTACATACTTAGGCATAATTTGATGAATATCAAATTCTTTGGCCCGAGCCAAAGCTCTCTCTTTAAACCCAGGAAGGTTATTCTCGTCGAGAATAAATTTTGCCTTCGCAGTCATATCTTCCACATCTCCTACTTCACAGGCGAATCCAGTTACTCCATCCAAATTGAGTTCGGGAATACCTCCAGCATTGGAAGAAAGAACCGGTACCTCACAGGCCATGGCCTCCAAAGCGGCTAATCCAAAACTCTCTTTTTCAGAAGGCATCAAAAACAAATCTGCAACTGAGAGGACTTCTTCCACCGCCTCAAGTTTTCCAAGGAATCTAATATCATCGCAAGTTCCCAGAGTTCGGCAAAGGCGCTCCATCCTGTCTCTTTCCGGTCCGTCACCAACCAAAAGTAATTTTGCAGGGATACTTTTTCTCAATTCGTAAAACACGTGGATTACGTCTTCTACCCGCTTTACTTTTCTAAAGTTGGAAGTGTGAACCAATAGCTTTTCTCCGTGAGGACAAATAGCCAGTTTGAAGTGCTCTTTTCTTTGCTTTTTGAATCTCTCCAGATCAATAAAGTTAGGAATGACCTGAATGTCTCGCTTGATGTCAAAATGCTCAAAGGTCTCTTTTTTTAGATCTTCTGATACGTCTGTAACTCCGTCAGATTGATTGATTGAAAAAGTCACCACTGGCTCATAGCTGGGATCTTTTCCGACCAATGTAATGTCAGTTCCGTGTAAGGTAGTGACCACCGGAATCTGAATGCCCTCTGTTTTTAGAATCTGCTTGGCCATGTAGGCTGCTGATGCATGAGGAATTGCATAATGCACATGCAAAAGGTCAAGGTTTTCATATTTCACCACGCTGACCATCTTGCTGGCAAGAGCAAGCTCGTAAGGAGCGAATTCAAACAGTGGGTAGCTTTTGATATCCACCTCATGGTAGAATAGATTTTCACTGAAAAAATCCAATCTCATGGGTTGCTTATAGGTGATGAAGTGAACCTCATGGCCCACTTTGGCCAGACCTTTTCCAAGTTCAGTGGCTACTACACCACTACCACCGAAGGTGGGATAACAGACGATTCCTATTTTCATTTGATGCCGGGATGGCTTTTAGACCTGTTTGTAACACGCTAGGTCTGTGTTTTTGTTCAAAATAAACCTTTTTTTGGAGGCTTTTTTCAAGGCTTGGCCAATGAAATTGCACAGGTTACACTTTTGACCTTGGCAATTCCTGACTATTTTCCCGTCCAATTTACCTTATCTTATGAAAAATACCTTCTTGTTTTTAAGTCTTTTTGGGCTTCTTATAGCTTGCCAACCTGAAGCCAAGACTTCCCCTGAAGTCGAAAAAGTAAACCCTGCCGAACTTTGGGGTACCAATCCTTGGCCAGAAATCCGTAAAAAAAGAATCAACCAGCTTTTGCCAGATGCTCTCAAAAACGCAGGAGTGGATGTTTGGTTGGTGGTTTGTAGAGAAAATTACAATGACCCAATCGCTACGCATGTCGGAGGAGAAAATGCCAGCGGAACGGCGGCATTTCTTTTCTTTACAGATGAAACAGGATTTCATTCTTTAGTTTTTTCTCCCGATGGAGAGGCCACGGCTTTGGATGATTTGGATATTCATGAGAAAGTCGAGCCAGTACCTAGAGGGGAATCTGCTGTCGCAAAGGCAGTAGAATTTATCAAAGGAAAAGGTTTTAAATCTATTGCTATCAATACTTCTGCCTCCAATGAAATGGCGGATGGAATGACTCATAGCCAATACCAGGAATTAGCTCAGTTAATGGGACCTGAAGCTAGCAAATTGGTTTCTTCAGAGGAGTTAGTCTATGAATGGCTTTCCATTAAGCTTCCTGAAGAAGTTGAAATTTTGACAAAAGCAGCTCAATTGGCAGCGGATTTCCAGGTGGAGGCCTATGCGATGATTGAGCCGGGAAAAACCACTGATGCTGATGTCGCGAAATTTTTGAAGGCAAAAATGGTGGAATACGGAGTCACCGATGCTTGGCATCCCGACCAAAATCCAAATGTCAACTCAGGACCTGATCGCGGGCATTCTCATGCTACAGACAAGGTAATTATGCCGGGCGATGTGATTCAGACAGATTTCGGGGTAAAACTTTACGGGATTTGGGTAAGTGATATTCAGCGATTCGCCTATGTGCTAAAAGACGGCGAGACTACAGCTCCTGAGGAAATTCAGAAATACTGGGAAAACGGGAAAAATGGTAGCCGTGCAGCTCTTGGGGCTATGAAGCCAGGGGTGAAAGGAGAAGATGTAGATCGTGCCCAGCGGGATTTGATGGATGCCAATGGCTCTTTGTATGTTCCTTGGAGTACTGGGCACCCTGTTGGATATGTGGCGCATGATGTGGGACCGAATTTGGGTGGAGCAAGACTTCCAAATCCTCGACCTGCAGCTCAAAAGTTATTAAAGCAGGGGATGGTTTTTGCCTTTGATGGATTTCATTGCTGGAAACAGGCAGACGGAACCGAAAAGACCATTTCAGTAGAAGAAATGGCCGTAGTGACAGAGGATGGAGCACATTATTTAATCCAGCCTCAGGAAGAATTGATTTTGGTAGGAAAGAAATAAGGCCATCCAATGCATGGAAAAGGAAGATTCAACTTTGAGTCTTCCTTTTTTTTATTTCTGTATAGGCATAGAATCCAGATACTTTATCTTTGGCCTTGGATCCAATTTTCCCGAAAGTGTATAAGTCCCTTCTCAAGCCCCTCCTTTTTCTTAAGAATCCAGAATCAGCTCACCATTTCACCTTTGGGCTCACCAAAAAAACCTTCAATCTTCCTGTAGTCCATTCGATCGTTCAGGCGAATTTTAGTCTAGAAGATCCCAAATTGGAACGTGAGGTTTTTGGATTGAAATTCAAAAATCCTGTAGGCTTGGCCGCTGGATTTGATAAGGATGCCAAACTAATCGATGAGATGGCTATGTTGGGATTTGGGTTTATTGAGATAGGAACCCTCACGCCTAAACCCCAAGAAGGAAACCCGCTTCCAAGATTATTTCGATTGCCTCAGGATGAAGCTCTGATTAACCGAATGGGTTTCAATAACGGAGGGGTTTTAGCAGCGGTCGAGCGATTGAAAAAAAGAAAATCCAAGGTAATCGTGGGCGGAAACATCGGGAAAAACAAAGTGACTCCCAATGAGAATGCAGTAGACGATTACCTCTTTTGCTTGGAGGCTTTGCACCCCTATGTGGATTATTTTGTGGTAAATGTGAGTTCTCCCAATACCCCTAATCTTCGGGATTTACAGGAAAAAGAGCCTTTAAAAGCATTACTTTCTGCGGTAAAAAACGCAAATGATGCCAAAGAAAAACCTAAACCTATTTTATTGAAAATCGCTCCGGATCTTACTAATGGTCAACTAGACGATATCATTGAAATTGTCCAAGAAACCAAAATAGACGGCGTGATTGCGACGAGTACCACCATTAATCGTTCGGTTTTGACCACTCCCAAAGAGGAAGTCGAGGCGATTGGAGCAGGAGGAGTGAGCGGAAAAGTCTTGGCAAGCCGAAGTACAGAAGTCATCAAATACCTTCATCAGAAGTCAAACGGGGCTTTTCCTATAATAGGAGTAGGAGGAATTTTCTCTCCAGAAGACGCAATTGAAAAGCTAGAAGCAGGAGCAAGCTTGATTCAAGTCTACTCGGGCATGATTTATGAGGGACCTGGGTTAATCAAACGAATCAAAAAGGGACTTCTGGCATATTTTTCTAGGTAAATTGCCTTTCTGTAGCCTTTTGGCTAAACTTAAAACTGTATTTCCACCTAAATGGCATCAGCTACACCGAAAACCAACACCTTTCGAAAGAAATCCGAGAATAGCCCTAAAAGCTCGTCTAAGTCAAAAGGGACTTCTTTTTCTTTTGAAAACGTAAAGTTCAAACAGCTTTCATTGGTTTTGGGAATTACCATGATCTCGGTAAGCATCTTTTTATTGATTGCTTTTGCCTCCTATTTGTTGAATGGTCCTGAAGATCAAAGTTTGGTTTTCAATAATCCAGATCAGGCAGTTCGAGATGCAGCAAGAGAATCACAGAATTGGCTGGGATATTTAGGAGCACAGGCTTCTCATTGGTTGATCTATCGTTGGTTTGGTATAGCGGCCTTTTTTATTCCTCCATTTTTATTTCTAGTAGGTTTCCGTTGGACTTTTAAGTTCTCTCCTATTTCCCTGATGAGATATTCAGTTTTCGCTTTGTTTTCTACAGCGTGGATTGGCTTATTGACAGGGTACATTGTCATTTTGGTGGAGGGGTATTCCTATTGGAGTTTTATTTCCGGAGGCTTAGGATATGAATTGGCGAAACTTTCCTCCGACTTCTTGGGGATGGGAACCTTCATATTGATTGCTGGAGCCTTCTTGATTTTTGTAGTACTCTTTTTTGGAGTAGATCAATTGAATTGGTTTTCCTCTAAAGAGAATGAAGACGAAGGCGATGAACCTTCACTTTCTTCGGATAAAACAAAGGCACCAAATCCTTTCCTAACAGATGAAGAACTCGAGGAAGAAATGGAAGAAGAGGATATCGCTGATGATGGAAGTTCTTGGGAAATAAAGAATCTGGAAAGGGAGGAAGAACAAATCGAAACTTTTGTCGAGGAGCCTGAGGAAGAAGATGAACTCGATCTTTTTGATGTTCCTCAAGTGAATCTTTTAGAAGAAGGGGCAGCCAAGCAGGAAATCCGCTCAGGAAACTTTACTGTACAAAAAGCTCCTGAGGTAGAAAAAACTGCCGCTGAAGTCGAAAATCTTGACCCGTATGATCCTACCTTGGATTTGCCAAGATACCAGTATCCTACCTTGGATCTGCTCAATGAGTATGATGTAAAAAAGGTTACGGTATCTCGTCAGGAGTTGGAGGAGAACAAGGATAAAATCGTTACTACACTTGAAAATTTCCAGATTGGAATTCAGGGAATTCAGGCTACGATTGGACCAACTGTTACCTTATATGAGATTGTTCCAAATCCGGGTGTAAAGATCTCCAAGATCAAAAATTTGGAAGACGATATCGCCTTGAGCTTGGCTGCTTTGGGAATTCGAATTATTGCCCCGATTCCTGGAAAAGGAACTATCGGTATTGAGGTTCCAAATAAGAACAGAGAATTGGTTCCTGCTCGGGCTGTGATTGGAACGGAAAAGTTCATGAAGTCTGACAAGGACCTGCCAATAGCCTTGGGCAAAACTATTTCCAATGAGGTTTTTGTGGCTGATTTGGCCAAGATGCCTCACTTGCTGATGGCCGGTGCTACCGGGCAGGGTAAGTCTGTCGGGCTAAATATGATTCTGGCCTCCTTGATATACAAAAAACATCCTTCTCAGCTCAAATTTGTCTTGGTTGATCCTAAAAAGGTCGAATTAACCCTTTTCAATAAAATTGAGAGACACTTTTTAGCTAAGCTTCCAGGGTCCGAAGAGGCGATTATCACCGATACCAAAAAGGTAATTTATACCCTAAACTCCCTTTGTATTGAGATGGATAACCGATACAATCTCCTCAAAGATGCCGGTTGTAGAAACCTCAAAGAGTACAATGCGAAGTTTATCGCAAGAAAGCTGAACCCTGAAAAAGGGCATCACTTTATGCCGTATATCGTCCTCGTTATTGACGAGTTGGCGGATTTGATGATGACGGCGGGGAAGGAAATTGAAGGGCCTATTGCGAGATTGGCCCAGTTGGCAAGAGCGATTGGAATTCACCTGGTAGTAGCTACTCAGAGACCATCCGTTAACGTGATCACAGGTATCATTAAGGCTAATTTCCCAGCACGACTTTCTTTCCGGGTAACTTCGAAAATAGACTCCAGAACAATTTTGGATGCCGGTGGCGCAGACCAATTGATAGGCATGGGAGATATGCTTCTTTCTGTGGGATCAGAAATGACACGAATCCAGTGTGCTTTCCTAGATACGCCTGAAGTAGATTCTATCTGTGATTGGATTGGAGAGCAGAAAGGATATTCTTCGGCTTATATGCTTCCAGAATTTGAGGGAGAAGACGGGGATGGTTCAGCTTCTGATGTAGACCTTTCGGACCGTGATCCACTTTTTGATGAAGCCGCTAGATTGATTGTTTTGCACCAGCAAGGAAGTACCTCTTTGATTCAGAGAAAACTGAAACTTGGCTACAACAGAGCCGGAAGAATTGTTGATCAATTGGAGGCTGCAGGCATCGTAGGGCCTTTTGAAGGCTCAAAAGCCCGAGAAGTGCTCATCCAAGATGAAGGTAGTTTGGAACGGTTATTGAATAGTTTGTAATCGCTGTTTTTTCCAAGCAGTTGCCCTTGATTCATGAGATTAGTACTTTCCTTATTCCTCCTTTTTTTTATTGGATTAGCCCCGCTTAAACTTCAAGCTCAAAAAGACCCAAAGGCCAAAACGGTTTTGGATGCGATGAGTCAAAAGTATCAAAGCATGAATGGCTTTACTGCTGGCTTTGACTACACCTATGCAGATGGAGCTGGAACTGGAGATCGCCAAACTGGCGAGCTAGCCGTGAAAGGGGAAAAATATAGACTCAAACTTCCTGATCAGGAAATTTACAATGATGGGAAGACGGTTTGGACTTTTATCCAGACAGAAACTTACAAAGAAGTTACCATCAACGATGTCTCTCAAATGGAAGGTGAATTGACTCCTTCCAATATTTACAAAATGTATCAAAGCGGCTTCAATTATCGACTTTTGGCTGATAAGTCTTACCAAGGGAAAACAGTCAATGTCGTGGAGTTGATTGCCCAAAAGACTGATGCTCCATTCAAGCAAGTCAAATTGATGGTGGATAAAACCTCCAAAGATTTATTGGGTTGGGAAATGTTTGATGGGCAAGGAGGAGTATTTACCTATACCTTCAAAAACCTTAAAGCTGCTCCAAATCTACCGGTGGACTATTTTGTTTTTGATCCCAAAAAATATCCAGGAATTGAGGTTATTGACCTTAGATAATCATGTCAATTTTCTGAATTTTTAGACCTTCTCGGCCTCTTTTCTAAAGTCATTTACAATTTCCTCAATGGTTTTTTCCAGTTCCTTGATTTTTGGAACTACGGGCTCAAGTACCCAAATCACTCCTGGAGCCAAGGGCTCAATATATTGAAGAAACTCGCTGTCTTTTCTCCACTCTCGGGGCATCTTTAAATCAAACTGGAAGGAGAGCCAAATAAAAAGGCTGATAAAAAATCCGGTTTTCACGATTCCCAAAATCGCCCCGGCTATACTGTCCAATCCTCCTAAAAGGATCATATCCATTACTTGTTTTAACACCCAACCTGCAGTATTGACTAGGATTAGGGTGATCAAAAAAACTATCAAAAACGCTATGATAGGGAAAGCGAAGGTCAAATCATCCAATCTTTCAGCAAGCCATTTACTCACTGGATCCATGAAATACACTCCTAAAATTATGGCCAAAATAAAACCTATGAGACCTACAATGCCCATCAACAGGCCTTTCTTGTAGCCCTCATAGGCTCCTAATACAATCAAAATCAGTATGACAATATCTACTGCTGCCAACTTAAGAATTCAATAGGGTTTTCACCTTGTCTGCAATAGCTTTTCCATCAGCTTTTCCCGCTAATTGCTTGCTTGCAACTCCCATTACTTTTCCCATGTCCTTGGCGCTTACTGCTCCCGTGACATTTATAATTTCCTGAATGGCCAAGGTTAGTTCCTCATCGGTCATGGCTTTTGGCAAAAACTCCTGTATAACCGCCAATTCAGCTTGCTCCACTTCCAAAAGGTCTGCTCTTCCCTGATTTTCGTAAATTTCAGCGGAGTCTTTTCTTTGCTTGGCTGCCTTGGTCAAGAGTTTCATTTCCTCATCAGCGCTCAGAGAGCCCGAATATCCCTCTTTGGTTTCTTCCAAAAGAATCAAAGATTTGATTGCCCGCAAGGCAGTCAATCTCACCTTGTCTTTAGCGATCATTGCTGATTTAATTTCACTTTCTACTTTCTGCTTTAAACTCATTAGTCCTAAGTTTGTGTTACATCAAAAATACTGGGTAAAAATACCCTTTTTTCCTACCTGATATGACAAAACTGAGTGTAAATATCAATAAGATCGCCACTTTGAGGAATGCCAGAGGGGCAAATAATCCGAATGTAGTCCAGGTGGCATTGGACTGCGAGCGATTTGGAGCAGAAGGGATTACGGTCCACCCGAGGCCTGACGAGCGCCACATTCGCTACCAAGATTGTCTGGATTTGGCAAAGGTTGTAACTACCGAATTCAATATTGAAGGCTATCCCGATCAGCGATTCATGCAGTTGATTCGGGAAGTTAAGCCAGCTCAGGCGACCCTGGTACCTGATCCTCCTGATGCGATTACTTCGAATACAGGTTGGGATACGATCGCTCATCAAAGCATGCTGAAAGATATTGTTGCCGAACTGAAGGAAATCGGTACCCGAGTTTCCATTTTTATCAATCCCGAGGCAAAATATTTCGAACCGGCAAAATTAACTGGGACTGACCGAGTCGAGCTTTACACTGAGCCCTATGCCTCTAATTACCATCAAAACCGAGAGCTAGCAGTAAGACCTTATGTCGAGGTTTCAAAAATAGCCCGAGAATTAGGCTTGGGTCTCAACGCCGGTCATGATTTGGATCTGCATAATTTAGCCTTCTTGAAAAAGAGCATTCCTTGGCTGGAAGAAGTCTCCATTGGCCATGCCCTGATCTGTGATGCACTGTACTTTGGACTGGAAAATACGATCCAAATGTATCGAAGGCAGTTGGAGGAGTAAGTAATTTTAAAATTGAAAAATTTTAAGATTTGAAAATTTAATAAGTGATAAGGATTCGTTGTGGATAAGGCCTTTTTGCTAAAAAGAGCCTCGTAAATCGTAATTCGTACATCGTAAATCAAGATGAAATTAAACTTCAAAAAACTCGGCTCAGGAAAGCCTTTCGTGATTTTACATGGTCTTTTTGGATCTGCTGATAACTGGTTTTCTATCGCCCGGGAATTAGAAAAAACCTATACGCTCTATCTGGTAGACCAAAGAAATCATGGGGATTCCCCGCACTCAGACCAATGGAATTATCAGGTCATGGTGGAGGATTTGAAAGAGCTATTGGATGATGAAGGCTTGGAAAAGGTCTTTTTGATGGGGCATTCCATGGGGGGAAAGACGGTGATGAATTTTGCCTGCACTTATCCTGAGCGGGTGGAAAAATTAATCGTAGCCGATATTGCTCCTCGCTATTATCCTGTCCACCATGAGACAATCTTGGAAGGGTTAAATTCTATCCAGTTGAAAGAAATCAAAAGTCGAAAGGAAGCAGATGATCAATTGGCTAAATACATTCCAGATTTGGGTACTAGGCAGTTTTTATTGAAAAGTTTGGCAAGAAATGCGGATGGCTTTGTCTGGAAAGTCAATCTTCCGGTGATCACAGCAAACATTGAAGAGGTTGGTCAAGAATTGGCTGATTGGGCAAAGTATTTAGGGCCAACCCTGTTTTTAGGTGGAGGAAATTCCAAGTATATCCAACAGAAAGATATTGAGGATATTGCTTCCCATTTCCCAAATTACAACTTAGAGTTTGTTCCAAATGCAGGGCATTGGCTTCACGCTGAGCAGCCCGAAGCTGTAATTGAAGAAGTTCGAAACTTTCTGAAATAAAAAAGGAGCTTAAGAGCTCCCTTCTTTTTATACTTCTACTGTATAGAGTTCTTTCAATTTGCCGATGGTATAGTCTACATCCTCCAGCGTGTTAAACCTGCTGAAGGAAAATCTTACTGAATCTCTTTCAGGATTATGATTCAAGGCTCTTAAAACATGGGAACCAACAGTGGCTCCTGAGCTGCATGCTGAACCTCCTGAAGCTGAAATTCCCTCCAGATCCAGGTTGAAAAGTAACATCCCTCTGTTGGCTTCAGAGGGAGGAAGGCTCACATTCAAAACGGTGTAAAGACTCTTGTCCAAATCAGCTGAAAGTCCATTGAATTCAACCCCAGGAATCTCGGCGGTTAATTTTTCAATGAAATGTTTTTTCACCTTCTCCACTTGAGCTTTATGCCCTGCCATATCTTCATAGGCTAATTCCAAAGCCTTTGCAATTCCGATAATTCCGATCACATTTTCAGTACCTCCGCGCATATTTCTCTCCTGTGCACCCCCATGGATGAAAGGGTGGATTTTCTTGTCTTTTCTCACATAAAGAAAACCAGATCCTTTTGGGCCATGAAATTTATGTCCTCCCGCAACGATGGCATCCACGGGAAGATTTTTTAAATCATGGGCATAATGTCCCATGGTTTGAACGGTATCAGAATGGAAGAATGCCCCATATTCACGGGCAAGTTCTCCTATTTTTTCCAGATCGTTCAGGTTTCCGATTTCGTTGTTGGCATGCATCAAGGACACCAAGCTATTCGGATTCGCCTTAAGTAATTCTTCCAGTTGGCCTAAATCAATTTCACCTTTGGAATTTACATCTAGAAGGCTAAGCTTGATTTGACCCTTTTTTTCCAATACTTCCAAGGTATGGAGCACTGCATGATGCTCAATTGGAGAGCTGATGGCATGGGTAATTCCATGAGTTTCTACCCCACAGACTAAGGCTGTGTTATCCGCCTCTGTACCTCCTGAAGTGAAGAAAATTTCAGCAGGTGTGGCATTGAGCAATTCCGCTACTTTCTTTCTTGATTTCTCAATTGCATTTCTTACTTCCCTGCCATGGCTATGGACAGAGGATGGATTGCCAAAATGAGACTTCATAAAAGGAAGCATGGCCTCGATCACGCGATCGTCCATGGCTGTGGTAGCGGCATTGTCAAAATAAACTTTCATTCTATTTGGGTTGGGTAAGTGCTGGGGTATTGGGTTAAATCAAAGAGGAACTCACCACCTCTTTGATGTCCAAAATAATCTTTTTGGCCAAATGTTCCGCAGTGGCTTCAGAATCAGATTCTGAATAGATTCTGATAATCGGCTCCGTATTTGATTTTCTTAAATGCACCCATTCTTTTTCGAACTCGATTTTTACTCCATCGATATCGTTGATTGGATGCTTTTTGTATTTCTCTTTGATCTCCAATAAAATCTTATCCACGTCGATTTCCGGGGTAAGCTCAATCTTGTTTTTGGAGATGTAGTAATTCGGATAGGATGCCCGAAGCATGGAAATTGACTTTCCGAATTTTGCCAAATGGGTCAAAAACAAGCCGATTCCAACCAATGCATCTCTACCATAATGGGAAGTTGGATAGATGATTCCTCCGTTTCCTTCTCCTCCGATCACTGCATTTACAGCTTTCATTTGGTTGACTACATTGACTTCTCCAACTGCAGCTGCCGTGTAGGTACCGCCTCTTTTGAGAGTGACGTCTTTTAGCGCTCGGGTGGAGGAAAGATTGGAAACTGTATTTCCAGGGGTTTTGGAAAGCACATAGTCAGCTACTGCTACCAAAGTATATTCTTCCCCAAACATGGATCCGTCTTCATTGACAAAGGCCAAGCGATCTACATCCGGATCCACTACAATTCCCAAATCAAAATTTCCTTTTTCCAATTTCTTGGAGATTTCTCTTAGGTTTTCTGGAAGAGGTTCTGGATTGTGGGGAAAATGTCCATCTGGAGTGCAGTACATTTTTTCGATGGTCTCTACACCCAATGCTTCCAAAAGTTTTGGTACCGCAATGCCTCCAGTAGAATTTACAGCGTCTACAACGATTTTGAAATTTCGCTTTTTGATAGCTTCAACATCTACCAATTCCAATTCCAAAACATGCTGGATATGTCGGTCAATGTAATCATCGATCTGAGTGTATTTACCAAGTTTTTTTACTTCAGCAAAGTTGAAGTCCTCCTTTTCGGCTTTTTCCAAAATGGATTTTCCTTCCTCGTCTGAAATAAATTCACCGATGGAATTGAGCAATTTCAGCGCGTTCCATTGGATAGGATTATGGCTGGCAGTAAGGATAATTCCCCCTCCAGCATTTTCTTTTGGAACTGCAAATTCAACAGTTGGGGTAGTGCTAAGACCAAGGTCGAACACATGAATTCCCATTCCCTGAAGTGTAGCAGAAACCAGTCTGGAGATCATATCTCCAGAAATTCTCGCATCTCGGCCAATCACCACTTTGGGATTTCCTGTTTTTTCGATTACCCATGCCCCATAGGCAGAGGTGAATTTTACCACATCGATTGGAGTAAGACCTTCACCGGATTTTCCTCCGATAGTTCCTCTAATACCTGAAATAGATTTAATGAGCGCCACGTACAGTTGGTTTAATGAACTTCTGAAAAAGAAAAAATAAGAACAGGGATTATTTGAATTTAGCTAGGACTTTATCCACTTCATTGTCTGGATTGCCACAGGCGGTGTTGCCATCCATGGTTTTTCCACAGTAGCCGCATGTAGCTCCCTCTTTGTTTAAGAAAGGGCTTTGGGAGGCACAAGTGCCTTTGAATTCACCGTTTTTCAAGAAAATGAGCCTCACGGACATCAAAACGAAGAACAATGCCACAAAACCCACGGTTATCAATACAGTTGTCATAACGGATAAATTTGCGCAAATTTAAAGCTTTACTTCGAAAACGTCCACACCTTCTCCTTAGTTTCCCAAGACATGTCTAATTTGAGTACCCGTGCCGAGCAATTGGCTGCCTTCGATCGACTGTTGACCATTATGGATGAACTCAGGGCTCAGTGCCCCTGGGATAAAAAGCAAACCACAGAGAGCCTCAGGCATTTAACGATTGAAGAGACCTTTGAGCTTTCAGATGCGATTTTGGAAGGAAATCCAGAGGAAATCAAAAAAGAGTTGGGAGATATTCTTTTGCATATTGTTTTCTATGCAAAAATCGGATCCGAGGAAGGAAACTTCGATATAACTACCCTTACCAATGCGCTTTGTGAAAAACTGATTCGTCGCCATCCGCATATTTATGGTGACGTGCAGGCCAATGATGCAGACACAGTAAGCCAAAATTGGGAGAAAATTAAATTGAAGGAAAAAGGAAATGTTTCCGTTTTGGGAGGAGTTCCGAAGTCTTTGCCAGCCTTGATCAAAGCGATGCGAATTCAGGAAAAAGCTCGAGGGGTTGGTTTCGATTGGGAAGAGAAACATCAGGTTTGGGAAAAAGTGGAGGAGGAAATGCAAGAATTCAAGGAAGAATTCAATGCAGCCGATGAGAAAGAAATTGATAAAGAAAAAGCCACGGCTGAGTTTGGAGATTTGCTTTTTTCCCTGATCAACTATGCGAGATTCATTTATATCAATCCTGAGGAGGCGCTGGAGAGAACGAATTTGAAATTTATCAAGCGCTTTCAATACCTGGAAAACGCCGCCAAAACTGCCGGGAAAAATCTCAGTGAGATGACCCTGGCAGAAATGGATGTGTATTGGAATGAAGCGAAGAAGCAGTAGGCAGATTTTAGTAGGCAGTAAGCAGTGGGCAGATAGCAATCGGCGCCTTTTATTCGAAATTGCAAGATTGAAAAATTGTAAAATTCATTATACTAATAACCTTTTAAGAAAGTAGGTTTAGATGCTTCTAATTAGCTCGTAAATCGTAATTCCCAAATCGTAACTTCTATGTCAAATAAAATCATTTTCACTACCGAAGCGCCTGCGCCGATTGGCCCATATTCCCAAGCGGTTTTAGCAGGAAATACACTTTATGTTTCTGGCCAAATTGCCCTAGATCCGGATTCTGGTGAATTGATTAATGAAAATATCACCGAGGAAACTCATGCTGTCATGAAAAATATGGAAGCCATTCTCCGGGCAGCTGGGTATGGATTCTCGGATATTGTCAAATGCACCATTTTTATCCGGGACATGGGGCAATTCGGGACTATCAACGAAGCCTATGGACAATATTTTAAATCAAACCCTCCGGCAAGAGAAACAGTTGAAGTAAGCAAGCTTCCCAAAAACGTGAATGTTGAAATTTCCTGTATTGCAGTAAAATAAACGTTGAATCTACTCCCTTATCATACCGAGACTTTAGTCAGTGTACTTTCCAAAAAGGAAGTTCTGGGGCATCTTATGCGGGTGACTAGGGAGGTGAATTTCATGGATACCCGAACCCAAGGCGGTCCAGAAATCAAATTCAATGGAATGATCGGTCAGGAAGGATTTCGAATTTCCAGAAGTATTCGAAGAGGGGAAACTTTTCTTCCACTGATGAGGGGAAAAGTGGAATCTACGCCAAGAGGCTCAATCATTTTTCTCACCTATCAATTATTCCCCGGAGCGATTTTCTTTTTGAGCTTTTGGAGTATTGTCCTGCTGGGATTTACTGCCTTCTATTTTGCAGGGGTAAAAAACTACACCTATGGAAGTATTTGCCTCATTTTAGGTGGACTCAATTATCTCCTAGGGATCTTTTTCTTTCAAAGACAAGTCAAGCTTTCCAGGGAAGTTTTCCATGAATTAATCAATTTTCAGTTGAAGGATAAGGATTAAGTTCCGCCGGCTTAGGCTTAAAAGGCTTTAGGTCTTAACTTTGCGCCCGAAAAACCAAACCCATATACCAATACCATGTCAATCCGTATCGAAAAAGACACCATGGGACCAGTGGAGGTTCCTGCAGACAAATACTGGGGAGCTCAGACTCAGCGCTCTATCAACAATTTCAAAATCGGAGGGGAGAAAAACCGCATGCCGATTGAAATTATCCGTGCTTTCGCTATCCTGAAAAAAGCAGCTGCCCAAACCAATGCAGAATTGGGCGTGATGTCTCAAGAAAAGGCTGACATCATTGGAAAAGTTTGCGATGAGATTTTGGAAGGAAAACTGGACGACCAGTTTCCTTTGGTGATTTGGCAGACAGGTTCAGGGACTCAGTCCAATATGAATACCAACGAGGTGATTGCTTATCGCGCTCACGTTTTGATGGGAGGTTCTTTGGAAGATGCCAAGAAAATGATCCACCCTAACGATGACGTCAACAAGTCTCAGTCCTCAAATGACACTTACCCAACGGCAATGCACATTGCTGCTTATAAAATGGTAGTGGAAACGACCATTCCGGGAGTTCAGAAGTTGAGAGATACCTTGGCTGCAAAAGCTGAGGCTTTTAAGAACGTAGTTAAAATCGGCCGTACTCACTTTATGGATGCCACTCCATTGACTTTGGGGCAAGAGTTTAGCGGATATGTAGCCCAGTTGGATCATGGATTAAGAGCTTTGAAAAATACCTTAGCGCACCTTTCTGAATTAGCCTTGGGAGGAACTGCTGTTGGAACTGGCTTGAATACTCCTCAGGGATATTCTGAGTTGGTTGCGAAGAAAATTGCTGAGCTTTCAGGACATCCTTTTGTCACTGCTCCAAATAAATTTGAAGCTTTGGCAGCGCATGATGGGATGGTTGAGTCTCACGGGGCTTTGAAGCAATTGGCAGTTTCCTTGATGAAAATCGCCAATGATATTCGAATGCTTTCCTCTGGGCCTAGATCTGGAATTGGTGAAATTTTGATTCCTGAAAATGAGCCAGGATCATCCATTATGCCAGGGAAAGTGAATCCAACACAGGTGGAAGCTATGACTATGGTTGCTGCTCAAGTGATGGGTAATGATGTTGCGATTACTATTGGTGGATCAAACGGTCACTTTGAACTGAACGTGTTCAAGCCTTTGATCGCGGCTAATTTCCTTCAGTCTGCAAGATTGATCGGTGACGCTTGCGTTTCTTTCAATGATAATTGTGCGATTGGAATCGAGCCAAATACTCCAATGATTCAAAGACATTTGGAGAATTCCTTGATGCTAGTGACTGCTTTGAATACCCATATCGGCTATGAAAATGCGGCTGCTATCGCTAAAAAAGCTCATAAAGAAGGGACTAGCCTAAGAGAAGCGGCAATTGCTTTGGGCTTGTTGACTTCAGAGCAATTTGACGAATGGGTGAAGCCAGAAGATATGATCGGAAGCTTGAAATAAATTTTCTTTTCCTAATTAAAGAGGCTGCAAATCGAATTTGCAGTCTCTTTTTTTATCATTTCTCCCAAAATCGCTCCTCTTTTGGAAGTTGTTCCAGGTATTCGTTGGTCTGGTCATAGCCTTTTTTAAGTATTTCCTTCCACTTGCTTTCATCCAAAAGGCCGACTCCTTTCAGGTTGAGTTCGAAATAATGCGAAACTTTGGATTTGGTGACTTCCTGTTTTTGATGACTGTTTAGCATCAGGGAATTGATGATCAAAGAACCCACGTTTGGAAGCTTGTATTTGCTTTTTCTTGAAAATTTGTCCCAAAAAATACTCCAATTGCTTGGAGTACTTTCAAATTCAACCTTTCGGTCAATCAATCCAGAAAGTGAAACGGCTATGATTTTGGAAATCGGATATCGATACATGGGTTCAATAGGCAAATTGTCCATCACCGCACCGTCTACATGTAGGTACTGATCAATAACCACCGGAGGAAAAACTCCAGGTATTGCCATACTCGCCATTACCTGCTGCCAGATTGGACCTCTATCATGAATTTTCGCAGAAGCACGGGAATAGTTTGTAGAGACACAATAAGAATTTACCCAGATGTCTTCGAGACCAAATTCTTTGAAGAGGTTTTTCACAAACTTTTTGACCTTTTTCCCAGATAGAAATGAAATCAGGGGTAAAGAAATATCATTTGAAGTAAGTTTAGATTCTACAGCATGCTGGGTGATTACCTCGATTTTTTCAAAGTCAAAATCTGAAAAACTCATGGTGATTCCATAAATCGCGCCTGCACTGGTTCCTCCAAGAAAGTCGATTTCAATTCCTTTTTCCTGAAGCGCCTTGACCACCCCCAAATGGGCATATCCTTTGGCACCTCCTCCTCCGAGTACCAAGCCAGTTGCATTATTGGTGATGATTCTGCAAAATCTCCGAATATCTCCCGAATTACCCTGTCTTACGTGAATATGAAGATTGATGGTTCTGTTTTCCAGCCATTTGGAAGTTTCCTTTGGCATTGAAGCCTCTTTTTCATGAAGGAAAAGAAGGTAGATTTTTTTGTTTAAGATACTTTGGGAATACAGATCCAAATCTTTTTCTATCTGGTATAAGGCTGGATTTCCCTTAAAATCGGTAGCCAGAATCACCAAATCAGCATAGACCAGGCATTGATGGGACCAGTTGGGGTTGGTTTCACTGCATATAAGAATATTCACCCCCGCATAACTTTCCAAGGAATCAAAAAACTCATGATCGCTGAGGGCTTCCTGTGATTCATGATCAAAAACCTGGACAGGGATTCCATTTTCTTTAAAATAGGCCTCCATGTCAATCGTCCAAGGGGACAAATCATGGTCTGCTTGTAAATTTATCAGGGCTATATTTTTTGGAGGGGAGGATTGGTTCTGCTGAAAGGTATTTCTCCTCAACCTATTGATTACAAATCGGGTCATGGAATTTGCCAACTTGGGATTTCGAGCTACCAGTTGGAAGTATTCCTGCTGATCAAATTCTAGAACGGCTGACTTTCGAATGGCTAAGACCGATGCCATCCTTGGTTCTCCGGTAAACAAAGCAAATTCCCCTACAGGCTCTCCTTCTCCAATATCCCCAAGAATTCTCACTCCATTTCCATCCTCTTTAATTGCTCGAAGTCTTCCAGAAAGGACTATATACAAGCAACTCTCAGAATCCCCTTGGTGGAAAAGATACTCCCCGGTATTAAACTCTTTTTTGGTTCCTGAGGAAATAATCTGCTCGAGGAGGTCGTCGTTTAGTTCACCAAAAAGCTTATGAAAAAGTTGGTGATACTTGTTTTTAAGGCTATTCATGGGGCTGGGTTATTTGGGTTTTCTATTCTTTTCTAGGATTTTATATTAGAAAAGGGGTATAGGCTAACTAAAAATATTCTTTATTTCTGAGAAAAAATAGCCTCTAATGCAGCTCGTTTAGGGAGAGCTTGGGTAAAAATGAAATAAGCCGGCAAACCGGCTTAAATCTCGAAGTAGCCTAGCTAGGAATCGAACCTAGATCTAGCGTTTAGGAAACGCTTGTTCTATCCGTTGAACTACAAGGCCATAAAAAGAGTCGCAAGATAAAGCAAAACCAAACTTTCCCGCAAATATTCTGAATCCAACTTGTGGCTTTACAAGGAATTAACCTATCTTTGCACTCCAAAATTAGGATGGACGGGTTCCATCCAATCACTTAATCTAAACAATTATGTCCGTAAAAATCAGATTAGCACGTCGAGGCAGAAAAAAACAAGCCATCTATGACGTCGTTGTAGCTGATGCAAGAGCACCACGTGATGGTCGCTTCATCGAAAAACTCGGAACTTACAATCCGAACACAAACCCTGCTTCTATCAACATCAACAATGAGCGCGCTCTTACCTGGTTGTTGAATGGAGCTCAGCCAACTGATACCGTGAAGGCTATGCTTTCTTACAGAGGTGTCATGCTGAAGAAACACCTTCAAATTGGTGTGTTGAAAGGTGCAATCACTCAAGAACAAGCTGATGCTAAATTCAATGCTTGGATCTCTGAGAAGGATGCTAAAATCGAAGGCAAAAAAGATAAGCTTGCAACTGCAAAAGCAGACGCTCGTGCTAAGGCACTTGCTGCTGAAGCGGCTAAGAACCAAGCTCGTTTGGATGCCATCAAAGCAAGAGAAGATGAGCAAAAGGCTTTGCTAGCTGCTGCTGAAGCTGCTAACAATCCTGCCGCTGCTGAGGCTGCTGCCGAAGAAGCTGCTCCTGAAGCTACCGAAACTCCTGCAGAAGGCGGAGAAGCTGAAGCTTAATAGAATCAATTTCCATGAACAAGGATCAGTGCTTTCAAATAGGCCGTATAGCCAAAGTTCATGGACTTCGTGGTGAAGTAAATGTGGTGCTGGATGTAGATTATCCGGAGGATTACGACGGATTAGAGCACCTCTTTCTCGAACAAAAAGGCCGATTGGTCCCCTTCTTTTTGGAGCACTTTGTGATCCAGCCTGGAAGTAGAGCTTTGGCAAAGTTTGAGGAACTTGATACCATCGAGCAGGTGGAAATGCTGGTAGGATCGGAAGTTTATCTTCCGCTGACCGAACTTCCTGAGCTAGAAGAGGATCAATACTATTACCACGAGCTGATTGGATACGAGGTTTTTGATGAAACCAAAGGTCTGATTGGCCCTGTGCAGATTATCTACGATTTGGAAACACAGGATCTCCTCGGAGTGACTCACCAGGGTAAAGAAGTGCTGATCCCAATTCAGGACGGAATCATCCAAAAGGTGGACAAGGCAGCTAAAAAAGTTTACTGCCAGTTGCCCGAAGGCTTACTTGACATTTATTTGGAAGACTGATGCATATCGACATCATCACTGTAGTGCCAGGATTATTGGAAGGGCCTTTTTCCCATTCGATTCTGAAAAGAGCCGAAGAAAAAGGACTAGCCAAAGTTCAGATGCATAACCTTCGGGACTATGCGACAGGCAAGCAAAAGCAGGTGGATGATTATGCATTCGGTGGTGGTGCCGGGATGGTGATGATGATCGAGCCTATTGCTCGATGCATTGAAGCCCTTCAAACGGAACGTCAATACGATGAAATCATCTACATGACCCCGGATGGAGAGACTTTCGACCAACCCATGGCCAATGACCTTTCCCTAAAGAAAAACCTCCTGATCCTCTGCGGTCATTACAAAGGAGTTGATCAGCGGGTAAGGGATAAGTTTATCACCAAGGAAATCAGCATCGGAGATTTCGTCCTTTCTGGGGGAGAATTGGCAGCAGCTGTAGTGGCTGACGCAGTGATTCGCCTGATCCCGGGAGTATTGAACGACGAGACTTCGGCATTGACAGATTCCTTCCAAGATAATTTGCTGGCTCCACCGGTTTATACCCGGCCTGCCGAGTACGAGGGAATGAATGTTCCTGAAGTGTTGCTCTCAGGACATGAAGCCAAGATAAGCGAATGGAGATTTGAAGCGTCGGTTCGCCGAACCAAAGAAAAACGACCTGATCTGCTCAAGGGCACAGGTTGGGAATAGGCGAGACAGGATTTTAACAACGTAATTCATTTAAACCGCTGCGGCGGTGCACTGCGAAAGCATAAAAACATAAAGCTATGAGCGATCTAATGAAAATTGTAGAAGCGGAATACAGCGAAGCAAGAGCTAAATTCCCTTCTTTCAAAGCCGGTGATACCATCAACGTACACGTACGAATCAAAGAAGGTAACAAGGAGCGTATCCAGCAGTTTCAGGGAACTGTGATCCAGCGTAAAAACCCTAATTCAAACGGAGAGACTTTCACCGTTCGAAAAGTTTCTAACGGAGTTGGTGTAGAGCGTATCTTCCCAATCATCTCCCCTTCTATCGAGCAAATCGACCTAGTAAGACAAGGTAAAGTAAGAAGAGCACGTCTGTTCTACTTGAGAGGTCGTCAGGGTAAGGCTGCGAGAATCAAGGAAAAAATCGTACACAAGCACTAAGTCGCTTGGTAAGAAAGATAAAAAAGGAACCCAAATCTGGGTTCCTTTTTTGGTTTTGGGTAACTTGTACCAAACGATCCAGCTATGAACCCCTCCATTTCTTTCACCGATCCCGGCGCCATTCTGGGTAAAACCTTCCTTCGAATCGCACAAGTCCTTTTGGTAATTTTAGCCGTATGCTCGGGCTATATGGCCTACTTGGCCAGTGAGGGGCTTTTTTCAGGCTGGAATATCGAGATCGACTCAGACTTGGAACAGCTCTTCCCCGGAGTCTCACCAGATTCCTGGATCCTGTACCTATTTCTCGGACTAGCGGTGAAGTTTTTATTTTGGTTCGGGATTTTGGCTTGGTTGGAAAGGAAGATTTAATCTTCCATAATTCCTTAAATTAAACTCTCTTTTGTGTAATAAAGAAAACTGATAGAATTAGTTGAATTTTTTAATTACACCTTGAATTGCCAAAATCAAGGAAAAAATGAAATTCATAATTTTAGGTTTGGGGATTCTTGTTTTTGGAGTTTCATTTTTGATTTATTTAAAAAAAGAAAATTCAATAATGGAAAAGGATCCAATGGGAAGAGTAGCTAAAATGAAAGGATATGTAGGAGCTGTTGGTGCAATTTTATTAGGACTTTCTATGATAATCAAGGGAACTGCTGTCTTCCGATTATTCGAATGATCTGAATTTGCTCTGATTCTTTGAAATAGATGGTATGTGACCCGTGTACACAAAATCGATAGCCAACCCTTATTTCATCAGCCATGGGGTACATTTCAGGATTTTTGGCTATCCTTTCAAAGGTTTTTTCCAGGGAATGGAAGTAGCGCTCAGCTTGAATTTCTCCAAACCTATGCAATCCGTAAATGTAGATTTGTATCAGGTCTTCCTCAGCCTGAAGACTAAGTGAATACGGCATAGGATTTATTCAGACCGTTTTTTGGCTTCTTCCAGAATCTCAGCCATTGATTTAGTGGATAAGCCACTTTTTTCCCCTTTGATCAGTTCGCTTCTAAGCCAATTTCGTTCTGATTCCTGCTCTCTCTGTCTGCGGATAAGATCATTGATTAATTCACTTTTGCTGGCATATTCATTTTCCTCAATTTTCTGTTTCAACCAGCGATCATTCGGTTCAGTTACTGTTATTGTTTGTCGTGCCATAGTTGTGAATATTTGGTGTAAATATACACCAATTACGTTTTAGATTATCGCATTAAGCTGAATCTCATTTATTTCGTGAAGCCTAAACTCTTCTTGAATTATATTTTTTTCAGGACCTGACTTCCTTCTTTTCCAATCCTTCTCCCTTTCCTCCACAATTCCCTATCTTTGCCCCCTGATTTCTAGAAACCCGTGCCCGGTTTTTCGGGTTATTTGTCCAGAATTTGATTCCCATGTCTAGAGAAGTTCGCGTACGATTCGCCCCATCTCCCACAGGACCACTCCATATCGGAGGAGTCCGCACCGCCTTATACAATTACCTTTTTGCCAAAAAAATGGGAGGGAAATTCCTTCTCCGAATTGAGGATACCGATCAGGGCAGATTTGTGCCTGGCGCAGAGGATTACATCAAAGAATCCTTGGAATGGCTGGGAATTGCTCCTGAGGAAAGCCCTTGGAAGCCAGGCGACGTAGGGCCTTATAGACAATCTGAGCGCAAGGAAATGTACAAGCAGTACGCCTTGGACTTGATTGAGAAAGGTCATGCCTACTATGCTTTTGATACAGCAGAGGAGCTTGAAGCCATGCGAGAGCGCTTAACTGCTGCACGTGTCGTTCAGCCTCAGTACAATGGCATCACCCGTACTCAGATGAAAAACTCCCTCACACTTCCCGCGGAAGAAGTGAAGGCTAGATTGGAATCCGGTGATCCCTATGTGATCCGGGTGAAAATCCCTTTGAAAGAGGATGTTCGCTTAAATGATATGATTCGAGGTTGGGTGATGGTGCATAGCTCTACTTTGGATGACAAAGTGTTGATGAAGTCAGACGGCATGCCTACCTACCACTTGGCAAATATCGTGGATGATCACTTGATGGGAATTACCCATGTGATCCGGGGAGAGGAATGGTTGCCTTCCGCACCTTTGCACGTGTTGCTTTACAAGTTTTTTGGATGGGAAGATACGATGCCTCAGTTTGCACATTTGCCGCTTTTGCTGAAGCCGGATGGAAACGGAAAACTCAGCAAGCGCGATGGGGATAAATTGGGCTTCCCTGTTTTCCCATTGAATTGGACAGATCCTTTCTCGGGAGAAAAATCCCCTGGATTCCGTGAGCAAGGCTATTTGCCAGATGCCTTCCTGAACTTTCTGGCATTTCTAGGTTGGAATCCCGGAGATGATCGGGAAATCTTTTCCTTGGAGGAATTGGTGGAAGCATTCTCTGTGGAGCGAATCGGGAAGTCAGGAACCAAGTTTGACATTGCAAAGGCTAAATGGTTCAATGAACAATACCTAAGATCTAAGCCAAATTCTGAATTAGTTGAGTTTTTGACGGCATCGGCTCAAATGGAGGATATAGAAATTCCATTGGAAAAGGCTTTTGCCATTATTTCCTTGGTCAAAGACCGGGTGACTTTCCCTGATGAACTGTGGAAGGAAAGCCGCTTTGTGATGGTGGCTCCGACTGAATTTGATCAGGAGGTAGCTACTAAAAAATGGAATGTCGATGCGGTGAAAGTGCTGAGTAGCTATTCGGTCGCATTGGATGGATTTACCGGAAACTTTGATGCAGTGACTGCGAAAAGCCTTTTGGAATCCACTGCCGAAGCAGAAGGAATCAAGTTGGGCAAAGTGATGCAAGCTGTCCGATTGGCAGTGACCGGAATGGGTGGTGGGCCCGATTTGATGGAAGTTTTTGCTATCTTGGGTTCTGTAGAAGTGGCCAAACGAATTCGTTTTGCATTAGATACTTTGACTGTTGTAGCCTGATATGACTAAGAAAAAGAAAAAAGAAGCTGACCCAAAAGTTCATGAGGAACTCAAAGGGTTTAAGATGGAAATCAACTCTTTTGGAGAGATTTCTTCTACGCTATCTATTGACAAGATTAATGAGTTTTTGAATAAAAATGTGGAGGATAAAAAGCTGAAAGATCGGGACGATTTGGATTCAGAATAATGCCTCCTCTGAATTTTGAAAAAGTAAACTAAAAGCTCCTAAATGGAGCTTTTTTTTTATCTTGTTCCCCCAAGGTGGTTTTGAAACCTAATTCGGATTTATGCGACAATCGTTTTTTACTCTTTTTTTCCTTTTTTTCATCCAACTGGGTTTTTCTCAGACTTCCAAAATAACCGGTACCCTCAGCAATGAATTAACTGGAGATGCTTTGGTAGATTTTCATGTTTTCATTCCCAATACGACTTATCAAGCCTTTTCTGATTCCACCGGGAAATTCATTTTGACGGGTATACCGGAGGGGAAATGGGTAATCCAGGTTAGAGGATATGGCTGGGAAACTTTGGAAAACAAGGTGGTCGTCAAAGCAGGAGTTCCTCTTGATTTGGATTTGAAACTTAGTCCAGAAAGCTCCTTTGCCTCAGCCTCAGACCAATTGTCTAAGTCCAAACTTTCCAAATTAGAAGATGAAGTTCGGGAAGCTTTTGTGGGAAAGGACATCAAAGACGAAAGCGTTCATTTCTTAAATCCCGACAAGCTGATTTTTGAATCTCAGCCTGACAAAACCTATAAAATAGCCTCTGTTGGGCCACTTTTTTTCACAAATAAGGAAACTGGATATCTGGTATCGATCTATTTCCAGCCCTTTATTTTGGGTTCTGGGGAAAAAATTCAGCAGACCGTCACTTACTTTGAATTACCCCGAGAAGAAAGCCTAGAGGCTGAAAGACGTAAGGCCAGATTGGCGGCGTTTCAGCGTAGTCCTCAGAATTATCTTTCCATGTTGATGGAAGGAAAGGCCGAAAATTTTTCATCCAATCCCAATCCAGAAGTAGCATTTGGACCAAATGGAGGGGATTACTTACTGAGCTTTTCCAAACCAATTCAGGTGGATTTAGGGACTGATATGAAAGGGGTTTTGGATTATTCGGGAGAAAACCTTGAAGTGAAAATCAATGGGGCTCCAACATCCTTAACTGACCTTAAGCTCGGTGGCGCATTTGCATATCTTAATCCCATCTTTGGTGTACCCTCAAATTTTAATGCAGACCGTCTGACCAAACTGGCCAATCTGGAAAAGAATGTTGAGGTCATGCAAGAACGCTTGTATGTCCATACGGATCGAAGGCATTATTGGCCAGCAGAAAACATCTATTTCAAAGCCTATCTCAACTATGGGAATCCCCTGATGGTGGAGGAATTGAGTAAGGTTCTCCATGTAGAATTACTGGACTCTACCGGATATGTGTGGATGCATCAGGTTTTTGAGATCAAGGATGGACATAGTGAGGGACATTTGGCTCTTCCTGATTTATCGGAGACGGGTAATTTTTATCTCAGGTCCAATACCGCTTGGGGACTGAATTACAAACAGGGCGAAGCTTTAATCCCTATTCAGATTTTAGATCACCAGAGCCAGCCTGAAGCTTCCACTATTCCCAAGGAATCCTTTAGAGTTGGAGTTTTTTCCGATAAGGCAACCTACAAGGGAGGAGAAAAGGTCAAATTGAATATCATGGCAGTGGATGAGAATGGCTCACCTATTCAGGCCAATTTATCTGTTTCCGTTTTGGATCTAAATCAGGCCGTTTATGTGCCAGAGCCCCAAAGCATCGAGCAAAGTTTTCTTCCCAAAATGCCAATCGGAACTATTGAAAGCTTCAAGTATCCTGTAGAAAAGGGATTTGAATTGGAAGGCCAATTGCTGGACGATACAGGGACGCCTATCCAAGGTTCTGTCAAAGCCTTTATCAATGGATACGAAGATATACGAACTGTCAAATCTGAAAAAGAAGGGGAGTTTTCATTTCCTGCCTCTAATTTTCAAGGGGATTTTGAGATATCTCTCCAGGCATCGACTGTCCAATCTGGGAAGCCAATTCGGACAATTGAGTTGGATTTAAAATCCTATCCCAAGCAGGAAGTTTTGGAAAATCGAAAATTCCCTGCTGTGGTTAGAAGAGGAATTCAACCCGATCCAAATATTCAGCCAGTAAAGCCTATCCAAGAGGGAGAAATTCTGCTAGAGGAGGCTGTGGTAGAAGAAAAGAAAGAAAATTCAATCGGGCCGATGATTTATGGCAGACCAGATAAAGTGGTCATGACTGAAAATATGAATGTTGTCGGGACAACCATCCAGTTCCTCTACGCGCTTTCGGCTCAAGTAGCTGGAATGAGAATCAATGGAAGTCCTCCGAATGTTTCTGTAAGCTTTAGAGGTGGAGAACCTTTGGTGTTGATCAATGGAGCACCGGCAAACGGAAGTTCTGGAACACTTTTAGGTGGTGGGGGAGGTCGAAGCGTTTATGATGTCTTCGAAAGTGTCAATGTGTTTAATATTGAGCGAGTGGAAGTCTTAAGGCGCTTGGTGCCTCAGTATGGAGATTTGGGAAGAAATGGGGTGATCTCCATCATTTTGAAAACTGGGGAGCAGCAGCGGGCCAATATGAATAACTACTCGCTTTTTAAACTTACCGGATTCTCCAAGACTGTTCCTTTTTCTGATGCAGAAGAAAGCAGAAAATCATTCCCTTTCCTTGTACCCTACCGTCCTACTCTTTATTGGAATCCTTTGCTGATCAGTGACGGATCAAGACTTTCCATCCCTATTGAGTTTGAATTAAATGAACTTCCTGGACCTATTTTGATTGAAATTCGGGGGATTACTAATCTTGGACAGCCGATTTATGGAACTTTTGTCCTCAATCAGCCGAATTAATCTTTAGGCTTCGCTTAATTTGAATCTTCAAACTGAACCAAACCAACTTTTACTGTGAAAAAATATTTATCTCTAATCACACTTCTTTTCCTTTTCTGCTTGCATGGAATTGCCCAGACTGGAACCATCACAGGTATTATAAAAGATGCTGAGACAGGAGAAACTTTGCCCTTCTGTAATGTCTTTGTCAACAATACGACGATTTCCACGGTCACAGACATGGATGGCTCCTATACGCTTTCGGGTTTGGAGGCAGGGCCGATCGAGTTGGGATTTTCTTTTTTAGGCTATATCGCAGAAACCAAAAGTGTTACGCTAAGCGCTGGGGGAAAACTTACTGTAAACATTAACCTGAAGCCATTTGCTCAGGAATTGACTGATGTGGAGATCAAGGCCTCTCGGGATAAAACTTGGGAAAGGGACCTTCGGAAATTTCAGAATCTGTTTATCGGAATCGATGAAGCCGCTACACGAACTCAGATTTTAAATCCATGGGTAATTGATTTCCCTGTTTCTGAAGAAAAAAACGCTTTTTTGGCAAAAGCCGATCTGCCGATTGAAATCGAAAACTTGTATCTGGGTTATAAAATCACATTCAACCTGAAAGACTTTTATGATTCTCCGACAAGTTTTAAGATAGTCGGTGCCGCAAGGTTTGAGGAGATGAAGCCTGAATCTGAGACACAACGATCTACTTGGGAAAAGAACCGGGCTGATGTATATCGGAAATCTCCCATGAATATGTTTCGGTCCCTATTGAATGGAACTGCGGAGAGGGAAGGTTTTTACCTCTATGGGGATAAGGCTGGGGGATCGGCGAGCATGAATATGCGCTCGGATATTTTTGCCAATGAATTGGGAAAATCAGTGGTTCCATACAAAGCTGACCCTTTGGTGACTCCTACAAGTCCTCCCGGGACGTATTTTCTAAACCTAAAAGGAAGAATAGAAATCCATTACCAAAAAGGATTTGCCCAAGCCAATACCTATAAGGACGCCCCTTATCCCATTTCTTGGTTGGAAGTGAATGGAGGAAAAGTGAAAATCAAAGAAAATGGAATGGTACTTAATCCTCAGGATGTAGTCTTCTCAGGAGATATGGACAGGAAGCGGGTTTCCAATCTTTTGCCTTTAGACTACAATGCCGAAAAAGCGATTCAGCTTCAGGATTTAGCCAAAACAGCGAAGAATTATCAAGAAAAAGTCTACCTCCATACCGACAAGCCCTATTACTATGCAGGTGATCAGATTTTTTTCAAAGGCTACCTTGCCTATGGCAATCCTTACCTAAGAGACGAACTCAGCAAGGTTTTGCATGTGGAGATCATTAACCCGGAGCGGGATTTGGTCATTGAAAAGAAATTCCCTATTCGAGATGGGATCGTGGTGGGAGATTTTTACTTGCCAGATTCTATGGCTGAGGAAAAGTATTTTCTCCGTGCTTATACGAATTGGATGCGTAATTATGGGCCTGGACAATATTATCTGCAGACCCTTACCATTCTTGATCCTTACAAAAGAATTGCCCCTGAGGAAGCTGTGAGCAACTGGACCAATCAGGGAGTTAACCTAAAGGCGGATAGGCCCAACTTTGGAACAAGAGAGAAAGTCACCTTGACTTTGAAAGTCTCAGGAGAAGGAGGGCGTGCCATACCGGCTACCCTTTCCTTAGGGGTTTGGGATGCCCGTCAATTGGTTCCTATCCAGCGAAATCTTGAGATGAGTGAAGCCTTGAATCTTCAGCAAGTTCCAGAAAATCTGGGATTGGATCGGTTTTCCTATTCGATTGAGAAAAGCCTACGACTGGAAGGAAAAGTAACTGACGATAAGGGTAAAGGAACTTCCGCAGAGGTGACTGCCTTTGTCAATGATTTCCAGGGGATGATAGATATGGAGTCTGGAAGTGACGGGACCTTCTTGGTGGAGGATATGGAGTTTTATGGCCCCATGAAAATGGCTATTTCGGCCTTGGATAAAAAAGGTAAACCACTTCAGGTCAAGATTGAAGAGCCACTCAAGGCTCCGGTTTCTTTACCGATCAATCCGGAATTCCCAAAAATCACCATTCTTGCCAAGCCAGTCCGAACAGTTCCAGTCGAGCCCGAAGTGGAACCAAAAAATTCTGAAAATTCAACCCCACAGACTAAGCGAGCTATTTATGGAGAACCAGATTTTGTGGTGAAGGGTGAGGATTTAACCAAAACGGGAGTAAACACAGATTTGGTCAACAGTCTCTCCAGTCAAGTGCCCAGTATGAGAGTAAATAACGTAGGGTCTACTGGGATCCAACAAATTCGAATCCGTGGTGGGGCGGTATCTGCAGGGTCTTCGATGGAGCCACTCGTCATGCTCAATGGAAGTATTCTGGGGGCTGCGTCTGGGTCCAATGCTGCAGATAATTTAAGAGGGATCAATCCTTTCGATATAGATAGAGTTGAAGTGGTGACTCGGATCTCTCCCATGCTTGGAGATCAGGGTCGAAATGGTGTGATTGCGGTGTATACCAAGGATAATCTTGATCCTAAAGACCTTTCCGGAATGCCTGGGATCAATCAATTTGTGATTCAAGGGTACCAGCCCCAGAGTAATTTCATCATCCTGGATTATGATCAGCTCAAGGAAACCATAGAAAAGGACGATAGGCAGACACTTTATTGGAATCCTTATCTGATCGCTGACGAGAAAGGGGAAGTGACAATTTCTTTTTTTACTAATGATTCAGATGGACCGATTGTGGTCGAGTTGAGAGGGTTGGGAGTTGATGGAGAAATTGTATCAGGGACTTTTATCCTCAATCAGAAATAGTTCTGAACGATTGAATTGCTTTATTTTGGGCATGAATAAAATTCTACTTTCCCTATTTCTATTGACCCTGCCCTTGGGGGCAGTTGCCCAGCTGAGCATAGGAATCAGGGGAGGATATGCTACTTCATCCTATTCTTACCAAGCCACGGCTGGGACTAGAAGCAGGTCGGTAGATGGGATTGGAGCACCGACATTTGCCTTGGTTTTGGAATATTTCAATGCAAAAAATGCAGGAATTGAGCTCAATGCCCAACAGATTAAATTGGGCTTTAGACAATTCAATGACGACAGTCAACTGAATCAGACTGAGTTTACCTACATGAAATTTCCGCTCTTGGCCAGCTTTTTTGCAGGAAGATCGGGGAGATTTCAAATCAAATTTGGACCGCATTTTGGGTTTTTGACTCAAGCAGAAGATGTGGTGAGAGAGTTTTCAGGAATCAATCCTCCCGAACTTCCGACTTACGGCGAGGCTGCAGACGATCCAAACAGTCTGATGTATGGTTTGACGGCTGGTGCGGGGATTTCCAAGCTTTTTGGAAAAAGCACGATAGCCGGAGAGGTGCGTTTTTCTTTTGATTTTACCAATCCGGAATCTCAGGATAGGATTTTTGATATGCGATCTACCAATCTTGAATTTACGCTGGCTTATCTTTTTAGAATAAAGGAAAAGAGGGAGTAAAGTTGGAAGCTTGAAGGGAGTCTGTAACTTTGGTAAGTGCATTAAACCTATCCCAAATTGAAAATTCAAATCATCAATGGGCCCAACCTCAATCTTTTGGGGAAAAGAGAGCCTGAGATTTATGGAAGCGAAACTTTCGAAGATTATTTCGAAAATCTAAAAAAGCGCTTTCCTCAAGTTGAACTTCATTATTTCCAAAGCAATGTAGAGGGAGAAATGATCAATAAAATCCACGAAGTCGGATTTGAATTTGATGCCATTCTTCTGAATGCCGGAGGATATACACATACTTCAGTAGCCATTTCGGATGCCATTGCAGGAGTGACTACCCCTACTTTGGAAGTCCATATTTCCAATATTTACAAGAGAGAAGAATTCCGTCATAAGAGCATCATTTCCAAATCCTGTGTGGGGATGATTTCAGGTTTGGGACTGAAAGGTTATGAACTCGGCGTTTTGTATTTTCTAAATTCTCCTGAACTATGATCACGTTCGCACCCGGGCCATCCAAAGTATATGATGCCTTGCCTCGCTACATGCAGGAGGCTTATCAAGAGGGGATTTTAAGTGCTAACCACAGAAGTGGTGCATTCATGCACTTGTATCAGGAAACTGAACAACTGATGCGTGAAAAACTCCACATGTCGAAGGATTACAAGCTTTTGTTTACCTCAAGTGCCACGGAGAATTGGGAGATAATTTCCCAATCTGTAGTCGAGGAGGCAAGCTTTCATATTTACTCAGGTTCCTTTGGGAAAAAGTGGATTGAATTTGCCAAGCATATTATCCCATCAACTTCAGGTTTAAAAATCGAAGCCAATCAATTCTTAGATGTTGCTGGATTAGAAATAGCTGAGGAGTTTGATCTGATTGCCATCACCCAAAACGAGACTGCTAATGCTTCTCAAGTTCCAATGAAGGTTATTGAGGCAATTGGAGAGAAGTTCCCTGAAAAGATGATTGCTGTCGATACCACCTCTTCCATGGCAGGAATAGAATTGGACTTTTCCTTAGCTGATATTTGGTATGCTTCCGTTCAAAAATGCTTTGGGCTTCCAGCAGGCCTGGGGATTTTGATAGTCTCCCCCAAGGCAATTGAGAAAGTACAGCGAAAAGGAGAAAAAGGCCGCTACAACAGTCTAAGTTTTATCTTAGAAAATGCAGCTGGATATCAAACGCACTATACTCCCAATGTTTTGGGGATTTATTTGCTCAATCGAGTGCTAAAAGACATCCCTGAAATCCAGCATATCGATGCAAAATTAAGAGATAGAATGTCGAGGTTGGAAAACACCATCGCTCAATCCAAAAGCCTAAGGATGCTTGTGGATAATGCTGATACTAGAAGTACGACTGTGATGGCAATTGCAGGAACAGAGGAATTGATTTCTTCTGTGAAAAAAGCTGCTGAAAAAGAAGGCATGCAAATGGGAAGTGGTTATGGACCTTTGAAACCGACCAGTTTCAGAATTGCAAACTTCCCCGCAATCACGGATTCGGAGTTTGAGAAGCTCGTAAGCTTTTTGAAAAACTATTAATGAAAAAAGCCTGGAAATTTTCCAGGCTTTCATTTTTTAGGATTCCTCCTGCACACTTTCATTGGCAGTGAGCGGATTATTTTTTCGGATCATTCCTTCGGGAAGTTCTCCTTCTGTACTTGCCACCACGGTGGTTACCACCACGTCTCCAGTTACGTTTACGACAGTTCGGAACATATCCAAAATTCTATCAGGAGCCATAATTAACGCGATTCCAGCAGCTGGAACTCCAATGGATTCTAATACCACAATCAGCATAATCAAACCTGCACCCGGAACGCCAGCCGATCCGATGGCAGCCAAAGTCGAAGTCAATACGATCATCAATTGCTGGGAAAGGCTCAAATCCATACCTAAAGCTTGGGCAATGAAAACTGCCGCCACACTTTGGTAAAGACTGGTTCCGTTCATATTGATTGTAGCTCCTAGCGGTAAAACGAAACTGGTGATGTTTTCAGAAACACCCAATTCCTCCTCCGTAAGTTTCATAGTTACCGGAAGGGTAGCGGAACTGGAACTGGTTGAAAACGCCAATAATTGAGCTGGACGAATTGCTTTAAAGAAATCTGCGTACTTGACCTTGGTAAAACTTTTCAGGAGAAGTGGATAAATCACCAGCATCATAAAGAACAAACCTCCCAAGACAATCAAACTGTACTTAAGCAAAGCCAATAATAGGTCTACCGCAGCATCTGGATTATCTCCTGCGATTTCTACGATCAGGGAAGCCATCAAAGCAAACACACCATAAGGAGCGATCAGCATGACATAATTGACGATTTGGATGATCACGTCATTGAATCCGTCGAAGAAAGTAATAACAGGGTCCGCTTTGGATTTAGGGATCTGAAGAAGGGCTATACCTGCAATGATTGCGAAAAACACCACTTGAAGCATTGCCGCATTGTCTGTAGTGGCTTGAAAAAGGTTTTGAGGAACCATATCCACTATGGGTTGAAGAGGACTTTGCTCCTGCAATTCAGCCGCCGCTTGTGCTCTCTGTCCTGCATCACCTTCATACATTTTCATCAAATTCTCCCGGGTTTCAGCTGGTAGGCCTTTTCCAGGTACCAGTACATTTACCAGCAAAAGACCGGTGCAGATGGCTATTACGGTTGTAATCAAGAAGGTAATGATTGTTTTTCCACCGATTCGACTCAATTTGGAGATATCACCCAAGTTGGAAACCCCGATAATCAGAGAGGCCAATACCAAGGGCATTGCTATCATTTTTAAGCCATTGATGAAAATAGTACCAATAGGTTTGATCCAATCCAAGGTAAGCCATGCAGGAATGCCGGTTTTAATGGCTGTGATTCCGTAAATCAAGCCTAAAACCAATCCTATGATGATCTGAGTATGTAAGGGTATTTTTTTCAACATGTCGTAGTTTATATATCTTCAAGTTTATTGGTTTTGGACAAAAGAAGGTAGTCAGCTATGACCAAGGCGGCCATAGCCTCCACGATTGGTACTGCTCGTGGCACTACACATGGATCGTGACGTCCTTTTCCACTTACCGTGACACTTTCTCCGGCTTCATTTACAGATTCCTGGTCCTGCATAATTGTGGCAACTGGTTTAAAAGCTACCCGGAAATAAATATCCTCACCGTTACTGATTCCACCCTGGATTCCCCCGGAATGATTCGAAAGCGTATGGACTTTTCCATCTTTTTGAGCAAAGGTGTCATTATGCTGGGAGCCTCTCATTTTCACTCCTTCAAATCCACTTCCGTACTCAAATCCTTTTACGGCATTGATGCTAAGCATGGCCTTTCCTAACTCTGAATGGAGGCGATCAAAAACAGGTTCTCCCAATCCCACTGGGGTATTTTGAATGACACAAGTGATGACTCCACCAATGGTATCACGATCCAGTCTGACTGAATCGATCAAGGAAATCATCCTTTCGGCCATTTCTGGATCAGGGCATCTGACGATGTTTTCCTCTGCTAAGTCAAGGTTTAATTCCTGATAGGGTTTTTCTAAAGTCAGGTCACCAACCTGGGAGACAAAGGCGTTGAATTTGATTCCTTTGCTTGCTAAAAATTGCTTGGCGATAGCCCCAGCAGCTACTCTGGCAGCTGTTTCTCTGGCACTGGATCTTCCTCCTCCCCGGTAATCACGGATTCCGTATTTTTCGAAATAGGTATAATCGGCATGAGAGGGGCGGAATTTGTCTGCGATATGGGAATAGTCCTTACTCTTCTGGTCAGCGTTTTTGATGACAATTCCGATTGGAGTCCCTGTTGTTTTTCCTTCAAAAACTCCGGAAAGGATTTCGATTTCGTCTTCTTCTTTCCGCTGCGTAGTGATTTTGGATTGTCCTGGCTTACGGCGTTGCATTTCCTTTTGGATTTTTGCCTCATCCAATTCCAATCCAGCAGGGCAACCTTCAACGATTGCTCCTAAAGCTTTTCCGTGTGATTCACCAAAGGTGGTGACCCTGAAAAGCCTTCCAAATGAATTGCCCATTATTTTTTTCTAATTATCAGGACCGAGAGTAAGATCACTGCTCCCAGTAGGAGCAGGTTGATTGCGGTCGTAAAATAGTATTTATATTTCTCGTTTGAAAACTGGTTGTTTTCCGTAGAAATTCGATCATATAAGCCACCCAGCCTTTGGGCCGATAGGGCTTGATTGACTTTGGACTCGCCCGAAACAATAATTTTTGCCTCTGGACGAAGGGTGTCATAAACTGCCCTCACCGGATCAAAATAAATCCAATTGAAGTAGTCCTTGAGATTGTATTCCCCTGCCTCATTGAGAGTTACGAAATAATTGTATTCCTTTATCCCAGAAACTCGACCGTAGCCCCGGTTGATTTGTTGCCTCACGTTAGGATCGTAGGTATTAAGATTTGGGCCAGGAAGACGCTTGGGTTCTGCGATGGAATTGATGTTTCCTACACCGTTGATTCCAAAATTGTAATTGAATCCTTTTCCAGTTTCTACTTCCAAAGTTGAAATGTTTTCTCGAAGCTGGTATACCCCAACGCTTACCTCGTTTTTCAGTGGGTGAGGGGGCAAAGGCTTTACTGTGATGGTTTTGGCAGAGGAGTAGAAAGTTTTGAAATCTTCCTGCCTATTGGCGCCAAAGAAGGTTGGATTTTTCGCCACTCTGTATTTGATCATTTCCCAAGGCACTCTGGGAATTTCTATTTTTCCTTCAGAGAATGGGAAAAATGTCGCCTCATAGACCTTGAATTTTTGCCAACGCTTCCCGTTTAGGTCGACTACCTGGGGTTCGATATTCGTGATATTGAAGTTTTCCTCCCAGGCATTTCCGGGCTTGATTCTTTTCAATATTGCATCCAATTGTCTTCCGGGTTCATAAAACTGAAAAGGTGCCTGGTTTTGCTCAGACATGTAAAAGGCAATATTTACCGTAAAGCCTTCACCTGCAAAAACCTCATCCTTATCTACAGAGACCGAGAAAAAGGCGTCATCTTCCAATTCGATGTATTCAGGTTCTTCCGCATTTCTTCCAAAAAAGTCCGCAAAGGGGTCAAATACATCTCCACCCGACGCTTGGGAGCTTACAGCATCTGTCACAGTAATTCTTTTTCCTGCCGAAGCATAGGACTCTCCGTTGATCAAAATGGAAAAATTCCCTAGAGTAAATTGCCCTTTTCTTGAGGGCTTATAGTATTGAATGATACTATTGGAGCTGCTCATTCTTCCGTTGATAATATTCATGGAAGAGGATTGGGAAATGCCCTGTTTTTGAAATCCCGGAATCTCGGGAAATTGATCGTAGGACTTAATCTTATCGTCTGATAATGTCACCTTGATGGTGAAAGTCTCATTTAAGCCTATTTCATCCGGTCCAAGCTCGATCTGTACTTCTTGTCCATAGGCGTTGCCTGCCAAAATTAAGGCTGCACATACGAATAGGAGTCTGATGATCGTTTTTATCATGGTTGCGAAAATAGGGATAATTCTATTCTTAAAGCTTCCAAAATAACGTAACATATCCCGAAATGACTTCGTAGGTAACCTTAAAATCAGTTAATAAACCCAAATCAGATAAGCTATGCTAGAATATGTGAAGACCATTTTGCAAAAAGTCAGCTTCAGCAAGTATTTGTTTGAGCGAGAATTAAAAAAAGGCCTTCGGTATTTATTGCCGAGCGAAATTGAAGAATTCAGAGATTGGTGCTATGCAATGTTTAGTCAAGTGTACCTTTCTGTATTAAACCGTCATTTTAAACCAGCTTATTAATTCACTATCAAAAAAAACTAAGCCCCGGAAGTTTTCAATTTCCGGGGCTTTTTCTTGTAAGGTTAGTTTAGTTTAATCAGTCTTTTGTAGCAAAATCCGGATAAGCTCTCATGCTGTGTTCGTTGATATCCAGTCCTTCGGTTTCTTCTTTTTCATCCACGCGAATACCCACTGTCTTTTTCAAAGTGAAGAAAATTAACCATGCAGATCCGAAGCATAATACCGCGGTAGCTCCAATTCCGATAAGTTGAGAGATCACCTGACTCATGCCGGCAAGGTCACCAAATAGGCCAACAGCCAAGGTTCCCCAAATACCGCCAATCAAGTGTACAGAAATGGCACCCACAGGATCATCGATTTTTAGCTTGTCAAATAATACCACGCCAAATACCACTAATCCACCGCCAACGAATCCGATTATGATAGAATCTATGATTCCCATTTGGTCAGCACCGGCAGTGATTCCTACCAAGCCAGCCAAAATGCCGTTAAGCACCATGGTGATATCATAGGTTTTGAATTTCAAATAAGAAACGATCAAGGCACCAAAAGCACCAGCAGCGGCAGCCATGGAAGTGGTTACAAATACCTTGGATACCAGTCCTGGATCTGCACTTAAAACAGAACCTCCATTAAATCCAAACCAGCCTAACCAAAGTAAAAATACCCCGATTACTGCCAAGGGAATGTTGTGGCCTGGAATCGCTTTCATGCCTTGCGGAGTGTATTTACCCAATCTTGGTCCTAGAAGCATTGCTCCTACCAAAGCTCCCCAGCCACCAACAGAGTGAACGATGGTAGATCCTGCGAAATCATAAAAAGGAGTTTCCATAGCATTTAAGAATCCTCCTCCCCACTTCCACATTCCAACCATTGGATAAATGATGGCTACGTAGATGATGGAGAAAGTGATAAATGGACCTAACTTAACTCGCTCCGCAACTGCTCCAGAAACAATTGTGGCTGCTGTAGCCGCAAACATAGCCTGGAAAATGAAGTCAGTAAAGTAAGTGTAGCCAGCGTTATAGTTGCTGGTATCCCAGCCTTCAGGGAGCTCAAGTCCAAATCCGGCGAAGCCAAAAAACGCCCCGGCGAAATCGCCTCCAGGATACATTAAATTAAATCCTACCAAGGCATAGGTAAGTAATCCTATGGCAGGAATGATGGTGTTTTTGAACAAAATGTTCACTGTGTTTTTGGAGCGGGTTAGTCCAGCTTCCAAAGTGGCAAAGCCCAAGTGCATGATGAAAACCAAAAAGGTGGCAATCATCATCCAGAGATTATTGACCGTAAATAGGTCTTGTATTGGTTCTTCCATTGGTCTAAATAGGTTCGAGGTGAGTAGGTTTGATTAAAGGGCAGCTTCTCCGGTGTCGTTGTTTCGGATTCGGTAAGCTTCGAGGACATCGTAAACGAAAATTTTTCCGTCGCCGACTTCTCCGGTTTTTCCCTCGGAAAGGATGCATTTGATTACTGCTTCCGATAAATCATCCGGAACTACTATTTCCAATTTGGTTCTGGGAATGTAAGCCGGTTCATAGGCCACGCCTCGATACATTTCTTGTCGGGCATGCTCAAATCCCATCCCTTTGATTTCATAGAAGGAGAGAAATTTCACTCCAAGCTTTGAAACACAGGTATGGATTTGATCAAAACGGGAAGTCCGAATGATCGCTTCAATTTTTTTCATTTTGTTAATAGGTTAAATGGTTTTTTGAGATAATGGCATGAAAGTAAGATATTTTTTAAAACAAAATCAAAAATAGGGTTAAAAAATAACCGGTATTGAAAAAATTTACACAAGAAATATTGGATCATGGGTTGTTTTTTATCCCGATTAAATAAAATCAATCGATTTCTGATCAAAATTGGGTAAAAATGAAACTTAAGGCTTGAATTAAGTCCAGTTTGGTCAAAGCAGATAAAAAACTAATTTTGCCAGCGTTTTTTACCAAGAGATATACATGACTAATAAACCAACACTTCTTGTGCTTGCAGCCGGAATGGGCAGCAGATATGGAGGAAATAAGCAGATTGACGGTTTTGGCCCAAACGGGGAGACCATATTAGAATATTCAATTTTTGATGCGATTCGGGCTGGATTCGGAAAAGTAGTATTCATTGTCCGTCAGGAAATTTTGGAAGTGGCTAAGGAGAAGTTTCTGCCCAAGCTCGAAGGAAAAATCGAAGTGGATTGGGTGATCCAGTCTTTGGATAGTTTTGTTCCGGATCATTTGAAGCAAGGGGGAAGAACCAAGCCTTACGGAACTGCCCATGCCGTGCTTTGTGCCAAAGATGCCATCCAAGAGCCATTTGCCGTGATCAATGCGGATGATTTCTATGGGAAAGAAGCCTTTGAGGTATTGGGAAAATTCCTTTCTAAGGAGGTAAAGCCAGATCTACATGCCATGGTAGGCTATGCGATTCAAAACGTACTTTCTGAAAATGGAACCGTTAGCCGTGGAGTCTGTGAGACCAATTCCAAAGGTCAGTTGATCGGCATGGTGGAAAGAACCTCCATCTCCAGAGAAGGGGATAAAATCGTCAGCCGTGGTGAGGGAGAAGTCTTGGAAATCGCCGAAAATACGCCCGTCAGTATGAACTTCTGGGGATTCCATCCGGATGTATTTGTGGACATCGAGGAGATGTGGAATAAATTCCTTCCAGCCAATCGAGAAAATTTGAAATCAGAATTCTATATCCCAACAGTTGCCAATAACCTGATTCAAGAAGGCAAAGCTGCTTTTGAAATCCTTGCTGGAGGCAAAACCTGGTTTGGGGTAACCTATACCGAGGATCGGCCGGTAGTGATAGAGGCACTGAAAAAGCTTCATCAGGAAGGAGAATATCCGGCAGATTTGTGGAAATAATAGAAAGAGGCTTCGGCCTCTTTTTTTGTCAAAAAAGTACTGAAAATACCCAATATTGGGTATTGCAGACGGTTTTTAACGATTTTAGATTTGGCGGAAAATTTAAAATTTTATGAGAATTCCCAATTCCCAATTCCCAATTCCCAATTATTTTTTTGAGTGCACAGTTCAATAAAGTGTTAAAACAGATTTTCGATTATCTCGCTTTAAGCTCTCTTTCCAGTATAGGTAAAAAGATCATTCTGGTTGGAGGTTTTGCTTTTTTACTAAACTATTCCTCTTTTGGTCAAACTGAAAAAGAGCTTCGGCTTAACCTAATCAATCCAGGAATTGTTTGGGAAAATCCGATTGGTACAAATAAGACCATTGAACTAAATTTGGGTATAGGTTATAATGGTTCTTATCCAGAATTGAATACTGAATATGGTGAAAATGGTTTTCAGGGTCAGCTCGCTCCCTTTTTGGATGTTCAGGCAAGAAGTTATTATAATATCCGGAAGATTGCTGAGAATGGTCGGAGAAGCCGGAATTTCATTGCGTTGAGATACCTATTTTACGGGCCGAGAATTGCCGGGAATGTGCGGACCAACGAAAATTACAGCATGGCAGTGGGGCCGACCTGGGGATTTAAGAAGGTTTATGAGAAGTGGACAGTTTTGGGAAGTTTAGGCCCCATCTATTACTTCGATTTGACAGGTACAGGAGGTATATTTCCGATCAATTTTGAGTTCAATCTTGGATATCGTTTGAAATAGGATAAAAGAGGCTTCGGCCTCTTTTTTACTTTTTGACCACACCTTTTTCCACCTCAAAATAGAATACTTCCGATTCTAAGCCAGCTAGGATAGTTTTGGATCGTTCTGGTCTGGCATCGGTCAAGAAAATCTGACCGAAATTCCCCTGAGAAACCAATTCCATCAATTTGGCGATTCTCTCGTCATCCAGCTTGTCGAAAATATCATCCAAGAGAAGTAGTGGCTTTTCCCCTCTCGATTTTTCGAAAATTTCAAATTGAGCAAGTTTTAAGGCTATTATGAAAGATTTCTGTTGTCCCTGGCTCCCGATTTTTCGAATGGGATGTCCTCCTATCTGAAAATCGAAATCATCTTTATGAATACCGGCATTGCTGTTTTTGGTAATCAGATCCTTTTGCCGAAGGCTATGGAAATACGCTCCAAAATCAGGGCGTAGAGCTTCAGTCTCATAATTGACCGAGACCTGCTCTAGTCCAGAGGAAATCTTTTTGTAATATTCTTGGAGTACTGGGGCCATTTCATCCAATAACAACTTCCTTTTTTGAGCTAACTCCACACTGAGCCGGATCAACTCCTGATCATAACTCCCTAGCAAGGTAAGGTCTCGTCCTCCTGTATCCGCAAATTGCTTGAGCAGGGCATTTCTCTGCTTCAGGTAATGATGGTATCGGATCAATTGATCCAAATATCCATGGTCCAGTTGGGATAAAAGTCCGTCAAAAAATTTCCTTCTTCCCTCGCTTCCGCCTTTGATTAATTCCGTGTCATCCGGGGCAATAAGAACCAAAGGGATCATTCCTACATGGTCCGAGGTTTTGGGAAGAGGGCTTCCATTTTGAAAAATCTGCTTCTTTTTCCCAGCCTCAAAAGAACAGCGAACTTCCAATGGTTTATTTTCCACCTGAAACTTTCCAATGATGGAAAAAAAGTCCAAGTCGTGAGAAATGTTTAAGGTATCGCTGCTTTGAACCGCACTTTTGGTCAGGGACAAATAGTGGATAGCATCCAGAATATTCGTTTTCCCGCTACCATTGAGCCCTACGATACAATTAATCCCCGGACTAAACCTGAGATTGGTTTTGAGATGGTTTTTAAACTGGATTAAATCAATGGACTCCAGAAGCATGGGATCGGGAATTATTTTAGCGGTGGCCTGATTTTTAGGTCGGGATTGCTATATTTGGGGCCTAAAATAGCATATTTTGATTAGCACGATATGGCAAAGAAAACTGCAGCGACTAAGTCCAAAGTAAAATATTCCAAAGAAACCTATGCTTACTGGTATGAAAGCATGCTCTTGATGAGAAGGTTTGAGGAAAAAGCCGGGCAATTGTATGGTCAGCAAAAAATCAGAGGATTCTGTCACCTATATATTGGTCAAGAGGCTTGCGCTTCGGGATCTATTTCCGCTTTGACAAAAGACGATAAGTGGATTACTGCCTACAGATGCCATGCGCATCCACTGGGATTGGGAACCGATCCGGGTGCTGTAATGGCTGAACTTTTTGGAAAAGCTACCGGTACAACCAAAGGAAAAGGTGGTTCCATGCACATTTTCGATAAGGAAAGACATTTCTTCGGAGGTCATGGAATTGTAGGCGCTCAGGTACCTATGGGTCTTGGAATAGGCTTTGCCGAAAAATACATGGGCACCAAAAATTTAGCAATTTGCTACATGGGTGATGGTGCTGTTCGTCAGGGTGCTGTGCACGAAGCATTTAATTTAGCAATGCTTTATAAGACTCCAGTCATTTTCGTCATTGAAAACAATGGCTATGCTATGGGTACTTCTGTAGCTAGAACTTCCAATGTCACTGAATTGTACCAAATTGGTGAGGGATACGATATGCCTTCTTTCCCAGTAGATGGAATGGACGTGGAAGCTGTTCATGAAGCAGTGGCAGAAGCAGCAGAAAGAGCAAGAAGAGGTGATGGACCAACTTTGTTGGAATTCAGAACCTATAGATACAAAGGCCACTCCATGTCTGACCCTCAAAAGTACAGAACCAAGGAGGAAGTGGAAGAATACAAGCAGCGTGACCCGATCGAGCAGGTTTTAAAAACTATCCGTGACAATAAATTAATGTCTGAGGAAGAGATCGAAGCTGTGGTTAAAAAAGTAAAAAAGCAGGTAGATGAAGCAGTGAAATTTGCTGAAGAATCTCCTTGGCCTGATGGAATGGATGCCTTCAAGGCCGTATATGTTCAGGAAGACTATCCTTTCGTGATGGAATAAATTCAAAAAGCTCCCTCGAAAGCCATGAAGTCTTTCTTACTTCATGGCTTTTTTGTTTGGGCTTGTGAATTTGATAAAAACCGTATATTTGCGACCGAAAATCGAGTAACAATGGCAACTAAGCAATCTAAAAAAGCACACGAAAATGAACTTTTGGAAAATCCAGAAGTCATTGCAGAGCAAATCGGCAGAGGTGAGGCTTTTTTGAAAAAGAATAGCAAAATATTAGCTGGAGTTTTAGCAGCTGCAGTGATTTTGATAGGAGGAATCTTATTCTTCCAGATCAATACCGCCAATCAAAACGAGAAAGCTCAGGAAGAAATGTTCCAGGCGGTATATTTCTATGAGCAGGACAGCATTGATTTTGCCTTGAACGGTGACGGTATCAACAAAGGCCTTCTTTCTATTGTAGAAGATTATCCTAGAACTGACGCGGCTAATTTGGCTAACTTCTATATCGGTTCAATTTATCTTTCTGAAAAGAAATTTGCCGAGGCATTGGAGCATTTGGAAGATTTTTCTTCTGACGATTATTTGGTTCAGGCCAAAGCGTATTCTTTAATCGGAGATGCGAATTTGGAACTAGCTAATATCGATGCAGCTATTTCCAGCTATACCAAAGCGGCCCGTACCAACGAAAACAAATACACTACACCAAAGTATTTGGCTAAGTTGGCAGTAGCTCAAGAAGAGTCTGGAAAAATTGCCGATGCAATCGCTACCTACACAGAAATTGAGGAGAAATACTACGAGTCATTCGAGTATTCTGCTGCACGAAAACATAAAGCTCGCTTAGAAGGCCTTGCCGCTAAGTAATGCTTCCTTTGTATGCATACTAGAAGAGTAAGGCCCCGGGTCTTGCTCTTTTTTTGTTTTAAATCCTTTTCAAAAACACAAAATCAATGGCAACTGCAAACAAAAGCCTAAGTGAATACAGCTCCAAAAACATTCAGGATATTAGTTCCCGAAAGTTTGCAATCGTGGTGTCCGAATGGAATGAAGATGTTACCGAGGCGCTTTACTCCGGCGCATACCAAACGCTAATCCAGCATGGAGCAAAAAAGGAAAATATCATCCGTAAGAATGTACCCGGTTCATTTGAGCTTTCTTTAGGAGCCCAGTGGTGCGCTCAGGATGAAAAAATTGACGCAGTGATCTGCTTGGGTTGTGTGATTCAGGGAGAGACTCGTCATTTTGATTTTATCTGTGATGCGGTCGCGCATGGAATTACGAATGTCTCTTTGAAATTTAACAAACCGGTGATTTTTGGAGTTTTGACTCCCAATAACCAACAGCAAGCCCTTGACCGAGCTGGAGGAAAGCACGGCAACAAAGGGGACGAGGCTGCTATCACCGCGATCAAAATGCTTGGGTTTTAACAAATCAAACCTATATATTCTACCTCTATGAAAATCATGAAATTTGGCGGTACCTCTGTGGGCCGTCCTGAGCGAATGCATCAGGTAAAAGACCTGATCACTCGTGGAGATGAACCAACTATTGTCGTGCTTTCGGCACTTTCCGGTACGACCAATGCCTTGGTGAGCATTGGTGAAGCCCTAGCTGCAGGAAACAAGGAATTGGCCAAGGAAAGAATTGATGCGCTTCATGCCCATTATCTGGCCTTTTATCCTGCCCTTCTTCAGACCAATGAAGCAAGAGCGAAGGCTGAGGAAATCATCAAAGAGCATTTTGAGTTTTTGAATATTCTCTTGAAAATCTCCTTCAATGAGGCGATCAACCGGGATATTTTGGCTCAGGGAGAATTACTTTCCACCAAGCTGTTTTATACCCTTTTGGGCGAATTGGAGATTCCTGCGGTGTTTCTTCCTGCTTTGGATTTCATGAGCATTGATGAAAATTCAGAGCCGGAATTGGGTAAAATTTCCGAAAAATTGAAAGCAATTTTGGCTCAACATGAAGGAGAGAGACTTTTCATCACCCAAGGCTATATCTGTAAAAACCACAGAAACGAGGTAGATAATTTGAAGCGTGGGGGAAGTGACTATACTGCTTCTTTGGTTGCTGCCGCCATTCATGCTTCAGTTTGCGAAATTTGGACTGACATCGATGGAATGCATAACAACGATCCAAGAATCGTGGACCGAACCCGTCCTATCGCAGAATTGTCCTTCGATGAAGCAGCCGAATTAGCCTATTTTGGGGCGAAGATCCTTCATCCAGCCTCCATCTGGCCAGCCCAGCTATATAATGTGCCTGTAAGACTGCTCAATACCATGGAGCCAAGTGCTGCTGGAACTTTGATCAAAGCTGAGGTTCCAACTACCGGTGTAAAGGCTATCGCCGCAAAAGATGGAATTACAGCTATCAAGATCAAATCCAGCCGAATGCTTTTGGCTTATGGTTTCTTAAGAAGAATTTTCGAGGTTTTTGAAAAATACAAAACCCCGATAGATATGATTACCACTTCTGAAGTGGCTGTTTCTGTGACGATAGATGACCTGGCTCATTTGGATCAGATATTGGCCGAATTGCAGACTCTCGGTACTGTAGAGGTGGATCAGAACCAAACCATCATCTGTATTGTGGGCAATATGGTTTCTGAGACCAAAGGCGCGATCAAATCAGTGATGGATTCTTTGGTTGATATTCCTGTTCGAATGGTTTCTTATGGAGGTAGCCGCCATAACGTATCTATTTTGGTGGAGGCGCAATACAAAGTGCAGGCGCTAAAAAACCTCAACGAAGGTGTATTTACCTGGTAAATAATTGAAACTTTAAATTGAATCTAACTGGAGCCGGGGAAGTCCGGCTCTTTTCATTAGAATCTTTCTTCTTACTTTTGGGCATGCAAAACGAAAAACCGGGCTTCCTTCAGCGACTCCAGAGCAAATGGAAATTGGAATCGATTTTTCAGGTGGTCATGGTACTGGTCGTTTTTGCCTGCACGGGATTTACCATCCTTTTCATCAAAAATCCGATTTTAAATTTCTTTGGAGTTGAGCGAGGTGGGGGGCAAGGCTTTTTGAATACCCTTTTGTATCTCTTACTAGTTTTACCATTGTACCAGATTTTTTTGCTGATCTATGGGTTTATTTTTGGTCAGTTCAACTTCTTTTGGGAAAAGGAAAAACAGATTTTCCGAAGAATTGGAAAGCTTTTTGGGAAGAAGGGAAATTGACCCTATCGTGTTTTGTTGAAATTTAAGAATTACGATTTTTGATTTGCGAGATGTAATTGGCCTTCAGTCCTGGCTCCAAAAAGTTGATTGTAGAGAAAGGATTAGGACTTCCTTTTGATGTCGTAAATCGTAAATCTGAAATCGTCAATCAACTTATCCTGCTCCAATTCACCGCAGTCTTTTTCTGTTGCTTTACCTGACGTAAAATTGAAGAATGCTCTGGTCGAGCTAGTTCCGGATCATTGAATAAAAGTTGCTGGGCAGCATCTCTGGCCAAGGTTAGCAATGGAGCATCCTTGCTTAAATCTGCAATCAACAAATCCGTCACCCCACTTTGCTGAGTTCCCATCAAGTCCCCAGGGCCACGCAGTCTTAGATCCACATCGGCTATTTCAAATCCATCATTGGTGCGCACCATGGTTTCCAATCGAATTCTCGAGTCCTTGCTGAGTTCGTATTTACTCATCAGTACGCAATAGCTTTGCTCGGCACCTCTCCCCACACGACCGCGCAACTGGTGTAGCTGTGAAAGCCCAAATCGCTCCGCATTTTCAATGATCATCACGGATGCATTCGGCACATTCACTCCAACCTCAATCACAGTCGTTGCAACCATGATTTGAGTTTGTCCTTTCACAAATCGCTGCATTTCCAAGTCTTTATCCTCAGCCTTCATTCCTCCATGGACAATGCTCAGATGGTATTGGGGAAAAGCTCGGGCAATGCTTTCGTACCCATCCATCAGGTTTTTCAAATTCAATGTTTCAGATTCTTCGATCAGGGGATAGACGATGTAAACCTGACGGCCTTTTTGGATTTCCTGATTGATAAATCCGAAAACCTTCAAGCGATCCTTGTCATATCGATGGACCGTCTGGATAGGCTTTCTTCCTGCTGGCAATTCATCAATGACAGACACATCCAGATCTCCATATAGTGTCATCGCCAAAGTCCTTGGAATCGGCGTAGCGGTCATGACCAAAACATGGGGCATAAATTCCTCATTTTTTGCCCACAACTTTGCTCGTTGGGCTACGCCAAAGCGATGCTGCTCATCGACTATAGCCAAGCCCAAATTCCGAAATTGAACCACATCTTCTAAAAGAGCATGGGTTCCGATTAGGATTTTTAATTCTCCGGAAAGTAAGTCGGTATGGATGACTTTTCGGTCAGACTTTTTGGTGGATCCCGTCAATAAGGCAATTTTCAGCCCCATCATTTCGGCATACTCTTTCAGTCCTTCGTAATGCTGGTTGGCTAGGATTTCTGTAGGTGCCATCAGGCAGGCCTGAGCGCCTGAACTAATTGCAATCAGCATGCAAATAAATGCCACCATAGTTTTTCCACTTCCCACATCCCCTTGGATTAGGCGGTTCATTTGCTTCCCCGATTTCATGTCAGCAAAAGACTCCCTGATCACCCGTTTTTGGGCGTTAGTTAGCTCAAAAGGGATATGATTTTTGTAGAAATCGGTCAACAAATCTGTATTCCCCAAGGCCTGCCCCCTGAATTTTTCCGTTCTAGCCACCTTCAGCATCAAGAGGCGGAGCTGGAGGTAGAAAAATTCTTCAAACTTAAGCCGCTTTCTTGCCCGGTTTAAAAGCTCCGGAGAAGTCGGAAAGTGGATTTGACGAATCGCTTCCTGCTTTCCCAAAAGCTGGTACTGATGCATGATTTCTGGGGAAAGCGTCTCCGGAATTTGGGAATAAACAAGAGGTAGCAGTTGCTCCAGAATTTTTGAAATTCCCTTTGAATCCAAAAATCTGGCCCTTAGCTTTTCTGTAGTGGAATAAACCGGCTGGAAATGATTTCTTTTTTCATTGGCAGCTGTGATGGGTTCCATCTCCGGATGCGCAATACTCCATTTTCTTCCGTATTGGGCAGGTTTTCCGAAAAAAATATAAACCGCCCCGGCAGGCAGCTTTTTCTGAACCCATTGAATTCCCTTAAACCAGGTCATTTCCATTTCTCCGGTTTCATCAAAAACATGGGCTACCAGTCGTTTTTTCCCTCCTGTCCCAACCAATTCTACTGACTTGATTCGGGCGATTACCTGAACATTTTCCTGTTCTTCGGTAAGCTCTCGGATTTTGAAAAACTTGGTTCTGTCTTCGTACCGGAAAGGATAATGCTGCAGCAAATCCCCATAGGTAAAAATATTCAGCTCCTTGTTTAGGAGTTCAGCCTTCTGAGGGCCGACGCCTTTGAGGAATTCGATTCGGGTATCAAAAATGCCTGACAAGTGAACTGATTTTGGGTTTAGGCAAATTAAGGTCAGTGGGCTTCAAAACCCAAGAGTTTGCAGACAATTGTCGGAAATCTCCTAATCCTTTTGAACGATTTCTTTCCAAATCTCCCTGAGAGCTTCCCGCTGACTTTGCTGGCTTTTCAGGAAAATCATTTGATTTTTTGCCCGGTGGAAATTTTGCTCTGGATAGCTCACCCGATAATAAATATTTCCTTGAAGATGATCGGTAAAAAATCTCAAGCCCATTATCATGGTCATCACTTCTCCGCCGAGGATTAAGGATTCTGCCTCTTCCTTGCTAGCGAAGGTTTCGATTCCCTCCCAGTAGCCCTGAAGGAGTTTGGAAAAGATTTCAGGAATCAGGTGAATAGCATCCCATTGGGTTGATGTTTCAGTCAGGCTACAGGCTACTGTACGCACCAAATCTCCAAAATCATATAATAAGTATCCTCCCATCAAGGTATCCAAATCAATCACAGCAGAAACTCTTTTCAAGTCTTCGGAGAAGATCACATTGTTGATTTTGGTGTCGTTATGGACGACTCGGAGGGGGAGAAGCTTAAGTTGCTTTTGGTACCAATCTACCAGGGGTTTTTGGCTGAAGTAAAAATCAAGAATTTCTACTTCCTCCTTTTCCAAGTTTCCTTTCGATGAGGATACCTCGATCAATTTTTCAAAACGGAGATCCAATCGATGAAAATGGGGAATGGTCTCTTGCATGGATTGGGCTGGGATGTCCTTAGCCCAGGAGGCAAATTCTCCATAGGCTAAAGCAGCGATATAAGCCTGCTCGATTTGTTCAATTTGCTGGAGGGTTTTCCCGGCGACAAACTCAAAAAGTCTATACTTAAGTCCATTGATTTCAGAAAGCCCACTTCTATCCCTGTTCAATAAAGGAAGAGGAAGAGTGAAAGGAAGCTTCTTTTTTTCTGCTTGCTGATAAAGCAAGCCAAGGTTATGGTCAATCCTGTCTGGATAATTGAAGACTTTTTCATTAAAACCTTGTAGAATCCATTTGCCTTTTGGAGATTCCACCAGCAAAGTTTCATGGATCAAGCCTTCTCCAAATGGGGTGATGCTTAATTCATCTCTTTTCAGAAAAGGATAATACTCACAAATTCTGGAGTCAAGCTGGTGATTCATTGAGCGAATTTAAGGAAGAAAATAGGTGAAAAATTGAATAGCGTCCATCAACTTGGCCTTTGTGGACAGTTTTGCTTGTTATTTTTCAAAAATATTAAAAAAGACTTTCAGAGTTAAGAAAAAATTTTCGTTAATTGATTGCCAATTAATACCAAACCCTATGAATGTAACCGCTTTAGATTGGGGCATAATCGCTGCCTTCTTTCTTATTTCCTTATTGATAGGATTATTTTCCGCCAAATCCGCAGGAAGTTCAGCCAAAGAGTTTTTCCTTTCTGGAAGAAACATGCCTTGGTGGCTTTTGGGTGTGTCCATGGTCGCCACCACATTTTCTGCTGATACACCAAATCTCGTTACCGACATAGTCCGGAAGAATGGTGTGGCAGGGAACTGGGCCTGGTGGGCGTTTTTGTTGACAGGCATGTTGACTGTGTTCGTTTATGCTAAGCTCTGGAGAAGATCCGAGGTCACTACGGATTTAGAGTTTTACGAATTAAGGTACTCCGGAAAAGGTGCAGCATTTCTGAGGGCTTTCCGGGCCATTTATTTGGGGGTATTCTTTAATGTGGTAATTATGGCCACGGTATCCCTTGCAGCCATCAAAATAGGCGGAGTTATGCTTGGGCTTACTCCCATTCAAACCTTGCTGATTGCTTCTGTTGTAACGGTAATTTATAGTTCCTTGGGAGGTTTGAAAGGGGTGTTGTTGACTGACTTTTTTCAGTTTTTCATTGCCATCATTGGTTCTTTTGGAGCTGCGTATTATGTTCTGGACCTTCCAGAAATCGGTTCTTTACAAGGACTTCTATCCCATGATGTAGTTTCTACCAAACTTGACTTCCTTCCGGATTTTTCTGATCCAAACGTTTATATCCCGATTTTCATTTTGCCTATCGCCATCCAATGGTGGGCAACTTGGTATCCAGGTGCTGAACCAGGAGGGGGCGGCTATATCGCCCAGCGGATGCTTTCTGCAAAAGATGAGAAAAATGCCATTGGCGCCACTTTGTTTTTTAACGTAGCCCATTATGCACTGCGTCCTTGGCCTTGGATCATTGTAGCCTTAGGTTCTCTGGTGATATTTCCAACTATCGCGGACTTGCAGCAAGCATTTCCTCAAATCCCGATTGATAAACTTGGAGATGACTTGGCTTATTCAGCGATGTTGACTTTCCTTCCAACTGGGTTAATTGGAATTGTTTTGGCATCCTTGATAGCGGCAGTGATGTCTACCCTTTCCACACACTTAAACTGGGGCTCCAGCTATGTGGTGAATGATTTTTATCTACGCTTTGTAAAGCCTGATGCGTCTGACAAGCAGTTGGTGGCAGTTGGAAGAATTTCCACAGTGGTCTTAATGCTCCTTTCAGCCCTATTAGCTTTGGCACTGTCTTCCGCCTTGGATGCATTTCAGATTTTATTGCAAATCGGTGCCGGAACAGGCTTGATTTTCATTCTTCGCTGGTTCTGGTGGAGAATCAATGCCTACACAGAAATTTCAGCCATGGCAATTTCCTTTGTGGTGGCAATTTTCTTTGAAGTCATAAATCCTAAAATCGGGCTAATTGAAATCGCTGCTGACCAGTCCTATTTGAAATTGATTTACTCAGTTTCCATTACCACAGTTGGATGGCTTTTGGTGACGTTCTTTACACAACCTGAAAAGGACGAGGTTTTGTTAAATTTTTATCGAAAAGTTACCCCAGCGTCAATGGGCTGGAAGAAAGTTTTGGACCGTTACCCTTCCGAAAAGCAGGAAAAAGGACAGTTGGGCACAGAAGTAGGATTGATGATCACAGGTACTTTCATGGTTTATGCAGCTTTATTTTCAACTGGATTTTTTATTTATGGAAATGTACTACCGGGTGTAATAGCTGCCGTTATTTCGATAGTTGGTGCTATTGTTATTATTAGAGCCTGGAAAAAAATTCATTGATATTTCCCATTTCATAAAAAACTCCTGCTTGATTTAATCGAGCAGGAGTTTTCTTTTTTGAGAGAATGTATCATTCTCAAGGTGAATTTTTAAAACTCATTGATCTACAAATTTCACTGAGTTCATTAGATGAGTCATGTCAATTTTGATGTATTCGATTACAGGAGCAAGTGAGTCATTTTTCATGGCGGTGTTAAAGTACAAGGCCCCTCTCAGAAAATGATTGGTGGAATCGGTTACAAAAAACTGAAACTGCGTAGGAACTTCCCCGGTAAGCTCGGCTACCACAGCCGAATACCCATTTGGAGTGATTAAAACTCCTTCTTCTATACCATAAGCCTTGATTTGATGCTTTGCTGTCAGTTTGAAAGCATCATTGGATAATGTTCGGAATTCAGCCTCACTTCCAATTTTCTTATAAGTCAAATGGACCTTTGCTCCAAAATCCTTGTAATTCAAGTTGATCCAGGTCTTCTCTGATAAGTTAAAGGAATCTGGTTCCACCAGACTGTATTTGGATAGTTCCAGATTATAGGGATAGCCATTTTCCAGAGGAATATAACTGTGAGAAGGTAAATCAATTCGGTTGTAGCCGGGAGGTTTAGGCAGCCAGTTTTTTTCGCAAGAGGCAAGTGCTAAAGCCAAAATCAGAAATGGGAGTAATTTCTTCATGGATCAAAATTAGGTTTTCCATTTGATTTCAAATGGGAATAGTGGAACTTTAACCTTACACCAAACTCTTTTCAACGATGAAAAATGGAATTAAAGTTACTTTGACCGCTATATTTTCTGCGGTATTGATGGTAGTAGGAACCCTGGCACAGGCCCAAACTACGAAGGAAGAGTTTATGTCCAAATGGGCTAATAGCAAGCAATTTACTTTGGATGTATTGGCTAAAATGCCTGATTCTGGGATGGATTACAAAACAGACCCGGGAGCGATGTCTTTTAAGGAGCAAATCCATCACATTGCCAGTGCAATTGTTGGGATTTCACAAGGGTTTTTGAAAGGATCTGCTGATGCTCCATCCATCGATCTTGCTACTGCTACACGAGCTCAGCTTACTGAATACGTCGCTGCTTCTTATGATTATGGAGCTGCCGCTATGAAAGGCTTGAGCGCTACAGATGAGGCAGAAAAGATCGAGGTTTTTGGAAATATGGTTTCCCGACGTCAGATCGAAGCCTTGCTAATGGACCACAGTACACACCACAGAGGATCAGCCATTGCTTATTTGAGAGCCAATGGAGTGGAGCCACCGGCATTTGTTGGATTCTAATTTGAGTCCATAGAAAGCAAAAAAGCAGCAGATAATTCTGCTGCTTTTTTATTTTATAGCAATTAAGAATAGGTCAATTGTATCTACTTACCTCAAATCCCTTGATTTCAATGGATGAGGGCTTTTTCTGATGAAGTTCCGTAAGCAATTTACCTGTGGCAGGCCCCATAGTCACTCCCAGCATGGCATGGCCCGATCCCACCAAGACATTTTCATAACCCGGAGCATAACCTATATAGGGAAGCCCGTCCGGGGAACAGGGACGTAGCCCTTTCCAGATATCTTTTTCATCAGGGAAATTTGCTTTGAAGTCAGGGTAATATTGATTGATGGATTCAAAAATCCCTTTTACCCGGTTCATATTGATTTTTTGATTCGTTCCCGCCACTTCCAAAGTGCCTCCAAAACGGATATAGTCTCCATAAGGACTCACCGCCACTTTCCGCTCTGTAAGAATGGTTGGTAATTGAATTGCAGGCTGGTTTTCTTGAATGAAGCTATAGCCTTTGCCTCCCATTAAAGGAAGGGAAAACCCAAGTTGCTTAGCCAACTCTGCAGACCATGCTCCTGCTGCGAGGATTACCTTTCCTCCCTCGAGTTTTCCTTTATCAGTCAATACTGCCTCGATTTTATTGGAGGACTTTTCGAATCCAAGAACTTGGGTATTGGGAAGTATTTTTACTCCCTTTTCGGTCAAATATTTCTTCAGATAGTTAAAAAGACCTGCAGGATCTAGGTGTGAATCTCCGGGGAAAAATATTCCACCTCTAGATTTCACCTCTAGGTTTGGCTCAAGAGCTTGAACCTCCTTGGAATTTAGAATCTCTGCTTCCAAACCAAATTGTCTGGCCAAATGCGCCAGTTCAATTTCTTCCTTTTCTACTGCTTCAGTTTGGTAAATCATCACCAAGCCTTTTTTGGAAAGGAAGACTGAAGAATCTGGATGCTCAGCTTCAAATTCCTGAAAAAGTGATTTGCTGAATAGGGTGATTTGATTCAAATAAGGAATACTTCGATCTACCTGACTTTGAGAAGTGGCTTTGAAAAAAAGCATGCACCAACGCAGCAGTTTATAATCCAAGCGGGGATGAATGTAAAAGGGGCTTTTGGAAGAAAACATCCACGCCATTCCTTTGGAAATCATACCCGGTGCAGCTAGCGGAATGATGTGACTGGGTGTGATCATCCCGGCATTTCCTGTGGAGCAATTTTGATTTAAATCGCTTTGGTCGATAACCGTTACTTCCACACCTTCCTTTTGAAGGAAATAGGCAGTGAAAAGTCCAACGACTCCCCCTCCGATAATGATTGTTGGTTTCATGAAATAGTATCAAGTAGTAAGACTACTGGATCAAGAAATTTTTGCTTCCACCAATTCTTGATCTTTGTGTCTAATTTCTAATGTCTTTTTAAATCACCTGAAATCCGTGCACGTAGGGATCATCGTCGTCCAGAATGATGGTATTGTAGCCATATACTTTGGCCCAGCCTTCAATGCTTGGGACTATGGCTGGCTTTCCTGCAATTTCAGTGACTTCTTCGATTCTTCCGATAAACTTGGACCCAATAAAGCTTTCATGGACAAATTCATCTCCCGGCTTTAGCCAACCTTTGGCAAACCATTGAGCCATTCGGGCTGAAGTTCCTGTTCCGCAAGGTGAGCGATCGATAGCTTTGTCCCCGTAGAAAACAGCATTTCTTGCCGTGCTGTTTTCTTCGATAGTTTTTCCGGTCCACATCACATGGGAAAGTCCACGGATTCGATCGTGTTCTGGATGAACGAAATCATATTTCTCATTCATCTTCGAGCGAAGGTTTCTGGCCATTGAAATGAGTTGCTCGGCTTTGAAATGCTCTAATCCTGGGAAGTTTTCCTGAGGATCAATGATGCAGTAAAAGTTTCCACCATAAGCTACATCTACGGTCAGTTTGCCCAATTCCTCAATTTCAATTTCCAGATTTTCAGCTGCCAGATAGCTTTTAACATTAGTCAGCTTGACGGATTTTACCTTTTTGCCTTCCTGCTTATATTCTACCAAAACCAAACCTGCCGGAGCTTCCATTCTTAGAAATCCCGGGGTTTTAGGATGGATCAAACCCTCCTCAATGGCAATGGTAATGGTTCCAATAGTGCCATGTCCGCACATGGGTAGACATCCTGAGGTCTCGATGAAAAGGACAGCAAAGTCATTTTCAGGATTGTGAGGAGGGAAAAGCATGGACCCGGACATCATGTCGTGACCTCTCGGTTCAAACATTAATCCGGTACGAATCCAATCCAGATTTTCCAGAAAATACTGGCGCTTTTCTAGCATATTATTCCCTTTTAGAAAAGGAACTCCACCTGAAACTACTCGGACGGGATTGCCGCAAGTGTGTGCGTCTATGCAGGAGAATGTGTGTCTTGAGGACATTTTTATTTCAAGTTTCTAATTATTTCTTCATCTGAAATACATTGAAATACCCTAGAAATAGACTTCGCCACGCTCAGTGAAATAAGAGATGTTTCCTTATTCCGTCCCGCTTGCGGGACCTATTTCTATCTTATTTCAATGTATTTCACTGTCTGTATTCCCCGTTAACCAATCTCCAAATTCCCAATGGATTACCTTCTTTCAAAGCATCAGGAAGCAATTCCTGAGGCATATCCTGAAAAGCAATTGGTCTGGCAAAACGCTTGATCGCATGGGCTCCTACCGAAGTGCTGTTTGGAGCTGTGGTAGAAGGATAAGGGCCTCCATGCTGCATGGCATATCCTACTTCCACTCCTGTCGGTACTCCTTTAAACAAGAGCCTACCGCATTTTTCTTCCAAAAGATTGATTAGGAAAAGCTGATTTTTCAATTCCTCTTCATCCGCCCATACGGTAATGGTAAGCTGACCATGAAGGTGTTTGGCGATTTCTTCCAATTCTTCCTGACTTTGATAAACCACCATCATGGCAAATGCTCCGAAAACCTCTTTTTGGAATATATGGTCAGATAACCAATCTGAAGCTTTGATTTCTGCCAAGGCTGTACTGCCATTGATCAGGTGCTTCGGATCGGCCACTTTTACCCAGCGAAGTTCTTCCCGGGACTCCAAAAACTGGATGGAGTCATAGTAGGCTTGGGCAATTCCAGGATGAAGCATAGGGGCGGAGGCAATGTCTTTTAATTCAGCAGAAATCGCATTTTCAAAAGCTTTCGCCTGAGATTCCGGCACGAAAATCAATCCCGGGTTGGTACAAAACTGTCCTACCCCTAAAGTCAGGGAAGAGACAAATGCTTTGGCTAGTCCGTCCAGGTTTTGTTCCAATTTCTTAGGAAAACAGAAAATAGGATTCACGGAACCCATTTCGGCATAAACAGGAATGGGTTCCTCTCGTTGGTTTGCCAGATCAAAAAGTGCTTTTCCACCTGCATGCGAACCAGTAAAGGCCACTGCCTTTGCCTGCGGATGCTTGACCAAGGCCTGTCCTTCTGTTATTCCTCCCTCTACGTGAGTAAATAGGGCTGAAGGAAGGCCACACTTTAAAATGGCTTCATGGATGCATTCAGCCACTTTTTTTGACGTTTCAGGGTGGGCAGGATGGGCTTTGTAAATTACCGGGCAGCCAGAGGCAAGGGCCGAAATGGTGTCTCCACCTGCGGTTGAGAATGCCAGAGGAAAATTACTTGCACCGAATACGACCACTGGACCTATAGGAGTCAGCATCCTACGGATATCCGCCCTTGGAAGTGGAGTACGATCAGGCATTGCAGGATCAATAGTCGCTTCTATCCAAGAACCTTCCTTGACCAAATTGGCGAAAAGCTTGATTTGTCCGGTTGTTCTTCCCAGTTCACCGTTGATTCTTCCTTCTGGAAGATTGGATTCCTTTACCGCCAAAGGCACAATTTCAGGGCGGTGGGATTCGAGAATTTCTGCCAGTGTTTCTAAAAACTCCCCCTTCTCCTTTCCAGACAGGTTTTTGTAAAAAAGGAAAGCTTCTTGAGCTGCATTGAAAATAGAATCGAAGTTCATGGGTTTTTGAAATAAGGTGGAAATACAATTGAAAACCCCCCGATATATCGGGGTGAAATAGCATGGAATTCTATTTCAATATATTTCGTCCTGATGATAATCAGGACAAATTTCTAAAGTATTTCAGATTTAAATCTTTGGTCGGTTTTTGATTCCCTCAGTAATTATTTTCTCAATTCTTACCCTTTCTTCTCCGATTAAAGTCAATCTTGGTGCCCTCACATGCTCTGAACCTACACCGCAATGTTGCTCTGCCAACTTGATGTATTGCACTAGTTTTGGATGAATGTCGAGTTCCAAAAGCGGAAGGAACCATCGGTAGATTTCTCTAGCTTCTTCGATTTTACCTTCTTGTACCAAGTTGAAAATGGCGACGGTTTCCTTTGGAAAAGCACAAACCAGACCTGCAACCCATCCTACAGCTCCCATCAGCAATTCTTCCAAAGCCAGAGTATCTACCCCACAAAGCAATTGGAATCGGTTACCAAATCGGTTGATCATTCGGGTGACATTGGAGATGTCTCGAGTGGATTCTTTGATGGCTTGGATATTTGGGCAATCGGCAAGCTCAGCAAACATGTCTATAGTAACCAAGGTCTTATAATCTACCGGATTGTTGTAGATCATCATGGGGAGTTTGGTGGAGTTGGCGACGGTTTTGAAATAAGTCACCACTTCTCTTGCATCTGCCGCATAGCGCATCGGAGGCAAAATCATCAATCCTGATGCTCCCAATTCTTCGGCTTTTTTAGCCCAGAAAAGCGCATCTTGAGTAGCACCCTCTGCGATATTCAAAATCACCGGCACTCGTCCATTGATGTATTTTACTGTTTCTGAAGTAAGGGTGATTTTTTCTTCCTGAGAAAGCACTGAGCTTTCTCCCAAAGTGCCACCAAGAATGATCCCGTGAACTCCACTTTCCAATTGGAAGTCCAGGTTCTTGAAAAAAAGATCCATATCCAGACTTCCGTCTGCGTGAAATTTGGTTGTGACCGCGGGGAATACGCCTTTCCAGTTCATAGTATGTTGTTTTAGCCCAATGGATTGGGGATTAAATATTCATTTCAATTAGGATATCAAAAGTAAGTGGCCTTTGAAGGAAAGTCTTTTACTGAATTAATCCTTTTTGATACAATATTGACCAAAATGATAACTTTTTGATTTGAATACTCTTAATTTCATATCAATTGAGAGTTATGGCCAAGGTAATTTCCTTTCAAGTTCCCAAATCCCAGCGCGAGTTTGTTCGCTATCAGGAAGACCGTGGAAAGCATTTTTATGACAAGCTCCACCAGCATCCTCAATTGCAGATGACGGTGATTTTAGAAGGGAAAGGGCAGTTTCTTAGTGGAGATTATGTCGGAAGATTTCAGCCCGGGGATGTTTTTTTTCTTGGTGAAAATGCTCCTCATGTATTTCGAAGCGATCCGGAATACTTCGATTCGGATCAGAATCTCAGGTCAGAAGGGAATACAGTTTTCTTTGACTTTGATTCCTTGGGAAAGGCATTGGGCGAATTGGAGGATTTGCAAAGCCTGAAAAAATTTCGGGAATACTCCGGGCTATGTTTTCAGTTGGTGGGAAAAGCTCAGGAAGCTGTGGTGGAAATAATCGGTGATTTTAAGAAGAGCAGTGGATTGTACAGGTTTCAGCTTGCCATTCACTTATTGACTATTGTAGAGAATGCACAAGAAGAATTGATCCCCCTTAATAGGATGAATTTAAATCGGGGACTTTCGGAAAAAGATGGTTCTCGAATGGACCAGGTCATGCAGTTTATGCTTGAAAATCGCTTTCAAAAGATTACTCTGGAGCAAACAGCTTCTTTGGCAAATTTGAGCAAGGAAGCCTTTTGCCGCTTTTTCAAATTGAGAACCCGAAAGACATTTACTCAATACCTTCAGCAGCTTCGGATCAATGAAGCCCAAAAACTTCTTCAGGAAACGGATTTGTCTATTACAGAAATTGCCTATAGGGTTGGGTACGATAACCTTTCCTATTTCAACCGAAGTTTTAAGAATCTATCCGGAAAGACTCCAAGAGAATTTCGAGGTTAGTTTTTCTTCAGAATCAGCATTTTCTCATCCATCACATTTCCCAAAAAGAGAAAATCTCCAAATGGCAAAGCCACTGAGGAAGCTGACATTTGTGAACCCGGATCAGTCCAGATTATTTCTTGTTGAGGAGCTTGACCTTTTTGGTAATCAATGGTGATAATCTCTGAAGGCGAAATTTCCTTTTTACCGGAAGCATAGGCAGCAAAAGTAATCAAATTCGGATGGCAGCCTATCCAGAGCTTTTCATTTTCATCCAACTCTATATTATCTACTCCAGTCTGGGTTTTTATGTCCTCAAGTTTTTCCAAAGAACCATCCTCAGTCACTGAAAAAACTCTTACAAGAAAACCCCGGGAGCTGGCCACATAAAGCAAATCCTGATTTTTGTCGTAAGCCAAACCGTTCGGGTAGGCAAGATCCTCAGCTACGATCCGAAATGATTCACCATCATAATAACCCACGTTGGCCAACTTTGCGCCTAGATAGTTTTCAGCAAAAATCCCCAGAGAAGATTTACTTCCATGATCATTGGAATAGTAAAAGGCCTCTGGACTTACCAAGACCAAATCATTGGGGCTCATCAATTCCGGCCCGGTAATGGTTTCGATATGTTGAAGTGTTTTTCCGGATAGGAGAAAGGATTCCACAGAATGTTTCCCATCGACATGGTTGATGACCATCAGCCTGTAGGTCCCAGAATCCAAAGGATAAATGCTTATCCCATGCGGGAAAAGAGGAAAAGGAAGGTCTTTTGTAAGTTCTAAAGCCTGAAGTTTTTCCTCTTTTAAATCGATGAGATACAATCCGTGAAGTCCGGATTCCCCCTGTCTTCTTTTGGCACGGTCGTCCACGGAAAGAATCACCAAGCTATCAGCACGGGCTAGTGCCATATCTTCCACACCCGGCAGCTCTAATTCGGCATAGGTGGGTCCAAAATTATTCACTGCATTTACCTCCCGAAAGTAGCCGGTGCTATAAAAGGTATATCCAAAAAATCCCACAATGAAGAGGATTAGGAAAGCGAGGAAAAGCAGGAATTTTTTCATTTGGAATGGATTTGTCAATTAAAATTACTTGGAATCAGGGAGTGCAAATGCCACATAAGCATCCCCACTTTTAGTGCCTTTTCCTCCCCCACAGGCTATGACTAGAAACTGTTTTCCGTTTTTCTCATAGACAGCTGGGGTAGCATGGCCAGCTGCAGGGAGCTTGGCTTCCCACAGTAATTCTCCAGTTTCCTTATCAAAGGCTCTGATTTTTTCATCCTTGGTTGCGGCGATGAATAAGATCCCGCCAGCTGTCGCGACTGGGCCACCATAATTCTCAATCCCGGTATTTTCGAATCCTTGGGCTGCCAATGAATCAATTGATCCCAATGGGATTTGCCATTTTTTCTTTCCGGTATTCATGTCTAAGGCAGTTAGCAAACCCCAAGGAGGATTGGAACCGTAAAGCCCATCCTTTGTAGTAAGCCGCTTGTAGCCTTTCATGTAGTATCGAGGGTAAAGTTTAGCGCTTTCGGCTTCCATTTCCTTTTTATCTCCTAAATCTGCTTTGCCGAGCAAGTAATCTATTAATACCCCTCGTTCCTCACTGGAAATGTGTGCAAACGCAGGCATAGCGCCTCGACCTTTGCGTAGCAATTGATCCAGGGAATCAGCGGTATATTTTTCTTTAAGGCCCAGCAAACTAGGAAGTGCTGGAGGATTTCCTTTTCGATCCAACCCGTGGCAGTTTCCGCAGTAATTGGTGTAAATGGATTGACCCACATTTCCGAAGCTTGCATTTGGAGTCATCTCAATCAACCAGGGGATTTGATTGGCATTGACATAAAGAGTTTGGGTTTCTGGATCAAAAGAAGCTCCACCCCATTCTCCGCCTCCGTCCATTCCTGGAAAAAGCACAATGGGTTTTTCGGGATGTGGGGGAGCCCAGGTGTCTCCGATGATAGCATTTTGAAGCTGATTCCGAATGTCTGCTTCCCATTCTGGTTTGAGATTGAGTACGTCTTTGTCTTCAAAAACCATGTTCATAAATGGCTCAGGTAGGCTTGGAATCGGCTGGGTTTTGGAGCTGATTTCTCCCGGCATCACGCTTTTCGTAACTGGAGTTTCTGGGATTGGCCAAATGGGTTTTCCTGTTTCCCGCTCAAAAACATAAGTCATACCCTGCTTTGAAATTTGAGCTACTGCATCGATCCATTTCCCATCTTTTTGGATTCGGATCAGATTGGGATTGGCTGGGAAATCCCGGTCCCAGACGTCATGATGAACGGCTTGGAAATGCCAGATTCGCTTTCCGGTTTTTGCATCTAAGGCGACCAAGGAATTGGCAAAAAGATTATCTCCATTTCGGTATCCTCCCCAAAAATCATAAGTCGCAGAACCCGTCGGGACAAATACAATTCCTCTGGCTTGATCAACTGTCATCCCCGCCCAGTTATTGGCTCCTCCGATTTGGGAGATGTACTTGGAATCCCAGGTTTCGTGGCCAAATTCTCCTTCCTGAGGAATGGTATGGAAGATCCATTCCCGCTTGCCTGTTCGAATATTGTAGGCCCGGATATGACCAGGTGCAGCATCCAGACCTTCGGAAAGTCGCATTCCCATGATCAAAAAATCTTGGTAAACTACCCCTGGGGAATTGGAAACAATCAGAAAATCCTCCAAATCCGTGTCCAGATCTTTTCTAAGGTCAACTTTTCCCTGATCCCCAAAATCCGAAATGGGCTCCCCGGTTTGGGCATTCAAAGCCATTAACCAATTTCCGGCAGTAAAAAGAATCCGCTGGTCCTCTCCAGATTCCCAATAGCTGACCCCCCGATTGGTACCTGCCCAGGAATTTTCCCCACCCAATATCTCGAAAGGATCAAAACGCCAAAGTTCCTCCCCAGTACCTGCATCCAAGGCGAATACATTCAATTTTGGTGTCGTTCCAAAAAGCACTCCGTTTTTAACAATGGGTTGACATTGAATCTGGCTGCGCTCCGTAGCATCTCCGGTATGATAAGTCCAGGCGACCTGGAGTTGAGCTACATTTTCCTTGTTGATTTGGGTTAAAGCCGAATATCTCGAACCATCTTCCGGTCCTCCGTACTGCGACCAGTCGGTGAAGTCAATTTCAGGGGCTTTTTCAGTGCAGGAAAAAGCCAAAAGGCATATTAAAGCAACAAGGGTTTTCTTGAGGGTCATTTGGGCAATTTTTAAACAGGAGTTGGATTCAGGCCAGATATTTTTCAGGGGATTTTATGGGTTTGGATTGGGTGACTTGGTCAAATTTTTTCTCATAATCCTCCCGAAGAGTTCCAAATAAGCGATCCCAAATCAGCGTATAAAGCCCATAATTTCCGTGGAAATATTGATGGTGGAGGTTGTGGGCCGTGCCGGTATTGATCCATTTCCCTATCCGGGTTCGATGAAAGTTTTTGGGGTAAAGTTCATAGCCCAGATGCCCATATACATTGTAGGAAAACTGAAAGAGCATGAACAGACCAAATGCTGCTTGGTGAACAGGCAAAACAAAACCCAAAACCAAAATAATCCCCGCTTCAACGATGGCTTCAAGAGGGTGGAAAGCATAAGCCGTCCACGGGGATGGGTTAGTGGATTTGTGATGGACTTTGTGAATTAATTTAAAAAGCTTGGGATGATGCATGACTCGATGTGCCCAATAGAAATAGGCATCATGAATCAAAAACATCAAGGGGAAACTGAGGTAAAAATAGGTCCAGCCGTATTTTTCCACATCTCGGTAGTAGAGGGTATAGGGAGATAAAAGCACAAAAACCACTGCAGCAGTAGTGGCAAAAATCAGAATGGTGATTAGTGAATAGGAAATGTCTCGGGAGTAATCCTTGAGCTTGGGAAATTTAGCCTGCATCTTTCTGCTGGCCATAATTCCATTTAAAATGAAATAGAAGAGGAAAAAGACAGTACCTGCTATCAGGAAGTAACGAAAAGTCACATTCCCGGCAATCCTGGTCCATCGAATAAAGAAATCGTCCCAAATCATATTCTTGGAATTGAAGAGTTTCAAGTTAATCAGAGAATCCTTTCCAATCAAAAGATCAGGATGGGACACGCTCACAGATTCCACAGATGAACACAGAAAAAAAGTTTATTAGTGGTGGTCAGTGACATCTGTGAATTAAAAAATAATATCCTTTTCATAGGATTAATGATGGTATTAAAGATTGGAAAGGTTTTAGGTCTAGGAATGATATCGCTCGAAGTTTGGCTCCTGCAAATTCAACGAATGTCCACAGATATAAAATTCATCTTTGGTTATCTGTGACATCTGTGAGAAATAAATGCCTTCGGAAATTCCTTGGGTGCCTTTGAGTCTTCGTGGCTAAAAAAGTATTTACTTTGAGCCATGTGGAAAGAAATCTCGGTTTTGATCCGAAAGGAAATCACTCTGGAATGGCGTCAAAAGTATGCTCTTAATGGGATTTTACTTTATGTGGTTTCGGCTGTTTTCATAACCTATTTGAGTGTTGGTGCTAAAATGGGTAACCTTTCTATCTCCACTTGGAATGCCTTGTATTGGATTATTATTTTGTTTTCTGCAGTCAATGCAGTGGCAAAAAGTTTTATTCAAGAGCATCAGGGAAGGCAATTGTATTACTACATGATCGCCTCACCTGAGTCAATTATCCTCTCCAAGATTTTTTACAATACCGGATTGACGCTCATTTTGGCTCTTTTAGGCTATGGGGTATTTTCTGTCATTTTGGGAAATCCCGTCCAGGACCAGAGTCTTTTTCTTTTAAATCTTGTTCTAGGAGCTGTGGGCTTTTCAGCCAGTTTGACTATGGTAAGCGGGATTGCTTCGAAAGCAGGCAATAATGCCACCTTGATGGCGATTCTTAGTTTTCCTGTGATTATCCCGATTTTGCTGATGGCTATTAGGATTTCAAAAAATGCCTTGGATGGGCTGGATTGGAGCGTAAGTGCGGACAAGTTGCTAAGCCTTTTGGCGATCAATGCTATCGTAGCCGCTACGGCCTATATCCTTTTCCCTTATTTGTGGAGAAGCTGAGGGGATTTATGATTTGAGATTTTTGATTTATGAAGGAAAGTCAAGTCTTAAAGTCTTTCCAACTTTTCAAGTTCATCACCTTATCACTTTTTTAAAATTTCTAATTTTCCAATCTTTCAATTTTATATTTAGGCTATGGAAAATAAAATAGCCTTAATCACCGGAGCTACTTCAGGTATTGGAAAAGCCTCAGCAATCACTCTTGCAAAAATGGGGTATGACATCATTGCGACCGGAAGAAGAAAAGATCGACTGGATGAATTGGCGAAAGAACTTCCTTCCCATGTTCGCTTTTTGCCTTTGGTTTTTGATGTGAGGGACCGAGAAAAAGTTGGAGAGATTTTAGGCAACCTGCCTAAAAGTTGGTCTGCAGTTGATGTCTTGGTAAATAATGCCGGTAATGCCCATGGAATGGATCCAATTCAAACAGGCAGTTTGGATGACTGGGATGCCATGATGGATATCAATGTGAAAGGATTGCTTTACGTTTCCAAAGCGATTATTTCAGGAATGACCGAAAGAATGTCAGGGATAATCATCAATATCGGTTCAATCGCCGGTAAAGAGGTTTACCCCAACGGAAATGTCTACTGCGGATCCAAGCATGCCGTGGATGCCATCACCAAAGGCATGCGAATAGACCTGAATCCTTTTGGCATCAAGGTGATCGGGATTCATCCGGGATTGGTGGAAACAGAATTTTCTCTGGTCAGATTCAAGGGTGATGAAAAGCGAGCGGAGACAATTTATCAGGGTTATGAGCCCTTAGTCGCTCAGGACATTGCCGATATCGTGGAGTTTGTGGTTAACAGGCCTCCTCATGTGGTTTTGGCTGATATTGTAGTACTTCCGACTGCTCAAGCATCTGCAACTTTGGTCAAGAAAAACCTTCCCCAGTGAGAAAATTTCCCTTTTTCTATCTTCTGACAATCCTTGCTTGCTCTTCTCCGAAAAGTGACCAGGAAATATTCTCAGAAAAGCAAAGAGAAGAGATTAGCCCCATTTCAGAAGAAAAGGAGAAAATAGCAATTCCAGAGTTGGAGGAAAAACTTCAATCTCAAGGGCTGATTGATATCCAAGTCGTAGATCCCTCGATCAAGGTGGAATTAAAGTATTCTACAGAAGATAATTTTTTTGGGAAAGATGTCTATGGAGATTTAACCCGCTGCTATTTGCAGCCTGAGGTAGCAGAAAGAGTCAAAAAAGCTCAGGAAGAATTAAAGAAAACCCATCCCAATTTGACTTTGCTGATTTACGATGGAGTACGTCCATTGAGTGTTCAGCAGATTTTATGGGATAGTTTGGATAAGCCTGATAGCATCAAACCGCTTTATGTGGCAGACCCTAAAATCGGAGGACTCCATAACTATGGGGTAGCAGTGGATTTGACGATTTTTGATGAAGAATCAGGAAAACCTCTGGATATGGGTACTGCCTATGATTACTTTGGTTACCCTGCCTATCCCGACCGTGAAATCCAAATGCTTGCTGAAGGTAAGATCACCCGAGCACAGGTCGCCAACCGTGAAATTCTCAGAAAAGTGATGAAAGGGGCAGGATTTACAGGAATCGGTAGCGAATGGTGGCATTTCAATGCATTTTCGAGAAAAGAAGCGGGAGAAAAATTTGAGTTAATCCAATAAGTCTTTCTGATTCTTTATCTTACAAGTATTCAACTTAAACCCATTAACCTATGCAAATCAAATCGAAACTTCTGACGCTGGCACTGCTCATCGGTATTTCGTTTTCTGTGTTCTCCCAGGGAGGAGCCCAATACCGGGTTTTGGTATTTTCGAAAACTGCCGGATTCCGTCATCAATCTATTCCTGAAGGCGTAGCTGCTGTCAAAAAACTTGGACAGGAACAAGGATTCGGGGTCTATGTGACCGAGGATGCCAACCAGTTCACCGATGAAAATCTCGCTAAATACGACGTGGTCGTTTTACTAAGTACCACTGGCACCATTTTAAATGAAGCTCAAAAAGCTGCATTCCAGAAATATGTCCAAAGTGGTAAAGGAGTAGTAGGGATTCACTCTGCCACGGATACCGAATACGAATGGCCATGGTACAATAAAATGATCGGAGCCTATTTCTTAGCCCACCCAAGACAGCAAACTTTAAGACTGCAAGTGAAAGACAAAAGCCATCCTTCCACCTGGCATTTGCCTGACAACTGGCTTTGGTTTGACGAATTGTACGAATTCCGTGAGATCAATCCAGCGATCAAGGTCTTGATCAACGCAGATGAAACTACCTATGAACCGGCTAAACCTATGGGAGCTAATCACCCAATGGCTTGGTACCACGAGTTTGATGGAGGTCGGGTATTCTACACTGCTTTGGGACATGTGGAGTCAGCTTGGAAGAATGAAGCATTTCTCCAGCATGTTCACGGAGGCATCTGGTATGCAGCCAAAGGAAAACTTCCAAAATGATTTTAAGTTAAATCACCTAAAAATCAGGAAAAAGATAAGGCTTCGGAACTTCTGAAGCCTTTTTTGGTTTTTCTTTACAACCAAATCAAAAATCACATGCTGAAAGCTCAAGCTCGCCCGGTACATCTGTATATGGAGGCGAATCCAAATCCGAATTCATTGAAGTTTGTCGCTAATTTTATGTTGGTGGATGAAGGAGTGAGTTTCGATTTTCCTGATGCCGAAAGTGCCCAAAATAGCCAGTTGGCAAAGGAGCTATTTAATTTTTCAGCCGTTCAACGCGTTTTTATAGCTTCCAATTTTGTGACCGTAACCAAATCCGAGGAAGTGGAATGGCCTGAAATCCAAACCATCATTCGTGACCATATCAGACAATATTTGGAGTCCGGCCAAAAAGCGGTTCAGGCTAATTTTGACAAGGATCCTCTATTTGATGAAAATGATTCTGAAGTGGTCAAGAAGATCAAAGGAATTCTGGATGAATATATCCGACCTGCTGTGGAGCAGGATGGAGGAGCCATCGTTTTTCATTCTTTTCAGGATGGGATCGTTAAGGTATTGCTTCAGGGATCTTGCTCCGGCTGTCCTTCCAGTACAGTCACGCTAAAAGCAGGGATCCAAAATCTGCTTACCCGAATGCTCCCGGAGGTGAAGGAAGTTCAAGCTGAAGGTATTTAAACTTATATGGGCAAAAGAGACTGGTCTTGGGCTTTTCTGGGAATATTGGCCTTGGTTATCAGGTATTTTGCTCTTCAATATCCGGAAGCGACTGATGAATTATATTCTAGAAAGTTCTTTCCGGGAATCAGAAATGTAATCGACTTGACGCTGGGGAATTTGCCCTTCCCCAGCGTTTATATTTTCATTTTTATTGTTTTTTTGATTCTGCTGATTTTTATCCAGCGTTTTAGACAAAAGACGGGTTTGCTTTCCAAAGGGCTTTATACTACCCAGGCTTTATCCAATGGAATCGGAGCTTTGGTTTTTTTCTTTTTAATTCTCTGGGGCTATAATTACCAGAGGACTCCCATATTTCAACAATTAGCGCTAAAACCAAAGGCTCTGAATTTGGCCCAACTCAAGTGGGAAGTAGGCATTACGAATCGTCTGGTGGTACAGGCAAGAAATCAAGTTACGGCTGATACTTCTGCCATCGGTGCAATTTTGAATTATCCTGAATTGGAAAGTCTGGTTCGGGCGAATATGGGCGAGAATCTGGATATCCTGGGCTTGAATTTTACCGGAAAGCCACGCACCAAGCAGTTTCCTCCTCCGGGATTTATGCGGAAAATGGGGATTTTGGGGATCTATTTTCCTTTTACGGGGGAAAGCTACATCGACCCCACCTTGCACCCTTTGGAGCAACCCTTTACCATTGCCCATGAAATGGCGCATAGTTATGGCGTAACCGATGAAGGCGAGGCTAATTTTATCGCATGGGTAATTTGCACGAATTCTGACGATCCGCTTTTGAAGTACTCAGGTCAACTGAGATTACTGCAATACCAAATGCGGGATTTTTACAGGATGGCTCCTGATGAGTACAAAGTTTGGGTAAAAACTTTAAACCCTGGCGTGAGAAATGATCTGAATTCAATCAGAGCCGCTTCGGAGGCGATTCAACCTTTTTCGATTGAATTGAGCAGAAAGTCCAATGATATTTTCTTGAAATCTCAGGGGGTAAAAGCCGGAGTGAATTCCTACCAGCAATTGCCAATGTTGGCCTATGCGTGGAGAAAACGAATGAATTTGGAGGATTAGTTATTTGGGTTTTTGATTTAGGTTGTTAGTTTTAAGTCCTTTTAAAACCTTAATCAAATGATTCGATTCACTCATTTACTTCTCCTTTTCTTTTTTGCCAATCAAACCCTTGAGGCTCAAATTACTATTGAAACAGAGCGGGACAAGGATAACAATGTTAACTTTTACGCTAACAATCCAAAGGAGATTCCCTATTCAGTAATACTGAATTTTTCTCAATTGCAAAATATGACCACCCCTGCAGGAGGAAATACAATGGCAGTTGCCAGTCCCGGTAGGACGAAAGTAGCAACGCTAAGACCTACACTAGCAGGGCAGGGTACGAGCTATCGATATTCGTTTTCTTATGCCAAAGGCAATGTGTATGCAAAATCCAAAATTGATCCCGTGTACCTCGTGCCTGTGTCGGAGGGGGTAGTAGTCAAAGCGGTCCTAAACAATCCATTAGCAGCGACGGTGGGTGATGAATCTGCCAAGGGTTCTTATGTGGGAGTTTCATTTATGTTTGATCAGCCTACCCAAATCGTGGCACCGAGAAAAGGAATTGTGTCAGAGATGAAAATGGATGCTATAGTGGATGGGAAAAATCTAAGTTTCGCAAGGGAAGAAAACTACATTGAAATCTACCATGAAGATGGAACATTTACCAAACTGACCGTACTGAAAGCAGGATCTGAAAAGGTGAAAGTTGGGCAGCAGGTGCTACCAGGGGATATTCTTGCCGAATCGGGAGGAGAAAATTACTCCCAAGGTCCACATGTCCGAATGATCAATATCCGAACTGTCAAGGATAATGACCGATTGACTTATCAGCCTTTTCCGGTCTTATTTGCGAGTGACAAAGGCAATCTGGAAATCAAGCAATATGTCACTTTTTCCACAGAGCACCCTGAGGAAATCATTACGATGGAAATGAGTAAAAAGGAATTGAAATCCTATCAGGAAGGAAAATGAGGTTGGATTGCTGTTATTTCCTGTTCCCCACCCAAACGCCTAAAATAACTGCCGCAATTCCTAGATAATGTCCAAAAAGTAGGACTTCTCCATCTAATACTCCCCACATGATAGCTACGATGGGGATGGTATAGGTCACCAAACTAGCAAAAAACGGACTGGCGCTTTTCACCATAATATTGAAAAGAATCAGAGCAGTCGCGGTACCAACCATTCCCAAAATGGTCACATAACCCAATGCTTCCCAAGCATCCGGATGGGTGACGAGTTTGTAGGAGAATTGGGTTCCAGCAAAAAGATAAAGCAAGGCCAAAGGCAAAATCATCAAAAGAGAAATGGATGAAATTTCAATGGATTTCAATTTGGTGAATCGGGTTTTGATGACGTGCAGATTGAAAGCGTAACAGATACAAGCTGCAATCACAAAAAGTCCATAGGCATTGATTCCTGTAAGAGACTCCCAGCCACCGCCTTCTTTATAGGCTACCAAGATTATCACTCCAATAAAGGCTATGACTAATCCAAAGGCATTTCTTTGGGTGATTCTTGTATTGAAAAAAGTGGCTCCCACTAAAACCACAAAAAGTGGAGTCAGCGCATTGAGTACTCCAGTCAAGGAACTGCTCAACTGGGTTTGAGCCATGGGGAAGAGAAAAGCGGGGATAAAACTTCCCAATAAACCCGCGAGAATCAGATTTTTCACCTGGGTTTTACTCAGGTGTTTTACTCTTGGCAGGGAAAGAGGAAGGAGCAAAGATGCCGCTGCCACCATTCTATAAGCGCCAACTTCCCCTGGAGTGAATACTTCAAGCCCTCTTTTGATCAAGATGAATGAACTTCCCCAGATGAGTGTGAGAATTACCAGTAAAGCCCAATTTTTAAGGCTGTTTTCGGAAGTATGGGTACTCATGGAAGAGTTGGTGGTTTCGCCTGCAAAGGAAATAAATAGTGATAAGAAAGAGTTCAAAAAAAAGACCTCAGAAGGATATTTTCTGAGGTCCGGTAATTATTGGGGTTGAAATTCATAGTCCGAGTAGACTTCCGAAACTTGGTTCAGGATTTCGCAAACCTGCTCATAAGTATCTGCGGTTACCATTTCAGTTCTGTATTGTTTGAAATTTGGCATTCCTCTGAAATAGTTTGTGTAGTGCCTTCGCATTTCCAAAATCCCCTGTTTTTCTCCTTTCCATTCGATTGAAAAGTCAAGATGCTTTTTAGCAACAGCCAATCTTTCGTTTAGGTCTGGACCTTGAAGTTTTTCTCCTGTTGCAAGAAAATGCTTGATTTCATTAAATATCCAAGGATAGCCAATCGAAGCTCTTCCTATCATCATTCCATCCACATTGTACTTTGCTTTGTATTCAGCAGCCTTTTCGGGAGAGTCAATGTCTCCATTTCCAAAAACAGGAATATGAAGTCTAGGATTATCCTTTACAAGATTTAGCCAAGACCAATCCGCTTCGCCTTTGTACATCTGCTGACGGGTACGGGCATGGATGGAAATTGCCTGAATTCCAATGTCCTGAAGTCTTTCTGCTACCTCTACGATTCGGATAGTGTCGTGACTCCAGCCCAAACGGGTTTTCACGGTCACAGGAATATTTACCCGCTTTACGATTTCAGCGGTCATTTCCACCATTTTGTCAATATCCAGGAGAATTCCTGCACCGGCGCCTTTGCAGGCTACTTTATGCACAGGGCAGCCGTAATTGATATCCAAAATATCCGGACCAGCCTCTTCAGCAATGGCTGCTGCTTCCCGCATAGATTCGATTTCGTTACCGAAAATCTGGATTCCAATAGGACGCTCATAATCGAAGATATCAAGCTTTTGGACGCTTTTTGCCGCATCCCGGATTAAGCCCTCCGAGCTGATGAATTCAGTGTACATGAGGTCTGCTCCGTTTTGTTTGCAGACTGCCCTGAAGGGAGGATCACTCACGTCTTCCATGGGAGCCAGGAGCAGCGGAAACTCTCCTAATTCTATATTTCCAATCTTAACCACTTCTCAATTCTAAATTTGGGCGTAAATTTAGCCCAAATATGGAGATTTACGAAACCCAAGCAGAAATAGCCAAACGCAAGAGCTGGCTTTTATCCCTGGTAGTCACAGTGTTAGTCACATTTGGGGTCCTGATTCTGCTTCAAGCCTTTGCCTTAGCTTTTGTTCCTGTACTGTTTAATGTCTCTTTGGAGGACGTTTTGGGTCTAATGACCGGCAACTATGATGTCCCAAATGGTAGAATGGCCATGCTTTTTGTCCAAGGCATTGGATCTGGAATTGGCTTTTGGGCTTCGGCTTGGATCATCACCCGATTTATAGATAAAGCGGATCTTCATTGGGACATCCAAAATCAAAGGTTTCAGGCAAAATATTTACTTATCGTTTTGGGAATTACCCTTGGGGGAATGCTATTCAATGGGCTTCTGATCTATTGGAATGCGCAATTAGACCTTCCGGAGTCCATGGCTTCACTAGAAATTTGGATGAAAGAAATGGAGCTCCAGCTGATGGAATTGACCAAGTTCCTGACTGATTTCCAAACTATCCCTGAGCTCTTAACCGGGATTTTGGTAATTGGAGTTTTTGCTGGAATTGGAGAGGAAATGTTCTTCCGAGGTTTAGTTCAGCCTAAAATGCAATCTTATCTGAATTCTCCGCATTGGGGGATTTGGGTGACTGCGATTATTTTTTCAGCCATCCATGTGCAGTTTTACGGCTTTGTTCCGAGAGTCTTTTTGGGAGCACTTTTTGGATACATGTATCACTATTCCGGGAGTTTATGGTATCCGATTTTAGCCCACATCGTCAATAATAGCTTTACGGTTCTTTTGGTTTATTTTTCAAATCAAGGCTTGATAGAGTTTGATTTGGAGTCTACGGATACGGTTTCCTATCCGGCAGCCTTGTTTGGACTTTTGCTTCTTATAGTTGGATTCCTTTACTTTAAAAAAGTCAACCAGCCTACGAATGGACAATTGGATCAAAGTGTTTGAAGATCAAAATCAAATTAGGGCAGAGATCGTGAAGGGAGTTTTGGAAGAAAAGGGAATTCCTGCCGTGGTGATGAATAAAAAAGAAACGGTTTACAAACTCTATGGAACCTATGAGGTGCTAGTGCCTCATGAAAAGACCCTGGATGCCATGCAATTAATTCAAAATGAGATCTCGTTTTAATATAAACAACTACAGCAATCTGGGCCAAAGGGCAATTACTGCAGTAGTTGGAGGCTTGGTGGTGGTTTTGGGAGCCATTTATTCCGATTGGACCTATTTTGTGATTTTTGGGGTGATTCTGGCTTTCTCCCAGATGGAATTTTATAAGCTTTCCGGTCTGGATGGCATGCTTCCTCTCAAAAGCTTTGGTACACTTCTCGGGCTGATGATCTATGTGCTGACTTTTATGATTGAAAAAGAACGACTTTCCAATGAGTACCTCTTTTTAATTTTCCCCATCCTTTCCCTTACTTTTTTTATTAAGCTCTATAAAAAGACAGATAAAAAGCCATTTACCGGAGTAGCGTATACTTATTTAGGAATAGTCTATGTGGCCGTTCCTTTTTCTCTGCTCAATCTTGCTGTGTTTTCTGTGGACCAGGTTTATCATTTTGAAATCCTCATAGGAAGTCTTTTGATTCTATGGGCTAGTGATACGGGGGCGTATTTTGCAGGAACTAGGTTTGGCAAGACCAAATTATTTGAGCGGGTATCTCCTAAGAAATCCTGGGAAGGCTTTCTTGGTGGGGCATTTTCTGCCATCGCTGTTGCTTTCGTTATTTCTCAGTACTTCCACGTCATTGCGGACTGGAAATGGTTGGTGATTGCTGGAATCATCATCATCGCAGGTACCTATGGAGACTTGATTGAGTCTCTTTTCAAAAGATCCATTGAGATCAAAGATTCTGGAAATGGACTGCCAGGACACGGAGGATTTATGGACCGTTTTGACGGATTGTTACTTTCGGCCCCTTTTATTACTGCTTTTTTGAAAATCTTCTAATTCTAGGCCTAGCTGTCTGAAAAACCTCTTAAGTTTGTATCGCATTTCGCTTTATTAAAAAAAACCCAATATGGCTTACATTGAACCGGCCCCAATTAAGGATAAAGAAAATCCTTTGGAGTCAATGATGGAAAGATTCAATATCGCTGCCGAGAAACTCGGGCTCTCAGATGAGGTGTACAACGTATTGAAAAATCCTGCCAAACAAGTGATCGTTTCTCTTCCAATCACCATGGACAATGGAAAAATCCAGGTTTTTGAAGGGATTCGAGTGATCCATTCGAATATCCTTGGCCCTGCTAAAGGGGGGATTCGATTTGCTCCAGATGTGCATTTGGATGAAGTAAGAGCTCTTGCTGCCTGGATGACCTGGAAATGTGCTGTAGTAGACATTCCTTATGGTGGTGGTAAAGGCGGTGTTCGATGCAACCCTAGAGAAATGTCCAAAGGAGAAATCGAGCGTCTGATGAGAGCCTATACCATGGCTATGATCGACGTTTTTGGTCCGGATAAGGATATCCCTGCGCCGGATATGGGAACAGGCCCAAGAGAAATGGCTTGGTTGATGGACGAATATTCCAAAGCTCATGGGATGACCATCCCAGCGGTAGTTACCGGAAAACCATTGGTTTTGGGTGGATCTTTGGGAAGAACTGAGGCCACCGGTCGAGGCGTTATGGTTACTGCCTTAGCAGCAATGCAAAAATTAAAAATCAATCCTTTCCAAGCTACTTGTGCGGTTCAGGGTTTTGGTAATGTGGGAAGCTGGGCAGCTCAACTTTTGGAAGAAAGAGGGTTGAAAATTGTAGCAATTTCTGACCATACCGGAGCATTCTACAATGAGAAAGGCATCAACATAGAAGAGGCAATTAAGCATAAGGAAGCCCATAACGGCACTTTGGAAGATTTCAAAGGCGGAGACAAAATGGAGGATCCAATGGACTTGTTGACTCTAAAGGTAGACGTCCTAGTGCCAGCTGCTTTGGAAGACGTAATTACTGCAGCAAATGCAGATAAAATCCAAGCTAAATTGATCGTAGAAGGTGCCAATGGCCCTACCTCCGCTAAGGCAGATGCCATTATCAATGAAAAAGGCATTATGGCTGTTCCTGATATTTTGGCTAATGCAGGTGGAGTTACTGTTTCCTATTTCGAATGGGTACAAAACCGTCTGGGCTACAAGTGGACTGCTGACCGAGTAAACAGAAGATCTGACCGAATCATGAAAGATGCATTCGAGCATGTTTACGAGGCTTCTAAAAAGTATAATGTTCCGATGAGAATCGCTGCTTACATTGTGGCAATCGATAAAGTGGCTAAGACCTATACCTTCCGAGGCGGATTCTAAGTCCAGTTTTAAGGCAAAAGTTTTAACTTTGAGGCGTGGGGGAGCTATTTCTCACGCCTTTTTAACTCTAAAAAAATGACCATACATCGAGAAGGAAGAGTTCTTTTGTTTTGGCTGATGATCATTCTAGTAGCCATCAATTATCTGATTTATTATTATTTTCCAGAGGCTCGTCTTGCTGGAAATGTAGTGATCATCTTCAGTGTAGTTTTTTACCTTATCATTCTTCAGTTTTTCAGAAATCCAATATTCCCTTTGCCAAATGAAGAGGGAGTCGTTTTTGCGCCAGCAGATGGAAAAGTGGTCGTGATCGAGGAGGCATTTGAAGATGAATACTTAAAGGAAAAAAGAAAGCAGGTTTCCATTTTCATGTCTCCAATCAATGTTCATGTGAATAGGTCTCCAGTCAAAGGAGAGGTAGAATATTTTCACTATCATCCAGGAAAGTACTTGGTGGCATGGCATCCCAAATCAAGCACAGAAAATGAGCGGACCTCTATGGTCATCAAAGACACAAGGGGGAATAAAATCATGGTTCGGCAGATTGCAGGAGCTTTGGCTCGAAGAATCAAATGGTATGTGAAAGCAGGTTCTCAACTGGAGCAAGGTGGGGAATTTGGATTCATTAAGTTTGGGTCTCGAGTAGATATGTATTTGCCTTTGGATGCTGAGATTCTTTGTCACATGGATCAGGTGACCAAAGGAGCTAGAACTCCGATAGCAAGATTAAAATAAACTAAAAAAGGCCTTCTGATTATCAGAAGGCCTTTTTTATGATTTTTTCAGTCTGTAGATCCATAATCCCAGAGCTATGGTGCTGATAAATAAGATAAAACTAGCCCACTCAAATACTCTTCTTTCATCGAGTTTATTTTCTATTTCTTTGTCTTTTTCTGCCAAAGCCTTTTTTAAAACCTGAACATCTCTTTCTAGACTTTGTGTGATGGTTTTGTAATCATCCTTTTCCTGTCCAATCATCTCAGTTTTAACCTGACCGGAAAATTTCAATTCTTCAATGATTTGGTTGTCCTTGGCAAGGATTCGCTCCAGCCATTCATTGGTTTCGATCATGTCTTTTTTGGTGCGATTGCCAAAAATCCCGGATTTTTTGGACTCGGAATTTTGCCATTGTTGATGGAGAACCTGACGCTCTTGCACGAGCTTTTCCAGCTTGGCGGTTTCTATAGTTGAAGATTGCCAGAAGGCCATCCATAGGGTAAAAATAAAAGTCAGCATAAAGGATTATTTATGCTGACTTTGGCAAAACGCAAGCCAATTTATACTCTAATTGGCTAAAATGATTTATTGATCAATGGGCTTCCAGCCTCGGGTCATCTCTTTTTTCCCCGGAGGACCAGGAGGATTTTCGACTTCCAATCCCAAGGATTTTAGATCTCTTTTTAATTGACCTGAAGCAGAGTAGGTGGTGAATAATCCGCCGGGACGCATGGAATTATAGACCTTTCCGAGTTGCTCAATATCCCAAAGTTCGGGTTGCTTTTTCGGAGCAAAAGCATCAAAAAAGACCACGTCACAGGGGTATAGCTGGGCTTCCTGAAGTGAAACTTGATCTTTTTTGAAATTGAAGTATTCAGAGACTGGCCCTCCCTCATTCCAAGGTGCCTCATGCAAGGCTTTGAAATATTTATGGAAATGCCAAATCCCGTCATTTTGGTCAATGTAATTGAGCTGAGAATAAATTTCCTCAGCCAATGGAAAAGGCTCTATTGTATGGTACAAAACCGGAATCTGGTTTTGCTCTGCCCAAACCAAGGCTAGCCAGGCATTTAGGCCTGTACCAAAACCTACCTCAAAAATCCGAATCGGGTATTTTCTGGGATTTCTCGCCAACCAAGAGTCCAACCCATAAATCATAAAGACATGGATGGATTCCCGATAAGCTCCATGAAAGCTATGGTAGGTTTCCTGCAGCTCCTCGTGGTATAAGGAATGCGAGCCGTCCTCCGTAGTGATAATTTTTAGCTTATCAGTCATACTTTATAAATCAAGGCGGTACAATAAGCCGATACTCCTTCTTCTCTTCCAACAAATCCCAGCCATTCTGATGTGGTTGCTTTGATGGAAATAGCATCTTCAGCCACATTCATCACCTCAGCTAGGCAGTTTTTCATAGCAGGAATATGTGGGTTAAGCTTTGGGAGTTGAAGGCAAACTGTGGAATCCAGGTTTCCTACTTCATAGCCTGCTTCCCGAATCATTTTCATGACTTCCTTCAACAGGATTTTGCTGTCAATTCCTTTGAATTTCGGGTCCTTGTCAGAAAAATGATATCCGATATTCCTCATGTTTGCCGCTCCAAGTAAGGCATCGCAAATGACATGGATAAGGACATCGGCATCAGAATGCCCTACTGCACCTTTGCTATGGTCTACTTTGATTCCACCTAGCCAAAAGTCATAGCCTTCTTTGAGTTGATGGACATCGTATCCAAATCCTATTCTAAACGGGGTCATGAGGGTATCGATTGATAATGAATTACTGAGGCCTGGCTTTCTTGGAGTAGTTTGTTAGCCCAATTATTAATTTGCTCAGGTCTAATTTTGGACTTCTTTTCAAATTCCTCCCAATATAAGTCAGGATTACCCAGATGGGCAAAATAGGCCAAATTCATCGCTCTGTTAAGAAGCTGGATGGATTCGTAGGACTTCATTGCCTCACTTTGGTTTTTTATTTTTTGAAGTTGGTTTTCAGAAATTTCCAAGCTTAAAAACTCCTGAATCACTTCATTTAAGGAGGCTTCAGCATGGCTTGCGGTGATTCCTTCGGACATTTTTCCCGAAAAAACCAATAATCCCGGATCGACCGAACCAGTAATGTATGCGCCAATGGAAGCAAAATCATTCCCTCCTCTCACCAGTCTTTTCTCCAAAATAGATGATTTCCCAAAGCCCAATAAATCTGAAATTAGGTCTGCTTCAAGATATCCTTCCTGGCCCCTTGCAGGCATTTTGAATGCTTTATAAAGAGCGTGTGTAGGCACTTTTCTTTCCAAGACTTTTTCCTTTCTACCACGTTGAACAGGCTCGCTAGGAATAATATCATTGGTCACTTTCCCTCGAGGGATTGGTCCAAACCACTTTTCCGCCAAATTCATCACCTCCTTAGGGTTCACATTTCCAGCCACTACCAAAATAGCATTCCCCGGATGGTAATGCCTTTTGTAAAATTCCCAAATATCCTCGTGGACATAACCTTCAATATCAGCAAGATTTTCCCCGATAGTCGGCCATCGATAGGGATGGACATCAAAGGCAAGATTTCGGAGATGATGCCAAATGTCTCCATAAGGCTGATTGAGGTAGCGCTGTTTGTATTCCTCTATCACCACCTTGCGCTGGGTTTCTACGGTTTTTTCCGTAAGGGTTAGCTGCAGCATCCGATCAGATTCCAGCCAGAAAGCTGTTTCCAGATTGGATGAGGGCAAGGTCATGTAATAATTGGTGATATCGGGGCTGGTGAAGGCATTGCAGGATCCACCGGCCCGCTCCAATGCACGATCAAATTCAGGTACATTGGCAGAGCTGCCAAACATCAAATGCTCGAAAAAGTGTGCAAGGCCGGTTTTTCCGGTTTTTTCAAACCTTGATCCCACCTTATATAAAAGGTTGAAAACAGCGATTTTGCTGGTATGGTCTTCATGAATAATTACTTCCAGCCCGTTGTCCAGAAAATGCCTTTGGTAGGGAATCATGCTAGATTAATCCTGTTTAAATTGAAATGGTTCAGAGAAAATAAGCGTATGGATACCCCAAGTGTTTTTGGAAAGGGAGAAAAAGGCCATAACTTTTGCCACTAATGTAAGATGTCCAAATCTTTATAAAAAAAAGCGAACTTTGGATGGGAGTGCTAAGTTAGCAATCCCAAACCTACTTCACCCAATTCGATGGAAAAACAAACTGTAGCGCTTAGAAAAACAGGTCAGTTTTCAGGATTTTTTTTGGATTATATTGAAGGTAAAGAATGTCTGAAGCCTTTTTATTCCCATTTACCCAAGTTGGAGAGTTTTGGAGATGCGATTTCTGCCAAAAAGTTTCCACAAGAAAGACGAAACGTATTACATGAAGCTTTAATCAAGCAGTATCAGGGAATAGAACAAGGAGAAGAAGTTTCTGGCAACATCCAGTCGCTACTTGATGGAAAAACCTTTACGGTCATTACCGGGCATCAGCTGAATCTTTTTACAGGCCCTTTATATTTCATCTATAAGATTGTTTCTACCATCAATTTGGCTAAAAAGCTAAAGGCGGCCTATCCTGAATATCATTTTGTGCCGGTGTATTGGATGGCTACGGAGGATCACGATTTTGATGAAATCAATTATTTCAAACTTGACGGAAAGAAATACCAATGGAAATCTGATCAAACAGGAGCAGTTGGAGATTTTAAGTTGGACTCGAGCTTTCAGGAATTCCTGAAAGAGGTTCATTTTGCTCCAGAGGTATTTAAAAAAGCCTACACTTCAAGTAAGACCCTGGCAGAGGCTGTCAGAAAATATGTCCATGGGCTGTTTGGAGAGCAGGGATTGGTGGTAGTAGATGGTAATGATGCTCAACTGAAATCGCTTTTCAGTAAGGTGATTCTTGAAGATTTATTTGCGCATACTCCTTATAAAAAAGCAACCGAAGCCTCAGATAAGTTGGAAAGCCTTGGGTACAAGAGCCAGATTTTCCCAAGGGAGATCAATTTGTTCTATTTGGATAAAGGTATTCGGGAAAGAATTGAAAGGACTTCCTCAGGATTTCAGGTTTTGAATACTGACATTTCTTTTTCTGAAGAAGAAATCAAAACTCTTGTTCAATCCTATCCCGAGCGATTTAGCCCAAATGTGGTGTTGAGGCCGCTATATCAGGAAATGATCCTTCCCAATCTGGCGTATTTGGGAGGTCCTGCGGAGGTAGTTTATTGGCTTCAGCTCAAGGAGGTCTTTGCTCATTTTGAAGCTCCTTTTCCAATTCTTTTGCCGAGAAATTTTGCCTTGATTTTGGATTCTTTGACCCAGAAGAAAATGGATCAAATGAATTTCGGTGTTGAGGATGTGTTCGGAGAATTTGATTCCTGGAAAAAGGAATATGTCCGAGATCATGCATCTGTTGATTTCAGCCTAAAGGTGGAGAAAGAAGCTGTCGCAGGACTATTTGAAAAGAAAGGAAAAGAGGCATCCTCACTGGAGAAGAGTTTGGAAATGGCCTTCGAAGCTGGTAAAGTCAGGAGTTTGAAAATTCTGGACCAAATGTCTGCAAAGTTGAGAAAGGCTGAAGAGAGAAGACAGGAAGTAGATTTAGAAAGAGCGAGATATATTTTCGAAGCTGTTGCGCCGGGAGGATCACCTCAGGAAAGATCTGTCAATATGATGCAGTTTTACCTTGGCAATCCATCCCTGATTTCTGAATTGCTGGAAGTATTCGATCCACTGACATTTGAAATGATTGTTTTAAAATCAAAATGAAAGCAAAAACCAAAGCAGAGCTTCGATCTGAATATCGACAGCTGAGAAAAGGACTTTCAAGTGAAAAAGTCCAGGAAATGTCAAGGGACATAAACCATCGATTTTTGGAATGGCTTTCCGATCATCCCGAGCTGAATCATTTCCACCTTTTCTTTCCCATGGATCGATTCAATGAGGTAAACACCTTCTATATAAAGGAATCTCTGGAAGAAATGGATAAGGTTCTCTACACTTCCCAAACGAATAAGGAAGAAACTGCTTTAGAAACTTTGAAACTTCCAAAACAGGCAGAGTTTTTCTTGGATGAATGGGGTATCCCTGTCCCACAGGAGTCGATTAAAGTCTCTCCAACCAAAGTTCAATTGGTTTTTGTCCCCCTTTTGGCTTACGACCCGCTAGGGAATAGGGTGGGTTTTGGTAAAGGTTACTATGATTCTTTTTTGAGCAAACTTGATTCAGGAGTGATTAAAATAGGCTTGAGTTTTTTCCCTCCTGAGGAGAAAATTGAACCAGAAGCGCATGATGTGCCTTTGGATTATTGCATTACTCCCGAAAAAGTTTTTTCTTTTTCCAAACAAATGGCTTCAAATTGAAAAGAATAGGAAGAAACTTAGTTCTAAGCTTCATTTTTGGTTTAGGATTTTTTTATAGCACAGCCCAAGCTCAATATAGCTTTCGGGATTACAATACCATGGTAGGGGTAAGAGCGGGTACTTCTTTGGGTGGATCTGTCAAGCATTTTGTTACCGATCATTCTGCACTGGAATTGATGGCATTTAACCGATGGAAAGGTTGGAATGCCGTTTTATTATATGAATACCACATTGATGTGAGAGAATTCCGAGGATTGGAGTGGTATATGGGAGGAGGCGTCCATTATGGGATTTGGAAAGAACCCAAAGCTGAACCACCGTGGGTGTATAAGGGAACAGAAGATTATAAAGCGTATGGTATAGATTTAATAACAGGTTTAGAATATAATTTTTATAATACTAATCTCTATTTAAGTTTTGATTGGAAGCCTGCTTATAATTTTGTAGACTTTACAAATCTTTGGTGGGATGAAGCATCCTTTACATTAAGATATTCATTCTAAAAATTGCAAAACCGGTTAAAAAATTAACCGGTTTTTTCATTTTCAGCAAAAAAATAGGGGTAATATTAATTTTTATAGGCCAAATATTTTGTTTTTTTGAAAATATCGAGTCATGAAACTGACAATTTTAATTTTTTCAAAATATTATAGTGGTTTTAATATAAAAACAGTGATTTTCTATTAAAAAACTTCCAAAATTCCAATTTTATGGGAGTTTTTAAGTTTTTTTTCAATTTTGAAATTTTTTTTATTCTTCACTTTTTTTCGATTTTCCAGAATATTGTTTCGCTAATGTTAAAAAATCATCTGCATCCAGTTAATATTTGTTAACAAAACTAACCAAGACCAAATAATTAGCTTTTCCCCCCATTGAAACTAATTTTTTACCGCTTTTGAAAATTTGCCAGAATAAATTTTCTTTACAGATCAACTAAACTAAATACCTTATGAGAAAAGCTTTACTCTTTGTTGTTGCGCTTTTCACCATGGCCCTCAGTTATGAGGTGTCGGCGCAACAACGGGTAATTACCGGCAAGGTAATTTCCGAGGAAGACGGATTAGGGTTGCCAGGGGCAACTGTTCTCGTGAAAGGTACAACAGTGGGTACTACCACCGATTTGGATGGTAATTACTCCATTAATGTACCAGCGGGTTCAGATGTTCTAATTTTCTCCTTCGTAGGACTTAAGTCCGCTGAAGAAGCAATTGGCAATCGTACCGTAGTCAATGTCACTCTTACGACTGACGCAGCACAACTTAATGAAGTTGTTGTTACTGCGATCGGTATTGAGAGAGAGAAGAAAGCGCTGGGTTACGCAGTAACCTCAGTGGATAACGAGCAGCTGGAAAACCGTCCAGAAGCTGACGTTGCAAGGGTGTTGCAGGGCAAGGTTCCAGGTGTGAACATTACCTCAACAAACGGTATGTCTGGTTCAGGTACCAACATGGTAATCAGAGGTTATTCCTCAGCTACCGGTTCTAACCAGCCATTGTTCGTAGTAGACGGTGTTCCTTTCAACACTAGCACTAACAACGCAAACGGATTTACAACTGGTGGTGCAACCACTTCTTCTCGATTCTTGGATATCGATCCAAACAACATCGAAAGTATGTCCGTATTGAAAGGTCTTTCAGCAACAGTTCTTTATGGTGACCAGGGTAGAAATGGTGTAATCTTGATTACAACCAAGTCTGGTGCATCTAAGAGAAAAGCAGCTGAAGTAACTATCAACCAGTCTGTATTTACTAACGAAGCGGCTTCATTGCCTACTTATGGACAGATTTATGGTAATGGTTTCCAGCAAGCTCCAGGATTCTTCTTCTCCAACTTCGGTCCAAGAATGGATGAAGGCAGAACTGTGAACCATCCTTACGCATCCTCTTCTGTTGCTTCTGTAAGAAATGCATTCCCAGAATTCTGGGTTGATGGTATTGTAGGTGGAACTCCAGTACAGTATGAATACAAGGCTTATGCTGATCCTTCTGAGATCTTCTTTAGAACTGGTATTGTTTCCAATACTTCTGTTCAGATTTCTGGTGGTTCTGACAGAACTGGTTTCAACGCAAGCTTTGGCTACACTGACGATCAAGGTTTTGTTCCTGGAAACGAATTGAACAAGTATAACTTCGGTTTGGGTGTAAACTCTGCAATTTCAGATAAGCTTTCTGTGAATTCTTCATTCACATTTGCTATCACTGATTTGGTTTCTCCTCCAGTTAACGCATCATTTGGATCTGGACCTAGCGGTGGTATTCCTTCTGTATTTGCTCACGTATTGTATACTCCAAGATCTGTGGATTTGGGTGGTTTGCCATTTGAGAATCCAATCGATAAGAGCTCTGTATACTATAGAGGTGGTAACGATATTGTAAACCCTAACTGGTTGGTTAGAAATTACGTGAACTCTTCTGACGTTCAGCGTTTCTTCAATTCAACTTCTTTGAATTACGATATCAACGATAACTTCTCTATTACTTACAGATTAGGTTTGGATACCTATACTGAACTTCAGGAGCTTCGTTACAACAAAGGGGGACCTTCTTCTTCTTTGGCAACAACTAACGGTTATTACAGAACAATCAATATCACCAATACCATTTGGAACCAGGACTTGATCTTGAATTGGAAGAAAGAATTCTCTGAGAAATTCGGTATGAGTGCTTTGATTGGTGGTAACTCCCGTTATGATGTTTATGATCAAAACGGTGTTTCTTCACAAGGTCAATTGGCTTTCGGATTGTTCCGTCACTCTAACTTCTCTAATTCATCTTCTAACGATGCCTATTCAGGTGGAACCATGACTTTCGGTTCTGAAGAAAGAAGATATGGTGTGTATGGTAACATTACTTTAGATTACTCTGATTACTTGTTCTTGAACTTGTCAGCTAGAAATGACTGGACTTCAACCGTAGAAGCTGAAAACAGAAGTATCCTTTATCCAGGAGCTTCCATCTCTTTCATTCCTACTACTGCATTTGACTGGAATTCTTCTACTGTTAATGACTTGAAGTTGAGATTGGGTTATGGTACATCAGCAGGTTATCCTTCACCATACAGAACAAGAAATGTATTGGCTCAGTCTGCTAGAGCATTCGATAGAAACGGTGTAACTCAGACTCACTCAGTTTCTAACGTATTGGGTAATCCAAACTTGAAGCCAGAGCTTCATGGTGAATTGGAATTTGGTGTTGAAGCTGTAATGTTTAACAACAAGTTGAGATTTGATCTTTCCTTGTATGAGAAAAACACTAGAGATTTGATCACTTCTGCTCCTATTGACCCATCAACCGGATTTACCTCAACTACTACCAACATTGGTAAGATCAGAACTAGAGGTGCAGAATTGCAAGCTACTGTAACTCCTGTTTCTACTGCTTCAGGCTTTGAGTGGAATTCTACTATCAACTGGTCTAAGTACAGAACCGAAGTAATTGAGCTTGGTGGTGGTTTGGAAGAGATCGTAGTTGCTGGTTTTACAACCTTGGGTAACTTCGCCATTCCAGGTAGACCGTTCAACATCATCAAGGGTACTGGTTTTGACAGAGATCCAGAAACAGGACAGCCTATCATCCTTTCTAACGGTGTGCACAAAGCTGCTGCAGACTTGGTTGAGCTTGGAGATCCTAACCCTCAGTGGACTGGTTCTTGGATCAACAATTTCACTTACAAAGGATTTACGTTCAATTTCATGTTGGAGTACAGACATAAAGGAGCAGTATTCTCTAATACTGTAACTGCTACTCTAGCTAGAGGTGTAACAAAAGATCCAGTAGCTGATAGAGAATTGACCTTTATCATGCCAGGTGTAAGACAAGATGGTACCAAGGCAGATGGTTCTCCTAACTACATTCCTAACGATCAGCAAATCACTGCGGCGGATTACTTCTTCTCTGGATATCAGGGAGCGACTGATGAGCCAAACGTATTTGATGGTTCTATGTGGAGATTGAGAGAAGTTTCTTTGGCTTACCAGCTACCAAGCACATTGATGGCAAAGACTCCTTTCAAGAGAGCTTCATTTGCTGTAAGTGGTACAAACTTGTGGTTTTTGGCAGTTAACTTCCCTCCAAACATGAATTTTGATGTGGACGTGTTGGGAACTGGTGTAGGTAACGGACTCGGATTTGATTTCGTAACTGGTCCTAGCTCAAGAAGATTGGGTGGAACGTTAACTCTTACTTTCTAACCCTAAACCAGAAATGACAATGAAAAGATTTATATATAGCGTGACACTAGCATCAACCATGCTTTTCGCCACGTCTTGTGAAGAAAAATTGGATGAGTTGTTGGAAAACCCAAATGCGGTTAACGCTTCAACTGCTAACCCTGATTTCTTGCTGAACAGTATTCAGTTGGGATATCAAGGATTGTGGTATGGTATTTCTGACGACGGTGCAAGATTGACTCGTCAAATCAACCAAGGTTCTGCCTTGTATGAATTGGCGTATACAGCACCAGCAACTAATGGTACTTGGTCTACTGCTTATGCGGGGATTTTGGCTGATATCGAGTTTTTAACTCCTCTCGCAGAAAAGGCTAATCTCCAGAGACATTTGGGTATCGCGAAGACCATCAAAGCAATGGTTTTATTTGATTTGGTAGATACTTTCGGTGATGTCCCTTATTCTGAAGCATTGGATGCTGCTAACTTTAATCCTAATGTGGATGATGATGCCGCTATCTATGAAGCAGCATTTAAATTGTTGGATGAGGCTACAACTCACTTTACTGCAACTGGTGCTGCAGGTACTCCAAATGATTATTTCTATGCTAGAAACTATACCCGTTGGGTAAAATTGGTTAACACCTTAAAGTTGAGATACTTCTTGACAAAGCGTTTGATCGATCCGGCTGGTTCTAGAACTGGAATTAATGCTTTGATTGCTGCTAACAACATGTTAGGTAATGGTGATGACTTTGTTTTCAGATTTGGTACTACCAATGCTGACCCAGATTCTCGTCATCCTAAATTTGCTGGTCAGTATACTTCAGGTGGTGGTGATTATCAGTCTACTTTCTTTATGCATCATTTGACTGTAGAGAAAGGTTTTGATGATCCACGCGTGAGATATTACATGTATCGTCAAAGATTGAGCAATACTACTAACGTTGATGAGCAAGAGTGTATTTCTCAAATTCCACCCCCTCATTATTTGGTTGGAGGATTCCCTTACTGTAATCCTGCCGGTAATAAAGGGTATTGGGGTAGAGATCATTTGGACCCAGATGGTATTCCACCAGATGGTTTGGCAAGAACTGCCTATGGAGTTTATCCTTCAGGTGGTAGATTTGATAATAACTCAGCTGCTCCAGTTAACAACCCACAGTTGGGTGGTAGAGGTCAAGGTATTCACCCAATCATGTTGGCTGCTTATGTAGACTTTATGTTGGCTGAAGCTGCCCTAACTCTTGGTACAACTGGCGATCCAAAAGCTTTGATGCTTTCTGGTATCAAAAAGCAGATCGACTTTGTTAGAGCTACTGCGTTGACTACTGCTGAGGCTTCAGTAATTACTGCTTTCGATCCAACTGATCAATTCAATAGATCAAGAGACAATTACCTAGCGTTTGTTGATGCTCGCTATACTGCAGCTGCTAACAATGATGCTAAGCTTAATGTAATCGCAACTGAATATTGGTTGGCTTTGTATGGTAATGGAAAAGAGTCTTTCAATTTGTATAGAAGAACTGGCAAGCCTGCTAAAATGCAGCCTGCTTTGGAAGAAAGACCAGGACCATTCATTAGATCTTTCTTGTATCCGAACAACTACACTGTGACGAACCTAAATGCAAGTCAGAAAGCAGATCTAGCGCAACAAGTGTTCTGGGATAATAATCCTGCATCACCTTGGATTTATTAACCAAAAAAAATTAGAAAACATGAAAATGCTAAAATATAGTTTCGGCTTGTTCGCAATGGCTCTTGTCTTTCTAAGCTCTTGTCGTGATACGATTGAACCAAACGTTCCATATACCACATTTGACAACGGTGCTTACTTAAGAACGATTGCCAGAACTAGTACGACATTCAACTTCTTCGATCTTGCAAGCTCTAAGTTTGCTTTGACCTTGGAAGCTGTAGATAAGGAAGATGGAGCAACTGTTCAAACAGTTGAAATCCGTGTTCGTCATAGAAGATTGATTCCAGGAGTCGGTTTGAAATACACTCCAGCTCAGGATGTTCTTGTTAAAACTCTTCAGTCTGCTGACTTTAAGCCAAATGATCAATCAAGATTCTTGAGAACTTCTTTTGAGGTTACAGCTGCGGAAGCAATTAAAGCTGTAGGTTTGACTAATGCAGATATTGATGGAGGCGACGTCTTTGAATTCAGACTTGTTTTGAATGACAAATTCGGTAGAAGATTCAGCTCTGATAACGTTACGACTAACGTAGCAGGTGCTCCATTCTATGCTTCTCCTTTCCAATATCCAGTGAACGTAGTTTGTCCATCTGATTTGGGTGGAACTTATACTTTCGATCATTTGGAGACTTTCTGCGGTAAGGTCTTCTCTGGAAGTACTACTTGGACCAAGCAGTCAAATGGTGTTTCTTACACTGTTTCTGATGGTACATTTGGATCTTGGCAGGCTTGCTATCCTGATACATGGGGTAGCGGTAACGTGAGAATCAATGATGCTTGTGGTAGACTTACCATGACAGGTACAGATAAGTATGGTGATAGCTATTCTATGACTGTACTTAGTGCAACTCCTCAGGTATTGACTTTCGAATGGGTTAATACTTACGGTGAGTTTGGTACTGTGGCTGTTAAGTCAAACGCCGGTAAGCCTTGGCCAGCACTTAAGTAATTAGATTTAAATTTCTATATAAAAGCAGTGTCTCAGGCACTGCTTTTTTTATTTCTTAAAATATATATTTGGAAAAGCAAATAAGCGGTTTTTTATTCCAAACATTTGGGCTTAGATTTGTCAACTTCTCAAATAAACGACATGGATAAGTTTACCTTCATTGCAAATGCTCATGTTTCCTATCTGGATGAGCTTTATGCATCTTACAAAAATGATCCTGCTTCAATAGACCCAAGTTGGAAAGAGTTTTTTGATGGGTTTGATTTTGCTCTAGCGAACTATGGGCAAGAAGAAAATGGAAATGGAACAGCAGCTTTAGCTTCAAAAGCTGCTCCTAAAAATGGAGCTTTGGCCACTCCGGGTACCATCATGGATATGGAGCAGCTGCCAAAAGAGATTAAAGTTCGTGCTTTGATCCATGCTCATCGTTCCAGAGCTCATTTAAGGTCAAAAACCAACCCAGTTAGAGAAAGAAGAGATCGAAAAGCATTAATTGATCCAGAAAACTTTGGCCTTGGTGCTGAAGATATGGATACGGTATTTCAGGCTGGCAATGAAATCGGGATTGGTAATGCAAAGCTTTCCGACATCATTTCTGCGCTGAAAACTATTTATGAGGGTCCAATGGGCTTTGAGTATCTCTATATCAGAGATCCTGAAATGTTGGATTGGTTTAAGACCAAAGTTGAAAAAGAAGCTTTAGCCTTTAATCCTTCTCATGAGGAGAAAAAGAGAATCCTTTTCAAGCTAAATCAGGCAGTAGTATTTGAGAACTTTTTGCACACCAAGTATTTAGGACAAAAACGCTTTTCCCTTGAAGGTGGGGAAAGTACTATTCCTTTTCTTGATGCAGTGATTTCAACTTCTGCTTCTAATGGGGTGGAGGAAGTTATGATTGGAATGGCTCATAGAGGTCGACTTAATGTTTTGGCAAACATTATGGGTAAAACTTATGAGCAGATTTTTTCTGAGTTTGAAGGTACTGCAAAGCCTGACCTTACTATGGGTGATGGCGATGTGAAATATCACATGGGCTACTCTTCTGATGTTATTACTCCGCAAGGGAATAAAGTTCATCTAAAATTAGCTCCAAATCCGTCTCACTTGGAGGCAGTGAATCCGGTTGTTGAAGGATTTATTAGAGCTAAAATCGATCATGTTCATAAAGGTAATGCTACCAAGGCTTTACCAATCCTGATCCATGGCGATGCTGCAGTTGCCGGACAGGGAATTGTTTACGAAGTAACCCAGATGGCTGGTCTCAAAGGCTATAATACTGGTGGTACAATCCATTTTGTGATCAATAATCAAGTTGGATTTACAACCGATTTTGATGATGCCAGGACGTCTATCTATTGTACTGATGTTGCTAAAATCATTGATGCTCCAGTGATCCACGTTAACGGAGATAACGCCGAAGCTGTGGTTTTTGCTGCTAAGCTTGCTGCTGAGTTCCGTCAGAAATTCAGCAAAGACATTTTCGTGGATATGGTTTGCTATAGAAGACATGGTCACAACGAATCTGACGAGCCTAAATTCACTCAGCCGGAGTTGTATAATATCATTTCCAAGCACCCTAACCCAAGGGAAATCTATGTCAAGCGATTGACTGAAAGAGGAGATATCGATGCGAAGATTGCTTCCCAAATGGATGAAGAATTCCGTCAATTGCTACAGGATAGATTAAACATGGTGAAGGAAAAACCTTTGCCTTATCAAGCCACTAAGTTTGAAACTGAATGGGCTAATTTGAGGAGATCAAAGCCGGAAGATTTTGAAAAATCTCCTGAGACCGCAATTGCAGCAGATTCAATTGAAATTGTGGCTGAGGCGCTTACTACGATTCCAAAAGGATTTAAGCCTATTAAGCAAATAGAAGTTCAGATGAAGCAAAGACGAGATATGTTCTTTGAATCAAAGGAACTGAACTGGGCTGCAGCTGAGCTTTTGGCTTATGGCTCTTTACTTTTGGAAGGGAAAACAGTTAGAATTACTGGACAGGACGTGCAAAGAGGAACCTTCTCTCACAGACATGCTGTAATTCATGATGCAAATTCCAACAAACCTTATAATTCCCTCAAGGAAATGAAGGAAAGAAAGGGGCAATTCCATATTTACAATTCTCTTCTTTCTGAATATGCAGTATTGGGCTTTGAATATGGATACGCAATGGCAAATCCAAATTCATTGACTATTTGGGAAGGTCAATTCGGTGACTTTGCCAATGGTGCACAAACCATGATTGACCAATTCATCTCTTCAGGAGAATCCAAATGGCAAAAAATGAACGGTATCGTTATGCTTTTGCCTCATGGATACGAAGGACAAGGCCCAGAGCATTCCAATGCCAGACCTGAGCGCTTCCTCCAGCTTTCTGCGGAATACAATATGGTAGTAGCAAACATTACTGAGCCGTCCAATTTCTTCCATCTTCTTAGAAGACAATTGACTTGGGAATTCAGGAAGCCTTGCGTCGTGATGTCTCCAAAATCTCTTCTAAGACATCCAAAGGTTGTGTCCCCATTGTCTGAATTTACTTCAGGGCATTTTAGGGAAGTTCTTCCGGACACTACTGTCAACGCCAAGGATGTAAAACGAGTAATCCTTTGTACTGGTAAAGTTTATTATGACTTGGAAGAGGCTCGAGAAAAGGATAAAATCAAGAATATAGCGATTGTAAGAGTTGAACAACTTCATCCTCTTCCTAAAAACCAGATCCTGGCGGAGTTGGCTAAATATAAAGGAGCAGAAGTGGTTTGGGTACAGGAAGAACCTGAAAATATGGGCTACTGGAATTACTTGTTGAGATTGTTATACAAGGAAATACCAATGGATATCATCGCAAGAAAGTCTAGTGCTTCTCCTGCTACGGGTTATAACAAAGTCCATGTTGAAGAACAAAAGGCTATTGTTTCCAAAGCACTAAAACTCTAACAATTCTGTTTATCAGCAACCTAGCTGAAAACTTTATTCAATAAAATATTCATCATCACCATCCTTTGGTTTAGAAAGGGAAAATAGTAAGACCATGAGCAAAGAAATGAGAGTACCTACAGTAGGCGAATCTATTTCAGAAGTAACTGTAGGGCAATGGTTTAAAAAAGACGGAGATCTAGTTCAGTTGGACGAAGTCCTTTGCGAATTAGAATCCGATAAAGCCACTTTTGAGTTTCCATCTGAGGCTGCTGGAATTTTGAGAATCAAAGCTCAAGAAGGTGATACAGTGGAAATCGGGGGATTGATCTGTGTCATTGAAGAATCTGCTACCGCAGAAAAACCAGCAGCAGAAAGTAAACCTTCTGCACCTTCAGCTAAACCTGCTTCTACTGGAGAGGTGAAAGACATGATTGTTCCAACGGTTGGAGAATCAATCACTGAAGTTACTCTAGCCAATTGGATTAAGAAGGATGGAGATTTTGTAACCTTGGATGAAATCATTGCAGAAGTTGATTCCGATAAGGCAACTTTTGAACTGCCTGCAGAAGCTACAGGGATCTTGAGACATGTGGCTAAAGAAGGTGATGTGCTAGAAATAGGCGGCTTAATCTGTAAAATTGAAGTTACAGATGCCGCTCCAGCTTCTGAAGCACCTGCAAAAACTGAATCTCCAGCTGCTGCTCCTGCTTCAGGATCTTCTAACTATGCTTCTGGACACGCCTCTCCTGCGGCTTCAAAAATTTTAGCAGAAAAAGGAATCTCTGCTTCAGCTGTTTCAGGTAGTGGCAAGGATGGTAGAATCACAAAAGAAGATGCAATCAGCGCTCAAAAACCAGCACCAGCTCCGCAAAATGCCCCAGCACCAGCTCCTAAGGCTGCCGAAGCAGCACCAATTGTTCCTGGCTCCAGAAATGTGAGAAGAGAAAAAATGTCTTCACTAAGAAAGACTGTTTCTCGTCGCTTGGTAGCGGTGAAAAATGAAACTGCCATGTTGACCACATTTAATGAGGTGAACATGAAACCTATCATGGATCTTCGGTCTAAGTTCAAAGATCAATTCAAAGAGAAGCATGGAGTAGGATTAGGATTTATGTCCTTTTTTACCAAGGCAGTTTGTGTGGCCCTTCAAGAATGGCCTGCTGTCAATGCCATGATTGACGGAAATGAGATCGTTTACAATGATTTCTGTGATATTTCAATTGCTGTTTCTGCACCAAAGGGATTAGTAGTTCCTGTAATAAGAAATGCCGAAAACATGAGTTTTGATCAAATTGAAAAGGAAATTGTAAGATTGGCTGGAAAAGCAAGAGACAATAAGCTTTCGATTGAAGAGATGACTGGTGGAACATTTACCATCACCAATGGTGGAGTATTTGGTTCCATGATGTCAACTCCGATTATCAATGCTCCTCAGTCTGCGATTTTAGGTATGCACAATATTGTCGAAAGACCAGTTGCTGAAAATGGACAAGTGGTTATACGTCCGATGATGTATGTGGCACTTTCCTATGATCACAGAATTATCGATGGTAGAGAATCTGTTAGTTTTCTGGTAAGAGTGAAGCAATTGCTTGAAGATCCGACCAGGTTGTTGTTTGGAGTATAATACTTTGTACGAAGTGCCAAGTACTATGTACAAAGTATTGATATATAGTGAATAAGGAAGAATTGGGTTAATTTGAGGAGACTATTTTTAACCTAAATCCTTTTCTTATGAATCGCTACTAAGAATTACTTGTTTGGCAAAAGTCCATTGACTTGGCAGTTGAGGTTTATCAACTAACCGAAAAGCTTCCTAAGGAGGAAAAATTTGGATTAATAAGTCAAATAAATAGAAGTGTGATTTCAATCCCTTCGAATATTGCGGAAGGAGCAGGGAGAAATACTTCGAAAGAGTTCAATAATTTCTTGGGAATTGCCCAAGGTTCTTCATTTGAATTAGATACTCAATTGATAATCTCAAATCGGTTGAACTTCATTTCCAATGAAGACTATCAAAGGCTTGAAATGCAACTTGAACATATCCAGAATATGGTTGCCAAGCTTAAAAAAAGTCTAAATGTTTAACTTCCGGATACTTGGTACATTGTACTTGGTACCTGGTACAAAGCAAATAAAATGTACGACGTCATAGTAATAGGTTCTGGTCCTGGAGGGTATGTGGCAGCTATTCGATGCGCCCAATTGGGAATGAAAACCGCAATTATTGAGAAATATTCAACCCTTGGAGGAACTTGCCTAAATGTGGGATGTATTCCTTCTAAGGCTTTGTTAGATTCCTCAGAGCATTACCATAATGCCGCTCATACCTTCAGTACTCACGGCATCGAGCTAAAGAACCTTAAGGTGAATCTTGGCCAAATGATCTCCAGAAAGGATGATGTGGTAAAGCAAAATGTGGATGGAATTCAATTCTTGATGAAGAAGAACAAAATTGATGTTCACCAAGGATTGGGTTCTTTCGTCGATGCGCATACTATTAAGGTTTCTAAAGAGGACGGAACCTCTTCTGAGATTCATGGGAAAAATATCATTATCGCTACAGGTTCTAAGCCTTCTTCCTTGCCATTTATCAAATTGGATAAGGATAGAATCATCACCTCTACTGAAGCTTTGAAATTGAAGGAAATTCCAAAGCACCTGGTAGTTATTGGCGGTGGGGTAATCGGTTTGGAATTGGGTTCTGTTTATGCACGCCTTGGTTCCAAAGTTTCTGTGATTGAGTTCATGGATTCTATTATTCCTACTATGGATCGTACCATGGGCAAGGAGTTGCAGAAGTCATTGAAAAAAATCGGTTTTGAGTTTTACCTCAAGCATAAAGTGACCTCCGTTGAAAATACTGGTAAGGAGGTCTCTGTAAAAGCGGACAATGGTAAAGGAGAAGTGGTAGAGATCAAAGGAGACTATGTATTAGTTTCTATCGGAAGAAGACCGTATACAGACGGACTAAATGCCGAAGCAGCTGGTGTAAAGCTTACCGATCGAGGGCAAATCGAAGTAAATGATCATTTGCAGACTTCAGTTTCTCATATTTATGCGATAGGTGACGTAGTTAAAGGTGCCATGCTTGCCCACAAAGCTGAGGAGGAAGGGGTTTTTGTAGCTGAAACTCTTGCTGGTCAAAAACCACATATCAATTACAATTTGATTCCCGGAGTAGTATATACTTGGCCAGAAGTGGCATCAGTAGGATATACCGAAGAGCAATTGAAGGAAAAAGGAATCAAGTATAAAGCTGGAAAGTTTCCATTTATGGCGTCTGGCCGAGCCAGAGCTTCTATGGATACGGATGGATTGGTAAAAGTATTGGCAGATGCTGAAACTGACGAAATCTTAGGCGTTCATATGATTGGTCCTCGAACTGCAGATATGATTGCTGAGGCAGTTGTAGCTATGGAATACAGGGCCTCAGCTGAGGATATTGCAAGAATGTCCCATGCGCACCCAACCTACACGGAGGCATTTAAGGAAGCTTGCTTGGCGGCGACAGATAATCGAGCGCTTCATATTTGATTCTGAAAAAACGAATAATTTTCCAAAGCTACTCTTAGATACTAAGAGTGGCTTTTTCTTTTCTTTAAAATTGGTTTATTTCCCTTATGAAGTTCAAAATCGCCATTTTGGGAGCTGGGAATGTAGCCTGGAATCTTGCACCAGCCTTAGAAGATGCTGGTCATGAAATCACCGAAGTTTATTCCAGGGATATTAGAAAAGCAAAGGAGATCACGGAAAGGCTTTATGCTACCGACCCGACGGATGATCTTGATTTTTCCGAGAGTAAAGCGCAGATTTTCATTTTGGCCATAAAGGATTCGGCCATTTCGGAAGTTGCTGACGAAGTCATTTTGCCTGAAGGAAGTATTCTAGTCCATACTTCAGGTGCCGTGCCATTGGATATTTTGGGATATAGCTCAGCAAGCTATACGGGGATTTTTTATCCCTTGCAATCTTTTACCAAAGGCAAGAAAATGGAAATGGATGAGGTTCCCTTTCTCTTGGAGTCTGAAGATGAAGAGACTTTACAAAAGCTTAAAAAGCTAGCAAAAAGTCTTTCCCCGATGATTTATACTGTCAGGTCAAAAGATAGAAAGGCAATTCACGTGGCGGCAGTTTTCGCGAGTAATTTTACAAACCACATGATTCGAATTGCTGAGGAAATCATGCGTCGACAAGGTTTAGACTTTGAAATGCTCAAGCCTCTAATCATCGAAACGATTTCCAAAAGTCTTCAACTCGGGGCAAAGAAAGCGCAGACCGGACCTGCAATTCGTGAGGATTATGAAACTTTGGAGGACCACCACAGATTTTTAAATTACAATGAGGAGCTCGCAGAAATCTATAGACTAATCTCCCAAGACATCATTGACTCTTAATTTTTTCCTCCTATTAAATATGCTTTAGTAAAGAAAAAATTGCATAATTTTTTTCTATTATACTTTCTATTTTATTTTAAAGTGTTTATATTCAATACGTTGTGATTCAAAATCCAGCTTAGGATTTAGTTCGTCTTTTTGAAATTCATTTTTCTTTACACTATAAACAATTTTCATTATGAGTTATGTAAATCGAACCCTACGGTCCTTGCCATTCGGGAGAATTATAGGAGGACCAATGATCGCCGCAATTCAAGCTCAAGCTTTGGCGGCAAAGTCCACGGTCAACTTTATTAAGGAAGTTGGCTTTAAGTCTGCGCCTGAAGAACAAGATGGGAATCAGGACGAGGATATGGGAGATGTTAGAAACGTCACCTTTAAGTATAAAAGAAAAACTGCCGGTGGAAGTACCAATTCAAATGAGCCTGGAGAAGAGGAAGTTTCCTTGACGGTACCGATTTTGACCATCGTTCCAATTCCTTACATCCGTATTGAGGAAATGACCATTCAGTTTACCGCAAATATCACAGAACAGCAGGAATACAAAAGTGCTAGTGCTAGTAGCGGCAGTGTGGCCACGGATACCTCTATGAATTTTAAGGCAGGTGGATTTTTGTCTCCGGTGAAGTTTAACCTAAATGCTAAAATATCTACCAAGAATAATTGGAGTAGCAGTACCAGCAACAAGGTGAATACCTCAACTCAATATACTATTGATATTCAGGTAAAAGCTGTTCAGGATGAAATGCCTGCGGGATTAGCTAAGGTTCTTAATATTATGGAATCCGCAATTCTCGAGAAACCAGCTGCCGGTGGTTCTTAATTAATGTTTTTTCTTTTTTCTACTTAATCAACCCGCTATGAGCCAGTTGAATCAAATCATTGCGTCTTTACTAAGCGATATCAATGAGGCTAAGTCCAAGGCTGATGAATCCTCAAGGAATCTTGCCCAAAGCTATGCAGCCGATGATATCTTAAGGTATTTCCCTGTACCAAAAATCGGGATTCAAAACCTTGAAATTGAGCTGAAATACGCAATTGAAGCAGTAGAAGAGAAGCCTGTTCAAAGCAGTCAGTCCCAACAAAGGCTGACTGCCTTAATGGACTCCTTTTCAGGTCAAATTGCTAAGGAGATCCGGTCAGAGGTGGCAAAAGTCACTCAATCCACCGAGATCTATAAAAAATTGGGATCTGATTATCCTTCCTCCTCTTGGGAGGTAAATCTTTCAAATGTTCTGAAAGAATCTCTTTCGAAGTTAAACCGATTGGAAGAAGACCCTGGGAAGTCGATTCGTCTTGCAGAAGACTCTATGATAAAGTCAACTGCTGATTTTTTCCCGGTAGTTTACAAATCTGAATCTATTGGAATTATTCCCACTGATTCCGGTAATTATCAAATTGTCGGATTGGATACTAATGGGAAAGTTGATTTTTCAATAAATAAGGTCTATGCTACCGATAGAGAAGCTCTTTCAGATGCCAAAGTCTTGACTTCTGCAATATCTGCCAAGAAAATCGAAGTAGTAGAAGCAAAAAGAGATGTTGCATCCAAACTTGACTTGGCAAAACTTAAAGCAGGGAATCAGGAATTTTCCATAGAGATTGAAAGTCAGAAAGTAGGAGCAGTCCAACCTAAAGTGTTTTTTGAAAATGCATTTAAGGAAAAAAATGTAGTCCTGAATGCTCCAATCCGCACAGTGCCTACTTGGGTTTCAGGAAGACCGAGTTTATCCGGTGTCGGCGGTGCTAATCGTCCGACTGCTCCAGAACCTGCAGCTAATTTGAAGGAAGATTTGACCCTGAAGCAGATTTCAGATGCGGTAATCAAGAAGAAGCTTCCTGAATTGGAATTGGCGGTATCCAAAATTTTAGATGAAAATAAAATTACCACGCTAAAAATTGCCGTGGAAGCCGATAAACTCAAGCAGCTTAAGCCTGAAAATATGGCTACAATCAAATTCACCCTTACCGGAAATGATTTTACGTTACTGGATGATGAGGGTCAACAATCCATTATTTAATCTTTTTGACTATGATATCACCAAAATTTATTTCCGACCTACTTGGAGCTCCCATGGCGGCAGTGATTCAGGCTGAGGCCATTGCAGCCAGAGCCACAGCTGATTTTATTAAGGAAGTGGGATTTACCAAGGAAACAGATGCTGCTGATCCAGATTTTGGCTCAATTAAGAATATCTCATTTACCTATAATCGAGTAAATGCCGATGGTACTTCTCAGATGGCTTCTATCACAGTACCGCTTTTGACAATTGTACCTATTCCGACTTTACGGGTAGCTGAAGCTGAAATTGAATTGGATATCGCCCTGACTCAACCTGATCAAAATTCCAGTGGGGGTGGGCAGAGTTCGTCTACAAAAGCTTTCGCTTTAGATAAACCGCTTCGATTGAAAGGTCTCTTTGCGAAAAAGCCTAGTGGAACTTCTCCCGCTACAGGGAATTCGATTACCGGAAATATGAATGTGAAAATCAAATTGGCCCAAGCCGAACCTACCATAGGAATGGTCCAGTTGATTTCGATTTTGGATAACGCAAAGAAAGAATAGATGAGCTGGTTTCAGAATTTAAAAAGCTGGTTTTTATCGTGGTTTGGCAGTCCTTCAACTCAACCTCAAAAAGCTTCTGTAGAACCGACGCCCGCAGTGGAAATTTCCAGGCAGCCTGGATTAAACTGTCCGGAATGTTCCACCCGTTTAGTGGTAAGTATCCAAAATCTGGTAAACTTGGATCCTGTGATGTGTCCTAATTGCGGATTGGAACTAATGATCGATGTGGAAAAGTCCCAATCTGCAATAGATTCTTTACGAAAATTGCAATCTGGCTTGGATGAAGCCTCACGAGTTAAGGAGAATTCCGGATATTAATCAGCCTTTCCAACTTCCAAACTTACCAGCCTGATAATCTTCATAGGCTTCGTAAATCTGCTTTTGGGTATTCATTACAAATGGACCTTGAGCTACCATTGGTTCATTAAATGGTTTTGCAAATCCCAGGATTAGAACGGAATCTTCAAGAGCTTCAACAGAAATTTTGCTTCCGGAATTTGAGAATTCTACCAGATTTCTGAACCTGATTTCCTCCCCATTTACCTTGAGTTCGCCTCTTACAATGTAGAAGAATACATTTTCTTCTTCAGGGATTTCAACCTCAATTTTTCCTCCTTTTTCTAGGTAATATGTCCCCATATTCAAAGGAAACTGTCCCAGAAACGCTCCTTTGGTTCCATGACTTTCACCAAAGAGTTGCTGAACTTTGACTTTCTCTCCATCCAATTCAAAGCTTGGAATTTCCTCTTTCTGGAGCCCCACATATTGAGGAGCAACCATTTTTTTAGAAGCTGGAAGATTCAGCCAAAGCTGAAGAATTTCGAGATCCCCGCCCTTCTTTTTGAATTGTGAGCTGGATACTTCCGCGTGGATTAATCCCCTTCCAGCGGTCATGTATTGCACACCACCCGGTCCGATCACCGACTCATGTCCGGAGGAATCCTTGTGCATAATGTCTCCTTCAAGGATAAAGGTGATGGTCTCCATCCCTCGATGTGGATGGGGGCCAAAGGGTAGCCCATGATTATGCTCAGGATAGGTCTGAAATCCGTGATGATTCAAAAATATAAATGGATCAATCTGCTGTAAGCTTCTTGTTGGTAGTGGACTATAGGTTACCAGGTCTGCAATGGGTCTATATTCAGCCTTGTGAATTCTCTTGATGGACTTCATTTTTGGTGATGAGGTTAGTCTTTTTTTCTCAATTCGAATAGATCTTTTCTGCGATCCTTCAAATTTCTAACACTTCCAAATTCATTTAGTTCGCGCAAAAGTGAAAGATCCACATCAGCAATTAAGGTCATCTCGGTATTCGGTGTGGCTTCAGCTTTGATTCCGTTACTAGGGAAAGGAAAATCACAAGGTGTAATCACCATAGATTGGGCATATTGCATATCCATGTTGTGTACCTTAGGTAGATTTCCCACGCTACCCGACATGGCTACATAGCATTCATTTTCAATTGCTCGGGCCATTGCACAATGTCTCACCCTTGAATACCCATTTTGTGTATCTGTCAGGAATGGGATAAATAGAATATCCATACCCTGCTCGGCCAAAATTCTTGACAATTCCGGAAATTCAGCGTCATAGCAAATCAATACCCCAATTTTCCCGCAATCCGTGTCAAATGCCCGAAGTTGATTACCTCCTTGCATTCCCCAAACTCGGGATTCAAGAGGGGTAATGTGCAGTTTCTCGTATTGCTCAACAGTTCCGTCTCTTTTGCAAAGGTATCCCACGTTGTACAACTTCCCATTAATGATCTTAGGCATAGAGCCTGTGATGATGTTGATGTTGTAGGAGATTGAAAGGCGAGCAAACCGGTCTCGGATTTCATCGGTGTATTTTGCCAATCCCCTCACGGCATCAGCTTCAGAGAGATGATTAAATTCAGCCATCAGTGGAGCATTGAAAAGCTCCGGGAACAGCGCAAAATCAGAACGATACCCCGAAACAGCGTCAATAAAATACTCTGCCTGCTGCATCAGCTCATCCAGATTTTCATAAAGTCTCATTTGCCATTGAACCAATCCAAGTCTTACAATTGACTTTGTCGATAAGGCCTTTTTGGTGGGTTTTTGATAATACACATTGTTCCATTCCAGCATCACAGCAAACTCACCAGAGGCTTTATCTCCCTGGAGATAGTTGGTTAGAATTCTTGCTGGATGAAAATCATTGGCCAATTGGAAGTTGAGAACCGGATCGTAGATTTTCTTTTGGCGAACCTGCTCCAAATATTCCTTCGGAGTAAACTCCTCTGCATAGCGATGATAATTGGGTATCCTGCCTCCAAAAACTATCCCTTTGAGATTTAATTTTTCACAAAGTTCTTTTCTATAGTCATACAATCTTCTTCCCAGCCTTAATCCACGAAATTCCGGTTTGATAAAAACATCAATTCCGTACAGCAAATCGCCTTCATTGGAATGGGAATCAAAGGTGAAATTCTCGGTAATATCTAAGTAGGTATGTTCACCTTCCAGTTTGTCTTCATGGACAATAATAGACAAAGCACATCCTGCCAATTGGCCGTTAACCTTAAGTGCAACTTGCCCTTCAGGGAATTTGGAAATTAGCGTATCAATATGGGATTCCTTCCAATAAGCATCCGGCATGCTTCTGTAGGAGGAAATCATCGCCTCTTTTAATTCTTGGTAATCGGATAGTTTTAGGTATTCTAAATGGATAGAATCTATCTTAATCTCACTCATAAAAATATTGGTTGGTTAGGTTGATTACTTAGTATACAAGCGATCTAGGGCCAAAATCGTTCCTAGGAGCACGTTAGCGCCATTAGCAATGTCTTGTTTGGAAGAGAATTCTTCCGGGGCATGACTGATTCCATTTTTACTGGGAATAAAAATCATCCCCATGGGTGCAATCCTTGCCATTTCTTGGGCATCATGCCCTGCTCCGCTTGGGAGACTTTTGGTGCTGAATCCCAATTTTTCTGCCTCTGTCTTAATTACTTCCCTAATCTTTGAATCCGCAATTGCCGGAGTACTGGCTACATCGATATGTTGAATGGAAATCTCGGTCTGGGATGCAGAAGCCAGTTCTTTCGCCTTTTTTTCTAAGGCTTGGTATATCATCCATATTTTCTCCGAAGACAAATCCCGCAACTCTAGGTTGAGTTTAACCTCTCCCGGAATTACATTCCCAGCTCCCGGAAAAGCCTGAATTTTTCCCACAGTTCCCACCTGTCTTCCCTCATAGCTTTTTACAGTTTCGTTTACTGCCAAAATAAAACTTGCCGCTGGAAGCATCGGATCGTTTCGCATATTCATAGGTGTTGTACCCGCATGGTTGGCTTTTCCTTTGAAAGTAAATTCCCACCATTCGATGGCTACAATTCCCTCTACGACGCCAATGTCCAGATTTTCGCGGTCTAAATTTCCTCCTTGCTCGATATGAAGCTCCAAGAATGCTGTAAGGTCGCCGGGATTTCTTTTCACCTCTTGAATCCGGTCAGGATTTCCGCCAAGTAGTTTAATGCCTTCATATTGAGTTAATCCGCTTGAACTGGTCACCTGAAGTGCATCTTTGCTCAGGGAGCCGACCAGGGCACGACTTCCAATCACGCCACCTTCCTCATTGGGAAAAATGATAACCTCCAAAGGATGGTCTGTGAAAAGCCTTCTTTCGCTTAGGGTTTTTACCACCTCTATCGCACTCATAGACCCGACGGGGCCATCGTAATCTCCTCCGTTTGGAACCTCATCAATGTGGGAGCCAAATGCGATTGGTTTTAGATTGGGATTTCTACCTTGTTTTCTTCCGATGATATTTCCCGCAAAATCCACACTTACCTCCATGCCTGCCTCTTCCATTAGGCCTTTCACATATTCTCTTGCTTCCATATCGTATTTCGAATAGGCAACGCGGTCAGATCCTCCTTGAGCATTTTTTCCAAAAGTTGCCAAGGTAATTAAGGATTGATGCAAACGATCAGGGTTGATTTTGATTTCTTGGGCTGAAAGGGTCGTGAGGGAGAAAATAGAGAAAAGAATAGAAGGAATGATTTTATTCATTTTTCAAGGGTAAGATGATTGCTTATAGTTACAAAAAAAGTCCCTCTTTTGGAGGGACTGGAAGGTCTTATTTTAACCAGGCGAGTTTTACTTCGTCCGGAGCTTTCATCCGGTCGGCAAGTCTCATGTATCGATCTGCCAAATTGGATAAATAGTCCTGGGCTTTTGCAGCCATATCATTGAGGCCTGTCAGGGCTTCAATTTTCCAGATTTCAACCAAATGTTGAATAATTCTAGCATAATCCCAACCGGTGTAGATTCCGACTTTTTGGGTGATTTCAGAGAAATCTTTGTAAAGATTTGGTCTATTTCCTCCTTCTCCCATCAAAACCGCAGGCATGACGATTTGCTTTCTCATCATTTTATCAAATGCCATAATTGCTCCATTTGGATCAATTTCGAAGATTCTTGACATAAATGACTTATAGGCTTTCTCGTGACGAGCTTCGTCACCGGCGATGGTTTTGCAAATTTTGGAAAGTACATGATCCCCTGCCTTGTCTGCCAATTTTCCGGTATTTACATGGGAAATTTTGGTTGCTCTTTCTTGGAAAGAGGTATAAATCATCGCCTGATAAGGATCAGATTCAGATTTTGGATCAAAACCGTTAGAAATTAGGCGGTGAATGGTGCGTTCTACTGCAGCCATATCCACCCTTCCTGTCAGGTAAAGGTATTTGTTCAATAAATCGCCGTGTCTGTTTTCCTCCGCGGTCCAAGCCTTGGACCATCTCACCCATCCTGAAGGAGAAAGCAAGCTTCTTTCGTCATTGATTCCTTCTAAAAGGTTGAAATAGGTTTGATAGGATGGAAGAGCCTCTTCCGTAATCATGTTGCCTACCAAGGAGGTTAGAACAGTGTCAGGGATCCCCTCTGCACGTTTTTGTAGAAGTTTTACTTCTTCAAAAACTTCTGGATTTCTAAAATCCGGAAGAAAATCAGAAGGCTGCCAGCACTCGTCTGGATCCACAAGTACATTATCTACTGCATGCCCTACCAAGTCATCTAATTGAGAGATGACCTCCATGTTCTTTTCTAATTCGTAATTAATTTCACCTGACTTCATTGAGAAATGGATTTGACCAGATGGGTTACTCCTGGGAATTGTTTGTAATTAATTCTTAAATGTACTGACAATTCCGCGCATTAGTGCCAGAAAAACTCTTTTTCGGGTTTGGGTTTCCATGAAAGGTCAAAATCTGTAGAAATAGAAAAGCCTCCGAGAGGAGGCTTTTTCTTCATGATCTTTTGAATTAATAATCTAGCTTGTAAGCAGCCACCTTGTTTTTAAAAAAGGTGGGTACGTAGACGATTTTTTCGGCAGCATTGTATCCGATATCCGCTGTATTGGATTCGATAGCCTTGGTATCTAGCATTAAGGTTTGGGTAGAGTCATTGGCGAACCAAATTTCTCCCTGCCATCTTGAAGCCACAAAATTTCCATCTCCTAGAATAATCAGGCCGTCACCACCAGTCACAGCGGAATTGATTAGGGTGGTGGTTCCATCGGCATTCCACTTTTTCAAGCCAGAAGCGTCCAATCCGAGAATTGTTCCGTCAGTGCTCACGGCGATGCCATTGATTGACTCATTTCCTTCAGAGATAGTAGTTATTCCGCCATCAGCATAAGCGTGAACTTTACCGGTATTCATGTCCGTGAAATAAACCTTACCCTCGTGGGCGGCAACATCATTTAGGAATTGAGCTCCTTCTACTTTCCATTTGTTGGAGATTTTTGCAGTAGCGATATCAATTTCCACGAATTCATCAATGTCTGTGACATACAGTTTACCATTCGAAATAGCCATCCCTTTTGGCGCATTAAGGCCGCTTACCCATGAGGCATTAATGATTTTCCCATCCTTTGAAATAATTCCAATGGAGCCTTTGCCGTCTTTTCCAAGTGGATCTTGGCCTTCAATATTTGAAACATAAATGGTCCCAGTGGCGTCATCAAACAAAACAGATTCGTTGGTCATCAAGGAATCCGCGGTTTCCCATAACAGGGTTAAACTTGGGGTTTTTACTTCCGCTACTTCTTCTACCACTTCCTCAGTTTTTTGAGGAGCACATTGAGAGAAAACGAGAGTAGCTGATAAACCTAGTAGTGCAAATTTGAGGTTGGTTTTCATAGTTTGTATTATTTAGTAATAGTCCAATTTTTCATGTTAAAGTTGGAAGGGGCTGATTTTGCAAATCTATCCTCAATTTCATCCAAATACATCGTATTGTATCGAAGTCTAGAGATGTAGTTTGGTTGAGTTGGATCTCCATTCCAGCAATGTTCTGCCCGATCTCCATAAGCTACTTCACCGTCATAGTAAGGATTGCCAGTGCCTTCTAAGAATTCTTCCGTGAGGTAAACCGCATTATTGAGGTAATAGTTGTCCATGTCTCCGCAATAAATGTGGATTTTACCTTCCAGCTTTTTCCCTAAAGTTTCCCAATCCCGCTCCATTATGTAGCTCAGGTCGAAATTTTCTTTCCAATAAGCGGCGACCTCAGAATCAATTTCCCCTGAATATTTATCCCAGATGGGTTTGGGGTATCCGTCTTCCCCAGAAGGGGAATAAACAGCCTGCCAGATGTCAAACTGATCTCCTGATCGGGATTTATCTCCACCGATTGCCAGTTCCCGATGATTCATATCCCTGACCATGGCATCGATATGTCCCAAATAATTCCTATGGCCTGGACGCAGAGTCTTTCTGAATTCTCCTTCTTTAAAATAGGCGTTTTTGTCCTCATAAATATTCACAGAGGTAAAGGCCCGAAAATCTATCGGGTCTGGGCAAGCCGCAAAACAACCATTGTATTCATCAGGATAAAATACCTGAACAGCTAAGGCCTCCCAGCCACCAGTTGAGCCTCCATATAAAAATCTAGCCCATCCTTCTCCGATCCCTCTGAATTCCTTTTCGATATGGGGAATAAGTTCATAAGTAATCGCATCCCCATAAGGACCCAGATTCGCGGAATTCACCGCATAGCTATCGTCGTAATAAGGGTTGGCATGCTGGATTTCAATGATAATGAATCGCTTAAAATCTGGTGAAATCCACTTTTGGTAGAAATCATAGGCTTCTTGTTGCTGGATTTTAGCATAGCCATAGATCCCAAATCTTGCACTGTAATCGTCAGTAGGAAGGTTGGGGTCTGGAGGGGAAGTTCTGAATCCACCAAAATCACTTGGGAAATGCCCATGGTATATCATGAGTGGATAATACTGATTTGGATTTTCCTCAAATCCCTCTGGCAACAATACATGGGCTCCTAGATACATATCTCTTCCCCAAAATGCGCTGAGCTTTTCAGATTTGATCTTGATATGCTTGATATACTCCGTATCAGCAGGCTCTTCGACTGGAGGGATAATCTTATCAATGGTGAGAGAAATTCCCTGATCTTTTTTCCATTCAATTTTTTGAGGTAGGGAATAGATGTTTTTTGGCGCTCTGGCCCATTGACGACCTTCTCCTTGATCCATCGGGAGTTTTACTGTATGTCCATCTGACCGGACAAAGGTTTCATGCTTCTGAATAAAGGCCTGCACATTGTAGGTGCCCTCTGGTAAATTGACCAAACTATCAATCGGATATCCAAAGCTGGAGGGGTCAAAAACGAGGGTGCTTCCTGCTTCATAGTTTTCAAAGTCCATTCCGAAAACCTGATTGGTTTCCACATTGTCATTGATGCCGAACCGGGGTTCAGTTTCCATATTTTTGGAGAAAATCAGGAGCAATCTACCATCGGATAATTCTTCTTGAAGTACCGGGTCTATGCTGATTTCTATGCTTCCTGGCTGGTTAGATTGACAGGCCCAAAGCAGTAGGACAAATAAAAAAGGGATTAGTGACTTCATCATAGTTGCTGGCTTTATATTCCCTCAATTTACCCAAAGCCTGAGGAATTATGGTGAATTTGGTTGAAATAAAGCCCGCAGTTTTTGATTTTCTCAGCTTTTTCCGTCCATGGATATTTTTTTTCATCCAGAGAAAAAGACTTTATCTTTCACTTTAAACCCCAACCCGATGAAAAAAATAGTGATGCTTTTTGCGCTTTCGGCAGTCTTTGCCTGTGCTTCAGAAAAGGAAGAAACAATTGATTATACCCAAATGAGTGATGAGGAGCGGCTTAAAGCAGCTACCGAAATTGCTCAGTCCACGATCATGGTAGATGGACACGTGGATCTACCATACCGAATGAAAGTCGGCGGCTTTACGCTCCAAAGAGAAATTTTAGATGTTTCGGTGAGAACTCCCGATGGGAATTTTGACTATCCAAGATCGAAGGAGGGAGGCTTAGATGCTCCTTTTATGTCAATCTATATTCCAGCTGGAAATCAAAAAACACCAGGGGCTTCAAAGGCTTTGGCGGATTCACTGATTCTAATGACCGAGCGCCTTGCAGCTACCTTTCCAGATAAGTTTGCTATGGCCTATAGTACAGCAGATATTGAGGCTAACTTTTCCAAGGGCTTGATTTCTCTGCCTATGGGAATGGAAAATGGAGCAGGAATAGAGGATGACCTGGCCAATGTGGAGTATTTTCATAAAAGAGGAATCAGGTACATTACCCTAACCCATGGCACGGATAATTTGATTGGCGATGCCAGTTACGATACTACGGGTACACATGGAGGATTAAGTGAATTTGGAAAACAAGTCGTGGCTGAAATGAACCGAGTGGGGATTATGGTGGATTTGAGTCACGTGTCAGATAATACCTTCCGGGATGCCTTGGCTATCACCAAAGTTCCTGTGATTGCATCCCACTCCTCAGTTAGAAAATTTACTCCGGGTTTTGAAAGAAACATGAGTGATGAGCTGATCCAAGCTATGGCCAAGAATGGAGGAGTGATGATGATTAATTTTGGGGGAACTTTTATTGATTCTGCCTATGCTGCTGGCGCTACTAAGGTAAGAGAGCATATCGTGAATTGGCTTGCAGAGAATAATTTGAGCAGAAGAGATTCTGCAGCCCAAGCCTATATCCAGGAATATTCTGAGAAGAATAACCCTTTCCCGACAGTTCAACGCGTGGCAGATCACATTGACCATGTGAAAAATCTGGTAGGGATTGACTACGTGGGCTTGGGGTCAGATTTTGACGGCGTGGGGGATTCTCTGCCAACTGGCTTAAAGGATGTTTCTATGTATCCAAATTTGATTGCTGAACTATTGAAGAGAGGGTATTCCAAAGAAGACATTGAAAAGATCTGCTATAAGAATGTATTCAGGGTTTGGAGGGCAGTGGAGGAATATTCAGAAATGGAGAAGTAGTAAATCGAAAAATTGAATTATTTTTACTCGACAAAAAAATGATCAAATGATAAAGTCTCTTTTAGCAATTACTTCATTCTTGCTAGTTACCTTCCATTCCTTCTCACAAAGCCAAGGAGCAGAGAGTATTTTTGCCTCAGGTATTCAAGGATGTTATTTGGATTATTATATCAGTTTTCATGAAAGAGGAGCATTAGAGGTTCCTGATGGTGAGCATGAGACTGTTCTGGTTGTAATTAACCAAGGGAAAAGTGAGTGTTATATGGCTAAGGCTAATGTAAAAGACGGAAAGTTAGTTGCTCCAGTTTCAATTCAGAAGTCAGATGGCACTTATGTTCCAATTTCAAGAATTTACAGAGCATTAGATCAGGACTGGTTGGAAAATCAAGACCAAGAATCCTTATATTCTATTTCTGATGGGATGACTCAAATCTTTCAAACACAGGATAAATATTTCCTAAGAATGTTTTTTCATACATTTATTCAGCCAGATCATGGAGGTAACAAGAGAGCACCCTCAGCAAAAGATCTTTTAAAAGGAGGAAAATAATCTAGAATTTATATTGGATAAGCCCTGCAAAAAAGCAGGGCTTTTTTTGTGAATAAAGATTTTGTTCAATTCCAAAAGCAAGTCGCTATATCCAAACTCGGAAATCGTGTTTTTAAGAATTTTAAAAAATAAATCATTGAAAATCATTTCCTTATTTTTTGGGCTAAGGCATTTGGCTTTGCTTAATACAAAATAAGAAATTGAATTTTTTTAAGTATCTTATTGGACTTTTACCCAAAATCCTAATGAGAACTTTTGCTTTTTCTTTGTTTAAATCCCCAATTGTACCGGGTCTACTTTTTTTTATGGGAAGCTTGATTTGGGTTTCCTGCAAACCCGAAATGCCAGAACAAGTGGAGGTAGAATATGCCTTGCTTCCAGATCAGGTTGATTACAATTTCCATGTCAAGCCAATTTTAGCAGATCGATGCTATTCCTGTCATGGACCTGATGAAGGTTCTCGAAAAGCAAATCTCCGTTTGGATATCGAGGAGGAGGCATTTTCCAAATTGGCTTCCGGTAATTACGCATTTGTAAAAGGCAGTCTCTCTAAAAGTGAAGTTTACCATAGGTTGGTTAGTGAGGATCCGGAATACATCATGCCTCCGCCTGAATCCAATCTTTCACTCACCCCAAGAGAAATTGCCTTGATTGTCAAATGGATTGAGCAGGGCTCTACTTGGAAGCCTCACTGGTCTTTTTTAAAGGTGGAAAAACCTGAGGTTCCTGATGCTCCAAAGGACTGGAAATCCGTGAACCCAATTGATAATTTTATTCAAGCCGAGCTTGTAAGGCAAGGGCTTTCTCCTAACCCAGAAGCGGATAAAGAGCGGTTAATTCGGAGAGTAACCATAGACTTAACTGGCCTGCCGCCAACCATTGAAGAAATCGATGCGTTTTTAAAAGACAATTCACCAAATGCTTACGAAAAAGTTGTTGATCGATTGCTGAAAAGCCCAGCCCATGCTGAAAGATTGACTATGGAATGGCTAGATGTAGCTCGATATGCAGATTCTCATGGGGTGTCATTTGATGGGTATCGAGAGATGTGGCCATATCGAGATTGGGTAATTGATGCTTTCCGACGAAATATTCCCTACTCTGATTTCATTACCAAACAGGTAGCGGGGGATTTATTACCCAACCCTTCCGTCCAGGATAAGCTAGCAACAGCATTTTATCGACTTAATCCCATGGAAGCTTCAGCAGGGTCAATAAACGAGGAATACAGAGTAGAATATGTTGCTGAAAGAACGGCAACCACGGGTACAGCCTTCCTTGGTTTGACTGTGGGCTGTGCACGATGCCATGACCATAAGTTCGATCCGATCAGCCAGAAGAATTTCTTTCAGCTTTCCGCATTTTTTAACAGTGTTGATGAATTTGGATTGGGGCCGACAGACCTTAATCGAGCTCCAACTCTTCTCCTTTTTGAAGAAAATAAAAAAAGGCAACTGGATTCATTAAATCGTCTTATTCAAGTAAATGAGGACTTGTTGGATAAAGTGCAAGTTTCTCAAATAAAGGACTATGTCAAGGACCTTTCAGCCAATCAAAAAGTAAACGGTCAGGTTGGATACTTTCCTTTTGAATCATTTGAAAAGATTAAGCGAAAGAAAAAAGAAAGAAATCCCTTTGCGGAAGAAATGGCAGCCGAATACAAGCTGAAATCAGCTAAAGAAAAAGCCAAAATAGACTCCCTGAAAAAAGCCAAAAAGCCAGAATTTGAAGAAGTCTTAATTCTAGATAAAAACAAAATTTCCGAGGCTACCTTAGGGATTAGTTTGGTGGATGGACAGAAAGGAAGGGGATTACTCTTTGATGACGATTATGATTATGTAAGCCTGAACAAGGTTGGATTAATTGAAAATTATGATCCTTTGAGTATAAGTCTTTGGATCAACCCCATAAAGGAGGAAGCTAAACACATAAAGACTTTGGTGGGGAATAGTCAAGATTTTGGAGGGCATTATCGGGGTTGGGAGTTTGCCTTGGATTCAGGAAATCACTTATCTCTCCGATTGATTCACAGACTTCCGGATGAATACATTGAAGTAATCACCGAAACATCCGTTCCTCAAGAAAAATGGACCCAAGTTGGCTTCACCTATGATGGAAGTCTGAAGGCCGAGGGAGTAATTATTTTTATAAACGGGCAAGCTCAAAAAACAAAGACTTCATTTAATGATTTAGCAAGGAGCATTCTCCCTATTGATAATTACACTGCAAAAGTTGACACCATACCCCTAAGACTTGGAAAGAGTTTCAGGGAATTCAGTTTTGATCCTGGGATTTTCAAGGGAATGATGGATGAGCTTAGGGTCTTTGACCGAAAGCTTACTCAATTGGAGATGGCAGTTGTAGCAAATCAACTACCGGCACCCATTTCTTCAAACCTCTCTTCCGAATACAATAAATCCCTGAATCCAGAAGCCATCCTATTGGAGAAAAAACTCCTGACATTGCGCAAGGAAAGAACCTCCTTGGTTTCTAATACCCAAGAGGTAATGGTTATGGAAGACTTGCCAAGCCCAAGAAAAACATATCTTTTGAGTAGGGGAGTTTACAATCAATATTTGGAGGAGGTGGAGCCAAGTACTCCACAAAATGTTTTACCATTTCCTGAAGAATATCCAAAAAACAGGCTTGGACTGGCCATGTGGCTGGTCAATGAAGACAATCCTTTGACTTCTAGGGTTCTTATCAATAGGTATTGGCAAATGGTTTTTGGTACGGGAATAGTCAAAACCTCAGGTGATTTTGGGATTCAGGGCGACTTGCCTTCACATCCTGAATTATTGGATTGGCTGGCTGGTGAATTTATCGATAGCGGTTGGGACCTGAGAAAAATGCTCAAACTGATGGTCATGTCAGCTACCTATAGACAATCCTCATTTACAGATAAGGAAAAATATGAAGCAGATCCGGATAACCGGTATTATGCCAGAGCGAGCAGTTACAGGTTGCCAGCTGAAATTATACGGGATAATGCTTTGGCCTCAAGTGGGATTTTAAAGACAAAATTAGGAGGGCCAAGTACGAAGCCTTACCAACCTGAGGGATTGTGGGAGGAACTGGGGGATTTTTCTTATCAACTTCACAAGTACAAGCCAGACAGCGGAGCAAACTTGCACCGAAGAAGTTTATACACATTTACCCGACGGTTTTCTCCAGACCCATTCATGACAACCTTCGATGCAGGAAATCGGGAAATCTGCATTACCAGAAGAGTGAATACCAATACTCCTTTGCAGGCCCTGAATTTGTTAAATGACCCTCAATTTGTGGAGGCTTCGAGATGTCTTTCAGAGCGGGTATTAAAAGAAAAAACTACTCTGGAAGAACAGCTGACCTTGAGTTTCAGGCTAAGCACAGGTTTGACTCCAAGTCCCCAGCTTTTGACGATTCTAAAAGACCACTATCAGAGTGCCATTAGTCAATTTAAAGAGAATCCCAATTTGGCTGATTCTTTATTGGCAGTAGGGGAAATCCCTCGAGATAAGAGCTTGGATAAAATCCAAACCGCTGCACTTACCGTTGTGGCGAACTCAATTTTAAATTTTGACGAAACATATATGAAAAGGTAATTATGGGACACGATCACATTCATTTGCCTTTGACAAGGAGAGAGTTTTTGACCAAGACCACGCTCGGGATTGGAGCGGTATCTCTTGCCTCTTTGTTGAATCCAAGCTCACTTTTTGCTTTGGGTAACAAGCCACACTTTGTCCCAAAAGCTAAGCGAATCATTTACTTGTACATGGCAGGAGCTCCGTCTCAGCTAGATCTTTTTGATTATAAACCTCAACTGATCAAACGAAATGGACAAAATCTTCCATCAAGTGTTTTAGGCGATCGAGTGACTGGGACAGTTTCAACACAGAACTCTTTGCCAATGGTTGGGACACGCTGGAATTTTAAACAGCATGGCTCCAGTGGTATGTGGATGAGTGATTTGATGCCACATATGTCCAAAATCACCGACGAATTGTGTAAAATCCAGTCCATGTACACTGCCTCTGTGCAGCACGAACCTGCCCAGATGTTTACCAATACTGGGTCTGAACTACCAGGAAGACCATCTTTTGGTTCATGGATCAGCTATGGATTAGGATCGGATAATGAAAATCTACCTGCCTTTATTGTATTGAAAACTGAAGGTCTAGAGGGTGGATTCGCTGGTCTATATTCCAGTGCATTTTTACCGGCAGAGCACCAAGGTGTCCGTTTTAGAGGAGGAAAAGATCCTGTTCTTTTTCTTAATAACCCTCCTGGGGTAACCGAAGAGGCCCGAAAAGAGCAATTAGCTTATTTGAAAAAGATGCAGGAAGGAGCCTTTGATTTTTGGGAAGATCCGGCAATAAAGGCAAAAATGGCCCAATATGAAATGGCTTTCCGAATGCAGACTTCAGTTCCTGAAGTAATGGATACCAAGGGAGAGCCAGATTACATCTATGAGCAATACGGTGAGGATAGCAAGAAGCCAGGAACTTTTGCAAGTAATTGTCTTCTGGCCAGAAGATTGGCTGAGCGGGGAGTCAAGTTTATCCAGGTTTATCATGGAGGCTGGGATCATCATAATAATTTGCCCAAACAAATTGGAAAGCGTGCAAAAGAGACCGATCAAGCTAGTGCAGCCCTAATCATGGACCTCAAACAAAGAGGTTTATTAGAGGATACGTTAGTCGTTTGGGGCGGGGAGTTTGGTAGGACCTGCTTTTCACAAGGACAATTAACAGCTGAAAATTTTGGTAGGGATCACCATCCTGATGCCTATACCATGCTATTGGCCGGAGCTGGAGTGAGGCGAGGCTTGACTTACGGACAAACGGATGAGTTTGGATATCATGTAGTGGAAAACCCCGTTCATGTTCATGATTTAAACGCCACCTTGTTATACTTAATGGGTTTGGATCACGAGAGGCTAACTTACAAGTTCCAGGGAAGAAGGTTTAGACTAACCGATGTGGAAGGCCATGTAGTCAAAGGAGTCTTGAGTTAAAAAGCTCATTCAACTTGAATTGAAATGCAGGTTTGATTTCCTGCAGCATCGATGGAGCAAAGACTTATTTCCTTTGAAATATCTTTTTGTGGAATTCTGACTTTCCAAAGATATTCCCCATACCATGACATTGGCCACTGGTTTTCCCCAATTAATACATATACGGATTGCCAATCTTGAGGCATCGAGGGACTTTTGTTATCGTGAATTCTAGCTTTGATTGCTATTTCATCTGACCCGACTTTATCTACTTTGTAATGGGAAATAATTGGTTTGGCTGTATCTCTTGGGATATTTTTCCCCATAAAAATTCTTTCTTCAATTATTTCCTCACCTTCTCCCTGCCCCATAATGATATCCATCCTTTGATCATTATCTAGATCTGCTAATACCAAGGAAAGTGTATGAGGTGTTGGGTCTCCTGACAAAATAGACTGTCTTAGAGAAAAATTCCCCTTCCCATCATTGATTAGCAACCTATCCTCTCCGGTGAGTGAGCTCAATAAAAAATCTGGATCACCATCCGAGTCAAAATCCAAGAAAACCACGTTGTTGTCATCTTCTCCTATGTTTTCTTGGTCTGGCCAATTTGCGGAGGAGACGTCAATAAATCTTTTGGCACTATCATTTAAGAAAAGATGCTCTCGTCTGGACCAAGAGTTTCCGCCTACAATTTCTCCATCATTTACAGTCACAAGATCTAGAAACCCATCTCCATTTACGTCCATGGGCTCAAATTCATAATTATTGGTATAGGCAGGAAATCTTCTCACATCCTTAAAATTCCCCTTCCCATCATTCATAAATAACCTGCTTGTGCCGCACATTTTACAGGAAACCACAATGTCAAGGTCAAAATCATTATCAAAATCCAAAAACTCCAGATCCCAGGAAAACTGAATCAATTTTTCAGGCATCTGAGATGAAGTGACATCTGTGAAAACCGCATTTCCATCATTAAGCCAAAGTAAGGTTCGACCTCCGTTATTTTCCATGTTTGAGCCTGGTCCCCAATTTGCCAGTATGATATCCAAATCCCCATCATCATCCACATCTCCGAATTCTAAATCTCCCACGCTTGCCAAAATCTTAGGAAAGTGGGTCTCCGTGGCCCTTTTAAATTTCCCATTTCCTTCACCTAAATAGATTTCAGATTGATTTTGAAAAGTATTTCCAACCACTATATCAGGAAATCCATCTTGATTGAGGTCTCTAACCTTAATTACCCTTGCATAGAATTTACTTTCTCCGAAAATTTCATTCGTCACTTCCTTGAAAGCTTGATTTGGACCTTGGTTCAGAAAAACCCGACTCGATTCCAGAGTTCCGGGTTCTGAATAATCTCCTCCATTGGCAAAAATTAAATCTATGAGCTGATCCCCATTAAGGTCGGCAGCCTCTACACGATTGGTCCATTCAGCTGTTTGGGGCAAATATTTTTCCGTTTCATCAATCCATAAAAACGAATCGGTGTTGTTTTCCTGGTTCTCAATTTTTTCTCCTGAACAAGAAAAAAGTAGTGCCAAAAGGACAAGAGGGAGGCTTTTGTATTTTGAATTAAAAAAGATCACTGGAATAATATTTTGAATAAATATGAAATAATAGAATAGTGTTTGGATATTTCTAAGTTACAAATGTTAACTTTAATAAAGTCCAAAATGCATTTATGAATATTCTTTTGCAGTCAGATTCGACTTTATTTTTTGGTCGATTTCATTCCCTTATAGTTCACCTTCCCATAGGATTTTTGATTTTAGGCGCAGCTTTTTTTCTGTTATCATATTTCAAAAAGTATAATTTTCTAATTAAAGCGCTTCCTATTATCCTAACTCTCGGAGCCATAAGTGCTTTGTTTTCAGTGATCATTGGGTTCTTATTAGCTGAGGAAGGAGGATATCCGGAGCAAACTCTGTTTTGGCATCGATGGATGGGAATTGCAGTTGCTTTGGGTTCATTTGGTGCACTCTATTTCGTGGGAAAAGTTTTGAGACATGAAAGTCCAGAAACGAATTCAATTCACCTTCAAAAAGAGAAAAAAAGGATAGGGTTGATTTTGGGAAGCTTGGTTTTACTCATTTCTGTCACAGGGCATTTGGGAGGTACGCTAACTCATGGGGAAAACTATCTTGTTGAATATGCTCCAGAATTCTTGAAAAATTTGATCACAAATGGGGAAGGAGAAAATTCAAAATCTCCGATGCCTTCCGACCCTGATTCAACATTGGTTTTTCAACATATTCTCATTCCGGCTATTACTCAAAAGTGTGCAAGTTGCCATAATGAGAGCGAGAAAAAGGGTGGCTTGGATTTGAGCAGTTTTGAAGCTATGCAGCTGGGGGGAGATAATGGATCGGTTTTCGAGAAAGGTAGTCCTCATTTGAGCGAGTTATTTACTCGGGTTACTTTGGATCCATCGAGTCGAAAATACATGCCTCCGAAGGGAGATCCTTTATCCTTTTCTGAAATAACCTTACTTAGCTTTTGGATTGAAAACGGAATGCCTCTGGACCTTTCTGTCACGAGTGATGAGATCCCGGAAAATATCAAATTGCTGATTCAGGAGGCTTATCAGGTTTCGACTCAGAAAAAGCCGTATTACGAAAAAGTAAAAGTTGATCCGGTGACTGAGGAGGTTCTAAACTCAATTCGAGAAAATGGATTTAAGGTAGAAGCGATATCAGAAGAGAATAATTTGCTGGAAGTAGTAGCAAAGGGAAAACTGACTCAGGAAAACATCACTTCGCTTCAAGCAATTCAAGGACAAATCACCTGGTTGGATCTCGGGGAAAGTGGAATTGAGGATTCTTGGCTTTCTTCTTTTGACCAATTCTCTAACCTCACTCGATTAGTATTGGATAACAACTCCATCACCGATAAGGCAATGATTCCTTTAGGTAAACTGGAGCATTTGGAATCTATCAATCTTTACAATACTTCGGTTGGTGATTCAGGATTGAAAATTTTACTTACCCCCAAAAGTTTAAAAAGAATCTATCTCTGGAATACCAAAGTAAGCCAAGAAGTCGTGGATTCACTTATCAAGGAACACCCGGGATTACTTATTGATATGGGTGTAGCTATTACAGCCAAAGAATCAGAAAAGCCTACCAAATAGGCCAGGTGCTTAGTATCATTCTATTGCCTCATTCCTGCTTGGCTAAAATTAGACTTTAAGAGAATTTCCCTGTCAAAAATTCCATTTTCTTCATTTTTGAACTGATTTATCGGCCATTTTGGCTTAAAAAACGCCTTGGCGAAGCTTTTGATCCATGGAGATCAGACTACTAAACCACTAACAATCGACATGGATTTCAAGCAATTTACTATCAAATCTCAGGAGGCCATACAAAAAGCCGCTGAGTTGGCAATGGCCTCTGGCCAGCCGAATATTGAGACTGCTCATTTGCTGAAAGGGATTTTCTCTGAGGACGAAAATGTCACTGATTTCCTCTTCAAAAAATTAGGAGTCAATAAGCAATTGATCACACAGAAGCTTGATGGGCAGCTGGAAAAACTCCCCAAAGTAAGTGGGGGAAATCAGCAACCCTATCTTTCCAATGCTGCAAATCAGGTTTTGACCAAGGCAAAAGACCATCTAAAAACCTTTGGTGATGAATATGTTGCCATAGAGCATTTGCTTTTGGCAATTTTAGCGGGAAGTGATTCAACCTCCCAACTACTCAAAGATCAGGGGCTTTCTGAAAAGCCTTTGATTGAAGCAATCAAGGAACTAAGAAAAGGAAATAAAGTGACCGATCCCAACGCAGAAAGCAAATACAGAGCTTTGGAAAAGTATTCCAAAAATCTAAATGAACTCGCCAAAAAAGGGAAAATAGACCCAGTAATAGGACGAGATGAAGAGATCAGGCGCGTGTTGCAGATTTTGGCAAGACGGACAAAAAATAACCCTATCCTTTTGGGTGAACCAGGGGTGGGAAAAACAGCCATTGTGGAGGGACTTGCCCAGCGAATCGTTTCGGGTGACGTACCCGAAAATCTTAAATCCAAGACCTTAATTTCTTTGGATATGGGACTTTTGGTAGCAGGTGCCAAATACAAAGGGGAATTTGAGGAGCGTTTGAAGGCTGTGATTAAGGAAGTGACCGACTCTGATGGAGAGATTATTCTCTTCATTGATGAGATCCATACCCTGATCGGAGCCGGAGGCGGAGGAGAGGGAGCTATGGATGCCGCAAACTTGCTCAAGCCAGCTTTGGCCAGAGGGGAATTGCATGCTATCGGAGCTACCACCTTGAAGGAATACCAAAAGTATATCGAAAAGGATAAAGCCTTGGAAAGACGTTTTCAGGCTGTAATTGTGGATGAGCCGGATGCGGCTGATGCCATTTCCATTCTTCGAGGGATTAAGGATAAATACGAATTGCACCACGGGGTGAGAATCAAGGATGACGCGGTTATTGCTGCGGTTGAGCTTTCTCAGCGTTACATTTCTGATCGATTTCTTCCAGACAAAGCAATTGACTTGATGGATGAGGCTGCAGCTAAATTGAGAATGGAGATTGACTCTCTACCTCAGGAGCTTGACGAACTCAACCGTCGGATCATGCAGTTGGAAATCGAAAGGGAAGCGATTCGAAGAGAAAATAATAAGGATAAGGAAGTGGTGCTTAGTAAAGAAATCGCGGAATTATCCGAAAAAAGGCAATCCGTGAAGGCTAAATGGGAAAGCGAAAAAGCAGTCATCATGGGCATTCAGCGGGAGAAAGAGAGTATTGAAAAGCTTAAGCTGGAGGCCGAACAAGCTGAGCGAGCCGGGGATTTTGGCAAAGTAGCCGAGATTCGATACGGGAAAATTGTGGAGGCGGAAAAGAAATTGGAATCCTTCAAATCTCAATTGGCGGAAATGCAGGCAGGTTCTCCTTTGCTCAAAGAAGAAGTCGATCAGGAAGATATCGCAGCAGTGGTATCCAAATGGACAGGAATTCCTTTGAGTAAAATGATTCAATCCGAACGTGAAAAATTACTTCACTTGGAAGATGAATTAGGAAAGCGGGTAGCCGGACAAAAAGAGGCTATTTCAGCACTTTCTGATGCGGTAAGAAGAAGCCGAGCAGGACTTCAAGATCCCAAGCGCCCGATTGGTAGTTTTATCTTCATGGGTACTACCGGGGTTGGTAAGACCGAATTGGCAAAGGCTTTGGCCGAATATCTCTTCAATGACGAGAATGCCATGGTCAGAATCGATATGTCTGAGTACCAAGAAAGGCATTCCGTAAGCCGATTGGTGGGAGCGCCTCCAGGCTATGTCGGGTATGATGAAGGTGGACAATTGACTGAAGCCGTTCGAAGAAGACCATATTCTGTGGTTTTATTGGACGAAATCGAAAAGGCTCACCCAGATGTCTTTAATATCCTGCTTCAGGTTTTGGATGATGGACGATTAACCGACAACAAAGGTCGAATCGCCAACTTCAAAAACACCATCATTATCCTGACTACCAATATCGGCTCTCACCTGATTCAGGAGCGATTTGCCGAGATGGAAGACTGGAACAAGGATGAGGTGATGGAAAAGACTAAATCAGAAGTCTATGATTTGTTGAAAAAATCTGTTCGACCAGAATTTCTCAACAGAATAGACGAGGTGATCATGTTTGAACCTTTGACCAAAGCTGTGACCAGAAAAATTGTGGATATTCAGTGGAGAGAGATTCAAAAGCGATTGGCTGAGGCTAATATTGAAATTGAAGCCACTCCGGAAGTTCTCGATTATTTGGGCAAGGTCGGGTTTGATCCTCAGTTTGGGGCCAGACCTTTGAAGCGAACTATGCAGCGACTGATTTTGAATGAGCTTTCCAAGCAAATTCTCTCAGGATATATCAAAAGTGACTCTGCAGTTTTGGTGGATTTGGATGCTGAAAAGCAGGTTTATTTCAAAAATGTGGATACCATAGAGGTTTAAATCAACTCTCAAAAATTTTAAGTTGAGTAAACCCCTGAAGTCTTTTGGCTTCAGGGGTTTTGTTTTTTTAAAACAGGTGAGATGAAATTCGGTTAGAGAAGTGTATGCTGATTGATTCCAAAAATACCATTTCTGAAATCTGGGACACCCTAGCTCATGAGCTTTATCGAGGAGCGCTTGATCCCAAACATCCCTTTCGATACCTGAATTTGGGGACTATGGGAGAAGAATTTCCGGAAGTAAGAACGGTGGTTTTGAGAAAAGTGGATCAGGACCTCAATTTTTACATTTTCACCGATTCAAGATCAGAGAAAATCAAATCCCTTGAGGAAAACCCCAAAGTTGCCCTTCATTTCTATCATCCTCAAAAACGGGTTCAGATTCGGATTCAGTCAGAAACTGAAATTCACCATCAAGATGAATTAGCAAAAGACCTTTGGAAGCGAGTGCAAGGCGAAGCCCAAAAGGCTTATGCTTCTATTTTACCTCCCGGAAAAGAAATCGAAAATCCCGAGCAAGCCTGGGACTGGCCTGATGCTATCGATGATCAGAATTTCACGGTTTTGAAGTTTATTCCACAAACTCTAGAAGTCTTACAGTTAAATGGATTGACACATCTACGGCTTAGATTTTCTAAAGAGGGAAAGGACTGGAAAGGTACATGGTTGGTTCCCTAATCAGGCTGAGTTCTGATTTCCCTGATTTTTAAAATAGGAAATTAATTGTCCCCAGAAGGACTTTTTGGGAGTAATCAAACCATAGGGACCTAAGACACTATCGTGTTCTTTAAGAAATATATCTCCCAAATTGGGGTTGTCTTTCTTCAAATTAACCTTTTTCAATTCCGTTTGGTATCCGACAAAAGAAATAAGTAGCGTGATTCTATTTTTGGCTATAGAATCTGGGATGACCAATTCAAATTCTCCTTTCAGGTTTGTATGGACTCCAATGGTAGTACCCTTAATAAGGATAGTCGTGGTGGGAAGTGCCTGTTTGTCCTCACCAGAGAATACTCGACCTTTTAAGACTTTACTAATACTAGACCCCTTTTTTGGAAAGTAATTTTCTAAAGAAATTTCTGTCTTAGTGGGATCCAAAAATCCCTGATTTACTCCGGAGGAAGGAAGACTAAATCCTAGGATTCCAAGGGCAGTAACTATCCAAAAAAGTCCAAGCTTCTTTGTTTTCTGGGGTTCGGATAGATCGAAAACCTGAGATTTTTTAAAAATCCCGCAACTCTTACTTGGGTTTTCAGTAATGAATTCCAATACTTCCTGTTGATTCATCTTTCGAAAATCCACTACCTCCTTCTGGCAAGCCTGACAAAATCCTCCAAGATTACTTGGGGTGAAGTTTTTAGGGTTTTGGGAACAGGGAGATGGAATTCTAATTTGAGTCATATCCTAAAATAAAAAAATATCAGTTGGGCTACAAATCTATTAGTTAAACCCTAATGGATTTTCTCAACTTCATTAAATATTCCACCAATAAGTAAACTTCAATACCAGAGATCTATTCTTGACATTGAATGGTTCGGGCAGATAATTGTCTGTGTAGACTAAGAAAAGATCAGAGGCAGGGGCAAATCTCCACTGAAATCGGGTATTCAGGTTGATGTTTTTGATCTGCTCGTTGTATTGGACGAATGTGGTTAGGAAGACAGTATTGGTAAGCGTCACATCAATTCGTGGTCCGACGAGCCAGTAGTCTGTGTTTCCCCAAGGCTCAGGAAGTTGAATCTGATTGTAGGTACTACTTAGGGCTAGGCTGACATAAGGCTGAAATCTATATCCCAAGTCTCCTGTGAAAGTATACAGATTTCCATTAGCGTAGTACCCACCAATTCTTGTTGAAAATCCATAGGTAAAAATGCTTTGAGGTTTGGAGGTATATTCTGTTCTCCATCCAAAAGCATAATTATCGGTTCCTTCCGGTAGCTTTTCTTTTCCAGAATTAGTCGGGTCAAATGGCCTTTGGAGCTTGATGAAGTCGTATGTTATATATGTGGTAAAATTGCTCTGGCTCCTGAAGCGCACATTATAGGAGATATAGGAATTATTATCCGTTTGCACCCCTTTGGTATTGTAGAAAAGAGTCAAACTGCCATCAGGTCCATGACTGAGGATTTTGGCACTTTTTGGAAACCAGCGATAGCCTACCTGAGGGCTGATTTTGTAATACCCTCTTCTAGGAACAAAACCCACTTCGGCAGTATAGTCATTGGATACATATTCATGTTGCCAATTCCAGGTCAGGTTTCCACTAGCGTATTTTAGGTTGGCTGCGTGGACAAATCCATTTGACTGGTTGTCCGGTCCAAAACTCTTTAAAACCATTGCTTTCCCGGTCCAGAGATTATTTCTGGAAAGCAGGTTGTACTCCAAACCTAGATTTCGGTTGAATTCAGAATAAATCGGCTTTTCCTCTTCGACGGCCTCTGGATCGTAGTGAAGGGATTGCTTATTGACAAAAATTGCAGAAATATTGGACCTGGCTCCCACCTGTCTTTGTACAGACATGACCGTGAAGTTCTGGGAGGGAAGTGCGTCTTCTTCTACCTCTCCGGTCTGCATGGTCATTGCTCCAATTCTCCAATCTTTATTGATTTTTCCGCTGACTCTTGCTCCGAATTGTATGGGAGCATTTAGTCCTATTCTTCTAGAGAAAAAAGGTCGAATGGTCGAGTAGCCAAAGTTGGCAAAGAGGTCTCCATTTTCCAGGAAGAATTGTCTACGCTCAGGAAAGAACAGTTCAAACCGATCTAAATTGGTAACCTGTCGATCTACCTCCACTTGAGAGAAATCAGGATTTACCGTTAGGTCCAAATTGAGTGAAGAGGTCAAGCCGATTTTGGCATCCATGCCGATTTCTCTTCTGTAGCTCGGATCGCCTCCATTTTCAAAGTCTTTGGAAACTCCTCCCAAGACATAAGGAATTACAGAGACATTTGGACCTGCTTGGGGCGGAGGATTGTCCCAAGCCAGAATACCCGTATAAGCCAAAGTGGAGGAGGGGAATTGCCTAGGAACTGGTGCCCAACCTGATTTTTCTGTGGTTTTTAGGTCGAGTCTTGAAAAGTTAATTCCCCACTCAGTAATCCCTTTTTTGTAACGAATGGATTTGAAAGGTATCGCCGCTTCAAAAATCCATTTGTCTTCGTAGTTCTTGACTTTAGACGTCCATTTATTGTCCCAGCTTAGATCCATTTGATTTCCATTGGACATAATTCCGTCCCACTGGGCTCCCACAGCATTTGCACCAAAGGAAAACCCGTTGGTTTGATCATCAAAGGGATCCATGAACAGCAAGAAATTGTCATTTTTCCCAAAGCTGAAATCCCTTCTCAAAGACTCCACCATATAAGGACCTTCCACTGCATGATGATTGATCACAATGAGGTAGAGATGTTCTTCATCATAGCTCATTCTTACATCAGTTTTGACTCGTGCAAAACTGGTATCCATCGGCGTGATCATGAAAAAATCAGTCGCGACTTCGGCATCTTCCCAAGCTTTCTCATCCATAACCCCATCGATTAAAATCGGGGAACTGGCTTTTCTAATGTTCAAACGGTATTCTGCATTGATTTTTTGAGCTGAAATTTCAAGAAAAATTCCAATCAGCAGAAGAATTGAAAGCAAAGAGATACGCATGAATACTGGGTTTGCTGAATCAGCAAGGGGTTAGGGTAAGGGCGATTATTGTTTTAGGCGGTAAGCAAAGGTAAGGTTTGTCTGCCGACGGACCATTTGAGATTCTATATCCGTGTAGAAGTTTTCTCCCTCGATGATGGATCTGCTGATTCTTGAATTGAGCACATCGGTGATGTTCAGGATCAAGCTGCCTCTGTCTTGGAGGATTCGTTTACTCGCGGAGAAATCCATAAAGAATATCCCCTTTCGGATTCCCTGAGCAGTTTTTTGCTTCGCATCGTAATTGGCTCTCAGTTGAAGATCCCAACCTTTTCCAAAGGTAAATCGGGAAGTTTGGCGGAAAAGCCAGGAATAAGTAGTCCTGATTTCCAATTGTCCGATGTTGCTTGCATTGATTCGGGCATGGAAGAAGTTGGCATTGAAGTCCAGCTTCCACCAGGAATTGACTTTATAATCCCCGCTAAATTCAACGCCATAAGATTTTTCCCCGGTTAAATTGTAGGGTAAGGTCACAGAAAAGCCATCCTCATTTACCTGACGGATTCGCTCGATTTTGTCTACTGTATTTCTGAAATAGACAGTTGAAAAGAGCGTAGCTTTTTCAAAGTACTTGATATGTCCCAATTCAAAGGCATCTGTATACTCAGGATTCAGGTCAGGATTTCCGCTGAAGAAATTTCGCTGATCGGAGAAGGTGACATAAGGACTCAAGTCGTTGTAAACAGGTCTTCGGATCCTTCGGCTATAGCTAAGCTGAAAAGCATTTTCCTCGGTCAGATTAAAGGTCAAATGAGCACTGGGGAAAAGGTTGGTGTATTTTCTGGGATTTTCTTCTTTCGTTTCTACCAAGATGGTATTGACATCGGTGTGCTCTGCTCGAAGTCCCGCTTGATAGCTCCATTTCCCGCTTTCGTTTCCAACAATTCCGTAAGCTGCCAGAATATTTTCATCGTAAAGGAAAACATTGTCCAAGCCAGGAATGGTGACAAAATCTCCCGACTCATTTTTTTCCTGAACCAGGTAATCGTTTTTCATTTCTCGGAAGCTGGTTCTTAAGCCTGTCTCAAGTTTTCCTTTGTTGGAAAAAGGTTTGACATAATCCACTTGAAGCAGGTATTGATTTTCGAATTCATCATTCAAGGAAGTTTGAACCAAATCATTTTCTGGTATGGGTTTTTCCTCAGGAGTAAACTGAAATTCCGTATAAATCTGATCCGATCTCTCCCAGTAATTCAGGTAGGTAAACGAAGCATTCAACTCATGCCCTTTTTGCTCAAATCTTCTTTTATAGCTTATTATGGCTTCTTTATTGGGTTCGTCTTCGGTTTCATCTTGTCTCCGAAGAGAATATCCAAGAAAATCACTGGTAGTGTTCAGGTAATCCTCATAGCGGATATCCAGAATTCGATGCGCATCACTTCTCCTCCATAGGTAGGATAAGGTAAGTACACTGTTCTCATTGAAAAAGTAATCCAATCCTCCGCGGAGGTTGTTGTTTAGGGTTTTTAGATCTAAAACATTGTTTTGCAAAAGGATCGAGGTAGTACCGTCCTCATTATAAACTTCCTGATACAATTCGCTTCTTCCAGGCTGTCGTCGAGTAGCCAAGCCATAATTGATAAACCAGTTGATTCGGTTTTTCCGGTAATTCAGGTTGGCCGTAAACCCAAGATTTTTGGGGTAGCCTCCAATTACTTCGAATGAGCCGTTGAATCCCTGCTTAGAGTCTTTTTTCAAAATAATATTGATCACTCCGGCCATCCCTTCTGCCTCATATCTAGCTGAGGGATTAGTGATTACTTCTACTCGATCGACCATATTGGCGGGGAGTTGTCGGAGTCCTGAGGATCCTTTGAAACTCACCAATCCGGATGGTTTTCCATCAATCAAAATTCTCACATTGCTGGAGCCTCTCAGTCGTACATTTCCTTCGGGGTCAACCGCAACCGAAGGCAGATTCATCAAAATGTCCGATGCAGTTCCACCGGTATTGGCTAAATCCTTCCCGACATTAAAAATCCTTTTGTCCAAGGAAAGCTCCATGATAGTTTTTTCACCCTGAACTACCACCTCATCGAGATTTTCTGCAGAAGTTGTGAGGGATAGGGAGCCTAAATCCAAGTTTGAATTTTCTCTGGAAAGGAGGAAGACTTCTGTTTTCATGGCCTCATAGCCCATAAATTCTACTAAGCCATAAAATTTCCCAAAAGGCAGGTCTACTGAAAATTTCCCGTTTTCATCGGATATTCCTCCTCCGATGAGGCTGTCTTTTTCCGAGTAAATTCCGATTGTAGCAAAAGGTAATGGGGAGGAATTGGACTTGTCCTGAACCAGTCCACGGACTTTTCCCCGGCCTTGTTGAGAAAGAGTGAGGTGAGAATTCAGCAAAAAAGCTGAAATCAAAAGGAAAAACAGGTACTTGGGCTTCATAGGTTTGTGCTGTATACAGAGATTTTCTGTATTCTAGATCACAAGATAATCAGCCATTTAGAAGAGCTTTGCTGAAATTATATCAGTGGTTTATTTTCTTGACTTGGCAAAATTTCATTCTACCAATTGGATGAATAGTAAGGATCTATTTGGTCATTATCCCAATTTTCAATCCAAGGGTAAGGTTGGGTACAGTAGACCAGCCAAGGTAACGGTATCGGTCTCCGGTAAAGGATCCGCTTTCTACAGGAAAGCCTGGTGTTCCCCCTTCTAAAACTTCTACTTGATTATTTCTGTGCCGAAATCCCACCCCGAGGTAACGATCAATCACAATATTTTTGGACACAAACTTTTCCCAGCCAATTTTCAAACCATGTCCAATTACTTTGAAATCGATGGCAGCGCGTTCATATCCTATTCCCAATTCCCCGTTGAAATAGCCATCATTTAACCGTTCAAAGTTTTTTTGAACATAGAATAATTCTGCGGCGACATACCCTTTTTTTAGATGGACCTTGATTTCATTTCGAGATCTGAAAAAGGCAAAATTTTCATTACTTCCTCTTCCAGCTTCCATTCCAAAAAGGCCTCCATTGATTCCAATCTCGCTTTGCGTACTTACTTTTCCACTCCAGAAATATTCGATTCCGCCTTGAATGACGATCGTTTCGGGTTCGAAAAGTGCAAGCGGCGAGATCTTTATTTGCAAGTCATTTTTTGAAAAAAGCCCCACCTGCGCAAAGCCAACTGAGGCTATGAGAGCCAGCGAAAGACTGAAAAATAGTCTGAGCATAAAATAGCAATTGAGTTAGAAACTAAAGTATCTAACTCAATTGAAACTAACAACTAAATTTATATTAAGATTCTAGTCCGACCAGATAACCTGTGTATAACAAATAGGTGGAAAGTAATAAGAAGGCCTCCCAACGGTCCAATTTGTGTCGTTTACCTGTAAACATGGCGAAGAATAAAAAGATGGTTCCTCCCATGAGTATGTAAAGGTCGGTGTCAAAGGAGACATTGTATTCCAATGGTCGAATCAACCCGCTTACCCCGAGGATCAGGAATATGTTGAAAATATTGGAGCCGATAATATTTCCAATGGCGATATCTGCATTTTTCCGCATTGCAGCCACTACAGAGGTTGCCAGTTCGGGAAGTGAGGTTCCTGCTGCTACGATGGTCAGTCCAATGATTTTTTCGCTTACTCCAAGAGATTGGGCCATGGCAACGGCATTATCTACCACCAGTTTTCCCCCACCCACGAGTCCTGCCAAGCCGATAATGATCAATCCCCAGATTTTGGCGGTAGAATAGTTTTTGACTTCCTGAGTATCTGAAGAGGGTTCGGATTTTAGTTGAGTCGCCACATAGTAAAGGAAGGCTCCAAACAATACCAATAAGATGGCGGCATCCCATCTGGACAATTCTCGGGACTCGGTGAGGAAATAATTATTGGCTAAAAAGAATAAGCCAATGGCTGCAAAAAGGGAAAAGGGAATTTCTTTCCAGACCGTACTTGACTGAACAGACAAAGGAATAATCAAGCCTGAAAGCCCCAAAATGATAAACAAGTTGAAGTTATTCGAACCGATGATGTTGCCAAAAACGATATCAGGGTAGTTGCCTGAAGCTGCAACAGCATTTACTACAAGTTCGGGAGCGGAAGTTCCAAAAGCCACAATGGTCAATCCGATAGCCAGGTCGGAGACATTTTTTTTCTTTGCTAAAACCGACGCTCCGTCAACCAACCAATCGGCTCCTTTGACTAAAAGAACCAAGCCTACAATCAATAAAATGATCTGAAGAAACATAGCCAAAATGGGATAAGAGTAAGATTTTTTAGTGGATAAATTCTTCAAATGTAAATGGAAAAAATAGCTGTTTTTCTTGCCCTTGAAAAAATATTTTTTGGCTTTTAGAAATCCTTAAAAAGTTGAAAAACAAGGAAAAAAAGCTAATTTCCAGACTTACCTAAACCTCATTTGCTATGAAATTGATCCTTTCTTTTGCCATTATTCTTTTTTCGGGAATTCAAGCTTTTGCCCAGGGAGATATGCCTCCCCATATCAAAGATAAAATGACCTACCCAGTCCTTGATTTTCATCCTTGGGTTGGGGTGATTCCAGTTGAAAATCCAGCTTTACCTTATGATCCGACCTTGGAATATCAGGTGGCCATCGACCTCTATGGAAGAGTGAAAGATTCCACTGCGATTCATCCGATTATTTTAGAAGTAGCCCGAACCTATAATCTGGGAATCGCGAATGGGGTACCGAAAGAAAAGCTAAAAATTGCCGGGGTATTTCATGGCGGGATCACTCCTGCAATATTTACCGATGAGGAGTACCAAAAGAAATATGGTATTCCGAATCCCAATCTCCCGGCCTTAGCAAAGCTTAAGGAAGTTGGAGTGGAGTTTTATGTCTGTGCCCAAAGCATGACCTTTTGGAACTATTCCAAAGACCAAATCACACCTATGGTTTCTCAGGCAATGTCTGCGAAATATGCTTTCATTACCCTCGATCAAAAAGGGTACAGCTATTTGGATGTAAGCGGAGATTGATTTCTATTTTCCGGGAAAAAGTCTAGAAATCCCAGCTCGAATCAATTCAAATCTACTTCTGGGACCTGCCAAATTGCTGTGCAAAAAGTCGTGAGACTGAATAGTTCTTGCGTCCAAGGGATTTGGGAAAACCAAAACAAAACTATGGTCCTTGAGCCAGGTTTGCACCAGTTCAGGCACCAAATCCATGTTGGGGTGGTAGGAAGGATTTCCCCTTCTGCTCAAAACCATGATAAGGTTATCATCCGGTTTGAGGAGGATATTCAAATTGCCGGGATCATCCCAACTTGGGAAAGGTCTGAAATCTGCCCGAATTGGGTTGTTTTCAAGGATTTTTAAAAGAAACGCTTTGGTGTCCTCATTGACATAAAAGATCATTCTCCGCCCGGAATTCTTGGCAATGTTCCAGATCTTTTTCAACCAAAACGGAAAGCCTAATTCTTCCTCAGCCCGGGGTGGAATCAATACCAAATGCCTTTTGTGGGATGAAAAAGGCTGATGGGGCTTGTAGATATAGGTCGTCGCATTGACCTTTTCCAAAAGAGAATTGGTCATTTTTCCCAGAAAAGAATCGTTCAAATTCTGCTGAATATGAAGACCGAGAATCAGGTCGGTGATTTTATTTTCATGAACGACACTGGCTATGCCATGCACCACATCCGAATCATAGCGGAGCAGTTCAATCAGAAAATTATCCGTCGCAGAAGCTATAATACTCGCTTTATTCAGGGTCTTTTGGGCTTTGACCTCGGCATCCTGTTCCTGATTTTCGGGATGTAGAATGCTCAATCCGTAAAGAGAGCTCTCTTTTCTTGAGGATTTCAGGAAAACAGAAAGGGAGAGTAGCTCCTCCGCCGTTTCTTCATTTCGGATAGGGATGAGGAATTTTTCTGGCCATTCTTTAGTGGAGCTTTCCGAGAGACCTGCTTCGGATAGAATCAGTTTTTGTGCTCCTTTTTGGGCTTCAAGTGTGGCAATGGTACAGGTCACCAAGATCATGACTATGGTCCCGTTCAAGACAGATTCAGAAAGCAAGCGAATGGGTTCCCCTAATTCATTTGTCCCCAAAACCGTATTGTACCCAACCAAAACCGCCGCTAAAGTTGCAGCAGCCTGAGCGTTACTTAGGCCAAAAATGATTCTTCTCTCAGCAATGGAATAGCCGAATGATTTCTGTGCAGCCAAAGCAGCCAAATACTTTGCGGTAGTGGCAACTATAGTCATTACCGTTGCCACAAAAATGGTTTCCCGATCACTGATGAATACCCGAAAATCTACAAGCATTCCCACGCTGATTAGAAAGAAAGGGATGAAAATCGCATTACCGACGAACTCGATCCTATTCATCAAGGGAGAGGTTCTTGGGATGATTGGACTGAGTGCCAACCCGACTAAAAAGGCTCCGATGATGCCTTCCATTCCGGCAAGTTCAGCCAGCAAAGCCCCCAAAAAAACCAAGGCCAAAACGAAAATGTATTGGGTGACTTTATCCTCATTTTTCTTGAGAAACCAATCTCCAAACTTGGGCAATAAGATCAACACCAGCACAGCGAATACCACAAGTGAAACAGCCATTTTGACCCAGAAAGCCAAATTCACTTCTCCTTGGGCCATGCCAACGATCACTGCGAGTATCAGCAAAGCCAATGTATCTGTGATCAAGGTACCCCCTACGGTGACTGTCACCACCCTATTTTTTGCGACTCCAAGTTTGGAAATAATGGGGTAAGCAATCAGGGTATGGGAAGCAAACATACTGGCTAGGAGTATGGATGAACTCATGCTAAACTCGAAAAGGAATAGTCCTGCGCCTGTTCCCAAAATCATGGGAATCCAAAAAGTATACATCCCAAAAATGAAACTTTTACGGCTGTTTTTGCGGAATTCATCCAGGTCGATTTCCAGGCCAGCCAAGAACATGATGTAAAGCAAGCCTGCTGTTCCGGATAGTAAAATTCCACTATCCCTTTCCATCAATTCTAGTCCCTTGGGACCAATTACGGCGCCTGCGATAATCAACCCCAAAAGCGGAGGGATTCTCAGCCTATTCAGTACCATAGGTGCCAAAAGGATGATCAGCAAAATCAAAAAGAATTTCATCCCCTGATGGGTAATCGGAAGATCAAATTCTAGCATTCCAAGAAGGCTGATCATAGGGGATGTATTAGGCTTAATGAAATCGGACGAGCTATCCGATTCTTTTCAAAGATACTTACTCTTTTCGCTCAAATAAGATGGGCTTTTTCAAAAAAAAATCCCCCAGCCTAAGCTGAGGGATTCTAGATTTTAAAATTCAAACTTCAGGTTTCAGAAGGCTCTTTCTTCTAAATGCTCTCCCAATTGAAGTCTTGGTACTCCTTTACTCATCCAATCTGGAGCAGCTTGGCCCTTCAAATGGTGATCAAAGAATTCCATCATTCTGACGGCATAGTCTTTTCTGTTTTCTGTTTTGCCCAAACCATGGTTTTCACCTAGGTATTGAACCATAATCACGGGCTTCTTCAATCTGCGAAGTGCGTTGTAATATTCCACACCTTGTGTAAAGTCCACCGCTCCGTCTTTGTCATTGTGCAAAAGTAAAAGGGGGGTTTGTACATTTTTCACATGGTAAATCGGGCTATTCCGCTCGTAAGCCTCCCAATTTTCCCACGGTCCTCCCCGGAATCTTCCCTGTGATGCCTCGAAAATGGACATATTACCACTTCCAGAATTCCAATAAATCAAATCATACATGGAAATCATATTGGTTAAAGGAGCTCCTGCTGCAGCGGCTTTGAATCGAGGGGTCTGGGTGATCAGGAAGGAAGTTTGGTAGCCACCCCAGCTGTGTCCATGGAGTCCCATATTTTTCTCGTCAATCACTCCTGTTTTGATAGCAGCATCCACCGCTGGTAGCACGGCCCAAACGGCTGACATTCCCGGATCATCCAGTTTGTAAACAATATCCGGAATCAAGACTGCGTAGCCATTGCTGGTGTACAGGTTAGGATTCCAGCCTGTACCGCTATAGCTAGGGTTGGACCAGTTGTGAAGGGTTTGGGAAAGCTTCTCGTAGTAGTAAACCACCGTTGGATACTTTTGTCCTTCCACATAGCCTGCCGGCAAGAAAAGTGCAGCCTGCAAAGAATCACCTTTGGCAGTTACATAATCGATCAGCTTCACACCTGAGGACCAAGCAAATTTACTGGCATTCGGTGCATTTTGGGTGAGTTGCTTGGGATTGGACAGATTGGCATCAGTTAGGTAAACTTGAGTAGGCTCGTTGAATTTTTCTTTGGTGAATGTGTAAACGGAAGCTTTCTCGGCTTTATCCAAATCCATAATTGCAGCATCTTCCCAAATCAAGGATTTTGCGCCAGCCATCAACCCACCCTTTTTGGCAGGAGAAAGTGTCGCAATTCCACTTTTCTTAGTACGCTCTCCATAGGTTCTGACATAAACTGTTTTAGTTAGGTCAATTCCTTTTTCGTCAGGATTCAGATTGAATCGGTATTGGTATTTGATTTTGGAGGCCCTTCCATTTTGGGTCAAATTGATTGGAGATTCCTTGGCGTTCATCGGTACTTGCCAGATATCCCAACCGTCATTTAACAAGACGTATTGGCTGTCGCTGCTCCATCCCCAGGGGCTGACCATGGGTTTTTCCACATTGTGATCGTCTTCCACATTGACAAAAGTTACCGGAAGCTTTTCCGTGATGTTGCTATGCGATTTTGTAGCGATGTCATATACATAGAAATGACCATCTTTTCCATAAAGCAACTTTTTTCCATCGGTAGATGGGCGAGGTATGGAGCCAAAAGAAGGCTGGTAAAATTTCTCGAAAAGTTGAGTTTTTTCTCCTGTCTTTAAATCCACGATGTAGTAATCGCGGTATTGCTGCCCATCCAGATTGATGTCCAATTCATAGGTTTGCTGGTCTGAGCCCAAAGCATAAAGTTCATGAGGTAAAATATTCAAATCCCGCATGCTGCTGTCCTGAAGTGCGATGTGCTTTTTGGCAGAGACATCATACATGGCCCAGAAACTGTAGTTTTTGTCCATGTTTTCCATGACCTGCTGACGGCTTTGGAGACGGTCATCATTCCAATGCCAGATTGTCATTTCGGGCTTTTTGGCATCGTTGGCTTTTTTATCATCGACTTTTCCTGTGTTCAGTTTTGCTATGGCTTTTTGTAAATCTGAAAGAGATTTTATCGTGGTGTCTGCCATGATTTTAGTCAGTTGCTCGGTTTCAGCAGCCTTTACCGAATCTGCATCCACCTCCTTTTTAGGCGTTTCCTTTTCAGCTAAAACCAAAGGATGAATACCGTAGAAAAGACGGGTCAAATCCTCCGACCACATCGGACGACGGTTAGGACTGATGGTATATTTCTGGTCAAAACCTGTGGAATCTTTCGCAGCTTCATAAAGCGTGACTTGAGGGTTGCCGAGATTTTTCACGCCTACTATAGTTCCCAAATCCTGCTTGTACTTTTTATCCTTCTTCATTTTAAGGGCAGCAAAAGCATCGCCTTTTTCAGTCCAATTCAGACTCTGATAGCCCGCTTCATCAGTATCTAAAACCTGGATGGAATTATTGGAAAGATTAAGCAGGTAAAGGCCATTTCCCTGGGAATTGGCAGCATCCACGGTGTAAGCAAGATGAGTTCCCGCTTTGTTGACAGCATGCTCGCGAACGTTGCCCAAGTTTTGGGATTTCCCGGTGGTCAAGTTATGAATCAGCAAATCAGATCCCTTTGCATCTCCATTTCCCTCCTTTGGTAAATTGATCAAGAGATGGGTAGATGCCTCGGAATTGAAGCTAAATCCACCTATACCTTCAAAGGTCTTTTTGTCCTCGGTTCCCAATTTGATCAAGTGAACTTTCTCCTTCAAAGGTTTTCCTTTGGCTTTTTCATTGGCCTTCTTTTCAGAAAACTTAGGGTACTCTCGGAAAGCAATCCATTGGCTGTTTTCGCTGAATTCAAAGCTAGGGAAGTTGGCATTTCCGATGGGGAAAGACTTTTTGGAAGTGGTGTCGGCCACTTTTTGGAGAATTAATTCTCCGTCAGCTTCCAGGCCGGTGAGTACATAGGCCATCCATTGTCCGTCGGGGGAAAGTTTAAAGCCTCCATTGGGTATGGATTTCCAGGTGGCAACGTCTTTCCAGGACATGGGTTTTTGGTTCTGGGCAATCGCAAAGGTTATTGAAAAAGCGAATAACCAAAGAAAGAGTATTTGTTTTCTCATGGGGTAAAGTTTTATTGGGATTGGAAAATAGTGGTTTTTTCTTCAACCAATATCAAAATATGTATAGCGGTAAAAATAGTTGCAATACTGTTGATTTTTAAGTAGATTTTTTTTTCTTCACCTAAGTTTTAAATGATCTTTTTATGAAATCCTATTCCGCCTTAATTCTTTGCTTAGTTTTTGGTTTCTCTTTGGGATGTGCACCAAAATTTAAAAATGGGCAGTTTCCTGAAGAACCAGTTAATCTTCGGGAAATCAACTCTCCCTATGACGATATCAATTCTGATATTCCTTTCATTACTCATCAGGTCCCATTGGTCTTTTCAACCAACCGGTCTAATGCTCAAACTCGAGATTTCAACTTGACTGTTGCCTTTATTGACTTCAACTGGGACAAGTCGGAAGGACTATTGACCTTTAATTCTTCCAATACCTTGTTTGATCCCAAATTTGATTCCTTTCGAGATATGGTCAGAAGAACTGAATCTTCTTCAAATGAAAAAGGCCCATACAGCTTTATAGAAAGCTCTTCGGGACAAATATTACTTTATAGCCGGGAAGAAAATGGGGTTTATTCCATTCATGTTGAGCCAGAAAAAGTGGATTTTAAAGGGCGAATTGCTCCTAAATTTAGAATTATGGGAAATTCTGGAAGTGAAATGTATCCCAGTTTTTATGGGAAGGAATTTTTAAAAGGGGCAGAGACTAATTCTAAAGGTAGACCGGAACTGCTTTTGTTTACCTCAGACCAAGAAGGACACTTTGATATTTATGAAGCCGATATTCCCTCTTCTCAAAGTGTACTTCAATTTTTGCTAACAATGGAGACTAAGACTTTGCGAAAACTGAGCCTAAATACTACTGCCAATGAGCATATGCCTTTTGTTTATGGAGATATTTTGGTCTTTTCATCAGATCGGCCTGGAGGCTATGGAGGATACGATTTGTATTATTCCCAAAAAACCGGCAGTGGCTGGTCTGAACCGGTAAATTTTGGCCCAAAAATCAATTCGGAATTTGACGAATATCGCCCGGTGGTTTCCGATGCCATCGACTTCAGCAATCGCCTGATGATCTTCTCCTCCAATCGTCCCGGTGGGATGGGAGGATTTGATCTGTATTTTGTGGGGATTCCGAAGTTTTGAGAAGAGGGTAATTTTAGTTTAGCAATTTCCCATTAATCTTCAAAGAATCAGGTAAGGCTTAACTGCTAGTAGAGGCTAATTTTTCACCCCAAAGTCTATTCATAATTGTAAAGTAAAAGAGCTTCTCTTGTAAGATTTCTTGTCTTTCGATCGTAGGCACCAGAAAATATATTCAACCCAATTCCTGTCATGGTCAATGGGATTAAGGTCTTATTTAGAGCCGAAGATTGAGGTTCGGAAGCTAAGGCAAAAAATATGATTCCAAATTGAACAGCTGTATTGGCTACCTGAGCTACGGTGCTTACTTTTTGTCTGCTGAAGATTTTGTCATACAATTCTCGAACCTCTGGCTTCGATTGCATACGAGACATTACTTGACTTTTGTCCAGCTTCATAGGGCCTTCGTAGATGTCGATTTTTGACCCAAAAAACCCTGCACTTTCGTCCATACTGAGAAACACCTCCTCACCTCCTGAATAATGATAGGCATTGAAATCGTTGATGGTGCTTTGGATTCTACGCTCAGAATCCCCGACGAGAATGTTTCCCGTGCTTTGTAAAACCCCTCCTCCAAAAGAAGCACAAAACCATGGACGGACGTTGGCCGGGGTAATTTCATTTGTAAATAAATAGGCAATGGAGCCAATCGTGATGGCTATCCCTGAGAGACGGATGCCATTTCCCCAATTCTTTTTTCGCTGGTACCCCTCGAACTTAAAGTCTTCATTTTGTACTGAATTGAGCAAGGCAGCAACCTGTTTGGGACTTGATTTCTCTCCATCAAGGAAGTAGGTGGTTTTGTTGAAAAAGCCCTCTTTGAAAGAGATTATGGGTTGCTGTGAATAACTTCCCGAAAAATAGGAGGGAGAGTTTGGGGTAGTTTGTGCAAAAGCCACATTCATAGGTGCCAAAAAAAATAGGACTAGGATCGATCTCAAAAATTTGTTTTCCATAAGGCTGATTTCAATTTTCAACTACTTAAATCGTAAACGAACAACTTAAATGAAAGTTATTTAATAGGAGATTTTTTAAAAATCCTTTTTTGTTCATCTCCAGATTTAAAAAAACCTTCCAGGTTTTAAAACATGGAAGGTCTAGCTCAACTGTTTACGACTTTCTAAATTCTGCCTATTGAGACTGAATACTGATCACTGGCTTACTGCTTCCTAAACACTACTTTTCCTCCAACCACGGTCATGGCCACCTGTGTTTGCAGAATCTCATCTTCCGGGATTTCCATGATGTTTTTGTCGAAAACGGTGAAATCAGCTGCTTTTCCCACTTGGATCGATCCTTTGAAATTTTCTTCAAACTCAGCATAGGCTCCGTCCAAGGTATAGGATTTCAAGGCCTGCTCTCGGGTCATTTTCTGATCGGCTTCATAGCCTCCCTCCGGAAGTCCTTGCAGGGTTTTCCGTGTGACAGAAGCATAAAAGGAAGGAATGGCATCTACAGGTTCCACGGGAGCATCGGTTCCATTAGTGACTACCGCTCCAGTCTGCATCAGTTTTTGCCATACATAGGCGCCGTCGATGATTCGCTTTTCTCCTAGACGATTGATTGCCCAAGGACGATCTGAACTCAAATGAATGGCCTGCATGGCTGCAATCACTCCCAACTGACCAAATCTTGGAATATCATCCGGATGGATATGCTGGGCATGCTCGATACGGAAACGATGGTCTTTGGTATCAGGATATTTGGCAAAAGCCATTTCGTACCGATCCAAAATCTCCTGATTGGCGCGGTCTCCGATGGCATGTGAACAAACCTGGAAGCCAAGTGGCAGGGCTTTTTCAGAAACCTCACTGACCACTGACATAGGCAAAGTCTCATGGCCACGATGTCCCGGCTTATCAGAATAATCTTCCAGCAGCCAAGCTCCCCAAGGTCCCAAAGCCCCATCGCAATTCAGTTTAATGGATCGAACCGTCACAAAATGATCAGGATCGATCATTGGACCTTTTTTGTACCACTCTTCTAAAAGCTCAGGCTGACGACCAGTGAGCATGATGTATAGGCGGGAAGTTAATTTTCCTTCGTTTTTGAATTTAGTCACCAAGTCAATGACCTCTTGACCAGAACCCGCATCGTGGAAGGATGTGATGCCTTTTTCTGCCAATTCTTGCAAAGCCAATCGAAGCGCTTCCTCGTTTTTCTCAGGGGTGGTTTCTGGGATGAGTTTAGCGACCAAGCTGGAAGCTCTTTCCACCAAAATTCCGGTAGGATTTCCCAATTCGTCACGAAGAACTTCTCCGCCCTCTACCTCTTGAGTAGGTTTTTCGCTTCGTAAAGGATTGATTCCTGCAAGCTCCATGGCCTTTTGGTTGACAAAAGAAGCGTGACCGGAAGCATGGGCTAAGTAAACCGGGTTGTTTGGGGTGACTGCGCTGAGGGATTCGTGCGTTTGAAAGCCTTTGACGGTTTTGTCGGGCATCTGAATCCACTTGTCCTGATGCCAACCCCGACCGGTAATCCAATCGCCAGGCTTTGCATTAGCGGCGGCTTCTGCTACTTTTTGGATGAGTTCATCGTAGGTTTTGACGCCCATTAAGTCGATCTCCAACTTGTTGTAGCCGATACCCATCAGGTGTCCATGGGATTCGATAAAGCCAGGAGTCATAGTTTTTCCTTGCAGGTCGATTACTTCAGTAGACTCACCCACATAGGCTTGAATTTCTTCGGAAGTACCCACAGCCAGGATCAAACCGTCTTTTACAGCCACGGCTTCGACTTTTGGATTGGATTCGTCGACGGTGTAGATGACCCCATTTAGGTAAACCGAGTCAGCTGGATTTTCGGGGCCGGAGGTACAGGCCCAAGCGAAAAGGGCCAGAAAAAGGAATAAGTATAAGTTCTTCATGGATTTATAATTCTTTTCCGAAGCTAGAGTTTTTAATGGATAGGGGCAAATGAGATTATTCAAAGGGGGATTCAATAAATCAGGTTATTGAAAAGTTTTATTGAGTACCAGTTTTTGGTAATTTTAGAAAAAAGAAAATTTATGGGACGCAATACTTCAGTTTCTTTAGGCGATTACTTTGAGGAGTTTGTGGATAGCAAAGTATCTGAAGGAAGATATTCAAGCGCCAGTGAAGTGATCCGAGCAGGGCTCCGGCTATTGGAGGAAGAAGAAAATAAATTGTTAGCCTTAAAAAATGCGGTTCAGGAAGGGATTGAAAGCGGGATTGTTAAAGACTTTGATCCTGAGAAGCATCTAGAATCACTGAAAGCCAAAAAAAGGAATGGCTAGTTATTTTTTGTCCCAAAAAGCCATTGATGATTTATCCGCAATTTGGGAATACACATTTGAAACTTGGTCAGAACAACAAGCGGATAATTACTATTGGCAGCTTTTAGAGGATTGCAAAAATGTGGCTGAGAATCAGTTCTTAGGAAAGCAGTATCCCGAAATCAGTCAGGAAATTTTTGGATTTAAGTCCGGGGAGCATTTGATTTTTTATAGAAAATTGAACCCATCCTCCATTGAGGTAATCCGGATTCTGCACTCCAGGATGGATTTGAAAAGAAGAATTCAGGATTGAGCCACAAATCAGCGGTAAAAAGAAGTCACCTTACTAATACCTTCTTCACCACCACCTTTCGATCATCGGTTTCCAGTTGCAAAAAGTAAATCCCCGGATTCAAGGTTTGAGTTTGGATTTCAATTTCTCGGTTAGCTGGGATGTTGATTTCATCCAATAGAATCTGTCCCAAAGAGGAAATCAGTCTGCCTTTGGCGGCTGTGTTTGAAATTACCTTTACTGGCCCGGAGCTAGGGTTAGGATAGACTTTAACTAACAACTCACCGTCATTGGATGAATCCGATTTATCTGAACTTAGATAAGTTAGTCCTCCGCCTCGAGTACCCAAGATCAGGTCTACATTTTTATCGAAACCGGAATTGACTACCGAGATCCAAGTATTTCGCCCCAGTCGGGGAGGAAGATTTTGATTTCCGATTTTGATCAGGACTTCTTCTCGGACTTCTGCATTCATAAAATCTTGAATAAGAAAAACCCTACCAGTCTGATCTACAGCATATAAATCCGGTTTTTCCTGAATTCTCACCGCTATGCTTAGATTCCTGTTCGCAGGATTGTCCTGAAATCCGAGGAAATTGGTGGACTTCAAACTGACAGTTTTGGCTTCCAAATCCACTTCATACAAGGTTAAACTCCCGTTTTGAGCAGCGATGAGTAGGTGATCTTTGCCTTGGTAAGGGAAAAAAGTCAGCTGATCTCCTACCCGCGGCGATAAACCAGCGAGTGCATAATCTGTCCAGTTTTCTCCTTGATTTCGAAGCAAAACCTGGGAAGGAACCCCATTCACAGTTCGAACTCCCGAGACAAGGAAATAGGATTGATTTTTTACACTTCCGTATTCTATCAGTTGGAGATCAAGTAAGTTGAGTGAGGACAGGTTTAAATAATCGGAATTCAACACCTCAAATTGATTTCCGCTATAGCTCAATCGATATGCTTGACCGACTACATTTTCGCCCTTTTTGCTATTTGCAGTGAGCCAGAGTTCTCCGGAAAAGACATTCCCCTTAAAATAGGGTCGGGTATTTTCACCCAAATCGAAGAGTTGATTTTGAAGAAATGGACTGATGGAGCCAGTGCTTTTCTCCATTTTGACCACTGAACTGGCGAAATCTATACGAAATGGAGCTGCCGTTTCATTCGTGTTTAAACTGACCATCAAATCATTCCCAATCGTTTGGGCAGTATGGAATCTTGGGAAAACCGGCAATGTCCCGAATCCAGGTAAATCATTGGATAAGGAATCGAATCGAGGACTGCTGGAAGTCCCTTTATTGGGAAGAAAGTAAAGTGTATTACACTCATCACGACCCAAGAGCAAATCAGGAACTCCATCTCCCGTAAAATCCTGATATAAAATACTATGCCCTCCCGCATGTTGGATTCTTGCATTTTCCTGAGTCCTGCCACCTGATTCCAAAGGTCTTCCATCGCAGGTTTGTCCCCAAGAAAATGTTCCGCAGCCGCAGAATTCAAAATTCCCCCAATGTCTGATAGGGAAAGCAAATCCGTCAATATCTGGAATTCCCTTTCTCTCTATCGAGGTATTTCGATAAAACTCCAAATAGTCCCCTTGGGCAAAGTTGAAAATCACCAGATCCAAATCCCCGTCTACATCCAAATCCTGTAAGAGAGGGGTGTCCAGGTTGTTTGCTGGGATATTATTCGCGCCATCAAGCTTCAGAAAATTTTGGGCCAAAGTCCAGGAAATCTGAGTCCCGTTTGAGGTGTTTTTATAGGCTCTTATCCCAAGAGGAGTGGAGGTAAACAAGTCCTTTTTGCCATCTCGATCAAAATCTGCCAAGACCAAAAAACCACTGATATCGGTTGGAAAGAAATAGCTGAGTTCTGGTCTGAGCTTGAAATTCTCCCCGCTTTTTTCAAAAATCTGAAGTTGTCTGGAGTTGATATCCCAGATTACCCACTCCTCATTTCCATCACCGGTGAGGTCTAAAGTCTGGATTTGAGCGGAGTTGATTCCCAAAGAAAAACCAGAGGAGAGCGACTGTCCATTTACCTGGATGGATTTGCTTTCGTCTATTTCAAAAACCGTCTGGGCCAGGGCATTTTGGAAAAGAAAAAGAAAAATGAAGGCAAGGGGTTTTTGCATGACTTTGCGAAGCTGAAACTTCAAAATAAAACGAAACTCTCTCCCCAAAGATGTAAAGGATTGCGTTATTTTGGGAAGAAATTTTACCCAAAGATGAATCTGGATATCCTCTACCAACTCTTCCTCCAAAGCACAGGAGTGAGCACTGATACTCGAAAAATCGATCAAGGAAATCTCTTTTTTGCCCTGAAAGGACCCAATTTCAACGCAAATGAATTTGCGGCAAAAGCCTTGGAAATGGGAGCCTCTGCGGTGGTAATTGATGAAGCGAAGTATTTTGTCGAGGATGACGAGCGGTATTTTATCTGCGAAGATGTCTTGAGTACCCTTCAGCAGATATCTACTTATCATCGAAGAAAATTCGTTATTCCAGTAATTGGTCTGACAGGTTCCAATGGGAAAACTACTTCAAAGGAGCTTTTGAATGCCGTTTTGAAGCAAAAGTTCAATACCCTAGCCACCACAGGTAACCTCAACAACCATATCGGAGTGCCCTTGACTTTGCTCCGTATCAAGCCTGAGCACGAGATCGCGATCATTGAAATGGGGGCCAACAAGCAAGGGGACATTAAAGAGCTTTGCGCTATTGCAGAGCCTACGCATGGGTTTATCACCAATATCGGCAAGGCCCATTTAGAAGGTATGGGTGGTCCTGAAGGCGTCTTAAAAACCAAAACAGAACTCTACCAGCATCTCAGAGCAAATGGAGGGACCGTCTTCATCAATACCCAGGACCCCATCCTTTCCAATATGATCAAGCGCTTTGAGAATCCAGTCCTGTACCCGGCCAAGGGGGATTTTTGTGAGGTGAATTTTCTTGGAGCTGATCCCTTTGTGAAATTCTCAGTAGAAGGAGTAGAGGGAGAGCATCTTACTTCCCTCATTGGGGCATACAACTTTGGGAATATTGCCAATGCTTTGACCATCGGGAAATTTTTTGGAGTTCCAATGGAAAAAGCTGTAGCAGGAATTGTCGGTTACAAACCTGAGAATATGCGCTCTCAGTTAATGGAAAAGCGCAGCAATCTGATCATCCTGGATGCGTACAATGCCAATCCATCGAGCATGGAAGCCGCCATTCGAACATTTGGGGTGATGCAAGGCAAAAAGCATAAAATGATCATCCTTGGAGATATGTTTGAGCTAGGAGAGCATGCCGAAGCTGAGCATAGAAGACTTGGAGAAATCGTCAGTGAATATCCCATCGATAAAGTTTGCTTTACCGGAAAATTAATCGTTTCAGCTCTGGAAAAAGCTCCCAAAGCCCTGTATTTCCCTGATCCATTTTCATTTAGAAACTGGCTAGAAGACAGTAAGCTCGAGGATTATTTGATCCTAATTAAGGGTAGTAGAGGAATGAAGTTGGAGACCTTGGTCGATTTTATTTAAACTAGACTTCTTTTGGAATAGTTAGATAAAAAGAGATTCAACTGACTTTCAATAACTTTAAACTTCCCACTTTAAACTCCATATATTATGCGTCCCTATCTTGAATTTCTTTCTGCCTTGGCTCAAAACAACCACAAAGAATGGATGGACGCCAATAAAAAATGGTATTTGGAGACACGAGAGGGGTTTCTGGAGGATGTAGGGATTTTGCTAAAGGAATTGAGTGAAATAGAACCTGAGCTTTCTGCCTACAAACCCAAGGATTGTGTTTTCAGACAGAATCGAGACATTCGTTTCTCAAACAATAAAGATCCTTATAAGACCAATTTCGGAGCTTACTTTTCCCCAAAAGGGAAGAAGTCCCCAGGTCCTGGATATTATTTGCAGGTTCAGCCGGGAAATTCCTTTTTGGCAGGGGGGATTTGGATGCCTGAAGCGGATACGCTAAAGAAAATCCGAAAGGAAATTGATTACAGCGGGAAGGAGTTGGAACAGATTGAAAATGACCCTGAGTTCAAAAAATTATTCAAAGGAATCGAGGGAGAAAAGCTGAAAACCAGTCCTAGAGAATACGAGGCAGACCATCCTTATATCGAATATTTGCGGCTAAAAAGCTTTACGGTTTCTCATCCCATTTCGGATAAGGCCGTTGAATCGGGAGCATTTTTGACTTTTGCTTTTGATGGTTTTAAAAGAATGAAGCCCTTTAATGATTTTCTCTCCCGGGCAATCGAAGATGTGGAGGACGGATCAGGGATTTTATAAATCAAAGTCACTAACCTGGAATTCATACTCTTCCATGGCTACATTTTCAGGATTTTGAGGGTCAGTTTGGATGAATTGAACGGTAATTTGGTCGTATTCTTTTGCATTTTCAAAATCTCTGAGATAGAGTTCAGCACACTTTCTTGCTAGAATCTCCCGTTGACTGGATAAAATTTTAGGGTCTCCATTTCCAAGCTTTAGAAAAATGGTGGAACCCGTCTCACTGGATTTATTCAAGCCCACATTCATTTCCTGAAAATTCCCCAAGGCCCTGATTTCATCTGAGGGCATAAACCCTTCTCCCATCATGGCTTCCATTCCTTGGAAAGCAAAGTGCGCAATTTGCTCAGGCTCGCAGGCACATGAACTTAAAATAGAGATCAAGGAGATAAAAAGTAATTTTTTCATAGATCAGAGAAGTTCTTGATCTAAAAATAGCAAATAGATTTTAACTGGGGTTCGGCTACTCAAAGCATTTGGGGTAAGGGTTAAGACGTTGTGACTTTTGTCACATAAGTAGCTGGATGCAGTCAAATGAAGTGTTTTTTGCAGTTAAAAAATTTACCTTGAAGTGTCTTCAACTTTAAACCCAAAGAAGCACTATGAGCCTCCATTGTAAAAACTGCAACCACCAAATCAAGACTGGATTTTTGAAAGGTAAGGGTGAAATTACAGGCAACCCTGTTGCCTTTATTCATGCCTTTACTAATAACCGAGCTGAATCTTATTGTTCCAATTGTATCGATGATCAGCTCCTTCAAGCGAAATCAAATTTTGAGAAAGAATTGAAGTCCACCAAGGACCTTTTGGAAAAAGGGTTTTCGAATTTGCCCATCTTGAGTATACACCAACCTCTTCATTGGGATTATGAGGTGGTAGGGATGGTAACTTCCCAATCTGTAATCGGTACGGGATTGGTTTCTGAAATCACTGCAAGCTGGACGGATTTTTTCGGAAAGGAATCCAACACTTTTAATGATAAAATCAAAAAAGGTGAAGAAAATTGCATGAATCAGCTTAGAACCAAGGCGCTTTTAATGGGTGCACATGCGATTATTGGAACTGATATCGATTATTCTGAAGTAGGTTCAGGGAAGGGCATGCTGATGGTTTGTATGGCAGGTACAGCTATCAAAATCAAAAATGCCAAAGAAATTAATTACGACTTAGAAGGCTATTCTAAACTTTCCCAAGCCAAGGAGAGATTAGAAGTTTTGGCCAAAATAGATGTAGACAAAGAGACTCTTTATCATTTTGTTTCTTAGCCCCAGGTAAAAAATAAAGGCTTGCAAAATCTGCAAGCCTTTAAAGTGGAGGATAATGGTCCACGATAGCTATCGGGACGAACCGATCACCTTTCTGAATTTATTCGTGAAGCTTTTTTGCTTGCTGAGCAAATCCAATAAAAACTTAAAAAGAAAAAAGCTCCACATTTCTGTGAAGCTTTTGGTGGAGGATAACGGATTCGAACCGATGACCTCTACACTGCCAGTGTAGCGCTCTAGCCAACTGAGCTAATCCCCCATTTATCATTCAGAAGCTCTAGCCTCCCGATAGCTATCGTGGATGAGCTAATCCCCCGAATTGGTGTGCAAATATAGAACGGGAATGTTTGCCCGCAAATATTTCTTTAATCCTGAGAGTAATTTATTCGGGTAAGTATACTTCTTCCCAAGGTCACTTCATCTGTAAACTCCAATTCCCCTCCCACAGGAATTCCTCTAGCAATGGTGCTTACCTTAACCCCTGAGTCCTTCAGTCTTTTACTCAAATAAAAGGATGTAGTGTCTCCCTCCATAGTAGCAGAAAGGGCCAAAATAACCTCTTTGGCTTCTCCTGTTCCTATTCTGAAGATCAAGCTTTCGATTTTCAAATCGTCAGGTCCAATTCCTTGTATCGGTGAAATTACTCCACCTAAAACATGATATAAGCCAGAAAATTGATTGGTATTTTCAATTGCCAAAACATCCCGAATGTCCTCAACTACGCAGATGATACTACGGTCTCTTCTATGGCTTTGACAAATGCTGCAAACTTCCTGATCTGAAATATTATGGCAGGTTTGGCAATACGAGATTTCTTTGCGCATCCTAGTGATTGCCAATGCCAAAGCTTCAGTCACGGCTTCATTCTGCTTTAGCAAATGTAAGGCAAGTCGGAGTGCAGTTTTTTTTCCAATACCCGGGAGTCTGGAAATTTCAGTTACTGCGTCTTCAATAAGTTTGGAGGGGAAGTTCAAGGAAATGGGATTTACACTATAGCAGCTTGAATACCTTCTTCTAGGATTGCCTCGCAAAGAGGCTTTAATTCAGATCGAGAGCCTTTTTTTACAGAGCATTTTCCTTTATAATGGATAATCAAGGTGCATTGTTCAGCTTGCTCGGGACTATGCTTGCACACCTTGATCAGTACATTGATCACGTGCTCAAAAGTATTCACATCGTCGTTGAACACGACCAAGTCAAAGGCCTCTTCATCTAACAGGTCTTCCAGCAGGATTTCTACTTCCTCAATTTCAGGTAGTGGGTAGCCAAATCTGTTCATTTTGCAAAATTAAGAATATTGGACAACTTAGCGAGGCTTATATCCCTGCTTTATGAATACCCAAATCGTTTTGTTGGTCATTTCGGCCTATTTTCTTTTACTTTTTTTGATTTCTTGGTTTACCTCCCGCAAAATTACCGTGGATACTTTTTTTACAGGAGACAGACAATCTCCCTGGTTCTTAGTCGCTTTCGGGATGATTGGGGCATCTCTCTCCGGGGTTACATTTATCTCAGTTCCTGGGGAAGTCGGCAATACTAACTTCTATTATTTCCAAGTTGTTTTGGGCTATACCTTGGGTTATTTCACCATAGCAAAAGTTCTCCTGCCCCTTTATTATCGCCTAAATCTGGTTTCGATTTATTCCTATTTGGAAGATCGCTTCGGGTTTTGGTCTTATAAAACAGGGGCTTTCTTTTTTATACTTTCCAGGGCATTAGGTTCTTCGCTTAGGGTCTATTTGGTGGCAAGTGTTTTACAACTTATTCTTTTTGATCCTTTGGGAATTCCGTTTTGGATCTCGGTATTGATCACCGTGGGACTGATTTGGCTTTACACCCATAGGGGAGGGATTAAGACGGTAGTTTGGACCGATACGCTCCAGACACTTTTTATGCTCTTAGCTGTAGTGATCACCATTTTCCTGATAGGAAAAGATTTGGGGATAAAAAGTCTTGGCGAGTACATCAGTTCGGTGGCCAGTGATCCAAGGTCAGAGATCTTTAACTGGGATTGGAAAGCTGGGACAAACTTCTTTAAACAGTTCGTTTCTGGTGCATTCATCACCATTGTCATGACCGGATTGGATCAGGACATGATGCAAAAAAATCTGACTTGCCGTACGATTGGAGACGCACAGAAAAATATGTTTTGGTTTACCGTAATTCTGGTGATTGTAAACCTGTTGTTTCTTTCCCTTGGGGTTATGCTTTACCTGTATGCCGAAACCAAAGGAGTTCAACTTCCAACCCGAAGCGATGAGTTGTTCCCATTGCTGGCAACCCAACATTTCTCAGCTTTTGCAGGAATTGTTTTTGTTTTAGGGATCACAGCTGCGGCCTATTCCAGTGCAGATTCAACTTTAACAGCCTTGACCACATCTTTTTGCATAGACTTTCTCCAGATTGAGAAAAAGTATGCTCCTGAGCACAGAGTGGCTATCCGTAAAAAAGTACACATAGCTTTTACCCTGTTGATGTTCGTTCTCATTTTGGCTTTTTACTGGCTCAATGATCAAAGTGTGATCAATTCAGTCTTTATTATAGCAGGCTATACCTATGGGCCACTTTTGGGACTTTATTCTTTTGGGTTATTTACCAAGTTAAAAGTAAAGGATCAGTTCACTCCCTTAATTGCAGTTTTGGCCCCAGTTACCACTTATGTCATTAGTCAAAACTCTGAAAAATGGCTTTTGGGATACAAATTCGGCTTTGAGGCCTTGATTTTGAATGGGGCTTTGATGTTTTTGGGACTCTATCTTTTTAGGAAAAAAGATTAAAAACCCAGTTCCTTCTCCGGGTCCCAAAAGATTTTTTCAAAATCTATGACCTTGTCATTTTCCACCCGAACTCCCTCCGCTTCCAAAAGCTCCTGCATTTTGGTAGGGGTCTCGAAATGATGCTTTCCGGTGAGAATTCCCTGTCTATTGACCACTCGCTGAGCAGGAACATCAGGCATGGTGTGGGCGGCGTTCATGGCATATCCCACCATCCTTGCTCCACTTTTTAATCCCAAATAATTGGCAATTGTGCCATAGCTGGTTACTCTTCCCTTCGGGATTTCTCTCACGACTTGGTATACCAAATCAAAGTAATTAGTCTTTTCTTGGCTCATGATTCAAGTCGAGTAAGGCTTGGGACAAATCTTTTTTTACCTGGATTTCTGTAGATTTTTCGTGGGTTTTGATCGGGAATTGGAATCGAACCAAAAGTGAATCCGCCTTTCTTTCCAAGATATTTAGCTGGGCGCCCTCTTTGTAGACCACTTCAGGATATTTTTCCAAAAGCTTAGTCAGTTGAGCTTCCAAGTCATTCAATTTGAGATCGATTTTGGAAGAAATTTCAGCATCCAAAATCACTTGATGCGTATTGTTTTTCGAATAATTCACCACATCTGAAGTAAGGGCAAGGGTATTCGGGATTAGGATGATTTCTCCTGAATCATTTTTTAACACCAAGTTGATTAAGGTAATATCCCTAATAAATCCGGTGTGCTTTCCGATTTGGATTTTGTCTCCGATCTCCAATTGATCGGAAAACATCATGATCAGGCCATTGACAATATTGGTAATGTATTCCTTGGTTAAAAGAGCTATAGCTGCAGCAACGATGGTGATACTGGTCAAAAATTCCAATGGTCTGATTCCAAAAGCCAGCATCAGCGAGATCAAAATGCCGATTACATTCAATAGGGTTGCTATCCGATCAATACCAATCATGAAGTTGGGTTGAACTTTTGAATCTTCTCGCTGCCTTAGATAAATCCTCAGGGTAATGATCCTTCCCAAGGAAATAATCAGGTTGGTGCTTAGTAGAAAAATTAAGGCTCTAAGGACATGGCCTAATAATTCATACTGTTCTAAGAAGGGTTCGACTACGGTTTTTCCTGCATAAAAAACCTCCAAAATGATCAATAGGACTAGTTTTATGATGAAGTTTCTCCTTCTTACATTTTCCTTGATTCGGATACTGGTTTTTAGATGATTCATGCCAATCGAAAAATTAGGGCTAATTTTAGCAAATATAGGACTGAAAAGACGGACAGATGAGTAGAAATATTATTGTGACAGGCGCAGCCGGAGCCTTAGGAAGTGCGGTAGTAGAAAAATTTAAGCGTGAGGGATATCGAGTGATTGCCCTTTTGAGACCTGATGCAGATGAAGTTTCGGAGGAGGCAGATGATAGCTACGAAGTAGATGTGACTGATGAAAAATCAGTGACCGAGTTTGTGAAGGAATACGAAATGCAATACGGGGATTTAGATGCGATTGCGATGATTGTGGGAGGATTTGCCATGGGTAATCTTGAAAAAACCACCCAAAAGGACATGAGCAAAATGATCCAATTGAATTTTTTCAGCGCTTTTCAGATGGTTCAGGGATTTTTGCCTTTGATGAAAAAACAACAAAAAGGGACCTTTCTTTTCGTAGGTGCAAGGCCTGCACTCCAACTGAAAGACGCCACAAGTTCAATCGCGTATGCCTTGAGTAAAAAATTGGTGATCTCGCTTGCAGAAATATTGGCTGAAGAAATCAAAGGGACAGATATCCGGAGTCATATCTTTGTTCCGAGTATTATCGATACGCCTGCCAATAGAGAAAGTATGCCTGACTCGGATTTTGGGAAGTGGGTAAATCCTGCTGAAATTGCCGAGGCGATGCATTACGCCGTCAATACCCCATCCTTGAGAAATATGACCTTTAAACTTTACGGAGGAGTCTGATCATGAAAAAAAGAATTTTATTTGCAGCCTTATCTGCCTTGCTGATCAATTTTGGTGCTTTTGCTCAGACGGAGGAACAAGCAGTAGAATTGGTAATTCGAAGTTTATTCGATGGAATGAGGGCAAAAAATGCTGATCAGGTAGCTTCTGTATTTTCTCCGGATGCGTTGATGCAAACTGTTTTGGCAAAACCAGAGGGAAGTACAGTAGGGAGTAATGCAGTAGCTGATTTTGTCACCCGGATTTCCTCCACTCCTGCTGAAACCCAGTTGGATGAGCGAATTCTGGACTATCAAATCAAGGTGGATGGCACTATGGCTGCTGCCTGGACACCTTATAAATTCTATGTAAATGGGAATTTCAGCCATTGTGGGGTGAATTCCTTTCAGCTGGTAAAAATGGCCGAGGGCTGGAAAATTGTATACATCATCGATACCCGAAGAAAAGAAAACTGCGAATAATAGGTTTTATGAAAGAATTGAAGGCTAAGGTTTACCAAACTGCTATAGACCAGCTGAAACAAAAGGAAAAATTGCTCGCTGAAGAGCGGAAAAATATCATTGAAAGTATTCTCGAAGAGGAAAAAAATAGTGCTGGAGACAAGTACGAAACCAGCCGGGAAATGATCACTCAGGATTTGAATTCCATCGAAAAACAGATCAATCAATGCAAATTTGATCTTGAGGAGATTTATCGACTGAATACCATTAAGGAAACTCCTCCAACTGTTCAAGAAGGAGCTTTAGTGAAGTTGGGGAACGACTGGTTTTTACTGGCGGTAAGCATTGGCCAGATAGCAGTCGACGGGTCCAAAGTTTTTCTTTTAAGCAAAAACTCCCCATTAGGCGAACTTTTGGTCGGAAAGAAAAAGAAAGATCAGGTCAATTTCAGAGGGAAAATGCAAATGATCGAAGAGTTGTTTTAAGGCGATTTAATCCTTTTTTGGGACAAAGCTCATCAGTTCGTTAGCACCATCCAACAAGGTGAGCTTGTCTTTTGTGACCTTAAAATTTTTCACTTTTACCAAAGCGTCCATAAATTCATCTTCTCCAGTTCCGGGGCACGCCATTCTAGTCATGGCTCCCGGATCTAGTTGAAGTCCGGAGTTTTCCATAGAAAACCCGCCGGAGAAGTTATTGCAGCCGGCAAATCCGGCTAGTTTACCTCCATCCAAAAAATTTAAAGTTGGAATTCCCGAGGGGAATTTACTGAGGTCTAAGCTCCCACCCATCATGCTGGAAAGTGCCCAAGGATTCCCTGTCAACAAGGTGATGGGATTTAGCTGGGAAGAGCTGCTACATCCGCTAAAAAGCAGAATCAACAGGGCGAAATAAAGTAATTTGATATTTTTCATAGATGGATAATTATCTATATGAAGTTAACCAAAATCCACGGCTTCCTTGATTTTCAGATTAGAAATTATGCAAGTAGATTTTGTTAATTTCTAAAAACATAAAATTTTCGAGGTTATTCTAAGAGATTTTCAAAATATTAGGCAATTCTCTGTTGATTTATTTGGGTAATCCCATTTTTTGCCTTAAGATTGTCCAGTCAAACAAACCGAAATGGTGTTAGCAGCTAAAGCTTATGTTTTTTTGAGCTTCTCCTTTATGAAGGGGATGGTTGCTGCTTTTTTTTATACTACCACCGGAATGATGACCACCACGATCACGGGGTGACCCGTTATGATCTTTGAGTACCTCGCCCCATCAGGCCTGTTTTGGCCAAATCTAAGTTCCCAGCAATCTATTTCTTTTACATTTTATGAAAATCATCAAGTTTGGAGGTTCCTCCGTAGCGAATCCCGAAAACATCCGTAAGGTTTTTGCCATAATCCAAGAAAAACTCAAATTCCACGAAGTTGCAGTTGTTTTTTCAGCTTTTGGAGGAGTGACGGAAAGTCTTCTGACAATTGCCAGATTGGCTCGAGAAGGAGATCAGGCATACAGGGATTTATTGCAAACCTTGGAAGAAAAGCACCTAGATATTGTGAGGCAGCTAATTACTGTGCAACACCATTCTTCGGTGATGACCTACGTGAAGGTCAGATTTAAAGAATTGGAGGATCTTTTTCATGGGATTTTTCTGATAAAAGAGAATTCTGCCAGAACGCTGGATTATGTAGCCAGCTTTGGGGAGCGATTGTCAGCATTCATTTTGGCTGAGGCTATGTCTGGAAAAGGCATCAAAACCCAATTTGTGGATGCCAGAGAGGTCATCCGAACCAACGATCGCTTTGGGCAGGCACGAGTGGACTATGAAGTGACCAATGAATTAATCCGTGACTTCTTTTCTAAAAATGAAGGTGTGAAGGTTATCACAGGATTTATAGCCTCCACAGCAAAAGGTGAAACTACCACCCTTGGGCGTTCTGGTTCAGACTATACTGCTGCAATTTTTGCAGGGGCTTTGGATGCGGAGGATCTGGAAATCTGGACTGACGTTTCCGGTGTTTTGACCTCAGATCCTAAGTTGGTCTACACCGCATTTACCATCCCTCAATTGAGTTATAATGAGGCGATGGAATTGTCGCACTTCGGGGCAAAGGTGATTTTCCCGGCTACCATGCAGCCGGCGATGAAGAAAAACATCCCGATCTACATCAAAAATACCTTTGAGCCTGAAAATCCGGGTACCCTAATCAACGGGGAAGTAAGCCATGGCGCTCTGATCAAGGGGATCAGTTCCATGTCTAATATTTCTATCGTAACAGTGCAAGGTGCTGGATTGATCGAAGGCGGAGCTACAGTAAGTCGAGTTTTTAAAGCTTTAGCTGAAGCCAAAGTCAATATTGTGTTGATTTCTCAGGCTTCCTCAGAGCATAGTATCTGTTTGGCTATCAAAACTCAGGAATCTTATCTAGCCAAGGAGGCGATTGAAAAAGAGTTTTTCTACGAAATTAAATCCGGTGAAATGGACCATGTTTTTCTATTGCATGGGCTATCAACCATAGCTGTGGTTGGGGAAAACATGAAGCAAAACCCAGGGGCCTCAGGAAGAATGTTTCGGGCTTTGGGCCGAAACAATGTAAACGTAGCCGCAATTGCTCAGGGAAGTTCGGAACTGAATATTTCGGCAGTAATTCCTCAGGCCGATCTTCAAAAAGCTCTCAACGCCCTACACGAAGCTTTTTTCCTTTCTGAAAACAAAGTTCTTCACGTTTTCTTGGTGGGAACAGGGCTTATCGGAAAAGCTTTGATGAAAATGATCGCTCATCAGCAGCATAAATTGTTGAAAAATAACGAGCTGGACATCCAAGTTCATGGATTAGCTAATAGCAGGTACATGGCATTCCATGAAGATGGGTTTGATCTCAAAACACCTTATGTCCTAAGTGAAACAGACCAGGCGGTAGATTTGGATCAATTCATTTCCAAAATGGAGGAGATGAACTTCTCCAACTCAGTTTTTGTGGATTGCACCGCCAGTCAGGAAGTAGCAGATACCTACGGAAGGATATTGGAGGCCAAGGTTGCGATTGTAACTCCTAATAAAAAGGCGAACTCTTCTTCCTTGGAGAATTATAGATCGCTAAAAAAGATTGCCAAGCGTCGAGGCGTAAAGTTTTTGTACGAAACAAACGTGGCAGCAGGACTTCCGGTAATCAATACCCTTCAGGATTTAATGCTTTCCGGGGACAAGGTGATTCGTATTGAAGCCGTACTAAGTGGCTCAATGAATTTCATTTTTTCTGAATTGGAAAATGGAGCACCGTTTTCAGAAGTGGTCAAACTTGCCAAAGAGAAAGGATATACCGAACCCGATCCACGAGATGATTTGAGTGGAATGGATGTGGCCAGAAAAATCCTAATTCTCGGTCGGGAAGCTGAGCAGGAACTGGAATTTGATGACATTTCTATCCAAAGCATGGTGCCGGGAGATTGCCAGCATGCCAAGTCGGTTGATGAATTCTTTGAAAAGCTAAAGGGCCACGACGCTGATTTTGCCAAGCTTTTGGCCGATGCCAAGGCGAAAGGAGAAAAGCTGCGCTTTATGGCGACTCTTGAAGATGGAAAAGCCAAAGTGGGCTTGAAATCTCTTCCTGAATCCCATCCTTTCTCTTCCCTTAAGGGATCCGATAACATGATTCTTTTAACTACCGATAGATATTTGGACCGACCTATGATTATCCGTGGTCCGGGTGCGGGAGCAGATGTGACGGCTGCGGGGGTTTTCGCTGACGTAATCAGAATCGGTAACTATACTCGGGAATAATGAACTCGGTCAAAGCTTTTGCACCGGCGACTGTAGCCAATGTTTCCTGCGGATTTGATATCCTGGGATTTGCTATTGATGCTATGGGAGATCAGGTTGAAGTTCGGGACAGAAATCAACCCGGGCTAGTGGTGGTGTCTATTGAAGGAGATGAGGGCAGACTTCCCTATGAAGTAGAAAAAAATACCTGTGCAGTGGCCATTCAAGCCATGCTGGATGAACTTGGAAAGGAAGTTGGACTTGAAATTTATCTAAAAAAAGGGCTTCCCTTAGGTTCAGGAATGGGTTCCAGCGCTGCGAGTGCAGTTGCGGCTTTGGTCGCGGCCAACAGACTTTTGGGTGAACCTTTTGAGAAAAAACAACTGCTTCCATTTGCCATGCAAGCGGAAAAAGTTGCTTGTGGTGCCGGGCATGCGGATAATGTCGCTCCAAGTTTATTGGGAGGCTTCGTTTTGATCCGGGATTACCATCCCTTGGATGTAATTAAGCTTCATGTGCCAGAAGGCCTGTTTTGTACCTTGCTCCATCCCCATTTTGAATTGAAAACTGCTGATTCCCGATCTGTTTTAAGGGATACGGTTTCTTTAAAACATTCCACCATCCAATCCGGAAATGTGGCTGGGTTGGTTGCAGGATTATTTCAGGAAGATTTTGATCTGATTGGAAGGTCGCTTCGTGATGTTATCGCGGAGCCGTATCGTGCGACTTTGATTCCTGGCTTTTATGAAGTCAAGGAGGCCGTAAAATCAGCAGGTGCTTTGGGTATGGGTATTTCTGGTTCAGGACCAACTCTTTTTGCCCTTTCCAAAGGAAAAGAAACAGTCCAAACTATAATCGATGCGGCCCAACAGGTATATGATTCGATAGGTCTTGGAGTCGATGCTTACCATTCGGCGATTAATACCCAGGGAGCTTTTGTCATCGAAGAGAATTGAGTTATGCAGTACTATAGCACAAATAACCCCAACCATAAAGTTTCCCTGGCAGAGGCTGTGATCAAAGGTTTGGCTCCTGACAATGGATTGTACATGCCGGAGCGAATTCCTGTTTTGCCTCAGGAACTTATCGAGAAGATGTCGGAAATGAGTTTCAGGGAAATCGGGTATGCCGTGATCGGGGCCTTGTTTTCGGAGGATTTAAGTCGGGAACAAATTCATGAATTAGTAGATCATACTTTGACTTTTGATGCGCCATTGGTAAAGGTCGAGTATGCAGTTTACAGTTTGGAACTTTTTCATGGGCCAACCTTGGCCTTCAAAGACTTTGGGGCTAGGTTTTGCTCCAAATTGATGAGCATGCTTCAAACCAGTTCTGAAAAGAAAGTTCGGGTATTAGTAGCTACTTCTGGAGATACTGGAAGTGCTGTAGCTAATGGTTTTTTGGGTGTCGATGGTGTTGAAGTGATTATTCTTTTTCCGAAAGGAAAGGTGAGTCCTCTACAGGAAAAGCAGTTTACCACTTTAGGTCAAAATATCACCGCTTTGGAAGTGGATGGGGTTTTTGACGATTGTCAGAGGCTGGTGAAGCAGGCCTTTTTGGATCCTGATTTGAATCAAAAATTGCTTCTGACCTCTGCCAATTCGATTAACATTGCTCGCTGGATTCCTCAGTGTTTATACTATTTCTATGCTTTTTCAAGACTTCCAAGAGATGGAAAGAAGGTCGTTTTTGCCGTTCCAAGTGGGAATTTTGGAAATATCGGAGCGGGGATTTTGGCTCAACGAATGGGCTTACCGATCGACCGCTTCGTAGCTGCTACCAATGTCAATAAGGTTGTGCCCGAGTATTTGCATGGATTTCCTTTCCAAGCCAAACCATCAGTGCCTACAGTTTCCAACTCCATGGACGTAGGCAATCCGAGCAATTTTCCAAGGCTTCAGGCGCTGTATGACGGTGATGAAGAGCTGTTTCGGGAAAATGTCAAAGGCTATTTCTATACCGACGCTCAGACTGTCGAGGCGATTCAATCATTGCAGCCTTTGGGCTATACCCTCGATCCGCATGGGGCAGTGGGGTATTTGGGTTTGAAAGATTTTATGGCTGAAAATTCCGGTTATGTCGGAGTATTTCTGGAGACCGCCCATCCTGGTAAGTTCCGGGATGTGGTTGAAGATGCTTTGGGAGAAAAATTGGTGTTACCGGATCGATTGGCAGCCTTTATGGAAGGTGAGAAAAAAGTTATCCCGATGGGACAAAGCTTTGCCGAATTTAAGGGGTTTTTGGAGGGTTTGAATCAGACTTGAATTTGATTGAGTCGAAAAATCTTTCTCCAACTTTTATTAGCGTACTGTCTTGGTCTTCGAAATACGGAAAGACGTACCTTGCCAAATAAAAATTAAGTTGAGAATCAACCAAAATGTTATTATGGGTTTCAATTTTGTTCACCGTGTCTTTTGAATAACCAAATAAAATCGATTTTGATGTTTCTGGTTCCAAATAAATTGTATTGTATTTGCTATTTTCTGTGAAAATTATATTTTCAAAATAGTTTATTAAGTAGGTAGAGTCCATTTTAATTGGATTCAACTTAAGGATGGTAAATTCTAATTTATTTACAATAGAGTTTTTACCATACAAAGTGTCGTCAGGGAATTGCCAAACTTGAACTTTTGGAGGAGTGGGGAAGAATACTGAAACTTCTTCAGAAATGTTGTAATGTTGGCCTAAATTATATAACGAATCAATCTTATATTCCCAATAAGCCTGCATTAATTTGTTTCTGCTGTGATTGGATTCTGAATCATATTTTCCTTGTAAGTAGTTTAGTTTTTTCTGATAGAGTTCTAGTTTGGAAAAGGACGTTTTTTTATCATAACCATAAAAATCGATTTTCTTGCTCAGATCTTTTGCTATTGCTTGAGCTAATCGGGCATGGTATAATTCATGAGTAAAAAGGGCTCCGTCAATATTATGATCTTTTTTCAACCATGAATTATGACGATCAATATAAGCTCGTGCAACAAGTGAGTCATTTTCTTGAATTAGTGTGATTTGGGTTCTAATTCTAGCTGACGACTTAGTCCAGATTTCAGCAACTCTCAAAAAGTCCTCTGGTGCTAGATCTGTCGAGTCAGTAATGATTTTATATCTGTAAAGAGCTTGCTCTTTTCTATCATTTTTATATATAGAAAGAATTGATACGTAAATTAACAGTATTATGGCTGTGATAATTTTTATTTTACTTTTCATTTTTTAATCAGCCTTAGTAAAAATTTGATAGAAACACTGTATACAATCTCTGAGACAAATACACAAATAAATAAAACAGTAATCAGGTTTTTTCCACTCCCGATTTTATAGAATATGTTATTAATTTTAAATAAAATGAAAAGCAATAAAAAAGTTACTAAGATAAATAGGAGATCTTGTAAAATTCTTCCGAGAGAGTTGTTTTCCTTCTGATGATCCTGCCAATAGACAATGTGCATAGTAGAAACTGGAATAAAAAAAGTTAATAGAATAGTTAAAAACAGATTGCTTTTGGTGACTTCTAATTGAAGGCTTAAGATTATTGAAATCGAAATCAGACTTGACATTAAAACAGTGAGTATGTCTTTGTAGGAGAAATTTTTAAAATAGCAACTCATTTCTTTTTTGTTTGAATTTTAACCTATTGAATACCACGTCTGATTCCTAACTCCCTCAGCTTTAAGAACTCCATTTTCTACAGCTTTCTTCAAATCTCGACTTGCTGTGGCTGTGGAAATGGTCTTAAACACTTCCATGTAGTCTTTTCGAGTGAACTGGCTTTTTCCCAAAGATAGAAAGTAGGTCATTCGATCCTCCGGATTGATGGTTATTCCTTTGACTCGAAGCAGGTCTTCGAGTGCAGCATCGAGAATTCGCAGCATGTACTCGATGAATACGGTCGAATTCCCCATTTTGTCACTCAGCGCGAGAGCCTCGTAATACTCCGATTGAGTTCTGTTAATCAATGTTTCAAAAGGTAAAGATTCGAAGACAGGATACTTTTCCTTTAGAATTACCGTCTGCCAAAGCCTTCCCATCCGTCCATTTCCGTCCAAAAAAGGATGAATGAATTCCATTTCGTAGTGAAAGACACAACTTTTAATCAGGACAAGTTCTTGGTCATTTTTCAGGAAGCGGAAAAGATCTTTCATTAGTCCAGGTACATTCTCAGCAGGTGGTGCCAGATGTGTCACTTGCGAACCCTTGACCACTCCCACTCCTCGAGTTCTATATTTTCCGGGATGTTCGATCAATCCGTTCATTAAAGTGGCGTGGGCGGAAAGGAAGGATTTTTCCGAAATAGATTTCAGCGAATCCAATTTTTCATAAATAGAAACTGCGTTGAACACTTCCAAAATATCTTTTTTCGGCCCAATGACCCGTTTGTCTTCTAGAAGTGCCGTAATCTGATCCTCACTTAAGGTATTTCCTTCGATTTGAAGAGAGGAATGGATGGTTTTGATCTGATTTTGCTTTCGGAGTTGTGGAGAAGGTTTGCTTAGAAAAAGCGCATTTGCCTCGCCTATTTTCTCGGAAATGGAGCTTACCCATTTCAAAATCTCAGGAGTGATATCATAGGGAGGCTTCATTGATAGTATCATTTGATACTATCAAATGTAAATTCTTTTGGAAAAATTTGATAATGTTTTCCCGTAGGTTTTTCTAAAGCCTTTTCCATTTACTATTTTCAACTTCAAACTCAAACCCATTCAAACCTATTCTTACCATGAAATCTTCAACCCGATTCCTAAGCTTATTTCTGCTTTTAGCCGCTTGTTCCCAGCCAAAAGGAACTACAGAAACTGAGGTTGATGCAGAACAGGGACCGATTTTCGCTCATTCACCACTAGTGGAGCATATCTATACAGCTGACCCTTCAGCACATGTTTTTGGAGGAAAGATTTACATCTATCCATCCCATGATATTGAATCGGAAGTAACTGAAGATGACATGGGCTCTCATTTTGACATGAAAGATTACCATGTCTTTTCTATGGAAAAGCCTGGGGCACCAGTTACCGATCATGGAGTCGCACTAAAATTGGAAGATATTCCATGGGCTGGAAGACAACTTTGGGCGCCTGATGCTGCCGAAAAAAATGGAAAATACTACCTCTACTTCCCGGCAAAAGACAAACAAGACCTTTTTAAGATTGGAGTAGCGGTTTCTGATCGACCTGAAGGCCCTTTTATCCCTGAGCCTCAGCCTATCAAAGGAACTTTCAGTATGGACCCTTCAGCATTTCAGGATGGGGGAGACTATTACTTGCTTTGGGGAGGAATATGGGGAGGTCAGCTGCAATGGTATGAGAATCAAAAACTGGTAGAAGGTAGAAAAGGACCAACCGATGGAATTCCTGCACCTGATCAAAAAGCACTGATGCCTTACATAGCCAAGCTTTCTGGTTCTATGACTGAGTTAGCAGAAAGCCCACGTGAACTCTTGATTTTAGATGAGAATGGGGAGCCGATTAAGGCAGGAGACAATTCCAGAAGGTTCTTTGAGGCGGCTTGGATGCACCAGTATAATGGTAAATATTACCTTTCCTATTCTACGGGAGACACACATTTTATAGCTTATGCCATCGGTGATTCACCTTATGGGCCTTTTACCTATCAGGGAAATGTACTTGAGCCGGTGCAAGGCTGGACTAACCATCATTCTATCGTGGAATTTGAAGGAAAGTGGTATTTATTCTATCACGACACCCAGCTTTCAGGCAAGACTCAATTGAGAAATATAAAAATGGCGGAGCTGACTCATCTTCCGGATGGGAAAATTCAAACCATTAAGTCTTTGAACTAGAAAATGGCTTAGCCCAACACTTCGACTTCGCTCAGTGTGACTGAGTAATTGGTCTCCTGCGCTCAGTTTGACCGAAGTCGAAGTTTATTTTTTTCTTTCGATGGTATAGCTCACCAAGTCTCGTAAGGACTCTTTGTATTCTGAATCGGGAAATTCTTTGAGGATTTCTAGTGCTTGGAGGTAATACTCGTTCATTTTGCTTTTCGCATAGTCGAGTCCCCCGCTTTTTTTGACGAAGTCAATTACTTCATTTACAGCCTTTTTGTCCTCAGAGCGATTACGAATCAGGTAAATAATTTTACGTTTGGTGAGCCAATCCGAATTTCTCAAGGCATAGATTAAAGGCAAAGTCATTTTCTTCTCCTTGATATCGATGCCAACGGGTTTTCCGATTTCATCTTCTCCATAGTCAAAAAGGTCATCCTTGATTTGGAAGGCAATTCCTACTTTTTCTCCGAAAAGCCGCATTTTTTCAATTTGCTCTGCATTTTCATTGACGCTCGCGATTCCTACTGCACAGCATGCAGCAATCAAACTTGCAGTTTTTTGACGGATGATTTCATAATAGACTTCCTCATCCACGTCCAATTTTCTGGCTTTATAGCTCTGAAGAAGTTCTCCTTCGGACATTTCTTTTACCGCATTGGAGACGATTCGGAGAAGGTGGAAGTCATTATGCTCCACGCTAAGTAGCAATCCCCTGGAAAGGAGATAATCCCCAACCAAAACAGCAATCTTATTTTTCCAAAGGGCATTTACCGAGAAAAATCCTCTTCGGTAATTCGCATCGTCCACCACATCATCATGGACAAGACTTGCAGTATGCAAAAGCTCAATCAGCGCAGCTCCTCGATGGGTAGATTCGTTGATTTGACCAAATACACCAGCGGATAAAAAAACGAACATGGGACGCATTTGCTTCCCTTTCCGCTTGACAATGTAATTGGTGATGTGATCAAGGAGTTTGACCTTGCTCTTCATGAAGTCCCTGAATTTGCCTTCAAAGACAGCCATTTCGGCTTCAATAGGGACTTGAATCTGTTTAAGGTCGTTTTTCATTGGGGAATAGTGCCGTAAAAATAATACCCTTTCCCGCTTCAGCAAGGGAATCTTTAGTAGCTTTTGTATTGAAACACGCTTTGGGAAGAATCGTTTGGTTCTTTTTCGTAATTTGGAAAGAGCACTTACACCCTCCTAATTCCCAGCACTATGAAAAAAATCAGAATTGAACTTAAATGGGGAGTTCTCTTTGTCGTCTCTGGCTTGATCTGGATGATTTTTGAGAAATCCATGGGTTGGCACGATGTCCATATAGACAAACATGCTACTTATTCCATGTTTTATGCACCAATTGCCATTGCAATTTATGTTTTGGCTTTGCTGGATAAAAAGAGAAACTATTACCAAGAAAAGATGAACTACTTACAGGGATTTATTTCTGGTTTGGTCATCACTTTGGTAGTGGTCATCCTGAGTCCGCTTAGCCAGTACATAACTAGTGAATTCATTTCTCCTGATTATTTTTCTAATGCAATAGCCTATGCGGTCAGTAGTGGGACTCTCACTCAGGAAGCTGCTGAGTCTAATTTCAACCTGAACAGTTATATGGTTCAGGCTGTGGGAGGAGCTGCGTTTATGGGCTTGATCACCTCCGCTGTGGTAGCCATCTTTACCCGTTCAAAATCCTGATTGGAAACCAATGTTATATTGCATCTTGAGAAAGGGGCAATTTCTTTATCTTTGAGGCCTTTTGAACCAAACTACGCACTTGGAAGAGCAATATATCAAACACCGGTACGAACCCATCCTTCCCAAAAAGGATGAATGGCCTGTGGTTAAACTCGCGAGAGAGCGAAAGGAATTTGTCAAAAAAGTCTCTGAAACAGCCGAGAGTAAGATTCTTCAGCTTACGGGTAATAATCCTGACATTTTAAAAGAGGAATTGGAAACCACTCTCTATCGTGAAAAGCTCAGAATCAAGCAAAATCCTTGGGCTGTAGACCCTGACGATGAGCGTGAATTCTGGAGCGATGTTAAAAATTCCCTTCTTCACCTGAGTACGGAATCTAGCCTGACTAAAACCAAAAAGCTAGAGGCCTACAAGGAGGTTTTGGGTAAAATAACTTCGAGATACGCGGAAGAAATTGCCTCAAATTTCAAGACTTCACACTACAAGTTTACCCGTAGCGTAGTCACTTTTGGGTTTTCCAGATTGTTGAATGCGGCAAGGGTTAAAGGCTTTAAATCCATATTCAGTAATCAATATACCCTTCAGGACAAAATCCAGATTACGGGTCAAACAGACCAGATTCGGGATCTGGCTACCAAAGGAACCATTGTCATGGTTCCGACTCATTTTTCCAATTTGGATAGTATTCTGATCGGTTGGATTATTTCGGTTTTGGGTATGCCTCCATTTATTTATGGAGCTGGTTTGAATCTTTTCAATATTTCCATTTTCGCATACTTCATGAATGCGCTAGGAGCGTACAAGGTGGATAGAAGGAAGAAAAACCTGATGTACCTGGAGACTCTGAAAACTTATTCCAAAGAAGCAATTCAGTTTGGCTGTCATAGCTTGTTTTTCCCGGGTGGAACACGATCAAGAAGTGGGATGATTGAGTCTAAATTGAAACTTGGACTCCTTAGCACAGCCATTGAAGCACAGCGAGCCAACTATCAAAATGGGATTCAGGACATTTCAGGAAAGATTTTCATCGTACCCGTAACGATCAATTATCACTTTGTACTGGAGGCTCCGGGATTGATTCAAGATTACCTCAGTATCACCGGACAGGAGCGATACTACAAGGAGAATGATGAGTTTTCTACTTCATACAAGATTTCCAAATTCTTGGTCAAGTTCTTTACTAAGGGTTCGGACATTTCAGTCTCCATCGGTCGGGCTCTGGATGTGTTAGGTAACTATGTCGATCAGGATGGAAATAGTCTGGACAAAAGAGGTAGGGTCATCGATACCCGCGACTATTTTATCTCTGATGGCAAAATCACCGTGGATGCACAGCGTGAGGAAGAATATACCCAAATGCTCGGAAAGAGAATTGTGGAAGAATTTCATAAAATCAATCGCGTCTTCAGTTCTCATTTGGTAGCCTTTGTGGCTTTTGAAATGATCAAGGCAAAAAACACCAAGCTCGACTTGTTTGATTTGATTAGACTTCCTGAGGAGGATATTGTTTTGCCATATGAAGAGTTCAAATCTGCCTGCCAGATGGTGTATGATAAAATTCTTGAAATGAAAAACCAAGGATTGATCGATGTCGCTCCACATATGAACAGACCTATGGATGAAATAATCAACCATGGATTGGATAACGTGGGGATGTATCATGCAAAGCGTCCTTTGATCAAGGATAAGCAAGGTAATATTGTCACTGAGGATATGAGTTTACTTTATTTTTATCATAACAGATTGCACGGATATGCCCTCGAGAAACTCTTCTAAGCCGAAATTAATTGGTGTGGTTGGGGTTGGTAGCTTTGGAGCAGCTATCGCCAACATGCTGGCAGAAAAGAACCAGGTAATGGTCTATGCCCGAAAGGAGGAGATTGTAGAGGAAATCAATTCTCAGAAGACTGCTGCAGGAAGAGAATTTAATCCAGCAATTCAGGCAACAAGTTCTCCTGAAGAGTTGTGCAAAGCTTGTGATATTTTATTTTTCATGATTCCGTCATCGGCTTTTATGGAGGTGGTGAGGAATTTTGCTCCTTTCCTCTATCCGTATCATGTGATCATTCATGGGACAAAGGGATTGACTTTAAATCTTCCAGAAGGAGAGAGCATAGAAACGGTCAAGAAACTTCGGCGAAGTCAGATTCTCACCATGAGCGAAGTGATCCTTCAGGAAACAGTAGCTGTCCGTGTGGGATGCCTTGCAGGACCTAACATTTCCAAAGAATTGAGCCTCGGCCAACCAGCAGCGACAGTGGTAGCAAGCAAATACAACGAGGTGATTTTAGAAGGTCAGCAATTGCTGCGTTCTGAGAAATTCCAGGTGTATGGTAACTCTGATATTGTAGGCGTGGAATTGAGTGGGGTGTTGAAAAATATAATCGCGATTGCAGCAGGGGCTTTAGCCGGATTAGGATTAGGTGAAAATGCCAAAGGACTGCTCATTTCCCGAGGTATGGTGGAAATGGTTCATTTAAGCAAAGCTCTTGGAGGAAGTGTTCAGTCTGTAATTGGACTTGCCGGGGTAGGAGACTTGGTTACTACTTGTAATTCGGTTGACTCAAGAAACTTTACAGTTGGATTCCGCCTAGCAAAAGGAGAGACCTTGGATCAGATTTTGGGAAGCATGGAGGAAGTTGCTGAAGGTATCAATACTGTAAGGATTATTGATGCATTTATCAAATCCGCAGGGATTCGTGCTCCAATTACCGAAAGTTTGCATCGGGTGCTTTTTGAAGATTTACCGATAGGCGAAGCACTTCAGTTTTTGATGAAGTTTCCTTTTAGTGTGGATGTCGATTTTGTCTGATTATCTCCATTCAGTTAATCCCTAGTTAGAAGGAAATAATTTCACCAAAAGCCCTGTGCCTTCAGTAATCGCATAGATATGTCCTGAAGGACTTTGTGAAACCTGCCTGACTCTACCTATTCCTTGAAATAGCTTTTCTTCTCCAGTAGCTTTGTTCCCCTTCATTTCCACTCTGGCAATGTGAGTGCCTGCCAAGGCAGCCACCAGAATATTTCCTTTCCATGCCGGATAAATATCAGAAGTGATCATGGTCATACCACAGGTTGCAATGGATGGGGTCCAATATTTCACCGGCTGCTCCATCCCTTCCTTTTCGGTAATGTTGGTGATTGGTGTTCCGTTGTAGTTGATCCCATAGGTGATGACCGGCCAGCCATAATTTTTCCCTTTTTCCAAAATATTCAATTCATCTCCACCTCTTGGTCCGTGCTCCACTTCCCAAAGCCGATTATTCGCCTTGTCAAAATATAACCCCTGCGGGTTTCGGTTTCCATAAGTCCAAATTGAAGGAATGGCTCCAGGAGTCGTGACAAAAGGATTGTCAGAAGGAATTCTGCCATCGTCATGGATTCTATGGATTTTCCCGTGAGAGTTTTTTAGATCTTGAGCATTGTCTTGACTTCCCCGCTCTCCATTGCTGAAATAGAGATAATTTTGATTGTCAAATACTATTCGACTTCCGTAGTGTGTTCCCCCATTCCAGGCAGGAGTGGTGACGATTAAATCCTCAAAGCCAGTGACAGCATTTCCATTCAATTTGAATCTAGCAATCGTAGTCGCGCCACCATTTCCCACTGGTTTTGCATAGGCAATGTAGATCCAGCCGTTTTGGGAATAATTGGGATGAACTGTAATATCCAAAAGTCCAGCTTGACCATTGACATAAAAAGAAGGAAGTCCAGTGACTTTTTCTCCGGTGTATTTATCATCCTTAAAAATCAAGATTTCCCCCTTTCGCTCGGTGACCAGCATTTTGCCGTCATTTATCCAGGTCATTCCCCAAGGATTTTGAAATCCAGTGTAAAGGGTGTCAATCTTGACAGTTAATTTTTCAGTCTTGGTGGTGAAATTTAGGTCAGGAAGTGGTTCCGGCTGAGCTTCTGAATCTGTGGAAGAGCATCCGGAGGAAAAAGAGATTGTGCCAATGCAAAAGAAAAGCAAGAAGAAAGAAATAGATCGCCTCATATCGTTCAATAGAAAATTTCTTATCTCAATAACGAGGTAAATGAGGATCTAGTTTGAATAATGGACTCCGAAAGCACAAAAAAAGCCTTTCGGAGATCCCAAAAGGCTTTTTTTGATTTGATAAATCCTGATTATCGAATTGGTAGAAGCTTAATCAATAAACCAGTTGCTTCAGTGATGGCGTAAATGTATCCATCTGGGCTTTCAGCCACAGTTCTTACTCTGCCGATATCCTGAAGTAGTTTTTCTTCACCCACATAAGAGGTTCCATTCAACTCTACTCTGGCGATGTGTTGTTTTGCCAAAGCTCCAATTAGGATATTTCCTTTCCAAGTTGGGTATTTATCAGAAGTCACGATGGTCATTCCACAAGTTGCGATGGATGGCACCCAATAATGAACGGGCTGCTCCATACCTTCTTTTTCTGTAATTTCTGTGATTGGGGTTCCATCATAGTTTTGACCATAAGTGATCACAGGCCATCCGTAATTTTTACCCTTTTCGATTAGGTTTAGCTCATCACCACCCATTGGGCCATGTTCTACTTCCCACAATCGATTATTGGCTTTGTCATAAATCAAGCCTTGTGGATTTCTATTGCCATAAGTCCAGATTGAAGAAACATTTCCCAAAGAATCGGTAAATGGATTGTCAGAAGGGATAGTACCGTCGTCATTTACTCTATGGATTTTTCCATGGGCATTGTTCAGGTTTTGGGCATTCATAGGAATGTTTCCTTTATCTCCATTGGAGAAGTACATATACCCATCGTTGTCAAAAACAATTCGAGAACCGAAATGACGTCCACCTTTCCAAGATGGTCCGGCTGTAATCAGGTCTTCCTGATTTACGGCATTATTTCCGTCGAGCTTGAATCGCATGATCGTAGTGGCACCAGTGGAATCTTCGAAATGCTTCGCGTAAGCAATATAAATCCATCCGTTTTCGGCATATTTTGGATGGACAGCGATATCCAAAAGTCCGGCTTGGTTTACTGCATGTACCGCAGGAAGTCCCTGAACTTTTTCACCGGTGTATTTATCATCTTTGAAGATTAGGATTTCCCCTTTTCTTTCGGTGACTAGCATTCTTCCATCTGGAAGCCAAGTCATGCCCCAAGGATTTTCAAATTCAGAGTAAAGGGTATCAACCTTGATTAGCAATTTGTCCGTCTGGGTGGCAAATGTCTCATCTATAGGTTCTGCAACTGGTTCATTTGGACCACAGGAGGACCAAAGCAGGGCGGAACCTGCTACTAGTGCTATCGGTAAATAAAATTTGTATTTGGCCATAGGTATGTCTTTTAACAGGTCCGAAGATACAGGATATCTACCAAACTCAGAATCTTATTTTGTCAATGGTTAAAAGCCTTAGAAGTTAGGCTCGAATTAGTTTTCATAGAAATCACCTCGTTGACCATTTTTTCAGAGCCAATAATTAATGGTGTTCGCTGATGAAGGGAATGAGGCTGGATATCCAAAATTCGTTGGTTTCCATCCGTGGCTTTTCCACCAGCCTGTTCTATAATCATGGCCAAGGCATTAGCTTCGTAAAGAAGCCTCAACTTTCCGCTTGGATTTTTTAATGTAGAGGGATAAAGGTAAACGCCCCCTTTTAAAAGATTTCTATGAAAGTCAGCGACCAAGCTTCCAATATATCGTGATTGAAGTTTTCGCTCTTTGCAGGATTGGATGTAGGAAAAAATCTCTGGTTCCCATTCCAATTGAAGCCCTTCGTTGATGGAATAAATCATTCCGTCCTTTGGTGCTTTCATCTCAGGATGAGAAAGAAAGAATTCTCCTAAGCTATTTTCGTAAGTAAATCCATTGACTCCGCAGCCCGTGGTATAGACCAGCATAGTGGAGGATCCATAAAGCACATATCCGGCAGCCACCTGCTGGTTTCCAGGTTGCATGATGTCTATTTCCTGAATGGGGCTTCCTACAGGTGTTTTTCTTCTATAGATGGAAAATATTGTCCCAATGCTGATATTCACATCAATATTTGAGCTTCCATCCAAGGGGTCAATGGCGACCACGTATTTTCCAGAGCTGTTTTGGAGGTCTATGACAGAATCTTCTTCTTCAGAAACTATGGCACAAACTTCGCCTCCTTTACTTAGAGCGCGCATAAATCTGATATTGGCGATGACATCCAATTTCTGCTGCTCCTCGCCTTGGACATTGGTCTGACCAAAGGCTCCGCCAATATTTGCAAGGCCTGCTCGGTTGGTTTCACGATTGACTATCTTCGCAGCAAGTGCGATATCCCTAAGCAATTGGGAAAGTTCTCCGGAAGCAAATGGGAAGTCTTGTTGTTTGAATTTAATAAATCGGTCTAGGGTCATTCCGACCGAATAGGCCAGATTCGATTGATCTGGCTGATAAGGTAAAATTTTCATTCTAAGAAAAGTACAATACTTGGGTTTATATACCTGAAAATTAGGTAAAATATTCTATGGCAAAAACATTGATTTACAAATTTGGAGGGGCTTCAGTAAAAGATTCGACTGCAGTAAGAAATTTGACTGAAATTCTCCGTAATCGATTGCGAAATTCAATGGTAATCGTGGTTTCGGCCATGGGAAAAATCACTAATTCCCTTGAGGAGATTCTTTCGCTCAAAATTTCCAATAAAGACTTTTCTGAGAATAGTGCAAAAATAAAAGATTTTCATTTTCAGATTTGTAAAGAATTATTCCCCGAAAATCACACGGTTTTCGCTCAATTGGACAATTTGTTTTTCCAGCTTAACAAGGACTTGGAAAGAACTTTGACCAGAGAAAATTACGATGAATTTTATGACCGAATAGTAAGTTTTGGGGAGCTGATATCTTCAAAAATTGTAGCCGAATTTCTTTGTCATCAGGGATTGATTGTTTTATGGCAAGATGCCAGAGAGGTAATTCATACCAATTCAGATTTTCGATTTGCAAAAATCGACTGGGCCAAAACCAGAAAATCCTGTCAATCTATTTGGAAGCCGATGTTGGAAAATTTCCCGATTTTAACTCAGGGGTTTATAGGTTCTGACGATAAGAAAAGAACCACCACTTTGGGACGAGAGGGCTCTGATTTTACAGCTGCAATATTGTCTACAAGTTTGGATGCGGGTTCGGTTACCATTTGGAAGGATGTCCCTGGGGTATTAAACGCCGATCCGAAAATTTTTCCCAATACCAAAAAGTTTGAAGAGCTAGGCTATAGGGAGGCGGCTGAGATGACCTATTTTGGAGCGTCAGTAATCCATCCCAAGACAATCAAGCCTTTGGCTAATGCAGGGATTCCCTTGTTTGTGAAATCCTTTTTGGATCCGGAGGCCTCAGGTACCAAAATTCATGAGAATGCCCCCGTTCACTCCATTCCGACCATTGTTTTAAAAAGAGATCAAATCCTGGTCAGTTTTAAAGTGACAGATTTTACTTTTATAGAGGAGCAGCATATCCATACTATTTATGAGCAACTTAAATCCTTAAAGTTGAGGGTAAACATGCTCCAGCTTTCTGCGATTTCTGTTTCCTTGGTGATTGATAGCCAACTTTTCAAATTAGAAAACTTGCTCGACAAGCTTAAGGATCAATTTGAAATCAGGTATAATGAGGGACTGGAATTGCTGACAGTTTTGCATCCGAGGATGGATGAAATTTCCACTTTGCAAGAAGGATATGAAGTTCTTTTGGAACAAGCCACCCGAAATACCTTTCAGGCGGTGAGAAGAAAATCCTGAATAGGAATGATTCAGAAGGCTTAAGTTTTTATATTCAAAGACTTAACCAAAAACCTGAACAACCTATGGCCTCTCGCAGAGAATTTCTTCAAAAAGCAGGATTATCTACCCTTGCTATTTCACTTCCTCTTGCCAATTCTTTTGGAAAGACTAATGAAATCAAAAATGACCAAGTGCTTCGTGTAGCCATCATGGGGCTGGGAAGCTATGGCACCAGAGTGGCTGAGGCGATGAAGGATTGCAAAAGGGCCAAATTGGTTGGCGTCATCAGCGGAACTCGTTCAAAAGTGGAAGCTTGGCAGCAGAAGTATGGTATTCCTGCCAAAAACTGCTACAACTACGAGAATTTTGACCAGATCAAGGATAATCCAGACATCGATGCTGTCTATGTAATTACTCCAAATTCCTTGCATAAGCCTTATTCTATCCGAGTAGCAAAAGCTGGAAAGCATGTGATTTGTGAGAAACCGATGGCATTAAATGCTGTGGAAGGCAAAGAAATGGTCGATGCATGCAAAGCTGCAGGGGTTCATTTATTGATTGGGTATCGGATGCATTTTGAAGCAAAAACTCTTGAAGTAGTCAAAAGACAAAGAGAAGGGGCTTTTGGAAAGACTTTATTTTTTCAGGGTTTGAGTGGATTTAGTATTGGTGACCCTACCCAATGGAGACTTAACCGGGAGCTGGCAGGCGGGGGATCCATGATGGATATAGGAATTTACTCTGTCAATGGATCTCGATATATGCTTGATGAAGAACCAATTTGGGTTACCGCTCAGGAAGTGAAAACTGATCCTGTCAAATTTAAAGAAGGCGTGGATGAGACGATCACCTTCCAAATGGGCTTCCCTTCAGGAGCAGTCGCATCTTGTCTTTCTACCTACTCGCTGAATAATTTGGATAAATTTTTCCTTAATGGAACCAAAGGTTTTGCGGAAATGCAGCCCTCAACCGGTTATGGTCCGATTAAGGCTTGGACTAATCAAGGTCCAATCGAGGCGGAACACATTACCCATCAAACTACACAAATGGATGAAATGGCGGCCATTATTCTGGACGGAAAAAAACCAATAATTCCTGTGGATGGAGAAGAAGGACTGAAGGATATGGTAATTGTGGACGCAATTTATAAAGCTGCAAAAATCGGTGAAAAAGTGATGCTTGGCTAAACCGGACTTTGATTCGGAGTGAGAATTAATTGCATAAAGACCAGGGTTTGCCATTGATTGAATTTGATGGCGACCTCTGGAATTCTGGCTACTTCGATAAAGCCTAATCGCTGATGGAAGTGGTAACTACCCAAGTTTTTGGAGTCCATTCCGGCGATCATCGCATGGTATCCCTGACTTTGGGCCAAGTCAATCAATCTTTTCATCAATTCCATTCCCAAACCTTTGCCTTGTGCTTTTTTGGTCAGGTAGATGGAATGTTCGATTGTCTTTCTATAGCCTGGCTTGGCTCTGAACATGCCATAGGTAGCGTACCCACAAACTTCATTTTCCGATTCTCCGATCAAAATCGGATGACCCGCCTTTTCTTTTTCCTGAAAAAGCTGTTTCACTTCCTCCAAGGTTTTGGGGTCGTAATCATAGTTATGAAAAGTGTTTAAGATGGAGTCATTGATGATGTTCCTCACGGCCTCAGCATCAGTTTCTCGATAAGGACGAATGAGAAACTCCATATTATTGAAAGCGCTGTAGAATTTTTTCAATACCGGGAAGGTAGGCTGTCCCAAAAAGATTTAAATGGACTAAGAGCGGATACAAATTGTAAACTCCGATTCTGCTTTCAAAACCGGGTTCTAAGGGTAGGACGGACTCGTAAGCCTCATAAAATCTGGAATCAAATCCACCAAAAAGGCGGCTAAAGGCCAAATCCATTTCTCTATGCCCATAATAGATCGCTGGATCTATTAAACAGGGTTTCCCTTCTCTATCGCAAATCACATTTCCTGACCAAAGGTCTCCATGTAAAAGTGCCGGTTTTTCTTTTGGGAAAAGAGAGTCGAGCTTGGGGTAAATAGCCTGGAAATTTTTCAAAAAATCCAGGGGAATCAATCGATCAAAGTAAGCCTTCCCCAACATGGGCTCGAGCCTTTGTTCAATAAAGAAATCTAGCCAATTGTCGAAAGGATGGTTTTTTTGATGCAGAGAGGCGATGAAATTATCAGACTCTAAGCCAAAATGAGAAAAGGAATTTAGGTGAAGGTTAGCTAATCCCAATCCCAAGTCTTCCCAATAATCCAAGTGCTGCCGGGAACTGGGGATAAATTCAGAAAGCAAGTAGTTGTAATCCTCTACTCGTCCATGATCAAAGGTTTTAGGGACCTTCAGAAAAGTAGAATTTTTGAGTTTTTTAAGGCCTTCAGCCTCTTTGACCAAAATATCACGCTCATGGTCAAAGTTTAATTTGAGGAAAAAGGAACCCTCTGATGTATCTAATTTTACGCCTTGATTATGATTCCCAGCGGCGATCAAACTTGCAGATTTGAGTTGGGTAAATGGTCCCAAAGCATTAAAAAGTATCTGCTCGTAAATCTCGCGTTGGTCAAGCATAGAGTTGATGAGTGACTTTTATTTTATGCAAGAAACTATCAATTGCCTCATCCAAAATCTGATAAATTTCCTCAAACCCTTCTTCACCACCATAATAAGGATCAGGAACAGACATTCCCTGCCAATCCGATACGAAATCCCGCATCAAATGAATTTCTTTTTCCTGAAAATTAAACCTGACTTTTAGATTATTGAGGCTTCTGAGATTGTGGTCATCCATTGCCAAGATGTAATCAAAATCCCTAAAATCGGTTCGATTGACTTGTCGGCCTCTGTGATTGATTTTCAAGCCATACTTGGAGGCACACTTAAGGGTTCTCTCATCGGGCAGTTCGCCGATGTGAAAATCAGAAGTGCCTGCACTATCACATTTGAACTTACCTTCCAATCCCAAGTTTTTAATCTTATGATTGAAAATAGCTTCGGCCAAAGGGGACCTACAGATATTACCAAGACAAACGAATAAAACTTTAATCATAATCAATTAATACAGTACTGGGTTAACTTTCGGAAAAGTTGGGCTTTGAATCTAATTAATTTTCAGACCAATTGCATGGAATGAAATTGATTTTTGGGCAAAAATTATTTCATGGGGAAAATGAAAGGCCAAAGGTTGAAAAAAATGTGGAAATCTCAGGTATTGCCTACTTTTGAAAGATGAAATTACTGTATCAGGCTTTTTTTTGGGTTTTGCCGGGGATTTTGAATGCCTTAGCCTTGATCTCTCCTAAAATCATGCACTTTTTGAAGGGAAGGGAAGGATTATTTCAGTCCTTAGCAAAGTTTAGAAATGATCATCCAGGCAGATTAGTTTGGGTTCATGTCGCTTCCTTGGGCGAATATGAGCAGGCCAAGCCACTGATAGCCAAATGGAAAGAGGCAAAGCCAGAATATTTGATTGTAGTAAGTTTTTTTAGCCCTTCTGGCTATGATCCTGCAATCAAAAAGCCACAACCAAATGTAGATTTTATCACCTATCTCCCGTTGGATAAGAAGAGCTGGGCAGAGGAGTTCGTGGAGATTCTGCGGCCAGAACTTGCATTTTTTGTAAAGTACGATCTCTGGTTTTTCCACATCCAAGCTTTGAAAAGAAGGAATATTCCTACCTACCTGATTGCTGCGTCTTTTAGACCAAATCAGATTTATTTTGCCTGGTATGGAGGGTTTTTTAGAAAAATACTTTCCGATTTGAATTGGATTTTTACCCAAAATGAGGAAAGCATTTCCCTTTTGAAAAGGTATGGAATCACGCATGCTTTACGCGCAGGTGACACCCGTTTTGATCGGGTATCGGCTACGGCTAATGCTCCCAAAGAGCTCAAGGATATTGAGGAATGGGTAAATAATCAGCCAACGATTGTGGTTGGTTCTGCATGGGATGAGGATATGAGCTTATTGATTCCCTTGATCAATTCTAATTCTGGCTATAAATGGATCATCGCTCCACATGACTTGGATCCATCACCCATGAAAAAATGGGCTGATCAGATTGAGCTTGAATCCAAAAAATATTCGGAATGGAATTCTACAGAAAAGAATCCGGTATTGTTTATTGATAACATTGGGATGCTTTCTTCATTGTATCAGTTTGCCAAAATCGCTTATGTGGGAGGAGCTTTTGGAAAAGGGCTACATAATATTTTAGAACCCCTGGGTTTTGGAATTCCAGTGATTTTCGGGAAAGTCAAAAAGCTTGGCAAATTTCCTGAATCAGTTCAGAGCCAAAAAGAAGGATGTGGGTTCGAGGTTTCGAATGCACAGGAATTGCAGGGAATTTTTGAGAAGTTGAACCAAGATGATTTTTATGAAAAATCTGCATCTTCTGCCCAAAAATGGGTAAAATCGAACTTGGGTGCTGCTGATAGAATAATATCGCACATACTATCCCATCCGAAAGAATCATGAAAGGAAGAGTCATCAAGTCCACCGGGAGCTGGTATATCGTCAAATCTGAGGATAGAATACTATCTGCCAGGCTCAAAGGAAAATTCAAGCAGGAGGATTTGAAACTGACCAATCCAATTGCTGTTGGGGATTGGGTGGAATTGGAAAAAGAGGCGGGACAAGAGACTGCCGTGATTTCCGAGATTTTGCCAAGGGAAAACTATGTGATCCGAAAGTCCACCCGAAAGCAGCATTTTTCCCACATTATCGCAAGCAATTTGGATCAGGCCATTTTGGTCATCACCATGAAGAAGCCGAGAACTTCCTTGGGATTTATTGATCGGTTTTTGGTTAGTACGGAAAGCTTTCGAATTCCAGCGATTTTGGTGGTTAACAAAATGGACCAACTGGATGGGGAAGAGGAGGAAGAGTGGCTCCAAGATATTCATGAAATTTATGAGCCCTTAGGCTATACTGTTCTAGAGGTATCCGCTCTTAAAGACAAAGATTTAAAGGAGAAGTTCTTGCCTTTCATTCAAGGCAAGTCGAGTTTGATTTCAGGCCATTCCGGAGTTGGAAAGTCTACCTTGCTCAATGCACTCATTCCTGAAGCCAGTCAAGAGACTAAAGAAATTTCCGGTTATAGCGCCAAAGGGGTGCATACTACCACTTTTGCAGAAATGTTTTTCTTGGCTGAAGGGGGAGATTTGATTGACACACCGGGGATCAAGGAATTCGGAATCTTGGATATTGAGGAAAACGAACTGTCTCACTATTTCCCGGAAATGCGAGAATATCTAGGTCAATGCAAATACAATAATTGCACGCATACCAATGAGCCTGGGTGTATAGTTCTTAAGAAACTTGAGGAAGGCTATATCCATCCTTACCGATACCGGAGCTATGTGAATATTTTGGAAGAAGAGGATACCCATCGCTGATCGGCTTTGATCCCATTCCAAATTGGCCTAATTTTCCTTTTTGAAAATCATCCCAATGAGCGAAGTACTCAATCATAAACAAATCGGGCAGAAAATCTCCCGCATGGCTTTTGAAATCTACGAGAGGAATTTGAATGCTGCAGGAGTAGTTTTTGCTGGCATTTCTGGAATGGGAACTACCCTTGCTAAACTTTTGGCAGATGAGGTAAGAGCCATTTCTCCGATTCCGGTCGAAGAAGTTGAGGTGTTGTTGGATAAAAAGGCTGTTTCCAATTCGGAAGTGGAGCTTTCAACCTCAATTCATTTAAGTGGGAAAACCATCATTTTGGTGGATGATGTACTGAACACCGGAAAGACTTTGGTTTATGCGATGAAGCCATTTTTGGAACATGAAATTCAAAAAATGGAAATCGCAGTTTTGGTGAATAGAAGTCATGGTTTGTTTCCAGTACGTCCCGATTATACCGGATACGAATTAGCTACCACACTTAGTGAGCACATTCGGGTAGATTTTTCTGAAAATCAATACTCAGTTCATTTGGATTAATATGTCTGTTCATTCCTCCGCTACTGTAAAAAGAATTACCACCCATACGCTTCAAGAAATGAAGCAAAGAGGGGAAAAAATATCCATGTTGACTGCCTATGATTATAGCATGGCCAAAATCGTGGATGCAGCGGGCATGGATATCATTTTGGTGGGAGACTCTGCCTCCAATGTAATGGCAGGCCACGAGACCACCCTTCCGATTACTCTTGACCAGATGATTTACCATGCTTCTGCGGTGGTGAGGGCGGTAAAGAGATCATTTATCGTAGTGGATATTCCTTTTGGTAACTATCAGGGGAATAGCTCTGAAGCTTTGCGCTCAGCAATCCGGATCATGAAAGAATCTGGTGCTCATGCGGTAAAAGTAGAAGGAGGATCTGAAATCAAAGAATCCGTGAGTAGGATTCTTAGTGCAGGAGTTCCAGTGATGGGACATTTGGGTCTGACCCCTCAGTCAATTTATAAATTTGGAACTTATACTGTTCGGGCAAAAGAAGAAGCAGAAGCCAATAAACTTCTGGAGGACGCCAAGATTTTGGAACAGTGTGGATGCTTTGCCATAGTTCTGGAAAAAATTCCAGCCTCACTGGCTAAGAAGGTTGCGGAGTCAGTTTCCATTCCTGTTATCGGAATTGGGGCAGGCCCTCATGTGGATGGTCAGGTTTTGGTGATGCATGATATGCTTGGAATTACCCAAGAGTTTAAACCGCGATTTTTAAGGCAATATGCGGACCTTCAAAGTGTGATGATGGATGCTTTCCAGCAATACATCAGCGATGTGAAGCGAAAGGATTTCCCTTCAGAAAAAGAGAGTTACTGATCCATTTTTCCTGAATAAATCTTCAAAGCACCCTGATTTGGGTGCTTTTTGCATTTATATACGTCAATTGCCGTATTCCTTGGTGTTGGTGCAAGAGATAGCTTTGATCAAAATTCTTTTAACGATGAAAAAGCTAAACAAAACCACCCGATTACTGTTCCTTGCCTTTGCGTTTGCAATAGGTTTTGGAACCAAGGCCTTTTCCCAAGAGCCTCAATGGAAATTGAGTTTGGAAAAGGGAGTTGAATGGACCAAGCACACACCCAACAAAATCTTGTTGGTGGGAAGCTCGGACTGGGGACTTCACGGAGTAGACGCTGCTACCGGGAAGCTACTATGGTCAAACGAAGACCTATACAATTCTGCAAAGGCACTCAAAGGACCCGATGGCAAAAAGGTAGGCTACACAGCCGATCTGATCAGAGTTTTGGAAGATAATGAGGATCCTCGGGTTTCAGACTATGCAATAGTTAAATACACGGATAATATCCTTGTCAAAAACTTTGTGGTGATCAATATCCGAACCGGCGAATTGGTTTTGGATCCAAGGTCTGCAGGCATGCCTGTCGTAAAAATTATTGGTCCAGAACAGGCCACATTTAATTATGATGGGTCCGACTACCTTCCTGAGCTAAAGTCGATCATCATCACCGCTTCTTGGGAGGACCTCACTCAAAAAGGAGCTCCATTTATGCAAAAGACCAAACTTTACAACATTGAGTCTGGAGGATTGGCTTGGGAGTCAGATGAGGTATCTTCAAAATTTTTGCCTGTCATCACTCCTGACAATAACTTACTCTTTATTGGAGAAAAGACTGCAGCCAAAATCAATGCAAAAACAGGTCAGCCCATGTGGAAATTTGAGGTGGCGGAGAAGAAAAACAATTTCGAGGCATTTGATGCAAACATCCACTTGACCGAAGGATACTTTTATCAGAAAAAAGGAAATCAGGGAGTGGTCAGTGCAGTGAGCCTTTCTGATGGCAAGGTAATTTGGGAAAAGCCATTGGCTTCCAAAGATGCTCCTGTCCTTACTGCTGAAAACTTTGGAGTAATCGTAGCAGACGAGAAAAACTTCACTCTTATGGAAGCTGAGACAGGAAATACCAAATGGACAGCTAAAAAGCTTTCAGGGATTGTGGTTGATCTAGGGAAAGACTACGGAATTGCAGTTGGAGAAAAAGACAAATACTTGACCGTATTGGATAAAAACACTGGAGAGGAAAAATGGTCTCAAAAGATCAAGGGTATCCGTATTGACCAATTGACCGGAGCAGGAATCATGTACATGGATGAAGAGGGAAGTGTGGGCTTATTCGGATTTGATGGAAAGCCAGTTTGGGACGGAAAGGACATGATCAAAGGTCCTGTTTTGAGGGCGAAGCCATCGTTAGATCAAGAAATTTTCTATAGTGATGAGAAAGTTTACCATGTCAATCTAGCTACTGGACAGAAAAAAGTGATCATCAACAAAGTTGAGTTTAACGAAAAGGAAACTCCAGACAACTTGGAATTCACAGGCTCTAATTTTGTCCTTTCCTCAAGCCAAAATATGATGGGCTTCGACGCTAATGGGAATGTGCTTTATCAAGACCATTGGGCTTCTCCTAAGATATCTTTGGCAGGAAGAATTGCCATGAGGACTATGCAAGTAGCCATGGTAGCCATGGCCTCCGCTGCAGCTTATCAGCAAGGATTGACTCAAGGATCTGCCTTTGCTCCTTCATCCATTAGCAAGCAATACGGAACGCAAAGAGAATTTTTCGAAGATATGTCCGGTGCTTTTGGCCAAGTAGCCAACCAAAGATTCAAAGCTACCAAGCACAGAGGTGTTTACAGTTTTATTCTAACTGATGTTGGAGAGGGAGTAGGTTTGGTAAAAGTGGATAAAATTAGCGGTAAGGAAGTCGGAAAAATTGTCTTGAATGACAAGGAGCCAGTATTTGATTCTGATCCTGAAAACGGGATGATCTTCTACAAGCCTTCTAAGAAAGATGTGTTTGGCTACACCTTCTGATGAAAATTGAATAGAAATGAAAAATCCCGGCAAACTGCCGGGATTTTTTTATGCTTTAGACTTTTTCTCAGGTTTGGCTTCCTTCACTCGGAGCATGAAGTCACTGAGGACATTCATGTAATTGATAAAAGCATCGTAAGGCGTGTCATAAGGACTGAAGTACTGATGTACAGAGCCGTCTGAGAAAAATTTGGTACACATGTAATAGAAATGATCGGAGGTCTGCAAGTATCCCCAATCGCGTTGGATTTCAGGATCTTTAATTCCTTTCACTTGTTTTTCCATTTCATAAAGTCGGTCAAACGCCTCGTCTTGTAGGTCATTTCCTAACCAGGCTGTCAAATCTCTTTCTTCGTCAGCCCATGAGATAGGAATAGGAACATGGATTTTACCCACTGCAGGCACTTGATCTACTACCTCGGAAGGAGTGGAGAACGAGAAATTGGAATGTTTGAAGATCGCTTCCGGAAGATGACGCATGAATTCGAAAATTCCTGTATCAGCCCACTGGTGCTCACCGAAGGTTTCGTAATCCATGAATAAATTCACGACTTGCTCTTCTTTTGGAATGGCATTTAACCAAGCCACAAACTTGTCTGTGGTCAAAGGATAATCAGCCCAGGTTTTATTACTGAATCGGAAAGCAATGTCATCCGACAATCTGAAGTTTTTCAGCAGTACTTTAAGGTTCGTATCCTGAGAATTGCTGTAAACGTAATTGGGACTTTTCCATCCCAAGATGTGCTTGGCACCTTCGGTAAGAATTCCTTTATAGCCTAATTCTGCAACCATGGCTCCAATGGAATCTGAATATATCAGCTCTGTGTTACGGAAGACCTTTGGAGTATAGCCATTGAACAGTTCCTTGATTCGATCCTGATGCTTTTTAACTAGCCCATTAAACTCTTCTTTGCTTTTCAGTGCAGCTAAAGAGTGCGTGTAAGTTTCATTCAATAACTCTACTTGACCAGTTGCAACCAACTTTTGAAAGCTTTCTAATACGTCAGGAGCGTAGGCTTCCATTTGGTCCAAGAAGGTTCCAGAAATCGAAAAAGCGACTTTGAACTTTCCCTTGTATTGGTGGATTAAATCCATCAAAAGGGCATTCATAGGCAAATAGCATCGCTGTGCTGCCTTTCGGATAACATTTCTGTTTAGAAAATCATCCCAGTAATAGTGGTCTTCCCCGATGTCAAAAAAGCGGTAGGGCTTTAGTCTAAAAGGCTGATGCACCTGAAAATAAAAGCAGATGGTTCTCATGATTGTTGGGCTAAAGTTTTTTCGTAAACAGTAATTAATTTGGCAGCGACATGCTCCCACTTGAGTTTTTTAAGTTCTTCACTTCCGAGTTCCTTGAACATCCTGGAAATTCCCTCATAATGAAGCAAAGCGAAAATGGCATCTGCCATGGCGTCCACATCCCAAAAGTCCACTTTGATGGCATTCATCAAGACTTCAGCTACTCCCGATTGTTTGGAAATAATCACTGGGGTATTGTGGCGAACCGCTTCCAGGGGTGCTATTCCAAAAGGTTCTGAAACTGATGGCATGACATAGACATCACTGATGGCATACATATGATCTACGTCGTCCCCTTTGAGAAATCCGGTAAAATGAAACCTGGATGCCATCCGTAATTCCGCGACCCGTTCAATCATCCTGTTGAGCAGGTCACCGGATCCTGCCATCACAAATCGCACGTTTGGATCTCTGTCGATTACTTTTTTCGCAGCTTCGACAAAATATTCAGGCCCCTTTTGGAAGGTAATTCTACCCAAGAAAGTCACGATTTTTTCAGGGACTTTCTTTTCGTATTCTGACTTGATAATACTTGCATCCAGTACGGCATTGTGCAAGACAGATACTTTATGTGCCGGAATCCCGTATTTCTTGATAATGATATTTCGAGTCAATTGACTTACAGCCACTACATGATCTGCAGCTTCCATACCGGCTCGCTCAATATCATAGACAGGCTGATTGACACTTTCACCCGATCTATCAAATTCCGTCGCATGCACATGCACCACAAGAGGTTTTCCACTCATTTCTTTAGCCGCGATTCCAGCAGGAAAGGCTAACCAATCGTGCGCATGGATGATGTCAAAATCCTTTCGGTCTTTGGCAATCTGTGCTCCAACCAATGCATAGCGGGAGACTTCCTCCATGAGGTTCTTCCCGTACTTACCGCTGAATTGGTATTTATTGGTAAAGATGCTTTCGTCCACATCGGTTCGATCGTGGATGGCGTAATCGGTGAATTTTTGGTATTCCTCAGGGCCGAGGTAAGGTACTAGGAAACTACTGACTTCAAGGTAGGTCAGGTTTTTCCAGATATTTTTGAATTTTTTCTCTCGGTAATTGATCGTCACATCGCTGGCATTGACAAAATCTGCCAGTTCTTCCTCATCACCCCAAAGCTTTGGTACTACAAAAATAACTTCCTGATTGTGATGGTTCATTCCCTTCACCAATCCATAGCAAGCTGTACCTAATCCTCCGGAAATATGCGGGGGGAATTCCCACCCAAACATCAAAACTCTCATAAAAACTTGGTTAAGTTCTCTTTACTAAGTCCATCATTCGCAACAATTCGGCTACACTCCAAGCTTGGGAAATCGAGCCTTTTGGTCTATGCGGAGGATCTCCATCATAAATTTCAGCTACGGTTCCGATTCCATATTGGGTCATTACTCCATCAAACCCTTTGATGATTTTTTGAATGAAATTCTTAGCCGCTTTTCCATGTAGCTTAAGGTATCCTTCTACAAAATGTCCTAAAGGCCATGCCCAAACGGTTCCATTATGATAGGCATTATCTCGGCTGATTTGATTTCCGAAATAATATCCTTTGTAGCCTGGATCATCTGGAGATAAGGAACGTAATCCTCTTGAAGTCAATAATTTGGATTTGACGATTTCCAAAATCATATCATTCTTTTCTTCGCTAAGCATGGTGTAAGGAAGGGAAGTGGCAAAAACCATATTTGGTCGGATTGACCAATCCTTTTCTTCTCCATCAACTACATCCGCCAAATACTCATAGTCCCATGACCAAAATTCTCTTTCAAAGGATTCTTTAACTCTATTGGCTAAGGCCAAATATTCAGCATCTCCACTTAATTCATGATAGAAGCACAAGGCATTGTACCAAAGCGCCTGGATTTCCACTGGACATCCTCTTCTAGGAGTGACAGGTCCATCAGGGGTAATGGCATCCATCCAAGTTAATGCAACATCCTCTTGTCCTCCCCAGATCAGTCCATTTTCCATCATGTGGATATTGAATTCTGTTCCGGATTTATAGCCTTCGATGATGCCTCTAAGCTTGCCGAGGTATCGATTTTTTACCGTTTTACTGTCTCCTGTGTAGACGATGTATTGCTGTAATGACCAGAAGAACCACAATGGTGCATCCATTGAGGTCATATTGGTATAATCTCCGCTACCGATATTCGGGAAAAGAGGCCCTTTAAGATCCTTGGACATGGTATCCATGATTTCAAGGAATGTTTCATTGTCACCGGCAGAAAGGGTAAGTCCAGGAGCCGCAATGAAAGTATCTCTTCCCCACCATCCAAACCAAGGGTATCCAGCGATAATTCTTACATCCCCATCCCTTCTTCGGATAAATTGGGTTGCAGAATTTCGTAAGCAATTTTCGAAGTTGTTTCGAGGGATTCTTCTTGCAATTTCTTTTTGAAATGCATTTTGCCTGGTTTTTGGATCTGCCTCGGTTAGTCCTGCAGAAAAGATTACAGATTCCCCTTTGGCGATATCAAATTCAAAATATCCAGGCACGAAGAGGTCTTCTTGATAATCATACCCTCTTTCTCTTTCTTGGATATACTCTATGTTGTAATACCAATCAGGTTTAGAAACGAATTCTCCCTTCTTGGAAAGCTGAAGGAATAAAGGGTCATACTGAGGATAAAGTCTGAATTTTGCGCCGCATGGCACTTTTTCAAACTCTTTATGAATATCCTCATTTGCTTTTATCAATTGATGATAGCCTCGGAAAGCCAAAAATGGCTGAATTCTAATTTTTGTCGGTGAATGAGCTTCCAAAAGGGTATATCGGATCATCACCCGGTCTCGGTTGGTGTCCAAAATGAGTTCCTTTTGGAGCAAAACACCACCCACTCGGTAAGTAAGTTTGGGTATAGGTTCCGAATCAAAGTCCTCCAAATATTTGTGCCCTCTCGGAGAATAATTTCCCGGGAATTTGCTGATTCCCAAATTAAAACTCGCTCCGTGCTGGATTACTGTTTCGTGGACAGTAGACAGCATGACATGATTTTGGGAATCAATCTGGGGCTGAGGAACCACCAACAAACCGTGGTATTTTCGGGTATTACAACCAATAATAGTAGTGCTGGTGTAGGTCCCCGAACGGTTTGTTCGAATTATTTCCCTGTCAAGAGAATAATTTAGGTTGATTAATTGGGTTTTATCGAAATGGATATAACTCATAGTGGAAAAATTGTAATTTTTAAAAATAGAGTTTTGATCTGACAAGAAAAATTAAAGACAAAAAAATAAAGGTTATGTCACCATAACCTTTGCTAAAATTCTTGTTTCAGGAGTGTAAACTCTCTTTTTGGATTTCCTCAAAAATCTTGAGCGATTCCTCAAATTTCATGAAATAGTTTTTTACCTGAACGATATTCACCGGCTTTACCACCGGGAATTTTGGTGAGGATTTGAACAAAGTAAACATCTCTAATTGGTTTAGTTTGATCTGAAGTTGTCAAAACTTGTGCCAAAACAACTCCCTTTTATACGACAAAACCCCTCAAATTGAGGGGTTTGGGTGAAAGACCGGGTTCGAACCGGCGACCTCTGGTGCCACAAACCAGCGCTCTAACCAGCTGAGCTACAATCACCATATTAGCTACTTCTTGAGGCATTCCCTCAATTGGTTTGCAAAAGTAAGCAGATCGGGTGTTCAGCGCAAGGTGGAGTCTATTTATTTGTGAAAAAAGTTAATCTTTCTCCTTTTTTGCCTTCGTCGAATTTCCCTTCAGCGTACGCTAAATGTCCGGAAACGATCGTATGTGTCACTTTTGACTTGAATGTATGTCCTTCAAATGGAGACCATCCGCATTTGGCCAGAATATTTTCCTTGGAAACAGTCCAAGGAGAATCTAAATCCACCAAAACCAGATCTGCGAAATAGCCTTCGCGGATAAATCCTCTTTCTTCAATTCGGAATAATCTGGCCACGTTATGTGCCATTTTTTGAGCTATCATTTCAAGACTGATTTTTCCTTGATGATAAAAGTCCAGCATAGCAACTAAGCTATGTTGGATTAAAGGACCTCCCGAAGGAGCTTTGGTGTAGGGCAATGCCTTTTCCTCCAAAGTATGCGGGGCGTGATCGGTGGCAATCACATCAATTCTCCCATCCAAAACAGCCTGAAAGATTTGGGCCTTGTCATTGGCAGTTTTCACCGCTGGATTCCATTTAATCAAGTTTCCCTTCGTTTCGTAATCTTCTTCCGAAAACCAGAGATGGTGAATACAAGCTTCGGAAGTTACCTTTTTCTCTTCCAAAGGAATGGTGTTGTCAAAAAGCTGAAGCTCCTTTGCCGTGCTGATGTGCAAGATGTGCAATCGGGTTCCATATTTCTTTGCCATGGCAACTGCCCGACTGGAAGCGTCAAAGCAAGCCTCTTCAGATCTGATTTTAGGATGGAATTTTACAGGAATATCTTCTCCGTATTTCGCTTTATATTCAGCGAAATTAGCTGCGATGATGTGGTCATTTTCGCTGTGAATGGCAATCAAGCCCTTGTATTCTCTAAAAATACCTTCAAGGGATTCGATATTATCAACCACCATATTACCTGTGGAGGAGCCTTGAAAGATTTTTAGTCCGCAAACTTTACTTAAATCAAGCTTGAGAATTTCGTTTAGGTTATCATTTGTCGCTCCAAAAAAGAATGAATAATTGGCTAATGAAACCTCCTCAGCCCGTTGGTATTTTTCTTCCAAAAGATCCAAGGTTACAGCCTGAGGGACAGTATTGGGCATTTCCATATAGGAGGTGGTTCCACCTGCAACTCCGGCTTTTGCCTCGGTATAGATTTCTCCCTTATGTGTTAATCCTGGTTCACGAAAATGTACCTGGTCATCAATGACGCCCGGAAATAAATATTTCCCAGTCGCATTAATGGTTTGATCAGCTACTTCATTACTCAGGTCAGAACCGATTTTTGCGATACGTCCATTTCGTACCAAAACGTCTTCCCGAGTAATCCGGCCTTCATTGACTATATTTGCACCAGTGATCAGGATACTTTTCATCTTTTTCTCTTTTAAGGATTTCTACACTCGTTTCAAAATTAACAATCATGAGCAATGATACCCTAGGGTTTGATGCATTTAAGTTAAATAAACAATTGCTCAGCGCGATTTCAGAATCCGGTTATACCACTCCAACACCTATCCAAGAGAAAGCTATTCCTTTGGCTTTGACAGGGCATGATGTCTTGGGAATTGCTCAAACGGGTACCGGGAAAACTGCCGCTTATGTTTTGCCGATTTTGATGAAGGTGAAATATGCTCAAGGTGTTCATCCTAGAGCTTTGATCTTGGCTCCTACTCGGGAGCTTGTCATGCAGATCGAGGAAGTTGCCAAAGAGTTGGGGAAATATACTGACCTCAGAATTGTCAGTTTGTACGGAGGGATTGGCCCAAAAACGCAAATCGAGCATATCGAGGCTGGGGTCGATATAGTTATTTCCACCCCAGGAAGGTTTATGGATATCTACCGTAAGGGTGTCATTTTCCCGAAGGAAATCAAAACTATGGTTTTGGATGAGGCGGATAAAATGATGGATATGGGCTTTATGCCTCAGATCCGGGCTATTTTGGAAGTCATTCCCAGCAAAAGACAAAACCTTCTTTTCTCTGCGACTTTTTCAGGAAGGGTCGAAAACCTTTCAACCGAATTTCTGGAATTCCCAGAGCGAGTGGAAATCGCTCCTTCTGCCACTACAGCAGAGACGATTGAGCAGGTGAAATATTTGGTACCAAACATCAAAACCAAAATCAATTTGCTTGCTCATTTGCTGGAGCAGGAAGAAATCCGACGTGCAATCATTTTCACCCGAAGCCGCAAAAATGCCGAATCGGTTTTTTCATTTCTGGAAAGAAAAGGATTTGGAGAAATCAGAGTCATCCATGCCAATAAGGGGCAGAATACCCGAATTAATTCCATGGAAGACTTCAAGGCGGGTGATGTCCGATTGTTGGTTGCGACGGATGTGGCTTCAAGAGGCCTTGATGTGACGATGGTTTCGCATGTGATAAATTTTGATGTTCCTCTAATCTATGAGGATTATGTTCATCGGATCGGGCGTACAGGTAGAGCGGAAAAAGAAGGGAAAGCTATTACGTTCATCAATCCTGCCGAGGCTTACCATTTTGAGCGAATCGAAGAACTAATTCGGATGAAAGTTGAGGAATTGCCTATTCCAGATTCAGTGGATGTTCCAGTCACACCTTTTGAGGAAAAGCAAGGTTATGCCAGAGAATTAGATAGACTCAAGCAAAGAGACAATCCAGATTACAAGGGTGCTTTTCATGAGAAAAGAGAAAAGCCAAAGCAGAATATCGGTAAAGGAGAAAAAGTCAGAGCCAAAAAACACGGCAAAAAACCGAACAGAAATCAGCTCAAGACTAAGAATCAGAAAAATAAAGGGAAATAAAAAAGAGGCTCCAATTTGGAGCCTCTCTCATTTTATCGTTCGCCTCGGGTGTTTGTGCCGTCAACAGGAGTTCTTTGCTCTCTGTTTGCCAAATCCCAAGCAGTATGGAAAATCAACTGCGCTCTTTTTTGCATCAATGGGAATTCGATTTTGTCCACAGTGTCTGTCACTTGGTGATAATCGTCATGAACACCATTGAAGAAGAAAATTACAGGAATGTTGAATTTTGCAAAGTTGTAATGATCTGATCTGTAGTAGAATCTGTTCGGATCGTCTTCTGCATCGTAGCGGTAATCCAAGATCAGATTCGTATAGGTAATGTTGTTGTATTCATTGATTTTCTTCAAGTGAGAAGAAAGCATTTCTGAACCAATTACATAGACATAATCCTTGTTTTCAGCATTTTGGTATTCGTAGTCTACCCGACCTACCATGTCAATGTTGATATTGGTGACGGTATTTGCGATTGGGAAGATGGGGTGTTCAGAATAGTATTGTGAACCCAAAAGGCCTTTTTCTTCACCTGTTACATTTAGGAACAAAACGCTTCTTCTTGGTCTGTTACCTTCTTTGGCAGCAGTTGCAAAAGCCTGAGCAATTTCCATTACGGAAACTGTTCCAGAGCCATCGTCATCTGCTCCATTGAATACTTCTCCAGTGGAACTCACTCCCACGTGATCGTAATGAGAAGAAATTACCAAAACTTCCTCTTTCTTGTCGGTTCCTTCCAAGAAACCCATTACGTTGAATGCCTCAACAGGAGTCTTTGATTTCACAACCTGAAAATTTGCTTTTTGGGAAGCAATAGTTTCTGGGGAAGACTTAGCTGCTTCTTTAAGGGTTTCTACAGGAGTTCCGAAAAGCGCTGCCATTTTATCAGAGCTGACAGTAAAAACTGGTCTTTGCTTGGTTTCCTGATCAAAACCAATCCTTCCTCTTCCTGCCAAAGATTTATATCTGTTGGCAATTCGATCAAAATTAGCTTGACCTTCCATGCTCACAAGCACGATCCCGGCAGCTCCAGCATCCATCACTTTAGTGATCAGATCGTTGCTTCGCTGTCCTACAGCCCATAGTCCAACCAATTTGCCTTTAACATCCACTTTGGCCAAGTTTTCGTCAGTCACTAGGCCTAAGAAAACCAGGTCAGTTTTGGCAGCTTTAGCCATGTCTCCGTCTCCGGTAAAAACAAAGTCCTGGTTTTCTACCAATTTATTTTTTCCAACTTGAAGAGTAACCTTGGAAAATTGTACACTGACCAAAGGAACGGATTGAAAATAACTACCATCCACTGGTCCTGTAAATCCTAGCCCTTTGTAAAAATCAGCCAAGTAGTTAGCAGCTATTTTTCCTTCTTCCGAGCCGGTATCTCTACCCCTCATTTCGTCAGAAGCCAAGTAGGTAAGGTATTCTTTTAAATCATCAGCGGTGATGGTATTGGCGTATTTTACCTGCATTGGGTTTTGGGCCAAAGAGGGAAAAGCCAATCCCAAAGCAAGCGCGCCGCTCAGTATTAATCCTTTTCTCATAAAGTTATACGGTTTTAAGTGCCCTAAACTAGATAAAAAAATGAGCTCCAAAAAAACCGCTTATCACTTCTGAGAGTTATACCCTAAATATTTCCAAAATGTGGGGGGCTTTTTCCCTCTAGAAATTGTACCTTTGCGCCCATAAAATCAGGAAGTTTCCAAACCCAAATAGAATATTTCTAAGCGTTCTTTATGAAGATCAATCTTTCCAATGCTGTCAAGTTTGAGAGCAGACACAATGGCCCGACTGAGGCGGAAATCGCAGAAATGTTGGAGAAAATCGGTGCCTCTTCCCTTGAGGAATTAATCAACCAGACCGTTCCAGAATCCATCCAAAACACCAGACCTTTGGATCTCCCAAAGGCGAAACTTGAATCAGAGTTTTTGGCTGATTTTAAAAAGTTGGCTTCGAAAAACAAGGTTTTCAAGTCCTTCATTGGTATGGGGTATTACGATACCATCGTTCCAGGCGTGGTTTTGAGAAACGTTTTGGAGAATCCAGGATGGTATACTGCTTACACTCCATACCAGGCTGAAATCGCTCAGGGTAGATTAGAAGCTTTGATCAATTTCCAAACTGTGGTGATGGAATTGACAGGCATGGAACTCGCAAACGCTTCCCTTCTTGACGAAGGAACAGCTGCGGCAGAGGCTATGGCCATGCTACATGCGGTAAAGCCAAGAGAAAAAAAGAACGCTAATAAGTTTTTCGTAGACGAGAAAATTTTCCCTCAAACCAAAAGCCTTTTGATCACCCGGGCCGAGCCAATCGGAATCGAATTGGTGTTTGATTCTCTTTCTGCCTTGGACCTGACTGATCCTGAGCTTTACGGGGTTTTTATCCAATATCCTAATTCAGATGGAGCTGTTTCTGATTATTCAGCTCTAGTTGCTGCGGCGAAGGAGAATAAAGTTCATACAGCTTTTGCCTCAGATCTTCTTGCTTTGACGCTATTAACTTCTCCGGGAGAAATGGGAGCAGATGTTGTTGTAGGTTCTGCACAAAGATTTGGCGTTCCTATGGGTTATGGAGGACCTCATGCAGGATTTTTTGCAACTAAAGAGGAATTCAAAAGACAGATTCCTGGAAGAATTATTGGTGTTTCTGTAGATAGAGCCGGAAACAAAGCTTATCGAATGGCTCTGCAAACCAGAGAGCAGCATATCAAGAGAGAAAAAGCGACTTCAAATATTTGTACTGCTCAGGTTCTTTTGGCAGTAATGTCAAGTTTCTACGCAGTTTATCACGGTCCTCAAGGCCTTAAGAATATTGCTTTAAGAACTCATGGCTTGGCAAAACTTACCGCTCAGGCTTTGAAAAAAGTAGGTCTCAATGTGGTAGATCAAACTTTCTTCGACACCATTCAAATCAAAATGAATGAAGTATCAAGAGAACGAGTAAAAGGATTGGCTCTGGCCGCTGAGATGAACTTTAGATATGAGTCAGACTCGATTTATATCTCTTTCGATGAGACAAAAACCTTGGAAGAAGTCAAGACTATTGTAAATCTTTTCGCTACTGAAGAGGGCAAGCATATGTCTGCAGATCTTGACAGCCTAGTTCAAAATTTGGAATTAGAACTACCAGAAGGATTAAAGAGAAAGTCCGACTACTTGACTCATCCAGTTTTCAATAGCTACCATTCAGAGCATGAAATGCTTCGCTACATCAAGCGATTGGAAAGCAAAGACCTTTCCTTGGTGCACTCCATGATCTCTTTGGGGTCTTGTACCATGAAGCTGAATGCCACTGCAGAAATGATTCCTGTGACTTGGCCAGAATTTGGACAATTACACCCATTTGCTCCTATGGATCAGACTTTGGGATACCAAGAGCTTTTCACCAATCTGAGAACATGGTTAACTGAAATCACCGGTTTTGCAGATACATCCCTTCAGCCAAATTCAGGAGCTCAAGGAGAATATGCAGGTTTGATGGTGATCCGTGCTTATCACATGAGTAGAGGAGAAGCACATAGAAATGTGGCTTTGATTCCAACTTCTGCTCACGGAACTAACCCAGCTTCTGCTGTTATGGCTGGAATGAAAGTGGTTTTGGTGAAGTGTGATGAAAAGGGAAATATCGACATTGAAGATCTAAAGTTGCGAGCTGAAGAGCATGCTAATGATCTTTCTTGTTTGATGGTAACCTATCCATCTACTCACGGAGTATTTGAAGAAGGTATCAAAGAAATCTGTGCGATTATCCATCAGTATGGAGGTCAAGTATATATGGATGGCGCAAATATGAATGCTCAGGTGGGATTAACCTCTCCTGGTCTAATTGGCGCGGACGTTTGTCACCTGAATTTGCACAAGACTTTCTGTATCCCTCACGGTGGTGGAGGTCCTGGAATGGGCCCAATCTGTGTAGCTAGTCATTTGGCTCCTTTTCTTCCTGGTAATCCAATTGTGAAAACAGGAGGAGAGCAAGCAGTTTCTTCTATTTCTTCTGCTCCTTACGGATCAGCGAGTATTTTGCCTATCTCCTATGCATACATCGCTATGATGGGCGGAGATGGTCTTACCAACGCAACCAAAATGGCTATTCTTAATGCCAATTACATCAAGGAAAGACTGACTGGTTATTATCCAATTCTTTACACAGGTTCAAAAGGTCGTGCAGCTCACGAGATGATTGTGGATTGTAGAGCCTTCAAAGAGGTGGGTGTAGAAGTAGAGGATATTGCAAAGCGATTGATGGATTATGGATTCCATGCTCCTACAGTTTCTTTCCCAGTTGCTGGTACGCTGATGATTGAGCCAACCGAGTCTGAGACAAAATCTGAATTGGATAAATTCTGTGATGCTTTGATTTCAATCCGAGAAGAAATTCAGGAAATTGAAGAAGGAAAGTCTGACAAGGAAAATAACGTATTGAAAAATGCTCCACATACCGCCGCTCTGGTTTTGACTGGAGAATGGAATATGCCTTATTCTAGAGAAAAAGCGGTATTCCCATTGAGCTATGTGAAAGAGAATAAGTTTTGGCCAAGTGTCAGAAGAATTGATTCTGCTTATGGAGACAGAAATCTAGTTTGTAGCTGTATTCCAGTAGAGGAATATGCCAAAGAAGAATTGGCGTAAGAATTTGATCCTTAACAAAAGAGGCTCCTGAAAAGGAGCCTCTTTTGTTTTATATCTTTTTTAAAATTGAATTTTAAACATGAACATGGCGTTCGGCATGGTAAGATGACCTTACCAAAGGACCTGATTCCACATATTTCAATCCTCTTCTCAACCCTTCTTCTTTGTAGTGTGCAAAAAGATCAGGATGGATAAATTCAGCGACTTCGATGTGCATTTTGGTAGGCTGAAGGTATTGTCCCAAAGTCAGGATATCGCAACCATTAGCTGCCAAGTCATCCATTGCTTTGTAAACTTCTTCTTTGGTTTCTCCAAGACCAAGCATGATTCCTGTCTTGGTTCTCTTGCCGTATTCCTTTGTCAAACGGATCTGCTCTAATGAGCGGTCATATTTGGCTTGAGGTCTGACCATTCTATAAAGTCTTCCCACTGTTTCCATGTTATGTGAAACCACTTCCTGTCCTCCCTCAATCATTCTATAAAGTGCATCCCAATTTGCTTTCACATCTGGAATCAGAGTTTCAATGGTTGTTTCAGGAGAAAGTTCCTTGGTCTGAACTACAGTTTGATACCAAATTTCGGCTCCTCTATCCTTAAGTTCATCCCGGTTGACAGAAGTGATCACGGCATGCTTTACACCCATTAACTTGATCGCTTCAGCTACTCGTCTTGGCTCGTCTGCATCGTACTCATTAGGGCGTCCAGTAGCTACTGCGCAAAAAGAACAAGATCTGGTACATACATTTCCCAAGATCATAAAAGTCGCTGTACCTGCACCCCAGCATTCTCCCATATTGGGGCAATTGCCACTTTCGCAGATGGTATGCAGCTTATGCTGATCTACTAATTTTCTTACTTTGGCATATTCCTTTCCTACAGGAAGCTTTACTCTAAGCCAATCAGGCTTTTTTCTTTTAGTAGCCTCCTCGGAAATTACAGGTAATTCAATCATCACGGTAAGATTTGGTACAAAGGTATTCAGGTCATCTTAAAAACCCAATTAACTCTACTTTCTAAATCCGTAGAAAAAGGTAAAGTAGACAGACTGAAACAATTGCTTGTTTTCAGTGGTAGGCATTAGCGGGATTTCTTTGTTATAACCCTCGAGCATATAGCCAAGTTCCAACCCGGTGGCACTGCTGCGAAAAACACCGAATTCAAACATCATGGCAGCTTTGACATGAGCTCCTATGGCCAGCTCCGATTGTCCCAATCCTTGAAAAAGACGTCCTGTTCCGAGGATGTTAAATCGGCTTTGATGGATTTCAGGATCGTATTGCTCGGTTACTGTTTCAAGTCTATTGACGGCATACTCAATATAATAGGGGGCAATCAAACCAAGTGATGGTCCAAAAGCAGCTAAAGCAGAAACCTGAACTCCTTGGTTTGGAGCTTTTTTGAAAAGGACAACTTCTCTACCATATTGAGGTCTGATGGCGTAGAGGTAATTGGATTTTCCGAAAATGTAGCTATTTCCTAAAACCGTATTATATCGGGCTTCCTTTGGATTTTTTACGTTCGAAAGCTCTATTCCCCAAAATGCAAACTGTTCGTCAGTAATTCTGGTACCTGCTTTGAATACGATTCCACCTATAAGTCCTCCATTAGTGTTTTTATTCAGGCCAAAGAGATATTCCTTGTCGTATTCATAGTTTCCTACATCATCTCGCTGAGCAAAAGATGGAGAAACTATAAAAAGTAAGAAAAGCGGTAGAAGTAATTTCAGCTTGCCCATTCGAATTGGTCGAAAATATTGCCCTATTTTTGGTTCAAAGTATTTAACTGAATTTTAAAAGTAAGAGTTTATGCCCACTATAAAAAGTTCGTATTTAGGGAATTTAAGAACCCAATCAGAGCACATTCAATCAGGTACCCAGTTATTGACAGATGCTCCTGTGGATAATAACGGTAAAGGGGAAATGTTTTCGCCTACCGATTTGGTCGCATCAGCTTTAGGTAGCTGTATGGTTACTATTATGGGAATTGTAGCTGCCCGTGATGGGGTAGATTTGGGTGGGCTGACTTGGGAAGTAACTAAGGTCATGCAATCCGGTCCAAGAAAGATTCAAGAAATTATCATTGATTTCCATTGGGCAAATCCAGTTTCCGATCCTGTGATGATTCAAAAGCTAAAAAATGCCGCTAGAACTTGTCCTGTGGCCCTAAGTCTTGATCCTGCTATTACGCAAACTATCAATTTCAATTTTTGAAAAGAGTATCTTTGCAGAACTAAAGAGTCTAAACCCAAATACCCATGTGCTTCCTATTCGAGAGCTTTAAAGGCTGGAAAAAATACTGTGAGGAGAAGAATCAGTCCTTGCCCGAGACAGTGATTCAGTACGAAATCGAGCAAAAGAATTCTTCACGAGAATTGATTTATTCAGGCTTGCTTCAGGCATATGGGGTGATGAAAGATGCTGTCATCACAGGATTGAAGGAGGACATGACTTCCCGTTCTGGAATGATCAACAACGGGGCAAAAAAAGTTTTCAATCATCCGCTTTCGGTTCTTTCTCCCGAATTTCAAAAACTTATTTCTCGGGCATTGTCCGCAAAGGAAGTCAATTCCTGCATGGGAAGGGTGGTTGCAGCTCCGACAGCTGGAGCTTCTGGAATTTTGCCGGGAACTATGGTTACGCTTCAGGAAATTCATCAGTTGTCTGATGAAAAGATTGTTGAGGGACTTTTGGTTGGAGCTGGCATTGCCTTGATTATTGAAGAAAAGGCAAGTTTAGCCGGTGCTGTTGGTGGATGCCAAGCCGAGACGGGCTCGGCTGCGGCCATGGCTGCTGGAGCTATCGTATATTGCCTAGGAGGTACAATTGATCAGGTTTTTAATGCCGTAGCTATCACGATTCAATGTATGCTCGGCTTAGTTTGTGATCCGGTTGCTGGCTTGGTAGAAGTTCCTTGTGTGGTCAGAAATGCCAGTGCCGCAGCGATTGCATTCAGTTCAGCGCAAATTGCATTGGCCAATGTAAGTGCAGTCATCCCGGTCGATGAATGCGTGGAAGCTATGGGTGAAATTGGAGCATCCATGGAAAGCCGATATAAGGAAACTGCCATGGGTGGATTAGCTGCTACTTTGACCGGACAGGAGATTTCTAAAAAAGTTTTGATTCAGGATATTGAAATTTTGCCTGACGAAACACTACCCGATTAATTTTTCAAAGAAGGGGATGGAAAGAATTTTGTCGATGGTCAGGCTAAAGACAAAAGCCCAAAATAGGCCGCTCCAAAGCATGTGAAAGTAAATCCTTCTCTTTTTTGTCCCAAAAGAGACTAAAACTAATGTGCCTCCAATTGGGGTAAGTACTAAAGGAGTCAAAAAAGCAATTCCAATTTCTCCGTATTTATGCCAGATTTTGACAATGTTCCTTGAGCGTTTGGTAAATACTGGTCGGTTTTTCAACCATTTTCTTTCAACCAATTTTTTTATTTCTGTTCCAATCAAAGTGAAAAGTAAGACGCTGGTCATCATTCCTGAAACGGTTACTAAAACCATTTTCCAAACAGGAAAACCAGCGGCATAACCAAAAACAGGTCCTGCAATAAATTTGAAAAGGCTGAGAAAATAGATTCCAAAAAAGGTAATCAGCGACTCACTCATAAGAGAAAGAATAGATAGGCCGCATATCCCGCCAAAAGAATGGATCCCTCAAAAAAGGAGATTTTCATTTTTGTTCGCATCAGAGGGAATAGGATCAGTGAAAATCCAATCATCCAGAGGTAGTCCGATTGCAAAAATTCATCCGAAACGCTGATTGGTTTCACGATTGCCGTCAGCCCAATTATGGATAAGATATTCATGATATTGCTACCAAGAATATTTCCTAAAGCCAAGTCAGTTCTTTTAGATAATGCTGCCAAAATGGAAGTTATCAATTCGGGTAAGCTCGTTCCTATCGCGATGATAGTAATTCCAATTACCCGTTCGGAGACCCCAAATTCTCTGGAAATTAAGACGGCATTTTCTACCAGGAGTTCGGAACCAAAATAAAGGCCTACAATCCCTCCAAAAAATAAGGCAATTGAGACGAGCCAAGAGTAATCCTTAACCTCTTCCAAGTCTTCCAAAACTACTTCTTTTTCTTCCTTGATCCCCTGACCTAGATTTCTGAATAGATAGGCATTAAAAACAATGAATCCTCCAAATAATAAAATTCCTTTCCACAATCCGATTTCATTATTCAAGCTAAGTAGATAAAATGCGATGGTGACAATCACCATCAGGGAATAATCAAATCGTAAATGTTCCCTTCTAATTAAGATTGGGTAAAAAAGCCCAGAAATACCCAATACCAGAGCAATATTGGCGATGTTTGACCCAACAACATTTCCTATAGAAATGTCGCTATTTCCCTTCAAGGCAGCATTTAAGCTCACCAGTAATTCAGGGGCCGACGTTCCGAAAGCGACAACAGTTAATCCAATTAATCCTGAGCTCATTCCCAATTTCAAGGCAATAGATGAGGCTCCATCAACCAAAAACTTACCACCGAGAAGAAGGATTGCTAATCCAACAAATAGAAATAAATAAGGGGTCATTACTCAAAGTTTTTGTCCGAAAGCCAAATCCCCAGCATCTCCTAATCCGGGAACTATATAGGAATCGGCATTTAGTTTTTCATCAATTGCTCCTATCCATAGTTGATAGGGGATTTTCAAATGCTCTTGAATGTATTGAATCCCTTCAGGGGCAGCAATTACACAGGCAATGTGGATGATTTTTGGTGTTCCATGTTGTAAAAGGGTTGTGATAGATTCCATGAAAGATTTGCCAGTGGCAAGCATGGGGTCTGCCAAGATTACGATTTTACCTTCCAGTGATGGAGATGCGTGATATCCTAAATTGATTTTAATGGTTTCTCCCTCTTCACGAAATGCACCTATAAATCCACTTTCAGCATTGTCGAAAAAATTTAAAAATCCTTGGTAGAAAGGAAGTGAAGCTCTTAAGATTACAAAAATTACAGGCTTTTCTTTAGGTAATAATACTTTGGTAGTTTCCAAAGGAGTCTTTACATCTTTAGGAGAAAATTCGAAGGATTTCGAAACTTCATAGGCCATAATTTCGCCTAACCTTTCTAAGTTTTTTCTAAACCTAAGTGAATCCTTTTGAATTTGAACATCTCTTAATTCAGCTAGGAATTTATTAGCAACGCTTGGATTTTCGGTTAATACAAACATGGAGCTAAGATATAAAAAATGCCCGGTGTGTTAGCCGGGCATTTTTTAAGTTATTTGATTTCAAAGCTGACTCTTCTAGCCATTTGACGGGCATCTGCAGATTTTTTATCTACGCTTGTGTCTTCTCCATATCCTTTATAACTAAGTCGGGAAGAATCAATTCCAGAGGCAATCAAAATATCGTAAACTGATTTTGCTCGTTTTTCAGAGAGTTTGATGTTATAATTTTCCTCTCCAAGCTCGTCTGCGTAGCCTTTAATTTCAAGGTCTATTCCTGGATTTTTCTTTAAGAAATTAGCCACATAAGAAATTGAATTCATTGAATAGCTTTGAGGACTTGCGCTGTCGAATGCAAAGTAGGCATTTACATAGCCATCTTGGATTGCCTTTTTTAAGTAATCTGCTTGTTCAGTGATTTCTTCAATTGGACATCCGCCATTTGCGCTTGGACCAGGAAGGAAAGGACATTTGTCAAGATGGTCTGCTAAACCATCATTATCAGAGTCTAATGTGGTGCCATTAAAAGAGACGTGGGCTCCAGCCGGAGTATTAGGTTCTTTATCCAGATAGTCAGAAACACCATCCCCATCTGAATCCTTCAGAAGGTCTTTGATGCTATTGATTTCGCTTGCTAATTCTTCTTTAGTAGCATATTTATCAGCTGCTATATACCAATCAGCGTGTTCTTCTTGCTTTCCTAGATAGAAATGTAACCCAAGAGTTCCTGTCCACCATCCTCCAGGGGCATGTACAAATGGATTTGCTGGTGGGTTGGGCTGTATTGGAGCATTAAAGCTATTCCCATCAAAAGTATAAGTTTGTCTTCCGTTGTGAATATAGGTGATGTCCCCTGCAAGAGCCACCCTTGAACTGATCTTGTATTGACCAGTAATTCCTGTTATAATATTATATACGTAGTCTGACTCTTGATTAAAAACGGTTTGTTCGAAACTCATTCTTCCAAAACCTGCACCAAAGTGTCCAAGAAGTCCTATACGACGATTTAGGTTTTCAAAATTCATTACTCTACCCAAATTCCAAACCATCTGAAGATCCGCTCTTAAATAGTTTGTTGTGAATTCTGGGCTTTTCCCTTTTGTTTCTCGAAAGCTACCTAGTCCAGCATCTCCTTTTATTCCAAAATATTCATTGAACATATAACGACCAGCGATATCAAAATGTCCAATATTGAGAGTTGGGGAATAGTAGTTCCCAGTTAAAGGACCCATGGATTTATTAAATCCTCCATTTAATTCAATTGACCATTGATTAAATTCTTTTTGAGCAAATAGACCAACCGTTACCCCTTGAAGGAGTATTAAAAGAATTAACTGTTTCATTTATAAAGATGATTAAGGATGACAGGTCAAAGTTAGCAATTCTTTGAAATGTTAACCTATAAACGAAAAAAGCCCGATCATATGATCGGGCTTTGATCAGAATAATATCTGATTATTTAATTTCGAAGCTAGCTCTTCTTGCCATTTGGCGAGCATCAGCAGATGATTTGTCTACGCTAGTATCTTCTCCATATCCTTTGTAAGAAAGTCTGGAAGCATCAATTCCTGAGGCAACCAAAAGATCATATACAGCTTGAGCTCTTCTCTCAGACAATTTGATGTTATAGTCTTCTGGACCTAGTTCATCAGCATATCCTTTTACTTCAACTTTAACTCCAGGATTTCTCTTAAGGAAATTAGATACGTATTGAGCAGCACTTACAGAATACCCTAGTGGCTTATCGCTATCGAATGCATAATAAACGTTCACATATCCGTCATTGATAGCTTTTTTCAAGAAGTCAACCTCTTCTCTAACCTCTTCAACTGGGCATCCATTTGTAGATGCAGGACCAGGAAGGAATGGACACTTATCAAGATGGTCTGGGGTGCCGTCACCATCAGAATCAAGAGTAGTACCAGCAGCATTAACTCTTGCTCCAGCAGGTGTATTTGGTTCTTTATCCAAATAATCTGGAACTCCATCACCGTCAGAATCCTTCAACATATCTTTGATACCGTTGATTTGAGTAGCCAACTCTTCTTTAGTAGCATACTTGTCAGCAGCAATGTACCAATCAGCATGTTGTTCTGCTTTACCTAGGTAAATATTCAATCCTAAGGTTCCAGACCACCAAGTGCCGTTAGCACCATAGAAACCGTTGTTAATATCAGGATAGATAAAGGTGGCTCCATCCCAAGTAACAGTTTGACGACCATTCAACACAGTTGAAATGTCACCTACTAAAGCAACTTTTTCGCTGATTTTGAATTGAGGCGTAATACCAAAGATTAAGGTATATACATTGTCAGTAAAATCATTGAATCTGTTTTCTTCTGGATTTACCACTCCAATACCAGCACCACCATGAAGCAATAATCCAAATCTTCTAGTGAATGATTCGAAGTTCATGATTCTGCCGATGTTAGCAACACCCTGAAGGTTTAATCGATTGTACTTAGTTCTGAATTCAGGACTTTCGTCTTTAACTTCTTTTACAGTTCCAAATCCATAATCAAGTTTTAAACCGAACTTCTCGTTAAACATGTAACGAGCGCCGAACTCAACATGACCCAAGTTGAGTGTTGGAGAAAGATAACCTCCGGTCAATGGTGCCATTGGCTTGTTAAAACCTCCGCCAAATTCAATGGACCACTTGTTGAAGTCTTGGGCGTTGGCAGCTACTGCCAAAGCTCCAGCCATAATAGTAGATAGTATTAGTTTTTTCATGAGAAAAAATTTTTGTTCCAGTTTATTTTATTTAGTGATTGATGGATGAGAAAGCAAATTTATAAACTTTTAACTTACTGCAAATTTAGATGAATAATTTTATTACCAATTGAGAATCCCAAATAAATAAGTGTTTTTTTGAATATAAGTTTAATTTAATACACATAATTAATGCCAAATTGGAATTTTTTGTTTGATATGCTTAAAATTCAGAGCGTATCTGGAGATGAAGAATCTGTTAGTAAATTCATATTAGAATCCATCAATCAACGGAAGAAGAACTGGATTGTTACACCAGAAATTTATTCTGGAGAAAAATTTCACGATTGTATTCTTTTAAAATTTGGTAATCCTACAACAGCAGTTTTTGCTCATATGGATACCATTGGATTTATGGTAAGGTATGACAATCAGCTAATTCCAATTGGAGGCCCAGAGATAATTCCAGATGTTAAGTTAACTGGAAGAGATAAATTTGGAGAAATACGCTGTTCATTACTTGGGGATGAGGAAGGAATATTTCATGATTTCCCAAGAGGAATTGAAAGAGGAACAAGACTTTCTTTCGAACAAAATATTCGAATGGATTCAGAATTTATCCAAGCGGCCTATCTGGACAATCGACTCGGGATATTTACTGCCTTAGAACTTTGTGAAACTTTAGAAAATTGTTGGGTGGTTTTTTCCACGTATGAAGAGCATGGTGGTGGAAGCATGCCTTTTCTTTTAAAATTTATCCAAGAAACCGGTCCAGTTAAAAATGCACTGATTTCAGATATTACCTGGATCACAGACGGGGTTCACCATCATGAAGGTGTGGTGATCTCAATTCGTGATAAGTTTATCCCAAGGAAAAAATTTCTCGACCGGATTATTAATCTTGCTCAAAAATCGGGAATTCCCTTTCAATTAGAGGTAGAAGCCCATGGAGGAAGTGATGGGAGAGAGGTCCAATTTTCTCCTTATGCAATTGACTGGTGCTTTATTGGTGCGCCTGAAGATAATGTGCACACTCCTGATGAAAAGGTCTCTTTAAAAGATTTGGACTCAATGATCCAGATGTATCAATATTTAATGAAAGAGCTTTAAACATGCAAAAAATAAAAATCCACGATAAAGTATTTGAACCATACTTGACGGCTGATCGGATAAGAGCAAGAATAGCAGAATTAGGAAAGGAAATTTCCAATGACTTTGTAGGTGAAAAAGTCATTTTGCTTGGAGTCTTAAATGGTTCTTTTATCGTGATGGCGGACCTTGCCAGAGAAATTGATCTTCATGTAACCTGTGAATTTTTAAGAATTTCCTCTTATTCGGGAATAGAGACTACAGGAAAAGTCAAATCGATTTTGGGATTAAACATAGATTTGAAGGATTGCTCAGTAATTATTGTGGAGGACATTGTAGATACTGGAATTAGCATGAAATATTTGGTTGAGGAGCTGGAAAAGCAAAAACCAAAGAAAATCGCCATCGCCACTTTGCTCTTTAAAAAGGAAGCTTTCCGCTTTAATTATCCTCTAGATTATGTGGGTTTTGAAATTCCGAATAAATTTGTCGTCGGTTACGGCCTTGATTATGATGGATTGGGAAGAAATCTCAAGGATATCTATCAGCTAAGTATTACTTAAATTCCAGAATTCGAAAATGCTGAATATTGTTCTTTTTGGCCCTCCAGGAGCAGGGAAAGGCACGCAGAGTGAAAAATTAATCTCCAAATACGGTTTGACGCATTTGTCAACTGGAGATTTGTTTAGAAAACATCTTGGAGAAGGTACTGACCTTGGAAATCTTGCCAAGAAGTATATGAATGAAGGCCACTTAGTACCTGATGAAGTGGTTATCGGGATGGTTGAGGATAAAATCAATTCTACAATCAGTAGCAAAGGTTTTATTTTCGATGGATTTCCGAGAACAACAGCCCAAGCTGAAGCTTTGGATACCATGCTGGAAAAAAACGGAATGAAAATCTCCGGTATGATAGCCTTGGATGTTCCTGAGTTGGTTTTGAAAGAAAGAATCAAGGAAAGAGGAAAAACTTCAGGTCGGGTAGATGACCAAGATGAAGAAAAAATAAATACAAGAATTAAAGTTTACCTAGCAGAAACATTCCCTGTGGCGGAATATTATGAAAAGCAGGGTAAACTTCAGAAAATTAACGGAGTAGGTGAGATCGAAGAGATTTTTTCCTTGATCTCCAATGTAGTGGATAGCTACTGATTCCCAGCGATTCCTTAATTTTGCAATTCCAAGACTTGGCTAGGCTCTCGGGCTTAGCCTTTTTCTTTCTACGCTTATGGCAGATTCCAATTTCATTGATTACGTAAAGTTTTGTTCCAGATCAGGTGCAGGTGGTGCCGGTTCGGTTCATTTTCGACGAGAAAAGCACGTCCCAAAGGGTGGGCCTGACGGTGGAGACGGAGGAAGAGGAGGTCACATTATTCTGAGAGGGACAACCCAAGTTTGGACTTTACTTCATTTGAAATATAAAAAACATGTAATTGCAGAGGCAGGAAAAGGAGGCGAAGGAGGACGAAGAACAGGTGCCGATGGAAAAGATGTAATCCTTGAAGTTCCTTTGGGAACAGTAGCCAAAGATGCAGAGACTGGAGAAAAGCGATTTGAAATCACCGAAGATGGGCAAGAAGTAATTCTTACCCGAGGTGGTCGCGGAGGATTAGGAAACGATCATTTTAAAACTGCCACTAACCAGGCTCCTCATTATGCTCAACCAGGGGAAGACGGAATTGAAGAGTGGATTATTTTGGAGCTTAAGCTACTGGCAGATGTTGGTTTGGTTGGATTCCCAAATGCAGGGAAATCCACTTTATTATCCTCTATTTCTGCTGCTAGACCTGAAATCGGAGACTACCCATTTACTACTTTAGTTCCCAATCTCGGAGTAGTGAGCTATCGGGATGACAGGTCTTTTGTCATGGCTGATATTCCCGGAATTATTGAAGGGGCTGCCGAAGGTAGAGGGCTTGGAATTCGATTTTTGAGGCATATTGAGAGGAATTCGATTCTGCTTTTTTTGATTCCTGCCGATGCTCCTGACATCAAAAAACAATACAAAATTCTTCTCGGGGAATTGGAGAAATACAATCCTGAGCTTCTGGATAAAAAAAGAATTCTGGCGATCTCAAAGGCAGACATGCTTGATGAGGAACTCATGAAAGAAATGGAGCTGGAAATACCAAAAGGAATTCCTTATGTCTTCATTTCCTCAGTGAGTCAGTATAATCTTGATAAATTAAAAGATTTGATCTGGCAGGCACTTCATGCCTAAAAGTGTCACTTTGGCAGGATTCATTCTCTGGCAAAGTCATTGTAGCCACCCAAAGACCGACTATTGCTCAACTATTTATGGAAAATAAAGAACAAGTAGAACAGGAAATCAATCAAAAAGCTGAAGGACAAATGGTTGAAGAAAATGCACAAAAAGAAGCAAACTCTGAAACCAATGAGTCTCAGGCAGAAAATCAAGATTCAAAATTGGAAGCTGAAGTGGCAGATTTAAAAGATAAGTACCTAAGGTTGTACTCCGATTTTGAAAATTTTAGAAAAAGAACTGCCAAGGAAAGAATTGACCTGATCAAGACAGCTTCTGAAGAGGTTTTGAAGGATCTTATTCCTGTTGTAGATGACTTTGAAAGAGCTTTCAAGGCCGCAGAAAATGAAACTGAAGTTGCCAAAATCAAAGAAGGCAGCCAATTGATATTTCACAAGCTGGTAAGAATTTTAGAGTCCAAAGGCCTGAAAGCCATGGATGATTTGGTAGGAAAGCCTTTCGATGCGGATACCCAAGAGGCAATCACCCAGATTCCTGCCCCAAGTGAAGAAATGAAAGGTGCAGTAATCGATGTAGTCGAAAAGGGCTACACCTTGGGTGACAAAGTGGTGAGATATGCTAAGGTGGTAACCGGAGCTTAATAAAATTATGGCAAAAAGAGACTATTACGAGGTATTAGGGGTATCCAAATCCGCTAGCGCAGATGAGATCAAAAAGGCTTATCGAAAATTAGCGATTCAGTACCACCCAGATAAAAATCCTGACAATCCTGAAGCTGAAGAAAAATTCAAGGAGGCCGCAGAGGCTTATGAAGTTCTTAGCAATCCGGATAAAAAAGCCCGCTATGACCAATTTGGCCATCAGGGATTGGGTGGAAATGGCGGATATGGCGGAGCTGGGATGAATATGGAAGATATTTTCTCCCAGTTCGGTGATATTTTCGGAGGTGGAGGATTTGGGTCTTTCTTTGGAGGAGGCGGTGGCCGACGAACAAAAAAGGGTACAAATCTTAGAGTAAAACTCAAGTTAAATCTCCAGGAAATTGCCAATGGAGTTGAGAAGAAAATCAAAGTGAAGCGTCATGTGGTAGCTCCTGGGGTTAGCTTTAAGTCTTGTTCTACTTGCCAAGGAACCGGACAGATCAAAAAGGTGGTAAATACCATGCTGGGCCAAATGGTCTCGGCTTCTACTTGTGCCGTTTGTGGTGGATCTGGTCAGATAGTGGATAAAAAGCCAGCTGAGGCAGATTCCCGAGGACTTATCATCAAAGAAGAAGTAATTACAATCAATATCCCAGGTGGAGTTGCAGACGGTATGCAGCTAAGCATGTCTGGAAAAGGAAATGAAATTCCCGGGGGTATTCCCGGTGATTTGCTGATTGTGATAGAGGAAGCAGAAGAAAATGTCTTCCAAAGAGAGGGAAATAATGTGATCTATGATCTGTATGTTTCTTTCATTCAGGCAGCCCTTGGTGATTCTGTAGAAGTTCCAACTATAGATGGAAAAGTAAAAATCAAAATAGATCCAGGAACTCAAAGCGGAAAAATGCTTCGCTTAAAGGGTAAGGGGATTAAGGATATCAATGGATATAGCAGGGGAGACCAATTGATCATGGTCAATGTATGGACTCCAACCCAGCTTTCCAGAGAAGAAAGAATTGCTTTGGAAGGAATGAAGGATTCAGAAAACTTCAAACCTAACCCAGGACGTCAGGAAAAGACTTTCTTCGATAAAATGAAAGAATTTTTCTAAAAATGTTGAAGCCAGATGCAAATCTGGCTTTTTTTATATTTTTAAAACCTTTTCCAAAGTGCCTCGTACCCTATCCCTATGCTGAAAAAACTGTGTCTGCTTTTCACTTGGATCCTTCTGGGGCTTAATTCTAGTCAGGCGCAATTTGTAAAAGAATACAAAGTCACAGAAAAGAAGGGCTTCGAGATGGTCAATCTTGATTTCTCTTCCTACAAAAGCTATGTCAATTTAAAAAGGAATGTGGTCCAGGATCCCATTTATATCCATGGCCATCTAGCGCAATCCAATATTCTTCCCGAGTTCAGCCAATCTGTATCTAAAGGAGTTTTATCTGCTTCTTTGGTGCATAAAAACATTGAATCCGATAATCTCGGGAAAAGTATAACCTCCAAGCTTTTTTTCTCAGGAGATGGATACGACCACACTTGGGATGTAGGTCTCAGCTCGAATTATTTGTATGCGCTGAATTTTTCTTTGGGAATGGGAAAGTCGGAAATGGACCTAAGCCAAATCCCGGTTTCCAAATTAATCGTCCGAAGTGCCAGTTCTGATGTCAGTATTTTTTACAGTCAAAATTCTCCGAATTCTGTAGCTATGGACACCCTTTTAGTTACCTTAAGCATGGGTACTTTGGAAATAGACAGAGCCAATTTTACCAATGCCAAGCAGATGATTTTTGAGGTGGATTATGGGAAAATTGATCTAAATTTCTCTGATGGATTGCCGCAAGCTTGTCAGGTAATTTCTGCTGTAAGTGTGGGTAGTGTCCATTTGGTCTTGCCTCCTGAAGACGTCCCTGTCCGAATCAAGATGAGAACTACTCCCATGTGCCGGACTTCAATGCCAAAATATTTGAAGTCAACAGAAAAGGGAGTTTATGTGAGTAAGGGCTACCGATCTTCTAACCCCAAATTGCTGGATTTGATAATAGATGTAGGGGTAGGCTCGGTCACCGTTGAATAAGCTTTTATGCTGGAAATAGAGAATTTAAATAAATCATACGAAAATCACCGGGCGCTAACCGATGTCAGTCTTTTTGTTCCAACAGGAATTATTTTTGGCCTGTTAGGTCCTAATGGTGCAGGGAAAACAACCCTAATCCGAATCATTAACCAGATTATCGAGCAAGATAGCGGAACTGTAAAAATCGCTGGAAAAGTCCTTTCAGCAGATGATATTCGAAAGATTGGATACTTGCCAGAGGAGAGGGGACTTTATAAAAAGATGAAAGTATGGGACCAGCTCATTTATTTCGCCAGATTAAAAGGTCTTGATCAAAATGAAGCCAAATCCAAGGTAAAAGCCTGGTTGGATAAACTGGATATTTATTCTTGGCGAGACAAAAAGATCGAAGATCTATCCAAAGGAATGGCTCAAAAAGTACAGTTCATTTCCACAGTAATCCATCAGCCTTCAATTTTAATTTTAGATGAGCCATTTTCCGGTTTTGATCCAGTCAATGCGGAAATCATAAAAAATGAAATTCTGGAATTAAAATCCAATGGTACCACGGTGATTCTGAGTACGCACAGGATGGAGTCAGTCGAATTGCTTTGCGACCAGGTGGCAATGATCAACCGATCTCGAAAAATTCTTGATGGTACTATTCGAGAGATTAAATCCCAATTCAGACCAGAGGTTTTTGAGATTACTTTGACCTCTATCAATAATCCATTGCCTCAGGAATGGACCCCAAAGCAAGAAGGCGACTTCTATGAAATTTCTTTGCCTTTGGCGGGGAAATCACCTAATCAATTGCTTTCAGAAATGATGGAGTATGGGGAAGTGGTCTCTTTCAGAGAAAGAATCCCTACTATGGAGGAAATTTTTATTCAGCAAGTAAAAGCAACCGCAAATGCATAAGATCTTATTAGTAATTCAGCGGGAGTATTTGGCTCGGGTTAAAAAGAAGTCGTTTTTGATTGCCACCCTTTTGACACCGCTGATTTTCCCAGCCATTATGGGGATTTTTGTGTGGATTGCAGTTCAAGAAAAGGAAAATCAATCCCTTCGGATCATTGAGGTAATTGATGAGACCAATCTTTTTTTCATGGAGAGCTCCGAACAATATGCTTTTACTTCTTCGATAAAAGATGCTGAGGAAGCAAAAAAGATGGTTCAGGAAGGGGAACGTTATGGCTTCCTTTACATCCCAAAAATGGACTTGACCAATCCCAAAGGCATCCAATTTTACTCCATAGATAATCCCAACATGAATCTGATGGGGTACTTAGAGGGAGCTTTGAAGCGGAAAATAGAGGATCAGCGACTTTACGAAAAGGGAATTGACCCTCAGGTTTTAAAGGATATTCGTACTTCTATCGATATCCAATCGGTGACTTTGGGAGATGAAGGAGAGGAGAAAGTTAATGACGCCACGGTGAACTATGCATTGGGTTTTGTTTCTGGGATTCTCATTTACCTTTTCATTTTCATCTATGGCAACCAGATCATGCAGGGAGTAATCGAGGAAAAATCAAGTCGAATCGTAGAGATCTTGGTTTCTTCTTTGCGTCCTTTCCAACTGATGATGGGAAAAATTGTGGGAATCGGTGCTGTAGGCTTGACTCAGTTTTTGATTTGGGTATTTCTCATAGGCTCTCTCTCTTCCATTGTGATCGGTGTTTTGGGAATGCAAATGCCACAGCAACAAGCCATGGAAATGGCCAATCCTGAATTTGCACAAGCTGCCCCAGATGCGGGAGAATTGTCCAGGATCTTAATGGTCATTGATGGGATTGACTTTTTTGCATTAGTCACTAGCTTCATTTTCTATTTTCTTGGTGGGTATTTGCTTTATGGTTCTTTATTCGCAGCCATTGGATCGGCGGTTGATGCTCCTTCTGATGCACAGCAGTTTATGTTTCCTATTACCATTCCCTTGATTGTTTCGTACATGGGGCTTTTTGTATTTGTGTTGCAAGACCCCAATAGCACCACTTCTTTTTGGCTTTCTGTCATTCCATTGACTTCTCCGATCGCCATGATGGGCAGGATAAGTTATGGAGTTCCTTTTTGGGAATTGGCTTTATCTATGGGACTTCTGATTGCTGGATTTTTGTTTACCACTTGGTTAGCAGGTAAAATTTACCGGATCGGGATTCTTATGCATGGAACTAAGCCGACTTACAAAATCCTTTGGAAATGGGTTAAGGCCAGTCAATAGGCTACTCGGGAGATTAGATTAAGCCCAATATTTTCAACTTACTTGTGGCAAAAAGGAGAAATTCCTTGGGCTCATGGGTATTTCTCAGAAATCTGGTTAATTTTTCAATCAGCAATACCTGGATATGGACTCTAATTGTGAAAAAGTAATTCTCCTAACTTGGAAATACTTTCTTCAGCTCTTGGGAGTTTATAATTCTAATACGCTTATAGTCCCCAATGAAAAACCGATTTCAGGATCTTACTTCGATTGATTTTTACCAAAACAAAAAACAGGTCAAATGGCTGGTTTTTTTGGTCTCCATTTTAATTGGTTCGGGATCGATTTGGTACACCAATCTATTGGTTGAGGAATTGAAAGAGCGGGAGCAGAGGCAAATTGAATTGCTTTCCAGTGCTTTGGAATATGCTGCCACTACCTCCGAAAATCTGACCTTTATCAATCAGGAAATCATTCAGCAGAATTATTCCATTCCCATCATCATGGTGGATTCGGAAGGAACTCCTATCGAATTCAGGAATATCAAATTCAAAAAAAATGCTAACCAGCCTGATTCTACCAAGACTTTGGAAAAAGAGCTTTTGGAGATGGAAGAGGAATATGAGCCTATTTATCTCCGGGAAGCAGATATCCGGGTTTTTTATCGAAACTCGGAGTTGTTGACCAATCTGAGGTACTATCCCTACATCCAGCTCGCAGTTATTATTCTTTTTGGAGTTTTGGCCTACGCGCTTTTCAACCAAAGTAAAATTGCCGAGCAAAATCGGGTTTGGGCGGGTTTGACCAAAGAAACTGCGCATCAACTAGGGACCCCGATCGCTTCTTTGATGGCCTGGATTGATTATTTGAGAAATTCTCCGGTGTGGGAGGAAAACAAAGAGATCATTACAGAAATGGATAAGGATGTGGTCAAGCTGAGGATGGTTACTGAGCGATTTAGCAGCATTGGAAGCAAGCCCGTCATCCAGGCCGAAAATCTTTACGAAGTGATCGAGGAGACCATCAATTACCTGCGCCCAAGAATTTCTACTAAAGTGGAGATGTCTATCAATGCCGATTCCAAAGATTTGGACGCCATGATGAATAAACCCTTGTTTGAGTGGGTGGTGGAAAATATCTGCAAGAATGCAGTGGATGCAATGAAAGGCATTGGAAAAATCACTATCGAAATCATTCAGGACAGTGATAAATATGTAATCGTTGATATCAGCGATACAGGAAAAGGGATTGAAAAAAGAAACTTCAAAAAGGTATTTAACCCGGGATTTTCAACTCGTCAAAGAGGCTGGGGCTTAGGACTTACTTTAGCCAAACGGATTGTAGAAGGGTATCATGGAGGGAAGATTTTTGTGAAAAGTTCCGAAGTAGGAAAAGGGACTACATTCCGAATTATGCTTTTGGGAAATCTGGAAGACGCTTCTCAGTTTATTACTGAGGGGATTTTGGAATATTAATAGATTTACGAGTTCAGATAGACGATTTACGACATAAATCCGGACTTCAACTTTTTGCCCTCAAGTTTGGACCTTTAAAAATTGGGGTGAGGTTCTTCAAAATGTCGTAAGTCTTAATTCGAACATCGTAAATCCATTTTCCTTACCTTTGCCCCCTGAATTTTACTACCCATGAGTTTGACCGAAGAGATCAAAAAGAGAAGGACCTTTGCCATCATTGCCCACCCAGATGCTGGAAAGACGACTTTGACTGAAAAATTACTCCTTTTTGGAGGGGCAATCCAAACAGCCGGAGCTGTCAAATCCAACAAAATCGATACGGCCACCAAATCCGACTGGATGGAAATCGAAAAGCAAAGAGGTATCTCTGTTGCTACCTCTGTAATGGGTTTTGAATACAAGGACACCAAAATCAACCTTTTGGATACCCCTGGTCACCAGGATTTTGCGGAAGATACCTATAGGACTCTAACCGCTGTCGATTCAGTAATTATGGTAATTGACTGCGTGAAGGGGGTTGAGATCCAGACAGAAAAGTTGATGGAAGTCTGCCGGATGAGAAATACACCAGTAATCTGCTTTATCAATAAACTTGACCGTGAGGGTAGAGATCCTTATGATTTGTTGGACGAGGTGGAAGAAAAGTTAAATATCAAAGTTCGTCCGCTTTCCTGGCCCATCGGGATGGGAAAGGGCTTTAAAGGGGTTTACAACCTTTACGACCAGAAGCTAAATCTTTTCACACCATCCCAGAGAAAACTGAGCGATGATCGTCAGGTTTTTGAAAATTTAGAAGACCCTGAATTGGAGAAATTAATTGGGACAACAAATGCCAACCAACTTCGGGAAGATGTAGAATTGATAGAAGGAGTATATCCGGATTTTGATATCAAAGACTATTTGGAAGGGAAGGTAGCTCCAGTGTTTTTTGGGTCAGCGGTGAATAATTTTGGGGTAAATGAGATGCTGGACACGTTTATTAAGATCGCACCAGCTCCAAAAAGCAGAGAAACTGATACCCGTGAGGTAAAACCTGATGAGTCTAAATTTTCTGGTTTCGTCTTTAAGATCCATGCTAACATGGATCCTAATCACCGGAACCGGATTGCCTTTTTACGAATCTGCTCAGGTAAATTTGAGCGGAACAAGCCTTACAACCATGTCCGTGGACCGAAGCCACTTCGCTTTTCCAATGTGACTCAGTTTATGGCTCAAGACAAAGAAATCATAGATGAGGCTTTCCCAGGAGATATTGTCGGCCTTTACGATACAGGAAATTTGAAAATCGGTGATACCTTGACTGAAGGAGAAAACATGATTTTCACTGGTATTCCAAGTTTTTCACCTGAGATTTTCCGAGAGGTAATCAATAAGGACGCCATGAAAACCAAACAGCTTGAAAAAGGACTCAAGCAGTTGATGGAAGAAGGGGTCGCTCAGTTGTTCACTTTCGATATGGGATCTAGGAAGGTTGTGGGTACAGTGGGGCAACTTCAATTTGAGGTAATTCAATTCCGCCTAAAAAATGAATACAATGCGACGGTGGAGTTTCATCCGATGAACTTGTATAAAGCTTGCTGGATTAGCAGCAAGGATAAAAAGCAATTAGATGAGTTTGTCCGCTCAAAAAGCAGGTATATCGCCAGAGACAAGGATGACAAACTGGTCTTTATGGCAGAGTCAAAATCCTGGCTGCAAATGGTCCAGGATAATTACCCAGAGATTGAATTTTATTTTACATCTGAGTTTTAAGCAAAAACCCTCCAGTTAATAAAATTTGGAGGGTTTTTCTTTTTAGATAAATACATCACAAAACTCAAACTTTTGCCCATTAAACAAGCCCTTGTCACTTAGCTTTAAATCAGGAATTACCAATAGGGCCATAAAACTCAGAGTCATAAATGGAGAGTTCAACTTGGATCCCATTTCCTTGGCCATTCGGTCAATTCGGGTATAGGCTTCGGCAACTTTATATCCATCCTCATCAGACATGATTCCTCCTACTGGAAGAGGTAGGATTTGTTCTTTATCTCCCGAGACCGCCGACACCCCGCCTTTTGCTTCAATAATCAAATTAACAGCTCTGCAGATAGACTCATCGTCTACGCCCACGGCAATGATATTGTGTGAGTCGTGACCTACTGAGGAGGCAATCGCTCCAGTTTTCAGCCCGAAGTTTTTGATAAAGGCCACTGCAGGAGGTGCTTCCTGGTACCGGTTGACTACAGTGATTTTCAGGATGTCCTTTTCAGGATTGGATTCTGCAAATCCATTTTTGATTAAAATATCACCTTCAATTCCCGGAGTAATCAATTGACCGTCTAGCGCTTCAATCACCCTTACCTTGGTTCCTTTTGCTTTGACTTGAAAGTCTTCGGGTTTTTTGAGTGAGGTGTGGAAATTATTGATGACCTCATTTTTGATTCGAGTAATCAGTGTCTTTCCGGTTTCAGCTACTTTTTGTCCTTTAATATAAGTGGCGATGACTTCAAACTTTTTCAAGTCCTTGACTAAAATAAAATCAGCCGAATCATCCTTTTGAAGTTTCCCGACAGGCAAAGAATAATGGGAAATTGGATTTAGACAGGCAGCCCGCAATACATCGAATAAATCTTTGCCTTTGGTTATAGCCCTCGCCACCAATTCATTGATATGCCCAATGGCCAAATTGTCTGGATGCTTATCATCTGAACAAAACATAATCATCTCCGGATAATCATCGATCAGGTCGATTAAAGCTTCAAAGTTTTTAGCGGCAGAACCTTCCCGAATGGAAATCTTCATCCCTAGTTTGATTTTGCCAAATGCCTCCTCATAAGTAAAACACTCATGATCCGTACTTGGCCCAGCACTGACATATTTTTCAGCTAGTTCTCCCTTTAGACCAGGAGCATGTCCGTCTATGGGTTTGCCATACTTTTGGGAAATCCTGATTTTTTCCATGACCAAAGGATCCCGATTTACGGTACCTGGCCAATTCATCATTTCGGCGAGGTAATGGATTTCAGGACGGCTCATAAGATTCTCAATGTTATCTGCATCAAGCTCTGCTCCTGCTGTTTCAAAAGGCGTGGCAGGTACACAGGATGGGGCTCCGAAGAAAAAATGGAAGGGAACCTGCTTTCCATTTGCAATCATGTATTCCACACCTTCCATCCCGCAAACATTCGCGATTTCGTGAGGGTCGGAAATAGTTGCCACGGTTCCATGGACTACGGCCAATCTTGCAAATTCGGAGGGAACAAGCATGGAAGATTCTACATGTACATGGGCATCAATGAAACCAGGCAAGAGAAAAGGTAGGTTTGGATTTTCCTTAATTCTTTGGATTTCTTTGATTTTACCTTCTAGGACTTCAATCTCTGCGGTATAAATTTCTCTAGCAGGGATGTCTACTAGATTTCCTTGGATTTTCATGGTTTTTAATTCAAAAATCAATGGTTTTCAGCCTTGAATAAGAGCAAAGCCTTTTCCATTTCGGGGATAGGTTTGGATTAAAACTACTATATTTGCCCAAAATTAATAGCTAAACCAAGACAGGTTTTTTTAATGGGCAAAATCGTCATCGCCATAGATGGATATTCAGGTTGCGGGAAAAGTTCGACAGCGAAAGCAGTTGCCAAGGCTTTGGGATTTACCTACATCGATTCTGGGGCAATGTATCGGGCGGCTACCCTTCATTTTTTGAATCATTACCTTTCTCCTTCCGTTCCTCATGATGTGGAAAAGGGCCTTAAAACCTTAGAAATCTCTTTCCAAATAAATCCTGATTCTCAAAAACAAGAGACTTACCTCAATGGCTTGAACGTTGAAGATGAAATCCGGACTATGAGAGTTTCTGAGAAGGTAAGCGAGATCGCTACTGTAAAGGAAATTCGGAAAGAATTGGTGTCTCAGCAGCAGCGTTTAGGTAAGAAAAAAGGAGTAGTCATGGATGGAAGAGACATTGGTTCAGTAGTTTTTCCAGATGCTGAATTGAAGGTTTTTATGACTGCTGACCTAGAAACTCGAGCTGCCAGGAGACAACAAGAGTTATTGGAAAAAGGGGATATGATAGACATGGAAGAGATCAAAACCAACCTTTCTGAAAGAGATAGAATTGATTCTTCCCGAGCTGAAAGCCCTTTGACCAAAATGCCTGATGCAGTAGAAATTGATACCAGCAACCTGACCTTTGAAGAGCAAGTGCAGCAGATTGTGGATCTGGCTAAAGAAATCATTGAAAAAGAAAAAGATTATGCAGGTAACCATTGATAAAAATTCAGGATACTGCTTTGGAGTTGAATTTGCCATCAAGATGGCAGAGGACGAGATGGAAAACAGTGATCAATTGTATTGCCTAGGTGACATCGTGCATAACGATATGGAAGTGAAACGCCTAAGGGATAAAGGTCTTGTGGTGATTGATCGGGAAAAACTCCAGGAGTTAAGTAACTGTAAGGTTTTGATCAGAGCTCATGGAGAGCCACCTGAGACCTATAAAATGGCTATCGAAAATAATATCGAGCTGATTGATGCTTCCTGCCCTGTGGTTTTAAAGTTGCAGCATAGAGTAAAAACTGCCTTTGACAAGATGGAGAGAGAAAATGGCCAAATTGTCATTTATGGTAAAAAAGGTCATGCGGAAGTAATTGGTCTGACTGGACAAACCTTAGAAAAAGCAATCGTGGTAATGGAAGAGGCTGATTTGGAAAAGATAGATTACCGACGCCCGGTGACTTTATTTAGCCAAACTACCAAAAGTACCAAGGGCTTTTATGAGCTTTCTGAAAAAATAGAGTCAAAAATTAAAGCCGCAAAGGGAGAAATCGAGGAAATTGATTTCAATGCAAATGATTCTATTTGCCGTCAGGTCTCTAACAGAGAGCCTCAGCTAATGCGCTTTGCCCAAGAAAATGATGTAATTCTGTTTGTGTCTGGCAAAAAAAGCTCAAATGGGAAAGCTCTTTATCAGGTTTGTCTTTCAGAAAATCCTAGAAGTTATTTCATAGAAAACGAAACAGAAGTAAATCCTGACTGGTTTACTCCTAGTGATAAAGTGGGAATTTGCGGAGCTACATCTACCCCTATGTGGTTAATGGAGCAGGTAAAGTCCCATGTGGAGGCTTTAGAAGAAAATATATTGGAAGCTTAAGTTTATTTCCGATTTTCGCCGCCTGTACGCTTAATCAAAAGTTCGAACAATTAATGTGACTTTGGCTCCATTTCAAAAGGTTTTTCTTTAGATTTGGGGCGTTTTTCAAAACGCACCTAGTTCAAAAACAGATATGTCTAAAATAGTGAAGCTTAGGAAGGGATTCGACCTGAAGCTAGTTGGAAAGGCTCCTTTGGAGCTTGCCAATTTCGCTGGAGCTCAGACCTTCGCCATTAAGCCAACGGACTTTCCGGGAATTCAACGTCCCAAAGTCCTTGTGAACGAAGGAGATACCGTCAAAGCCGGTACTCCCATCCTGATCGACAAAGCCTTAGATCAGGTAATCTACGCAGCTCCGGTATCCGGTGAAATTGTCGAAGTCAAGAGAGGCGAGAAAAGAAAGCTTCTTGAGATCAAGATTTTAGCTGATTCTACAGTATCCCATGAAAATTTTGGTAAAATTGACCTGAACCAGTCCAGAGAAGAGATTGCTGCGAAATTGGCATCTACTGGAGTTTGGCCAAATATTATCCAAAGACCTTATGGTATCGTAGCCAATCCGCAGGATACTCCAAAGGCTATTTTCGTATCTGGATTTGATACCAACCCGCTGGCTCCTGATTATGGATTTACTCTTCAAGGAGAAGAAAAATACTTCCAGGCTGGGATTGATGCTTTAGCCAAATTGACTTCTGGTAAAGTTCATCTGAATGTGGATGGTTCTAAGCCAGTTCCTGCAGTTTACTCTGGAGTAAAAAATGCTCAGGTAAACCAGTTTTCTGGTCCTCACCCTGCTGGAAACGTCGGAGTTCAAATTCATCATCTGGATCCAATCAATAAAGGAGATCTCGCTTGGACAGTAAGTCCTTTTGGGATTGTTCAGATTGGTAAGGCTGTTTTGGAAGGTGTTTATGACGCTTCTAAGCTGATTGCCTTAACAGGTTCCGAATTGACCAAAACTGGATATGTGAAGACTTATGTAGGAGCTAACGTTTCCACTTTTGTAAAAGGAAATCTTAATTCTGGCAATGTCCGAGTGATTTCAGGAAATGTTCTTACAGGAGAAAAAATTAACCTTGATGGTTATTTAGGTTTTTACCCCAACCAAATCACTGTAATCCCTGAGGGTGATTATGAAGAATTTTTGGGTTGGTTGAAGCCAAGTAGTTCTAAGTTGAGCTTCCATAAAGCGATTGGTATGCTTTCTTTCTTGAACAAAGGAGAATTTAAAGTAGATACCAATACACACGGTGAAGAAAGACCTTTCGTAGTTTCTGGAGTATTTGAGAAAGTACTTCCAATGGATATTCTTCCAACATATTTGTTCAAGGCTATTCATGCAGAGGACTTTGATGAGATGGAAGCTTTGGGTCTTTATGAGCTTGTCGAAGAGGATGTCGCTCTTTGCGAATTTGTGGATCCTTCTAAAAATGAACTACAGGAGTTGGTAAGACACGGGATTGAATTATTAATGTACAGTTAAGATATGAAGGCATTACAAAATCTTTTCGATTCAATAAAGCCAAACTTTGAAAAGGGAGGCAAATGGGAGAAGTTCCATACACTTTACGAAGGGCATAGAACAATTGCTTTCGCACCAGACTTGACCACAAAGGCGAAAGGAGCCCAGATCAAGGATGCTACAGACTTGAAGCGAGTTATGATCACTGTAGTGATCGCTATGATTCCAGCTTTGTTGTTTGGTATTTTGAATATTGGACATCAGCATTTCTTGGCCACTGGTGAAGAAGCCGGATTTGTTGATAAAGCTATTTTCGGAGCCATTTCTGTGCTTCCTATTCTGATTGTATCCTATGCAGTGGGTTTGTTGACTGAATTCACATTCTGTGTGATTCGTAATCACCCAATTTCAGAAGGATACTTGGTAACCGGAATGTTGATTGCCTTGGTTATGCCTCCATACATTCCATTATGGCAGGTCGCTTTGGCAACCATCTTCGCAGTGGTAATTGGTAAAGAAGTATTCGGTGGTACAGGAATGAATATCCTCAACGTAGCCATGACTGCTAGAGCATTCTTGTATTTCGCTTATCCAGCTCAAATTTCTGGTGATCAGGTTTGGACTTACCTTGGAGATAAGACTGCTGTAGATGGATTCTCAGGAGCTACTGCATTGGCAGTTGCTTACAATGCAGGCGTAGAAGGCAAGCCAGCCGTCGAAGCATTAGCTTCTCATAACTCAGCATTTGGAGCTGATTTCAGCTTTATGAATATGTTCATGGGATGGATCCCAGGTTCAATCGGCGAAACATCTACATTGATGGCTTTAGTCGGTGCGGTAATCCTAGTGGCTACTGGAGTGGCTAGCTGGAAGATTATCGTTGGAGGATTTGGCGGAGCTTACGTAATGGGTCTAGTAATGAATGCCCTTGCTGTCAACGAATACATGGCTATGCCTGCACATTATCATTTGGTGATGGGTGGTCTAGCATTTGGGGTGGTATTTATGGCAACAGACCCGGTATCTGCCGCTCAAACTGAACTAGGGAAATGGATATATGGTATCATGATTGGTGTCTTCACGGTTGTGATCCGTGTTACCAATCCAGCTTACCCGGAAGGGATTATGCTAGCTGTTCTTTTCATGAACGTCATGGCTCCATTGATTGACTATTATGTAGTAAAAGCGAATAAAACAAGGAGGTTACAACGTGCAACAGTCTAATACATACATTATCGTTTTCTCTGCAGTATTGACCATTATTCTTGGTCTACTGCTTTCAGGTACGGCCCAAGTATTGGGTCCAATGCAGCAAGAGGCTATTGCTTTGGATAAAAAGAAGCAAATCCTTGGAGCTGTGATCAGCGCAGAAGAGATCGATGCGATGTCACCTGAGCAGGTAAATGAATTTTACGGAAAAAGAATTTCTTCTACAGTAGTTGATATTACTGGAAAAGAAATCTCTGGGGTGGAAGCTGAAAAAGTCGAAATCGCAAAGGATTACAAAAGACCAGCTGATCAGAGACAATATCCGGTTTTTATGTTCCATGCTGAAGGAAATCCTGATGCTGTTGAATCCTATATTTTCCCTCTTTATGGGGCTGGACTTTGGGATGCGATCTGGGGCTATATCGCCATTGAAACAGATATGAATACCATCGGAGGTATTACACTTGCTCACGCTGGCGAAACTCCAGGATTGGGAGCTAGAATTACCGAAGGCGGAGTTCAGGAAAGATATATTGGAAAGAAAATTTTCGATGAATCCGGTGAACTAGTAGCTGTTCAAATGCAAAAAGGTGAAGGCAAAGATTATTCCTCAGACGAGCATAAAGTAGATGGAATGTCTGGTGCTACCATCACAGGTACAGGTGTCAACAATATGTTGAAAGCCTACCTAGGTCACTACGAAGCTTACATTAAAGCTAAATCTTCAAGCCAGGCAGTTGCCGGACTTTAACAAATCTTCAACTCAAGAATTAATAAAACATGAGTACTGAAACAGCAAAAGCGATAGAGAAAAAGCCAGCAGAGGCTCTATTCTCTAAGCGTAGAAAAAAACTGGTTACTGATCCTTTGGTTGATGATAACCCAATCACTATCCAAGTATTGGGGATTTGTTCTGCACTTGCGGTAACTACCCAGATGAAGCCTACTTTGGTTATGGCCATCTCGGTAATCTTCGTTGTGGCCATGTCCAACTTCGTGATTTCTTTGATGAGAAACACGATCCCTACTCGAGTTCGTATCATCGTACAGCTTGCTGTCGTTGCGACCTTGGTAACCTTGGTGAGTGAAGTATTGAAAGCATTCGCTTACGATATGTATAAAGAGCTTTCCGTATTCATCGGATTGATCATTACCAACTGTATCGTAATGGGTAGATTGGAAGCATTTGCTTTGGGAAATAAACCTTACGATTCTGTATTGGATGGTTTGGGTTCTGCTCTAGGATATTCTTGGATCATCCTTACTGTGGCTTTCTTCAGAGAGCTATGGGGTTCAGGTTCAGTATTTGGAATCCCAGTATTCGATACCATCTCTGGTCTTTTTGGCCCAGACTTCAAGCTTGCTACCAACGGTTTGATGGTTACTCCTGTAGGAGCTTTCATCATCTTAGGTTTGATTATTTGGGTGCAGCGCACTAAAACTGGTTACGTAGAACACTAAAAAGGAATAGAAATGGAATTAATTAGCTTAGGTATTCGGTCGATCTTTATCGACAATATGATTTTCGCTTACTTCCTTGGAATGTGTTCCTTTTTGGCGGTTTCCAAAAAAGTAAGTACAGCCCTTGGACTTGGAGCAGCAGTAGTATTCGTACTTTCTGTGACTACTCCGGTAAACTGGTTGCTTAATGAATTTGTACTAAAAGAAGGTGCTTTGACTTGGGCTAGCGCTGATCTTGCTACCATCGATCTATCTTTCTTGAGATTCATCATGTTCATTGCGATTATCGCTGCAATGGTACAATTGGTGGAAATGGTTGTTGAGAAATTTGCTCCTGCTCTTTATGGTCAGTTGGGTATTTTCCTTCCATTGATCGCTGTAAACTGTGCAATTTTGGGGGGCTCTCTATTCATGGCTCAAAGAGATTATACGTTTGCTGAATCTGCAGTTTACGGCTTTGGTTCCGGAACAGGATTTATGCTAGCGATTGTTGCTTTGGCAGCCATCAGAGAAAAATTGAAATATTCAGCAGTTCCAAATGGGTTGAAAGGTTTGGGTATTACCATGCTTTTGACAGGACTTATGGGAATTGCCTTCATGTCTTTCATGGGTATTGACTTGTAAAAAGTAACTCACTTATAAATTAAAGCTCTGGAGTTCGTCTTCAGAGCTTTTTTGTTTTTAGCGGTATTTTCGATTTCCTCTTTTGTCTTTATCTTGATTCATTACTTATCAATTTCCACTGCTATGAAAAAGACCTGCACCCTGTTTTTGTTACTCCTAATTTGTTTCTCAGGATATTCCCAAACTGGGGAATGGATAGAGCTGTTCAATGGTAAAAATCTTGACGGCTGGAAGGTTTCAGAAAATCCCGGATCATTTAGTGTGGAGGACGGAGTGATCAAGGTGGCTGGTCCAAGAGGACATGCCTTCTACATGGGGCCAGTTGGAAATCATGATTTCAAAAACTTTGAATTGATGGTTGAGCTTAAAACTATGCCCAAAGCCAATTCTGGTATTTTTATACATACCGAATATCAGGATACAGGTTGGCCAAATGTAGGATATGAAATCCAGGTGAATCAAAGTCATGGTGATTGGAGAAAAACCGGAAGTGTGTATTCTTTCCAGGATGTCAGAGAAGTTTATGTTCAAGATGGAGAATGGTATACTGAGCATGTGATCGTGGAGGGAAGTAAAATCACTGTAAAGGTGAATGGAAAGACCATCAATGAATATGATGAATCGAAGGACGAAAAGCGTGGGGGAGATTTAGGAGTGAAAAAATTGAGTCATGGAACAATTGCCTTGCAAGCGCATGATCCTGAAAGTGTGATCTACTACAAAAGTGTCAAAGTGAAAATTTTGAATTAAAAATTCAGGATACTACAATAAAATGCCCTTTCTGACGATTGGGCATTTTTTTTGCCAAGGTTGAATTATGGCTTTTACCTACCGTAGAATAATTTCTTATTTCTTTAGAGGACTACTTTTCCTGACTCCCTTATCCGTCACTATTTATGTCATCTATGCCATCTTTATTTTTCTGGATAATCTAATTCCTGTCCCTTTCCCTGGAATTGGAATCCTGATGGTTTTGGGATTGATTACCTTCATTGGCTATTTGGCGAGCTTATTCTTTACCAAACCATTTTTCGAGTGGTTCGAACGTGGAGTTTTCAAAATCCCACTGGTAAACCTTCTTTATACCTCCATCAAGGATTTGATGGGAGCTTTTGTGGGGGAAAAGAAAAAATTCAGTTCCCCGGTTATTGTAGAGATTTCTGATTCTATGTCCCGATTGGGATTCATCACCCAGGAAGATTTGAGCATCATTGGGGAAGAAAACTTAGTTGCGGTGTATTTTCCCCATAGCTACAATGTCTCAGGAAATGTCTTTTTGGTAAAGAAGGAAAAGGTAAGGCCGCTGAAAGGCATAAAAAGTTCAGATGTGATGAAGTTTATGGTTTCTGGCGGTGTCTCTCCTCTGGAGCATTAAACCACTGCTACTACGTGCTCTTTTTTTGGAACGAATTTCCCGATTTCCCAAAAAACCTGTTTTTCGCTTTTCATGGTTGATTCAAACCAAGCTTGATTTTCAGGAGCTACAGCTATTAATAACCCTCCGCTAGTCTGGGGATCACAAAGCTTCACCAGATCCATGCCTACCACTCCTTTGGTTTTGGTGTTGAATGCATTCCAGTTGCGGTAGGTATTATCCGGGAAAATAAACTGATTGATGTAGTCCTGGATACCTTCAATTAATGGGAGCTTTTCAATTTCAATTTCTGCTGATAGTCCAGATCCCTCCGCTATTTCTATCAAATGTCCTAAAAGTCCAAATCCCGTCACGTCGGTCATGGCATGCACTTCCTCGTGATTTCCAAGGATACTCCCAATTGAATTCAATTTGAGGGAAGTATCAAGCAAATTCAGATAGTTCTTGTCTTGGATTTTTTGTCGCTTTAATGCGGTTGCCAAAACCCCGATTCCAAGTGGTTTGGTGAGAAAAATATGATCTCCAACTTTTGCGCCTTTGTTGGTTTTGATTTTTCTGGGATGGATGACCCCGTTTACCGAAAGTCCAAAAATCGGATCCTTGGCTGCTATAGAATGTCCTCCGGCGAGTTCTATTCCTGCCTGTTTGCAGATATGTTTTGCCCCTTCCAAGACCTTGGCGGCTAACTCAGGGGAGATTTTTTCCACCGGCCAGCTCAGGATAGCATTCGCAAAAATGGGTTTTCCTCCCATTGCATAAATATCCGAAATGGCGTTTGCTGCGGAAATTCGTCCAAAATCAAAGGGATCATCCACAATCGGTGTGAAGAAATCTACGGTATTGATTACTGCCAAATCTTCAGAAACCTGGTAAACTGCTGCGTCATCTTTTTGAGAATTGCCTACAAGCAGGTTTGGGTCAATCTGTGAAAAAGAGCCACTTGAAGAAAGTATCTGATCCAAAATAGCTGGTGCAATTTTGCATCCGCAACCGGATCCTTCGCTCCATTCTGTCAACTTGATTGGGTTAGTTTCCATAGAATTGGTTTTTGGCTTGTAATAAAAGCTGAATTTGGGAATCTAGGTTTTGACCTGTAAGGTCTAAAGTTTGAGTTTTTGAGGAATCATGCCTATGCAAATCAAAATCATAGGTTTTGTCATAATAAAGCAAAAGGTTCCTGATCCATGAAGCGTGATTTCCAGCTTCAATATCTTCGATAGCTTCTTGAGTTCTCAAGCCTCCTAATTTTTTTTGCAGACGCTTCACTGCTTTGATCAAATCCTCTTTTGGCAAAATCCCATATTCGCTTTCGATATGTTGGATTCTTTCCTCATCGGATTTTTGGATATCAATTAGGGGACTCGAAATCATTTGTTCAAAAAAGCGGTCCGGAAGAATTACCCGGCCAATCTTTCTACTTTCATTTTCTACCCAAAGCGGTTTTTTGGGATCTAGGAGTCGAATTTCTTCTGCAAGTAGATTTTCAAACTGCTCAACACTTGGTTGTTCCGGAAGTCCAATCGATCCAAATGAGGAGCCTCGATGATTGGCTAGGCCCTCCAAATCGACTACTTGCTCTCCTTTTTCCTTGAGTTTATTCAATAAAAGCGTTTTGGCAGAACCTGTCTTTCCTCCCAAAACCAAAAGACTTAGCTCTTTTCTAACTTCTTCAAAAGTAAAGGTTCGATAAGTTTTATAACCTCCCTTTAATCGGAGAACTTCAAAACCCACCATAGACAAAAGCCAGGATAAAATTTGACTTCGCATGCCTCCTCTCCAGCAATACAAAATCACCTTCCTGTCCGGAAAGCTCTGTATTGCTTGCTTTTGGATTTGATGAAACCTTGGACCCACTAATTCAAAACCTTTCAAGGTAGCTTGCTCTGATCCCTTTTCTTTATACAGCGTGCCGACAAGGACTCGTTCCTGATTGTTTAGTATCGGGAGATTAAATGCTCCTGGGATGTGACTTTGAGTAAACTCTCCTTCGCTTCTAGCGTCGATTAGGGGCATTTTTTCCCGTAAAGTCCAAAAAGATTCTAATGTGATGAGTTGCTCTGCCATTTTCAGCATGAAGATAAAAAAAGCCGTAAAGACTTTCTTTACGGCTATCTACTTCAATTGTAATTAAGAATTAAAGTTGTGCGTCAAGTTTCTGTGAAAGGACAGCTTTAGGAACAGCTCCTACTTGCTTATCTACGATTTGTCCTCCTTTGAAGAATAATAGTGTTGGAATAGAACGGATTCCGAAGGCTTGTGCCACAGATGGATTAGAGTCTACATCTACTTTACCGATGATAGCTTTTCCGTCATATTCAGATGCCATTTGTTCTACTACTGGACCGATCATTTTACATGGTCCACACCATTCTGCCCAAAAGTCTACCAAAACAGGCTTATCTCCAGAGATGATCTCTTCAAAGTTGGCATCAGTTATTTCAATTGCTTTTCCCATTGTATTGTCGTGTTATTAGATTCAGAATTTCAAATATATCAGCAAAAGTGGTTTGTAGGGTAATAAGTTCCTGAGGAGATTAAATAATTATCAATCAGGCATAGAAAAGAACTATATCCTTCCATTTACACAACTTTATAGATTACTTCAGGTATCGCATTCAGCTCAACGATCATTTCTGTGCAGGGATCTATGGAGAACTTTTTGGAAAATAATTCCAGGGAAATGTTCTCCTTCTTATCAATCACGTGAATGTAGAGCTTGGCGTCACCTTTATATTTATCGGTCATTTTCTCCAACTTTTCCATCAATTCCAAAGAAAGGTCGTCCAAATCAATGCTTACCCGAAGCCCTTTGACGAGCTTACCTCTTATTTCACTGAGAAGGCTGATAGAAGAGATCTTCAATTCGACTTCGTTCTCATTCCCCCATTTTTTCTGTTCCACCCTTCCGGTAAGGAATAAAAACCAGCCTGTCATGAAGTACTGTTTGAACTTGATATAGTCTTCTCCAAAAAGGAAAAAAGTATACGAGCCGTGGTAGTCTTCCAAAGATAAGGTTCCAAAAGGCTTTCCTGTTTTGGTGGTTCTGTGGGCAAAAGAAGAAACTGATCCAGCCATTTTCAACTCATTTTTTCCTTTCAAACTATCCAGATCGGAGAGGGCTGTCAAAGGTGTATTGGTGAAGGAATCAATTTCAAGTTTGTATTGATCCAAAGGATGGCCGGAGATGAAAAGTCCCACCACCTCTTTTTCAATATTCAATTGTTGGATCTGGGAAAATGGCTCCATTGGAGGCACAGAAGGATAAGGGATATCAACATTTCCTCCCCCTCCAAAAAGGCTAACCTGAGCACTTTCTTCTTCTTGCTGCACTCTTTGGGCATATTTAGTAGCCTTTTCGATAAGTGAAATATCTCCTTCAGGAGCTTCCAAATATTGTCTCCGGTGATGCTCCTTAAAGCAATCAAAGCTACCTGCCATGGCTAAGGCTTCCATGGTTTTTTTATTCAAAGCCCTGGAATTGACTCGCTTCGCAAATTCAAAGATGTTTTTATAAGGACCGTTTTTATCTCGTTCCAAAATTATTTCTTCCACAGCTGCTGCTCCGGCTCCTTTGATGGCAGCCATACCAAAACGAATTTCTCCAGCAGCATTTACGGTAAATCCACCTTTGGATTCATTGACATCCGGACCTAAAACCGGGATTCCCATCCGCTTACATTCTTCCATGAAAAAGGTCACCTGAGTGATGTCATTCATGTTGTTGCTCAAAACTGAAGCCATGTATTCGGCAGGATAATGCGCTTTTAAATAGGCTGTTTGGTAAGCGATCCAGGCATAACAGGTAGAGTGGGATTTGTTAAAAGCGTAGGACGCAAAAGCTTCCCAGTCCGTCCAAATCTTCTCCAATTTCTTCGGATCGTGGCCTTTGGCTGAAGCCTGCTCCACAAATTTTGGCTTCATTTTGTCCAAAACGTCCTTTTGCTTTTTCCCCATAGCCTTACGCAACACGTCAGCTTCACCTTTGGTAAAGCCGGCAAGTTTTTGGGACAAAAGCATTACCTGTTCCTGGTAGACAGTGATTCCATAGGTCTCCTCCAGATAGTCCTTCATGTCCTCCAAGTCATACGTGATGGGTTCTTGCCCATGCTTTCGTTTGATAAAAGAAGGAATGTAAGCTAAAGGACCAGGTCGATAAAGCGCATTCATCGCAATCAAATCCGCAAAAACAGTCGGCTTGAGGTCACGCATGTATTTCTGCATTCCGGGGCTTTCGTACTGGAATATCCCGACAGTCTCGCCCCTTTGGAATAGCTCGTAAGTTTTTTCATCATCAATGGGAAAGACATCTGCATCCAACTGAATTCCATGTCTTTCTTTGACGATTTTGATGGCGTCTTTAATCAAGGTTAGGGTTTTAAGCCCCAAAAAGTCCATTTTCAACAAGCCGGCTGATTCCACCACGGAGTTGTCAAACTGAGTGCATACCATGTCCGAATCCTTCGCTAATGCCACCGGTACAAAATTGGTAATGTCGTCAGGAGTAATGATTACCCCACAGGCATGGATCCCGGTATTTCGTACAGACCCTTCCAATACAGCGGCTTGATTTACCGTTTTGGCCAATTCATCATGCCCTTGGGCAATTCGTAAAAGCTCCTCTGCCTTTTGAATCAATTCGCCTTGACCCTTCAGTTTATCCTGAAGTGCAGGACGATTTTTAGCCAAATCAAAAAGTGTTTTGAGTTTAATGTCTGGAACCAAATTCGCCAATCGACCTGCGTCAGCTAAGGGTAAATTCAAGACTCTGGCTGTATCCCGAATGGCAGATTTTGCAGCCATGGTGCCATAAGTAATGATTTGAGCGACTTGGTTTGAACCGTATTTCTTGATCACATAATCGATGACATTCTGCCTTCCCTCATCATCAAAATCAATATCAATATCGGGTAAGGACACCCGGTCAGGATTCAAGAATCTCTCAAATAGGAGGTCATATTCAATGGGGTCTACATTGGTGATACCGATACAATATGCCACTGCAGATCCAGCAGCAGACCCTCTTCCAGGCCCCACTGAAACGCCCATGTCTCTAGCTGCTCGGGTAAAATCTTGAACGATCAAGAAATAACCCGGATATCCTGTTTTTTCAATGGTGGTCAACTCAAAATCCAAGCGCTCCTGAATTTCAGGCGTGATTTCTTTGTACCGCTTTTTTGCTCCCTCATAGGTCAGGAACCTCAGGTAGGCATTTTCTCCTCGTTTTCCTCCATCTGTATCATCTTCTGGATGCTTGAATTCTTCTGGGATATCAAACTTTGGCAAAAGAACCTCTCTTGCCAACTTATAGGCTTCGATTTTATCGACTATCTCTTGGGTACAAATAATGGCTTCAGGGAGGTCCGCGAACAGCTTTTTCATTTCATCCTGACTCTTGAGATAAAACTCCTCATTTGGAAAACCATAGCGGAACTCTCTTCCTCTTTTGCCTATGTATTTTTTAGGCTTTTCTACCAATTCCCCATCTTTCACACAAAGCAAAATATCGTGGGCATTGGCGTCACCTTTGTCATTGTAATAGGTGTTATTCGCAGCGAAGTATTTCACATCATACTTCCGGGCAAATTCCAAAAGGACTTCATTCACCTTCTCCTCCTCAGGGATTCCGTGGCGATTAAGTTCTACATAAAAGTCCTCTCCAAATTGCTCTTTCCACCAGAGGAAAGCCTCCTCGGCTTGTGTCTCTCCCACGTTTAGAATTAAGTAGGGAATCTCCCCCCAAAGTCCTCCCGTAGTTGCGATTAGATTTTCCTTGTATTGAACCAATACTTCCTTGTCAATTCTAGGGACATAGTAAAAGCCCTCAATATTGGCATAGGAGGCAAGTTTGGCCAGATTGTGATAGCCTGCCTTATTTTTCGCCAACAAAACAGTCTGAAAGCCATCGTCCTTGTTTGCCTTATTTCTTCGATCCCGACAAAGGTTAAACTCGCAGCCTAAAATAGGTTTGAGTTCTTTTGCCATGGCTTCTTTCACAAAATGAAAAGCCCCCATCATATTGCCATGATCGGTCAAGGAAATGGCAGACATTCCAAGCGCCTTGGCTCGAGCAACTAGGGTTGGGATTTCAGATGTAGCTTGAAGTACTGAATACTGCGTGTGGACGTGCAAGTGAGTAAAAGGTACATCTGCTAAATCAGAAATATCAGCTTTTCCGGCTTGCTTGAGGATGTCTTTTGCAGCAGCTTTTTGAGTGTCCTTGGCTTGGGCAAAATTTGCCTCCGCCAATTTGGGCGCCTCATAAATCACTTCCTCAAGTAAAACTCCAGGTTCGGGTTTTAAAACTCTCTGGGTGATCAAGCCAAAAAAGCATCGTGCCGTAGCATCCACGTCATAAGCTGCATCGTGTGCATCTTCAAAGCCTACTCCAAAAAGTTTTTGATGCAATTCGGTAAGTGTAGGCCATTTGAATTTTCCTCCTTTTCCCCCGGGAATCGCACAAAAATCTGTGGAAATATCTTTGGTATCCAACTCGGCCATACCTTCCATTGGCATGACTAATTCCGATCTCAAATATTCCGAACCTACTACATTGATATCAAAACCGATATTGTGGCCAACCAGAAATTTAGCCTGAACCACATCCTCCCGGAAAATCTGTAGGATTTCTTTCAGGTCATGTCCTTCGGACAAAGCTCTTTTGGTAGAAATGCCGTGGACTTTTTCCGCGTTGTAAGGAATAGTGAACCCTTCCGGACGGATGATGTAATTGTGATTGGAAATCAGTTTACCCTTAGCGTCATGGAGTTGCCAGGCGATCTGAACCAGCCTGGGCCAGTTGTCCACATCGGACATAGGGGCATTGTAATCTCTGGGTAAACCTGTAGTCTCGGTATCAAAAATGATATACATACTTCTTCAGCAAATGAGGTTTCAAAATAGGACATTCAGACCTACCAAAAAACCGATTGGCGGGAATTGTCAAAGAGTAAAAACAAAGACTTTGGTAATTAAATCTTTAAAGAAATTTGAACAGGTATCACTTTAATCTAACCTGATTTTAGTTGGTAATTTCTTTTAGGTGTGATGACCCAGCTTATTTAATGTGTTTCTTATTTAAAATTCAGGAAAATCCTTCCAACAAATCACCTTTCCGTGAGATCGTTTTTGGTTGAGGTCTCCAGCGTAGATTAAGCCTTTTGCAGTCAAAGGAATATCTGAGATATGCCTAAACTTTTCCAAACCCTTGAAATGCTCCGTGAGGATCGTCTCAGTCGCTTTGATCTCATACACATCCAAGCTTAACCCCTGATCTATAAGCAAGTCTACTTCGTCTCCATGATTATCTCTCCAAAACCAAGGGCTTTCGTCTCGATACTGATGATGCATCTGTTTGTGAAATTCAGCGATGATCATGTTTTCAAACAAGGCCCCTTTTATCGGATGGGTAAGGAGGGCCTCCCTGCTTTTGATTTTTAGGAGAAAAGCTAATAACCCCGTGTCATAAAAGTACAGCTTGGGAGTTTTGACTACCCGCTTACTGAAATTCTTATGAAAAGGGTAAAGCTGAAATGTTATGTAGCTGGACTCGAGCGCAGAAAGCCAAGATTTTGCAGTCGGCTGGCTGATTCCGGTTTCATTGGCCAATGCAGTCAGGTTCAGAAGCTGGCCCGCATGTGATGCACACAGGCTCAGAAAATTCTGAAACTGTCTCAAATTCTTCACCGTCAGGAGCTCAGTGACATCCCGATTCACATAGGTTTGCACATAGTTGGAGTAAAATACCGATGGAGCGATCTTCCGGTCATAGAGAGCCGGGTAAAATCCATGGATTAGCTGCTCCAAAGGGTCTTCGGACAGTAGATTGGCGTCTTTCAATTCTTGAAGGTCCAATGGAAAAAGTTTGAACAGCGCTACCCGACCTGCCAAACTTTGGGTGATTCGCTTCATCAAGTGGAAGTTTTGAGAGCCTGAAAGGATAAAGCTACCCATTCGGTCTGGCCGGCTGTCCACCAAAGTTTGGAGGTAAGAAAATAGTGCGGGGGCCTGCTGCACTTCATCAAAGATCATCTGATCGTTGTACTCTGCTAAGAAGCCATTCGGGTCTCTGAGCGCAAAGTCACGGGCATCTGGATTTTCCAAACTGATGTATCGGTAATCAGGAAAAAGTGTCTTAAGCAAGGTAGTCTTTCCTGACTGCCTTGGTCCGGTTACCGCTAGTATCGGGTATTTACTTTGATATTCCCGTATTGCCTTGTAAATGTGTCGATTAATTACATTCATCGGCTACAAATAAACACTCTATTTTGAAATTGTACAAGAGTTATTTTGAAATTGTACAGAGTTTATTTTGAAATTGTACAGGTTTTGAATAAGGAAGTAGGTCTTGAAATTCTATGGTAAAAAATCAAAGAATCAGCTAATTCAAATGTATAAACCCGAAATAGGTTTCAATCGGGCTATTATAGAAGTCACTGAATGCACAATAATGTGCATACTTCATACTTTCTCAATACCTTAAATCCCACATCCAAGCTTGCTTACTTTCGATTGAAGTCTGGATAAACTTCTTGACTAAGTCTTGATATTCAGTACCTGATACCTCTCTGCCTTTCATTTTTTTTGGCAGTGTGATGACTTCTGCCGGTTCTCCAAAAATAATTTTCTCCGCCTCTACGATAAGCATTCCGTCGTTAATGTCATAGGCTAAAATTAAACCCGGAAGTCCGAATAATTCCTCGGGACCAATCGGAACTGGAATGTCGGAGGCGAACCAAGCTGTGACCTTTTGTCCTCTGATGGTGTCTTCACTCACTGCTTTCATGCACATATGCCCGAGAATATCTCGTATTTCGTTCATGATTCTCCATTTAGGAGAATTTAGGCTGTCACGGACTAAATAGGTTTTTCCCATTTGATCCATGTATTTCAGGTAAGTCTGATCTTGAAGATTGTTTTCAATAAAATAGTCTTCTACCTGCCAGGAGTAGCTACGTACTTCATAAGGTTCACCGTAGGTGTAGAGACTTTTTTCCGGCCAAAACTGGAGCTTCATTCGGGTGCTGTAGCCTTCCGGATTTCCCCACGTGAGTAGAATTCTGTCTCTTTCCTGCTCGGTAAGGTAGGGGAGGCTTGAATAGATTTTGTCATAAAAAATTTTGTAGCGGTATTCTACCTCGCCCACCACATTTTGGGCTTTTAGTCCTGTGGTAATCAGTAAAAGCGCAATGGTCTTGAGAATTGATTTCATGGTTGTAAAAGTTGGCTGCTAGTTTAAATTATCTGTTTCTCTTTACTTCAACTCCCCGCATATTGTAGGTCACTCCGAGTAAGAAATATCTTGACAAGGTTTCAATTCGTCCTGTCGAAACGAAGTTTTGACCTGCAAACTGACTGATCGTTTGATTTTGTTTGAAGATGTCATACGCAGAGAGCCTGACTTCCCATTTTTTAGCCTCGCCGAGAAGTTTATAGATAAATGCATTTAGGATAGGCACCTCTTGATTAAATCCAAAACTTTCGTTTTCAAATCGATTATAGTTGAATTTCATATCAAAGTAGAAGTTTTTGGGAAGCTTGATATTCATATTCGTATAAGCACTCAAATTTACAATGTCCTGGTTCTGAGAGGGATTTTGTTCATACTTGGTTTTGCTCAGACGGAATGATGTACCGGCGTATAGGTTGAGCCATTCCGTCGGGTTCAAGTCCAAATTTAACCCAAGGTTATGGCTAAAGGTATTGGTCTCTGTTTCGATGGAATTGATCAGGGCGAGGCTCTTGGTATAAGATGGATTTGCAGTTAGGTATGCGTTAATCTTGGTCTTCACAATAGGAAATCCAAAACCTATATAGGTAAAATAACGCTGTCCACCTGACACATTTCCTGCCTTATAGGTAGTGACAAAGGTTTCGGGGTCAATCGTTTGATTTTGAACCACCTGGCTCTGATAGAAAGTTGAATTCAATGAAAAATAGAAATTTATAAAAGTAGCAGGATCGTACATGTTGTACCCGGCATTTAGAGTATGGGTTACTTCAGGTTGTAGATCGGGGTTTCCTTCTCGAATATATAATGGGTTAGAAATGTCCTTGTAGGGTTGTAAATCGGTAATATTCGGTGGGGTGACGCCCATGGAATAGCTTGCATTGATGCGTTTGTTGCCCTTCATAGTTTTCCAGAAGGATACATTAGGAGTGAAATTGAGGTAATTTTTGTCCACCGTGCCTAGAATTTCACTTCCCTCTACCACTGAAAACTGACCGTTCAATTTGTAGTTGGAGGCTGCTATGCCCACACTTAGGTTAGAACCTTTGTTGGCATACCGGATACTTGAGCCTATCCTATTGTAGGTAATTATGTTGTCAAAGAATCGGCTAAGATCAGGATTCAATTCTTGGGTGTCACTTGATTCCACATCGAAAACTTTTCGATCCGTTTCGCTCCTTGATTGGCTAAAATTGTAAAACGTTTCCCAAAAAAAGATTTTTTTGATAGGTTCGACAAAAAGCAAGCTCGATTTGATCAGGTTGGATGTGTTCAATGCCTGATTCACCTGGTCCAAATCTCTGAAAAAGGAATTGGGGTCGGTAGAAGTAGTGAGATCCGCAACGGCTTTTTGTATACCATCTTGGTCCGCATTGGTGTAAGTATTACTGATACTGGCAGCAAAGTTTCTTCCGCTCTTTTCGAATTTATGTCTAAAGATTGCAGTTCCTTGGAAGGCGCCAGACCATTTATTTGATTGGTTATTTCGCACCATTTGGCTTTGTTCGGTACTACTACGAATCAGCTCTTGAAAACTCACCAATGAGGTAGTAAGTGAACTTAGTCTACCCTTGGCATTGATGGTTAGCGTGTTGGCGCTGTCAAGCTCGTTTTGAAAGCGAAGATTTGCCCGATGGTGACCTGCCACGTTGTTTTGCCTACTTTGGTCGGTGGAGGTGAAGGATGAATTGTCCTCAAGAAAGGTGGTTCTGCTATTGAAGCTCTCTATGATTTGGTCACTTCGGCTATAGAAGTAATTGCCGCTGAAATCCTTTTTGTCCTTAAGGTGGTTAAAATTGACCCCGAAAGCTTGGTTATTGGAAAAACCTGAGCTTAGGTTGTTGAAAGGGATTTCGAAGGAATCCTCACTATCGCCTCCTGAAAAAGAAATGAATGTTACTCCTCCACTTCCATTAAAACCGAAATCTCCAGTATCCCCAAATTGGAATGCACTGCTCCCTCTAAACTCCTCCAAATCATCCCAGCTCAAACCTGTTTGGTTGACATTATTGCCATAGCCGATGATTGAAAATTGGTCCGTTTTGTCAAACTTGTTGTAAGACGCATTGGATGCCCATCTCTCGTCTGTCCCTCCGGCCGCTGAAATCTTTCCGAAACCTCCTTTTTTGGCCTCCTCCTTTAGCTCAACGTTCAGGGTTTTTTCTTTCACTCCATCCTCTACACCCGTGAGCTTGGCCTGTTCAGACTTATCGTCGTATAGCTGAAGCTTGCTTATTGACTCTGCATTCAGATTTTGGGTAGCCATTTTTGTATTTCCTCCAAAAAATCTTCTCCCATCGACAGTTACTTTCTGAACTTGTTGGCCTTGGGCTACAATATTTCCATCCGCATCGATTTGTATCCCCGGCAGCTTTCGAAGTAGATCTTCCAAGGTCGCTCCGGGCGGCACTTTAAATTTGCTGGCATCATACTCGAGCGTGTCTCCTCTCATCATTAAAGGCGCTTTAGCGGCTTTCACCACTACTTCGTAAAGTTCCTGTAGGATGGGAGTTAAGCGAATTTCTTCCACTTCCAATTCATCTGTTTCTTTGAATATCAGTTCTTTTTGGAAGGGTATGTAGCCCATGTAGGTGGCTTTGATAAGCAGGGGTTGGCGATCTACGTTTTTGAAAATGTACTCTCCGTTTTTATTAGTCAAAGTATAAGCGACTAAAGCAGAGTCTTTTGGACTGAGAAGAAGTACGGAGGTGTAGTCGAGAGGGACATCGGTGGTGTCTTTGACGGTTCCCCGAATAGTAAGTTTTGATTGGGCTTGCAATGTAAAAGTGAAGGCAAGCAGAAGGAGGAAGGAAAGGAGAAACTTCATTTTTTCTAAGTGGTATAATTTTCAACAATAAAATCAATCACTAAAACGAGACTCCATGTTAAAATCGGAACCAACTCATCTTTGCAAGATGATTTGCCCAGGATTAAATGGACGTTTTATGAAAACAGTTAAGTTTAAAATGCGTGCTCTTTACTTTTTCAACCCTTGGTTGACCTAAATTCTATTCGTCCTGGTTTTGCTTTTTACTAAAAAATAAGCATCACCTAATTGGGGAACTGAATAGCATTTTACAACTGCTAGTATAGTAATTATTTAATAAAAATAGATTGACTAATTGTTAAAAAAAGTTTAATGACTAAAATTTTGTTTTAACAGTGAAATTAATTTCAATATTGACCTGTAAAAATGAACTGTCGGAAGGTGGAATTATTATTTTATCATTAAATGAATGCTCGCTTTTTGAAAAGGATAATCGGCATAAAAGATAAACTGAGGTTCAATGGAAGTGAGCTTCGGTTTTCTTTCTTGGAACAAAAAATCAATGGTAATTAGGCTGATTGTTTAATTGAGGAACATCAGATTGAATTTTTTTTATCGCTTGTCCTCCCAAGGCATATAAACGACCTTTTTGGTCTCGAAAAAGTCTTCCTTGAAATAGTCACTCAGGTGGTAGGTTACATAAGACTTATCCAATTCTTCCATCTCCTCATCCACATCTCCACCTTTGAGATAAAGAATTCCGTTTTGGAATTCGTTAAAATCTTCCCGTTTGATTTTTCCTTTCACCCAAGGATAAAAATTGATCATTCGGGTCACTGCCCGGCTGATCACGAAGTCATATTTCCTCACCAAGGTTTCCGCTCGGGCTTGCTGAGCTTCTACATTGCTAAGCTTTAGGGCTTTGGCAACTTCTTTGACTACGGTAATTTTTTTGCCGATGGAATCCACCAAATGAAAATGGGTATCCGGGAAAAGTATTGCTAAAGGAATCCCCGGAAATCCTCCACCAGTCCCGATATCCAGAACTTTAGTGCCAGGTTGGAATCCCATTACTTTGGCTATTCCCAAGGAATGAAGGACATGGTGTACATAGAAATGTTCCATATCCTTACGGCTGATCACATTGATTTTGGAATTCCAATCTTCATAAAGCTCCTGCAAACGGTCAAATTGTTGGATTTGCTTTTCCGTCAGATTGGGGAAATAGGTTAAAATCAACTGGGTGCCGGAATTCATCAGATATGTTTTTCTTTTCCTGAGGCAATTTCATACAAAAGCTCCCGAGAACGGTGCAATTGCGCCTTTACTGTGCCTAGTGGTTTATCCAGTTCTTGGGCAATTTCCTCATAAGAAAGCTCATCAAAATAGCGAAGCTGAACCAGTTTTCTGTATTTAGGCGGAAGCTTGTCCACGAAGACCCTGACCATTTCGATCCGTTGAGACCTGATGAATTCATCCTGAGGATTGTTGTCATCGTCTTCTACATCGATATTGACAGAATTTCCGCTATCATCCGAAAGCGTATTATTCAAACTCATGGTCTTGAGTTTTTTCTTTCGGATAAAATCGATGGTATTATTTGTGGCAATTCTGAAAAGCCAAGTAGAGAAGGTGTAGTCTTTTTTGAATCTGTGAAGATTACGGAACGCCTTAGCAAAAGCTTCCATCGTGAGATCCTCTGCATCATCTGCATCCCGGATCATCTTCAAAATCATGAAATAAACCGCCTTTTTGTACCGCTTCATCAGGGTAGCATAGGCCGACTGATCTTTTTCAAGAACAGCCTGGTCAATAAGGTCAAAATCCTCTAGCGCCTTATTTGAAAAACCTCTGTTGTTTATTTCCATTTGATGTCTTTTGCCTGATGAGACACAGTGCCCAAAACCCAAAAATACACGAGGTAAAAGAAATCATTAACCGGTGCATTGGACGAGACTGCATTGCCTTGAGTTTTCACTGATGCAGATCGGAAAATGCTCCAAATCAGTAAAGACCTTAGAACAATAATACCGCAAACAGCCAGAAAATGTTCCCATTGCTTGCCAAAGCCGAAATAAAACAGGAGTCCAATTCCTCCGATCCAAAACAAAGCATGGGAAAGTGAATACAAACCGATTTTCTGTTTGTCCTCTCCTCTGTAATATTTTCCGGCATGAAGATGCCTCTTTTTTTGGACTAGATACTCCTTCCAAGTTTCCTTTGGGATGGAAGTCGTGGTTGCTTCAGGATCGATAACCATTCCTGTGTTCTTTCCTGTGGCATAGGTGTTCACAAACAAATCATCATCCCCACCTTCCAAATGCCAGAAACCTTTAAATGCTTTAGCTTCCATGAAGAAGCTTTTTCGATAGCAAAGATTTCTACCAACTCCCATAAAAGGAGCTTTCCATAATCCAAAAGAAAGGTAAAATAAGGCCGTCAATAAAGTTTCAAATTGAATCCATCGATTTAGAATTCCAGATTTCTCCTGATATCCGGAAAAGCCGATGGAGAATGTTTTTCCTTCTTCCCTGACTGGAGCCGTCATTTTTCTGATCCACTGATCAGAAGAAGGAATACAGTCTGCATCAGTTAAAAGGATGACGTCATTTTTGGCCACTTTGATACCAAGTGTCAAAGCAAATTTTTTCGCCGTGACATGATTCGGGGTATATTTGACAGTTACTGACCTCAGACGGGGATATTTTTCCATCATCTCTTCCAGCAATCTTTTCGTTCGGTCAGTACTCCTGTCGTTGACGATCATCACGTCATATTTCGGATAATCCTGCTCGAAAAGTTTGGGAATGAGAGTTTTAAGGTTTTGAAATTCATTGTGGGCAGCCACCAAAACAGTAACCCCTTCGGGAGAATTTTCCGAAGAATGGGATTTAGAGGAAGATTTAAACCAAGCTGTTCGCCCAAAAATCACCAAAAGGTAAACCCCCTGAATGACAATGCCGATGCCGAATAATAACCAAAGTAAAAATAGGCCCATAGGTCGATTTTGCTGGGCAAATATAAAATCAATTTGAGCAAGTCATTTAGGAATAAGTGGATATTTTTGCAGGCTGAACCAGTCAATATGCAGGATGTCCCCCTGGGACGCTTGAAAGTCATGAAGTTTACTCTAGAGAAAAAAGATTTACAGACCAAAGCCCGGGTTGGAAGAGTAGAAACGGACCACGGTACCATCCAAACTCCGATTTTTATGCCAGTGGGCACTGCCGGTACCGTAAAGGCAGTTCATCAACGTGAACTAAAAGAGGATATCAAAGCCCAGATTATTTTGGGAAACACCTACCATCTTTATTTAAGGCCAGGACTGGATGTCTTGGAAAAGGCTGGTGGATTGCATCAATTTAATGGTTGGGATCGTCCAATCCTGACAGATTCTGGAGGCTATCAAGTGTTTTCTTTAGCGGGCACCCGAAAAATCAATGAGGAGGGGGTAACCTTCAAATCTCATATTGACGGATCAAAGCATATTTTTTCTCCGGAAGGAGTAATGGATATTCAGCGAACAATAGGAGCGGATATCATTATGGCTTTTGACGAGTGCACGCCATACCCTTGTGAATATGGCTACGCAAGAAAGTCCATGGAAATGACTCATCGCTGGCTGGATAGATGCATTGATCGTTTTGATTCTACGGAAGGAAAATACGGGTATCGGCAGACCTTATTTCCAATTGTTCAGGGCTCAGTCTACAAGGATTTGAGGGTTCAGAGTGCGGAATTTATTGCTTCCAGAAATCGAGAAGGAAATGCGATCGGGGGACTTTCTGTCGGGGAACCAGCTGAAATGATGTATGAGATGACAGAGTTGGTTACAGATATTTTACCTACAGAAAAACCAAGGTACTTGATGGGAGTCGGCACTCCTGCGAATATTTTGGAATGCATTGCTTTGGGCGTAGATATGTTTGATTGCGTCATGCCTACCCGAAATGCCAGAAATGGAATGCTTTTTACTTCTGAAGGAATCATCAATATCAGAAATGAAAAATGGAAGGAGGATTTTTCTCCTATTGATCCTGCAATTGGCAATTATGCCAGTTCCTTTTATTCCAAAGCCTATTTGAGACATTTGACCATTTCTAAGGAGATCTTGGCAGCTCAAATTGCCAGTATTCATAACCTTGCATTTTACCTTTGGCTTGTTGGCCAGGCTAGAGAGCATATCCTTCTGGGTGATTTTGGCGTTTGGAAAGATCAGATGGTTAAAAAAGTAAGTACTAGACTGTAAGAATGAAGATTCTCGACAAGCTGATCATTAAGGAATTTCTGAAAACCTACTTTTTTGTGGTGGTCATGCTGATCCTTATTGTATTGGTATTGGACTTCACCGAGAAAAACGACACCTACATCCGAAATCAGGTGCCCACTTTGGATATTATCCGTTACATGGGGAATTATGGATTGTACCTGAATAATCTCCTAACTCCCATAACCGTTTTTATTGCGGTCATTTTCATTACTTCCAAAATGGCTGGAAGAACTGAAATCATCGCGATTTTGAGTTCGGGGGTGAGTTTCGTTCGACTTTTAAGACCCTTTTTATTTGCCGCTGCCATGATTGGAGGAGTTAGCTTCCTCATGAATGGTTGGATTTTGCCTGGGGCTACCGCCGGAGTTACGGAATTTAAAATCAAATATCTTGAAACGGGCAGATCTGCTACAGATCCCAATATTCATATTCAAGTTGCGCCGAATACGCTAGCCTATCTGAGCAGGTTTTACAGGACCGCGAGCACAGGCTATCAGTTTACTTTGGAGGAAATCCGAGACGGACAGCTTATCTCCAAACTTTCGGCTGATAGAATTCTTTGGGATACCACAAAAAATGCATGGAGGCTAGAAAATTGGAGATTACGCGTTTTAAGGGAGGACGGAGAAGATTTTTCCGTAGGAACAGAACTAGATACGGTTTTATCCATTACACCCAATGATTTTGACCTTCCAGAAAATCATCATGAAACGCTCAAGCTTCCAGAATTAAGCCGGCAAATCAAGATTTTGGAAAGTAGGGGAGCTGACAATGTCAGTTACTACAAAATTGAGAGGTATGTGCGATTTATGTCACCCTTTGCAGCGGTGATTTTGACATTTATTGGAGTTATCATGTCAGCAAGAAAAACCAGAGGCGGTTCTGGATTTCAGATCGCAATGGGATTTCTATTGGCCTTTGTATATATCCTTTTGTTTATTCTTTCGAGGACTTTTGCAGAAGCGGGTTCTTCTTACCCAATTTTAGCGGTTTGGCTGCCAAATATCATTTTTGCAGCAACAGGCCTTGTGTTGTACAAAACTGTCCCCAGATAAATGAGGTCCACCGACTTAAAAGATTACCTCCATCTTCACTTCATTGTCATGATCTGGGGAATCACCGCAATCTTGGGTCTTCTGATTAGTTTACCTTCACTGGAGCTGGTGTTTTATCGAACCCTGATTGCGGCATTTGGGGTTGGTCTCATAGTTTATTTTCGAAAGCAAACCCTTTCAGTAACCCCACGAGAACTATTAAAAATTGCTTCCGTCGGAGTTTTGATTTCTCTTCACTGGATTTTGTTTTTTTGGTCGGCAAGGGTTTCGACTGCCTCCGTTTGTTTGGCTGGAATGGCAACGACTTCCCTTTGGACTGCCTTCTTAGAACCTTTGGTAAACAGATCAAAAATCAAATGGTATGAAGTCGCCCTGGGGCTATTGGTGATTTCGGGACTATTGGTGATTTTCCAATTCGAAACAGGGTATTGGCTGGGATTAAGTATGGCATTGGCGGCGGCGTTTTTAGCCGCGTTATTTTCGGTTCTTAATGGAAGATTAACCTTAAAGCATTCTCCCTATCAGATCACATTTTATGAAATGGCAGCGGCTGCCTTATTTGCCTTAATTTTCATGCCGATATCTTCTCATTTTTTGACAGATGGTGAACCCATCCAATGGGCTTGGAAGGGAATGGACTGGGTTTGGATTTTGATTTTGAGCGGGGTATGTACTGTTTATGCTTTTTCAGCCTCGGTGGAATTAATGAAGCGATTACCCGTTTTCTCAATTAATTTGACAATTAACCTAGAACCAGTTTATGGTATCGTCTTAGCAGTTATTGTTTTTGGGGAAAAAGAGAAAATGACTCCCCAGTTTTATTTGGGGACTTTGATCATTTTAATTTCCGTTTTGATTTATCCTGCTTTAAACTACTGGAACAGAAGGAAAAAAGTTTTTCATGGAATCAACTAGCTTATAGCTCAGCTTCGAAGACGAAGTATTGTTCATTCCAAGTAAAAGGCACTGCTTTCTCAGGGAATAGACCAAATACACTAGAACCTGATCCTGACATAGCCGCATAAAAAGCCCCTGAATCATACAGTTGATCTTTGATGTTTTTGATCTCAGGATGATTTTTGAAAATACTGGCTTCAAAATCATTGACCAGTTCGGTTTTCCATCTGCTTCTATCAAGCAATACTTCTTCCAAATCAACTTTCGGCAAAGCTGGTGTCACACCTGCGTAAGCTTCTTTTGTCCCAATATGAATTCCGGGATTGATCAGGACTAAATGAACACCTTTTAAATCAAGATCAATCGGACTCAATACTTCTCCTCTTCCTCTTGCAATTTTTGGGGTATTTTCAATGAAGAAAGCGCAATCACTTCCCAATTCTGCAGCATATTCCTCTAAGAAGAAATTATCTAAGTGAAGGTCAAAAAGATTATTCATTAAGGTAAGCGCAAAAGCCCCATCAGCCGATCCTCCGCCCAATCCTGCTCCCATGGGGATATTTTTATGCAAATGGATAGACAGGTTGGGTAGGCCTGAAAAATCTTTTCGAAGAAGTTTCTCCGCCTTTAAAATTAGATTGTCCTTGGGCTCACCAGGAATCGCAAAACCCGAAGAAGTCCAAGTTGATTTTTTATCAACCATCATCTCCAAGGCATCATATAAAGGAATGGGGACCATGCATGTTTCGATTTCATGATATCCATCTTTTCTTTTGGAAGTAATATGAAGTCCCAGATTGATTTTGGCGTTGGGAAAGCAGATCATCGTTTTTTGGGTTTGGGCAAAAATAACTGAATTTTAATGCAGAAAAATTGCCAAAGATTCATTTGCTAAATCGCTATTGAATCGGGTATTTTTTAATTTTTTGATAGCATAAGGATTTTTTCCTTAAATAAAAGAGAATTTTTTTTCAAAAATTTTGAATTCCCTTGAATTCAGTACAAAATTTCGGAAGCAATCTCAAAACAGCAGATTTTCGAATAATTGATTCTGAAAATGTCGTGAAATCAATAGGATATTTTACATAAATTAATTATTTCAATCATTAAAGTTTGCCCTTAACTGTATGGGACAAATTAAATATTGTAAGTCTCGGTTTTGGGTTTTAATATTGTCATGTGATTCGACAACCTAGCATCAAATCTCAACAAACGATATGTATCCACTGGTCATCTTGCTAAGCTTTATTATTCTCATCGGATTTACGAAGTGAGGCACTAGACCATTATAAATCAGCATATAAAATCTAAAGTGCCTCACCCACATGAGGCACTTTTTTATTTCAAACCTATGACCCTGAATAAGCTAAAGAAGTACAGTTGGGAAATAAGTGATAATCCCGAGCATCCTGCCGGTATGGCTATGCTGTATGCGACAGGAATGTCAGATAAAAAAATGAAACAGCCTTTTGTAGGGATAGCGAGTTGTGGCTATGAAAGTAATCCCTGCAATATGCACCTCAATGACTTTGCCGGTTTGATCAAAGCGTCTTCTCAGGACCAAGATCTGACCGGTTTGATTTTTAATACCATTGGGATTTCTGATGGAACATCCATGGGGACTTTAGGGATGCGTTATTCCTTGGTTTCCAGAGAGATCATTGCTGACTCCATTGAATCTTTCATTTTGGGTCACTCTTTTGATGCTTGCGTCGCCGTTGCGGGTTGCGATAAAAATATGCCTGGAGCAATTATCGGAATGCTGCGGATCAATAGACCTTCAATTATGGTCTATGGAGGTACGATTGCTTCAGGTCATTACAAAGGAGAGAAGCTAAATATAGTTTCTGCATTTGAGGCTTTTGGTAAAAAGATCCAAGGCACTATCTCTGAAGAAGATTATGACGGAGTAATCCGAAATGCCTGTCCTGGTGCCGGTGCCTGCGGAGGAATGTATACTGCAAATACCATGTCCTCAGCTATTGAAGCGATGGGGATGTCTTTACCTTACTCAGCTTCCTATCCTGCAAATTCCCCTGAAAAGCGTCAAGAATGCAAGGAGGTAAATCAATACATCAAGATTCTTTTGGAAAAAGATTTGAAACCAAAGGATATCGTAACCCGAAAGAGTATCGAAAATGCGGTAAGAGTCGCCATTGCACTTGGAGGAAGTACCAATGCGGTTCTTCATATTTTGGCGATTGCCCGTACGGCTGGAGTAGATTTTACCCTTCAGGATTTTAAGGAACTCAACAGCAAAACTCCAATGATTGGGGATTTCAAACCTTCAGGAAAATTCCTGATGGAGGATCTTCATGAGCAAGGAGGATTGCCTGCTTTCATGAAATATTTTCTTGAAAAAGGCTATCTCCACGGTGACTGTATGACAGTAACCGGAAAGACAGTCGCTGAAAATCTCGAAAATGTGCAGGCAATTGTTCCTTCAAAAGTGAATGTGATTCACCCAATTGAATCCCCGATAAAAGAAACAGGACACCTGTGTATCCTCTCCGGAAATCTGGCTCCAGAAGGAGCAGTAGCTAAAATCACCGGTAAAGAAGGTCGTTTATTCACTGGACCAGCGGTGGTTTTTGATTCTGAAAAGGAAGCAAATGATGCGATTCGTGACCATCAAGTCAAAGCCGGGGACGTAGTAGTCATCCGAAATGTGGGGCCTAAAGGTGCGCCAGGAATGCCGGAAATGCTGAAGCCAACTTCTATGATTATTGGTGCTGGTTTAGGCGCTGATGTGGCCTTGATCACGGATGGCAGATTTTCTGGAGGCACCCATGGATTCGTTGTGGGTCACGTAACTCCCGAGGCTTGGTGTGGTGGTCCAATTGGACTTATCAAAAATGGGGATATGATCACCATTGATACCGATAAGCAACATTTGAGTGTGGAGGTAGATGAGGAAGAATTTGCAAATCGAAAGAAGTCATGGTCTCCAAAGTCTATCGAGGGCCTTCAAGGCACGCTAAAAAAATACAATAAACTTGTGGCAACCGCTTCTGAAGGTTGCGTAACTGATAAATTCTAAGCCTATGAAGGACATGATGAGAGGAGCCGACATTGTCGTACGCTCACTGATCGCTGAACAGGCCGATCTGATCTTCGGGTACCCCGGAGGAGCAATCATGCCGGTTTATGATGCGCTTTATGACTATCATGAGCAGATCAAGCATGTGCTGACCCGGCACGAGCAGGGTGCTATTCATGCCGCCCAAGGCTATGCCAGAGTTTCTGGAAGAGTTGGTGTTTGTCTGGCTACCTCAGGTCCTGGTGCCACTAACTTGATCACAGGTTTGGCAGATGCCCAGATAGACAGTACTCCATTGGTTTGTATTACAGGTCAGGTTGCTGCGCATTTGTTGGGAACCGATGCGTTTCAAGAAACAGATGTGGTGGGTATTTCCATGCCTGGAACCAAATGGAACATTCAAGTCCGAACTGTGGAGGAAATAGCTCCTGCCATTGCAAAAGGATTTTACATAGCACGATCCGGCAGACCGGGACCAGTTTTGATTGATATTACCAAAAATGCCCAAGTTGATTTTGGTGAATTCAATTACTCTCCTTGTCTTGGTTTTAGATCCTATAAAACCCACCACCCCATTGAGAAAACAATAATCCAGGAAGCTGCTGAATTGATAAATAAGGCCGAAAGACCTTATCTCTTATTTGGGCAAGGAGTTGTTTTGGGGAAAGCCGAATCTGAGCTGAAATTTTTCTTGGACAAATCAGGAATTCCGGCAGCATCTACGCTTTTAGGATCAGGAGCATTACCTCAAGAGCACCCTAATTATGTGGGAAAGCTTGGTATGCACGGGAACTATGCTCCCAATTTATTGACGAATCAATGCGATGTATTGATAGCTGTTGGGATGAGATTTGATGACCGGGTAACAGGTGATTTAAAACGTTACGCCAAGCAGGCCAAAGTAATCCATTTGGAACTTGACCCAGCAGAAATCAATAAAAATGTAAGGGCCCATGTGGCAGTGCAGGGAGATTGTAGAGAGAGTTTATCCATGATTACTGAAGCCATTCAGGCAAAATCCCATCCGGAATGGATGGCAAAATTCAGAGAGCTAGAGGAACTTGAAAGATCCTCCGTGGTGCAACATGACATCACACCAACTAAAACTGGCTTGACTATGGGTGAGGTGATTCACCAAATCAATCAGTACAAGGCGGATGATGCAGTTTTGGTCACCGATGTGGGACAGCATCAGATGATAGCTTGGAGATATTTCAACTATAAAAAACCAAGAACCCAGATCACTTCAGGTGGATTGGGGACTATGGGTTTTGCCCTTCCGGCTGCACTTGGAGCACAATTGTATGACTATTCCAGACAGGTAATCTGTGTAGTTGGGGATGGTGGAATCCAAATGACCATTCAGGAATTGGGTACCATTATGCAAACTAAAGCCCCGGTAAAAATTGTCCTTCTAAACAACAATTACTTGGGAATGGTGAGACAGTGGCAGCAGATGTTCTTTGACAAGCGCTATTCTTTTACCGAGCTGGATAACCCAGACTTTGTCAAGCTAGCAGACGCCTATGGAATCAAAGCCCAAAAAGTTTCCGACCGCGCTGACCTCAAGGAGGCAGTCGAGGATATGCTGATTCATGATGGCCCATTCTTCTTAGAGGTCGTGGTCGAAAAAGAGGACAATGTATTTCCAATGATTGCTACCGGATGTTCGGTAGAAGAGGTAAGACTAAGCTAATCTCCAACCTATGAAGCGATATACCATATTCGTTATCACTGAGAATTTCATCGGAATTCTCAATCGCATTACGATCATTTTTACCCGAAGAGGTATCAATATCGATGCGCTTACCGCCTCTGAAAGCCGCCTACAAGGCATTCATCGGATTACCATTGAAGTCACCGTAAATGAGGACACAGTCATTCAGTTGGTAAACCAGATCGAAAAAATCATCGATGTGATCAAGGCATTCTATCATGAAGATACTGCCGTGGTTTACCAGGAATTGGCTTTATATAAGATTCCTGTTTCCCGTTTGGATTCAGGATTGGAGAAGATCATCCGTGAGCACAATGCCAAAATCATTGCAGCAGAGCCGGATTTTATTGTTCTGGAACTGACAGGACACAAAGAAAAGACCCAAGAGCTTTTGGAAATTCTTAAAGGCTATGGCCTATTGGAATTTGCCAGATCCGGAAGAGTCGCAGTGGCAAAGCGAATGCTGACCATTGACTCTTTTGTGAAATAATCTCAACCTATTAAAAATCAAACTGTTAAATTATCCAATACTATGAAATCGAGCCGGTCGGAGTGTTTCAGCGTTTAGGCTGACCGCAATTATGGCGAGATTCCATAAGGCCTTTAAAAATCAAACTATAGACTTATGAAATTGAAATTTGGAAACGTTGAAGAAAACGTAGTTACCAGGGAAGAATTTCCTTTGGAAAAAGCAAGAGAAGTTCTAAAAGACGAAGTAATTGCTGTCATTGGCTACGGCGTGCAAGGTCCAGGTCAGGCATTAAACCTGAAGGACAATGGGTTCAACGTGATCGTGGGCCAGAGAAGTGGCTCCAAAACTTGGGACAAGGCCATTGCAGATGGTTGGGTTCCAGGAGAGACCCTGTTTGAAATTGAAGAAGCCTGTCAAAAAGGTACAATCATTCAATTTTTGCTTTCTGACGCTGGACAAATCAGTCTTTGGCCAACAGTTAAGAAGCACCTTACCCCAGGAAAAGCATTGTATTTCTCTCATGGATTTGGGGTGACATACAAGGATAAAACCGGAATTATTCCTCCAGCAGATGTGGATGTGATCTTGGTTGCTCCAAAAGGTTCAGGTACTTCTTTGAGAAGAATGTTTGTTGAAGGACGAGGATTGAATTCATCTTATGCCATCTACCAAGATGCAACTGGAAAAGCTAAGGACCGAGTGGTTGCTTTGGGAATTGGTGTAGGTTCAGGATACCTGTTTGAAACAGATTTTTATAGAGAAGTTACTTCCGATTTGACAGGTGAAAGAGGGACTTTGATGGGAGCTATCCAAGGAATCTTTGCTGCTCAATATGAAGTATTGAGATCCAACGGTCATACACCATCTGAAGCATTCAATGAAACTGTGGAGGAATTGACTCAATCGTTGATGCCATTGGTAGCTGAAAACGGTATGGATTGGATGTATGCTAACTGTTCCACCACTGCACAAAGAGGAGCTTTGGATTGGTGGAAGCCTTTCCGTGATGCTACCAAGCCAGTTTTTGAAGCGCTTTATGAATCTGTTAAATCTGGAAAAGAGGCTCAAAAATCAATTGATTCCAACTCCAAGCCAGATTACAGAGAAAAGCTTGAGGCTGAATTGAAAGAATTAAGAGAGTCTGAAATGTGGCAGGCCGGTGCGGTCGTCCGTCAGTTGAGACCAGAGAATAATTAAAACCCAAACCCCAAAGATTATGAGTGACAAGCTGTGGATTTTCGATACAACCCTGCGTGATGGGGAACAAGTGCCCGGGTGTCAGCTAAATACCCAGGAAAAGATCATCGTAGCTCAGGCCTTAGAAGCCCTTGGTGTGGATATTATTGAAGCTGGTTTTCCAATCTCCAGTCCAGGGGATTTCAATTCCGTTCAGGAAATTTCCAAGGCTGTTTCAAATCCTATCATTTGTGCGCTTTCTCGTGCTGTTGAAAAAGATATAGAAGTAGCTGCTGCTGCACTCAAGTATGCGAAAAAGGGCCGAATTCATACCGGAATTGGGGTTTCTCCTTACCATATTCAATATAAACTTCGGAGCACTCCGGAGGACATTATCCGTCGGGGTGTTGCTGCGGTGAAGTTTGCAAAGCGGTTTGTTGATGACGTGGAATTCTATGCGGAAGATGCTGGTCGATCAGAGCCAGATTTCCTATGTAAGATCATCGAGGAGGTCATAAAAGCTGGGGCAACTGTAGTCAATATTCCGGATACTACTGGATATACTTTGCCAGAACAATACGGAGCGATTATCGCCAGTTTAAAAAACAATGTACCAAACATTGACAAGGCGATTATTGCTACCCATTGTCACAATGATCTAGGAATGGCTACTGCAAATACCATCGCAGGTGTTCAGAATGGAGCCAGACAAGTAGAAGTTACTATCAACGGAATTGGAGAAAGAGCAGGTAACACATCAATGGAAGAGGTGGTGATGGCTATCAAATGCCATAAATCCATTCCTGTTCATACGGATATTGTTACTCAGAGAATCTATCAAACCAGCCGTTTGGTTTCCAAACTGATGAACATGCCTGTTCAGCCGAATAAGGCTATCGTGGGAAGAAATGCTTTCGCGCATTCTTCAGGAATCCATCAGGATGGGGTTTTGAAGCATAGAGAAAACTACGAGATCATTGATCCAAAAGAAGTAGGAGTAGAGGAATCATCAATCGTTTTGACTGCCCGTTCTGGAAGAGCAGCCTTGAAGCACCATTTGGATGCTTTGGGCGTTGAACTAGAAGGGGAAGAATTACGGGAAGTTTACGAAGCCTTCTTGGTTTTGGCAGATTCTAAAAGAGATATCGGAAGAAAGGATTTGCTTGAGCTGGTTGGAAAGTACATGGATGAATCCAATTTCATCGAGCTTGAAAATATCAGTTACTCTTCCAATGGATCTGTGAATGGCTACGTGAAGCTAAAAATCGGAAATGATATTCATGAAGCTTCTTCATCAGGAGTAGGTCCTGTAGATGCAGTCTTGAAAGCCATAGAAAAAATAGTAAAACCTCAGGTGGATTTAGAAGAATTTCTAATTCAGGCAATCACCCACGGAAGTGATGATGTGGCTAAGGTTCATATGAGACTGATCAAATCTGACAAGCCTTATTATGGATTTGCCTCCAATAAAGATATCGTACTTGCATCCGCTCAAGCCTTTGTGGACGCATTAAACAAAATACCAGTCAAAGAATACGTGACTGCCTAATTATGGAAAAGACAACATTATTTGATAAAATCTGGGATTCTCACGTGGTACGCCACGTCCCTGCAGGCCCGGATGTATTCTTCATCGATAAGCATTTTATCCATGAGGTAACTTCTCCAGTAGCTTTCTTGAACCTGGAAAAGCGTGGAATCTCAGTGAAATATCCTTACCGAACCATTGCAACTCCTGATCACAACGTACCTACAGTAGACCAAGATCAAACAATCAAGGATAAGCTGAGCAGAATGCAGGTTGAAAAACTTCGGGAAAACTGCAAAAAGTACGGGATCGAATTGCATGACTTGGGTTCTGCCCATCATGGAATTGTTCACGTAATTGGTCCGGAACTTGGCGTAACTCAGCCTGGAATGACCATTGTATGTGGAGATTCACATACCTCTACCCACGGAGCCTTCGGGGCAATTGCCTTTGGAATCGGTACTTCCGAGGTAGAAATGGTTTTGGCGACCCAGTGCATTATGCAGTCCAAACCAAAGAAAATGAGGATTTCTGTGGAGGGAGAGCTCGGCAAAGGAGTCACTTCCAAAGACATCATTCTCTACATTATTTCTAAAATTTCAGCAGCTGGTGCAACTGGTTACTTTGTGGAATATGCAGGATCTGCCATTAGAAATCTTTCTATGGAAGCTAGAATGACCATTTGCAATATGTCTATTGAAATGGGAGCTCGTGGCGGCTTGATCGCTCCTGATGAAACCACTTTCAATTACCTAAAAGGACGACAGTACACACCAAAAGGTGAGGATTGGGAAAAAGCAGTTGCCTACTGGAAAACTCTTAAAACCGACGAGGGAGCGACCTTTGATAAGGAGTATCAATTTGACGCAGCGGATATTGAGCCGATGATCACTTATGGTACCAATCCAGGTATGGGAATCAAGGTCAAGGACAGAATCCCAACTACAGAAGGGATGGAAGGATCCAATAAGACCACTTACCTGAAGTCTTTGGACTACATGGGATTTCAGCCAGGCGAGCCAGTTAAAGGAAAGCTAGTGGATTATGTCTTCGTAGGTTCTTGTACCAACGGAAGAATAGAGGATATCCGTGCTGTAGCTGAATTTGTAAAGGGAAAGAAAAAGGCGGATAACATAACTGCCTGGATTGTTCCTGGATCAAGAGAGGTTGAGAAAATGGCTCACGAAGAAGGATTGGTAAAAATCCTTGAAGAAGCAGGTTTTGAACTTCGACAGCCAGGCTGTTCTGCTTGTCTTGCTATGAATGACGATAAGATTCCTGCGGGGAAATATGCTGTTTCTACTTCCAATAGAAACTTCGAAGGCCGTCAAGGTCCGGGAGCTAGAACCATGCTTGCTTCTCCATTGACGGTGGCAGCAGTTGCTGTTACAGGAAGAATTACCGACCCTAGGGAAGTATTCGAAAATTAATTTTTCAATCTTTCAATTTTACAATTCGAAAAAAATGGCTTACGATAAATTTACCGTTCTGATTGATACGGCAGTTCCCTTACCTACCGAAAACGTAGATACTGATCAAATCATACCTGCCCGTTTCTTAAAGGCGACTGAAAGAGAGGGATTTGGGGATAATCTTTTCCGTGATTGGAGATATGATGTCGAAGGCAATCCTAAAAAAGAATTTGTCCTGAATGATTCCACCTACTCAGGAAAAATCTTGGTTGCTGGCAAAAACTTTGGTTCAGGTTCCAGCCGGGAGCATGCAGTTTGGGCGATCTATGATTATGGCTTTCGCTGTGTAGTTTCCAGCTTTTTCGCAGATATCTTCAAAAATAACTGCCTCAATATTGGTGTGCTTCCAGTAACTGTTTCTCCTGAATTCGCGGATAAATTATTTGCTGCAATTACTGCTGATCCGAAAACTGAAATCGAAATAAATCTACCTGAGCAAAAAATCACCTTGCTTTCGACTGGAGAGTCTGAGTCTTTCGATATCAACGAATACAAGAAAAGCAATATGCAAAATGGCTTTGACGACATCGATTACCTATTGAGTATGTCGAGTGAAATTGATGTATTTGCGGCTTCCAGATAAAAAGAGAAAATGAAGGCAAATAGGAAAATAGAAATCATGGACACCACATTGAGGGATGGAGAACAGACCTCAGGTGTTTCTTTTTTGCCTTCTGAAAAATTACAGATTGCCAAACTTCTTCTGGAAGAACTCAAGGTAGATCGTATTGAAGTGGCCTCGGCAAGAGTTTCTGAAGGGGAACTTGATGGAGTTCAAAAGATCACCCAGTGGGCAGCTCAGAAGGATTACTTGGATCGGGTTGAGGTTTTAGGGTTTGTTGATACTCCTGTTTCAGTGGATTGGATCTTAGAAGCAGGCGCCAAAGTAATGAACCTCTTAACCAAAGGTTCTCTCAACCACTTAACCCATCAGCTTAAGAAAACTCCGGAACAGCACTTCAAGGCTATTCAAGAGAGTATTGCATATGCCCAAGAAAAAGGGGTGGATGTGAATGTCTACCTCGAAGACTGGTCCAACGGAATGAGAAATTCCTTCGAGTATACCATGAGCTTGATAGCCTTTCTTACCACTCAGCCGGTCAAAAGGATTATGCTCCCGGATACCTTGGGCCTTTTATCTCCAGATGAGGTGAGCCAGTTTTTCGATGTCATTGTAGCTCGCTTCCCAAATATTCATTTTGACTTTCATGCCCATAATGATTACGATCTTTCTGTAGCAAACGTGATGGAAGCATTACTTCATGGGGCTTCAGGTGTTCATACCACAGTCAATGGTTTGGGAGAAAGAGCAGGAAATGCGCCATTGGAATCTGTTGTGGCAATCATCAAGGACTTTACAGATCTTGAAATAAGCGTGCAAGAGCAAAAGATCTTCCGGGTTTCAAAGTTAGTGGAGCAGTTTTCAGGTCAGCATATTCCTGCCAACAAACCTGTTGTCGGGGAAAATGTATTTACCCAAACTGCGGGAATCCACGCAGACGGAGACAATAAAAAGAATTTGTATTTCAATGATTTGATGCCCGAGCGATTTGGGCGTCAGCGGAAATATGCTCTAGGAAAGACTTCCGGAAAAGCCAATATCCTGAAGAATTTGGAGGAACTTGGGATTTCTCTGGAAAAGGAAGAACTCGCCAAAGTCACCCAAAGAATCATCGAATTGGGAGATAAAAAGGAGCGTGTAACTACAGAAGACTTACCTTACATTATTTCTGATGTCCTTCAAAACAACTCAATTTCCAAGAATATCAGTATTGAAGGCTATCACATGACTCATTCCAAAGGCCTCAAACCAACGGTCCAGTTGAGAATGAGAATCCATGGGAAATTCTATGATGAAAGTGCCACCGGAGACGGTCAGTACGATTCATTTATGAGAGCCCTAAAAAAAATCTATAAAACCATGGGAAGGGAACTTCCCAAACTGACAGATTATCATGTATCCATCCCTCCCGGAGGAAAGACCGACGCATTTGTAGAGACGGTCATTACTTGGGATTATGGTAAAATTTTCAAAACCAAAGGTCTCGATCCAGACCAAACGGTTTCTGCGATGATGGCTACCGAAAAAATGTTGAATATCATCGAAACGATTAAGTATAACCCCGAAAAAGAAGAATCCACCTACTATGGAAATCAATATCGCACTGTTGCCGGGTGATGGCATCGGTCCCGAAGTCGTAGCACAAGCTGTAAAAGTTGTCAATGCTATAGGCAAAAAGTTTGGTCATAAAATTTCATACAAAGAAGGTCTTGTAGGCGCCTGTGCGATTGATGCAACTGGCGATCCTTATCCAGATGCTACTCATGAAATCTGTGCTGCTTCTGATGCGGTCCTTTTTGGTGCAATTGGAGATCCAAAATACGATAATGATCCCAAAGCTAAAGTTCGTCCTGAGCAAGGTTTATTGAGAATGCGCCAGAAGTTGGGCTTGTTTGCCAACGTGAGACCGACATTTACATTCCCTTCTTTGGTACATAAGTCTCCTTTGAAATTGGACCGAGTGGATGGAGTTGATTTTGTATTCTTCCGGGAGCTGACAGGAGGGATTTATTTTGGAGAGCCGCGGGGGAGAAATGAGCAAGGCACCAAAGCCTTTGATACCAATGTGTATAGCAAAGAAGAAATTGTCCGCTTGGCTAGAATGGGCTTTGAAGCAGCCCAGGGTAGAAGAAAATTGCTCACCTGTGTAGACAAGGCTAACGTCATGGCTACCTCCAGACTGTGGAGAGAAACCGTACAGGAATTGGCTCCTGAATACCCAGATGTGAAAGTAGAATACGAATTCGTGGATGCTGTTGCCATGCGACTGATCCAATGGCCAAAAGCTTATGACGTCTTGATCACTGAAAACCTTTTCGGAGATATCTTGACAGATGAGGCTTCCGTAATTTCCGGTTCCATGGGCTTAATGCCTTCAGCTTCTTTGGGTTCAAAAGTGAAGCTTTTCGAACCGATTCACGGATCTTATCCTCAGGCCGCGGGAAAAGACATTGCAAATCCTTTGGCTACCGTGCTATCAGCTGCCATGATGTTTGATTATGCATTCGGTTTGAAGGAAGAAGCCCAGGCGATTTCGGATGTAGTAAATCTTTCGCTTGCTGAAGGATATGTGACTGAAGATATTGCAGATGGAGGAAAAGCCTACAAAACCTCCGAAGTTGGAGATTGGTTGGCTGCGAAAATTTTGGGATAAAATTTCCTTTAGATATATCCAGAGACCACCTCAGCAATGGGGTGGTTTTTTTAGTTTAGAGGAATGCTTCAGGTTTAAGGATTTCCATTTTTATAATTCAAAAACGAACATCTTAAACTTCTTTGTCCCTTTTTACCCATTTTCTTATTCTTTCAACTTCTCGTTGCAATTCCTTCAAGGCTCTTTTTTGATTTTTAAGCCAGATTATTTCTAATTCAAAAATTGGAAGAGAAAACTCTAAAGGTGGGGGAGGTGGTGGTAAATAAGGTGAACCATAATAAAACGGAAACCTTGTACTTCTTGAAAGACCGCAATTTGGAATTGTTACTGTTCCGTCTTGATTTTTAATTGTATAAACCAGCCAGGTTTCTCCAATTTCAAAAGGTGTCATTCCGAATAGTTTATCATGAATACCTCCAAGTACCGTAGAAGCAGCTAAGGTTCCTTTTAGAATTTCAATTACCTCAAGTTCATAAGAGCCATCGAGATTAATAGAGATTGTTTTACCAATAAAAATCAGATCGCTGTCAAGAAATTCTTCTTTTTGGGCCTTTTTTAAGTTCCTTATCCTTAGGCAATCGGAAGCAAATGATATGGTTGAAGCAAGTAAAAAGAATGATAGAAGAATATGTCTTTTCATAAAATTCCACAGAGACAATTTGAGGTGTATTGAATGATAAGAATTAAAGTAATTAGAAAAGTGGGAGTTCTATTATTAATTCCTCGTTGGATTGATCATGATATGTGCACGGTGGGTTCCGGGATCCATAATCCAAGGAAGTCCTGGAGCTGCGGGCTTAAGTGGAAGGCCTGTACTTTCAGCAGTCGCCCAAGGGATGTAAACCACAGATCTGGTGTAAGAGCTTTTCACTTCTCCAGTTGACCAATTGACATCCTTCTCGTCAGCGACCAAGGCATTCAGCAAACTCCCCTGATCCGGAAGTTTCAATTTGCCTGACTTAGCTTCGGATTCTCGGATGTCAAAAATCTCTTGGGCATTTTTCCCTTCTTTTCTCAAGACCCAGCCTCTAGCCATGAATGGTTGCGCGCTACTGTGGTAGCAAGATACGCTCAAGCCTTCCCGACTCGGATCATCTCCAAGACAAATGGTTTGATTGCTTCCTTTGCGAAGAAGAGTTCCGTCAAAAGCATAGACTGTCGCACCTGCTCTTTGATCCTCTGGAGCTGCCAAAACGGCCATTTTGAGTTGAATATCCTTGGAAGGTTGAGTTTGGGCAGAGGCAGAAAAACCTACCAAAACCAGTAAAAAGCTAAGAAATGATTTCATAGTGAGTAATTTTGGGTTTCTTCAATTTACGTAAATAAACTTGGCCTACCAAGGAGACTGCTCTTTGGGAGCCAATAGAGATTTTAAAGCCTTGCTCACCCGACCATATTCTTACCTATTCTCGATCAGTTATTTCGGCGCCAGATTTAAAGGCTGGGCAAAGCAACAAGGCCAGCCAACCATCGAAGGGAAACTGGAACGTGTATTTCGTTTTGTTTTGGGGCATGAGGATTTTCGACTTTTGGGTTCTAGTCGGACAGACTCCGGGGTGAGTTGTCGGGCTGGTTTTCTTCAGGTTTTTCTAAAGGAAAAGGTGGATTTCGAAGCTCTTTTGTCTGCTTTGAACTTGAATTTGGGAGGAGAAATCAGGCTAAATTGCGTCCAAGAGATTTCCAGAGAGTTTAATTTGATTCAATCAGTAAGACAGAAGACTTATCGCTATTTTTTCTCCGATTCTGAGGTGTTCCACCCCTTTGCCTCGTCTTATTTCACTTCGGTCCATCAGATTAATTCCCTTGAAAAAATGAATGAGAATGCCTCTCTTTTTGAAGGGAAGCATGATTTCAAGGCCTTTTGCAAGGTTTCAGGAAACAAGACAGATTTTGAAAGAGAGGTTCTTTCCGCAAAAGTTTATGAATCGGAATTGTTCCCTTCTGAATTTTCTCCAGAAAAGAGATATTGTTTTGAGGTAACCGGAACAGGTTTTTTGTACCATCAGGTGAGAAAGATGGTTCATGCTGTTTGGTATTTTTCTCCTAATCAGATTGAAGAAAGGCTCGAAAATCCCTATGCTTCTTGGGATCCTATTCCCACAGCTTCAGCAAATGGACTGGTTCTTTGGGAGACCGTTTTGGAGGAAATATAGTTTGGGAAAGTGGATTCAAAGGGTAAGTTCCATAACCACATCATCCATCACGTACCCATTGCCAATGTCAATGACCTCCTTGTAGATTTCTTTGAATCCTAATCTTTGGTAAAATTCAATGGCTTTCTGGTTGTATTTGTTGACGTTTAGCAAGAGACTTTTTTGTCCGGAATTTCTGCTCCGTTCAGCAAGTTCTAAGATCAGGGCTTTTCCTACGCCTTTACCCTGAGCTTCCGGCAATAGATAAATTTTATGCAGTTTGGCCTTAGGTCTCTCAGCATAATTCAATTCAAATCCTGCGAAACCCAGTTCATTTCCGTCTTCCTCAGCCAGTAAAAATATATGTCCTTTTTCAAACTGAGATTCCAGCATTTTCAAATTATACATCCAATCGAGCATGTATTTAATCTGTTCTGGACTTAGAATATTTGCAAAGGTAGAAGGCCAAGTTCGGTGGGCGATGGACTGGACCTTGACTAGATCTTCAAGAACGGCGGTTTTGAGTTGTATCATTGCGAGGAATCTACTCGGTTTCTTTTAACTCCTTTGTGGTAAATAGGAATCTGAATTCCAAAATAAGCGTCAGCACTTCTAGAATTTTTGGATAAGAGACTGGAAAGGATGGACGCCGATCCTATCGTAGCAGGTCCAATCCTTAAACCAACACCCCAAGAAATTGACTTCTCATATTGGCGGTAGCTTATGGGGCTATAAACGCTTAGCCATCCAGTTTCAATTCTTGGAGTAATTACGATACTGTTTATTACTTGACTCGCAGGGATTTTTCCCATTTCTCGCAAAGAAAATGACCCTAAAGCAGAAAGATAGAATCGATTGCTTATTGAATAATCAGCAAAGATTTGAAGAGAGGTAGGCATGGCTAGGGTGGTGTTGGGATCCAGTTTTTCTCCTGAATAATTCTCTTCTAAAAAATCGCCTATATTATTTGGGTCCACCGAGTCTAAATCGACACTGTTGTCCATGTCATAGTTCCAATTTTCGAAATCAGTGTACTTTATACTGCCGATATCAAGTACTGAAATTCCCGCTTTAAATTTATATCCATCGGTATATTCATTTTTGGACTGATTTTGCAATTCAAAAATTAACCCCAAATCCATTCCAAACCCCGGTCTTATTTTTTCAAAAGCAGAACCGCCTGACCGAAATTCACTTGAATAGCCAAAGTTAAGATCTCCTCTTGTGGTTAGGGTATTTGGGGTTTCCAGATAGACACCTCCCAATAAATCACTTGAACCTACCATGCCCCCTGCACCGGCAAGATATTTTAAAGTAACTCCGCTACGGAGGGATAAATTGTTCTTTTCCATTAGAACCCTTCCATAAGTGAGTCCAAGTTCTCCCCATACCTGAGCAACCCCAGAAACATCCTCCATAACTAAGGTATAGCTTTCTGTATCTTCTTCTCCGATTATGGTTTGGAAGAATTCCCCACCTATGTTATTCAAATTGAAAAAAGTTCTAACACGGGTTGTAACAGCTAAACTGTTTCTGGAGTCAAGATTGATTTGAAATCCTGGGCCAAGGATATCCAGGTTTCCGACAAAGTTGTTGTCCGGTTTTGGGTTGATTCCTACATTTTTTTGAAGACTGGAAAAGTCAACTATTTTGTCCAGATCTTTCAAGCTAAGGGCGATGTAATCATTACCGATATAAGCACTTGTGGTAATTAGGTTGAATTCTGCCTTCAGCCTAGGATTGATGACGTTGGCAGGGTTTAGTGTAAGTCCTTTTATTCCGGCACGATTATCAATTTGCCCGCCTATAATAGTTTGTGAATATGCATTTCGTAGTGGATTCAAACACATTAGAAATGCACAGAAAAGAATGAGATGTTTTGACAAGTTCATAAAAACGCCTTTCCATCAATTTCCAACTTGTCTCCCATTTTTCATAGAGATATTTGTATTTCTTTCCTCAGAAATCTATCAGTTCTTTCAATTTCGACTTAAATCTCACCTCCGGCAAAAACTGCTTTTCCAAATTAGGTGCAAATGGAACTGGGGTATCCAAACTTCCTTCTCGCATCACCGGGGCATCTAGCCATCTGAAGCAATGCTCTGAAATCCAGGCGCAGATTTCAGCGCCAATTCCACCGGTAAGCGTATCCTCATGCAGGAAAATTACTTTTCCTGTCTTTTTCACGGACGCAGCAACTGCTTCCTGATCCCAAGGCAAAAGAGTTCTTAAGTCCAAAATATCAGCAGAAATCCCTAATTCTTCCACAGCCTTAATAGCCCAATGAACGCCCACCCCATAGGTGATGATCGAGACTTGGGTTCCTTCTTTAGCTAAAGCAGCTTTCCCAATTTCCACGGTATAGTAGCTGTCTGGAACTGGCCCCGAAATGGATCGATAGAGCAGTTTGTGCTCGAAATAGAGGTATGGGTTAGGGTCTTCCAAGGCGGCATTTAGTAAGCCTTTCGCATCGTGGGGATTGGAGGGATAAACAATCTTTAGTCCAGGTGTATGGAAAAACCAAGCCTCATTGGACTGGGAATGGAACGGGCCGGCAGCAGTACCTGCGCCGGTTGGCATGCGAACTACCACGTCGGCATTTTGTCCCCAGCGGTAATGGATTTTAGCCAGATTGTTTACAATTTGGTTGAATCCAACACTGACAAAGTCTGCGAATTGCATTTCCACCATGGCTTTGTAACCCTTGATAGAGAGCCCGAGTCCAGCCCCGATGATGGCACTTTCGCAGAGAGGAGTATTTCTCACTCGATCGCCTCCAAATTTTGCTTTGAATCCATCCGTGATTTTAAATACCCCACCATATTCCCCGATATCCTGGCCCATCAGAATAAGATTCGGATATTTTTCCATGGACTCCCGGAGTCCGTCACTGATGGCGTCTATAAAACGTTTTTCGGTGGAAGGACCTTTGGGCTCGATGACTTCCTGAGAAAAAGGAGCATATACGTCAGCGAGCTCTTTCTCTAGATTAGCTTGGATAGGCTCTTCAGCAAAGGCAATCTCCAAAGCGTCATTGATGGCCTTTTTAACTTCTTTGTTGAGCGATTCTTTTGTCTTTTCATTCAACACGTCGATAGACTCCAAATAGGATTCGTAGGTCTCCACAGGATCAAGTTTGCTCCATTCTTCCATAAGTTCTTTTGGAACATACTTGGTACCGGAGGCTTCCTCGTGTCCCCTCATTCTGAAAGTGATTGCCTCGACTAAAACAGGCCTTGGGTTTTTCCGAATATCCTCGGCTAATTTTAGGATAGTGTCATACACATCCAAGACATTATTTCCCTGAACCCGAAAAGCCTCCATGCCGTAGCCTGGCCCTTTTTCTGTGAAATATTTGAATGCAAACTGTTCTTCGCTTGGGGTCGAAAGCCCATATCCATTATGCTCCACCACGAAAATTACCGGTAGCTTCCAAACTGCCGCTACATTTAGACCCTCGTGAAAATCTCCTTCGGAGCTGGCTCCATCGCCTGAGAAAACCAAGGTTACTTTTTCTTCCTTCGAAAGTTTATGTGCCAGAGCGATCCCATCAGCTATAGCTAATTGAGGGCCGAGGTGGGAAATCATTCCAACGATGTGATGCTCTATGGAGCCAAAATGAAAAGATCGATCTCTTCCTTTAGTGAAGCCAGAGGCTTTTCCCTGGAACTGGGCAAATAGTCGTTCCAAAGGCATATTTCTACCCGTAAAGATTCCCAAATTCCGGTGCATGGGAAGGATAAACTCATCCTTAGCCAAGGCATTTACCGCTCCAATCGAAATTGCCTCTTGTCCCCATCCACTAAACCATTTGCTGATTCTTCCTTGCCGCAATAAGATCAGCATTTTCTCCTCTATCCTTCGCGGTGTAATCAGGGATTTGTAAAGTGCTAAAAGTGTCTTGTCCGAGTAATTTTTTCTATCAAAAGTTAATTTTTGGGCGTTTTGGGATGTGATTTCCATGTAGGTCGAATTTCGAAACTAAGGTAAGTTAAGGAATGAAATCGACCAAGAATATTTCAAAAGGCCTCCCTTGCATAGCGCCCCGATTCACATCGGGGCAAAAAGTAAATGCAAGGAGTTAAAAAGTATTTGCTGTACGGCACGAAATTAGGTAAAGGATTTTCCCCAATACGAAGCACAGCGTTAAGGTTGTTTTACCAATGTGTTAAGTGGGAGAAATTGAAAAATTTGAAAATTGGAATATTTGAAAATTAGGCGAAGTCAATTGTTCAATTTTAAAAGAAAGGGTTGGGGAACAAGCAATTTTTCAATCTTCTAATCTTCCAATTTTTCAATAAAAAAACCGTGAAGCGGTTTTTTACCTACCTTTGCCCTCCCAAATTGAAGCGAATTCTGTGAAAGCGAGAACATTAAAGAAAGACAAAGTCAATATCATCACCATGGGTTGCTCTAAAAACCTGGTGGATTCGGAAGTCCTTTTGACCCAATTGAAAGGAAATGGAATCAACGCCAGCCACGAGTCCAACTCAGATGACAACAATATTATCATCATCAATACCTGCGGATTCATCGACAATGCTAAGCAGGAGTCGATTGATACTATTCTCCAATATGTGGATGCCAAAGAGCAAGGCTTGGTGGATAAAGTATATGTGACTGGTTGTCTTTCTCAGCGTTACAAGGACGATTTGGAAAAGGAAATTCCCCAAGTTGATGCATTTTTTGGAACTAGGGATTTGCCTGCGATATTGAAAAAATTCAAGGCAGACTACAAGCATGAGCTGGTGGGAGAGCGACTGCTAACGCACTCGGCGCACTATGCCTACATGAAGATTTCCGAGGGTTGCGACCGACCTTGTTCTTTTTGTGCCATTCCTTTGATGCGTGGAGGGCATATTTCAAGACCGATTGAAGAATTGGTCAAAGAAGCTCAGCATAAGGCTGCAAATGGCACCAAGGAACTGTTGTTGATTGCTCAGGATTCGACTTATTATGGGTTGGATTTATACAAAAAGAGAAATCTGGCAGAATTGATGGATCGATTGGCGGATGTGGAAGGGATCGATTGGATTCGCTTACATTATGCCTATCCGACTGGCTTTCCGATGGACGTGATCCAAGTGATGAAAGATCGTCCGAATATTTGTAAATACTTGGATATTCCTTTGCAGCATGGTTCCACGGATGTGCTGAAGGCCATGCGAAGAGGAACTACCCGGGAGAAGCAAGAGGAGCTAATCCATAGCATTCGGGATATGATTCCAGAGATTGCGATTCGTACCACGCTGATCGCGGGACATCCAGGTGAGGGAGAAAAAGAATTTCAGGAGATGGTGGATTTTGTGGAGCGAATGAAATTTGAGCGATTGGGCGTGTTTACCTATTCCCATGAGGAAAACACCCATGCATTCTCCATGGAAGACAAACTTTCTCAGGAAGAAAAGCAGGATCGAGCCAATCACCTGATGGAAGTGCAGGAGCAAATCAGCTACGACCTCAATCAGGAGAAAATTGGCAAGACTTATAAAGTGCTGATTGATAAAAAAGAAGGAGGGCATTTTGTGGGCCGAACCGAATTCGACTCAGTAGAAGTAGACAATGAAGTGCTTATTGATGCATCCAAGTATTATTGCCGAGTAGGGGATTTCGTCCAGGCAAAAATCACCGATGCAACGGAGTTTGATTTGTATGGAGATGTAGCCGGGTAAGAATAATGGTCCAGATTATGGTTGTGGTAGAGAGCGAAACTCAAAGTTGGGAGAATCGTTTTTAAATTTGTCTGACAATATCACTATCTTTCATCATGCTGACAATCAATCCAAAATACATCACAGACCAAGCAGGGAATAAGATATCCGTGGTGATTTCTGTCAAAGAGTTTGAAGATTTGGTTGGAAAGATCGAAGAATTGGAGGATGTAAAGCTTTATGATCAGGTAAAGAAATCTGACGAAACATCTTTACCAATTGATGAGGCTTTTGACTTGATTGAAACTCTCCGAAAAGAAAAATAATGGCTTATCAAATTGCCATTAAAAAATCTGCAATTAAATCTCTAGCTAAGATTCCTGAACCCTATTTTTCAAGCTTGAAAGAGGCTATTTATAATTTGGTAGAAAATCCCAGACCCATAGGATATAAAAAGTTGAAAGGCAGAGACGCCTATCGAATTCGAGTATCGGATTACCGAATTATTTATGAAATAGAGGATAGCATTTTATCCATTGAGGTTATTGCAATTGGGCATAGAAGAGAAATATATGAATGATCTTTCTGTATTTTTTAAAATCCTAATAGGATTGACTCTTTTTGGATGGGGATATTATGATTATCGACGCGTCATAATACCTGATAAGGTGGGATTTCACAAGTTTAATTTTAAATGGAAATTTAAAAGAAATGCATTTATCTATGCATTGATGGTTTGGGGAGTGATTATGGTGGGAAGGGAATTAATCATTTGGATTTGGTTTTAGATTTTCTGCTGTTCCGAAAAGAGTATTAATATTAGAATATGATCCTGCTTCTGGAGAACCAGGACAGTTATAGAATCACCGGTGCGGCGGAGTTTGATTTGTATGCGACTGTCGAAGACTGATGAAAAAACGATAAACTGATGAAAGCCTGGGTTTTAATTCTACCCAGGCTTTTGTATTTTGTGGCCAACCAAACAATTTTTCTGATGTTTACCCTTGTTTTCATACTGCTTTCAGTGTTTTCTCCTACTCAAGCTTTGGATTCCGCTTACTTCTATTTTGGCAACACCAATGTCATTGGATTAGGATTAATTTCGGATGGTACGAAAACTGGGGAGTGGAAAGTTTACTCCAAAACTAACCCTGATCCATATCCCAAAAACAGTTTGGAGCAGGCCGATCCTGAAGAATTTTACAAAAAATTTAACCAGGAATTCCCCTCGTTTATCCTTCACTTCGAAAAGGGGATCCCTAATGGCCCTTTTTTGGAAAACTACCCAAATGGTAAGCCAAAAGTCATTGCCAATCTAAAGGATGGAGTATTTGAGGGAGAATTTGGGGAATTTTATGAGGGAGGAGAATTGCGCCTAAGAGGGAAAGTCTTGGATGGAAAAAAAGAAGGGGAGTGGCAAGAGTTTACGGAGTCCGGGAAAATAATTTCCTCCATGACCTATAGAAAAGGATCAGCAGAAGGAAAAGGAATTGGCTACTATGATGATGGAAATTTGGAATGGGAGGGAAATTTCAAAAATGGCGAATTAGACGGAACCTATATCTATTTGTTACCTGATTCTACCTTAAAAACAAAAGGGCAATATGCCAATGGAATTCCTGTGGGTGAATGGATAGAAAAACTGGAAATATTACCTGGGTTTTATAGAAAAGGAACCTATAAGAATGGTTTTAAAGAGGGAGAATGGCAATTGACCAATTCAGAGGGGGAATATTTACAAACTGAATATTATCAAGAAGGAAAGTTGCTTTCGGTTGGGGAGTTTCAAACTCCAAATCCAATTGAAGATAAAAGTAAAGTCAAAAACGGGAAAGGACAACGGTATTTCTATGATGAAAAAGGAAATATACTAGCCAGGGGAAAGATCGTAAAAGGAAAGAAAAATGGGCTTTGGTATTTCTATTTCCCTGAATCAGATCGGGTCTCTGCAGCCGGAAGATTGCAAGGCTCAGATCGTATTGGAAACTGGAATTTTTACACCTACAATGGGGATGTGAAAGAGCAAATCCAATATTTCCCCAAACAAGATACTTATATGACCAAAGGAAATAATACATCCAATAACTATCGGACTACCCATCTGAATTCCTCCCAAATGTTTAATAGGTTTGAATCCATGCAGGGGAATATTAGTAGTATGGGGCAGTTCTTACGTTAAGTTGTAAATCGGATAGGAGTGCTTAAGAGTCTGGTTAGTTCATTTTCAGGTTATTTTTTAATTTATAGTCTAATTGGGAAATGTAAGTTTTTAAAAATGAGGCCATGGTAAATATTATTTTGGGAGTATTACTTTTCTTTCAGTCTCCGGGTGCAGAACAGCTTTCCTACTTTTATTTTGGAAATACGAATGTTGTTGGAGTTGGAATACTTTCAGAAGGAGAGAAAACTGGGGAGTGGAAAGTTTATTCCAAATCCACAGCCGACCCTAATCCAATCGCTAGTTTAGAGCCAGCCGACCCACTGGATTTTAAAAAGAACTTTAATCAGGAATTTCCTCTGTTTATTATACAATTTGAAAAAGGTATCCCCAATGGCCCATTTCTTGAAAATTATCCAAATGGGAAACCAAAAGTAGTTGCCAGCCTTAAAGAGGGAGTTCTGGATGGGGATTTTGGAGAGTTTTATCCGGGAGGGGAATTGCATTTGAAGGGGAAGGTTTTGGAAGGAAAAAAAGAAGGAGAATGGCTGGAGTACTCTGAGTCAGGGCAAATTATTTCCACGCTGACCTACAGTGATGGATTAATTGAAGGGAAAGGGTTTGGTTTTTATTCTGACGGAGATTTGCAATGGGAAGGGAACTTCAAAAAAGGAGAATTAGATGGGCCTTTTGCCTTTTATTTGCCTGACTCAATTTTAAAAACACAGGGGCAATATGTAGATGGAATTCCAGTTGGGGAATGGGTGGAGAAATTGGAAATTTTACCCGGCTTTTATCACAAGGGTACCTATCAAAACGGTTTAAGAGAAGGCGAGTGGCAATTGACCGACTTAGAGGGAGAATTTTTGCAAGGTGAATTTTATGAAGAAGGAAGGTTGGTTTCGGTTGGGAAGTTTCAAATTCCTGATTCAATTGAAGATAAAAGCAAAGTCAAAAATGGAAATGGGCAACGCTATTTTTATGATAAACAAGGAAATATTCTAGCAAGAGGAAAGATCTCCAAGGGAATAGCCGATGGGCTTTGGTATTTCTATTTTCCTGAATCAGATCGAGTTTCTGCCTCTGGGAATTTAGAAGGAACAGACCGAGTGGGTAGTTGGAGTTTTTATAGCTACGAGGGTGACCTGCTTGATCAACAAGTATATTACAAGGAATCCTCTCCCATAGCTATTTCTTCCGGACCAGCTAGACCAAAAAGAAAAAGAAATAGTAATGAAATTTTTGGAACAATTTCAAATGGTGAGCAAGGAACAGGAATCTTCGGTCAAGGTTGGAATATATACACCTTTCAAAATAGGGGATATTGACAATCCTAATCAAATGAACCCCAGAGATTGATTCCTGCCTTAAAGGAATTGAGGAAGGTAGATTGCATTTTTTGCGCTTTAAGCGACTTGGACTAATTTAGCCGATCTAAATCCCGCCGAATGAAGCTAATCGAAGTCACCACGCCTGCCCATCAAAAAGAATTTATCGAGATGGCAGTTCGTCTGTATAAAAACGAAAAGAACTGGATTCGTCCGCTGGATGCGGATATTGAAGGGCTTTTTCACCCTGAAACGAATAAACTTTTTCGAAATGGAGCGAAAGCCAAGCGATGGTTACTTCAGGATGAAAAGGGGCAAACTATTGGAAGGATTGCTGCCTTTATCAACCCCAAGATGAAGGAAAAGCAACCCACAGGAGGAGTGGGATTTTTTGAATGTATCAATAACCAAGAGGCGGCTTTCAAATTATTTGATGTGGCAAAGGAATGGCTTCAAAGTGAAGGCATGGAAGCCATGGATGGTCCGATCAATTTTGGGGAGCGAGACAAGTGGTGGGGGCTTTTGGTGGATGGATTTTCTGAGCCTAACTACAACATGCCCTGGAATTTTGGGTATTACCAGAAATTCTTTGAGGAATATGGCTTCCAACTGTATTTCAAGCAATACACGTATATGCGCCCGGTGCAGGAGTTGGGTTTCGATGAAAAAATGATCCAGCGAGCTAATGTCATCATGGCCAATCCTGATTATTCCTTCCGATACATCAAGGGAAAAGAGCTTCAGGAAAAAGCTCCCGAGTACTTTATGACAGTTTACAATAAGGCTTGGGCTCGCCACATGGGGAAATCAATTGCCTTAAAAGAAGCTCAGCTTATGTTTGGGAAAATGAAACCTATCATCGATCCTAGGCTGATTTACTTTGCCTTTTATAAAGGAGAGCCCGTGGGATTTTTCATACAGATTCCTGAGATCAATCAAATTTTCAAGCATGTCAATGGGAAAATGGATTTGATCGGAAAACTGAAATTCCTTTGGTATAAGACCTTTTTTCCACCAAATAAAATGCTTGGGCTAGTCTTTGGAGTAGTTCCTGAGCATCAAGGAAAAGGAGTGGAAAGCGCAATGATTATCAGTTATGACAAGATGAGCGGTAAGCCAGATTTTCCTTACAAAACCATCGAAATGAACTGGATTGGAGATTTTAATCCAAAGATGATGCGGGTTTGTGAACAGCTTCTGGCCACTATTTATAAAACACATCATACTTATCGGTACTTATTCGATAGAGAAAAGCCTTTCCAGAGACATCCGATTTTCGATTGACGAATTTAGATTTACGATTTACGAGGCCTTTTTGAACTTCGAACATTGAATTAAATAATTGATTTATAGAGGTTTAAAATCGAATATCCAACGCCGAATATGGAATGATGAAGTAAAAAGTTTTCTCCAACCCAATCTTCTAATTTTCCAATATTTCAATTTTAAAATTTTCCAATACAAAATAAAAAATGAAAAAATACGACGTGACTGGCATTGGTAATGCCTTGGTAGATATTGAGTTTAAGGTAACGGATCAGTTTTTTACTGATAATGGAGTGGAAAAGGGATTGATGACCCTAGTAGATGAAGATCGTCAAAACCACTTGATGGGTGCGATCAATCACAAAGAAGCTAAAAAGCAAGCTGGGGGATCTGCAGCGAATTCAGTCGTGGCAGTAAGTCAGTTCGGCGGAAAGTCTTTCTATTGTTTTCGAGTTGCCAATGACGAACTAGGTCAGTTTTATATGAAGGATTTAAATGATTCCGGGGTGGATATTGCCCTGACTGCCGACAGTTTGGAAAATGGAGTGACAGGAAAGTGCCTGGTGATGGTGACTGAAGATTCTGAGCGAACCATGAACACCTATCTAGGCATCACCCAAAATTTCTCTATCAAAGACATCCACGATTCTGCTATCAAAGATTCTAAATACTTGTTTATTGAGGGCTATTTGATTACTTCCGAAAATGGAAAAGCTGCCATGAAGCATGCGAAGAAGTTGGCTGAGGAAAATGATGTAAAAGTAGCTTTGACCTTTTCTGATCCGGCAATGGTAAAATATTTCCGGGAACCATTTGATGAAGTGATAGGTGCTAGCGTGGATTTATTATTCGCGAATGAAGAAGAGGCCATGCTATTTACCGGGAAAAGTACACTAGCTGAGGCCCGTGAAGAGATGAAAAAAGTGGCGAAGCACTTCGTGATTACTATGGGTAAAAACGGAGCAATGATTTTTGATGGTGATACCTTTATTGATATCGAACCCTACAAAACCACAGCAATTGATAGCAATGGAGCTGGGGATATGTTCGCAGGTGCATTTTTATATGGAATCACCAATGGGCATTCTTATGCATCAAGTGGGAAGCTTGCCTCCATGGCGAGTTCAAAAATTGTAAGTCAGTTTGGACCTAGATTAAAATGGCATGAAGCCAAAGAAATTTTGGCTAGATTAAATCCCTAAAGAATTTTGAGGCTGTCCTTTTGGGGCAGCCTCTTCGTTTGTCCTGATTTTTCTGCAATGGTGGATTTTCAAGTGAAAATTCCCTAAAAACTTAGATTTTTGTCTTCCTTTTCCGGTGATAATGTTTATTTCGCAAAACAAAAAATTAATTAAATCAGTAATATTCCAACGAGAAGTTATATCCAATCTTTTTATTATGAAAAAAACTACCCTGATGGGCCTGGCGCTAGGGATGCTCACCTTGACCGCCTCAGCTCAAAACAAAATTGAATTCAAGGAATTCACCTTGGATAATGGATTGCATGTGATCTTGCACCAGGATAATACCACCCCAATCGTGGTAACCTCGGTATTGTACCATGTAGGTTCAAAAAATGAAAACCCGGAGCGTACGGGCTTTGCCCATTTTTTTGAACACTTGATGTTTGAAGGCTCGGAAAATATTGACCGTGGCCAATACATGAATATCATCCAAAGTCGTGGAGGAACACTAAATGCTTACACCTCTAACGATATCACTTATTACTACGAACTGCTTCCTTCTAACGAATTGGAGTTGGCGCTTTACATGGAAAGTGAGCGAATGCTTCATTCCAAAGTGGATCTAACTGGGGTAGAAACTCAGCGGGAAGTGGTAAAAGAAGAAAGAAGACAGCGCTACGAAAACCAACCATATGGAACAATTCTTCCAGAGACTTTGGTAAGGGCGTACTCTGAGCATCCATACAGATGGGCACCAATCGGCTCAATGGATCACCTAAATGCTGCGACAATTGATGAATTCGCTCAATTTTACAAGGATTTCTATGTTCCTAACAATGCCACTTTGACCATTGCTGGGGATATTGACTATGCGGGAACTGAGGCGATGGTTCGAAAGTATTTCTCTGAAATCCCGATGGGAAAGAAGGAAATCTATCGTCCCAATATCACCGAACCTAAGAAAACTGCTGAGGTTCGTGATGTGATTTATGACAATATCCAAATCCCTGCAGTGATCCAAGCTTATAACTTGCCTCCAAGAAATCATCCGGATAGCTACGCATTATCTATGCTTTCTACCTATTTGACAGGTGGTAATTCTTCTCTGATGACTAAGGAATTGGTAGACAAGCAGCAGAAGGCATTGGTGATTGCGGCTATTCCTTTGGAGCTTGAGGATGGTGGGATTTTCATCATGTATGGAATCACCAATATGGGTGTGGAGCCAAAAGATTTGGAATCCGAGGTGGACAAATTGATTAAGCAAGTTCAGGATCAGGGCATCACTGATGAGGAATTTACCAAGCTGAAAAACCAAATGGAAAATGCTATTGTGAGCGGAAACTCAACCGTGGCAGGAATCGCAGAAAATTTGGCGGAAGCTCACGTGATTTTTGGAGATACCAATTACATCAATCAGGTAATGGATAATTATTCCAAGGTAACCAAAGCAGATTTGCAGCGAGTAGCAAAAGAATATCTCAACCTTAATGGAAGAGTGGTTCTTTATTACCTTCCTAAATCCGCTCAACCAGCTACTGAATAATTGTTTCACCTTATCAATTGAATTGAAATGAAAAAATTAGCAATATCTTTTGTATTGACGCTTTTCGTCGCTTTGGACTTGATGGCTCAGGTAGATCGAAGCAAATTGCCAGCATCTGGTCCAGCTCCTGAAATCAAAATCAAGGAAGCGGAGACCTTCACACTTCCCAATGGGTTGAAAGTGTTTGTGGTAAACAACACCAAACTTCCCAGAGTCTCTTTTACTCTTGTTTTGGAAAGAGATCCAATTCTCGAAGGGGATAAAGCAGGGATGACAAATTTCGTGGGAGAAATGATGATGGGGGGAACTGCCAACCGTAGCAAAGATCAATTGGATCAAGAAATTGACTTCATCGGTGGTAGCTTGAGTGCTTCCTCAACTTCAATGTTTGCTTCTTCTCTGAAAAAGCACCAGGACAAAATCCTGGAACTAATGGCGGATGTGCTGTATAATCCTGTTTTCCCACAGGAGGAATTGGATAAACTCAAGAAGCAGTCCTTGACTGGACTTGCTCAAAGCAAGGACAATCCAAATGCGATTTCCAGTAGACTTTCTGCCTCTGTAGTTTTCGGAAAAAATCATCCTTACGGTGAGATTGAAAGCGAAAAGACTATCAATAATATCACCGTCGATGACGTAAAGAAATACTACCAAACCTACTTCAAACCAAATATTGCTTATTTGGCAATCGTCGGTGACATGACTAAGGCAGAAGCTGAGAAGGTGGTCAACCAATATTTTGGCAACTGGAAAACTGGTGAAGTTCCAAAGTTTACCTATCCAGTTCCTCAGCGTGCTTCCAAGAGAGCAATTGCCTTGGTGGATAGAAGTTCTTCTGTTCAGTCTGTAATCAACGTAACTCAACCGGTTCAAATGAAAATCGGTGATCAGGATTATATCTCCAGCCGTGTATTGAACCAGATTTTGGGTGGAGGATCAGCTTCCAGACTATTTATGAATCTTCGTGAGGATAAAGGATACACTTATGGTGCCTATTCTTCTATTGGATCAGATAAGTTGGTAGCTACTATTTCTGCCAATGCTTCTGTACGTACCGAGGTGACTGATTCAGCTGTTTATGAATTCATCTACGAGATCCAAAATTTGGTAGAAAATGGAGTGACTGAGGAGGAATTGGCGAAGGCAAAAGCCGAATTGTCAGGAAGCTTTGGTAGATCTCTGGAGCAGCCTTCAACAGTTGCCAACTTCGCTTTGAATACTGAGCGATATAAACTGCCTAAAGATTACTACGCTAGTTATCTTCAAAAGCTAAATGCACTTACTGTTGCAGACATCAATGCCACAGCCAAGAGATTGATCGAACCTGACAAATTCGTGATTACCACTGTTGGTAACGGCGCCGAAATCAAGGAGAAATTAGCCCAGTTTGGAGAGGTGATCGAATACGATAACATGGGTTCTCCAGCAAAGCAGTTGGAAGCCGATGCAGATATGACTGCTGAAATGGTAATCGAAAATTACCTAAAGGCATTGGGAGGAAAAGAAAAAGTTGCAGCTATCAAAACTGCCAAGATTTCCATGGATGCCAATGTAATGGGGACAGCTCTGAATATCGCTTTCGTCTATGATGCTGAGAATGGTCGCTATGGTCAGAAAACTTCTGTAGCTGGAAATGTGATGCAGAAAACAACCTTGGCTGATGGAAAGGGATCTGTAAGCGCTCAAGGTCAAACTATCGAAATGAACGAGGCACAACTTGCTGAAGCTAAATTGAACTCTCATTTGTTCCCTGAAGCTGTATATGAGGCAAATGGGTATACCCTGACTTTGGATGGATTGAAAGATGTGGACGGAACTCCGGCATACAAGGTGATCATTGCTGCACCTAGCGGAGCAAAATTGACCAACTATTATGCTCAGGAATCTGGTTTGAAAATCAAGTATGAGAATCCAGCTTCCGGCGATACTTTCTATTCGGATTATCAGGAAAAAAATGGAGTTCTTTTACCAATGACTTGGACCATCAAATCTCCCATGATTCCGGTTCCTTTGGAAGCTAAAGTGACTTCAATGGAGCTTAATGTTCCGGTTGCAGATGCAGATGTGAAATAATTTATAAACCTAATCCCACAAGCTTGCTTGTGGGATTTTTCTTTTTTTAAAAAACAATCCTATGAAAATCACAACATTAATTCTAGCCTCTTCTTTGGCAGTCGGTTCTTTACCAGAGACTGCTTTCTTGCCAAATTCTAAGCCTACTTATGAGCAAGTAGTAGATGAAAATGACCCCGAAGAGATCTTGGCAAAATACCTTCAAGCAATTGGAGGAGAGGAAAAACTAGCTAAAATCAAAAATGTATCCATGACGGCTTTGGCTAATTTCCAAGGTCAATCCATTGAGATCAAGTCAATTTCTGATGCAGAAAATCAGCGAATGATGCAGTCTACTGCGGTTTCTGGAAATGTCATGCAGAAGACTTTACTGGTCAATGGAAAAGCGCAGGTAGTGGCTATGGGTCAAGTTCAGGAGCTTCCGGAGGAAATGGTGGCTATGCTCAAAGCACAAACTTATGTTTTCCCAGAAGCGCATTATTCTGAATTAGGGTATCAATTGAGCTCATTGGGAGAATCTGTCATGGACGGCCAGGAAGTAGTTGGGCTACAAATCACCCTGCCAAATGGAATGATCACCAAGGAATATTACTCCAAATCGACAGGTCTCAAACACAAGACGAGTAGCGATGCCACGGGTGAGATTACCTATTCTGACTATCAAGAGCAGGACGGGATTTTATTTCCAATGATGCTTAGTATTAAAAACCCTATGCTGCCAGTGGCTTTGGAAGCTAAGATCACTTCCTTAAAATTCAATCAATCCTTGACTGACTCGGATTTTCAATAAAAAAGAGTCCGGCCTCCAAGATTTCTTGGAGGTTTTTTTAGCTCATCCAGTTTTTTGTGGATTCCAAAATTTGTGGACAAGAAAGGGAGATCTTCGGAAAGAAAAGTCCTTTTGAAGAATCAAGGTTTACTGAAATGACTCGTCCCATTCGGTTGATTTTTAGTGCTGCCTTTTTTTCTTCTTCAATATTTTCTTCCAAAATCACATCCCCTTTCATCAGCTTTTTATAGGCGTCAGATTCAGGATGGATTTGGGTAATTTGTTTTAGCTCATTAATCCTTACTCCAAATTCATGAAGAAGAGGGTTTTGATCAAAATCTTCATTCCATTGAATTCCCAATGAATTAAGGAGCCTTTTGAATTCACCAAAATAATCCTTATGCCCTGACACGAACCTTTCGAAAAAGTCTTCAATCAATTTCCGACTTCCTGCCTCTTCAGCAATGATTTCTTGAAAATCCGAAAAGGTATATCCCAAATTGGGCTTTCCAAATCGTTCCCACATTCTTCTCATAACTACACGAAGAGAACTCCTTGAATTGATGAGGATTGCATCTAACCCCATGGCAAGAATGGCTCCCCTAGTGTAGATATTCACTTTTCTATCCGGTATGCCAGGTACATATCCATCCAGCCAAAGGTCAAAAGAGGATTCAAGGATAGAATAATTTTTCCATCCGAAATTATCTGCTTCTCGCTGGATGACTTTCGCCAGGTGCTTGAGGTAGGTTTCTAACTTATAAACCCCAGACTTCAAGAGATACATATCACCCAAATATGTCGTTACTCCCTCGAGAATTAGGCCAGCTTCAGTATAGGTTTCTTTGGAAAAATCATAGGGCAAAAGTTCTTTGGGACGGATTCTACAGACATTCCAAGCATGGTATAGCTCGTGGCAGCTCACTCCCAAAAGCTCCTCCATTTCCTCTGGTTCAGCTAGTTTTTCAGCCGGGCCAAAAGTGATCACTGTCCCTCTTCTATGCTCAACTCCATGATAATGTGGGTAAGGGAGGAGTTGGAAAATAAAATGATATTCAGGTTCTGGGAATTCTCCGAAGTCTTGGATTAATTTTTTCGAGAAAGCTTCGAAAGCGCTAATAAATTTCCCTTTTTCAAAATGAACTTCTCCTTGGATCCAAATGTGAAAATCAGAATCACCAGCCCTGTAATTCCAATGGATAAGTTTTTTTGAAGCCAAAATGGTGGAATCAGCAAGCATTTGGAAATCGGCAGCTTTCCAGGAACTTTTGGAAACAGGAATTAATGTGCTTATCTGATCTGGAAATTCCGGGAGCTCCAGAGTCACCAAGATTTCCTCGGAGCTTTGGCCTAAAACTTCGAAACAGCAGTTGACTAAATTAAAGTACACTTGCTCATCATCAACCCAAGCGCTACCTGCATCCATTTTTCCTGCCCAATACTCATAATTCACGAGAAGTTTTCCAGAACCAATAATCTGCCAGAGGTCTTTACTTTTTTTCTGAAAGGGAATAAGGTTTCCAGCTGTGTCAAAAACCTTGAATCCTCTGATATTTTGGGCATAATTTGCCAATTGATACCTGCCGGCTCTCCATGAGGGAAGTTGGAGCTTTAAAGGATCTAGCTCCTGGTTTTCCAATTCCAATTGAATATGAATGAATTGAGATTCAGGGTTTGGGCAGGTAATGTGGTAATGAATCATGATTTTAAGCCTAGATTGCTAAACAAATGTAGAAGTCAGATTTGTATTTAAGAAAATGGTCCATATCTTTGCAGTCCTTTTTGGGGTGAAACTCAATCTGGACAGTCAAGGGAGCAAATAGATAAAGATATTCGATCATGAAAAGAACATTCCAGCCTTCTCGCAGAAAAAGAAAAAATAAGCATGGCTTCAGAGAAAGAATGGCTACTGCAAATGGTAGAAGAGTATTGAGAGCCAGAAGAGCAAAAGGCAGACATAAGCTAACTGTGTCTGACGAAAAGACATTGAAGAAGTAATTCTTTTGCACTGATTTTCGTATGTTCACATACGAGTACAGTCCTTGCGATGAATTATCGGCTTACAAAATCTGAACGGCTTCACGCCGACAAACTAATCAAGGAACTTTTTAACGAAGGTTCCTCTTTTTTTTTGTACCCATTCAAAGTTCTTCTATTAAGAAAAATTGAGCTTGCGGGACAAACCAATCAGGTATTGATTTCCGTTTCCAAAAAGAAAATAAAAAAAGCGGCTGGGAGAAATTACATCAAAAGAAGGGTGAGAGAAGCTTACAGAATTCACAAGCAAATACTGGATTCAGATGGGATGTTGATCGGCTTTATATTTGTTGGTAAACCAGAAATGTCATTTGGAGATATCGAGCCTAAAATGATTCAGATTCTCTCAAAAATCGCTCAGGATCATCCTGAAAAAATCACTAAACCATGATTCAAAAAATCAAAAAACCTATTGTTTTTATTCCTTTGGCACTTTTGCTGATGCTTGGGGGGCTGGCATTTCAAGTTAAAAACGACAAGCTTTTCGCTCTCGCAAAGAATATTGACATATTCGCCACCCTCATTCGGGAATTGGATTCCTATTATGTGGACGAGATTGATCCAGACCAGTTGGTTACCATCGGGATCAATGCGATGCTGGAGGAATTGGATCCTTACACTGAATACATCCCTGAGGAGGAATCGGATGATTTTAGGGTTTTGACTACAGGAGAATACGCCGGTATTGGGGCACTTATCGGAAACCGAGGTGAAGGGAATATGATTTTGATGCCTTACACTGGTTTCCCTGCTCAATCTTCAGGGCTAAAGATTGCAGACTATATTTTAAAAATTGATTCAGTGGATGTGGTAGGTAAGCCCACCTCTGAAGTTTCAGAATTACTCAAAGGTCCCGCTAATACTCCTTTGAAAGTTGTCGTGAAGAGAGATCAGGACACCTTATCTTTTTCCTTGATCCGGAAGAAAATCACTTTGAAGAATGTTCCTTTTTATGGAAAAATCGACGAGAAAACGGGATACATTAAATTAAGTGATTTCACGACCAATGCTTCTGTGGAGGTAAGAAATGCTTTGCTTGCCTTGAAATCCCAAGGAGCGGAAAGTTTGATTTTGGACCTGAGAGACAATCCAGGAGGATTGCTTAATGAGGCGGTGGAAATTGTCAACCTTTTTATCCCTAAAGGGAAAGAAGTAGTAAAGACTATAGGTAAGCTTCAAAATGTCAATTATACTTATAAGACTACCAAAACTCCTGTGGATAAGGAAATTCCTTTGGTTGTTTTGATTAACGAAAGAAGTGCTTCAGCAGCTGAAATTGTTGCTGGTGCTTTGCAGGATTATGATCGAGCTGTTTTGGTGGGAAGAAAGTCATTTGGAAAAGGTTTGGTTCAAACAACCATTCCTTTGACCTATAATGCACAGGCGAAAATAACTACAGCTAAATATTACATCCCAAGCGGAAGATGTATTCAGGCTATTGATTATGCGCAAACCCGAGAGAATGGAGCTGTGACCACAGTTCCGGATTCATTGAGAAAGGCATTTAAGACTGCCAATGGAAGGACTGTTTTAGATGGCGCTGGAATCGAGCCTGATGAAAAAGTGGAAGAGGTTACCTATGCTCCTATTTCCTATACTTTAGTGGCAGGCAATCATGTTTTTGATTTTGCTACTCAATATTTCTATAAGCATCCCGCAATTTCCAATCCTATGACTTTTGCGATATCGGATCAGGATTATGAGGATTTTAAAAAGTTTCTGGTTGGAAAAGACTATGACTATACTACCTACACTGAAAAATCTGTGAAGGATTTGGAAAAGTATGTAGAAAAGGAGCCGTATTTCGAAGAGATCAAATCCCAGTTGGAAGCAATAAAAACCAAGGTTAATCATAGCAAGGAATCGGATTTGGAAACCTACAAACCTGAGATCAAAAAAATCCTAAGCGAGGAAATTGTTTCTCGGTATTATTTTCAAGAGGGAATGATTGAAGCTGGATTAGATGAAGATCCTGCTGTTGAGTTGGCCAAAAGTTATCTAAATAATCCATCCAAAATCACACAGACTTTGACAGCCTCTGTGAAATAATATGGCCATAATTCTTTCCATAGAGACCTCTACTTCTGTTTGTTCGGTAGCAATCCATAATTCAGGGGAGTTAATTGCGCTTGCTGAAATCAATGAAGTTGGAGCCCATGCAGAAAAATTGATGGGGCTGATTTCTGAGGTTCTAAAAAATGCCAATCTCGATTATAAAAGCATGGATGCAATTGCCGTATCGGAAGGACCTGGTTCTTATACTGGGTTGAGAATTGGTGTCTCTACGGCAAAAGGTTTGGCTTATGGATTGGACAAGCCGTTGATCGGAATTAATACGCTTCAGGCTCTGGCAACTTCGGTTCAGGCAAAAGAAGGAGAGTGGATTGTTGCCGTTTTAGATGCCAGAAGAATGGAAGTTTTTTCTCAAACCTTCGATTTCAAATTTGAGCCTGCCTCGCAAATTGAATCCATCATTTTAGAGGAAACAGCATTTCAGAACTTATTGGAGTCAAGCAGGGTTTATTTTGTCGGCGATGCCTTGGAAAAAATGAAGGATGTGGTAAAGAGTCCGAATGCGGTTTTTCTTAATCAAACTTCTTTTTCTGCATCGAATATGGGCAAGTTGGCTTTTGAGAAATTTTCCCAGAAAAGATTTGAGGACATCGCCTATTTCGTGCCCAATTACCTGAAAGAGTTTAAAGCACTACAATCCAAGAAGAATCCCTTATTGAGTTTATGACTGAAATTGTAAATCGTGTAGCCTCTAGCTCAATCATTTCTTTGAATTTGGAAGATTTCTATCCTCAGGAAGAACGTGTGGTATTTGACTTGAAAGATTTTCTTTTTCAGGAGTTGATATTGAAGGAAAAGGATTTTCGCCAAGCATTAAAAAACTTGGATTGGTCGGTCTATAAGGAAAAGTGGGTGGCGATTTCTTGTTCTGCAGATGCTATTATCCCTACCTGGGCATACATGTTGGTATGTACTTATCTAGAAGGTGTTTCAAAGGGTTATGTGATTGGCTCTTTGGAAAATTTGGAGCAACATATTGCTGAATTATCAATCTCAGGATTGGAAATGGATTCATTCCAAGATCGTCCAGTTGTAATCAAAGGATGTTCGAAATTCCCAATTCCCCTTTTTGCTTACGGCAGGCTTGTTTCACTTCTTCAAAAGGCCAGTAAGAGTTTAATGTTTGGTGAACCCTGCAGTACAGTCCCTTTATATAAAAAAGCAAAGTCCTGATTATTAAAGGAAATTGGAGCTGTCCCAAATTCTTTTAAATTTTTGTTTGGTAAAGTCTTGCGTATTCCGTCTTCTACTTCTATGTTTGCACTCCCATTCGAGAAAACGTCTCCGGGAAAGTTGAAAAACTGAGCAGCAAAGAGAAAAAAATACAAGAAAATTTTTCTTTTGGTTTTTGTAAAAAAGAAACAAAATCCGATCTTTGCACTCGCATTTTGAGACAAGGGTCTCAGCTAGCCTCAAAAATGTTTGAGGACAAGTTCTTTGAAGTGATGTAAGGCGAAAAAAACCTGAAGAAAGACAGGGCAGCTGTGATGAAATTTAGTAGTCATAGCGTGTACAAATGAT
>NZ_SNYF01000007.1 GCF_004362805.1 Algoriphagus boseongensis
CCTCTTCCCATCCCGAACAGAGAAGTTAAGCCCTGCAGCGCCGATGGTACTGGGGTTACACCCGGGAGAGTAGGTCGCCGCCACATTATTCAAAAAGCCCTTCGATCATTCGGAGGGCTTTTGGCGTTTATAGGGGTTAAGAACAAAGACACTAGACACTAGACCTAAGACCTATAAAGGATACTTTTGCATCTTAGCACACAGGAAAGAAGCCGACAATGGTCAAGGGGCTATAATATGATTCAAGCCAGCTGGAAGCTGGAATTTTTATTACCAGATTTTATACTTTTTAAACTCCAAACTGGCCCAAGTGGTGGCCAATATGTTTTCCATGGAAGATTATCCACTCATTTTGAGTTAATTTTCCAAATCGTGGATGGGTTGGTTTTGCTTCTGGATTTTGTGAAAAGTAGTCTTCGAATCCCTGAATGCTTTTAATTAATTCCTCCTTTGCAGCTTCCAAACTTGGAAATCTAAGATCCATCAATTGATCATTCAATCCTGGTGCTTTTGCACCAATTGGAAATATCATATCAGTATGGATCAAAGCATTCTTCTGAGCGAGTTGCTTTTCTGTAGGCTCAAAATCCGGAATTTTAATTCTCCCATTTGAAATCTTGAGTGTTAAAATGAGATGCTCCACCATATGTTGAGGTGTCATGATTCCAAATTTCGCAGGAGTATCTACTTCTAATTTGGAAAGTCTATTTTTTACTTGTTCTTTTTCCATGTCTTGAAATTTAATTCAAAAAAAAAGCACTTGAAACTATCAAGCGCCTTTCTCCATTTTACGAACTCTAGATTTTAGCTTCCGCACATTTCGCATCCTTCTGGATTATCCAAAGAACATGCGATTGCATCCTGCTTTTGATTTTTTATGGTTTCTACTTCGTTGGCCTTTTCTACTTTAGGTTCCAAAGCAGATTTGTCTAAGGTAAATTTGATTGCAGCTGCAGCAGCCTGAGATCTTAGGTAATACATACCTGTTTTTAATCCTTTTTTCCAAGCATAGAAGTGCATAGAAGTAAGCTTTCCGAAGTTAGGATCTTGCATAAACACGTTCATACTTTGAGATTGACAAATGTATGCACCTCGATCAGCGGCCATGTCAATGATCACTTTTTGAGAGATTTCCCAAACGGTCTTGTAAAGATCCTTGATATTTTGTGGGATTCCAGGCACGTTTTGAACAGATCCATTGGTCGAAATAAGTCTATTTCTCATGTTCTCATTCCAAAGACCAAGATTGATCAAATCTTTCATGAGGTGCTTGTTCACCACGATGAATTCACCTGAGAGAGTTCTTCGGGTATAAATGTTTGAAGTGTATGGCTCGAAACATTCATTATTTCCAAGAATCTGAGAAGTGGAAGCAGTTGGCATTGGAGCAACCAAGAGAGAGTTTCTCATGCCATATTTCTTCACTTTTTCTTTCAGGTCAGTCCAATTCCATCTGCCTGATTTTGGAGTAACTCCCCACATGTCAAACTGAAGAATACCTTGAGAAGCTGGACTTCCTTCATAGGTCTCGTAAGTTCCTTGAGTTTTTGCCAGCTCCATGGAAGTTTCTACTGCAGCATAGTATATGGTCTCAAAGATGTCTTCATTAAGCCCTCTTGCTTCTTCAGAATCAAAAGGCATTCTCAACATGATGAATGCATCTGCCAAACCCTGTATACCCAAACCAATTGGTCTATGTCTGAAGTTGGATCTTCTTGCTTCTTCTACTGGGTAGTAGTTAATATCAATTACCTTATTGAGGTTCTTGGTTGCAACTTTGGTGATCTCATAGAGCTTCTCGTGATCAAAATAAAGCTTTCCATCAGGTCCAGTTGTAATGAATTTTGGAAGTGCAATAGATGCTAGGTTACAAACTGCAACTTCGTCAGGTGCAGTATACTCTATGATTTCTGTACAAAGATTTGAGGACTTAATGGTTCCCAAATTTTTCTGGTTGGATTTTCCATTTGCTGAATCTTTGTAAAGCATGTATGGAGTTCCGGTCTCGATTTGAGACTCAAGGATTTCAAACCAAAGTTCTTGTGCCTTGATAGTTTCTCTTGCCTTTCCTTCACGCTCGTATTTTTCATACAATCTTTCAAACTCTTCTCCATGGCAGTCAGAAAGTCCTGGTGCTTCATTTGGACAGAAAAGAGACCATTCCTCGTTCTTTTCCACTCTTTTCATGAAAAGGTCAGGAATCCAAAGCGCATAGAACAAATCTCTTGCTCTCATTTCCTCTTTTCCGTGATTTCTTTTCAGTTCAAGAAAATCCTTGATATCAGCATGCCATGGTTCCAGATAGATCGCAAAGCTTCCTTTTCTTTTTCCACCACCTTGATCTACATAACGAGCGGTCATGTCAAAGTTTCTCAACATGGGCACAATTCCATTGGAAACACCATTGGTGCCTTTAATGTAGCTGCCCTTGGCTCTGATATGATGAATTGATAGTCCGATGCCACCTGCAGATTGAGAGATCTTAGCACACTGCTTAAGCGTGTCGTAGATACCATCAATGCTATCATCCTTCATGGTCAAAAGGAAGCATGAAGATAACTGTGGCTTAGGAGTTCCCGCATTGAAAAGAGTAGGAGTGGCATGTGTAAACCACTTTTCAGAAAGCAGATTGTAAGTTTCGATCGCTGATTCAATATCCTCTCTATGGATTCCCACGGCAACCCTCATCAACATATGCTGAGGTCTTTCTACTACTTTGCCATCCAAACGGATCAGATAGCTTCTTTCTAAAGTCTTGTACCCAAAATAATCATACCCAAAGTCCCTTTTGTAATCAATAGCTTCATCCAACTTGGCAGCGTGCTTTTTGATGATCCCGTATACTTCTGTGTCGATCAACTGGGCGTTTTCACCAGTTTTTGGATTGACATAAGTATAAAGTCTCTTCATGGTATTTGAAAAAGACTGACTTGTAGTTTTATGAAGATTCGAGATGGCAATTCTTGCAGCTAAAATGGCGTAGTCTGGGTGACGTACAGTCAAGGAGGCACAAACCTCAGCGGCTAGATTATCCAATTCTGAGGTGGTCACCCCATCATACAATCCGTCGATTACTTTTTTGGCAACCTCGATAGGTTGGATGAATTTTGGATCCAATTCATAGCAAAGATTTTCTATTCTTGCTGTGATCTTGTCGAATCTAACTGATTCTCTTCTGCCGTCTCTTTTGATTACTAACATACTATGGGAATTTTTAGGTTGATGGGTTAGAAAAGTGGTGGTTAAAAATCTTCTTCAATTGAAAAACGAGAAGAAGAAGATTCGGTGGTTTCTGTAGATTTCATTACTCCGGCCTTTTGGTAGTCACCCACTCTCTTTTCGAAGAAGTTGGTTTTACCCTGCAAGGAAATCATGTCCATGAAGTCAAATGGATTAGTACTGTTCCAAACTTTTTCACAGCCTAATTCCATCAATAGTCGATCAGCTACAAATTCAATGTACTGACACATCAAATCTGAATTCATACCGATCAATCTCACAGGAAGCGCGTCAGTCACGAATTCCTTTTCAATAGCTACAGCGTCGATAATGATTTCTCGGACAGTATCTTTTGGAAGTTGGTTGACCACATGTTTGGTATAGAGGTGGCAAGCAAAATCACAATGCAGTCCCTCATCTCTTGAAATCAATTCGTTGGAGAAAGTCAAACCAGGCATCAGACCTCTCTTTTTCAACCAGAAAATAGAGCAGAAAGAGCCAGAGAAAAAGATTCCTTCAACCGCCGCAAAAGCGATTAGACGCTCGTGGAAGGAACCATTGTCGATCCAGCGAAGAGCCCACTCTGCTTTTTTCTTTACACAGTCAATGTGCTCAATAGCATTCAACAAACGATCTCGCTCAACACCGTCCTTTATATAGGTGTCGATTAATAGGGAGTAGGTCTCTGAATGGATATTCTCCATGGCAATCTGAAAACCATAGAAAAACTTTGCCTCTGTGTATTGTACTTCAGCAACGAAATGCTCAGCTAAGTTCTCATTTACTATCCCATCACTTGCAGCGAAAAATGCCAACACATGAGAAATAAAATGTCTTTCCCCGTCATTAAGGTTTTTCCAATCTGATAAGTCTTGACTTAAATCGATTTCTTCCGCAGTCCAAAAGCTAGCCTCAGCTTGCTTGTAGAATTGCCAGATATCTGGGTGCTGGATCGGGAAAAGAACAAATCGATTGCTATTCTCTTGTAAAATGGGTTCTTGCTGCATCATTCTCTCTGTTTTGTAATTTTTTAATTGAGTGAAAGCAAAAAAAGCTTTCTTAATAGCGCTTGGGGATAGCAAAGGCTGCCTTTTCAGAACAGCCTTGAACAAATATGTAAAGCAAAATCATAAAAAAAAACCGCTAAAGTGCCGGTTTAATGTTGTTTTTGACCAAAAGTCGAAAAACAAATATCTAGCTATAAATCAATATAATAAATGTTGCTATATAAACTCAAGAATCAATCAAATGGGCCTTTTTGGGGGTTTGGAATAATTTTCAACATTTTAAAAAAAGTTTTCCACAAAGATTTTCGACTTATATTTTGACTGATAGTCAGAAAATAATCCTGATTGCTGAAGAAAATTTTAAATTGATCTTCAACGAGTTAGGCTGTTTTGTGAATTTTCCAGACTCAAACTTAGGTGATTTATTGGGGTAAATAGTGTATAGACCCATTCCGTATCATCTCCTGCACTTCCATTGGTTAATTATTTTCAGGTCAATCATTAGCTTGAATTTGGCACTTTGTTTTTTTCTTCAAAATCTCTTCCCTATATTTGCACTCCGATTTCGATAAATCAATTCTCATGTACGCAATTGTTAACATCGCAGGAAAGCAGTTCAAAGTAACAAAAGATCAGTTCGTTTACGCTCCAAAATTGGACGGCGAAGCTGGCGCTTCCGTGGAATTCGACCAAGTACTATTAGCTGAGGCTGATGGTAATGTGTCTGTAGGTGCTCCTATTATTGCAGGAGCCAAGGTATCCGGGAAAATCCTGGATCATGTAAAAGGTGACAAAGTGATTGTCTTCAAAAAGAAGCGTAGAAAAGGCTACAAGAAGAAGAACGGTCACAGACAAGACTTCACCAAAGTATTGATCGAAACTATTACTCTATAAGATTTTCCCCTCGAAAATCATAAACGAATAAAACCATGGCACACAAAAAAGGTGTAGGTAGTTCCAAAAACGGTCGTGAGTCACATTCCAAAAGATTGGGTGTGAAGAAGTTTGGTGGCGAGGCAGTAATCGCCGGAAATATCCTTGTAAGACAAAGAGGCACTAAGCATCATGCTGGCCTTAATGTTGGAGTTGGTAAAGATCACACATTGTTTGCTTTGGCAAATGGTGTTGTAGCTTTCAAAACCAAATCTGATGGCAAGTCTTACGTAAGTGTTGTTCCTTCTGAGGCTTAATACTTACCTACAAAAAATATAAACCTCTTCCTCGGAAGAGGTTTTTTTTTGCCCTGATCTGATTAATTCGCCTTTGATCATTTTTTAGAAAATATATCTTTTTATTCCTTCTAAATTCTAAATTGAAACATCACCAATCAGACCTTACATGAAAAATATCATGAGAATTAGTTGGTCAGGACTACTGCTCGTCCTGATCCTTTCTGGAAATATGCTCTTTGGGCAGCAGGTTCCAGATCCCAAAGTTTACGATGCAGTACAATGGAGATTAGTCGGCCCGTTTAGAGGTGGACGTGCAGATGGAGTAGCTGGGGTAAAGGGTAGTGAAAAGACTTATTATTTTGCCTCAACTGGAGGTGGAATTTGGAAGACCACCAATGCCGGACAAACATGGAAGTCAGTTTCTGATGGATTTTTTGGAGGTTCTATGGGAGCAGTGGCAGTAGCAGAAAGCGACACTTCTGTAGTCTATGCAGGAGGTGGGGAAAAGACTGTTCGCGGTAACGTTTCTTTTGGCTATGGGGCTTGGAAAAGTACCGATGCCGGGAAGACCTGGTCAAGAGCGGGCCTTGATAAAACCCGCTTTATTTCCAGAATGAGAATTCACCCTTCCAATCCCGATGTAGTTTATGCAGCAGTTTTGGGAGATATTTTTCAGCCTTCCGACATGCGGGGTGTTTACAAGACAACAGATGGCGGTAAGAATTGGGAAAAAGTTCATTATGTCAATGATCAAGCTGGGGCGGTGGATTTGATCTTGGATCCAAATAATCCAGAAATCTTGTATGCTACCACCTGGGAAATAAAAAGAACACCTTATAGTTTGGAAAGTGGTGGACCTGGGTCCAAAATGTTCAAATCTGTAGATGGAGGTAAAACTTGGGATGAACTTTCTGCGAAAGAAACTTTCCCTAAAGGTGTTTTGGGAATCATGGGAATTACCGTTTCTCCGAAAAATTCGAATAGGTTGTACGCGATTATTGAGAATGATAATGGAGGAGTTTTCACTTCTAAAGATGCCGGTCAAACCTGGGAAAAAGTCAATGAAGACCGTAGCCTTCGCCAGCGAGCTTGGTATTATTCCAGAATTTTTGCAGATACCCAAGATGAAGAGACTGTTTACGTCCTCAATGTGAGCTATCACAAATCCACCGATGGAGGAAAGACTTTCAAAAGTGCAAATGCTCCACATGGAGACCATCATGATCTTTGGATAGATCCATCGAATAATCAAAGAATGATCATTGCTGATGATGGGGGAGCGCAGATTTCCGAAGACGGAGGAGCGACTTGGTCTACTATGATGAACCAACCTACATCTCAGTTTTATCGAGTGACCACGGACAATAGCTTCCCTTATAGAATTTATGGTGCGCAACAGGATAATTCTACGGTAAGGATCAGACATAGAAATGATGGAAATGCCATCACTGAGAATGATTGGGAGCCTACAGCAGGTGGTGAATCAGGCTGGATAGCACCAGATCCTAAGGATAATGATATTGTGTATGGTGGCTCATACGGAGGACTACTCACACGAGAAAATCATAGAAATGGAACATCCCGAACAGTTAACGTTTGGCCGGATAATCCTATGGGGCATGGTGCAGAAGGAATGAAGTATAGATTCCAGTGGAATTTCCCGATTTTCTTTTCTCCACATGATCCAAATTTGCTTTATACCACAAGTAACCAGTTTCACCGATCTACTAATGAGGGACAAAGCTGGGAAGTATTTTCTCCGGACCTGACTAGAAATGATAAAAGCAAACTAGGCCCATCAGGAGGTCCGATTACAAAGGATAATACCTCTGTGGAATACTATGCGACAATCTTTACAGCTGCAGAATCACCCATCAAAAAAGGAGTCATCTGGGCGGGATCAGATGATGGACTAGTTCATGTCACTACCGATAATGGAGCAACCTGGCAAAATGTTACGCCAAAGGATATGCCTGAATGGTTGCAAATCAACTCTATTGAGCCAAGTCCATTCGAGGCTGGTGAGGCCTATTTTGCCGCCACTGGCTACAAGATGGGGAATTACGAGCCATACCTCTTCAAAACCAAGGATTACGGAAAAACCTGGACCAAAATCGTTTCAGGAATCGATCCAGAGCATTTTACACGAGTAGTTCGTGCTGATCCTGTCAAGAGAGGAATGCTCTATGCAGGTACGGAAACTGGCATCTATTACTCCAAGGACGATGGAGCAAGCTGGCATTCGCTTCAGTTGAACCTTCCGATTGTTCCTATCACGGATTTGACGATTAAGGAAAACAATCTGATTGCAGCTACTCAAGGTCGTTCATTCTGGATTATTGATGATTTGACCGTTTTGCATCAAGCAGAGCCTGGAATGGAGAATAAGGCATTTCATCTTTATAAGCCTCAGGATTCTTATCGAATTGATGGTGTAAAAAGAACTAGCTTGACCGATGGATCGAATAGACCTGGGGGCGTTTTGGTGTATTATTTCTTAAAGGAAAAACCACAAGACGAGCTTAAAATCGAATTCTTCAATGACAAGAACGAGCGCATCCGATGGTTCTCCACCAAAGGAGTGAATGGTGATACCTTGAAAGTTAAATCTGGAGCAGGAGAATTTAACTGGAACTTGAGAGTGGAAAATGCGGAAGGGTTCGATGGACTCATCATGTGGGCAGCCAACCTGAGAGGACCAAAAGTGATCCCGGGAACCTACAAAGTGAAAATGACTGTGGATGGAGAGGCTCAAGAGCAAAGCTTCAAAGTACTTGCAGATCCGCGCTACGAATCCACTCAGGCAGAGCTTGAAGAACAATACAATTTCCTATTGGCAGTTCGAGATAAACTCACTGAAACTCATCAGGCGATTAAATTGATCCGTGCATACAGAACTGAGTTGGATTCTTTGGGATCCAAACCGGAAAATCTGGAGCAAATCCAAGCCGAGATGAAGCAAATTGAGGAGACGCTCTACCAAACTCAAAATCGAAGTGGTCAGGATCCTCTTAATTTCCCAATTCGTCTAAACAACAAATTGGCTCACTTAAGCAGCGTGGTTGGAAACGGAGACTATAAACCTACCGATCAATCAGAAGCGGTGAGAACTGAACTGACCGAACAAATCGATGTTCAGTTGGCAAGGTTCAGGAAGTTAGAGAGAGAACAGATTTCCCGACTGCTCAATATTGAAGAAATGAAAACGAAACTCGAAATCAAAAAGTAATAAAAGAGGCCTCTGGGATTTCCAGAGGCCTCTTTCTTTTAAAATGGTTTAAAATCTTTCAATTGCTCGATAAAATGTAAGGCACTGGAAGGAGATAAAATCAAAATAAAAACAATCCCAAAAATGGCTCCGTACAAATGCGCATCATGGTTGATACCGTCATTTTCCTGCTTCGCTTTGACATAGGAGTAAATCAGGAATAATCCTCCAAGGATGAAACCAGGCAGGCATAAAATCCCAAACAAACAGATATCTGCCAAAGGCAAAATGATGATGCTGGCAAAAACAGTGGCAGCCGTTCCTCCAGATGCACCAAGAGCTCGATAGGAGCTGTTGTCTTTATTTTTACTGTAGGTCGGGAGGTCAGAAATAATTATCCCTAATAGGTAAAAGGCGACAAATAAAATTCCTCCAGTTAGCTGACCAAATTGATACCTCAGAAACATTTCCACGACTCCACCAAAAAAGTAGAACGTAAACATGTTGAAAAGAAGGTGGATGTAATCCTTATGGATAAATCCAGAGAGTAAGAATCTATCCCATTCTTTTCTATGCTTGATCCGATAGGGGATAAACATCCACCGGTTGAGCATTTCATATTTATTAAAGCCAATGATACTCGTGATCGCCGTAAGGACAATCAGAATGGTGGTTATCGATAAATCCATAGCTTATTTTTCCCGGTGAACGAGATCTTGGACAATCGCCGAAAGGTTCTGGAAATAGTCTTCATTTTTGAAGTGAATGCTTTCCAATTGCCTGAAACCAGAATCAAAATAATACTGCATTTTGGCTTCTGTCAGGGCTTTTATTCCCAATTTTTCATAGATACCCTTTACGGCATTTACTTTTTCTTCCTTATTAAAATCCTGAAGAGAAAGCCAATGATTTAATTCCTTGGCATCTGCCCCCTCTGCTAGTTCCAAGGCTTTCAGAAGGAGAAATGTTTTTTTATTGGAAATGATATCTCCTCCGACCTGCTTTCCAAACTTTGCCTTATCCGCATAGACATCAAGCAGATCGTCTTTCAACTGAAATCCCACGCCGATATTCACACCAAAATCATAAAGCTTTTGAGCATCCTCTTTCTCAGCACCTGCTAAAATTGCTCCGAGTTGCAAAGCGAAACCCAGCAAAACTGCTGTTTTGAGCCGGATCATATTGAGATATTCTTCTTCAGATACCGTTTCATAGGTTTCGAAGTTCATATCCAATTGCTGGCCTTCACAGACTTCAGCAGCAGTTTGATTGAATAAACGGATGACTTCAGGAAGTAAAGAGGGTTCTGTACCAAGCAAAAGATCATAAGCCCTTACCAACATCACATCTCCGGAAAGGATGGCAATATTGGAATTCCATTTTTCATGTACCGTTGCCTTTCCTCTACGAAGCGGAGCATTGTCCATGATGTCATCATGCATCAGAGTGAAGTTGTGAAAAACCTCTACGGCAGACGCCTGAGAGAGGATTTCCTCCGGATTTTTTCCATAAATCCCATATGCCAACAAGGAAAGGAGCGGACGGATCCGCTTTCCTCCAAGACTCATGATGTAGGTAATGGGTTCGTATAGTTCGTTTGGTGATTCTCCGAAATTGTGGGAGGTAATATGATGCTCAAGCTTAGTTAAAAGAGCGTGAGCGAGGCTTTTTTCTGTCATTATCTGCAAATTCCAAATCGATTGTCCTGCGGTCGATATCGGTATTAACTACCCTGACCGACACTTTGTCTCCCAAAGTGATCATTTTTTTACTTCTCGTCCCAATCAAACGCATGTTTCTTTCGTCAAATTCATAGTAATCATCGTCCATGTCCTGAACTCGAATCATGCCTTCACACTTGGTTTCTGTGATTTCCACGAATACACCCCACTCAGTCACTCCACTCACAATTCCGTCATAATCTTTTTCCTCAGCAAGGGACATAAACTCCACCTGCTTATATTTAATAGAGGCTCTTTCTGCATCTGCTGCCCGCTTTTCCCGCTCGGAAGAATGCATACACTTTTGCTCCCAAGGCTCTGCATCAGGTGATTTTCCTCCTTCCAAATAGTGCTCCAAGAGTCTGTGAACCATCATGTCCGGATAACGACGGATTGGGGAGGTGAAGTGCGTATAATGTGCAAAGGCCAAACCGAAATGTCCTTTAGGCTCGGTGGTATATTTGGCTTTGGCCATACTTCGAATCGCTAATTGCTCCAAAACATTTTGCTCAGGCTTTCCTTGGATTTCATCCATCAGCTTATTCAATGCAGTGGAGATTTTTTTCTCGCTGGTAACGTCCATTTGGTGTCCAAAGCGCTTGGCGAATCCGGAGAATGTTTCCAATCGATCCAAATCTGGACTGTCGTGAGTTCGGTAGACAAAGGTGTCTGCTCCCTGATGTTTTCGGAAAATAAACTCTGCCACATACTTATTGGCCAAGAGCATAAACTCCTCGATCAGTTTGTGGATGTCTTTTCTTTCTTTGACAAAAAGTCCCAGAGGTGTTCCTTTTTCATCCAGTTTGAATTTGACTTCCACCGTTTCAAAATTGACGGCTCCGTGATCAAAACGTCTTTTTCGGATTTTCTTGGCCAATTCATTCAGAAAGGTCAATTCCTTGAAATAATCCCCGGATTGGGTGTCAATGCATTCCTGAGCTTCCTCATAGGCATAGCGTCGATCGGAATGAATAATTGTCCTTCCAATCCAATGATTGACCACATTGGCCTCTTTATCCATTTCAAAAACACAGGCAAAAGTTAGCTTATCTTCTTTTGGTCTGAGCGAGCAAAGGCCATTGCTTAAGCGCTCTGGAAGCATGGGAATGGTTCGGTCTACCAAATAAACTGAAGTAGCTCGATTGAAGGCCTCTTTTTCTAAGGCAGTTTTTGGCTTGACGTAGTGAGTCACATCTGCGATATGCACCCCGATTTCCAGATTTCCATTTTCCAATTCTCTGTAGGAAATGGCATCGTCAAAATCTTTTGCGTCAATAGGATCTATAGTAAAAGTCAAGACATCTCTAAAGTCTTTGCGAGCCTTGATCTCTTTGGCAGAGATTTTTTCAGGAATAGCGTTGGCTTCCTCATCTGCATCTTTTGGATATTCGAATGGAAGACCAAATTCTGCCATGATGGAGTGAATCTCGACTTCATGAAGACCGGCTTTACCCAATACCCGGGTTACTTTTCCGGTTGGGTTTTTATCATCTTCTCTCCATTCGGTGAGTTTGACGATGACTTTTTCATTGTGCTCGGCGCCCATTAGATCTCCACGATGCACGAAGATATCCTTGTGCATCTTCTTGAAGTCAGGTACCACAAATGCAAAACGAGGAGAAATTTCAACACGGCCCACAAATTCATCTCGGTTTCTTTCTAAAATCTCGAGTACACGGCCTTCAGTCCGACCTGATTTTCCTTTTAATGGAAAAACCATAACCCGAACCTTGTCTCCATCCAAAGCCTGCTTAAGGTCAGCTTCTTTGACTAAAATATCACCGGTCTCCGCCTTTGGGTCCTCAGGAATTATAAAGGCAAATCTGGGATTCACAAAATCCACGGTGCCAACTATAAAATCCGGATCTTGGTTGGAGGAGAAATAGTTTCTAGGAGTTCGGGAGATTTTTCCGGTCTCTACCAGACGGTAGAGGGCTGGTTCCACGCCACCTTTTTGGATGGCGTCGCGAATTTCCAATCGTTTGATGATCTGCTTGGCGTTGAATTCTTCGCCAAAATGTGCGTCTAAAAATTGTAGAATCTTTTTGGCTAGCGTTCCCGAGTCATTGCCTTCCCGGAAGCCTCCTTTATTTTTTTTCGAATGTTTTCTATCTGATTTTCTTCCCATGAGGGTTTTTATTTCTTGTGTTAATGGTTCATTTCAAAGGCCATTTGGAATCCTGCCGAAGAATGAATAATCCTTATGTGTGATTTTTTTGTCAAGCCTTTCTACTTTGGGCAGGCTTGATATCTAAGGTAAAAAGAATTGGATGCCTTAGGCATTAATCTATGTGATCTTTTTTTGAATCTTCTGGTCTGACAATTTCTATTTGGAGTTCTTCGGTTTGTGGATGCATAGCCATGAATATTCTAGCCGTCACTTCCACGTCTCGAAGGCAATAGTTTTTGATTTTTTCCAAGTCCTTTTCTTTATAAAAAGTAGCATTGACTTCACTTCCATCGATGCTTTCCTTGGAAGTTGGGATCCCAAATACTGCTGCCAAAAGTTCCAGCCGGGTGTAATATTTATAATCTCCGAATCTCCACATTTCCATGGTGTCGAAGTGGCGAACCTCCCATGGCTTTTTACCACCAATTTGTAAGGGTTCCGGTAGAGTGATCCCATGGATCAGCATTCTGCGGCAGAGATAGGGAAAGTCAAACTCCTTACCGTTATGCGCGCAAAGCATCCATTTTTTCTTCCCTAATAAGTCTTTTAGTGCTAAAAGAAGTTCCCTTTCCTCTTCATGTGAAAATACTTTCGAGCGGAAGAGGAGTTTTTTATCTTTCTTTTTGCTTTGGAAATAACCTACGCCAACGCAGATTACCTGGCCAAATTCTGCGTGAATTCCTGCCCGATCAAAATACAAAGAACCCGGTTCGGATACGGGTATTTCGGTTCGGATCAGTTTTTCTTTTTTCAGCCATTCCTGCTGAAGGCGTGGATCCACGTCTTCAAAATTCTCGGTTTGGGATGCGGTCTCGATGTCCAAAAACAAGATATCCCCCAATTGGTCTAAAAAATCTGCCATATGGTCTAAACTTAACTGTGAAGGATGCCCTCCAATCCCAATTCTGGAATTACTCGGAGGTTGACAGGGTCAAAACTGCCAGGAGTAAAGATAAACTTTTTGTCAAAAATCTGATCCAGAATGTAATAGCTTACCCAGAATTCATTGGTCAAAACAAATACTGCAGGGTCTATGGGCTCTACTTTTGCCACGGCTTCCGGCCCAAGCTCCTGTATCATGTGACGAAGAGTGGAGGTTTGACGCTTTTCTCCTTCCAAAATCCCATAACCTTTGGAAGTGATCATCACTGTGTTTAATTCAATCAGGTTAAAATTAATGATGTAAACAGCCCATTCGGTACCTGTGGATTTCTCCTCCTTTGCAATCGCCAATTTTACCCCGGTGACAGGAGAGAAGTCTATGTCTTTTTTCATTTAAGTTTCTATAAGATTCATTTCAAAAAGCTCAGCGAGGTGTTTTTTCATCAGAGCTTTGACTTTATTTTCATCCACGGCCTTACCCAATTCTAGATGGAGGGAGGTAACGGCTTTATCATCAATGCCGCAGGGGATAATATGCCCGAAATATGTCAGGTCAACATTCAGGTTAAAGGCAAAACCATGCATGGTGACCCAACGGCTTGATTTTACACCCATCGCACAGATTTTTCTCGGATTCTCCTGTTTGATGTGATCAAGCCAAACGCCAGTCAAACCATCAATTCTTCCAGCTTCGATGTCGTATTCTGCCAAAGTCCGGATCACAGCTTCCTCTAAAAACCTGAGGTATTTATGGATGTCGGTGAAGAAATTATCCAAATCCAAAATCGGGTAGCCCACCAACTGCCCTGGACCGTGGTATGTGATATCTCCTCCACGGTTGATCTTGTAATAGGTCGCATGGTGGGTTTTCAATCCTTCCTCATCCAGAAGTAGGTTTTCAGGTTTTCCACTTTTCCCCAAAGTATAGACATGGGGATGCTCCACGAATAGCAAGTAATTAGGAGTACTGGTTTGAGAGGTTGGTGGGAGATTTCTGTTCTGGATTTTTTGGGAAACAATTTCTCCGAAAATCTTTTCCTGATAATCCCAAGCCTGCTGGTAATCCATGCGTCCGAGATCTCGGAATTCTACTGTTTTGTTGATATTTTCGTTCATAGGATTTCCTTCCGGAATTCACTTTTAAACAGCCCTTTGGGACGTATCGTTCTTGAATTTTTCAAAATTAACTTAATTTCTCATGGCAGAGCACAATGAATCGGGAAGACTGGCTGAACAATTGGCCGCAGATTGGCTAATCAGCAAGGGATATGAAGTGATCACCCGCAACTATCGACACGGGCATGCTGAGATTGATCTGATTTGTCAGCATCGGGGTTTATTGATTTTTATTGAGGTAAAATTTCGATCTGGAACCGGCTTTGGTTATGCAGAGGAATTTGTGGATTCGGTAAAGAAAAAACTCTTGGTTAAGGCTGCAGATCAGTATATTTATGAAAGTGATTGGAAAAAAGACATCCGTTTTGATATTGTCGGGGTGTATCGGGATCGTACGGGAACCATTCATTTCAGGCAATTTGAAGACGCATTTTATTAAACTAATTATAAATCCCACCATGAAAAAACTATCCCTTTTATTATTCATGCTTTTGGCTGCAGCCATTACTTATGCTCAAAATGACTCAAAAAATCAGCGTATTATCGACGATTCAGAGGAGGCAAAAGAAGGCTTTTTGAAAGACGATCCTGAAATGGACAAGTTATTTTCCTCTTCCTATGGATACATAATATTACCCAATGTTGGAAAAGGTGGGCTTGGAGTAGGAGGAGCTACAGGAAATGGAGTGGCTTTCGAACAAGGTGAAAGAATTGGTTTTGCAAGAATGACTCAGGTGACCATTGGTTTTCAAGCTGGAGGACAAGCCTATAGCGAGGTTGTTTTCTTTGAAAATAAGGAAGCTTTCGATCGATTTAAGGAAAGCAAAATTGAAATGTCCGCACAGGTATCGGCAGTTGCAGCAGCTTCTGGAGCTTCCCTAAATGCAAAATATGTGGATGGAGTGATGGTTTTTACCAGAACCAAAGGCGGATTGATGTATGAAGCCTCAGTGGGAGGGCAGCAATTTAAGTTTACAGAGAATTAATTCACGTTTTCTTTCCTATACACCAGATTTCCGTCCTTATCCCATTCCGCTCGGATATAAGGGCGGAAATTTTTTGTATAGGGCTCTTCCTGATATTGAATCTCTCTTTTTCTGACCGCCTTGGTGTTATTGGTGTCCCAGTATTCTGTCCATAGCCCTACTTTTTCACCGTATTTGTATTCTCCGGTGACCGCGATTTGCTGATCCTCGTGGAAGTAGAAATAATTGCCTTCCTTTAATCCATATTGAACCGGGATAATTTCTTCAATAGACTTGGAAGCGCGGTTATAGTAGGTTACGGTGGATTCTCTGGGCCATCCTTCAGCAAAATGGCTTTTATCCTGAAGGACATTATTGGAATCAAATACCATCCAGGTTTTATGCTTCATCCCGTAATAAAACATGCCGCTTTCTACGACTGTTTCATTTACTAATCTTTCATATGGGCCATGGAGCAGGTATCCATTTCCCGGGGTATAGCCTTCTGTACGGATAGCTTTTTCACTTGGATCATACCAATAAATATCGCGGATGTAGGGATTGGGCATCCGCTCCGCATCGGTGTAATTAAAATATTCAAAGTATGACTGTCCCCGAATTTCCCTTCTGGTAAATCCACGTTGGGTTTTGACATCAAACCAAATATTTTTTCTGGCTTTTTTCTTCTTTTCTTTTTTCTCTTCCTTCTCTTTTTCCTCGTCAAACAATAACAAAGGAGCTACTGTAGGCAAAAGGGCTGAGCTGACCACTCCTGTGGAATCTGGGTCAGATTTTTTGTCTTGATCGTTTTTCTGGGCAAAAGCAGATTTACCTAAGCCAAACAAAATCAACAGAAATACAGGAATTGCCTTTTTCATTTCAGAAAAAACGGCCCAAGGGACCAAGTATTTTATTCAAAAATAACATTTCATGCGATTATACCTTGAATTTAATTGGACTCCAAAAATCTTCCAAGACAAGTAACTTCCCATGAGATTTTTCCTGTTCTAAGGGATTTCCACATCAAATCCTTCAGATTGTTTAGAATTACTAATCTTTAGGCTATTTTTGAGGAATTTGTAAAAAATAAACCTAAAAAATGAATTCTATTCTATCAGATCGCATCTTGAATATGGAGGAATCAGCAACTCTTGCTATGGCAAAAAAGGCCAGAGAGCTGAAATCCCAAGGTATTGACATTATCAGCTTGAGTTTGGGTGAGCCGGATTTTAAGACCCCTAAACATATTCAGCAGGCTGCTAAAGATGCGATCGATGAAGGAAAATATTTTGCCTATCCTCCAGTAGCAGGCTATCAGGATCTCCGTGAAGCTATCGCTAAAAAACTTAGAGAGGAGAATAATATCACCCAAGCAAAAGCTGAAAACATTGTGGTTTCTGTGGGTGCAAAGCATTCAATCGCCAATACCTTTATGTGTTTGCTCAATGAAGGGGATGAAGTAGTAATTTTCTCTCCTTACTGGGTGAGCTATGCAGAAATAATTAAGCTCTGTGGAGGAGTTCCAGTATTGATCGAAGGGAATCTGGAAAATAATTTCAAAGCTACCGCTGCTCAATTGGAAGCTGCAATCACCCCAAAAACCAAGGCGGTAATCTATTCCTCTCCTTGTAATCCAACTGGTTCTGTGTTTTCTCAGACTGAATTGGAGGCTATCGCTGAGGTAGTGAAAAAACATCCAAATATGGTGGTGATTGCTGATGAAATTTATGAATTGATCAACTTCACCGGAAAGAATTTCAGCATCGCTTCTATTCCTGGAATGTTCGAAAGAACAGTTACCGTCAATGGATTTTCCAAAGGATATGCCATGACAGGTTGGAGAGTGGGTTATATCTGCGCTCCTTTGGAAATCGCCAAAGCTGTTGAAAAAATGCAAGGTCAGTTTACCTCTGGAAATACGGGTATTGCCCAAAGAGCTGCATTGGCAGGGATTGCAGGTGATCAGACTCCATCCAAGGAAATGGCTGAGCAATATTTGAAAAGAAGAGATTTGGTATTGGGACTATTGAGAGATATACCTGGAATCAAAACTCACGTGCCAGAGGGTGCATTCTATTTCTTCCCTGATGTGACAGCTTTCTTTGGAAAATCTGCTCATGGGCATACGGTTTCAAATGCAGATGATCTGTGTATTTATTTGTTGGCTGTTGCCAATGTTTCCTTGGTTACTGGAGGTGCATTTGGAGCTCCGAATTGTGTGAGAATTTCTTACGCAGCTTCTGAAGCTGACCTAATTGAAGCCCTGAAGCGAATTAAAAAAGCCTTGGGAGACCTGGCTTAATTCAAGCGAATAAAATTTGTTAGCCTCGGTGAAAATCGGGGCTATTTTTTTGCCTTGGCAGAAAGGCTTAATTTTGAACCAAATCTATTTTCATGGCCGAAGTCTTAGTCATTACCCCGGTAAAAAACTCCATTGAAACCACCCTAGATACTGCTAGAGCTATTGCCGGGTCCTCAGTGCAGGTAAAGCATATCATTTTTAATGATTTCAGTTCGCCTGAAACCAAGGAGCAACTTGAAAAGCACAAGAGTGAAATCGGATACGATTTGGTTCATTTGGAGGATTTGACAGATCACCCTTCTCCAAACTACAAATTGGTCCTTCAAATCTCCCAAAAGAAAGCCTTGGAGGAAAATCTTCCCCTTTTGGTAGTGGAGTCCGATGTGGTGATCAAGTCAGATACCATTAAAAGACTTCTTGATAGCCTTCAAAAAGAGAAAGAAGTGGGATTAGTTGGTTCGGTGACAGTGGATGAAAATGGGGTGGTGAATTTTCCCTATCTAAAATTTAAAGGGGTAAAGGAAAAAGTAATTCATACCCATCGAAGTCTAAGTTTTTGTTGCACCCTTTTTTCATTGGACTTTTTGAAAAGCTATGATTTCACAGGTTTGGATGAAGCTAAGGATTGGTATGATACTTTTATATCTAAAAAGTCTATTGAATTGGGTTTCCAAAATACCGTCTTGATGGATGCCCCGGTCTGGCATAGACCACATGCCAGCAGACCTTGGAAGCAACTCAAGTATTCTAATCCTCTGAAATATTACTTTTTAAAATTCTGGAAGGGTTTGGATAAAATTTAAACTAGAGAAGCCCTAGCATTTTCATCAGGGTATTATAGGGTTTTGACCAAGTTCTCTGAATTCTGAGAGGACCATTCAATTCTCTTTCAAAAAAGTCCATGTGTTTGGCATTCAAGTAGGCCAAACGCTCAATTTTCTTTTGATGTGTTGCCGTCTTTTTCCGTTTACTTGTTGGAGTAAGTCTATAAAAATAGCCTGTGAATGGAAGCTGAATCACTTCTCCACCGTCTTTGAGCATCTTGATCCAAAATTCCCAGTCCTCTCGACCCATTCGCATATCCTCTGAAAATCCACCCACAGCTAAGGCATCCTTTCTCCAAAAGAATGCAGAAGGAAAGATCATGTTGTTTCGAGCTAAATTATATCTGCTGAAAGGTTTGAGTTTCCAATTTTTCTGGCCCTGTTCATTGAACTTGATCCCTTTGCAATAGACTACCTTCACTTCAGGTCTTGAAGTCAATGTCTTCACAGCTTCTTCCATGTAATTCGGAGTGATCAAATCATCACCGTCTAAGGGAAGAATGATGTCTCCTTTTGCAGATTGAATCCCATTATTTCTCGCCACGGATACTCCTCCATTAGGCTGATCTAATACTCTTACTTCAGGAAATTCTTTTTCCAGCTCTTTAGCGATCTCTAAGGAATTATCAGTCGAACCGTCGTTGATAATCACCAATTCGATAGGGCGATAGGTAGATTGGAGTGCATTTTCTACCGTTTCCCTTAGGTATTTTGCCTGATTGTAGCAAGGTGTGATGATAGAAACGAGTGGGTTTTTCATGATTTGAATTTACAATCTCGAAAGGTAATCATTAATTTTTTTTGGGTTCGAAACATAATAATATCTGAAAATCATAGGTAAAACCTTATGTAATTATTTCGATTCAAGATTTAAATACAAATAAAAATTTGGATAGTTCTATTTTTGATTTATATTCGTTTCGGTGATTAACAACTTTTCTCTGCTATTCTTTCAAAAAATGAGATTCTCACGAATCCATTTTTCGAACTCTTAGTTTTCTGAAAATCCGGGTCAACCGCCCGGATTTTTTTTTGATATTTACTATCTACAGATCCTATTTTATGAATAAAATCCTTGCCTTTATTTTTTGGTTTTTGATTTGTTTGCCAGCCTTTTCTCAAGACAAAGGAGAAAACTACGACTCCTCTTACTATGTCGAGCTCCAAGAACATATGGTGTTGCGCTTATACTATTCAAAAAAATACACTGATTTAGTGATAGGTAGTACCCAAGGAAGTGACTCCTATACTTATCTCCCTAACTCAGGAAATAATTTAGGTATAGGATTTACCTATCAAAATTTTACCTTAAATCTTGCAGGGCCTTTTTCTTTTCTCAATCCAAATCGTCAAAAGGATTTTCCAAAATATATTGACTTACAAGTCCATATTTATCCCCAAAAGATGATTATTGATTTATTTGGGCAGTTCTACGATGGCTATACTTTGGCAGCGGAGCAATTGCAGAATTCTGATCAGAATTACCTGAGAAAGGATATTAAGGTTCGAAAAATCGGGGCAAATTACAATTACCTCTTTCAAGGAGATAAACTTTCTTTGGAGGCTTCTCTTAATCAATCCAGTATTCAGAAGAAATCTGCTGCATCCCTTATGGCAGGATTTGAAGTTTATGGAGGATCCATCAAAGGTGACTCTCTGATCCTTCCGTCAATTGAAAACCAAAGAGAAATTAATTTTAAAGAAAGTTCCTATTTCCAGTTTGGCCCTAACGTCGGAGCTGCTGGAACTTTGGTTTTTGGAGGTGGATTTTTTCTGACCGGTGTGGCCAGCGCTGGACTTAATTTGGGGACCTCGGGTTTTAATAACGGGGTGAGTCAAAATAAATTTGGCCTAGTGCCCAGCTACTTGCTAAGAGGATTTTTGGGATACAATGGAGAGAAGTTTTCTATTAATGCCAACTATGTGTACAAGAATAATCGCCTAATTCGCCAGGATCCCTTTCAAACTGATTTGATTACGGGTAACTATAGAATCAATATTGTTTACAAAATCAGACCAAGTGAAAAGTTTAAAAATGGATTCAATAAAATCAATCCAATCAAACTTATCGAGAAAGTATTGAATTGATTTCTGGGCATTCCTAGTCATTTGCCTTAGCTTTGAAAAGCAAAAAACCTGAATTAATCATGAAAGACAAATTTGGTATTCAGGACTCCCTGAGAAGATTGGGGATCAAGTCCGAAAATATCGGGACCTCCACCGGAACTCAATGGATAGATACTGGAGGAGAATATATCTCTTCATATTCCCCTGCAGATGGGGAACTTATTGCGAAAGTTCAATTGACCACCAAGGAAGGCTATGAGCAGGTAATTTCCTCAGCTCAGGAGGCTTTTGAACTATGGAGAACTGTCCCTGCTCCGAAAAGAGGAGAAATTGTTCGTGAATTTGGAAATGCCTTGCGCGAGGTCAAAGCTGATCTTGGAAAGTTGGTTTCCTATGAAATGGGAAAATCCTACCAGGAGGGTTTGGGTGAAGTGCAGGAGATGATTGATATCTGTGATTTCGCAGTGGGTCTTTCCCGTCAGCTTTATGGCTTGACCATGCATTCGGAGAGACCAGGCCATCGAATGTACGAGCAATGGCATCCGCTGGGAATTGTTGGAATTATCTCTGCATTTAATTTTCCAGTTGCGGTTTGGTCTTGGAATACAGCCCTTGCCTGGGTTTGCGGTGATGTTTGTGTTTGGAAACCATCCGAAAAGGCACCTCTGTCTGGAGTTGCCTGTCAATTGATTATCGCCGAAATCTTTAAAAAGCACGGGTTACCAGAAGGGATTTCTTCTTTAGTTGTCGGAGATTATAAAGTGGGAGAATTGATGTCCCATGACCCTAGAGTTCCTCTGGTTTCAGCTACAGGATCTACCCGAATGGGAAAACTTGTCGGACAAGCCGTAGGAGCAAGGTTGGGTCGTTCCCTTTTGGAGCTTGGAGGAAACAACGCCATCATCATTACCGAAAATGCCGATTTGGATATGGCGATCCGGGGAGCATTATTTGGCGCCGTAGGTACCGCAGGTCAGCGCTGTACCTCAACCCGAAGATTGATTATCCATGAAAATGTCTTTGAGGAAGTAAAATCCAGATTGGCTTCTGCCTATTCAAAGTTGGTGATCGGAAATCCACTTGATGAAAAAAATCATGTGGGTCCGGTAATCGATAAAGATGCAGTTCATGGCTATTTGAAGGCAATTGAAAAAGTAAAAGCAGAGGGAGGAAAAGCAGTTGTTGAAGGTGGAGTTTTAAGCGGAGAAGGATACGAATCAGGCTGCTATGTGAAGCCAGCAATTTATGAGGCAAAGAATCACTTCGAAATTGTGCAGCATGAGACTTTCGCACCGATTCTTTATTTGATCAAATATTCCACTTTGGACGAAGCTATCGCTATCCAGAATGGAGTTCCTCAAGGCCTTTCTTCAGCAATCATGACTACCAATATGCGGGAGGCTGAGGCTTTCTTGTCAGTTGCAGGTTCGGATTGTGGGATTGCCAATGTGAATATCGGGACTTCTGGGGCTGAAATCGGAGGGGCTTTCGGTGGAGAAAAAGAAACAGGTGGTGGCCGTGAATCTGGGTCTGACGCCTGGAAAGCCTATATGCGTAGACAAACCAATACGATTAACTATTCCTCAGCTTTACCGCTGGCGCAAGGAATCAAGTTTGATATTTAATCAAAAGGCCTCCTGAATTTTCAGGAGGCCTTTTTTGATTTTAAGGTTGGTTTGGTTTAATACCTTCATTCATCAAAACTTCCCGCATTTCTTGAAGCTTGGACTGTTCCTCAAGAGAAAGAGTAGGGTAGGCCAAATCCATCTCGTCCAAAGCTTGGATTATCGCAGAGGCTACTGCAATTCTTGCGTAGGATTTATTGTCTGCAGGGACCACATACCAAGGAGATTCTTTGGTGGAGGTTTTGCGGATAGCGTCTTCATAGGCCTTCATGTATTGATCCCAATAGCCTCGCTCTTTTACATCTCCGGAACTGAATTTCCAGTTCTTTTCCTTTTCATCAATTCTCTCTAAAAATCGCTTTTTCTGTTCCTCTTTGGATACATTCAGAAAGATCTTAATCACTTTGGTCCCATTGCGATGGAGGTATTTTTCAAAATTCCGGATATCCTCCAAACGCTGATCCCAGATTTTTTTGCTGATCAGTTTTTCGGGGAGCTTTTGGTTATTTAGGATTCCTTCGTGCACTCGCACTACCAAAACTTCCTCGTAATAGGATCTGTTGAAAATTCCAATTCTCCCACGCTCAGGAAGTTCTTTAATACATCTCCAAAGAAAGTCATGGTCTAATTCTTCCGCGCTTGGCGCTTTAAATGAGCTTACCTGGCAGCCTTGCGGATTGACTCCAGAAAGTACGTGCTTGATCGCTCCGTCTTTACCTGCCGCATCCATGGCCTGAAAAATCAACAAAAGAGACCATTTGTCCTGAGCATAAAGGATTTCCTGAAGTTCTGCCAATGCTTCAATTCCTTGGTCCAAGGCTTCTTTGACCATAGGCTTATCCTCCGGTCCAAAAGTCATCTTAGGTTGGCTGGAATAATCTTTGAGTTTGAACTTCTTCCCATCACCGACACAATACTTTTTGGACATTTTCTTGGCCCGTTTGATGAGTTCGGCATCGCTCATTTTTTTCAGTTTATCTACGGTGATTCTGTCGTTTTCTAGCATGGATTTCAAAAGTTTAGAAGTTGGAAAAAACCCTGAAAACTCCTTTTTCAAGGATTGAAGCAATAAGTTAAGGTTATTAAATCAAAAAAGTGGTTAACTTCTTAGGTCAAAAGCCAAAACTTAAAATCAGATTACTTTTTATTAACGAATTATGAAAAAGCTATTAATCGCCACTGGAGGTGGAGATTGCCCGGGATTGAATGCAGTGATTAGAGGGGTTGTAAAGAGAGCGGCAAAAGAAAAAGACTGGGAGGTTTGGGGGTCATATGAGGCGTTCAATGGAATTATGGAAGACCCTGTCCGGTTGGTAAGACTCGATGACAAGGCTGTTGCCGGTATTCATGTCCAAGGAGGTACAATTATCGGTACTACCAATAAAGGGAATCCCATGAGTTTTCCTGAGAAGCAGGAGGACGGCAGTGTGAAAATTATCAATAAAATTCCCTGGCTTGTAGAACGGTTTAAATCTAATGGTTTTGATGCGGTCATCAATATCGGAGGAGATGGTTCTCAAGCTATTTCTCAGGCTTTGTTTGAGGCAGGATTGCCAGTTGTTGGTGTTCCAAAAACGATTGACAATGATTTATCTTCTACGGATTTCACCTTTGGGTTCCAGACGGCAGTGCAGACGGCTTCGGATGCTTTTGACCGATTGGTCACTACAGCGAATAGCCACCATCGGGTGATGATCATGGAGGTGATGGGAAGAAATGCGGGTTGGATAGCATTGTATACGGCCATTTCAGGGGGAGCGGAAATTTGCCTCATTCCTGAAATACCTTATGACCTGAATAAGGTGGTTGACAAAATAAAGAGCCGCTATAATAATGGAAGAGGCTTTGTCAATATCGTGATTGCGGAAGGTGCAAAGGCAATAGATGGGACGATCACCGCATCCAAGGGAGAAGAAGGTAGACACGCTGTCCGACTTGGAGGAGTTTGTTTTACCCTAAGTCAGCAGCTAAAGGATGCTGGGGTGGAAGCTGATGTCCGGGAAACAGTCCTTGGCCATACCCAAAGAGGAGGAACTCCGGTCGCATTTGATCGGGTGATTGCCTCAGTATTCGGAGTGAAAGCGATGGAATTGGTACTGGATGGAAAGTTTGGGCAGTTGGTGGTATTGAAAAACAATGACTTTTCTTCTGTACCCATCAAAGAAGCCATCAGTGAATATAATTATGTAGATCCTAATGGAACTCTGGTAAAAGCCGCCAAAGGCTTAGGGATTTCCTTCGGAGACTAAACTTTCAATATACTTTACCAAAAAATACAACCCATATGACCAATTCTCATTTCCAGGCAAGTAAGAAATTCCTTTATGGAATTGTCTTTCTCTTTTTCATTCTTCTTTCTCCAGAAGGATTCTCCCAGATTGCCAAGCAATATTTAGACATCTCGGTTTCCCCGAGTAAGGTGGACTGGAATTACAGTTTGGGTGAGAAAGTGGAATTCATTGTATCTGTGACGCAATCCGGCCGGCCTGTTCCAGTAGAAAATGTCCGATACTTTGTGAAGGAGGAGAAAATGGATCCCTTGCAGGAAGGGCCTTTGGAATTGAAAAATGGAATGGCGACTATTTCAGCTCCAGGAATGAAAACTCCCGGATTCCTGCGCTGTGAAGTCTTTGCTACTATCGATGGGAAGGAATATCGAGGTTTGGGAACAGCAGCTTTTGAAGCAGAAAAAATTCAGCCCACTGTAGCCATGCCTGCGGATTTTGAGGCTTTTTGGAATGCAGGAAAGGAAGAATTAGCAAAGATTCCCATGGATCCCAAAATGATCCATATCCTTGAGAGAAGCACAGAAACAGTGGATGTTTACCATGTCAATTTTCAAAATGTAAAAAACAGCAGAATCTATGGAGTGTTAACTGTGCCAAAAGGGGCAGGAAAGTTTCCTGCAATTCTTCAGGTTCCTGGCGCTGGAATCAGACCTTATACTGGAGATCTTGCGAAGGCTGCCCGAGGAGCCATTGTTCTTCAAATTGGGATTCATGGAATTCCGATAGATATGGCGCCTGAAGTTTATTCCAATTTGGCAAGCGGGGCTCTGAATGGGTATTGGAATTTCAATGTGCAGGACAAGGATATCTATTATTACAAACGAGTTTATTTGGGCTGCATTCGAGCTGTGGACTTTTTGGTTTCACTTCCTCAATATGATGGGGAGAATCTCGCCGTCCAAGGGGGAAGTCAAGGTGGAGCCTTGTCCATTATCACCGCAGCTCTGGATTCCAGAATCAAATATCTGGTTTCCTATTACCCAGCATTGAGCGATATGACAGGATATTTAAATGGAAGAGCTGGTGGATGGCCTCATATTTTCTCACCCGCAAATCAACAGTATTATGCCACTCCAAAGGGTATCGAGACGATCAGCTATTACGATGTGGTGAATTTTGCAAGAATACTAAAGACTCCTGGTTTTTATTCTTGGGGATACAATGACGACACCTGTCCACCCACTTCATTCTATTCCGCCTACAACCAAATCAAAGCTCCGAAGGAGGTTTTCGTAATTCCTGAGACCGGGCATTGGACCTACCCAGAACAAGGAATCAAGGCTGATAATTGGCTTTTTGAAAAGCTGAAAAAATAAATCCGCGATATGCCTGAAAATCCTAAAGTGGGATTTTCAGGCTTAGGGAAGGGATATTCCGGGGTTGACCTGGAAAGATTGAAGGATGATTAAGGGTCTGATTTTTTAAGGAAAGTTTAGCTGCTAAACGGGCATTATTACCTGAGGCTACAACTAGGGGAACCCCAATAATTAACATTGCCGCACCAATTAGACTCATTGTGCCATCACCAGGACCAGTACTTTGGTGAAGGGCATCAGCAATTACAAGTAAACTACCACCGCTTAAAAAGATGATTCCTCCTGTGAATTGGCTATCACTTTTTTTCATGAGATCGGCAGAAGTGATCATTGGATTGGTAGTTTGGGCTTTCAACAAGAAAGGAATCCCAATGAAAAGGGCCATCATTAATAGAGTTTTCATTTTTCAATGGTTTAGTGGAATAGAAAAGGTGACTGTGGGAATTGATTTGCTGGACAAATTCATGTTTGGGTGAATTGCCTTTACAATTTCTGTCCCCAAACTTAATTTGGCGGCTTTCCTAGCTTTGGATGTAGAGCCTATTAATATGGGTATACCAATCACCATCATTGCCCCTCCTCCAACAAAGAGTACCACCCCAGTACCAAATCCCGTGCTTCCCCAATCATCAGAATTAATCATTAGGAGAGTTCCCAGGCCTGTTGTAGCAGCGCCTACCCCTATGAATGTCCATCCCGTCTTTTTCTGTTTTTCACTTTGAGCTAGTAATTCTTCGGCAAGAATTTTATTGGGGTTTTCTTGGGCAAACAAGGGATTTATGATCCCTGTGCAGATAATTAGGAGGAAAAATAGTGCGAATGCTTTCATTTTTTTTCACTTATTGTTTCCTGAAGTTGAGCAGGATTTTTTTTTCACCTTCTCAGAAAATCCTAATGTGTAAAATAGAATTTGCAAAAAATCCCATCCCTCTATTTTTAGTGACAAAAACTATGTTAACTTTTAATCTCTCAAGATTTGCAATGGGTTAAAAAAGAAAAGAGAGACTTTTTGTCGCCCAGTAGTTTTTTTAACTGAAAATCAAGAATGATGAAATAAAATTATTTAACTTGATTCTTAGCTTAAATCCAAAAAACTTTTAATCCTATGCCAGCTCAACCTCTTGAGTTAATTCTTGCAAGGCAATTTGGTGACAGCCTTAACATGCCTGTATTCCTTGTCGATACAGAGGGAAATCTTTTGTTTTATAATGAACCAGCCGAGGAAATATTTGGATTGAGGTTTAATGAAACAGGAGGAATGCGCTTAGAGGAATGGGCAACTATCTTCAAACCTGTTGATGTGGATGGCAATCCCCTTCCACCTGAGGGTTTACCTCTTGTGAAAACCTTGACTACCAGAATTCCCGCTTCAGGATCCTTTTACATCGACAACATGAAAGGAGAGCGGTATTTTATCTCCGTAACCTCAGTTCCAGTAATCGGGCGGGCTAATCGTTATTCTGGGGCTATGGCTATGTTTTGGAAAACGGCATCAATATGAAAGTCAAAATCTGGGGTTGCAGAGGTTCTTTACCGGCACCAGGTCCAGAAAATGTGATCTATGGTGGCAATACTTCCTGTGTTCAAATTACCCATGGGGATACCTTTATTGTATTAGATGCTGGCTCAGGAATCCAACGTTTGGGGAAATACATGAACCCCAACGTAAAAGAAATTCACATCCTGCTTACCCATCTCCATATTGATCATATGATGGGATTGGGATTTTTCCTTCCTCTATATGATCCTGAAGTCAAAGTCCATATTTGGGGACCGGATTCTGGAAAAGAATCCTTGTTAGGAAACTTGAGAAGATATTTCTCTCCGCCACTTTTTCCGGTTACTTTCAGTGAATTGCCGCATCATCCGGTTATCCATGAATTGAGTCAAAACACCTTTTCTCTTGGAGGGTTGACGATTTACACCGATTACCTATGTCATCCAGGGGCGACTTTGGGTTACCGGATCACTGATGGGAAATCCACCGTGGCCTATATTCCCGATCACGAATTGGGTTTGGGTTCTTCAAATTTTCCCCATGATCCAGAATGGACCAGTGGATATGAAATTGCAAAAGCTGCGGATTTGCTACTTCATGATGCTGCCTACAACTCCAAGGAGTATTCAACCAAAATAGGATGGGGACATAGCTCCGTCAGAGATACAATTGGATTCGCAAAGATGTGCAAGGTGAAAAAACTTGCCCTTTTCCATCATGAGCCTACTCGTTCAGATGAGCAGATAAATCACCTTTTAGATACTTCTTTGAGAAATCAGGATTTGGACTTTGAAGTGATTATGTGCGCAGAGGGGGATGTCTTCGAATTTTAGCATTTAATTTTCTGCATACCAGTTTCTCAATCTCACATCCACTTTTGGTGCGGACTGATTGACCAAGGTTTTGAATTTTTCCACATCACTAAAGCCTTGAGAACCTCTGAAATGGTAAGGATAAACAATCCCAGGTTTGAATTCTGATACTGCACTGGCAGCCTGCTCCTCGGTCATGGTAAAAGGCAAATTCATACACACAAAGGCGACATCGATATTTTTCAATGCTCTCATTTCAGGAATGTCTTCGGTGTCTCCTGAGAAATAGAAACTCTTTCCGCCCATTTCTACCACATAGCCATTTCCTCTTCCTTTTGGATGTCGGCTATCTTCAGTTTCCGGAAGATTGTACATTGGAATAGCTTTGATTTTTGCACCCATAAAGGTGGTAGTCTGTCCATTTCCCAGGATTTCAATAGCCTTATATTTTCCCGCTGGAAGTTTTTCAGCCACTTCCTTTGGAGCAATGATGGTGGTCTGGCTTAAATCCAATCCATCCAAAGTCTCCTGATTGTGGTGATCTCCGTGTATGTCTGTAATCAATACCAGATCGGCAGGTTTTTGCGAAGCAAATCTTGCAGCTCCGCCATAAGGATCCACATAAACGGTCAGGTCTCCATAGTCTACCACTAGAGTTCCGTGGAAAATTGGTGTGATGACTACATCATTTCCTTTGGCAGGGATTCGGTCCTGGGCAAAAGAAAGGCTAGGAATAAGCAAAAGGAGGTATATCAGTTTTTTCATGGGTCAATGCTTTTTAGAATTAATCGAATTGGAAACAAATTGTTTCGGATCTTAATGACTTGAGGTTTATCCTTTGTCTAAACTCAGGATGGTATGTAAAAGCACATTGGCTCCATTTTCCATGTCTTCAGCCTTGGTGAATTCATTGGGTGAATGGCTAATTCCTCCAACACTTGGGACGAAAATCATTCCCACTGGAGCTAGCAGGGAAATTTGCTGGGTATCGTGTCCGGCTCCGCTTTGCATATGTTTGGTTTTCAGTCCCAAGGCCATTGCGGATTCCTGAATTTTCATTTGGACTGAAGCATCGGTCAAAGCAGGAAGATTAAAACTTGGCTCTCTTCTGAACATAATGCTGGTCTGGGTTTCGGTTGCTATTTCCTGGGCCTTATTTTGAATTTCCCCAAGCAGCATTTCGATTTTTTCAAAAGACAAATCCCGAATCTCCAAGCCCATGATCACCTTGCCGGGGACCACATTGTAAGCTCCGGGAAAAGCTTCGATTTTTCCCACTGTTCCAACTTGGCTTCCAGGGAAACTGTTTATGATTTCATTTACTGCCACAGTCAGTTTGGAAGCGGCAAGCATGGCGTCTTTTCTGAGTTTCATTGGGGTGGTTCCTGCATGATTGGCGAAGCCCTCCACCGTCACTTCCACATCTAGAATCCCCACAATTCCTTCTACTACGCCGATTTGCAGGCCTTCTGCATCCAGAATCCCTCCCTGTTCGATATGCAATTCCAGCCAGGCATGGAAGGCTCCCTTTTTTCGCTCAGCGGTTCCGATATCTTCCGGTTTTCCGCCTATTCGGCTAATTCCCTCAGCCATTACCAGGCCGCTTTGACTGATCTGTTTTAACCCGTCTTGGGTGAGTTTGCCTACCATGGCTTTACTACCAATCAGGCCTCCTTCTTCATTGGCAAAAATGACGACCTCCAAAGGATGCTCGGTTGAGATCTTATTTTCATTCAGGATTTCGATCACTTCCAAGGCTGCCAAACTTCCCAAGGTTCCGTCGTAATTTCCCCCATCTGGAACCATGTCGATATGCGAACCAAAACCGATTGGTTTTAAGGCAGGATTTTTCCCTTCCCGTCTTCCGATGATATTTCCACCTGCGTCGATTTTTGGATTCAAACCTGCTTTGGACATCAAGTCCATAAACCATTTCCTTCCCTCAATATCCCCCTGGGTATAGGCTACCCGGTAGCCATGGCCTTTTTCATCCTGACCAAATTTGGCCAAAGCCATTATCCGGTCTTCAATTCGTTTTTTATTGACTTTGGGCAGGCTTTGGAAATAAGAAAGTGCCTGGGTCTCCAGCCATCCAAAGGCTGATAATCCCAAACCGGTAAGGGCTGTTTTCTTTAAAAAAGATCTACGACTCATGGGGTAAGAATTGGTGGTGCAAGAAGATAGGGATTTTTTGGGAGAAAGGGGAAAGAGTATGGGTCAGGTAAGAAAAATGGCTCGCCGTTTAGGTAAAAACCTTTCCCTTCGGCGATTAGACGTTGATTTAATTAGAAGTGCTTCACTGGTCCATGGATGGACTTGAATCAATTTTCAGGAAATGAAAGGTAAAGAGCGATCACAAAATAAGGATCCTTTCGGAAGGGATTGTACCAATAGCTGGACAATTCGAACCACCTGTAGGTGAAATCAAGCATGGCTCCAAATTGAGGATCCAGGGAGCTCCGGTAAAGCCGGGTCCTTTGAATACTCAACCCAAACGACATCCAATCCAGTGGAGCATAGGATAGGTCGGTCCAATTGTAGTAAAAGTCACTAGTTCGATCCTTGAAATCGAAAACATATTGGGAACTTGAGTTGAAATTGAATCGATGGAAATCGAGATTGATTTCCAATCCGGGAGAAAGCCCATTGAGATTGCCAACCAGGCCTCCAAGCATCGGAGTAAAAGTGTATTCCAAGTTTTTGCCTCCGCTCAAATTGTAGCCAAACCAAGCGGAGAAAGTATTCAAATCTTCGTAATTGTAGCGAGCCTCCAGATGAAGCCAATCCCGATCTAGCCCATAAATAGGGGAAAATATTACCTGATCAGGCATGAGGTATAGCCAGCCTTCGAGATCGTGGTTCCACTTGGGTTTTGACTCAGTGCTGTGGATCTGCCCAAAGGCAACGGGCTGAGTGAAGAATAAAAAAACATAGAGTACTAGAAAAACAATTTTTTTCATCCATCCAGCTTTTGAAATGATTGTTATCATCGTTTGGATTTTCACAGAGGTGCAAAATGGCTGTCTTCCGAATTTTCGAAGTGGGTAGAGCGCATGGGTAGAAGCTATTTTTCTAACGCATCATGAAATTCAAAAAAAGCCTGTAAAACTTCTTTTGGAGTTTCTAGATGGGGATAATGTCCGGAATTTTCGAGAAGGACAATGTCTGCATTGGGAATCACTTCGGCAAAACGATCTGCGGCATGTTTCCCGGAAATAGGGTCTTCAATTCCGTTGACCAGTCGGATCGGAACTACCGCATTTTCCAGAGGCCTAACCCAACGTTCCCGATTAGTCCTGCGCTCCACCATATAGCGAATTAGTTTCGGGATCATGGTTAAACCCTTGTTTTCTATAGTCAGCATCCAGGTTTCATGGACAAACTCATCTGTTGGAGGATGGGCTTTGCTGAATATTTTGGTAAAACTTTTTTTCATGGACTTTTCTGACATGAAGTTAACCAGTAGCGGTCCGAGAGGAGAGAGCAATAACTTCTGGATCAAAAGAGGTCGGTGGGTTTCCGGGAAAATTCCTCCATTCAAAAAAACACAGGAAAGCCAGTTAATGGTGGATGACTTTTCAAATTGACGGGCTAAAAGTTCCTGAGCCACCGTATCTCCCAAGTCATGGGCTAAGAGATGAGCCTCCCTGATTCCAAGCTTAGTCAGTAATCCTTCGATGATATCTGCCTGTAAACTAATGGTCAAAGACTGCTTGGGTTTTGCAGACCTTCCCAATCCAATCAAATCAGGAGCAATGACCTCAAATCGTTGCGTTAAGGAAGGCCAAATCGCCTCAAAGTCCCAGGAAGAAGAAGGGAATCCATGAATGCAAACCAGCGTCTTGCCTTTTCCTGAACGCTTGTAAAAAACGTTTTGTCCCTGAATTAGGGTTGTTTTTCCGTCCTTATACCAATCTGGTGCGTTCATATTTAGTAATTGCTGTCTAAACTTGGGATCAATTGTAGAAATGGCATTAGGTCGAAAAGAACAATTTTTCTCAGGTAAGAAAGGTTTGTCGTTGGAATAAGTTAGGATTTTTTGGGTAGAAAAGGTGCCTCCTCCAATTGTGTTCTTTTCTGAAGGTTTTTCAAGTAATGGAATTTCAAATCCCCTGAAATAAAAAAGCGTAGGTTTCATCTACGCTTAGGTGGGGGCATTTTCTTTTTTTTGGTCGATTTTCGGAATGAATTTCATCCTCAAAAAACTTCCCTTGATTTATCCAATACCGACCAAGGATTTCATACACTCGGTGAAGTATCATGCTCTTCTAGCTAAAATTCTATTTTTCTTCAATCAGCATTAAGGCGCGGGCTTTTACGGCGTCTATTCTGTTTAAGTATTCGTCCACAGTCTGGGTTACGTAAATATCCGGCAAAATTCCGATTTCATCAGGAAGATCGGTTGCCATGGATTCGTGCGTGTTATCGGCCACAGTATAGACCAACTTGGTATGAGGTAGTCGGAATATTTTTCCCCCAGCGGAACAAAATTGATTAGATCCTAATTCCTCTCCGATGATAGTTCCAAGCTTAAGCACCTTAACGATGGACATAAAATGGCCTGTAGTCGAATTGCCTACCCCATCTATTAAAAAATAGAGATTTCCATCAAACCTGTTTTCATAAGGATTGACACTTTCCTCACCTTCTATTTTTTCCTTTTTGCCCTCAAAATCAGCATTGGAATAATAGGTAAAGGGCTTTTCAACCAAATACCTCAACAAATGAATACTGGCCGATTGCGAACCTCCGCCATTATTTCGAACATCTATAATTAGGTTTTTACTTTTTTTGGAATTGATTTCTACAAAGCTGCTGTCAATAAAATCCTTAAAATACGCATAGCTATTCCTGACTTTATAATAATTGAATGAGCTAATAGTTAACACGGCCGTTTGGTTATTTTGCAGGAATTCCAAACATAAACTCTTTTCACAGTGATGAATCGATGGATCTTCAGACAGGATTCTTTTTTCTTCTGCTTTGTTCAATGTTATTGGATTTGAACTCCCTTTTAGCGTGATGACATAGGAGTCCGGGAAATCCATCGCGTATGGAATTAAACAGGTTGACCAGACATTGAACAAATGCCTTTTGGTAGTTTCTATGTATCCCTGTGAGGGTAAATGCTGATAGATTTCCTGAATAAGTTCCTTAGTCGGCACGCCATTTATACTGGTTATTTCAGCTTTCACTTTTACTTTATTGGCATTGTTGAGCGGATCTATGACAAATAATTTCTCGTTAATCCAGCGAGTCTGCAATGGGAAACTCAAGCCTACAGGAAGCATATCCAATTCCTGATAAAATCCACTTACGGAGGTATGGGAACAGTTCACACTGGCGATTATTTCATCACAATGCCAAATAAATTCCGCGAAAGTGGTGCTTGGTGTAATTAGTTTTTTCTTTGCTTCTATAAGATTCCAGAAGTCTTTTTCGGTAATGAATTTGAAAATATTGGGATGGGTAGCTGTTATTCTTTTCCCCATTTCATCTAGATCCGCTCGATAATCGGCTTGTTGATACACTTTTGAAAACTTATCCCTTGGATTTTCAGGTTTTAGATTCGGGTCAAGTAGCATAGCGATTTGATCCTCGGCATTAAAGTTATCGGGGTTTAGTTCAAGTGATTTTTTGTAATGGATCAAGGCTTGATCTTTGTCTCCGATCGCAAGATTTATTTCACCAAAACTATCATGGGCATTGGATGAATTGGGGAATTCAGTGACGATCAATTTAAAGATCAAAAAGGCCTCCTGTTCTTGATTATTCCAAAGCAATTGGTAGGCATAAAAATTTAAGGCCTCTTCATTTTCAAAGTCATAGGCCGCTGGACTATCCTTTTTGAGTTTGTAGAACAATTCAATTCGCTCCCTCATGGGCAATTGATCCTGCTCTCGAAATACTTGAACGATTGACAGCTTTTCATTTTTATTAGAAGTCGTGTCTAACTCTGCGAGAGGAATTTGCTTTGTTGCATTTGTATGACATGCCACTGTTGTCATGCATATTAAAAAGATACTCCCTAAATGGATATTGAATTTCATAATGTTTTTTTAAGACGGTACTTAAGGCGCAAGAGTCTTATTTTTCATCGTTAATTAACTTCCATATTTCCTCGTTATAATTTGCTTTCGTAATCCCTGTTAGGTTTTCCAAGGTGAGGTAATATTTTTCATTTCCTTTTTCAGCTGGTCCAACATTCAGTAATTCCCAAACACCCTCAAACCCCTTTTCCTTTTCTATTTTTTGAACCAAAAGGGCATTCACTATATAGTCGGCCGAATTGTTAAACCCACTGGTCTTAAAGTAAACTGGAGTCTCTTTGATTTCGGCCCAATTAGTATTTCTATTACTCGCGACTTGTGCTTTAAAAGCCTGGAATATTTCGTTCCAAGTCATACCCCAACTGCCGCCATAAAGGTAGGCACAGCCTTCGTCTACGGCTCTGTTGAGTTTGCTCCTCGAAATCACTAGGCTCAATCTGTCATGAAATAAATCGTGGGGATCAAAATTGTTGAATGTTGCGTTTTGGTTGCCGAAAACGACTACCTTTCTATCACCCAATGTAGAACTCCAGACACTTTGGACGATACCATTATAATCTGATTTATACTGAACACCAACCAGTTTTTGCAATTCAATTAGATTGTCGGTGCAATAAAAATCTGTCAGTTTATTTTCGGATTTGAGTTTTGAATCAAAAGCAAAAGCTAATTTTCCAAATTCCTTTACTTTGGTTTCGTTGATCGTGTTTTTGTAATGAAAAATATTGTTTCCTACCTTCTCAACTTTCCAATTTTGTGTATTTCTTAAAAGCGGTGAAGAAAATACGAATGAGTCATTTTTTTTATGTGCAATCAATTCGAAACTTGCCCTTAAAAATGCGTTGTTTTCATGAGTTCCAATGTAAGATACTTGTATCAAGAAGTTGCTTGCTTCTAGAGCAACCACGTTTGTCAAATAGGGTTTGTAGAAAAAGGCATCATTGAATTCTTTGCTTTCCTGGATGCCATTTATCTCGTCAAGTAAAATAAAGGTTTCTACTTTTTGGCTCTCAAGAACTAGCTTATTTTCATCATTAGGTTTTTGGGCGGCATTCAGGAAATCGTTTAGTGCAGTGGTCAATTTTTCACTCTCGATGCTGTCCTTTAGCAAAACAATACCTGGATTAATCAGTAATTTATTTGACTGAGCATGAACTAAAGTACCAACGATTAAAAGTAAAGAAGTATAGATGAGTTTCATTTTCTGGGTTTAGTAAATTGTTTCTTGATTTGAGTTCTACAACATCGTAATTGATCTAGAGTCATTGGTTAGTTGAATAAATTAGGCCTCTGTTTTAATCAATTCTCACATACACCATGCAGAACTTTTACCTCATTCAGTTTCTCCCATGTTTTATGATCAAATTCTTTGGGAGAGAACTTAAATAAGATAATCGCCTTTTTGGGTTGCTCGCAAAAGTATTGTTCGATGGTGACGTTTAAGGTTAAAGGCTTTTTTGTATATCGGCTTTCGAAAATTTTGATTTTACCTAGGTAAGCGGACGTATTTTTAGTCCTGTTCTTTTCCTCAAAAAAGGCATTGGTTTTTAGCACAGTAGGATCGTTTTTTTGCCATGTTTCAATACTCAATAACCCATCAAAATAAAGCTCCAAGTTATCTTCTAGGGTTGATTTGATTAGTTGATCTTCGGCATCTATTTCCCATACAAAGGCATAAGACCAAAACACTTGACTTTCTGAATTCCCCCATCCTTTTGGAAAAAGAGCTACTTCTTTACCTTGGAATTTGATTTCTGGAGCAAAACTTATCGGGAATTGAAACAACTCTTTGCTCCAGGTGCTATCTGCACTAAGTAATCCTTCAGTCATCTTGTCCTTTTCGTGCTCTTGTCCAAAACTCAATATTGAGTTGAGGAATAGGACTAGGGTAAGAATGATATTTCTTGTTGTTTCCATAGGTCTTAATCCTTGCTAATTTTTCAGGGTATTTAATACTTTTAAAAAGAAGGCAATTCTGAATTATTTTGCCCTTGAAGTAATTTTAGACTGCAGTTGTAAACCTAAGGCTAAAGGCATCAAGAGGTGTCAAATGAATGTCAAATAAGTGTCAAAGACCGTAAGAATTAGACATTTTTTAGCTTATTTAAACTATGATGAGCAGAAGGAAGATTTATTCGATTAGCGTTTTGACGGTTGTAGCATTTTTCATTTGGATTTTCTCGAGCCAGATTGAAAGAGCTGAAGACTTTTCGGGGCAAGTTAAAGTTGCTTTAAGGGTTGTGGGAAACCAACTACTGCTCTCCAATAAAGACTCAACTTCATTGGTTTTGCCAGTTATTGAATTAGACGAATCAAAGTATCAACTTTCTTTTCAAAATAAACTTTCATTGACTCCCGATCACTTGGTGTCCGTTATTGATGAAAGCTTTCAAGCTTCGGGGCTTCCTAATTATTACCGTGTCGAAATAATTCAAAACTCAGATCAAGAAATCGCATACAGCTATGAGATAAAGAATGGTCTAGAAAACAGTCTTATACCTTGTTTGAGCAGAGAAATGTCTCACAATGCATATACTTTGCAGGTGAAGTTTACTGAAATGGAACCTTCTCTTTTGAGTCAAAAAGCACTTCTGTTAGCCCCGGCTATAGCCTCTTTACTACTCTTTGCAATTCCTTCTTATAAAAGAAAGAAGCCTGTGAAAGAGAGAGAAATTCACCGAAATTCTACTTCACTTGGCAGGTTTGAATTTTATCCAACACAAAATAAACTCATGAAGGGCAGCTTGGAAATCCCCCTTTCCAAGAAGGAATGTGAGCTGTTACAGATTTTTTCAAGCAAGCCAAACCAAATTATTACACGAGATGAACTTACCAAAAGGGTCTGGGAAGATCATGGTGTTTTTGTTGGACGCAGTTTGGATACATTTATTTCAAAACTCCGCATGATCCTAAAAGAGGATAAAACAATCAAGCTGACCAATGTGCATGGAGTAGGCTATAAGTTGGAGCTAGGTGAATTTCCAATTCCCGGAAAAAAAGAAGCATAAATGCAATCTACGCTTAGGTCAATTGAGTAGGTTAAAAAGGTACTGGACTACCTTCAGAAGCTAGTCGAGTACCCAAATAAGGTACCTGACTACCCTCTGATCCTAGTCCTGTACCCAAAAAAGCTACACCTGTACCCTATTCGCCTACTGCTGTATTCTAATCGCCTACAGCTGTATCTACAAAAGCTAAATCTGTACCCTCCCAAGCAAACCATTTATCTTTATTCAGAACAGCTGTTCCAAATCAGGGTAAATCAGTAGGCTCCGAAGGTAGAGAACTGGGTAAAAAGGGTACTGGTGTGTGTGTGGAGGTAAATAATCTTAGGGAAATAAAAAAAGGTAGATGGAATCTGGGATTAGGAGAAGGGAGATTTATTTTCCTTTAAGATAATCCAGAACCACAGGAGCCAAAGTAGAATTACCAATTCCCTTTTTCTGACAAAAGTTACTTTCCAGCCAGATTTCTAATTTTTTTGCGCCCTTACTGGCATTGCAGGAGCGGCAACACAAAGCAATATTCTCCGGGCCATTAATCCGAATATCATTGATGATATGCTCCCAAGAAGGATTTGTTTTGGTTAAGCCATTCGATTTTTCAAAGGAAACACCACAATAAACACAGTTTAAATCCCTCGCTTTTACTAATTCTTCAACCTCTTTTGGAATGCCCCAGCGATTAGCCATTTTTCAACTTTCAGATTTTGTTTTGTTATCAGATTCGAAGTCCTTCAGTGGATTCCCATCTTTCATTTTCCAATCTAAAAGACCATTAGAATTCCTTCCTAAAACGATGGTGGAAGCTGTGGAAGGGCTGCTAAAAATATAATCATCTTGAAATTCCAAATAATCCACTTTATCTAAAAGAATTCCTTGATCGATCAATTTTTGTCTTAGTGTTACAAAACTTGTAGTCATTGATGGAACAGTAGATCCTGCTGCTTTTGAACCTTTAAATACTAAAAATCCATCAGAAGTTGGTTCTCCCTGGCCATCAGCACCTCGAGCCGCCTTGGCATAGAAGATTGCTTGTTTTTGTTTGGATTTGATTTCCCTTTTTTCTTCAAACACTTTATGACCAAGAGTATTGACTAACATTTTTATGTATTCAATGAACTCTTCCATTTCTGCTCTATCTGATTCTGAAATGGAGGACTGGGTTGGAATTATTGAATTTTCAACCTTATATCGATTTACTTTTTTTGCAATTTCATGGAGTCTATTCTCCAAATACTTTATATGGGCTTTGTTAAGATTTTCATCTTTGCTGATAAATACAATTGATTCATTCCAAAAGTCCTTGGATGTTAATTGCTGATTTAATCTCCTCAGAATCGATTCTGCTTCCCCTATATAAACTTGATCTTTACCCTCCTCATCTTTTCCAAATAGAAGGTAAACGCCGGTGCTGCTGAGATCATCTCGATCTGTACAATCTTTGATTTTAATTCTTGGGATTTTATAGGCTTTTCCTGACCAGTTTGAAAGTTCACAACTCATTCGCCCATTTGGATCTCCATCAATTAGAAAAATTTTTATTGTCTTCCCGAATTTCATAGTCTCTTTTTCATTTTACAATTTCGAATAAGTAGTCCCTTTAGGGACAGAATATTGGTAGAAGGTAAGCGGCCCTCTTTCTTCCGTCCCATCCGGGACGGGATATTTTTGGTTTGAAACTTTTCTACCCACCTGCAGTGCCTAGCGGCACTAGCTACTATAAGAATCACTCATTCGCCCATTTGGATCCCCATCTATTAGAAAAATTTTTATTGTCTTCCCGAATTTCATAGTCTCTTTTTCATTTTCGAATAAGTAGTCCCTTTAGGGACAGAATATTGGTAGAAGGTAAGCGGCCATCCATCTTCCGTCCCATCCGGGACGGGATATTTTTGGCTTGAATCTTTTCTACCCACCTGCAGTGCCTTACGGCACTTGCTTGAATAATCTCACTCATTACCATACGCCACTTCCCTAAAAATATATCGCTGGTCAAATTCTACTTCGAATTTTTCTAACAGGGTTTTGTATTCTTCCAAAAAGCTCCATTTTTTGTGATGCTCCTCCTGATTTTTGATATAATCAATAACTTGTTTGATATGGGATTTGCTGTAGCTAAAAGCTCCAAAACCTTCCTGCCAAGAAAATTTCCCTTTGGTAAACCTCTTTTGATTGACCCATTTTGAGCTGTCTCCTTTTACATCTTGTATCAAATCTGACAGCGATTGAGTTGGCCTCATCCCGATAAGAATATGTACATGGTCTGGCATACCATTTATCGCAAGGACTTTATGATTGTGGTTTTTTATAATTCCAGAGATATATTTATAAAACTCTTCTTTCCAAGTTTCTTGAATGATGCAATTGCGATTTTGAACAGTGAAAATCACTTGGATGTGAATTTGAGTATACGTGTTAGCCATAAATCTAAAAGTAGTTTTTCGGTTTCACTTTAATTCCCAATTCTTCATTCCTAATTCCTCACCCCGCCCATCCTTCTCTATCCAGGCTTCGATATTGAATTGCTTCGGCTAGGTGTTCCACTTTGATGGTTTCACTTTCGGCGATATCGGCGATGGTTCGGGCGACTTTGAGGATGCGGTCATAGGCTCGGGCAGATAATCCAAGACGCTCCATGGCGGTTTTGAGTAGGGCTTTGCCGGCTTCGTTAATTTGGCAGACTTCCTTGACCATGTGGGAAGGCATCATCGCATTGCAGTAGACTTCGGGATTGTTTTGGAAGCGTTGCTTTTGCCGTTCCCTGCCCAAGATCACCCGCTCCCGAATGGCTTTGCTGGATTCGCTTTTGCGGGTGGAGGTCATCTCGTCGAATTTCACCGGAGTCACTTCCACATGCAGATCGATCCGGTCGAGTAAGGGACCACTGACTTTGTTGAGGTAGCGCTGCACGATACCCGGCCCGCAGACACATTCCTTTTCGGGATGGTTGTAGTACCCACAAGGGCATGGATTCATACTGGCGATCAACATAAAGTTGGCCGGATAGTCCACGGAAACCTTGGCTCGGGAGATGGTGACTTTCCGCTCTTCCAAGGGTTGGCGCATGACTTCGAGAACGGTGCGCTTGAATTCTGGGAGTTCGTCCAGAAACAAGACCCCATTGTGGGCCAAAGAAATTTCTCCGGGTTGGGGATTTCCTCCTCCGCCTACCAAGGCTACGTCAGAAATGGTATGGTGAGGACTTCGAAAAGGTCGCTGAGCGAGAAGGGAACCGTTTTTCCCCAGTTTTCCCGCTACCGAATGGATCTTCGTCGTCTCCAAAGCTTCCTGTAAGGAAAGTGGAGGCAAGATGGAAGGCAGGCGCTTTGCCAGCATGGTTTTTCCTGCTCCGGGTGGGCCGATCATGATGACATTGTGACCTCCGGCAGCGGCGATTTCCATAGCGCGCTTGATATTTTCCTGACCCTGCACATCAGCAAAGTCAAACTCATTATCATCCAGGGAATGGTAAAAGATCTCTCGAGTATCGGTGACCAGAGGTTCGATTTCCAATGTTCCCTGAAGAAAATCGGCCGCCTGATCCAAGGTTTCCACCCCGATGATGTCCAGATTATTGACGATAGAGGCTTCCTTTGCATTTTCTAAGGGAAGAATAAACCCCTTGAAGCCTCTTTTTCTAGCTTCGATTGCGATGGGTAATACTCCCTTTATGGGACGGAGATTTCCATCCAGAGAAAGCTCGCCCATGATCACATACTTTTCCAATTCGGGAAAACTCGCCTGCTCCGAGGCCTGCAAAATCCCGATGGCAATGGGCAAGTCATAAGCCGAACCTTCCTTTCGGATATCCGCAGGGGCCAGGTTGATCACGACCTTTTGACGGGGCATGCGGTAGTTGAAATATTTCAGGGCAGATTCTACCCGCTGCTGGGATTCTTTGACCGCGGAGTCTGGGAGACCTACCATAAAAAAGCTGGTGCCCTGTCCCACATTGACTTCGATGGTGATTAGGTTGGCGTCCACTCCAGAGACGGCGCTTCCAAAAGTTTTTGCGACCATAATTGAAATAAAAAAAGGAAACCTGTTTGGCTTCCTGAATATACTCGATTGAGAAAATTAAATCTTTATTGATCGGTGAAATTTTGCCGAGGTCTAATCGGCCCGGTGCTATCCTCCTGATTTTTTTGAGGAATTGGATTCGTTCCAGGTTTGGTTTTGGGATGCTCTAAATCGTACAACTTGGCCTTTAGCGCATTCATTTCCGATTCCATCTTTTTGATTTTGTCATTCAGTCCACTTTGGTGAATGCCCATAGCTCCCCAAGCTGCCAGGAAAACAATCGTTCCAGTCAGAAATACCTTGACCATGGACTCTGCCAAAATTGGATCCATTCCGAAGGTCGATCCCAGTGTGTCAAAGAAGATGAAGAACATCAAAAACACGAGGAAGAAGATCAACAGGGCTATTTGCAGGTAAAAGGCTATTTTTTTCATGTTCTGAATTCTAATTAATCACTAAGTTATTAAACGGATTGAATACTGGAAAGCTTTTGGTAAAGTCCTTCCACCGCCATCAGTTGGGCATGCGAACCTCGCTGCACGATCTTCCCTTTTTCTACTACCAAGATTTCATCTGCATGCTGAATCGTACTCAATCTATGCGCAATGACCAAGGTAGTTCGGTTAGTCATCAACTTGGTCAAAGCTTCCTGAACCAATAGTTCGGATTCAGAATCAAGGGCTGAGGTCGCTTCATCGAGGATAAGGATTGGGGGATTTTTCAACACGGCACGGGCTATGCTCAATCGCTGCCTTTGCCCGCCGGAAAGCTTACTTCCCCGGTCGCCGATATTGGTTTGGTAGCCATTTTCCAGTTGGGAAATAAAGCCATGAGCATTGGCGATTTTCGCTGCTTCCATTACCTGAGCCTCGGTTGCTCCCTCAATTCCAAAGGCGATATTGTTGAAAACCGTATCGTTGAACAGAATGGACTCTTGGGTCACAATTCCCATCAGACTTCTTAAGTCTGAAGTAGAAAAATCCCGAAGATCGGTTCCGTCCAAAAGGATTTTTCCGGAAGTCGGATCATAAAATCTTGGAACCAAGTCCGCCAAGGTGGATTTCCCACCACCTGAGGGACCTACCAAAGCGATGGTTTTTCCCTTTTCCAGAGAAAAATCAATGTCCTGCAATACCAGGTTATCTTGGTAGGCGAAACTTACTTTTTGGAACTCAATCTTATTCTCAAAAGAGTGAAGAGGCTTTGGAGAAGAAGGAGAGGAGATTTTTGAAGGGGTATCAATGACTTCGAAAATTCGCTCTGCCGAAGCGATTCCCCGCTGTATGCTGCTCATGGCCCGGGAAATTTCCTTTGCAGGATTCAAGACCTGAGTGAAAATGATAATATAGGTGATGAAATCGGATGCACCCAAATTAGACTCTCCACTCAAAACCAAACTTCCTCCATAGACTAGGATTCCAGCGACCACAGTTACGCCCAAGAATTGAGAAATAGGGGAGGCCAATTCATTTTTTCTGGCCATACTCACATTGACCTTGGAGTAGTATTCCGTTTCGGAATCGAATTTTCCCCGGACAAATCGCTCGGCATTGAAGGCCTTTACGACTCGCATTCCCCCCAGCGTTTCATCCAAAATATTGACGATTCGGCCAAGAGATTCCTGACTTTGAACCGCTCTTCGCTTGAGACGTTTGGTGATCCCCCCAATGATTGCCCCTGAAATCGGGATAATCAAAATGGTGAAAAGGGTCAGCTTCACCGACATGAAAAACAGCACAGCGAAGTATAAAATGATGGTAGCAGGTTCTCTGAAGACCACCCTCAGTGATTGTACAATGGTATTTTCAACCTCCTGCACATCATTGGTCATCTTGGACATCAGGTCGCCTTTGCGCTCATTGGAGAAAAACCCAATGTGGAGGCGGCTGACTTTTTCGAAGATGTCCATCCGCATGCCTTTGATCACCACCGCTCGGACTTTGGCCAAAACTACCCCCGAGAGGTAAGTGAAAAGGTTGGAAAGGAAGACTGAAATCACGATGATGATGCAGACAAAAATGAGGGTTCCCATTTTGCCATAGGCATCCTGTACGCTTAGAAAGCGATTGTAAAATAGTGTGGTGAAATACTCAATGGTCAGCGAAAAAGGAGGCATTTCCCGGAATTTCTCGAAAGACTGAGGATCTACCTGCTCAAAAATGACATCGAAAAGAGGCTTGAGCAGGGTGAAATTCAGCAAGCCAAAAACAATGGATAAGAAGGCGTAAAGAATATAAATCGGAGCAAACCTGCTAAATGGGCGGGCATAAGACAGGATCCGAAGGTATGTTTTCATTAAATCACCAAAAGGTTTCGACCCGCAAGTTACGCAAATTTGCGGCAGGAGGTTTTCTTCTCTCCTGCCTCTAGCGATTTGCTTCGTTCTTCAAAAGGCCCTTAGTAGTTAAAATCCGGTCGGATAAAATTCCATCGGAAGGCCAATTGGATGTAATGACTGCTTACTGGAGCATTCAGATCTTGGGCAGTTCTTCTTCTCAAGTAATGGGAGGCATCAATAAAGAAATTATGCTTAACCATATAGGAAGCGGTCAGGTTGGTTTGGATGACTTGATTTTCTACACCTTGTCCTATATAATTCCCGAATAATCCTGTTGGACTTCCTTCCAGACGATTTTTCAAAAGATCTCCACCCCAATTGACCTCCGGACTTTCGTCAGCACCAAAGAGTTGATACATTCCAGTTAGGTTGAGATCGAGCCTAGGTAAAGGCTGATAGCACAGGATTCCGACAAACTCCCTGAAATTCGCCCCTCTTGGGTGGGTGAGGGGAGTTCTCCAATTCGTGTAGGATTGGTAGTCCACTTTTTCCTGAAAGGTGTAGGGTCTAGCCTGATTCCATTCCAGCTGCAGATCCAGATTGTTTAAACCGAAGGCATTGATGTACTTGTAGCCGAGTTGGGCTCCGTATTTATTCCGCTTGGATCCCTTTCCATCAATTCCGAAAAACTCATTGAAGACAAACTCATCCAAGGCAAATTGTCCGTAAAGTTCCATTCCCGGAGTGAAAATCCATTTCCCATCCAAGCCCAACATTACCTTGTCGGGTGTTCCCTGCTGTTGCTCCACCCAACGGAGGAAAATGAAAGGGTTGAAGTAATTGAAGTTGATTTTATCGGTCATGATGGAGGAGAAAAAGCCGAAATTCATGCTTTTGCCCACATTCATGCCCAGTCTGTTGTATGCGAAATATTTTTGAGGATAACGCCCATCGGTGGGTCTGCCGCGGTTATAAAAAACATCCGCGGTCATTTGAGTCCAGAGGTTGGTTAGCTGAAATTTCCAAACCTTGGTGTTGAACTTGACAAACATGTAAGGATTGGAAAAGTCCGAAATCTGGAAGGAGCGATACCCTTCCCCGGCAAAGTTTCGGTCATGTCCCACCTGGATTTCGATGTGTTTGGTTATTTGAAAAGAGACATGTCCCAAGGCGGAAAAATAGTTGTAGCCATCGGTGTTGTATTCCTTCCAGAATCCCTCGCCCGGAACGGCTCCATTGTATTCAGCGTAGTCCTTCACCCATGAAGGAAAATACACTTCTGAAGTAGTCAGGTAAGTATAAAAGCCGACTTTTTTATCCACTGAACCTCTAATGACAAGACCTCTCGCTAATCGGGCAGGATTTCTTTCGTTGTCAGTTTCGGTTCCACCACTCAGGTAAATCACCGGGCTGAGGTGAATCCCGAATTCATCCCCTTCATAATGGGCCAAATCACCCGGCCGTCGATAGAGCGATTTGAGGAATGGCTTTTTAGATTCCGGTAAATCTTGGGATGAAAATTCCCAGTTGTCCTGACTTAAATAAGCGAGGTTAAACTCGTCAGCTTTGGAGCGGATGACCGAATTATCCTCTGCCAGACTATCCAGATACTTGGCTACGATATCTCTTCGGAAAGGCTTAAACCCAGTATTGAATTCGGGATTGTTTCGCTTTTGAAGGATCTCATAGCGCTCGATTTTATGGTAATAATCCCTGTTGTAGGGGATGTAAGAACCTTGAGAAAATGCTTGTTGAGAAAAAAGAAGCAGAAAAATCCTGCTGCAAAAGCATAAAAACCGGAAGGAGAGCATGTTTTTTTCCATTGCCCTAAGCTAAAAAAGATTTGCTGATATCTGCAAAGGAATCCCTCAGCCTATGATTTTCAATTTTATCCCGAGGGCTAAATCCTTCTACCCAATGTAATCTTGGTTTTCAGTTAACAAATGGTATGGCTCTTGTAATCAGGATATCTTTATCTTTGAGTAAAAATAAAGAACAGCTATGCGAAAGGTTTTTGCGGTAGTTTTTGCCCTCCTTACAATTTCTCTATCGGCTTTATCCCAGCAAAAGGCAGAAAAGCCTAAACTGGTTGTGGGTATTATTGTCGACCAAATGCGTCAGGAATACCTGTACCGATTCAGTGATCGATTTGTAGAAGGAGGATTCAAGAGATTCATAGATCAGGGATTTATGATGACCAATGGTCACTACAACTATATTCCAACTTACACCGGCCCGGGACATGCCTCTGTGTACACAGGCACTACTCCAGCTACACACGGAATCATTGCAAACAGCTGGTACCATAAGCAATTGGGAAGATCAGTTTATTGTGCGGAAGACAGCACGGTAACCAATGTGGGAGGAACTCCAGAAAACGGGAAAATCAGCCCGAGAAACATGCTTTCTACCACCATTTCTGATGAGATGAGATTTGCCACCGCCATGCGGTCCAAGACTGTAGGGATTGCTATCAAGGACAGAGGAGCATCTCTTCCGGCAGGACACACAGGCGATGCCTATTGGTACGATGACGCCAATGGAGATTGGATGACTTCAACCTTTTATCATGAAACTTTGCCTGAATGGGTAGCTGGTTTTAATGCAAAGAAGCGTCCGGATTATTACTTGGGATTGACTTGGGAAACACTTTTTCCAATTGATACCTATGTGAATAGCATCGCCGATGACAATGATTTTGAAGGGCCTTTTGTAGGAAAAGACAGACCCACTTTCCCTTATATTTTGGATTCTCTTCGGGCAAATAATGGTGGCTATGGATTAGTTGCTTCCACTCCTTTTGGAAATAGCCTGACGGTGGATTTTGCTATGGCAGCCATTGAGGGAGAGAAATTAGGGCAAAGAGGAGTGACGGATATGCTGGCAGTGAGTTTTTCCAGTCCGGATTATATAGGACATAGATTTGGGCCTTCCTCTGTGGAAATAGAAGACAATTACCTCCGCTTGGATAGAGACTTGGCCAATTTTTTTGAATACTTGGATAATAAGATCGGAAAAGGGCAATACCTGGTATTTATCTCTGCTGACCATGCGGTAGCCGAGGTTCCTAATTACCTGATCAGTCAAAAAGCTCCTGCCGGCAATTTCAATACTACGGTAGCCATCGGACAGCTTAGAGGATACACTCAAGCTAAGTACGGAGAGGGAAATTGGATTTTAAATTATTCCAATGAGCAGATCTTTTTGAACAAGGATTTGGCGAGAGATAAAGGAGTGGATTTTGACATGCTCCAACGAGATATTGCTGATTTCTCCCTGAGAATAAAAGGTGTAAAAGAAGCTTATGCAGCTGTTGATATGAAAACCACGGAATTTACTCAAGGCCGAGCCTCCAGTTTACAAATGGGTTTCAATCATAAAGCTTCAGGTGATGTACTTTTGATTTTGGAGTCGGGATGGCTTGCAGGAGGATTGAGAGGAACCACCCATGGCTCGGGCTTTAGCTATGATACGCATGTTCCGGTTGCTTTTTACGGTTGGGGTATCAAGCATGGCAAAAGCGCTGCTTATACTTCCATCACCGACATTGCTCCTACCATTGCAGTGATGCTGGGAGTGAAATTTCCAAGTGGCACCACTGGACAACCCATAACGGAGATTACAGACTAAATAAAAAACCTCGGCTTCAACCGAGGTTTTTTATTTTCATCAAAGAAAGCCTTTCTATTCGGTCCAGCTCATTGGATATTTTTTGTCTACAAATTCCAAGGCATCTGTTGTAAGCAAAAGTGGTCGGAATGTGTCCAGCATTACTGCATATTCCTTGGTTTCTTTGGCACCGATGGACTTTTCCACCGTTCCAGGATGTGGGCCATGTGGAAGACCTCCCATGTGAATGGTGAAAGATCCCCGGTCAATTCCTTTTCTGCTCATAAATTCCCCTTCAGCATAGTAGAGCACTTCATCAGAGTCGATATTGCTGTGGTTATAAGGAGCAGGAATAGCCAATGGATGGTAATCAAACAGTCTTGGGACAAAAGAGCAAATCACAAATCCCCAAGCTTGGAAAGTCTGGTGCACTGGAGGCGGCTGATGGATTCTACCGGTAATGGGTTCGAAATCATGAATGGAAAGCGCATAGGGATATAAGTATCCATCCCATCCTACAATATCCAATGGACTGTGTCCATAATGGTATTGGTGAAGCATTCCCTGCTTTTTGATTTGGACAAGGTAGTCACCCTTTTCTCTTTCGATGTGTAGTTCATGCGGAGGGCGAATGTCTCGCTCACAATAAGGGGAATGTTCCAGAAGTTGGCCGACCTCATTTCTATATCGCTTTACAGTCTCGATAGGACCATGGGATTCAATCACCAATAGTCTCAAAGGACCGGATTCTTCGAATTCAAATCTGTAGATGGTGGTTCTTGGGATGACCACATAATCCCCTTTTCTGACTTCCAGTTTACCGAATTGGGAGTAAAGCACTCCTTCTCCATCGTGGATGTAGATCAGTTCGTCTCCGTCTGCATTTTTGAAATAATAATCCATTTTTCTCTGCTTGGGAGAGCAGATTCCCATCATGACGTCATTGTTCATCATGAGCATTCTTCTGGCGCTGAGGTAATCCTCGCCGGTCGTTTCTACTCCTGATGTTTTCAGATGGGTTTGGTTGAGACCAAAATCCTTGGCAGGCTCCCATTTGTAGGGTTTTGGCTCGCCTATGGATTTGACTTCGTTGGGATTATAAATGTGATAGAGGTTGGAATAGATTCCTGAAAATCCTTTGGAACTCACCAATTCCTCTTTGTATAAGCTTCCATCCGGCTGGCGAAATTGAGTATGCCTTTTCGGTGGGATTTGTCCAAGTCTAAAATAATAAGCCATGTTTTTGGGTTTATATTGACTGCTAAATTAACATTTATCCTAAAGCCTTTGCGGGAAATTTCCCTTTTCCTGAATTCAACTTGAGCCCAATCGAGAAAGTTTTGTAATTTTCTCCCAAGCCAAAAACCTATGCGATTAAACCTTACCCTTTGCCTATACCTTTTTCTTTCTGGTGTGGCCTTTTCCCAACAAAGTAAAAAAGCCAAACTTATTTGGTCTGATGAGTTTAAAAAAAGCGGATTGCCTGATCCTAGCAAATGGGATTACGACGTCGGAGACCATGGTTGGGGCAACAATGAACTTGAGTATTATTCCAAGGAGGATGAGAGAAATGCCCGGATTGAAAAGGGAGTTTTGATCATTGAGGCACACGCGGATCCCTCTCATCCAAAAGGCTATACTTCTGCTCGTCTAGTGACCAGAGGAAAGGCCGCTTGGCAATATGGATACATTGAGGTAAAGGCAAAACTACCTCAAGGTGTAGGTACCTGGCCTGCGATCTGGATGTTGGCAGAGGAAAATAGGCATGGAGGCTGGCCAAAAAATGGAGAGATCGACATCATGGAGCATGTGGGATATGACCCGGGAACAGTTCATGGGACAGTTCATACCGAGGCCTTCAATCACGTCCAAGGAACCCAAAAAGGAGCTCAAATCCAAGTCCCTACCTTCCATGATGAATTTCATCTCTACGCCATAGACTGGACCGAGGATAAAATAGATTTCTACATGGACGGGGAAAAGTACTTTACTTTTACCAATACCGGGAATGATTATAAAGAATGGCCCTTCGATCAGAAATTTCATTTGATCATGAATATTGCTGTCGGAGGGGGATGGGGAGGTCAGAAGGGTGTTGATCCTTCGATTTGGCCTCAAAGAATGGAAGTAGATTATGTTAGGGTTTATGATAAAAAGCCCTGATTCTAATCTTTTTGAATACAAACTAATTACAACCGATCTTTGAGGATCAATAGCTTTCCAAATTCCGGTTTCAAAAAGCTGAAAACTTAAGTTATGAAGGATACCTATATCAAAAAGCGAAAAATCAAGGCACTTATTGTAATCAGTATTTTGCTCTTGTCTTTGTATGGAAAAAACCTTTTGGAAAGAAGATCCTTCAAGCAAATTAGCAGCACCTTCACTGAAGTTTACAATGATCGCTTGTTGGTTGAGAGCTATATTTTTGATATTTCGGAGCGGCTTTTTCAGATTCAAAAACTGATTGATCACTGTGATTTGGATTACGATTATTCCAAAGTGATTGAGGAGATTTCAAAAAATGAAAATGAGATTCTCGGGATAGTTGTTGAATTTGAACAAACCCAACTTACTCCTGAGGAAGCGACTTATTTATCCGATTTCAAAAAGATTATTACCCAAGATCTTACGATCAAAAATTACGGATTGATTTATTCAGATTCTTCTGGAGTCAATAGAGAACAGGTGAAAATCTACGATCAGAAGATCAGTCGGGCCAGAAAAGATTTGGATGATCTGAGCAAAATCCAGCTTCAGGAAGGAGAAAAAATAATCAGCAAAGCCAAAACCCTTATTAATCGTTCCCAAATCTGGGCTCAATTTGAGGTGGCTCTGCTGATTATCTTGGTGATTGTATTGTTCCTGTTAATTTTTAGAAACAGCGAACGTACAAAAGGAATGATTTAATATTCCAGACTTCCTAGGTATTTGGCATTGGATTCCGCAGCTTCCAATGGAGTTCCTGTTGGAAATCTTTCCTGCTCCACGATGAAATATTCCATTCCCAAATTCAAAGATTCTTTGATCAGTTTGGCATAAGGGATTTCTCCCTGACCTAGCAATACTCCACGCTGATGTGGATCTCCTGTTCCTGCTTCTGCATCTTTCACATGGCAAAGGCGGAATCTTCCGGGATATTTTGCCAAGTATTCTGCTGGATTAATTCCAGCAACATAAGCCCAATACATATCAAGTTCGAAGTCTACAAGCGCCGGGTCTGTTTCCTCCATAAGAATGTCTTGGGGTATTTTCCCTTCCATATCCACAAAGGTGTAATCGTGGTTGTGGTAGGCGAATTTTAAGCCAAACGGTTTCAATTTTTCGCCGATTATATTGAATTCAGCCGCTTTCTTTTTGTATTCCTCAAGGGATTTTTGAGGTCCTATCCATGGGCAAATCAAATATTTCATTCCTACTTCAGCTGCCATTTCAGCCTGGGATTCCAGGTTTTCAAAGACATTGCAATGGGAAGAGACCATTTCAGAACCTATTTCTGTCATTAGGGATTTGAATTCTGTTGGCTGCATACCCCACAGAATTCCTTTTCCCCCATCGAATCCCTCTAATTGTTTGTAGCCAAATCCTCCCAGAGCTCTAAAAGTGGCAATGGGGTCAGTATCCATATCCTCTTTTACAGAATAGATCTGGATTCCAAATTTTTCTAGTTTCAAAAGTCCTGATGCGTTTTCGGTTGAATCCTCTTTTTTTGGAGAGCTGCAATATTGAAGCGGAAGTCCCAAGGCGCCAAGTCCAAGTACAGTTCCTAATTGAATAAATTTTCTTCGTTGGTTAATCATAGGTGGAAAAAGAAAAAAGAAGCCTGCCTCGTATCAAGGCAGGCCAATTAAATAAAAAGGTCTAATTAGATGGCGTATGCTTTATCACCCGCCTTGAAGTCAATGCATGGATCGAATCTTCCAGGAACTTCCACATAATTCAAAGCCTGAGTCGCTCCGATTTCCGAAGTGAAATAGCCTAATACAGTCAAATCTCTCAACATGTTGATGATAATTGGCTGTCTGGCATCTCCGCTAGCTCGGAATTGCTCATGAAGTCCATTTAGGTAAGCCAATCTGTCTTCAGCACTGGCCTGAACGAAATCGCTTCCTTTTTCTGCTTTGAATTCTTTGCGGATGGTATTCAGCCCGTCAATAAATGCTTGTTGCTGTTCAGCATCGTAGCAGTCTTTTACCATCATTTGCATGAACTCACCGATTTTGGTTGCTTTCGCGCCCGGAGTATCGGTAGTTGGGATAATGGTTTCTCCGATTTCATCCAAGAAAGCCAGATCCTCAGGACTGAAGTTTAAATCTTTAATCTGATGCTCTGGAGCACATCCGGTTAAAAGTGCTGTTGCACCGATCATCGTACCTCCCATCATCAAGGCGACACTTTTGAGTGCATCTCTTCTGTTCATTGTTGTCATAACTTTATGGATTAGAGGTTTTGTCTTTTAAGTTCTTCTACCGCAAAGCTTGCAGCTCTTGCAGTAAGCGCCATATAGGTTAAGGATGGATTTTGCGCGGCAGCAGAAGTCATACAAGCTCCGTCCGTCACGAAAACATTCTTCGCATCCCAAACCTGATTGTTGCCATTGAGGACAGAGGTTTTAGGATCACGGCCCATTCTGGCGGTACCCATTTCGTGGATACCCTGTCCGAAGGTGTAGCCGTTGTCGTAGGTTCTTACATCTTTGAATCCTGCCACCTCAAGCATTTCTGCAGCATCATTCATCATGTCCTGGCGCATTTTGAGTTCGTTTTCTTTGATTTCAGCATTCATCACCAATGCTTCCATTCCCCATTTGTCTTTGACTGTATCGCTCAGGCGGATATGGTTGTCATGGTAAGGAAGAATCTCTCCAAAGGCAGTGATACCCATTGACCATGGCCCTGGTTTGGTCAGTTCGTCCTTCATGCCTGCTCCAAATCCTAGTTCAGCTACATCACGACTCCAGCCACTTCTGCTGGCGCCACCTTGGTACCCAAATCCTCTTAGATAATCTCGCTTATCTCCGTTGATGTTTCGGAATCTTGGGATATAAAGACCAGTAGGTCTTCTTCCGAAATAATATTTGTCTTCGAAACCATCATAAGTTCCTGCTGCACCAAGTCTGAAGTGGTGATCCATCACATTATGGCCCAATTCTCCGGAGCTGGAACCTAATCCGCCAGGCCAAATATCAGTGGCAGAACGCATCAAGATCGCAGTAGAATTGAAAGCTGAAGCACAAAGGAAAATGATCTTTGCATCAAACTCGTAGGTCTGATTGGTTTCGGCATCCAAGACCTCTACTCCGGTCGCTTTTTTAGTATCCTTATCATAGATCAATTTTCTTACAATTGACCAAGGGCGGAGAGTAAGGTTTCCTGTAGCCATGGCTGCCGGTAATGTAGAAGCCTGGGTACTGAAATATCCTCCAAATGGACAACCCAAAGAACACTTGTTTCTGTATTGACAACCAGGTCTTCCAGGAAGTGGCTGGGTAATATTTGCTGGACGACCGATGGTCCAAGTTCTTGCTCCTTTATAATGTTCCTTGATTTTCGCTGCGCCAGCTTCTTCAACACAGTTCATCGGCATTGGAGGCTGAAATTCCCCATCAGGAAGAATATCCAATCCGTCTTTGGAACCGGATACTCCAATGAATTTTTCAACATAGCTATACCAAGGAGCGATGTCATTGTATCGAATTGGCCAATCTACTGCGATTCCTTCTTTGGCGTTAGCTTCGAAGTCTACATTTGCCCAACGATAGGATTGTCTTCCCCAAAGCAGGGATCTACCACCTACCTGATATCCTCTGAACCAAGTAAAAGGTTTCTCTTCTACATAAGGAGAATCGCTTTCATGAGCCCACCAATCCAAGTTTAGCTCATTAAGCACATAATCTCTTTTAAGATTAGGGTGGTTATCCAACATTTCTTGGGTTCTTCTTCCTCTGTGAGGAACTTCCCAAGGTGGTAAAGTAGCTGTTTTGTAATCTTTTACATGCTCGACCATCGGGCCTCTCTCCAGGAGCAAAACTTTCAGCCCCTTCTCCGTAAGCTCTTTTGCGGCCCATCCGCCGCTTATCCCTGACCCAACTACGATTGCGTCATACGCTTCATTTGCCATAGGTTATGGTATTTGGTTTAATTAGTTACACGTCACAAACTTGCACTGCATGACCCAGTGCGGCTATTTTATCTTCCCCTTTTGGGATAAATTCATGAGAAACATATCCCTTGAAGCCTGAATCCACAATAGCCTGCATGATTGGAGGATAGTAGATTTCCTGCTTGTCGTCCAAGTCTCTTCTACCGGGATTTCCCGCAGTATGGTAATGACCAAAGTATTGGTGATTGGTTTGAATGGAACGAATAATATCTCCTTCGTCAATCTGCATGTGGTAAATATCAAACAGCAACTTGAAGTTGTCACTGGAGATTCTCTTGCAGAGCTCAATGCCCCAAGCAGATTTATCACACATATAATCTTTGTGATCCACACGGCTATTCAATAATTCCATTTGAATGATTACGCCGTGTTTTTCAGCAGTGCTCAGGATTTTCTTGATTCCGATTTCGCAGTTTTTTAGTCCGGTTTCATCATCCATGCCTCTTCTGTTTCCCGAGAAAGCAATTATATTGGTATACCCGGCTTTCTGAACCAGAGGGATGACCTCCTTATAATTATTTTCCAGCTGATCATGGAATTTTGGATCGTTAAATCCATCTGGTATACCCAATTCTGCGCCATTGCACATGGAGCAGTGAATGTCGTATTTTTTGAGGGTTTCCCAGTTGTTTGGTCCGATGAGGTCAATTGCACCTACACCGACCTTTTTGATATTGGCACAAAGTTCCTCAAGGGAAAGAGGTCTCATGGACCAAGCACATACGCCATGAGTGATATTTCCTTTGAGTTGGAAAGGAGCTTCGTCCTTCCATTGAAAGGAAGAAAGACCACCTAAAGCAGCTCCTCCCAAGGCAAGTTTTTTGAAGGAGTCTCTTCTCCCAGAATTGAATTTCATAGGTTAGTTAGGGTTTGTGTTCAGGTTTGATTTCTTCGCTTTTGAAAAAAGAAATGAAAAATAGCAAAACCAAGAGGGAAATCCCAGCAGGAATCAGCCAAATTGATTTCCAATCGTGAAATCCTTCTGTATTTAAGAAATAATTAGAGATCTGTCCTGCTGCCCAAAAACCAATCAGCATCCCGACTCCATATGTTGCAAGTGTGATTAGACCCTGAGCAGAAGACTTGAATTTTTCCCCGGCATGGGAGTCGGTGTAGATTTGCCCGCTGACGAAAAAGAAGTCATAGCAAACTCCATGAAGGGCAATTCCCACCATCAGCATCCAAACTCCGGAATCGGCATCCCCAAAGGCGAAGAATACATATCGGATCGCCCAAGCCAGCATGGCTACAATAAGGGTCTTCTTGAGTCCAAATCTTGAGAAAAAAACCGGGAGCGCCAGCATGAACAATACCTCCGAGATTTGCCCGATGGTCATTTTTCCCGTTGAGTTTTCAACTCCAATTTCTGTCAGAAAAGGACTGGCATTTTGATAGTAAAATGCAAGTGGAATACAAATCAAGATAGACGACAGGAAAAATATCGCATAGTTTTTATGCTTCAGGAGTGCCAAAGCATCCAGCCCAAGAGCTTCTGAAAGTTTGAATTCTCCTGATCTTTTGGCCCTTGGTGGAGTAGAGGGCAAAGTGAAACTGTATATTCCCAATGCCAATGAAACAAAGGATGCCATTATCCAGGTGTTTTTCAATAAGCCATTGGCCAATCCCTCCTGGCTATCCCAAGCTAAATAGGAAATCAAAATTCCTGCAGCAATCCAGCCGATAGTTCCCCAAACTCGGATCACGGAGAATTCCTTTTCCGGACTTTTCATTTGGTTAAAAGAGATGGAATTGACTAATGCCAGCGTGGGCATAAACAGGATCATGTAAATTAAAAGGAATGGGAAAAAGCCAGAAAATTCCTTTGAGCTATACAATAAATACATCAGCCCAGCTCCCAAAATATGAATGACTCCAAGGATTTTTTGAGCCTGAAAATATCGATCAGCAATCAATCCCACGACAAATGGGGCAATGATGGCACCAAGGGATTGGGTAGAAAATGCAAGAGAAATATCCTGATCCTTTGCCGCTAAATTATTCCCTAAAAAAGTCCCCATAGTCACATACCAAGATCCCCAGACAAAGAACTCTAAAAACATCATGAGGGAAAGGCGAAATTTGGTTGTTGGGTTCATGGGCGATTTTGGTGAAGGTAATTTCTGAATTTAGGCGCTTAAATTTAGAATTTGGCCTTTTTGCCGTATTTTAAGCATCTCCTTTGAAACTCCGAATAAAGGGTTTAAAAAGTTTTGTCCAAGCCATTCATAACCCAATGAAGCTATTGGTCATAAACCGCCTTTTTTGCTGGCAGAATCCTCGAAATTTCAAGGGAAATTCAAGTTTCTTCTCAAAATAACCTGATAAACTAATCATTTGACTATGTCAACTGCTAAAAAACTTAAGCTCGGTCTTGTAGGTGGAGGACCGGGATCTTTTATTGGAGCAATACACCTCAACGGAGCCCTAATGGACGGAATGTTTGAATTGGTTTGTGGGGCATTCAGCTCCAACCCAGCCAAGTCCAAACAAAAAGGCGAAGAACTTATGCTTGACCCATCCAGGGTTTATGGAAGCTACGACGAGATGTTTGAAAAGGAATCCAAGCTTCCAGAAGGAGTAAAAATGGATGTGGTAGCGATCGTTACTCCAAACAATGTTCATTTTGATCCAACGGTAAAAGCATTGAAATATGGATTCCATGTGGCTTTGGACAAGCCGCTTACCCTAAATTATGCCGAGGCAAAGGAGCTATATCATATTGTAAACAACTCCGACCGAAGATTTTTATTAACCCACACCTACACCGGCTATCCCATGATCAAGCAAGCCAAGCAGATGGTCATGGATGGAAAAATCGGAAAAGTGAGAAAAGTCTATGTGGAATATCCTCAAGGCTGGTTGTATAAATTACTGGAAACAGAAAACAACAAGCAAGCCGAATGGAGAACAGACCCTGCCAGAAACGGTTTAGCTGGTTGTATGGGTGATATTGGAACGCATGCTTTTAATATGGTGGAATATGTGACTGGGGAAAAAGTTTCTCATGTCTGTGCGGACTTGTATATCAAAATCCCGGGAAGACCGATTGATGATGACGGTGTTGTTTTGCTTCGATTCGAAAATGGGGCTTCTGGAGTTTTGATGGCTTCTCAGACGGATACAGGTTGTGAAAACAATTTGAAGATCCGAGTGTATGGAGAAAAAGGAGGATTGGAGTGGGAGCAGGAATTGAACAATTCCTTGACTGTAAGATTCCCAAATGAACCTGCCCAGATTTTCAGAGCAGGAACAGGTTATTTGGGTTCTTTGGCACAAGAAAATACCCGAACTCCAGCAGGACATCCTGAAGGCTATGTGGAGGCTTTTGCCAATTTGTACAGAAACTTCGCTCGTTGCATTTATGCGGATCGAGAAGGTGTAAAACCAAAATGGGAATGGGAAGACTATCCGGGCATCGAAGATGGAATCAGAGGCATGGCTTTTATTGACCACGTCCTCAGAAGCAACCAGTCCGAACAAAAATGGACTCCTTTTATCGTAGAAAAATAAAATATCTCAACTTATTTAAACCCGAAACCAAAATGAAAACTATCAAAGGACCTGCGATTTTCTTGGCTCAGTTTGCCGATGACAAAGCTCCTTTCAATAACCTGAAAAACATCAGCCGATATATGGCTGATTTGGGATATAAGGCAGTTCAGATTCCTTCTTGGGATGGACGAATGATCGATCTTCAAAAGGCTGCAGAAAGCAAAACCTATGCAGATGAAATCAAAGGAATCGTCGCAGAAACAGGAATGGAAATTTCTGAGCTTTCCACTCACCTCCAAGGACAATTGGTAGCTGTTCATCCGGCATACAATGAATTGTTTGATGGATTTGCCCCGGCAAATCTTAAAGGTGATTTGAAAGGAAAATCCGAATGGGCTACCCAGCAATTGAAGTATGCAGCAAAGGCTTCTGCCAATTTGGGATTGAATGCACATGCGACCTTTTCAGGTGCATTGATGTGGCATACGGTTTATCCTTGGCCGCAAAGACCTGCAGGATTGGTTGAAACTGGATTTACAGAATTGGCAAAAAGATGGAAGCCGATTTTGGATGCGTTTGATGAAGTAGGAGTGGACGTTTGTTACGAACTTCACCCTGGCGAAGATCTTCATGATGGAATTACCTTCGAGATGTTCTTGGAAAAAGTAGGAGGACACAAGCGGGCTAATATCTTGTATGACCCAAGCCATTTTGTTTTGCAGTGCCTGGATTATCTCCAATTCATCGATTTCTATCACGATAGAATTAAGATGTTCCACGTCAAGGATGCTGAATTTAACCCTACCGGTAAACAAGGAGTTTATGGTGGATTCCAAGGATGGGTAGAAAGAGCAGGAAGATTTAGATCATTGGGAGATGGTCAGGTTGATTTTGCAGGAATATTTAGCAAACTTTCGCAGTACAATTATAGCGGATGGGCCGTTTTGGAATGGGAGTGTGCAATCAAGCATCCAGAGCAGGGTGCAGCTGAAGGAGCACCATTTATTTCAGATCATATTATCAGAGTTACAGAAAAGGCATTCGATGATTTTGCAGGCACTGGCGCTGATGAAGCATTAAACAGAAGAATTTTAGGCATTTAATTATCCAAACTCAATAAACATGAAAATTACAAAACCATTAAACCTTGCGCTTCTTGCTGTAGCAGGATTGACTTTTGCTTGTGGAGGCGGAGAAAAATCAACAGAAACAACGGCTGAAACAGCTGCTCCAGCCGCTGCGCCTGCTCAGGAAGTCAGCTTGGAGGACAAGTACAAAGACAATCCTATCTACATCAAGGGAATTGAAAAAGTAAAAGGGTCCGATTGTACTTCTTGCCACATGGTGGATAGAAAAATCGTAGGTCCTTCCTACGCTGAAGTTGCTGCTAAATATGAGAGCACAGAAGAAAACATTACTATGCTTGCGCAAAAAGTAATCGCGGGTGGAGTAGGCGTTTGGGGTGAAGTTCCAATGCCTGCGCATCCGGGATTAAGTGAAGAGGATGCCAAAGACATGGTTGCCTACGTTTTACTTTTGAAAAAATAAGAATGAAGAAAAGTTATTTGAGCCTTTGGGTAACAGCTGGTTTAATGGCAGCTTGTTCTTCCCCGAAGACAGAAGAAACAGCTACGGCGGATACACTTGCAATTGAAGTTCCTGCAGAGGAATGGATTTCTCTTTTTGATGGACAAACCTTTAATGGCTGGTCCAAATATGGAGGAGGAGAAGTAGGAAAAGCCTGGAAAATTGAAAATGGTGAGATTTATCTTGATGCGGCAAATAAAGACGGCTGGCAAACTGGAGATGGCGGAGATATCGTGACTAACGAGGAATTTGAAAATTTCCATTTTAAGTATGAGTGGAAAATAGCTCCTAATGGAAATAGCGGAGTGATCTTCTTAGTCCATGAATCTCCTGAATACCAATATCCATGGCAAACTGGCCCTGAAATGCAGGTTTTGGATAATGCAGGGCATCCAGATGCTAAAATTATTAGCCACAGAGCTGGTGACTTGTATGACCTAATCGTGAGCAGTCAGGAAACCGTTAAGCCTGCTGGCGAATGGAATCAGGCAGAAATCATGATCAATCAAGGGAAACTGGATTTATTCCTTAACGGAGTAAATATTGTTTCTACCCAGCTTTTCACTCCTGAGTGGGAAGCATTGATCGCCAAAAGTAAATTCAAGGATATGCCGGGATTTGGTAAATACAAGAAGGGGAAAATTTCCCTCCAAGATCATGGAGATGTGGTTCACTACCGAAACTTGATGATCAAAAAACTATAAAACAAAAGGGCTTCGAATTTCGAAGCCCTCTCTTTTTATAGACGTGTAACTTTTTCTTTTTTGATGTAGGCGATTTGATCTTTCCATTCAACTTCATACCAGACGTCCTTGCTGGCTCTGATTTTTACCCGATGGCCTGGTTCTACACGATCGACTAGTTCACCCCCTGCGGATGGCTTAGAGACGATATAGGTAGGACTTCCTGTCACCAGTCCTGTATTAGGACCTTTGAGGAAATTATTCAAAAGAAAGATCAAAGAAATTAAAATTACCGAAGGCCAATAAAATCTAGCTTCAATCAATTTATTGCCGCGAGCCCAAAGGAAGATCAGAGAGATAATTAGAAAAAGAGCAAATGTCCCTACAATGATTTCCTTGTATTCCACAAGCAAAAGAACGAAACGCATGCCGTCACTCACCTCGTAGCCTACCAGTTCATTTTGGCCGGTAAGACTTTTGATTTTGGTAATGGTCTGAGGATTAGGGTTTAAATCGTAATACTTACTTAGGTAAAGCGAAGCGCTTTCTTTATCTCCTATACCTTCAGCTATGAAAGCCATTTTAAGAAGCATGGAAGGTGAGTAAATGCCTAATTGATAATTTACCTGATAGATCTCCATTGCTTCTTTATAGCTTCTCTGATTAAACAAAGAATCTGCTATCATAAGCTGAGGCACATTGGCCTGACAATGAATGCTTTGTAGAAAAAGGAAAAAAATTATAGAAAGTTTTGCTAGAAAGATTGATTTCTGGTTTGGCATTTAGAATTCAGAGTCATAAATTTGCAGTCCAATTACGGCAATGATCTAGCAAAAAGCAAGCTCAGGGAGCCAATTTGGAAGATTTAAGATTCCGTAGCTCAGCTGGTAGAGCAATACACTTTTAATGTATGGGCCCTGGGTTCGAATCCCAGCGGGATCACAAGTTTAACTTGCAAGGAGTTAAAACAATTACTTCGGGGTGTAGCGTAGCCCGGTATCGCGCCACATTTGGGATGTGGAGGTCGTAGGTTCGAATCCTGCCACCCCGACTTTATTAATAACTAGTAGTAGTTATCCAGGTCCGCTAGCTCAGCTGGATAGAGCAACTGCCTTCTAAGCAGTAGGTCTTAGGTTCGAATCCTAAGCGGATCACAAAAAAATGAGCGGAATTACGTTCCGCTTTTTCTTTTGATTCCGTAGCTCAGCTGGTAGAGCAATACACTTTTAATGTATGGGCCCTGGGTTCGAATCCCAGCGGGATCACAAAAGCAGGCTAAGAAGTCTGCTTTTTTGTTTTAAGCCAAGGGAGAAGTTAGGAGAGGTATTTCCAGAGATAGTTTGTATGGGCCCTGGTCCGCGATAGCCATCGGGACGAATCCCAGCGGGATCACAAAAGCAGGCTAAGAAGTCTGCTTTTTTGTTTTAAACCAATGGAGAAATTAAGAGAAGTATATCTAGAGATAGTTTGTATGGGCCCTGGTCCGCGATAGCCATCGGGACGAGTCCCAGCGGGATCACAAAAAGCAGGCTAAGAAGTCTGCTTTTTTGTTTTTGTTGAATTTCTCTTTTCCAAAATCACTCAGATAATTCTGTTTGTAAATCAGCTTGATTTTCACAAGGTTTCGGGATGAAATATTCATTCATCCTATTCACCTTTTTTCTGGGATTAGCTTCTTGTAAGCAGCCGGTTTCTGATGCCCATTTTTATGACCCGGGAATTTCCATTGAGTTGGCGGAGTACCGAAGCCAACAGGTGAAAAATATCCACTATCAATTAGATTTTTCCATTCCTGAGAAAAAGTCCGATCCCATTCCAGCCCGATTAATTCTGGATTTGGAGGTCATGAACCTGGATCATCCCCTGATTTTAGATTTTAATGAATCATCAGAAAAGGTGCTATCAGTCGCGATAAACGGATCTGAAATCCCTGTCCGTCATGAAGAGGAACACTTAATCATTGCTAAAGAGAATCTAATTAAGGGGGAGAATAAAATTGATATTTCATTTATCGCAGGAGACTTATCTCTTAATAGAAACGATGAGTTTTTATATACTCTCCTAGTTCCAGACCGAGCCAGCACCTTATTTCCTTGCTTTGATCAGCCAGATTTAAAAGCAAATTATTCCTTGACCATTTCCGCTCCCAAAGACTGGAAAGTTTTGGCTGGGGCTTCACTAGTTCAGAAAGAGGAAAAAGGAGAATTTGCAATTCACCGGTTTGCCAAGTCAGATTTGATGAGTACCTATCTTTTTTCTTTTGTTGCAGGGAAATTCCAATCCGCCAAATCCGAAAATGGATATGCTCAAGAAATGCTCTACAGGGAAACTAATGAGGAAAAAATCCAAGCTAGCAAGGGTGAAATCTTCAAACTCCATCAGCAAGCTGTGACATTTTTGGAAAACTATACGGGGTATAAGTTTCCATTTCAAAAACTGGATTTTGCGACCATTCCTATCTTTCAGTACGGGGGAATGGAACATGTAGGAGCTATCCAGTATAGGGAAAGCACCCTCTTTTTGGATCCTTCAGCTACTGATTCGGAACTCCTAAGTCGAGCTAAGCTCATAGGACATGAAACAGCCCACATGTGGTTTGGGGACTTGGTGACCATGAAGTGGTTTAATGATGTTTGGATGAAGGAGGTTTTTGCAAACTTCATGGCTGGTAAAATCGCTAATCCTGCTTTCCCAAAAATCAACCATGATTTGCTTTTCCTGACCTCGCTTTATCCAGGGGCCTATGCTGAGGACCGAACTAGAGGGACTAATCCAATCCGGCAGGAACTTGGAAACTTGAAAAATGCCGGCTCCTTGTATGGAGGGATTATTTACAATAAAGCCCCAATCATGATGCGCCAACTCGAGACCCTGATGGGCGAGGAGGCCTTCAAAAAAGGAATTCAATCGTATATAAGAACTCTTGCCAATGGGAATGCAGACTGGAATGATTTGGTCAAAATACTGGATAAGGAAACAGAGGAAGATCTCGTGGCTTGGAGCGAGGTTTGGGTAAATCAATCGAGCAGACCCATTTTTTCTGAGAAGTTAAAGATTAATGAGGAGGGGAAGATTTCTTCTTTAGTCCTCACCCAAACTGCGGAAGACGGTACAGATAAAGTTTGGCCGCAGGTTTTTGATTTGACTTTAGTCTATGAAAATGAGCAGAAGATCGTTCCAGTTTCAATTAAAGGGAAATCATCGGAAATTCTAGAAGTGCAAGGAATGTCTAAACCAATTGCCATTCTTTACAACAGCAATGGATTGGGATACGGAGTATTTCCTGTGGATTCAAATTATATAAGTGAATTCCCAAAAATCGAAGATGAGTTGAGTAGGGCAAGTGCTTACCTTAATTTGTATGAAAATACGCTAAATGGGACTATTAAGCCTTCCCAGAATATTACAGTCCTAAAGCAAGGTTTAGCGTCCGAAAGTAATGAGATTGTAGTCCAATTGATGGCCGGGCAATTGGAATCCCTGTTTTGGAAATTTCTTTCCAAGGAAAAAAGAGAAGCAGAACTTCAGTCACTGGAGCCCTTTATTTGGGATCTTCTTCAGAAAGAGCAATCAGCAAACGTCAAAAAGAATCTGTTCAATTTGTACCAAAGTATAGCCTATTCAAATGAAGGTATTGAAAGGTTATATCAGATTTGGACTAAGAAGATGGAAATAGCCAATCTCAAACTAAGCGCCGACAATTTTACAAGTCTGGCCATGGATTTGGCCTTGTATGGGCATCCAAAAGCCGAAGAAATTTTAGAGGAGGAAAGAACCAGAATTACCAATTCAGATCGTAGGGATAGATTTGATTTTTTAGTTCCGGCGCTTTCGGAAGATGCTTCAGTAAGGGATTCCCTTTTTATCTCATTTAAGTCCCCGGAGATGCGAGAAAAGGAATCCTGGGTTTTGGCTGCTTGTGGGTTTATTCATCACCCACTTCGGCAAGAGGAAAGCTTGAAGCATGTGGAACTGTCTTTGGCTTTGATGGAAGAAATTCAAAGGACTGGAGACATTTTCTTCCCCAAGGGATGGGCAAGTAATACTGTGGGGCAATACACGGCCCCAGAGGCTCTTGAATTAGTGGAATCCTTTCTGAAAAGTAAACCTGACTACAATCCGGTGTTAAAAAACAAAATCCTTCAGGCTACAGACAATCTATACCGAGCTCAAAAGATTATGGAGAAATAACTCAGAAATTCAGCGGGTCGAGGTGCTTGAAATGACCGTTTTGTTTGATTTTCTCTTTTGCTTGTTCGGCGGCTTTAAGGACTGGGATCATTCTCTTGAAATGCTTGATCAAAGTCTCTGTACGCTCTTTTTCTGATTCCATTTTCAAAAGCTCCAATTCCTCCTCCAGAGTCAGTCCAACTTTATGGGAGAAAGTGAATGAAGTGAGCGTAAGAGGATTAACCTCTTGAGAAAAATTAAGCAGGTGGAGCATTTCCTTTAAGTAAAAAATATATTCATGCTGAAGGGTGGAGGTGATGCGCATATCATCTTTTAGAAATTGAACTCTTCCCCCGGCATATAGCTTTCCTTCCATTGGGTTTTCAAAAGATAGAATTCGAAATCTTCTAGTACCCCTAGTTTGGATATCCAATCTTCCGTCTTCGTATCTTTTGTAGACTTTTTCCAAAATAACCTCGGTGCCAAATCCGCTCAGCTGATTTGTATAGGTTAAAATCCCAAAACTGAGTCCTTCCTTTTCTACGTCTTCCAGTAATTCCTTATACCTAGGTTCAAAAATGTGAAGATTTAAGGCTTCCTCAGGAAATGCAACCAGTTTGAGCGGGAAGAGAGGTAAATACATGTACAGACTTAGGTTGATAGGTTTATCCAGAATTGAGCCAAGAAAAAGCCCCGAATCTCTTCGGGGCTTCTTGCTTTATTTTTTCGCAATGTAGGTCAGTAGATCTACTACCTTATTGGAATAGCCCCATTCGTTGTCATACCAAGATACTACTTTTACGAAAGTATCAGAAAGCTGAATTCCAGCTTCTGCATCGAAAATTGAAGTTCTTGCATCACCGATAAAGTCATTGGAAACGACAGCATCTTCAGTGTATCCTAGCACACCTTTCATAGTGGTCTCAGATGCTTCCTTCATTTTAGCACAGATCTCTGCGTACTTAGCAGGCTTCTTCAATCTGACAGTCAAGTCAACTACAGATACGTCTGGAGTTGGTACTCTGAAAGCCATACCAGTCAATTTGCCGTTCAATTCAGGAATAACTTTACCCACAGCTTTAGCTGCACCGGTAGAAGATGGGATAATGTTTTGTCCGGCACCACGTCCGCCTCTCCAGTCTTTAGCTGAAGGACCGTCAACGGTCTTCTGGGTAGCAGTGGTAGCATGCACTGTAGTCATCAAACCTTCCTCAATTCCCCAGTTGTCATTCAAAACCTTTGCGATTGGAGCAAGGCAGTTGGTAGTACAAGAAGCGTTGGAAACGAAAACCATGTCAGGTGTGTAAGAACCTTCATTCACACCCATTACAAACATAGGAGTGTCGTCTTTTGAAGGTGCGGACATGATTACTTTCTTTGCTCCTGCATCGATATGACCTTGAGCGGTGTCTTTGGTTAAGAAGATACCGGTGGACTCAATTACATAATCAGCGCCTACTTCACCCCATTTTAGGTTTGCAGGGCTCTTCTCTGCAGTTACTCGGATAGTATTTCCATTGACGATCAGGTTGCCGTCTTTTACTTCTACAGTTCCTTTAAATTGACCATGGGTGGAGTCGTACTTTAGCATGTAAGCCATGTAATCCACATCGATAAGGTCATTGATAGCGACAACTTGAACGTCGCTTCTTTCTTGTGCAACTCGGAAAGCCAAACGGCCAATTCTTCCGAATCCGTTGATTCCTACTTTAATCTTGCTCATAAGTATTGTTGATTTTGAGTATAGGTTTGATTTCAAAAACTCGATCGGGTGAGCCACTTTTGGCTAAAATTTCCCGAAGGCAGGCTAAGTTATTACAAATAAATGGTCTGCCCAAACTTCTTACCTTCTTCAAAAAAGGGAATTACCAAGATTTCAATTTCAAACGATTTCGTGTTTGAAAATTTTTATTTTGGTCTTTTTAAAGATGAAAATTTTCTAGAATCGGGACTATACCACTAAAATTTATGTTTGTAGAAGCAATCCTTTCTGTCGCACAATTTACCCGATCCATTCATTCCATCTCCAGGAATTTTGGGAGCCAAAGAGTCGAAAGGGGAGCAGCCACCTTATTTTTTATCAATGAAGAAGGCTGGGCTTTGACCTGCAAGCACGTGGCCGAGTGGATCGCGCAAGCAGATACTATCAATAGGCGTTTGGATCAGTACCAAAGGGAATCCAGAGGCCTTTCTGCAAGTCTTTCCAAAACAATCGCCAAGAAGCTTGGGATAAAGGACACCCAAACTGCAGAGATGCGGATCACTTTCGTGGATTGTGTGGATCGGATTACCAATATTCGCTTTCACAATCATCCCGAGTACGATTTGGCTTTGGTGAAAATTGAAGGATTTGAAAAGATGGCGGTTAATAAATTTCCTGTTTTCGTTGAAAATGATCAGGAGGTTCAGCCCGGCCAAATGCTTTGCAGACTAGGATTTCCCTTTCCTGAATTTTCGAATTTTCAATTAAATCTTGAAAAAGATCAGCTTGAATGGACCCAAACCGGGCAGCCTAGGTCCCCAAGATTCCCAATTGAGGGTATGGTTACCCGATTTTTGGGAGATCAGAACGGGAGAATTTATGGAATCGAGATGAGTACACCTGGACTTCGTGGTCAAAGTGGAGGCCCTCTATTTGATACTCAAGGACGAGTAGCCGGGATGCAAAGTAGGACTAAGCATCTTCATCTTGGTTTTGATATTGAGGAGAAAGAAATCATTGCACATGGCAAAGCCAAAAAAATCAATGATTATGCTTTCATCCATTTAGGAGAATGTATCCACTCCTCGGTCATCAAAGAGTTTATGACCCAGCATGGAGTGAAGTTTCAAATGGCATAAAAAAAGCCGGGATACTCTCCCGGCTTATCTTTTTATACCAATTGAGAAAGGATCTCATTGAAGGTAGGGCTAGGTCGCATAGCCTTGGAAGCTTTTGCTTCCTCTGGTCTATAATATCCCCCAATATCTACTGGCTTACCTTGAGAGCCATTGTATTCCCCAACGATTTTTGCCTCATTTTCCTCCATAGCCTTGGCAATAGCGGTAAATTTTGAAGCCAAAGCACGGTCTTTAGTTTGCTTGGCTAATTCTTCAGCCCAATACATGGCTAGGTAATAATGTCCTCCTCGGTTATCCAATTTACCTACCACACGGGCAGGAGATTTATCTTCTTCAAGCCATCTTCCGGTTGCCTTATCCAAAGTTTCACCCAAAAGAAGTGCTGTAGGATTATCGAACGTTTGACCAAGATGTTCCAAAGAAACTGCCAAGGCCAGGAATTCACCAAGGGAATCCCATCTCAAATGACCTTCTTCTGTGAATTGCTCCACATGCTTAGGTGCAGATCCACCAGCACCAGTTTCAAACAATCCGCCACCATTCATCAACGGAACGATAGAAAGCATCTTAGCTGAGGTTCCTACTTCCAAAATCGGGAACAAGTCTGTCAAGTAATCTCTTAGCACGTTACCGGTAACAGAAATCGTATCCTTACCATCTTTGATTCTTTCGCAGGAGAAAAGAGTAGCTTCTATCGGTGACATGATTCGGATATCCAAACCTGTAGTGTCGTGGTTTGGAAGGTATTTATTGACCTTTTTGATCAATTCAGCATCATGTGCTCTGTTTTGGTCTAGCCAAAAAACAGCGGGAGTATCTGAAAGTCGAGCTCTCGTGACAGCTAATTTCACCCAATCTTGAATAGGTGCATCCTTGGTTTGACACATTCTCCAAATGTCACCCGCTTGAACCTGGTGAGAAATCAAAACGGTCCCATTTGCATCTACCACATTGACAGTTCCTGCAAAAGGTATTTCGAAAGTCTTGTCATGAGAACCATATTCTTCAGCTTTCTGGGCCATCAAACCCACGTTAGGTACTGAGCCCATGGTAGCTGGATTGAATGCTCCATTTTTCTTGCAGAAGTCAATTACAGCCTGATAAACTCCAGCATAACTTCTGTCTGGAATTACAGCTTTGGTGTCTTGAAGTTTTCCAGCCTTGTTCCACATTTGACCAGAAGTTCTGATCATGGCAGGCATGGAGGCGTCGATGATTACATCACTTGGAACATGGAGGTTGGTAATGCCTTTGTCAGAATTCACCATTGCAACGTCCGGAGAATCTGCATAACAAGCATCGATATCGGAAAGGATTTCAGCTTTTTTGTCCGCTGGAAGTTTTTCCAGATTGGCTAGAAGATCCCCGAATCCATTATTTACATCCACACCGATTGATTCTAAAGTGGCAGCATGCTTGGTGAATACAGGTTCAAAGAAAACCTTCACAGCATGACCAAAAATAATCGGGTCAGAGACCTTCATCATGGTCGCCTTCATGTGGATGGAGAAAAGAACTCCTTTAGCTTTGGCGTCTTCCTTCGCTTTTTTCAAGAATGCCTTCAAAGCAGAAACACTCAAGCAAGAAGCATCAATCACTTCCCCTTCCTGAAGTTTTAAGCCAGACTTCAATACCTCTTTCTTTCCATCTTCTCCAACCAATTCTATAGAAACAGTGGTTGCAGCAGGCATGGTCATGGATTTTTCACTTCCGTAAAAATCACCGCTACTCATGCTATCCACGTGAGTTTTAGAATCTGAGCTCCACTTGCCCATGGAATGAGGGTGTTTTTTGGCATAGTTCTTCACCGCCAAAGGAGCTCTTCTGTCCGAGTTACCTTCTCTCAAAATAGGATTTACTGCCGAGCCTTTGATCTTGTCATATTTGGCTTTGATGTTTTTTTCTTCCTCGGTTTTTGGCTCCTCAGGATAGTCAGGAAGAGCATATCCTTTTCCCTGAAGTTCCTTGATGGCAGCTTTTAGCTGAGGAACAGAAGCGGAGATATTAGGAAGCTTGACAATATTTGCCTCTGGGGTAGTGGCAATTTGACCTAGTTCAGCAAGATCATCATTGATCTGTTGCTCAGGTTTGAGGTATTCCGGAAAGTTGGCGATGATTCGACCGGAAAGGGAAATATCCCTAGTCTCAACTTGGATTCCAGCCGATTTGGTAAATGCTTGGACGATAGGCAATAAAGAATAAGTGGCTAATGCCGGTGCCTCATCTGTCAGTGTGTACAGGATTTTTGTAGATTTACTCATGTTTTCAATAGGATGCTAAAAAGGATGGGACTGTTTTGCTTTTTGATATTAGGCCGGTGATCTGCCAAAGGGTAAAAAGTAAAACAGGGTCTAAATTCGCGCCTAAAATACGAAAATTAGATAGGTTTCAAACGCCGCTTGCGGAATCGGAAGATATTGGAAAAGTAAAGGCTAGTGAAGAATTTCAAAAGAATCCGAATCCCTCCAAGCTGGAAATTTGGTTCGGTATTCTTCTAAGGACTTTGAGGAAAGCGTAAGGATTTGGATACTTTCTGTTTCTCCTAAGTCCAGTAATTTTTCTCCTTTGAAATCAAATGCAGCTGAATGTCCATTATAAGCAATGCCATTTCCATCTAGTCCAATTCGGTTGACACCAATGCTGAAGGAAAGGTTTTCTATGGCTCTTGCAGGCAAAAGTGCATCCCAGGCAGATATCCTAGCTGCTGGCCAGCTGGCCACATAAAAAATCAAATCATACCCGGCTATTCCATCTTCCCAGCCATTCCTTGACCAAACAGGGAAGCGTAAATCGTAGCAAATCTGAGGGCAGATTTTCCACCCATTGAGGTGAAAAATGGGGAGTTTATTTCCAGAAGAGTAGGTTTCATGCTCATTGGCCATTCTGAACAAATGCCGTTTGTCATAATGTTCGGTGTAGCCATCCGGTGAAACCCAAAGAAGACGATTAAAAAATTTCCCTCCTTCAGTGATGATTGCGCTTCCGGCGATTACAGTTTGTGTCTGGGCGGCAAGTTGACGCATCCATTTTTGGATTCCCAAATTCATGGGTTCTGCCAACTTTTTGGCTTCCATGCTGAATCCTGTTGGAAACATTTCCGGCAAAAGGATAAGATCACATTTGCCCTTTAAATCCCAGATTTTTTCCTCCAGCATCGCAAGATTGGCAGTTTTGTCTTGCCAATGAAGATCCGTTTGGACCAAACCGATGCGGAGTTCTGGACTTTTCTCCATTATTTCAAAGGATAGATCATTCGGTAATCTGTGGAAACCTTACCCTTACTCACGTCGATTAATTTGGATTGGATCAGTCGCTTTTTCAGACCTTTGAGATAGTCCACAAATAGAATTCCTTCCAAATGGTCGTATTCATGTTGGATTACTCTTGCGGTCATTCCTGAAAACTCTTCTTCCTTCAGATTCCAGTTTTCGTCGTAGTATTCAATGGTGAGTTTTTCAGGGCGGATGATTTCAGCTCTTACATCCGGAATACTAAGGCAGCCTTCCTCGAATCCAAAATTGTCTCCGTATTCATCCAGGATGATAGGGTTGATAAAGGCTCTTCGGATACCTTTTTCCTCATCATTTTCGTCCAGCATCAGCGAACTATCAATCACGAATAATCGGATTCCCTGATTGATTTGAGGGGCAGCAAGTCCTACACCACTGGCATGATCCATGGTGGAATACATGTCCTGAATGAGTTGGGAAATATCTGAGCCTTCAGCAATGTCTTCTGCTTCTTTTTTAAGGATCGGATTGCCGTAAGCTACAATTGGGTAAATCATTGTCTTTCTAAATAGGATTGAAGGATAATAGCAGCGGATACTTTATCCAGATTACCTGCTTTCTCTTTTCTGTCTTTTTTCTTACTTCCCATGGCAATCATGGTTTGCATGGCCATTTTGGAAGTAAATCGTTCGTCGATAAGTGAAATTTTTTTGTCGGGAAAAGCTTTTTCAAGTTCTTCCTTGAGTTTCATGACTCTTGGAGTCATTTCATTGTCTTGTCCATTGAGTCGGGTAGGCAGGCCTAAAACAAGCGCTTCCACCTCTTCTTTTGCACAGTAATTCTTTAGGTAAACCATCAACTGCGAAGTCTCTATGGTTTCCAATGGATTTGCGGTGATCTTCAACGGATCAGTAACAGCCAAACCAGTCCGCTTAGTTCCTAGATCAATAGCCAAAACTCTAGCCATCAGTTGGTCCGGATTTGTTTTCGGATTTTTCTGAGGGCTTCTCTTTCGAGTTCAACTGCCTTAGGGAAAAGCAATTCGTCTTCGATTTTGGCATGAATAGAAAGTTCCTTTTCAAAATTTTCAAGTTCATGATAAAGAACTTTCATGGCCAAAGGAGCACTTTCTTCCAAAAAATAATCATGGGTAAGTTTCCGGATTCCCTCCATTTCATCGTCATGGACTTCGTGGTGGTCAGCCAAATGCTGCACAGGATCTTTTTCCAAAATTGTCAAGGCATCGTGAATCTTAAAATGCCCGTCTTCGATATCCTGAAGAAGTTCTATTCGCTTAAATAATCGACTTTCCTCTTCATGAATGTGATGGATGAAGTCCTGAACAAAAAGAGGAAACATGATTCTCAAGTCTGCCATTAAGCTTGAAAACTCCTTTTCAGGTTGAATTCCGGAAATCAAATTGGAAAGAAAGGGAAGTTCCTGTCTGACGAAATAGTAATGCTTTTTCTTAAGGTAAGCGACGAGGAGTTCAATCGGATTGAGGTAGAGTTCCTCAACTGTAGGATCTTTTGCCTCTGCCCAGCTTTCCAGATGGCTAATCAGCTGACGGGGATTGACTTTGTGCTTTTTGCAAACTTTCTCCAAAGAGTCGGTTGGGTACTGGTAAAAGCTGATTCCAAAATAGTGGAGGACCGATGCGAAAACATAGTTTTCTGACACCAATTCGCCAACTGAGGCTTTTTCAAAATCCCGCTTCAACTCCATTGGACAAAAATAATTTTTTTTAGATGAAAAAAGGGGAATAAATCTCACCTTTATCTTTTCCGGCCGTATAAACAATCGTTAATTTTATCTAAAATCCGTTTGATTGGGGATTATTTTAAGCTAGTTTGAGTTAATTCGAGTAGATAAAGAAAGTTAAAGTGAGCGAAACCAAAAATACTAAATCGCAAATCCGATTACCTATCCTCTTGGCACTCTCCATTTCCGCAGGGATTTGGATTGGGGCAACTTTTGCGGAGCCAAAAAGTAATCAAAATGACCTGAGAGCAGCCTTATACAAGCTTCAGGAAATCATGACCTATATCAACCGGGACTACGTGGATAGCGTAAATACCAATGATTTGGTCGAATTCGGGATCAATAAAATGCTGGAGCATTTGGATCCCCACTCCAGCTATATTCCTGCCCGAGATGCCTCATTGGCGCAATCCCAACTCGAAGGCGAATTCGATGGGATCGGGGTAGAGTTTGGTATAATCCGGGATACAATTTATGTAGTTGCTCCTTTGACTGGAGGACCTTCAGAGGCGTTGGGTATTCAATCTGGAGATCAGATTATCAAGGTTGATGGCAAAAATGTAGCAGGAATTGGAATTACCAATCGTGATGTATTTGATTACTTAAGAGGCCCAAGAGGATCTAAGGTTGTGGTGGATATCAAGCGCAGAAACAGCCAAGATTTAATCACTTATGAGATTACTCGGGATAAGATTCCACAGTATAGCATACCAGCTGCCTACATGGTGAATGAGGAGATCGGTTACATCAAAGTGACCCGATTTGCTGCCACTACCTATGATGAATTTAGAAAATCAGTTTCTGACCTTCAGATCAAAGGAATGAAAAAACTGATCATTGATTTGCAGGGAAATCCTGGAGGATACATGGGGGCCGCAATCAATATGGCTGATGAGCTTCTTGGTGACAGAGATTTGATCGTTTCTCAAGAAGGAAAAGTAAGTCAGTACAGCCAAAAAGCTTTTGCCTTTAAGCCCGGTATGTTTGAAGAAGGATCAATTATCGTATTGATCAATGAGGGCTCTGCTTCTGCTTCGGAGATTCTTGCTGGTGCAATTCAGGATAATGACAGAGGATTGATTGTAGGTAGAAGATCTTTTGGAAAAGGATTGGTTCAGATGCCAATTGACCTTTCTGATGGCGCCGAACTTAGATTGACCATTGCAAGATATTTCACTCCATCCGGTAGATCTATTCAAAAGCCTTACGACGAAAACTACGAAGCGTATGAAAGAGATTGGATCAACAGATACGAACACGGAGAGTTTTTCTCAGCTGACAGCATCAAGTTCAATGACAGCTTGAAATATCAGACCAAAAAAGGAAGAATAGTTTATGGAGGAGGAGGTATCATGCCTGATTACTTTGTTCCTTTAGACACTACCATGAACAGTGCCTATGTCACCAAACTGTTTAACTCAGATTCTTCCAGAGAATTCATTTTGGATTACGTGACCAAAAACAAGGCAAATTTCGAGAGCATGACTTTGGATCAGTATTACGCTACTTACAAAGTTTCAGATGGAATGCTGATGGAGTTGGTGGAATATGGGAAAAAGAACAAGGTTGAATTTGATTCCAAGGATTTCAACAAGTCAAAAGAATACTTGAGACTTTTGGTGAAAGCCCATTTAGGAAGACAAATCTATGATGACAATGCCTTCTATAAGGTTGTGAATGACATCAATGAAGTTTACCTCCAAGCCTTGAACTTATTTGACGAAGCTGATAGAATATCCATGGCTACAATTCTTGGCACTACTGTAGAGCAAGAGTGATTTTCACCAATTAGATTTAAATCAGCCAACTCCTTAATTGGGGTTGGCTTTTTTATTTTCTAAAAAATGACCTAACATTAGTATTCTAATCCAAGATGCCATGAAATCAATCCTAACCCTTTTTTTGCTATTCTTTGCCATGAACTCATTTGCCCAGCTCAAAGTCAATCATATTGCGGTCCATGTTTCTGACTTGAAAAAGAGCATGGACTTTTATCAAAATGTTCTTACGCTTAAGGAAATTGAAGAACCATTTAAAGATGGTTTGCACGCTTGGTATGATATAGGAGGAGGGGCTGCTTTGCATTTGATTGAAGCTTCAAACCGCCCAAAGGAAATCTCAAAAACCAATCACTTGTGCTTCAGTATTCCGGATATGGCCGTATTTGTGCAAAATATGAAAGACCGGAACTATCCATTCGAAAGTTGGGCGGGAGTGAAAGGCGAAATCACCAATCGTGTCGATGGGATCAAGCAGATTTACATCCAAGATCCGGATGGATATTGGATCGAGATCAACGATAATTTCTAAGCTTTTTTAGCGAAGTGAAATCAATTCTTCCTTAGGGATTCGGAAACGCTCACCATAAATCCCTTCTGGCAGCCCTTTCCCGCAGCCAATGATCATGCAAATCTCGGCGGCAGCTGGAAGATTCAATAATTTCTTTACCCTGTCGGAATCAAATCCTTCCATAGGGCAGGTATCATAGCCAGAAGCTTTCATACCTAGCATAAAGGTCATAGAGACTAAGGCTGCACTTTTGTGTACAGATATTCTGACTTCAGTCTCTCCAACTTCCCTAACCATAGGACGTCTCAATCCAACCCACCAAGAAATGACTTTCTTGATGATTGACCAGCCAAAGTATTTGCTGTAAAGTTTGGGAATCAGATTGCCATAATAACCCAGAGCCTGTTTTAATTTTTTGTCAGGCTTTCCCTCGTAGGTGCTTTTGATATAATCGTAATTGGCTTTTGCTCTTGATTTCCAAAGGTCTCTCCGCGTCACCACTACCACCAATTCCCTTGCAGTGCTTGCGGCTTTTTGCCCCATGCACAGTTTTGCCAAAGGGCTTTTGAGAGGAGAAGTTTCCGGAACTCGAACTAGTTCAAAGAGTTGAAGATTGGAGGAGTTTGGAGAAAGTATGGCAGCTTCCAGGCATTTCTGGACCACCTCATGGTCAAAAGGACCACTTTGGTCAAAAATCCGTACAGACCTTCGCTGCTCCACCGCCTCAAAAAATCCTAATTCAACACTTGTATTCTGCATTTGTCGGGTTTGATTTTATCGTTCAGGAAGATTGGCCTATTTTAGGCTATCCATAATTGAAGATTCAAATATAGCCTATGTTTTTTACCCTAATAAGGTTACAATTTCTAAAGAGTGTTCGATCTACCTCTTTTGCAAAAAGCCTAATCACCAAATTGGTGATGGGATTTTTGGCACTGCTTCTTTTGACTTATGTCTTGGGGGCAGGATTTCTATTGAAAAGAATCCTGGAGCAATTTTCTGATGGAGGAGACTTGATTCAGATCCTGAATAGTTACTTAATCTATTTCTTCCTTGGGGAATTTATGTATAGGTATTTTATCCAGAAACTCCCCGTCGTGGACTTGGAGAGCCTGTTGCATTTGCCGATTGGGAAGAAAAAGATTATCCATTCTTTATTGGTGAGGTCATTCTTTTCTCCGCTTTCTTTAATTGCCCTACTTCTCTTTTTGCCATTTTCTTTAGAAGTAGTTGGGACTGAGTTTGGTTGGATGGGAATAATCACATGGCTAGGTTCAATTCTGATGACCAGCTGGTCTCTTCACTGGATTATGCTTTGGTTTAAACAGCGATTCGAAGACAGTCTAATAGGCTTATTTGTGGTATTTGGAGTTTTGGTCTTGGGAGCCGGTTCGAGTTATTTGGGTTGGTTTAATCTAGGAGAACTAATGGGTCCTGTATTTGACCTTGCTCTAGTGAATCCGATGCCTTTTTTAGCGCTGATAGGTTTTTTCGCTGGGGCCTATTACTTTTGCTTTTACTATTATGTTTCCAATGCCTACTTGGAAGATCTTACCGAAGAGGAGGAAGTTCGATTTGCTAATCAAAACATTGGATTGTTTTCAAGGTTTGGCTTGCCAGGAGAAATGGCCAATTTGGAATGGAAACTAATCATACGCCACAAAAAGAGCCGGACCTACCTTATGCTAGCCGGTTTTTTTCTCCTGTATGGATTGATTTTCTACAAAAACCCACAATACCAATCTGAAACTGGAATTCATTGGATTTTCATTTTCGTGGGAATATTCATCACAGGGATTTTTATGCTTCAGTATTCCCAACTTTTCTTGAGCTGGAACTCAGGAAATTTTGATTTCTTCCTTTCTAAAAGGAATGGGGTTTCATCCCTTATTCGTGGAAAATACCTGCTATTTATGGGCTCATCACTGGTTTGCTTTCTGCTTTCTGTTCCTTATGCATTCTTCGGATGGCAGATTTTACTTATCCATATCTGCTGTTTCTTCTTCAACATCGGAATCTTGATGCACCTGATCATTTATTTCTCCCTTTGGAAGCCAAAGCCGATGGATCTAAACAAAGGAGCCATGTTCAATTACGAAGGTGTAGGTGCTGCGCAATGGCTGATGATTTTGCCCATGTTCGTATTTCCCTATGCCATATATGTTCCTTTCTGGTTTCTATTTAATGAAGTCATCGGGATTCTGGTCTTAGGGGTTTTGGGACTGGCAGGTGTTCTGGCCTTTAAGCCTTTGTCTCAAATCAATATCAATCGAGTACTATCCAACCGTTACGAAATATCTTCTTCATTCCGTCAAGAATTATGATTCAAATAGCTCAACTCAAAAAACAATACAAAGAAACTGTCGTGCTGGACGTTCCGGCTCTGGAGATTTCCAAGGGGGAATGTTTCGGTTTGGTAGGAAATAATGGTGCAGGAAAGACCACCTTATTCCGAATAATCCTCGACTTAGTCAGAGCAACTTCAGGACAGGTAAAAATAAACGGGGAAGATGTTGCACAAACGGAGGCTTGGAAGTCTATTGTTGGCGCATATTTGGATGAGCATATGTTGCTGGCCTACCTTACTCCGGATGAGTATTTCGAGACTTTGAGAAAAATCTATGGAATGTCAGAGGCGGACCTTAAGCACCATCTGGATAGATTCACCGAGTTGTTCAATGATGAAGTTTTAGGCAAAAAGAAATATATCCGGGACCTCTCCAAAGGGAACTTGAAGAAAGTGGGAATAGCTGCTGCTTTGATGGGAAATCCTGAGGTTGTTATGCTTGATGAGCCTTTTGAAAATCTGGATCCAAGCTCCCAAATCCGATTGAAAAAGTTGATTTTACGGGAAATAGAAAACTCCAAAGTCACCTTTTTGATCTCCAGCCATGACCTTAACCATGTGACTGAAATTTGTGATCGAATAGTCCTATTAGAAAAAGGCAAGGTAATCCGAGACCTTCGTGAAAAAGCCGAGATGATGAGCGAATTGGAAGCTTACTTCACCGGTTGATTTCCCAGTTCATTTGAATTTTAACTTCTTCAAATTTCCTGCATGGACTATAAAATTCTTGGAAAAACAGGGCTTGAAGTATCTGTTTTAGGTTTTGGAGCTTCTCCCATGGGGAATGTTTTTGACCCAGTGGATGAAAAAGAAGCGATCAGTGCAGTTCATTATGCACTAGACCATGGAGTGAATTTTTTTGATGTTTCTCCTTTCTACGGATTGACTTTAGCTGAAGAGCGATTGGGAAAAGCTTTAGAAGGAAGGCGACATGAAGTGGTTTTGGCAAGTAAGTGTGGGCGATATGATTTGCAGCATTTTGACTTTTCCAGAAAGAGGATTTTGGAAAGTATTGATGAGAGTCTACGCCGATTAAAAACAGATTATCTGGATTTGTTTCAGTTGCATGACATTGAATTTGTTGATAAAAAAATCATCCTTGAAGAGGCTGTACCAGCGATTCAGGAAGTGATACAATCCGGTAAGGCGAGATTTTGGGGGATTACAGGTTTGCCGGTCAGATATCTAGCTCAGATTGCCAGAGAAACCAATCCCGATACCGTCCTCTCTTGGGCTCATTACAATCTGCTCGAAAATGAGATCAATGATGAACTTGTTCCGCTCTCCCAAGCCCAAGGGTTTGGGTTGATGAATGCCGCTCCGCTGATGCAAAGGATCCTTTCTGATGCAGAATTGCCGGCTTGGCATAGATCTCCAGAAGAAGTAAAGGCAGTTCAGAGGCCTTTGTTGGATTTGTGCAAATCTTATGGAGTCAGATTGAGCGATGTGGCTTTAAAATTTGCCATGGATCACCCGGCGATTTCCACAACTATCGTTGGGATGTGCGAACTTGAAATTGTCAAGCAAAATATTGCTTCCTTGAATCAGGAAATACCGGGGGAACTTCTTGAAAAAATTCTTGAAATCACCAAGCCAGTCATGAACAAGATGTGGTTTGAAGGAAATCCAGCCAATAATATTTAGCCCATTTTATTAAACCCAAAGAGCCATGAAAGCATTTTTTCTCACCGAGATCGGGAAAACAGAAGTTAGGGAAATTGAAGTTCCTAAACCAAAGTCTGGAGAAGTTTTGCTTGAGGTGGGAATGGTGGGTTTTTGTGGAGGAGACCTTAATGGATTCAAAGGGCTTTTTCCACTACAGGAATATCCCAATATTCTTGGGCATGAAGTCGGAGCAAAAGTCGTCGAATTGGGAGAAGAGGTCCCCGATTCTATCCAAATCGGAGCAAAAGTAACCCTTTACCCATATCAAAATTGTGGAACCTGCGTTGCTTGCAGGAAGGGAAGACCCAATGCCTGCAAAACCAATAAGACCATGGGGGTACGCCGTCCCGGAGCAATGACCCGATACATTACCACTCCTTGGCAGGATTTATTTGAATCAAAGACCCTTTCATTGAAAGAACTCGCTTTGGTTGAGCCTTTGACAGTTGGGTTTCATGCTGTTTCCAGAGGGAAAGTAGAGGCCCAAGATCGGGTTGCCGTGATGGGATGTGGAATTGTAGGCTTAGGTGCTGTTGCCTCAGCTTTAAATAGGGGAGCAGAAGTCATTGCGATTGATATTGATAATTCTAAGCTGGAAATAGCAAAAAAGATTGGGGTGAGGCATACCATCAATCCTTCCCAAGAAGATTTGCACGAAAGGCTTCAGCAAATAACAGAAGGAGACGGGCCTGATGTGATTATTGAAGCCGTGGGTAGCCCAACTACTTATAGGTCAGCTGTAGAGGAAGTGGCATTTTTAGGGAGGGTGGTTTGTATTGGTTATGCCAAAGCCCCGGTTGAGTTTAATACTTCTCTTTTTGTCCAAAAGGAAATTGAAATTTTAGGTTCTAGGAATTGCGTGGGGAAAATTGATTTTCCTGAAGTCATTGCCTACCTAGAAAAAGGAAAATTCCCGGTCAATGAGGTAATCAGTAAGGTGATTTCTATCGATCAGGCGCCAGAAACCATGGATGCTTGGGCTAAAAATTCCCAAGGAATTGTGAAAATCATGTTGGACCTTGAGATTTGAATTATGATTCTTTCCGCTGCAACCATTGCTTTAGTACCTCAGATTAAAACTGGGCCTTGGATTTTTTGGGATGATTTGGAGAGTTCAATGGAAAAAGCTTCCCAGCTTGGGTTTGATGGAGTAGAACTTTTTACTGAATCTGCTGATTCACTCGATCCTGATTTTCTTCAAAAAAACCTGGAGAAACATTCTTTGAAATTAGCAGCTGTTGGAACTGGAGCTGGTAAAGTAATTCATGGATTGACCTTAACAGATCCCAATCCGGAAATCCGAGAGAAGGCTATTTCCTTTATATCAGATATGATTTCTTTAGGGGCAAAGTTTGGCGCTCCTGCAATCATAGGTTCCATGCAGGGAAATGTACCTCAAGGCGGAGATCGGGAGAAGACTTTGGATTTCCTTCGGGAAGGGTTGGAAATTTTAGGAGAAAAGGCAGGAGAGGTAGGAGTTTTTTTGATTTACGAACCGCTAAACCGATACGAAACTAATTTGCTCAACACTTTGGAAGCAGGAGCTAAGTTTTTGGACTCCCTGAAAACTCGACATGTTCGTCTTTTGGCTGATTTATTTCATATGAATATTGAGGAGACTAATCTTCCTGATAGCCTGAGAAAATATGGAAAATTTGTCGGGCATGTGCATTTGGCGGATAGCCACCGTGGGCCTATAGGTTCAGGGCATACTTCCTTTGAACCAATTGCTTCAGTTTTGAAAGAAATCGGATATTCTGGTTTTGTATCTGCTGAGGCTTTTCCATGGCCTGATTCTGAATCTGCAGCGAAAATGACAATCGATACTTTCCTCAAAAATTTCTAACACTCTATTTTCACCACATCCCATTTTAACCTAAAATTCCATCCAGATTATGAAGAGATTTTGCTTGGCTTTGGATTTAGTAGATGATCCTGAATTGATCAAAGAATACGAGCAGTATCATGCTCCCGGGGCTGCCTGGCCGCAAGTTACCCAGCATGATATTGATTGTGGAATTTTGAATATTGAGATATTCCGAACTGGCAACCGGATGTTTATGATTTTGGAAACGGTGGATGAGTTTACTTTTGAGCAAAAAGCTGAAATGGATGCCGCTAATCCGATTATCGCCAAGTGGGAAGAGCTGATGTGGAAATTTCAACAACCCCTTCCCTGGGCCAAACTAGGTCAAAAATGGGTTTTGATGGACAGGATTTTCAAATCCGGTCTTTGACTGGGAAATCCTTACTGAAGGAAAAAGCGCTTATCGTCACAAATCCGCCTAGTTTTGGATTGAATACAACCCCTAAAAATGTATTCTCCGGGTTGGGTTCCCTTGTATTTTTTGGTTAATGAAAAGGTTCCTGCCTTACCCGTGACATCTTGGGTGAAAACATCCTGACCATTTATTTCCCAAACCATTTTCCAGGAATTAGTGGGAGGAAGCCCCCGAGTTACGAGCTTAAGGCCAACGCTGTCCTGGACACTGTGAACTTCTCCTCCTTCAACAGAAACTTCCTCAATAGTATAATCTGAGGGTTCCGGAGGGATCACGTTACAACCAAAAAGAATAAAAATCAGGATGGTAAATTTTCTCATTTTCTTGCCAATCAACCCTATAAAAGAATAAGTGCAAAATAATTAGAAGAATCTTACTTGGGGAAAAAGATTCGAATAAATTAAAAAATCCCTCCCGATTTAATTCAGGAAGGATTTTTAGTGGAGCTGGCGAGATTCGAACTCGCGTCCAGATAAGGAAACACCGTACCGTCTACATGCTTAGTCACCTGTTGGGTTTTCGACCAAACTATGCTGGGTGACACACCTGAGTTTGGCTTAGCTATTGGTCTTAGACCTGCTTAATAGCATCGCAAGTCGCAGCCCGATCAAGTCGACACCTCAATTCCACCCGGATCAGACAACAGGTGGTGAGATGTGGCTGGGGAATCACTCTCGTGACTCAACCCTTTAAGCGATCTATCCTAGTTAGGTTAGATTAAGCAGCCATGGCGTAAGAAGTTTCGCCATTTATCTTTTGTATGAATCTTTCAAGGCCGTACATACTCCAGCCTGCATGCGAGCCCAATCTTTACACTTACTGTCAAAACCGGTCAGCCCCATTAGTACAAGGGAGACAAAGGTAAGAGAAAAAAGGTTCCTTTCAGAAATCCTATTGAGGATTTACGAATGACGAGGGGATGGGAAAAATGGAGGCTTCTTTCCCATAGTATCACATTGAAACCTTACAACTTTGCCACTTCCTAACTTCCCTGCCTCCCAACTTCCCAGCTCCACAATTTTCCTTACCTAGTTCTCAGGATTTTAGGTAAAAACTTTCCAAAAGGGGCTTTTTCCGGCTTTCTGTGTATGCACTTTTTTATATCTTGCAGCGATGGAAAATTTCGTCGTTTCGGCAAGGAAATACAGACCGGCAGATTTCAAAAGTGTAGTGGGGCAGCAGCATATCACCACCACACTTCAAAATGCTATCAAAAACAATCATCTTGCCCAAGCTTTTCTTTTTTGCGGTCCACGTGGGGTAGGAAAAACGACTTGCGCCAGAATTTTGGCAAAAACCATCAACTGCGAAAGCATCACCAAAGACTTTGAAGCTTGCGGAAAATGTGAATCCTGCGTTTCCTTCCAGAATAGCTCTTCTTTCAATATTTACGAGCTGGATGCTGCCTCCAATAACTCAGTAGATGATATTCGGAATCTAGTAGATCAGGTGCGCTATGCTCCTCAAAAGGGCCAGTATAAAGTCTATATTATTGACGAAGTTCACATGCTTTCCACTGCTGCCTTCAATGCATTTTTGAAGACCTTGGAGGAGCCGCCTAAGTATGCCATTTTCATTTTGGCTACTACTGAAAAGCATAAGATCATCCCAACCATTCTTTCTCGTTGTCAGATTTTTGACTTCAACCGTATTCAGATCAAGCATATTTCAGATCATCTGAAATACATTGCCGAGAAGGAAAAAGTCGATTACGAAGAGGAAGCTCTTCGATTGATTGCAACCAAAGCCGACGGAGCTCTTCGAGATGCTTTGTCGATTTTTGATTTGATCGTTACTTATTCCGCGGGGAAAAAGGTCACTTATCAGGAGACGATTGAAAATCTTAATATCCTCGATTATGACTATTATTTCAAAGTCGTGGATGCTTTATTGGCGGAAGATATTTCATCCACGCTTTTGATTTTTGATGAGATTTTGAAAAAGGGCTTTGATGGGCATAATTTCATTGTCGGCTTGAGTGAGCATTTCAGAGATCTTTTGGTAGTGAAGGATGAGGCAACAGTGGAATTGCTTCAGGTTTCCGAATCAGCAAAGGAGAGATACCTTCAGCAGACTCAGGCAGCATCTACCTCCTTTTTGCTGTCTTCTCTCAATCTCGCTAACCAATGCGATATCCATTACAAAACCAGTAAGAATCAGCGTCTCCATGTGGAATTAGCTCTTATGAAAATGGCTAAGCTCCCTCAGGCGTTTCGTTTGGCTGTATTGGCTGAAGACTCAAAAAAAAAAGTCTGAGTGATTCGGAGCCAGAAGCTCCAGCAAAAGTAATTCCTTCAATTCCTTCTCTCCCCAAGTCAAAAAGCAGTGCTTTAAAAACTACTGTTTCTATTCCTACCAGCCTACATCATACCAAAAAACTGGTAGATGAAAAAAGTAAAGAGGAAGCCAAAGTCGAGGTCAAAGAATCTGTACTAGAGGAGGCTTCTCAGGAGGAATCCAAAGTTGTTTTAACTCAAGAAATGTTGAATTCCTGCATTAGCCAAGTCAAGGGTTTTTTCAAGGCGGCTGGGAAAAATATGGAATTGGCCATATTGGATCAAGAAATCAAGGTGGAAAATGGAGTGGTTACCATTGAAGTAGTGGGATCCGTTCAGGAGGAAATTGCTAATAAAATGCGTCCTGATTTGGTAAGTCAAATTAGAAGTTTGTCAGGAGCTGATCAGCTGTCTATTCAAATCCTTCTTAAGGAAGAGGTCGAGACCAATTCGAACAGACTTTACACCAATTCTGAAAAGTTGACCTACTTGAAGGAGAAGCACCCTGCCTTGATGGAGCTTCAGCGTAAATTCGGATTGGAAGTGGATTTCTAAAAATCCAGAGAGACTCCAAAATTAATTAGGTTTTGGAGCTGAACGGCCTGTTTGCTCGTCCCATCATCTTGCTTGATAAATACATCCTCGTCATAGATGAGCACGGTTTCGATTCTGGTCGAAATGAATTTATTGACCTTTAGGCGGATATCTGAACTGAAGTTCACCACCAAGTTCCCAAAGCTTTCATAATTGGAAAACAGGTTGATGTTGGACCTCCAGGTGACATTTTCCATCAAGATAAAATCAGTGATTTTGGCAGACAGGGAAACGCCGGCCTCAGCTCTGACATTTTCTCCTTTGGTTACCCCAAAAGCCCCTGCATTACTCAAAGAATCATTGAGAACAATGGTAAATCGGCCTGTAAAAGGAGAGGCAATTATCGAAAGTTTGCTTTTGTCCCGTAGGGTTTTTCTATAGTTAAGACCCGTGGAGGATTGGATGTATCCCGGTGAAAGTAAGTCTGAGATTTTGGTTCTCAAGTCGGATTCACTTCCAGCAGGACGACTGTATTTGTACCCTTCCAAGAGCTGAGTTCGGGCATCAAGTTGAGTGGATAGGTAGTAAGTTTCTGAAAGCTCCCGGCCATAATTACTGGAGAAGACAAAGTTGTCATTTGTCTTTCGTGTTGGATAAGCCCGGTCATTTTGCTTGCTAAAGCCAAGGTTAAGGGTCATCTGCGTATCCCACACTTTCTTGTCTTTTTTATAATTGGCAAAAACCGTTACGCCTGAGTTTAGAGCAAATGAACTTGCACCCCCTGCAGCCCAATTGCTCAAAGTAACCTGCTGAATATTGAGATTATAATTTCCTCCGGTATTCCAGAAAATTTCTTTCACGGGCTCATCCACCAAAATAGAATCCCCCAGCATGATCAGGGTATCTCCGTTGATCAATACGGTATCAGGTATGATCAACCGGTCCTGAGCAAAGCCTTTTGAGCCAAGGAAAAAAAATAAAATTCCAATGAGAACAAGAATTCTAGGCATTCAATAGGGTGGTAAGAGCGATGTTAGGGCTTGAAGATAACCAATTTCTGTCCGACGGAAATGATGTTTTGGCTTCCGATTTGGTTCCAAGATTTCAGTTGATCGACTGTCACTCCATACCTTTTGGATATTGAATACAGGGTTTCTCCTTTGGAAACGGTATGATAAGAGGAGCTGGTAGAAATGGAATTAGTCTCCCTTTCCTCGTATCTGGATTCTGTTTGCACTGGTTCTTGGTAAGTTTCAGTTGTCGCGATCACAGTTTTTGGGCTTTCCTTAGGCTGAGAAATTGGCACTACTGGGATTTCTTCCCCTCGCTTTCTTGGTTCTCTTAAATTCAATACCATTCCCGGTTTGAGGTCGGTTTCTTTTCTGATTCGATTTTTGGATTTCAAGGAAGAAAGACGAACTCCATATTTTTGAGAAATGCTCCAAAGCGATTCTCCAGGCTGCACAATATGAGTTTCTACCTCAGCGCTGGCCTTTTTCTTTTCTGTGTAATAATATTTGCCAATTTCCACTCGCTCACCAGGCTCCAAGTCATTGAGCTTTCTGAATTTCTTTTCCTTGATTCCAATTTCATCCGCAAACTTGGTTTGAGAAGTTGTTTTGGAAGCTTGTACACCGTCTAGCTCGTTTACTGTAATCTGGTTAGGTTTACTGGCTTGGGTGGTATTTCCGCTAATTCTTGGGTAAGAATTAGCTTGCTTGTAAGCGGGGGAATTTTTGGAAGAGGCCGATTGGCTGGAAGTATTGGTCTTAGGCTTTTCCTGATTCTGGGTGATGGCTGGCTGAACAGGCAAGGAGCCAGAAGCAACATAAAATAAGGTATATGAACCAGCAGGAACTTTCCCGTTAACCGCCCATTTATTGAATTCTTTGAGATGATCTTCCGAAACTCCAAACCTTTTGGCCAAAGCAGAAAAGGTAGTTGGCCCTTGGATTTGAACCTCCGCTAATTTTTGATTGGAAGCAAAAACTCCGATTTGACCTTCATAAGCGACCTTATGAGCTAGGAATTTTTTGAAATACCAATGGCTGTTTCTATCGATCTCGATTACTTTTTTTCCGGAATATTGGTTGCCAAAGTAGGATTTCGCTCCACCCAAGCCCATTTGATAAGACACGACTGCAGTCATCCAATTGTCCATGACCGCTTGGTGTTTTTTCAGGTATTTGGCGGCACCTCTTGAGGAAGTAATGATGTTTTTTCTTTCGTCAACTTGCCCATCTACCCGAAGTCCGACTTCTTCTGCGGTTCCTTGTTTGAACTGCCAAAATCCAACTGCATTGGAAGTAGAAACCGCATCGGGGATAAGTCCACTTTCCTGAATAGCCAAATACTTCAAATCTTCAGGTACGCCTTGGCTTCTCAACTCTCGTTCAATGATCGGCATGTAGAGATTTACCCGGTCTTGTTTGATTTTGAAATAGGTTGGATTTCTGTAAAGTGCATCGACATCCAACTGGATTTCGCGTTTAGCCTGAGGATTGATTCGGATTACTAAATCCGCAAATTCTATCTCCGAAGGCACTTGAGGGATTTGGGCGAAAAGGTATCCTGACTGGATGAAAAGTAAAAGTGTCCAAATGAAGCTAATTCTTCGGAATTTCATGGGAAATACTAGTCTGGTAAGTTTAGTCCAGATTTAGCAAAAATGATTCCCAATTTGATCTTTCAGCGTTTTCTCGCCATTAAAACCCCATCTCGGATAGGAAGTAGAATATTTTCTACCCTTGGGTCATTCTGAACTTTTTGATTGAAATCCAAAAGTGCCTGAGTGTCTTTGTCGATTTTCTTGCCCTCCTCTATTAAGATTTTACCTGACCAGAGGACATTGTCTGCCAGAATAATTCCCCCTTTGCTGACCTTATCGATCACCAAGTCATAATATTCAGCATAGTAAAACTTATCTGCATCTATAAACACCATATCAAATGGACCCTCTAGACTTGGGATAATTTCTCTGGCATTTCCCAGGCGGTAGTCGATTTGACTTGCAAGTCCGCTTTCTTTGAAAAAGCCTCTCACCATGGTTTCCAGTTCATCGTTGATGTCCAAAGTAATTAGCTTTCCTCCGGGTTTGAGTCCTCGGGCAAGGCAAATTCCAGAATACCCGGTATAGGTTCCGATTTCCAAGATGGTTTGAGGATTGAGCATTTTGGTAAACAATTCCAGCATTTTACCTTGGAGATGGCCAGAAAGCATTCTTGGCATCAATACTTTGGCTTGGGTTTCTCGAGTTATTTTTTTCAAAAGAGCATCTTCCTCAGAAGTATGAGTCTCGCAATAAGCCAGAAGTGCCGGGTCAATAAATTCCATTTTAAGCAGGGATATAAGTCAAAGTACTCAATTGGCTGGGGTCAAATATTTCCTGGGCAATGTCCTGGATTTCTTCAGAAGTGGTAGACCTGATTTTTTCAAAAATGAGTTCCAATGGATCTATTTTGTTGTGGTCTATCAGGCTTTTGCCATACACCAGCATCAGGGCAGCATAATTTTCCTCAGCCATAGCCATTTGTCCAATAGCCTGTTCTTTAGCCATATGGAGTTGAAGTGTCCCCAGTTTTTTATTCCGAAGTTTTTCCATTTCCCGGATTACAATGCTTTGGGCTTTTTTCAAGGTTTTCTCTTCTGTTCCAAAATAAATCCCAAAAAATCCAGTGTCAGAAAAGGGTTGATAGCTGGATTCAATGCTGTAGACATAGCCGTAGTTTTCCCTTAGAGAAAGGTTCAATCGGCTATTCATGCTCGGTCCACCCAGAATATTATTGAGCAAATAAAGCTTGTATCGATTGGGATCATGAAGGGAATAAGCGGGTCTTCCGATCGCGCAGAGTGACTGGGTCACTTCTCTTTCGACGATTTTTGTTTTGGGAGAAAAGCCATGAAAGCCATTTCTCACATATAGGGTGTGTTTGGGTTGGATTTCTGAAAGTGGTCCCTCGATAGCTTTTAAAGCTTTTTCAAAAGAAATATTCCCCACAATGGAGAAGATGACCTGAGAAGTGTCCAGGTGAGTGGAAATAAAGTCAAAGAAATCCTGCTGAGAAAATCGGGAAACTGTCTCCTCAGTTCCTAGAATATTTCTTCCCAAAGCATGATTTTCAAAAACCAAGGCATCTAACTCATCCTGAATGGAATCATCAGGAGAATCACGGTACATGGCCATTTCTTCCAGAATTACCTGCCTTTCTTTCTCAATCTGTTTTTCTGGAAATGTACTGTTGAAGGTAATGTCATATAGAAGTTCTGCTGCTTTCGGATAATGATCTTTTAGAACTGAAGCGTAAAAGCAGACTTTCTCCTTGGTGGTATAGGCGTTGAGCTCCCCACCAAGGGATTCCAGTCGGTTGATGATGTGGAAAGTTTTTCGCTTATGGGTTCCCTTGAAAGCCATATGCTCCCAAAAATGGGTCAGTCCTTCCTGCTCCTTGTCCTCGTCCCGACTGCCTATATTCAAAATGAAGCCGCAATGGACCAGCCGGGTATGGGTGACCTGTTGATGAACTATCCGGATGCCGTTTGCAAGTTCTTTGATTTGGTACATGAAATTCAGTTTGAAATTGAAAGTAGCGAAAAAATCAGCTTTTTATCTTCTTTGGAATAGCCTTAAGTTTGTATGGTTGGATTTTCTAACAAGAAAATGCCAAGATGAGTTTGGTTCCGCAAATCTATATGTCAAAATCTTCTTCCCTCAAGTCCTCCCTAATCATTTCTGTCTATAAAAACACGAAGTTTTTGGATGCAGTAATGAAATCAGTGGAGATCCAAACTTTTCGCGATTTTGAGGTGATTATTTCTGAAGATGGAGATAGTGAGGAGATGAAGAGCTACTTGAGCACGCTTAAAACTTCATTTCCAATTTTACATCTTACCCAAGCAGATGTTGGATGGAGAAAAAATCAAGCACTTAATCGGGCCATACAAAGCGCAAAGACTGATTGGTTGGTTTTCATTGATGGGGATTGTGTGCTTCATCCTCGATTTATGGAGTTTCATTGGAAACTTTCAGACAAAAATTCAATTCTCGCGGGAAAACGAATCAAATTAGATCCTCAAACTTCTGATTTACTTCTCAATGGGGAGCTTGCACTGGAGGAAATGAATAAATTCATCCGGCAAAATTCTTCCAAAATCAAAAAAGAAGGAGGAAGTTTTGTTGAAGAAGGACTTTTTATTGATCCCAAGGGTTTATTGGGTTTTATTCCAAGATTAAGAAAAATGAGTCAGCTCAAGGGGTGTAACATGTCCTTTCATCGGGATGCAATTGAAGCGATTAATGGATTTGATGAAGACTATATTCGTCCAGCAGTTGGAGAGGATATTGATTTGCACTGGAGGTTTGAAGGATTGGGATTCAAATTGAAATCCCTGAGAAATCTAGCGGTTCAATACCATCTTTGGCATAAAGAAAGCTGGACCGACCAAGAAGAGAATATGGAAATGATGCGCCTAAATCAGGCGAAAAAACAATTTGTCTGTAAAAACGGAATCAAAAAACTGAATTAAGAAGAAAATGAAATACACTTCCCTAACCAAAGAACTTTACATCCGAAACCGGGATAAGTTTGCTACCAAAATGGCAAAGAATTCCGTGGCAATTTTTAACTCAAATGACATCATGCCGACAAATGCAGATGGTACGATGAAATTTCGCCAAAACAATGATCTTTTTTATTTATCCGGGATAGATCAGGAGGAAACTATTCTTTTGGTCGCTCCGGATTGCCCCAATCCTGCGTGGAGGGAAGTTTTGTTTCTTAGAGAAACGAATGAGCATATCGCCGTTTGGGAAGGACATAAATACACCAAAGAGGAAGCAGAGGCTGCTTCAGGGATTAAAAATATCCAATGGTTATCTGGCTTTGAGTTGATTTTCAATTCCGTAATGGCGCTTTCAGAACGAGTTTACCTGAATACCAATGAGCACCTGAGAGCAGGAGTGGTAGTGGAGACTAGAGATGCCCGGTTTATCAAATCCTGCAAGGAAAAATTCCCGCTTCACGAATACGAAAGAGCCGCTCCGATCATGCACGAACTAAGAGCTGTGAAGGAGCAGGAGGAAATTGATCAAATGCAGATTGCCTGTGATATTACTGAGAAAGGATTTCGAAGAGTTCTTTCTTTTTTGAAGCCGGGAGTGACAGAATACGAAATCGAGGCAGAATTCATCCACGAGTTTATCCGAAATCGAAGCAAAGGCTTTGCCTATGAGCCTATAATTGCCTCTGGACCTTCAGCTTGTGTTTTACATTATATAGAAAACAACAAGGCCTGCAATGCCGGTGAGTTAATCCTTTTAGACGTAGGAGCAGAGTATGGCAACTACAATGCCGACATGACTCGGACTATTCCGGTGAGTGGTAGATTTACCAAAAGACAACGTGAGGTATACGATGCTGTTTTGAGAGTGGAGCGGCAAGCAGCTTCCATGCTTCGGCCTGGAGTGACCATTCAGGAATATCACAAGGAAGTTGGCTTGATCATGCAGTCTGAATTGGTCGGATTGGGATTAATTGACCAAACGGACATAAAAAATCAGGATCCGAATTGGCCAGCGTATAAAAAGTACTTTATGCATGGAACTTCTCATCACTTGGGTTTGGATGTGCATGATGTAGGAACGATGCATTTCCCGATCAAGCCAGGAATGGTATTTACGGTAGAGCCTGGGATTTATATTCCAGAGGAAGGTTTTGGCATTCGACTGGAAAACAATATTGTCGTACAGCAGGAAGGATATTTTGACTTGATGAGAAATATTCCCATCGAGGCGGAAGAAATAGAGGAATTGATGAATTCCTGATAAAAGGAAAAACCCTCTCAAAAATTAATTTGAGAGGGTTTTTTTATGATTATTCTTTTTTTTCTACAAATTCTAAAAGTTCGAATTTAATTTCATCTTCCTTAATTTCTGGATTGAGTGGATGGCTTGTTGAAATGTAAATTCCTTCAGGTGTTATAAAATAGTCGAAAGGATGATATCTGTTCGCAGGAAATGGAGTTTCGCTCATTAGGTTGAGATCTTTATCAAAAACCTGAATGGAAAAAGGTCCTGAATGGTTCCTCATGTCTGAGGGTGAAACACTTTCATCTTGTTCATAGGGATGAAAAGCAAATCTGATAAATACCTCCCGATAAGGATCGTATTCTAAACTTTCATAATGAGGACTGTAATAAGAGTATTTTCTAAAGTCTAGACCATCACCTTTTAGGGGGAACAGTGGAAGAGATTCTGGTAAATAATCACTTTTCCCATTGACAGATTGAAGGGAATCTCCCAATTCCTCCACAAAAAATAACCGATGATCTCCGAAAAGGGAGTACACATATTTTCCAGCTCCTTTTGCAATTGAGGCCTCAAATAGTTTCAATCCATCTGGCATGTAGTCTTTTGGGAATTTGAAATCCAAAAACCATGTTTTTCCTGTTTTCAAGTCAATTTCATAGGCCAATTCTTTTTCTTGAAGTTCACTTTGGGTCATATTCTGAAGTGGTCCATAGAAATGGGTTTTTACCAGAAGCCGGTTATTTTCTAAAATCGGAGGACTGGAAAAGTATGCGTTATGGATAAAAGCTGGACTATATTGATCAGGCGTTTGATAAGCTAATTTGCTTTTGATTCTCCCAGAAGTATCAATCAAGGTTATTTGTGGCTCAAGCTGATTAAAAAGAAAAATGCTGTCCACAGAATGTGGATAGATTCCCATAATATCTAACACCCCAAAAGGACCTTCATATTCAAATTTTAAATCCTTTACTTTCTTTCTTGAATTAAGATCATAAATCTGAATACTGTTTTGCATCCAGTTGAGACTAAATAAGAAATTTTCTTCTTGTAAATAGGTCAAACCATCACTGATATTGGAGCTGCTGTCGTCAATAGGTAGAATTAACTGAATTTGAGACTCATTTAACTCAAAATTTTTGGATTCTTTATCTGACTTTTTGCAAGAATAAAAGGTTAATCCTAAACAAGAAATAATTAAAAGAAAGAGGAATGATTTTTTCATAAATGAATGGATTAATGATAAGGCAGGGGAGAACTCCCCTGCCAAAAACTATTATTGCTCACCAGGACATAATCTGGTACAACTCCCAAATCCCTGTGGATCACAATACTTGGATGGATAGGTCACATCATAAGCAGTTGGGCAAGCAGCATCCGCTTTTTGAATTGGAAGAAACATGGCTAATCCCAGCCCAAAAATGCTGGCAAACAGAATTTTTTTTACGTTTTTCATTTTTTTAAAGAATTGATTGTTGAAAAAACTTTTGGCCAAAAGTGGCTAACCGACTAGTTAGTTAATGCTATTATATTATTATTATTAGGCAAATAGTTTTAATTTTTTTTTTTAATTAAAAGAAAAACCCTCTCAAAAATTAATTTGAGAGGGTTTTTTGATTTAGAGAATTTGGAGATTATCCGATAGAAATTCTCTTGAACGTATTTACTGTCAAGCCTTTGCTTACACCGTCAAGGTATTGAGCGATAGACTTGGAGTTGTCTTTTACGAATTGCTGGCTCAACAAGGTGTTTTCCTTGTAAAACTTCTGAAGCTTACCCATTGCGATTTTTTCCAACATCTCTTCTGGCTTACCTTCAGCTCTAGCCTGCTCCTTACCGATTTCGATTTCTCTTTCGATCATAGAAGCGTCTACTCCATCCTTGTCTACAGCTACTGGATTCATAGCAGCGATTTGCATAGCTACGTCTTTTCCAGCATCTTCTACATCAGCACCGGAAGTATTGACCATACCTACCAATACGCCCAATTTACCATTGGAGTGGATGTAAGGAACAACTTTCTCAGCATTAACTACTTCGTAGTGAGAGATCTCGATTTTCTCACCGATTTTACCGGTCATTTCAATGATTTTCTCAGCTACAGTGATATTATCAAATGGAAGAGCGAGGATTTGCTCAACTGTAGTAGCGTTGTTAGCTACTGCAAGGTCAATCAATGTATTGGCGAAACCACCGAATTCTTCATTTTTTGCTACGAAGTCAGTCTCGCAAGTCAAAGAAAGTAGAATGCCTTTTGCGCCATTATTAGCTACTCGAGTTACTACTACTCCTTCTTTGGTTTCACGGTCAGCTCTGGAAGCAGATACTTTTTGACCTTTTTTTCTGAGGATGTCTACTGCTTTTTCGAAGTCGCCTTCAGCTTCTGTCAAAGCTTTTTTGCAGTCCATCATACCGGCACCGGTCATTTGTCTCAGTTTGTTTACGTCTTGTGCAGTAATTGCCATGTTGTGATCAGTTTTATATCAACGATTAATAAATTCATTCAAAGTCTCCGTCTCAGATTTTTAACTCAAAATCGATTTTGAGGGAACTTGAGAGTCGAGAAGATTGAGTAAAAACAAAAAATTGAACATCGACCGAAGCCAGATGTTCAATTTTTCTGTATTCAAATCGATTGTGGATTATTCTTGTGTTTCAGCATCCACTGCTCTCTTTGCTTCTTCCTCTTCAGAAAGTTTAGCATCGTCCTTATCTTTCTTACGCTCAGAAAGACCTTCTTCGATAGCAGCCCCGAAAGCTTTCACCAACAAAGAAACAGACTTGAAAGCATCGTCATTTGCAGGGATTGGGAAATCCACCTCGTTAGGGTTAGAGTTGGTGTCCACCAATGCAAAAACTGGAATGCCTAATTTTTGAGCTTCAGCGATAGCAATGTGTTCTCTTTTGATGTCCACTACGAAAAGAGCAGCTGGAAGTCTGCTTAGGTCAGCGATACCGCCCAAAACACTTTCCATTTTTTCTTTCTGACGGCTAACCATCAAACGCTCTTTCTTCGCCAAGTTCTTGTAAGAATCTTCCTTCATCAATTTCTCAAGGCCGGACATTTTCTTCAAGGACTTTCTGATAGTAGCGAAGTTGGTCAACATACCACCCAACCATCTTTCGGTCACGTAAGGCATATTTAGACGCTGAGCTTCTGCAGCTACCAAGTCTTTGGCTTGTTTTTTCGTAGCGACAAACATTACTTTTTTGCCGGAACGTACGATTTGCTTGATTGCGTTGGATGCTTCGTCGAGGCAAGCAAGCGTTTTGTTGAGGTCGATAATGTGGATACCGTTTTTCTCCATGAAGATATATGGAGCCATTCTTGGATCCCACTTTCTCGTCAAGTGTCCGAAGTGAACACCAGCATCCAGTAAGTCTTTGTATTCGATTTTTGACATGAATAAAATTGTTTTCTATGGAATGAAGATCGTCCCGATTAACGCTTGGAGAACTGGAATCTTCTTCTTGCTTTTCTACGTCCTGGCTTCTTACGCTCGACCATTCTAGGATCACGAGTAAGGAAGCCTTCTTTTTTCAAAGGACCTCTGTGAGCTGCATCAAATTCGCATAGTGCTCTTGAGATTGCCATACGAGCTGCTTCAGCCTGTCCTTTAATTCCTCCGCCGTCCACATTGATTTGAACGTCGTAGTTACCTTCTACACCTACTAGTGCCAAAGGCTGCTTTACCACGATTTGATGTAAATCGAATGGGAAGTACACTTCAATTGCTTGATTGTTCACGGTAATTTTTCCATTTCCCGGAGTCATGTAGATTCGGGCTACGGAGGTCTTTCTTCTACCGATTTTGTTGATAGTATCCATGATTTAGCGATTAAAGGGTGATAGCTTTTGGCTGCTGTGCTGCATGAGGATGCTCTGCTCCTTCATACACGTACAGGTTACCGTACAATTTTCTTCCCAATCTGTTTTTAGGCAACATGCCTCTTACAGCCTTCTCAACCAAGATCGCTGAAGACTTCTGCTTCAATAATCTAGGTGTAGAGATTCGCTGTCCACCTGGGTAACCGGTGTGGCGCACATATACTTTTGCATCCCACTTGTCACCTGTCAGTCTTACCTTGTCTGCGTTGATTACGATGACGTTGTCACCGCAGTCTACGTTAGGAGTGAAGCTAGGCTTCGTCTTTCCTCTCAAGATTTTCGCAACCTCACTCGCCAATCTTCCTAGAATAGCAGCTTGGGCATCCACAATGACCCATTGCTTTTCTACGGTGGAATTGTTGGCTGAGATGGTTTTATAGCTCAGAGTATCCACTGTGTAACTGTTTAATTTTTAGCTTTTTAAATTATTATCGACCCCAAAAAGGGACACAAAGATAGAAGTATTATTTTTTTCATGCAAACTATTTGCAATCCTAATCCCTAATTTTCATGTGGTTACTTGAGTTTTTCAAGGCCACATGTAATCTCGCGGGGAACTTTGAGCTTATTATTCAGCCAAATTCGCTTGCTCGATTTCATAGGATTAGGATGAATTCTCCAAAGAGAATTTTGTTTTTGAGCGATCCTTTGCCTTTGACTAGGCCGTTTTTTCCAATTGCTGGACCAAAACTTGAAAGTCTTTGGGGTAAGGAGCTTCTACTTTAATCTGCTTTCCATCCAAGCCTTCGAAACTAATCGAGTAGGCGTGAAGAGAAACCCGCTGCATGATGGGTAATTCTTCCGTGTTCTTTTTGAGATTGAAGCGGCGCTTGAGTGAAGAAAGAAATAAAGGGTTCCCACCATATAAGGTGTCCCCACAAATCGGAGACTTTAAATAGGCCAAGTGTACTCTGATTTGGTGAAGCCTGCCCGTAATGGGCTTGCATTCTACCAGAGTGTGTGCATAGTAGGTTTTCAAGGTATTGAAAACTGTCTGCGCTGGCTTGCCTTCTTTACTTACTTTGGCGATTCCTTTATTGTTTGCGAGTAGATTTCTATCCACCAATTCCTGGTGGAATTCTTTAATCCCCTCTACCACGGCATGGTAGACTTTTTCCACTTTTCTATTTTCAAACTGAATGGCCAAGTGCCTGTAGGCCTCTGGATTCTTGGCAATCACCAGACATCCTGACGTTTCCTTGTCCAGTCGGTGACACAGCTGGGCATCTGCTGTGTGAGCCTTGGCAAGGTCTAGGATATTCTGCGCCTCATGCCGGTCGTCTAAGCTCGACAGGTAAGGCGGCTTGTTGATTACCAGGTAATCCCCGTTTTCAAATAGAATAAGGTTTTGAAAATCTACTTTCTTCATGGATCTCCCGCTACTTCAAAGAGGGGGCAAAGGTAGGGAATTCAAATGGCAAAAAGTTAATTTCTTCAAATCCTTGAAGATTCTTTAGAAAATCTTGACCAGGCGGATTTAATTAGGATTCAACAACCTCTTTGATTTCTTTTTTCTCAAGAGGAAGTGAAAAACTAAAAATGGATCCCTTCCCTACAGTAGAGCTCACAGAGATTTTACTTTTATGGCCTTCTAAAATGTGTTTGACTATGGCTAATCCGAGACCTGTTCCGCCTTCTTTTTTATTTCTGCTTTTCTCTACACGATAAAAACGCTCAAAAATCCGCTTCAAATCTTCTGGCGGGATGCCTTGACCATTGTCTTTGATTTCGACCTGAATATTACTCTTCTGTTGCTTTAAACTAACCTTAACCTCTCCTCCATTATGATTGTATTTGACCGCATTGAAAATCAGGTTTTGACAAACTCTGTAGATTTTTTGTCGGTCAGCTAGGGTTAGATATTTCTTTTCGGGGTCAAAGTCAAAAATGATCTTCACATCCCTTTTGGACGCTTTATGCTCGAGCTCTTCGATGACTTCTAAAATAAGGTCCTTAAGGTCAAATTCGCTGAAATTGAATTTAATTACCCCGCTTTCCATCTGGTTAAGCGTAAGGAGATCTTGGACAAGAATGTCCAAAGAATCCAAACTTTTTGCCGCACGCTTCAGAAATTTCATCCGAACCTGCTTGTCTTCTATTGCTCCATCTAGGAGTGTATGTATGTATCCCTGAGTTGCGAAAATTGGGGTTTTGAGCTCGTGGGAAATATCAGCGATAAATTCCCTTCGGAATTCGGCATTTTTTTGAAGCGTTTCGATCTCCCTTTGCCGTGCATTAGCGTAGGAATTAATGACTGAATTGATTCTTCTTAGCGGAGAAAGTGAGGATCTAAGGGATTTGTCGTGGATTTCGGAGAGTTCTTTTTTCTGAATTTTCTCCAGTAAAGAATAAATATTTCCAATCTCCCGATAAACCAGAAACTCCAGCATGATGGTGATCAACAAATAGGAAATGGAGAAACAAAGCACCCAGGTGGCTCCAAGAATAAGCGAGTTGCTTGCGGAGAATAAAGAAAGAAAGGCCATCACCAAGGTGGAAATGGCCACTGCAAGTATTAAAGAAATTCCCCTTGAACCGGTTAGCATTAATTATCCCAAATCGAACTTGTATCCTACACCTTTTACGGTAGTGATGTAGTCTTCTCCGATTTTCTCACGGACTTTACGGATGTGTACGTCTACCGTTCTGGCTAGTACAAACACGTCTGAGCCCCAGATATTATGGAGGAGTTCATCTCTACTAAAAACCATATTAGGGTTTTTGGCAAGAAAATACAAAAGCTCGAATTCTTTCTTGGGAAGGGTAATTGTTTTTCCTCCTTTATCAATAGTGTAGCTACCTCTGTCGATTACTAAATCTTTGATCTTGATTTGGGATTGCTCCACTTCTTTTTTGGATTCCCTGCGGAAAAGAGCAGCAATTCTACTCATTAAAGCTCGTGGCTTTATGGGCTTGGTAATGTAATCGTCAGCGCCTACATCAAATGCGGCTACCTCTGAATATTCTTCCATTCGGGCTGTGAGGAAAATGACAAAAGTGCCTTGCAATTCCGGGACTTCGCGAATTTGTCGGCAAGTTTCCACTCCATCCTGATTTGGCATCATGATGTCGAGAAGAATTACATCGGGAAGAAATTTTTTGGCAGTCTTTACTCCCTTGATTCCATCCTCTGCGGTGGCTACTTCATAGCCTTCTTTTTGAAGATTATATTTAAGGATTTCGACGATATCTGGTTCGTCATCGACTATCAATACTTTAATCTTCTTCTTGTCGCCCATAAAGCTTTTGTAAAGGTTTGGTTAAAAATAATGATTATTTGAAGATTGACCCCAAACAATCATCTGTCATTAGTTTGAAATGCTAAAGAAAAATATCGGATTTCAGGATAGTGTTACCCCAAGGTTAATTTTGAATAAATTTCCTGTAAATCAATTGTGTTTCAATCCTTTGGCCGAAGCAATATCCAGATTTAGGGAACCGATGAACAGATTGGCCTTGATTTTCACTGGGATTTTGTTTTTGTCTCTTGTGACCCAAACTTTGACCGGAAAGTCTCCTCTAAACAGCTTGTTTTGAGGGATTTTGGGTGAAAAAACATAGGTTTCTTTTTCCCCAAGATTGGTTTCCAATCTTTCGGTGCCCTCGTATATTAATTTTAGGTTATATATTTCTTTATCAAAAAATCCGGTGATCAAGATCTCCTGTCCCTTCTTGAGATTTTCGAGATCCATAGTTCTCAAAAAATAAAACCCACTCACCAAATCCTGAACATAACCAGGCAATTTGTATTCTTTGACCTCCTTCAGGACTTTATTGTCCCGGTCATAAAGCTCCATTTTGGCGACTTTATTTTTTTGGTCAAAAATCACCTTTTCATGTTTCCTGTAATTTCCTTCTTCTATATGTCTATAGGAAAGAGAAGGTAAAATGCTGCCTGTATCTAAGTGAGTCCCCCAATTGTCATTGACCCGTCCAAAAATCGTAGCTGCCCCTTTGGTTTTGCCGAAGGCATCGATTTTATAATGAGGTCTTGAATCTTCCATCACAGCTTTCTTCCCAACTTGAAGTTTTGCATCTGCGAGATTCAACCAGCCATAGCTCACTTCAAAATTCAGCTCTTCTCCAAACGTAAAAGCCTGATTTGCACTTCTGTTTTGTGCAAAGAGGAAAGAAATACTAATGAAAATCCCACAAAGCAGGAGTGACAACTTCTTCATTAACTTCTGACAATAGGTGACAAAAACAAAGTTTTTTAAAGAGATAAACGAAAAAAAGACCTGTTTGGATAAATAAAAGTACAAATTTGGGAATCTAAAACAATCCCGCTCCCGCATTGATTATGCAGGGGTATTTGGTAAATTTCCTTAAATCTTTTTCTAATCAGTCATACATATGAGTAACAACGCAGAAAAACTTAAAGCGCTTCAGCTGACCATCGATAAACTCGAAAAAACCTACGGAAAAGGGACAGTCATGAAGCTTAGCGACAATAAGGTTCAGGACATCCCTGCTATTTCCACAGGTTCATTGGGGTTGGATATGGCTTTAGGGGTAGGGGGTATTCCTAGAGGTAGGGTTATTGAAATCTATGGACCTGAATCTTCAGGTAAGACCACGCTTACTTTGCACTGTATTGCAGAAGCTCAAAAGGCTGGTGGTTTGGCTGCATTCATTGATGCAGAACATGCCTTTGATAAAACCTATGCAGAGAAGTTAGGGATCGATACGGAAAACCTGCTCATTTCCCAGCCAGATAATGGAGAGCAAGCTTTGGAGATTGCTGAACATTTGATTCGCTCAGGCGCTATTGATATCATCGTCATAGATTCTGTTGCCGCCTTGGTTCCCAAAGGGGAATTGGAAGGAGAAATGGGAGAAAGCAAAATGGGCCTTCAAGCTAGATTGATGTCACAGGCGCTAAGAAAGCTAACTGGTGCTATCAATAAGACCGGTTGCTCTTGTATTTTTATCAACCAGCTGAGAGATAAAATCGGCGTAATGTTTGGTAATCCAGAGACTACAACTGGTGGTAATGCCCTTAAATTTTACGCTTCAGTAAGATTGGATATCCGAAGAGTGGGTCAGATCAAAGAAGGTGCTGACAATGTTTTGGGTAACCGAACTAGAGTGAAAGTGGTGAAAAATAAAGTTGCTCCTCCCTTCAAAGTTGTAGAATTTGATATCATGTATGGTCAGGGGATTTCCAAAGTTGGGGAAATAATCGACCTAGGCGTGGAATTGGATATTATTAAAAAGGCCGGATCTTGGTTTAGCTACAATGGAGAAAAACTAGGACAAGGCAGAGATTCTGTAAAAAATCTCCTTTTGGACAATCCGGAATTGATGGAAGAGTTGGAAGCTAAAATCAAAGCTGCTTCTGGTCTTTTACCAACTGAGCCAACAGTTGGCGTAGAGGATTGATTTATTTTTAAAGTTTGAAAAAGAGAAGGGCTGCATCACTGCAGCCCTTTTTATTTTATGCCGTTCTGATAGCTTCCACTGGGTCCAGCCTTGCTGCCAAGGTAGCCGGTACAATTCCCGCGACTACTCCGATAATCGAAGAGACACCTATTCCTAGGATAATATTTCCAAATGATAGAATAAGATCAAGACTTCCAATAGGGACAAAACTCAAAAGGAACACCAAAAGTATTCCTGTACCACCTCCAATAAGACTTAAGAAAATAGCTTCAAACAAGAATTGGAATAGGATAAAATAGTTTTTGGCTCCAAGGGACTTTTGAATCCCGATAATATTGGTTCGTTCCCGTACAGAGACAAACATGATATTTGCAATTCCAAATCCACCCACCAAAATCGAAAATCCGCCAATTACCCATCCAGCTACAGAAATTACATCAAATATTGACCCGATTGTATTTTGGATAAACTCAGTTTTATTCAAAGCAAAATTGTTTTCCTGAGTTGGTTTTAGTCCTCTTTTTGCTCGAAGAAGACCAGTTAGTTCATTTTCCAAAGCAACCAATCCTACATCCTCATCTTTACCTTTTAAAGCAATTGTAGGCTCAAGTCCATTTCTGCCTGTGTAATACATTTTGGTAAAGGCCCCATAAGGAATCAAGCAAGCTTCATCTTTGGACGGAAGCTCCAAAAATCCCTCACCTTCCTCCTCAAAAATTCCGATGACGATAAACTTCATCCCTTTAATTTTCACTTCTTTGCCTAAGGCTGGCTGATTGGGAAAAAGTGTAGTTGCGATTTTCTTACCGATAACAGCTAGATTTCTAGAAGCGTTAATTTCTGATTCGGAAAAGTATCTTCCTTCCTCCAAAGCAACTTCATACACATCTTGATAGGTGTAGGCTACCCCGGTTAGGGCCATTCCTTCGAAGGCATTGCTGCCTGCTTGGGCCGTAGTCGTGGATGAGGCTGAAATAGTAACACCTTCTGCATTTTTTATTCTCTCCTCCAGAAATTTATATTCAGAAAAAGTGGCAGCAGGTCTCCTGAAATATTTCCACCAAGGGTAATCGGGTCCTCCTCCTTCAAATGGAAAGCGGTCAACTCGCATCACATTGGTTCCAAGAAATGCAAAAGAGGACTTGATTTTATTCTCCAGTGAATCCACCAAGGTAAAAACCGTAATGATGGCAAATATCCCTACAGTTACACCCAAAAGGGATAAAACGGTACGGGTGAGGTTAGTTTTCAGGGCATTGATCGCAAAGCGGAAACTTTCCCAAGTCAGGCGGAAAAAGAGCATGCTTTTTAATAGTTGGTTAAAACAATTTGTTAAGTTAGCTGAATTTGGACATTATTGTTGTTAACTTTGCATTTTTTAAAGCAAAAAGAATAATTACCAAAAAGGAAAGACTTCTAAATCTCCCATATGAAATTATCAGATTTCAAATTTGACGTTCCAAAGAAACTTATCGCACTTTATCCAACCGAAAACAGAGATGAATCTCGTTTGATGGTTGTACACCGAAAGACTGGTCAAATTGAACATAAATCCTTCAAAGATATCCTAGATTATTTCGATGAAGGTGATGTTTTTGTTACAAATGACACAAAAGTTTTTCCTGCTAGACTTTATGGCAATAAAGAAAAGACCGGAGCTAAAATTGAAGTTTTCCTTCTTAGAGAGCTGAATCCTGAGTTGAGACTTTGGGACGTTTTGGTAGACCCAGCCCGAAAAATCCGAGTAGGAAATAAATTGTATTTCGGAGACAGTGATTTGGTGGCAGAGGTAATTGACAATACCACTTCAAGAGGAAGAACCATCCGTTTCCTTTTTGACGGAACTCCGGAAGAATTCCAAAAGACTATTGATTCCTTGGGAGAGACACCACTCCTAAAGGAATATATCGATAGAAAAATTGAGCCAGAAGATCGAGAAAGATACCAAACAGTTTTTGCTAAAAATCTGGGTGCGGTTGCAGCTCCTACAGCTGGTCTTCATTTTACTCCACAATTGCTCAAGAGGCTTGAATTGAAAGGAATCGATGTGACTCCAATTACTTTACATGTGGGCTTGGGGACTTTTAGACAAGTTGATGTAGAAGATCTTACCAAACATAAAATGGACTCAGAAAACTATGACATTCCGCAAAAAACCGTGGATCTGGTTAATGAGGCTTTAGACAATAAGAGAAAAGTGGTGGCTGTTGGGACAACTTCCCTTAAGACAGTTGAATCTTCAGTAACTGCAGGCGGAAGACTTAAAGTAAGTAGCGGATGGACTGATAAGTTCATCATTCCTCCTTACGAATTCAAAATCGCCAATGCCTTGATCACCAATTTCCATTTACCAGAGTCTACTTTGCTGATGACCGCTGCGGCCTTTGGTGGATATGATTTGATCATGAAGGCTTACAAAGAAGCTATCAAAGAAAAGTATCGGTTTTTCTCCTACGGAGATGCCATGTTGATCTTGTAAAAGATAAGAGCTCCGAAAGGAGCTTTTTTTATGCTTCATATTTTGATAAAACAGAAGGATTATCCCAATTCACCTTTAGTTTTACCTTTGTTTCAAAATTAGCGAAATGAAGAAAGCGGCAATTTTGGTGGCAGGTGGGCGCGGCACTCGCATGGGTGGCCCTGTTTCTAAACAATATCTTCCCATTGGAGGAAAGCCTGTATTGATGCATACTTTGGAGGTCTTCCATGAGGCAGATCCAAGCATGGAATTGATTTTGGTCCTGCCTTCGGATGATTTCGATTTTTGGGAAAATCTTTGTCGTAATTTTTCTTTCAACTTATCTCACCAAGTAGTTGCTGGAGGTAATTCACGTTTTCAATCTGTGAGAAATGGACTCCTAGCTTTATCTCATGATGTAGATCTTGTGGCTATCCATGATGGGGTTAGACCTTTTGTCAAAAAAGAAGTCATTCAGGAAAGCTTTGCTCAGGCCCAAGCAACTGGAAGTGGGGTTGCTGTAGTTTCTTTGAAAGATTCCCTTCGAATGCTTACTGACGATGGGAAAAGCTTTTCAAAGGAAAGACAGGATTATCGATTGGTTCAGACCCCACAGACTTTTCAGGTGGAAAAAATCAAAAAAGCTTTTCAGTCTGAGGAAATTCCTCAATTCACCGATGATGCCACCGTATATGAATACCAAGGCTGGCAGGTGACTTTGATTTCGGGAAATCCTGAAAATATCAAAATCACAACTCCTGAGGACTTGGAATATGCAGATTACCTGATTTCCAAAAGAAAGTAAGTAGGCGAAATTTCACCCTGCATTTTTACCGACGATTTTATCATTTTCACCGACTTTTAGCTTTTTCAGGCCTATTCCTTATTCTCTTGCCTTGGCGGTTGAAGTACTTTTGATCATCAACTTTAACAAACTAGCCATGAGAAATCAAAGAAGATTAAACAATGATGGAAACATCGCCTTCGGGTTTATCATCCTCGGAATAGGGGTGATTTTACTTTTGAAAAAAATGGGAATTTTCATTCCGGGTTGGGTTTTGACCTGGCCAATGATTCTAATTGTCATCGGGGTTTTCACCTTGATCAAACATGAATTCAGAAGCTTTTTCGGTGCGGTCATGCTATTCCTCGGCTCTTATTTTCTCCTTAGAAATGAATTCGATCTTGATTTTGGTTTAGGTCAATACGTCTGGCCTCTGGGATTGATAGCGCTCGGGATTTATTTGATCACCCAAAAGAAAAAGGAAAATAAAATCCTTGAAGAGGTGAGAAAAAACTGGGAAACCAATAGAAAATCAAGCAGCTCTTTTTCTTCCAGTTCAAGTGCAACAGTAGAAGACGCCAAGATTATGGATGACTCTGGAAGTACCCTAGGTGGGGATACCGGATTTACCAGAACCACAGGAACTTCCTTTGCTGACAGATTGAACATTGATGCCATCTTTAGCGGGGTAAATAGAAAAGTGATGTCCAAAAACTTCCAAGGAGGAAAAATAACAGCTGCTTTCGGCGGAGCGGATTTAGACCTGACCCAAGTGGATTTCAATGGAGTGATCACTATTCAGGTAGATATCATCTTCGGTGGAGTAAAAATGATCGTTCCTCCTCACTGGGATATCCGTACCGAAGTGACCAATATCGCTGCAGGTTTGGAAGACAAGAGATTCTTTAGAGAAGGAGGAGTGGATCCTACCAAAGTGGTGGTCTTGAAAGGCACTATCCTCTTTGGCGGTTTGGAAATCAAATCCTTTTAACGACCTTATACCAACTATTAACAACCTACACCGCTTTGCTTTTTAACGCTTTTTCAAATCCCAATTTGGGAAAATGGATCATCCCCGGAACCGGAATCCTCTGGTTCTCGGGATGTTTCTTTTTGTTCAGGTTTTATGGATTAGAAGTCGAGGAAGCTTTTACGGATGCATTTTTCTTTGCCCTTCTCTTTGCATTAGGGATCTGGGTTTTGGATATGGTCTTCAGTCTTTTTTCTCCAAAAGGAAGAAATCTTTGGCTGATCTTCTTGGTGCCAGTGACTTTGAGTTTCCTTTCTGTCTTTGCCCATCGGTTTTTTATGACCTGGTGGATGGAGGATCAGGAGGAATATCTGGAATTCCTTCATCATACGACCTATGTCAGATTGGCTTTTTTGGCACTTTCTGAACAAATGATCGCTTTCCTTGCATTAGTCGTGTCAAAACTGGAACGGCAAGAGGAACTGAATAAGCGGGAAGCTCAAATGCTTCAGTTGTCCAAAGACGCCGAACTAGCTCAATTGAGACAGCAGCTTCAACCCCACTTTCTTTTCAACAGCCTGAACTCGATCAATGCTTTGGTAATTAAGCAGCCTCAAAAAGCCAGAGAAATGGTGCTTTTGCTTTCTGATTTTTTGAGAGGGACGATTAGAAAAGACACCAAATCCTGGATTTCCTTGGAGGAAGAAATGAACTACCTCAAAATGTATTTGGAAATTGAGCGCGTGAGATTTGGCCACCGATTGGATGTCGAATTTTCTATCGATGAGCGCACTGAAAAATTAAAAATCCCTCAATTGCTCATCCAGCCCTTAGTGGAAAATGCGATCAAGCATGGACTCTATGGAGTCACAGGTGAGGTAAAGATTAAAATTGAATGCGAAAAGGAAGGAAATTACCTTCTTTTAAAAGTTGAAAATCCTTTTGACGCTCAAAGCTCAAGTCAGGAAGGAACAGGCTTCGGCCTAAATTCTGTGGAGCGCAGGCTATATTTATTATTCGGAAGGAAAGACCTTTTGGCTACTTCATCAGAAGAAAATGTCTTTCAAGTCCAATTGAAAATACCTCAATACCAATGATCAAGACCTTAATAATTGATGATGAACCTCTGGCCGCGGGAATTGTGGAGGAATACCTGATGGATTTCCCCCAGTTTCAGGTGATTCAAATTTGCCACGATGGATTTGAAGGATTAAAGGCTGTTCAGCATCATCAACCCGATTTGATTTTTTTGGATGTCCAGATGCCTAAAATCACAGGCTTTGAGATGCTGGAATTATTAGATGAACCTCCGGCCGTAATTTTTACTACCGCATTTGATCAATATGCCCTGAAGGCTTTTGATGCCAAGGCTTTGGATTATTTACTCAAACCATTTTCCCAAGCAAGGTTCCGACAGGCCATTGATCGGTATTTGGAACAAGCAGCCAAAGAGCAAATTGAAGAAGAAAAGTCTGCCTTGAATGCTTTAGCCGAAAAGAGCAATCGCCTGGTGGTAAGAGTAAAAAATGACATCAAAATTATTCCAGTGCAGGAAGTCAGTTATTTTGAAGCTGAGGACGACTACATCGGGATTCATACTTCGGAAGGAAAATTTCTGAAGAAAATGACCATGAAGTCACTGGAGGAAAGTTTGGACTCCGGGAAATTTGCTCGAGTTCATCGCTCTTTCATTATCAATTTGAATGAAATAACCGGAATAGAACCTTATGAGCGGGATTCGTATTTAGTCAAACTCCGGAAAGGCGAAAAAATTCCGGTAAGCAAAACAGGGTATTCTAGATTGAGGCAAGTTTTGGGGATGTAATCCCATCAGTTAAAAAGACAAAAGCCCCGCATAGCGAGGCTTTTGATTAATATTCGTCTTCATTGAAGAAGAAATCGTCTTTCGTCGGATAATCCGGCCAAATTTCTTCAATAGTTTCATAAGGCTCTCCGTCATCTTCAAGCTCTTGAAGGTTTTCCACTACTTCCAGTGGAGCGCCTGAGCGGATCGCATAATCAATCAATTCGTCTTTTGTGGCAGGCCATGGTGCATCCTCAAGGTAGGAAGCAAGTTCAAGTGTCCAGTACATAGTGTTTATTTTAAGGTGTTCCGGATTTTTAAGAGTGCAAGAATAGTAAATTTTTGAATATGTAGTTTGTACTCAATATCTGGGAGAAAGTTGTTTCAAAATATAATTTTTTACATCAACTTTTCTTTTTAGCCCTGCGAGCTTCTTTTTCATCATCATTTCGAAGTCCGGAGTCTGCACTCTGAAGTTGTCAGAATTGCTCTGCATGGTCTCCAATTCGCTTTGATCCCGATGTAGCAAGTCCTTCAAAATTGATGACTTGATTTTGTTTTGTTCCTGCACATCTATGGAGTCAAAATCAGCATATTTTCCATGAGCCAATTTTTCCAAAAAGGCCTTTTCAAAGATGATATCCATGAAAAACTGATATGATCTAGCCGGAAGATTAGCCTCTTTAGGTTTTCTCATAGGAAGTTTTTTCCAGTCTTCCTGAATGGCCTTGGCACGATGGGTAAGGGATGGTGAAGTGGGCTGATGCGCCATCTTTTTCAATTCCTCGACCATGCCTTCAATCTTTCGAACTACCTCCCGAGGATGCATCTGAGGTCCTGGATTAAGGCCTCTTTTGTACCGAGAAAATATTCTGTTATTCAGTTTGGAAAATTCATCCCAAAGCGGTTGTCTTCTTTCAGCAGGGACTTTTCCGGCTTCTTTCCACTCTCTTTGGATTCGCTTGGAAATTTCAAAAGCCATTTTTGCATCAGGCAGATCATGGGCTTCTCTGGCCTGAACTACTAATGCTTCATAAACTTTGATGTTTTCTTCGGCCTGAAGAGCTAGTCCTTCAAAGAAATGTCTTCTGTTTTCGAAGAAAGTTTGGACGGCATCATTAAACTCCTGTTCGATTTCATCCTGTATTTCTTTGTCCACAGGACCGGTTTTGATCCAGCGGAGTTTGAGGTCTTTAAATTTTTCTGCGGTTTCTTTCCAGTCTGTATCGTTTTTCAACTCTTCAGCTTCCTGGATTAATACTCGCTTTACTTCAAGGTTTTTGGTTCTATTGGCTTGGATGATTTCATTTAGAAAAGCCTCCTGCTGGTTTAGCTCTTCGATCAATGGAATAAAATCTCCTAAGGCGTCACTTTCAAAAAGAGAATCTCTGAGATGGATCAATTTCATCAGAAAAGAACCCTTGTTTTGGTTTTCCTGAATATCCGATTTGAGTTTTGCTACTTTCTCCTTGATTTGCTCGAATCTAGCCTCAAAATAACTGATCGTGGAGGCCTCATCTTCTTTTACTTCTCCTATTTCCCGGTCAGTTTTTTCTAAAAATCCTTTCAAAAAGACTTTTCCGTCTTTGATATATCCATACGGATGCTCCATTTCGCTACAATTAGGTTATAGGTGGTCGTTTTCAATTTTTTGCAAAATAACCAATTAGCCCCCATTAATCCTAAAAGAGGGATATTTTTGCCATCTTTGCCAACTAGGTTAAAATAAGCATAAAAACAGACGATGAGCGCAGAAAAAATCATCTTTTCCATGGCTGGAGTGTCCAAAGTATACCCTCCCCAGAAAAAAGTACTCAAAGACATTTATCTCTCATTTTTTTACGGAGCCAAAATCGGCGTCCTTGGTCTCAACGGTTCGGGTAAATCATCTTTGCTTCGAATCATAGCCGGAATAGACAAGGATTTCTTAGGTGAGGTCGTCTGGTCTCCGGGTTACACCGTGGGCATGCTCGAGCAGGAGCCCAAACTTGATCCTTCTAAGACAGTCAAAGAAGTGGTGGAAGAAGCGGTAGCTGATACAGTGAACCTGCTTAAGGAATTCGAAGAAATCAACGAGAAATTCATGGATCCGGCCTTGATGGAGGATCCAGATGCCATGGACAAACTCATTACCCGTCAGGGTGAGGTTCAAGAAAAACTGGATGCTGCCAATGCATGGGAACTGGATGTGATGCTGGACAAGGCCATGGATGCGCTAAGACTTCCGCCTTCTGATGCCAATGTGGCTAACCTTTCCGGAGGTGAAAAAAGAAGAGTGGCACTTTGTAGACTTTTACTTCAGGAGCCAGATGTGCTTTTGCTTGACGAACCGACTAACCACTTGGATGCCGAATCAGTTCTTTGGTTGGAGCAGCACTTGCAAAACTATAAGGGTACGGTAATCGCCGTGACCCACGATCGATATTTCTTGGATAATGTAGCAGGCTGGATTTTGGAATTGGACAGGGGAGAGGGGATTCCGTGGAAAGGAAATTATTCTTCTTGGTTGGATCAAAAACAACAGCGACTGAAGCAGGAGGAAAAAACAGAGTCTAAGCGTCAGAAGACCTTAGAGCGGGAATTGGAATGGATCAGGATGTCTCCAAAAGCCAGGCAATCCAAGGGGAAAGCCCGTTTGAATGCCTATGATAAATTGGTCGGAGAGGAAGCAAAAGAGAAAGAAGCGAAGCTGGAGCTATTCATCCCTCCAGGACCTCGCTTGGGAGCTAAAGTGATTGAAGCTAATAATGTCTCCAAGGCATATGGAGATAAATTATTGTTTGAAAACCTAAGCTTTTCCCTTCCTCAAGGGGGTATTGTCGGAATTATTGGTCCAAACGGCGCTGGTAAAACGACCCTATTTAAGTTGATCACCGGCCAAGAAAAACCTGATTCCGGAAATTTCGAAGTAGGGGAGACCGTCAAGTTGGCTTACGTAGATCAAGAGCACGATAGATTGGATGCAAATAAGACAGTTTATCAAACTATTTCTGAAGGAAATGAGCTGATGAAGCTGGGGAACAAGGAAGTGAATTCTAGGGCCTATGTTTCCAAATTCAACTTTGCCGGATCTGATCAGGAGAAAAAAGTTGGGGTGCTTTCTGGTGGAGAAAGAAACCGAGTTCATCTAGCCTTAACTTTGAAAGAGGGCGGAAACTTGCTGCTTTTGGACGAACCGACCAACGACTTAGATGTAAATACACTTCGTGCTTTGGAAGAAGCTTTGGAAAACTTTGGTGGATGTGCGGTGATTATCTCCCACGACCGTTGGTTCCTGGACAGAATCTGTACCCATATTCTGGCCTTTGAAGGAGATTCTCAGGTGTATTGGTTTGAAGGCAACTTCTCCGATTACGAGGAAAACAAGAAGAAGCGACTGGGCGATGTGACCCCGAAGAGAATTCGATATAAGAATTTGAAGTAAGACTGAAAACCAAATTTCTTCATAAAAAACCCTCTAAGTGTCTCTTAGAGGGTTTTTTGCTTAAGGACTTTAGCGATTAAATTGACCTTCTTTTCAATTCCAACACCGTAATCTCCGGCCAAATCCCCACCCTTCCCGGAAAGGCCAAGAATCCAAAGCCTCGGTTTACATGTAGGAAGCGTCCCATTTCCTCATAAAGTCCAGCCCATTTGGGATAGCGAAGAGATGCAGGACTCCATTTGATCCATCCCGGGATTTCAATTCCAAACTGCATTCCATGGGTATGCCCGCTTAGCGTGAGATGGATATGATGCGCAAAGGATTTTACCTCCTCGTCAAAGTGCGAAGGATCGTGACTCATAAGGATTTTGAAGCTTTGGGCAGAAAGATTTGCCGCAGCTTTGGCCAAGTCTCCATATTGAGCAAAGCCTTTTCCCCAGTTCTCTACACCAATCAGATCTATGCTAGCCTCTCCCTTTTGGATGGGTAGGCTTTCATTTCGAAGGAGCTTAAAGCCCAATTCCTCATGGACTTCAAAAAGTCTCTGAAGATTGGCCACTTTAGCCTCCTTGCTTGGCCAGGACATGTAGTCTCCATAATCGTGATTGCCAAGAATGGAGTATTTACCCATACGGGCTTTCAGCTTTTGGAAGGTTTCCATCCAAGGTTCCATTTCACCAGCATGGTTATTGACCAAGTCTCCAGTGAAGAGAATCAAGTCGGACTCTTGTTTATTGATCAGGTCTACACCGTACTCCAGTTTCTTTGGGTCATCAAAGCTTCCCGAGTGGATGTCTGAAATCTGAGTGATTCGAAACCCATCGAATTCCTCCGGTAAGTCATCAAATTCCAAAGTATGTTTGATCACTCGGTATCTGTATTTTCCGATCAAAACTCCATGAAGGATTCCTAAAAATGGGATAGCAGCGATTGCAAAGGCCGTCTGACTGATAAATTTTCTCCGGTCAGGGAGGAAATCTCCTTCCCTCCCACCGGCAAAGGATTGAAAAGCTCCTGAGAAAAATCGCAGAATATCCTCTCCAAACAGAAATGCCAGAATAATCAGCTTGGGAATCAAAGAAAGAATCAGAAGTGAAGCCATCCTTCCAAAGCTTGGATTCATCGCTTCCCTACTGAATGTCAAAAATGCATAAGCCACAAACAGATACACAAAGATGGAAAAGGCCCAATACCCAATTTTTACAAAGGTTTGGGTGGGGAAGATGGTCTTGAAGGCTTGGAAAGAATACCAGTCGATCAGGCCTATTACTAAAAGGAAAATGAAAATGCGAACAAGGATAGAAACCACGTTTAGGAATTTATTTAAGGTAAATCAAGGTTTGAGTTGTATAAACAACCCAAACGGGAAAGGGAATGGCAAGTTTGGAAATGATAGGGAAAGTCAGAATATAGAGCCTAAAAATTGAACATGCCTTGAACTAGTCTGAAGAATTTTTTCAAATAGATTTTTAAGTCCCTACTTTAAGATTAGTTTTAAGAATTATGAGCAAAAGAAAAGTTTATTTCCATTTTTTCATCCTCGTTTCAGCTCTGATTGTAGGAGGATTGTCTTTTTGGTATAGTGGCTTTTGGATGGAGGGGAGAAATAAGGTTCCCAATTTCACCTTGATTGCCATGGTTCTTCTGGTGATTAGTCAGATAGGTTATTTAAAAGCTGAATTAAGGAAAGGCAAATCTAAATTTTAACGCAAATGAGGATTGCAATTTTTACCCTTTCAATTAGTTTTTGGCCACAGGTTTTTCAGGAAAAAGAATCTGTTCAATACTTTTAATTAAAATATGAGCAAGAAAATCATCGATCGATCCTATGGATTGCCATTTGCCTTGATCATTCTAATTCTTTTAATCCAATATTTGGACCTATTTGTGATTCCTGCTTGGATTTTAGGAGGGGTTATATCTTGGGCCGCAGTTACCTTTATTCTAGTGGCGATTCGACGTAGGGAAAAAGGTAATTAAGCTGACTTTATTCTGTTTCCTTGCTGGAAATCCTTTGGCTTTTTAAGCCTATTCTAAAATTTAACCTTGCTTTTACCTTTCTTTGTGGCGGAATATTTTCCAAACCAGCCTATTGACCTATGAGACAGCTACTCCTCCGGCCTGGGGCCGAAGAACTCTCCTATGAAATTCGAGGTATAGTAAAAAAAGCCCGACAAATCGAAGCTTTGGGGTATCCCATGACTTGGGAAAATATCGGAGACCCCATCCAAAAGAGCAATCACGTGCCGGAATGGATGAAAGCGATTATTGCCGATTTGCTCAAGGAGGACAAAACCTATGGCTATGCTGATTCCAAAGGAGTTCTAGAAACCCGGAAGTTTTTGGCTCAAGTAAACAATGAAAAAGGCGGCACCCAGATTACTGCCGAGGATATTCTCTTTTTTAATGGACTAGGAGATGCCATCGCCAAGCTGTATCAATTCTTGATCCCTACAGCACGGATCATTGGCCCTTCCCCGGCTTACTCTACCCATAGTTCGGCAGAAGCTGCTCATGCCAATACAGCTCCGATCACTTACAAACTCGATCCGGATAATCAATGGCTTCCTGATATGGAAGACTTGTATTTGAAGGTGAAATACAATCCCTCCATCGTGGGGATTTTGATCATCAATCCTGACAATCCAACCGGGATGGTTTATCCAAAGGAAGTGTTGGAAGGATTTGTCAAACTCGCGGAGGAGTTTAATCTGCTATTGATTGCGGATGAGATCTACCAAAATATCACCTACAACGGAATTAAGGCGGTTGCTTTGGCCGAGGTGATTGGTAATCGTCCAGCTATTTCTCTCAAAGGCATTTCTAAAGAATTTCCATGGCCTGGGGCGAGATGCGGTTGGATGGAATTTTATAATCGGGAAGCATCGGTAGAGTTTTCCAAACTTTGTCAGACGCTTGAGAATGCGAAGATGATTGAGGTTTGCTCTACTATTTTACCCCAATTGGCTATTCCGAGAATCATGAGTCATCCCCAATACCATGGATATCGGGAGCATGCCAACGCACAAATTGGGAAAAGGAGCGAATTGATGTCCGAGATTTTGGGAGAGATTCCAGGGATTAAATTCAATCCAACACAAGGAGCCTTTTACAATACCATTGTTTTTGACGAAACCTTACTTCATCCAAACCAAAGTCTTCCGATTGAGGATTCTCGTCTTCAATCTCTTTTAAATAGCTGGTTGGAGGATAAAAACATGCCATTAGATAAACGATTCGTCTATTATCTTCTTGCAGCTGAGCGGATTTGTGTGGTGCCTATTTCGTCCTTCTGCTCAGACCTGAGAGGATTTCGGGTGACCTTATTGGAAGAAAATGAGGAGGTATTCAAAAATACCTTCACCAGGTTAGGCGAAGCCATCAAGAAGTACCTTAATTCCTGATTCATAAATTATCATGACTCCTCGCTTTGATTTTGGGGTTGGGAGTCTTTTTTTCTTCTTTTTCGGAATTGACTTCATCTAATTTAGTCAAATCAGGTTGTCCAGCATTAATCCAGGCGGTATACCAAAAGTCAGCGATCATTTTGATAGATTTTCTCATTTGCCTTTCTACCATTCCATCTAATGCTCTGGAATAAGCTTCTGAAAAATCTCTTGAGTAAACCCTAACCGTCAATCCGTTTCTTTCTTCGAAACTGTACTTCTGGTCCTCTGGGAAAAGTCGCGTAAGTTCCCGTTCAATTCTTAATACACTATCTACTTTAGAGGAGGTCAATGCAACCGCTTCCCAGATCGCCAGTTGGGGCTTTTCTATATACTCAGCTTTCCCAACCCAAAAAGAGTAGTCTTTAGCCTGTAATTCAGGTACTCTACTTTCCCAAAAACCATGAATTCCTTCTTGTCCTGTGAGTTGACCATTATAGTTTTGAGTTGTGTGCAAAGGGACATTCAAATCAGCAAGGTAGTGCCCGAGATCTGCGGAAAGTCTAAGAATGGCCGCTTTATTCTTTTGCTCAAAGGCTTTGGTAAGACTCAGAAATGTTTGGTAAGTCGACCATGGGCCGATTCCGTGACTTCGAAGTGAGTCTTCAGAGAGTTTTTCAATTGCCTCAGGCCAATACTTTGGTAGAATAAAAATCGCACTATCTCCGTAATGGTCCAGGTCAATGAAATGTTTTTCAGCCTCACCTTCCACTGCGTATCTTCTTCTGTCAGGATTTACCGCATTTTCAGATAAAAATTCAATTTCAGTTTTAAACAAAACCAACATTTCTGGGGGAAGGGAATAAACAGCCTGTCTATTAATCAATTGGTGACTAAAAAATCCCCAGTAAATACCTTCAGGCAGCCCTAGAAAGAAAGAAAAAGCCCAGATTATAAAAATTCTCATAGGTCAAATTAATCAAAAGAAATATCTTTTAGAATACGAAAAAAGCTATATTTGTGGCCTGTTTTAGCCCAAAAGCCAAATAGTTTGATTTGGTCAAAGTCTAGAATAAAAGGAATGTTTGAAATTCCTTTGGCAGAATTAATTATTTACAATAACTTTGCACTCCAATTCGGACCAGGGGAAGTAAAGAAAATATTTTAAAAACGAGATATGGCAAATCATAAATCAGCTCTTAAGAGAATTCGTGCCAACGAAGCGAAGCGTTTAAGAAACAGATATCAGGCCAAAACAACCAGAACTTTCATCAAGAGACTGAAGGCTGCTACCGACAAAGTAGAGGCTTTGGAATTGTATCAGAAAGTATCTTCTATGTTGGACAAACTGGCCAAGAAGAATGTAATTCATAAGAATAACGCTAGCAACAAAAAGTCAAGATTGGCAAAGTTTGTCAATGCATTGGCTTAATTTCTAAAGACTTTCTATTTCTGAACCCTGCTCCAAAGGCAGGGTTTTTTTATTGAAATTTTTTAAATAGATTTTGTCAAACTTTTTAAATAACTACTTATGGACCAGACTTTTTCTACCAAAATCTCTGAGCTTGCCGAAGAGGATCGTCCCAGGGAAAAGCTTTTGCTAAAAGGGAAATCAGCCTTGACTGATGCGGAATTGATAGCAATTTTGATTGGTTCGGGGACAAGGACTATGAGCGCAGTTGACCTTTCTAGGCTGATTCTTCGAAATGTGGGGAATGACTTGGCTGCTTTAGCCAAACTTTCCATCAAAGACCTGATGAAATTTAAAGGAATCGGTGAGGCCAAGGCAATAACCATTGTAGCTGCAATGGAACTGGGCCGAAGAAGAAAAGAGCAAGAACCCAGCGTCAAACCCAAAATCTCATCTTCTAAAGATGTATATGAATTGATGCGACCCGATCTTTATGATGAAGTTGTGGAGCATTTTTACCTGATCTTGATGAATAGATCCAATCAGGTTATCAAAAAACATCTGATCAGTCAAGGAGGCACTTCTGGCACCGTGGTGGATGCCAAAATTGTCTTTAAAACAGCCTTGGAGCATTTGGCTCAGTCCATGATTTTGGTTCATAACCATCCCAGTGGAAGCCTGACTCCTTCGGAGCAAGACAAAAGATTGACCGAAAGATTGGTGAAAATTGGCAGGGATATGGATTTACCTGTCTTAGACCATGTGATTTTTTCAGATCGTGGCTATTTTAGCTTCGCCGATGAAGGCATTCTTTAATCCATGAAAGCAAACCAAATCATTTTACTAGTAATCGGGATCGTTGTAGTTGTAGCTGTAGGGTATATGTTTACTGCTATTGAGAGCCCTGAGGATTATATTGAGAAAATCGAAAAAGAGCGGGAAAGGCAATTCAAGTATATCCGTTTCAATGCCGAGTCTCCTTTGACTGAAGAACAAAAAGCTAATTTTAAGACCCTGACTTTTTATCAAATCAATCCGGAGTATAAGGTTAAAGCTCGTTTGGTCCCTATTGAAAATAAAAAAGTAAGAGAAGTCCCGCTTACTGATGGTTCCAAAGAGCGATACATCGAGCATTCCTATGCTGAATTCGAACTGGGAGGAAAGACCAACAGCCTTTTGCTTTTGCAATCTGTCAAAGAAATAGATATGAGAAATTTCTTTTTAGCCTTTGCTGATGAAACCAGCGGAAGAGAAACCTATGGTGGTGGAAGATATCTCAACGTTCGACAGGATGGAAAAAACAGCATTACGATTGACTTCAACTTGGCATATAATCCCTACTGTGCCTATAATCCGGAATTTGCCTGTCCGTTGCCACCTAAGGAGAATCTCTTGACGATTTCCATTGAAGCAGGGGAGAAAAATTATTCCAAATAGGCTTCCCCTCCTGCAATTCTTATAAATTTGCCCATTAATTCTAAAAGGTGCCTTTGCACCTTTTTTCTTAAGCCTCGGAGATTCTCCGAAATCAAAAGAATATGAAAATTTCAATCAACCGATTAAAGCAATACATCCATCTCACCGAAACTCCTGAAGAAATAGCCGCCTTGCTGACCCGATCTGGGTTGGAGGTTGAGGCTGTGGAAGAATTTCAGTCCGTTCCGGGTGGTCTTGAAGGAATTGTCATTGGGGAGGTTTTGACTTGTGAGAAGCATCCCGATGCGGACAAATTGAGTATCACCACTGTAGATATAGGAAAAGAAACTCCTTCCCAGATCGTTTGTGGGGCATCCAATGTGGCTGCTGGACAAAAAGTAGTCGTCGCAACAGTGGGTGCTATGCTTTATCCAACCGAAGGAGAGCCTTTCGAAATCAAAAAGGCAAAAATCCGTGGTCAGGTTTCTGAAGGGATGATTTGCGCTGAAGATGAGATTGGAATCGGGACATCGCATGCCGGAATTATGGTGTTGGATACCGATCTGCCCAATGGAACTCCTGCTTCCGAATATTTTGAAATTTCAAACGATTCGATCCTCGAAATCGGACTTACTCCGAATAGAGCTGATGCTGCATCTCATTTAGGTGTGGCAAGAGATCTTGAAGCCCTGCTTCATCGACCGATTTGTCTTCCTGAGACCCAAGAATTGAAGATTGAAAAATCAGGTCCAGCTATCTCTGTGGAGGTGAAAGATCCTTTGGATTGTCCTCGGTATGCAGGGGTTGTGGTGACTGATCTCAAAGTAGGTCCTTCCCCTCAGTGGCTTCAGAATTTTCTTCGTTCCCTGGACTTGGAGCCGATTAATAACGTGGTCGATATCACCAATTTTATCCTTCATGACTTGGGGCAGCCTCTGCATGCTTTTGATGCGGAGAAAATTTCCGATGGAAAAATCATCGTTGGGAAACTTCCAAAAGGAACTCCTTTTGTCACTTTGGATGAAAAGGAAAGGAAACTCTCAGGTGAGGAATTGATGATTTGTGATCCAAATGGTGGGATGTGTATTGCAGGTATCTTCGGTGGAAAAGGTTCTGGAGTAAGCGATCAAACGACAACCATTTTCCTTGAATCTGCCTATTTCTCTCCTGATGTGATCCGAAAAGGTTCCCAGTTTCATGGATTGAAGACCGATGCATCTTTCCGATTTGAAAGAGGAACAGATCCCAATATGCCGGTATTTGCCTTGAAAAAGGCAGTAGCCTTGCTTCAAGAAATCGCAGGCGGAAAGGTTTCTTCTGAAATAATTGATGTCTATCCTAATCCAATTCCTGATTTTGAAATAGATGTGGAATACGGGCATGTGGACCGACTGATCGGGAAAAAGATTGAGCCCAAAGAGGTCAAATCCATTTTGGAAAGCTTGGATATCCAAGTTGTAAATGAAACCGAAAAAGGCTTCAAAGCTATCGTAAAACCTTATCGGGTAGACGTCACCCGTGAGGCAGATATTATTGAGGAAATCCTTAGAATTCACGGTTTTCATCAGGTAGAACTTTCTGAAAATCTCAGAACAGACTATTTGGCTGAGCATCCTGTGAAGGATCTAAACAAGCTTCAATACCGCTTAACAGAAATGCTAGCTGGTCAAGGCTATTTTGAATTGATCACAAACAGTTTGACCAAACCTCAGTATGCAGAGAAGTCAGGTTACTTGGATCCGAAGCTTAGCGTTGAAATCTACAATAAGCTAAGCGAAGACTTGGGAGTGATGAGACAGACGCTTCTTTTCTCAGGATTGGAAGTGATGGCGCACAACATCAATCGAAGACAAACAGACCTCAAGGCCTTTGAATTTGGAACCGTTTACCAAAAAACAGCAGAAGGATATAAAGAGGGTAGGAGATTGGCACTATTCCATTCGGGCGATCGTTCTTCTGAAAGTTGGTTGGATGTTTCCAAGCCTTTTGCTTTCGCAGATTTGTATGCTACCGTTGAAAAGATTCTGGAGCGTCTGAATATTGACAATGCCCAGATCCATGTAATTGAATCTGCTCCTTTGGCTTATGGGTTGGAATTGAAGTTGGGAGAAAAGGTCTTGGGAATAGTTGGTTTGGTAGATGACAAAATTCTTAAACTAGCCGAGGTTCGACAAGATGTATGGTATGCGGAATTGGATTGGGATTTGCTTTGCAAGAAAGCTTCAGGTTTGAAGAAATATCAGGAGATCTCCAAATTTCCAGAGGTAAGGAGGGATCTTTCCTTGGTGATAGACAAAGCGATTACTTACGAACAGGTAAAATCCGTAGCTGAAAAGGCGGGAGGAAAATTAGTCAAGCGAATCGGATGCTTTGACGTTTACCAAGGAGATAAAATTGACTCGGGTAAAAAAGCTTATGCACTGAGTTTTATCCTTCAGGATTCAGAAAATACACTGACGGATAAGGTAATTGATAAAACAATGAGTAAATTGATTCAGGCCTTTCAAGATCAAGTGGGGGCTGTTATCAGAAGTTAAAAAATGATTCACGAGGAACTGCAAAAACTGGAAAAGCTGGCGGTTTTAGCCAGTAAGAAAATCGAAGCTTTGAGTGCTGAAAATGAGCAATTAAAGTCTAGAATGGCTGATTTGGAGCAGAATATTCAGGAAAAGGAGCAGGAAATCCATCATTTTAAAAATAAGATTAAAATTAGTAACATTGTGGACAACCGGCCGGTAACCTCAGAAGATACTGCCGAAATGAGTGACTTAATCAACAATTATATACAAGAAATCGATCATTTGATCACCTACCTTTCCGAATGATATGGAGACGCTGGCAATCAGAGTGAAAATCGGAGATAGGGAATATCCCATGCGTGTCAAGCCTGAAGATGAGGCTAAAATTCGGCATGCTGGAAAACTGATTAATGAAAAAATGAGAAAGTATAAGGCTGAATTTGGTTTGGATGATGCCACAGATCTTTTGGCGATGGTCGCCTTTGATTGCATGGTAGAATCCCTAGAAACCAATGAAGTCAATGCAGAAGACAGCGAGCATATTCAGCGCAGTCTTTCCCATATTTCAGCGCTGTTGACCAAGGCTGTTTGATTGTTGATATCCACTTAATTTCTGGGACTTTTCTGATCCGGTAGGTAGCAATTTATACATACCTATGGCAGACGTACTATTTATCATCCTTGCAGCCCTGGCGGGGCTAGGTGGGGGTGCCGCATTAGCGGGGTTTTTTATTAAAAATAAAAATGCAAAGCTGGAAGAAGAGACCAAAGAAAGGGTCAAATCCATGCTTAGGGAGGCTGAAATTACAGCTGAATCAATCAAAAAAGATCGCATTCTTGAGGCTAAAGAAAAGTTTCTGAAGATGAAGGCGGATTTTGATGAGGAGATGAGCAATAAGAAAAACATCATCATCACCAATGAAAACAAAGTCAAGCAACTTCAGCAGCAAGTATCCAAAGAGCAAGAACTGGTAAAGCGAAAAGAAGCTGAATTGGATAGTAAAAAGGAAAACCTTACCGCCCAATTGCATGCGGTTCAGGTCAAAAAAGAGGAACTCGATCGGATTACCAATCAGCGAATCGCTGACTTGGAAAAAATCGCAGGTTTGACCCGTGAGGAAGCCAAGGAACAATTGGTAAATATGCTCACAGAGGAAGCCCAATCCAAAGCTTCTTCCCAAATCAAGGATATCCTTGACGAAGCCAAACTTACCGCTACCAAGCAGGCTAAAAAGATCGTTTTGGACACTATCCAGCGTACGGCTACTGAACATGCGGTTGAAAACTGTGTTTCTGTTTTCAATATTGAAAGCGATGATATTAAGGGTAAAATCATCGGTCGGGAAGGCCGAAATATCCGGGCTTTGGAAGCGGCAACAGGCGTGGAGATTGTAGTGGATGATACCCCAGAGGCTATCATTATTTCAGGATTTGATCCGGTAAGAAGAGAAATCGCAAGACTATCTCTTCACCGATTGGTTCAGGATGGAAGAATCCACCCGGCTAGAATCGAGGAAGTAGTAGCCAAAACTGAGAAAAACATCGAGGAAGAAATCGTTGAAATCGGCGAGAGAACCTGTATTGATTTGGGAATTCATGGTTTGCATCCTGAGTTAATCAAGATGGTTGGCCGAATGAGATTCCGTTCTTCCTATGGACAGAACTTACTCCAGCACTCCAGAGAGGTAGCCAAATTAGCAGCAACCATGGCTGCTGAAATGGGCTTAAATGCCAAGTTGGCTAAGCGTGCCGGATTGCTTCATGACATCGGTAAAGTATGGCCAGAGGAGCAGGAACTTCCTCACGCAATTCTAGGGATGGAATTGGCAAAGAGATACAAAGAGCATCCTGAAATCTGCAATGCCATCGGAGCTCACCACGATGAAATCGAAATGACTTCAATGATTTCTCCAATCGTGCAGGCATCTGATGCGATTTCTGGTTCCAGACCAGGTGCAAGAAGGGAAATCATGGATAGCTACATCAAGCGTCTCAAGGAATTGGAAGAACTAGCTTTGGGATTTGATGGAGTAAATAAATGCTTTGCGATGCAGGCAGGCCGTGAGTTGAGAATCTTGGTCGATGCTGATCATGTAGATGACCAGACTGCAAGCAAGCTTTCCTTTGATATTTCCCAGAAAATCGAAAAAGAAATGCAATATCCCGGACAGATTAAAATCACCGTGATTCGGGAAATGCGGGCGGTGAATTACGCCAGATAATTTTAGAAATTGTTTTATTCTAAAATGGCAGTTACTTTAGGTGGCTGCCTTTTTTTATTACTCTATGTTTGGATATTTAGCTACCAAAGCTGTAATCGAATTGATCAATGAAGCCCGATGGAGACTTTTTCCTAGGAAAGTAAGTCGGGATGAGATCAAATTTTTAGAAAATCATTTTAAGTATTATTCCCGGCTTAAGCCTCAGCATAAAAAAGAGTTTATTGATAAACTGGAAATGATCCTTTCCACCAAAAGGTTGATTGCAAGAGGAGGTTTGGAGGAAATTACTTGGGAGATGGAAATCTTGGTTGGGGCAACGATCGCAATGGTTACGTTTGGATGGAAGCGTTTAAAGCTTGCTCACTTTCATACCATCTTGATTTATCCCAATCCATATTTCAGCACTATCAATAAGATTTATCATCGCGGAGAGGTCAATCCCAAGCATGGATTGATTATTCTTTCCTGGCAAAGTTTTGTGGAAGGATATGCGGACTTTGAGGACGGAATCAATTTGGGTATCCATGAAATTGCCCATGCCTTGAAGTTGGCCAATCAAATTGACACAGATGGAGAGCGGGAATTTGATCCCAAGTCTTTTGCTGAATATAAAAAGTGGGTTCCTATTGAAATGGAGAAAGTTAAGGCAGGGGAAGAAACCATATTTAGAGAAAGAGCGGCTTTCAATGAGCATGAGTTTTTTGCCGTGATCATTGAGACCTTTTTTGAAAAAAGTCAGGAGTTCAAGACCTATAATCCTGAGTTTTACCAAACTGTAGTTCATCTCCTGCGCCAGGATCCATTAACCCTTCAAAAACCAATTCAATGAAATTTGGAATAGGAATTATCGGTACAGGAGCTATCGCAATCAAGCATGCGCAGGCCATTGAAAGTCTGGACAATGCTCGATTACTTGGTCTTTTTAACCCGAATCCTTCCAGCGCTGAGAAAGCGAAAGAAAAGTTCTCAGCTCCAGTATTTCAGGATTTAAAGGAGTTCCTAGCTATTTCAGGTTTGGATGTAGTGTGCATTTGTACACCAAGTGGTTTGCATCTTGAACCTGCCCTTGCAGCTTTAGAAGCCAAAAAGCATGTTTTTATCGAAAAACCGATTGAGGTGACCTTGGATCGTGCGGACCGCTTAATTGCCTCTGCTGATAAAAATGGAGTTACCCTCGGAGTTGTATTCCAGAATCGATTTTCTTCTGATTTTCAAAAATTAAGAAAAGCTGTCCAAGCCGGAGAATTCGGCAGACTGCTCATGGGAAATGCCTATGTAAACTGGTTCCGAACTGCTGAATATTATTCTTCCAGCCAATGGAAAGGAACCCTCAAATGCGATGGTGGAGGAGCTTTGATCAATCAGGCCATCCATACCTTGGATCTGCTTTTGGATGTGATGGGAGAAGTGGATTCTGTTTTTGGGAAAGTGAAGACCAGCCTATATCCAATAGAAGGAGAGGATTTGGGTGCTGCTTTGGTCAATTTTAGATCAGGTGCTTCGGGGACAATTACAGCAGGAACCTCACTTTATCCCGGCTATCCTGAGCGCTTGGAGATTTATGGAACGGAAGGAAGTGCAATCTTGGAAGCCGGAAAGTTGATAGCTTGGACGATTAAAGGAAAAGATAGTCCTCTTGAGAAATCTGAGAAAATCAGCACTTCAGGCTCTTCCGATCCGAATGCCATAGGATTTGAATTGCACGCAGCTCAATGGAAGGACTTTTTAAAATCAATAGCAAATGGCACCTCTCCGGAAGTGGATGGTCCAGAAGCAAAAAAATCCCTCGAATTGATCCGAGGGATTTATAAGTCCAGCAAGGAAGAGAAGTTGGTGAAGTTTCCTTTTGAGGAATAAATGATTTCTCACAAATGACTCAGATGAGCACAGATTTTCGGCTTACAGACTTTAAAAGTCCAGCCTTTCTACTTTCACTGCAAACTGCTAACTGCCTACTTTCTCTCCACTTCCCTCAAATTCTCCAGCTTCTTATTTCTCAGGAATCCATTGATATCCTCGAAATGCTCTTTTACTCGCTTGTTTCCAAACTCAAACACCTTGGTCACTAAGCCATCCAAGAAGTCCCGGTCGTGAGACACGACTACCAAGGTTCCATCAAAGGCCTTCAGCGCATCCTTGATGATGTCTTTGGTCTTCATGTCCAAATGATTGGTCGGTTCATCGAGAATCAAAAGATTGACTGGCTCAAGCAAAAGTTTGATCATCGCCAATCGGGTCTTTTCACCACCGGAAAGCACTTTGACCTTTTTGTTGATGTCATCTCCTTTAAACATGAAGGCACCCAAAATATCCTTGATTTTGGTTCGGATTTCACCCACCGCGATATAGTCTATGGTTTCGAAAATGGTCAGGCTCTCATCCAAAAGGGAAGCCTGATTTTGGGCGAAATAGCCAATCATGGCATTGTGACCCAGCTCACATTTTCCCTGAAAGTCAATCTCTCCCATGATGGCTTTGATCATGGTGGATTTTCCTTCTCCGTTTTTCCCTACAAAGGCTACTTTTTGCCCCTGCTCGATGGTCATGGAGGCGTCTTTGAAAACCACATGAGACCCATAGCTTTTACTCATTTCATCGACGATGACCGGATATTTTCCAGATCGTGGCGAGGGTGGAAAGCGAAGTTTCAAAGCGGAAGTATCCACCTCATCCACTTCGATGATTTCCATTTTTTCGAGCATTTTCACTCGAGACTGGACCTGAAGGGTCTTCGAGTAAGTTCCTTTGAAACGATCAATGAATTCTTGAATATCTGCGATTTGGCGCTGCTGCTCCTCGTAGTGTTTTTGTTGCTGTTCTCGTCTTTCTTTTCTTAGCTCAAGATAATGGCTATACTTCGCTTTGTAGTCATAGATTCGACCCATGGTCACCTCGATCGTTCGAGTGGTAATGTTGTCCACAAAGGCCCGGTCGTGGGAGATAACCACTACTGCTTTGGCTTTATTCATCAAAAAGTCCTCCAGCCATTGGATGGATTCGATATCCAGGTGATTGGTAGGCTCATCCAGTAGAATTAGGTCGGGCTTTTGGAGCAAGATTTTGGCGAGCTCGATACGCATCCTCCAGCCTCCGGAAAACTCTGAAGTAGCCCGCTGAAAATCCTCACGAACAAAACCCAGACCCAGCAGTACTTTTTCTACCTCAGCTTCATAGTTGACCTCTTCGATGGCATAAAATTTCTCACTCAATTCGGAGACTTGTTCGATCAACTTGTAATACTCTTCGGATTCGTAATCCGTACGTACTGTCAATTCTTCATTGATTCGGTCAATTTCAGCCTTCATTCCCAAATAGCTTGCAAAAGCCTTGGACGTCTCTTCCATGACACTGCAATCATCCGCAGTCAAGAGATGCTGTGGAAGGTATGCGACAACATAGCCTTTGGGTGCGGCTACTGCACCAGAAGTAGGTTTGGTTTGACCAGCAATAATTTTGAGCAAAGTGGATTTCCCAGCTCCATTTTTTCCCATCAAAGCGATCTTATCGCTTTCGTTGATGTTGAAAGTAATGTTGCTGAAAAGCGGAGAACCGCCATGCATGACGGACACGTTATCTACTGAAATCATGAATCTTGGAATTGAAGGCGCAAAGGTAGGGATTTGAGGATTGAAAAATTGGAAGATTGGAAAATTAGTCCATGGACCGGAGTCGACAGTCCACCGAGGGATGCTTATTCTTAATTCGGTGGACTGTCGGCCGTTGTCTGTTGACCGCAAAAAAGTTACCTTCGCCCCATGCTTGTAATCGTCACCGGGGTCTCCGGTACAGGAAAAACCACGCTGGGGACTTTATTGGCCGAAAGGCTTAGACTTCCCTTTTTTGATGCCGATCATTTTCACCCTGCTGAAAACATCGCCAAAATGAGTGCTGGTCATCCCCTTAACGATGAGGACAGGCAGCCTTGGCTTCAGGCTTTGGCAGATCAATTGTTAAATTCGGAAACTAAGGGAGGGGCAGTTTTGGCTTGCTCCGCTTTGAAAAATACCTACAGAGAAAAGCTTTCGGTATCAGAGAATCTACGCTGGATTCACTTGACCGGAGAAAGGGATTTGATCTGGGAGCGAATGTTGGCACGTAAAAACCATTACATGAAAGCCGGCATGTTGGATTCCCAGATTGCCGTTTGGGAAAAGCCTTTGGAGGGTTATTTATTGGATATTTCAGGGGCTCCGGAAGAGATGCTGGAGAATTCCCTTAACTACTTAAAATCTCAACCTATGAAAATGAAAATGGGAGTGATCGGAATGGGTGTGATGGGTAAAAGCCTTGCGCTCAATTTGGCCGAAAAGGGTGTTTCTGTGTCACTTTACAACCGATTTGTAGCAGGAAAAGAAGAAGGAATTGCTCAGAAAGTCGTAGATGAAAACCCGGAGTTTTCTAATATGCTCGCCTTCGAGGACTTGCAAAAGTTCGTGGATTCTTTAGAAAAACCCCGTCGTATTTTAATGATGATTCCTGCTGGCGCCGCTATTGATGCACAGTTGGATACGTTGATTCCGATTTTGGATAATGACGATCTGGTCATCGATGGGGGTAATTCCTTCTACAAAGATTCTGAAAGACGAGTGGATCGAATGAAGGAAGTCGGCATGCACTTTTTGCCTATGGGAGTTTCCGGAGGAGAGGAAGGAGCGAGAAAAGGTCCGTCCATCATGCCGGGTGGAAATGCCGAAGGCTATGCCATGGTGGAGGATTTCTTGGGAAGAATCTCTGCCAAAGATAAAGACGGAAAGCCTTGCGTCACCTATATTGGCCCGGGAGGCTCAGGGCATTTTATCAAGATGGTCCATAATTCCATTGAGTATGGGGAGATGCAGGTTTTGGCTGAATTGACGCATTTGTTGCGATTTGGATTTGGCCTGAGTGCAGAACAGGTTTCTGAAATTTTTTCTGATTGGGGAAAGGGAGAATTGAAATCCTTCCTGCTCGAGATCACTGCAGATTTGCTCCTTTTCAAAGAAAACGGAGAATTGCTATTGGATAAAATTCTGGATCAAGCCGGACAAAAGGGAACTGGCGCTTGGTCTTTGACCACCGCTTTGGAATACGGAATTCCTTACAGCCCATTGGCTGAAGCGGTGAATGCCCGCGGAGTTTCGGGAGAGAAAGCCATGCGAGTGGCATTTTCCAAGACTTTCCATCATGAATTCCAAAAAGTAGAAGGTTCCTTAGATTCCTGGCTTCCAAAAATCAAAGCGGCTTATTCTTTGGCCAGAATCATCAATCACGAAGTTGGTTTTAGACTTATGAAGACAGTTTCGGATACCAAAGATTGGAAGTTGAACTTCAATGAAATCTCCAGAATCTGGACCAATGGATGTATTATCCGATCAGGCTTGATGGAAAATATTTCTTCCAATTATTCTGATACCCATTCTTTCTTTGAAATGAAAGGCGTTAAAGAGCAGGTAATTTCAGGGAGAAAGGCCTTGGCGGAATTGGTTGGTTTGGGCTTGACTCATGGCTTTGCCTTACCTGTAATGAGCGCTGGAATCAATTACCTTCTAGGAAGAATCACCGCAGAGTCTTCTGCATCGGTAATTCAGGCACAGCGGGATTATTTTGGAGCACATACCTACCAGCGAAAAGACGATCCAAGCGGGAAGTTTTACCACACGCAGTGGAATTCATAAATCAGAAGGGCTGGAATTTTCCGGTCCTTTTTTGTTTCTGACAGATGGCAAAGATTTCTACAGTCTCATTCTCTGTGTAAATCTGTGTTATCTGTGAGCCTTTTTGACTTTGCCGCAAAACAAAAAATCCACCATCGGATTGGTTTACAGTTGGGAAAGGGCGAAATTAAGTTTTGCATTAACCTCCAACGCTTATGAAACCTTTTAAAATCCTTCTCCTCCTCCTTTTGACCTGTACTTTTTTGGTTCCTTCAGAAGCACAGGAATTGGTCATCAATCACGTGAATATCATCACCATGCAGGATGATCAGGTCCTTGAGGATCATTCGATTTACGTCAAAGATGGAGTGATTATGGAAATTGCACCTGAGGATGAAATTACCGTTGCGGGTATTCGCTCATTGGATGGAAGAGGGATGTATATTTTCCCGGGATTGGCAGAATTTCATGCGCATCTTCCCAATCCAGAGCAATTCGGCCCCGTTTTTCAAGAGGAGGTTTTGTGGATGTATCTGGCTAACGGAGTACTGAGAATCCGAAGTATGCTTGGTCATGAATCCCATTTGGAATTAAAGAAGCGAGTTGAGGCAGGAGAATTAACAGGTCCTCGAATGTTTATTTCAGGGCCATCGCTAAATGGAACTTCTGTAGCTGATCCAGATTCAGGTAGAAAAATGGTAAGGGATCAAAAAGCTGCTGGATATGATCATCTGAAACTTCATCCCGGTCTGGATGATCCTAAGTTTCTGGCGATAGCTGATGAAGCAAAAAAAGCCGGAATCTATTATGGAGGACATGTTTCTCTGGATGTGGGCTTGGTGACTTCGGTGAAAAATGGCTACCGTTCTGTCGAGCACATCGATGGGTTCTTGGAGGCAATGCTTCCGGATGGAACAACCATTGACCCTACAGTTTCAGGCCCATTCAATATGAATTTGGTGGGTCAGGTAGATCAAGCCAAACTTGATGCATTGATTCAGCTTTGTTTAGAAAATAAAACCTGGATTGCTCCAACTTTAACCTTGTTTGAACGCTACTTTGGCTACCAACCTGCCTATGAATTGCGTCAGCAGCCGGAAATGTTTTACCTCCCAGGGCAGTTGACCACCCAATGGTACAATACCAAATCCAAGTTGGAAGCGGATGGTGTTTTGGCGGAGGCCAAGGTTAAGCCTTATCTGGAATTCAGACAAAAACTTTTCCTTGACCTTCACAAAGCTGGTGTTCCGATGATCATGAGTTCGGATTCTCCACAAGTCTTCAATGTACCGGGATTTTCTATTCATCGGGAAATCGAGTCGATGTCAAAGGCTGGAATGTCGAATTATGAGATTTTGAAAACGGGTTCGGTGAACTGTGCAGATTATTTTGAGGAAAGTGGAGAATGGGGAGTTCTGAAGCCAGGTGCTGCTGCTGAATTTGTGATGGTACAAAAGAATCCTTTGGAAGACTTGACAACGATGCAAAAGCCTCAGGCGATCATGATTCAGGGAAAATTCATCCAAAGAGATGAATTGCAGTTGCAATTGAATCTGATCCGACAGAAGTACCTTAGGCAATAGTTCTAGCTAATCGTAATCAAGTCTTCAATGTTCGATATTCAGTGTTCATTATTCGATATTAGGAAATAAAGAATGTTGAATGTCGAATTATGAATATCGAATCTAGCTTCATCAATAAAGCTTCTCACAATCCAATTTTGCAATAAACACCCCATGAAATACGCCTCAATCCTAGGCACGGCTGCTATCCTTTCACTAGCTTTTGCCTGTGCACAAAAACAAACCCAAGAACCTATTAAAGAAGAAATCAACCTTATGATCAAAGCAGAACAAGTGGCTGAACATAATGGAAAGCCAGTTTATCATTATGTCCTAGACAATGGCACCATGCAAGTAGAAATGTCCAACTATGGTGGGTTGATTTCAAAAATTATAGCTCCCGATAAAAACGGGAATATGGAGAATATCACCCTTACTTTGGATACAGTTGAAGAATACCTGACCAAGCCAAACCCATTCTTTGGGGCTACTGCCGGAAGGGTTGCAAATCGGATTGCCAATGCTGAGTTTACTCTGGATGGCACAAAATATACCTTGGCTAAAACCAATGGAGATAACCATCTCCACGGAGGAGTGGAAGGATTTAATAAGAAAGTTTGGGATGCCGAGACCTATTCAAATGACTCAACTTTAGGCGTCAAGATGACCTATCTCAGTGTGGATGGAGAAGAAGGCTATCCCGGTAATTTGCAAACTACACTTTGGATGGAGTTGACCACGGACAATACCTTGAGAATCCGTTTTGAAAGTACCACGGACAAAAAGACCATTCTCAACTTGACTAACCATACCTATTTTAACCTAGGGGGAATCAAGCGGGATATTCTGGATCATGAGTTCCAATTTTGGGCAGATTATTATACTCCTGTAGATGAGGAATTGATCCCAACCGGGGAGGTGAAAGATGTGACAGGAACTCCCTTTGACTTCAGAACTCCAAAAATCCTAGGTGATCAGATTGCAGCTAATGCCGGCGGCTTTGACCACAACATGGTCATGAAGATGGAAAGAACACCGGAAATGAAGCACTTTGTACGGGTTAAGCATCCGGAATCTGGAAGGGTGATGGATATGTATTCCAATAATGCAGGGGTGCAGTTTTACACAGCGAATTTCTTGGCCAACTATGCAGGAGCAGATGGCAAGACTTATGATAAGCACTGGGGTTTTTGCCTTGAGTCCCAAAATTGGCCCGATGCAATCAATCATGAAAACTTCCCAAGCCCAATCTTAAATCCCGGAGAGAAATACGAGCACACGATTGAGTATAAGTTTTCGGTGGAGAAATAATATCTAATCCGCCTACTTATTCATTTTGAATGGATGAATAGTTTGCTTCAGAATTCCCTTTGGCATTTCAGGATCATTCAATCCGGTTTTACTTGGCCATTCATCCCCTTTATCCAAATAGGTCCCAAAGATCATGTCAATGAAGGGAAAGTGAATGGCAAAATTCCTATCGTAGTATTCCGCTTCCGCTGAATGATGCCAATGGTGGTATTGTGGAGTGACGAAGATGTACTTCAAAAAACCAAAATTTATTCGCGTATTGGAATGTGCCAAAACTGCCTGAATGGAAACCCAAACCAGATAAGTCAGAAACACAGCATTGCTAAAACCCAATACATAAATCGGGATAAAGGTGAAAGACCTAACTACAATCAAATCGATTAGGTGAATTCTTGATCCAGCTAGCCAATCGATTTCCTTTATCGAGTGATGGATGGCATGAAACCTCCAAAGAAAAGGGACTTTATGGAAAAGAAAATGAATGGTCCATTGAAAAAGGTCGGTGATGAAAAGGGCCAAGAATAATTGAAGAGGAAAGGCAATAGCAGAGATTTTACTTTGGATTTCTGCAATCGGCAAACCCGAAAAAGAAACTACTGCAGGTGTTCGGATTATGATCCCAAGGATTTGAACCAATAAGTGACTGTAAATAAAATAAGCCAAATCAGTTCTCCATTCCGAGTGGAATTTGGTCTGGTCCAGACGCTTCGGAAGAAATAATTCAAGGGGAATAAAAATGGCTGAGGTAAAGAAAATATCCAATACCAGCCAATCCAATCCGATGGTGAAAAGCGTCGAAACCTCTGAAGTTTGTCCCGGGAATAGGTAAAATAAAAGGATGGTGGACAATAGAAATCCTAGGCCTATCGCAGCGATATCCGCTTTTTTCCGAAGGATAAAACTGGATAAGGCAAAACCAATTCCCAATACCAAAAGAGAAAGGATAAATGCTTCCACAAATCCTTCAGTGTACAAATGCCGAAATTCAGAAGTCGTTAAAACATTGGGGAAATACAGGCAGACAGTAAACAAAAAGGAACAAACTCCAATAAAAATGGATAAATATCCGCTGATCTTTCCTTCTCCAATTTTTAACCTTTCATTCTCTGTTTTGAAATCCATATCAGCTTACTCTTCAATAGAAATGCCTTCTATCCTTCTCGTTTCATCAAGGCTTAATCTTTCTCAATCTAGAGAAATACCAAAGAAAATAAGAATTTGAATTAAAGTGAACTTGGACTGATTGTATTCAAGCTTCTTGAAAAGCCAAATTCAATTTTAGCAAGATAAATTCTGCTGGCCTGACTAGGGCCATTCCGATTTCTATAATTCCTTTCCCTTCTATAATATCCTGAGAAGTCATGGTTTGCCCTAATCCCATTCGGACAAAAAATGCCTGATCGGGTTTGATTCCCTGAAAAGCTCCATCCCTCCAAAGATTAGTCAGAAAATTTTCTACCATTGCCCGTATTCTAGCCCAAGTATTGGCATCATTAGGCTCGAAGACGAAAGAGGTTAGGCTTGAGTGTATGGATTCTCTTACCATCAAATAGGTTCTTTTGACGGGGATATACCTCCATTCATTGTCATTTCCAGCTAAAGTACGAGCTCCCCAAACTAGGATGCCTTTTCCCTGAAAATGTCGGATAGAATTTATGGATTTCCCTGAAGAAGGATCAATATTTAGTTCTTCCTGCTGAATAGTTGAAAAAGAAACACTTGGCTTTTCAAATCCATTTAGAGCTACGTTTGCGGGAGCTTTCCAAACTCCTCGAGTTAAATCCACTCTGGAATATACTCCGGCTATTGCGCCTGAAATAGGAGAGGGCTTTAGGATTTTACCCATCGCTTTAAGGATATGCTTATAGGTAGGACTGGTATTCAACAAGCCCAAATGCAGATCCTTTTCGTTTGATAAATTGGAATTCAAAACCTCCTGTGCATTCTCTTCCAATAGAATTTCTGAAAGCTTGATCTTAGGGTCAAGATTGGAAAAATTCAAGGAAAGTTGGTTTTCAGGTCGATCCAACCAAGGGTAATAGGCAGCTCCAAGACTAAGGTTTGAATTTCCAATTCCATTTCGGAATTCGCTAATGCAACCCTGACTTTGGTTTATATCTTCAAATCCATTGTATAGATCAAAAATTGAGAACCGATTTCCATGATCATGACAATGTTTGAGCATTTCCTGGTACACCTCGGTGCTTTGGCTGCCTAATGCCACCGCATCCGGAATCACCAAAATGCTGGGTTTCCGAAGATCCATTAATGCTTTTAATCCTTTAGGGCTTGAATTCCTCGAAGAAGTAATTCCCAATAGTCCCTCTTTTGAAATTGGCACTTGATCCTTTTCCCCATAAGTTCCTACAGAAACCACATAGCAGGCCTTTCCTCCATTAGAAAAGAAATCCGAAACAGCCCGAAAAAGGTAAGCTCTTTGGTTAGTATTAAGCTGGAGGCTAAAGTCCTGATTTCCGATTCTGATAGGGCTGGGATCTTGAGGGGTTTTGGGAACCAGAAGAAATTTGGGAATATAATCCCCACCGAAATTGTCTCGGAAATCTAAGATGGAATGAACCTTCGTGGGTTGGTTGAGCAAGGATCTCCCATTTTTTTCTGCTTTTTCAGTATACCCGACAAAGGCTGGAATAGCCGTCTCAACTTGGGCTATAGAAGGGGGGAAAGAGCTTATTTCCTCTACATATACATCTGGAGTTTTATAGATTTTGGACATTTGATGGAGGAGGGAAGAATGAGCAAAAGACCTTAATATAAGGTTAAATATCCCAGTGAAAAAGTCTTTGTTTAATTGATCCTTATTGGTAATGTTTTCCTAATAATGAACCTCCTTGGAAGGTTTTGTCATTTTTAGTCACCAATTCAAAAAAACCTGATTAGGTATGAAAAAATTACAAGCTAGCCTTTAATTGGAAGTTTTCCCCGATCGCCCGGATTACTTTTAAAATGGTTTCAAATTGAGGTTTGGAGTCTGGGGAGAGGGCTTTGTACAGGCTTGGACGGCTGAGTCCGGTTTGTTCAGCAATGCGGGACATTCCTATGGCCTTTGCCACATGGCCAAGCGCAACGATGATTTCTTGGGCATTTCCTTCTTCGAGTACGGTATTCAGGTATTCCTGAACCATCTCCTCATCATCGAGGTACTCGGCAATGTCAAATTTTGTGGTATCCATTTAGTTTTCTTTGTATTGATTCCAGAGAGCTTTTGCTTTTTTGATGTCGGATTCCTGTGAACTCTTATCCCCACCCACAAGTAAGAGTATGATTTTTTCTCCCTGCCTTCGAAAGTAAATTCTGTAACCCGGACCATAATGGATCCGAAATTCTTCAATTCCTTCGCCCACGGCAGAGACATCTCCTAAGTTGCCTGCTTCTACCCGTTGTAGCCTCAGGAGGATGTCAAAGACTCTTTTGAATTTATTCTTTAATGAAGCGTAAGAGAAGCGCGGAATGATGTACTCGAAGGATATAAGCTGAATTTAGGTCTACAAAATAAACTATTCGATAATTGCCTTCTATCAATTCTCGGATCTGAGAAATTGAAAATTCGGGGACTATTCTGCCCGAATCAGGGAAATTTACAAGTTGATCGACCCGCTTTATTATTTTTTGAATTTGCCGATCAGCATAAAACTTAGAATCAACTTGAATAAAGGAATGGATAGATTTGAGGTCATTTACTGCCAAATCAGACCAAAAAATCTCTACCATTGCTTAGCTAATAATTTTAGCTGCTCATGGGAAATTACTTTTCCATCTTTTACCTGGTCAAGACCTTTTTCGACTTTTTCTATGAAAATCAATCGTTCGATCAAAACTTCCAAGTCAAAGCTTTCAGGCAACTCCTGAATAGCCTCCAATACTTTCTTCTTTTCCATAATCCAAATTACGAATTATTCTGAATGTAGTCTATTTTCCACCACCCTCTGCACCTCCTCAAATCCCTGAAACGCACAAATCACCGCTTCAAAATCCTCCATTTTTCCTAGGTGCTTCAGCGCCAGTGGATTTCCAAAATGAACGAGGATACAAGGTTTGCTTTTTGCCAGTTTTTTAATATCTGCTAAGGTTTCGGGGTCCATTCCGAATTGATTCAATGGCTTGTGGGACGGAACAAAAACCGCAATAATTCCCTTTTCAGAATTTCCCCAATTATAGTCTGAAATTGCTAACTGGCTTGCGAAAAGGCTTTTTTGGGAAGTGAAATATTCCCTGTAACCCAGCTTTCCGACTTTCGCTAAAGCCTTGAGTTCTGATGGATTGATCTCTCCAGAAATCACTGAAACGTAGTTTTCTGCCAATTCAATTTGCAGTTGGGAATGACTTTCCCAATCGAAAGAAGGAACTTGAATAGGCTTAAAGTCCATCACGCCCAAGCGCTTCTTCAAATCCATGATTTTTTCAAAAACCGCATCCACTTCCTCCTCTGATGCATTTTGGGAAATTTTCTCAATTCCCTCTTTCACATGATCCGAAAAACAAAGGATGTCATTTCCGGCATGAAACGCCTCCCATTCCAGTATTCCCGGTTCGGGAAAATGCTTGGCCACGGCTTTCATATTCAGCGCATCGGAGATTACGAGCCCATTAAAACCCATTTCCCCCTTGAGCAAATCTGTAATCAGTTCGCGGCTGATGCTGGCAGGGATTTCCTTTCCCCCAGTCAAGGCTGGAACAGCTAAGTGTCCCACCATGATCATTTCCACACCCCGATCGATTCCATATTGGAAAGGGAGAAGTTCCTCTGCCTGTAGTTGGGTTTTGGACTTGTGCAAAATGGGTAGACCCAAATGAGAATCAGTTTCTGTATCTCCATGGCCTGGAAAGTGCTTCAAGCATGCTCCGATTCCTGCCTTTTTCATCCCTAAATAGGCTGCAAAGGAAAGTTTGGCTACTTTTTCAGCATTATCACCGAAAGAACGATAGCCGATGACTGGGTTGTTTGGATTGGTGTTGACATCGGCGCAAGGAGCAAGATTGAGGTGAATTCCAGATTGTTTCATATCCAAACCCATTCTATATCCAACTTCCTCCACCCATTTTTCAGCATCTTTTTTCAAAGCTCCCAAGGTAATCGCAAAAGGATATTGAGGCGTTTTTTCAATCCGCATAGCTAAGCCATATTCTCCATCGATGCTGATCAGCAAGGGAATTTTGGAAATGGCTTGGTATCGGTTGATTAACCCAATCATTTTTTCAAAAGTCCCACTGACATCCAGCACCTCAGCCCGTTTTTCAAAGTTGGCTGCGGCCGAATGACGGCTATGGAAAAAGGTTAGTCCTCCGATTTCCTGCTCCCGAATTAGCGTTTCGATGGCTTGGTAGTTTTCCTCGGTATCGTGAATAAACGCCGCAGGAGAGAAGCATTGGGCTATTTTTTGGGATTTCTGCATTGGAAAATTCAATGGTTGTAAGGTTGGAGGTGGTAAAGTAACGTCAACTCATTTCACCACCTCGTAAATCGTAATTCGTAACTCGTAAATCAAGAAGCTTTTTTCCCAAATTCCCTCGGATACTTAGCCATATAGGCCATCGCGAATCCAGGAATCGTAGCGATCACCACCCAGACGAAGAACCCGGGATAGCCCAACCACTGCTGCATGTAGCCACTGAGCATGCCGGGGAGCATCATTCCCATAGCCATAAAGCCTGTTGCTAGGGCATAATGGGCAGTTTTAAATGCTCCTTCAGCCAAGAAAATCAGGAAGATCATATACGCGGCAAAGCCAAAGCCGTAGCCAAACTGCTCTATCGTCACTACAGTAGCTGCAAAGGTGATTGACTCTGGCTGTTGCCAAGAAAGGAGAATATAGCCAATGTTTGGGGCGTTGATCGCAAAGGCCATCGGCATCATCCAACGGCCTAAGCCATCTCTAGAAATGACAATTCCTCCCAGAATTCCTCCCAGAAGCAGGGCAATTACCCCAAGCGTTCCATAGATAAAACCAACCTCTGTGGTACTTAAGCCCAAGCCTCCAGCTGCTCTTTCGTCCAAGAAAAAGGGGGAAGCCATTTTCACCAATTGGGATTCTCCCAGGCGATAAAGCAGGACGAAACCTAAGGAAAGCCCGATATTTTTCTTGGTGAAAAAGGTGGCAAATACCTTCCCAAAACTAGGTTGGTCAGCTTTAGCGATTCGCTCTTCGATCACTTTTGGAGTAGCCAGATAATTGATTCCTGTCAATAGGAGCATCAGCCCACTTACTCCAATCATTGTCCAGGACCAAGCTTGACTCGGATCAGCAAATTTTTTTTCCAAGAAACCAGCCATAATTACGATCAGGCCTTGGCCTGTTATCATCCCAACCCGGTAAAAGGTACTTCTCAATCCCACAAAAAAGCTTTGCTCCCCCGGATTTAAGGCAATGAGGTAAAGTCCATCCGAAGCAATATCATTGGTGGCTGAAGCAAATGCTCCCATCCAGAAAAAAGCTAAAGTCACAACAAAGAACTGATCCAATCCAGTCGTTAACCCAACTCCCAAAAAGACCAGTGAAAGGATGAGTTGCATGCTGAGAAACCATTTTTTCTTATTGCCAAAAAGCTCCAAAATCGGACTCCAGATGGGTTTGATCACCCAGGGCAAATAAAGAAAGGAGGTGTACAAACCGATGTCGGCATTGGATATGCCCAAGTTTTTGTACATGATTACAGAGACCGTAATGATAACCACATAGGGCATGGACTCCGTGAGGTAAAGCGAGGGTACCCAAACCCAAGGGGATTTGGATTTATTTTGGGTCATGGTTTACGAAGTAGATTTTGGTAAATGCTGCGTTCGGAACCTTCGATTACCTTGGCTCCCACGGTTTTTTCATAAAATTCGATTGGCCCCACTCCTCCGATGATGGCATAGGCATAGCCCATTTCTTTGAGTGATTCCAAGGCTTTGATCAGGAGAATTTTCCCGATTCCTTTTCCCCTTTCAGATTCTTTGGTGCCAGTAGGGCCAAAGAAATTCCGTGCGGTGCTTTCATAGCAAGCAAAGCCCAGAATCCCATTTCCGCGTTGAGCGATCCAGCAAGAAACAGGTTGCCGGGAGAAAGCCACTTCCACCTCAGATTTCCAATAGGCTCCGAATTGCTCGTTGACCCATTCGGTAAGCAGGTGCTTTTCTGGAGCAATAGCTTTACGAATGACGATGTTTTCCTTTTCCAGAAGCTTGGCCTCCAAAGCCCAGATTTCTGGGAGTTCCATCAGTCTTACGAGCATGTCTTTCATGGGCGGGTGGATTTTGGGGTTTGAAATACCTGAGTCTGAACAATCCTGCCATAATGGTCAATCCATCGGATGGCTAGAAATTCTGTGTTTAAACTTGGCACTTCTAAATATCGCACTCTTGATCCACCTACCCAAGCGGTGTGGATAGAGGCATCGTGAAGGGTATTCAGGTCATTTCCTCCTTGAACCATCGCAAAGCGAATCGCCGGGTCAAGTGGTTTTTCCAAGCTGATTTGGGTTTTCTGCGTGTCAGTTTTCACATCAAAAACTACAGGAATCTCTATGATTGCTGGACTTTTGGGTTGGAAAGAAGGAGGAAGAGTGGGTTCGTTGTACACCTCTTTTTTCAGCAAATCGGCGATGTCCCTATTTTTCTGATAAATGGATTTGGCAGAAAAATAGGCGTTTCCATGAATCTGAGGCAGGGTTCGAGTGTAGTTGACTTGGGTATTGATTTCTCCCGGATTTTTCCAGGCGGCATCCGAATCTTCCCGGATTTTGTATGGGCCATTCCCGATGTAGACGTTGACTCCATAGCTGTTATTGGACCACCAATCAGCTAATTTGCGATAGGAAGCCAAAGGATGTTCCATGCTCCAATAGAGCTGGGGAATGAGATAGTCTATCCAGCCATTTTTCATCCAAAGCAAGACGTCGGCAAAAAGGTCATCGTAATTGGTTTGTCCTGCACGGGTTGGAGAGCCTTTTGGATCCTTGTCCTGATTTCTCCAGACTCCGAAAGGAGAAATTCCAAACTGAACCCAAGGCTTTTTGCTTTTGATGGTTTGATTGAGCGCAAAGATCAACTCATTTACATTTTGCCTTCTCCAATCGTCCCGGCTTTGTCCCGGCTTCTTGTATTTGTCGAAGGAGGCCTTGTCGGGAAATTCCAACTTAGGTTCCCGATAGGGATAAAAATAATCGTCGAAGTGGATGGCATCGATATCGTAATTGTCTACGATTTCACCGATCACATTGAGCAGATGAGTTTTTACCTCCGGCAAACCCGGATCATAGTACCACTTGGTGCCATACTTCAGCATCCAATTTCTATGGGTATAAAAGTCATGCTCTTTGCTCAGCTCTTCGGTTTTCAAATCCATGGTCGCCCGGTAAGGATTCAGCCAGGCATGAAATTCAAGTCCACGGTCATGGGCTTCCTTGATCATCCAAGTCAAAGGATTTTCAGAAGTGGAGGGCGCTTTTCCTTGTTGCCCTGCGAGATATTTGGACCAAGGGGCATAGCGGCTTGGAAAAAAAGCATCACCTGAAGTCCGAACCTGAACTATAACTGCGTTAAAATTCAGGTTTTTGTAATAATCCAAAAGGTCCGTAAACTCCTTTTTTTGGGTTTCCCAGGAAGCTGTGGAGGAGATTGGCCAATCGATATTTGCTACCGTAGCGATCCAAACTCCCCTGAATTCCCTGGGAATATCTGGCAATCTGTAGCTCAAAGGCTTTAAAGCTACTGGAGGTTGAGGAAGAGTTTTGGTTGGTAAAGTTTCTCCTGTTTTTGGGGCTCCTGTTACCGCACCATTAGGTTTGGAGGTAGGAGTAGTGGAAGGTTTTTGCGACTTGCAACTGGCTAAAAAAAGTAAGCAACACAGGGTCCAAAGAACCCATCTGGAGTTAAAACGCATGGAAATTTAAAGCTTGGGTACAGGTTTGAGGTTGAGGTCGGAAAGGTTTTTTCTCAATTTGTTCATGAATTCATCCCCCGGATCGGTTTTGACAGTTCTGTAATTCGGGTCAGTTTCTTTCCACAGATCTGTGCCCTGAAAGTTTTGGTATTCATGGTGTCCGATCACGTAGTCGATGGGATATTTTCTTTTTAAATGACGAATGAGTTGTTCGTTCGCTTTGAGTTGGGCTTTGGTTAAAGGCATATCATCGCTGCCGATATTTTCAATCCCAATGGCTAAATAATTCAAGCCAATAACATGCCGAGCGAAGGTGGTATCGGGCAAAAGTCTAAAAATTGTCCCGTCCCGATCAATTAAAAACTGGCTGGACACATTCAAATTACTGGCTCCAGTCAAATCCGCTCTTCCCCCTAAAGTAGATGGATTGAACACATCAAATGTGACCTCAATGTTGCTGATTGCAGTCCAGTGAACCACCACCATCTGTGGATCAATAGAAGCAGCTGTCTTGCTTAGCCCATGCCGGTCCTTGAGGTATTGAAGGGAAAGTTGCTCCCGTTCTGCATTCCAGGTTATTGGTTTGTCGATGATCCTGAAAGTAGCTTTGGGACTACAGGAAAATATGGCTAGGGCAAAAACTCCAAGTAAGATTTTGGGAAATAGACACTTCATAGTTCTGGGGTAGGAAAGTCCGGATTCTTTGCACTAAACTAGCCAGAAAAAGGGAGGGAATCAGAGAAATCAAGCCAAAAATTAATCCCCGGGCCTATAGATTCTCTTGGCAGATTTAAGGACGGTTTCCTTATCCAAGCTCATCGGCTTTAGTTTCCGATTGAGAAAATACTCCATTTGGTCAGAATAGTGAGGACTTTCCGGTCGATTGCTTGCACCGTAGACATTTATGGTTTCTATCTCCGGCAATCCATCTCCAAACTTTACCATCATGATATAGGATTCTCCCTGAGCGCCTTTTCGCATTCCGTTTTCCCATGGAGTAGAGCGCATTGCTGCGATTACATCGTCAATTCCCCATAATGGTAAAGCTTTATCCCCTCGTACCAATTTTTGATATTCTCCAAGTGGCACCAAAGACTTTTCAAAGTGTGTTTCAAAATGAGTTTTAGCAGCCTGAATTCCCTGAATAGCCTCTTCCTCGGTCAAAACGGTTTCAAAGCTTCTGCCGGTTTTGGCAAATTCATCCCACCAATAGTAATAGATAAAGGCAAAAAGAGCCGCTCCTTCACTGTCCACTCCTGCTGATTTGTCCCAAGTAGCAAGAGTTTTTATCTGTTCAGAAAATTCTGGGTATTTCAAAGTGTCCAATTGGAACAAAACCTCCATATCTGTTCGGAAAGCAAGTTTTTTAGGTAAGGTCTGGTCAAATTTGATCCGCTTGAATTCTTCATAGCTTATCCTTCCAGTGTCCGGCATCAATTCCCGGAATCTCATGGAGCGGTTATTGTCCCGGAGGATATACCCCATCTCTGTGGGATAATCTTCTGGATGAAGATTGTCGGCATAGGAGCTTGCCTTGAAAGGGGAATGGTTGGTGTTGAATAGATAGCCTGAAGGTGGATTCACCTGCTGGGGTAGTTCTGAAAATGTATGATACTCCGTCCAAAGCGTCTTTTTCGTATTTCCTGGAACGGTTTCCGAATAGTCAAAACCTGGCGTTCGCTTTGGCAAAAGTCCATTACTCACGTAGAAAATCGTATCGTACCGATCTGCATAGACCGTGTTGAAATTGGTGAGCTGCATGGTGTTCATTGCTGCCTCCCATTCGGCGAAATTCTTTGCCTTATTCATTCTCCACCATTGTTCTGGAGCACCCACTCGTTGCAAAGCCCCAAAACGGATAGAAAAAGCGCCCTGCTCCGTGACCAACGTTGGCCCATAAATGCTTTTCCAGACTTTTTTGGGAACTGGTAAAGTGATCCAATCCCAAAGTCTCACCTTCAGCCAGACATACTTAGATTCCAGTTCCAGCCACTCCCCATCGACTAAATATTCGTCCTCATCTTCCGGATTCATTTCAAGTTGGTATAGGTCTAAAAAGTCAGGAAAATTCACCGTATGCGCCCAGCCCAGATGTTCATTTACCCCATGGAAAATCATCGAACCTCCCGGGAACAGACCTCCCAAAATATTCCAGCCCTCCTCAGATTGCAAATGCGCTTCATACCAAGCCACTGGTCCCTCGAGGGGCTGATGGGAATTGATGGCGAGGAAAGTTTCTCCAGAATCTGTTCTTGAGGAATGAATTGCTATTGCATTTGAACCTTTAGGATTGGAATCAATAGGAATTAAATCAACCTTTCCGTTTACAATTTGCTGAACAGCTCGATCAGCTCCGGACATCTGGGCAAGGGAGAGGATATAAGCGGAAAGAATTTCTTTGGGATTGATGGGGAAAGCCGGGCCATACAATACTTCTTCAGGATGAGCCAAGGCGTAATCGTTTAAGCCAGCAGCGTATCCTTCAAGGACTTTTTTGAATTCCGTAGAAAAGGTGGTTTCATATTTTTCCTTGGCGATTTCCTTGGTTTCGAGTAAGTGGACAAAAAAATCAACACCAGCGCCTTGCTCCCCAAAAACCCTTCCTGCCAATGCTTTTCCAGCTAAGACAGTTTTTTGAATAGTTTCAAAGTCATCTTCCGCATGAGCCCAAGCCAAGCCATAGGCCACATCGGCATCCCTTTTTCCAAAAATATGAGGCACTCCAAATTCATCCCTTGCAATTTCGATTTGTGTGGTGTCCCAGCCTGAGGGTTTCAATACTCTTTGGCACGAAAAGAAAAGCAGGATAATTAAGGCAAAAGGAAAAGACTTTTTCATCGGAGGCGACTATAATTTCAAAATATAAGAGGAGCTAAAGGATTAACCAAGTTTTGGCGATTTCCTCTTTTTTAAAAAAGCAAAAGCCGACTTTCGCCGGCTTTCTGGGGGTGATCAACCACTTTTCTCCTTTTTAAGAATCTAGCAATTGAATTATCTGAACTCATAATCCACTCCACTCACCTGAGTCAGCAAGGTGGCCGGAGCATCGAGCGCTACGGCAGAATTGGGTGGTGTTGGGGTGACGGGAGAGTTTTCCGCCAAGTAATTTTTTACTGCCTGGTGAAGGGTGTATTCTGTGTTTTCCGTATCCATCACTCCTCTGAATCGGCAAAGCATATCATCAGGGTCACCATCTCTTTCGCAAGCGCATATTTTGTAAACCCGATTTGGGTCTAAAGGCTGTCCATGGACTAAGGCCGATTGCACTCTTTTCCCTTCCTCTCCGAAAGCATTGAACTTAACTTCCATTCCACGGAATTTGATGACCCATCCTCCAAATCGCTTCGATGCATCCGCTGCGAATACATTATTCAATTCTTTTTCCAACCAGTTTTTGATTTGTTCACCGTTGACTTTACCTGTTCTGATGGTGCTGTCCACTGGAAGCATGTCGAAGATATATCCATTCGTGATGGGGATATTTCCGGTTTGGTCTGGAGTAGATCTTGGTGGACAAAATCTAAACCCATTGGAAAGCACAATATCCACATCAGGCACTTGCCAGGAAATCGCATCCAAAATCATCGTGTCAATAGTGTTTTCTATAACAAAATAACGATAAAGGGGTATGGTTGAGTATCCGGCAACCTCTTGAATGTCCTGTAAATAAGGCCCTTCATTTTGGGCAATGATCTTTTTCATTGCAGGAGACTCGGGATATTTTTCCGCATTTACCTCCATCAAATCGTAGTGGTCTTCCACTACTTTTCCATCTTTGATTTTGAGATCTAGTTTTCCAACAAAGGACCCAAAAGCTCCGGGTTCTACCACTTTGGCATATTTTGCCTTGATGGGTTTTCTAACCCGCTCGTGAGTATCCCCGCCCAAAATATAATCCACACCCTCGCAGGCTGGAATATTCGCTAAGTGGATTTGTTGGGACAATCCCAAATGGGCCACTATGGCTACGAAAGCGCATTTTTCCTGATTTCGAAGGACATCCATGTAATGTGCCAGATTTTCTTCAGGCTTAGTGTATACAATTCCCTTACTATAATTCGGGGATTGACGGATAGGGACCAAATGATCGGTGTAACCCAGGAATCCAAATTTTACTCCATTGACTGTCCAGATATGGTAAGGAGGGAAAATCAATTCTCCTTTTTTTCCATCTCCCAAGTCATGGTACATATTCGCGCAAACCTTGGGTGCAGTCAAGGAACCCATCAGGTGTTGCATGGATTTTTTATAGTAAATCACCTCCCAGTTGCCTGGAAGATAAAGGTCGTAATCTAAAGCGTTCAAGATGGGTACCATGGCCTCTCCGGTTGTCTTTACAGACAATTCAGAGCCTTGAAACATGTCTCCCGTATCAATCAAAAAGCTGTTTTCCAGTTTAGCTCTTTCCTGGTCGAGGAAAGTTTTGAGGTGTGAGTAGCCCCCGGTTTTTCGAAAAACCGATTTTCCATTTTCCCAAAATAACTCGTCATGGGCATGAATCTGACAGTGTACGTCTGTTGTTTGTAAAATGGAAACAGTGAAGGAATCTTGATTGGTTTTAGGCTTTCCTAAGGCCTGGCTTGCTTGAGGAATTCCTGCCAAACCAGTACTTGCTCCAAGAGCTCCAAGTTGTGCTAGGAATTTTCTTCTAGAGGGCTTCATTAGGGTGATTAGGGCTTATTGTGTTTACTTTTTTTTTTTCTGATAGGGTAACATTCTCCCAATCTTTTGGAAAAATACTACCAAGCCCAAAGAAAAATTTGTGATAGGTGTCACAAAACATAAAAAAAGGACTCCATTTCCTGAAGTCCTTTTTAAAGTTTTAATCAAAATTTCAGTTTGAGGCGGTGAATTTTACCACTTCGTTGGTGATCGGTTTGATGGTTTTTAGATAAGCATAAATTGCCTTGAGATCTTCTTCTTTCATCCCGGAATACATGCTCCATGGCATAATGGAATTGAATTCGCCGGGATTGACTTTTGGAATTACATACCCAGAATCTGCATATTGTTGGAATCTGCCAAGGAACATTTCTTCTGTCCAATTACCAATTCCGGTATCTGGGCACTGGGTAATATTCGATGACGTCACCACTGATCCATCAGGAAAAGGAAAACTTCTTCCTCCTGAAAAGGCCTTTTCAGGAATGATTACCCCATCTGGACTTACTTGGGTATGACACTCGATACAGCCTGAAGCATTTACTAAATAAGCCCCGTAGGCAACTTGATCGGATGGAGATGGTTTTTTGACCATTTCTGCATTTTTAGGAATTGTTCTCAAGATGAGATTTACCGGAAAATCTGCCTTAGAGTCTGGAATTTCATTTTCTACAGGATCGAGAGATCGGATATAGGCAATGATATCATAAATATCCTCAGGGTCCATTTTACCATAATAGGGATAAGGCATAAGTGGAAACATCGGTCGACCATCATTGGTGACTCCAGTAGTTATCAGTCGATACAATTCCCCGTCGGAATAGTCGGAGATTCCAAAGGGGGTAATATTTTTTGCATAAAAAACTCCGGGTAATCCCATTTTATGATCGAATCGATCTCCACCAGCTCCTAGAGTTCCTGGGGTTGGGGGACCAGAAAACAAAGAAAAATCCCGGGTAGAATGGCAATCCATACAAACGGTCACATGGTTTGCCAAATAAGCTCCCCTTTCTATCCGGTCAGGAGTGTATTCAATAGAAATTTTTGGGGCTGGATCCACTTTTGGGAATCCTAATTCTAAAAATGCAAGTGCGCAGACAAGCAGGATAATGATGGCACCGAATAAATAGGCTGCCACTTTTAAAATTCTTTTCATAGTGCTTTAAAATTGAGGTTAAGAAAATTTACTAAGAATCATAAGTAATTGAAATACAAAGCGAAAAATAATTGGAGTATGCCTTGAATAGTTATTTAATATCTTGAATCGATTCTATTCTGGGAGATTTATTTTGGGCGAAATTCTTCAAAATCAAATTATTGAAAGGGAATTTCTTTACCCATGACAAAAGACTTTCTATTTTCACCAAGTATAACCATCAATCACCATGAAGAAAATTCTACTCTTATTTCTGCTTTTACCTGCCCTTACTTCATTTGGACAGGATACTGAAGTATTGAAAAAGCTGGATTCCCAGGCTGATCAATACGGAAAAATAGCCATGCAAATCTGGAATTATGCCGAATTGGGCTATTTGGAAACCAATAGCTCTGCGCTTTTACAAAAGACTTTGACTGATGCTGGCTTTAAGGTGACAGCTGGGGTGGCTAATATTCCAACCGCTTTTGTGGCAGAATATGGATCAGGCAAACCCGTAATCGGAATTATGGCAGAATTTGATGCACTTCCGGGAGTCTCACAAAAAGCTGTTCCATTCAGAGATCCGGTGGTAGAAGGTGGAGCAGGCCATGCTTGTGGGCACCACCTATTTGGTACTGCTTCTGTTGCTGCAGGAATTTCTGTAATGGAATGGATGAAGGAAAATAAAATCCAAGGCACTCTTCGTGTTTATGGAACTCCAGCAGAAGAAGGAGGGGGAGGAAAAGTTTACATGGCCAGAGCGGGAGTGATGGACGATGTGGATGCCATGCTTCACTGGCATGCTGGATCTCAGAATGCCGCGGGAGCTACTTCTTCTTTGGCAAACATTTCCACAAAATTCAGATTTTATGGGGAGGCCTCCCATGCTGCTGCAGCACCTGAAAGAGGAAAGTCTGCCTTAGACGCTGTAGAAGCAATGAACTTCATGGTCAACTTAATGCGTGAGCATGTGCCAATGGAAACAAGAATGCATTACGTGATCACACGAGGTGGAGAGGCTCCAAATGTGGTTCCGGCTTTTGCAGAATCCTATCACTACGTAAGACATCCTGATGCTCAAGTAGTTCAGGATATCTTTGCTAGAATGGTAAAGGCAGCTGAAGGGGCTGCATTAGGTACCCAAACCCGAATGGAATACGAAGTGATCAATGGGGTGTACAACCTTTTGCCAAATGAGACTCTAGCTAGAATCATGCATAAAAATCTAGAAATCGTCGGAGGGGTATCTTATACAGCTGAGGAAAGAAAGTTTGCTGAGGAAATCATCAAGACCTTCCCTAAAGGAGTTTTGGCTTCGCCAGACGATGCCGCTAAAATTGTTCCTTTTGTAGTCAATGAAAAAGGAGGTGGGGGCAGTACTGACGTGGGGGATGTGTCTTGGCTAGTACCAACTGCCGGACTTAACACTGCAACTTGGGTTCCGGGAACTTCCGCGCATACTTGGCAGGCAGTAGCAGCTGGAGGCACTAGTATTGGCCAAAAAGGAATGATGGTAGCTGCAAAAACCTTGACCTTAACTGCCATGGATATCTTTAAAAACCCTTCAGTTACATCCACAGCTTTGGAGGAATTAAATAAAAGAAGAGGTCCTGGATTTGAATATAAGGCCTTGGTAGGAGATAGAAATGCTCCTTTGGATTACAGAAAATAAATTGTCCTAAAGGCTGAATTGTCCATCTGAATGAAACAAACAGGTTTTTTTATTTCTTTCCTTCTTGCCGCTGCTTTAGTTTTTATTAATTCAGCACAAGCATTTCAGAAAAACAATTCAGCCAACCCCAAACCTAAAATCGGTCTAGTCCTCAGTGGAGGAGGAGCTAAAGGCATGGCTCATGTGGGAGTCATTCGGGCTATGGAAAAAGCCGGAATCAGACCTGATTATGTGGTAGGTACCAGTATGGGCTCAGTGGTGGGAGGTCTTTATGCCATGGGCTATAATTCTGAAGAATTGGAAAAGATCATCCGATCCATTGATTGGGATTTGATCATTTCCAACCGGGTAGGATTCGAAACTATTGCCTTTGAAGAAAAGGAATACTACAACCGATATCTGGTAGAATTACCAGTTCGAAATGGCAAAATAAGTCTTCCTTCAGGTCTTATTGAAGGACAGATGCTTTCAGAAGTACTTCAATACTACACCTGGCCAGCTCGGAAATATGCCAATTTTGATGAATTCCCAATTCCATTTCGATGCATTGCCACGGATATAGGCACCGGAAAGGCCATTGTTTTTGATCGCGGCTATTTACATGACGCCTTGAGGTCAAGTATTGCAATTCCCACTGCATTTACGGCGTTTCAACTTGATTCGACCGTTGTGGTGGATGGAGGAGTGGTGAATAATTTTCCAGTAGATGTAGCCAAGGGATTAGGAGCAGACATTGTGATTGGTGTCAATGTCAGTGATGAGGATTTTATTGAAGCTGAAAAATTAGAAGGGTTTGGAGCCATTTTGATGCAATTGGCGATGGCTCAATCTTTGGGAAAAACCAGTGAAAACATTGCCCTGACAGATATTTACATCAAACCCGAACTTGGACCTTATGGAACAGCAAGCTTTGGGGATTTTGATGCCATTTTAAAAATCGGAGATAAAACCGGAGAAATTTTTTACCCTCGTTTCAAAGAGCTTGCGGATAGCTTGGGATTGAATTCAGTGCCTAATGGAATCGGCCTGGAGGCCAGACCAGTTAGATTTAGTTCAATTAAGGTTGAGGGAAATCGAATATTCCCAACCAGCCTAATCCTATCCAAACTGGGAATTAAACAAGGTCAGGAAGTAAGCAGAGAGGAGCTACAGGATGGAATTAACCGTGTTTTCGGAATCAACGGTTTTTACAAAGTCGATTATAAGTTAGTCCCTACGGGCTCCGATGAGTATGAGTTGGACATTCGGGTAAAGGAAAAATCCAGTCATTTATTGAGCACATCGGTTCACTACGACAATCAATTTTCGGCGGGGATTCTCTTGAATTATACGATGAGGGATTTTATTGGGAAATTTTCCAGAACAGTCCTTCTCGCTGACATCAGCCAAAATCCGAAGTTTAGGTTTGATTATTACAAATACATCGGTAAGGAAAAGCGATTTGCGTTTAATCTAAAGGCCAATTATTTAAATCAAGGCCAACCCACATATGAGAATGGGAAAACCACGGGTTTACAGAAATTCAGAAATTCCAAATTGGAAGCTCAACTGATTTCTACCTCCTCCCTCAAGCAGGCATTTTATCTAGGGATGTATTTTGAAAATGAAAATTCAAAGTATTTGCTAAATGACTTGGCTTCTGAGGAATTGAAAAGTGCCTATCAGCGCTTCATTGGCTTAAGGTTCCGATACTACAGAAACTCTCAAAATGACCGAAACTTCCCAACACATGGGGCAGAAGGATTGATAGAAACAAATTTTAACCTTAAGGATTGGCTGGGAATAAATACTGTTGCCGGCGCAGACTCCTTGAGTATCAAATTGGGAGAAGATTTTTTTAGGGTTTCCATTGAGGATTTTTCAGATTTGGTCCAATTATTTAGACCTAATCCCTATGGAACTATCAATGGTCGGTATTCGAAATATTTTTCTCTTTCCCCTAAGCTCCAATTTCACCCGAATACTGCATTTGGGGTGATTTTATCCGACGAATCTTCATCAAAAATTTACAGAGAGTTTTTTGTGGGAGGGTATCAAAATATCCGCTTTGGAGATACTCCATTTTGGGGACTAAACTATGCTGAAGTTCAGACCTCGAACTTTTTGAAAGTCGGAGCAGAATTCCAGTTGGAGCCCATTTCTAAAATTTATCTTCGAGCTGGGGCGAATTGGCTGGGCTATAGTCAGCAATATCCTATAGGAGATCCTGATTGGACTGGAAAAATTTTTCAGGATGAATCTTATCTTGGATATGGAGCGGATGTTAGCTACAATTCTATTTTAGGTCCTATTTCATTTGGGATTTCCAGTAATTCGAGAGATAAGCAAGTTCGGACATACTTTTCCATAGGGCTTTCCTTGAATTATTCAGATAGGTAAAAATAAATCTTCCGCTGATGGAATTCTTTACGAATTCCTGTACCTGTTTTTCAAAAAAATCTAACTTGAACTTCCGTAAATACCCAAAATACAGAAGATCATGGATAGACGTAAATCCCTCAAAATTCTTGGTGCAGCTGGGGTCGGCATTGCCGGTTTGGCCTTGGTAGATTGGAAATGGCAACTGGTTGACCGTATCACCCACCAAGGCTTTTTCAGTTTTGAAGAGGAAAAAATGATAACAGCAATTGCTGAAACTTTTATTCCTGAGGGACATCCACCGATTTTACCTTCTCCTGACGCTAAACCCATTGGAGCCTTGAGTACAGGTACAGATCAGTTTTTGATCCGACTTTTTGAAAAATGCTACGAAAAAGAAGATCAAGACTTGATCAAATCAAAGCTTAAGGCGCTGCATAAGTCAGGATTTTTAGATCAAACCCAGGAAGAGAGAGAACAGGCCCTTTTGGCCTTGAATTCTTCCGAAAATGAGGAGGACAAAAAGTTCTATGGCCTGATCCGCTCCAATACGATTCTTGGATTCACCACGGTCAAGGAAGTCATGGTGGAATATAGAGGATACCAGGTTGCGCCTGGTTTTTATCATGGATGTGTAGACGTACCTGCTTCCCAAGCCTAAACCCAAAACGACATGTTGCAAGACTCTAAAGAAAAACGCACCTACGATGCCATTGTGATCGGTTCGGGTGCTTCAGGCGGCTGGGCTGCCAAGGAATTAACCGAAAAAGGCCTGAAAACTCTGGTTCTGGAAAGAGGAAGGATGGTCAGACATATCGAAGATTATCCTACCGCTTCCAAAGCCCCTTGGGAATTTGAATTCAGAGGCGTAGTGCCGGTCGACAAGCGTTCGGGAGTGGGCGCAGCCAATTGGAAACGTGAAGAAACCATGCACTGGGCTTTGGCAGAAGATGAGCAACCCTATATCGAGGAAAAGCCATTCCGCTGGTTTAGAGGATACCATGTAGGAGGAAAATCTCTGCTTTGGGCTCGAGGAACTCAGCGCTGGTCAGATTATGATTTTGAAGGCCCAGCCCGTGATGGATATGCAGTGGATTGGCCCATCCGGTATAAAGACATGGAGCCTTGGTACACTTACGTGGAGACTTTTGTAGGCTTTGCTGGTAGCAGAGATGGATTGGATGTATTGCCAGATCAGGTGGTCCAGCCAGGATTTGAATTGAGCTGTGTAGAAACCTACTACAAGGAAAAGCTAAAAGAACTCTACGGTTCGGAGAGACACTTGATCCAAGGCCGATGTGCACACTTGACCGATCCTCAGCAGATCCACAAAGATCAAGGACGAAACAAGTGCATGAACCAAAACATGTGCAACCGAGGCTGCGTCTATGGTGGATATTTTTCAGCAAATGCATCTACTTTACCTTGGGCAGAAAAAACCGGAAATCTGACCATTCGACCCGATTCGGTCGTTGAATCCGTTTTGTATGATGAGCAAAAGGGAAAGGCAATCGGAGTTCGGGTGATAGACAGACATAGCGGAGAGGCGATCGAGTTTTATGCAAAAGTCATTTTCCTAAATGCCTCTACCCTGAATTCTAATGCGATTTTGCTCAATTCCAAATCTTCCAGATTTCCCAATGGATTGGGAAATGACAATGGGCTGATGGGTAAATTCATCACCTGCCACAATTATCGAGGAAAGGGGTATGCCACTTTCGAGGGCTTTTTGGATAAGTTCAATGAGGGTAGAAACCCAGGTCATGCCTATGTGCCTCGATTCCGAAATGTGAAAAGGCAGGAAACGGACTTTCTCAGAGGCTATGCAATTGGCATGTCCGGCAGTCGTCAATTGGATGGGAATGGTGAACTGATCGGCAGCGCCCTGAGAGACAACTTGCTCAATCCAAAGTATGGGATCTGGGGTATGTCTGCCTGGATGCAGGGGGAAATGGTCCCTGAAGAATCCAACCATATTCGCCTTTCTCCTACGGAAAAAGATAAATACGGCATCCCCAAATTGATCATGTCTGTAGAGTGGAAAGACAATGACAACAAGATGACGGCCGACTTCGTCCAGCAGCAATCGGAAATGTATGAGCGAATGGGTTTCAAAAACATCAACGTAGAGGATACCCAAGCTCCTCCGGGCTCGGATATCCACGAAATGGGCGGTGTGCGCATGGGAAATGACCCTAAAACTTCCTTGCTCAACAAATACAATCAACTGCATCATTGCAAAAATGTCTTCGTGACTGATGGTGCCTGCATGACCAGTGCGAGTACGCAAAACCCAACCCTCACCTTTATGACCTTGACTGCTCGGGCGGCTAATTATGCAGTGGAAGAGTTGAATAAATTGAATTTATAAATAGCTCTCACAGATTTCACAGATATTCACAGATGATTTTTATCTGTGTTTATCTGAGTTATCTGTGAGAAATATCCCTCCTAAAAACTATGAAGAAGACCCTCGTCCTATTATTCCTTGCTTTTGCCTGGATGATCACACCTATGGAATCCCAAGCCCAAAAAGCAGGTGACCCCATGTTTAAAGTTCCTCTGGGAATTGCTTCCTACACGTTCCGAAACCAGTGGAAAAATGGTGTGCCACAGACTCTGGATATAATCCAGCAAATGGGTTTTGTGGAATTTGAAGGAGGGGCTCCTCAGGGAGTTAGTCCGGAGCAATTCAGGAAGATGTGCGAAGAACGGGGGATTTCCATTCCTTCCACCGGAACCGGCTTCGAGCAATTGGAATCAGATCCTCAAGCAGTGGCTGATCGGGCTAAAGCTTTAGGGGCTAAGTATGTGATGTGTGCCTGGATTCCGCATAAGCGTGGACAATTTTCTAAGGAAGATGCGGATCGAGCCATCAAGGCATTCAATGCCGGAGGAAAAGTGTTAAAGGAGAACGGAATTACTTTCAAGTACCACGTCCATGGCTACGAGTTTCAGCCTTATGAAGACGGGACCCTTTTCGATTACTTGGTGAAAAATACTGACTCGAGATACGTTTCCTTGCAAATGGATGTGATGTGGACCCACTTTGGAGGAGGTGATCCTGCTGCTTTGTTGAAAAAGTATGGAAAAAGATGGGTTTCCCTTCATTTGAAGGATTTCAGAAAAGGAGCTCCTAAAGACATGACCGGGTTAACCGGTCCTGAAAATGATGTGGTTTTGGGTCAGGGAGAATTGGATTTTCCAGCCATTCTTCGTGAAGCCAACAAAATCGGCATCAAACACATGTTTATCGAGGACGAAAGCGAGCATGAGTTGGAAGCCCTTCCGAAGAGCATCGCTTATCTAAAGAGTCTGAAATATTAGAATACTAGAGAGACTTTAGCATACCAGCTTAAACCCATAACCCCGTACATTCAGAATCTGGATTTCCGGGTCGTCCTGGAGCTTTTTCCTGAGCTTGGTGATAAAGACATCCATACTGCGGGCGTTGAAAAAGTCGTCGGAACCCCAGATCTGATTCAAGATCAGCGTACGGTCGGTGATCTCATTGGCATTTTCCAATAAGATTTGAAGCAGTTGGCTTTCCCGGGATGTGAGGGGAGATTCCTCTTCTTTGAATTTTAGGACCTGGCGTGTAGGGTGAAACTCATACTTGCCCAAAGGAATCCAATCGCTTTGATTTTGGCGCGTTCGGAGTCTGTCGAGGTGGGCTTTGATCCGCACGATCAGTTCCTCCATGCTGAAGGGTTTTCTGACATAATCATTGGCTCCAATCCCAAAGCCTTTGACCACATCCTCCGTCTGGCTTTTGGAAGTCAGGAAAATAATCGGGGTGTAGGGATCAATTTTTCGGATCTCAGTAGCCAGAGCAAATCCATCCTTTTTGGGCATCATCACATCCAAAACCAGAATATCAGGCTTATCCTGCTGGTAGCTTTCCCAGGCTTTCTCTCCATTTTCACAGAGCCTGACTTTGAAGTCCCGACTCTCCAAACTTTCCTGAATGATCATGCCCAAGGCCATTTCATCCTCGGCTAGCAATACTTTGACTTTGCTCATGGCCAGTAGGTGATAAAAGTGGTAGAATTCTTTCCGGTTTCCAGTTCGATTTTCCCCTCGTGCTTTTCAAGAATCTTTTGGACATAGTATAGGCCGATTCCAAAGCCTTTGACATCATGGACATCCCCTTTCGGAATCCGGTAAAACTGCTCAAAAACGCGTTCCTTTTGCTCCAAACTGATATTTCCCCCATTGTCATGGATGCGGATTTTATTCAATCCATTTTGGTCTAGGCAGATTCTGATTTCATTTCCACCATATTTCACGGCATTGTCCAAAAGATTGGAGAGCGCATTTTCGAAATGAAAGGGATCCGCATGAATTGGTTTCAAATGAGCGGGAAGGATCAAATCGATTTTCTTCTCGGGAGCCAAAGTTTGGAACTTTTGGACGAGTTGACGTAGTAGCGGCTCGGGATCGATAGCCTCTTTTTTCAGGACTAATTGATCGGTATCTAAAGTGGCTGTTTCCAGAATTTTTTCCACCATTTGGTTCAGCTTATGCATCTGAACCTTGGAAATGCCGAGGTAACGCTTGGTCTTTTCAGGGTCATTCCCAGGATTAAATTGCTCAATTCCTTCGATGGCAGAAAGAGTCGTGGCGATGGGAGTTTTGAATTCGTGAGTAATATTCGAAATCAAATCCTGCTTGATTTCGGCGATTTCCTTTTGGTTTTTGATGGTTTGGTAGAGGTAGTAAAAAGCATAGATGATAATGCTCAGGAAGAGAAGAGAGGTAAGAATTTCAACCAAACCTCTACGCAAAATGGTGGCGGCTGTATTTTCAAAATACATCATCAAACTTTGCCCGGCTGGCAGGAAAGTGGATCTTGATACCGTTTGAAAGGGCATTTTTTCAGTTGAAGCTAACAGGGTGCTATCCGCTTTTGGATTTCCTACTAAATGAAGGAGACGGTAATCGATATCAATTTTTCTTCTTGCCAGTTCATCAAATAGGAATCTATTGATCCGCTCAAAATCCAGGCTATCACGGGTAATGGAAATGATGATTTTACTGGTAAGAAACTTTAATTGATTGATGCTGTCGGCCTGACTTTTCCCAAAGAAAATCTTCAAATCATTTTTCTTATCCACGGCTATCCTCTTGCTGGAGTCCAAAATAACCATGCTTGAAGAAGAATCGGTGACCAGCTCTGACCAGAATAGAGAATCGAAACCTCTGCCTTCTGAATTTTCCAAAGTCTCAAAAAGCATTTTATTTTTTGTCACCCTTTCTAAAAAATCTCCAGCGCTATCTATCCTGTCGATTTTAATATGTGTGATTTGTTTTGGGTTTTTAAGGGAATCTAAACGATTGAAATTTTCAGGCATTGAGAGGTCAGTTAAGGCGACCACGTCAGTTTTAGCCAGTTCCGCATAATAGTTTTCCACCGCATTGTCCAAGCTTTCCTGAATATCGGACTGAAGTTGGGTTTGGATCACTTCAAATTGAGAAACTATCCTCCAGGCTTGCATACCAATCGCAAAGAGTAAAGTCACTCCGATCAAAAATCCTATGCGTTTGAATTCCAGTCTTTTCATTCTGCTAAATTAGAGGCAATAAAAAAGGGATAAAACCCACCTTAACACACGTTAACAGTGCTTAACATAGTGTTTTCTCAAGCTTCAATTCATTTGCATTGTAAACGACACAAACCATGAAAGTAAAACTTATTCTATTTACCGCATGCCTTGCCTTGGTTATTATGACTTCTAACGTCATGGGACAGGGTATTACAGGAAGGGCTTATTACAAATCTACCTCCTCCTTTAAATTTTCCATGGACTCTACCCAAATGAGTCCGGAACAAATAGCTGAAATCCAGGCTCAGCTTAAAAAACAGATGGAAAGAGAATATGTCCTTTCTTTCAACCAGATCGAATCTAATTGGAAACAAGTGGAAAGCTTAGGTGGAGGTCCCGCTACTGCTTCCTCGGGAGGAATGCAAATCGTGATCAATACGGGAAGTCAAGATCGGATTCTTTACAAAAACATTGCTGACCAAACCTACGAGCAGGAGCAGGATGTAATGGGTAAAGAGTTATTGATCAAGGATGTGCTGGAACCAGCAGAATGGGAGCTTACTGGAGAATCCAAGAAAATCGGCAACTATACCGCACAAAAAGCGACCTACACCAGAATCATTGATTCCCAAAGATTTTCGACAGGAATGACTGAGATGGAAAATGTTAAGGATACCGTTCAGGTAGTAGCTTGGTATACTCCCGAAATCCCAGTTTCTCATGGACCAGAAAATTATTTTGGCCTTCCTGGGTTGATTTTGGAGCTTCAAAATAACGGCAGAACCCTAATCTGTGAGAAAATAGAATTGAATCCTTCTGCTGAGCCTGTAGCTATCATCCGACCAAAGCGTGGTAAAGAAGTGACCAATGAAGAATTCAGAGCTATGCAGGAAGAAGGAATGAAACAAATGATGAATAGATATCAGGGCAAGCCTGGTGAAGGAAATCAGTTTACCATCAGAATAGGCAACTAATTAAGAAAACTAAACCAACTATGCCTTTTTTGAAACGTTTGATTTTACTGTCCATTTTTTCTTGGATGGCCTTTCCGGCTCTTGGCCAATCCAAAGCTCTCGTTGGACAAGTTTTGGACACGCTTAACCGACCCATTCCTTACGCTAATGTGGTGGCTATCAACCAAAGTACCCAGAAGATCGGTGGATTTGGGATTTCCAATGATGAAGGAAGATTCAAAATTACTTTGGCGCCGGGCGCTGAGTACTTGCTTCGGGTTTCTTTTGTTGGATACAAGCAATTTGAAATGCCAGTGAAGGAATGGGATTCCGAAACTCCCATGCTGATCGTTTTGCAGCAGGCTGATACTGAATTGGGATTGGTGGAGGTGGTTTCTGAGCTGCCTGTCACAATGAAGGGAGATACCCTGACTTATAAAACTGATGCGTTTACCACCGGAACAGAACGAAAATTAGAAGACGTTTTGGAGAAACTTCCAGGATTCCAAGTGGATGAAAATGGGGAGGTAAAAGTCCAGGGTAAAAAGGTAGACAAAGTGCTGGTCGATGGAAAAACCTTCTTCGATGGAGACACCAAATTGGCTACCAAGAACCTTCCTGCCAATGCCGTGGATCGGGTTCAGGTGTTGAAAAACTTCAACGAAATATCTCCGATTAGAGGACTGGATAACGATGAGACTTTGGCGCTCAATATTCAGCTCAAAGAGGGGAAAAAGAACATGGTTTTTGGTGATCTGACTGCTGGGGGAGGATTGCAGGAGCGATACCTAGCCCACGCAAATATGTTCTACTACGCCCCTAAATTGAATCTCAATCTGATCGGTGGTTCCAATAACGTGGGGGAGCAGACTTTTACCTTGCAGGATTACTTTCGATTTAGCGGTGGAATGGGAGGTCTGGGAGGACGTACAGGTTCCAGAGTTCAGTTTAATTCGGACGATTTGGGAATTCCTTTGGCCTCAAGAACCAATGCTTTTGATCTAAAAACTCATCTGGGAGCGCTGAATTTTAACTATTCCCCAAGTAAAAAATGGAGACATTCCGGATTTGTTATTGCCTCCTCTTCAGACAACCAACTGGGAAGTAGTTCCTTGAGAACTTATCTCAATTCTGAAGAAAATGTCCAAGAAATCCTGAATTCAGCTAGCCGAGTTGAGAATAAATCTGGCTTGGCGAAATATGGGCTAACCTATACTCCGAAGGAAGAAACCTACCTCAAGTACAGCTTCTTTGGGAAGCTCTCAGACATCAGCAATGGGAATCTTTTGAATTCAAACTTTGGGAATATTGAGCAGAATATTGAAGCAATAAATTCCCGTAGACCTTATTCCTGGCAGCATAGATTGGATTGGTTTCATGCCCCAAGTGACCGGCATGTATTTTCCATGGAGTTAAATGCGGAGAAGAAATTTACGGATCCGTTCTTCGATCTTACAACAAACCAAAAGCCTCTTTTGGGATTTTACCCGATTGCTGATGCAGAGACGTATAGGTTTTTGCAGGCTCAGGAAATCGGAACCCAAACTCTTGAAGGAGCTTTTAATTATTACTACATCCTAAATCCAACTAATCACCTGAACTGGTCTGTAGGTTATCAAAACCTTGCTCAAACTCTTACTGGAAATCTTGCTCAAGAAGGTTCTGCTGAGGATTTTGAGGAGTTTGAAAATGACAATGAGTTTGGTTTTCAGGACTTGTATTTAGGGATGACTTGGAAAACCAAATGGGGAAAATGGATCATCAGTCCATCAGTCTTCGTGCATCGCTATGCTTGGAATGATCAACAGCTAAATTCAGAATTGAATTTTGATAAGACCTTGGCTCTTCCTGGACTTTATGCAAAATGGAATATCAAGTCCAATAAGTCCTTTACTTATCGCTACCAGACCGAGGCGAATTTTATGGATATCCAGAAGTTGGCTCAGGGCTTTGTTTTGCAAGATTACAATGCCATTTTCCAAGGTAATAGAGCCTTGGACAATGGACTTTTTTCCAACCATTCCCTTAGCTACAATCATTTCGACATGTTTTCAGGGTTGACACTATTCGGTAACCTAAATTACCAACGAAAACGCAATGAGATCACGACCACGACAGACTTTGCAGGAATCAATCGACTCCTTTCCTTGGTCAATGTGGAGCCAGTGAATGAAACGCTCAATGGGGATATCCGCCTGGATAAATCCTTGAACAAAATGAAATTTGAGGTGGGAGGAAGATGGAATGCCTTTAAGACTAATCTGTTTTTGGATGAGCTGCCTGCAGAAAATCAGCAGTTTTCACAAACCTATGATACCAAATTGACCACTACTTTCTTTAAGGTTTTGGAAGTTGATTTGGGCTATTCCTTCACAGCCAATAATTACAATTCTGGCGCTATCCAAAACACGTTTACCACCCATAGCCCAAAGGTTGAGATTGATTTGGACATCTTCAAAGGCCTGAAGTTAAATGCAGATTATACCTACAATACCTATCTTAATAAGGCCTCAGGCACCCAAAGTGACTTTGATTTTCTGAATGCATTCCTGAGTTACCAAGGAAAGAAAAGCCCTTGGGAGATCAGGTTGTCGGTTTGGAATATTTTGGATACCCGATCAATTCGAAGAGACAGTTTCTCCGAAAACCTGATCAGCACTTATTCCTATTTGGTTCAGCCCAGATACGGTTTGCTAAGCGTCAAATTTGATTTGTAATCGATTTTCATTTTAAAGAATAAAGCCTGGCTGAAAAGCTAGGCTTTTTGATTTTCAGGGATTTAGCTCAAAATATTTTAGCCTTTAGGTCAATTATTCTTGGAGAAATTTTAACTTCTAATGTTTTTAATTTTTCCCAAGCATACCGATTTTCCAAAGTAATAAAAACTGATTTTAAGGAAAATCTTACCCAAGCCAACTAGTAGAATTCTACCACGAATTCCTTCATTTTAAACTATTTCTTAGGTATGAAAAAAGTATTCAAAATTCTGTTTTGGGTGGTTGGTATAGTGGCCCTCCTAGTTGTGGCATTTGTTATTTATGTTTCCCTTTCTTGGGATAAAAAGTTCGAAGCGGAGTACCCGCAGATTCAATCCACAACAGATTCTGCTGCGATCGCTAGAGGGAAATATCTGGTTTATGGACCGGCACATTGCGTAGCATGCCATGTTCCTAATGATCAGTTTGAAGCAGTGGATAGAGGTGAACAATTACCCTTGATTGGTGGAGGTTTGATCAGTTTTGAAATTGGAAATTTCAGAACCAAAAATTTAACTCCTGATGTAGAAACGGGAATTGGGGGACTTTCAGACCAGGAAATTGCCCGGATTATGAGAAATTCTGTAGGGCACGATGGGAGGTTGATATTTCCTTTTATGCCATTTCAGGATATGTGTGATGCTGACTTAGCTGCAATTATATCCTTTTTGAGATCCCAACCTCCGGTGAAAAATAAGGTTGAACCAACGGATTATACCTTTCTAGGAAAGGCAGTAATAGCACTTGGGCTAATCAAGCCAGTTGGACCTACAAGTACTCCTGCGGCAAATGTTTCAATTGACTCTACGGCAGTTTATGGGGAATATTTGGTCTATTCAGTAGCCAATTGTGTGGGATGCCATTCCCCAAGGGATTTGACAAATGGAGATTTTATAGGGCCAAAACTTTCAGGAGGAATGGCTATGTTGGAGCCCAATCAGCATACCTACGTGTCTCCAAATTTAACACCTGATCCAGCTACAGGAGTAATGGCTTCCTGGACTGAAGAAGCGTTTATTTCCAGAATGAAAGCAGGTAGAGTAGTGGAAGGTTCGCCCATGCCTTGGGGTAATTTTGCCCAAATGAATGAGTTGGAATTGAAGGCAATTTATCGCTATCTCATGACCTTGGATCCAGTGAAAAATAGGGTGGAAAGAACCGATTATGGTCCGGGAGAATACCCACCTTCGGAATAATTAATCACTAAGCTAGAAGGCCAAATTCTACTTTTCCATGCCCATCTGGTGTGGTGAAAAAGGGTCTTTTTTCGATCTCGTAGTTTAAGTCAGAGGGAATCCCCAAAGCATGGTAAATCGTCTGATGAATGCTGTCGATTTTGATGGGGTTTTCAATGGTTTTGCAGGGACGTTCATCGGCGGTTTTTCCAAAGACGTGACCTCGTTTGATTCCTCCTCCAAACATCAAGATGGAGCAACCGTCCGTAAAATGCCTGTGCATTCCGTAATTCTTAAGGTCTTCAACGATATCAGGAACCACCACCTGATCTTTGACTTTGAGATCAGGGCGGCCTTCTGTGAGCATATCACGGCTAAATTCACTGGCAACAATTACGATTGTCCGATCAAGCTTTCCGCTTTGATCCAAGTCTTTGATGAGCTGAGCTATAGGCGCATCGATCAATTTTTTCATGTCCTTGAGCCGGGTATGGCCATTGTCATGAGTATCCCAACCCATGAAAGGCTCGTATTCTGTGGTCACAGTGATGTATCGAGCCCCTTGATCTACCAGTCTTCTTGCCAAAAGACAGCCTAAGCCAAACTTACCAGTATTGTATTTATCGTAATTTTCTTTGGGTTCCTGACTAAGGTCAAATGCCTTTGCTTCCGGGGAATTGAGCAGCATATAGGCCTGCTCCATGGATTGACGGAGAGATTCCTTTTGGTAATCTGATCCAAATTCTCCCATGGGTCCAGCAGCGATCAAATCTTTGTACAATTGATTTCTGGATTCGAATCTTTTGGTATCCATTCCTACTGGAGGTCTGACTGCTTCCAAGCCTGATGTAGGATCAGGGATCAAAAAAGGGCCATACTCCGAACCTAAAAACCCTGCCGAATGGAAGGCTTTCAATTCTTCTCCTTCACCTACAGTAAACCGCTGACCAATATTGATAAAAGGAGGAATCACAGGATTGAGCGCACCTTTTTCTTTAGCTATCCAACTTCCCAAATGGGGAACAACCACAGATTGTGGGGGCTCATAGCAAGTGTGAAAATGGTATTGATGTCGGGTGTGGAGGATATGTCCTAAATCAGCAGCCTGGTAGGAGCGGATCAGGGTTCCTTTATCCATCACTGAGGCGATATTTTCCAAACCTTCAGAAAAGAAAATCCCGTCCAACTTGGTAGGGATGGAAGGGAAAGTGCTCAGGATTTCCTTGGCCTCCATCCCTTTTCTAAAAGGAGTATGTCTTTTAGGATCGAAAGTTTCGGTATGCGCCATTCCTCCAGCCATAAAAAGTAAGATAACCGAGTCCGCCGATGCAGGTATTTTATTTTCGCAGGAGGAAAGTAAACCCGCCAAGGGAGCGCCCATACCCATGGTTGCGATGGCTGCTGCGCTGGTTTTCTTTAGAAAGTCGCGTCGGGTGTGGAGGTTTTTCATGGTTAATGGTGGCGATTCCGGTGGGTGAAGATACCCACCGGGGTAAGTTTTGTTAATAGATCAATTGAAATTCCGGAGAAAGGAAAATAGCCCAAAGAAAATCTTGGATTTCATCAGGTTCTGCCTTTGCACCGAAGGTTTTCTTGGCCAGTTCCAGCTCTTTTGAGTTAGGCTTCCTTAGAAATGCGTTTTGGTAAATCTGTCCTGTAAATTCCTCAGGATTGGAATAGGCCTCGGCCCATTTTTCTCCTCCTTTCGCCAAAGCCTTGTTCAATTTTTCCCCATTACTTAATTCCAGTGCTTGCAACAAACTTGCCTGGGAATCGCGACTTGTGGAGACAATTTCACGATTTGGTCTGCCAAGTGCTTTGAGAAATTCATTATTGGCTACCAAAGAAGCCCTAGTATAGGAAAGGTTTGGCCTCGCCTCAGGAATCAATTCATAAGGTCGAAACTTAACCTCAACAGAATCAAACAAAGGAGCAGCGATTTTTCCCACTGCATCGGCAAATTGCTCGGCGGTGATTCTTCTTTGAATTACTCCTTGGAATTTGAAGTTTTCTCCCAAAAGCTGATCTGGAGAAGCTACCTTGATTACCTGGGTTTGGTAAATTCTGGAAGTGGTGATTTGGTAGACCAAGCGCTTGAGGTCGTAGCCATTTTCCACAAAATCCACTGCCAGCCAATCCAATAAATCCTGGCTCCAAGGTTCATTGTCCATTTCGTCAACTGGCTCCACGATTCCTCTTCCCATCAATTGCTTCCAGACTCTGTTGACAATAGTTCGATACATTCTACCATTGGCAGGCTGAACCAGTTGCTCGGAGAGTTGCCTGAGTTTCTCAGCCTTTGGAGCCAAGCTGTCAATTTCCCCCAGTTCTTCCCAGAGAATTTCTGTCTTCGCCATCACACCAGTTGGTTTTTCACAACGACTAACTTCCAGTGTGGTGTCAGCGAAAATATTGGCAAAAGCGTAGGATTCTTCCAGTTTCCAATCGCTGATAAAGCTATCGTGGCAGGAAGCACATTTGAGGTTTAAACCCAAAATTACCTGTCCCACATTTTGGGCAGCCTGCATTTCGGTTCGTTGGGAGGCATTTACGGTTCCCCTCCATCGGATTCCTTCAATGAACCCCTTCGACTTTTCATCGGGGTTTAGGAGTTCTTTGACAAACTGATCATACGGTTTGTTTTCCCGAATTGAAGTATAAAGCCAATCTGTGATCGCATACCTTCCTTTAGTGATATAGCCCGTTCCGGTATAGTCATTTCTCAAGGCATCATTCCAAAAGGTCAGCCAGTGTTGGGTGTAATCATCCTTTCTTTCCAAAAGAGATTGGATCAAAATGGATCTTTTGTTAGGTCGTGAATCACCCTCCAAGGCTTTCAAATCTTCCGGACTAGGAAGCAAGCCGATAATATCTAAATAGGCCCTACGGATAAAAGTCCGTTCGTCGATTTGCTCTCCCCAGGAAAGTTGATTTTCTTCAAAATATTGATTCACCCATAGATCGATCGGGTTTTGTAAGCCGGATTTTGGAGTAGGTAATTCAGGTTTTCTTGGAGCCAATGCTGCCACCCGGTAGACCGATTGTTGTTCTACACCATCCGGCCAAGGAGCTCCCTTTTCCACCCAAAGAGTCAAAAGTCTGATTTCATCTTTGGACAGCAAATTCCCCTTCTCAGGCATGACATCCTTATGGTTTTTGGAAAGGGAAATTCTGCGAATTAGCTCGCTCTTTTCGGGATTGCCTGGTTCCAGGATGGGTCCACTTTCTCCTCCCGCAAATACAAATTCCTTTTCATCCAATCGTAATTCCCCTTCTATTTTTGCTCCAGAGTGGCATTTGTAGCAGTTGTGCGCAAAAACTGAACGGACATTGGTTACTAGCTGTATTTCTTGATCTGGACTGATTTCGGATGAAAATGTAGCCAAGTCAATGGTAAGGGATGGTGGAGCAGAGGTTTCGGAATTTCCAGGAAGGACTTCGGTCAAGTAATCCTCTCCATGTGTCAAAGAAGCCCCGAAGTGCCCAGCAAATCCTACCCCAATTGAGGTTAAAAAGAGAAATGCTCGATAAGTCCTAATTGATCTAGAATCTCCTTTTTCAATCGCGTTTTTTGAAAAGAAAAGAAGGAAAATCCCGAATACAGCACTTCCAAAGCCCAGGAATTTATGAATATCCAAGGTGCTTCCACTGGTTGCTTCATTGGTAGCTAGGAGTAAACCAAAAATGGCTGAAATCACCGCCGACAGCACACCAAAAGTCACTAAAAGACCAATTGCTTTTCGAAGAGGTTGATGGAAATTTTTGAGGGTATGCAGTTCCAGAAAAGCAGCGAAAACTAGCAGTGCGATCGGGAAGTGAACCAACATGGGATGAAGCCTTCCCAAAAATTGACTCAACCAAAAATCAGAAAGGAGTTCAGCATTCTGGCTGAGTGCCATAATTGCTGAAAACAGCATCAAAAAGATTAGGGTTGGTAAAAACTTCTTGGTTAGCAAGGTGAGAGTGACTAGTACTTTGGGCTTGAGAAAATTGAATTACTGAAAAAATATAAGGGTTTTAGGCAGACTTTCTATCCTGAGCCCGAAGGAAAAATGTTGATTCAAAAAGATTTCTTCAGAGATAAGAAATAAAAAAAGCCCAAACCGAATTTCGGTTTGGGCTAGATCTAGCTGATCAGTTTATTGATCTGCTTTGTTTTTGAATTCTATTTCGTTGATACCCATCAGGACTTCCTCGTTTTTGGCATCAGCGTTTTTAAATACGAAGTAAATATCCTGCATACCTGCCGTCGGCTTGATCATTACCTTGGCTCGGTTGGAGTTCATTCTTTGCCATTCCTGCATGCTCACTCCTTGTGGTGGTCTGAACCCTCCTCCGTCTTTTCTGCCAATCTTTTCAGATTGTCCAAGTAGTTCTCCAGTAGGAGATCCAAGGCGGATTTCGACAGAACCTCCCAAGGCTCCATTTCTTTGGGTTATGGATGCCAAAACATCAATTTGAACTATTCCACTCAGGTCAATTCCTTTCAAGGCAAAATGAGAATTGTCACCCGCCATCAAAAAACTTACCCGTGGTGTGGTTAGCAATTGTACCCCTTTTCGGTCAACAGATATTTGTGGATCTACAAAAGGAGATCTCAAGGCAATGAAATCTACTCCATTCAAGGAGCCAATTGATCCTGAACCTTTGTCAGCGTATGCAGCTCTAAGCAAGAAGCTTCCTTGTCCATTTTCACCTTCAGGGATCACTGCAGTCACTTTTCCAGTCAAAGGAAGAGAAGCAATATTAGCCTGCTCATCATCCATTGCAAGAATGTAATCTACCATTCTTCTGGCATCCGCATCGCTCAAGGATGGATGGGCACTCATTCCATGCTCACCCCAAACTCCAGCACCACCATTTTTGATTTTGCCAATGAGGTAGCTCACATTTTCCTCTGAATTCGGATATTTTTCAGCCACTGCCTGGTAGCTTGGACCGATTGATTTTTCCTGGTATTGGTGGCAGGATTTACAATCACTCGCCTCAATTAGGTTTTTACCCAAATTCAAAATTGCGACGTTCTCCACTCCGCTTTGCTTGGAGGCTATCTCGATTGGATCAAAACCTGCCGGAACATAATCAAAGGTTACAGCTACTTCTTCTGTCTTGATCGTGCCATCGCCTGTATTTCCGTCTTCCTTATCTGAAACAGAAATCGCATAGGTCAATTCCTTATCTCCAAACCAGAAGCTCTTATTCATATTTCCAAAATCAATAGCAACCACTGGAGGCTCATTACCTGCTGTGATTTCCAAAGAACTTGAATTGCTTTCGCCTTTCGTATCAGTCACTGTAAGGGTTACTTGGTAGGTTCCGGCTTCGCTGAATGTAAAGCTTGGATTTGCGTCTGTAAGCGTTTGGTTAAAGCCAGCGCCATTGGTGATAGTCCAAGAATAGGTCAATTTACCTTGATCGTAATCATCAAAGTCATTGGTTCCTTCAGAACTGAAATTGACCGTTAAAGGCGCCGCGCCAGAGTTCTTGTCCGCAGATGCAGAAACATTCGGTTTGCGATTGCCTTTATTGTATTCGATTTTGATTAGGCGGGAATTCGCATTTCCACGGAACCAAGCAGATCCGTACTCCAAAATGTAAAGCGAACCATCCGGTCCGAAATCCATATCAATAGCAGAGCTGAATGTTTCATTTGGCAGGAATCTTTCCATTCCGACATAGTCCCCATTTTCATCCATAGAAACCGCGAAAATCCAGCCTCTCATAAAGTCCACTATCAGCCATTTTCCTTCGTAATAAGCTGGGAAAACATAAGGAGCGTCCTTTTTGAAATCAGCTTTTCTGAAAACAGGACCCCCAGTCGCACTTCTTCCTGAGCTTCCCAATTGAGGGAAAACCTCAGAAATTCCATAAGGATAATAAATCATGGCCGGAACTACCGGAGTTGGTAATTCTCTCAGACCGGTATTGTTTCTGGATTCGTTTACCGGTTTGTTGACATCAAAAGGCTCTCCATAGGTGCCAGCATCAAAGTCATGTTTGTTATAAGGGAAATTATCCCCGATGAAATAAGGCCATCCAAAGAATCCCGGTCCTTTAGCTTGGTTGAATTCATCATATCCACGAGGACCCCAAATGGAGTCTACAGAAGCATCTGGTCCCACTTCACCCCAATAGAGATAGCCAGTTTTGCTGTCCAAAGTTGGTCTCCATGGATTTCGATGTCCCATGGTGTAGATTTCAGGACGGGTTTTTTCAGTTCCTTCTGGGAAAAGGTTTCCTTTAGGGATAGTATAAGAGCCATCATCTTCCGGATGGATTCTTAAAATTTTACCTCTCAAGTCATTGGTATTTCCAGGTGCTCTCTGGTCATCATTATTTTCAAATCCAGGACGATCGTCCAAGTTTGAAGAGCCTTCACGAGGATTAACAGTATTATTTCCAACGGTCAGGTATAGATTTCCCTCCGCATCGAATACCATCCCGCCTCCGGTGTGGCAGCATTCCTCTCGCTGCGTAGGCACTTCCAGTACGATCTTTTTTGAAGATTCAACAAGCTCATTTCCGCGAAGCTCCCATCTGGCCAAGACATGTTTGGTGTCTGTTGGATCTGCATAATACATGTAGATCCAGTTGTTTTTTGCATAATCCGGGTGAGCGATGACGCCCATCAAGCCTTCTTCAGCCTCTCTGGTTACACCTTCTTTGTTGGTGTATTTGGTGTTAACCGGAATAGTCGCTACCAAAGTCACTTCTCGTGTCGCCTCATCCAGAATCTTCACTCCACCTTTTCTTTCCACAAAAAGAATTTTTCCACCTGGAAGGAAGGTCATTTCCATAGGCTCATCCATTCCCTCAGTCAAAACGACTTTGGTGAATCGGTTGTCCTCTGGTTTGATAGTAGGGTCATCTTCCGGTTCTGATTTACAAGCCATAACGGCTAGTGTCAATAGCACCGCAGAAATTGATTTCCGTTGCAAAATTTTCCACATAGGATTATCGGGATTTTTTAAACTGGTTTATTTCTATTGTCTCAAGTCTGGACAAAAGAAAATCAATATCCAAAATGTATTTCGGTTTCGGTAAAAATTCAGGATAAATGCCTTATGGAACTGATTGATAATTTGGGTGAAAGGAAATTCTAAAAGGTGTTTATCGAGCAAGATTAAATTCTCTAAAAAATGCCAATCGTAAAAAACTCTCTCTACTCCTCAGATCTTTTTTTAATTTTTACCCAAAGCCAAATCCTATGAAAAAATTATTGCTCTTTCTTACCCTGTTTCCCGCGGTGGTTTTCGGCCAAAATCATGAAGAAAATATCCGAAAAATTTATGATGCGGAATTGAGCTCAGGGCATACCTATGAAAACCTTCGATACCTCACCAAGCGAATTGGTAACAGGCTTGCTGGTTCCTCAGGTGCTGCGGCGGCAGTGGAATGGACCAGGCAATTGATGGAAAATTATGGCTTTGATACCGTTTACCTTCAGCCTGTTATGGTTCCCCACTGGGACAGAGGTGGGAAGGATGTGGTGAAAATCGTCAATTCCACAAAGCACGGAACACTAGAATTAAGTGCACTTGCTTTGGGAAATACAGAAGGAACAGGCCCATCTGGTCTAGTCGGAAATGTAATCGAAGTAAAAAGCATAGCTGAGTTACGAGAACTTGGAGATAAGGTGAAAGGGAAAATTGTCTTTTTCAATGGACCGATGGACCCCAAGAAAATTGACGCCTTTGAAGCCTATGGGGAAGCAAATCCTCAAAGAAGTTCGGGAGCCGCTGAAGCAAGTAAATTGGGTGCCATCGCCACCTTGGTGAGATCACTGAGCAATAGAATAGATGATTATCCCCACACTGGAAATCAGCGGTATAATCCAGATTTCCCCAAAATTCCTGCTTTAGCGATCAGTACTGAAGATGCAGAATTGCTGAGTTCCTTACTTTCAGATCAATCTGACCTAAAAGTTTACATGGAGTCTTATGGTCAGATGAAGACCGAAAAACTTTCCTATAACGTAATCGGAGAAATCCGAGGAAGTGAAATTCCGAAAGAAATTATTGCAGTAGGTGGACACTTGGATTCTTGGGATGTGGGAGAGGGAGCACACGATGATGGCTCCGGCTGTATGCAGGCTATAGAAGTGCTGAGACTGTATAAAGAATTGGGGTGGAAACCTAAGCGGACCATTCGTGCAGTAATGTGGATGAATGAGGAAAATGGCCTTCGAGGAGGTCAGGAATATGCCAGAGTAGCCAAAGAGAAAGGCGAGAAGCACATTGCTGCAATTGAATCAGATTCGGGAGGGTTCCTTCCCATCGGGTTTTCTTCAACTGGTACCGAAAGCCAAAGAGAAAAATTGAAATCTTGGGGAGATTTGTTTAAGCCTTATCAAGTTTGGAATTTGGATAGACCGGGTGGTGGAGCGGATATCGGTCCACTTCGTGATCAAGGCCCGATTCTTATCGGTTTGAAGCCGGATTCCCAAAAGTATTTTATCTACCATCATACGGAGGCAGATGTTTTTGAAGCAGTGGATCAGCGTGAATTGGAGCTGGGAGCGGCTGCAATGGCTGCTTTGGTGTACCTGATTGAACAGGAGGGGATTTGAGTCTTATCTCAGGCTTTTAGGAATTAATTGAGCAGTAATTCCAAATTCCCCAACTTGGTCCATAACCCTGATTTCTATCATCTTTCAACCCAAGAAATATCAAGCAAGACCAAAGGAAATTCTGTTTCCTTTGGAAAAAATATCACCCATGAATGACCTTCAAATTGCCAATTCGGTAGCGCCCTGGCCTATCCAAGACATAGCTGATCGATTACATATTTCCAGGGAACAGATGGAGATGTACGGAAAATACAAAGCAAAAATACCTATCAGTTTGATCGATGAGGAAAAGGTACAGCAATCGAATCTGATTCTGGTTACTGCCATCACCCCGACTCCGGCAGGAGAGGGAAAAACAACGGTTACCATCGGTCTAAATGATGGTTTGAATCAATTAGGAAATTCTTCCATAGCGGTAATTCGCGAACCGAGCTTAGGACCAGTCTTTGGAATTAAGGGTGGCGCTGCTGGTGGAGGTTGGTCACAGGTGATTCCCATGGAGGATATCAATCTTCACTTTACAGGGGATTTTCATGCTATTGAAAAAGCCAATAATCTGCTTTCTGCATTGATAGATAATAACATTCAAAGCAAGACCCGAAATCAAGGATTAGACCCAAGGACTATCCTTTGGAAGAGGGCTTTGGATATGAATGACAGGGCTTTGAGAAATATCCTGATTGGATTAGGAGGGAAAAACGGAGGGATTCCGAGAGAAACTGGCTTTAATATCACGGCAGCCTCTGAAGTGATGGCTATCCTTTGCATGAGCAAAGATCTTGAAGATTTAAAGGAAAGATTTGCCAAAATTTATGTTGGAGACCGATGGGACGGAACCCCTGTTTTTGCAAGGGATTTGAATGCTCAGGGAGCAATGGCAACCCTGATGAAAGAAGCGATCATGCCGAATTTGGTTCAGACTTTGGGACACAATCCTGCGATTATTCACGGGGGTCCTTTCGCGAATATTGCCCAAGGAACAAACTCCATTTTGGCAACCAAATTAGGTTTGAGTCTAGGAGACTATGTGGTTACCGAAGCAGGTTTTGGATCCGATCTAGGGGCTGAAAAGTTTTTCAATATCAAGTGTCGGGCAGCAGGGATTTCTCCAAGGGCGGTGGTTTTAGTGGCCACAATCCGGGCGTTGAAATACCATGGTGGCAAATCATTGAAAGAGCTTGCGGAGGAAGATTTGGTGGCATTGGAGAAGGGCCTACCTAATCTGGAAAGGCATTTAGAAAGCCTCCAAAGTTTTGGAATTCCTGTGGTTGTTGCGCTAAATGTATTCAGCAGCGATACCGATGCAGAGAAACAGCTGGTATTGGATCATTGCCAAAAACTGGGTGTTCAGGCTGCCTTGAGTGAGGGTTGGGCCAAAGGAGGCGCGGGTTGTCTGGATTTGGGGCAAAAGGTGATCGATGCCGTTGAAAGTTGTCCAAATAGTTTCCAGCCGACATATGATTTGGAGGATTCAGTTTTGGAGAAAATCAAAAAAGTAAGTCAAAAGATTTATGGAGCAGACGAGGTGATTCTTTCTCAGAAAGCTCAGATTCAATTGAAGAAAATTGAGGAGTTGGGCTATTCAAATTTTCCTGTTTGTATTGCCAAGACCCAGAAAAGTCTAAGCGATAACGAAAAGCTGAGAGGAAGGCCAAAAGGATTTGCAATTACTATCCGGGAATTTGAAATAGCGGCAGGAGCCGGTTTTTTGGTGCCCATAGCGGGAGAAATTCTTCGAATGCCAGGTTTGCCTGAAGTGCCATCTGCGGAATCAGTGAATATCAATTCTGATGGGGTGATTTCTGGCTTATTTTAATTCGAGTTATACCAAAAAGGAAAACCCCGTGCAGCCAATGCCGGGGTTTACCCTATGATTAAAAAATATCCTTTCAGACTACTTCAATGGCCTTTTTTGCTTTAGGCATATTCAATGCTTTTTTAGGTAGGATCAGGTTCAAAATTCCCTTTTCGTACTTAGCATCAATTTTATTTTCATCGACGTATTCTGGAAGTGCAAACGATCTCCTGATGCTGGAATAGGAAAATTCTTTTTTCATGTAATTGTCCTTTTCCTCTTTCACCTCATTCTTTTTCTCAGCGGAGATGTTAAGAACTCCTTCCACCACCTCCACCTTGAAATCTTTCTTTTCAAAGCCTGGAGCGGAGAGTTCCACCTTAAATTCATGATCATTTTCAATGACATTGGCAGAAGGGATTTCTGCGGATTTTTCCATAAATCCGAAGTTTTCTTCCAACTCAAAGGGATTTTCTGTGCCAAAAAAATCCTGCATCATTTTTGGCCAGAAGCTTCGATTTTTTCTAACTAGAGTGCTCATGGCTGGTAATGTTTATGGTTAATACTTTATTTACTCTCCTAATTTCGCTCGTAAAAGCCTGAATACGAATGACAAAAGTCACATGCTGAATTGATTTTCTGGTAGGAAAATCGGTCTTTTCAGGAAAGTTTTCAGTTGTATTTTTCTTGAATGACTGATTTTCATCTTTTGGACTTAAAGTTGAAAAAATAAGATTTAACTGAGGTTTTTTCTTTGGAAATCAGGAGATTATCGCTTAGCTTGGATTACTTTTAAACTCAATTTTTATGAAGAAGATTAGAATTTTATCCATTGATGGAGGGGGAATTCGGGGAATATTACCCGGGACAATTCTTACCTACCTTGAAAAGAAAATCCAAGAGCTTTCTCAAAATCCAGATGCCAGAATCGGGGAGTATTTTGATTTTGTGGCAGGCACAAGTACGGGAGGAATTTTGGGTTTGATTCTGCTTTGTCCAGATGAAAATAAGAAATACAGATTCTCTGCAAGCGATGCCCTGAAACTCTACTTGGATCAGGGTGATGAAATATTTGACGTCACCTTTTCAGACAAGATCAAAAGGGGAGGAGGCTTATTTGATGAAAGATATTCAGAGAAGGAATTGGAAAATGCGCTCAAGAATTATTTTGGGGAGCTGAGGTTGAGTCAATCTTTGAAACCTTGTCTGATTACAAGCTATGATATCCGAAACAGAAAAGCTCATTTTTTCACCTCATGTGATGCCAAGTCCGATATCAATGATTTTTACTTTAAAGATGTGGCCAGATCCACTTCCGCAGCGCCAACCTATTTCGAGCCCGCTCATATTTATTCCATTTTTGGCACTCCTCATACCTTGATTGACGGAGGAGTATTTGCAAATAATCCGGCATTGTGCGCTTATTCTGAATGCCGAAAACTCAATTTCAAAACAGAACTTTCGGATGAGAAAAAACCGGTAAAGCCTTCGGCAAAGGATATGCTGATGGTTTCCATTGGTACAGGTTCCGTGAAAACTCCCTATTATTTCAAGGAATTTAAAGATGCGGGTTTGATCAAGTGGGTTCAGCCGCTGATCGATATCATGATGAGCGGAAACTCAGAAACTGTAGATTACCAACTCAGAAAAATCTACGGAACTCTTCCAGGTAAGAACAGCGAAGACTACTATCGGATCGAGCCCCTGCTTCAGAATGCAAGTTCTGAAATGGACAAAGCTGACCTACCTAATCTAAAGGCACTTCATGAGGACGGCTTGCTTTCCGTGCAAAAATTCCAAAGCCAATTGGATGAAATAGCAGCAAAACTAGTCAAGCATCATTAGTGATAAAAATGGGCTTTTTAGCCCTAAAAAAACATTGAGAATTAAATTTCCAGAATCACATTTCCAATCTTTTTGCCTGAGGAAACATAGGTAAAAGCCTCGCGGATTTGGTCCAATGTGAATCTTTTCGGGTCAATCAAAGGCTTGAATTTTCCTTGCAAGTATAGGTCTTGAACCTTTTTCATGCTTTCCTGAATATCAGTGGGAATAGGAAAAATAACCTTTGGTTTTCCCAAAAAAGGTGTTCCCATGGCTCTCCAGAGGTTTTCCCAGTTAGGGCCTAATTCCGAAGAAATGTAAATTCCATCAGGTTTGAGGATTCTTTTGCAAAGGGAAAATCTACTTTTTCCCACTGCATCAAATACAAAATCATAGTGGTGATTTTCTTGTGTAAAATCCTGTTTTTCTATTTCAATTACCCGGTCGGGTCCTAAGCTTTTCACGAGTTCAGCATCTTTTTGAAAGCAAACCGCTGTAACTTCTATTCCCATAGATTTTAGGATTTGGATGGCCGCTGAACCAATAGCTCCAGTTCCTCCATTGACCAAAACCTTCATTCCTGCTGATAGATTCACTTTATTGATAAAGTTGACAGCATAATGAGCTCCTTCGGCACAGGTTACCATTTCAGCAAAATCGATGGAATCTGGGAATTTCAGCAAAGCATCCTTTACTGGGTAGCAGGCAAATTCAGCATGAGTCCCTGCTCCATTGTCATTGAATCCCCAAACCCTGTCTCCTTCTTTGAATTCCTTGACTTCTGCCCCAACTTTTTTGATTATCCCGGCAAAATCTGTCCCCGTAACGGGCTTTTTGGGATTGGGAAAACCCGCAAAAGCCCGCATGGCATAGGGTTTTCCGGTAAGGACACCCATATCTGTACGGTTAACTGTGGTTGCCTTAATTTCCACTAAAACCTCATTTGCTTTAGGTTCAGGAATGGGGATTTCCTTTAGTTGAATTTCATCGGGAGAGCAATAGTGAGATCTATAGGAGGCTTTCATTGGAGTTGGTCTAGTATTTTTTAGAATTAAAGATTTTACTGAAGAAGAGCCAATTTGGTTTGGATATCCTGTAAATAGTTGTCTGATTCTTTGGTCATTTGTGCAATGAAGCGATTAAAAATTTCCCGCTCAGATTCTGCTATTTTTTCTGACAAGTTTTGATTTTTTACTCGCTGAAGAAATACATCCCTATCGTGCCAGGCTCCTAAGAGTTTGCTCAGCTCTTCCACCTCGGCAAAATGGATGGGTAAGGTGTTCTTCCCTAAAATCTCCAGTGCATATTGATAGGTTTTTAATTTTTTCCTCAGCAAATGTGCATTGCTAAAATCTATTCCATCTGAAACCAAATGAAGGATATCTTCCCATTGCCCTTCCAGAAAATAGGAGAATTCAGAAGGCTGAATTTTCTTAAGATCCTTTTTGATCAGCTTGAATTTCTTTCTGATTTTTTTGGAACTAGAGTAGGTTCTGATTTTGAAAAACTCATTTCTCTTTTGCTGGATTTCCTTTCCCAGGTCTTTTTTCAAAAAAGGAAGCTGATCTAGAACTTTGTCTTCAGAAAGCAGATCTTTTTCAATTTGGAGCTCCCGGATTTCCCCTGCTTTCCTGAAAAGTTTCAGAAGCGGTTTCTTCAAGGCTTTTCTATCAAAATTTTGATCTGTTGCTTGGATAATTAGGAGTAAGGTGTTCATCTTTTTTACCTCTACCCGGAATCGGTGAAAAGCTTTTTGGCTAAACTTTCTTTTGGAATACCTCAGCAAAAAATTCAGGGACTTTTTTCTGGACTTGAAATATTTCAAAAGAGATTGCATGAACGGGGTTTACGTGAAAAGGAATGATCAAATTAATTTTTTTCATCCCCAAAGTCCAGAATTATCTGAATTCAAATTGGAAGTCCTTGATAACAACCAGTTTTCTGGGTGACTTTCATCATTTTTTAAGAAGATAATTTAAGGTAGACTTGAGTAACCAAAATCCCAAAGCCATGAAGGATGCACGAATTCCCAAAACCAGTATTCTCGAAGCTTGTATCAAAAAACAAGAATTGATTATCGCGGATTTCGAAAAAGAAATTGAGATCATTCGGGCTGAGATTACGACTCGGGATGAAACCGAAAGTCAGGAAACGAGCAGGGCGGCAGGGCAGAATGAACTTCTGGTAAGAATGGAACATGAGTTGACCTTCCTCCAAAATGAGCTCAATACTTTAGAAACCATAAACCCGGAAAAAGTTTGCGAGAAAGCCGAGTTTGGGGCAGTAGTAGTGACGGACCAGAGAATTTTCTTTATATCAACTTCCGTGGAGTTGGTGGAGGTAAATGGGACTTCACTTTTTGGGATTTCTTCCAAGGCTCCCATATTTCCAGCTATGAAAGGAAAGAAAAAAGGGGAGTCATTTGATCTTGCAGGGGTCCATTATGTGATTTTGGATCTTTATTGATCAAATGGGGAAAAAGTAAGGCCCAATTTCTTGGGCCTTTTTTCTTGTTATTTATTTTGATCCGGGGGAAAGTAGATTTCTTTGAAAAGAGGAATTTTGAATTTTTTCTTTTGAAAAAGGAATAGTCAGGAACCTGTCTTCTGCCCAGATCGGGAATAAATTTCCATAAAAAGGGCTTTCCGGATTGCCTGATTGGCCTGGGGTATTGATCCCTAGGGTTTTCTCCCAATCTCCTGTGTCCACTATTATTCGAAAGGAGGCTCCTGAACTGTTATTGTCTCCATAAGAATTTGCACCAGGAGTATAGCTATAACCGCCTCGAGGTACTGGCCCATGATTTAATTTCTTTTCCCAATCTGAAGAAACTGCAGCGCTCAGAGGATGGCGAATAATAGCATGCTTGTAGGCTTCCTGTCCGTATTGCCAAGCTGATAAGTTATTTCCCAATTTTATCTTAAGCGAAGAAATTGCCTCTTCAAAGCTGGATTTGAGCCAATTGTTTCTTTCTTCCTCGGCGTTTTTAGCAATTATTAGACCGGGATTTTCTACCCATTGGATTACTCGGGTCATAGATAGACTTCCAACTAGGCTCCGGATTTTCTCCGGCACAAAAAGCTCTGAAGCTTGGTTTCTAAGGGTTCTTTCCCACATCACATAGACGCCAGCCGGGATTGAGTTTTTATCCAATACAAAATCCCATTTCAAAATCACTTGTCTCAAAGAATCAGCCTGAGGGTCTTCGAAGGTTATTTTCTCCAAAAAAGGAATCAATTTTCTTGCAGGAAGAGATAAATAGTCGTTCTGAAGCGCACCCATTTCTTCTATTGAGAATTTTTTGTTTTGGCTTAAAACTTCTTGGATTCTTTTTGCCCGGAAATCATCTGCCCACTCGTATCCCAAGGCATCTCCGAAGGGATAATTTTCCGGAGCCACATTTTGATTGGCTGTCGCAATAAATCCTCGATCCGGATTGTATTCATGAGGTTTTTCGGCAATGGGGAGATACCCATCCCATTCCTTGCTTCCATCTCCCAAAGTCGCCACCAAACCAGAAAAACCCCTTCGAATTGGCGGGATTCCAGTGGCTTGCCAGCCGATATTTCCTGCCCGATCAGCCCAGATCATATTTTCCCCAGGAACAAAATTCAAGGTACAGGCGGCCCGAAATTCCTCCCAGTTTTTTGCCTGGCCCATACTTAAGCTTGCCAAATAAGGAGCTGCTCCTGGTTCAAGCCAAGCGCATTGCATGCCAACTGCTTTTCCCAATTCGGTATCTACAAAGGTCACAGGACCATGGATGGTATATAAATGTCTGATTGGAACTGGGTTCTTGCCTTTAACCTGAATGGTGTCGTATTCAATTTTAAAGTTTACCCATTCACCCTTGTAGAAATATTGATTAGAGTCAGAAGGATTGAGTTCATACACCCGAATGTCTTCGAAATCCGTGCTGAAAATGGTAAGTCCCCAAGCACCAAAATCATTGTGGCCAATGGAAACTCCAGGGATTTCTGGTTCTCCTCCTCCTATCACATTCCAGCCTGGAGCATTGAGATGAACCCAGTATCGTAGCGATGGTACGGCCTGAGCGCGATGGGGATCATTTGCCATAAATGGAAATCCACTTTCTGTTTTTGATCCACTGATTACCCAGTTATTGCTTCCATTTGCAAATTCATCTGACCTTTCGGTGAGGTCCTTTTCTTCCTTCAAAAAGGATAAAGCCTCTTGAAATTCTTTTTCCTCTTTCCTGAATTCGGGCTTGATATCTTCCGGGTAAAAATCTACGGAATTTCTAAAGGCCCGATATGGACCAAGAATATCCTTGAAAAGCAATTCTTTTGGAATCGAGGGATCCAAATCAAGGACAGGATCATTTGGATGAAAATTGAAGTATTTCTTTGTTTCTTCTGATCCGATTAGACTTACAATTCTGCTAAAATTCAATTCATTGGTTGCATTCCCTAAAAGCCCCTGATGTCTTGAAATGACCACCTCCCAAGTCCAAGGCTCTGGCAGGATTCCCAACATTTGAAATTCAATCGGAAGATTTTCCGGATTGGATCTAGCCTCTGAAATGTATTGGTTGACTCCTGCCACAAAGGCATCCACAATCATCTCCCCCCGGGGGTGGTAGTGATTTAATTCCTTTGATTTTTCTCCCCTGAATTTAAAAAGTCTGACCCCAATATCTCGTTTTAGCTCTCTTTCGCCAAGTATTTCGGACAATGTACCGGTAGCCTGCCTTCTCCAGATTTCAAATTGGAAAAGACGGTCTTTTGCAGCCATGTACCCTTGAGTGAAAAACAGGTCATGCTCGTTTTGGGCGAAAATGTGGTTGATCCCGATAGAATCCCGGAATACTTCCACCTTTTCTTCCAGTCCCTGAATTTCAACTTGAGATTTTGGATCAGCACAGGATAAAAGGAGAATCAAGATCCCCCAGAAATAGATCGATTTAAAGTTCATAAACAGGGTGATTGAATTCCCCTTAAGCAATAAACCTATTCCTAAAAAATCAAGAAGAATGGGATAAATGGAGGAAATTTATTCCTGAGAAATGGGAAGTCCGTTTTGATACCAAGCTTGAATCCCACCTTGCAGATGGTAGACTTTGGTGTATCCTTGCTGGATTAGTTTCTGTGCAGCATCCTCACTTCTCGCTCCAACAGCACAATACAGATAGATCTCCTTGTCCTTGGGATATTCCTGGACTTTGTTCCAAAAATCTGGCTGATAATAATCCATTGCCACAGATCCCGCGATTTTTCCTTGTGCGATTTCGGCAGGGGTTCTTACATCAATGATTACCCCATTCGGACTTTTTTCCAGAAACTTTTGAGGAGAAAGATTTACTACGGCAGCTTGGGTAGAAACTGTCTCAGTTGTTTGGGATTCGGTTTTATTTCCTGAACAGGAGCTTAGGGCAATAATAATGGTAAAAACTGGAGCTAGGATTCTTTTCATAATTCTGGATTTTCACCAAAACTATTGAAATCTTCAAAAAGAAAGTGTGAGTTTGGACACAAAAGGCCTCAAGCCCTAATCTGCCCATCTCCTTGAACAATCCATTTGTAGCTGGTCAATTCCCTAAGAGCCATAGGCCCACGGGCATGAAGCTTCTGGGTGCTGATGCCTATTTCGGCTCCTAAGCCAAATTGATTTCCATCAGTAAAAGCAGTAGAAGCATTCGCATAAACCGCTGCTGCATCCACTTCCAAAAGGAATTGACGAACATGTTCAGGATTTTCTGAAATGATTGCCTCTGAGTGTTTGGAAGAGTAGGTCGCAATATGCTCCAAGGCTTCTTCTAGATTTGATACGGTTTTGATGGCCATTTTCAAGCTCAAAAATTCAGTTCCAAAATGACTTTCTTCAGCTTTTTGGATTAAGGGATTGGAGGAAAGGGCATCGAAAGCTTTTTCATCTGCGAAGATCTGAACCCCACTTTGCAACAAGGGTGAGACTAATTCATCCAAATTCGAAAGCAACTTTTCGTGAATGATCAGGCAATCCAGAGAATTGCATACACTTGGACGGCGGGTTTTTGAATTATGGACGATCTGCTTGGCTTTAGTCAAATCAGCCGTTTCATCCACATAGGTATGGACAATTCCAGCACCTGTCTCGATCACGGGAACTTTTGAATTTTGTCTCACAAAATCAATCAGACCCTGAGATCCTCGGGGAATAATTACATCCACAAAACCAACTGCCTCGAGTAGGGCCTTGGTTGCCATCCGATCAGCGGGAAGCAGAACAAATGCTTCTGTGGGAATATTGTGTTTTTCTAAAACTCGGTGAATCAGACTTAGAATTGCACGATTTGAAAAATCTGCATCCGAACCGCCTTTAAGAATCAAGCCATTTCCTGACTTAAGAGCTAAAGTAAATACATCAAAAGTGACATTGGGTCTGGCCTCGTAAATGATCCCAATGACTCCAAGAGGAACAGTCGTCTTGGTCAGAAGCAGCCCATTCTCCAGAGTTTTTTCTTCTAAAATGATTCCTAAAGGGCTGGGGAGGGTTTTTACCTGTAGTATTTCTTTAGCGATTCCTTTTATTCTCGACTCATTTAGCAAAAGCCTATCATACATGGGATTGCCTTGATCCATTTTGGCTAGGTCTTTATGATTTTCTGCCAATAAGAAATCGACTTCTTGTACAGCTAAATCTGCTAAATCAGAAAGGACTTCATGGACAGTTTTGTCAGAAATCCCAGAAAGCTTCCGACTCGACTTTTTTACGGATTGAAATATGGAATCCAGCTCACTCATGATCAAAAAGGTATAGGTAATCGTAATGAATCAAGGCCTTTTGGTTTTTTTGACCCAAACGCTCTGCTGCTAGTTTGGAGGTGTATTCCGCCCTGCCCAAACCTATCTTTTCACCCTTTTCATCTCGGATTAAGAGGATATCACCCTTGGAAAATTCCCCTTCAATCTGGGTAATCCCAATCGGCAAAAGACTTCGGATAACGGAGGAAGTGAGGGAGTTTTTTGCCCCTTCATTGATGGTGATTTCTCCTTTGTAATATTGTGCTCCATGAGCCAACCATTTTTTGGTGGCTTGTTTGACTTTTTTGGGTTCAAACCAGGTGCATCGAAGTTTTTTGGAAGCGAAATCAGACAAAATCCCATCCTTTTTCCCATTTGCAATTATGACCTGAATACCCAAATCGGCTGATTTCTTGGCCATGGCATACTTGGTCAGCATGCCTCCCCTTCCAAAAGAAGATTTGGTTGCAGAAATATAGCTAGACACCTCAGGCATGGATGAGGCCACTTTTTCGATCAATTCTGAAGAAGGATCTGAAGGATTGCCGGTGAAAATCCCATCCACATTGGTGAGGAGCATCAAGGTATCCGCGTTGATCATCGCCGCGGTTAGACTGGCCAATTCATCATTGTCGGTGAACATCAGTTCCGTAATCGTTACGGTATCATTTTCATTGATGATGGGAAGGATTCCTTGCTGAAGCAAAGCTTCGACACAGTTTTTCATATTTAGAAAATGCTTTCGATCCCTGAAGTCCTCCTTGGTTACCAAAATTTGTGCAATAGGTTGATTCAGTTTTCCAAAGAAATCCTGATACTGATTGATCAGACGGATTTGACCCGTAGAAGCCCAAATCTGTTTTTTAAAAACCGGGTTAAGTTTTTCAGGCAAAGCTATACTTTGTCTCCCGAAAGCAACAGCACCGGAACTAACCAAGACAACTTTTTTCCCTGAGGAAATTAAGGCATGAATCTCCGTCACCAAATGCTTCATTCTATCCAAATCCGGCAAGCCATTGGCCTGGGTGAGGACATTTGAACCGATTTTAATGACCAAGACCTTTGCTTCACGCATTTTTTAGAAAATTTGCATGAAAGTAAGGCTTTAGCTAGGGAATTGCTAAATGAAGATCGTTTTTATTGATAAGATGGAAGTTGAAAATTTGTAAAGTAGGTGTAGTTTTTTTAGATCTCGTAAATCCAAAATCATAAATCAAAGAAATGCCATACTCATCGTTCCTGCCAGCATCAATAGTTTGGCCCAGGCGCTCAATTGGGTGAATTCTCTTTTTCGGTCGGCTTTATAGACTTTCCACATAAATCCGAAAAAAACCACACCCAAGATTCCGAAAAACGCAAATAAATTGGAATTGGAGAGTTGGAAAGTTACCGTTAGAATAGCCCCAACAAAGCAGATTGCGATCACAAAAATCACCTGTTTGGTCTTTCGAAATCCGATTACGATGGGCAAGGTTCTGCACCCATGTTTTCGATCGCCGGGACGATCCTCTATGTCCTTGATGATTTCCCGGATAAGGTTTAGGAAAAATGCAAAAATGGCATAAGTCAACACCAACAATTCATTTTTCTGGTAATAAAAAGCCACCAAATAAATGGAGAGTCCGGTCAGAAATGCCACGGCAAGATTGCCAATAAATGGCTCCCGTTTGAGTTGATTGCTATAGAGCCAAAGCAGAAAAGCGGCAAAGAAATTGACCATCGCAATTCTTGGAGAAACCAGCCAACCTAAACCAATGGCAGTGAAGTTGAACAGGGAATGAAGAAAGATTACCATTCTTCTTTTGATCCCCTTGCCGACCACGACTTCCTGAGGCCGATTGACATAGTCTATTTTGACATCGTAATAGTCATTGATCATGTATCCTGCCGCGGTGATCATTACCGTGGAGAGCACCAATAGATAAAGCCTAAAATCCTGAAGAACCGGCAGTCCGATATTGCTCGTTTCAATTAAAAAATAGGCAGCCATAAACTGGGCGAAGGCAACCATCAGCAGATTGATTGGTCTGCTAATTCGGAAAAGACTCCGAAACGAAAGGGTGCGGTCCATAGGTTAGGCTTGAGGTTTTAAAAATAATTGAAAAGTCTTTCAGAATAGTTGTTTTCCGTTCCTGTACTTAGGAAAATCGTTTCCGTAACTTTTGGTTTCGCTTTTTCTTCAATTGTTTAACTTGATTTCGATTACTATTAACCCAAATACCATGAAAAGTAAACAACTTCAATCCAGAAGAGACTTTATAGCCCTAACGGGAAGTGCATTAGCTGGTTCAATGTTTTTGCATCCAGTTGCAGAGGCACTTACTATTTTTAACCGACCTGGGGAGAAAATGAAATTGGCCTTGGTTGGAACAGGAGTTCGAGGTTTGGCTATGTGGGGTAGGGATGTGGTCAGAGCCTACAAAGATCAGATTGAATTTGTGGGATTGGCGGATAAAAATGAAGGACGTCTTGCCTATGGCAAAACCTATATGGGAGTCACTTGTCCTACTTTTTTGGATACAGATCAAATGCTTCGGGAAACCAAACCGGACGTTTTGATTGTGACCACCATGGACTCTACCCATCATGAGTTCATCATCAAAGGCCTTCAGGCTGGAATGAATGTGATTTCCGAAAAGCCTATGACCACCGATGAAAAAAAGATGCAGGCGATTTTGGATGCAGAGCAGAAATCGGGGAAAAAATTGATCGTAACCTTCAACTATCGCTATTCTCCCCATAGACAAAAATTGTATGAGCTACTTCGAAACGGGGAAATAGGAGATCTTACTTCTGTGGATTTTCATTGGTATCTCAACACCTCACACGGAGCGGATTATTTTCGAAGATGGCATGGACAGAGGGAATACAGCGGAACCCTTTTGGTGCACAAAGCAAGTCACCATTTTGACTTATTAAACTGGTGGATCGATTCCGATCCTGAGGAAGTTTATGCCTATGGAGACCTTGAGTTTTACGGGAAAAATGGCCCTTATCGTCATACCACTTGTAGAGGTTGTCCTCATGCTTCAAAGTGTGATTTCTTCTGGGATATCACCAAAAGCGAGCACCTGACCAAGCTCTATGTAGATGCAGAAAAGTACGACGGCTATCATCGAGATGGATGTGTTTTCCGTGAGGAAATTGACATTTACGACAAAATGGCCGTGCAGATCAAATACAAAAACAAAGTCCAAGTCAGCTATTCACTGACCACTTATTCGCCATACGAAGGCTATAGAATTGCCTTTAATGGTACAAAAGGAAGATTAGAGGCTTGGATTAAAGAGAGTCAACCTTGGCAAGAAAAAGCCGAAGATGAAATCCATCTGACCAAAAATTTTGGAGAGCGGGAAATCATTACTATTCCTCACGGAGGCGGCGGCCATGGTGGAGGAGATACCCGACTAAAAGACAAACTCTTCTTGGATCAAAATGCTTCCGATCCATGGAGACAATCCGCTGGAAGTCGAGATGGTGCCATGGCATGTTTGATTGGAATTGCAGCAAGAAATTCAATCGAGCAAAGTAAACCTGTGAGAATTCAGGATTTGACGGATATTCCTTTGGCGGCTTCGGGAAGAGGGGTTTGATTGGAAGTGGTTTGTGGGGACACAAACCACGGTGAAGGGAACACAAGCCACGGTGAAGGGGATATAAACCACGGTAAAGGAGACACAAACCGCAGCGAAGAAAAGTTGAAATGGCCGGGTTTAAGTGGTTTGAAATTGTGTGAGCCTATAAATCAGAAAAGCTGGGTTTAGATTGTTCTTCATCTATCTTCTGATCAGCTGCAGTTGCTCCTGATTCTCGATGATTTCTCCTTCGTACATCAGAGTCCATTCCATTGATTTGGTCAGGACAAAGAGATTGGTGAGTTCTACCATGAGGCGCTCTCTGGAGTTTTTCATTAGGTCAGATTGCTCGATTTGAGCCCTGATTTGAGTTGTGACGGAGTTTTTGATTTTATTGTAATCCTTTTCGTCAAAGGCATTGAAGTAATCCTGCGTCACATCATAGTACTCGATTTCGGGATAGATGTTGAGGACGGGTTCAGGGATTTTTTTCAGAATCAGTGTCCTCTCAGCTTCATTGATTTCTACTTCGAGCTGCCTGAGATCGTATTCTACAGTAGCCTTGGTATTGACTACTACCAAGGCTTTCTTGTCTGAGGAGAAAAGATTTAAAAATAGGCTTTGAGAGTTTTTGAAAGTGAAAACTTTAGAATAGTATCCTTCAGTGACAATAAGCTTTCCTACTTGGTTGACTTGTTTTTGGATAAGCTCAGAGCTTGCACGAAGTTCCTCCCGCTCTTGTTTCCCTTGGTAGAAAATCCAAAAACCGGCAAAAAGAATCACCGCTATAAGAAACCCGAAGCCAAATTTGTTCATAATGAAATAAAAGTGGTAAGTACTGAATAGTTCAATCCGTAAATTTACTCAAACCTAACGCTGCTTTGTCGGGACCGGTTTACTTTGAGCTCAAGTACATCAGGTCTTGAATAATGGCCTACTGGATCGAAGTTTTGTCTTTCTTCCAAGACTCGGTTAAAATCCAAAGTTTGGACAAATAAGCCCTCCTTCAAAACTACAGGCTCTAAAATCCATTTCCCATCCGGTCCGGCAATACAACTTCCTCCATCAGAAAGGACTTCTGGGCAATTTTCCAAGATAAAATCTAGATGGGGAGTGCTTTCTGGAAAGTCCGTTTTTCGCATCAAACTCGAAACAGAGATCACAAAGGACCTTCCTTCTTGAGCAATCATTCGGGTAATATTTTCTGTGTTTCGGATTGATCCTGGCCAAACGGCTACGTGGAGGTTCTCTCCCAATCCATACAATGCAGTTCTAGCTAATGGCATCCAGTTTTCCCAACAGTTCAATCCCCCAACTGTAAAGTCCTTGAGTGGATGAACCTGCAGTCCATTTCCATCTCCTGGAGACCAAGTCAATCGCTCGTCGTAGGTTGGCTGTAGCTTTCGGTGAACAGACTGAATTTCACCTTTTGGGTCAATGTAAACCAATGAGCAATAAAGGCTATGTCCACCGCGATCCACTGGTCGCTCAATGATGCCCAGGTAAATGGCCATTTTACTTTTTTTGGCCATATCCTGGATTTCTTTCAAATCATCCCTTTCAATCTGAACGGCGTTTCGGACATAGTGAGCATGGATTTCTTTTTGGATTTTATCATCCCAAGCGGAAGCGTTGGTGATTGAGGTCCACCAAGGATAACCAGGTACAAGTCCTTCTCCGAAGATGATCAATTCGCATCCTTGGTCAGCGGCTTCTTTGATTGAGTTTTTTACTTTGGAAAGGGTGGCTTCTTTATTTAGCCAAACTGGGGCGATTTGAGCTAAGGCTACTTTCAGTGATGAATTTGTCATAAATGATTTATTCTTCTCCGGATTTTAGGTCGTAATTAATCATCCAAGAGATTCCAAATTTATCCTCAAAACTACCAAAATATGCTCCCCAGAAAGTTTTTTGGTACTCCATTTCCACTTTTCCTCCGGCGGAAAGTCCCTTAAAATAGCGCTCACCTTCTTCTTTGCTAGGCGCATCAATGGAGATGTAGTTGTGATTTCCTTTGATCCAAACATGTCCCATAAAAGGGCTGGTGTCTGATGCCATGATTTTGACCGAGTCATTGATTCTAAGTGACGCGTGCATCACCCGTCCCTTTTCCTCCTCTGGAATATCCATTCCCGGGATTTCACCAAAAAGCCCGATCGGGCCTTCGAATTCTCCGCCTAATATGGATTGGTAAAAGCGCATAGCTTCTTCGGCTTGGCCATCAAAATTGAGATAAGGAAAGATTTTCATTGTGCTGATTTTGGAGATGATTAATGGGTTTGAGTAAAGTGTTGATCTGTTTTAAAGGATAAAATTCCGGTAAGCAAGCCAAGACCGGCCATGACAAATGCTGCGACCAAGTTTTGGTAGGAAACCCAAATAGAAGCCAAGCACAGCCCTAATCCGCTCAACCAAACCAAATGACCGATCCAGGTTTTGGAAGATTGAATACTTTTTGGGAAATCTGTTGATTCATTCAGGATGGGTTTGAAGTAATTTCGGTATTGCCAGAGGACAAAAATATTCATGGCTAAAAGACCTGTCAGGACATAAGGGGTTCCTCTCCAGTTTTGGGAAATGGTCACCATCAAAATGTTTAGGATCATAGGAATCAACATGATTCCCCCAAGTAATTTATAGCGGGTCGTAATCAGCATAAATCCAATGATGATTTGGCAAATCGCAATGAACTGGGCAAAAAGACCCAGGTCAAACTCCACCAGCCTTTCCACCAACCAAGGGGGACCAATCCATTGGATGAAATTGTGTCCATTGTAGAGTTTGACCATTCCGGCTCCCCAAAAGGTAAAGCCTAGGAAGGCCGATGTGCCTTGAATAAAAAATTTCTTCATTATATGCTGGGTTTGGGAAGGTAAGTTAAGAAATACCTATGCAAATGGATTAATGCTTTCGATTTAGAAATGTTACATGCAAGTTGAATTTTGAGGGCAAGAATTTAAATTCTAGCCTTTCTTTCTATTTTAGGTAAGTAAAAATTATTAAAACTATGTCAGCAAGTGAATTAGGAGTTGGAAGCCGAATTGGCCATCCTAAGTTTGGGTCCGGAGTGATTGTTTCTGTGGATTCCACCTATTATAAAATCTATTTTTCAAACACCGAGGAGGTAAAAACTCTGGCAAGAGATTACGAAGGATTTACCATTGAAGAAGCAAAAGTGCCCGATTTTCCCATGCTGACCATGAAAGATGTGGAAAGAGCCATTCGAGAGGCATTAATGGCCACTTCAGAGCGAGCACCTTTAATTCCCTTGGGAGGAAAGTGGATGGGGGGGACTTTGGTTATTGAACCTTCAGACAAAAGCTTGCAATCCAAGGAAATTCCTTTGGAGACTTTCTTTCATAAAATCGTAATGGTTCGGGAAAAGCTTAGGGTTTTAGAGCAAAATATCAATAATCATCCCAAGCTAGACGACGAAGACCGGGTGGGATTGCAGCAATACATTACCCGTTGTTATGGTTCCTTGACCACGTTCAATATTCTTTTTGCCTATAAGGAAGATCAATTTAAGGGAAGCGGTAAAGACTAAGCCCAGACAAAAATGAAAAAGTCCCTACTGCTTCTACCCCTATTCCTTCTCCTAGTTTCTTTTGATTCTTCTCAAAAAGAGGGACTTTATAAGCTATTCGAATCGGATTTTAAACTTGGGGCAGCCGTCAATTTAGCTCAAGTGACGGGTAAAGAGGCGGGAGCGGATTCCTTGCTGAATTTGCATTTCAACTCCATTACTTCAGAAAATGGACTGAAATGGGGACCAATTCATCCTCGACCCAATGAATATAATTTTGAATTTGGAGATGCTTTTGTGGCTTTTGGGGAGCGTATGAATGCTTTTGTCATCGGTCATACCTTGGTCTGGCATCAACAAACCCCGGAGTGGGTTTTTAAAGATGAAAAGGGGAATTTTCTTAGCCGAGAAGATCTAACTCAAAGAATGGAGGATCATATCGCCAAGGTTGTGGGAAGATACAAAGGGAAAATTGACAGTTGGGATGTGGTAAATGAGGCTTTTGAGGATGATGGAACTTGGAGAAAAACCAATTGGTACACTTTGATAGGGGAAGATTTTATCCAAAAAGCCTTTAAGAAGGCTAATGAGGTAGATCCAGGAGCTGAACTCTATTACAATGATTACAATGTTTGGAAACCTGAGAAAAGAAAGGCCATTCTGAAAATGGCAATTCAGTTAAGAGAAAAGGGGGTACGAATAGATGGGATTGGAATGCAGGGACATTATCGTTTGAATTCGCCAAGTTTAGAACAAATCGAGCAAGCGATTTTAGATATCCATAAGGCTGGATTTAAGGTGAGCATTACTGAGCTTGATATAGATATGCTTCCCCGACCTTCAGATTCCGAAGGGGCTGATCTGAATATCAATTTTGCAGAATCCGAAGAATGGAATCCATATAAAGTCGGCTTGCCTAAAGAATTGGAAGTTCAACTGGTGGAGCGCTACGTTTCCCTTTTTAAGCTTTTTCAAAAACACGGCGACAAAATTGACCGGGTTACTTTTTGGGGACTACATGATGGCAGAACTTGGTTAAATAATTGGCCTGTGCGAGGGAGAACTAATTACCCTCTGCTTTTTGATCGGGAGAAAAAGTTAAAAGAAGGATTTTTGGAAGCAATCCAGAAATAAAAACACCATTTTCAATAGCCTTTAACTCCAAAAAAGTGGGCTTCTGTGTCAAAAAGCACTGAAAATGTTGATTTATTTCCCTAAATCTCATTTTTAAAAATATAATATTGAAAAATTCTAATGAATGTAATTTATATTCTGAAAATGGTCAATTATTCGGTATTTACCATATAAAATTCCAAAAAGTCATTTCTTCATCTGCGATCAATCATCCACTTTACTGATTTTCGTCAGGTAATTCTTTTCAACAAAGGCTGAATTTAGCTTCATCAAAACGTCCAACTGAACGATGAAACTAGCAGCCAAATTCCTCATTCCAGTAAGTGCATTTTTAGTTCTTTGCACTACTGAAGTTTTCTCCCAGATAAAATACACCTTGTCCTCAGCTCCGACTTTCAAAGTGGAAGGGGGATCCACCTTGCACGATTGGCATATGGAGTCCTCTACCGCCAAAGGTGAGGGACTATTTATTGTCGAAGCAGGACAATTTAAAGGGGCTCAAAATTTAAGCCTTAGCATCCCGGCCGAAACTTTAAAAAGCGGAACCAAGGGACTGGATTCAAATGCATACAAGGCTTTGAATACCGATAAAAACAAAGAAATAAAATTCAATCTGAAAGAATTGACCGGCTCTGGGAGCTCATTCACAGCGAAAGGTGATTTGACCATTGCTGGAGTTACCAAGGCAGTAAGCTTCCCAGTCAAATTAAGTACTGCGGCTGGGAAATTCACTTTCGAAGGTAGTCTAGATACTAAGCTGACATTCTTTTCCATCACACCTCCAACTGCCTTAATGGGTACAGTAAAAACGGAGGATGATGTAAAACTTTCCTTTAAAACTTCATTCCAACCTAATCTTTAATCCAAAAAAATTATGAAAAAGTTTATTACCGCTGCGCTATTGGTTGCTGGATGCGCCACAGCAGCATTCTCCCAAGGATTACAAAGAGACGTTCAATACTGGAGATCTTATGATCAAAGAGGTATCAATGTCTTTGAAACTAGTAAAGTTGACTCAGTTCCTTTTGAAGGAATCAAGGTTCGTATCGGGGGCCATTTTACCCAACAATTTCAGAGTTTAAGCCATGAAAACACTGCCACTCCAGTTTTAAACCCAGGTGGAGTAAATCTAAACCAGTTAATAGATATTGGATTTGGATCTAATTTGGCAACAGCCAACTTAAATATCGACGTGGAATTATTGGATGGGGTAAGATTAAACCTGATCACTTACCTATCTTCTCGTCACCACCAAGAAACTTGGGTGAAAGGAGGATATTTACAAATAGATAAACTTTCTTTTTTTAATAATCCGGAATGGTTTTCAAAATATTTGACCTTGAGATTAGGTCACATGGAAATCAACTATGGTGATGCTCACTTCAGAAGAACAGACAACGGTAATGCCATGTACAACCCATTCGTAGGAAACTATATCATGGATGCATTTACCACTGAGGTTGGTGGTGACCTTACCTTCCAAAGTAAAGGCTTTTTGGTTGTGGCTGGTTTGACAGGTGGTGAAATTCAGGGCGGTGTTACCAATCCGGACAAGAGAAAAGCTAGCATTATCGGTAAAGTTGGTTATGACAAGCAAATCAGTGAGGAGTTTAGACTAAGAGTCACAGGGTCTATTTACACCACTTCCGGTTCTGCTAGAAACACCCTGTATGGTGGAGATAGAACAGGATCTAGATACTATTTGGTGATGGAAAACACCTTGGCTTCTACCTCTGCAAACTTTACCTCAGGTAGATTTAATCCAGGTCTTACTGATAACGTAACTGCGATGGTTTTCAACCCATTCATTAAAATCAAAGGTTTAGAATTGTTCGGGAACTTTGAAACTGCAAAAGGTAAAGCAGGAAATGAAACAGAAGATCGTAAATGGAGTCAAGTTGGTGGGGATTTAGTATACCGATTTGCAAGAAATGAGAAGCTTTATGTGGCGGGAAGATTCAACAAAGTAAATGGACCTCTTGCTGGTAGCGGATTGGAAGTTTCCATAGATAGAGTTCAGATTGGTGGTGGATGGTTTATCTCTAAAAACATCCTAGCCAAACTGGAATATGTGAATCAGAACTACAAAGGCTTTGCTGCCAATGACATTAAAAATGGCGGTAAATTCAATGGTTTAATGATTGAAGGTGTAATCGGTTTCTAAAACCAAAGCCATGCATATCCTAATTCTTTGGATCAGTTTGATTTTCTCTCCTGGATTCCAGGAGAGAAATCAATTGATAATCACCAAACAAAAAGTACTTGTCCAAGGATATACTTCCTTAGGCAAATTCAATTGTGATTTTGAGATTTTAGGAAAAGTAGATACGCTTAATTTTAATTCTCGAGGAACACAAAAAATAATGGAATTTCAAATTCCTGTAAAAAATTTCTCCTGTGGAAATTTTCTTATTACCAGTGATTTCCGGTCTACACTCAAAGCCGATGAATACCCTTACGCGAAGGTGGTAGTCAAAAATTTCAGGGAAAAGTCTGGGAAGATTTTCTGCCATTTAAGTGTGAATTTAGTCGGTAAAAGGTTGGAGTTTCCTGATCTGATGCTTGAAAAAGTACCAGATGGATTGAGTGGCAAATTGATCCTTAACTTTCAAATGCTTGAATTGACTCCACCAAATAAGTTTGGGGGATTGGTATCAGTCGAAGACCAACTAGATCTGGAAGTGGTACTGGGGATTTGATCCCAAAGTAAAAAGCCCTGAAAATTCATTCAGGGCTTTTTCATTTTTATAGGCTTGGTCTTTACAATCTACTGGAAATTCAATCTCATTCTTTGACCAACTTGGCAGTTTCCGATCCAGGGATCAATTCATAGAGAACATAAACCCCTTTTTCATCCTCCTGAGTGGTAAGTGATCTCGTGTTTCCAGATGCATTCAGTGAAACAGAAGTCCAATCTTTAGGTACATAGGTTTTTAAAGTAAGAGGTTCAGAATAAATCTGGGGATCCAAATTGGAGCTAAGCTTAATAAGGATTTCATCTCCCGTAAACTCAGTTTCAACCTTAGTTGCTTTCCGCTCTCTGAGATATTTTGTGATGTTTCTAAATGGAGCTATCCAAAGATTAGACTCATTTGATTTCATGTAGGAAAAGTATTCGACCAACTCCGGTCTTGCCTTAGGTTCCCAGCCTAAATTTTCTACCCCATGAAAAACCAAGACAAGCCATGTATTGTCGTGAGTCATCACTGTATCGACCCATGCTTTCATTTGGTCTACGCCTATCCGCGTAATTGGCCCTCTTTGCCACTGAACGTATTCTTTGGAAGATTGTCCGGGAGTCATTTGGCTTCCTCGATTGATTTCCTCCAGCCAGTCTTCAGGCATTCTATTTCTAAGGGAAGGATAAATTTTATGTGCATACTCCATCACCCGCTCATTTTCGGTTCCATAAGGTCCTTCTGCACTGAAAATGGATTCTTGTCCGATAAATTTTTCCAAATCCGCTTTGCTTTGCTCCAGCTCGTAAAGCATGTTTACTTCATCCAAAACTGCCAATCTAGGATGGGTAACGGTATGGGAAGCGATTTCATGCCCCTGTGCTGAATAGGATTTATACTGTTCCCAGGAAGTCGTATCCTCTCGGTTGTTATGAAATACCACTGCGTCTGTATTTTTCATTTTTCCCGTTCTGATTTTTAGATATCCCTCATCTAAAAGGGTATATGCCTCTTCAATTTTCCCCTGCTCAAAAAGAGACCCGACTCTGGCGTGGTAGTCTTCGGCCTCAGTGGTGCCTGTAAAGGCTATTAAGGAAGCCCGCTCAAAGAAGTTCGAGGAATCAGTTTTGATCCGTGAAGTTTCTTCAATAATCTCCTTAGGATTTCTACCTATAAATTTTCCTTTGCCTGATCCTTCTACTTTTCCAGTGATGATGTAGAAAGTGGCCTTAAGATCCAAGCTGTCCAATATCGGTTTGGCAATCGTCAATTGGTTGACGATCCCGTCATCAAAGGTGATGGAGATGGCACCGGTTTTATTCCCTTGCCATTTGGTGATTTCTGTTTTTCCAACTTGTGGATCAGGAGTTGAACAGGAAAGGAGGAGGGCTCCAAGTCCAAGTAAGTATAGGTAAGATTTCATGGGGTGAATGTTTCCAGCAATTTTTTAAAAAATCCATGACTTCCCAAACCATTGATATAAAGGTGGAAGTATGTCCAATTTTGGCATCTTTTTTTAATGCGCTCACAGATGACTTTCAACAAAAAAAGCATTGGGATTACCAATGCTTTTTTAATTTTTGAATCCAAAGACAGGAGGGATCACTCCACACTGTCCTCTTCCTCTAATTCTTCTTCTTCTTCCTCTACAACCAAGTCCATTGTAGTTTCTGCCCACTCAACTAGCTGCTTGATTTGAGCTTCATTAAGCTTGGCGGAGCTATGGATTGCAGTATAAATTCCCATAGGCATTTCCCCTTCACTGACCTCAATACTGATGTCATCCAGCTTTTCAAGCTTTTCCATCATATCGTAATCAGTCCAGGTAGAAAAATTAAGTTCCTCTCTTGCTTCCCTTACATCCTTGGCGACTAGCCAAGAAAAAGGAGCAACATGGGAATACCAAGGGTAGTTTGTAGTGTTGCTATGGCAGTCGTAGCAGGATTGTTTAAGCATTCTTCCGACTTCATCAGAAACAATTCCGGTTCCGATCAGGTCTCCGGGATTTTCTGTTTCCACTACGGGTAATTCATTGGGGACAAATTGAAGGGCGACTAGGATTACTCCCAAGCCGCCCAATAAGTACTGCCAAGTCTTCATTATTCACTTTTTTTCTTCTTACCGGTACTCCAAGCCATAAGAGTTGCGGTTTCCTCTGCAGTTAATTTTTTATCAGGGTTGGATTCCAAAAATCTAGCAGGAGGCATTGCACCTTCTTCAAGTTCTTCGGTGATTTTACCCATGGTAGCTAAAGCCTTTGACTTTTTGGCTGCTTCCAAAGCATCCCAGTCTAATTTTGCCTTGCCTTTTTCATTTTTGGATTCTGCATTATGGCATCCGTAGCACTTCTGCTGAACAATCGCTTTGACATCAGCCGGAAGGGCAGGAGCCTCAGGATTCAAAATAGGATGATCGTTGGATTCCGATTTTGGAATTGCCTGAAAGAAAAGAACAGCCACGATTGCTGCTACTGGGAGTAAAGAAAGTTTTTTCATAGGTAGATAGTGTTGAAGGATGTGAAAGAAATTTCTGTAGTAAATTTTAATAGTGCAATTTTATTTTACAAAAATGATCAATGAAGATAATCAATCATTATGGATTGCTTACGTTGCCAAATAGTATTGCGTTGTGTGAAATAGATGAAACTTCTCTTTTATGGGGCTGAATCTTGCTATTCCATCGACCAATTTTTTTGTGTAATGAACCTTCTTTTTTGGATTCCAAGCTAAAATTTAAACCCTATCAAACCCTTTTCTCGTGAAAGGGTTGATAAAAGAAAAACTGCATGAGAAGAATTTTAATAGGATTGGTTTGTATTCTGAGTTTTAATTTTTGTTCCTATTCTCAGCAAAAACAAAATGAGGAATCTCCCTACACCTACAAAAAGGCCAGTCCCGATGGAATTGGGAAAGTATATTTGGGTAGGGAAATTTCGTTTGTCATGGGTTTTGAAGGTGCCGTTTGGCTGGAACGTCAGACAAGAGAAGTGGAGGAAAGTGTTTCTCTGGCCATCAAAAATCTACCCATTTCAAGTGCAAGTGTCGTAGCAGATATCGGCGCTGGCTCGGGTTATTATACTTTCAAAATTGCTCCCAGAGTTCCAAAAGGCAAGGTTTACGCTGTGGAAATTCAGAAAACTGCAGTGGATTACCTGACTAAAAGAAGGACCGAGTTGGGATTTCCCCAAGTGAGTCCAATTTTAGGAGATGAAAAATCACCAAGACTTCCTCAGAATTCAGTTGACTTAGCCATTATGGTCGATGTATACCATGAATTGGAATATCCAGTGGAGATGCTTGCTGAAATCCGAAAAGCTCTGAAGCCTCAGGGTAAATTGCTTCTGATTGAATACCGAGGGGAGGATGAGTGGATTCCCATCAAGCCACTGCATAAGATGACAGTCCGTCAAGCGTCCAAAGAACTGGAAGCTAATGGTTTCAAATTGGTTGAGAATGGAAAATTCCTTCCCATCCAGCACTATCTGATTTTTCAGAAAACAGATTGAGTCGGATTGTTATTTGGCAGGGATAATTTGGAGTGCGCTTTTTTCTACGCTCCATACTCCATTTTCCAGTTTCCCGCCCATTCTTTCCTGCATTACTCTGTCTAGGATTTGCAAGCCTTTGTCGGCCATATTTTCAAAGGTGTCAATCCCGTCATTTGGGAATCCTTTTCTAGTCCGGTGAATCCAGAATTTGTTCGAGAATTTTCTTCCAAAAGCCTTTTCTACTCCCTCTTTTCCATACATAAAACCGAGCATTCCTCCCCAGGTGGCCGTTGGATTGTCTGAATCCCATCCGCAAAGCGCACCAATTTTTATAGTCTCTTTCAGGTCACCCTCCCCATAAAGCAAGGAAATAATACTTGCTCCGAAATTAATTCCTGCAGCGGCGCATCCGTGACAATATTCTTCCCTCGTGGCTAAATCGTAGCCGTCTTCTTGAAGGATTTGATATTTTTCGTGTAAAGCGTCACGGGTGGCTTCCCAAGGTAATCCAGCTTCATAATTCCCTTTTACGAAATCAAACATTTTAGCCGAATAGGAATCCTCGGGAAGTCTTTTTCTTGCCTCCATGGCCATCCATTTGGTCTTTTCCTTCAAACTCGGATGCGCTGTTTCCAAGCCAGCCAAAGAATACATGATCACATAGAATTCCGAGATCCAAGCGGCATTTTCCTGAGCCGTGGTTCTGATCGGTAAATGCGCCATTTCCAAGGCAATATCAGGCCTTCCCGGAGCGAATAAGCCAAAAATCTCAGTAGTCAATTGGGCATCGATCATTTCGAATTGAGAATTCAGGGTCGGATCAGAAGTCTGTGGAGGCAAGATTCCCTTTCTCATTAGATCAAAGGCTTGCTGATTGGAAACCCAGAGGTAATTTTCTTCTTCCTCTAGGATATGATCTAGCCAACCTTGGCGGATTTGTTCCGGGCTGAGCTGAGTGGTTTGATGCTTTAGAAGCAATTCCTGGTAAATGTATTCGATGTCTGTATCGTCATCTGCTCCCCAAATACTGTCCTCCTTTGCGAAGATGAAATCAATGATGGGAGAGTAATTATTAGATCCCCAAATATTGGGTTGGTCGGGCTTTCCCCAGTCCTCCCGAGTATAAAACCCTTCACCCTTACCTTCTTTGGTCGGAATGCCGATTTTATCCATTTCAGTGATCAGACCAGTCCAATTGGCGATGCATTGTCCCAGCCAAAAACCATAGAGTTTTTCACCATAGGCATCTCTTGAATACTGGAGGGTTTCGACTTGGAAGGTCGTTTCTGGATTTTTACACCCTGCAATAGAAATCAGGAGAAAAAGGCTTAAAAGAATTAGCTTGTGTTTTTGCATGGCTGGGTTGGATTTGATTTTTTTATTCTATTTCAAAGTCCCCAAATACTCCACCAAATCCACCAATTCCTGTTCAGTAAGAGGAAATGCAGGCATTAATGATTCTCCCAATTGAGTGACAGATTCAATATCTGCCAATTTGTAAATGGTCTGCTCACCACTTCCGACCAGTTTGACGATTAAGTCATTTTCGGTTTTCGAGTTGACAATGCAGCGGATTTCTTTTCCGTCTTTGAATTTTACCAACTGGGTTTCATAGCCGAATCCCATTCCCTCGGATGGGTAAATGATGGCATTGATCAAGGCTTCCCGGCTTAGCTTCGCACCGATTTGAGAAAGAGCAGGACCAAAGTCAACTCCTTCCTTATCGATTTTGTGGCAGGCAAGACAGTAGGTTGCCGCGATAGTTTTTCCGACCGCAGCATCGCCTTTGGAAGACATCATTTTAACCAAATCATAGCCTTGGGCAATGCTATCTCCATATTTTTCAGCAGCCAACTGGCGGATATTTGAATTCCAGGAGCCCATTAAAATCTTTTGAGCTATAGGAAGAAGATCGGCTGGGATTTCATCTTTTTTGGCAAATTCCCAAAGAACGGCTTCAGATTGGTAGCCTTTCGCTTCCTCCATGGCAGCAGTTCGTATCGCATTTGAAGCATTGGGATTTCCCCAGAATTTATTCAGGAGAGTTGCCATTTCTGGACTGTCCACAGCTCCAAATTTCCGAATCGCCAAAATGGCCTTGGCCTCATCGGTATCCTTCATCGCCTTTTCGATATCCGTTATTCCATACAACTGGGTAAAAATCCCCGCAGAAGTATTCGCCAGACTTCTATTGTCATTTTGGTAAATGAGACTAAGCAGTCGTTCTTTTTGATCCTTGAGTTGGTATTTTCTGACAATCTCCAGGAAATCTCTGTCATCTGGAATAGAACCCGCTTTGGACTTGGCAAGAGATAAGAGCTGGCCGTCAGGCTTTTTCGAATCAAATGCCGCTTGGCGTAAAATGATTACCTGATCTTCGTTTTGCCCTTTTGCAAGCAGGTTTTTCAAAGTTTGATTTTTTAAATCGGGATTTTGAAAGTCCAAAGCCCGATAGTAGCGATAGTCAGCAGGACTAGCTTCTTCTAAAATCAATTCTTCCAGCAAAGCTGGAGTAGAAGATGATCTGGACCTCCAGACAATATCTTTTGCCTCAGCCTTGGATTTCCAATCTGGCCCTGCTTTTTCAAGGTACACAGGAAGGTAAGTTTCCCATTGGTATTCCCCAGCTATCCCAAGTGCTTCCAAGTACCAGCGATCTCCAGACCTATAGCCTTCAGCCAGTTTTTGCCAAATTTCCGGCGCGTCTTGATAGCGAATTGCCTCCGCTACTTCCCTTTTTACTTGATCTGATGGGTCCCCGGCCATTTTCAAAAGAAAGGCAGGATCATTCATTTTTTTGATTCGATAGGCTTTTATGGCAGCGACACGGATATTCTCATCTTGATCCTCAGCAGCTTTTTTGATGAATTCATTCCCATTTGGAAGTTGGATCAAAAGCCAAAATGCCCTCGCCTTCATCCTTGAGTTTTCAAGGGCATAGAATTTTTCTAAAATCCCTCTGGCTTCTTCTCCTTTTTCCTTTAGCGCCATAAAGGCCTTGAAATGGATGGCTCTGTTTGGATTTTGAAGCAATTCAATCAAAGACTCATCGGTGGAATAGTCCGGAGCACTTACCCGATACTTAGATCTTTTAGGAGCTAGGCGATAAATTCTCCCTTTTTCCAAATCTCCAACTGCATGTCCACCCACTCCCGGATCATACCAGTCGGAAATAAAAATCGATCCATCCGGAGCCACTGTCACATCGGAGGGCCTAAACCAATTGTCCCGGGCATTGCCATCGAGGATTTTGACCACTTCCCCAGTAAAACCAGCACCAGACGGCTTGACTGGATACATGCGGATTACGTTTGGTCCGGCATCGGCATGAATGACCTGATTTTGGTATTCTTCAGGAAGTAATTTGCCTTCATAGACCAAAATTCCTGTAGGAGAACCCGCATAATTCTGAATCAAATTGGGAACTACACCCGGATCGTTGAGATGCCAGTGCTGCTGCCAAACCGAATCCTCCATATTGACTCGACGTGTTCTCCAGTCGGCTTTGGTGATTTCATCTTTGAAGCCATAGTTGCCATAATCCATCACAAAGTTGATTCGGGTGGAGCGGTTGCCATCGTCATCGTTGTCACTTTGCCACATCCGTCCATAGCTATCAACCGAGACCTCGTAATTATTTCTGAAGTTCCAAGCTAAAACCTCCGGATTGCTTCCATCGGGATCACATCGGAAAACCATTCCTTCCTGATAAGGGGCTGTTTCTGAAGTAACTGGTCGGCCTAAAGGATCCAAAATCGGGCTACCATCGGCATAGTGAAGCCCTTTTCCTTCATTTCCATAGTTAAAATAGAGCTTCCCATCGGGGCCAAAAGTAAAGGCATGCATACCATGGTCATGTTGAACTCCGCCAACTCCAGTGAAGAGTACTTCTTTTTTGTCGGGGATATCATCTCCATTTTCATCGGTAAATACAAAGACATTGGGGCTGACAGATACAAAAACCTTATTTCCGAAAACAGCTATTCCCAATGCTGCATTAATATCAGTTCCCTGATAAAAAACGGTGGACTTATCTGCTTTTGAGTCCCCATCTGTATCCTCCAAAATCAGAATTCGATCTCCCTCAGCCTTGGTTGGGTTTTTGGGATTGAGCTGAATCCTGTAATTGTAAGCCTCGGTGACCCAAACCCTGCCCCGATCATCAATGTCCATATTGGTTGGATTCGTGAGCATGGGTTCAGAAGCAAAAAGCTCCAATTCCAGCCGATCATCCAAAACCTCAATTCCATCCAAAGCAAACTCAGGAGATCGCTTTTGCTCCTCAGTCAGAGCGTCGTATTGTTCTTGAGTGAGTTTTGGTTTTTCTTTTTCGCAGGAAATAAGGAAAAAACTGGCCAAGACTAGGCCTGCAATAGAGGATTTCATAAGTGTTCAGGTTTATCGGGCTTGATTGTCTTGAAAATAAACCTTTACACTCTGAATACCAATTATTTCATTTTCTCGAGTATGACCTGCGCATTTTGCTGATTTAAATCGTAAATATTGGAAGCCTTTAAGAGATGAGTTTTGGCTTCTTCCAACTTGTTCATCTTGAGGTAGGATAGGGCAGTATACCAAGGTACAAACTGGGCACTTTCTGAGTCTGGAGAAATCATACTCATAATCGGAATGGCTTTTTCGGGACGGCCATTCGCCAATTGACTCAATCCCAGGAATAATTCTGCTTGGTCGGATTCTCCCTGAGTGAGTACTAATTCAAAAATTTCAATTGCCTTGGGGTAGTTTTTGGCTTGGTAAGCCTCCAGTCCTTCTTTAAGCTTTGAATTTCCTGTTTTTGAAAGAAAGGAATCCACTGGAATGGGTTGGTAATATTTCGAATAGAGCTTTTCACCCGGAGGTGCACTCAGGCTTAAAAAAAGAAAAATTCCAGAAGCGACGATGGCTGTAGCAATGACGATCGAGATTATCCAGGATTTCGGAGAAAAGGGCTCTTTTAGGGTAGTTTTGGGTTCCAGAGAAGCTTTAAATGCTTCTAATTCGGCTTGGTAACTCGGATTTTCACGCAATAGGCTTTCTAGCAATTCCCGATCTTTGGGATCAAGTTTTCCCTCAAGGTAAGATTTGAAAAGTACGTTTTGGTCCAGCATCAATCAATCCCATTTAAAAGTAAAATCCAATTTAGAAAAGGGAATCAAGAATCCAAGGATTGAATAAAGGAGTCAAGGGAAGAAAAATTCCCTTTTTCGGTCTGTATTGTAAATGGTTCGGATAAAACTGAAACCTCATGCTCCAGCCTTGAAATTCCAGCTTTGAGCAAGGCTTTTTCTACCCAAAACACCTGTTCTTTTGGTCCTTTGATCTTAAGCTGATTTTCTAAAAGCTGGGCCTCTACCTTGCCTCTGCTTAAATTGAAGGCATATTTTTCGCCGGGTAAAAGCTGATTGATCGATCCATTCAAGATCAAGGATTCCGGCCTGTCCGCTATCAGAGGCGTTCCGCAATTGAGCAACCAAAATCTATCTGCCGTCTCCAAGGCTATATCCAAATCGTGCGTGACGACTAAGACCGCATGATCCTGATTTTTTGCGATTTCCCGAAGTAGGGTCATGATTTCGAATCTATTGACCAAGTCCAAATGGGCTGTGGGTTCATCCAGAATAAGAATATCTCCATCCTGAGCCAATGCCCGGGCAATCATCGCTTTTTGTCGCTGTCCATCGCTGATTTCGCTGAGCCTTTCTTCTTTGAGATAGGTGATTTTGGTGTCAGAAAGGGCCTTTTCAACGATTTCATGATCTTCCAAGCTTAGCTTTCCTGACCAACCAGTATAGGGTGTTCTTCCCAAAGCCACCAATTGTCCCACAGTCATATTTCCCGGGAAAACCGGATCCGTAAGGACGACGGCTATCTTTTTTGCCAAGGTTTTCAGATCAAAAGATGAAATGGGCTGATTCTCCAAAGAGAGTGTTCCTTTCCATGGGGTGATTTGTCCGAGAATTGCCTTGATTAATGTGGATTTGCCCACTCCGTTTGGTCCGAGAAGACAGGTGAGTTCTCCTGAAATGAGCTGAAAATTCAAGTCTGAAAGGATTTCCTTTCGTTGCTTTTGATGAACATAGCCAAGGCTTAGTCCCTTTCCTTCTAAGGCGATATGTGCTTTTCTAGTACTCAAGCTTAAAAATCTCGACTTAGGTTTCGTTTCAAAATCAGGGAAATAACTATTGGAGCCCCGACTAAGGAGGTAACCGCATTGATAGGTAAGGTGCTTGCGTATCCAGGTAGCTGCCCTACGGCATCACATAGCAATAAAAGGATGGCGCCTACTAATACCGATCCGGGAAATAAAACCCGATGATCTGATGTCTTCCAAATCATTCTTGCCAAATGGGGGACTGCAATTCCAATGAAGGCAATGGGACCACAAAAAGCAGTGACGCTTCCGGCTAGAATTCCGGTACTTAAAATCATGATCCAGCGCATTTTTCCGGTATGAATCCCCATGCTTTGGGCATAATTTTCCCCCAAAAGCAATGCATTGTAGGATTTTATTGAGGTGAAAACTGGGATGATTCCGACCAAAAGAAGGATGGAAAGAATTCCGACCTGAGACCATCCCAAGGCCCCCAAACTTCCCATAGACCAAACGGTGTAAAGTTTCAGGGCTTCAGCACCTGAAAAGAAAGAAAGTACTGAAATCACCGCAGAAACGGCACTTCCAAACATCAATCCCACAATCAATAAAGTCATGCTGTCCTTGACTTTCCAAGCCACCAAACTAACCATAGAAAGCACCATGCCAGCACCCAAAATCCCCGCCAAAGCTATGGACCATGAATGGATGCTACTCAATGAAAATCCCAAAACCGTCCCCGCCAAAATCAAAATCGCCACTCCCAATCCTGCCCCTGAACTTATTCCCAATACAAAAGGTCCTGCAAGGGGATTTCTGAAAAAGGTTTGCATCTGCAAGCCACTTAAGCTCAAGGCTGAACCTGCAAGAATCGCAACCAGAGCTTTTGGAAAGCGGTAATTTAATATGATTTGCTCCCAGGATGCCTTGCCCCAATTACCTGTAACTAGCCCTTCGATAACTTCTCCAAAAGGAATCCATACCGATCCCAGGCTGAGATTGAGCAGAAAGCTCAAGCCCAGAAGTAGTAGTCCTAGGGGAAATAAATAGGGACGGAGGTTCATGGTAACTTTTGGTAGAAATATAACTCATACTCCGGCAAAAGTTCCGGATGGAGAATTTTGATCAGGTCTTTGAGGATCAAATCAGGTCTCATGTAACCTAACTCAAAGTATTCCAAGCCCCCAGTTTCCCCTTTTTTATTGGTATAGGTATAGATATTTCCCTTTTTCCATGCCTGAAAATTCTGATATCTGGATTCGGATTTTCCCATTTCCTCCAAACTGCTAAAGTCCGCAGAGCCTATCCAAAATTCAGCCTCCAGCCCTTTATCCAGGACAAATTCATAATTGAGTTGGAGACTTCCTGTTCCCGATTGGTCTGAAAAAACATAATTCCCTCCGGCATTATCCAGGATTCTAGCTCCCCAACTTTCAGCTCCTGGAGCATACCAAATATCCTGATACATGACTCCGCTAAGGACCTGTGGTTTTTGGGAAGGAGAAAGATCGGCTGCCAGCTGAATAGCTTGAAGATATTCCGATTCGATTTTTTCAAATTGTTGGACAGCCTCCTCGTATTTTCCTAAAATGACCCCGGTAAATTTGATCCATTCAGCTCGTCCCAAAGGATGCTGCTCCACATATTCCCCATTGATCAAAGCGGGAATTCCAGCTTGTTCAAAAAGTTCCAGATACCTTAGATCTTCGCCAAGGGTAGAAATCATCATCCAATTGGGCTGGAGATCAATCACCAATTCAGGGTTTGCGGATGGACCACTTCCTAGATCTTTTACTTTTCCTTGGTTGATCAATTTCCGGGTTGAAGCTGAGGAAATAAGATCGAGTTGGGGAAAACCTGCCAAAAGCTCCGTTTCTCCCAAAAGATCCAAGTGAGGAATTTGTGTGGTGGAAGTGAGTACAACTTTGGAAACAGGAAGTTGGACCACTGCATCAAATCCTTCTTTGGGCAAGCTGACTCCTTCTTCCAAAACTAAATACCGAAAGGTTCTATCAGCCTGAGTGTATCCCTGAGTCACCAGAATTTCCCAAAACCCCTCTCCCTTTTTTAATTCAAACCCTTGGGCATAAGTCAAGGGAATTGGTGTGGATTCGAGGGTTTGGGTAACTTTTTTTTCACAGGAAAAAAGAAAAAAAACTAATCCAAAACCGAGAATGGATTTGAAGTGAAAAGTCTTGAAAAACCTGATTTTCCAGATGGACATCATGAAGTGTGACTGCCGAATTTTTCCACCAAGGTAGATTAGATCAAGCCTGCTTTCCAAAATATTTGCTTGAATGGCGTTTTTCAAAGCATAAAATCCCCTTTCTTTGCTGGGATGAAGGTTCCCAAACCCTTCCGGATTTTCGGAATGGACCTTTGGGATTAAAAGGGAATCCGGTGTAATACCGGAGCTGTCCCCGCAACTGTAAGTCTGCCCTAGCTTTTAGGGAAACCGCTTTTGCTCCACTTGCCATTGAGCCGATAGTGATCGGCTTGAGAAGGCTGCAAAAGTCAGATGAGCCAGGAGACCTGCCTTGATCATTAGATTCTGTGCTTTCGGAGGAAAAGCGAAGAAGACTTGTCGATTTCCCGGGGTGGATTCCGGGTATGTTTTCATTTCTTCCCATTTCTCTCAAGCCCGAATCGAATTGGTTTTAAACTTTTCGATTAGGCATGATGCTTTTGGTATGGGTGTTTTTTGGATTGGGGATTTCTCCAGTTCAGGACACGGTTTCTTTAGCTCCTGTGGAGGTTTATGCTCCAGCAGTGGATCGATTTGCCCAAGGGCAAAAGGTAATTTCTTTTGAAAAAAGGGAATTGCAAGCTTATGCCTCCAGGTCAATAGGGGATTTACTTCAGGAAAAAAGTCCGGTTTTTGTACGTCAATACGGAGCCGGAATGCTTGCTTCCCTTTCTTTTCGTGGAACTTCAGCAGGTCATACGGCTGTATTTTGGAATGGGCTTCCGATTTCCAGCCCTTCTTTGGGGCAAAGCGATTTAAGTGTTTTGCCAGTGGCTGCAGTGGATCAGGTCCAGTTGCAATTCGGAAGTGCAGGGGCACTTTATGGAAATGAAGCAATCGGAGGTAGCCTTCATCTGAGTTCGCAAACAGATTTTAAAAAGGGTTTTAAAGGGGGTTTTTCTCAGGCTTTTGGCAGCTTTGGCCTCTCTAATTCGATTTTCTCGGGTGGATTTTCATCCCAAAAAATCAGTCTTCGATCTCGTCTTTATCGGCAATTTTCAAGAAATGATTTTCTCTACCAGGACCTTTCCCTTCCCGGAACTCCTGAAAATAGGCAAGATCATGCACAAGTTGAGCAAAGAGGATTTGTGCAGGATTTTGCATGGAACCTGAATTTCTCTAGCCAGATTAAGGCTTCTGTTTGGTACCATGAAGCTGATCGAGAAATTCAACCTGTCATGGGTTCAAAAACTCAAGACCAGCAAAAAGATGCCAGTATACGCGCAGTGGTAGATTATTTCCGATTTGGGAAGAAGTCGGTTCTGAATTTAAAAACGGGATGGGTTCGGGATCAATTGATTTTCAATACTTCGAAAAATGAAACCAGCCAATTTTTATTAGCCAGCGATTGGGATATTCAAGCCACAAAGGATTGGACTTTTAAGTTGGGTGCGAGAGCCAGTTTCATCGAAGGGGATCTAAGCACCTATTCTGCCACAGACCGAAGAATCGAAGGATATCAGTCTGCAAAATGGACTCCCAATTCAGCTGTAGCTTGGTCATTTAACCTTCGTCAGGTTTTCTTTTCGGAAAAAATAATTCCCTTTTTACCCTCCTTTGGTTTGGATTGGCAATTTTTGGAAAAAGGGAATCAGCAGTTTTTACTTAAAGCATCTGGGGGAAAGGGATTTAAAATTCCTACGCTAAATGATCGATTTTGGGAGCCGGGAGGAAATCCAGATTTGCTTCCTGAAGAAAGTATCTCAGCCGAGCTAGGGATTCATTGGACGAGAAAAGGGGATATTAACTTGGAAAGCCAGGTGACCTATTACCTCATGCAGGTGGATAATTGGATCATTTGGATGCCAAAGGGTTCTATTTGGTCTCCAGAAAATATCCGGGAAGTGAGAAATCAAGGTATAGAATGGGAAGGCAAAGCCAGTTGGAAAACTGGAGCATGGGGCTGGAAAACAGGCCTGAGTTATACATTCTCTGAGGCCTTGGACCAAACAACCGATAGTCAGAATCCAAGACAATTACCCTATACTCCCAAGCATCAAGCCAATGGAACTTTGGAAGTAAGCAAAAGTAAAGTCGCCTTAGAGCTCAATTCTTCTTTTGTGGGTTCTAGAACTATTGGAACAGGAGAATCCCGAAGTATGAACCCGTTTCAAGTTTGGAATGCAAGACTTTCCTATTCGAATCTTAGCTGGGGAAAAGTCAATTTCCCGCTCAGTTTTCAGATTCTTAACCTTTTCAACCAAGACTATCAAGTGCTCTACCTGAGGGCAATGCCAGGAAGATCTTATCAAATCAATTTCACCATACAAATATGACCAACTATTTCAAAAAGCAAATTTGGGCCCTTGCCGTACTTTTAATCGCCTTCTCCTGCCAGGATAATGGAGGAGAAAAGCCCCAAGGCAGATATGATTCGGGAGTTTATATCATGAATGAGGGCAATCTCGGAACCAATGACGGGGAAGTCTATCATTACAATCCGGGACTGAGAGCACTAACGGGAGGAATTTTTGAATTCGAAAATAAAAGACCCTTTGCTGGCCTACTCGAAGATATGGTTCTGGAGGAGGGAAGACTTTATTTGGTAGCAAATACTGGTAAAATTGAGATCGTAGAACCCGGTAATTTCAGATCCTTGGGTGCAGTCACAGGCGATTTGGATCAGCCTCGATCTTTGGCTACTGCTCGGGGAAAGCTCTTTATTTCAGATTATGGACCTTATGATCCCAGTTTTGCGACACCAGATTCTTATATCGCCATTGTTGATGGCTTAGACGGAGGCACCGTCAAAAAGAAAATCCCGGTTTCCAATAAACCTGAGGACCTTTTTGTTTCTGGTAAAAATGTATTTGTCGCAGGTTCGGAGGAAGGAAAAATTGAAATCATCGATGCAGAAACTGAAGCCCTCGTCAAAACACTGGAGGTAAGTGGAAGCCCGGTTCAATTTTTTGAGCAAAGGGGAGACTTGTGGGTATATTCTTACGATGACTCAAAGGTTTATTTCCAATCCTTCCACTTGGACAACTTGACCAAAAAAGAGTTCAGGGAGCTTCCTATAGCCCAAGCTACCAGTAGAATTGCTTTGGGAGAGGATGACAGGATTTATATTTTGACTAGCTCAGGTTGGCCCGATTATAAAGATGGAATTGCGGTTGTTTCCATTTACGACACCACCCTGATCCCAAGTTGGAAGACAGGTTCAGGATTTTATGGAATTGGTTATGATCAAGAAAGAAGGGAAATCTATGTAGCCAATGCCAAAGGATTTCAGGGAAATGGGGAGGTGATTATTTATCAAAAAGACGGCAAAGAGATCGGTAAATTGGGAGTTGGTCGAGGCCCTTCAGGATTTTTATTTAGGTAATCATAAGAAAAAAATGAAGCCCCGGGTTTAAACCTTGGGCTTCATTTATTCCACCAACTTTTTCTCCATGGTGTCCTCGAATTTTTCAAAAGCTTCTATGTATTTGTGCTGGATGTTGTCCAGAAATTTGGTTTGGGTATCCAGTTCGTAAACAGGATTGTACTGAATTCTGTCGATTACCATATCTAGCCAGGTTTTGCCATCGTCGATAAGTTCGGCATGAAAAGCTTCCACGGTAGTATCTCTTGAACCAGAAAACGGCCCTTTCCCCATTTTGTGAAAGTATTTGCTGATCAGCTTCAAAGCCAATTCATGGGTGATTTCAAAATTGATAATCAGTTCCCTACTTGCTTCGGGGGTTTTCAGTTTTTTGGCCCGGTTGGAATAAATTTTCAAATCTTCCAAAGCGAGGGAAAATTCTTTCAGGCATTGTTCACAGGATTGAGGCAGGGTTTTCATGTCAATTCATTTTATGGAATTTAGGGAAAAAGAATGGGGTAGGCTACTAGTATTTCAATTTCATCTCACATTGTAGCTCTGCATAAATGGCTGTCCATTCGGTGAAACTCCTTCCAACTTGAGCCTGCCGCTGAATTCTTCCAGATATTTCCCAAAAGCTTTCGGATCTTTTGCAGGCATCTCATTGACATGGGTAATCACAAATCCATCGCGGAAACCAAGATCACGAAGGTATCCTCTGCTCAGAGAACTGATTTTTATACCATAAGGAATTTTTAAGCGGTCTTTTTCCACCGTATTCACTGCTTCCAAACGTGCCCCCAAAAGGCTTGAAGCATAATATTCCCGCTTGATCACTCCAGTGCCTCCTTCCAGATTCTGAAGGGTAAGCGTAGCAGTTTTTAAGTTCCCATCTCGGGTAAATTCCACATTGATTTTTTCTCCCGGATAGTAGTAGGAAAGCGCTTCTTCAAAGGATCCTTTTCCGGTGATTTTCCAGTCCCCGATGCTGGTAATCACATCATTTTTCTGAAGACCGGCATTCTCAGCCGATCCACCTCTAAGTGTATGCGTGACAATGACTCCATCCAGGTTTTTCAATTTCATCTCCTCAGCCAACTCCGGAGTCACTTCAACTACATCTACCCCAGGAATTGCTTTTTGAACTTCCCCATACTGAATCAAGTCGTTGGCCACTTTCATTGCCACATCCACTGGTACAGCAAAACCATAACCTGTGTAGGAACCTGTTCGAGAAAGGATTGCAGTATTGATTCCAACCAATTCTCCATTCACATTGACCAAAGCTCCTCCAGAGTTACCCGGATTAATAGGTGCGTCAGTCTGGATAAAGCTTTCTAATGGAAAATCTCCCCCCAGGATATTGATTTGCCGCTCCTTAGCTGAAACAATTCCGGCAGTCACAGTAGAAGTCAAGTTGAACGGATTGCCGACAGCCAAAACCCATTCTCCGATTTTCAAATTTCGGCTTGAGCCTTTTTTGATTTCTGGAAGGTTTTCAGCATCAATTTTCAGGACAGCGATATCCGTATTTTTATCTGTCCCTACCAACCGTGCTTTGTAGGTTCTTTTTTGGTGAACCACTTCAATGGTTTCTGCTCGGTCGATTACGTGATTGTTAGTGACGATATATCCGTCTTTAGTGATGATTACACCCGAGCCAGTGGACACTTGTTGAGCGGGTCCGGTTCCAAAGAAATAATCAAACATGGAATACCTTCTGTAATCCGTCCCACTGAAGTTTTTGATAAAGACTACAGATTCGGTGCTGTTTTGAGAGGCCTCTATAAATGAAAGCGGTGGATCCGTCCTCAGGGAATTTGAGTTGGAATTGTAGTCATTTACCACTTGGGTTGGAATTCCCGAATCCAAGGATCTATCAAAAGAAGGTTGATTTTCTTGAGGATTTTGGATCGAAATCCAAAGTGCTGCACCTGCAATTCCTGAAATGAAAGGAATGACGAAAGATTTTATGCTTGTGTTCATGGTAATAATTTACTGAAAGGATGGGTTTTGGTTTTCTGCCAGGTTTTCCATTCACATTTTTTAAGACCTGAATCCAGACTCCACAGTTCAAAAATTATCCCAATTGCCAAAATGTGACGAGATGTACAAGGAAAAGTCAGTCCATTTGGTAATTTTGTCAGCCTAAGATTGAACCTTCCGTCTCTCGGAAGGTTTTTCATTGGTTACAACCACACTGAATGACAGCACCCAAGCGCATAGCTATCCTCGGAAGTACAGGAAGTATCGGAACCCAAACCTTGGAGGTGATCCGACAGCATCCTGAGGAGTTTACCGTAGAAGTCCTAACTGCCCAAAACAATTGTGATTTGCTCATTGCCCAAGCTTTGGAGTTTAATCCAAACGCGGTGGTTATTGGAAACGAGGCAAATTACCTAAAGGTGAAAGAGGCTTTGATTCCGCACGATATCAAAGTTTTTGCCGGACAAAAAGCTTTGGCTCAGGTGGTAGAAATGGAAACCATCGATGTGGTTTTGACCGCATTGGTTGGGTATTCTGGTCTGATTCCTACGGTTCATGCGATAAAAGCTGGAAAGCAAATTGCCTTGGCAAACAAGGAAACCTTGGTCGTGGCGGGAGAGATTATTACAGCGCTTGCCAAAGAAAATGGAGTAAATATCTACCCAGTTGACTCAGAGCATTCCGCAATTTTCCAGTGTTTGGTAGGGGAGTTCCATAATCCAATAGAGAAAATAATTCTTACGGCTTCAGGTGGTCCTTTTCGGGGAAAAGATCGGGCCTTTTTGGAGACCGTCACCCGGGAGCAGGCGCTCAAACATCCCAACTGGGACATGGGAGCCAAAATCACCATTGATTCGGCATCCCTGATGAATAAGGGATTGGAAGTGATTGAGGCCAAATGGCTTTTTGGTTTAAAGACCGAGCAAATCGAAGTGGTCGTGCATCCTCAGAGTATCATCCATTCCTTGGTTCAGTTTGAGGATGGGTCGATCAAAGCACAACTTGGGCTACCTGATATGCGTATCCCTATTCAGTTTGCTTTAAGCTTCCCTCATCGCCTCAAGAGTGATTTTGAACGATTTGATTTCACCAAATATCCCCAATTGACCTTTGAGCAGCCTGATTTGAAAACCTTCAGGAACCTTCAGCTGGCATTTGATGCTTTGGCAAAAGGAGGAAATGCTCCTTGCATTCTCAATGCAGCCAATGAAATTGCTGTGGCAGCTTTTCTGAGTAGGGAAGTTGGGTTCTTGGAAATGTCAGATTTGATCGAGGAAACACTAGCAAAAACCGAATTTGTCCAGCATCCTACTTTGGAGGATTATGTGGAAACAGACAAGCGGGCAAGAGAAATAATTGAAAATTTAATTAAGTCAAGAGTATAAATGGAAACTTTGATTATGGTGGGCCAGCTGCTGCTGGGATTGTCAATCCTGGTAGGGCTTCACGAGCTGGGACACTTGCTTACAGCCAAAATGTTTGGCATGCGTGTAGAAAAATTCTCCATCGGTTTTCCTCCGAAAATCGCAGGATTTCAATGGGGAGAAACTGAGTATTCTATTGGAGCAATTCCACTTGGAGGATTTGTAAAAATCTCCGGAATGGTGGATGAATCCATGGATACCGCTCAATTGGCTACAGAGCCACAACCTTGGGAGTTTCGATCCAAACCAGCCTGGCAGCGATTGATCGTGATGCTGGGAGGTATTATCGTCAATGTCATCACAGGGATTATCATCTTCGTTTCCTTGGTGTATAAAAACGGGGAGACCTATTTTTCAAGAGAACAGGTTATTGAAAACGGAATTGTTGCCTATGAATATGGGGAGGCAATTGGTTTACAAACCGGAGATAAAATTCTTGACATCAACGGAGAGCCTTATCAGAGCATTACCGAGCTAACTAGCGGAGCAGCCTTACTCAGCGAAAATGGATACTATTCTGTGGAAAGAAATGGTGAAGTGATTCAGGTGGAGATTCCTCGTGGATTCATCAATACCTTCAATTCAGAGGAAGCTTTCAGCAAATTCGTTTCAATCCGATTTCCATTTGAAGTAGGTGAAGTAGATAAAGGAAGTGGTGCGGAAGCCGCTGGAATCCAAGTGGGAGATAAGATCTTATCCGTAAATGGGCAGGAGATCCAATACTTTGACGAGATGCAATCCGCATTGAAAGGCTTGGTTAATCAATCCGCTCAAATCGTAAGACAAAAGGGTGCTGCCACCGATACCTTGACTATTCCTGTTACGGCTGATGCCAGAATCGGTATTGCTGTCCAGCCTTTGGTCGAGCCAGTACGAAGAGAATATGGAATTGGGGAATCCCTTTCTAAAGGCACTTCAAGAGCATTCGGTGTGGTAATTGTGAATGCAAAAGCTTTGGGTAAAATGTTCACCGGAGAGGTTTCTGCTAAAAACGTCAGTGGGCCGATCGGGATGGCAAAAATTTATGGCAACAGCTGGGATTGGACCAAATTCTGGAGCATCACCGGTTTGATTTCTATGATTTTGGCATTTATGAATTTATTGCCGATTCCTGCCTTGGATGGAGGGCATGTGATGTTCCTTCTTTATGAAATGGTATCCGGAAGAGCTCCTTCTGATAAGTTCTTGGAGAATGCCCAGAAGGTCGGAATGGTGATTTTGCTGGCACTGATGGTTTTTGCCATTGGCAATGATATCCTGAAGTTATTTACAGGAAGTTAAGATTTCCTTAAAAGAATGAAGGCCGGAATTTCCGGCCTTTTTTATTTACTCAGGTTTTTCTTCCAAAACGCTTGGGGCTTTCCACTTGATGGAGCCTACACCCCGGTTTTCGGCGATTTTTAAAGCCTTGGAGCTTCTTTTCTTTTCATAGATCATGGCAAAGGTCATGATCAAACTGGTGCCGATAATTACAAACAACAAGATGCCTGGCTCAAAACTCGCGATCTGGGCTTCAACAGGAATTGCATAAAAAAGCAATACCGTGATCAAACCTCTTGGAGCAATAAATACCTGAGGTAAGATGTCTTTTCCTTCGAAAATAAAAACCAAAACGAATCGGATCGCATAAATCGAGGCGATCAGGAGCGTACTTATCAGGGCAACTTCGACACTGAAAAGGGAAGTGATGGCAATGGTTAATCCGAAAATGACAAAGAAAAAGGTTCTTACCACAAAGGCTGTTTCTGCGGTAATAGTATGTAGTTCATGATAGATCTGATGCGCTTTTTCAAAATTCACCCATTTGGCAAGTTTCCCCTTGAAAAACAACTGCATGTTGGCAATCACCAACCCGAAAATCAAAATGATAATTAGGGAGGATAAGTGCATTTTCTTTCCTACTGCATAAAGCAATAGAAGAACAGCGATCAATAGGAAAAGCTTGACTTGACTTTTGATATTCTGGAAAATCAAAATGATCGCATAACTGGCCACAATGGAAATGGCAACTGTCAATAGGAAATTTCCTCCAAATCCTACCAAACCAGTATCCTCTGCTGGGTCAAATTTCCCTGAGAGAAAATAGAAAAGCATAATTCCGAGAATATCTGAAAAGGTGCTTTCATAGATATGGAATTCCCGCTTTTTGCCCTTAAGCCCCGATACACTGGGGATGATAATCGCACTGGAAAGAATCGAAAGCGGAGTGGCATACAGCCAAGCCGATTGCCAGGTCATCTCGGGGATATAGTAGTATAAAATGTATGCTGCTGCCCAGGTAGATGCTCCCAATCCTATGCTGGCTATTGCCATGGATTTGAGGATTGGAATCAGTTTTTCACGTTTCAATTCCAACTCCAAAGCAGCTTCCAAGACAATCATGATCAAACCCACAATTCCCAAAACTTCCAGGATAGGGAAAAAATCCACCTGATCTGAAGTGTAGTGTTTGAGCACATATTGAAGAATAATCCCTAAACCAATCAAAAGCAGTACAGCAGGGATATTCGTCTTTTTTGAAATGCCATTAAATAAAAAAGAAAGAATGATGATGACCGAAACTTCGATGATCAGATTATAGGAAGAAATGAGTTCCATTAGTTTTCAAATTTTTCTGAGTTGTTAGTTGCCATTTCGTTTTCATGGAGGAAATTGATCAAATCCTCATTCGAAGCTCCTTTGGCCAAGGTGTAATGCAGCAGGTAAACATGCTCGGTATTCATTTTTTTCAGTCTGATCTCCTTTCCCAAGGCAAGGACAGGATGAGCGAAAATCAGAGTTTTCATTTCCGAATAAGGCAATTTACTCTTCAAATAAATCGCTCTTTGTTGGGCTGCCTGATTGGAAACTAAGGTAAATCCTGCCTTATCAAAGCTTTTGTACCAAACCCAGCGTTCACCTTGATCTGTACCGATTGCCATCCCTAAACTGGCTATTTTATGAATTCTGCCTTTTATTTTACCAGCTTGTACCAAGGTCCCTTCGGCCACCATGGCACTGGATCGAATGACCAATCCGCTAACATAATTTTCAAGTTGTCTGAATCCCAGGGCAGAAATCAGCAAAACAAGAAATCCATGCGGGAGAGGATCTAGGGACACAAATCCACCAATCACGATGAGCCAGGCAATGGGCTTGTAAAGAAGTCTAATCCTTCGGAGAAGAAATAAATTTCGCTCACTGATCCGCTTTTTCTTTAGGTATTGAGAAAGCAAAAGAAAGGAGACGGAGAGGACTAGGTAGGCTCCCGAAACGGTAAGAATTAAGAAGAAAAGATCATTCCAAGCTGTCATACGAATCAGGGCTAGTTGGCAAGTAGTTCATGGTAAACCAAAACAGCATTCAAGTCCTGTCTTACTGAGTTCTTCACAAGCAATTGCCCTTGAACATTTCTCTCTAAAATTCCAATATTCAACAGTTTTCTGACCGCAGGTTTGAACTGGGAATCATAGTTTTTGGTAAATAGATTTTTCAATTCCAGATCGGTGCTGTATCCGAATAACAGGCATTGCTTGATTACCAGCAATTCAGGAGTTTTTAGGAAATCATTCAGGTGCGTCTCTTTTTCCGTGAATCGGATATTACCGTCTATTTGTACATCGGTGCAGAATATCCAGGCTTGAAGAACGGCTCCGACATTGAAATCATGTTTTTTGGCCAGCCAATAAATCTTCTTTCTGATTTGCCCCTCAGTCATCCAGATTCCTTCTTTTTCGAAAATCTTCTTGTGAGAAGCCCCATGTCTTAGCATAACGGCTTTGTAGATCTCATCAAATTTTGCCGTTTTGGTTTCCAAGAGATTGGTAAATCCCTCCGAAAAGGGCATCAAAGTATCCAAATGAAGACTCAGGGATTTGGTGGCTCCAACGACAACAAAGGCCTTGGAGAAATTGGTATTTACAAAATCAATCAGGCTTGAAGCATTGTCAGCAAGGGAATTTTCTTCATCTCTCCAAAGGTGGAGGTCGTCGATAATCAGGATTTTTTTGGTATTCATCAGTGACCTGTTGATGAAACTCAAGGCTTGCCCGAGATCCTTTGAGGTTTTGAATTTTCTTCCTTCGACCGTAATATTTTCATTGGGCTGAAGAATCAAAACTTCCTTTGCGGGAAAAAGGTGAGCAGCAAATTCCAAAAGGGTAGACTTTCCACTCAAAGGCGGACCAAGTATGGCCAAAGATCTTGCATGGCCTTTTTTCCAATGGTCCACCACTTTTTTGATTTCCTCTTCAAGAGCAGGTCGTCTGACCATAAACAGGTCCCCAAGGAAATTTTTGTTTTGGAAAAGTGCATGGTAATGGTCAGGGATTTCCTTTTCATTTCGGGTTTCTAGTATGCCCAAAGCGACTTCCAACTTTTGGTGAGGGGAGTCTTCGGTTACTACCTTAACTTTTTTGCCTAAGTTGGATAAGAGATTTCCAATTGTCTTTGACCAAATATTTTTCTTTATAGAACCTCCAGTCAACCGTGCAAAATTAGTTTGTAAAGGTACCTTGAGGTATTCCGCCTGGGTATAAACTTCAGAAACCTTAAACCCTTTCAACAAGTCTTCAATCAGTTCGACTGGGCCTTGGTTTTGCACTGAGGTCTGATTCTCTTTTTCAAAAATTTCATTCCAGGAGCTTATTTCTCCTTGAATTCCATTGGAATTGGAGGATCCTTTGGCGAAGCTTAGGCTGTTCTTGATCCGGTTGGCTACATTTAGCCGATGAGAACTCAGGGCCTCCAGATTATCCCAAAGATCAATCAGTTCAGGAAGGATTTTGTAATCCATCCATTTTTGAGTGCTTTTTCTGAAATCAATTTTTTTGGTAAGGAGATAACCTTCTTTGGAATCTACTGGAATGGAATATTCCTTAAGCAAATTGATCTGGTCCTCAAGCTGTCTGATCTTAGAATCAGAGTTGATTTCTTGAGCCTTTGCCGCATTGAGTAAGCTGTCGAAGTTGGAGATGACCTGATCTATTTCCCTTTCATTTTTTTCTAAGAGAATTAATTCCTCAAGGCAAATCCTGGTCTTTTCCCTGAAAAATTCACTTGCTTCCAAAACCTCATCCTTCATCTTAAGGACCAAATTGGAGATACTTTTAAATTCCTCACTGGTAGTCCGTAACTGAGAGCCGCAATGAGTGATTTCTGAAAGTTGATTTTGAATAGACTTGAATTGGGTGATATAAATCTCGCTAGGATTTGCAAAGTGTTTGACCGATTCCAGTTTTTGCTTAAAAAGATCTTCTCGGCCCATCATGGTCTGATATTCACTGGAGAAAAATCCGGCGATTTTTTCCGTTTCTTTTCCCAGCAATTCTTGAGTTTGGGAAAAATGCTTAGCATACGTCTGATCTGAAATAAACCCTTCCGAATGTCTCAATTCCGCTATGGAAAGTTGGAGCAGACAATCTCTGAGAAGAAGTAAAATTGACTTAAACCGATCCGGGTAAGAAAAATGGAACAAATACCGGCTTGCTTGGATTTCTTTTGATTCACTTTCCTCAGCTGAGCAGGCCAAATCACTGCTCAGGTTAAAAGAATCAATTAACCTGGGACCCTCATGCTGTAGATACTCCTGAAGGGAAGAGGGGGCATTGGGCAGTAAAAGCCCTTTATTAAACTTCCCAAAATCCTCTAAAAATCTATCCACCAGGGAATTGATTTCCTCCCGAGAAGTTTTTGTTGGCTCTAGAGTTTGTGTCATTAGGTTAAATTCTCCTTCAAAGTAAAAAAAATGCAATGAAATTAATTGGAATGATAGGTTTTTGAACTTTTGACAATGGAATTGAAATCATCGTTGTCTTCTTTTTATGGACCTTATTTAAAGATTTTTTTGCTAATCCTAACCAAGAAAATTCACAGAAATCAGGCGATTTTTATTTGACTAAAAATAAAGGTTAAGAAAATCAATAAGTTAGTTTGAATTAACATTTACAAACTTGTTAGTTCAATACTTTTTTTCTTGCTTTCAGCTTTCAATTGTGATTATGAATAGATTTTCTTTTTTGGGATTTTTCTTTTTCAGTTTCTTTTGGTTAAATGCCCAATCGGTAAAAAGTCAAGAATTAGATCCGATACTTTGGAGTAATTTGAATCCCATCACGGCCGAAGAATCCGATTTTGTGGTCTTGGGGTCCAATCAAAAAGTTTTTGGTAAGATTAACCGTAATTATAACCAAGCCAATTACGACCAGATAAGTTTCGAAGAAAATGGCCTTGAAAAGGTTTTGGAGCCAAAAGACATTGTGGGGTTTGGCCTTAAAAACGGTCAGATTTTTCTTTCCAAAGTACTCCCGGGTGAAACTTCCCCTGTCTTCTTACAACGATTGATTTCCGGCCCAATTGATTTCAGTGGCTACAAGGGTAGATATTTTCTCGAAAAGGGGGAGGAATTTGTAGAGCTTCAAGCATTTTACAAGCAGGTAGAAATCCCTTTGGGGGAGACGAGGAAATTTTTGAAACCCTTCGTTTCCACGCTGAAGTTGATTCTAGAGGGTGGATGCGGAGTGGAGTTATATCCAAAAATTGAAAGGATTCCTTTCACTGAGGAGGCGATCACCAGTATTTTGGTCAGCTATTTTGAGTGTACTAATTCATCTTTCCAGAGCCATGTAGTTAGGGCTCCGTTTTTGATTCTTTCTCCGACATTGAGTTTGGGCCCCAGTTATTATTCTCTGACTTCTGTTTCTCGAACAGTAGAACGAGCTGACCAATTTGAAAATAATATTGGTTTCCAGGGATTTATTGGGGTCAGATTGCATGAGCTAAGAAAGCTCCCTCGATTTAGCATGGATATCAGATTTGGCTTCTCTAATTTTTCTACCCAGTTATTTTCCAGCTATGAGGGTACCCAAGCCATATGGACAGGTTCTGAGAAGGTGAAAGAAACGGCTATTTACCTTCCTGTAAGTTTTAATTATAGCATCCTAAAAAATTCCAAAAGGGAGATTTATCTGGGATTGACAGGAGGTTTGTGGAACCAGAAAACCGAACTCTCTGAAGGAATTCTGGATGAAAGGTTACTCACCTATGAAGAAGTGTATTTGACAGAGACCTCTATTGTGCGAAACACTGGAGTGAAATTTATACCCGGGATAAAAGCTGGATTTAATTTGGGATTGGGGCAAATGAGGCGATTGTTTTTTGAAATAGAGGGAAATGTTCAAAAAGAATATTACCGGTTTTTCCTTTTTCAAAACGAGGCAGATTACACCAGAAACAGACTTTCTCTACAGTTAGGAATAGAATTTTAAGAAAATGATTAGACGATTATTTATCCTTTTTGGACTGGCTTTTTTGGGTTTCTCTTGTGCAGAAGATGAGGTAGTTCCCCGTACGAATCCTCGTTTTAGTGTCGCCTTAATACAGGGAGTAAATGAGGATGGGGTGGAGTTTTCCGCGAATATTTATGATTATGGCTCTGAAGAAATCTTAGAATATGGGTTTGTATTTGGAGCTAATCCCAAGTTGAATGATCCAAATGCCGAGATTTTGTCCATGTCAGGAAGGCCTGAAAAGGAGTTTAAATTAAGGGCCGTTCAAGGTCTTGAAAGAGGAAAACCTTATTTTGTTGTGGCCTACCTAAAGACTCAATCGGGAATAGTTTATTCTGGAATAAAGGAATTTGTAAGCGAAGGATCTAGAGGGTATGTACTGGGTCAAATAATCGCTCCAGAAGAAGTCTTTTTTGGAGATATTTTGATTTTTGAGGGAGAAAATCTACCCAAAAATCAATCCCAAATCCAGGTTAAAATTGAGGGTTTTCAAGCTGAAGTAATCAGTATGGAGGGCTCTCAGTTTAAGGTGAAAATCCCTGATGTTTTTGAGTTTGATCCAGAAAGGGCAAAGGAAGGTCGCTTTCAAATTGATCTAAAGGTATCAGTAAAGCAGTTGTCGGTCGAAAAGATTTTGAATTTCCGAAAGCCAAAATTTATTCTTGAAGAAATTCCAGAGGTAGCCTATACAGACAGGATAAGAATTAAAGGCGCTGATCTTAGGGATTTAAGCCTCCAAGTCAAATATGAGGATGAAAATGGAAAGATATCCAATCTTGAGGTTCTGACCAGAGGGGATAATCTAGTTGAAGTTTTGCCTAATGCCTTATTTACTGAAGCCAATCCAAAACTCATTATTCGAGTAAGAGGTATCGAATACCAAGTTGCCAATTCATTTAAGCTTAAGCCTACTAAGCTAAACAAGGCTCAGACCAGCAAATTTGATGGTTGGTATGCTTATATCGAGTTGAATGGGGAGAACTTTAATCCATTAGGAAAGGAATACAACAGAGTTGAATTACAAGGGTCTACTTATCATTTGGCAGAAATCACCGAGTTTTCGGCAGACCGGATGAAAATAACCTTAGTACCGGATGAAGGGGTTTATTCAAGGGAAATCCTAGTTCGGACTAATATGGGACCTGGATTAAGTCAAGATGCTTATAGATTAGAAGTATCTGACCCTAGGATACCTGTTCAAGAATTCCCATATCAATTTATTACTAGTTTATATTCAGTAGGAGTTAGCTTTCAAAACAAAGGATATTTTGTTTCAAGTGAAGGTGTTTTTGAGTTTTCTTCTTCCATTTCCTCACCAAAAAGACTATTTGGGCCATTTCCTTCAGCGTTGCAATTCCCATTCAATTTCACGGCTTCTGGAGAGGGTAATTTGTATTTTTCAGACGGGAAAAAATTGATGCGATTTAATTTAAACTCAAATCAGCCTCAAGCTTTGCCAGATCTTCCCAATAACGCTACTGAAAATTTAGGATTCTTTGTAAACGAAGGGTACTTGTATGCAGAATATGGCACCTTAAGGGGATATTTCTTCGATCCTTCTTGTTCCAGAAGATTCAGACTAAATTTATCTACACTTATTTGGGAAGAACTAGCTGCAGATACAGGCAGATATTACATCGGAAATAAAACTTTTAAGGTTAATGGAGATCTTTATTCTTATAGAACCCGAGTAAATGAGAATACAAACAATACTGAAATTGCTCGTTTTAATTCGAACACCAAAAGTTGGGAATTTGTAAAAACTATTTTACCTGGAGGCGTGCAAGTAAGAACTAATGAAGTCTACGTGATAGGAGAAAATGTTTACTTCCTTGAAAGTTCGAATTCTTTTGTTTTGAATTCATCCAATTGGACTCAAAAAAATATAGATAATGTGACCCTTGGAATTTGGCCAAAATATGGCTTTCAAATTGAGGATAAACTATACCAGTTTAATTTCCATAGGGAAAAATCGGTTCTTTATGAGATAGATCCTGATTATTTTGTTTTTAGATAAATGGATTACCTGCCATTCTGACCCCTTTGCCTTTTGGCACTTACCTTGAACCAATTGGAAGAACCTTCGTATTTTGAGGGTTCTTCTTTTATTTTAGCTATTCCCTGACAGCTTGGCTGTCATTCTGTCTATATGAGCCAATTTGATAAAAACATTTTCCAAAATCTGATGAATGGGGACTTTGCAGGTGAGGGTGATCTGATCCAATTGATTACCGATGAGGACGATCAGGATCTCAGCACCGAATCATTTGTAGAGGATATTCCTATTCTTTCAGTAAGAAATACCGTTTTGTTTCCTGGGGTTGTGATTCCAATTACTGTTGGAAGACAGCGCTCCATTCGTCTAGTCAAAAAGGCTTACAAGGGAGACAAGTTGATCGGGGTATGTGCCCAGATCAATCCTAACAATGACGATCCTGCTTGGGAAGATATTTACCATGTGGGTACTCTTGCCAAAATCATCAAGATGATCGTGCTTCCTGATGGGAACACTACGATTATTATTCAAGGGAAAAAGCGATTCAAAATCCGTGAAACGGTCACAGATGATCCATATTTCATGGCAAAAGTGGATTATTTGGAGGAGAATTTCCCTAAGAACTCCAAGAAAATCAAGGCCTTGGAAGAGTCTCTAAAGGATGCTGCAATCAAGATCCTTCATCTAAACCCGGAGATTCCAAGAGAGGCTCAGGTTGCTTTGGATAATATCGACAATACTGCCTTCTTGACTCACTTCCTTTCCTCAAATATCAATGCGCCAGTTGAGTCAAAGCAGCGCTTGTTGGAAATCAACGATGGAGTGGAGCGTGCTACCCTTTTGCTGGAGTTCATGATGAAAGACATCCAGATGCTGGAGCTGAAGTCTGAAATCCAAAAGAAGGTTCACACCGATATCGATCAGCAGCAGAGAGATTATTTCCTTCGCCAGCAAATGAAGGTACTTCAAACCGAACTTGGTGAAGAGGGACCTGAAAAAGAGGTAGAAGATCTTAGGCTTCGTGGCGCTCAGAAAAATTGGCCTACTGAGGTAAAAAAGCATTTTGAAAAGGAGCTGGATAAAATCCTTCGGATTAATCCTTCAGCCGCAGAATACCCTATAGCGCTCAATTATTGCGAGACCATGGTGGAATTGCCATGGAATGAATTTACCCAGGATAATTTCGACCTTAAGCATGCCAGACAGATTTTGGATGCGGATCACTTTGGTCTGGAAAAAGTAAAAGACAGAATCATCGAATACTTGGCTGTTCTCAAGCTCAAGAATGATTTGAAAGGACCGATTCTTTGTCTCTATGGCCCTCCTGGGGTTGGAAAGACTTCGTTGGGTAGATCTATTGCAGCGGCATTGGGTAGAAAATATATTCGAATGTCCTTGGGTGGTTTGCATGATGAAGCTGAGATCCGTGGACATCGTAAAACCTACGTGGGTGCGATGCCAGGGAAAATCATCCAAAACATGAAAAAGGTAAAAATCTCCAATCCGGTTTTTGTCCTGGATGAGATTGATAAGCTTTCTTCTGACTTCCGAGGCGATCCTTCCTCAGCATTTCTTGAGGTATTAGATCCAGAGCAAAACTTTGCCTTTTTGGACAATTACTTGGAGGTAGAATATGACCTGAGCAAGGTTTTGTTCATCGCGACTGCCAATAGTTTGGATACAATCCAGCCTGCCCTTCGTGACCGTATGGAAATCATCGAAGTGACGGGATACACCATGGAGGAAAAGCTTGAAATCGCCAAGAGACACTTGGTGCCAAAGCAAAGAAAAGAACACGGGCTTAAATCTAAAGACGTGACTTTCGAAAAGGCTGCCTTGGTGAAAATCATAGAGGATTATACCCGTGAGTCTGGGGTTAGAAATCTGGAAAGAGCCATTGGAAAAGTGATTCGAAACATTGCCAAGTCCATTGCCATGGAGGAGGAATACAACCATAAAATAACTACCGAGGCTGTTCGTAAGATTTTAGGGTCTGAGATTTTCGATAAGGAAAGTTATATTGATAACAGTGTTGCAGGCGTGGTTACCGGACTTGCTTGGACTAGCGTAGGTGGGGAAATTCTTTTCATCGAATCCAGCTTAAGCAAAGGTAGAGGGAAACTAACCCTTTCTGGACAGTTGGGAGATGTAATGAAGGAATCCGCGATGACCGCACTTTCCTATCTTAAATCCCAAGCTGAAACTTTGGGAATTGATCATCGGGTTTTTGATCAATACGATCTTCATATCCACGTGCCAGCTGGAGCTGTACCTAAAGACGGCCCATCAGCAGGGATTACCATGTTGACCGCCATGGCTTCGGTGTATACCCAGAGAAAAGTCAAATCTAAATTGGCGATGACTGGAGAGATCAGCTTGATCGGAAAGGTCATGCCTGTAGGTGGAATCAAGGAAAAAATCCTTGCCGCAAAGCGTGCCGGGATCAAGGAGATCATTCTTTGTAAAAAGAACCTTCGGGACATCGAGGAGATCGATCCGCAATATGTCAAAGGAATTCAATTCCACTTCGTAGACAAAGTAAGTGAGGTATTGGAAATAGCCTTGACCAAATCTCTGGTGGATAAACCGCTGAAATTCACCTTTACATCTGAAAACAAAACCAATGACTAATAAGCTGATCTTCTATAAAAGGAAGATCGGCACTTTTAGGAGGATTTCTCCTCCATACTAAAACCACAACAACATGAATTCAATCGAATCACTTACTCCAAGACAAATCGTCGAAGAGTTGGATAAATACATCATCGGACAAAAAGACGCCAAAAGAAATGTGGCTATTGCCCTGAGGAATAGAATTCGCAGGATGATGGTCAAGTCCGAAATTCAAAAGGACATCGTTCCAAATAACATTTTATTGATAGGAAGTACCGGTGTGGGTAAAACGGAAATAGCCCGTCGTTTGGCGAAAATCGCTCAGGCTCCATTTACCAAGGTCGAAGCATCCAAGTTCACAGAAGTGGGCTATGTAGGCAGGGACGTAGAGAGTATGGTGAGAGATTTGGTCGAGCAATCCGTTCACTTGGTCAGAGAAGTAAAAAAGGAAGAAGTCAAGCTCAAAGCCACTGATGCTGTGGAAGAGGTGATTTTGGATATTCTTATTCCTCCGGTGAAAAGTGCAGGATTCACCCGTCAGCTTTCTGCCAATCCGGAATTGGAAAACGAACCCAATTCTGACGCTGATCTCAATGAAAGAACTCGAGATAGATTCCGGGAAAAATTGAGAAACGGAGAACTCGACGATCGAAAAATCGAAATCAATGTCAAGGCCAGTTCACCGGTTGGAATCGGAATGATCGGTAACGGAATGATTGACGATGCCAGCATGGCTGGACTTCAGGATATGATTTCTGGCATGATGCCGAAAAAGACCAAAAAGCGTAAGCTTTCTATTGCTGAAGCCAGAAAGGTTCTTTTGGAAGAAGAAATGTCCAAGCTCATTGATCATGATGAGGTTAAGGAAGAAGCGATTCGACTAGCCGAAAACAATGGTATTATCTTCATCGATGAGATAGATAAAATAGCCTCCAAGTCTGGTAAAAATGGAGGTGGACCTGATGTAAGTAGAGAAGGAGTGCAGCGAGATCTTTTGCCTATCGTAGAAGGTTCTGCTGTGAATACCAAATATGGGGTGGTCAATACAGACCACGTGCTATTCATTGCGGCAGGAGCATTCCATGTCAGTAAGCCTTCGGATTTGATTCCTGAGCTTCAAGGCCGTTTCCCGATTCGTGTTGAATTGCAAAGTTTGACGCAGGAGGATTTTTCCAGAATTCTTCGCGAGCCAAAAAATGCCTTGACTAAGCAGTATCAGGCATTGTTTGATTCAGAGCAGGTGGCTTTGGATTTTACTGATGAGGCCATTGAAGAAATAGCAAGATTAGCCTTTTTGATCAATCAGGAGGTAGAAAATATCGGGGCAAGAAGATTGCATACTGTGATGAGTCATTTGCTAAATGATTTTCTATTTGAAGTTCCTGATCTTATTCAGCCAAATTCAAAAATCATGGTAACAAAGGAAATGGTACTGGAAAGACTAAGCGCATTAGTTAAGAACCGAGACCTTTCACAATATATTCTATAAAAAACTAGGCACTGAAAGGTGCCTTTTTTCATATGAAAACTTTACTCGTTATCACCGGTCACTCCAAGGGTTTGGGAAAAGCCATTTTGGAGAAATTTATTAATGAAAAAGACATTCTGATTTTGGCAATTTCTCGAACTTCCTTGGATTTGGAACGGGATAATTTGCAGGAAATTCCTTTGGATTTAAGTGATTTGAATGCCTTGGAAGTACAGCTTCCAGCTCTTTTTCCCAAGGAGAAATTTGACCGGATGCTATTGATCAATAATGCGGGTTGGATAGGGGAGGTGAAGCCGGTTGGGAAGCTGCATCCTAAGGGAATTCGCCAGGTTTTAAATCTGAATTTGGTTGCACCCATGATACTATCTGATGCCTTTGCCAAAGCCTATGCGGATCAAAAGGGTACAAAAATCATCATCAATATCAGTTCGGGTGCCGCGAGCAAGCCTCTGCCGGGTTGGGGAGAATATTGTACCAGTAAGGCAGGCTTAGCCATGTTTTCAAAAGTTGCAGCAGAAGAATTAAAGGAAAATGGATTCCGGGTTTTTTCCCTGGCTCCTGGAATAGTGGATACAGAAATGCAGGCAGAAATACGGGAGGCAGATCAAAGTGATTTTCCGGCTTTGGAAAGGTTTAAATCCTATAAATCCGAAGGGCAATTAAGTCAAGCGGAAGAAGTTGCTCAAAAGATTTACTTTCTTGCTACCCACCCGGATCAGTTCGAGGATGTGGTGCAGGATGTGAGGAATTTTAAAGCAGATTAATGGATTTTCTTTGGATAGTCCATAAACCAAAATTCTGTGGTTTTAGGGTCGGTATCTGCCCAATGCTCGCTTTTTACCTTAAAGCCAAATTGCCCTGAGGTGGGTAAATTATCCAGTTTTCCTCCCAAATATTCAATCAATTCATTAAATCCTGGATTATGTCCTACCACAAATAGGGTGTTAATGGAATCGTGCTGCATCTTGATATACTTTAAGATGGTATGTGCGGATGCATGATATAGCTTATCAATCACCACGATTTTTTCTTCCTCAATTCCCAAAGCTTCAGCAGTAATTTTAGCTGTTTCAACTGCTCTAACTGCTGAGGAACTCAGGATCAAATCGGGAAAAATTTCTCGCTTTTGAAGTCTCTTAGCCATTTTGGGAAGATCTCTCAATCCCCGATCAGCCAGAGGCCTATCATGGTCAGAAAGGAAGGGTTGGTCCCATGCTGATTTTCCGTGCCTTATCAAAATAATTTTTTTCATATCACTCGAAAAAAAAACGATTATTTTGTTTTTTTTGATCAAATATTTACATTTAACGCTCTTACAATTACAATTTATATCAATTTATTATGTTTACCGGCACAGTAAAATTTTACAATGAAGCAAAGGGTTTCGGATTTATCGTAGATGATGAAACTCAGGGTGATGTGTTTGTTCACGCCACTGGGTTAGTTGATAAAGTCGCTCAAAACGACAAAGTCACCTACGACATCAAGGATGGAAAAAAGGGACCAAACGCCATCAACGTCAAAAAGGCCTAAAATATTCTGAAGAATAGATTAGCACTTCCCCCGAAGTTTATTCTTCGGGGGATTTTTTATTTTCCTCCTGTTGGGATTTTTTCAACTCAGGAAGTGATTTGATATACAAATCTCTCTTAGGGAAAGGAATTTCTACTCCATTTTCCAAGAAAGATTCAAAGATGTTATTCATTACCTCATTTCGCACATCGAGGTAAATATCCATGGATTCAACCCAGAAGAGGACCCTAAAGTCAACTGAGCTATCTCCGAAGTTTTGCATGTGAACTTTAGGTTCAGGAAATTTCATGATTTTATCATTTTTCAAGACCTCAGAAATCAGTTCTTTGACTTTTTTCATGTCTGAATCATAGGCTACTCCAATGATCAGCTCCACTCGTCTTCGCTTATTAGACAGCGTCCAGTTGATCAGGCTTTGAGAAAGCAAATCTCCATTGGGGACTACAATTTCGGATCCATCATAGGCTAATATTTTACTTGCCCGGATTCCTACTTCTTTGACTTTTCCGGTCATATTTCCGACTTCAATATCATCTCCGATTTGAATGGGTTTTTCAAAAGCCAATATTAGCCCTGATACCAGGTTGTTGATGATAGTTTGAAGACCAAAACCAATACCCACGGAAAGGGCACCAAGAACAATGGCAATTTTATCAAGAGGGATTTTTGCAGCAGTCGCAGCAATAAAAAACCCTACAGTAAGGATACCTAGTCGAATAATTAAAACGGAGCTCCCCAATTTTTTTTGAGGGGCTGAGGATATGTTTTGATCATTAAGTGAAATGAAGTAGGAAACGTTGTTTGCAATTAGGCTGGACAAATAAACCAATCCTGCAAAAAGGAATAAGCTACCGAAAGTAAATGTTGAATCTCCTAGTTTCCTTTCCTGATCCATGAATTCAGTGAGGCTTCCTAGTATATATTTGTTTAGGCTAAGGTTCTGTAGCAAAAGGGCAACCCAGATAAAAATTGCCACTATTACAAGAATATTTCTAAGTCGCCTCTGAATTTCCTGAAAATTAAGGTAAGCGGTGATGTAGTCTACATTTTTCTGTTTTTCGATCATTAGGAAAATAATCTCAGTTAAAACTTTAACAAAGAAATATAGCACTACAGCATAGGCAAAACTTGAAATACCAGCTATGCTGAGGATCTTACTTAGGCTAAATCTTCCTAATATATTGGCCACTGTAGCCAAAACTAGGAACAGTACGGTCAAATTTCTTACCCATGTAATTAATCTAGTTTCCTCGACAAGTTCACTTTTGAATTTGGTTTTTATCCCAACCAATACAGCTAGGATTAGTAAGTTTCCTATTAAATAGTACATTCTTTCTTGGTAGGCGATTTCCCAATAAAGGTTGCTTACAGTAAAAAATAAAAAGACGATTACCCCTACTGCCCACTTTAGGAATATCAATTTTTCATAGTTTCTGAAAATGATAATCGACGCAAGTATAACTTGCGCTGCAAGAGAAAAAGTCATAAAAGCGAAATAGCTAATTTCGAAAAGAAGAAGTAATAATGGAGTTAAACCGAGAATTACCCCAATAATTGGGTTCTTTTTTAGGAACCTTATTCGGCTGAAAACGCCGCCTTCATTGGTTTCATTTTCGTCTTTTTTAAGTTTTTTAAGTGTAGAGATTACGAGATAAAAAGTCACTAAAAGTATAAGAGCAGAAATGATTGCACTGATTTTTTGCATTCCAATTTGGATCAAAAAAAGCTTCCAATTCAGTTCTAGTGACTCAAATGTTATACTAAAAATTGATTTTGGTGATGGGATAGAATAGTCCTCCCAAATGAAGTTTATTTCTTTTTTGAATATGGACTTTTCTAAGGCTATCTTGCTTTTTTCAACATAGTCCTTCAGCTCCTCAATTTGAATAATGGATAAATTCAGTCGGGATTGAAGCCGAGCAGCCTGAAGCTCCTGTCGAAAAATAGTACTGTCAATGGACTGGATATTTTTCTTAAGCAGATTTATTTCAAGACTATAATTAGGGAGGAGTAAGGAATCCCTGATTTTGTATTTGAAATAATCATCCGTACGGATACTGATTAGAAGGCTGTCTAAGTATCCCAATCGGTCTAATTTTTCCTGAATTGTTTTTCAAAAGACAATGACTTGGCCATTGAATTATCTAGAATTCCACCTAAGGCATTTACAAACCTAAAATTGTAATTAGTGTTAACAATGTTTTTCCTTTCTTGAAATGCCTGAAGTATTTTTTCGATTTCAAGAATCTCCGAATCTAATAATACTGTATCTAAAGTATTTTCTAATTCCCGTTTGATTTCATTGGACTGTAGCGTGAATCTTTTTCCCTTTTTTATGAATTCGTCCAAAGTAGGAACGAAGCTAGGCGTAAGAGTGTCAGTCCTATTTTCTGAATCTGTTCTGACAATCAAACTGTCTTTTTGGGAAATTAAAAGACTATCAATTTGGTCTTGAGCAAATAAGCCGGTGGAAAAAGAAAAAATAAGCAGGAAGCAATTGAGTATGAAAATCTGAAAGGAGGATGTTTTCATGTTTAAAGTTCTATTCAACTAAAAATAGACATTTATTTTCAATCCGGTCAAAATTTTCGAGGCTGGGAAATCGAGTTTTTAAGTCAAAATGTCTCGATTTGATCAATACGAGCCCATTTTTTAAGTCAAAATGTCTCAAAAAAGCTGCTGGTACAAATTTTACAGAATGATTCCCGTAAACAAAACCAACACAACTATGAAACTTGTAAGATACAACCAACTCGAACCCCAAGTTCCTGCGTCTTTCAGCAGCATGATTGACCGATTGTTCAATGAATCTTTGGGCGCGAATCTAAAGCAGTTTAGTCCTGCAGTGGATATCGCAGAAGATGAAAAAGCCTATGAGATCCATGTGGCTGTTCCCGGAGTTAAAAAGTCTGATTTTAAGATCGAACTCCTAGATGGAAAATTGACCATTTCCGGGGAACGCAAGCAAGAAGAAAAGAAGGAAGGAAAAAATTTCCACAGCATCGAGACCCAATACGGTTCGTTCAAAAGATCATTCTTTATCCCAGAAGATGTGAAAGAAGATCAGGTGGAAGCAGCTTATGAAGATGGATTATTGAAAATTTCTCTTCCAAAAAGAGAGAAAAAAGTAAATAAATCCACCATTGAGGTGAAATAATACAGGAGCGGGAAAACCCGCTCCTTTTAATTTGGTTAATTTTCTAACCGCCGGAAAAGCGGTTAATTCTTGTTAATTTGAAGGCTTGAAGTGATCCTAAAGCTTTTAAAAAATGTATTAGGATTAGAAAATTTGTAATCATCAAACTGAAAGGAAACAAAAATATGAGTAAGAAACAGTTCTTTCTGGGAATGTTGCTAGCCGCATTTATCGGTGGGGTAGTGGCATTGGCAGGGGTTAGCTTTCTATTCAAACCCCAGAGTGCCGGGAACTTTGACGAAAAGCAGCAGGCTAGCTTTGTCAATATGCTTTCTGGTAAAGATTTCACGATTCCTGATGGGATCAATTTTGTTGCTTCCGCACAGGTGGTCACTCCGGCTGTAGTCCATGTGAAAAGCCAAATTGCCTATAGTCCAAGATCACAACGAGATCCGATTCAGGAATTCTTTGGCTTTCCTGACCCCAGAGGAGATCAAGGCCAAGGTGGAGGAGCAATGCCAATGAGCTCAGGTTCGGGAGTGATTATTTCTCCTGACGGATACATTGTCACCAATAATCACGTGATCGATGGAGCTACCAAAGTGGATATTTCTCTGGAAAACAATAAGCGATACGAGGCAACCATTATCGGTACTGATCCAACCACGGATTTAGCCTTACTGAAAATTGAAGCGGATAACCTTCCGTTTGTAAAGTTTGGAGATTCAGACCGAACCAAAATCGGAGAATGGGTTTTGGCAGTGGGAAATCCATTTGACTTGAACTCTACAGTTACTGCAGGTATCATTTCAGCAAAAGCCAGAAATATTGGTATCCTTCAAGGTGTAGAAAATAATCTACAAGTCGAATCCTTCCTGCAAACAGATGCCGTGGTAAATCCAGGAAACTCCGGGGGAGCCTTGGTTAATTTGGCTGGAGAATTAGTCGGAATTAACACAGCCATTGCCACTCGTACTGGAACTTTCTCAGGATATTCATTTGCCGTTCCAAGTACATTGGTAAAAAAGGTAATGGATGATTTGATGAAGTATGGAGCAGTTCAAAGAGGTTTATTGGGAGTTCAGATTCAAAATGTAAGTCCTGAATTGGCGGATTACTTGGATAAAAAGTTCCCTGTTGAACAAGGAGTTTATGTAGGTGGAGTAAATGAAAACTCTGCCGGTAAGGAAGCCGGACTTAAAGAAGGCGACATTATCACCGCAATTGATGGAAAGGCGGTAAATAATGTAGCCATGCTTCAGGAAATGGTAGCTCGAAAGCGTCCAGGGGATAAAGTGGAGGTGGAATATCTACGAGATGGTAAGAATGCAAAAACCACTGCTACCTTGAAAAACTTCTCTGGTGATACCAATATCGTGAAGCGGGAAGTTCCCAAAGCCTACAATTTCGATGGGCTTCAATTTGAAGATTTGAGGGATAATCAGAAGCAACAGCTTGAAATCGCCGGTGGTGCCGTGATTAAATCCAATGCAAATGAGGTTTGGAGAAATGCAGGAGCCAGAAATGGATTTATCATTACCTCCGCAATTGCTGATAACGGTAGAGCAAAAATTACCAACGCGCAAGAAATGATTGACTTTCTTGAAGATCACCGAGGTGAGGAAATAGTTATTCTGGGTATGTTCCCTGATGGCACTGATTACTACTTCGAAGTAGAATTAAACTAAGCTATCCTCAGCGATTCCAAACGGCCGGTTTTATCCGGCCTTTTTTGTTTGGTTTTTTTGTACTTTGAGTACCTAATAACCCCCCAACCTAATGAAAAATAGAACCTTATTTCTCCTGATTTTCCTGCTGGGCATTTCAGGAAGTACTTTTTCCCAAACCCTTTCCTCCACTGTCAATTCATCTGTATCCGGAATTTCCAAAGAAAGGGTAACAAAGTTGGATGCGATGCTTGAGGAGGCCATGCAAAAAGAACAGGTCCCAGGACTAGTCGCTATGGTGGTGAAAAATGGACAGGTTGTATATCATTCTGCCAAAGGATTCGCTGATGTGGAAAGTAAAAAAGCCATGGAGAAAAATTCCATTTTTCGAATCGCTTCCCAATCCAAGGCCATCACTTCCACAGCGGTAATGATGCTTTGGGAAGAGGGAAAGTTTCGACTGGATGATCCTATTTCCAAATACATTCCTGAGTTCAAGAATCCACAGGTTTTGAATACTTTCCGCTATGGTGATACTACCTACACAACCAAACCAAGTAGCCGGGAGATAACTATTCGGCATTTGCTCACCCATACTTCTGGCTTGGGATACGGAGTGATCGATGGCGACGAGCGGATGAAAATGATTTACCACAAAGCTGGCGTGGTGGACCTTTTTACCACTGAGAATGTAACCATTAAGGAAAGCGTAATGCGACTCGCCAAGCTTCCACTTCATCACGAACCTGGGGCAAAATACACCTATAGCGAAGGCTTGGATGTTTTAGGTTATTTCATCGAGGTGATTTCGGGAATGCCTTTCGACCAGTTTTTGAAAACTCGGATTTTTGATCCTCTGGGAATGAATGATACCCGATTTTACTTAAATGATGCCCAGGCTCCAAGATTGGTGACTGTTCATACCCGAAAAGATGGGAAATGGGCACCTTATCCGGTAACATTTTATGACCCAGCCTATCCAAAAACCGGAGCAAAGACCTTTTTCTCAGGAGGAGCTGGGCTTTCCAGTACCACTGAGGACTATGCAAAGTTTCTTCAGATGTATCTCAATGGTGGGATTTATAACGGAAAGAGAATCCTGAGTCCCCATACTATTCAAACCATCATGACCAATCAGGTTGGTGACTTGTTGGGAGATGGAGGAAAGGATTATGGATTAGCCTTTGGTTTGGTGGATGAAAAGGGTGTTCAGTTAGGAGGCCAGGGTAGTTTGGGGACTTTCGATTGGGGAGGATATTTTAATACTCAGTACTTCGCAGATCCAAAGACCGGTATCATAGGTCTAATTTTCAAGCAGACTTCCGGCGCAGGAAATGGGGATGAAACGGGCTGGAAATTCCGTCAAATGGTATTTACGCTGGTAGAATAGAAATTTTAAAATCATTAGAAAAAGGAGCTGAAAGGCTCCTTTTTTAGTTTGTAAACCAGGCTTTGACTTCCTTAAAATCAGAAAAAGCTTCTTGACATCCCATTTCCAGCAATTCTCTTTTGGTGTGAGAGCTTGCTATTCCAAAGACCCGAATTCCTGCTGCCTTTGTGGATCTGATTCCTCCCCCAGAATCTTCGAAGACCAAAGCGTTTTCGGGTTTTTGTCCTGATTTTCCCAAGGATTTCAGAAAAATTTCCGGATCAGGTTTTCCTTTAAGCACTTCATGCCCTCCGGTAATGGTATCAAAAAAATGTCGGATTCCCAGACCATCCAAAGTGAAGTCAATGTTGTTTTGATCTCCCATCGTAGCCAGGTGAATGGATTTTCCCTTGGATTTTAAAAATTCCAAGAACTCCGTTAGACCTTCAATTTCTTTCAAGTCGGATTTGTAAATAGTCCGAAAGGTCACCTCCTTTTCTTCTCCGAGTTCCAATCGCTTTTCCCTTGATTTTTCATGAGGGAAAAATCTAAAAATCATTTCATTCAAGGTGCCATGATTTTGGGCATGAAAATCCTCCGGAAGAAGGTGGATTCCGTGATTGCCCAAAAACCTCAACCAAGCCTCTTGATGAAAAGGGATGCTATCTATTAAGGTTCCATCCATGTCAAAAACTACTGCTTCGAAAGACTTAAGAAACTCCGGGTTTGATTTCATGATTTGAACTAAAAAAAATAAAAGTAAGTGTATTGAATTGTTTGTTCAATAAGAGCGGATTATAGGATGATTAAATTTTCCTTGGCAGAAAACACCAAAATAAAATTGCTCAGAACCATTCAAGTCCATGGAAATCAGTAACTTTTAGTATTCCAAACACGAAAGCATGATGAAAAAGAGAGATTTTTTAAAGAAAACACTGGCTGGTTTTGGAGGAATTGTAGCCTTGCCTGTGGTTGGAAGTGATTCCAAAAAAAGTCAGGGAAATTCCGATAATGAGGTTTGTGAGACTTCTCCCAAAGAAACCAGAGGCCCATTTCCCAATAAAACTCCAGCGGAATTGATGCGGGCAAATATTGTAGCAGACCGACAAGGGGTAGCTCTTTTGGTTAATCTAAAAATCCAAAGCCAGGGAAATCCATGTGAAGCCTTGGCTGGTGCACACGTAGATATTTGGCATTGCGATGCCGAGGGATATTACAGCGAGTATGGAGCTCATCGCTTGCAGGAAAAAGACTTCCGTCAGGTTTCTTTTTTAAGAGGAAGACAGACTACCAATGCCAATGGAGAGGTTTCTTTTATCAGTATTTTTCCGGGTTGGTATCCAGGCAGGGCGCCTCATATTCATGTGGATATTTTACAAGGAGAAAAAATAATCCTTAGCACCCAAATTGCCTTTCCAAAGGAAAGTACCAATGCTGTTTATGCCAGTAGGGGATATAAGGGAGAAGAGGACACGCCCAATGATAAGGATGGAGTATTTAGAAACAGTTTAGCAGGAAATATGGCTGATTACGTAGTGGGTAATCTTTCAGATGGATTTACATTGAGCAAAGTGATCACGGTAGGATAAATTCACCCAAAGTCGACTAGAAAAGAAAGGCCCGGGTTTAATTCTGGGCCTTTAAATTTTCCCCGTCTTTAAAATGAAGTCTTCTAAAGACTAATCCTGATAGGATGGTCAAACTGCCGATTACCAAAAACGTGTAGCGGAAAGCCTGATGAATTTCATTCTGGATCAATTTTTCATCTCCTTCAAAAAGCTTCAATACGATCAGTCCAAAAGCTACCCCAAAGCCAATTGCCAGTTGCATATTGACAGAAACCAAGGAATTCCCGCTGCTGGTATGATAGGATCGCAGGTCTGCGATGGAAATTGAATTCATGGATGTGAATTGGATGGAATTGAAAAATCCCAACAAGAAAATAATGGGAAGGTGCCAATAAATAGATACTTCAGGACTCGGAATTGCCAACGCACAGATCAGGAGCCCTATGATAAATGTATTGGTCATCAGTGTGGTTCGGTAGCCGAATCGATTCAAAATTTTAATTACAACAGATTTCCCAAACATGGCGGTCAAGGCCATTGGGGCGACTATCCAACCTGAAACCACGGCTGATTGTCCATAAGCAATTTGAACCATCAGAGGCAAAAGCAAGGGTACAGAGCTGATTCCGATCCGGGTTGCCAGATTGCCTAAAATTCCAACTCGGAAAGTTCTTACCTGGAATAGGTTTAAGGGAAAAATCGGGTTCTCTTCCTTTTTAGCATGGCGGTAATAGAAATACAGCATCAAAAATCCCAAGACTAAGGCCAATAGAATTGGGGTCACATTTACTGAATTTCCCAGAAGTTCTAAAGAAATGGAAAGGAGAAAGGAAGCTGCCGCAAAAATCAAAAAGCCTTTCAGATCAAAATCCAGAATCTTGGATCGGTAGTCTGGAAGGTAGCTGAGACTCATTCCTATTCCAATTAAAGCTATTGGGATATTGATCAAAAAAATCCAGTGCCAGGACAGGTAATCCACCAAATATCCTCCAACCAAGGGTCCCAGAACAGGTCCAATCAAGGCAGGCACGATGGCGTAGTTCATGGCCTGAACCAATTCATTTTTTGGATAAGTCCGTATTAAAGTCAGTCTGCCTACCGGCGTCATTAAACTTCCGCCCACTCCTTGTAAAACTCTAGCCACAACCAACTGGGTAAGGTTTTCTGAAAGTGAGCAAAACAAAGAACCCAAGGCAAACAGAACCAAGGAAAGAAAAAAGATCCTTTTGGTGCCGAATTTATCTGCCAAAAAGCCACTGATGGGCATTAGCAAAGCCAAAGTCAGCACGTAGCTGATAATGGCATTTTGCATATTTAGGGGAGATTCATTGAGGTCTTTGGCAATGGCCGGAAGCGAGGTGTTTAGAATCGTAGAATCCAGCATCTGCATAAATATTGCAGTCGCCAAGATGATTGGGAGTACTTTCTTAAGTTGAGGGCTGGCTGAAGCCTGATTCATGAACCTGACCGAGGTAGAATTGAGGTTGAGATTAGGCTATAGGTTTTCAATTATTTGATTGAAAAAAAGGTTCTTTTTCACTTTTTGAATTTGCCGTATATAGGTTGTCCGGGCATAACTCCTGATACCGTTTTCCCATTTCTTAATACTATTGTTCCATTGACCAATACATATTCTACTCCTTCTGAAAATGCCAAGCCTTCTTCAAAAGTTGCTTTGTCGATTATAGTATTGGGATTGAATATGGTCAGGTCTGCATCCGCTCCCACTTGAACCCTTCCCTTAAAGCGCATCATAGGAGCCATGTTTTCCAATCTACGGGCAGGAAGTAAGGTCATTTTTTCAAGAGCAGTAGGCAAATCGATTACTTTATCTTCTCTCACGTACTTTCCCAATACTCGGGAAAAAGTCCCTGCAGTTCTAGGATGAGCTAGCTTGGCATAAGGCATTCCATCAGAGCCTATGATAACTCCTAGGGAGGCAATTCCTTGCTTGATCCATTCGGGCTTCATCATATGGATGATTACTGTTCCGCCTGATTTTCGGTATTCTTCAAAAGTTTTCTCGGTTAATCTTTCTCCACTTGCAACCCATTGCAAGTCTTGATAACTGATGCTCATTTTTTCCTGCCATCCAGGATCAAACATAGCAGATTCCAAGGCTGTAGAGGCGGCAGTATAGGGATACAGTTCTGTAGAGATGTCATACCCTTGACTTTGGGCTTTTTGAATCATTTCTAAGGCAAGTCCAATATTTCCCAAAGACATGCTATTGATATGGACGATATGAAGAGAAGCTTGAGTCAACATTGCATTGGAAATGGCTTCCTGTACTGCCAATAAATTCGGTTGCCTAGCATGGACAAAAACAGGTACATCCATCTCAGCAGCAATCTCAAAAACCCGATAAAACTCTTCCGGCTGAGTTTTGGGTAGGTAGCCAATAGGAGCACCAATTCCGATTCCACCTTGTGAAAGGGAATTCTTTATGTTCCGAATCATTCCATTTACCTCTTCATCGGAAGGATTTCTCAAATAAGAGTCAGCCATTATTCCGATTGTTTTTTCAATAGAACTTCCAGATTTGGTCAATGACTCTAGTTGTGAAACCAAGTTTTCATTTCCTTCCATCGCTTTAAATCGCTCATAGGGCCACATCACACTCGCTCCGTAATTGATCAGCGCCTTGGACTTGCGTGTTTCATACCAAGCACCCAAATTTTCGATTCCCCATTCTAACTCCAAAGCCGTGGTGATCCCGTCATGTACTTGGTATTCTTGTTCGACATTGGTTCGGCCATGGATATGCAGGTCAATAAATCCTGGGGCTACGACCAGCCCGGCCACATCCAAAACTTCTTTACCTTGAAGTGGCTCTGAACTGATTTCGGCAATCCGATTTTGTATGATTCCGACATTCCGGATCCCATCCAATTTGGTTTCCGGATCGATGACCCGACCACCTTTCAAGACCAGGTCATAGGTGATTTGTGAAAACGAGGAATTGATTTGGAATAGAAAGGATAGGACAAAAAGGAAAAATCCTTTGATAAAAGATTCCATAGGATAAAAGTTTGGTGGTTTTATAAGTAAGGTAAGGATTTACACAGGATTTTTTATTAAGTCAAAAGGCATTATTAAATCCGAAAAAAATATATCCTCTTGGAAAATAGTGGTAAAAAAATCAGTCAAGATGTCCACTTAACTGCTTCTAAGAATCTTTTCCATCTTTTTCCCCTTAGCCAATTCATCCACCAATTTGTCCAGGTAGCGAACCTGTCTGGAGATTGGAAATTCGATTTCTTCAACTTTATAGCCACAGATCGATCCAGAGATCAGGGACGCATTTGGATGGAGCTTGGCTTTCTGAAAAAACTCAGCAAAGCTGACTTTGTCCTCAATCATTTTCTGGATTTCATCCTCTGAAAATCCGGTCAGCCAGGAGATCACCTGATGTAATTCTTCCTTGGTTCTTCCTTTTCTTTCAACTTTCTTGACATAGTGAGGATAGACTGAAAAGAATTTCATTTTACTCATTTTCTCGTCTGCTTCGGGAGTTACTTTCATAGTTCTTATCGGTTTTGAGAAAAGAGTTTAATCCAATCCTGCTCTGCTGCCAGATACCCGAATGAAGCAAATGAATTCGTTTCAAGAAGTTCTTCCATCATTTTCTTGGCATTTGAGGTGTCTCTATGATATAAATACCAATTGGCTACTCCGTAGCGCACAGCATCATTAGATGGATTTCCTCCTGGTCCTTGTTGAATGAGAGAATCCACTGGGAGTAGTCCTTTGTATAGAAGACAAAGATCGGCATAGCTTTGATTTTCGATGACCGTTGAGTCAGGATAGATCGGAGCCAAAAGGGAATCGGCTTTTGTCGGATTTCCGATACGCTGCTGGATCATGTACAACCAATGGGTGCTGGAGACGATATTGTCATACTGACTTCCACTGTCCCTGCATTTCAAATAGGCTTGGTATGCTTTTTCATAATCCCCAACGAGGTAGTAAGCTAAGCCCAGATGGTAATAGATATTGCCATGAAGCGAACTAACAGGAATGTTCAATGCATTAGGCATTCCGTCTGGCTCGATTTCATTTGGAGTTCCTTGAATTAGCTTGGCTGCCTTTTCCAAATCAGCAATCGCTTTATCATACTCCCGAATGGAAATGTAGCGATGTCCACGATGGCGATATAGTCGGGCTTCATTGGGGAATTTTTCAATTCCTTCGGAATAGATTTCTATTGCTTGCTTGTATTGTCCTAGGTATGCAGTTCGTCGCCCATACCAAATGAGTGCATCCACATCCTCAGGATTTGCCTCAAAGTTAGACTTTGCTTCTTCGTATTGAGCTAGAGTTTTTTCACCTGGAGTTGGGATGGGATAGATTTTTCCCAAAGGAGTGGTAAAGGTGGTGTCTTGTGAAGAAATAGTCTCAGTATTGTCACTGGCGCCTGGGCTGCAGGACCAGATAAATAATGCTGAGGCCACAAAGAATAGCATGCCGTTTTTCATACAAGAAATATAAGATTAGCGAAGTGAATTCACATCGATGTTAAACAGTTCAGCAGCATTTTTCCATAAGATGAGTTCCTTCTTTTCGACGGTCAGATCCAGTTGGTCGATAAATTTCAAATAGGAATTCATGTTAGAAATAGGCCAATCGGTCCCGTAAAGCAGGTATTTTGGATTTCCCGCGTAGGTGATCATTTGTTCAATCTCCTGTTTCATGAAGCGTTCAAACTTTTCGGAGAAATTCCCCAAGACCAAGCCTGAAATATCCGCATGGACATTTTTGTTTTTATAGACCACCTCCATGCAATCTTTAATCCAAGGATTTCCGAGGTGACAGATCACAATTTTCAATTCTGGGAAATCCACCGCCAGATCATCAATCTGAAGGGGATGAGAATACTTGACCCGGCCTGTAGGAGCATAGGTGTCTCCCGAGTGAAACATGACGGGGATATTGTATTCTATAGCCATTTCATACCAGACCTTGAGCCTGCTGTCGTTTGGATAAAAGGGTTCGTAGCCGGGATAAAACTTCAGGCCTTTGATCAATCCTTGGCCTAAATATTCTCCGATCTGTCTAATGTCCCAATGATTGTAATGAAGAAAGCTAATACCCGCTACCACCCCAAGATTCTTTTTGTCAGCGATGGCTTCCACTACCTTTTGGGTACTGGGTCGGTGTTCGTTTACCTTGTAGGAGGAAAGAACCAAGGAGTAGTCTACCTTATTTTCCGCCATGGTATCCGTAAGAAGTGAAAGGCAATCTTCTAAGGATTTGACACGGTCTTCGTGGTAATTATTGATATGCGTATGGACGTCAATGATCATTTGATTGGATTTTTTTCAGATAAAAATTGCTGATTAAACAGCCTATAACCACTAGAATAACTAAAAAATGCCCAAAAACCCAGAAATCAAGCTTTTTGATGGCAAATAAGGAAAGGAATGTGCGACTTAAGATTGGCTAAAAGATCAAAGTTTCAATTCAAGATTCTGTATAGGACAAGTAAAAATCCAATCAAGAAAATTGTAGTGAAAATCAACTTGTTGTATTTGGCGAGCCACTCAGGCAGGAAAATGTCAAAATTTTCCCGGGTAGAATCGGAATACTTTCTTGCCCAAACAGTCAAAGGGCAATGCATCTTAAAGATTGCAAGGGTCAATCCCTCAGCAATAATCATTGCAATCCCAATCCAAGTAAATAAAGTCACCTGATTACTAATCCCAGAATAAAGGACATAGAAAATCACTCCCACCAAAAAGGCCCAGATAATAGTATGGCCAACCTTGATCCAAAAGAGTTTCTGTTCTGGATTCATTTCTCTCTGAAGGAGTTTACAAATAGCTAAGCCACCACATTTCCTTGTGCTTAGCCTTGTAGTTCATATACCATCTGCAAGGAAAATAAAGGATTGCCACTACCCCGATCCAAACCAAATAAACAACTCCTAAAGAAAAGCCATAATCCATCAGTTTTAGACTCAAAAATCCCTCAGCTGTGATGATGAGATCCTGCCAATCTCCTCCCCCTAGTTCGATGGCTATTAGAGATAAGCCATGGATTAGCAACATGTGAGCGAAATAGTAGAAGAGGGGAACCCTTCCAAAAACTAAGAAAAAGTCCGTGATTTTATTTTTTACACCCTCAATGAAGTAAAGGAAAAGAAATGCCGGTCCCAGGGTTATACAGACATAAAGAAGGGAGGGGGGATACTTGGTTACGTTTATAAACGAAAGGAAAGTCTTCGTGCCTGTCTCGTAAACTGACCAAGGATGTAAATCCCCGTACACATTTATTCCCCTTAAGACCACAAATAAAGTAATGGCACCGAATCCAATTCTAAGAAGCCACTTTTTTCGCTTTTCCGGGTCAAAATCTTTACTGTAAAATCCCCCAAAAAGATAACCCAAGGCCATAAGGCCAATCCAAGGAATCAAAGGATAATGAAAATAAATGGCTTGAGAGGGATTAAATACCACCAGTTGGTCTTGATGAAGTATATACCAAAGAATAGAGGAGAGGCTACTTCCCTCAGCGCTTATCCCATCCAATAAATTATGTCCTGCGATTAAAACTGAACCTAGGATAAGAATGATGGTTTTTGGAAGATAAATAAGAAACGAAAGGCAAATCATACTTGCTCCTATTGCCCAGATCACTTGAACCAGCACAAGGCTATAGGTTAGATCAAACGTCCAGATCAAGGAGTTAAGTGCCACTTCAAGGAAAACCAACCAAATCCCCCGAGTCAAAAGAAATTTGGAAAGTTCTGGCTTGGATTTGTTTCTTCCATATAAAAATGCTGAGGTGCCTGCAAGAAAAACAAAAGCGGGGGCACAGAAATGGGTGATAAATCGGGTGAAAAACAAGATCGGAGTGGTAGTCTCTAAATCGGTAGGATCACCGTAAAATGATTGATAAAAGAAATAATCTCTTACATGGTCCAAGGCCATGATGACCATGACGACCCCCCTCAAGAGGTCGATGGATTCTATTCTTGAGGTCTGGATTTTATTCATCTGTTTGGGTTAAAAATTAAAAAAAAAGTGTTTGGTCATTCAATATAAAAGTTTTCCTCAAGAATGAAAATCAAACTCTAGAACATATCAATAGCTATTAACTCAAAAGATTTCCAAATTTTATTCTCCTTTCACATACTTTCTCCAATTGTGCTGTTCCTTAAATCCTAAGAGCTCTTTGATCTTTTTATTGGAAAAAAGCGCCTCATGTTCTTCCAATTCCCTGGTCACTCGAACTCCCGGGAAAAAGTGTTCCGCCAGCTCCTTGCTGGGAATGATGGCCCCGTTATGATCATTTCCGGCATTGAATACCTGATAACCCAAACCATCCTTTTTTAAGCATAAATCCACAATTTGTCCCAAATCACGGGCGTCAATGTAGCAGAAGGCATTTCTTCTCCTCACTTCAGGATGCTTGAAGTAATGTGGGAAAAGGGCTTGGTATTCGTGAGGTTCGATCACATTGCCGATCCTCAAGGCATAAATATCTACGCCTGTCCTTCTTTGAAAAGCCCGGGCGGTTTGCTCGTTCACTACTTTCGAAAGTCCGTAGCTGTCCATGGGATTGACGTCGTATTCCTCGTCCAGTGGTAGGTAAGCCGGGTCAGTTTTTCCATCGGAAAAACAAATCCCGTAAGTCGTTTCAGAAGAGGCAATGATGATTTTTTTGATCCCAAGTTTTACGGCAGCCTCAATCACATTGTAGGTTCCGACGGTATTGACCCGAAAAGTTTCATTGTCAGGTTTGATCAAAATACGCGGTACCGCTGCGAAATGAACCACCGCATCAAATTGAGGTACCCCAGTTCCCGGCTCCATCTCATCAAATCCAGCATACATGCTCATGGCATTGAACATCTGTCCTGAATCGGTGATGTCGGCGGTCAAATTATCCACGCCGGGATGATTCAATGGGGTCAGGTCTACATTCATTACCCGATGCCCCTGCTCTAGAAGGTATGGGATTACGTGTCGACCTGCTTTTCCTGAACCTCCGGTAAAGAATACTCTCATGGTAGAAATTTTTAAAGTTGATGGGATGAATTCCAAATAGAAATTCGAGGTACAAAATCTGAATAAGGAATCCAATCTGATTCTTGATTTGGATTCTCAAAAAAGGATTTTCGGTAATCGGTATCCTTTCTTATTTACTTGGCGGGAAACTCTAATAAAACCATTTCAGCTGCTTGGCTTCCTGAATTGGTGATGGAAAATTTCTTCTTTCTTGGAACGGCGATGAAGCTTCCGGGCTTTAAATCCTGATTTTGGGCTTTCTCATTTTGAATAGATGCATCCTGAAGTGAAACTAAAAGAAAGGATTGCTTGGGTTTTTCAAGTTGGAATTCCTTTCCTGCTTCCAGATTCAATCTGTATACCCGAACCCAAGTGGTATCAATCTCCAAATTGAGATCAGGGAGGTCCAAAGGATTTTCCTCCAAGTCAAAATCTTTATACAACAACTCCACATCCATGACATGAAAATCACTTTTGTCCCTATTCCAAACCCGGTGAGTACGGATATTATCGCCCGATAAATCCTCTACCACAATATCACCAGCGATGGATTCAGCATTGACCTCACTCGCTCCCTTTAACTGGGAGCCCACAGCCGTCGAGGTAAAATGGATAAATACGGATGGTGTGGTATGGACGTGGTAAAGGGTAGTGTCTCCGGGAGGAAATTCCACATTCAAAATCCGGATTTCCTTATTCTCAAAAACAGGACAATGTCTGGGTTCTTGATGGACTAGAACCTGGCTGAGGAGAGGAGTTTGAATCAAAAAAAAGAGGAATAAAACGACTTGCTTTTGAGAGCTGAAGGCAAATGGGCTTGAAGGCATAAAGTGGGTTAGAATAGGATAAAAGTCAAATCTTTGGTAAGATCCCGACAAGGGAAGCTGAATTTAAGCTTATCTATTTGCCAAAAGAAATTTTTACTCCTTTTCCCTTCCTACCAGCTTCACAATCTTATTGTAAATAATCTCAGTCAAATTCCAGGTAAATCCCCCGTTGGTATTGACAAACTGGACTACCACGGCGTCGAGATCTGGGTGGTATCTGGCAATACTGGAATACCCGGGAAGAAGCCCGGTATGTCCGTATTCATACACGGAAGAATAGATCTCCTGCTCCTTTTCAGTGAGTAGAGTTCCGTTATTGAGTATTCTTAAAAATTTTCCTACATCTGAGATCGTAGCCACCATGGATCCTCCAGGATTGGTGTAGTCATTTGCCTTGATGTCAGGTTCATAGCCCACAAAATATCCGCTCATGACGCTATCCAGAGGAACCTCCTTCAAAAGGCTGAAGGTATGCGTCAAACCATGAGGAAGTAGGAGTTTTTCCCGGATAAACTGATGGTGAGAATAGCCCAATGTTTTATCCAGGATTTCTCCGATCAGAAGGTAATTGGTATTGGAATAGGCATATTTTTCATCTGGTCCAAAATCTGCCGGAGTATCCAAAATAAAGGCCAAGGCCCCCGCATTATCCGGAGCTTTGTCCCAAGGGTAATCAGGATGATCACTGTAATTGGGTATTCCGCTTCGGTGTCGGATCAGCATGCGGAGGGTAATTCTGTCAGCATTTTCGATTCTTCCTTGGAGTTCTGGTAAAAGCTCGGCAAGAGTTTGGTCCAGGGAAAGCTTGTCTTCAGCCACCAATTTTACTGCGGCTGCAGCGATGTAAAGCTTGCTGATGCTGGCAATTTTAAAATAGTCATTGGGATCTGCAGGAATTTTGTTTTCTCTGTTTTTCCAGCCTGCCGTGTAGATTTTTGGCTCTTTCCCTCCTTGCTCCACATAGACAATAATCCCATCCAAGCCATACTCAATGCCTTGTTCTACTTGCTCCTGAATAGTGTCCGGCAAAGGGGCAATCCATGAAAACACAAGAGTCCATGGTACAAAAATCACCATACTGGCAACACCTAGCAGTGGCATGAGGATTTGAAAAAAACGTTTAGCGGAAATTTTCATGATGCTGGACCCGCAAGATAAGCATCTTTTATAAAATGGGTTTTTGAGGTGATTTCGACTCTAGGATGGTAGATTTTTCAGGAATAAGAAAAGGTCAAATGGCTTGATTTTAGGGTTTAAACGGATTGATTGCCTTTTACTTCACTTCCACTTTAGGCATTTTGTCCAACAAGCCCAGCGAAACCAGAAATTCATCTGCTTTTAAAAGTGTCTCCTTATAGAATTCAAAATTCCGGTAGTTGAAGAAGCCATGAACTTGATCTTCATAGAGGTATAATTCACATCTGCTACCTACTTTTTCCATGACCATTTGATAGTATTCCATCGTTTTTACTGGGATCAGCTCATCCTTGGTCCCCAGGAAAATCACGGTAGGCGGAGCACCTTTTTGGATATTGTGGAGGGGAGAAAATTCCTTGTAGTGAGCTCCGATTCGCTCAAATCCATAGCCACCCGGCCCATTGTCGATCACGGGATTGAAAAGGACCAAAGCATTGGGCTTGCAACTGATCGTCAAATCGTCCTTGGGATCATTGTAAGATTCAATCAAAGCCGTGGCTGCTGCCAAATGACCACCCGCAGATCCACCAGCCGCTACGATATGAGAAGGGTCAATTTGAAATTCTTCTGCATGAGCTCTGATAAAGCGCATGGCAGATTTGGCATCCATTAGGGATTCAAAAGGGGAGGTCTTGTTCCGGGAATTGACTCGATAATCGACCAAAAAGCAAACCATACCGCGTTCTGAAAAATACTTTGCTTGGGGTTCAAATTGGGCGGTCGAACCTCCATTCCAGCCTCCCCCAAAGAAGAAAACTAAAGCTGGATAGTTTCCTAATTCCTTAGATGAATTTGGACGATAAATTTCTAGAGTCAACTCCAGTGTGTCGATTTTCTTGTAGGTTATTTTTTCCTGGGAAAAGGCAGAAGTGGATAAAAAAATGAATAGGAGAGAAAAGAAAAGGTTTTTCTTGTAGTTCATTCTAAAATATAGGAAAAACACCTTCTAATACCTAGTTGATGTGGATTCTTAAAACTTAAACAAAGCGCTTTTAAATCAAATTGGGATCGGATACAAATTATATGTCAGTCAGTGATTGAATCAATAGGCTAGGGTCTGAAATTTTTTCTTGCTAAATTTTATCTAGCTAATCTTCAATTGGATATGAAATCAATATTGCTAGGTTTTTTTACTTTATACTGTTTCACTATGGCTTATTCACAAGAATCAAACCGTGTCAATTATTCCCAATTGGGACTTTCTTTTGTCATTCCAAATCAATGGCAAGGAAGTGAGGTTGGGGATGCAGTTCTGCTCCAAAGTCCGACTATTCCCGGAGTGATTTTAATCTCGACACACAACCAAACCTTGGCTCAATTAAAAGCTCAAGCCAATCAGACTATCAATGACAATCAAGGAACTTATCTTCAGCCCATGGGGAGTATTGAATCTCTGAATTCTCATACGATAGCAAGGACTTATCAGGGTACTTTGGAAGGCAATCCTGCGCAATCCTACATCATAACTTTGGAGAATCCCACCGGTGGAATTGGGGTGACGATTTTGGTGGCAGCACAGCCAGAGCAGTTTTCTGAAGAAATCAAAAAAGCGGGGATAGCATTGGCAGCTTCTTTTGAGTTTACCAAGGTTGATCGCTCTTCGGAATTGGCCGAATGGAAAGCCTGGCTTTCAGGCTGGAGATTAACCTACATGCATTCGTATAATTCTTCAGGCTCGGCCGATGTGGGAATTTATGGAGGGATTTCTGCCCAAAGGATCATCGATCTATGTCCTCAAGGGAATTTCAATTTTTCAGGAAAAAGCACTGTAATCATGGATGGTATGGCACCCAATTCGGGTAATTCCAACGGAAATGGAATTTGGGAAATTGTGCTTGGAGCTGATGCCACCCCTCATCTTCGACTTACTTTTTCCAATGGAGAAGTAAGGGAATACAAATTGGAATTTAGAGAGGAGAAACTCTTCCTTAATGGTGAAAGGTACTTTAGAACCAACGACGGAGATAATGATCCTCGGTGCTTTTGATTAACTTTTTCATCCTTTTCTTAAAGTTGGTTTACCCACCTTATTTGAGATGGAAATAGGTCAGGGACCTTTTGCAGAAGTTGAATTCAAGAAACAAAGTTGGATAGTTTTAAATTTTAGCCCTTCTAGGAAGTCCATAAGAATAGCCACGGAAAAGCATCTCAATACTAATTAATCCTTAATGGAAAATCAGATACATCTTATAAGTCGATAGAATCTACTGATACCGGATCGGAAGCATATCCAACTTTAAAAGCACCAGAAGTGTGACGATCAAAATCGTTCCGAGAGATGCTAATACATCGATGGTCTTTTGAACCCTTAATGGATTCCCAGTCCATATTTGGAGAATTTTTACTAAGCCCAAACCCAAAAATCCCCCGGCGGTATTGGTGATCAGGTCTGTGGTATCCAATGCTCCGATTTTAAAAATGTATTGAGAAGCTTCCAGAAAAAAGCTCAAGAGAAAGCAATAGAGTAGTTTTTTAAGGAAGGGTTTTTTGGGATAAAGAACTTGCAGATAGATTCCAAAAGGAAGAAAAATCAGGATATTCAGGATAATCTGACTCAGGTCAATCTTTCCATCAAATGTGAATAATTCAGGAAATGGAATCCAAGTGATACTTCTTGCATCCCGGTAAGAAAATTCCACCCCAAACTTCAGCAAAATGATCCAAGCCAAAACAGCCAAATAAATCAGCGCTAAAATTCGGGTAAATTGGTTGCTGGAATCTTGATTGAATGACATAGAATAAGGAAGTGGAATGCAAGGATTTTCCAACTTACCCACTCAAGACTTTTCTTACAATTTAATTTTTCTTAACCGACAAAAGCGTTTTTCAATTTCCACCCTGGCATTGACTGTAGGTATAGTTGGGGCCAAGCTGCACCAAAAAGTTATAGAACCAGTGTCCTGCAAGCATCATTCCGGCAGAACCTTGGAATAAGCCATGGAATTTTGTTGGCCATCCTCCAGGTAAATAGGGGACTTGAAAGTTTAAGGACTGAATAGGTACTTCCTTTAGATTTTCCCCCTCTGGAGAGATATTGACCAGGTAAAAACGGAAATTAAACTGTTCGTCATTTATAGGTGCTTGGCTTACATTCATAGCCCCACTTCCTACCAGCCAAATCGATTGATTGGGTAATTGGACCAAATCATAAAAACCCAATAAATCAACCCCTTCAGTTAACCTGAATAATTTGCTTGAGATTTGTTTTCCATTGGGATCAAATCGAGTGAGTAGGTATTCAAAACGAGATGCTGTTCTTGAAATACTCCAGATTTCTTGGGAATTACCCACTTGAATTATTCTGGCTTTAACTCCAAAATTCATATTCCAAAGGACCTTTAAATCCAGATCGGTAACCACAAATCCATTACTTATTCCCTCCGAGGTAAATACTAACTTGGAGTTTTCTAAGACGAAAAAATCCTCTGCAAAAAAATTAATTGGTTTTGAATCACCGACTTTGCCGTCTGAATCAATTTTTTTAAGCCATTTCAAATCGTAAGTGCCATAGGCAATAAAAAGCTCATCCTGCTCATCGACTGCCCCTTTTAGATTTTCCAGTAATTGGTAATTCTTTTCACTTCCCAATTCAAGTGAATATGTTCCGATGTGATTCCCTTTAAAATCAAATTTTACTGCAACAAATTCTTCCAGATAGCCCAATCCATAAATGACTTCTTTGCCAATAATTAGCCTCCTTAGGATTCCTTTTCCAAGGTTATTTTTCCAAAGTAGTTGCCCTTGTTGATCGGTGCTAAATATCTCGAATTCCGAATATGGGAAAATCCCCGGCGGATCAGAGGGACTATTTGTAGCAAATACCAGGCTTCCACCTGGCAGCTGCTTAGTGTCCACAGACGCCGAAATCCCATTAAAATCCCTTAAAAGCTTACTGTCAGGATCAGATGGGACGATCCTTAGGAATTTTCCAGGTTTGTAAGTGGTGTCAGTTTTGTGCACTGCCCACAGAGCGATATTTACCGCACTGTCCAAGTTTGAAGGGGCCTGATAGACTCCTTTTTCTACATTTACGGTACCGATAGCTGGAGAAAGATAAAAAGTAAACTCCTTTAGATCCCTGACTTTATTGTTTCCATCCTTGATCGTGATCTGACTGGCTTCACCGGGACATAGAAGATTTTGAGATATCTGAAGGGTGAAGTAAGTAAAATTGGGAGGTAGAATTGGTTTTTCTACGGTTGGATTGTCAGGATCAGGAATGACTGGAATGGGATCTTCTTCACAGGAGCTAAAAATCAAAGCCAGTCCAACGAAAAAAGGAGAAAGTGAATTCCTTAAAATCCTCATGATTAAAAATTCAATAGTCTGATACTAATTTAAAAAGTCCCAGTTCTTCAAAAAAAGCAAGAAATCATAGAATCCCATAGGATTTTAGTAAATGCTGCAAATGAATTTGAGGAGACAGAAAATCCTCTGGATACTTTTTATTTATTTGATTCCACCAATAGAAAAACCAGCAGGGTTGCGGTGGAGATCATCAGGGCATAAAAATAGAGTGACTTAGTAGAATATTTTGAGCTTTTCCATAGAAAAAAAGTTAGGATAGGCAGACCAAAAAGCATCACCAGGAAAGGCAGCCAAAGCAACTCATAAATCGCCCCAATAAAGGCCACTTGATACACATCAAAGAAGGTTCCGATAAACCAAAAAGCCAAAGTTCCAAAGGATAGGGAAATGAGGATAGGTCCTGAAAGGATGGATGCAGGGGAAGAGGTACGGCTCATACCTAAAATTATTTATTAAGGATGAGATAAGCTAAATCTTAATCTTCACCAGGATCAAGTAATTCGGAATATTATTTCGAAAAATAAGAAAAAACGTATCTGGAGATACGTGAATCTACCTGTAGCTAGAAATTTTCTCCCCCAGATAGAACGATTGTCAAAAATCATGGAACGTTTCTCCTCCAGATAGATCGTTCCTCAAAATCGGTAAAACGTTTCTCAAAAAAGATAGAACGTTTTTCTCCCAGATAAAACGTTTATCAAAATTTGAGGAACGATGATCCAAAATGATAGATCGATTCACCAAAAACCTAGAACGTTTCTTCCCCTGATAGATTGATGCTGTTTTTTTGCCAAAGGTTTCATCCAAAAACCAAGGACATCCTTGTTGCAGATACAACGATTCTACTTTTTTGCTTCCAACTGGGCTAAAAAACCAAGACTATCCTTGCTTCTGGTAGATTGATCCTACTCCAAGCTGGATTGGGTTTGGTGGAAGTAAGAAAAGGTTTGCAGGAGATACAATGCGTATTAGTAAACCGGAGGCAAAGCTTTGCTAGAAATCTTTTCGAATATTCCAGCTGATACAATTCAGAATGCCTCCATCCTTTGCGAGCTCATTGGATTCGATGGGGATGATGGAGTCCTTTGGGAAAGCCTCCTCTAAAATCCGAATTACTTCTTCATCCTCCTTGAAACCGAAAATAGGGGCGAAGATTACCTTATCCATCTGGAGGTAATTGATATAATCTCCGTTGGCATGATCATTACTGGTATTCTCATAGATGGGATAGGGAAGTTTGATTACCTCAAGTCCAGTATTATGAATGGCAATTTCGAAAGCTTCGAAGAACTTCTTGGGTTCTTTGGAATAGTCGTTTGCCAAAATGGTATGCTCATCCACAAAGCGAACCATCCCATCCGCATGCCCCGTGAAATCCCCGGGCTGGGCAGGAAGAAGGAATATCCTATCCAATTCCAAAAGGTTTTTCAGCTCTTCCAGAAGCGCTTTTCTCTCCCAAGTAGGATTGTCCTCAAAAATCCTATCAGTTACAAAGGCTTGACGGGCTGAGCGAACCAGGTTTCCACCATCCAAAACGATTTCAGATTTCTGGGTTTGAATACCTAGAGTGGAACATATCGCGTCCACATCGGACTTGGTCTTTTCGTATTTTTTGAATTTCAGATAGCTGGGATCATAGCTGAATTGTACAAACTTCTCCCCAACCTGAATCGGCATATAATCCACCGCCCAGACATCTTTGGTATTGGTTAAAAAATCGAAAGCAACTTTCTGCTTATTTAATTCTTTTTCCAATCCTGCATAAAACTCAGGATACTTTTTGGGAAGGGTATCAGCGAGGTAGAGAAAGTTGGTTTGGGAGTCGGGGGTCATTTTTTAGGGTCTATCGAGAAAGCATAGTTTCTTTCATGCATTCCATTGATTTGTGCATTTTTTCCCAATCCTTTTCTAGGGCCTGACTTAATCGGAAAAGATTCAAGACCTTCTTTTTGGATAAGTTTGGTTTGAATTGAACCCTCAAATGCATTAAACCCACTGAATAATGTCATGGCACAAACCATTGGACCTTTGATTACCTTTTTCTCATTTAAGTCATAAATTCCTCGGATTAAGATTCCTCCTGTTCCTTCAGGTACAGAGTTATCTAAGGCAATATCCACTCCAGAATAATGAAAGAACCAATCCCCACCTTTAGGTTGAATGTGATTTCTTCCATAGGTGGATTGATCTGAATGAGTTTTTGAATTCCAATAAAACTCGATCTCTATTAACCGATAGAGTTGATCATCTTTCTGAATTGCATAATTATCAAAAAGAATTCTAGCGATTTCTTTAAAGCCATCTTCGTTTTCTTTCTCAGGTGTGATTTTTAAAAAGTCCATTTTTCTAAATTGTATATGATTAATCAAAAAGGGTTTGCTGGCCTCCGCGTCTAAGTCTCCATCGATCTTCACCTACTCGCTCGGCAATATCTTCTAAAACCTTTAAGACTGTTTGATTTTCTGGAGTTATCCCATTCTTTAATAAAGGGATGATATATAAGATGATTTCATCAAAATGAGGTGATTTACCTTCTCTTTCCATTCTTCGTAGGTAACTCAGAAGGTAATATTTTACTCTAAGCCTTATATCCACATGGGTTCTGAACTTGGTATCTTTTTTTATGGTATAAAGTTCAGTATCATCATCATAGTCAAAATTTTCTAAAAGGAGAGGAGTCAGATCAGTGTACTCCTTTTTTAGTAAATCCAGAAATCCAAGTTCCAAGCCTTTGATGATCAATTCGTCATTGATTTGCTCTAGAGAAGCTCCGTCATTTTTGGCAATGATTCCTTCGATGGTTTGCAAGACGATTTGAGCAATGTCCATTCCTAAATTAGCTTTTAGGATCGCCTTAGGATTTCTAACTTTTCTAAAATTGATGATTAGCTGGCCTGAAAGTACGGTAAAGGGATTTTGTCTTTTTTTGAAACTGGTCTGACCATTTTTTTGAGGAACAGCACCAACGTATTCAAATCCGCAGGCTTCTGCTGTCTCAATAATTAAATGCCAAAATTCCGGGTCTTTGTGGGCGAAAACAAAAGACATCCATCTATCAAACTTTAATACCCGATACATTTCTTTGATAGATTTTGCCATCAAGTCATTGTATTCATCTTTACTCTTGTCATGCTCTCCTCCTTCTATAGCTTCGAGTGAATAATCTTCATCGGTCACTTCCAAATCCAACCATGAATTCCACATGGCTGATAAATCTAAGTAAGGGATTTTCTTGCCATAGGGAGGATCGGTATAAATGTAGTCTATTGATTCCCGAGGAATAAAACTTAAATCAGTAGCCGTCCCCTTGATAATTTGGGCGTTGGATATTGTGTTTTGGTTGATAAAGTATTCCATTTCTTTTTTGGCCTGGCATACTTTTTTAAATCTCAATTCGAAATAGGTAATTATATCTATATCTACTGGTTGGGGAGCAATTCTATATCTATAATATCTAAATGCTGCGGTATCACCCTGCCCAGCTGCTGGCTTATTTGGGGTTGTATGGTAGGTTAAATTTGCTTTCGTTACAAGACCTGAAAACATCAATAATAAAGATGTTCTGATATTTTGATCTTTTTCCTTGAGAATTAGAGATTTCAAAAGGCCTAATTGTGCTTTTTGTTTTGGACTAAATAGCTGGTCTGTGGTATCCACATCTGAACCTTTAGGCAGAGGAATGGAAGTTGGACCTGGATAAACTTTAAGGGCCTTATTGATTTCTTCGTCAGTTTGGGGTTCTTTTTTAACATAAGCCTCTTTTATCTTGGAAAATGCTTCAGCTAATTGTTTTTGAGAAACAGGGGCTATTAAGGACTGAACTAGAAAAACAGCCATTGGATTTAAATCAATGTTGATGGCTTTTCGGTTATTCATCAAGGCCTCAATTGCTGTGACTCCACTACCACCGAATGGATCTAAAACCAAGTCTCCGGGTTTGCTAAAGTTTTTGATGTACTCTGCAACCACATTCCAAGTTTGCTTTGTGAAATATCCATGTACCCCAAAATGTCTTTTGGCTTGCTGTTTTTTAACAGGAATTTCTTCCAATAAAGGGCGGGTATTGTAATCAAAACCTCCTTTGGCTTTTGCGTAGGTTTCGGTTCGTTCGTAAACCACGCTCTTGCCAACTTGAAAACTTGAAGGAGCCAAAAACATATTTAGCTTTTCCCAATAATGCTCTATCTCGTCAATTGGAAAAAGAAGAATTGGTTCATTGGTTGACTCCCTTCTAAATAGCGAAAACTCAAGCCCATTGCAGAGGGCAAAATATGTACTCCTAATCTCAGGATGTGACGAGTAGCTATAGACCTGTTCTATATTATCTTGATCTAAAATCCTTTTTTCAGGAGACTTAGCATCTAAAACCCAAGCAAAATTATCTTCTACTTTCAGAGAATAATCAGGAATAAGCTTGATTGGTATTTTCTTATTACTTCCAATTTTTAAGAAAGGATGTTCAAGGGTTTTGCTCCTTACAATGCTGTCATTTCTATAACCAAGAGCCTTAAGGATTGGAAGTATGATAACTTCTCTAACACTATCTTCCTTAAAGTCAGGGTTATCTATTAAAGAATGAAAATTTAGGTTTCCAAATAATTCGTTTTTTGTAATACGCATTTCTAAAGTCAAAAAGGATAATTTCTATAGATTCCCAATTTGTAGAAAGAAGTTGATTTCATACAATTTTTTTAGCTAGGCGCTGGGTGAAGTTTGTAACTTCACCCTTATATCCTCACCAATTTGCAATTGGTTACTCCCTCACTTCACAAACAACACCCCAACTCCTTTCTCAGTAGCCAATTTATTAAATGCTGGAATGGCGGATTGAAGTAGACGATCGCCTTCGGCTTTGAGCGGTTTCCATTGTTCAGAAAGGCGGGCGTATTCGGCTTTGGTGCCTTCGTTGATTTTTGGAATGCTGCTTTCTCCATGGTTGAGCATAAACATAAAGTTGGCCGTAAATTTATTCGGGAAGTTCTCCACATCATCGTAGGCGGTGGATCGTCTCTGAATCATGTCCTCATCCCAAGCCTTAAGGGCTTTGAGCAGGGTTTCTCCTTCGGTTTTTAAGGAAGCCAAGTCAGGTTTGTCTTCCAGTTTTTTCAGCAAATCAGCCAATTGATCTTGGTAGTCTTTGGCTGTATTGATCATGGTGTGCATGGTGGTCACCTCGGATTCGAGTTGGCTCATCCAGGCATGGTATGCCTGATAATCGGCAGGAGTCAGCCCATAGGCTGGAATATCCTTGATCTCAGCTTTGGCTTCTGAGCTCGTATCCATTCCGCTTAATTTGACTGTGTATGTACCGGGGATGGCTTTATGGCCTCGGTAGCTGGATTCGATATAGGCCGTCGGAACTCCCGGCATGGTAGGATAGCGAAGATCCCAGACGAATCGGTTCAGGCCTTTTCGGACGGAAATCACCGGGTCTGAAGGAGGCCCACCTTCCCAGGATTTGGCTTCTGGGTCTTTTTTCGAGGAGATCTTGCGAACCAGTTTGCCCTGTGCATCCAAGATTTCCAAGGTCAATTCGGTGGAGTCAGTGACGGTTTCCGGAAGCTGGTAGTGAATCACCATTCCATTGGCTGGATTGAGTCCCTGAAAAGGATGAGTTCCGGTAAAATCATCCAGATTCCCTCCGTTCATACTGGAATACCAGTTGCCTAAAAGTGCATCCTCGGGCGTAAGCAAAATGGGTTGATCCACCTTAGCTTTTACCTCCCGCACGGCATTCAGTTCATCCAGAATCCAATAGGATCTACCTGAAGTAGCCACGATCAGGTCGTTGTGGGCGACTTTTAGGTCGGTGATAGGCGTGATAGGAAGGTTGAGTTGGAAAGGATTCCAATTCGCTCCCCCATCCTGGGAAATGTACATGCCCTGCTCGGTTCCTGCGAATAGGAGGCCTTTTTTCTCTGTGTCTTCTCTCACTACCCGCGTGAAAGCTCCGTAAGGAATTCCTTTGGAAATATTCGTCCAGGTTTTGCCGTAGTCGGTGGTTTTGTAGAGAGCAGGAGTGTAGTCGTTGAATTTGTAGCGGGTGGTAGCGATATAGGCCGTGGCCGGATCGTGAGGAGATACGTCGATGGAATTGACTAAACATTCCTGAAGACCTTTTGGAGTGACATTAGTCCAGGTTTTTCCATTGTCCCGAGTTAGATGGACCAAACCGTCATCACTTCCTGTCCAGATGACACCGGCTTCATGGGGGCTTTCCATCACATAGGCCAAAGTGCCGTAATTTTCCGCACCTACCGCTTCATTGGTGTAGGGTACTCCTGGAGTTCCCTGCTTGGATTTTTCATTTCGTGTCAGATCAGGAGAAGCTTCTGTCCAGGTTTTTCCCCAATCCTGAGTTTTGAGCAAAATTTGGGAGCCATGGTAAAAAGTATTCGGCTCGTGCTGGGACCAGATGATCGGCGCGTTCCAGTTGAAGCGGTATTTCATATCCTTGGCATCCATGCCGAGGTATTGGATCGGTGCCGCCATGATATTGGTAGAGCCCTGAGTTTGCATATCCAAGACCTCAATTGTACCCTGATAGCTTCCTCCCAAGACATAACGAGGATCATCTGGATCAAAGGCCAAGAAAGCAGATTCACCCCCTGCGGAATAATTCCAATGCTCTTCACCGATTCCCCCTCTGCCCAAAGCCATGCTGGAAATCACCACGGAAGTATTGTCCTGCTGACCTCCATAAATGCGGTAAGGGAATTGGTTGTCCACGTTGATTCGGTAGAATTGGGCTGTAGGCATGTTGTTTTGGGTAGACCAGGTTTTTCCTCCGTTGAAAGAAATCGATCCACCCCCGTCATCGGCCAAAATCAAGTTGTTTGGATTTTTGGGATTGATCCACAAATCATGGTAATCCCCATGCGCTCCGTCAATGTCCTCAAAGCTTTTTCCCCCATCAATTGAAACCAGCATGGGGGCGCTTTGCACGTAGACTTTGTGCTCATTCACCGGATCGGCAAAAACCTCAATGTAATACCAAGCCCGCTGGGTGAGTCGGTTGCTTTTGTTGATTAAAGTCCAGCTTTCTCCGGCATCATTGGAGACAAAAAGACCGCCCAGATCCTTGTAAGTATCACTTTCTACCAAGGCATAGACCTTGTCAGAATTGGCTCGAGAAACCGAAATGGCGAGTTTTCCTTTTTCCTTGGGAAGACCTTTTTCCAATTTAGTCCAGGTTTTTCCTGAGTCAGTGGATTTGTAAAAATTAGAACCCGGTCCACCAGATTTTACCTGCCAAGGAAATCGCTGATGCTCCCACATCGCGGCATAGAGCACTTCCGGGAAATTCATGTCTAGGGAAAGCTCCACTGCACCAGTCATATTGTCCACGAATAGCACTTTCTCCCAAGTCAATCCACCGTCAATGGACTTGTAAACGCCTCTATCTTCATTTGGAGCATAGAGTGCTCCTTGAGCTGCAACATAGACAATGTCAGGATTGGTAGGGTGAATCTGAATTCGGGAAATGTGCTGGGTTTTTTCCAGTCCGAGTTTTTTCCAGGTCTTTCCTGCATCGGTGGATTTCCAAACTCCATCCCCGTAGGAGGTCATTACCCCACGAGGAGCATGCTCCCCCATACCTACGTAGATGATATTGGGATTGCTTTCGGCAACTGCTACCGCTCCGACCGAACCCGTGGTAAAAAATCCGTCTGAGATATTTTCCCATTGTTGCCCAGCATCCGTGGTTTTCCAAAGTCCCCCTCCGGTAGTCCCGAAATAATAGGTGAGGGGATCATTGACCACTCCTGTGGCTGTCACCGATCTTCCCCCGCGATAGGGGCCGATATTTCGGTATTTGATGGGGAGTTTGGAATCGAAGGTTTGGGAAAATGCGGAGAGGCTAAGGCTGAAGAGTAAGCCAAAAAGAATCTTTTTCATGTGTTTATAAAGGATTTTTCGGTCACATGGAATCTCGACTCGCTTTTAATCATACCCCTGTGCGGCTTTGTAGTCGTACTCGATTTCATGTAAGGTTGGACTGGTTTTGTTCCTTAAGATAGACAAATCCCAAAAATTTTAGGAGGTAGGACAAAGGAAAAAGCCCGATCAGAAAAACTGACCGGGCTGAGTTGGTTTAGTAATCTAAAGAGCTTAATTATTTTTCTCTCGGCTGTTTCCTCGAGAGGAGGATGAACTGGAAGTTCTGCTTTGGGTAGAAGTGGAGCTTCTACTTGGAGCGGAAGACTTCACCTCTGGTTTGCTGGACTGAGTCCGGCTAGGTTGAGAAACTCTGGCATCCGATGATCTGGAAGGAGCTGTTCTTACCTGAGGCTCAGAGGAACTTCTTTGCTGTGGCTGCCTTACCTGAGACTCTCGGGAAGGAGCAGAGCTTCTTTGCTGAACAGATCCTCGATCCTGATTTTGAGGCTGAGTTCTCACCTGACTATCTCGAGAAGGCTGGGTTCTCACCTGAGAATCCCGAGCAGGCTGAGGAGTTCTCATCTGTTCCTGTCTTGAACCTTGGGCCGGAGCGGTCCTGGAAGGAGCTGTTCTACCTGAGTTCGAAGGAGCAGGCTTCATGTCAAATCCCTCATTTCTGGAAGGAGTAGCCGATCTTCCGCTTGGAGTTTCAGATCGGTTTACCGAACCGGTTTGGCTATTTGCAGATCTGCTGGACTGGGATGAGGAGCCGGAATTAGATGGACTCACCTGTCTGCTGGATCTTGCGGTTTTTGCCTGATTTGCATCCAAAACTCGGGACGGTCTGGCGTCAACAGTTCTTCCTCGGCTTTGCTCCAATTCTGGTCTGTAAACTCGGACCTCATTTCTAGAAACGGCCATTCTGCCTGGTGCTTCCGAGGTACGGATATTATAAACCGGCACCACTTTGCGGGTTACTTGCTCAACTTCTCTTCGGCTTGGACCTCCGTAGAAGTTGTAGTTGTTGTAGACGACAGTATTGTTGATCACCTTGGTTTTGTTGATGATTTTCACCCTGTGCGCATAAGGAGCATAGTAGTGGTAAGGATAGTTGTGGTAGATTCTTGCCTGAGGTAAGAATACCCAGTGGAAAGAAGGAACATTTACCCTTACGCTGATGGATACTCCAGGACCCAGAGGAGCCCAACCGTAATATCCACCACCTGTTCTCCAGCTTACCCAAGCAGGTGCCCATTCATAACCAGGAATCCAAGCCCAGCTTTGGTAGTAATCGTCAAAGTACCATCTACCGTAGTGGAAAGTTGCCCATCCCCAATCGTAGTCAGATACCCAGGTGTTTCCGTATTCGGTCATTACCCAGCGTCCATTGGTGCCATAAGGATGAAAATCATCATACACCGCAGGCAGCCAGATGTAGCCGTGTCGGGCATCTTTTACCCAGTCTCCATAAGGAGTGAGCTCGTCATAAAAGACCTGAAAACTGACTCCTCCATATTTTTTTGCCTCGGCAACTGAAGTAAAGAAAAGTCCCGAGATCATCAGTGAAGCTAGGAATGCGATCCTTAGCCAGTGGGGTTTTTGGTTTGCTTTCATGGTAGTCTTGGTTTAGTAGTGGAAAATTCAAGTAATCAGGTTTGTGGTGGTTCTTGTTGGTAATTGGCTTTTGCCTTTAAGATGTCAATTGATTCAGAAAGGTTGCATCATGTATTCCCAAAATCAGGCCATTTTTCAAAACTTTGTTAAAATGAATCAGATTTTAGGATGTCTATCGTAAAAAAATAATAAAAGGTTAGATGCTTTTATTTTTGTTTTTTAAAAAATAGAAATCAAATAAAGTAACTTATATTAAAAAATAAATTAAGTCTAATTTCGAGTTTGAAATTTATGAAAAAGCAGAAACCCGTTTTCCTATTTTCTAAACGGTAAATGTGGTTTTTAAGGTATTTTGGGCTTCCTTAAAATTCTCTTAAGATTTTTTGATTTTTTTTCCTTGAGGAAAATGGGGAAGGTGAAACCCGGGTTTTTCCCACTATCCGTCCACTGAGCACAGACGACAGTCAACAGCAATTAAAATCTATTCTCAATCCCCTTTTTATTTGGTTAGTGTCAACGAAAGGGAAAAATCTAATTCCCCAAAAAAAGGGAGGTATACTCAGATGCGATTTTTGACCAATTCCCCCATCACCCAGTTTGCTCTGGCGCCGGATTCTCCATGGCTTGGGCTTTGTCCCTGTCCGAGCAATTCATGTACAATGCTTTGGATTAAGGGTTGCTGGATATGCTTAGGGAGTTGGACATGAAAGTTAAAGGGCTCTTCATCATCCCGGATTAGGGTGAATTCCCCTTTTCCAAAGGTTGCAAATCGAATCTGACCTTGGTCTCCATCGATAATGACCTCGTCTACTTCAGCCGAATGGGAAGAAGTGAAGCACCAATTTCCTGTTCCCAAAACTCCATTTTCAAAGGCAAAACTACCCACTACGATATCTTCTGCTTCATAGGCTTTGGCCTGATTGGAAGAAAAACCTGAAGCATGGGTGATTTTACCAAAAAAGAAATCCAACAAATCTAGTTGATGAGAGGCGAGGTCAAAGAAATATCCTCCTCCGGCGATTTCCGGAACAATCCTCCAGTTGTTTTCCAGCTTGGCAATAATCTCCGGCTCTACCACTTGCTTGAGATTAATATGCACAGTGCGTATAGCTCCAATTTCTCCTTTGTCAATTAATTCCTTGATTTTCAAAAAATGGGGCAAAGCCCTTCGGTAATAGGCAACAAATAAAGGGACTTCATGCTGGTTGCAAACTTCAATCATATCCAAACATTCGGCATGAGTTCGGGCCATGGGTTTTTCTACATAAACCGGTTTTCCAGCCTCTGCTGCAAGTTTGGTCAATTCCAGATGGGCATGGGGAGGAGTGGCAATATAGATTGCATTTACCTCGGGATCTTGGATAAGACTTTTGGCATCAGTGTACCATTTTTTGACTCCATGTCGCTCGGCATAGTCTTTCACCTTGGCTTCATCCCTGCGCATGACTGCCACGAGTTTGCTATGTGGGATTAGGTTCATGGCTGGGGCGGATTTGACTTCACATACGTTGCCTACTCCCAACACTCCCCAGCGGACTTCGGAATCACTGAATTTTTTCATGTTGGAAATTAGAAAAGATTCGGGCTTTAGAGTAGTCTATCAAGAAAAAGCCCCGAAAAATTCGGGGCTGATTTTTAGTTTCTTATTGAGTTGGTGGAGGAGTTCTTCTTTTCATCACCAAACTATCTGCTGGGTAGGTGGCAGCAAGCATCGCCATTTGCTCCTTTGCCCAATCGATCAGGACTTGGCGCTCCTGGTCTGTGAGGTTAGCTTCTGGATGAAGTCCAAAATAAGTGTAGGACTCCAATGGCATTTCTTTTTCCTCAACCATTTCGATCACCTCCTCAAATTTGTGGTTTTGAACTGCAAGGGGAAGATTGGTGAAGGAGGAGAAATTCAAATGTCGCTTACCGTCATTGACATGGTCAGCCAAGAAAAATTTAACTGGCTGGATGTTGGAATACCAAGGGTATCGGGTCAGATTGGTGTGACAGTCGTTGCATGCTCCTTTGAGGATCATGGATACATTGTCCGGGACGTTGTAACTTTTGGATACGTCAAATTCATTGTCGTTGCTTTCGTTTTTCTCAACAGGGATAAACTGGATTAAGACGAGCAAGGCGACTAGTCCTATCGTGATTTTTTTGATCATGTTTTTGCTGGGTTAATGAGGTTTAGATAGTAAAAGAAGGGTTGAGTTTAATTCAAATCAGAAAACTGATTCAATTAATTTCTATCAAGTTAATTACAAATCAGGAAAACCGGTCAATCATCACAATTCCATTTTCCTGAAAAGTATCCATGGAAATCAAGGCTTCAACCGAATCCTCCAGACTAATTCTCTTGCCAATCAAGTTCTGTGGAGCGATTTTTCCTTCCTTAATCATCTGCATCATTTCTGGATAGGCATAAGCCTGCATGCCATGGCTTCCCAGTAATTCCAATTCCCTAGCAATGACCAAATGCATGGGGATTTCAGGATTGGCTTCCGAGCCAGCCATTAAGCCAACTTGGATATGCTTTCCCCTTTTTCTCAGGCAGGCCACAGAATTGTAGCAGGTGACTTTGCTACCCAAGGCATCAATAGAAACATGGGCTCCGCCTCTGGTAATCTCGAGGATTTGAGCTGGGATATCTTGGGATGCTTTTCCATTGAGTAGAACGCTGGCTCCGGCGGCTTTTGCAAGGCTTAATTTTTCTTCAGAAATATCAATGGCAATTACCGTAGCTCCCAAGGCAGCGGCAATCATAATCGCTGAAAGTCCCACGCCTCCGCAACCATGCACTGCCACCCATTGTCCACCACTCACTTTTCCCTGAGCAACGACTGCTCGAAATGAAGTGGCAAATCTACAGCCTAAGCTTGCGGCAGCTTCGAAACTCATTTCTTCAGGCAATCGGACGAGGTTTGTCTCTGCCCGATGTACGGCAACATATTCCGCAAAGGAACCCCAATGCGTAAATCCAGGCTGAAATTGGTCGTCGCAGATTTGCTGATTTCCGCTTTGGCAAGTGGGGCAAGTACAGCAGGCACAGACAAAAGGAACAGTCACCCGATCTCCGATTTTCCAGTTTTTCACTCCTTTTCCAAGCACCTTGATCACTCCGGCAAACTCATGTCCCGGTACATGAGGCAATCGGATATCTGAATCATGTCCCATCCATCCATGCCAGTCACTTCGGCAGAGTCCCGTGGCTTTCACTTCCAAAATCACTCCTCCATCAGGAGCAATGGGGTCAGGGACATTTTGAACAGAAGGTTTTTCCTGAAAAGATTCGACTAGGAGGGCTTTCATTTATTTTTTGATAAAGGATACTTTGGCTTGAAAAGTAAAAAATAATCCCTCACCGAAATAATTTGAAAGAAAAAATGGCGACTGAATCAGCCGCCATTTTTTGAAATTATTGAATAATGATTTTTCGATTCATCAAGGTTCTGTTGGATTGGAGTCGGATCAAATAAATGCCCGGCTTTTCTCTACTCACATCCAGCTCGATTCGATTTTCACCCACCTTCACTTCAGCTGATTGGGTCCAGGAGCTCTTTCCAGACATATCCAGCAATTCCAGATTTCCCGTAAAACTTACTGAGGAGTAAAATTCAAGGTAAATCTTATCTCTGGATGGGTTTGGATAAAGTCGGATTCCTTCATAAAACTCCAATTCTGGAATTTCGGTGTCGGTTGAGGTATCTTCTGGATTTAACTCCCTATTGGCGACAGGATATGCTTTGGTACTGGTTTCAACCAACAAAGAATAGCAGCTGGTGGAATTTTCGCCTGTCGCGGAGATTACCTGAATGTAATAGGTCGTACTTGAGTTGCTTGAATTCCAGACAATTTGCTCTGGGTTGATTCCGCCATTATTGGAGGAGGATATCAACTGTCCTGAAGAATTGTAGAGATACAAATCAAAGTTGGCAGGCAATCCATCCAAAGAAATTCTCAAATTGGTTGACCTTCCTTTGCCCAAATTCACCGCAAACCAATCTTCATCAGAAGAACTGGAAATGGTGGCATTGATAACTGATCCGGTACTGATGGTTTTGGCATCCTGCCGGGTATCGTTATTCTCATACAAATCCACGCAGAAATTGCTAGCTGTAGTAAATGAACTGCTGGAATAAGTGCTGGTGCTTATAGAGCAATTTGCCTTTACTCTCCAGTTGTAGTTCTGGTTTTCCTTAAGCCCAGAAAGGGTCAGGGAAGTGCCAGGAGTATTGGATGCTGCGACAATCCAGGTTGAGGAAGTAGCCAATTTGTATTCAACTTGGTAATCCAATCCATTTGAAACAGCATTCCAACTTACAGTTGCCGAATTCAGATCAACATTTGGAGTTGTAAGTCCGGTTGGAGCATCGCATGAGTTTGGATTAGTAAATGCCTTAGTGCTTGTTTCGGCTAGCAAAGTGTAGCAGGAGTTGGAAAAACTTTGTCCATCTCCTTTGACCAAGATGAAGTAGGAAGTTCTGGATGTTCCGGAATTGTAGATGACAGTTTGAGTGGCTGAATTAACGGCCTCGGAACTAGCCAAAAGATTTCCGGATGAATTGTACAGATATAAGAAGGTATTACTTGTAAGTCCTTCCAAATTAACCCTCAAATTGGTGTTTTTGCCATTTCCAATTGGGATTTCAAACCAATCTTGGTCCGTAGTACTTCCGATTCGCGCATTGATCGGGGATGTTCCAATTACTTTGGCAGCAGTCCGAGTTTCATTGGATTCATAAATATCCTCACAGACTTGAACCAGAGTAGTAAATTGACTTTGTAGATAAGAGCTAGTTCCGCTCAATGTTCCACAATTAGTTCTTACTCTCCATTCGTAGTTGGTATTTTCTGCCAATCCTCCCAACGGATAGGAGTTTTGAGGATGATTTGAGGCAAGCAAAATCCAATTGGAACTTCCCGAGGTTCTGAAATCTAAATCATAGCCCGATGCTCCAGAAACTGAAGCCCAATTTAGGATAGCAGAATTCGAGGTAATTCCTGAAGTATTCAAATTGCTTGGAGCATTGCAGGTAATGGCAGTAGTAAATTGAGCTTGAGAATAGCTTCCTCCACCTTCTGTGCAGATAGCCTGAACTCTCCATTCGTAGCCTGTACCCTCTGATAGGTTGTTGAGGTTTATCTGCGTTTGGTTAGTCCCCTGGGTCAAATTGATCCAGTTTGTATCTCCGACTTTTCTATAATCTACGGAATAGCCTAGGACTCCAGAAAGCGCTTGCCATGCTAGTGTGGCAGAATTGGTGTTTATAGCTGAAGTCTGCAAACCTTGTGGGGTTTGACAGGTAACTCCTGTTGTGAATTGGCTGGTTGCGGCTGATCCATTTCCACCTGAACAGACGGAGGTAATTCTCCATTCATAGGTAGTCTGCTGAATCAAGCCGGTTAAAGACCATTGGGTTGCAGAAGTTGCACTAGTAGCTAAAGTCCAATTAGCATCTTGGAGTCTTTTGTACTCCACAAGATATTCAGTTGCTCCAGGAGCAGCGGTCCAGTTTAGGGTAGCTGTGGTGGAGCCAACCGGATTTGCAGAAAGGTTAGAGGCGCCAGGGCATGCCGAATAGATTGGACTTTCCCAAATACCTCTACCATAGGTACCAACTCTAATTTTTCCGGCATTTGGAACCAGTTCCACTTCATTGACTGCAACTAAGGGTAAATTTTCCGTCATATTTACCCAGGATGTCATTTGGTTGTTTTTGTAATAGACACCAATATTCATCCCTACATAAACACCTTCTTGTGGCGTATCGTCAATGACTACACTACGTCCAGCCATACTCGGCAATCCAGTTGAAATATTGGAAATAGTGGCTCCAGCATCTTCAGAATAAAGTAGTCTATTAGCAGAAGAGGTGGTTGTAATCCAGATTCTTTCTGGATTATTGGGGTGAATTCCTATGGATGAAATAGTAGATCCAATGGAATAGTTAGACCAGTTGCTTCCACCATCATTGGTAACATAAAGTGTACCCCCCACAGATGCATAAATATATTTCGAATCAGAAGGTGCCACAAAAAGTGTATTGAGATTCGAGGTAATAACATTCCCTGAAATCTTGGTCCAACTTACTCCCAAATCGGTGGATCTATATACTCCATTCCAACCAGCATAAATGGTATTGGTATTAGATTCGACCGCAATCGGTGTTACCCAATTCCCAGTAGCTGGCTCACTAATGCTACTGTATGAAGAGCCACCATTGGTCGTTCTGTACATACTTCCATATTGGCTAGTTCCCCAGATCAAATTGGCATCCAGAGGGCTGACTATATTGTCCATTCCATCAGCTCCTAACCAATCTATCCAGCCATTATTTTTATAAATACTGGTTCCATTGTCTTGGGCACCACCCATCACCAAGGCAGGGTTTGTTTTGGAATTGGAAATTCTATAAAACTGACGAATTCCAAGGCCGCTCGTCAAGTCCGTCCAATTGTCGGCGTAGTCTATGCTTTTATAAATCCCTCCATCAGAACCGGAATAAATGGTGTTTCCTACCCACTCCAAAACATGGACATCAGCATGATTATATCCAATAGAATTAGGAAGCGACCAAGCTGTAGTAGGAGAAAATGAATATCCTCCATTAGTTGATTTCCAGCAAATAATACCAGCAATGTGAACCTCATCCGCGTTGTTGGGATTGACCGTCATCGCCATATCATAGCCTGCCTGCCCAGTGGTTCCTGTGCCCGAGGTTTCGTATCCGAAGTAGTTGGTGCCAGAGGATGAAGAACCTATTACGGTTGTATAAAAAGTAGCTCCTCCGTCGTCAGATCTATACATTCTTCCAAAAACGCTTCCACTCGCCTGCACTGCATACACTCTTAAAGGTGAAGCTGGGGAAACAGCTACTAAAGTTCGTCCTGTGGTGGAAAGTCCTTGTGAACTGCCTAAAGTAGTCCAGGTTTCTCCTCCATCTGTGGATCGTTGAACTTGGTTGTCTGATGCTATTAAAACGTTAAGGTTTTCAGGCAGAAATTCGATGTCCTCAGCAAAAACAGTTGATTTTCTTACGAATGAATTTCCTCCATCAATAGATTTACTGATCCCGCTGGATCCTACAGCAAAAAGTATGGTTGGGTCGGTTGGGTGAAAAAGGATTTTATAAACCGTCCCAACATTGGAATTAGCTGAAGTCCAATTAAATCCTCCATCCAAACTTTTTAGAATCGTACCATTTGTTTTTCCTCCATATACAATGTTTGGATTGCTAGGATGCACGGTAACCGAATACATGGTCATCATGCTATTGTCATAATCAGCCAAAGGAATCCATTGATTTCCGCCCTGGGTACTTTTCCACATGCCTCCGCCTGGAGTGGTGACGTAAATGATATTTGGATTGGAAGGCGAAACGGCAATAGAGGTTATTCTTCCCACTCCAGGATTCCATCCAGATGTCCTATTCCAATAGGTAGGACCTATCTCGGTCCAAGTACCTTGAGTTGCAGAAGCCATTAAGGCTGCTTGCTCGTATTGTTGTTGATCAAATCCTTCAGGAAGAAAATACCCATTTTCGTCCAAGTGGAATTGTTGTTCGTATTTCCAGCGCTCGTATTGTTTGAAGCCAGTTCCTCTAGTTCGCCCAACCGCATCGAAAAATCTTTTAGCCAAAGCGTCAATTTCCTGAAGCTTCATGTCTCTTCGCTCCATGAGCTTCCAGATGTCTATTCTTTTATCCGCTGAATTTCCCTGAGAAAATCCGGGAATTGAGAGCCCAACGAAACAGATAATTACTAGAAGTAGGGACAGGAAAATGTGTAGTTTTTTCTTCATACTAATTTGATTTTACATCCACACCAAGTGAAAAACTATTCGAAGAATAAAGAATTTTATTTTAAATCAAAGACATTTAACAATTTATTATTAATTAAAAATAATAATATAAAGAATAAAATTCTGAAAAATGAAAACATAGTACTAAATAGATTATGCGAAAATCATTTTCCTGATTTCAAACTGAATTTATTAGAAACAAAAAAAACCTGCCTTTTGAGCAGGTTTTTTGAGTGAGTTTTGAAAGAAAATTAAACTTCGAATCCAGATCTGTAGGTTCTTCCCACAAATTGGTTTGCTTCTTCCAAATTGGTGATTCTCATGTTTTCCCCGTCCCAAAGCAATTTGCGACGTCCAAAGAATTCATCTCTTCCTTGTGCATTCTTTCTTTTGAGCATATAGCTTCTGATAGCTAAGTTACCCATCAATACAGTTTCAGTCATTGGACCGGCATAGTCGAAAGAGGAGGTAAGGCCTTTGTGCTCTTCTGAGCCAAAACCTGCCTTACAAGCATCTACCCACTTGCGCTGATGACCGTATTCCGGTTCGGTATCTGGTAGCCTATCTGGTCCAAATTCCTGGGTGCCATCATACAAGAACAACTTCGGCATCAAAGGGGAGCTGTCGTTGATGTTATGTGTAATGATGCCTTTTTCTCCGATCATCATGACACCATTGGCAGAATTCGCTCCACCCAAATCCATGTCAGGAGGGATAATGTCGGGGTGAGAAGGTCTAATTCCTCCGTCCATCCAAGTCATTTCCAGTGGAACAGGATTTTTGGCAGTTGGTCCGTAGTGGAGGGTGATAAATGAGGAAGCAGGGCAACCTTCAGGGTTGTAATCGGCAGTCCACATTTGGGAGAAAACTGATCCCACTGAGCATTCTGCATCGGTAGGGTAGTTCAGCCCTAGCATTCGGAACGGAATATCCATCAAGTGGCATCCCACATCACCCAATGCACCGGTACCATAATCCCACCAACCTCTCCAGTTGAATGGATGGAGATTTGGGGTATAAGGGATTTCAGGAGCTGGACCTAGCCACAAGTCCCAATCCATAGCATCCGGTTTGGTGCTTGGGTCAGCTTTTGGAAAAGCACCACCCTGAGGCCAAACTGGCCGGTTGGTCCAGATTTGCACTTTGGAGACCTTGCCGATTTTATTCTCATTCATCCAGCCACGGATCATATCCATCAGGGGATTGGAAGCACCTTGGTTTCCCATTTGAGTTACCACCTTTTGGTCTCTGGCCATCTGGGTGAGCATTCTTGCTTCTCGGATATTATGGGTCATTGGCTTTTGCACATAGACGTGCTTGCCTCGCTCCATGCAGTATTTTGCTGCCGGACCATGGACATGATCTGGTGTGGAAATGGTTACGGCATCGATGTCTTTTTCCGTATCCAGCATTTTTCTGTAGTCCGCATAAAGCTTTGCGTTGGGGAAGCTTTTCACGGAGTCTTTGGCAGAACCTGAGAAATCCACATCGCAAAGGGCAACTACTCGCTCTCTACCGTTTACAGAGGCATTCAAGATGTCACTTCTACCTTTCCCTCCTGCTCCGATGGCGGCTAGATTAAGCTGATCTGAGGGTGCGGTATATCCCACTCCGCCTAAAACATGGCGGGGTACTATGAAAAAGGATGAGGCTATCGCCGCATTTTTAATAAACTCTCGTCTGGATTGACCAGAAGAGGGTTGGTCTGGTTTTTTCATGGTTTATAGTCAATTAAGGTTTTTCGAATTCTTAAGGTAGAAAATAATGGGTTTTAAGAAAACGGGGGAGGTCAAAAGATTGATGAATGGGCATTCTGAAAGCTTCAAAGGACAATCCATTCCCTTTTTTACAAACCTTCAGGAAAGATCAATTCGAAATCTTCTTTTTCCAGATGGGTGGATTTTTGAAAAAAAGACAATACAAGATCGATTTCGTAAATAATTCCTGAAATTTTCTGGAGCAGGATGGCTTCTTCCGGCATTAAAATTTACTTTCGGTAAGTTAAGTGTTAACTTATTTTGAAAGACCCTGTATTAATCTCCAACCATGAAAATAGGAGTACTTAAAGAAACCAAGGAATTTGAGAATCGAGTGGCGCTCAGTCCGGATGTGGTCAAGCTGCTCAAAAAGAAGGAATTTGAGGTTTTGGTCCAAGCCGTTGCTGGGGAAGCTTCTTATTTTCTGGACAAGGATTACACCGACGCAGGAGCTGAAGTGGTTTCCTTGGAAAATGTCTTCCAAGCCGATGTGATCTTGAAAGTCAATATCCTGACTCTAGAAGAAATCAACCAGATGAAACCCGGCTCAGCATGTATTTCTTACATGTACGCCTACCAGCATCCCGATGTCATTGAGGCTTTGAATAAAAAGAATATCACTTCTTTTTCCATGGATGCTGTTCCTAGAATTTCAAGAGCCCAAAAAATGGATGCCTTGTCTTCTCAAGCCAATCTCGCAGGATATAAGGCGGTTCTTTTGGGAGCAAATCATTTGGGTAAAATTTTCCCTTTGATGATGACTGCTTCTGGAACCATCACCCCGGCCAAGGTTCTGATTTTCGGAGCAGGTGTGGCAGGTTTGCAAGCTATTGCCACTGCAAAGCGTTTGGGTGCAATTGTAGAATGTACCGATGTGCGTCCGGAAACTAAAGAACAGGTAGAATCCCTAGGTGGAAGATTTCTCACAGTGGAAGGAGCGGAAGGAGTAAAAGTCGAAGGAGGATATGCCAAGGAAGTTTCTGCGGAGTTCTTGGAAAAACAGCAACAATTGATTCGTGAAAAAATCAAGGAAGCTGATCTGGTAATTACCACAGCTTTGGTGATGGGGAAAAAATCTCCAATTCTGGTCACAGAAGACATGGTCAAAACCATGAAAACAGGTTCTGTGATCGTGGATATGGCAGTGGAATCGGGAGGTAACTGTGAGATTTCTGTAAAAAATGAAACAGTGGTTAAATATGGAGTCACCCTAATTGGTGAATCTAATTTGCCTTCTCTGCTTCCCGTCAATGCCAGTCAGCTATACGCAACCAATATCAGCACCCTTTTACTTCACTTGGCTAATGCTCAGGGATTCATTTTTGACCCCGAAGAGGAAATTGCCAAAGGAGTTTTGATTACCCAAGATGGACAGCTTGTTCATGCATTTACCAAAAGTATTCTCAAAGTCTAGACCCTGATTTACCTATGGATACCGCAGCACTTCTAATGCTTATTTATGTATTGGTTCTTGCCAGTTTTCTTGGTTTCGAACTGATTTCCAAAGTACCACCGACTTTACACACTCCCTTGATGTCCGGCTCCAATGCCATTTCCGGAATTACCATTGTGGGAGCTCTGATCGCCACAAACGAAATGGGCTTTACCACCTTGAGCAAATGGCTGGGAATGTTTGCCCTAGTTTTAGCAACCATCAATGTGGTAGGTGGCTATGCTGTTACCGATCGAATGCTTAAAATGTTTAAGAAGAAATGAGCAGCATCGTACAAGTAGCCTACCTGGTTTCTTCCATCCTTTTTGTGATGGGGATCAAGTTTTTGGGAAAAACCAAAGACGCCCGAAGAGGAAATTTCCTTTCTGCTATTGGGATGCTGATAGCAGTGGTGGCCACCTTGGTCACTTTGGACATTTTGACTTTTGTTGAAATCTTCGCCTGCATTTTGGTGGGTGGAGCCATTGGGCTCTACTACGCCAAAAAAGTTGAGATGACCCAAATCCCTGAAATGGTGGCCCTTTTCAATGGATTTGGTGGAATTGCCTCCCTTGCTGTTGCGCTCTCCGATCATTTTTTGAAAACAGAAGTCTTGCAAGTGGAAATAGATACCGTCAACTCGGTAAGTATAATCGCCTCCGTATTGATTGGAGGGGTGACCTTCACCGGATCTATGGTCGCTTGGATGAAATTGAATGGAAAAATCTCCGGTCAACCAATCATGTTCACCGGACAGCATCTGCTCAATTTACTCTTGTTGGTTGCCTTTTTGGGAGTAGCTGTAATGACTTATTTATTCCAGATCGAGCCGATTTACATTACGATTTTGGTAGTGATAGCTCTTTTGGTTGGGGTTCTAATTGTAATTCCAATTGGAGGGGCAGATATGCCGGTCGTAATTTCTTTGCTGAACTCTTATTCAGGAATGGCAGCATGCGCCACCGGTTTTATCCTGAATAATAATGTACTGATTGTTGCAGGTTCGCTGGTCGGTGCTTCCGGGATTATTTTGACTCAAATCATGTGTAAGGCAATGAATCGCTCCCTGATGAACGTCTTGCTCGGAGGATTTGGACAAACAGTTGCGGCTGGTCCTCAGGATGGGCCTCAAATTGTGATCAAAGAAGTAGGAGTGGAGGAAGCCGCTATGCTTTTTGATTCAGCTTCCTCAGTCATTGTAGTACCTGGATATGGAATGGCTGTAGCACAGGCTCAGCACGTGATTCGGGAGTTGATGGAGCAATGCGAAAAGAGAAATATTGATTTCCGATTTGCCATTCACCCGGTAGCGGGTCGTATGCCGGGGCATATGAATGTGCTTTTGGCGGAGGCCAATATCAGCTATGACAAGCTGATTGAGATGGAAGCTATCAATGATGATTTCAGCAATACTGACTTGGTATTTGTGGTGGGAGCTAATGATGTGGTGAATCCGGCAGCCCGAACCAATCCACAAAGCCCTATTTACGGAATGCCGATATTGAATGCGGATAAGGCAAGAACTGTCATTGTTTCTAAGAGAAGCATGGGAAAAGGATATGCAGGTATCGAAAACGAGCTATTTGGCTACCCTAATTGTTTGATGCTATTTGGGGATGCCAAACAGACCATCACCAAGGTAGTTGGGGAAATGAAGGAAATGGCCTGATTAATTGGCAAAATAATTGCCTGAACTGAGGTATGTATCTTTCATTTCTAAGCCATCTGATTCTTCCATTCTTATTTGTTTGGAATCAGGTTCAGTACAGTGAGTTAATCGGTTCTTGGCAATTGACCTATTTTGACGGAATTGAAAATATCGTCAAGTCAGCCGATTACCAAAATGCCTCCAGTGCTCAGCGGGCTAATATGGATGCCAAAATCAAGTACCGATTGGAGAGTACTGTTTATCAGTTTGTGGAAGGAGATACTTTGAAATTCATTGATTTTGTCAACCAAACTGTTGTCCAGAAAGCGGCAAAAGTAGAATTAAAAGATGGGGAAATCTTGGTGATTCACGAAGAAGACCAAGATCGTTTGGCAAAGATTGTTGAATTGACCCCACAAAAGTTGGTTTTGTTACCGATCAGTGCCACTTCCAAATCCGGAAAAATGGTTTTTGAAAGAATACCAGAAAAGAAATAATTCACCCTTGAAATAGACGAAAGCCTCAGGAGATTCTCTTGAGGCTTTTTTATATACCTAAATCCAACTGAGCCTTAAGCAACTGAAAGCTTTTTCGGTGCCAAATTGTAGGTCCATGTTTTTCTATGCCTTCCCTGTGGGCTTGGGTTGGATATCCAGCATTTCTTTCCCAGGCGAAATGGGGGAATTCTTGTGCTAATTCCTCCATCAAATTATCTCGATAGACTTTTGCAAGGATGGAAGCTGCGGCTATAGAGGCAAGTTTTCCGTCTCCCTTGATCACACAGGTATAGGGCAATTTCAGGTCTGATCTCCATCGATTTCCGTCAATAAGCAAATGTTCCGGCTCAATTGAGAGCTGAAGTACCGCTCTTTTCATTGCCAAAAAAGAGGCATTCAGAATATTGATCTGATCGATTTCTTCCACACTTGCTTCTGCAATCGCCCAAGCCAAAGACTTTTCCTTGATTTCTTCAATCAGTTCTTCCCGGTTTGATTTGCTGAGTTTTTTGGAATCATTAATCCATGGATTGGAATAATCCTGAGGTAAAATGACTGCTGCAGCAACCACTGGGCCTGCAAGACATCCCCGGCCTACTTCATCACATCCTGCTTCCAGACGATTAGCTTCTAAATAGGGTAGAAGTGCGGGCATCTTCGGTAATAGAACTCGGTTTGTAATATTTATGGATCATTTCAGCGACTAAGGCAGTCCAACCCGTCTGATGGGAAGCTCCAAGGCCTCGACCATTGTCTCCATGGAAATATTCGTAGAACAGGATATAATCCCTGAAATGGGGGTCTTCCTGGAATTTTTTACTTCCGTTGAAAACAGGCCTGTTACCTTTTTCATCTTTGGTGAAAATCTTCATGCATCGCATGGAAAGCTCTTTGGCAATGATGTCAATGGTAAGGAAATTCCCCGAACCTGTAGGATACTCAATCGAGAAATCCCCTCCATAGTAAAAGTCAAACTTCTTCAATGACTCAATAATCAGGTAATTAATCGGAAACCAAATCGGACCTCTCCAGTTGGAATTTCCGCCAAACATCCTTGTATCTGATTCTCCTGGGGTATACTTGATTGAAAGCGTATCCCCATTGATTTTCATCGTATAGGGATTTTTCTCATGGTATTTAGAAAGAGAGCGGATTCCAAATTCACTTAAAAACTCGGTGGAGTCCAGCATGCGACGGAGGACGTTTTTCATACGATGTCCTCGAAGCAAGGAAAAAAGCCTTCTTTTATCGTACCCTGGCTGAATCCAGCTCGATACCAAGGCAGCCAATTTGGGTTTTTCTTGAAGGAAAAAATCCAGTCGCTTTTTGAATTCAGGCAAGTTGTCGAAAAGATCTTCTCTTATTGGTTCTACTGCGAAAAGCGGAATCAAACCCACAATTGAGCGAACTTTTAGCTTTTTAGGATCCTTGCCTTCCACATGGAAAACGTCATAAAAGAAGCTATCCTCATCATCCCAAAGGGAAATGTGTTCTGAAGACATTTCATTCATTGCCCCTGCGATGTAAAGGAAATGCTCCAGGAATTTGGTGGCACTAAACTGATAGACCTTGTTGAATTCACAGAGATCAAGGGCAATTCTCAGCATGTTAAGTGAAAACATGGCCATCCAAGAGGTGCCGTCGGCTTGCTCCAATTTGCCTTGATAGTATTGAGCGTGGTTTCTGTCGAATAGGGAAATATTATCCAAGCCAAGGAAACCTCCCTCGAAAATGTTGTTTCCCTCGCTGTCTTTTCTATTTACCCACCAGGTAAAGTTGAGCATGAGCTTGTGCATGGCTCTCTCCAGGAATTCCTGATCGCCTTTTCCCCCATTGAGTTTTTTATCGATTTGATACACCCGCTGGACGGCATAGGCATGAACTGGAGGATTGACATCGGAGAAATTCCACTCGTAAGCAGGAATCTGCCCATTAGGGTGCATATACCATTCATTGAGCAGAAGTAGCAGCTGGTTTTTTGCAAACTCCGGGTCGATTCTCGCGATGGGAATGCAATGGAAAGCCAAATCCCAGGCCGCATACCAAGGGTATTCCCACTTATCCGGCATAGAGATGATGTCATAATTCTGAAGATGTCTCCAATGCTGATTTCGACCTTTTTTCCGCTGTGGGTGTGGAACATATCTTCCCGGATCTCCCTCCAGCCAACGGTTTACATCGTAATAATAAAACTGCTTGGACCACATCAATCCGGCAAAAGCCTGTCTTTGGATCATTTTGTGATCCTGATCTGTCACCCGATTTTGGATGGTTTCGTAGAACTCATCAGCTTCTTTTTTACGGATTTCTATTTTTTCATGGCAGGCCTTTAAGGGTTGGTCCTCCATCTGATGCTGCATCCGTACCTTGATCTGATGCATTCCTCCAGCTGGAATTTCCAATTCATAAATCGCGGCGGCTTTGGTTCCCAGATTTTTTGGATTTAGCTTGCTCTGATCTCCATGAATGATGAAATCATTCACCCCGTCTTTGGTGAATTTTCTTTCATTTGGTATTCCATAAAGCCTTTCACGGTTAGTCTCATTGTCGCAGAAGACTAGATTGTCATTGCTGCAAAAGGAGAAAATATAATTCCCGGATTTAGGATTAAAGGCCTTGACAGTATTATCGTTGATTTTGGAGATTTTAGGCATAAAAGGCTCATGCCCTGTAAACCAGGTTTTTCGAAACCAAATCGTAGGCATGGCCCAGAGCTTAGCTTTTTCAGGTCCTCTATTGTAAATAGTGACCATAGCATAAATGTCCTCAGCGTCTTCCTTGGCGTATTCAATGAAAATGTCAAAATACCGGTCTTCATCAAAAATCCCGGTATCGATCAATTCATACTCAGTCTGAAGCTTTCCGGCCTTTTTATTTTCGTCGATTAGTTTTTGATAGGGAAATTCAGCCTGAGGATACTTATATAGCATCTTCATGTAGCTGTGCGTAGGAGAGGAGTCGAGATAGTAGTAGATTTCTTTTACATCTTCTCCATGATTTCCCTGATTACCCGTCAGGCCAAAAAGGCGCTCCTTGAGGAAGGGATCTTTTCCATTCCAAAAGGCCCAAGCAAGACAAAGTTTCTGTTTGTGATCAGAGATCCCTCCAATACCTTCTTCACCCCAGCGATAAGCTTTACTTCGGGCGTCGTCATGGGTTACATTTTCCCAAGCCGCTCCATCAGGACTGTAGTCTTCCCGCACGGTTCCCCATTGTCTTTCTGTAAGATAGGGGCCCCATTTTTTCCAGTGCTTTTTACGTTCCTTATCCTCTTGTAATCGAATATATTCAGCTAACATGTAGGTGTTCTAGGTTGAGCGAGTTTCGAAATTAGAACATTCTAGCTATTAACAGTAAAGAAAAATCAAGGGTTTTTTATTCTACATTTGTAGAATTTAATTTTTGTTCTACATTTGTAGAAAGGAAATCGGTTGAATTATGAAATTGACAGGAGCAGAAGAAGAATTGATGAATTATCTCTGGGATTTAAAGAAGGCCTACATGAAAGATTTATTGGATGCCTACCCCGAGCCTAAGCCCGCAGCAACCACCATTTCGACTTTATTGAAGCGGATGCAGGAAAAGGATTTTGTGGGCTACAACTCACAAGGAAAGTCCCGACAGTATTTTCCCTTGGTATCTAAAGAGAATTATTTTGCCAAGCATCTTCAAGGCCTGATCAAAAACTTTTTCAACGATTCCCCAGCTCAGTTTGCTTCATTTTTTGCGAAGCAAACTCAGTTTTCTTCCCAGGAACTTCAGGAGCTTAAATCTATTATCGAAGACCAAATTCAGGACCAATGATCGCCTATTTACTGAAATCCATTCTTTGCCTTTTGGTTCTTTTGCTGATCCATAGGCTGATTTTGCAGCGAGAAGTCCTGCATCGATTTAATCGTTTTTTCCTTTTGGGAGCAGTAATTGGATCATTTTTGATCCCTTTAGTGACGATTGAAGTAGGTCAAGAACCTGTTATTCTGGAAATCACCGAAGATCTAGGCAAATGGGCTCCTGACTCACAAGAGGTTAATTTCTCTTCTTTGCTTTCTAATGAGGCAAAATCACCTATAAATGAACCGAAAAAGGCTTTCCCTTGGGTAGAACTTGGTTTTGGAATATATGGATTAATTAGTTTTCTGTTTTTTGTGCGCTTTATCCGGAATCTGAATTCTATTTATTGTCAGATTCGAAATCACACTCAAGTATCTTATAAGGGTGAAGTTTTGGTCTTGTTGAATAGAAACACTTCTCCTTTTTCATTCCTGAAATACATCTTTGTTTCCAAATCCAATTTTGAGCAAGGAATTTCCGAGGCCGTGTTCCTCCACGAGAAATGCCATGTTAAGGAAAAGCATTCTTGGGATATACTTTTAATTGAGGCCTTGATGATACCTTTTTGGTTTCATCCTGGGTTGTATATGGCGAAACAGTCTGTTCGCTTGAACCATGAATTTATTGCAGATCAATTGGCATTAAAAGCCAGTTCTCTATCTATATACCAACAAGAATTATTAAATAACCTTTGTGGAAATTATAATCCTATACTTAGCAGCAGCTTGAACTTTTCATTAACTAGAAAAAGATTAAAAATGATGACCAAGAAATCCAATCCCAACAAAATTAAACTCTCCTTTTTGGTGCTAATTCCAATTCTACTTGGGGTAGGATTTGTTTTTGCTGAAAAAGTTAAGGCTCCCATAAATGGTCAAATGGAAAAGGAGGCTAAAGTTTATACCCTTGTAAACACCACGACTTTCAAAGGTCACCAGCTAAAGGAATATTTGACCCTATATGGTCAATTCCAGACCAAAGTCAATGCAAACCGACTTTTCACCATGCCTTCTAATACTGAAATTGAGGCATTGAGGAAGGAATTCGATGCACTTCAAGCTAGCTTTTTGAAACTTTCTCTTGAGGAAAGAAAAAAAGTGCAGCGAGTGAGCTTTCCTTATGCCCGTATAGAAAAAGACGGTTTGGTTACCTACAAAAAGTTTGAAGATCTCACAGAGGAAGAACGTGCTACCCTGACGGGATGCTGAAAGCCTAGCCAAAGACTGGGGAAGAATCAAATTCCCCATCTGGATTTTTCACGCCACTTTCTTGCTCGGCTGATACAATCAACTCACTAAGGATATTCGGCCAGGAATCGACCCATTGATGAAATTGAAAGGATACTTTGGTATCCTTTTTTTCTGCCTTTTCCAAAAGAGAAAAATCAAAAGAGTTGGATGCTATGCCGGCTCCGGAAGCCTCTCCGTCCAAAGCATTGCAAGCTTGCTCGTATTGCCCAGCCACCGGAATCATCAGGACAGGTTTACTCAAATACATCGCCTCGCAAACCGATTCAAATCCTGCTGTACAAGCTAGACCTTTGCAAGCGGCCATATCCTGAAGAAATGTTTGGTCATTTACCCGGTGAAAAGAAAGATTGGGAAGCGGATATTCGATTGGTTTGGCGGATTTCTTATCCCAGTAGGCTTTGATTTTTACCAGTGGATTCGATTTGGCAAAGGCCAATACTTCCTCTCCATACCCGGGATTCACCATATAGGCCAGGAAAAAATCTTCCGTTTTTACCTCAAGTTTTCTCACCTCTTTTCTCAACAAAGGAGGGACCACCCGGAATTTGGAGTTAATCAAATCGTTTTTAGGGAGAAAAGATAGAGCCAAAACCTGAACTGCTCCCAAAGCCGTTAGGTGGGTATTGAGTTGAAAAAGGAATTTGTCCCAAGGTTTTCCTTTGGCAAAAATGAATTCAGGATGATGGATTAAATATTGATGTCCGATGACCCAAAATCTCGAGTTTGGTCGGAATAAAAAATTGTAGAGTCCCCCCAAAAGGTCATAAAAATTGAGAATGACATCAGGATTTCGGGACTCCACGACTTGGTGGATAGTTTTTAGGCTTTTCCAAAAAGTAGGAGCCATCAGGGCGTTTTTTCGAATAGTTTTTCCGAGGAGGATTTTCTTTTGCTTTTTGTCGGCGACGAAGTTGGGACTATCGACCAAATGGATGGGAGCTTTGATCTCTCTGGAAAAGAAATCGGGGATTTCCCTTCGCTTGCTTTTGCCGACGATGATTCCGCAAACTTCATGACCTTGACTTCGAAGGAGGTGATAGAATGCAATGGCTTGGGTCATATGCCCCCGACCTTCTCCCTGAACGATAAATAGAAACCTCATCAGAATCGGAAATTTTCAGAATTCAAATCATCCTTTGGGATTTCGAAGGAAACCTTCTTTAAGGGTATTAAGTCGTCTTCCTCGGTGAGTCGCAGAGAAGTAGCTGGGGGCTCCTGATGGGAAATGGACTTGAAATCTATTTCACTGTAATAAATCAACTGCCAGTTTCCTTCGTGATCCTCTGCCAAGGCGCTCATGGTTTCTACCCAATCACCAGAGTTCAGGTAGTGGATCCCGTCAATGATTCTATTTTCTGCTTTATGAATATGCCCACAAATGATCCCGTCACAACCCTTTGCTTTGGCCATTTTGGCAAGCTCGGTTTCGTATTCGTCGACGTAGGAGACAGCTTGTTTGACCTTTCCTTTCACGTATTGAGAAAGTGAAAAATAGGGTAATCCTGACTTGAATCGGTAAAAATTCACTATTCTGTTGAGCCAAAGAAGAAAAGTATAACCCATGTCCCCGAGGTAAGCAATCCACCTAAGGTTGGTAGTAATGCTGTCAAAGATATCCCCATGGGTGATGAAGTATTTCTTTCCACAAGATTCATAGGTCATGTCAGTTAGAATATGGAGTCTACCGATTTGGAGAGGAAGGATTTGTTCCAAAAAATCATCGTGGTTTCCTCTCAGATAGTAGACGTTGGTATGATTGTTCTCAATCATTTTTAGGATTCTGTTAAAAAACCGGGTGTGTTTACGCTTCCAACTTCCAGATTTTTTGAGTTGCCACCCATCGATGATATCCCCGTTGAGAATCAGGTTTTCGCACTGGTATTGCTTCAGGAATCTTGCAATTTCTTTGGCTTTGGAGCCTTTGGTACCCAGATGAACATCAGAAATGATGATTGTTTTATAGGATGTCTTCACTATACTGGTTTTGATCGAAAGTTATTCTCCCGATGTAATTCCATGATGTCTAAAGTGTTAAGGGTTTGTTTTGATTTTGATTTTTATTCGATTAGGTGTGAATTTTTTATTATCCAGATGTGAAAATTTCAGTCCAAAGAAAAATTTATTTTTGTCAGTTCCCATTTGTGACATTTTCTTTATTTACTTAATATAGCCTTTCAGCTTATTTTTAAACTAATTTTATGGATATCAGCATCGTTTTAGAATGGGAAAATGCAATCTTATCTGAGTTGGACAGAACTTCTCAACTACTTGTTCAAATTTTTAAACAAACCTCAACTCGAAATGAATCCTTTGAGCTGTTAGTATTGCATAATGAAAATCAGGTTAGTGGAGTTTTTATCAAGGATTTTATTGACAGATGCGTTTCTGAAAATAGTCTTGAGGTAAATCTTCCCATTCATATTGTCGATGTTCAAGAAGCACACTATTTCCAATTGAAGAATCAAGGTGTAAAACTGGCAAAGGGAGAGAAAATTATTTTTTTTGACAGCGATATTGTCCCAGAAGAAAACTGGATGGAGGTGATTTTAGAAGTTCATTCGAAGTTTCCGAAATCAATTATTTCAGGATATTCCTACATTGATTTTAGTGATTGGATTGGGAAAGCGTTTTCCTTATCCTGGTTCTTTCCTTTGCCTCCAGAAGATTCCAAACTAGAAAAAGTCGAGCTTGTATTTTCCAATAATTACATCGCTCCAAGGAAAGTTCTGCTGGAAAATCCCTATCCCGAGATGAAAGAAGGAGTTACTAGAGGGGCAGATGTTATTTTGTGGGAAAGATTGATAAAAAAAGGGGTCGAACTTTATAAACATAGCGGAGCAAGGGCCTCGCATCCTGCTCCAAATGGGCTAAACCATTTTTTCAAGCGTGCTTTGGCTGAAGGAAGAGATGATTATCAGCGCTTATATGAACCTGAGTTTGCTGTAAACCACCCTTTTTCGAGATTTACCAAAATTTACCTTTTCCGAAGTAGAAAGGCTCTGAAATCCCCCTTTGTAAATGGTAAAAGAGTCAATCTAAAGTCTTATGAAATCCCCATTGCTGCTGGGACAATGGTGTTTTATTACCAATTGTATTTTTTTGGGGGATTAACAGCAAAACTATTCCCCTCCTTAGCCAAATCGAGTTGGAGAATCTAGTTTTCGATATACAATGAATCAATTTTTATTTGAGCGGTACCTTTTGTAGAGTTTTGACTTTTTAGCTTCGCTTCCAAAGAAAAAATGGAACGAAAATGAGGAGAACTTTACTTGTTTTTGGGCTTGTCTGGGTCAGTTTGACCTCTTTTGCCCAGGATCAGATCTATCAGGGAAATTATGAGCTTGCGGCTCGTTTTTCTCCGGAAAAGCTTAGAAAGATGATTTTTTCTACCAGCGTCATTCCTCACTGGATGAAAAAATCAGATCGCTTTTGGTACGAATACGAAACTTCAGAAGGCAAAAACTGGTATGTGGTTGATCCGGTCAGAAAGACCAAAACCCCACTTTTTGATCGCGACAAACTAGCAGCTGAAATCACCAAGGCAGTAAAAGATCCCTATGATGGACAGCATCTCAAGTTGGACGATTTGAAATTGATGGACGATGAAAATACCATCCGCTTCAAGGTGAAAAGTACGGCGGATGTCTTGAAGTCTGACTGGGAAGAAATCAAGGCTAAGAATAAAAGTGCGAAGGATTCGATGGAAAAGAAGGTTCACACTTTCCTTTTCAACATAAGCACGCAGCAGCTAACAGAGATCGAGACTGAAAAAGATCCGAAGAGACTTTCTTGGGCTAATATTTCCCCGGATTCATCCAAGGTGGTGTACATGAAAAACTTCAACCTTTACTGGATAGATAAGGAAAATTTCCTGAAGGCTGTAAAGGACGAAAAGGATTCTACCCTTGTTGAAAACCAACTTACTACCGACGGAGAGAAAGATTATTCCTATGGATTTGATGGAAGAGGGGATGACAATGTAGAGGAAGAAAAAAAGAAAAATGATCGCAAGCGGGTAGGAGCTCTTTGGAGTTCGGATAGCAGGCAATTTATCCTTACCCGAACAGACCAGCGTCAAGTGAAGGACCTTTGGGTAATCCATAATACCAGAGATCCAAGGCCGACTTTGGAAACCTACAAATATTCCATGCCAGGAGAAAAGGAACAGCCTCTGACTGAATTGTTCCATTTTTCATTCACTTCCATGGAGCTTAAGCAACTCCCGATTTCCACCTTCAAAGATCAGACAGTTTCACTCTGGTCCACCACTCCTCCTGCGAATACAAGAGATGATGACTTCCGTCCTGCTACTTGGTTGGGGGATTTGGATGAATTTTACTTTGCCCTGACTTCCAGAGATTTGAAAAAGGTGGATGTTCTCCGCTGGAATTTGGCTAATAACCAAAAGGAAGTAGTCATTGAAGAAAGAAGTAATACTTACATCGATTTTGAAAAGATCGAACTGGCAGGAAATGATTTGGTTTGGTGGTCAGAAAGAGATGGCTGGGGACATTTATACTTATATGGAAAAGATGGTTCCATGAAGCGCCAATTGACCTCAGGACCTTTCCATGTGGCAGGAATAGCCAAAGTAGATGAGCGAGGAAGACGAGTATTCTTTACCGCCAATGCCCGTGAAAAAGGGGAGGACCCTTATTTCGAGCACCTCTATTCAGTCAGCCTAGATGGAGGTGCAATTTCTCTGCTTAATCCTGGCGATTTCAACCATGAAATCGACCTCAATGACAATTCAAGTTTCTTTGTAGACAATTTCTCCCGGGTGAATACTACTCCGGTGGCGATTTTGAAAGATCGCAGTGGAAACAAGGTCATGGATCTGGAAACTGCCGATTTGAGTCAGCTGTTTGCTGCGGGTTACCAGTTCCCTGAGCCTTTCAAATTCAAAGCAGATGATGGAATCACCGATTTGTACGGAGTGATGTATAAGCCATTTGACTTTGACAGCACCAGAAAATATCCGCTGGTGGAGTATGTCTATCCAGGTCCTCAGACTGAGGCCGTAAACAAGTCATTTGGAAGAAGTATGGACCGTACAGATCGATTGGCTCAGTTTGGATTCGTCGTGGTGACTTTAGGAAACCGTGGAGGACACCCTTCCCGCTCCAAGTGGTACCATAATTATGGTTATGGAGATCTGAGAGATTATGGATTGGCGGATAAAAAAGCAGCGGTAGAGCAATTGGCGGATCGTCATTCTTTTATTGACAGAAATAAGGTGGGTATCCATGGACATTCCGGAGGAGGATTTATGTCTACTGCCGCAATGCTAGTTTATCCGGATGTATTCAAAGTTGCTGTCTCTTCAGCAGGTAATCATGAAAACAACATTTACAACCGCTGGTGGTCAGAGAAGCATCACGGGGTGAAAGAGGTCATTTCACCTAAAGGAGACACGACTTTTGTTTATCAAATCGAGAAGAATCCGGATTTGGCTAAGAACCTAAAAGGACACTTGATGCTAAGCACGGGAGACGTGGACAACAACGTTCATCCAGCCAATACGATCAGGATGGCTGAAGCATTGATCAAGGCAGGCAAGCGATTTGAGTTCGTTATTCTTCCTGGACAAAGACATGGCTATGGAGATATGACCGAATATTTCTTCTGGAAGATGGGCGATTATTTTGTCCGTCATCTTTTAGGAGACAATACTCCTCCACCGGTGGACATGATCGAAATGCAAAGGGATAAACCTATGGATAAGTGATGAGTTTAAAAATTTAGAGTTTGAAGTGAAAAGCCCGGTTTCGTTTAGAAATCGGGCTTTTTGGTTTTTGAAATAAGAGGAAATGTCACTTAATCAATGGGTCGTTTTCCTGAAAAAGCCAAAATAATTCTCCTCCATTTTTGGACTTATTTCAGCCTCTTTTGGTGGGAGGGTGTCAAATAGCCAATCCCAAAGTATGGTGCTAAAACTATATCCGCAATTGGGGTATCGGGTATGGTGGAGGATATGTGCTCTTTGGATTTTTGGCAGAAGGATTTTTCCAATTGGCTTATGCAATATGTAGTGTAGAAAATTATAGAATAGGAATCCAATAAAGAATCCAGCGAAAGCAGTAAATAGGTTATTGAGGGTTACAGCAAGGAAAAAAATGCTTATACCCAAGGAGAATACAAGAATCCTGTGCCACATCTTAACTTTTAAACTGTGTGGGTTAGCATGGTGGTTATGATGGTTAAAGAGTTCATCTTTTTTGCCGGGAACTATAAGTTCATGCATTAGAAACCGATGGATGCTGTATTCTACAAAAGTCCAAAGTAGCCAACCGTAGGCAAAAAGGAATATAAAATACCCTATCGTACCCTTCAATAAAAATGCGGCAATAAGTAAAATACTCAAACAAGAGCATGCCCAAGCTAGGCTTCTGAGTACTTCAATCTGTGGGTTTTTTGATAATGTTTTCATGGCCTGTGATTTTTTTGATGAATTTATTTCACCCTCCTTTCCAGACCATTTCAGATTTTCAAATACTCGCAGGGATTATTTGGGTATATCAATTAACTACCAAGCTCAAGTAACTTCAAAAGCAGCGATTCATTTTTGGGGAATTTTTCCAGCAGGTAATTATTGATTTTTACTAAAATCCAGATTATGTCTGATTTGTAACCAGGCTATGTTGCTTAGCAAGTAAAAATCTTCTTTCAAGGTGCTTGCAAATTGCCGATTGTAGGTGAAAGAAATACTGAGTTGCTTGTTCCACTGGAGAGTTGGACTCAGTATAAGGCGGTTTTGGTCAAAAACTCGTGTAGCTTGTTTTCCCGCATTCCAAAATATTTCATTTCCAAGGTTTAAAACCAACCTTCGATTGGGTTCATTTTTTGAAAGCTGAAATAAAGGAATTGCAAACATGACCGAATAGCGAAAGCGATAATTAAAGTCAGGAAGTTCAAAATTGGAAATTGGGGACCTGTCTTCATAAAATCTCTCTTCGATACGGAATCTCTGGCTTAAGCCAATTTTTCCCAAAGGGGTCTTTAATTGGATTTCTTGATAGGGTCTATACTCATACCTGATTACTTTTCCTTCTCCATAAAGCCCCAAATTGGCAAATCCAGCGGCTATTCTTAGAGATGGGGTAATAGAATACCCAATACCTCCACGAATAATATAGGCGGTAGATATAGAAAATCCTTCTCTCCAGCGGAAGCCTCCATCTAAAAGAGCGGTCCATTTGGTAGAGATTTTTCCCTCGTGGTAGGATTGGATCCATTGCTGGGAGATCGTATCCACTTGTTTTTGTGAAAAAGCAGAAATGCTGAGCAATAGGAAAGCAATTCCCAGTAAGTATTTGAATTTAAATGAAGGTAAAATTTGACTTAACCTTTTCAAAAGAGGTCTGGGTAATTACTGATTTGGTGGAGAAATAGCGGATGGAAATATGGGCCAAATATAAGGGTTTGCTAGGCTGATATTCTAGACGCTTACTCCAAAAAAGTATCCCACAAGAGCAGTAAGCCCCATAGCCAATGTTCCCCAAATTGTTATCCTACCAATTGCTTTTGAAATGCTAGATCCTCCTGTTTTTGCAGCGATTGCGCCAAGGATCATTAGTGAAACGATTGAAAACCCATACAAGGAATACTCCATAAACTGAATGGGAGCGAATAGTGCAACAAGCATAGGTAGAATCCCTCCAATGGTGAATGAGGCCCCAGAAGCTAAAGCAGCTTGAATAGGATTCGCTTGGCTGATTTCATTTAGCCCTAATTCATCACGGATATGCGTTCCAAGTGCATCTGCTTCGGTTAATTCTTTAGCAACCTGGGTGGCGGTTTCTTTTCTTAAACCTCTTTTTTCATATATCTGCGCCAAAACCCGAAGTTCGGCTTCAGGCATGTCTTTAAGCTCCTGGGCTTCCCGTTTGATATCCGCCTTTTCTGTGTCGGTTTGGGAGCTTACAGACACATACTCTCCTGCTGCCATGGACAATGCACCAGCTACCAGACCTGCCAATGTGGCCAATACAATAGGGTCCCGGGTAGTACTGGCGGCTGCGATTCCTATGGCAATACTGGAAATAGAAATGATCCCATCATTTGCTCCTAAAACTGCCGCACGCAGCCAATTGCTTCGATGGATATAATGGGAATCCAAGTAATTATCCAAAGTCAGATTTCTGGGGGTGTTTTTAGAAGAGGAAAGCATGGGTTTTCGCTTTAATTCACCTCAATTTACAGCTTTATAAGTCAATTACTTTTCTGACTTAGAATCTCTTTCCCATAATTTTTTCTCTTCATTTATCTCCTGCTGAAGGATTGAATTCACATCTCCTTTGGCGTTTTGAAGCAAGTAGACTGTGGTGCCGGCCTCCCGAGCCAAAGGATGAGAGACACTGCCGATTTCGGTATAGGATTCGAAGAATTCCTTTTCTCGTTCAGTTAAAGGCTCCTCTGCTACTCTAACCAAAATCAGATGGCGAATCGGCTGCTCAAGGTCAAACCAATACAGGTAATCGGCATTCATCGTGAACGCCTCTAGACCTGCAGTTTTTGAATAGAAATTGATAGCCCCTGCTTCTCCGTAATTTCCGCAGAGAACCAAAATTCTTCCTGGGTCTGAGACTTGAGCAACCGCCTTGTCCACGAGGCCTCCTAATTCACTCCAACCCAACATATCGGCAAAATCCTGAGGTAGGGGATATTCTTTTCCATCTTCCCAGCGATTGAGTCCCAGCATGGCATAATTCGGTGGGGAAACCAAGATTTTCTCCGGTCCAACTGTAGGATGAATCAAATTAAAAGCGGGAAGAAAAAGAAGAACTGGCAAGATCACTGCTAAAGGGCGGAGTTTTTTGATCCAGCCGGCTTCTGTTACTTTTTCCAAACCCAAAGCTGCCAAACCCAATAGGATAGGATAAAGCCCCAATGCATAATACCCTTTGGCCTGGAAAAAAGCCAAAATAGCCAGAGTCAAAAACGAGGAAAAGAGAACCCATCGATAAGGTCTTCCCCAATTTGAAAACCAAACAACGATCCAACCGGGAATAATCAAAAGCATGGAGGGATAAAAAAACAATGCTTGCTCCATTAAAAAGCCAAAGGGACTATTGTTGACCAGTTGATTTTGTTGAAGTAAACGCATATGGGTCAAAACCGGAAACCCATGGGTGATTTGCCAGATCAGGTTAGGGAGAAAAAGCAGAAAAGCTAGGGCCAGACCTCCATAAAAGTGTTTGTTTTTAAAAACCTTTATCCTAAACAAAAGGAGTGAAATCATCATCCCTAAGCCCAGAAAGGCTATGGAATACTTGTTCAGCATTCCGATTCCAAAAGCCAAGCCCAGTAGATAGAGCCATTTTGGATTTGAATTTTGATCCCATCGAATAATGCTATAAATAGCTAATGTCCAGCAAAGAATATCCATGGAATTGGGTTGGTAGAGTAGATTCACCCGGATCATAGCTGAGCACAGAAGAAAAATAGCGGACAGGCTTTGGGCAAATAGCCCGCCGCCTATTCGTTTCACCAAATCCCAAACCAACAAAAGGGTTAAAACCCCATAGAAAGCTGGGAAAAATCGCACCCAAAATTCTCCTCCTCCCAGCCAATCGATGACTACAGAATTCCAGGAGGTAAATGGGGGCACTGACAAATAACCCCAAGCCAAATGTTTGGCTTGGTCCAAATGAAGAAACTCGTCCCGCTGAAGGTCATAATCCGGATGCACAGCCAGGTATTGCAAGGCGAATTTTGCAAGGATAAAAACGAATAGGAGGTAAGTCCCTTTTTTCATAGGGTTAGTTTTTAGTCTTGAGAGCCAGATTCTTCCGGGAATCTTGGCATCAACCCTACCTGATCCAGAACGACCACTCCTGCTTCAGATTGGTCGAAAATGAATCGGATTTGCTTTAGTTTTTCTACTTGGAAAAGAGGGTTTTGGACAGCCAATTTTGCCAAATCGAACTGATACAGTTGAAAGATACTTTCGGTCTCGTCCTTTTTATCCAGAAATTGAATTTTCATCACTCGGGATTTGATTAATCTTTGCAATGGGGAAAATTCACTGAGCAAAAACGAGATTCGCTCTCCCTGCTCGTCCGTCAATTCCAAAGTGAGATCCAGAGGAGTTAAGGCTTTTTCATCTTCATCCTCCTCCTCATCTGATTTTTCTTCTTCGGATTCATCCTCTTCCTTTTCTTCCCCAGAATTATCTTCCTCATTAGAGTTGTTTTTGATCCACTTTCCACTGCTTTTTGGATTGGAACTCTCATCCGATTCGGCTAAGGAAAAAATCAATACGGAGCTTGAGTCGGGTCGGAAAGATTTTGGTCCCAAAGTCAAGGTGTAACTGGCACGAATCGAGTCCAGTAATGCAGGTTTGTTAGCTGCATCCCAATCCAAGCTATCCTCTCCAAATTCTTCGTAATTCCAACCTAAGAAAACAGCACGAGTTCCTTTCAATCCATATTTTGGGATAACTTCCCCTTCTCTCCAAACACTCAGGTTTTCCCCTTGGGCTTTTCCACCATCACTTAAAGAAAGTACATCGTAATCCTCATCAAATCCTGCCCAAAACTTGCTTTTGGAGTCTTCAAATTGATTCAAGTAAATAGTCTCTGGAAGCCAGTTTCTTCCTTTTCTGGCATCGGTAAAGAGAGGTAGGTAGCCGGTTTTATGGTTTAAGGTAGTTTCTAGAAAGGCAGTGATAAATACTTTGGCGATGGTTTCCTGGTCTTTTGGATCCATGAGTTGGCCTCTATTTAGGACTCCACCAAACGTTGCCAGCATGTCATTATCGCCCCAACTGGAATTAAACTGTCCATGATTCGCATTTCCGATGTAGACTCCTGCCTTGAATCTATACAAGGAATCGGTAAATGAAATCCGCTCATATTGCTTGGCACCGTCAAAGGATTCCACATCCTGATCCTGGGCCCCATGGATACCCAAGTAGCTGACGCTTTTAAATTTGGTCAGGCTGCTTCCGGGTTTGTATTGCCCGTCCACCGGTGCAATGGCAATTACAGATTGGATGTCAAAATGATAGCCAAGGGGAATGCTCGCATCATCAGGATAGAAATCCATCTGATTGAGCATGGCGGCATGGCCCACTGCTTCTCCACCACGTGAATGGCCGATCAGGGCCAATTTATCCATGGCCACTTGTCCAAAAAGTTCATGGGATGGGTCTTGATTCCATTCCTTCCATTGCCTTAAATGTTCCAAAAGCATCCAACCTCTAGCGTCATTTTCTTTTTCGAGGCCATTAGGAAAATCTGACCAAGATCCATTGAGGAAGTTTTCATCTACAGAAACCAAAATAAAGCCCCTCGATGCCAAAAGCTCGCCCAAGTATTCATAGCCAGGATCGGAATAATCCTGCATCGGGTGATTTCCATGTACTATTAAAACGAGAGGAAAAGGTCCCTTGCCTTTAGGTTTCCAAACTCGTCCATTAACAGGTAATTCCCTAAAGTCAAACCCCCATGCATAGGTTCGGTATTTGCTTGAAAGGCCTTCCCAATGATCCAGAAAAGCAGTTCCGTCCACCGATCCAGTATGAAACTTAACTCCCTCAGCAAACTCCTCCCGACGTTTATCCTTTCCCGATCCATAGGTAAAAAATTCCACTTCATAGGAGCCTGGGTTGGCAGGGGATTCTAGGTCAAGCGGAGTGATTTTTTCTTCAGAGAGTTTGGCCGCATTTATCAAAGGCTTCATTTCCAAGCCTCGTATCAGAAGGAAATAGGAAAAAGCTCCTATTCCAGCAATGCCCAAACCAAAACCTAACACAGCTATGGATTTTTTGGGTAGAGTGAGTTTTTTAAAATGTTTGGGTTTAAAAACTGCAACCCCAGCTCCCAAAAGTGAAAAAACAAGAATCAAAAAGACCACGATCCTCGGATCCCCAAACCTGACAAGGAGGAGGAGAATACTGCCCATTAGAAGGGCAATCTTAAAGGGCTTTGGAATCTCATTTAACTTCTTGATTAGCCAACTTCCCAGATATGCGAGTAAAACTGAGGCTAAAATGATCAAAGCGCCCAGGGCCATGATCCAAGGATCACTGAAGTTCCTTGCCATGCCTAAAACTTCGATGACAAAAAAGATACCCGAGCCGATCAACAGTCCATAGGCAGCACCTTTGATGGAGTAATCTCCAGGTTTGATTTTGTTAAAAAGTTTGGCTGTCCAGGATTTGAGTCGGAGGTAGATTTGCTTGATGTGCATGAAAAGAATTTTAGAGTTCAGAAAATACAGATTTTTTGGGGAAGTCTTCTTTATTCTAAAATTCAGAAGGATTTACCCGTTAAAAATTAACTTAAACGAAGTGCCTTCTCCCAAATGAGATCGGACTTGAATATTCCCTTTGTGTCTTCTCATGATTTGCTTGGAAAGGGAAAGTCCAATTCCAGAGCCTTTTTTCTTGGTCGTGAAGAATGGGATAAAGATTTTTCCAAGCGCCTCTTCCTCTATTCCTTTTCCCGTATCGCACACTTCCAAAATGATTTTTCCTGCCTCGTCGATGTAAGCTTTTAAGGTGATCAACTTTTCTTCAGCATCTTCGCAGGCCTGAATGGCATTTTGAAGGAGATTGATCAAGACTTGTTCTATCTGGTTTTGGTCTCCAAAAAGAATCAGTTCCTTGGGATTGAGTTCTTTTCGCAAGGTGATTTGGTGATTTTCAAGTTGGTTTTGCAAAAGGATTTCCAGCTGGTCGAAAAGTTTTGAAATTCCAATACTGGAGAACTTTGGGGCAGGGATATGCGCCAAGCTCCTAAAGTCAGAAACAAACCCAATAAGTCCCTCACTTCGCTTCTCAATCGTGCTGATCCCCATCATGCAATCTTCCATGTCAGCCGGTTGGAGGGGTTCGTTATGTTCGAGTTTATATTCCAATTCTCCTTTTAATGTACCAGCCAAAGATGAAATCGGGGCAATGGAATTCATGATCTCATGAGTCAGGATTTTGACCAAGTTTTGCCAAGCTTCCATTTCCTTTTCTTCCAATTCGGACTGGATATTCTGAAGAGAAACGAGTTTGAATTTTTCTCCTCTCATCAACAACTCGATCACATAGACCGAAAGCTGCATGATTCCATCTGGATGGGCGATTTTGATCAGTTCCGATCCTCCTGTTCTTAGGTTTTGGATGGCTAGATGTAATTCCTTATTGATACCCTCAATTTCTGAAATGTTGCTCAACTCGTCCACATTGAGGATTCGCTTGGCAGCCACATTTAAAATCTGGATTTGTCCATCCTCTCCGAAGGTGATCAGGCCAATACTTAGATGCTTGAACACAGACCGGAAATATTGGTAATTGGCTTCTTTTTCGGCCTGATCCTCTTTCAATTTGGCCAAAATGGCATTGAATTCTATGTGCAAATCGTCAGTTTCCGTCCCATCAAATTTGACAGGATAGAGCTGGGAGTATTTGTCCTGCTTGATGTTATCCAAGAAAATCCGGACTTTTTTAAAGGAACTTTCCGAATAGCGCAGGAGAAAAATGACTTGAAAGATGACCAAAATGAGCAAAAGGGAAATCATAAAGACTCCCCATTCGCCTACAATGGAATAGGCTAGCAAAAACAGCAAGGCTGCTACTAGGGCTATTCTGCCCAGAAGACCAACTCTATAGTCCATATTTTTCCAGTCTTCGGTACAAAGAAGCTCGGGTCAAGCCCAATTCTTTGGCCGCTTTTGAGATATTGCCTCCATTTTTGTCAATGGCACGCTGAATGGTTGTGCGCTCCATATCATCCAAATTAAGCGTGGCAGTAGCCTGTACTTTTTCTGAAGCTGGTTTGGCAGAAAGGAAAAAGAAATCTCGGGAATCCAATTGATCGCCCTCTGCCATAATGATGGCTCTTTCGATGGCATGCTGAAGTTCCCGGATATTTCCTGGCCAAGGGTAACGCTGCAAAAGCTCCATGGCGGAAGGGGTAAATGAGGAGAAGTTTTTTCTGTATTTCTGAGAATACTGCTTTAGGAAGTGATTGGCAAGTTGAGGAATATCGTCATGCCGCTCCCGCAAAGGAGGTAGGAATATTTCCACCGTATTGATTCGATAAAGCAAATCTTGGCGGAACGTATTGTCTTGGACCATTTCATGCACAGGCATATTAGTAGCACAAATCAATCGGATGTCCACAGGAATAGGCTTGTTGGTACCAATTCTGGTCACTTCTCTTTTTTGTAAAACAGTCAACAATTTGGATTGAAGCGGCATAGATAGGTTTCCGATTTCATCCAAGAAAAGGGTCCCTTTATCCGCAACTTCAAATCTTCCTGCCCGATCGTCTTTAGCGTCAGTGAATGCACCTCTTTTATGTCCGAAGAGTTCGGATTCAAAAAGTGTCTCTGTAATAGCTCCCATATCAACACCGACGAAAATCTCATCTTTTCTTAAGGAGCGGTCATGAATGGCCCGGGCAATTAACTCCTTTCCTGTACCATTTTCACCCAGAATCAAGACATTGGCATCTGTCTGAGCCACTTTGTCAATGATGGAAAAGATATTTTTCATGGAAGCTGAACTTCCTATGATATCTGCGTATGGTTTTTTGAGGTCTGTTTGCAGCGCCTTCTGTTTACGCTGCAACTTATCTACCTCATTATAGCTTTCTTTCAGCTTGATAGCTGAATGAAGGGTGGCAAGAAGCTTTTCATTTTGCCAAGGCTTGAGGATGAAATCTGTTGCTCCTTCTTTCAACGCCTGTACAGCCATTTCCACATCACCAAAAGCAGTGATCAGAATGACTACAGCCTTTGGATCAATTTCTTTGATCTGACTTAACCAATAAAATCCTTCTTTTCCGGATGTAGTGTCTTCCCGGAAATTCATATCCAAAAGGATCACATCGAAACTGTTGTTATTGATCAGAAAGGGAATCCGACGGGGATCTTTTTCGATGATCACCTCTTTTGCGTGCTTTTTTAAAAGCATTTTTGCAGCAAATAATAGGTCTTCGTTATCGTCAATGATCAGGATCTTTCCAAGTGTCTGATTTTCCATGGTTGCTTGTTTTGCGGGTATAGTGGGAAAATGATGCCAAGTGAGATTACAAGCAATATGGGCAGATTTTAGTAATAATGTGTACGATAGTGTACGTTTTTATACTGTTTCCGAACACTAGTGTCCGGTTGGGTGTCCGATTTATAATTAATATCTTTGCAGTTCACTAATACTTAATCTCATGCAAGCTAAAAAAGGAGATGCCGTGAAAGTACACTACACAGGCCGGTTAGATGACGGAAGTGTATTTGATAGTTCGGTATCCAGAGATCCACTAGGCTTTACTCTAGGGGACGGAAATATGATCAAAGGATTTGACGCTGCCGTTTACGGTATGGTCATTGGCGATAAGAAAACAGTAACTATCCCAGCAGCTGAGGCTTATGGTGAAAGAAGACAGGATATGATGATTGATGTGCCTTTGTCTCAGGTGCCGCCAGATATTAAGCCAGAAATCGGTCTTCAATTGGTGCTTCAGGGTGGAGGAGGACAGCCAATGCCTGTTACTGTGGTTGACGTGACCGAAGAAAAAATCACCTTGGATGCAAATCATGAATTGGCTGGAAAGGATTTGATATTTGATATCGAACTAGTGTCTATCAACTAAGATTTAGCCAAAAAGCTTTGAAACCGCCCTATTTCATTGGGCGGTTTTTTTATGTCATTCAATTTCCTCGAAGAGCTTTTAGTTCTTTTGGGATGGGATAGATTCCGAGGCTGTCCTTTTGAACCAAGACTATGATCTCTTGGCCGATCTGTACGGAAAGGATATCCTTCTCAGGAAGAATTCCCAAATCAAAAACCTCCTTTTGACTGATGGAGTACATTTTTAAATTCCCAGACTCCACCCAAAATAGGTTTTCTTTGTAAAAACACAGCCGTTGATTGAGTTGGAGTTCAACTTTCTGAAGAAAATTTCCCTGATTATCGAAAATGTAAATTCCAGATTCGGGAACATTCATAAAAACTCGGTTTTTAAATTCCCGGATTTCTGTCACTGCCAATTCTGGTGAATCTAAAATCAAATTGAGAGGCTGAGACTGAATCAGCTGGTTTTGAAGATAATTCCAGCTTTTTAGGGATAGGTCCGATTCATCCCAAATCCAAATCAAATTGTTATTTCCAAGAGTTGAAGCTTTTGGAAGGTTGATTCCGGGCTGAATCATGCTTTTCTCCACCAGAGGATTTAGAAATCGATCCAAAATCCTGTATTCCTGAAGGTCTGCAGAAAAGCTGAAAATATTCACTGTCCAAGCGGCCTCGAGTTGATGAAGCCTGCCTTGACGAGGAGGAGAGAATAGATTTAGCTGTTTACCCTTTGAATCAAAAAGGTAGATGTCTCCTGAAATAGTACTAGCAAAAATCTGATCTCTGGTGTCCAGAGAAACTAAATCAAGACCTGAAATCTGAACTTCTTTATTTGGAGGGCCAAAGCTTAATTGAGTGATTTCTTGAGAAAAGGAAGGGGAAATCCAAATCAAAAAGAAAATCAACAGCCAAGTTCTCATCCTTGAAAAGTTTTCAGTTCAACGTTGTCTGAAGATAATTCCAGAAAGGTATTTTGGCTTACCCACTCTCCTAAGTTGAAGTAAGTAGAATTTTTTGTCACCTCCAGTTTTAGGGGAAGATGTCTATGGCCAAAGATGTAAAGGTCATGGTGAATATTTTTTTCCACCTCTTTGCAATACTGCCAAAGCCATTCATCCTCTCCGAGGAAGTGGTTTTCATTTTTCTCCATGTTCGAAATTCGGCTATAGCCTGACCAGGTCTTAGCTAATCTGATCCCAAGATCGGGATGGAACCAGCGAAATAGCCATTGGGCTAGGGAATTGGTAAAGACTTTTTTGAGCATCTTATACGTTTGATCTCCCGGACCTAGTCCGTCACCATGGCCAACCAAGATTTTTTTTCCTTCTACCACCAATTCAATTGGATGATCATAAACAGGAATTCCCAATTCTTGGGTGAAATAGTCTTTCATCCAGAGGTCGTGATTTCCTGTAAAAAACAGGATAGGAATCCCTCGGTCTCGAAGTTGGGAAATTTTGGAAATAAAGGGTATAAAGCCTTTGGGGACCACCTGTTTGTATTCAAACCAAAAATCAAAAATATCTCCCACCAAAAAGATCGCGGCAGCTTCATCCGAAATGCTTTCCAACCAACGGATAATTCTTCTTTCACGAATTTTACTTTCCTGAGTATTGGGAGCTCCCAAATGAAAATCAGAGGCAAAGAAGATCTTTTTGCCTTTTAAGGAAAAGTCCAATGGTTGGGATTGCATGGATTAAAGATACTAGGGGAGTGCAAAATTAAAAAAGCCCCGAAAAGTTCGGGGCTGAATTTAGTTGATTTGATTATCTGGATTAGGCTGCGGAATTGGTTCAGAACTTAATGGATCTGAAGATTCTGGTTCAGCTTCTTCTTCCTTGGAGATTAATTCTGGACTCTTAGGAGCATCCTTTTTATTGGTGTAGGCCTGATAGGTCGTTTCCTTTGCGAAAGGACGCTTTCCGATAAGTTTTTCTAAGTCTGACTGGAATAGAATTTCCTTCTCAAGAAGTTCTTTCGCCAAAGTTTCCAAATGAGCTCGGTGTTCCTTGAGCAAATCAAGAGTTCTTTGGTAAGCAAATTGAATCAGCTTGCTTACTTCCTGATCAATCATTTCAGCAGTGGCTTCTGAGTAAGGCTTGGTCATTTTGTAGCCATCCGCTTTGCTGTCATAAAAAGAAATATTACCCAGCTTTTCATTCATCCCGTACACTGAGACAATGCTGTAAGCCATTTTAGTGATTCTCTCCAAATCGCTTAATGCACCGGTAGAAATCTTTCCGAAGATGATTTCTTCTGCAGCCCGACCTCCCAAGGTCATACACATTTCGTCAATGAGTTGCTCGGTTTGGTAAAGGAACTGTTCCTTTGGAAGGTATTGAGCATAGCCCAAAGCGGCTACACCTCGAGGCACGATTGAAACTTTAACCAATGGGTCGGCGTGCTCCAGGAACCATCCTGCCACAGCGTGACCGGCTTCGTGATAAGCCACAATTTTCTTTTCTTCTGGAGATATGATTTTGTTCTTTTTCTCCAAGCCACCGATCACTCTGTCTACAGCGTCTTGGAAGTCCTGCATATCTACAGCAGCCTTATTTCTTCTTGCAGCTATCAAGGCAGCCTCGTTACATACGTTTGCAATTTCAGCACCTGCAAACCCAGGAGTTTGAGCTGCCAATTTCTTAGGATCTACGTCTTCAGAGATTTTGATTGGTTTCAAGTGAACCTTGAAAATCGCTTCTCTACCCACGATATCTGGTTTGTCAATGGAGATTTGACGGTCAAATCGACCTGGTCTCAATAATGCGCTATCCAAAACGTCGGGTCTGTTGGTTGCTGCTAGAACGATAACTCCAGAGTCTGTTCCGAAACCGTCCATTTCAACCAAAAGGGAGTTCAATGTATTTTCCCTTTCGTCATTTGAACCCGGCATCTGTCCCTTACCTCTTGATCTACCAATAGCATCAATCTCATCGATAAAGATGATACAAGGTGCTTTTTCTTTCGCCTGCTTGAAAAGGTCACGAACTCGTGCAGCTCCAACCCCAACAAACATTTCCACGAAATCTGAACCTGAAAGTGTAAAGAAAGGAACTCCAGCTTCACCGGCTACAGCCTTTGCGAGCAAGGTTTTACCAGTACCTGGAGGGCCTACCAATAAAGCGCCCTTAGGAATTTTACCTCCCAGTTTGGTGAATTTGGATGGGTTTTTAAGGAATTCTACAATTTCCTGGATTTCTTCTTTTGCCTCATCTAGACCTGCCACATTGTCAAATGTGATTTTGACTTTGTTTTCCGCGTCGAAAAGCTGCGCCCTGGATTTTCCGACATTGAATATTTGTCCTCCAGGTCCTGATGGGCCTGACATTCTTCTCATCATAAACCAGAAGAAAACGAATAGAAGAATCAAAAATCCAAAGCTGCTAAACCAGTTGCTCCAGTTTTCCTCAACAGAAACCGTAAAGGAAATTCGCTGATCTTCCGGCATTTTTTCTTCCAAAGCCTGAAAATCCTCTTGAAACTTGTCCGTGGTAGTTACCTGCAAAGAATAATGAGGTCCAGCCGGGTTGAAAAAGGCTGAATTGGATTCCAGTTCAGTTTTGTATTTACTGTTTTGGAGGGCTGCTGGCTTCAAAGTCACATCGACCCGATTCATATTTCGGATGATTTCAACTTTGGCCACATCTCCTGCCAAATACATGTCTTCAAATCTCTTTTGGGTAATGTCAATTACCGAACCCCGCTGCTGAATCCAGGTTAAACCCAGCAATACTAAAACCGCTGTAATGATCAGCCAAAGCTGAAAATTGGGCTTTTGGGGAGCTTTAGGGACGAAATTCTTATTTTTATTACTGCTATTTTTATCACTCATCGTAGTGTATGTAATTCTGTAAACTTATGCTAAAACGGATTCGAGCCTGTAAAGTTTGTCCGTCAAATTATTTGATTCTTGTAGTTTTGGCGTCTCCCCAAAGCTCCTCCAAACCATAAAATTCTCTCATGTCTTTCAGAAAAATATGGGCGACCACATTGACATAATCCATTAGAATCCACTGTCCGTTTGCCTTTCCTTCCACTTTCCAGGCCGGAGATTCTCCAGCTTTGTGCACTTGTTCTTCAATAGATTTGGAAATTGCATCAATTTGGGTGTCTGAATTTCCTGAGCAAATCACAAAAAAGTCAGTTACTGTATTTTTTATATTTCTGAGGTCCATCACTAGAATGTCTGAAGCTTTTTTTTCCTCCATTCCCTTGACGATTATCTTGCTCAGCCCTTCTGCTGTCATATTTATGAGTTAATTTTACGCTTCGTTCTTTTCCTTATAAAAGACGAACCGAAAAATAATGTATAAAATTCTTGCCAACACGATTTTTTTGGGGAAAGATGTTCTTTTCCTGCCAGAGTGTCACTCAACCAATGACGAGGCTTTGTCAAAGATTAGATTTGGTCAGGCCATTGAGGGCAGCATTGTCATTACTGATCATCAAACTAAAGGAAAGGGGCAGCGAGGAAATACTTGGGAAACCCAAGAAGGAAAGAATCTTACTTTTTCCCTAATCCTAAGACCAAACTTTTTAGATATCTCTGAGCAGTTTTATCTGAACATGATGGTTTCAAATTCAATTTTAAAGCTTTTCCAAGAATACCTTCCTTACCTGAAGGTCAAATGGCCAAATGATTTGATTGTTGAAAAAACGGGGAAAATCGGAGGCATTTTGATTGAAAACACATTTGGGGCTTCAGGTTGGGAGTATGCTGTAGTAGGTATTGGATTAAATATTAACCAGATAGATTTTGGGACATCCACTGCAACTTCCTTGGCTAGACTGACAGGAAATCAATTTGATCTTCAAGAATTATTCAGAATGCTAATTGTTTCCATTGAGCAGGGCTACATACAATTGAAAAAAGGGAAGCATCAGGAAATTAGAAAAGAATACCTGAGGCACCTTTATTTGAAAGATCAATGGGCTGAATTTTCTAAGGGAGAAAATCAATTCCAGGGAAAAATTGTTGATATCACAGAGGATGGGAAACTGATAATCGCTCTTGAAAATGGTGAAAAGGAGATTTTTGGATTGAAGGAAATTACCTTCCCATCATTCTAGATTGGTTTTCAATTCCCGATTTTATAAGGTAACTTTGCGCCTCAATACGATTCTAATTCTTTAACAATCAATACTATGTCAGAAATTAAATCTGAAAAATTTATCCAATACAAAGTAAAAGACATTTCCTTAGCTGAATGGGGGAGAAAAGAAATCAGGCTAGCTGAAGCTGAAATGCCGGGTTTGATGGCCTTAAGAGAAGAGTTTGGTGCTTCTCAGCCATTGAAAGGAGCCAGAATTGCGGGCTGTCTTCACATGACCATTCAGACTGCTGTTTTGATTGAAACTTTGGTGGCCCTTGGAGCTGAAGTGACTTGGTCTTCTTGTAATATTTTTTCTACTCAGGATCATGCAGCTGCAGCAATCGCTGCTGCAGGAATTCAAGTTTATGCTTGGAAAGGTATGACAGCTGAAGAATTCGACTGGTGTATTGAGCAAACTTTATTCTTTGGAGAAGAGAAGAAGCCTTTGAATATGATCTTGGATGATGGTGGTGATTTGACCAATATGGTTTTGGATCAGTATCCTGAGTTAGTTTCTGGAATCAGAGGACTTTCTGAAGAAACTACCACCGGTGTTCACAGATTGTACGAAAGAATGAAAAATGGAACACTTCCATTGCCTTCAATCAATGTCAACGATTCTGTAACCAAATCTAAGTTTGATAATAAGTATGGTTGCAAGGAGTCATTGGTTGACGCGATCAGAAGAGCAACTGACGTGATGATGGCTGGAAAAGTAGCTGTCGTAGCTGGATATGGTGACGTTGGAAAGGGTTCTGCAGCTTCTTTGAGAGGTGCTGGAGCACGAGTGATCGTGACAGAAATTGATCCTATTTGTGCGCTTCAGGCTGCTATGGACGGTTTTGCTGTGAAAAAAATGAAGGATGCTGTGAAAGAGGCTGATATTGTTGTTACTGCTACTGGAAACAAAGACATCATCACAGGAGAGTATTTCAAGGCGATGAAGGACAAGGCGATTGTTTGTAACATCGGCCACTTTGACAATGAAATAGATATGGCTTGGTTGAACAAAAACTATGGCCACACCAAAAATGTAATCAAACCTCAGGTCGATCTTTATGAGTTAGACGGTAAAGAAATTATCGTTTTGGCGGAAGGAAGATTGGTTAACCTTGGTTGTGCTACTGGTCACCCATCTTTTGTAATGTCAAATTCCTTTACCAATCAAACTTTGGCTCAATTGGAATTGTGGCAAAATCATGAAAATTATCAGCCGGGAGTATATGTACTTCCTAAGCATTTGGATGAAAAAGTGGCAGCGCTTCACTTGTCTAAGCTAGGAGTAGAGCTTGATACACTTTCAGATGATCAAGCTAAATATATTGGCGTGGAGGTTCAGGGACCATTCAAGCCTGAATACTACAGATACTAAAATGAATTTTTAGAAATCAAAAAGCTCCGGAATTTTCTGGAGCTTTTTTTATGGCTTAATATCATAGGTTCTCCCATCAGGCAGAATGACTCTAACCTTGGTATTGCAATCTGATCCGGAGGAAAAACTTACCTGATATCCAATATCATTTGATCCTCTGGAAACCTTCCAATTCTCTTTCCCGACAGTTGCTAGAATATAGCCATCACTGTAGCAATTAATATATTTTTCTTTGGCCTCGGTGATAGATTGGGTGAAGTTTCTGCCGGCTGGATTGATTCCTTCATGCCTTCCCACATAACTTATTCCGAATGGGCGAAAGCCAAATCTGGATATGAAGTAGGTGTATCCACCAGAGATGTCAAAACTCAGATTTTTATCAGTTGTGATTTTCAAATTATTAAACGTCTCGGCATTTTGACTGGTAGAAAGTCTGGTGAACTCCCTTTTTCCTTTGATATGAGTTTTTTGATAAGCGTATTCTACATATTCCAAAAACCATAGACCGGGACTTGAGTTAGATTGTGAAAAGTCCAGAATTATTTTTCCAGTTCGGCTTGCAAGATTCGCCTGAGGACAAGAATCGGTTTTGGAATAGTCCAAGGTTATTTTTCTGAGTTGAGTATCAATTTGCATTTCCGGACAGCCAGGAAGACTTTCAGGGAGTGTCCTAAAGAAATCCCCGTAGGTTAAATTTCCCAAATAATTACTTTCCCCTACTATCTCAGAGAGTAGAAAAAACTGATCTGCTTCCTGAACCAATTCGGTTTGAATTTCATCGCTGATGTCCTCGCTACAACTAGCAAGAAACCAAAAAAGAAAAATGGCCAAAAAGGAATATTTCATTTTCTATGCTTGATAAAAGGCTCTTTCAATTAACGGGCTTGATCACTAACTTGTCCAGAAACTAATTGATTTGACTATGAACTTTAACAGTGGAATGCTTCGGGAAGATGCACTAAAAGATAAAAATATACTAATAACTGGTGGAGGAACTGGCCTGGGAAGGTCGATGGGGGAGTATTTTTTGGAGCTTGGGGCAAATCTCGTGATCACTTCCAGAAAACTGGATGTTTTGGAAGGTACCGCTAATGAAATGATGTCTCAAAAAGGGGGTAAAGTAATACCGCTTGCTTGTGATGTTAGAGATATTGCCCAAGTCGAGGACATGTGGTCTCAAGCTACTTCCCAATTAGGTAAAGTTGATGTGGTGCTGAACAATGCTGCAGGAAACTTCATTAGCCCAACAGAGCGCTTATCTACAAATGCCTTTAATACGGTTCTTGATATTGTTTTAAAGGGTACTTCACAAGTGACCCTTACAGCAGGAAAAGATTGGATTGCAAAAAAACAGGCAGGAGTTTTCTTAAATATTGTGACTACCTATGCCTGGACTGGCTCTGGATATGTAGTTCCTTCTGCGGCTGCTAAAGCAGGTGTTTTAGCCATGACCAGATCATTGGCGGTTGAATGGGCCAAATATGGCATAAGATCAAATGCCATTGCTCCTGGGCCATTTCCTACCGAGGGTGCTTGGAGTAGGTTACTTCCTGGTGATTTGGTGAAGAAATTTGATCCTGCAAAGAAAGTCCCTGTTGGTAGAGTAGGGGAGCATCAAGAATTAGCCAATTTGGCTGCCTATCTAGTTTCAGATTTTTCAGCCTACGTCAACGGAGAAGTAATTACTATTGATGGAGGAGAATGGCTAAAAGGAGCAGGAGAGTTCAATAATCTAGACCAAATTCCCCAAGAATTATGGGATATGATGGAGGCTAGTCGCGGAAAAAAGCAATGAGCCCCAAAGTGATTTGGGGCTATCTAAAGGCTAAATGGAAATTAAGAGATATTTGATCCGGAGGAACTAATCCCTCTCTCAAGAATTTCGTTTTGTTGGACCGATTCTTTGATACTTTTTTTCAAGGATTGGTCCAGCATTTTTACTTCTCTTTTTATAATGCCTAAAAGCTTTTGTGCCTCTGAACCGAGGCTTTCGGTCTCCATGATTTCAAGGATTCCGCTGATATTGGCAACCCTGGCTCTCAAGGAATGAGACTGTTGAAAAGCTAGTTCTTGCAAAAAATAATGATGCTCTTTAAGCCAAAGTTCTTGTTTCTTTTTTTCTGTAATATCGATCAATAAACCTTGAACCTTGAGAGGTAAGCCCTCTTTAGACCACTTGGAGGTTTTTCCAAATCCAACAACCCAAGTAACCTGATTCTTTTTTGAAATTAGCCTGAACTCTTTTTTAAAAGGGATATTTCCAGAAGTTTTAAGATGTTGTTTTAATTCTCTGACTAATGGGCGGTAATCTTCTTGATGAATATGCTTTTGCCAGGAAATTGGAACTGAGCTGTTTAAATCTTCAGGTTGATAACCTAGCATCTGAGCCAGGCCAGTACTAATCTGGTCTTCTTGCTTTTCTTGATCGAATTCCCAAAATCCAAGAAGTTTATTTTCCAGTAGGCTATCAAGTATTTCATTTTTCCCACTGTTACCTTCAATGAATTCTCCAAGACCAAGGCTATAAGGCATGGTAGGATCCACAGGATGCCCAATACCCAAACAGGTTCCATAATCTTCTGAAATAAAGAAAAACTCCCACTTTGTTAAAGTTGTGGAGTCTTCTGGATGGTTGATTTTTTGAAGTTCAACCAAAAAGGATTGATGTCTACTTTTCCAGGCTTTTATCCGCTGATTCTCGTATTTTGCCCAATCAGAAGAAAGAAAGCAATCTGTAAAATTGATGGGTTTGTGTTGATGGTCAAAAAGTGTTGGTACTGGTCCAATTCCTGAATCCGAGGAAATTACCTTCCCGGATTTGTCCAAGGTTACTTGCAGAAAATATTCTGAAGTAATCGCCATTTGACTTAGTACGTTAATGGATTCCCAGCTTTGCACGTGGTAAATTTATGGAAATTTAGTTTTAAATTCTTCTAAAGAACAAAAATATTTATTCAAAATACATAAAAATATATTTAAAATGGAAAATCATTCCTTATTTCTTAATAGAAGCGAATTTGGTGACCCAAAAAATCATGGTAACGTTCTTTCAATTCAAGACGCAAAGGGCTTATTAGATGATTGGGTCAAAAATGAAAAGTTGAAAGTCCATATGAAGCAAGTGGCTCATTTGATGAAAAAGTGGGCTGAATTCAAAGGGTATCCAGATCAGATTCAATACAAGTGGTACCTCGCAGGTTTACTTCACGATGCAGATTGGGATCAATGGCCAGATCAGCATTGTAAAAAAATCATAGAAGAGCTGGAGTCCCGTTCTATTGATCCCGAAATAATAAGAGCAATCGCATCCCACGGACATCGGTATTTTGGCGTAGAGCCAGTTTCAGAAATGGATAAAATGCTTTATGCCTTTGATGAGTTGAGTGGTTTCGTACATGCTTATTCTTTAATGAGACCAGAAGGTTACCAAGGAATGGAAGTAAAAGGAGTGAAGAAAAGACTTAAGGATAAGACTTTTGCAGCACAGGTAAGTAGGGAGGATATTTCAGATGCTTCCGAGAGAGCTGCCATATCTCCAGAGGAGTTAATCCAATTTGTGATTTCGAATCAGGCAGATGCAGATTTGAACTAAAAAGAAGGCCTTGATTTTAAAATCAAGGCCTTCTTTTTATTCTTCGTCTGATGTTTCCAAAGGTCTAAAATTTCCTGGAGGAAGCTGCTCTGCTACCTCATCTTTTTCAAAAGGAAACACTTCAATTATTGGACTTTCGGTTATATCCGGAACCCTAAAACTCACCAACATATTACTCAAACTTTCCTGGATACGATCGTAAGCTTGCTTGACATCTTCAGCAGTTACAATCATGTATTGAGTAACTTTCTTTTCTTTCCCAGAATCAGCATCCGCTATCAAATAAGTGACCTTGCACTTGTGCCAAACATCAGCGTCTTCATAAAAGAAGACATCAACGATATTGCTTTTACTGATTCCTGTCACTTGAAAATCACCTCTGATCTGCGAGCCTAATCTGTCATAAAGAATCGCTTCAGCCTCTGTAAAGGATACAGCATCAACCAAATATTGCTCAGATATGCTTTTCAAAAGGCCTTCTTCAGTCTCTTTCGCATACTTTACTTTACACAAAAACCAGGTTCTCATCGCTTCATTTTTTTGAAGTCCGAAAGTACCCTTTCTGAGGCAAAGCCACCAGTATTTTAAGCACTAAAATTCCATATTTTTTTCTTGAGGACTCAATCCTTTGGAAACCAAAAAATTGAGTGGAGGATTGAAAGTGGTATTCATTAGGTTAGGAAAAAGCTTTAACTTAAGTTGCTTTACTAACCCATGAACGAGAAATTTCTTTACAGCTTTCCAATCCAGCTTTTTTTACTTCATCTCCGGAAAAATCTTGCCTTGATTCTGGTTTGGGTGATTTTGGCAGGAATTGTTATGGAGAATTTTGGAGTAACTCTGGGGATTCCTTTTCTTTTTTTAGATCCTGAATATCTTCATCAGACTTCCTGGCTGAGCTTTTTTTTAATGGGTGTGGGCTTGGCTATTCTTACCATGGCTTTCCACATGACAACTTATATCATGGACGGGAGGAGATTCAAGTTTTTGGCGGTTGTGCCAAAGCCTTTTATCCACTTCTGCATCAATAATTCCCTCTTTCCACTTTTCTTTTATCTGATCTACACCATAAAATTTGTGGTTTTCCAATTGGATAATGACTTGCAATCCGATTGGGAAGTCTTGAAATATTATGGGGGATTTACCCTGGGAAGTTTGATTTCCTATACCTTGATTTTTGGGTATTTTTCTTTAACCAACAAGGACTTTTTCGTCCTTTTTGCAGGAAGTGTTGACAAAAGACTGCGTAAAGTCCGTCTGGCCAAAGTAAACCCACTTGCACGAATCAAAACCTCAAAAGAACATGAGGAAAAGGTCCGAACCTACTTGGATGTTCGACTAAAACCACATACGGTTAGGCCGGATATTTCCAGATTTGAAACCATGAAACTCCTTCGAGTTTTTAATCAAAATCACCTCAATCTATTCTTAATTGAGGTTTTCCTGATTGTTTTTGTCTTATTTCTTGGGGTTTTCAAAGAAAAGGAGATTCTCCAGTTTCCGGCTGCCATGAGTGCTTTATTGCTTTTGGCTATTTTAGTTATGCTGGTGGGGGCCTTAAGTTTTTGGCTTAGAAGTTATGCTACGATTACGGTGGTCGTTTTGATGATATTAGGAAATTACTTTTCCAACTTTTCAATTCTCAATAGACCTCATGAAGCATTTGGGTTGAACTATGAAGTCGCACCAATGGAGTATAGTTTGGAGAAATTAGATGAACTTCTTCATCCTGATACTGTCCAAAAGGATAAAACCAACATGATTCAGATTTTGGAGAATTGGAAAGCGAAATTCCCGGAAGATGAATTACCTAAACTAGTGATAGTAGCTGCAAGCGGTGGAGGCCAAAGAGCCTCGCTTTGGACTTTTCATGTGCTCCAACATATCCATAACCTTTACGGTGGAAATATTACCCAGCATACTCAACTCTATACAGGGGCTTCAGGGGGAGTTATTGGACAGGCTTTTTTCAGAGAAATCTATTTTCGATCTCAGTCGGATTCATCATACGATCCTTTAGATACCAAATATTTGGATGAAATTTCAGCTGACAATCTCAATCCCATCATTTTTACACTTCTCGTAAATGATTTACTGATTAGAAACCAAAAATTTGAATATGGAGGTTATAGTCATTTGAAGGATAGGGGTTATGCCTTTGAAAAGCAGCTTAACGACAATACGAAGAGAATTCTTGATAAGCCGCTTTCTGCCTATCGAGAACCAGAATATCAAGCCCAAATCCCATTACTTCCAGTCACTACACTCGTAACCAACGATGGGAGAAAGCTGGTAATCTCTCCTCATTCCATGTCATTTTTGGGCACTTCAATTTTGGCAAAAACCAAATCGGATGAAAAAAAGCAAACCATTGATTTCTTGAGGTTTTTTCGTGCGCATGACTCTGAAAACCTCCGCTTTCTGAGTGCTTTAAGAATGTGTGCGACTTTTCCATTTATTACTCCAAATGTCCAGCTTCCTTCTGAACCTGTCATGGAGACCATGGATACAGGGCTTTCGGATAATTTCGGAATTCAGGATGCCTTGAGATTTACCTATGTTTTCAAAGAATGGATTGCCCAAAATACTTCTGGGGTGATTTTGATAACCATCCGTGATTCGGAGAAAAATATCCAAATTCCTAAGTCTGAACCCTTGAGGATTTTTCAGAAGATTTTCAACCCGCTGAAAAATATTTATTCTAATTGGGATAATGTGCAGACCATCCAAAATGAAGTACTTTTCAATTACATGACCGAATCCATGCCTTTTGATTTGGAAAAGGTAGAGTTTGAATACAATCCCGAACAAGTTCAAACTTCGGATTTATCTGGAAGTCAACAGGCCATGCAGCGAGCCTCACTGAATTGGAGGCTTACCGCGCGAGAAAAAAAGTCAATTCTTAACAGCATTTATACCCCGAAGAACCAAGCTGCCTTGACGCGGTTAAGTAAACTTTTTGATTCTAATTCCTTACCTGATTTTTAGTAGGCTATCCCCATCTTTTTGTAAATAAAGTGCATCAACCAAGCTGGTCCGATCAGCAAAAATTGGATGTCTTTAAAAAAAGACGGTTTTTTTCCTTCGATCTTATGCCCAACAAACTGGACTATCCAGGCCAAGACGAATATCCCCAAACTGATTTGCCATAGTTTTCCTGGAAAAGTAAGGTTAAGGAAATTGGCTAAGGCTAAACAAAAAGCTGAAAATAACAACATCCCCAGAGTAAGAGGTGCCGAAAGTGACACGTAATAAATCAAAACCAGAAACAAGGTGATTGTAGCCCAGTTGGCTAATTCACCCAGAAAGGAAAGAGATTCTCCGAGAAATCCAGAAGGAATACTATAGACCAGTCCGACAATGCTGAAAAAAATTGCAGGGACACAAATCCAGTGAATCAGCTTGTTGGTGTGATTTTGATGGCTTTCGCCGTATTCAGCCAAAAGAGTATCGATTTTTCTCATGGTATTTTGGGTTGATTTGGATTAGATTGTATCAAATTACGGAAGCAAACCTTAAAATAAACCTATTTTAAAAAATATGATTAGTTACTGGGAACAGAAAAATTTTTTAACCTATGATTTAATAATTGTCGGATCTGGATTTACCGGGCTTTCTGCAGCAATCCATTTTCAGAAAAAATATCCAAAAGCAAAGGTTTTGGTTTTGGAAAAAGAAATTTTTCCCACCGGGGCAAGTACCAAAAATGCCGGATTTGCCTGTTTTGGAAGCTTGACAGAAATCTTGGATGATTTTTGGACCATGACGCAGGAGGAAGTGCTCCAGCTTGTAAAAAAGCGATACAAAGGCCTTCAGGATATTAAGAAGCAGTTTGGGGAAAAAGCTTTGGGATACAAGCATCAGCATGGTTTTGAGCTTTTGGAAGAGGATAGTCTACAGGCCTTGGATCAAATGGATTACCTGAATAAGCTTTTGAAGAAGACCTTTAAAAAAGATGTTTTTTCATTAGTCAAAAAGCCTCAAAAACTCGGCTTTTCCGAAAAGGTAAAAGCAGTGGTTGAAAACCAGTTTGAGGGAGAATTGGATCCTGCAAAATATTTGAATTGCTTGTGGGACATGGCCTCAAGACTTGGGGTAAAAATTCTCACAGGGGTCTCAGTGGTTGAAATTGAAAAAGATACCGGGATTGTCCTTGCCGAAAACGTTGGGAAGTCGAGGACTTTTGAGTTTAAGGGTGAAAAAATCGGAGTTTGCACCAATGCCTTTACCAAGAAACTCTGGCCCGAGTCAGAAATCAAACCCGGCCGAGGACTCATCCTTCTCAGTAAGCCTTTGGAAGAAAAAATTCCCTGGAAAGGGGCTTTTCACATGGATAAGGGATATGTCTATTTTAGGCAAATTGATGGGAGATTACTTATCGGAGGAGCTAGAAACAAGGATTTTGAAAAGGAAAATACTACAGAATTTGTGGTAAATCCTTTGATTAAAAATCATCTGGAAACTTTGGCAAGAGAGGTGATTTTTCCAGGAAAAAACTTGGAATGGGAAATGGAATGGACTGGAATTATGGCATTTGGCTCTAAAAAAATCCCATTGATTCAGGGTATTGGGGATAAAACCGCAGCAGCTGTTCGATTAGGAGGGATGGGAGTTGCTATTGGATGGCAGGTCGGGAAAGATCTTTCGAAGCTTCTTTCCGACAGGTAATTGGTTTTTTTTATTTAGATTGTCCGTTCAAATCTTGAGTAAAATTTGTAGATGAAAGGAATCCCCAGAGCTCCCAAAGTGCTCGATGCGCTAATCCCCCTAGTTTTTTTAATAGTCCTTTTGGCTGTCAATATCCAGGTTTTCGGAACAGATGGTTTATCAGGTTCCAACCAAATCGTGCTAATTCTCTCTGCGACTGTAGCTAGCTTGGTTGCTATTTATCGTCTTGGATTTTCTTGGGAAACATTGCAGGAAGGAATGATAAAAAGTATCAGCGCAGCAATGAGCAGTATTTTGATACTATTTCTTATTGGAGCATTGGCTGGTACCTGGCTTCTGAGTGGGATTGTTCCTGCCATGATTTACTACGGACTTCAAGTCTTAAGTCCTATCATTTTCTTGTTTGCAGCTTGTTTTATCAGTGCTATAGTTTCTGTTTCTACAGGTAGCAGCTGGACAACTGTCGCCACAGTTGGGGTTGCTCTTTTGGGAATTGGCAAAGCATTGGGATTTGAGGAGGGAATTATTGCCGGAGCGATTATTTCTGGGGCCTATTTTGGAGATAAAATGTCCCCGCTTTCTGATACGACAAACCTTGCGCCGGCCATGGCAGGAACGGATTTGTTTACGCACATCCGGTACATGGCTAAAACAACCATCCCATCCATCTTGATCACTCTAATTCTTTTCATTGTGATCGGCTTAAATTATGATACAGGGGGAAATGTAGATGACGTTAAGGCGATTTCTAGCGTGATTTTAGACAAGTTTAATATCACTCCCTGGCTTTTCGTTGTGCCAGGGTTATTGCTATTTCTAATCATCAAAAAAGTCCCTGCGTTGCCTGCCTTGCTTATCGGGGCTTTACTGGGAGGAGTTTTTGCCATAATCTTTCAACCTGAAATTATTGCTGAAATTGCCAACGAGCAGGGAAGCTATACTTATTTGTCATTCAAATCCGTAATGATGGCTCTTTATGGGGAAATCAGTATTGTCACAGATAATGCCATTGTAAACGAACTCTTGGTGACAGGGGGAATGGCAGGGATGCTAGATACCATATGGTTGATTGTCTGTGCGATGATTTTTGGCGGAATTATGGAAGAAAGTGGAATGCTAATAGTACTGGCAGAAGCTATTATCAAGAAGGTTCACAGCGTTGGTTCATTGATTGCTTCTACTGCTGCAACTTGTGTATTCTTCAATATCACCACATCTGATCAATATTTGGCGATTTTGGTTCCGGGTAGGATGTTTGCAGATGTGTATAAGAAAAGAGGACTAATGCCGGAGAATTTAAGCCGTACCTTGGAAGATTCTGCTACAGTGACTTCGGTTTTGGTTCCCTGGAATACCTGCGGAGCTACACAGGCTTCGGTTTTGGGTGTTGCTACCTTGGTGTATGCCCCTTTTTGCTTTTTCAATATAATAAGCCCATTTATGACCATTCTTTACGGATACTTTAAAATCGGTATCCGTTACATTGAGCCGGAAGAAGAATTGGTATGATCCCGTATAGTATTACAAAAGAGGAAATTAATGAACTTCCCCTAGGTCAGTTTGAGGGGGATATCTATTTGATTGATCAAATCCAGGATGTAGAAGAAGCTGTGGATTTTTTGGAAGATCAAAACCTAATTGGCTTTGATACAGAAACGCGTCCGACCTTTAGAAAAGGCCAGTTTAATCACGTTTCCTTGCTTCAATTGTCGACTGTAAATCAGGCTTTTCTCTTTCGCCTAAATTCAATTGGTTTCCCGGATAGCTTGAGAAATCTCCTGGAAAAAGAAAATTTGGTCAAAATTGGAGCAGCCGTCCATGATGATATCAAGGCCCTGAGAAAGCTGACAGATTCTTTTCATCCCCATTCCTTCTTTGATTTGAATGATGAACTGAAAAAGGTTGGATTTCACAATGTAGGAGTTCGAAACCTCTGTGGGATGGTCCTAAAAATGAGAATTTCCAAGGCCGAACAAGTGTCTAATTGGGAGGCTGAAAAATTGTCTGAGAAGCAAATGCGCTATGCGGCAACTGATGCTTGGGCTTGTCTGGAGATTTTCAAAGTACTTCAACAAGAAGGGTACTTGGATTCTCTTTTCAATCGGTAGAAAGGGTTAGGTTTTCCACGAATTCTAGCTGAGCCAAAACTTGATCCTTTAATCCCGCCCTGAATCTTAGGGTCAATTCACAATCCAGTTCCATTTTTTGGTTGATGATTTCTAAGTCCAAGCTTTTGACCACTTTCATGACTTCATTCATACTGGGATAGGGAAAAGTAAGTTTCAGCTGTTCCTGCACAAATTCTCGGATGATTTCATTTTCCTCGATCGCCAAAGCAGCCGATTGCCGATAGGCTTGGATCAATCCACTTACCCCAAGTTTGGTACCTCCAAAATACCTGACCACGACGATAAGAGTATTCGTTAATTGATTGGATTTGATTTGCCCTAATATGGGATCTCCAGCGGAATGATTGGGTTCTCCGTCGTCATTGGCGCGGAAATGTTCCCCGTCTTTTCCCAAAATCCAAGCATAGCAATGATGGGAAGCATTGTAGTAAGTTTTTCTCAAGGCAGAAAGCTCCTCTTTGATTTCCTCCTCATTCCTGACTGGAAAGGAAAAGTACAAGAACTTGCTCCCCCGATCTTTGTATAAGCCATTGCTTTTTTGGGCAAGGGTCAGGTAAGAGTCATCACCAAATGTTTCTTCCATTTTGGAAACTGCAAATTTGATTCTACTGGAAAATTAGAAAATTAACCCTAGCCTAACCTCCTCTTCATCTCTTTTCTCTTAATTTTAGCTATGATTATCCCTGATTTAAAAAGATTAAAACAAGCATACCAAAGGGCAGAATTGATTTCTGTCCCAAAGATTGGAAATGAATTGGGACAGTTAAGTTATTGGGAAAACATGGATCTTTTCCCCAATGGGATCTTAAGGAGCTTTTGGATCACGGGTGTGCGCAAAGAGGAAATCCGTGGAAAGCATGCGCACTATAAGGAAAACCAAGTGATTTTTGCCTTGAATGGAAAGCTTTGGATTCGGGTGGAAGGATTGGATTCCAGTATCTCGGAATTTACCCTGAGCAGTCCTGAGCAGGGATTGTATATTCCCCCAATGAATTGGGTAGAAATTCAATTTGAGTCCGAAGCTTGTTTATTGGGGCTTTCGGACAGGGCTTTTTCAGAAAACGATTACATCAGAGACAAGAATAAATTTGGAAGCTTACAAACAAGTGAAATCTGATTCTTTTTCCCTTCGGGTAGTTTCTGCCAATGAGGAGCGTTTTCCTTATTTTCTGAGAAAATATTCTTCCCCTAATTTTTCTCAGTTACTGGATTTTCAATGGATAAAAAAGTCCAAGATTCACGTTTCAATGACCTTGGCAATTTCTGAATCAGGAGAAGCGTATTCCCTGCCTCAATCTCCCTTTGGAGGAATTTGGGTAGAGGAATCCATAAGCCTGGAAGCTTTGCTCGAGTTTATCCAAGCTGTTTTGGAGAGACTTAAAGAGATCAAAGTTCATTTAGTAAGGGTAATCCAGGCTCCAAAACAGTATGAGGAGCATTCGGATTTGATTAGCTATGCTTTACAGGAATCTGGTTTTCATTTAGAAAAACTTACGAGCCATCAATTTTTTATAGGCAAAAAGAGGATTGGGAAATTTGTCCAGAAGTCTTTGCCGAAATATTTGTCAAAACTGAAAGAGAACAATCTCAATGTCAGGATAAACCCAATCCAGAATTTTTCTTTTCTAGAAGAAATCCGGCTTTGGAATGGTCAGAAAGGGTATGAGATGAATTTTGATGAAAATCGATTGATCCAGCAGGTTTCAGAATATCCTGAGCGATATTTTTTGATTTCGATCTCTGATTCACGTCAGGAAAAATCCATAGCCCATTCTCTGGCGGTAAAATTGACCCCAAATTCCTTTTACTATTACCTTTCAGCCATTGATCCAAAAAGTCAGGCAAAGGGTTTGGGAGAAATCCTTTTGATGTATCTTTTCAAGCTGGCAGAAAAGCATAAGGCAGAGTTTATCGACTTGGGATCATCTGAAAGTGAAGCCGGTCCTAATCATTCTCTGATTTTCTTTAAGTCCAGGTTTTCCAACGATATTAGCAATAAATCCTCTTGGTCCTGTTTGATTAAGTAATGAGAACCACCGATCTAGTCTCGATTATTTGCATTTCCTATAACCATGAATCATGGATTGAGGAGACTTTGGAGGGTATAAAGGAGCAGGATTATAGTTTTTTGGAACTCTTCGTGGTGGATAATGGAAGTCAGGATGAAACTCCAGAAAAAATTCAAAGATGGGTCGATAAAAACTCCCATTTACTTTCCGTTCAGGTAGAATTGTTGAAAGAGTCACAGCCTTATTGTCAGCTTTTTAATCAAATTTTGGCCAAGGCAAAGGGGAAATATGTGATTGACCTTTCTGGGGATGACGTCATTTTTCCTGATCATATTTCTGTCAGTGTAAACGAATTAAAGAAGGCTCCTTATGCGGCGTTTTCTTTTTCTGATGCATACATTATTGACTCCAGAAATGAGGTAAGCACGTTTTATCCAAGAAATACCGCGGGAGAATTAAAAGATGAGATAGAGCTGTCGAATATTTATGAAGTGGTAATCAAGCGGAGTTTTATATGTGCTGCTACTATTGTTTTCCAGACAGAAATTTTGAGAAAGGAGGGAGCATACGACCAGTCTTTGTATTATGAGGATTTCGATATTCAAGTGCGTCTTACTCGAAAATACCCCGTAATTTTTTCAGACCACATTGGAGTTCTAAAAAGAAAGCATGAGGATTCCATGTCGGCTGCCCAATACAAAAGGTATAATTCGCCAATGCTTCCCAGTACGGTGAAAGTCTGTAGGAAAATTCAGGCAATGAATTTATATCCAGAAGAAAATATCGCTTTAAGGAGCCGGTTAAGATATGAATTGAAACATGCACTTTGGTCTGCAAATTTCGGCCCAGCTAGAGAGTTGGTTGAGATTGGGAAAAGTATTGGGATGAGAGGATTAACCTTCAGATTTTATACTTTCTGGGCTAAAAATTCCTTCGATCTTTCTTGGCTTTACGAGTTGCTGACCTAGCCTACTAATACTTCAATAAATTTCTCTTTTGAGAAATATTTCTTTCCTATTTCCAGGATGTCCGAGGAATTGAATTTTCGGAAAAATTCTAGTTGACGCTGATAAAAGGAAAAATCCTCTCCAGAAAAATGAACGGCTTTGAATCGGTCTACCAGATCAAATGCATTACTAAACTTCCCGAGCATTTGTCCGATGAGGTAGTTTCTTACCAACTCAAGCTCATCCTCGTCTAAAGGAACCTCGCACAAAAGTCGAATTTCTTTATCAATCTCCTCAAGTACTTCTTGTCTAAATTGCTTTTGGACATCAGCCGAGATCACCCAATAGTTATGGTCATCGATCTCCCCAAGAGAGGAAAAGATCCCGTAGGTATGCCCCTTATCTTCTCGGATATTTTTGATCAACCGTGAACCAAAATATCCTCCCAAGACGGTATTAAAAACCGTTAGCGGAATATAATCCGGATGATTTTTGGGTATGGACCAATTTCCCAATCGAATACTGGTTTGAACGGAGTCGGGTTTTTCTTCCTGGCAACTTTCAATGCCTTCAATGGAATATTCAGCTATTTTGGATTCTAAATCAACTTTGGGAATAGCTGATAGTTCTTCCATCAGCTTTAGAATTTCTTCAGAGTTAAAATCCCCGGAAACGAAGATTTCTGCTTTGTTCCAAAGTTTGGTCTGGTAGTAATCCAAAAGGTCTTCCCGATTTACCTCATCCAAATGGCTTTCTAGTGTTTCCTGTCCATAAGGATGCTGGCTTCCAAAAAGGCAATTACGGAAAAGCATGGAAGCTCGGGAAGCATTTTTCTCCCGCTCCATTTTCAATCCTATTTTTCTTAGGGCTTTCTTTTTCTGAATTTTTTCTTCTGGAAAAATCGCCTCTATAAACAAGGAAAGAAAAACCGGCAAAACGGAATTTAAATGCTTTTTGGTGGTAAGGAGATTAATTCCTTCCTGAGAAAATCCGGAAAAGGGATGAACCTCACTGGCATGAAAATCGAAAAATTCGGACAGTTCTTCTTCAGAAAACCTTTGGGTCCCTTCAGTCAAAAGCTGTAAAGTAAATGAGGGAACCTGAAATTTTGAAAGGGGTAAGTGAAGTTTTGAGCTTTTGCATATCACCTCAATCTTGACTGCTTCAAGTAAGGGAGTCGAAAAGAGGAAAACCTTTATTCCATTTGATGTATGAAACTCAGTGGGATTTGAAATATCAAAGTCCCCCGGAATAACAAATTCGGGAGCCTTGGATCTGTCAAGTAGCATTAATTACTGGAAATGGTGTAAAGAAGAGAGAAACGAAGTGTTTCTGCAAGTGGGTGATTTTGTGTTTGAGGAACTAGATAGGAGAAATCAATGCCGATTCGGTTTAGATCTAGACCCAAGCCCATCGTGAAGTATTTTCTTCCGCCCTTACTTTGGTTTTCGTAAAAATATCCGGTTCGAAGAGCAAACTTGTCAGCGTACATGTATTCTGCACCAAATGATACGGTAAACTCTTTCATTTCTTCAGAAAATCCATCCGGAGCATCTGCAAATGAACCAAACATACCTGAAATCAAGGCTCTATTAGGGTCTTTTCCCGCCTGAATGATCAGGTTTCCATTTTCATCTGTGGCCAATGTTCCATCCTCATTGGTAAGATAAATAGGAGGGGTTGGAACCAGCAGTTTATTCAAATCCAAGGAAAGGAAAAGCTTATTGTTTTCGTCAAAGAAAATCCCGTACGTAGTTCCTATTCTAAAATTGGTCGGAATGTAATCTAGATCTTCAGCGCTGTTGTAGGTGATTTTTGGACCGATGTTGGTAATTGCAACGCCCCATGCCCAAGAACCTTCTTTGGATCCGATGATGGTTGGTTTTTGATAATAAAGTCCAATATCCGCTCCCACACTTATTCCTGCTTTTGCTTCATTTCCTCCGGTTGAGTTAGAAATATTTCCAGAAAGGTTGGAATGAATGAATCTAGCTGAAATGCCCAAGCCGAAGTTTTGCGAAAGCTTTCTGGAGTACGTTCCGCCGATTGCGATATCTCTAGGATTGAATTCTCCTAATTCGTTTCCTCTTCCATCTGTCAATTGGATATCTCCCATGTTGAAGTATCTCAAGTCAAATGAAAAAGCAGAAAACTCGTCAATTTTCTTAAAACCTGTCAAATAGCTCAATGACATATCATTTACCAGCTTCCCAAGCCAAGGGGAATAGGACAATGAAAAACCTAAATCGTCTTTGATGAAAGCAAGTTTTCCTGAGTTCCAATGAGCTGAGTTGGCGTCTGGGGAAGTGGCTACACCTACATCACCCATTCCTGAATGTCTGGAGTCTGGCGCAAAATTTAAAAAAGGCACAGCAGTAGTGATCACACGTCTGTTAGGATCTTGACCAGAGATGATTACACTGTTTTGTCCAAAAGTTGAAAAACCAGCCAATAGCAATCCAAAAATCAAACTGCCCTTCTTGACTATATCGGTTCTTATTTTCATTCGATTACCAGTTTCCCGCTTCTAAAGTCCGAACTTAAGTCTAGTTCTGATTGAAGCCATAAGTTGTAAATATAAGTTCCTTTTGCTGGAATTTTGGTTTGGTTTTGGAAAAATTTCCAAGACAAATTTTCAATTTTCTCCTGTGCTCTGACTAAACGAATACTCTCCGAAAATAGTATACTTCCGCTCAAAGAATAAATCTCTAAAGTGAGCAAAAGGTTTTCATTGGGTCTATTATGGGTGATTTCAAAGTTGGCTTTTTCAAAAGCCGGATTAGGATAGACCTTGTGGGAAAGAATTTTTGCGCTCCCGCTCCCACGTATTTCCACTTCAATCGTTTTTCTACTTCCGTTACCCACATTATCCCAAGCAAAAATCTCAATGCTATTCAATCCTTCTTTCAAGCCATTAATCCTGGTCGTTAAGCTTCCTTTTTTATATTCCCCATTTTGCGTAATGAATAAATTACCCAAATACTCGGGATTAAGTTCGTTTACTCCAACGGAGAGCAATTGGTTCGGGTTGAACGCTGATACATTTATTCCACTTTCATCTTCAAGCTCGAGGGTTAATTCAATTGACGTAGTTGGGAAAATGAAGGGAGGTGCGGCCAATTGGTTGATTTTAGGAAGTATTTCGGGACCTTTGGTATCTGAAGGAATGTCAGATTCTCCTCCAATGACGATTTCTTTTACCCCAAATGCTTCTTGCCCCGAATTTTCTTCCCGGGCAAGAATCCGGATTTTTCCCATTCCAAATTCTGGGTTTATGTTTTTTGGGATAAAGAATCTTGATTCTAGATTTCCCGAATTAACCTTTCCCCTTCCTTTGAAAATTAGAGTTGACTCCTCTTTGAAATTGGTTTTAGAACTCTCATCACCTAAGGTTTCAACTTCTACAGGCTTATCCCTGATTTCAATTTCATAATCTCCATTGAACCCAGATAAGTTAGCCTCGGTGAGTGGATCGATGACACTTGCTTTTAAGATTATTTCCTGAAATGAAGAAAGGGTATCTGCAGGATTTTCATCACCAATACTTTTGATCTCGTCTAATTTGATTCCCGATTCTGAGAGTGGAAGTTTTAAGCTAGGATCGCCGATTAAGGCAAAATTTCTATTCAGGGCTCCATTCTGACTCTTGTTCTTGGTGTTTTTGTAAATAGTCCCCAAATCCTGATAAACCCCATTTTCCTTTTTGAGAAACTCCTGGATAAAGGCCTGATTGAGTGAAAAATTAATACTACTAAAAACTGGACGGCCAGTAGATAGCAATGAAATAGCCCCTTTGCCTTTGGCAAAAAGTAATTCTTCAGCCGCTGATCGAATAAAAGGGCTATCAAAACGTCCAAATTCACAAGTCGCCGTCATCCAAATAGCCAATCGCTTCTGGGTTGCCCAATTTTCTAAATCTGAAACCTTGAATATTTCCTCCGCGGTTAGGGTAGTTTCATTGCCATGTCCGATGTAGTTCAGCAAAAGTGTGCCTTCGTCTAAAGCCTTTTGCAAGGCCATTTTAGCTTGAGGTGAGGATTGCTGTGTTCCGTTTTTCTCTTGCTCAAATCTATCGAGGTAAAGTTTAGAGCTTAAGAATTCCAGATGGTTTTCTGCAAGGTAGTTTGCGTGATTTTCAGCATCTCTCAAATGAATATTATTGTCTCCATCATCCGCCACAAAAGTTATATTCCTTTTCCAATCACCTTTCTCGGGTGAAGTTTCATAGGCGATGATTTTTTCTATGCTTTCGTTGGCCTCAGTAAAATTTATAGCAGGAATTCGCCCTATCCCGATTTTTAAAAGTTCATCCCCTTGGCGATCTTCTTTCCATTCTCCTTGTCCCCAATCCAAAAGGGCATAATAATCATCTGAACTATAGGTAGAAAGTGGGTCAAGGCTACTTCTGCTGGTATAAATAGGCACCAAGTTTGGCCTTCCTCCAAGAATTCTTTTGTAATCAAATGTGCCTTTTCCAAGGATCAGAACATTTTTCAAAGTTTTTCCTTGATGATATTCCCAAGCGATAAAATTGCGAATAGCGCTTACATCTCTATTTCCATAGCCAAATGAATCGAAAATATCCTCAAGACTTACAACTGAAGTTTTCAGCCCAAGTGATTGCTTATGACTTTGAAGTTTTTTAGCGGAGGAAAGTAGTGAAGATGGAGCGATAATCAGGAAAGCAGATTTGCTCGCTGATTGTCTTAACTCAAGACGAATTGGGCCTGAAATAGAAAGCTTGGGAATTTCATTACTTGAATATATGGCCCAAGATTTTCCTTTTGAAAAAGATCCTTCCACTGCAATAGGAGAATAGAAATCTGAGATTTCTATAGCAAAAACACCTTCAGGAATTTGAATGATTTGTTCCTCAAAATGCCTGAAAACTCCATTTTTCCAATTTTCTCTTGTGAATGGAACTGCCACTGTCACCTGATCTAAAAAGCCAGCCGAATTGGAGCCGGTACCTTGGTAAGTAAATCGGAGTTGGGAAAGTTGACCTCCCGAAGGTGCGAATTCAATTTGAAAATCTCTGGGATCACCTTTAATTCCATAGATATTAGATGAGATAGGGGAAAATGCGATTTCCTGGATGAGCTGATTTCCGGTCAGCATTCTCATCGTACTTGAACTTGTGGATTGGCCCATGACTCGGGAAGAAATAATCCAATTTTCCGAAGCCTCAGATCGTAATCCGAAATTCAAATTTAGACTTTGGCCTTGTCGGATGGGGAGGGAGTACCATTCTCTTCCTGATTCCAAGATGTTGGTTATCTCTTCTTTTTGAGAAAAGAAGCGATAAAGAACTTGGCTTGATGGAGTAGTTTCGCTGATGGATTTTTTTTCTATTCTTTTTGGATTGGCCTTTTTCCCGATGAGATAACTCAGCGTATCGGTGTACAGATGATGCTGATAACTGATTTTTTGATCTGGGCTCCATTGGATTTGATGAGGACCTTGGAGAAAAACCAATAATTCATTTCCATTTTGAAAAGAAGGGATTTCCTGCAAAGACAATTGGATTGAATCCAATTTTTGAGGCAGCATGCCTGGGAAACCATAAAAAGTAAGTTCTGAAAGATCTGAAAAACCCAATTTTCTAGCTTCCTCTAAGGAAACTTTATAAATCCCGGATTCTACAACTTTTGCCTCAAAAAATTGAGCATTGACCGCACCGGACCAAATTATTCCGATTCCACAAAAGATATTCTTGATCCACCTGATGCCGCTCATTCACGCCCTATTGCATTTTCAACTAGAGATAATCCAATATACGCTAAGATGATCAAAGGGATTCCTCCCAATTGTAGAATTGCAAAGGAAGCTAAACTGATAACTATCAGAAGAAAGCGAAAGAGGTTCTCCCTGATTTTGAAATTTTTAAACTTCAGTGCGATTAATGGAATCTCAGCGATTAAAAGAATTGAAAAGATCCATGCTATTCCAATAAGAATAAATTGAGAATTCAGGACTTCACCTACCTTGGGCCAAAGTAGAGCTAAATGAGGCAGAGTGCTGATAAATAAAGCATTGGCTGGAGTTGGTAATCCAATAAACCGATCACTTTGTCTGGCATCCAAATTGAATTTTGCCAATCTATAGGCAGAAAGCATGGGGACAATAAGAGTCAAATAAGGAAGCCAGTTTTCCGGATTTGAGCTTTCAGCCATTTTATAAAGAATAAATCCTGGTAAAACCCCGAATGAAACTACATCAGCCAAGGAATCCAATTCCTTTCCAAGATTACTTTGAACTTTTAGGATTCTCGCCGCCATTCCATCCAAAAAATCGAATCCAGCAGCCATCAAAACGAAGATTGCTCCGGATAAAATCTCACCTTTCAAAACAAATATTATCCCAATAGCTCCAGTTAGAAGATTGAGCAAGGTGATGGTGTTGGGTATGTGTGCTTTAATTTTCAATAGCTGGCTCTTTCTCCCACAAAGGGGTTGTGAATTCTTTCGAAACCTACGGTTGTTTCCGGTCCATGGCCTGAATAAATGACAGTTTCATCTGGAAGTGAGAATAATTCAGACTTTATTTTGGTAAGCAAAAGATGGTGATTTCCTCCCGGAAGATCAGTTCTGCCAATGCTTGCTCTGAAAAGTGTATCGCCGCCGATGCATTGTCCACTTTCCTTATGATAGAAGACCACATGTCCTGGGGCATGACCAGGAACGAATAAAACTTTCAATTTTTCCTTTCCGATAGCGATTTCTTGTCCTTCTTCTATGAAGTAGTCTCCTTCAGAGGATTCATATCCCTGAAATCCATAATTCGGGGCATAAACTTCTACAGATTTCAAAACGGGTACTTCATTTTTATGCAATCCCAATTGAAGATTCCATTTTCTTTTTACCCAGGCATTCCCCAAAACATGGTCAATATGACAATGGGTATTGAGTAGCAATTTGGGTTCTAGTCGGTTCTCTTGGATAAAGTTTTCTAATTCAGTCCTTTCCGCGTGAGTGAAGCATCCTGGATCGATGATGGCGGCAATTCCATCTTCATCGTGGATGACATAGGTATTTTCCTGAAATGGATTAAAGGTGAATTTGTGGATAGAAAGCATAGGAAAAGTCCTCTGAAGGACGGCAAAATAAGGAAATATGGATTTACTTTGGGCCATGGAACTTGATTTTTTACTTATTGGACAAGGCTTGGCGGGTACGGCTCTGGCATACAGGCTTGAGCAGGCTGGAATGCGGATTTTGATACTCGACCAGCCGGAAAAAAATCAAAGTAGCCGTGTGGCGGCAGGTTTATATAATCCAGTCACAGGGAAAAAAATGGTGAAATCCTGGATCGCCGAAAAGCTTTTTCCAGAGCTTGAGCAATTTTATATAGAGTTGGAGCAGAAAATCGGATCCGACTTTCTCATTGAAAAAAATATCTATCGACCCTTTCTTTCCATCGAGGAGCAAAATGAATGGATGGGACATTCCAGTGATCCTTTGATTCATCTGTTTATCGAAGAAATTTTCACAGAAAGTCAACACCCCGAACTCCGAGATCCCTTTGGAGGAGTTTTGTTGAAAAAATCCGGATGGCTTGATATCCCAACCTATTTGGAGGGAATGGCTAAGCATTTTGGAGAAAAATTGAAGCTGGAAAATTTTGAAGAGGAGTTGTTGGAGAAAACATCCAATGGATGGAACTACAAGGATTTTTCCTTTCGGGGGATAATTTATTGCAATGGCTTAGCGGCAATGAAGTCCAGGTTTTTTTCTTTTTTGCCTTTTGCTCCGGTGAAGGGGGAGATTTTGGAGGTGGAACAGGATTTTGATCCAGCTTGGATTATCAATCGGGGAGTGTTTCGAGTTCCTTTGGAAGAGGGAGTATTTCGCGTGGGATCTACTTACACTTGGCATGATTTGGAAATTGGACCAACAGAAAGTGCAAAAAATGAGTTAATTACCAAACTTGAGCATCTCGTTCGAGTTCCTATAAAAAGTATCAAAAGTCATCGACATGGAATCAGGCCAGCGACAAAAGACAGGAAACCATTTTTGGGAAAACATCCTATCGAAGCTGGCGTTTACATCTTCAATGGATTTGGTGCCAAAGGAGTCTCATTAACTCCATACTTCAGTGCGATGATGAGAGATTTTCTTATTGAAAATCGACCTTTGGACACTGAGGTAGATATCAAAAGGTATTTTAAGTATATTTAAATCTGATCAAATTTCTTCGCATGCGGTTCACAGTTTTGCGGTTTCTTTTAGTACTTGTTTTAATGTTTGCAGGGTCGCTTGCTTATGGGCAATTCGATCAAGAGCGGTTTGGAAAAAACAGGGTTCAGCACAAAGAGATCAAATGGTATTTTTATTCCTCGAATAATTTTGAGGTTTACTATTACGATAGAGGAGGTCCTCATGCCAAAATGGCTATTGAATATTTGGAGGCTGAGTTTGATCGATTAACTCAAAACATAGGCTATGTAGCCTATACCAAACCAAAAATTTACATCTACAATTCCCCAGAGGAAAGACTTCAGAGTAATCTCGACATCAATGCCAACCAATATACCATTGATGGTCAAACAAAATTTACTCGGCTTATCGCTGAAGTCGCATATAAAGGAAGAATAGACCTGTTTAAGGAAGATTTAATTCAAGCTACCTCAAAAGTTATCATCAAAGAAATGCTATACGGGGCATCTGTCTCCGATGCATTTCAATCTAATTTGGTTAATGATTTCCCTGAATGGTATATAGATGGAATCTCTCTCTACTTAGCTAAAGGATGGAGCCGTGAAATGGATGATTTCATTCGCTACTATTTGAAAGAAAATGATAATCCAAAAATTTTAAGTCTTACCGGAGCAGAGGCTGGCTTGGTGGGGCAATCCATTTGGAACTATATCGCAGAGCGGTACGGAAGGAGATATGTTTCCAGTATTTTGAACTTGTCTCGAATCAATAGAAATGAAGAAAATAGTATTGCCAACACAATTGGCGTCAATGCTAAAGTGTTTTTTGACGACTGGAAAAGTTATTACCTGAAGGTAAGCGAGCCTGTTTTTTCAACTTTTAAGGAGGTAAATACCCAATCGTCAGTGGCAAATACATCTTCCAGGATTGGAGGTTCCATTGCAGATATTAAGTTTAGTCCAGATGGGCTAAACCTTGCCTATGTAATAAATAATGGGGGAAAGTTTAAAGTAATTGTAAGAGAGCTTTCTTCTGGTTTGGAGCAAACTGTTTTTGCAGGAGGCGCCACCTATGATGAATTACCTCCTAATCTATATTCTCCCGTTGTTGCTTGGAGAGATTCTGCAAATATTGCAATAGCATCCTTCAAAAGAGGTTTTACCACGTTGAGGTTGCGGTCAATTGACGGGAGCTCCCAGGATAAGATTTTCCTCAGAAATATTACTCAGATTACCAGCCTGAGCTTCAATGAAAAAGGTACCAATATGGTACTATCGGCGATTTCTAACGGAAAATCGGATATCTACACACTGAATGTTAGAGGACAAGGGAAAAGGCTAACCAATGATCTTTTCGACGAGTTGACCCCAGCTTTTTTGAATGACTCAACAATCATTTATTCTACCAATTTTACCGAGCTCCCGGATTCGGTGATGACCGCTACGCCTGACCTGAAGGTGCTTCCTGATATTTATAACCTATACATGGTTCAGGTGCAAAAGGATACCACAATTTTCACCAAGCTTACCAACACGAATAGCAAGAATTTGTTGCCTCGAAAGGTGAATAATAACACGATGGTTTACCTCAGTGATTTAAGTGGGATTAATAACCTGATGAGGCTAAATATCGGAAATCAACTATCAAATCAGATTTCAGCTTTCGGTAAGAGTGTAGAGGTATTTGATGTAAATAGCCGAATGAATAGAATGGCTTATTCTATCCGAGATGGAAAGACTGCTCACCTATTCATAGAAGGATATAGTGGCGCTGATCAATTTACTCCAAGTACCCCAAGAATCCAGTTGGCTCAGGCAAAGGATTTAAATGAACGATTGGCTGCCAGGAGATTATTGGAGGCAAGAGCCAACCAAACTGAAAAAGTAGAAGAAGAAAAACCTGCTCCAGTTCCAGTTCAGGAGATTAAAGCAGATACAACTCAAAACAAAACATCTTCCATCAGTCTTGAAAGATTGAGATTCGAAAATCGCCGTGGGGTCAATACTGAAAATTATGTTTTTGACACCCTGCCTCCGACGACTCCTCAAGTTCAAAATGCAAATGAAGGGAATAGAGTCAGTTTATTGGATGCCTTTAGAAGACAAAGTCTGCAAAAACGTGTGACGGGTCCAAGACAGATGGAACCTCAGTTTTTTACCAATAATATCAATACACATTTTGTTGTCGATCCACTTAGAGGATTCGGAATCAGCATGAATGGTAAAATGACCGATATCCTGGATAACCATGTATTTATGGGAGGAATAATGACTTCATTGGATTTCAATTCCGGAGGGGATATTTGGTTTGAATATGAATACCTGAAAAGTCGCTTGGACTTTAGAGGCAGGTTTGATAGGAAAACTATCCGAGTCGAGGAAAGTGATATTACCTTCCAAAAATATGTTTTGACTAAGGTAGAGGCTGGGGTTTCCTATCCACTGAATATCAATTCCAGGTTCTATGCAGCTCCATTTGTTGCCAAAACCCAATATTTCAACCTAAATCCTGATTCTATCATTTTTGGAAAAGACCCTGACCAGAACCAGTTTAATGTCAACTATGTGGGTGGGAAGGCAGAGTTTGTCTACGACAGGACTCAGCCTTTAGGGCTTTATACTTTTACAGGTTTGAAAGGAAAGGTTGGTTTTGTTCACTACCAAGGCTTGAATAATGGAGATAGATCCTTTAGCAATTTCTATTTGGATTTGAGAAACTTCCAGAGAATCCATAAGAATATCATTTTAGCTTCCAAACTTTATGTGGGTTCCTTTATGGGGAGAAATCCTCAGAATTATTTGGTCGGAGGCATGGACAATTGGTTATTCAATGATTTCTATCAACCACCGGCAAATCGTCCTGAACCTTCTCCAGTAAGAAATCCGACTGGTTCTGAAAATTCCAATTTGCTTTTCGCAGAATTCGTTGATTTAAGAGGTTTTGACTACGATGAGATTCGGGGAAGAAATGTGATTACTTTCACCACAGAGCTTAGGCTTCCGGTTTTCTCCTATCTGACTAGAGGAAATATTACTTCCAATTTTATCCGAAACTTCCAATTAGTCGGTTTCTATGACATTGGCTCCGCCTGGAATGATTTCCATCCTTGGGAGAAAGTAAATGATCAAAATACGGAAGTCATCAATACCCCAGGATCTCCATTTGAGATCACTTTGAATAACTTTAATAATCCTTGGCTTCAAAGCTATGGCGCCGGATTACGAACAGTTCTGTTGAATTATTATGTAAAATTTGATGTAGCCCGTCCAATTCGAAACTATCAAACAGAAGATTTGAAGTTTTACTTTACTTTGGGCTATAATTTCTAATCCCCTAAAAAATGATCAAATCAATGACCGGCTTTGGAGTAGCCGGATTGGAGAATGAGCAAATGGTTGTTCAGGTAGAAGTTCGTTCGCTCAACTCTAAATTTTTAGATTTATCCATTCGTAGTCCAAGGCAGTTTGCCGATAAAGAGCCTGAAATCCGGAATTTGGTTCAAGCTCATTTGGATAGGGGAAAGGTGAATGTATCGATTGAGTTTTTAACTAAAGGGGGACAAAATCTTCCAGTCAGCATTAATGAAGAGCTTTTTCAGACCTACTTTAAAGAGTTTAAGTCTTTGGCTAATTCAGTAGGAGAGGAGCCAAGTGACTTGTTTAAACTAGCACTTCAAGCGCCAAATGTAATAAATACAATCCCACAAGAGCGAGAAGAGGGAGAGGAATGGGAATACGTGAAAAAGGTATTAGATGAGGCTCTTATCAAATGCAATGGATTCAGAAAGGACGAAGGGGCATCCCTCTATAAAAAGCTCCATGAAAGTATTGAATTAATTCAGGTGGGCCTTGAGAAAATCAAGATTGAAGATCCTCAGCGAAAAGAAAAGATCAAGCAAAGAATCAGAGGACATTTTGCCCAATGGATGGAGGAAAATTCCTTTGATGCCAATCGATTTGAGCAGGAGTTGATCTATTATTTTGAAAAGATAGATATTACCGAGGAACTCGTCCGTTTAGAAACCCACCTAAACTATTTTCTTCAAACTATGAAAGAGGATAGTCAGCAAGGGAAAAAACTAGGATTTATCAGTCAGGAAATTGGCAGGGAAATCAATACCATTGGTTCTAAGGCCAATGATGCCGAAATCCAAAAACATGTAATCCTGATGAAAGATGAATTGGAAAAGATTAAAGAGCAGTCTTTAAACGTCCTTTAATGAGGACTTTTACTGCTTGTTCTTTCGGATGACTTTCCCAGGAGTCTTACCAGACATTGCTCCATATTCCACGACTATAATTCCATTGACAATCACGTAATCGATACCCTTTGGGTATTGATGTGGATCAATGTATGTGGCTTGATCTATGACTGTATTGGGATTGAATATGCAAAGGTCAGCAATAGCCCCAACTTCTATTTTTCCACGATTCTTTAATCCTAAAACCTGAGCGGGGAACCCTGTCATTTTATAAATAGCCATTTCCAATGGCATTATTCCCAAATCTCTGGAATAATGGCCCAAGACTCTAGGGAATGTCCCATAGGCTCTAGGGTGTGGATGGCCATCGCCTGGACTGCTAAGCCTTCCATCTGAGCCAATCATAGTCATGGGATGTTTCATAATATTTTCCACGTCTTTCTCATCCATGGCGTGGTATATGGCACCAGTTCCTCCATTCAATTGCGCCTGAATGACCAATTCTGCTCCATTTTCTACTGTAGGTTCAAGTCCAGATTCTATGGCCCAATCATGCAAGGTTTTCCCCTCTAATTCTTTGTTCCAAGAAACTCTGGAAAACTGAATTCTCCGAAGGTCACTACCTCCCCGGTCATTTAAAATATTAAAAATAATCCCTTCTTTAATTTTCTCTCGAAGCTGGGGGTGATTTACTCTTTCTTCAAATTTATCTCCCTCCAATGCCCAACTGGGAATCAAAACGCTTATTCCTGTATGACTTGCTGCATAGGGATATTGGTCCATGAAAATTTCTAAACCCGATGCTCTTGCAGAATCTACCAAAGCCAGAGTTTTGGCACTTTGCCCCCACATTTTTACCCCAATTGCTTTATGATGGGTTAGGATAACGGGGATTTTGGCTTCCTGTGAAATGAAAATAGCTTCTTGCACCGCATCAATCAATCCTAATCCCTCCTCCCTCAAATGACTGGTATAAATGCCACCTTTCTCGGATGCTTTTTTGGACAAAGAGATGACTTCATCCACTTTTGAAAAAGTACCAGGCAAGTATTTTAGACCTGTAGAAATTCCAAAGGCACCTTCTTCCATGGCTATTGATACCATTTCTTCCAGCTGATTTAATTCTTCCTCGGTAGGATCCCGGTCTTCCATCCCCATGATTTCATTGCGGATAGTATTGTGCCCCACTAAATAGCCGACGTTTAGCCCTAAAGGAAATGTGTCTAAAGAAGAAAGGTATTCTCCAAATGGCCATGGTCCTCCGCCATCTGGTCCGCCTAAGGAAAAAGTAACGCCTTGTCGGACCAGGCTTTCCATTTGCGGCAATTCTTTAATAGGCTCAAGATGTGTGTGCATATCAATGAATCCAGGTGCTACTGCAAGTCCAGTCGCATCAATGGTTTCAATGGCCTTTTTATTTTTTAAGTTTCCTACAGCCACAATTTTCCCATCTTTTACTCCTATATCTCCAGAAATGGATGTGGCTCCTGATCCATCATAAATATTTCCATTTAGAATTACCAAATCAAATTCAGGTTCAGTATTACAGGCCATAAGAAAGAGTAATGGCAGGAAGAGGGAAATTAATTTTCTCATAAGAAAGTCCGGGTGTTTGTACCAAGATAAAAAGAAAAGCCTGCATTTGTCTTGCAGGCTTTTGAATGAATTATTGAAGCTTAAAGCGGATAGGAATCGTCATCCTTGAACGGACTGGCCTTCCTCGAAATCTTCCAGGTTCCCATTTTGGGGAATTTAAGATCACTTGCATTGCTGCATTATCCAGACCTTCTCCGGCTGACCGGACCACTTCTGCATCCTCGATACTGCCATCCAGATTAATCACAAATCGAATAAATACAGTTCCTTCTATTCCTGCTCTTTGCTCTAGTTTAGGATAAGAAAGGTTTTTCTTGAGATAGGCATACCAAGCATCCATTCCTCCTTTGAAACTTGCCTGAACCTCAGTGTAGTCATAGATCTCATCGCCTTTGTCAATTACCGGCGGCTGATCATCAAGTTTGATTTCGGGAATTTCTGTTTCCGGAGAAATATTCAGGTCAAAGGTGATTTTATCCTCAATTGCTTCATCATCCTCAATCTCTTCAAATTTTGGAATCTGAATTGGATCTGGTTGCCTTGGAGGTTCTTGAATAGTTATGGGTACCTCGAAATCATTTAAATCAAGAATTCCATTTTCAAATTCTAAAATAGGTTTTTCTTCATAAGACTTCCATTCGAAAGCCACCAAAACAGCGCCGACTGAAATCATCAGTCCCAAACTAAAAAAGGCGTGCGTCCATCTGTGGACTTCCTTTTTGGGATTTTTTTTGGTTTCCATGCTGATAGAGAATTAGTGTATTAAAAATTTAATCAAAACACTTTAGATCAACTAATTCTCTAACAATTTTTAAGATTGGGTAAGTACAAAAAAAAAGACCCGATTTCTCGGGTCTCATTATTTTAGCTCAGTTTAAATCTGATTGGAAGTCTCATTCGAGTACGAACTGGACGACCTCTTTGCTTACCTGGTGTCCATTTTGGAGCCTCGCTTACTACTCTTACCGCTTCTTCATCGCAACCTCCACCGATTCCTCTAAGAACTTCTACGTCTTGGATTGAACCGTCAGTGTTGATAACGAAAACCACGATAACAGTACCTTCGATACCCATTCTTCTTGCTTGAGTTGGGTACTTTAGGTTCTTGGAAAGATACTGGTTCCATCCAGACATTCCCCCTGGAGGTTCAGGCTGGTTTTCCACTACGTCAAAGATTTCGTCTGCCTTTTCTACTACGGGAGCTTCAGCAATCACTACTTCTTTAATTACGGTGGTTTCCTTCACGTCCACGTCGAAGTTTACTTCAATTTTCTCATCGATCTTAACCTCATCTGGAATTTCCTCAATGATAGGCTGTTCCATTGGTGGAGGTGGTGGAGGTGGAGGTGGCTGTTCAGTGATCGGCACATCAAGCAATTCTTCGAAATTATCATTTACAGCACCAAGATCTTTCAAGTTGCTATCGTCAAATGATTTGTATTCGAAGGCAGCAAGTGTGAGACCTACAGCTACTGCCAAACCAAGGTTGGTGAACATTCCCACCCTGTTGGTTAAGTCAGCACTTGGAGTCTTTTTTGCTTCCATGAGTTAATTGGTTTTTATACAGGTTAATCTTTTCGATTTTAAGCTAACAATTTTAATAATAATTGAAGATTATTCCAAGATGTATTTGTTAGATGGCACCTTAAAATATATCAATAAACCAGAAATTGCTCCTAGGACATTGACAATCATGTCTAAATAGTCAAACGACCTATACGGAATAAATTGTTGTAAATACTCGAGAATTATTCCAACTCCCACCCCAAAGATCAAGAAATTGATCCAAATCCTGGTACTAGATAGGCTTGGAGTTTTTTTCTTTAGACCAACTCCGCACCATAAATAGCTTTGAATTGTGAATACAATCCAATGGATGGCTTTATCCTGAAAATTAAATAAATCAACTTCAGGAAATGTAGTTCCCGGGCTTAACATAGCCCGCATCAGAACCGCTAGCCAACTTATGGCAAGAATTAGTCTCAATTTTTTTCTTATTCTCCAACCAGCTCAGCGTAAGACGCAGCATCCAGCAAATCTCCAGGAAGGTCCCCTGTGATTTTTACTTTCACCATCCATCCGCCTTCGTATGGAGCTTCATTTACCATTTCTGGTGAGCCTTCTAATTCTTCGTTAAACTCAATGATTTCCCCAGTTACTGGCATGAATAGATCAGAAACTGTTTTCACCGCTTCTACTGTTCCAAAAACTTCACCAGCTTCGATGGTTTCACCCACTGTTTCCACTTCTACATATACAATATCGCCCAATTCTTTCTGAGCGAAATCAGTAATTCCGATGGTTGCGATATCACCATCAATTTTTACCCATTCGTGGTCTTTAGTGTACTTAAGGTCTTGAGGAAAATTCATTGTTTGTTTGATTTTGATCGAGCCAAAATTAAGAGGTTTCAGATCAGTTTAAAATCTATTGAGATAAATTAAATCGTAATTGTCCGCCAAAGGCAGTAGAAGTCCTTCTGTAGACTGTTGTCACTCGAGGATCATTAATGGTTCTTTCGAAATAGATCGTAAGATTTAAGTTTTGATTCACCACATATCCAATGGTTGGACGAAGGTTGATGTTTAGGTTTCCGTTGGTTACGGTGCTCTTTTCATCAATCTTATGCTGGACTTGGATAGTATTTGAGATTCGTGAATCCAGCCTGAGTTGAAGGTCATTTTTCAAGACTTTTTGGCTTCCTTGAATTTTGAAAGGAACTTTCACCCCAGCCTTGGTATAGGCAAGTGTTAAACTCACATCACTGCTTTTCTGCTCAGTCACCTGTGAGTTGGAAAAATTCAGACCTAAGTTTCTTTCCTTATTGTAATTCATTGAAATATTAAAGCGATCCTTGGTTAACAAGTCCACTCCGATCAAAGGAGCGAATCGCTCACTTAATACCACCTGGTTGAGGACATAGATTGGAATAAATTGTCCATCAGTATTGGTGATGCTTGGGTTTTGTATCCTTTGTAAGCTGTTGAAAAGCTCCAATCCTTGCTGGTATTGCAAGGAATTCGAGAAATTACTTACATCATAAGTCGAAGCATACGAGTGGGTAATATTGATGCTGCTAAATTTATCACTCAATCCTTTCAATCTGGAAAGTCCCCGATAATCCAATCTCCAGTTTGGTAATGGAGTTTTTGGGAATGGGTTTAAATCCATTTGATTTGGATCCTTTCCGGAATAGGCTGCCAAGAAAGAAGGAATCAACACGTCTTGCCCATTGATTCCATATTCACCTTGCCCAGAATTGGCATTATCCAATCTAGATTTTATGGTAAACCGGTAATTCTCAAAATCATTAAAGAGTGCAGATCGGTTGTCCGGAAGGAATTTTGAGAAGGTAGTTCCGATCATAATCGTAGTGATACTATAGGAACCTAAACGATTTGGACCGATAGGTTCGTAGGAGCCAGGATTGTCAGTTGAATTTCTGAAAATCTCCATGTAATCACCTATTTCTCTTTTTCTTGCTTCAAGTGTTACCCGGAAATCTTGGAAAGGTTCTACCAAACTGGTCAATCGCAAGTTCATGGCCCGATTTTGCCTAAAGGGTTGAGTTAGTTCAGGACTTGGAGCCAAGTTCCCTTCATCGGCCAGATCAAATCGGATATTTGGATTTTGACTTCCGAAAATAAATGCCCATCCAGGATTGTCCCAGGCTCTATCCATGCCGAGAAGACCTGTATTTGGCATATATCCCGGAAGGAAGGTCCCTTCAACTACTCCATAGTTAAAAGTGACCTCCTTGACCATCATCAAGAATTTCAGCAGCTTATTGCTAAAAGGAGTTCCAATTGTGTCTTCAGCTGTCACTCCGCCTCGTCCCGGAATTGTCGGACGTTTTGGTGCATTGAGAGCAGCTAATTTTTTGTTTTTATTGTAGAGTTTAATCAAATCAAATTTCCCGGTCAGATTTTGATCTCGGGTATTTTGAATCACATTACCCAAGGTGTCCTTCTGTCCAATTGAACCAGTTAGCCATGTGTAAGAAGTTACATTTCGATAATCTGTTTGAATCCAATCCGTCAATGGGATTTTGTTCAATGGAAGCGTATAGTTGATGGTAATGGTATGGTTGTAATTTGTGGTTCTGCCAAAGCGCCAAAAGTTTTGTTTGACCGAATCTCTTTTCGCCTGAGTATCCAAATCCCCTTGAGGCTCATCAATGATTGCCATCGCTCTGGATGCAAAATCAACTCTTAGATTATTCGAAAGATCCCAGTTAATATTAAAAGTTCGATTCATAAAGAATGACTTTTGGAATAGAGGATCCACTCCCGAGGTGCTCAATCGATCATTGCGGTACTGAGACCTTATGAATCTTCTATCCACATCAATCCTTGCCAATAGGAGAGTAGGGGAAAGGTTAAGATTAAAATCTTTTATAAGCTTCAAATAAGGGGAATTTAATCCCTCAGATTTTTTGAAAGGTTCAATTCGCCATTCCTTAGGCTGATAACTGTAAGTAACATTTCCCCGGTTGGTTTTGAAACTATACCCTTGAATCTGAGCATTGGTTTGGGTGACTATTCCCGAAGCATAGGAAAAAGCGAAGTTGGAAAGATCATAAAGCCTATTTGGGGACTCAGGATTTTTCTTCAGCTTTCTAACATTGTTGAAGCTTAGATTTCTTCGCTGTAATTGGTCTAGGGCAATATTTCTGTAATTGGTTCGGTCTGCGTCAGTTTCAAATTTTGCCAAAGCCAATTCGAACGGTACATCAGGATTGAGCGGATCATATTCCGGTCGGGTAGAAGATTTTTCTACTGAAAAATACATCGGGATACTTACCCCCAAAGCCTCTGGAAGAAGTTTGTTTACCTCCACATTGGTAGAGATATCATACTGAGTCGTTGCTGATCTGGTTCTCTGAGAAAGTCTGGTTTCCAATCCTCCAAACCCAATGGAATTGTGTCTCATGGAAGCAGAGACCACAGCTACATCTGCGATTTTTGCATTTAGGAAGGCATTTGCGGCATAGCCGTTATTTTTTGTGAACCCTGTAACTCGAAGTTCATTTGCCCACATGCAAATGGATTTCGAAGAACCTATTCCAGTTCCGGGATTTCTTACCCCGATCATCATGCCTTGCACCTGACTTAGTTCGGGTCTTCCTACCACGGTGACTTTGTATTGCCTGATGGTTTGGGAATAAGGTAAAGTCAATGGAGACTGGGAGTTATCCCGGTCAATTTTTACTCCGACGATTTCCTGGATGGCTATGTCTATTTCGTTCTCTTTTGGCCAAACGATCGTTGGATCATTGGTGCCAAGAGGAGAAATAAGTAGCGGAAGCTCAATTTCATAATAGTTGTCCGTGTAGTCAGTTCCGAGTCTCAAGAAAGCAGTCATTTCTCCATCCAAAGCATCTTCGCTATTTGCATGGAAAAACATCTTTAGCCGCTCATACTGAACCAGATCAATGGTTAGATTTTTGAATACTGCACGCGAATCTTTTGGAGCCAAGTCCTCTACACAAACCCGAAGAGATTGTTCATTTAATCTTCTTTCTACGGTCGAAGTATTATCTCTGTCTCGATTAATTCCTGGAGGAAGTACATAAGGACTTTGTTTATCACTTCCTTGGGAATTTTGCTCAATGGAAACCACATCAACTGTCACATTTGAAATATCCGGTTCCGGGATTTCAAAGAATCCTTTTTCAAATAAAGATTCCTGGAAAATTCTCCACTGGCTACCCACCATTCTGAATTCAGCCATTCTCAAAACAACTGGCTGCTGGAAATCCGTCAGGTAGGTTCTGATCCAACGAATAGATTTAAATCCAGTAATGTCGCCTTGAACCCGATCTGGCTGTCGAACAGGAATTCTAAATAGATACCAATTGACCTCATCTCCATTTTCATTGTGAGTTACTCGATCGACGATGTAATTTTCACCCACATTGAGTTGGCCGGGTCTTAAATCGATCTCGTATTCGTAATAATTTTCAAGTTCGTTGATGGTATTATCTGTGTTGAGATCCTCGTTGTCTGGATTGTTCGTTCCTGAAGGAGTGTATGGAAGGTTTGGATCTGCAGAAACAGGAGTATTTCCCTCCATTCCGTTGAATTTCTTATAACGCTGAAGAATTTTTGCGTTGGCTTCGTCAAAATTGTTTCCTAAATAATACTGGAACTGATCTCCAGATACGTCCTGTAAAATGGCATTTTTAGCTTCTTGAGAAACATTCAAGCGATCTAAGAACCTTGACTTAAAATAAGTTTGCTCATCGTCATTTTTTAATCCATCCAGACCCACATCTTGATTTACTCTAGAAGATTCAGAATTATCAAAAGCTGGAATCAGGAATTGTTCTCTGGTAATCCTTCCCCATTCATTTTGTCCGGTTTCATCTGAATTGCCATCTGCTGGAAGTCCATTTTCAAAAGCATGTCTTCCATCACGCATCACGTCCTCAGAAATGTCACCCAAATTCAGGAAAAGCTTTCCTCCCGTGGTATTGTTTTGGTTAAAAATCCCATCGATTACTCGTCCATTTTCTCCAGAGATAAAAGGATCCATAAGCCAGAACTCGATGTATTCGATATTGGTTCGGTCAAAGTCTACCTCCGTGGTAATTGCTCTTGTGATCGCACCATAGTTAAGTCTAGGATTGGGAAGCAGTCCATTGGTGTTCAAATTTGGATTGTAGTTGAACATCCCGCGCTCTTGAGGGAAATAGGCCAATTCCAAAAGAGGCTGAGGCACGATGATTACATCTCTGTCCTGATTTTTGAAAATCTCCTGAGGGACTACCCGTCTCACGTAGTGATTTCTTCGATCCTCGCCTGTAATATTAGAAGGAACCCCTGGGCCACTTTCTCTATAGAAAATATTATCAATGTTGTACCAAGCCAATCTGGCTCTTCGGTAGGTATTGCCCAGATTGTCCTCAGTGGATTGGCTGAGATCAAATTTATTATCAGGAGTGGCAGGAGTAGACCCAAGTTTCCAGGTTTGATTGGCCTGGCCGCCTAGATAAAATGGTGTCACCGCTGCCTCAAAATCATCAATATAGGAGGCCACATCTCCATCCACTCGATTTGAAGATCCAGGGATTAGGTGGGCAAATTCAGCATTGAACTGTACGAGGGATTTTTCTTTGGTGTCGGTAAACGGTAGGGCATCTGCAAGCTTGGTCAGGAATCTGGACTCATCATTGAAATTCACATCCAATCCCCACAGGCTGTTTCTCAGGGTCTCATTTCCAGTGGCAATACGGGTGATGTTTGGCCGCTCATTGAGATACATGAAAGTACCCCCGACATTTAGTTTTTTGCTGGCCAGATAATCCAGCCTTGTTCCAATAAGACTTCTTGTTTGAAAGGATACCAAATCGGCTTTTTCGAAGCTTACATTGATCTGCTTTCCTGATTGCAAAATCGCATCATTGATGATTACCAATCGACCCACATTGTAGTCGATGGTATAATCTACTCCTTCGGAAAGCGGAATATTTCCGGCCTGTACGATCACAGAACCCGGAGCTATATTTAATCCAGGAAGTTGAATTTCACTGGCAGAACCAGCTGTCAATCGTCCCTTGATAAAGTATTTATTCAACCTCGTCACCAATTCAGCATCTGCCTGGGTCGTACGGTAAAGGGTGTCATAGACATATTTATCCTTTAGGACAATTTCTTCTGCATTAAATCTCCTATCCAAGTTTGAACCAAAGGGTTCCAGAACAGGAAAAATCAAAAGTCCTCTGTTGGAGATCATGGTCAGCCCTTCTACAAAGTCAAAGTTTCCGTCTGGTGCCGGGTCATTTTGAGGGTTGAGATTATCCAAACCCGTTAACCTGATCAAAGGAACATCCTTAATATTAGCACCTTCCAAAAGAGATGGGTTATCCAAACCAGTTCGGTCATCTCTATAAATGATTTGAAGCTGGAATCCATCTCTCAAAACCTGACTGGCATTGAGACTGTAAACGTTTTTCATCATCAAATCCCAGGTAGGAATTCGAGTATTGATTCTTGCAGGTCGAAGGAGTTTCAAGAAAATCAATTCATCTTCTGCCCGAACCTGATAGTCTTCGGTCAATTCCCCGACTTTAAAAACCTGACCATTGTAGGTGTATTCGTAAGAAACAGCTAAGACTTCATCATTCTGTAGTCTTCGAAAAAGGGATAAATAACCAAGCTGTGGATTAAAGAAAAATTCGGAGGGGTCCAATTTTCTGGCCCCGTTGATTTGCTCAAAATCGATTCCTTTTCTCAATCCTAAATCAGATTCCATGGCTCTGGCTCCGGTGTCAAAAGGTCTGTAGCCTGGATTTGAAGAAATATTGGAATAAAGAAGGTTTGCTCCATTTCCTGATGGAGCATTCGGATTACCAGGACCAATGCTGGGGTTATTCGGATTGTAAATTACCCTGCCCTCACCCAAATCCAGGAAGGCTGCAAAATTTCTCAGGGTTTCCGTATTGGTAGCCCTGTTCATAATGTAGACCTCAATACGGGTAACATTGACTCCAGAAAGGACTTGAGGCAATCCTCTCAACCAGCGCTCATAATTGTCTCTAAAGAAATGAGAAAGGAAGAAATGCCTATTGTCATCGTATTTAGAGGCTTGAATTTCAAACCCTCTTCCTTGTCCATTGGCATCGATCACCAGATTATCTCTTCTCCCTCTCTGGGTGGAAGCGACTGCTGTCACATTTAATTTTCCAAAACGCATTTGGGTTTTTACTCCAAATAGGTTTTGAGCACCTTGGATTAGCCTGTTTTGCACAGGCATACTGACGTTGCCTATTTCGATGGATTGGATGATGTCTTCATCGAAACCATCGTATTCCACTTTTAGCTGATTTTGAAAATCAAAGGAGTTGTTGGAGTCAAAATTTGCGGAGATTTTCATTTTCTCTCCTAAAGACCCATTTACAGCCATTTGAATCTGCTGTTGGAAATTGAATCCGCCATTTTGTTGCTGACGAATAGGAAGGGTAGGGTTGTCCACTCTTCTGAAAATTCCCCCAAAATCAAGATTCACATAACCTGTCGGAACGATATTGATGTCACTTCCCCCGAAAATTCTATCAAAGGAAGGGCTTACTGTCAGAGGCGGAATAAGGTTTCTTCCTTCCACGGCACTTTCTCCATCCATTCCCCTAGCTCTGGTTCTCCAGTAGTCCTGCCTAACCCGATATTCCTGAATTTTGGAAAATTCATCAAAATCATACTCCTGCTCATTCCCTAGTCTGGTGCTGTCGATCTGGTCCAGAATGTTGTAGCGAAGCGTTGAATCAACTTTGATTTGAACGTTTTGGTCGACTGGAGGACTTGGGAGAAAGGGAGATCTTTGTCGAAGAAATGGGTTGGAGTAGGGGAAAAGCGGATTCGTCCTCATATTTTGCCAAAGCAAAAAAGATGGGGATAGTCTTCTGAGGTTTAGGGAATCCTGCTTGGCTCGGGTACTGTCAGTCGGGGAAGTCTGTTGAGCTAGGAGGGGTGATCCTATGAAAAGAAAGCTCGACAGGACCAAAACGACAGGAACCAGACTCCTAAACTTCCTCCTGCAAAAAGTCAGTATCTCCTGAAAGATCAATCCAGATTCAAATTAAGGTGTCTTTAAAGATGCTTTAATTAAATCTTCTAAGGAAATTTCTCCTGTGGTTTTTTTGAGAATTTGAGCGATATTTTTCTCTGCCACAGCTTTTGGAAATCCCAAAGTAATTAAAGCTTGTAACGCCTCTTCTCGGATTTTATTACTTGGGTTGAGGAAACCTAGAGGAATGGAAGGGTCAGAAGTTCCTGATTTTCCGATTTTATCTTTCAACTCCAAAATAATTCGTTGGGCAGTTTTGGCGCCGATCCCTTTTACAGCTTGGATTGTTCCAACATCATTGCTTAGAATCGCATGCTCAATTTCCTCTGTTGAAAGGGAAGATAAGATCATCAGTCCGGTATTAGGCCCGACACCGTTGATTGAAATCAATAACAGAAAAAGACGCTTTTCAGACTCCTCTTTGAATCCATACAAGGTATGAGCATCCTCCTTAATATGAAGAAAAGTCAAGAGTTTGATTTGCTCCTCGTCCTTGATTTTGGAGAAAGTCTGAAGCGAGATTTTTACTTGGTAGCCGACTCCACCTACATCAATGATGACATAGGTGGGGTCTTTGAATACCAATTTTCCGCTTAGATAGGCTATCATAAAACGTTTCCTGAGGATTGGGCATCTACCACGGCAATTGCTACCATATTCACGATTTCTCGGATAGAGCTTCCCAGTTGTAAAATATGAACTGGTTTATTCATTCCAAGCAAAATTGGTCCGATTGCCTCAGCATTTCCCAATTCCGCCAAGAGTTTATAAGCAATATTGGAAGAAGAAAGATCTGGGAAAATCAGGGTATTTACCGGTTGATTAGCTAGAGCTGAGAAAGGATAAACTTCCCTTTGGATCTCCTGATTAAGAGCCACATTGGCCTGCATTTCACCCTCAATGATCAAGTCTGGATATTTTGCTTTTGCCAAAGCTGTAGCTTTTGCCATTTTGTCGGCAGTATCACCTTTAGCAGATCCAAAATTGGAATATGACAACAAGGCAATTCTTGGCTCCATATTGAAAAACTTCACAGCATTAGCCGTAAGTCCAATAATATCCACCAATTCTTCTGCGGTTGGATCGACGTTCACCGTCGCATCTGAGAAGAAATAAGGGCCTTTTGGAGTATTCATAATATACATCCCTGCCACCCGATTTACACCAGGTTTTACTCCGATTGAATGAAGAGAAGGAAGGATGGTTTTAGGATAGTCTCTGGTCAAACCCGAAATAAAGGCATCTGCATACCCGTATTCTACCATCATCGCTCCGAAGTAATTTCTCTCCCTTACAAATCTTTGGGCATCGAAAATGGTCATGCCTTTTCGCTTTCTTCGATCATAGAGAAGTTTGCCAAATTCCTCCAGCATATCTACTTCCTCCATCGGATCGATGATAGTCACATTCGCCAAATCCAAAGAATTACTTTCGATTAGGGAAAGGATTTTTTCTTTTTTACCCAAAAGGATTGGAATGGCAATTTTTTCGTCCCGGATAATCTGAGCGGCCTTAAGAATTTTCAGGTTGTCAGCTTCTCCAAATACGACTCGTTTCGGGTCTTTTTTGGCTCTTCCGATTACCACTTGCATCAATCGCTGATCAATACCGATCCGCTTTTGCAATTCCAGTTCATAAGCTTCCCAATCCTCGATTTGCTTTTTGGCAACTCCAGAATCAATAGCGGCTTTTGCCACTGCAGGGGCGATGGTAGTAATTAGTCTCGGATCAACTGGTTTTGGGATAAGGTAAAATCTTCCAAATCCAAGGTTGGTTTCTCCGTATGCTTTATTTACAGTTTCAGGAACGGGTTCTTTGGCTAGTTTCGCAATTGCCCTTGCTGCTGCCAATTTCATTTCCTCATTGATGACTGTGGCTCTTACGTCCAAGGCTCCTCGAAAAATGTATGGGAAGCCCAAGACATTGTTTACCTGATTTGGATGGTCAGACCTTCCTGTAGCCATGATGACATCCTCTCTGGCCTCGATGGCGTCCTCATAGGAGATTTCCGGATCAGGGTTGGCCAAGGCAAAAACAATTGGGTTAGGGGCCATGGATTTGATCATTTCCTGAGAAATGATATTTCCTGCAGAAAGTCCCAAAAACACGTCTGCTCCAGGTAAGGCTTGAGCTATTGTATGGATATCAAGAGACGTGGCAAATTCTTGGTGAATATCCAAAATTTCTGGTCGGTCGGTGCGGATTACTCCATCCTTGTCGCAGACAATAATATTTTCTTTTTTGACGCCAAGACTGACATAAAATCTAAGACAGGAAATTGCCGCAGCTCCAGCGCCGGATACAACCAATTTGATATCCTCGATATTTTTTTCAACGATTTCCAAACCATTGATCAAGGCTGCTCCAGAAATGATTGCTGTTCCGTGCTGGTCATCATGCATGACCGGGATATTCATTTCCTGCTTCAAAGTCTGTTCGATTTCAAAGCATTCCGGAGCCTTGATGTCTTCCAGGTTTATCCCCCCAAAAGTAGGCTCTAGGGATTTGATGATCTGGATAAGTTTTTTGGGATCGCTTTCATCGATCTCCAAATCAAACACATCAATTCCAGCAAATTTCTTGAATAATACACCTTTGCCTTCCATTACAGGTTTTGAGGCAGAAGGTCCAATATTCCCTAATCCAAGTACTGCTGTACCGTTGGAGATTACAGCGACAAGATTGCCTTTGGTGGTGTATTTGTAGATTTTTTCCGGGTCAGCTGCAATTTCTTTGCAAGGTTCTGCTACCCCAGGAGAATAGGCCAGTGCCAAATCGAGCTGACTGGAAACTGGCTTGGTTGGGATTACTTCAATTTTTCCGGGAGAGCCCTGGCTATGGTAATTGAGGGCGTCTTCTTTTCGGATTTTAATAGCCATAAATGGGTGGTTAGTCTGGGTTAGGCACCTTGGTTTTCGGTCCAACTGACATTTGTCTTCAGAAGAATGGTTTGTATTTCCCGAAGGGCATCTCGATGAACTTCGTTCGGGTAATATACAAATCCTTCCATGTAGTAAAGTTTGCCTTTTTTCTCATCCACCATGATATAACCCAAATAGGTCCCTCCCATGCTGATGTTGTTAGTCCTCCAGGTGCCTCTGATTTCGACCGTAAAATTATCATTTATCACCATGTTTCTGAACGCGGGTGGGATTTGTTTTTCACTGGTCACAAAAGAATCAGGGTTTTCAGGATCTCCAAAAATGTGGGTTTTGGTGATGGAGTCTCTGAGCGCCAGGATGTTTTCAGGGAAAGTTTGTTCCTCTGAAGTGTAATTTGTTTCGTAAAAAAACACACTAATATCAGGACGTCTTTCTGTAGGGGAGGGCTGTCTCAACCAAAGAAAATCATCCTCTACTTTCGCTATTTGGTAAGAAACAGGAGGATTGATTTCAATGCCTAGGTTATCCTTAGCTTCTTTTTGGGCTGCGGAATTCTTTCTGGCCAAAAGACCTTTTTCCAGTCTCCCTCTTTCTCTAACCTCAAAGAGATTTTGAAGGCGGTCTCTATTTTTCTTTAGATTGGCGATAAGCTCTTCCTCGTTATTTCCAAATAAATACAAGACCTCCTGACCCACTGCATATTCATCCTCCATTCTTAAGGAAAACAAGTTTGGATCAGCCGCAGCTTTATCCTTTGACTCTTTGGAAAATTGGGAATTGATGATTTGGCTTCCGGGAGTTTTATCATCAAAAGTGGTGACGTAAACTAGGTTAGTGAAGTTTTTAAGCATTCTGGTCATTGCTGCTGGATCCACACGATGTACTTTAAACATGGCTTCAGATCTGAGCATTCCAGGAAGATCAGCCTCGAATATTTTTCTTAATTCTTCCCCAACAGGGCCTGCCCATTTTGCAGAATCAATAGCTAATACGATTTCACCAATAGAGCCTTTGGCCTTTGGCTTTGAACTAGAACCCATTCCTTCTTCTCCACATGAATAGAGGATAGCTGTAAGGGCAATTATAAAAGGGATAATTATCTTCTTCATGTTCCTTTAGTTGAACTTTTGATAAATATAAAGATTATCGGCCTGAGGCCTTCCGGGGTGCTTAAAAAATAAGTTAAATGATCCTAAGTAGGGATGATTCCTAGCCTATAATCAACTTCTGGCCTGGCTTGATGTTGTTAGAATTCAGGTTGTTCAATCTTTTAATCTGCTCCACAGTCATGGAATGCTTTTGAGAGATGATCCACAATGAATCTCCAGGTCGGACAGTGTAAGTTTTGCTTCCTCCAGAATTGGTGTTTTCAGCAAGTGTAGAATTTTGAGAGGATCTGGAATAAAGGTAAAGCGTTTGTCCAACTCGAATAAGATTGGAATTTAGGTTATTCCATTGCTTGATTTGAGTAATCGTTACTCCATGCCTGTCTGCAATTTTTCCTAAAACGTCACCGGATCGAACTTTGTAAGTCACCCGATTAGAGTTCGAAGAAGCTACTGCAGTTTCAACTGGGACTACATTTAAATTGGTATTTGAAGCCAAAAGAACTTGTGGCTGATTACCAAGAGAATCACTAATCCAAGCCAGGTTTTCCTTCAGGAAAATGGATTTGGATTTTGGAATTCTAATTTCCATGGATCGATTGGTCTCCGGGATTTTTCGATTCTTAATAGAGGGATTGAGTTCCTCCAAGTCCTTGATACAGATGTCTGCCAATTCGGAAAGTTTTTCCATTTGGAAAGCTCTTTCAAATCTGATCTTTTCGTATTCGATAGGGTAAGTGGGCTCTTCCAAATGGAAATTATGCTCTTCCAAGTGATTTAGGATATAGAGCATGGCCTGGAATTGAGGAACGTATCCTCTTGTTTCTTTTGGAAGGTAATTATAAATGCCCCAAAAAGTGGTTTTTCCTCCTGATCTTCTGATTGCTTTTCGGACATTTCCCGGTCCGCAATTGTAAGCAGCTAAGGCTACTTCCCAATTTCCGAACATTCTGTAAAGTGACTTTAAATATTTAGCTGCAGCGTCGGTTGAAAGTTCAGGATCCATTCGGTCATCTACGTCATTGTTGACATGCATGCCATACATCCGACCTGTTGCGGGCATAAATTGCCAAAGCCCCATGGCGCCAACTCGAGACTTAATCTGAGGGTCCAGACCAGATTCGATGATGGAAAGAAATTCGATTTCCTCTGGCATTTCGTGTTTTCTCAAGGTCTCTTCAAACATTGGGAAAAACTTGTCCTTTCGGGCTAGGACCATTTTTGTGTAGTCTCTATTGCGAACGGTAAAATATTGGATAAATGAAAAAATCCGGTCGTTTAGCTCAAAAGGCATCCCGGTCTTCATGGCCTTGATTCTTTGCTCTACTTCCTCGTAGGTGAAATCAGGGATGTATTCGTAGTGATAATTTGGCATTACTTCTTCTGAGAAAAGTTCTGCCGCCTCTAAGGGTTCGTCCTGTGAAAAAGCTTCGTTTAAGGGGATCAAAGCAGCAACAAGGGCTGCTAGGATTGTGCTTTTCAAAGTCTTTTTCATGTTGTATTCGGGTTTAAGAGGTAATCTGAGTTATATAATTACTAAAAGCATAAAGCTCAGCTTCTTTGAATGAGTTGGCCAATATCTGTAGCCCAATTGGCATGCCAGACTTGTCTTTGCCGTTTGGTAATGAAATTGCCGGTACTCCCGATACTGAAGCTTGGACTGTGAAGAGGTCTTCTAGATACATTGCAACTGGATCTCCACTATGCTCTCCAAACTTAAACGCTGTAGTTGGCGTAGTCGGCATGATAATATAGTCAAAATCAGCTAAAAGATTTTCAGAAAAGTCTTTAATTAATCTTCTTACTTTCTGAGCCTTAGTGAAATAGGCGTCATAATAGCTTGCCGAAAGAACGAAAGTCCCCAACATAATTCTCCGCTTCACCTCTTCGCTAAATCCTTCGCTTCTCGTCAATTTGTACATGGATTCCAAATTGTGTGCATTTGGAGTTCGATAGCCATACTTCACCCCATCAAATCGAGAAAGGTTTGAGCTTGCTTCGGCTGTGGTGAGAATGTAATAGGTAGGAAGGGCGTACTTCAATAGCGGGAAATGAACTTCCTCAACTTCATGTCCTTCGGCTTTCAGTTTTTCCAAAACTGAAAGCGTGTTTTCTTTAATTTCGGGTTGAAGGGCAGAAGAATCAATTGTTTCCTGGATATAGGCGATTTTCACTTTCTTATCAAAGTGAAGCAGTTCGCTGTATGGGTGGACTGGTTTTCTGGAAGAAGTACTGTCCATTTCATCATGGCCAGCCATAATTTCCATCACTAAAGCATTGTCTTTGACTGTTTTTGAAAAAATGCCAATGGTATCAAAGGAGGAGGCATAAGCAATTAAACCCCAACGTGAAACTCGAGAATACGTCGGTTTCATCCCGATAATCCCGGTAAAAGCTGCAGGTTGTCGGACAGATCCGCCTGTGTCAGTTCCTAAAGAAACAGTGCAAAGATTGGCCTGAACGGCTACTGCAGATCCTCCAGAAGATCCTCCGGGCACTCTGGATTCGTCCAGAGCATTAAGTACTTTTCCATGAGCAGAATTTTCATTAGAGCTGCCCATGCCAAACTCATCACAGTTGAGTCTTCCAATGATAATTGCGTCTTCATCAATCAGTCTCTGAACTGCAGTCGTTGTAAATTGGGAAATATATCCTTTGAGGATTTTGGAAGAAGCATTGGCTTCCTGGCCCTGGTAATTCAAGACATCTTTGATGCCAACAACCATTCCGGCTAGCTTACCGGCCTTTCCTTTGGCAATCTTTTCGTCTAATTGATCGGCTTTTTCCAGAGCGGATTGCTCATAAACATCAACGAAGGCGTTGAGATGCGCCTTCGTTTGGATGTTTTTTAAGTAATACTCAACGATTGCACGGCAATCAGTTTCTTTCTTTTCGAGCGATTTTTTGATTTCGTCGAATGAACTAAATTTCTCCAATGTTACTTGGCTTAGGGGATTACTTCTTTTTGTCTTTCAGCCCATCTTCAAGATCGTTCTGAATTTCTTTGGTAGCATCTTTGAATTCTCTGATGCCACGACCCAATCCTCGGGCCAATTCAGGGATCCTTTTTGCACCAAACAAAAGGAGGATTACCAGGATAATTAAAATCAAAGAACCTCCGCCCATGTTTTGAATGAAACCTAATGTAGTCATGATGGTGTGTGTTTAAGGATATACAGGTTACAAAGATACAACTGTCGGTCGCTTAGCCAAGGTTCCCGCGACTTCTATTAATCTTTTTTATGAATGTACGATTTTTGAATCTATTTGGATGTAATCCATGCTGCGGGGTCCATGATTTGTAGACCTTTCCAAGTTTCGAAGTGAACTTCAGCCTGCCCTTCAGCATTGGTGGATACCTGTCCGATGGATTCTTTGGCCTTTACATTCTGGCCAACTTTTACCGATACAGATTTTAAACGACTGTAAAGTGTGAAATATTCTCCGTGCTTAATTATAACAGTCAAGCCAAATCCCGGCAAGGTGGAAATCTTACTCACTGTCCCATCGAATACTGACCGAACATTAGAGTTGGGCTGGGTACGAATTTCCAGACCATCGCTGTCCAATACAATTCCTTTCAAGGTCGGGTGAGGGTAAGTTCCGTAACCAATTGAAACAAATCCGGTTTCTACAGGCCAAGGTAATTTACCTCTGTTTCCAGCAAAAGAACTTGATAAGGCCGCAGCTTCAGGTGTCATTGGCATGGAAGTACCAGCACGTTTGGTCGTAGTACTGTTGGTTTTATTGGCTTCGGCTTCAGCTCTTCGGATTTCATCTTCGATGGCAGCTTTGATCATTCTGTTGAGCTGCTCTTGCTGCTTTTTAGTCGCTGCGATCTGTCGCTGGATATCTCGTTCTTTTCTGGAAAGTGTATTGACCAAGCCTTGCTGGTCTTTTCTCATTTTTTCCAGCTTTTCCCGCTCAGTTCGCTCTTCTGCTAGGACAACCACCTTCTCTTCTTTTCTCTGATCCAGCAAAACTCGTTGTTCGGCCAATTCAGCAGTTAATTTCACAATTTGCTCGGCTTGCTGTTTTCGGCTGTCGCTGTACTGCTTGAGGTATTTTAGCCTCATGTACAATTGATTGAAATTTGTTGAGCTAAACACAAAAGCCACGATCGATAAGCCTCGATTTAATTTGGATGAATTGTAAATCATCCTTGCATATTCTGCTTTTAGGTCCTGGAGTTGCTGCTCTTGGCTTCGGATTTTTCTTTCTGTTTCCTCAATTTCCTGATTGATCAACCTAACTTCCCGATCCAAGGTATTTACCAATCGGTTTTGGGTTTGAAATTGCTGGGTAATGGCATTCAGCTCACCGATTGAGGTTCTTTTTGTGGCTGTTGTTTGTTTAAGAATAGCGTCAAATTCTCTCAATCTGGCCTGTACTTCGGCTTTTTCTCGCTCCAGTTCCTCTCTGGATTTTTTTGTCTGAGAAAAAATTTCCCCTGAGAAATAAGTCAGACAAAAAATAAATAAAACGGTGTATTTCAGAATTCTCATAAATCAAAATCTGAAAGGAAAGCTAAGTGGACTTGAATTTGGATCAATGGATGTCCATTCTAAATGAACAATAGTGGTTTGACTTCCCTCTGGAAGTCTGTAGGCAAATTTAAATAATACCTCTGCCGGAAAAGGTTGGGAATTTGCATCCAAGAACTTTGGAAAACTCGCCAAAAGGGAGCCCCGGTCATCCAAAGAATTTGAACTCATTTCAGAGACTTTTCTATGGGAGGTTTCCACTTTGCTGAAATAACGGACTCCGTTTCTTGTTTGGGTCAATTCGTACTTTTTACCAACCTTAACCAATCTGTCCTGATAGTCGAAAGGGAAGGGAGTATTGGCCCAGAGGATATTCTGAAAAATCTCCAAGGAAAGTTTCAAACCATACAGCCGCTCGAATTCTTCATAGGTTAAGTTGACATCGTCTTGCCCGACTCTATCCCGAATTTGGATTTTCTCCTGAGTGAAAAGTCCTCTGATTGCCTCCATTCCCATTCCCGGGGACATGGTAAACCAAAGTACACTATCTTTTTTAGCCCGTAGACTGAGTGTTCCTCGCGTTATTTTTCCGGATTCTTCCTCAATTACGATTTTTGCTTTGGCACTTAGGTATTCATATTCAGCCTCTACTGGCTCGAATTCCTTCATTTCTTCTCCACCATCAAAAAGAATTGTCTTTTTGGAACAGCTTGCCAAGGAGACTAAGCCGAAAAGAACAAGGGCTGCAAAAAGTTTATTCATAGTATTTTCCTTCTTTGATTTTCTTGTTCAGGTTTTCAGAAGCCTCGGGATTTCCTTCCACCTTTTTCCACCAGGAAATAGCCTCAGAAACTTTGCCAACATGGTATAAAATGTCTCCGTAGTGCTCCATGACTACTCCACTTGGGTCCGGATCATTTTCTATGGCCGTATGCATGTATTTCTGAGCTTCTTGATAATTCCCTATTTGAAACAAAACCCATGCATAGGTGTCTAAGTAAGTTGAATTGGTTGGGAATTTCTTCACTACCTTTTCCGCCATCGCTTTGGCCTTATCTAAGTTCTTTTTTTCTAAAGAAAGGAAGTAAGCGTAATTATTCAAGACCTGCTCGTCATTCGGATTGAGGGAAAGGGCTTTGTCAAAATAATAATATGCAGAGTCCTTCTCACCTAGATTGTAAAGGCTGTTTCCTAAAGATCCAAAAGCTACTTGGTCGAGCTGTGGGTTTTTGCCTGAGTTAAGTTCCAGAGATTTTTTAAGGGAATTGACGGCAGAAGAATCCTTCTTTTGAGCGGATTTCACAACTCCATCATAAAACCAAAATTCCGGTGCTTCTGGAAATTCATCCACACCAAGAATGGTGTAAGTTTCCAGCTCTTGGAAATTGGCATTTTCCCCAAAGGAATTCAAAATCACTTGTTCAAGGATTGCTGGGTTTTTAGGATCAGCCTGAATGGATCTTTTATAGAATTCAATCGCAGATTCCATATTTCCCTGCTTTTTCCTTCGCTCTCCAACAGCTTCCAAAACTTTAGCATCGTTTGAATGAAGCTTTAACATCTTGGTTTCCAACTGATCCAACAATTGATCTCTTTGAGTAGTCTGAAGCTCATTTAGGATAGAAATAAAAGTTTTGCTTTTCACCTCAGGATCTAAGTCAGGATTATCAAAGGCTGAAATCAAATTTTCTAGAGCCAGTTCATTTTGGCCTTTTTCCTTTAATAGGGTATAGGCAGCCATTCTTAGCTCAGGCTGATTGGGGTACTTTGCAATTTCCCCTTCCACTAGATTTAATGCGTCATCCAATTTCCCGTTGTTGTAAAGGATTTCGACTTGGTTGAGCACATAATTGGGATTGCCGGGAAAAGCCTCGATGAGTTTTTGTCCTTCATTTAAGGCACTTGGAAGGTTATTCTTGCGGAGATAAATTCTTTGCTTTTGCAAAGTAAAAGGCTCGCGAACTCCGTAATAATCTTCGGCTCTGTCCAAAACGACAAGTGCTTTATCGAACTCTCCGGCTTGCAGGTAGATAGATGCAAGATCGAGGTTGTATTGCTGATTCTTTTCGGTATCCGAGGTCAATCGATCCAAAATCTCAGCTGCCTTGAGCGGTTGCTTTAGATTGGTGAAAATCTCTGCTTCCATCAGGGCGTAATATTTATTGTCTGGGTCAGCTAGTGTGGCCTCTTCTGCAAATGGAAGGGCTTTTTCAGGTTGGTTGTTTCGGACAAGGACCTCAGCAATTTTGTAAGAAATAGCCGGTTCTTCGGGAGAAAATTCCCTTGCTTTTTGAAAATAGAAATAGGCTTTTTCCAAATCACCCAAGACAAGTGATTTTTCGCCTTCGATAAAATATCGGCTTCCTTTGGTCTTGTTTTCTTGGCGCTTTGCCTCTTTCTTGGACAATTTCTCCTGAGAAAAACCCTCAGGAATTCCTAGAAAAATTAGGCTGAATAAGAAAAGATAGGGGATGAATTTCACTTGCTTTTTTGAATGCAGCATTTAGGTACAAACATAATGCCTTTTGTGGAATTGGCCGGTTTTTTACCCAGTAATCCTCGTTGGTTTTAGGCTAAATTTCCTTCAATCTTTGAGGACTTATCTGGGGCTCCTGCGGACAAACAAGGCTTTGATTTGGTTTTTATCCAAAACGAGAATCAGTCCCAAAAAGATGAGGATCAGGAAATTTTTCAACATAAAATTCAGGATTTCTGATTCAAGGTTTAGGTAAAAACCTAAGTAGCTCAATCCAAATGCGCAAATTAGATAGATGAGCCCTTTGGAAGTTTGGTAAGGAATGGGGTAGAATTTTTGTCCATAAAAGTAGCAAAGCCCAGTCATGACCAAATAGCAGGTCAAGGTGCTCAAAGCACCACCCATATACCCCCAAACTGGAACCAAAAACCAAATAACCAAAACACTGACCACTGCCCCGGCCAAGGTGATCCAAAAGCTGTACTTGGTTTGGTCGGTGACTTTAAACCAAATTGAAAGGTTAAAATAGACGCCCAAAAGCAAATAGCCCATCAGTAAAACTGGGACTATGAAAAACCCTTCAGAATATACCGTGCCCTTCAAAAATAAAGGTCCAATCCAGAACAAGTTTACCGAGATGGCAATCATCAAAATCGAGCAGAATAGAACAAAAGCATGCATTACTTTGGCATACAATTCCGGAGAGTTTTTATCTGTTGATTGCTTAAAGAAGAAAGGTTCGGCGGCATATTTAAATGCCTGGATAACCAAATTCATCAAAATGGCCAGTTTGAAATTGGCTCCAAAGACTCCAGCAGCCTCTCTGGAACTCAAACCAGGATAGTAATTTTCAGGAAGCACGTATTCAAAAAGCAATCGGGAAACCAGTTCGTTGGTGACCCCTGCCAAGCCCATAAATAACAAAGGGAGGGAATAATTCCACATTGGGCCAAGAATGCTTTTCTCCAACCCAAATCCGAAAAATCCTGCTCTCCACCAAACGTATGGGATGATCAACCCATTAGCCAGCAGGTTGGAAAGAAGAATATATTCTACTCCCCAATTTTCGTTTAGGCCAAATCCCGTAGGATTGATTTGGCCACTAGAAGCCAATTCAGGAAGCCAAACAATGAAAAACAGATTGAAAAAGACATTTAAAAGGATGTTTATCAACTTGGCTCCGGCAAAGTCGAATGCTTTATTGTCAAGTCTAAGTTTGGCAAATGGGATGGCTAAAATCGCATCAAAAGAAAGGATCAATGCTGTCCAGCGGAATAAATAAGCCTTTCCTGGGTAATCCATTACCTGAGCCAACCAAGGTGCGGCCAGATAAACTCCAGTTCCCAATGTTAGCGTCGAAAGGATAAGAAGGGTTTGGGTACTTCGGTAAACGGTTTGAGGATTGAGATTTTTTCCTGTTGAAAATCGAAAAAAAGCTGTCTCCATTCCATAGGTGAAAACAATGTTTAAAAAACCGATTAAAGCATAAATCCCGGTAAAAGCACCTAAAGCCGCCGTATCCAGATAGGCGGTGTAGATGATGATTAATAAAAAATTGATGGAACGACCGAGGATACTGCTCAGTCCATAAATAGCCGTTTGACCGGCAAGTTTTTTCAGGTTGCTCATGGAGTAGCGAGGGGCTTACTCTCCCTTGAAAACCGGCTTTCTTTTTTCCAAAAATGCAGAGGTTCCTTCCTTATAATCTCCGGATTTGACGCATCTGGCAAAGCTATTGGCTTCAGTTTGGTAGCCGTTTTCTTCTGAGAGATAGACTGCATTGACACAATCTACTATCATGCCAATTGCCAAAGGAGCCTTGCTCATGATTTTTCCAATGATTTCCTCGGCCTTGGCAATAGCTTCTGCTTTGGTAGGAAGTAAATGATTCACCAAGCCAAGATTTTTGGCTTCTTCTGCGCCGATCATATCTCCGGTCATCATCAACTCAAAGGCTTTTCCTTTTCCTGCTAAAATCGTCAAACGCTGAGTACCCCCATAGCCAGGGATGATTCCTAAATTGACTTCAGGCTGACCGAATTTTGCATTTGCAGAGGCAATCCGCATGTGGCAAGCCATGGCCAATTCACATCCTCCGCCTAAAGTAAATCCATTGGTTACCGCGATCACAGGCTTGTGACAATTTTCAATCATCGCAAAAATCTCCTGTCCGTTTTCTGCAAATTTCCTTGCATTCACCTCATTCAGATTGGCAATTTCACTGATGTCTGCACCTGCCACAAAAGCCTTTTCTCCTGCTCCGGTGATGATTACTGCTTTGATAGCTTTATTGTCTACCACCTCTTCAAAGATCGATTTAAGTTCTTCAAGAGTATCGAAATTCAATGCATTTAGCTTGTCTTCCCGATTGATAGTGAGGTAAAGGAGTCCGTTTTTTTCTTCGGTCAGGATATTTGCAAAATCTGCCATAAAGACTAAGGATGTGAAAAGCAAATATACGGTAAGGGCATGCAAAGCCAAACTTGATGCCTTTGAATTATCCAAAATGCCTTCATTTTTTGACTTTTAAATAGAAAATAAACTGAAAGATTCCCGGAGAATAACTGAATTCCATCGGGTCAAAAAAGCATTTTTGATTACTTTTGCCGTACGAAAATTTCAACTAAACAAACTACCCTTATGTCCTCCAAAAGAAAAATTACAGTTGCATACGGCGACGGAATCGGTCCGGAAATCATGAAAGCCACCTTGGCTATTCTGGAAGCTGCCGGAGCTCAACTGGAATACGATGTGATTGAAATCGGTGAGCAAGTATACCTCAAAGGGATCAGTTCAGGAATGGAACCTAAATCTTTTGATTCTTTGAGAGAGACCAAAGTTTTTTTGAAATCACCAATCACTACCCCTCAGGGTGGAGGATTTAAGTCCTTGAATGTAACTACCAGAAAGTCTTTTGGATTGTACGCCAATGTCAGACCCTGTAAGGCCTACGCCCCATTCATCAAAACCCATTTTCCAAAAACTGACTTGGTGATCATCCGAGAAAATGAGGAAGATCTTTACGCAGGTATCGAGCACAGACAAACTCAGGAAGTTTACCAAACTCTGAAACTGATTTCTCAGCCAGGTTCTGAGAAAATCATCCGTTATGCTTTTGAGTATGCTAAAAAATATGGCCGAAAGAAAGTGACCTGCATGACCAAGGACAATATCATGAAATTGGCCGATGGTCTTTTCCACAAAACTTTTGACGAGATAGCTAAAGAATATCCTGAAATTCAGACAGAGCATAAAATCATCGATATCGGAACGGCTTTGATTGCAGAGCGTCCTGAAATTTTTGATGTGATCGTTACGCTCAACCTTTATGGAGATATTATTTCCGACGTAGCTGCCCAGGTGACAGGTTCTGTAGGACTTGGAGGTTCGGCAAACGTTGGGGAAGAAGTAGCGATGTTTGAAGCTATCCACGGTTCTGCTCCAGATATCGCAGGTATGGATATGGCCAACCCTTCCGGTTTGCTGAATGGTGCGATCATGATGTTGGTTCATATCGGTCAACCTGAAATTGCGGAGAAAATTTCCAATGCCTGGATGAAGACCTTGGAGGATGGAATTCATACCGGAGATATTTATCAGGAAGGTCTATCCAGCAAAAAAGTGGGAACTCAGGAATTCGCACAGGCGGTGATTGAAAGATTAGGTCAAATGCCGGCTAAAATGATTCCTGCTTCTTTTGACAAGGAAGACACCAAGCCAATGAACGTGAAGCTTAAGCCTGTTAACAAGGCTAAGAAAGAATTGACTGGTGTGGATGTATTTATCGACTGGGATGAGGACGGAAGAAATCCAAATGTGATCGGTGAAAGATTACGTCAGGCTAATGTTAATGGACTTCAATTGCATCTGATTACCAACAGGGGAGTAAAAGTTTTCCCAGAAGGTTTGAAAGAAACATTCTGTACAGACCACTGGAGATGCAGATTCAAATCCGCTGACGGAAGAGTGGTTTCCCATGATGAGGTTTTGGCTCTATTGGGACAGATCCAAGGACTTGGATTTGATTTCATCAAAACTGAGCACCTATACACTTTCGATGGAGTCAGAGGTTATTCTTTGGCGCAAGGGGAATAAAGTGAATTTTGGAAAACAACAATGGAGTTGATCACCTTAGTTTTAACCATAGTTTCTGTTTTGACAGGTCTGGTTGGTGTTTCAATTATCTTTTGGTTGCTTTTCACAGGCCTTATTAATAATGATCGGAAGAAAATGGGTAAAGCCGTTAAAGTCTTGTTCATTTGCGCTGGTGCTATATTAATAATTCAAATCGTTCAGTTTGCCTTTGCGATCTTTTAATAGAGTTCTATAAATATTTGAATCTGGCTGATAATTGGGGAGAGGAAACTTTCCCCTTTTTCTTTAGACTCATTTGTACTTTGTACTTTGTACATGGTACTTTGGTATTTCCATGCAAAAGCAAGTCCTCATCATTACGTATTATTGGCCACCCAGTGGAGGTTCCGGTGTTCAGCGTTGGTTGAAATTTGCCAAATACCTTCCAGAAGCTGGATGGGAGCCTGTGATTTTCACTCCTGAAAATCCAGATTTTGATTTGAAAGACGAAAGTCTCCAAAAGGAAATCCCTACAAGTTTGGAGGTTATCAAATTTCCGATTTGGGAACCATACCAGCTTTTTTCCAGGGTAAAAAGGAAATCCAAAACTCATCCAGGACGACTTTTGGAGCAAAAGGAAAAAGGGTTTTTGGAAAAGGCTGCCATCTGGATGCGAGCCAACTTTCTGGTACCGGATCCTAGAGTTTTTTGGGTGAAGCCATCTGTGAAATTCCTGCTTGATCTGGTTCAAAACGGACAATATCAGGCAGTAATCACGACTGGACCGCCTCATAGCATGCATTTGATCGGAAGAGAACTCAAGCGAAAAACCGGACTGACTTGGATAGCTGATTTTCGTGATCCTTGGTCTCAATGGGAGTTTTTGGATAAACTCCCCATGGCAGCTCGAATTCGGAAAAGACATTTGCAACTGGAGGAGTCTGTTTTAAAGGAAGCCGATGAGGTCATTACTATTTCTCCAACTTTTCAACTTGATCTAGAGAAATTATCCCATCGCAAAATTCAGCTCCTGACGAATGGGTTTGACCCTGCCGATATCCCTTCCGATTTTTCTCCAAAAGCAAAAGTGAAAGAAAAGCTTCATTTGGTTTACACCGGAGTGATTGATGCAATCAGAAATCCAATTCCCCTTTTAAAAGCAATCAAGGAAGAATTTCAGGGAACAGGGGAGGAAGTTGACTTCACTTTTGTAGGGAAGGTTTCGGATCCTGTGAAGGAGTTTGTAGCCGCTGATTCTTGGCTTGTCAATCGCATTCATTTTCCGGGTTACGTTTCCCATGGGGAGGTTTTTGGATTTTATGCGAAGGCCGATGGCCTAGTTTTGATCCTCACCGATACCAAAAATGCCAAAGGAAATATTCCGGGTAAGCTATTTGAATACCTGGCTACAGGAATCCCTATAGTTGCTTTGGGTGATCCTGAGGGGGATTCAGCGCAGATTTTGAATCAGGCTGAGGGTGGAAAAGTCATTCGGCATGAGGATTTTGTGGGGATTCAGGTTGTTTTGCGGGAACTGATGGATGGAAAAGGAAAAGGCGGAAATTCACCTCAATTCGCCCGATTCTCCCGAAGATCTTTAACTTTTGATTTAGCCAAAATTCTGGATGCTCATACCCTTTCTTGATCTAAAACGAATGGATTCCAGCCTAAAGGAAAGGCTAAAGGATCGCTTTGAGAAGGTGCTTGAAGAAGGGATTTTTTCAGGAAGGCTAGAGGTGCAAAATTTTGAAAATACAGTCTCAAAATTTCTGAAATCTTCCTATTCGATTTCTTGTGCCAATGGGACTGACGCTTTGGAACTCGCCCTTCGTGCCCTGAGTATCGGTCTGGGTGATGAAGTGATTGTTCCCGCTTTAACTTGGGTTTCTACTGCAGAGGCGGTGGTTTTGGTTGGGGCGAAACCGGTTTTTGTGGATACGGATGAGCAGGGATTGATTTCTGAAGACTGGCCAAATGCCATGACTCCAAAAACCAAAGCAGTTATTCCAGTTCATTTATATGGGAAAATGGTGGACATGGAGCCCTTGGTTCAAAAAGCTTCTCAATCTGGGATTTTTGTTATCGAAGATGCAGCTCAAGCTTTTGGGGCTTTTCAAAAAGGCAAAGCAGCTGGAACTTGGGGTGATGTGGGTTGCTTAAGTTTTTATCCCACCAAAAATCTTGGAGCCCTTGGTGAAGCTGGAATGTGTTTAACTCAGAATTCTGCTTTGCCTGAAAAAATCCGACTCCTACTCAATCACGGACAGCCAGTTCGGGATCAACATGAACTTGTTGGAAGAAACAGTAGAATTGATTCCATTCAGGCAGCATTTCTGAATGTAATGCTGGAAGATTTTGAAGGAAATCAAACAAGGCGAAAGGCAATTGCTAAGTACTATTTGGAAGAGTTTTCCGGAATTTCGGATTTGATTTTACCGGAAGGAATTTTAGCCGAGGACCATAATGCACACCTTTTTGTTGTCCAAACCGAGCGAAGGGATGAATTGAGAAGACATTTGGAAAAAATAGGGATAGGAACAGCGATTCATTATCCAAAGATCCTGCCTGAGATGAAGCCTTTTTTAACATTAGAAGGAGATTTCTCAATTTCAGAAAGGCTTTCAAAAAAGATTCTCTCTATTCCGCTGAACTCGCATTTGAATTCAGATGAGGTAAATACGATTATTCGGGAAATCAAAAGTTTTTTCTTACCCTAAGATTAATAGTCGAAATGCATTGAAGTATTTTTTCTATTTTCCCCAATGAGCTTTTCAGACGAGCCGATATTTATTGCAGGGGTACTATGCATAGGCGTGTTTTTCGCGCAATGGCTGACTCGTTTTTCTTGGGGAAAGACCGTAGGGACTCCGATTTGGGTGATTCTCTTTTGTGCCCTTTTTTCCAATATTGGAATTATTCCAAGTGCAATGGGTGGTAATCCAGTTTATGATGGAGTTTTCATGTATCTCGCCCCTTTGGGGATATTTATTGCCTTATTGGAAGTTGATTTGAAAAGTGTCAAAAAAGCTGGACTTCCCTTGCTCTTGATGTTTTTGTTAGGATCCTTGGCTACGGTTGTAGGTGTTTTGGTTGCTTGGTTTGTCGCTAACCCTGAAGCTAAGATTGGGGATTTGGCTCCGGCTGTGGCGGGAATGTACACTGGGACCTATATCGGCGGCTCCATCAATTTCAATGCGGTTGCATTGCACTATAAAGTGAATGAGGCGGGGAATCTTTTTGCCGCGACTACCGTGGTGGATAATCTGATTGGTACACCTTGGATTATTGCCACCTTGATTTTGCCTAAATACCTGCAGAAGCTTTTTCCTAGAAAAAAGCTTGCTTCCGCTCAAGGAACTGAGAAAATTCAATCCATAGAACATATCTCCATTTCCTCCTTAGCTTCCATTTTGGCCCTAGGTTTATTAGGAATGACAGTGAGCAAAGTTTTGGTTTATTGGTTTCCCAGTGTTCCTGAAATTATCTTTTTGACCACCCTTGCCTTGATTCTAGCTCAGTTTCCGTCTGTGCAGCAACTCTACGGAAAACATACAATTGGCTTTTTCTTGATTTTAATTTTCCTGGCTGTGATAGGTACGCTTTGTGATTTTGGGGCATTAGCTCAGTCGGGAGATATTGCAGGTAGTTTATTGCTGTTTGTTGGCGTTTTAGTCGCCGTTCATGGCTTGGTAATTTTTGGAGTTGGCGCACTATTCAAAATGGATTGGGATGTGATAGCAGTTGCTTCCCAAGCCAATGTAGGAGGAAATACGACAGCTATTGCAGCTGCTGAAAGTTTGAATAGGCCAGATTTATTGATTCCGGGGGTTCTTGTTGGGAGCCTTGGCAATGCGCTTGGAACATATATTGGCTTTGCGGTAGCGGGGTTTTTATAGAAGCAAGTATCAAGTATCAAGTCGCTGGTAACAGGAGGCAAGATTCAAGAAGCTAGACACAAGAGGCTCGAAATAACTTCATTATTTGGCGTTCATCATTCGATGTTCGAAATTGATTCAATAATGGATCAAATTCAGAATTATCGAAAGATTAAAATTTCGAATATCGAACTCCGAATGTCGAATATCGAAGTAAACTAGAGGCTACACTCAACATCAATAACCCAATAACATTGCCCACTAACCCAAAATCCTATGGAATCCAGTGTTTTAACTGAGCTTTTTCTGCCACTTGCTCTTGCAGTGATTATGTTTGGGATGGGCTTGAGCCTAACCTTGGAGGACTTTAAGCGGATTTTAATCTATCCTAAAGCGGTTACTTTAGGCTTGGTCAATCAACTAATATTGCTGCCTTTAGTGGCCTTTTTCATAGCCAAATTATTTCAACTCCCTCCAGAACTTGCAGTGGGATTGATGATTTTGGCAGCCTGTCCAGGTGGAGCCACTTCTAATTTGATTACCCATCTGGCAAAAGGAGATTCGGCACTTTCCATCACGCTTACTTCCTTTTCTTCTTTGATCACTGTGATCACGATTCCATTCTTAGTTAATTTTTCCATCGTTTACTTTATTCCAGGAGGAGAGGAGCAAAAGTTGGAGATTTTAGGAACAGTCATCGCAGTATTGGCTATTACAATTATTCCTGTTGTCATTGGAATGTTGGTGCTAAGGAAAGCTCCTGGACTAGCTCAACTATTGGAAAACCCGTTCCGGAAGTTTTCTACCATCTTTTTTGTGATCATTGTTGTCGCAGCTTTTGTTAAGGAAAAGGATAACCTGGTTCAGTTTTTTATCGATGCGGGGCCAGCTTCACTGGCTTTGAACCTGGCTACTCTTGGACTTGGATATGGCTTGTCAAAACTCGCAGGATTGGATTTCAAACAAAGGCTGACTATCGCCATTGAGTCAGGAATCCAGAATGGAACATTGGGGATTACGATCGCAGCTACTTTGATTGTAAACTCCGTTATGACCATCCCTTCGGCGATTTACAGCTTGATTATGTTTGGGACTGCTGCTTTAATTATTTTGCTGGGTAATCGCAGATGACTTCCAGCCATATTTTAAATAGCCTCTATGAATTCACCTAATTTTCAAATAAGACTCACTGAAATTTCAGATATAGAACGACTTGTAGACGTCGCAAGAAAATCATTTTTACAAGCTTTCACAGCAGGGAATAAACTTGAGAATGTTGAGGCTTACCTAAATGAAGCTTTTACCTTAGAAAAACTTGAAGAAGAATGGAGAGACCCAAATTCAAAATTTTTTATAGCCATATCTGGGAGTGAAATTTTAGGTTATTCAAAGCTTAATTTAAATCCTGCACAGACCGATATCCATGATCCTGAAAGTTTGGAGATAGCCAGGCTTTATGTTTTAGAGGAATATTTAGGCAAAGGAGTGGGGGATCTTCTGATGGAAAAGGCGAAGGAATTTGCAAAGCAAAACCAATTGACCTATCTCTGGCTGGGAGTTTGGGAACATAATCCCCGTGCTATCCGATTTTATGAGAAAAAGGGCTTTAGCATCTTTGGAAGTCACCCTTTTCAATTTGGAGATGAGTTGCAGAATGATTTCTTGATGCGCTTTGATTTGGAATAATCTGTATTTTCAGGCTTGAATCTTTTTCCCTATGAAGTTTAAAAATCAGTATTGGGTAATTCTTATCGCTCTTTTTGGTGCACTTCTTTATCTCCAAACCATACCCTATGGCTATTCGGGAGATGATGGGATTTATACCTATTTCAATCGAGTCACCCAATTGGGCACAGAAAAATGGACCGAGTTGTTTCAGTTCGGTTCCATGAATTTTATTGAAATCAACCCCACAAATTCCAGTATTTACCGGCCTTTCACCTTGCTTACTTTTGCCATTGAACGGCAATTGGTTGGGGAATTTGATGCCAGCGTGGGGCACACGATAAATGTGATTTTATATTTTGCCTTGCTCTGGGTCATTGGATCGTTTCTCTTGAAGCTGGGTGAAAAGCGTCAACTCCCTGGTTGGATCGCGCTTTTGATTCTGGTTCTTTATGCAGTACACCCGATTCATACTGAAGTGGTAGCTTCGGTAAAAAGCAGGGATACGTTACTTTCTTCTTTATTTGCCTTTTCAGCCATTTTGATTTGGTTTTCTAATTCTGGAAAACCCAAACCTATCCAATGGGGCATCATCCTGGGCTTGTATTTTCTTTCCCTTCTTTCGAAAGAGGAAAGCATTCCTCTAATGGCGCTGGTGTTTTTGATCTCTTGGTTTTTCCTGAAAAATGATTTTAAAAAATCCATTCAGGTTACCCTGCCTTTTCTGATTCCTTTTGGAATTTATATGATCCTGCGCTCGATTTTTCTAGATCCAGCCTCTGGGGACAGCTATGGAAGTTTGGTGAATTCAGTCCTATACGCGGCCTCAGGCTCAGAGTGGATTGCGACCAATTTTTATATTTATCTGCAGTACCTGAAACTTTTGCTAATCCCTCATCCCTTGTCTTGGGATTATTCCTTTAGCCAAATTGCTATCCAAACTTTTATCAGTCCTTGGGTGTGGCTAAGTTTCTTGGTTTTTGGGGGATTAGTCTATTTTGCAATCAAAGGCTTTAAAACCAGAAGCCTCTACAGTTTTGGAATTCTTTTTTACCTTACGTCTTTCTCAATCTTTGCCAACTTGGTTCCTTCCTTGATTATAGGTTCCAATTTGGGTGAGCGGTTCATGTTTATCCCATCATTGTCATTTTGTTTTTTGGTGGTGTTTGGACTATATGATTTCTTTCAGAAAAAAGCTCCTAATCTGGGCATAAAAGGAGTTTTGGGTCTCGTCTTATTTATTGGGGTGCTTTTTTCATGGAAAACAATTGCCCGCTCCCAAGTTTGGGAAAGTAATATGAGTCTATCTTCCTCCGGAGTGGAGACTTCCCCGAATAGTTGGAGGACTCATATCATGTATGCCGAGGAGCTAAGGCTGCAGGGAAAAGAAATTGAAAAAACCAGCGTGGATTCAGCCAAGCCCTATTTTGAAAAGGCTGTGTTCCATTACGATCAAGGATTTGACATTTTGGGAGAGCCTAATCCGGTACCCCAATATTACAATACCTTGGCTGAATCGCTTTTAGGATTAGGGGATTCAATTCGTGCGGAGGAAACTTTAAGATTAGCTACTACAAAAGCGCCAAAGTTATTTTTCGGTTGGTTTAAGTTGGCTTTATTGGAATACGCTAAGGGAAACTATGAGGAGGCAAAATTCATGTATCTCAAAGCCTTGGAAGCTCAAAAACCGGATCTGTATTCTACTTATAAGAATTTGGGAAATACCCATTTGAGACTGACAGAAAATCAGGAGGCAATTTTAGCTTTTGAAAAAGCTCGAAAAGAAAAATCAGACCCGGAAATCGAGCGATTATTGGCGTATTTATACACTGATTTGGGAATGCTTGAAAAAGCGGCAGAGTTCCAAATCGACTCTTTAGGGAATGTGGAGGAAACTAGATTTTTGCTCGCTTTACGGGCTGGAAATGACTTTTTTGAGAAAAAAGATTATCCTAAAGCCATTCAAAATTACCGGAAGATTGAGGGTGATTTTGAAAAATTCGGAGGAGCTGCCAAGTATCCAAGCTATTTTGCGGCGTTCGGAAAAGCACTTATTGAAAACAGGGATACGCTTGAGGCAAAAAAGCAGTTTTTAAAAGCATACCAAGTGGATGCTTCAAATCATGTTGTGCTAACCAATTTGGGGATTATTGCACTTCTGAAGGACAAAAGGTATGCTGAAGCTGAGCGGTATTTCAGGGCTGCTGTCAATGCAAACCCTGAGGATCCTTTTTCGGCCAGAATGAACCTCGGAACTTCTTTGCTAATCCAGAGAAAGGAAAAAGAAGCTATTGTCGTTTTGGAGGACGCGCTAAAATATGGCTCAAGTCCAGCTGTTTTGAATAATCTTTATTTGCTCCATACCGCCACCGGGAATCCAGAAAGAGCGGCCTACTATAAAGGTTTGATGCAATAGGTAGTGATTCTCTTAGGGAATTTGGAAGGAGAATCCCAGTTTTCTCAACCCTTCTTGGACTTCAGGAGCTTTCATAAACAGCTTCCAACCTAAGCCTGATCTGTAGTTTTCAATCATGGTAACCATCGGGCCTTGGTCTATGGCGAGGTATTGTTGCGGGTAGAAATTATGCTGGGGACTCATGGCATCGTAGAATCCATAAGGGCCAAATACCTTTTTTCCATAATTCTCATAAAGGTTCCTGATGACTTTCATGGACTCTTCGGGAGTATAAACTATGGACGAAACGGCCGCCGTAGGAGAGATTACTCCTGTGTCATTTCCAGGGCGGTGAGCATTGTAAAAGTTAATGGAATAAGAGGCGGTTAATCCCCAAAGGTCTTCTCCATACCCTTTAAAGTTCCCGGAGTTATTTATACACCAAGCCCGGTTGATGAGGGTTTGATTTCGATTTTCCTCCCAGTAATCGGCATATTGATCCTTAAGTCCTTTAGGATTTAAACTTAGATAGGAATAATGCGCCCAAAACAATGGCCCTCCCAGTTCTTCAGCTCCGTTGTGTTTCAATTGTAAAGGGAATCCAAATCCTCCGGCTTGAGCGGCTTTGATTCCACCCGATCTTGCCCAGCCTTGGTGGTAAGCTTGTGGATCAATAGTATGGGAAGGGGAGGAAGCTGCCAAGACATAGGTGATCAGACATTCGTTGTATCCCTCCAGAGGAAAATTCATCTCCCAACCAAAATTTGGAGACCAATGCCAGTAAAGCACCTTTTTGTCTCCTTGGGTATGCCAAGTCCAATCCATTTCTTTCCAAAGTCGGTCAATCCTTGCAGCTAGCGCCTTTTCAGCTTCATTTCCTTCTTTGAAATATTCTCTTACCGCCAATAATCCTTGCATCAAAAAGGCTGATTCGACTAAGTCAGCACCATCGTCCTTTTGGGAAAAAGGTTTGACTTTTCCGGTTTTTCCATCCAGCCAGTGCGGCCAAATTCCATGGTATCGATCTGCTTTTTCTAGGAAAGAGACCATTTTTTCAAATCGTTTCAAGGCATCATTTCGAGATATCCACCCTCGTTCTATCGCTCCCAAAATCCCAACTAAACCCATCCCTGTACCTCCTGTGGTTACGATATGGGCATCATTATCCGGGTAAATTCCATCCATATGGATTCGCTCAGGAGCCATTCCGGAATTAGGTTCTGCACCTTTCCAGAAATACTGAAAAGTATAGTATTGAACGGTGTCTAGGAGTTGCTCATCAGTCAGCTTAAGGCTTGAGGAAGAATCGGGCATTCCTTCTTTTTTCGTGGGATCGCAGGAGAAGAAAGTCAGGATAGATCCGAGCAAAATGCAAAAGGAAAATTTCATGTCTTTGGGGCTTGGCATCAAAAGTTAAAAATAGATTGGTAAAGAAAGGGTATCCAGATATTTTTGAAAGAAAAAAGATGCGACGAATTCTCTTTTTGTTTGCCTTGGTCTTTGGATTTCAGGCATCACTTTTCTCTCAGGAGAAAAAACCTATCGTGATCCTAATTTCGCTTGACGGATTTCGACACGATTATGTCGCAAAATACCAACCTGAAAATCTTTCCCGATTCATTGCCGGAGGAACTCAGGCCAAATCAATGGTTCCATCTTTTCCATCTAAAACTTTTCCTAACCACTATACCATTGCCACAGGAATGCGACCTGAGCATCACGGGATCGTCGATAATTCCTTTTACAATCCTGAAAAAGACCTGGTTTACAGCTTAGGAAAGCGGGAATTAGTCACTGACGGATCTTGGTACGGAGGCACTCCGCTGTGGGTATTGGCTGAGCAAAACGGGATGAGAAGTGCCAGTTATTTCTTTGTGGGTTCAGAGGCGGCAGTTCAGGGAGTGAGGCCCAGCGAGTATTTTGACTACGATGGACGAGTTCCAAATTTGACACGGATATCTAAAGCCTTCGAATGGCTTCAGCAGCCCGATTCTCTTCGTCCTCAGTTGATCACCATGTATTTTTCTGACATGGATGATATTGGTCATCGATTTGGCCCTAACAATGAAGCTCAAATTTCAACTCGGCTTAAACAGCTTGACCATGAGTTGGGCGCTCTTTTCGAAGGGGTGAAAAGTCTCAATCAAGACGTAAATATTATTTTGGTTTCGGATCATGGGATGGCCGAAGTGACTTTGGAAAACCGAATTCTTTTGGATCAAATTGTTGCCGGAATAGACGCCAGAGTGGTCAATAGCGGTGCTTTGGCCCATTTGTATTTGAAAGATCCAAAGGAAAAGGCAAAAGTCCTGAAAGAGCTTAGAAAGAAAACCGGAGAGTTTAAAATCCTCGATCCACGGGATTTGGAATATTACAAAGACCTCGATTCCTACGGAGATCGAATTGGGGATATTTTGATTTTGGCCAATGTAGGCCACTATTTGGTTGATGATCAGAATTACCTTGAGGTGGTGGCTAGAAGAATGAGAATGGATGGATCAGATGCCCGAGGAGAGCATGGATTTGATCCTCAACACCCAGATCTTCATGCAATATTTTATGCCAATGGACCACAGATCAAGGAAGGATTGACCATTGATTCCTTTGATAATATCCATGTCTATCCTTTGATCTGTAAAATTTTGGGACTTCCTGTTCCTTCGGATATCGATGGGAAATTGGAGGTTTTAGAGCCTATTTTGAAAGACTAATGCATGAAAAGGCTGGAAATTCAGAGTCGGGAAGAGGTTGATTTTTTAGTGAGGAGATTTTACGAAAAAGTCAGGGAGCATGAGTCCTTGGGTCACATTTTCAATGAGGTTGTCAAAGATTGGGATCATCATCTGGTTCATTTGTCAGATTTTTGGGAAATGATTTTACTCCAGACAGGTCCAGGCAAGGGTAAGTTCAATCCTACAAAAGTTCATCAGGAGGTAGATAAAAAAGTAAATCACAGCATTTCGCAGGCTCATTTTGGCAATTGGTTGGAGCTGTGGTTTCAAACAATCGATACTTTTTTCATGGGAGAGACTGCTGAATTTGCGAAAGAACATGCCAGAAGAATGGCGCATATGCTCTTTTTGAGAATTTGGGAAATGAGAGATCAGGATTCGAAAATCAGCTAATTAGTTGGCGAAAAGTTCTATTGGCAAAATAGATTTTTGATTACGATTTTCCTTAACTTGTTGGTTAACACCATCTTTTTTGAGGTGGATTTCTTCACCAAACAAGAAATACCATGAACCTAAAACCATTCCGATTACTCTTTTGGATTGTTGCCGTATTTTCCATCCAATCCGGGTTTGCTCAGGAAGAAAAAAGAGAACGATTGTTTGATTCCGAGGAGCCTTTGGCCATGAAAATGTCTTTTTCCATTAAAGACTTGAAGGCCAATACCAATGACTCTGTATTTATGACTCAGGAAATTGAAGTCATGGGAGTAGGGGGTGATTGGGAAACCCTTCCTTTTGAAATGAGAACTAGGGGGAATTTCCGATTGGATCGTTGCTTTTATCCTCCCATGCGTATCCGAATGTCCAAGGATGATGCAAAAGGCACTTTGTTTCAAGGCAACCGAAAATTGAAATTGGTTTTGCCTTGTGCCAAAACCAAGGGATCTGATTCTTATGTGGGCAAGGAATTTATTGCTTACAAAATGTACGATGAGGTTTCGGAGTACACCTTTCAAACCCGATTGGTAAAAGTCACCTTTGTCAACACAGATGATAAAAAAGCCGAGCCAACAGAGTTGCTTGGGTTTTTGATCGAAGATGATGAAGATGCGGCTGAGCGATTTGAGGGGGAAGTGATGGATGGGAAAAAGATTGCTCCTCAAATCATGGCTGATACGGCGACAGTGATTCATGACTTTTTCCAGATGATGATTGGGAATACTGACTGGTCGGGCTTGTATCAGCATAATCAAAAGGTAATGAAGTTGGATGCCCAGACGGTGGTTCCATTTGCCTATGATTTTGACATGACCGGCTTGGTCAATCCCCCATATGCGCAGGTCAATTCCAATATTTCAATTACTAAGGTTACAGAACGGCTTTATCGAGGTTTTTGCAGAGATCAATCTGTTTTTGATTATGCCCGTGGTATTTTCTTGGAGAAGGAAAGTGATATCATGGGAGTTATTGATACTTATAGTGCCTATTACACAGAGGCCGATGCCAAGGCAATGCGATCTTTTGTTTCCGAATTCTTTACTATTCTCAAATCTGATAAAATGTATCAGGATAAAATTGTCCAATCCTGTAGAAAGCCTGACGGAACTTATGGTTTTTAAAAAATGAGATGATACGTTTTCTCGTGATTTTTGCATTTTCTGCAAATCCGAGTACCTAGCAAAACTCCATTTGCAATTTTTACTAAAATCAAGAAAGCCTGATGAGAAAAAATCAGCAGGCTTTTTTCTTGGTGAAAGTAAATTTCACTTATCAATCATTTAGCAATCTATAAAGTGAACAAGGGTGATTTTTTAAACGAATTTTTTGCACTTAATCCCCCAAGGGAAGGGAGCTAACTCCTTTAACCATCTAATTTTGGCGCCTATTTTTTAATCTTATCCCCTTAATCCAAAATGAATTTTCTTTTCGTATTTCTCAGAAATCAAATTTTATGAAAGCTCAACTGAAAAAATCAAAGATTATGATTTCGGTTTTCAACGAGTTTGGAATCCCGATTACTGGTCCAAAAAAGGCACTTAGGTTTTATTCCGATATTCAGGTTGACCGATTTTATGTGGAAGGAATCTTATTTGAATTGGAAACACGTCTCGGAGTCCTTTTAGAAGATGAGGATAACAGCAGAATTAAATCTCCTTTGGATGTAATCAGGGTTTTTACTAATAAGATTACTGCCTAAATGGGAAACTAAGATTCGAGAATCTTTGAAATCAAGATCTAAGTCTTTTGATCTTACCCAAAATAAGAATTGGTTTAGGTTGACTCCGGGGCTAAATCGGGTTCTTTCTTAGGTTTTAGCTTGGGGATAAACCGGGGGACTCTATCCTGATAAGCTGAATACTCAGGATATTTGGATGCGCTGATTTCCTCGCTGAAATTGGAACTGCCTTGGAAAAGAATCAAAAGTAACAGGCTTCCAACCACTGACCAATTGAGCCACTGTCCGGAAGCTACCGCCGAGAAAAAGTAAAAACACACCCAGATTCCTTGTTCCCCTAGATAGTTGGGATGTCTGGAAATCGCCCAAAGCCCTTTGTCTAAAAATCCTTTTGCAAAATCTCCATAAAGTAATTTTCCTTCTCGAATCAATTTCCATTTTTCACTTTGGTAGGCCCAGTGCTGCTCATCAGCAACCAGTTCCAAAATCAAGAAAAACAAAACTCCTCCAGTAACTACAATATCCCAAATCCCCAAAGGCGCACCATCAAATTGAAGCGTTACCAGCATAGGGAGGGTGAAAAGTAATATCAATACATTTTGATAACCAGAAATGAAAAACAGATTGAATAAGGTCCATTTCCATCTGGGCTGGAATTCTGGCTTTTTTCTGAGAATCTCCCAGCGATAATCTTCCTCTCCCTCCCAAAATTTCAAGCGATAAGCCCCTTTTCTAGCGAAGTTATAGGTCAGCCTGACTCCCCATGCAGTGACCAATGCCGCCATCAAAATCATTCTGGGGCTGAAATCCCCGTAGTACGCCATCACCCAAGCGTAAATGATTGGCAGGATGCTCCAGTACTTATCCACTTGGCTGTTGTTTCGGGTGAGTTCCCCAACAATGAAGCAGTAGGCAATGGAAAATCCGCAGATATACATCAAGGTATTTAATGCTTCCCATTCCTTTTCACCAAGAGGTATTCCAAAAAGATAGGTGAATACTGGAACTACAAGTAAAGTAAAGATCAGAATTAAGGAGGTTTGGAGTATTTTCATGATCTCAAAATCAAGAATACTTTCTATTTTCGCAACACTGTTTTGCAGTATATACCTTTTACCCAATTAAACTCTTGAGCTTTTTCTAATGAGAAGAATAAATGTGTTGTTAATAAGCACGGGAAGTTTGGTGGGGCAGAATCTTTTGGAAATCTTCCGCGATTCAAGAAGCCATTTTTATTTAGCAGGGACTAATTGTTTGGAGGACTTTCATGGAAAATCTGAACTGGACCAGTTTTTCTTGAGCCCTTTGACAAATTCAGAAGCATTTATTCCTTTTCTGAAAAGTTGTTTTGATAGTTTCCAACCAGATTTAATCATTCCTTGCAGAGATGAAGAAGCAGTTCTTTTGGCCAAAATGTCAGAGAAAGATCCGTATTTGAAAAGCAAGATTTCGCTCACAGATGCAGGATTGGCTGAGAAATTCGAAGATAAATTCCAAAGTCATCAATTGTGTCAAATGCTCGATTTGCCTTTTGCGAAGACGGTTTTAATGGAAAAAATTAAGGAGGGATTTGATTTTGAATTCCCGGTAATTGTAAAGCCTAAAAAGGGATTTGCATCAAAAGGTGTTAGAATTCTAATCAAGGAGAATCAATTGAAAAGTCTTAATTCACAAAAAGATTTTATTCTTCAAGAATACCTAGGGGAATCCCAAAACCCCCTGTCTCAAATGGAAGAATTCCAGCATATTGGATTTCCATTGCATTTTTCTTTTGAGGAAATCAAATATTCAATTCAGATCCACCTGGCGAAAAGACTTGAAGATTCCAGTTGGTTTATTGGTAGGCATCTTATGAAAAACGGAGTCAGTTTTGAAGTCGAGCGATGGGTAAATCCAGACTTGGAACAGATCGCAAAAGACTCCTTGGGGAAATTTCATCCGTTAGGATTCAGGGGCCCATTAAATATCCAATTACAGCGGGATCGGAACGGATCATTTAAGATATTCGAATTCAATAGCCGATTTACGGGAGCCACCCATGCCCGATACTTATTAGGCTACAACGAATTGGAACCGGTACTTCGAGACCAGGTTGGATATTCTCCATTTGAAACACCCAAAAATTCCATAGTAAAAGCCCGAAAAGTATTCCAAACCATAGGCATCTCTTCATTATGAACCAGCAAGAATTAAAATCCACCTTAGATAAACAAGGTTTTGTGCTACTGAACAGTGGGATTTCCTTGGAGGAATTTGAGGCCTTCTCGAGTGAGGTTGGGGGAAGATTTATCCAAAAGGAAGAGAAGCATACCGTGATCGGAGGGAATAGCGGCAGAGATCTGGTAGGCGAAAAAAAGTCTGTCTTTACAGCCACAGGCTTGAAGTCAGGACACGAGGTCCCATTGCATGGGGAGTTGTATTTTCAAAATTCTAATCCGCCGGATCTCCTTTGGTTCTATTGTGAGCAGCCTGGAGATTGGTCTGATTCTACCTGGTATTGTGATGGAGTGGCCTTGTTTGAAAGCCTAAGCTTGGAAACACAAGTCTATTTGAGAGAAAACAACTTTGCTACCTACCATCGTTTTCACCCCAAATCTGTTTGGCAAAACCTCTATGGGATCGAAAGTCCGGCGGAATTGGAAAAGGTTTTGGCTACTAACTTGGTTAGGATGAGGTTTCAGGCTGAGGACGAATCTGTTTGGACTGCCTTTGATTCTCCAATTCTCCAGAAAAAGGGAAAACAGTGGGCATTTATAAATAATATTCTCCCCTTTGGAATCCGGGAGATTTTTCACCCCGAAGAGACCAAGTCATACGTGGAGTTTGGTCGGGATGCCAATCACAAAAAAGAGATGATTCTTGAAATCCACGAATCAGCTAACAAACTCACCCAAGAGATCCGTTGGGAAAAAGGCATGCTGGCCATTATTGACAATAAGAGAACGCTCCATGGTCGAGGCAAGGTGTCTAACTTTGACCGAAAGGTCTATGTAAGAATGTCCTATTGGACTTAATTGGAATATTGGCGAAGCACTTTTTTCCCCAGATATCCCATTAATCTAAGCCACTTTATTGGGTCTCGATGTATGTACCGAAACTGGTACCAAGCCGACCAAAACAGTTCCTTGTTTCTGGATTTCAACCCTTTTTGGACGTGATAGCTTTTTTCATTTTTTCGATAAAATGAACTTGGACAGTCCCAATGAACTAAGCCCCCTTTGGTTTTGAAATAGCTGAATAGCAGCAAATCCAAAATTGGGCCCTTTGTGGCTGCAGGTGAAGAGAGGAACTCTCCCAGATCATTTCGAAACATCCAGTTCGATACATGGCCAGAATAGCTCATTGTATCCAATCTGTCTTTTGGAAAAAATCTTGGAGTGAAAGTGAACTGTCCTGAGAGGTCCTTCTCAGGAGTTTTTGAAGCCATTAAGTATTCAGAACTACAGAGAAATGCATCTGGATTATCTTCGAGTAGTTCTACTTGTTTCTGGAGTTTGTCGTGACTAAGCCAACAATCATCCCCGTCGAGCATTGCTATGTATTTACCATTGGCTGAGCGAAAGTTTTCCAAGTAGTTCGTTCGCCCGGATTTACGGCCAAGCAAAGAGATTTTGTCTTTATCTTTGCGTAGAAAAAGCCTAATCTTTTCAGGGTATTGGTAGGCATATCTTTGGCAGATTTCCCTTGTGCCATCCTTGGAGTCATCTTCTCCCAGGATGATTTCGAAAGCGAAGTTTGTCTGTTGAGCCAATACACTTTCCAGACATTCTGATATAAATGAGGCATGCTGAAAAGCTGGAATGCAAACAGAAACCAAAGGTTGCTCTTTCATAGGTCGAAAATAATTCTAAATTCTGGAATTAACTTTCCTGGATAATTTTTGAAAAATTGGCCTTAAAAATATCCATAGGACTCCAACTTCCATCCGAGCTTATTGCCTTCTTTTTATTCATCTCTATCCGATAATCTATGTTCTTTAGGTTTATTACCGATTAAATGAAGCAGAAGTTCATTGAGTAACTGTTAGATTCTTTACACCTTAAATATTGTCTCCACCTTTATTTTAATTTCCCTTTTTAATGTGCAGGAACAATTGGAAAATCCATTTGACAAGGATGGAATTGATGATATTCAATTGGAAAAGTTTGATTTAGACCTTACTTTTTGAAAAGACTTCAATAAGTCGATTCTGACTTTTAACAGCATTTATTTGATCCTGGAGTACTTTCATTTCAGAGGTTGGTGTTAGTTTTTTTTAGTGATGTTTGCCAGAATTTTCGCTTGTTTATTTGGGATTGGCAGTTTTTAAGTAAATGGGGTTAGTGATCAAAAATTGTGGGATTAATTCCGAAAATTATTCAAGGGCAAGTCTTTTCTTGCCGCATTTTTTAATCCAAGAAGAAATAATTTTTCAAAAAAAACATGCAACAATTCGAATTTGCCGACTGGCATGTACATCCAAATTTGAAAACTTTTGGGCATACTTTTGATCCTAAGCCGAATGGCAATAGTGATTTATGGAGATACAAAAAGCCCGGTATTTTCTCCAAAACACTAAATAGACTTACTGGATTGACGAGAATGTATCAATCTACTTTTTCATCCATGAGTTTGTCGGGAGTTAAGATTGCTTTTGTCTCTTATTATCCCTTTGAAAAAGGATTTTTTGTCAATAAGAAATTCAGTGACTCTGTCACAGCGTATATCGCAAACATTGTAACCGGGATAGGATATCAGCGAATTCGACATCTTCAGAAACAAGAAAATTACTTTGGGGAACTGAAGGCAGAATATGAATTTGTCCTTTCCACCGATCGATCAAAAAATATTTTTGGCGAGGAATTTCAGTGGCAAATGATCCGAAACTGGAATGAATTGGCGATCACGATCAATCAAAAAAACTGTTTGGCGATAATTCCTACTATCGAAGGAAGTCATGTTTTCAATTCTGGTTTGGAGGATTTTGGAAGGCCAACTTGTGCCAAAGAAGTAATAAAAAATGTAGAGTTCTTAAAAAGATGGAAAAACCCGCCCTTCTTTATCACATTCGGACACAATTTTGGAAATGATTTTTGTGGGCATGCCCCAAGCCTTGAAAAGTTAGGTCCATTGGTAAATCAGAAGCCCCAATGCCAAACAGGGTTTACCAAATTGGGTTGGGAAGTTTTGGAAGCGCTCTTAAGTAATAAAAATGGGAAGCCAATTCTTATTGATCTAAAGCATATGAGCTTAAAGGCCAGAAGGGAATTGTACGCATGGAATAGACAAAGACCTGAGGGCATGAGTCCACTTATCGTAAGTCATGGCGCTGTAACAGGCTGTAGTTGGGATAAAATGAATTCTTTCTCTTCCCAGTTTTTTTGTTCGGATGAAATCAATTTTTACAATGAGGATATTTTAGAGGTGGTTCATTCAGGAGGCTTTTTTGCCTTGCAATTGGACGCGAATAGGCTAGGTGTTCCTAAAGTCATCAGGAAGCCTCTTTTTTTGAATCGGAAAAAGAGGTTGCAGCACTCTTGTAAAATTATTTGGGCTCACTTAAGACATATTGCAGAGTTGCTGGATAGTTTTGGACTTCCAGCTTGGGATCATTTTGGGATTGGCTCCGACTTCGATGGCACGATTAATCCTTTGGATGAGATTTGGACTTCCGATGATTTTACTGCAATGGCTAATATGTTATTGGGTGAAATTGAAAAATATCTGAGCAATCCAAATTCCTTGGTTATGCTTTCAAATAAGTTTGCAGAGCCCAATGAGGTGTTGAGAAAGTTTTTGATTGGAAATTCCCTTCGCTTTTTAGAGAAGAATTTCCAATAGGGGAGTTTAATGGGGTTTCTGTGTTGATTGAATTTCCCTCAGGAATCTTGCTTTTTGGGTTAGTCACCCGCATTCCAATACCCCATCCGTTCCAGTTTCTCCACTTCGATAGAATAGAAACCGAATTCTTCCACCACCTTTCCTTCGATCCGGTAGATTGCCCGACCTTTGAAAGGATACTTTTTTACCACGGGAGGGAAATGTACCGTATCGATCCAGTCTCCATCCCGATCCAAAAAGGTACCGAAGTTCATCACCTCTCCCTTGACTGTTCGGGTATATTTGACCGTGACGAGGTAGCCTAATATCATCACATTTTTCCCCAAGTATTGGGTCATTTCCCGGGCTTTGATGCCTTGGATGCTTTGGTCTTTGACCAGATGAAAAGGGGAGTCGAGCGGAAATTCCAGAATATCGATCTGATCCAGAATCTCCTGCCGGATATCCGTTTCGTCCAGATCGGGTACTTCCGGGGGCTTTTTGCCAAAGCTGATCTCTCCGGTTCGGAATAGCTCATTGGTATGAACCACTGTGCTTCGCTTGTTTTGTAGAAAATGCGCCTCCCAGAGAAGTTCTTGCTTGGTCTTTCCGGTAAATCGAAAGCAAGTCATCCGGATCAGAATCAGCAATTGCTCCAGACCGATCTCTACACGAGCCACAAAGTCCGCTAAACCCAGAAAAGGGCCATTTACTCGCCGCTCGGTAAGAAGCTTTTCCACCGTAGCTTTCTCCAGGTTTTTCATATGGATAAAGCCCAAGAAGACGGTCTTACCGGTGATTCGGGTGAGGTATTCGCTTTCGTTGAGGTGCGGAGCCTGGATAGCTGCTCCGTTCATCCGGAGTTCGTGAACGTAGAACTCGGTATGGTAAAATCCCCCGAAATTATTGATCACCCCGACCATAAACTCTAGTGGGAAGTAGGCCTTCAGATACAAGCTTTGGTAGCTTTCTACCGCAAAGGAAGCCGAATGCCCCTTGGCGAAGGAGTAGCCCGCAAAGCTTTCAATTTGATGCCAGACCTCTTTGGCCACTTGATCTTCTCTTCCAAGCTTCTTGCAGTTTTCGAAGAACTTGTCCTTCACCCGCTGAAACTCATCCTTAGATCGGGATTTCCCGCTCATACCTCGTCTCAGCACATCCGCTTCGGCCAGACTTAGCCCGGCAAAGTAGTGGGCGACCTTGATGACGTCCTCCTGATAGACCATGATCCCGTAGGTCTCCGGCATGATGTCCGCCATCACGGGATGTGCCTGTTTTCGACGCTCCTTGCTGATGTGGCGCAGAATGTATTCCCGCATCATTCCCGAGCGTGCTACTCCGGGCCGGATAATCGAACTGGCCGCGACAAGCTCCAAATAGGTGTCGGCTTTCATTTTGGCCAAAAGCATTCGCATGGCAGGAGACTCCACGTAGAAGGCTCCGATGGTATGCCCGGTGCGCAGATGTTCCTTGATTTTGGGATCTTTTTTAAACTTTTCCACTTCCCGGATATCTACTTTTACTCCTTGATTTTGGTAGATAATCTCCAGACTGGATTTGATGTGTCCCAAGCCGCGCTGACTCAGGATGTCAAATTTGTGCAAGCCAATATCTTCCGCGATATGCATGTCGATATGCGCAAGCGGGAAGCCTTTCGGAGGCATATCCGTCGCGGTGTAGTAGTGCATGGGCTTGTGCGAAATCAAGATCCCACAGGCATGGATGGTCAGATGCGAGGGCATATCGTGCAGCACTTGCGAGTACTTGATGATCAGCTTGCCAAACTGATCCGGCTCGTAGCCTTCCTTATCTGCATGGTGGATCAGCGACTCGATGTCCGTCTTGGGGAGACCAAAAACTTTGCCCAGTTCCCGTAGCATGGAGTTGTACTGGAAAGTGCTATAGGAACCCAGCAGGGCGACATGTTCTTCCTTGCCGGCATTGTATTTCCGAAAAATATAATCCGTCACCTCATCCCGATCCGTCCAACTGAAGTCGATGTCGAAGTCGGGGGGATTTTCCCGATAGAGATTGATGAATCGCTCGAAATACAAGTCCAGCTCGATCGGATCCACATCCGTAATTCCCAGACAATACGCCACGATGCTGTTGGCACCTGAGCCCCGGCCCACATGATAGAAGTTGCGCTGCTGCGCAAAGGTGATGATGTCGTAGTTGATCAGGAAATAGGAGACAAAGCCCTTCTGCTGGATAAGTTCGAGTTCTTTGTCGATGCGTTTGGAGATTTCTGGGGAAAAATCCGGATAGCGATGTAGTGCACCTTTGTAGGTTTCCTGGCGGAGAAAATCAAAGTCTTCCCAGTCTGAACCCAGAATGTCCCGGCGGTTTTTGACGGCTTGGAAATAGAAGGAAAACTGACACTGCTCCAGTAGCTTTTGGGCATTAACTAGGAGGTAGCTATGACTTTCGCAGCGGGCGATCAAGTCCGCATAGGAGTAGAACTGATCGGTGATATCCGCCTGCTCTTCGGTTGGGAGCTTGCTAAGTAGCGTATTCAGGTCCATGCTGCGCAAAAGTCGATGCGCATTAAACTCGAGCTTGGAAGTAAAAGTGGCGGGCTGTAGTAAGACCAATTTTTCCTTTCTCCTGTACCAAGGCGAAGTCAACAGCTTATTGAGTTGGCTGGGATGTATGCCGATGTATTCATTTTCCCGCAGGGGGATGGCTTTTTCAGAAAAAGGATAGACCACAAAGCTGTTTTCAAACTTGGGCGCCTTAGCCTTGAACTCACGCTTGTGAACCAGGTGCTCGGAGAGGTGCTTGTTCAGTTCGAAAAAGCCCTCTTGATTTCGTGCCAAGCCGATGTATTGCTGTCGGACGCCATTGCGAAAATCGATGCCAATGACAGGGTGGATGCCGGATTTTTGGGCTTCCCGGATAAAAGGAAAAATCCCGGAGGTACAGTTGATGTCCGTGAGGGCGAGGGCATCTAATTTTTTGCCCTTCGCCTCAGCGATCAGCGCTTCCACAGACATCGTCCCGTATTTGAAGCTGAAGTGAGAATGGCAGTTGATAAACATTTTTGAGCTATGATTTTTGATTTACGAGGTGTAGAACCTTTGAGGTTTTTGAGACCTCGAAGGTTTGGGTATTAGGAATTACAAATCGTAGGATAGAACCTCGGATAACAAATCCCGAGGAGTTTATAAATGTTAATTATTTTAACATTTATGTGTTTATAATGTAAACAAAAAGTGTCTCCTCAGATCAAGAACAAGGAGAATTTTGAAGAAAAATGTCGGGAGACTATTTTTTCGTGCGTAGCATCCCCAAGCCAAATCCTACCACAAAAATTGTCAAGGTACCGACTACGATGGTCATGTTTGTATGAAGTGGATTGGCGAGGGTTTCAGGGAAACCGTTTTTCACCCAATTCGAAGAAAGACTCATCCAGGCAATCACCAAAACACCCAGCACCACAGCGATGAGGGCCTGAGGTTTTTGGGTTTTGGACAAAAGTCCCAAGAGGAAAAGACCTAAAATTCCCCCACTGAAGATGGAGGCCAAAGCCCACCAGGCATCTAGCGCACTGTCCACCCCATTAAAAGCAAAGCCCACCAAAATGCTCAGAACTCCCATTCCCAGAGAAGATAATCTCAATACTTTCAAAGAAGTTTTTTCGCTGGGATCGGGGTGAATGTACTTTTTGAAATGATCGGAGAGGATCACAGTCGCCGAACTGTTGATGCTGGTAGAAACTGTGCTCATCCCTGCTGCAAAAATGGAGGCGATTAACAGACCAGTAATTCCGGCGGGGAGTTGATGGACGATGAAGTAAGGAAATACTTGGTCACCTGCTGTTCCTTCTGGCAGCAATCCAGGTTGCGCTTGGTAAAAAGTAAAAAGAGAAGTGCCGATCAAGAAAAACAGAAAAGAAACCGGTAAATAAAGTAGACTTCCTAGCCAGGTAGATTTTTTGGCCTCTTTTTCAGTTTTGGCAGTCAAGTAGCGCTGCACATAGCTTTGGTCAATGCCGAAGTTTTGCAAATTGATGAAAAGCCCATAAACCAAAATCATCCAAAAGGTGGAGGTGGTAAAATCCACTCGGAAACTTCCCAGACTGAATTTATCCGACTCCTGAGCTATCCGGAAAATCTCTGGAAAGCCACCCGGAATTTCCCAAAAGATCACTCCCAAACAAGCCAAAGCCCCTCCAATCAGGATTATTCCCTGCACCGCATCCGTCCAGATTACGGCTTCAATCCCTCCCATCATGGAGTAAAGAATCACACTTATTCCAGTGATGAAAATGATCATAGGTATACTCCAACCCAACAAAGCTTGCATAGGCAAGGCCAGTAAATACATGATTGCACCCATCCTCGCCAACTGGGTTAGAAGGTAGCAGATCGATGCATAGATTCTAGCCCAGGCTCCAAATCGCTGTTCGAGATAGAAGTATGCTGATTCACTGCCTAGATTCCTGTAAAGCGGGACGAAGTACTTCACCGCGATCCAAGCCGCTAAAGGAATAGAAAGACTGAACACAAATCCATTCCAATTGCCTGAATAGGCATTTCCGGGTAATGCTAAAAAACTGATGCTGCTGACAAAAGTCGCAAATATGGACATTCCAATTGCCCAAGAGGGTAGTCTTCCTCCGCCTGTGGTAAATTCCTTAGACGTTCGTTTTTTGAAGGAAAAGGATACTCCAAAGCCGACAATAGCCAAAAGGTAAATGAGGAAAATAATCAGGTCCAAAACAGGCATTTATTTGGCAGCAATTCTATGAGTTGAGCGATTGATTAACCTTTTCTTTGACTAGGAGAAAGTTTTCTCTGAGCTCAGACTTTTCCTTTTCTGAATAAGCATACAAGGGTGGAGCCAAAATACCCTGGCAAAGTCCTTCAAAACTCATCGCAGCCTTTAATCCTTTGAGATAGCTGGATTTATAATTCCCGTTTTGGTAGATGTAATGGCTCAGGAAAAGTATGGTTTCCTGAAGTTTGGTCAACGTTTTCTGATCTCCTTCAACAAATGCCTCATAGGCATTTACATAAAGTTGCGGGAATAAATTAGCTCCTCCCGTGACTCCTCCATCTCCTCCTAATTCAAAAGAGGGGGCTAGAATTTCCTCTGGACCAACAAAAATTTTAAATTCCGGATAATCCCTGAAGCTTTCACATAGCATTCGGAAGTAAGCCAAATCTCCGCTGCTGTCTTTGATCCCGATAATATTTGGATGCTTAGAGAGGGCTACTACAGTGGGGATGTCAATCGTTATTTTAGTATGCGAGGGCATATTGTACAGCATAATTGGCAAATCAACAGCATCCGCTAATTGGAGATAATATTTTTCCAATTCCTCTTGTCCGATATTCATGTAGAATGGAGGAGCAGCTACTAAAGCTTGTGCTCCTGATTCCTTGGCGATTTGGGCAAGGTCAAGACTTTCAACGAATGAGCATCCTGTAATTCCCACCAGAACAGGAATTCTTTGCTTTACCTTTTTGCAGGTAAGTCGAATCAAATCACTCTTTACATCTTGGCTGATTCCGGCAAATTCTCCTGTAGTACCCAGAATAAATATCCCATGAACTCCGCCCTGAATCAGGTACTCAATTAGCTTTTCTGTATGCATTCCATCCAGTGACCAGTCCGAATTAAGTGGAGTGATCATGGGTGGGATTATTCCATGGATTTCTTGGATAGGTTTCATAGGCTGGCTGAAAATCAAAGTTTAAGATGCATGTATTTGATTTTCTCCCGTTGATAGGTGTAGGAAATATGCACAGTGCCGTCTTGAGCTTGGATAATGGCAGGGTAGGAGAATTCACCTTCTTTTTCATCTTCTAGCACCAAGAGTTCTTCCCAGTTTTTGCCATCAGAAGAACCCAAAAGACTCAACTTATTTCTTCCCTTGGGAATGGGATTACAAACCAAGAGATGATATCCATTTTTCAAAGTGACTGCATCAATTCCAGAGCCGTTGTGAACCAAGCCACTGGACTCCAACTGCGACCAGGATTTTCCATTATTCTCAGACCAAGCGGTGGCGATGACCCCTTCTTGAGTTCGAGTAAGGACTTGTAGTTTCTCTCCTCCATGAAAAAGAATTGTAGGTTGGATAGCCTGAAAGGGACCCGGAACTTCCACTTTTTTCCAAGATTTCAATTCCGGATCGGTAAATTCCATGTGCGTAGTCCAAACACCGTTTGTTTCGAAACTAGATGGGTGTAGCAAGTTGCCATCTGACAGGACGACGGTTTTATTTTTCACCGGACCTAGAAAGCCGGGAGGGGTTTGAATGGCTTTTGACCATGTTTTTCCACCATCATCGGAAGTTTTGTATAGTCCCCACCATTCCCTGGGGTTGGGACCTTCTTTGTAAAAAAGAACCAATTCACCGTTGACTTTTCGATGTAAAACCGGATTCCAAGTTGGGTTTCTGAAATCTTTGTTTTCGATTCCATTTGCTGCTTCTTGAGGGGTGGACCAGGAGCCATTTTTTCTCAAGGAAGTGAAAATATTCACATCAGGATGTCGCTCATAGGTACCTCCAAACCAAGCAGCAAGAATTCCCTCGGGAGTTTCTACTAAGGTGGATGCATGGCAGGAAGGAAAAGGGGCTGACTCGTAAATAAAGCCTGAAAAGAGAATTTCAGGTTTGGGTTTTTCCCATTCGAGTTGAAAAGGGAAAAGAATCCAAAAGGATAAAAAGGATAAGATTAGGTTGTGCATGGGTTTATTCGAAAAGACTTACTCCAATTAACAAAAAAGCCGGACTAATCTGAAAAACTATCCGGCGGTGACCTGAATCAGGAAAGTAAAATCTCAGCTGGTATTTTCAGTTCTTTATGAAAAATCTTAGCGATCTCAAGTGTCATAGGTTTTCTTCGATTCAAAATTGAAGAGATATATCCTTTGCTACCGATTTTTCCTACAAAGTCTTGATTTTTAACTCCAAGTTCCTCCATTCTTTGCTTGATCGTTTCTATGGGATCTGGATATGGTATAGGAAAATTTTGGTCTTCATAAGCTTTGATTAAAACCAAAGCAATTTCCAATTTTCTTCCTTCAGGACTGTCAGGTTTAATCTTCTTATCCAATTGTGCATTCACCCAATCTAATGCCCTTTCGTATTGCTCTTCTGATTTAATTACCTCTAGTTCCATAGCTTACTTTTTGAATGAAATGGTGGAAACATCTATTTTATCATATTCTGAATGAGTTCCAAACCACTTGATTTGAATCACCTTGTATTCAAAAACGATCCTAACAACCAATCTAAATTTATTACCCATGATATTAAATACCACTCTATCATCTTTAACCAAACTTGCATTTCCGAAATGCGCTTTCAATTCATTGAAATTTTTTAAGTCCAGATTGATCAATTCGTGATACCATTGAAATAGGGCATTTGCTGCACTAGGATAGCTTTTGGAATATTCTAATAGAGTTTTCCTAGTTATGATATTAAACATACAAAAATTCTAAAAAGTTTTCTATTAGTAAACCTTATAAATTTTCCTTCACAAATTCCAGAAAAATCCTCCAATCCTCCCAGATTAAGTCATGCTTGCCTTCCCGGATATGGTAGCCAACCGATTCCAAATGAACAGGGCCGGTGAGTTGCTCAAACTCGGTCTGGAATTCAGCCTTTTTCCCATAAATCTCAGAGTAAACCCTGCTGCCCAAACTCAAGCCCAAGTATTCACCTTTTGGATCAGCCCAGCGATCTTCCCGTGCACTTGAGTAGTATACTGCCCTGGGAGCAATCAATCCCGGAAGCATGTGTTGGTCGAGTGGGAGTTCTTCTTCATGATCATTGTATTTTCGGAAGTTATCCGCAAACCAGTAAGGGAAGCGTCGATTGATGGCTTCGACTGTTTCTCCATATTTTCTTCGAGAAAGAGCAGCGCCTCCGCATCCGGATTCATTGGCATAGGTGATGGCCCAGCGAGGATCGTTCGCAGAAGTCCATAGAGCGGTTTTGCCTGTTCTGGAGTGGCCCACCAAAACCGATTTTTTACTGTCAATTTGAGGATGTTGCTCAAAATAATCCATGGCCCGCATTGCTCCCCATCCCCAAGCACCGAATGCTTTCAGTCCATCAGGTTTTCCTATTTGTTCTGGATAAAGGGTAGAAATAATGCCTTTTTGATAGGATTCTGTTAAATCAGGAGCCACGGTTTCCGCATGAAAGGATGCAGTGGCAAAACCTCTTTCAATGAGTTCTTTTACCGGCCAAAATCCCTCCTCATTTAATTTTCCGTCTTTATATTTTGGCAGGTAATTGATCAGAAGAATTACCGGAAATGGCCCTTTGCCAGATTTGGGTAGGAAAAGGTTAAGTCGCATGGCATGAGTTTTCCCATTTCTATTTACCGTGATATTAACTTCCTCGAGCGATGCCAATTCAGGATAAGGATTGCCGGTTTCATTTGCCAAACTGAAACTGATTTCATCAAAGTCTTTGGGTATAGTTCCATAGACTTCTGATTCAAATAGTCGGAAAATCTCAGGTCTTCTGATGCCTTCCCAGTCCTCTTTGGTTTGTATTAATTTCCCTTTTTGACTAATGAAAATATCCGGTAGACTCAAGGCAGGCACCTTATTTTCATCATAATTAGGCTCAGTTTGGGAGTAGATTTCCATAGAAAATAAAGTCAGGCAAAGTAGGGTCAAAAGTTTTCGATTCATTACTCAACCATTTTGGATTTGGGTGAAACAAAAGGCTCAAACGGATAAGTTTTCGGAAGGACTTCTATCCCTGAAGTGACTTTGAGCGGAGTTTCTCCTGCATAGGTTAATTCTACAAAATAGCCTCTAAATCCAGATTCTGGACTTACCATATTCACAATTACCTCTCCTGATTCAGGTACGGGAATTTCCTCGGCTGTCCAATTTGGACCAAAAACATCAATTCTGAAGTCTCGGGACATTGGGTTGTAGGCTGACCAAAGTTTGATGCCAGTTGGCTTGTTTGAAGGGTCAAAGCTTACCTTTATCATCTCCCCATCAATTTTCCATTCATAGTTTGGTCTTTTTGAATTAGTAAGAATGGAATTGTAGAAAGAAATCAGATTTGGCAATGCATCTGAATCTCCCACATCGTGGCCAAAATTTGGCACATACATCACGTGCTTTTCGCCGGGAAGACTATCCCAATAAAACTTCCAGCTGTCTGGTTGGAAAAATTCATCCCCTGCGGCATTGATCAAAAGCTTGGGCATATCGAAATTTTCCCGGAAAGAATAAGGCTCAGTAATTTCCAGCATCCGGTCAAATTCAGGAGTTCCTACCCAATCCATCACCCCTTCTCTCACATAATCTCCCACGGCAGGAGCCCAAAATCCATAATTTCTCCAATGGTGTTCAAAAGAAGGAACCAAATTGAGCAGGTCAATCACCACAGGTGTGATGGCAATCACCCGATCGTCAACTGCTGCAGTCGTCCATGTAGTCCATCCTCGTTTGGATGCTCCACCCACCACGAAATGCTTTAAGTCCTTTTGGTAATTGGTTTTGACCACATCCGTAACTGCATCCATGGCCAACTTGGCCGCTTTGGTCATCGGGAATCTTGCCAGCCAAATCGCATCCTCGTCTTTTGCTCCACCCTCCAGAAATTTTCTCCAACCATAAGAAATAATCTCATCCTCATATCTTTCCCCGAATGTGTCATTGGCAAAAGTGATGGGCTGAAATGGCACGTTATGGATTTGCGCGACAATAGAATTGGTTTGGGTAGCGGCAGCCAAAATCAACTGATCAGGACTCTCGGGCATTTTGGAATTGGTACTCCCACCTCCAATCCAAAGCATACCAGTTTCATAAGGAGTATCCTTAGGAACAACAATCGAAACCCAGTGCCACCATTCGGTTTGGTCTACGATATCCGGAGTCAGCCAATGTTGAGAATACATTTTCAGGACTAGGAAGTCGTACTTTTCTCCCGGTACAGAATGAACTATCTCGTAGCGATAGGTGGAGTCTGAAGCCTGGACATAGTCTTTAAGCAGCGTGTTGGATCGGGGAGGGGCTTCAGGAGTTTCCTGTGATTTTTTACAGGAAAAAATCAAGCTAAGCCCCAAAACAGCTAATATCAGAGAGCTTTTGGTCATGAAGAATTTGTTCATAGGTGAAGGGTTTTTTGGGTTAATTTTTTGAAAAAGGGAGACTTCGATTTCTATTTTTCAAATTCTACGATGTATTCAGACATGTATTTTCCTAGGTCGGAGTATTTGAAAAAGAGTCGAGCTCGCTTTCCGATTTTTAGGCTGGTATTTTTCTCAGCAATGTCTTCAGGAGTGTTCAGGGGCTGAAGCGAAGGATACCAAAGTACATGTCCGGGCTTTTGTACCAAAAGCTGAGGGCTGGTCCAATCTTGAGAGTTACTTCCCTCTCCCAAATCCCGGTGAGGATTGAAGGAAATGTAAAGTTTATCTCCAATCCACGATTGGCCTTCTACATGGCCCATCAGCATCACCCAGCATTCAAGGTAGGTGTTCCAGCTGACCGAAGGTCCCCAGTGAAATCCACCTTGAGGGGAAGATGCTGGACCTCCTCCTTTTTCCTTAGGGATTTGTAGGGAGGAGATGGGGCTTCCTATAACATCCCAATCAGCCGCAAATGCCTTTCCATCCCAACGTTTTGCCTTGCCTTGGGGATCCTCGAGATCTGAGATTTTAATTCTGGCCACACTGATACATTGGCCAGAAGCTTCAGTATCTGGAGAATAGGTCGCAGCCTGGTATTCTCCGGGATAGCTATATTCTCCATAGAAAAGATAGAGATAATCATCTACTGCCACGGCGCTTGGATCGCCAACTCCACCTGCAAAAGTTTTGGAGGTGTTATGTGGCTTCAGGATCATTCTTGGCTGCTTGTCTTCCAGAAAAAGCCCCTTGTTTTCCCAATTCCAGCCCCCATTGGTAGATTTCATTACACCGATTCTCGGGACAGCAGCCGGAGTGATTCGATCGGTCAGACCCAAAGGCCAATTTTCATCGATATAACCTTCCCCCGTTTCTGGATTGAAGGGTAAGGTTTCGGGATAATTTTCATTGTGGTAAATGGCATAAAGAGTTCGACCTGAAGGATCTCTCTGATCTTGGTAGACAGTTTCAAACCAAACCGCACCATGAAGTCCAGGTTGACTCACAGGGGCATTTTTTGGCAGGGTAGGTGCAATGTATTTTTCTGCGGGGGTACTGAATACCTCATCGGAATTGGCACCGGAGGCAAATTTCAAATCCTCTGCGAATCCCCAAACCGGGTCTTCTCCATATTTACCGGGAAAAATCCTCAGCGTATCACCCACCCAAGCCTCCGCCATATTGCAATCCACAAAATTGTTGAAGTGGAAAGTATCCGTAGGGACAAGACGAAAAGATGGAATGGTAAAGTCAGGAATCTCGGCCATTTTTTCCTGGGTTTTTGGTCCGCAGGCGAAAAAGGTTAGACACAAAACGAGCATCTGAGCCCGAATTGGCAGAAAAGTATTTTTAGGGGCCATTTTTACACTTAGATTTGAAATTGATTCAATCTAAGAATTTCACAAGACAGAAACACTTCTTTTTGCTAAGCTTTATGTATACCAAAATTTCAATCCCGAACAGATTCCGTTTATCTTTTCTATTCTTGCTTCTTTTTTGGGGAAGTGTTCAGGCTCAGGTGCTTACTTCTCCCAGCCAAACGCTGGAAATGAAGTTTTCGCTTTCAGGACAGGGAGAGCCTGTTTACGAGGTAAACCTGAATTCCATTCCCGTAATTCTCCCTAGTAAACTGGGTTTTGACCTGAAAAATGATGACATCGATTTGTTAAATGGATTTCAGGTGGTTTCTACCAAAATTGATTCTTTTGATGAATCTTGGAAGCCAGTTTGGGGCGAGGAAAGCCAGATTCGAAACCATTACAATGAACTTTTGGTGGAGCTCTTGCAGAATTCTACCGGAAGAAAAATGCTGATTAGATTCCGTCTTTTTGATGAGGGTTTGGGTTTTCGCTATGAATTTCCCTTGCAGGAGAAAATGGGCTACTTCGTAATCAGTGAGGAAAAAACTCAGTTTGCTATGACCGGGGATCATAAAGCTTTTTGGATCCCCGGAGATTACGATACCCAGGAATACGATTTTACCGAATCCAAGCTATCTGAAATTCGGGGCTTGATGAAAACGGCCATCACACCCAATGCTTCCCAGACACCTTTTTCAGATACCGGTGTCCAAACATCCCTGATGATGAAGTCAGCTGATGGATTTTATATCAATCTCCATGAAGCGGCCTTGATTGATTATCCTGCCATGCATCTTGAATTGGATGATCAAAACATGATTTTTACATCGCATTTGACTCCAGATGCTCAAGGGGATAAAGGTTATCTGTATACCCCAACCACTACTCCTTGGAGGACGATTATAGTAAGCAAAAATGCAGGGGATATTTTGGCTTCGCGGATTACCTACAATCTCAATGAACCTTCTAAAATCGAGGATACCTCCTGGATTAAGCCCATGAAATACGTGGGTGTTTGGTGGGAAATGATCACTGGAAAAAGTTCCTGGTCTTATACCAATGATTTCAAAGCGATCAAATTGGGAGAGACGGATTACTCCAAAGCAAAGCCCAATGGAACGCACGGAGCTACCACAGAAAATGTAAAGAAATACATTGATTTTGCAGCCAAGCATGGGTTTGATGGAGTATTGGTAGAAGGCTGGAATGTAGGTTGGGAGGATTGGTTTGGGAATTCGAAAGACTATGTGTTTGACTTTTTGACTCCCTATCCTGACTTTGATCTGAAGGGAATTTCGGCTTATGCCAAAGAAAAAGGAGTGAAAATGATCATGCATCACGAAACCTCCTCCTCAGTCCGAAACTACGAGCGGCATATGGATCAGGCCTATCAATTAATGAAAGACTATGGCTATCCTGCTGTCAAGAGCGGCTATGTGGGAGATATTATTCCTCGTGGAGAATACCATTATTCCCAATGGCTGGTCAACCACTACCAATATGCCATTGAAAAAGCTGCCGAATACCAGATCATGGTCAATGCCCATGAGGCAGTTCGTCCGACAGGTGTCGCCAGAACCTGGCCTAATCTAATTGGGAATGAATCAGCAAGGGGTACGGAATATCAGGCTTTCGGAGGTTCAAAAGCGAATCACGTGACAATCCTTCCCTTCACCCGTCAAATCGGCGGTCCTATGGATTACACCCCGGGAGTGTTTGAGATGGATGTCTTCAATGGCTCCCATGTCAATAGCACATTAGCCAATCAGATGGCTTTGTATGTGACCTTGTATTCTCCTTTGCAGATGGCCGCAGACTTTCCTGAGAATTACGACCGATTCCCAGATGCTTTCCAATTCATCAAGGATGTGGCTTTGGATTGGGAAAAGAGCGTGTATCTGGAAGCCGAGCCAGGTTATTTTGTGACCATTGCGAGAAAAGCCAAAGGAACAGGAGAATGGTTTGTGGGAAATGTGAATGGATTGGATGGTCGAATTGGAGAAATAAAGTTTGACTTTTTGGATCCCGAAAAATCCTATTTGGCCGAGATCTATGCAGACAAGGCTGATGCCCACTTCAAAACCAATCCTCAGGCCTATGAAATCAGAAAAGTGTCTGTCAACGCAAAATCTGTGTTGAAAGAGTATTCTGCACCAGGAGGCGGCTATGCCATCCGAATACGGGAGGCTAGCAAGGAAGAGCTAAAAGGAATTAAGAAATTGAAGTAAAAAGGCGGGGCTTTCCCCCCTTTTTATTTTATCCATGAAAGAGGTTTTGAAATAATCCAATTTGTTATCCAAATGATTCTTAATCAACTCTCATAGGTGAAATGATCCCTGACCATAGCAAAAAGCTGGTTTTGGGTCATTTTATTGGCGTCTTTCATGATTATTCTTGTGCCTTGGAATTTCTTATTGTTATTGATCTGTTTGAAAAACTGGTTTTTTGTAATTCCTGGACCAATCAATAACAACTCTTTAATTCCTACCACCTTTTCTTCCAGTTCATTGAAGTATTTTTTCAATTGATTTTCTTCAATGTTATTCCTCTTTTTTTCATTGTTAAAAGAACCTACTTGAGCATTCATAAATTGAGTCTTATCGCTGGTTTCGCCTTCATAGCGAACGTGGCTTTCGATTGGGGATTCAATTTCTTCTACAGTACATGGATGGTTTTCAAAGAAACCAATCAAAGTAGCATGGCTTTGATCTATCCATATTCCTGCCTTTTTGGGATGTTGAGTTTCCATGGTTATTGGGTTTTTTAGATAATTTTTCCCATTGAAATCCCATCACTGCAATGGTCAATGGGAACTAATCACTTTCTCATGTTTTCTCAAAAATCCCAGAGTTTCCTCATCGGTCAGATTTGAAAACCTCTGATATCCTTGAGACACCGCCCGGAAGTCTTCCGGAATCTCTAAAATCAAGACCTCATCTGCCATCTTTTTCAGTTGTAATTCAGCTTCCCTACCTGATATGGGAGCTGCTACAATGAGTTTTTTGGGATGCTGTTTTTTACATAATTCCAAGGTTGTAAAGAGGGTAGATCCGGTTGCAATTCCGTCATCAACCACGATGACTGTCCTATCATTAAGTTGGGGAATGGGTTCACCCTTTCTTAGCAATTGAACCCTTCTCTTGATTTCTTCCAACGCTTTATTTTTGATTTCCTCCAATTCCAAAGAGCTGATTTCTGAATTGACCCAAGGAGAGAGATATAAACTTCCATCTTCCGCCAAAGCACCAATTGCAAATTCAGGATTTAATGGATAGCCAAGTTTTTTTGAAATGACAGGGACTAATTCTGCATGCAATTCTTCGGCAACATAGAAGGCCGTTTCTATTCCTCCCCTTGGAATACCAATGATGATCGGATGTTCACCTTGATATTTTTTAAGTGACTTTCCGAGCTTAATTCCGGCATCTTTTCTATCCTCAAACATTTTGGCAGGATTTGGAATGCACTTTTTCCGAGTTTGACTTACCTGCTTCTCTAATCACCTGAAAAATCCAATTCATAGATTCTTCAGCTACTTCTTCAAGCTTTCCTGGTTCTTCAAAAAGATGCCCAGCTCCTGATATTATTTTCAAATTATTTCCTTCAGGAAAATGCTTGTAACAAGCCTGATTTAAACGCAAAACTTCTTGATCCAAGCTACCCACTATCCATAGCATAGGGCATTTCACCTCAGGAATATGATCCACCGCATAATCCAATCTTCCTCCTCTTGAGATTACTCCGCTGATTTTCTTTTTTAATTTTCCGGCTGCTGCTACAGCTACTGCTGCACCTGTGCTTCCCCCAAAGTAAAAGATAGGGAGCGAGGCTATTTTTGAATTTGATTTTATTGATCGGGTTAACTCAATTAGCCGATCTGTTAAGCTTGGAAGGTGGAAGTCTCCAGTTTCTTGTTCAATGGGAGTATTAAGGTCAAAAAGTAAATTGGCAATTCCATTTTTATTGAAAAACTGAGAAATGCAGTTATTCCTGGGACTGAATCTACCACTCCCACTTCCATGTACAAATAGTACCAAGGCTTTCGGCAGATTGGGGAGAAATAAATCTCCTTCGCGGTATTTTCCACCAATTTTCAACTGACACAACTCCTTCATAAATTGGTTATTTAAGCAATTGAAGGAAGTCAAAATCAATGACTTAAAAAATGATTTTGGTCACATAAGGAGCTGCTTTCTGCCTGATAAAAACAGAGAAATGTTCTCTGAAATTATGGATAGGTGTTTTTTTAGAGAGTTCCGAAAAAGCTATTCTTTCCACTTAATCTGTTTGAAAACTAATTGGTGGTAATTATCCCTTTCATACAAAATCCCCAAAGTCTTGTCATCTATATTGACTAGGTCAGAATAAGCTGTCCAAGGAAGTTTTTTGGACTCTGAGGTGAAATCCACTGGAATCACATGGTCCCAGGTTTTGCCTTCGTCATAGCTAAGTTTTATTGTTAGGTAATTTCTTTCTTCAGTGTCAGCCGCGTTTGAATGTGCGAGGATGGTATTTCCATTTTCCTCGCCAATCGCCAAAATCGAAGCCTGGCAAACTGGATCGGGAAGCTGCTCTTCGAAGTATTCCTCATCCCAGGTTTTTCCTCCATCTGAGGAGAAGGCTAAGATTCTTTGCCTAATGTTTCCTCTTTGATTTCTGGTGCTCATGATCATTCTACCTCCAGAAAGCTCAGCTGCTATGGATTCATTTGAGCCGGGAAATCGAATTGATTCTGATAGCCAAAAGGTTTTTCCCTGATCATCTGTAAAAAATCCATGGGCCAGATATTCGGAGAAATTCTCCTGCGGTGGACCCACTGAATGATTGGCAGCCACAAAGATTCTTCCTTTGAAAGGACCTTGCTGAAACTGAAAAGCATGGCCGGGAGTATTGGCATAATGTCTCCAATCTTCAGGATTGGTGTAGGAGGGGTTGAAATCAGGATTATTGGGTTTGTGAACTTGCAGGGTGATATTAAGAGGCTGCTCCCAAGTTTTTCCCAGATCGAAAGACTTCATCATCCATGCCTCACGAACACCCCGGTTCATTCGGATATCAAATTCGTGGTTATTTCCCGTATTGTAGAAAAGATAAACGACGCCCTGAGGATATTCAGGATCAAAAAGATCCACCACCGGAGCTGGATTTCCAGCTTGAAGGCTGTCATAATCCACCAATGTTTGAATGGGAGACCAGGTAAAACCTCCATCCAAACTTCGCTTCATCACCAAATTGACGTCTCCAAAATCATCACTTCCATTTACTCTTCCTTCTGCAAAAGCTAATAAATCTCCATTGGGAAGGGAAATGATAGCTGGAATCCTATAAATGGCATGTCCTTCCTTTCCTGCCTCAAAGACGATTGTTTCCTGAGCCAGAACAAGATTTTGGAAAAAAAGAGCAAAAATGAAAATTAAGAATCGGGTCACTACTAGGCTATTTTGGGTACCAAAAAGTAGGGATTTTTTGGTTTTAGCCTAGGATTTCCAAGTCACTTTTGTTTCAATTTTCTCTAAAATATCTCATCAAAGTATATTCTGGCTGCCACTGATCTGGCTTTCTTTTCAGGGTATCCGGATTGTACGCCATGGGTTTAATCACCTTTGCTGTAAATGAAACTGTATCTCCAACCTGGGCTTGGGATTCCAAAAGCAGGGAGATCATTTTTTCCTTTTGAACCTGAAATGCACTGTCTTCTACAAGATTATGGAGTTCGTCTGGATCATTTTCCAGATCAAAAAGTTGAGAATAATCCCGTTCTGGATAGCGAATAAACTTCCATTTCTTATCCCGAATTGCACGCACGGTATGTCTATAGGCAGTAAACATTACTTCTCGGACAGATTCCTGCTCACCTTTTAAAACAGGAACCAGACTTTTTCCCTCCAGATTTTCCTTTTTCGGCAATCCAGCTAGTTCTGCCAAGGTAGGATAGAGGTCATGGATATATGCGAAGGCGTCGAATTCCTTTCCTTTTGGTACTCCAGGTCCTTGAATGATCAGAGGAATGCGCATGCTATGTTCATAGAGATTTTGCTTTCCCAAAAGTCCATGACTTCCCACTGCCAAGCCATTGTCAGCGGCATAGACAATGATGGTGTTTTCATACTTACCGGACTCTTTCAGAGCCTGAATGATTTTTGCTATTTGACTATCCAAGTGTGTAACCAAAGCATAATAATCCGAGAGAATCATCTGGATCACTTCCTGTTTTCTGGGCCAGCCTGTGAGGTTTTCATCACGAACTGTCAGTTGGTCAAACTGAAATGGATGAAATGGCATGTAATTTTTTGGCAAAGGGATAGAACCGTCAAGATAGCGATTGATGTAACTGGCTTCCGGAGAGTAAGGGTCATGAGGTACAGTAAAAGCCACATAGCAGAAAAAAGGCTTTGCTGAATCCTTTTGCGACTGAATAAACTCGATGGCAGATTGGGCAAAAACCTCAGTGGAATAGCCTTTTTGAGTTGGTTCTCCTAATTTTCCATCGGCCCCAAAATCCCTCAATGGAAGATCGTAATGGTTGGCCATGCCACCTAAATAGACATTTTTGGCTTGCTGGAAACTAGCTTCGAAAGCTTCCTTCTCATTATGCCATTTCCCTGTTCCAAAAGTGGTATATCCAGCTTGGGCAAAGTCCATAGTCATGGTATTTACCCCCTGAAGCTTATCGTAAACCCGAAAAAGATTTTGCCCACTAAAAAGCATAGCCCGGCTTGCCATGCAGATGGCTCCGTGATTTCCTCCCATCACATAGGCATGGGTAAATCGACTCCCATCTTTCGCCAATTGGTCTAAAGTAGGTGTTTGGATATAAGGGTTACCAGAAATCCCCAAAGCATCTGCACGCTGATCATCGGCAAATAGGAAAAGGACATTTGGAGCTTGAGGAGTTTCTTTTTCCTTACAAGCCCATGACCCAACTAAGAGGAGAAATAATGCTAGTTTCTTCATATCAATAGGTTTTACCTAAGTCATTGGTCTGAACTTCTTTAATTTTTTGGGCCAATAATGCCTTCATGGCTTCTACCTGAGGTTTATAAAAGTCCACTAGAGCTAGATTTTGAAACTGACCGGGGTCTTGGTACATGTCAAAAAGTTCAACTCCTTCTTCCCCGTTTTTCCCATATTGGATATAGGCCCATTGCTCGGTTCGAATCAAAAAAGTCTCTCCTCCCTGAGTGACAGAAAAAGCGAACTCTCTGACCTTTTTCTTTGGATCATTCAAAATAGGCTTAAGACTTTTTCCTTGTAAGGCATTTGGTATTTCATGTCCTGTCATTTCCAATAGAGTGGGATAGAGGTCGACGAGTTCAGCAAAAGAGTCGCTTGATCCCGGAGAAATTCCAGGGGCTTTAATAATCAAGGGAACCTTTACTGATTCTTCTTTCAGGGATACTTTCATCCAAAAATCATGTTCCCCCAAATGAAATCCGTGATCAGAAGTGAAAATCACAATCGTGCTTTTTTCCAATCCCTCTTTTTTCAAGGCGTTTAAAATCTTTCCAACCTGCGCATCCATAAATGATACCGAAGCATAGTATCCGGCAATTGCCTTTTGCTTTTGCTCATAGCTCATTTCTGAATTTTGGGTGGTCACGTAATTGATGCCTTTTTTTGGAATGTCATCCCAATCTCCTTCCACGATGGCTGGTGGCACTATTTTCTGCCAGGGATAAGTTTGAAAGTAATTCTCTGGAGTCACAAAAGGCACATGTGGCCTGACTAAGCCAACAGCCAAAAAAAAGGGTTGATCCTTATGTTTCTGGATCAGTTCGATTGCTTTTTCAGCAGTTTTTCCATCCGATTGTGCCAAATCTCCTCCTTCGGACTGGACGATGGTCATGACGTTTCCCCCCTTTCGTTCTATACTTCCATCTGGATTGTTTTGTGCCAATTCGGCTTTTCCAGGAGATGTCCATTCAGGTCCTTGGGAGTTGAATCGCTCAGTCCATGAAGCAGGATCATCGGTACCATCACTTCCAGTTTCAATATCAATGGGTACACCCATGTGGAAGATTTTACTCACTCGTGCGGTGTAGTAGCCTTTGGATTTAAAAAACTCAGCCAAGGATTTTCTAAAATCTCCTACATTTTCTCGTCCACTGATATAGCCATAGGTTTCTGTAGCGCTTGGATAATAGCCAAACATGAAAGAAGCTCTTGAAGGCCCACAAACTGGATATTGGGAATAGGCTTTTTTAAACACTACTCCCTCTGAAGCTAACTGGTCGATATGGGGAGTATTTACGATTTGATTTCCATAAGCTCCCAGCGCATTAGCGGTAAGGTCGTCCGAAATAATCAGCAGGATATTAGGTTTCTCAGTTTGAGAAATAGCCGAAAAGGAAAGAAAGAGAAGAAAACCGGCTAGGACAATTCTCATGGAGTCTGATTTTTTGAAAGGGAAGATAATCCTATTTCCGACTTTTTGAAAAAATCCTGGCGATCCTAATGGGTAAAGAGTTCGCGGAAAAAGGCATTTTAATTTTTATTTGGATTTTTTCTAAATAAAGATTGACTCGAAAAGGTTTTGCTTTTATGTTTGCATCGTTATTTGAAATAAGTCTAAATAAATACAGCGATGCGATTCATTTATAGTCTTTTGGTACTTGGTTTATTATTGTCGACAGAGGCGATTGCCCAAAAGAATTTACTCCGAGGAAAGGTAACTGACGAAAACAATCTGCCTATTCAAGGCGCTTCCGTTCTGCTTGGCGGTACAGTTAGAGGTGTTCAGACTGATTTGGAAGGGAAGTATGAGTTGAAAGACTTTCCAGCCGGAGAATACAAATTAGTAATTAGCCTGGTTGGTTTTGGAACATTGGAAAAAGGGTTCTCCATAGGTGAAAAAGAAACCAAAACCTTAGATATTATCCTTCAGGAAGAAGAATTCCAATTGGCTGAATTCAGAGTTTCGGCAAGTCGAGGCATTTTATCTCAAAGCAATATGCCAGAGGTCAGTGATTTTCAGATCAATGCAGGAAAGAAGAATGAAGTAATCAAGCTGGCTGAAATCAACGCCAACCTGGCGATGAATAATAGCCGCCAGATTTTTGGCAGAACTCCTGGTATTTCTATCTGGGAAAATGATGGTTCAGGAATTCAGTTGGGCGTTGCCTCTCGGGGTTTGAGTCCCAATCGTTCTTGGGAATTCAATGTAAGAATGAATGGGTATGACATCACTCCTGATCCTATGGGCTATCCAGAGGCATATTTCACACCTCCAATGGAAGTGGTGGAGGAAATCCAAATTATCCGAGGAGCTTCTTCTCTACAATATGGGCCTCAGTTTGGTGGCTTGATGAATTTTGTCTTGAGAAAGCCAGATAAGTCCACCCGATTTACCGCAGAGAGTTTGAATACTTTCGGTAGCAATGGACTTTTTAGCTCGTTCAATTACGTGGGTGGTACAGAAGGAAAGTGGAATTATACCGCTTACTATCAAAAGAGAAGAGGTGATGGCTGGAGAGAAAACGGATTTTTCAATACCGATCACGCACACGTTGAAGTCAACTATGCCGCCAGCAATCGACTTAAGCTCGGCTATGAAATGACCTACATGACTACTGAAACCCAGCAACCTGGAGGTCTAACTGACGCTCAGTTTGAGGAAAATTCTCAGCAAAGCTCAAGAAGCAGAAATTGGTTTAATACTCCATGGTTTATTCCTTCTTTGTCTGCAGAATATTTAATCTCTCCAAATACAAAATTGAGTTGGAAGGCATTCGGAACTTTTGCCGAGCGGAATTCTGTAGGTTTTATGAGGCCGATCAACCAAGAAGATGATTTTGGTAATAGACAAGTCGACAGAGATTTTTATACTACCTATGGTTCAGAATTGAGGCTTCAGCACAATTATGAGCTTTTTAGTCAGGAGCAGACCTTGATGAGTGGATTGAGATATTTCAATGGAACCATCGATAGAAAACAGTTAGGAACTGGAACAACAGAATCGGATATGGATTTCTCTGTGGCTGATGGTGACTACAGAAGAAAGTTAGATTACAACAACATCAATTTTGCAGCCTTTGCTGAAAATGTCTTCCGATTCAATGAGAATCTTTTGTTCACTGCCGGATTGAGATTGGAAAACATCCAATCGAATATGGAAGGACAGTTGAATGTAAGCAATGGAACTCCACAGCTTTTGAATCCTGAAACGAGATCCAGAACATTTGCCTTGCTGGGTTTAGGTGCCGAATATCACTTGGGTAAAAACACAGAGTTTTATTCCAACTTCTCTCAGGCCTATAGACCAGTTTTGATTTCTGACTTGACTCCTCCTGCCACCACCGATGTGATTGATCAAAATCTACAGGATGCTAGAGGATATAATTTCGACTTTGGCTATAGAGGTAAAATCGGAACCTATTTCAATTTTGATGTGAGTTATTTCTTCCTGAATTATGATAACCGAATCGGGACCATAGCTCAGGCAAATCCAGATGGATCGATCTATAATTTCCGAACAAATTTGGGAAGATCAGTTAGCCAGGGATTTGAAGGGTATGTGGAATTTGACCCAATCACTGCCTTCTTCGAAAGTTCAAGATTTGGATACCTTCACCTTTTTGCGTCAGTAGCTTTGGTTGATGCTACCTACAGGGATTTTGAAGTGACTTCAGTAAGTAACGGAGAAATTACCGTACGAAACTTAGAAGGGAATCAAGTAGAAAATGCTCCCAAAAGAATCAACCGATTTGGAGCAACCTATAGCTTGGGCAAGTTTTCCATGACTTGGCAATTGAGTGACATTGGAGAAGCTTTCTCTGATGCCTCAAACACTGTAACTCCAAATGCAGCAGCTACAGTTGGTTTGATTCCAGCATATCAAGTTCAGGATCTTTCAGCCAGTTGGAAAGTTTGGAAGCAACATACCCTGAAAGCCGGGGTGAATAACTTGACTGACGAAAGATATTTCACCAGAAGAGCAGGAGGGTACCCAGGTCCTGGAATTATGCCGGCTGATGGAAGAACCTTCTATTTTACTTTGGGTCTAAAATTCTAAAAATAAACAGGTGGGTAAAGAAAAGCCGCTTTCTAACGGAAGCGGTTTTTTCTTTTTATGGAATAATTCTTTGAGTGGCAGGTTCACTTGCCTAAACTTTTTTACTTTAGATAAACTCACTTTACCCACCATCCTATGAAGCTTGTTTTTAGAAAAGCATTAGTTGCACTTTCATTACTTGCTTTGGCTTCCTGCAAGCAAGAGACCCCTCCGCCATCTAGGCCCAATATCGTCTTTATCATGTCTGACGATCATGCCTATCAGGCCATTTCTGCCTACAGCAATCATCTGATTGAGACTCCGAATATCGACCGGATAGCCAAAATGGGGATGCTTTTCACCAATGCAACGGTGACCAATTCCATTTGTGCTCCTAGCCGGGCGACGATTTTGACTGGGAAGCATTCCCACCTTAATGGAAAAGTCGACAACCATTTTCCTTTTGATACTACCAATGTGACCTTTCCCCAGCTTTTTCATGATGCAGGTTACCAGACTGCCATGTTTGGAAAGTTGCATTTTGGAAATAATCCCAAGGGTTTTGACCAATTCAAAATCTTACCTGCTCAAGGAGTTTATTACAATCCCGTTTTCATCACCAAAAATGAAGGGGAGATTACGGTTCCGGGATACACGACGGATATCATCACCGATATGACTTTGGATTGGCTGGAAAAGGAAAGGGATAAAGAAAAGCCTTTCCTTCTCATGTATCTCCATAAGGCTCCGCACAGGGAATGGCTTCCTGCTGAGCGACATTTGGAAGAATTCACCCAACGAACTTTCCCTGAGCCATCCACTCTTTTTGATGATTATTCCGGAAGAGGAAGAGCGGCCAAGGAGGCTGAAATGAATCTTCTCAAGCACATGAACTGGGCTGGCGATTCCAAATTATATCCAGAAGTCATGGATGAATTGGGGATTCCAGATGCTTCTGGATGGGATAAGGCGGCTTTTCAAAGAGAGGTAGGAAGATTGGATTCCTCACAGCGAGCCAATTGGGATAAATATTATCGTCCGATCAATGAAGCGTTCAAGAAATCCTATGCTTCCATGTCTGAGGAGGACCTTATGCGCTGGAGATACCAGCGCTACATGCAGGATTACCTGGGTACAATCAAAGCGGTTGATGAAAATGTCGGTCGGGTTTTGGATTATTTGGAAGCAAATAACTTGATGGAAAACACCATCATTGTTTACACCTCGGATCAGGGATTTTATTTGGGAGAGCATGGCTGGTTTGACAAGCGATTTGTCTATGATGAAAGTTTTAAAACACCGCTATTGGTAGCTTGGCCTGGAAAAGTTAAGGCTGGTACAAAGAACAATGAAATGGTCCAGAACCTGGATTTTGCTCAGACCTTTTTAGAGGCTGCGGGGATTCCGGCTCCAACAGATATGCAGGGAGAGAGTCTAATTCCTCTATTGACAGGAAATACCGAAAAATGGACCCGGGATGCGGTTTACTACCATTACTATGAGTATCCATCAGTCCATATGGTAAAGCGCCATTATGCAATTGTGACCAAGGAATACAAACTGACCCATTATTATTTTGATACCGACGAATGGGAATTGATAGACCGAATGAAGGATCCTCAGGAATTGAAAAATGTTTATGATGATCCTGCTTATGCTGAGATTAGGGCTGAATTGCATGAAAAACTGGATGGACTCCGAAAAAAGTATGGGGATAACTCAGAAATCTCTCAGCGCTATCTGGATGAATATTTGGATCACTTGGAAAAGACCAGACAGTTTGGGGGAGCCAATAAAGAAGTCACAGAGAAGATTCTTGAAAACAGGAAAAAATAGGCGTCATTTCCTTGTTTTTACTTCAATAACCTAAGCACTAATCTATGAAGATCATTCAATGGACTCTAATCTGGCTGTTTTCAGGATTGGTTTTGATTTCCTGTAGACAAGAAGAACCAAAGTCAGAAAGGCCAAATATCATTTTCATCATGTCGGATGATCATGCCTATCAGGCCATTTCTGCTTATGATAATAAGCTGATTGAAACCCCAAATATTGATCGGATAGCCAAAATGGGAATGCTCTTCACCAATGCTTCGGTGACTAATTCCATTTGTGCTCCTTCTAGAGCCACTATATTGACAGGGAAGCATTCACATATGAATGGGAAAATTGATAATTATTTCCCCTTTGATACCACCAATGTGACATTTCCACAGCTTTTTCAGGCTGCTGGATACCAAACTGCCATGTTTGGCAAGCTTCATTTTGGCAACAATCCCAAAGGATTTGACCAATTCAAAATATTACCCGGGCAAGGCTCCTATTACAATCCTGACTTTATCACCAAGAATGAAGGAAATGTGAAAATTGAAGGGTATGTCACAGATATCATCACGGATATGGTTTTGGAATGGCTGGATAAGGAAAGGAAGAAAGAAGATCCTTTTTTGCTTTTCTATTTGCATAAAGCCCCGCACAGAAACTGGATGGTAGCTGAGCGGCATATGGAGGAATTTACTTCCAAAATTTCCCCTGAGCCTGCCACACTTTTTGATGATTATTCAGGAAGGACAAAAGCCGCAGGTGAAGCGGAAATGAATATCCTCAAGCACATGGGTTGGTCTGGTGACAACAAGCTTTATCCTTATGTGCTCAAGCAATTGGGAATTGCAGATGTCGGCGGATATGACACCTCTCGTTTCATTGGTCAGATGAATCGTTTTACTCCCTCCCAAGCGGAAAGCTTCAATAAATACTACAATCCCATCAGCGAGGAATTTATCAAGGCCTATCCAAGCATGAGCGAAGAGGATAAGATGCGTTGGAAATATCAGCGATACATGCAGGACTATTTGGGTACAATCAGGGCTGTAGATGAAAATGTAGGAAGGTTGTTGGATTACTTGGAGGCCAATAATTTGATGGAAAATACCATCATCGTCTACACTTCTGACCAAGGGTTTTACTTAGGAGAGCATGGTTGGTATGACAAGCGATTTGTCTATGATGAATCCTTCAAAACTCCTCTTTTGGTTTCTTGGCCCGGAAAAGTGGCCCCAGGATCCAAGTCTGATGAATTGGTTCAAAATCTAGATTTTGCCCAGACGTTTTTGGAGGCTGCGGGAATTCCGGCTCCATCAGATATGCAAGGTGAAAGTATAATTCCTTTGCTCACCGGAAATACCGAGAAGTGGACTCGAGATGCGGTCTACTACCATTATTATGAATACCCTGCGGAACATATGGTCAACAGGCATTATGCTATTGTGACCAAGGATTACAAGCTAATCCATTACTATTTCATAGAGGATGAATGGGAGTTGATTGATCGGAAAAAAGACCCTATGGAACTCAAAAATGTATATGATGATCCAGTCTACTCAGAAATAAGGGCTGATCTCCATAAGAGGTTGGATGCATTGAGAGAAAAGTATCAGGATAATACAGCTACAAGTGAAAAGTATATAAATCAAATCTTGGATGATCCTGAAACGAGAAAGGTTTTTGGGATAAGTCCTGAACAAGCAGCCGAAATCAAGAAGAAGAGAAATAAAAACTAAACTAGATCAAAGAGCAACCCGGAAATAAAAAGCCGGGTTTTCTCGTTTTACCCTAGGTCGGATAATCTGGTTTCTCCCTTAATTACCTCCACTGCTAAGAGTTTTAAGCTTTTGGATGTAAGCATTCGTTCTAGGTCTTGCCTAACCTTCACTATCTCAAAATGAAGAGGGCAGGGGTTCTTTTCCGAGCATTTGGGGAGTCCGAGTGAGCATCCTGAAAACAAGCTTTCTCCATCCATTACTTTTACGACATCTTTTAATGTAACCTTTGCATGGGTTTCATCTACATAAAATCCTCCATTTGGCCCCTTAATTGAGCCGATCAGGTTTGCCTTTGCAAGGTTTTGTAAGATTTTCGCAGTAAATGGAGTTGGAGCACCAATGGTTGGTCCTATTTCTTTTGCACCGACAATTCGATCTTCTAGACTTTGTGTCCAAATGAAAATAATGGATTTGATGGCATATTTTGAAGCCTGAGAAAACATAAGAGACTGTTTTGTCTGAAATATAGGCCCAAAATAAGCAAAAGAAAAAGTTAAGGATCATCGATCCCTAACTTTCCAATTAAGAAAACCATAATAATTTGAAATCTTCTTTATTGAGGAATTAATACTTGATCTACCACATGGATAATCCCATTTGAGGCTTGAACAGTACCGATGATTTTAGCTCCATTGATGCTGACAGTCCCATCTTCTGCTACCATTATAGCGACGGATCTACCATCTGCAGTGCCTAAATTTCGGCCATTGACAAAGTCTTCAGATTTGTAAACACCCAATAAAACATGGTATTCTAAAATATCACGGAGTTTTCTTTGGTTTTCAGGTTTTACTAAGTCCTCCACAGTCCCCGCGGGCAATGCATCAAAAGCTGCATTTGTAGGGGCAAAAACAGTAAATGGACCCACATTGGTTAACGCGTCCACGTAATCTGCAGCTTTTAAGGCTGCCACCAAAGTAGAATGATCTGAAGAACCAACTGCTACTTGGACAATGTTAGGATTTGATACGTCATCTTGGACTGCAGATTGCCCGAGACCAGGGGCTATTCCGGCTGTACTTGAGCTTGACGTGTCAGTTGACTGGGTTCCGCACGATAATACAAGCAAAGCCCAAAAGACAATAAGGGGATAAAGCAACTTTTTCATAATCTGGATATGTGGGGTTAATATTAAGATTTACTTGTCGGTTATTATTTTTGGTTTTGAATGTATTGAATCCGATATCAAATTTATTTTAATAAAAATAAAAGACAAATAAATCCTTTATTATTTTTTTAGACATTGAAAATTTTTCAGTTTAAGCGGGATTCTTAGCTTTGCTACTGTCCTTTACAGGATGTTTAATTTGTCTAAAGGAGTTTTTTATCGGTTTTGGGTATGCATATCAATATGAAATTTTGGAAAAAACTAAATGCAGACGAGCGGCTTCTAAGAGTTCAATCAGCATTAAAGGATAATGTGGATTTTTCAAAAGATGCTAGTTTGGGTTATCCAGCTTCACGTTTGGATGAACGGGTTTTTTCCAACGAGTCTCTTTTTCTAAGAGAAATGCCAGTTCTGAGTACTTTTATAGCCAATCCAAATCATATTGGTTGTCATACCTATGGAACATCTGAATATGCTTTCAAAGGAACCCAGGCAATTGAGCGGGAGGTGCTGAATATGATTGCAGTGGATTTGTTTAAAATTCAGGAAGGAGAATTTGACGGATATATTTCACCTGGAGGTACTGAGGCAAATGCCCAGGCTTTGTGGATTTACCGAAATGAATTCATGAAGAAGTTTGGCGCTAAACTAGACCAAATTGCAATTCTTTCTTCTGAGGATACCCATTATTCTATCCCCAAAGCCGCTAATTTGTTGATGCTGGGTTGGATAAAAATTCCTGTCCAGTTTCAGACTAGAGAGCTTACTGATGAACAGGTCAGACATGCTATAAAACAGGCCTTGTCAGAAGGAAAAAAATATTTCATTGTGGTATCTAATATGGGTACTACCATGTTTGGTTCTGTGGATGACCCCAAAATCTTTACTAGGATCCTCAAAGAATATCAGCTCCCATACAGATTACATATAGATGGGGCCTATGGAGGATTTGTTTATCCTTTTGGTGATTTTGAAAATGAAATCAACTTTACTAATCCAGATATTTCATCTATTACCATAGATGCCCACAAAATGCTTCAAGCGCCTTATGGAACCGGGATTTTTGTTTGTCGAAAAGGATTGATTGATAATGTTTTAACGACTGAAGCTAAGTATGTGGAAGGGATGGACTTGACCTTATGTGGTAGTCGATCTGGTGCAAATGCAGTTGCCGTTTGGACAATTCTGACTACTTATGGTCCTCATAAATGGTTTGAAAAGATTTCTGTGTTGAAGATGCGTACTAATTGGCTTTGTAAGCATTTGGAAGAATTGAAAATCCCATACTTTAGAGAGCCTGAAATGAATCTAGTAACTCTTCGATCCGAGGCAATTCCCAAAAAGGTTGCCGAAAAATATACCTTGGTTCCCCAGACTCATGACGAATCCAACCAATGGTATAAAATCGTATTGATGGATCATGTAGAGATAGAACATCTGAAAGATTTCATTCAGGACTTAGTAAAATCAAAAAGCTTAAGCTCCCAATAATGGTCAATATCACCCCCAAAAGTTCCACACTTAGAAAAGCCGTTGCGCAGGCGATAGTGAAGGTAAGTTTACCAGAAACTATCTTGGCCATCCGGAATCATACGGTTCCCAAAGGTGATGTTTTGGAATGTGCACGAGTTGCGGGTTTGTTTGCTGCAAAGAGGACAGCGGATATGATTCCTGATTGTCATCCCCTCCCGATAGAATTCACTTCGGTGAACTATGAGGTGGGAGATATGGAGATTAAAATCCTAGTGGAGATCCATACGATTTATAAGACCGGTGTGGAAGTAGAGGCAATGCATGCAGCGTCGGTTGTAGCGCTTACTATGTATGACATGCTTAAGCCAATCGATAAGGGAGTATCAATCGAACAAATAAAGTTGCTTGAAAAAAGAGGAGGGAAGTCCGACCGGCAGGGAAATCTAGGTAAAGAAATTAAGGCGATTGTGGTAGTTTGTTCCGATTCTATTTCAGCAGGAAAAGGCGAAGATCGTGCCGGCGAAGTGATCCGTGAAAAACTGGAAAATCATGGAGTAAAAGTTTTGGAAAAATTGATCATCCCGGATGACCGGGATCAAATCCAGGTAGTTGCAAAAAATGCTTCAAAGGATGGAGTTGATTTATTGATATTCACTGGTGGAACGGGGCTTTCGCCGCGTGATGTTACACCCGAAGCGCTAGAAGAAATTTTAGATCGAAGGATTTCCGGAATCGAAGAAGCCATTCGCACCTATGGACAGCAGCGTACGCCGTATGCTATGCTATCTCGCTCCATTGCCGGGCTGATCGGAGAGACCTTAGTACTTGGTCTTCCCGGATCGACCAATGGGGCATCGGAGTCCATGGATGCAGTGTTTCCTTCTGTTCTCCACATCTTCAAAGTGATGGAGGGTGCGAGGCACGATTGAGAAATGTGTTTGAAAGGGAAAAAACGGCTGTTTTATAATTGCTGTTTGTCAAATTGAGCGAAATCGAAGTGCGATTGAATCAACTGCATTTCGACTCCGCTCAGGAAGACACTAATTTGCCTTTTGAGATATTCTCGTATTAAATGATCAAGGAAACTTAAAGCTCACCATCACAAAGTAATTTCTCCCAGGTGCATACATCGGAGTTTTGTCCGCGCCGATAGGTCTGCTAAGATGCTCGTAATAGGTCTCATCAAAGATATTTTGGACACCACCTTTGACCAGAAGTATTTTTCCGATAGGATACCTGACATCCAGATCTAGCAAAGTGAAGCCTGGAGTGCTTCCCTCTCCAAATGCCTCAGAAACCCGCTCTTGAGCAATGACATGCCTTAGGTTGATACCTGTTTGAAGTTTCCTATCAAGAAACTGTCCCAAGATTCCATACCTCAAATCCAAAGGAGCGATTTCGGGAAGTGGAGCATCTAGCACCAAATCCTGTCCATAGGTGTACGCAAGGCCAAGTGAGTGACTGAGATTGCCGGTCAGTTGCTGCTTGAAGTTTATTTCAATCCCAGTTTTCACCGCTTTATCCACATTCACATATTGCCTTACACCAGGACTTGTCGCCAAGCGTGGCTTTAGATTTGTTTTGACGGAGGAGATATAGTCGGTCAAATATGATCCGAATAGAGTGAGTTCCAGGGAGATTTTTTCACGGCCATATCCTAGCACAAGATCCAGCTCATTATTGGTTTCCGGCTTGATCTGAGGATCTCCGATGAGTTCCCATGGATCCATACCCACTGCCAAATAATTGATGTATCGCTCCAAAAGACTTCCACTTCTCCGGACACTTGCGGCCCAGATTCCGAGGCTGAATACTTTGCCCAAGTCTCGCTGTGCTCCAATGCTGATACCCGGGTTTAGCTGGGTATCTCCCATTTCAGGATGAAGTTGGATAAACTCTTCTGCAGGATTATTTGCGATAGCTTCATTTATTTCCAATCTTCCGGAAGCAGTGATTACAGTACCTCCTAAAGGGAATAGATAGTTTGCAAAAAAGCCCGTCTTACTAATCTGGGAATCCTGCCAGATATTATCATAGAATACTTTTCCGGCCATTGGCCCCATGGTTATCACTCTAGTCCGGGTTCCGTCAGCAGATTCTTCTTTGTAATCTACTCCTGCGTAAAGTTTTCCTTGGGCAAACTTCCACTCTCCTTCACTTCGGAATCCCCAGTTTTGGGTGATGGCTGGTGTGCTCGCATCCATCATCCTTGGTTCCCGGAGGAGGTTGTCCATGAGATGATCGACTTTGGTGAAATAGACTGAGTTGGTCCATTGAGCTAGCGATTTGCCAGAGAAAACCCGGGTATGCTTCAGACTTCCCATCCAGGTGTCATCGTTGCGGAGATCCATACCCAGAGACGGGAAATCTACGTTCCGTGCAAAATTTCGATTGACAGTGAACTGGACGAGGTCTCGATTGGTCGCTTGAAAATCAGCATAGATTCCCAAAGTTCCTCTTTTGAAATTGGCAGGAACAGGATTTCCGTCCCCGTCGAGGTAGTCACTCCCCACAGAATAGCTTCCTAGGACGCCGATATCATAGTTTGAGCCTTGGAAACCTATCCGAGCATCATTTCTCCAGACATCACCATTGGTTTCAAACATTGATGAAACCCGTCCATAGATCCCCGGGTAAGAAGTGAAATTGGGCGTTTCCTGAATGTAGTTGATTGTGCCACCGAGACCTATGCCATACCGGAGTGCATGGGGGCCTTTGAGGATTTCCACTTCACGGATTCGATTGAGTGCGATTTGGGAAGTAGGAGGGTCCATGCGGTTGGGACAGGCAGCATTGGCAGATTGGAGGCCATTGACAACGATATTGAGTTGGTCGTACTTGAATCCACGCATGACCGGATCAAAACCAAAACTGCTGCTTTTGCGGATTCCGGAGACGACAGGATCCAGTCCGAGAATTGCCCCGGCATCGTGGTGAAGGCGCTCCTGATCCGAGATGAGAATTTTTTTGTCTTTTTCCTCGGACATTTTCAGGGAAATGACTGATACCGGTTGCAGCCCATGGAGCTGCTCTTGACGGGAAATTAACCCTGAGTTTGCAGCTTCGGCTACCTCTTTGGGGTCGAGAGTCCAGCTGCCATAGCTTAGATGGCTGAGATAGAGCCATGTTTCTCCATCTATGAGAAGCGTGATTTGACCATTTTCGTCAGAGACTCCTCTTTGAAATCCATACCGATAGGTCACGCCGGGAATACTTTCCTGGGATTCAGAGTCTTTGATTTGTAAGTTTTTTGTTTGCTGCGCAAAAGCAGAAGAAAGGGTATAAAGTACCAGGGCAAGGGCAAAAATCATCCCTACAGCTGGCTTGATGAGCTTTTTCATGATTATGATTTTGGTAAACAATTGGGACAAAAAGTCCTAAACCGACCAATTGGTCAGTCTTTTTCTCTGGAAAAAATCAGCTCTGAGGAGGGTGAAAAAAATCAAAAGCAGAACCTGTGGCCAGATTAAATTGATCAAATGGGGTGTAGGAAAATTCCAAGTTGACTGTTGAATGAGGGTTTAAAGGTTCAAAAGTGACTTGTTCAACGAAAACAAGTCTGAGCTCTTCTAGGGTAATCTCGGTCTGGCCTTCAGTCTGATTTTTAGCCTCTGAAAGTCGCTTTCCCAATTCGCATTTTCCGTCGCATTGGAGTTCGGGTTTATCCTTGTTGATGCAATACAAAGCAGTGATTTCCTCCCGGTCCATGTAAAAATTTACTTGGATAAATGTATACCCCATCCCATTGAGCAGGATCAAAACGATCAGGACGCTATTTAGCACAGCTTTAGCCACGAGTGTTCAAAATTGGTTCAGGGTTTTCTGTTCTTCGGTGATTTAGGTTACCATCGCCCCCTTTTTTCCGGATTTTCCAAATGACAATTCCTGCCATCAGCCCAAATTGAATCAGAATCAGATAGCCATTGGCGATGCCGAAAATTTTGCGAAGCTCATAAACTTCAAGAAAGCCAAATAGAATTCTACCTGCTAAACTGACTTGAAAAAGCGTCCAGGACACCCATAGAATCGGGTGATATGGTGTCTTCCTGATGCCGAAGATGGTTGGGAAAATGATCGGGGCATGAGCCCAAATCATAGAGAAAGAAAAGCCCAAAAAGAAGGTATGGAGAATCAAATCATAGAATAGAGGATGGTTTTCCAAAACAACTAAAATGATCCCCTGCGTACCAAGCCAAAGATATCCAGTCCTCAATCCAATACCCAAATATCGAAACTGACCGTTTTTTTTTGACGAGGACTTTGGCTATATCGAAAACCCAAAGCCAGGCAGCTATCAGCAAAATTCCTATTCCCAACAGTTCATTTCCCCAAGTATGGAAAGGGACAAGTAGACCAATAAATACAAGCACTAAATGAAGGGATAGGGCATTCTTCGCCCAGGGAACCACTGGTAAATACTGACTTAACTCCAGCCTCTCTCCTACAATAGTGAAAAGTAAAAATCCCATCCACAAAGTAGTCCCCGCTGCAACCAAGCCGGATCTCCAGGTTATGAAATTACCGATAAACCAAAACATGGCTCCGGCATACAGTAGATAAGTATGTAAATAGGGCTTTTTGACCGATTGCAAATGCATGATGATTCCCAATCCCAATGATCCGGCAAGTAAAAAATAGAATCCAATCTGGATCATCCCGGCGAGAAAAAAGAACAAAGAAAGCCCTGTCAGAAATGGGATTGCCAGCCAGATTTTTTTCTTCAACACCATAGCTCGCTCAAGTGAAATCAGCGTTCCCAAAAATCCCCCGACCATCAGCAGGCCGTGATTCAATCCTGCCGAAGCGACTGGAATCATGGGACTGCCCAGTCGGATCCATCCACCTGAAATGCCTCCCAAGAGTCCCAGCAGAACCAAAGGAAGTAGTAAGTAGGGTTGGGATAATTGGAATTTCATGACTTTGCCTGCCTTAGATCAGCGAAACTGACGATTTGCATCTCTTCAGAGTTGAATCTGAAGCAAAGATATATCTGGTTTTTAATAAAAGATAAAAATATCCGATAATATTTTAAAGGAATGACTGTAATAATTAATTAGACCATTTGCGTCCTAAGTTTGATGCAAAAATTCCTATGTATTTCTTATTACTGAATTCTGCTAATAACTTTTAGAAATTCGTGCTGAAACAATATCGGATGAAAGCATCTCTTAAAGATCACAGGCAAAAGGTCTACCAGACAAAAGACACCACCAAAGTAGAAGCTGGCCTAAAAGAAGTTGGCTTTGGTATTCTCACCGAAATTGGCATTCAGGCCACAATGAAGAAAAAACTGGATAAAGATTATCCTCCTTTTCAGATTTTAGGAGCATGCAATCCGGTGTTTGCGGATAAAGTCTTGACTGCCGAGCCGAATGTCAGTACGCTGTTGCCCTGCAATGTGACCATCCAAAGTCTTGGAGGTGAAGACTAGGAAGAGACCATCATGGATCCTGCCGCAGCAATGTCTGTGGTCCAAAATCCTGCAATCGAGTCTTTGGCAGGAAAGGTAAGAGGCAAGCTGATGAGTATGCTGGAGAGTTTGTGATTTAATCCAGATCAACTGATTTTCGAATTTACATTCTGGGCTGAGGGAATCTTTCCTTGTAAGTCTTCCAAATTTGGGAGACTTTTTTTGTGGGTTAGGGAGTTTAGGCAAAAAGCCATTTGCGGCTCAAAATCAATTCCTTTTTCTGAAGAGGATTGAGTTTATTTTATTCAAATTAAAATCCAGAAAAATTTTGCGTGAGGAAGAAATTTATTTAAATTTGTTAGTAAATACTCACTTACAATACTATGCCCATTTCAGAACGCCAAAAAGAAATCATCGATGCAGCAGGGAAAATCCTGACGCAGTCTGGTATCAGCGGATTGACGACCAAGAATCTGGCCAGGGAGATGGGATTTTCGGAGGCTGCGATTTATCGGCACTTTCCGAGTAAGGAGGCAATCATTCTCGCTATGTTGGGTTTTCTGAGATCAAATATGGATTCGCGTCTGGCTGCGGTAAACCAATCTCAGGGATTGGAGGAACGATTAAGAGCGATTTTCTCCAGTCAATTTTCCTTTTTTACTCAAAACCAGCACTTTGTTGTAGCGGTATTTTCCGATGGGTTATGGGAAGAAAGTGGACAAGTCAATCAGGCAATTTTAGCCTTGATGCAAACGAAGATGAGATATCTCCTCCCACTGATTCAGGAAGGTCAAAGTCAGGGCCTATTCAAATCATCTATTTCTTCAGAACAAATTGCTCATATAGTATTGGGAGCATTTCGTCTTCACATGTTTAAGTGGCGCGTTTCAGGGTTCAGTTTTGACTTGGTATCATCCGGTGAAAAGCTGATTGATTCAATTTTAGAAGTTATTAAAGGCTAAAAAAAAATTTGCGTATCATGTTAGTAAATACTCACAAACAAATCTTCCTCACCTTCCTGATATTTTTAATGGGATGGTCGGCCAAAGCGCAGGTATGGACGCTGGACCAATGCCTGGATTCTGCGCTTCAGTACAACAAGTCTCTGGAGATGGCAAGGAATCAAATTTCGGCAGCCGACTTGAAGCATGCCGAGTCCCGAAGTCAATTGTTGCCCAAGCTGATGGCTTCGGGTGATTACCGGTATTTTACCGAAATACCCTATCAATACCTTCCTCAGGCTGCTTTTGGAGGTCCGGAAGGTGTCTATAAACCGATCCAGTTTGGGGTTCCGCATAATTTTTCGGCCAATCTTTCGCTGAGGATGCCGATCTATGACCCGCAGGTTTTGGCAGGAATCCAGATTTCTGAATCCTATCAGGAGTTGGCTGATTTGCAGCGGGTCCGAACCGAGGAGCAGGTGTATTTGGAAGTTTCCCATCTGTACTACAATGCCCAGATTCTTAAAAACCAACTCGATTTTCTCCGGCAAAACCAGGCGAATGGGCAAAAACTGGAACGGAATACCCGATTGCTTTATGGACAAAAACTGGCCACAGGAACAGATCTCGACAAGGTCCTGCTTCAAAATCAGCAGCTTGCGGCTCAAGTTCTCCGTCTCGAAAATCAATATCAAATAGTAATTCAGCAGCTGAAATTGAATATCGGGCTGTCACTCGAAAAGGAACTGGAAATCAATCCGGAAATCCTGTTGCATGAGGAAAGTATTGTCGATCCGGTTTTGACCTCCGACTTTAAAATTCAGGAGATTAAAGAGAAAACCGTAAATCAGGAGCTCCGCGCTTTGAAGCAATCCAAAATTCCAAGTTTGAATCTGATTGGAAATTATGGTACCACTGGCTTTGGATATAACGGGGCTCCGGAGTCTTTTCTGAAATTTTACCCAGTGAGTTTCATTGGTGCACAAGTAAGTTTTCCAGTATTTAATGGTACGATTACCACCAAGAGAATAAAGCAAAAGGAACTGGAGCTGGCTAATGCTTCCATCCAAAAAAGTCTGATTCAAGATCAAAATCTGGTGCAATATCAATCTGCAACTCTTCAGCAAAAAACGGCTGAAAGCCAGATTCTAACTTCACAATCCCAAATCAAACTGGCTGAATCCATCTATGCCAAAACACTCCTCCAACAACAGGAGGGACTGGCAACCTTAACAGACATTCTACTTGCTGACAATGCGCTTCGTGATTCGCAACAGCAATACCTCAATGCTTTGGTGGACTACCTCAAAGCAACCCTCGAACTCAAAAAATCCACAGGCACTCTTCTTAATTAATCCATGAAAAAGATACTATATATCCTCATTCCTTTGGCTATTGTAATAGCCGTGGTGGCCAAGTTGGCGATGAACAAAAAGATCGCTACTGAGCGGGTGTATTCCTATGACCGTGATCTGGCTATTCAGGTCAATGCGCTGAAGGTTAGTGCTTCCAGTGTACAGCCGGAATATGGTTTTACCGGGACCTTTGAACCCAACCGGGAGACCAAATTGAGCGCTGAAGTGCAGGGAAAAGTCAATCGGGTGTTGGTGGAAAATGGCAGTCTGGTCAGAAGAGGACAGGTGCTGATTCAGCAGGATGATGCCTTGCTTCAGCTCCAACTTAAATCCGCTCAAGTCCAAATCAACGGACTGGAAGCAGATCTCAAGCGCTATCGGATTCTTGTAGAAAATGATGCGATTCAGGGGATTCAGCTTGAAAAAACCGAGATGGCGATGGAATCCGCTCAGGTTCAGATTAGCACGCTGAAAGAGCAAATCAGTAAAGCGGCTATCCGAGCGCCTTTTGATGGGGTAGTGACAGCCAAGCTGACCGAAGAAGGGGACTTTGCAGCTCCCGGAAAACCGCTGATTCAACTCACCGATATCTCAAAACTTAAATTGACGATTCAGGTGCCTGAGCAGGATTTGAAGCTTTTTGAGCAGGGAAAAGAATACCAGATTCAGATTCCAGGGCTTTCACAGGAAGCAACCGGTAAAGTCAACATGGTTGGAAGTCGAGGTAATGCAGGAAACAGCTTTCCAGTGGAAATCATCATTCCAAACACTTCAAAGCAGGAAATCAAGGCGGGTATGTTTGGCGAACTCAAGATGAAAACGGAGGCAGGACAATCAGGAATTCTGATTCCTGCAGTTGCGATCCTTGGTTCCGATCTTTCACCGCAGGTGTACTTGGTAAAAGACGGGAAAGCAGTCCTTCAAAACATCCAAATCGAGAAGCGATTCCCGGATCAAGTTTTGGTCAGATCAGGTCTGAGCGAAGGAGACGTGCTGATTGTCGGAGGCCTGATCAATGTCTTTGAAGGTGCCAATGTAACCGCCAACTTCTAATCCTCGCGACATGAATATCACATCAATTGCTATCAACCGACCCTCGCTGATCATCGTTTTGTTCAGCTTATTTATCCTGCTCGGCTACATCGGTTACACCAATTTGTCCTATGAATTGATGCCGGATTTCAATCAGCCTGTACTCGTGATCAAAACGGTCTATCCGGGTGCGGCACCTGAAGAGGTGGAAAGTTCGGTTTCTGAAAAAATAGAAGATGCACTTTCCAATCTGGAGGGAGTGGACTATTTGATCACCAAATCCCTTCCGAATGCTTCGGTGGTGATCGCCAACATGAAATACGGGGTGGATCTGGATCAATCCATGCTGGATGCGCAACGCTACATTGATAATGTCCGAAAGGATCTTCCTGATGAGGTTTTGTCTCCGGTGATGAGTAAAGTTTCTCCCAATGATCTGCCGATTATGTCCATCACGGGCACGAGCAAGATGGGAAGTACGGAATTTTACCAGCGGATGAAAGATGAGTTTTTGCCTCAAATCCAACAACTCAAAGGAGTAGCGGAAATCACCATTCTGGGAGGTGAGCAACGGGAGGTGCAGGTGAAAGTAGATCAGGAAAAACTCCGCCAATACAAGATTTCTCTGCAACAGGTTGTGGATGCTATCAACCGTTCGGGATTGGATATTCCGGCCGGTGTAGTGCAGACTGACAAGGAGCAAAGTGCGGTAAGACTTACCGGAAAGTTCAAAACGCTTGAAGATATCCAAAATGTGCAGGTCGCGATGCCCATTCCGGGTTCGCCGATTTATGTGAGAGATTTGGCTGTTGTGAAAGATGGCATCCGAGAGATCACTTCCATTAGCCGGTACAACGGGCAGGAAGGAATAGGAATGATGCTCAAAAAGCAGGGAGATGCCAATGCCGTGGATGTTTCTAAGGCAGTTCGGGAGCGATTGGCTTTGATCGAATCACAAAATGCTGACGCTGGGGTGAAGTTTATTATCGCGGATGACAGTACTGACAATACCATTGCAGCGGTGGATTCGGTGATTTTTGACTTGATTTTGGCTGTGATTCTGGTTTCGCTCGTGATGCTTCTCTTTTTGCGAAGCTTCAGAAATTCGCTCATCGTAATCGTAGCAATTCCGACGTCTTTGGTGACAGCTTTTGCTGTGATGTGGATTTTGGGCTATACGCTCAATCTGATGACTTTGCTTGCCATGTCGCTGATTGTCGGAATCTTGGTGGATGATGCCACGGTAGTTTTGGAAAATATCCAGCGACATCTCGATATGGGTAAGGATAAGCGGGTGGCTTCGATGGAAGGAAGGATGGAAATCGGATTCTCCGCACTATCGATCACCTTGGTAGACGTGGTGGTTTTCCTTCCAATCCTCTTTTTACAGGTGTTTGTAGCGGATATGCTCAAGCAATTTTCTGTGGTGGTCATCACTTCCACCTTGACCAGTTTGCTGGTTGGATTTACGCTGACTCCGTGGATGGCTTCCCGAATTGGAAAATCTGAGGACCTACAGCCTACTAATTTCTTCAACCGTTTTTTGATTGGGTTTGGGCATCAATTGGATCGGTTTGTGGCTTGGTACGGCCGTCAGTTAGACTGGGTACTGGAGCACAAACTGGCATTTGCAGGGATCGTTCTGGGGCTTTTTGCAATGACCGGAATCATCATGAAGCAAGGAATCATCGGAAAGGAATTGATCGCAACCGGAGATCAGGGCAAGTTCAGATTGTATCTGGAGTTTGATAAATCCACCTCTATTAAGGAAAACAACCTCAAAACCTTGGAAGTCGAAAACTTCCTGCTCCAGCAGCCTGAGGTTGCTACTATCTTCAGTAATGTTGGTGGGCCAACCACAGGAATAGGAAGCTTGGGAGTGGGGGCGGCCTTCAAATCAGAGTTGACGATTCAACTTAAGGACAAGAAAGAAAGAGGAGATATCCCGACTGAAACCTATATGGAAAATATGCGGGAGGAGCTAAAGAGGAAGTTTCCCGGTGCCAGTTATTCCATAATTGCTTTGGGATTGATCCCTAGATCTGCTCCAATTGAGATGACCGTCAGCGGTCCGAGTACAGAAGCAGTAATGACTGTGGCGAACAACCTCAAAACCGTGGTAGAAAATATCCCCGGGGCAGATTATGTGAAGCTTTCTGTGGAAGAGGGAGGCTCTGAATTTCAAATCATCCCAGATCAGGATCGATTACAGCGGCTGGGATTGAATAATGCTTTTGTCGGATTGAATGTGCGAACTGCACTTACCGGAAACGATGATGCTACGCTGACTGAGGCAGGAACAGAATATCCGGTGCGGATCCAGTTGGATAATTTCAACCGTCAAAACTTCGAAGATGTAAAGCGTTTGACTTTGGTGAATCCGGCTGGAATACCCATTGAGCTTTCCCAAGTAGCAGCTATTGTGCAGGACAAGTCACCCTCACTTTTGGAGCGGATGGACAGACAGCCTGCAGTGACACTGACAGCAAATGCACTGGGAAGACCATCCGGAACAGTGGCCGATGATGTGGTCGCATATCTTAAAGAAAATCCACTACCAGCCGGGGTCAATATGGTTTGGGGAAGTGATATCAAAAGGCAAAATGACAGTTTTGGGGCTTTGGGATCAGTTTTATTGATTTCCTTCCTCCTCATTTACTTGATCATGGTGGCCCTTTACGATAGCTTTATCTATCCGTTTGTGGTGCTTTTCTCCATTCCCGTTGCTGTGATTGGAGCCTTTTTAGCACTTAATCTTTCAATGAATAATCTCAGTTTGTTTGCTCTTCTAGGCTTGATTATGCTGATGGGCTTGGTAGCCAAAAATGCAATTCTGATCGTGGACTTCACGAACCAACTCCGTGAAACAGGTATGGAAGTGAAGGAAGCACTCAAGAAAGCTGGTCAGGGAAGAATGAGACCGATTTTGATGACGACACTATCCATGGTGATCGGAATGCTGCCGATAGCCCTGGCGACTGGCACGGCGAGTGAGTGGAAAAATGGATTGGCTTGGGTAATTATAGGAGGCTTAATGTCTTCCTTGATTCTGACAGTCTATCTAGTTCCGGTTGTTTATTTAGCCGTGGAAAATTTGAGATTGAAGTTGACCCGAAAAAAAGAATCAGCCAAAGTATTTTGATTCTGATTGAGATCTCAGCTTTCAGTCTGAGAAAAAGTTACTGATTAGGATTAGTCAAAGCCTCCATTTTCATTAGAAAGTGGGGGCTGATTTTTTTTATCACTATAAAAAAATATTACAGGATATTTTTATCCTTTAATATATTCTTTTACATTTGATCATCAATTCAACTTAAGTGATGTTTTCCAAAGCCTGTAAATATGCCATCAATGCGATGATCTACATTTCCACCCTGCCGGGGGGAAATGATCGGGTTAGCTTGAAAGACATTTCAAAGGCGATCAATTCTCCTGAAGCGTTCACTGCAAAGATTTTACAGGTACTAGTCCGAGAAAATTTACTTTCCTCTATAAAAGGCCCAAATGGCGGTTTTGAGATTCATGAGGATGGAAGAAAGACGCAGCTCTATCGAATCGTGCAAGTGATTGACGGGGATCAGATCTTCATCGGTTGTGCGTTGGGCCTTGAAAAATGCTCAGAAGATCATCCCTGTGCTGTTCACAATAAATTCAAAGCAATCCGTGAACATCTCGCCGGAATGATGCTGACTACTTCGCTGGAGGATATGGCCAAAGGGATAAAAAATGGAACCAACTTCTTAAAGATTTAAAAAAAATTCAATTTATAAAGGATAAAAATATCTTAAATATCATGAACGAGATCGCAGAAAAGAAAGTAGGAAGCATTGTGGCGGGGAATTTCCGCACTGCTAAAATCTTCACCGATTATGGAATTGATTTCTGCTGCAAGGGCGGAATCAAACTCAGTGAGGCCTGTGAGAAGAAAGGCGTGAATCTCGATGAAATCACATCCGAACTCGAGCAAGTGGTAAAGCAACCGGATGAAACGCATTATCAGGACTTTGGCATGACTGATTTAGTAGATCATATTGTCAATGTTCATCACAAATACGTGGAGACCACCATTCCAGCTCTGAAATTTTATCTCGATAAAATCGCAAAAGTCCATGGCGATAATCATCCTGAGCTTTTAGAGATCCGGGATGAGTTTTTCAAGACTTCTGATGCACTGACCTCCCATATGAAAAAGGAGGAGTTTATTCTTTTTCCTTACGTCAAAGCCATGGAGTCAGCGAGGAAAAACCATTTCCCACTTTCTCCTGCGCACTTTGGAAGTATCGAAAATCCAATCGCAATGATGGAAGAGGAGCATGATACCGAGGGTGAGCGCTTCAGAAATATATCCGCACTGAGCAATAATTACACGCCTCCTGCTGATGCTTGTCAGACTTATAAGGTCGCTTTTGCGATGCTTCAGGAATTTGAGAATGACTTACACACTCATATACACCTGGAAAACAACATCCTTTTTCCTGAGGCCAAAGAAGTTTTTAGCAGCCTGAATGCCTGATCCATGATCACTCAAAATCCAATATTGTCCACATTCTCTTTTTCCTCCGTGGTTCAATTCCGCCAGAATTGGATAAGATGGGCGTTTGGATTTTTCTTTCTGGCTGTTTGTCTGGGATTGGTAATGAGGTCATTTCACGTGGTTGAGATTCCTTACTTCGAATACCGAAATATCCTTCACACGCATTCCCATCTCGCTTTGCTGGGTTGGGGACATTTGATGCTTTTAGGAGGGATAGTCTTTGGCTTGGTGAAGGAAAAAGACCAAGTCAAAGATTATAAGTGGCTTTTCTTGGGAACGATTCTATCGCTATTGGGAATGCTGTTTTCTTTCCCTTTCCAGGGATATGGAGTGATCAGCATCAGTTTTTCCACGCTTCATGTGTTGCTTTCCTATGGTTTTGCATACAAGCTTCTAAAGGTAATCAGGTCCATAGAAAAGACCCCTGCCACTCGTCTGATTCGTCTTGCGATTTGGTTTATGGTGATTTCCACATTTGGACTTTGGTCACTAGGGCCAATATCTGCGACGCTCGGCAGGATGCACGAGCTCTACTTCATGACGATTCAGTGGTTTCTTCACTTCCAGCTGAATGGTTGGTTTGTGTTGGGAGTACTCGGATTGATCCTTCTCTTCTTCGAGGAAAAAGGATTTAAAATCACTTGGACGGCCTATCAAGAATGGATCCTTTCGATCTCTGTGATCCTGACATTCATGCTTGCTGTGACTTGGGCCGAACCGAGACCAATCTTCTTTCAAATCAATGGATTAGCTGTGATTATTCAGCTGATCGCCTATTCCTGGATTTTGAAGTCAGTTTTCATATTGCTCAATTCAAATCAACTCAAGGGCTTTGCCCAACTGCTTTTGATTTTGGCTTTGGCAAGTCTGGTTGCGAAAGCGATTCTTCAGGGACTTCTGGTTTTTCCATCCATAGCGGTGATTTCCTATTCGATCCGCATGTATGTGATCGGATTTCTTCACCTGGTTTTATTGGGAGCGATGACCATGGGAGTTTCGGCAGTGGCGATCGCCCGAGGCTGGATCAGTGAACAGCCGATAAGCCGACTTGGGTGGATTCTAATGATTTCAGGCTTTGTGATCACCGAGTTTTTACTCTTTCTGCAGGGTACATTGATTTGGCTGAAGATGGGCTTTTTGCCCGAATACAACTTTTGGCTTTTCCTCGCTTCCTGCCTCTTTCCGCTCAGTCTTGCCTTCCTTTTTGCAGGCTTAAGATCAAATGAATTTTCCAACCAATCTATATCAAATTCTAAAACCCGATTACAAAAACGAATCAATCCTGAGACTATGAGAAAAACTATGATTTGGTCAATGGGTGTCCTGGGGATACTCCTGACTTCATGTGGGGGAGGAAGTGGCGAAAGCTCGAACTCCACTGCTACTGAAATCGCTCCAAAAGAAGAAGTAAAGGCCGATCCCAAAGGAATCGGAGAATTCAAAACAGTCGAAATCGGTGAAGGAATCGACGAAACATTGGCTGCCTCCGGCAAAGCCATTGTGGACATGAAATGTACTGCTTGCCACCAGTTGAATGACAAGAGGCTGGTAGGTCCGGGATTTCAAGGTGTCACCAATAGGAGAAGACCTGAATGGATCATGAACATGATCACCAACGTAGATGTGATGCTTGATCAAGATCCTGCAGCGCAAAAGCTTCTGGAGGAATGTCTCACTCGCATGCCTAATCAGAATATTACTCTAGATGATGCGAGAGGTATTCTGGAATTTATGAGAAAAAATGATGAAGAAAAGGCAGGTCAGCGCGATGCTGCCACCAAATAACCCAGTTTAAACCCCCAAATCTAATGAAAACAAACAATTGGCTACTTGCTGCTGGGCTTTTTGCCGCAGCAATAGCACCTGGATGTAAACCCAAAGGCGCCCAAACCGCCATCACTGGGGATGCCGCATCCAAAGTCTATGTGGCTCCGGGCCAGCATGATGAGTTTTACAACATCGTCTCAGGCGGATTCAACGGACAAATGTCCGTGGTCGGTCTGCCTTCCGGGCGAGTTTTAAAAATCCTCCCAGTCTTCTCGGTAAACCCAGAAAATGGGTATGGATTTTCTGAAGAATCTAAACCTATGCTCAATACCTCAAACGGTTTTGTGCCTTGGGACGATTTGCACCATATCGCAATTTCCACTACCAATGCAGAGCATGATGCTAGATGGGCCTTTGGCAATGCGAACAATACTCCAAGAATTGCCAGGGTAGATTTGAATACCTTCAAAACAGTAGAAATCATCGAAATTCCGAATTCGGCAGGAAACCACTCGTCTCCCTTTATTACTCAAAATACAGAGTACGTGGTAGCAGGTACCCGATTTTCGGTGCCTGTGGGCGAGAATAGAGATGTGCCTATCGATACCTACAAGGATAACTTCAAAGGCCATATTTCTTTCATCGGCGTCAATCCAGAATCTGGAGAAATGGACATATCATTCCAAATCGAAGCTCCGCCATTTAACTTTGACTTAGCCAGAGCTGGGAAAAATAAGTCTCATGGATGGTTCTTCTTTTCTACCTACAATACTGAGATGGCTCATACTCTTTTGGAAGTGAATGCTTCCCAAAAGGATAAGGACTACATCATGGCTATTAACTGGAAGAAGGCAGAGGAATATGTCAAAGCCGGAAAAGGCACCAAAAAGAAAGTGCGCTATGCCCATAACAAATGGAATGAAGAAACCCACTCTGCCACCTCTACGATCAAGGAAGAAGTGCTCGTACTGGATCCCAAAGAGCTCAAGGATATGGTCTACTTTATTCCTTGTCCCAAATCTCCTCACGGTACAGATACAGATCCTACCGGAGAATACATTGTAGGAAGTGGAAAGCTCGCGGCAATAATTCCGGTGTTCTCCTTTACCAAAATGCTCAAAGCCATTGAAAACAAGGATTTTGAAGGAGAATTAAGCGGCATGCCCGTTTTGAAATATGAATCTGTACTCCATGGAGAAGTAGAGAAGCCAGGATTGGGACCTCTGCACACTGAATTTGACGGTAAAGGGTTCGCCTATACTTCCATGTTTGTTTCTTCAGAGGTGGTAAAATGGAATATCGAAACGCTGGAAGTGGTGGATCGTGTTCCGACCTATTATTCTGTTGGGCACTTGAGTATCCCTGGCGGTCCTACAGGCAAGCCTCATGGGAAATACATGATTGCTTACAATAAGATCACCAAAGATCGGTATTTGCCTACCGGCCCTGAGCTGACCCAGTCTGCACAGCTTTACGACATCTCAGGAGACAAAATGCAGCTGCTCCTGGACTTCCCAACTATTGGTGAGCCGCACTATGCAGAAGCCTTCCCTGCCAGTCTGATCAAAGATCGTCAGGTGAAATTCTATCCTTTGGAGAAAAATGCCAGCCCCTATGTCTTGAAAGGAATCAAAGATGCCCGTGTGGAGCGCAAAGGAAACCAAGTCCATGTTTACATGACTTCCATTCGATCCAATTTCAGACCGGACAATATTGAAGGAGTATTTGTAGGAGATGAGGTGTATTTCCACGTGACCAATCTGGAGCAAGACTGGGATGTGCCGCATGGCTTTGCTGTCAAGGGTGCCAATACCGCAGAACTGCTCATCATGCCAGGTGAGACCTCAACCCTGAAGTGGGTTCCTGAGAAAGAAGGAGTTTATCCATTCTATTGTACAGACTTCTGCTCTGCATTGCACCAAGAAATGCAAGGCTACATGCGGGTATCTGCTCGTGGATCCAATGTACCTCTGAAGTACTCTACTGGAGAATCCGATTAATGCCCATCACCGTCGGTCTTGAAGCCAAGGCCGGCGGTACTTATCCCTATTTGCTATGAAAAAGCTCAGTACCCTCAATCGACTATTGATTCTAATCGCCGCATTGACGCTCATTCCAGCCTATTTTACACCGCTCTGGCAAATCAGCCTTTGGGCTCCTCAATATCCCGAAGGGCTGAATATGAAGATCTGGATTGATCACCTCAGTGGCAATGTGGATCAAATCAACGGAGTTAATCATTACATCGGTATGAAACATATCGGAGATGAGATGTTTCCGGAATTTGAGTATTTGGTCTATGTGATTGCTGGGATGATCGCTTTTGGAGTCCTTGCTTTTGGAATTGGAAGACGATGGGCTCTTTATAGTTTCTTCGGCTTGATTACCCTTTTCGGAATGCTAGTATTGGCAGATATGTACCGCTGGGGATATGAATATGGTCACCACCTAGATCCCACTGCGGCCATTAAAGTCGAAGGGATGAGTTACCAGCCTCCCTTAATCGGGTACAAAGAATTACTGAATTTTCTGGCTTATTCGGGACCAGATACTGGAAGCTGGATTTTGATCGGGGGATCAGCCCTGCTGATTTTTGCGATCCTTCGGGACCGAAGGGAAAAACCCACCATGATCTAAATTTCTTCACAGATAACCCAATTATCCTATGAAACGAATCTTTCTCTTGCTCGCTATTCTCAGTGCTGTTGCCTCCTGTACTGTGGAGCCTAGGCCCATTCTCTATGGAGAGGATGGATGTCATCATTGCAAAATGACCTTGGTAGATCCAAAGTATGGAACTGAGCTGGTCACCCAAAAAGGGAAAGTATTGGTCTTTGATGACCTCAATTGCATGCTCAATTACATGAATTCTCCGGAAGGAATGGAGCAGGAATACAAACATTTACTGGTGGTAGATTACCTCCAAGAAGGGGTGCTTCTAGAAGCTAAGGATGCCTTTTATCTCAAATCAGAGGTGTTTAAATCTCCTATGGTCAGCCAGATCGCCGCATTTAAGGATTATGATCAGCTGAAAAAAATTAAGCAAGAATCTGGTGGCATTTACCTCGCTTGGGGTGAGTTGGTCACCCAGTTCAAATGAAACCCAATCCTCTAATGAAAACCCAGCTTTGTATTCTAATTAGTCTTATCGGGATGTTAAGTTCCAATTGGCTATGGGCCAAAGAGGTAGTATTAAACCCAAAAGATCCCATTCAGGCTACTATTGATCGGGCCAAAGATGGTGATACCTTGGTGTTTTTGCCGGGAACTTACAAGCTCAACAGTATAGTCATCCGAAAGCCCCTGACGCTAATTGGGAAGGATTACCCTGTCCTCGACGGAGATGGCAAAGGGAACGTGTTGCTGATCGCAGCGACTCACGTCACCATTCAGGGATTTAAAATTAGAAATACTGGAAAATCCAATATGGATGATTCTGCCGCCATTAAATTTTTCGATTCTAAAAATTGCATCATCCAGGATAATATCCTCTCCGATACGTTTTTTGGCCTTCATTTTTCCAATTCCAGCAATCTGACGATTATCAATAATGTGATCCACGCTGAAGCAATTCGGGAATTTGAGGTAGGCAATGGAATCCATCTCTGGAAATGCAAAAACTCCTTTATAGGAGGCAATCAAGTCTCTGGGCATCGAGATGGAATCTATCTGGAGTTTGTCACAGAGACTCAGGTCAAAGACAATCTTGTTCAAAAAAATATGCGCTATGGGCTTCACTTCATGTTTGCTCATGACAATAGCTATATCCGAAATACCTTCCGAAACAACGGAGCCGGTGTGGCGGTGATGTATACCAAAAATGTATTGATGCAAGAAAACCGGTTTGAAGAAAACTGGGGCTCAAGTGCCTACGGTCTTCTGCTTAAGGATATCCGGGATAGCAAGGTGGTCAACAATTACTTTTTCAAAAACACCATCGGGATCTATATGGAAGGTAGCAGTAGAATTGAATTTGAAAACAATGATTTTAGGCAAAATGGCTGGGCTTTGAAGCTGATGGCCAGTTGCGATCAAAATACGTTTCTGGCCAATAACTTCATTCAAAATACCTTTGATATGAGTTCAAATGGCTCAGTGGTCCTCAATAAGATCACCCAAAATTATTGGGATAAATACGAAGGATATGACCTGGATAGAGACCAAATCGGTGATGTACCCTACCGCCCGATCAACTTATACAGCGTCATCGTGGAGAAGATTCCTTCGGCGGTGATCCTGTGGAGGAGTTTTATGGTCACGCTTTTAGACCGAATGGAAAAAATACTTCCTACGCTTACCCCGGATCAAATGATCGACGAATCCCCAAAAATGAAAGCTTATGATCTCAGTTAATTCGATTTCGAAAAAATTCGGTAAGCAGCAAGTTCTCCATGACTTTGAGCTGCGATTTGAAGCTGGACACAGCTATGCGGTCATGGGACCCAATGGCAGTGGGAAGACCACACTGATCAAGTCCATTCTGGGCATGGTGCTGCCAGATTCAGGTGAGATTCTAGTAGATGGCCAATCTATACAGGGACACACAGCTTACCGACAGCAAATAGGCTATATGCCTCAAATCGGTAGATATCCCTCAAACATGAAAATCGGACAGCTTTTCTCAATGATGAAAGACATGAGGCCAGAGGTGAAGGAATATGATTTGGATCTGGTCAATCAATTTGAATTGGAAATGATCAAGGACAAGGCCATGGGGACTCTTTCTGGGGGCACCCGTCAAAAGGTAAGTGCCGCCTTAGCTTTTCTGTTTCAGCCTAAGGTGCTGATTTTGGATGAACCTACCGCAGGCCTTGACCCCATCGCCGTAGAAATACTTAAAGCTAAAATTCAAAAAGAGCGGAAGGAAGGGAAGCTGATCCTGATCACCTCCCACATTCTCAATGACTTGGAGGAACTGACCGATCAGGCGATTTATTTATTTGAAGGGGAGGTATTCTTCAATGACTCTATCGAAAGCCTCAAGGAAATTACCGGAGAGGGAAGATTTTCCCCAGCCATTGCCAAACTCATGCAGTGGACCCTAAAAAAAAAGACAAGCACTAAATCTCTGACCCATGCTTAAGCTACTCAAATACGCCCTATACGACATTCTGAAGTCAAGATTTGCCTTGATCTACACCTTCTTTCTCTTTCTCATCGCAGTGTCTGTGTACCAGATTTCAGATGATTTGGGGAAAGTATCCCTGAGCCTGATGAATATCCTGATCATGATTGTACCCCTGATCGCCGCGGTATTTGCCACCACGCATTTTTATAACAACCTCGAATTTATAGAACTTATGCTGGCTCAGCCGGTGAAGCGGATTCAGGTATTTCTCAGTCAGCTATTTGCTGTCATATTGATGCTGAGTCTTTCCATTTTGATTGGATTTGGGCTTCCAATGCTAGTTTGGGGGGCAGATTCAGGATTGCTGATTTTGCTGGGAGTGGGGGTAGTACTCAGCGCCGTATTTGCAGGTTTTGCATTTTTGGCAAGTGTGATGACTCGTGACAAAGCTAAAGCCATTGGAGTGAGCCTAGCGCTATGGATATACTTTTCCTTGGTATACGATGGCTTGGTTTTGTACCTCATCTATAGTTTTGCCGATTACCCCTTAGAAAAACCCACTTTGGCCCTGGTCCTCCTGAATCCTGTGGATCTCGGAAGGATCCTCATGTTGATGCAGCTTGACATTTCTGCCTTAATGGGGTATACTGGAGCCTTTTTCCGCCAGTTTTTCTCCAGCAATACGGGATGGTTAATTGCCTCGTCTGCCTTATTGATTTGGATTGTTTTTCCGAATTGGATCGCCCTGAAGGTTTTTGGAAAACGCGATTTCTAATAAAATTGCCATCACTTAATTTGAGAAAATAAAACCTTTGCAAGGTTGAATTGGAGGCAATAAAGTATTTTTCCGGAAATATTATTTCATGAAATACACTAGGTTTTTACTAGTAAGCCTTATTCTTTCCTTCGGCCTTTTCTTTACCTCTTGCCAAGATCCTGCCGAGGTCATTTTACCCAAAGGAGATGACGGGCAGGTTTTTGCAATTGATACCAAGGAAAGCCAGATTCCATATCTGGTGATCGATACTCAGGGAAGAGAGATTCCTTATGAACCTGGGATTCCTGCTCAAATGAAAATCTATGTGGACAAAAAGCTCCAGCAGACCCAAAGGATTGATTTGGAGTTTAGAGGCAAAACTTCCTTTCGGCTTTCAGATAAAAAAGCATTCAATTTTGAGACGATAGACGAATCGGGAGAAGGGATAGACGTGGCTTTTTTTGGATTGCCTGCAGAGGAAGATTGGCGACTAGTCGGTCATGTGGTCAATTTGAAAGATAAATATGCTTGGGATAAATCTTTGATTTTTAACCATGTGGCTTACCGTCTTTCTCTTGAAATGGGGAAATATGCCAGTCGGGGAGTATTTGTGGAGTTGGAAGTGAACGGAGAGTATTTGGGAATTTACTATTTCTGTGAAAAGCTAAAAAGAGACTCCAATCGAATCAATATTAAATCTTTGAATGCTTCATCCACGAATCTCACGGGCGGATATATCCTTAAAATCGATAAAACCGATGCTGGACCTGAGCACGATGGAAAGCCCTTGTCCTATTTTATGAGCAATTGGGATGATGATGCCCGATATACCGAATTCAACAGCTTCAGAAGTCAGTTTGATATTTTTGGAAAGCCCTTGACCTTTGCTCCATTTGCTCCCCCATATCATTCCCAACAATATCTTGAGACTTATTTTACCTATGAGTATCCTAAGGCTGAGGATATTACTCCTGCTCAAAAGACCTACATCCAAGGCTATATGAAGGACTTTGAGGAGGCTTTGCTGAAAGCACCTTCCTCCAGTGAAAATCCAGCCTACTTTAACTTCATGGATGTAGAATCATTTGCTGATTACTTTATCATCAATGAATTGTGCAGAAATGTGGATGCCTATCGACTGAGTACCTATCTAGTGAAAGACCGAGACGGAAAACTCGCCATGGGTCCAGTTTGGGATTTCAACATCGGGTTCAATGAAGGATGGAGAATTCCCGCCACAGATTGGGTGATCAATTACAACGATTATGTAAGCAATGACCCTTGGATGGTTCCTTTTTGGTGGTCCAAGTTAATAGAAGACCCAGCTTTCAAAAAGAAACTTAAAGAGCGTTGGATATTCCTCAGAAAAGGCCCACTTGCCAACTCCAATATTCAGGGAATCGTGGATGATGCCGTCAAGTACCTCCAAGAAAACGGAGCCGTGGAGCGAAACTACCAAAAATGGGATCAGGGCATAGGAGTCAACTACGATCAGGCTGTGCTAGAATTGAAGCAATTCCTTACCGAAAGGGTCAATTGGATGGATTCCCAAATCAATTCATTCTGAGCATCGGGAAAAGTCTGAGGATTTCTTCCTTGCTTGGCTGAGTTCCATATTCACAGATCTCAAAGGCTTCTGCATATTGAACTTGGGCTGCTTTTTCCTGTCCATACCATTTTTCTAGTCCTTTTCTGACAGTAGGATTGGGAGCAAAAGCACGCTTTGATTTTAGCCAGGCAATTCTCTCTTCTTTACCTTCTGGAATTTCGTCAGGATCGTTGCTGACCCATGGAAGCCATTCGTAGAATTGGGAGACATGGGCATCCATGCCGTAGATTTTTTTATCAATCACAGAGCTGATATCAATGGCGATGTCAGGGGAAAAAGGATTTGGCTTTTGGAAATTATCCTGATAATACAAGAAGACAGGGTTTTTTCTCAAAGGTGGAGTGTCAGCAGCAATGTTGGGGACGCCAACCATAAAAGCGGCATCCTGCACCAAAACGCCTGTATATCGATGGTCAGGATGATAATCGTTAGGACGATGAGAGATTACCACATCCGCTCCCCATTCCCGGATTTTCCGAATCACATCCAGCCTGATTTCAAGGGTGGGTAAAAGTTCCCCATCATGGTTGTCTAAAACATCATAAGTGACTCCCAGTCTTCTGGCTACCTCTTGAGTTTCTTCATATCTTCTTTTTGCCAACATTCCTCCTCCCATTTCCATATGTCCTGCATCCCCATTGGTGACAGTAAGGAATTTGACTTCATGCCCCATCTGAACGAATAAAGCCGCGGTTCCTCCGGATTTGATATCGCAGTCATCCGGATGCGCTCCTATCATCAGGATTTTCAGAGGTTTTTCCTGAGAAAAAACAAAGCCAAAGGATAAGAAGAAAAAGGAAAGCGAGAATAGGATTTTTTTCATGGTGGGTGAATTTGAATTAAAAATCTACCCAAAGAAATTGGAAAAGCAAAGGTAAAATGATGCAGTCGGACTGTTCTTCAATTAGTTGTAAGGAATTGGCTATGACAAATTTCCAGAACTTTTAAGGCCGAGGATTCCGATTTCTGCCTAAATTGAATGGCTAGCAAGTTAAAACTTCACTCCAATGAATTATCCAAGCATTTTTAACGACGTGGTCGGTCCAGTTATGAGAGGCCCTTCAAGTTCTCATTGTGCTGCTTCACTCAGAATCGCCAGAATTTGTCATGATTTGATGGGAGGGAGGATTTCTTCTATTGAAATCGATTTTGATCCGGCTGGCTCTTTGGCTACCACGCATAAAGATCAAGGTTCGGATATGGGCTTATTTGGTGGTTTTTTGGGCTGGGAGGCGCACGATGAGCGGTTGGTCGATTCAGAAATGCATCTGCGGGGAGCCGGAATTTCTTACACCATTCGAATAATTGAATTGGAAAACAAACACCCCAATGCTTACCAAATTACCCTTACTAATCCTTGGGAGTCTCATCGCGTGGTAGCTATTTCCACCGGTGGAGGGATGATTGAAGTTGTCGAAATCGATGGGGCTAAAGTTTCCTTGGCAGGAGATCGGTTCATGACCTTAGTCTATGCTGATCTGCCTGATCAGGTGATGAACTATCTGGACCAAGCTGGAGATTGGGATAGTTTGGAAGTGCTTTCAGGGACTTCCAAAATGGTTCTTTTAACTGCTCAAGCGCCAATTGATCCGATTTTACGGGAAGAATTGTCACAAATCGAAGGGGTGAAAATGATCAAGGAAATCCGCCCGGTACTTCCTGTTCTTTCTTCTAAAAATACCCGTGTTCCCTTTATCACAGTGGAGGAAATGTTCGCTTACAATGAGGACAAGAATTTACCTCTTTGGGAATTAGCGGTGAGGTATGAAAGCATGAGGGGGAATATTTCCGAGGAGGAGGTTCTCGCTAAAATGGATGATATCCGGATTATTCTCAAAAACGCGGTGGAGACCGGGCTTAAAGGAACCAAGTTTCAGGATAGAATTTTGGGTCCTCAATCCGTGAAATTCAAGTCCTTGATGGAGGAAAAGAAGTTGGTCAATGGAGACGTCTTGAATCGAATTATCATGTATGTATCTGCCATCATGGAGGTAAAGAGCTCCATGGGTGTGATCGTAGCAGCCCCAACAGCAGGTTCTTGTGGAGCAATGCCAGGAGCGGTTCTTGGGGTTTCTGATTCTTTGGGACTTTCTGATGAGGAGACTGTAAAAGCCTTGATGATCGCAGGGCTAATAGGAGTATTTATTGCTGCCCATTCCACTTTCGCCGCTGAGGTTGGGGGATGCCAGGCAGAATGTGGTTCTGGCGCTACTATGGCCGCTGCCGCAATTGTTCATTTGGCTGGCGGGACGCTTAATCAAAGTATTTCTGCCGCTTCAATGGCTTTACAGAGTTCATTGGGAATGATTTGCGATCCTATTGGAAACCGGGTAGAGGCTCCATGCCTGAACAGAAATGTGATGGCAGCTTCCAATGCGCTTTCCTGCGCAAATATGGCTTTGGCTGACTATGACCATTTGATTCCATTGGATCAGGTAATTGAGACTATGTATGAGGTAGGAAAAAGTATCCCCAATACCTTGAGATGTACTAATCTGGGAGGCTTATCCATTACCAAGGCCGCCAAAGAAATTGAGAAAAAGCTGGAGTCCAAACAGTTTTTCAAAAGTTGCTGATAGGAGAAAGATTCGGAAAAAAATAAGAAAAGTTGTCAATTGACAGCCTTTTTGCTTACCAAGATGAAGCTTCACCCAATTGATGAATGGTGTTTTGCACAAGTCCTTCAACATCTTTCCCCTTGTCATCTTTGAGTTGGTAGTTAATTTCCATTACCCAAGTAGGTTTGATTTCAGGGATACTCAGTTTGATGGTTTTTCCATCTTTGCCTAATTCTGCCTTGGTGACTTTCAAAGTTTGCTCATTGTAATGAGTTGAGCCATATTTTCTGGATCTCAATAGATCCCAAACTTTGATGGTATAATTGTTTAAATCTTGAACGCTTTCCCGGTCAAGTTCATCTGTGAAAATCAGTTTCATTCCATTTTTATTAGCCTGTAGACCAACTAGAATAACCATCGGCTTCTCTACTTTTCTGATCCGGTATAGGCCTCCCAATTGAGGCTGAGTAGAACCCCATGCGGATAGGCCACATAAATAAAGCTGTCCGTCTCCGGGATTAAATCTGCCACGCATTACTCCTGTAGAAAACCTTGGGATAGGCAATTCGAAAATTCCCCCTTGTACCTGATCTCCGATTTTTTCAAATGGAACTACAAAGACTTTTCCGTAGCCATAGGAAAGATTCAAAAGTTTACCATCCAGAGCTCCCCATTTTTTGCTTTCTACCCACAGAAGCTCTGATGGAGATTGATCCCGATCTCTTTCGATCCAAACCAAGGGTTGCTCCATTCCTGAATCTGTACTGTCCGGAGGAGGATTATAGCTAAACATATTCCCGTAAAAACCACCTTTTTTCACCCAGTTGACCCGATTCATGGGATTCCAATGACCTTCTTGGTCCGTTACGATAAAGGTTCCGTCTGGATTAATGCAAACCCCATTTGCAGCCCTGAAGCCTGTCGCTACGATTTCTGTTTTCTGACCATCCTTACTAACTTTGATCAAGGTTCCATGTTGGGGAACCAAGGCTTCCCGAGCATGTCGGGCACTTTTTGCATAATAAAAATTCCCTTCCTTATCCACCTGAAGTCCCATGGCAAATTCATGGAAATGATCCGTCACCTGGTGATCACTATTATAGGCTTCATAAAAATCAGTCTCTCTGTCTCCGTTAAAATCATGGAGCTTCACCAGCTGATCCCGACAAGTCACAAAAATTTCTTCATTAATCACCTTGATTCCTAAGGGTTGAAAAAGGCCTGAAGCGATTCTTTGCCAGGTTAGCTTTCCGCTGTTTTTGGTAAAACCCTCAACCAGCCAAACATCTCCATCTGTTGAGCAGATTACCCCTTTGTTGGGATCTTTGAAAAAGTCCAGTCCGCTTAGTCTAAACTGATTTTTCCAAGGGCTGTCAAATGGAGGATTTAGGATATCCACCTGAAAAGGACCTTCTTGGGTTCCTTGAATCACTTCAGTCGACAATTTTTGAGGATATCTGGAGGGACCGCCTTTGATCATGGATTCCAGAGATTCGGGAGGACTACTGGTTTTGGCGAATTCTTTAAGTTCCTCTGGCTTGGCTTTGCTGATCAGTAATTTGATTTGAAGCCTTTGGGAGGGAGAAACTTCCATTAAAGTAAACCCATCCTGTTTTTTTAAGCTGGCTCCATTTCCTAGTAGCTCAACAGAGACTTGACTAGGAGCTACTCTCATTTTCAGAGGTTTATCGGATGGAGAAATATTCAATGTCCTTGTAAATACAGGCGAGCTATCCAGCATTTCCAGTCCAAAAGTTTCCAGGACTTTTGCATTTCCAACCGTGTAGGAAATAATTACCCGGTTCTCGAATTGATAAAGTCCTTTGTATTGAGCCCATTCCCTGGGAAGGGGACCGAATTTTCTCCCATCTCGAGCTTGGAACCGAGGATCATCAAATTTTCCAGTCATGGGATTTGCCCAGGCAGGTCCCACGGGATTCGAAAAATGAAGGTCTCCGCTTGTTCTTGGCGAAATATTATGCCTACCATTAAAAAGAATAGCTTCCCAATCGATAAAGCCTTCTCCTGTCCAGGCCCCAGCTACTCGCATCAAATCATGATCAAACATCATCCATGCTTTCCCGGCAGCCACTCCTCCTTCCCCTTTATCTATCCTCACCGCGATTCCTTTGTAGGCAAAGTTGGCATTGATGAGGTTTTCGTCAGGAAGGGGCGAGGGACCGGATGATCGCTCCCTTTCTGGGGCATTCAACCCGACAAGCTCATAGGTATTAATCAAAAAGTTGCCGTAGTCCATTTCTGCCCAGGGTTTAAATTCCTTGGGCTCGGGGCCAGAGGAAGTACCTAAAGGAAGACTTGCCAAGTAAATAGAATCGATCTCAAAAAACTGGTTTGGGTTCTTTTCCTTAATAAAAGTTTCTCTCAGGTAATTAATAATGTCATACTTCTCAATTGGTGTGAGACTGACTTGAGGAGGCATGGAGCCGTAGCCTCGGGTAAGCGTTTGGTAAATCGAATAGGGATCCTTTCCTACTTTGAATTCTCCCTCCCAGAATTTAAAAGCATTTGGGATGGAACCGGGAGTTTCTGGATTCCCATGGCAGTTGAAGCAAATATTATTGTAGATATGTTCCCCTGTTCGGATGGATTCATCATTTCGGTCCCCAAGGGCAGTTAGAAGACCTTTATGGTCAATATTCTTTTCATAGTCTGGTAAATCGATTTCTTGAAGAATAAACCCCGTGTCCTGTTTTTTTTCATTGGTATTGCACCCAAAAGCCAAAAGGGAGGTGAAGAAAATTAAGTAAGAACGGAAGATCGTATTCATTTCAAGGCATTTGGGTTGGGACACAAAAAGAAAAGTCAAAAGGAATTTAAGGAAAGTCTGCTTGGGAATCAAAAGAAGAGTGCCTTGAGCTAATTAGCTGGGGTTTTAGCGTTTATTTCAGATCGGCTGGATTTTCCATTTTGAATGTTTTTCCCTACCGCAGGATAGACAAATTGAGAAGAAGTCTTATTTTCCTTCAAATCCCTCCTTTTGATATGAAAAAACTCTTTTTTATCCTTTTGCTCTTAGGAATTTCCCAAGTGCTTTACTCCCAAGATTCTACCCTGGTTCTCAAATTTCAAAATCCTCCTAATGAGGCGAAACCAAGAGTTTGGTGGCATTGGATGAATGGAAATATCACTAAAGATGGAATTCTGAAAGATCTGAATTGGATGGAAAGAACCGGTATTGGGGGATTTCAGAACTTTGATGCCAACCTATTTACTCCTGTAGTAGTGCCTAATAAGTTGGTATTCATGACTCCTGAGTGGAAAGATGCTTTTCAGTTTGCTACAAATTTGGCAGGTCAAAAGGGGCTGGAAATGGCTATTGCAGGTTCACCGGGATGGAGTGTGACAGGTGGACCTTGGGTAGAACCAAAGGATGCAATGAAAAAATATGTTTGGACAGAATATGAGGTAGAAGGAGGTGATACCTTGTCTTGTATTCTTCCTGATCCATCTGGACAAACCGGTAAATTCCAAGATGCTCACTTAGCAGAGGAAGGATTTTCGGGAGCATTTATAGGAGAATTACCTATTTACTATGAGGATGCCATTTTGATTGCAATTCCGGTTTTGGAAAATGAAAAGTCCTTGTTCCAATTAGCTCCAAAAGTAAGCTCGAGTGGGGGGGAATTTTCCCTTTCCCTTTTGGCTGATGAGAGCTTGGCTGAAGAGGCTTTTTTGGCTCCTATGGGAATCGGGGAGGATATGTGGATTCAATATTCTTTTGAACAGGCACAAACTTTTACAGCTCTTGGGATTGCCGGAGCCATGAATGGCCCTTTGGCAGAGTTTAATGGTGGTCCTGAGAATAGAAGTTTAAAAGTAAGTGATGATGGAGTCAATTTTAAGACAATAGCAAAAGTTTCAGGAAGTACAGTTCCTTTTAATACAGTTTCCTTTCCTCCGACCAGGGCTAAGTATTGGAGGATTTGCTACGAAACCTTGGCCCCTCAGCCAAATCTCTTTGCCGCTATGGCAGGAGTTCCACAAACCGACTTGAAACCAGATGGGGTAAATGTGGCTGAATTTCAACTCTATTCTACTTCAAGAATTGATCAAGCTGAAGATAAAGCAGGGTTCTCTCCCTGGTCAGAAGATTACCTTTTGGCAAAAAATCAGGTAGGAGCTGCAAACGATTCCTTTCTTTCCAAGGACCAAATAATTGATTTAAGCGGCAGATTGGATGCCGATGGTACTTTGAATTGGGAAGTTCCAGCAGGTAAATGGAAAATCATCCGTTTTGGATATTCTTTAACTGGTCGCCAAAATCATCCGGCCTCACCAGAAGCTACTGGTTTAGAAGTAGACAAACTAAATGAAGACGCTGTTCGTCGCTATATCAATCATTACCTGGATTTATACCAAAATGCAACTGGGGGGAAATTGGGTCCAGGAGGTCTGGAATACATGATTTTGGATAGCTATGAGGCTGGGCATATGAACTGGACTCAGGATTTTCCTTTGGAATTCCAACAAAGAAGGGGATACAGTTTATTACCCTACTTACCGGTCCTGACAGGGAGATTGGTTGGCAGTAGGGAAGAAAGCGAGAAATTTCTCTGGGATTTCCGAAAGACCATAGGAGAAATGATTTCGGACAATCATTACGATGTGATAGGAGAGGAGCTGAAAAAGCGAAATATGAAGCGCTACACAGAATCCCATGAAAATAAGCGGATTTATTTGGCTGATGGGATGGATGTCAAGCGGCATGCTGATATTCCCATGTCGGCCATGTGGACTCCTGGGAGTCTGGCGAGTGGAGCAGACGAAGAGGTTAGAAGTGAAGCAGATATCCGGGAATCAGCTTCTGTTTCGAATATTTATGGGAAGCCTTTTGTAGCAGCGGAATCCATGACATCGGTCGGTAGACCTTTTCAGGAATATCCTGAGCGCCTTAAACGGACAGCCGATTTAGAGCTCGCCTCCGGCTTGAACAGGTTTGTAATTCATACCTCAGTACATCAACCGCTGGAGGATAAGAAACCGGGATTTTCACTAGGTCCTTTCGGCCAATATTTTACCAGGCAAGAAACATGGGCAGATATGGCCAAGCCTTGGATTGATTATTTAGGCAGAAGTTCATTCTTGCTCCAGCAGGGGAAAAATGTAGCAGATATCCTCTATTTCTATGGAGAAAACACCAATATCACTTGGGTGGCCCGGGAAAAACTTCCTGAAATACCCAAGGGATATGAATTTGATTTTGTGAATTCAACAGCACTTCTGGAAGCAATAGAGGCTGAAAATGGGAAGCTGAAAGCGAAAAGCGGAAACACCTATGAGGTGCTGATGCTGGATCCCAGTGCAAACTTGGTGACCCTGAAGGTGTTGAAAAAACTTCAATCCTTAGCGGATTCTGGAGTGAAAATCATCGGGGAGAAGCCGATCAAATCTCCAAGCCTTTCCGATTCGGATGCAGAGTTTCAGGCCTTGGCTAATCAGATTTGGGCAAAGTCAAATGTTGGTCCGGATGTCAAAATAGGTAGTTCTCCAGACGTCCAGATTTCAGAAACAGCGCACAAGATTTTGTTTAGGCATAGAACATCACCTGAACGGGATATTTATTGGCTAAATAATCGAAGTGTGGAGCCAACCACTGCCAAAGTGAGCTTTAGGATAGCGGGGAAAAAGCCTTTGCTTTGGAATCCGATCAACGGGGAAACCAAAGAGGTTTCATACAAAATTGAAAATGGAAGGACAGAGATTTCGCTGCCTTTTGAATCCTGGGATGCATTCTTCGTGATTTTTGAAGGGGAATCCCCCGTTAATTCCTTCTCAGCTAAAGCCAAAACAGAAAGCGAAATCTTGGTATTGGAGGGAAGTTGGAATGTGATGTTTGGGAACAAGGAAAGTGAATTTCAATCCCTAGGCAGTTGGTCAGAAAATTCTGATCCGGATATCCGCTACTATTCAGGAAATGCCTTTTACCAAAAGGAATTTTTCATCCCGGAAAAAGAAATAGAAACCAGCTACTTTTTGGATTTGGGAGAGGTGAAAAACCTTGCCGAGGTAAGTGTAAATGGTGAAGTTCTTGGTATAGTTTGGAAAACACCTTTTAAGGTTGATATCACCAAGGCCATGAAAGGGGGTAAGAATTTATTGGAAATCCGGGTGGTCAATACCTGGGTCAATCGCCTGATTGGAGATTCTCAGGAAGGTGCAAAAAAGACAACATTTACCACCATGCCATTCTATCAGGCAAATTCTCCTCTAGTTCCCTCTGGATTGCTTGGCCCTGTCCGAATCTTCAAAAGTAAGTAAGAAAAAAGGCCCGGTTTTTTGAAATCGGGCCTTTTGGCTTTAGCTGATTAGATTTCCTTCTTCGTCGATTTGAAAGGTCCAAACATAATCCTTGCATGAATTGGAAACATTTGGCGTGGAGCAAGTTTGTCTGCTGCCTTCTATTTCAAAATTCCCTGAAGAGCTCATTTGAGTAATCTGATAGCCATACTCATTGAAGAACTCGCCATAGGTTTTTTGCCAAAGGACTTCTCCATTAGCATTCACTTTGATCAAAAGGACATCGTAATTTCCCTTTCCGAAGGAACTGGTGGATCCCAGAATCAGGAAACCCCCATCTGCCGTGGAGGCCACTCCTCCGGCCTTATCGTAGCTACTGCCCCCATAGATTTTCTGCCAAAGGATTTCTCCCTGATCATTTTTTAGGGTCAACTGAATGTCACACTCGGTATCGCTTCCACAATTCACCGTCACGATTTCAACGGGTAGGGAAATTTCATTTGAAATGATTGATGATGTGGAAGGAAAAAAGACAGATAGAATCCAAATAATTCCAGCAGCTATGCTGCCGATGCTTAGGATGTGCATAAGTTTTTTAGTTTTTGGTTTAGAATTTTGATTTGGCTGAATAGCTGAATCCAATTGAAATTCTCCCACAAAGACTTCCTGAAACTTTTTCAAAGAATAGGGGCTAGGATTTACCGTTCCTTTTTCAATTCTCTGAATAGTTCTTAAAGTAAGCCCACATTTTTCAGCGAGTTCACTTTGAGTCCAGGCTTTTGCAATTCGGGAGGATTTGATTTGTTCTCCGATATTCATGTTTCAAAATTCTAGGGAGAAGCCTTGCCATCCAAGGTTTCCAATGCGACATCCTTGCGACATTTAAACCCAAATGAGAGGTTTGGGTTGTTAAATTTTTTACAAAATCAAAAAAATGCAATTTAAAAGACATTAAATTAGATAATTAACCACCCCCCAAAGCACTATGAAATTCTTAAAAGTCTCCCTCCTAATCGTCGTCATTGCCATTGTAGGCCTTCTGGTTTATGGCCTATTTATTCCCACCGATCTTCGGGTGGTGGAAAAAATTTCTATAAATAAGCCAATTGCCGAAGTTTATGATTTCACCAAATTGCTCAAGAATCAAAGTTTATACAGCAAGTGGCAATTGATGGACCCTCAAATGGAACACTATTTTGAGGGGGAGGATGGGACAGTTGGTTTTGTGTCTGGTTGGAAAAGTGAAAACCCTGATGTGGGAAGTGGAGAGCAGGAAATAATAGCCATCATGGATGGACAGCGGATCGATTACGAGTTGAGATTTTTTGAGCCATTCGAAAGCAAATCACAAGCTTTTATGGTCTTTACTTCCACTGCTCCTGATCAGACCGAAGTCACCTGGGGATTTGATTCTGAGATGGCCTATCCGATGAATCTGATGATTCCAATGATGGACATGCAAGTAGCCTTGTCTGATGATTTTAGTGTTGGATTGGCAAATCTTAAAGCCTTTCTTGAAAAGAACTGATTACTTTCCGGTGATTCTGGCCACCATGATTCCGGATTGACTCTTATTTCCGGCTAAATACTCATGAAGAGGTAGGGAAGAAATCTCTACCTCTTTGTTTTTTGAACTGGCATGCATGAGGTGAATTCTCCCGTTTTTCTGGAAGGCGAAACCAACATGAACCATATCTAAATTTGAAATCGAAGTAGTAATAGCAATCAAATCTCCTGATTGGATTTGATTCTCTATGTCTTTGATCTTGGCTTTAGGGATATAATAGTATTTCCGCGCACTGATTTCTTTTTCTACTTGCTTCAGTTTTTCCACATTTTTTTGCTCGCTCAGTTGAGGGTAAAACTGAGGGTTTTCGGTCATAAAGCTGGGATGATTTTCATAAACCTCCCCATCGATGGAGGCGGTGATATCTTCTAGGATTCCTTTCTCCTGGTTTTCATAAATCCAATCTGAGAAGTAATGCAATCGACTTTGGTATCCTTCATTTTTTCCCTTTCGATATCTCAGTAGTTCCAGTTCTATTTCGAAATCCTCCATGCTGAATTCTTTCTTCTCAGCCAATCTGGCCAAGGTCACTACAGATTCCAAATAGGTAGTGCAGTCCACCCCTTGAAAATCAATCACCAATTGCTCGGGGCCGGGGATTTCTAAGGTTTTCTCTACATAGGGAGTTTCCAAAAACCACTGTCCAGTCTCTACAATCCATTCGTTTGGACTTTGAGTCTTGTCAGATTCAGACTTGAGCTTTGCCAAGGCATTTTCCAACTTGGCTCTGGATTCAGGGGTGCAAACTGTCTGTGCGGAAAGGGTTCCAAAAAGTAGAAACAAGAGGTAGAAGCCTAAGAATTTTTTCATTTTGGGTAGAGTTTCCTTTTTTCAAAACTATGAAAAACACGGATTAAAGACTCGTGATTTAATTAGTCTTCTCAATTATCCGAGTGGTTAACAAGACAAGGGTTGTTTAAATCCGATGTAAAAAAGCCTTTGGAAATGGATTTGGAGGCTTTTAGAATACCGTAAGCCAGTGCAATATATTTTTAACTATTTACCTCAGTACAAGATGGAATTATACCCCAAAGCCTGGAGCTGTAAAATCCGAATAGTGTAGGTTTCCACTACTTCCAAACCTGAAAAAAGCTCTTCTTTGGTAATTCCCTGCCGTTTCATCGCCACACTGCAAATACTTACCCGGATTTTACCTTTGTATTTTTCAAACTGTTTTTCCAAATCCGATCCCTTTACCATCGTTTTGACGATAGGGCCTTTGACTACGATTTCAAAGTTTTGGAATTGAACCCCATTTTCTACAAAGGTATCAAACAAGGATAAGGCACTCATCAGTCCATCTTCGTCCTTTACTCCAAAGGCGTAGTTTGGCGTTTTGTTAAGGTCGGAAATGGTCTCTTTTTTAAGGATGGTCTGAGCCATACTGATTTCTGATGAATGAAATACAAGAGCAAAGGCAAACAAAAAACCTAGTACTGTTTTCATATTGGAGGCATTTATAATTTGGACTGATTGATTAAAAGTAAGCTTTTTGTCCGATAGGGAAGGGGTTTTGAAAAAATTGGACTTAAGTGCGAAGGCCAAACAAGCTATGATTTCCTTCATTTAGGTATAGAAGGATTTTAACGATTTAGAAAGGGTTGATTTTGATAGTCTCCTTGGTTATTCGCGTAAGTATGAAGACAAGGTTTATGTAGGACCAAAAAACAAAAAGCCCTCAGAAAGAATCTGAAGGCTTTTTTGCTCCCCCTCTAGGGCTTGAACCTAGGACCCCATGATTAACAGTCATGTGCTCTAACCAACTGAGCTAAGGAGGAATTTTATATTTTCCCGATTTACTCTAAGCTCCACTGTAGCTATCGGGATGAGCTAAGGAGGAATTTGTCGTCCCTTTCGGAAAACGTGTTGCAAATGTAGGCGCATAGTAATTTTATTCCAAATCCATTTTTAAAAAAAATGTGCTTTTTGTGCTTTCCGCCTTCCTTCTCTTTCTCTCTCAGGGAATTATTTTTTGGGTTGTACTGATTTAATTTTAATCCCAGACCAGAGATCAAGAATTAAAGTCCCCTCTTACGTCAGGTTTTAAAAAAGAATTCTTGTAGTTTAATAGTATCACCAGACCAAATAACTATGGAAGAATATTCAATCACTGTTAACGGGAAAAAGCTTGATGTACAGGCTTTACCCGATATGCCCTTATTGTGGGTTCTAAGAGACCTCTTGTCCATGAAAGGAACCAAATTTGGATGTGGGCAGGCGCTTTGCGGTGCTTGTACTGTTCACTTGGACGGACAAGCAGTTAGATCCTGCAGTTTACCAATCTCCGAAGTGGGAGACGGAAAAATTACAACCATCGAAGGACTTTCAGAAAAAGGAGATCATCCCTTGCAAGAGGCTTGGGTTGAGCATATTGTTCCTCAATGCGGCTATTGTCAGGGAGGTCAAATCATGACAGCTGCAGCACTTTTGGCTACAAACCCTAAGCCTTCAGAGGAAGAAATTGAACGAGCTATGGAAGGGAATCTTTGTCGTTGCGGTACTTACAACCGGATCAAAGAAGCAATCCAAACCGCATCCCGAAACCTTTAACTCCTTAAGCTATGAAGAATTTTATTCCATTTTTGAAAAATAAGAACCCAGAAGACCAGTCGAAAATCTTCGTGCCTTCTCGAAGGGATTTTCTAAAAATCAGCTCTTTGGCTACCGGAGGATTCCTGCTTGGAGTCAATTTCCAATGTGCAGGTCCAAAGGGAGAACCCATCACCTTTGCTCCGAATGTATATATCTCCTTAAGTTCGGATAATGAAGTCATCCTAGTTGCCCACCGTTCTGAAATGGGTACGGGGATTCGAACTTCCCTGCCAATGATTATGGCGGATGAGCTTGGGGCAGATTGGAAAAAGGTTAAAATCATCCAAGCCGAAGGTGATGAAGATAAGTACGGCAACCAAAATACAGATGGCTCTTTTTCAGTTCGGATGTTTTACGAACCCATGCGAAAAGCAGGAGCTACCGCCCGGCAGATGTTAATTAATGCAGCCGCGAATAAATGGGGGGTTGATCCATCAGAATGTACCACAGAAAATTCCCAGGTTCTCCTCAATGGATCCAGCAAGAAAGTTGATTTTGGGGGTTTGGTTGAAGCACTTCAGACCATGGAATTGCCTGATCCAGCCACTATTAAACTCAAGGAGCTTTCTGAGTATAAATTTATCGGGACTGATGTACCCATCTACGATGCTAAGGCGATCGTCTCAGGACAGGCTACTTTTGGAGCAGACGTGGATTTGCCAAATATGCAAATTGCCGTGATCGCCAGAAGTCCGGTTGTTGGGGCAAAGATTTTATCCTACGATGATGCCGCAGCTTTGGCAATTCCCGGTGTGAGTCAGGTAATAAAAATTGAAGGAGCGGGAATTCCTCCGGGTTTGGATAAGCCTTTGGAAGGTTTGGCTGTTCTGGCTTCCAACACATGGGCTGCAAAAAAAGGACGTGAAGCCTTGGTAATTGAATGGGATTTAGGGCCTAATCAAAGCTATAGTTCAGCCGCTCAACTTCAGGAAATGGCTAAGTCAACCCTTAAAAATGGAAAAGTAAGCCGTGAGCGAGGGAATTTTAATTCCGCTAAATCTTCTGCAACCAAGGTCTTGGATAGAACTTATTTAGCGCCATACTATGCCCACGCGACCATGGAGCCACCCGCTGTAATCGCTGATTATCGTGGAGATGGAAGTGTGGAGATTTGGGCTCCAACCCAGCATCCACAATGGGCTAGAGGAGCCGTTGCAGGTGCATTGGGATTAGAATTACCGAAAGTAAAAGTAAATGTAACCTTGCTAGGTGGAGGATTTGGAAGAAAGTCAAAGCCTGATTTTGTGGTAGAAGCAGCCCTTTTGTCAAAAGCTGCCAAAGCTCCGGTTCGAGTTCAGTGGACACGAGAGGATGATATTCACCACGACTTTTATCATTCACACAGTGCACAAAGAATTGTGGCTACTCTGGATAGTTCAAAGAAATTGACAGGCTGGAATCACCATACCGTTTTTCCCGCGATTGGCGCTACAGGGAATGCCGCCGAACTTCATCCCTCAAGTGGAGAATTGGAGTTGGGCTGTAGGGATTTCCCGTACGATGTACCCAATATCAGAATTGAAACCCATGAATCTGCTGCCCATACTCGAATTGGCTGGCTGCGTTCGGTGAGTAATATTCACCATGCTTTTGCGATTCATACCATGATGGATGAGATTGCTGAGGCTAGGGGATTAGATCCAGTTGAAAATGCTTTGGACTTATTCGGTGAGGATAAGAACCTGACTTTTGAAGGAGAATTGGAGGGAGATTTTGGGAACTATGGGGAAAAGCTGGAAGACTTCCCATGGAATACAGGCAGGATGAAAAAAGTGATCCAGGATGTAGCTGCCAAATCCAACTGGAAAGCTCACAAGGATGCTGGAAAGGCTGTAGGATTTGCAGCTCACAAAAGCTTCCTGACCTATGTGGCCTGTGTGGTCATAGTGGAAAAAGATGCAAACGGGCAATTATCCATTCCTGAAGTACATTATTCAGTGGACTGTGGAGTAGGGGTAAATACCGATCGAATCAAATCCCAATTTGAAGGTGGAGCACAGTTTGCTACTTCTTTGGCGATGACTTCTGCCATCACCTTCGAAAACGGTCAGGTAGTGCAGAATAATTTTGATTCTTACCAAATCATCCGCATGCCTCAATCTCCGAAAAAAATCCATGTGCATATTTTGCCTAGTACGGAAAAACCTACGGGAGTGGGTGAGCCACCTGTACCTCCATACATTCCTGCCTTGGCAAATGCGGTGTATAAATTGACTGGGAAAAGGATTTACGAATTGCCTTTTAAGGTCTAGAATCCAGATTGCAGTGGGCAGGAAGCCGTGGAAAAAAGCTAGTTAAGCCAAAACCCACAGTTTTCTGCCTACTGATTTTTTGTGCTGAAATTTCTGGTTAGGGTTTTGATAAATCGGATATGCCGAAACCTCAGCGCCGACCAATCCTCATCAATGGCTATCTGCCTGACGGTCTCAAAATCAAAATTCCCCACAACTCTCCAGCCCGAATCTCTATTGATTTGGGCTTTATATTTTTTGGAAGTCCCTTTGGGATAGGCCATCCACAAGGGTTCGTCATTGGCGCAAATTTCTGCTAGAACAGGAAAATAGGTTTGAACTTCTTCCTCTGTTTGCACGAAGGCCAAAGTGAAGCTTGGTTTTTCTCCTTCTTGGGCCATTAATCCCATTTTTTTCCAGGAATTGATCAAAGGATCCAGATCTGAAGGAAGGTTCCAAACCTTGATTTTCATTCCTTCTTTGAAATTCATCTTTTTTAAAATGGTATCCATAGCGTTGATTTTGGGAGATTCAAAGTAAATAAAAAGAGGCGGAAAAGTAGGCGAATTGCTGCTTTCCCCAAGTTCTTGCCTTATTTTTAAGCTATGAAATTTTTCCCCAATCTCATCTTTTCCCTTTTTCTGACCGGACTTGTAGTCACTCCCTCTTTTTCCCAACAGAAAGAAAATGTTGATTCTGTTTATCTGGCCGGAATTCCCATCAAATCATTTAAGAGTCAAAAACTGGAGGAAATCAGTGGCATGGCTTTTTCCCATATTCATCCTAACCTCATCTATGTCCATACCGATAGTGGGGGCGAACCAGCGGTTTATTTGCTGGATTCACTTGGAAATGATTTAGGGAAAATTGAGTTGGACAAAGCCAATAACCGGGACTGGGAAGATATTGCAGTGGGGCCAGGTCCCGGTGGAAAATCTTACGTTTATGTGGGTGAAATTGGGGACAATGCCGCGGTTCATTCAGAAATTGTGATTTACAGATTTGAGGAACCTTCCAAAATTCAAGAAGATATGGAAGTCAAACCAGAAAAGGTAAAACTGACTTTTCCCGGAGGCCCAAGAGATGCAGAAACTTTGATGGTGGATCCTAGAAGTGGAGATATTTTTATTGTGTCGAAAAGGGATGAGAAAAACACACTTTATTGTGTTCCAAGAGATGCTTTTTCAAAGGGTACAGCAGTTTTGGAGGAGTTTCATCAATTTACCTTCAGCAGTTCGGTGGCTGGTGATATTTCCCAGGATGGATCCAAGATTTTGATAAAGAATTACTTTGCAGTCTATTATTGGGAAAGGAAATCGGGGGAAACCGTGGATCAGGCTCTAAAAAGAATTCCCAAACGCCTACCGTATGTGCCCGAGCCTCAAGGTGAGGCCATAGGATTTAATCCCACAGGGACTTCCTATTTTACTATCAGTGAAAAGAGGTACAAAATCAATCCTACACTTTATCGCTATCCAAAAAAATAAGCCATGCAAACCACCTCATCCATTCTTATGGTCAGACCAGCTAACTTCGGATTTAATCCTGAGACGGCTGAAAATAACTTCTATCAGCAGAAGGATGAGCGAAGCTTTGAAGAAATTCAGGCCTTGGCAAGAAAGGAATTTGATGGTTTCGTGACCTTACTCCGGGATCAGGGGGTGAATGTTTTAGTCGTGGAGGATACCGAGATGCCTGTTAAAACTGATGCAGTTTTTCCAAACAACTGGTTTTCCACGCATCCCGATGGCAAGGTGATTTTATATCCCATGTATTCTCCGAATCGAAGGTTGGAGAGGCGAAAGGACATCTTGGAAATGCTAATAGTAAAGGGATACAATCTGAATGAAATTATTGATTTAAGCTTTTTTGAAGAAAGTGAGCAGTATTTGGAGGGGACAGGAAGTATGGTTTTGGATCATACTGCAAAGGTGATTTACGCTTGCTTTTCCCAAAGAACTCATCCGATCCCCTTGGATTATTTGGCAAAAATTATTGGGTATCGGGTAGTTGGTTTTGATGCGGTCCAGGAAATCAATGGAGAAACCAGCGCCATTTATCATACCAATGTCATGATGCATGTGGGTTCTGATTTGGCGGTGATATGTCTGGAAAGTATCGCAAAAGCTTCCGAACGGCAGCTTGTCCAAGAAACCCTGACTAAATCCGGGAAAAAAGTGATCCCGATTACGGCCAAGCAAAAGTTCAATTTTGCAGGGAATATGCTTGAAGTGAGCAATGAGGGAGGAGAGAAATTTACCGTCATGTCCCAAGCAGCTTACGATTCCCTCACCGTTGGGCAGATTCAGTCCATTGAAAAATACACCACCATTATAAGCCCTTCCATTCCTACAATAGAAAAGCTAGGTGGAGGATCTGCTCGGTGTATGATGGCGGAGATTTTTTTACTAAAAAGTAAGTGAGCAGTCACAGTGATCAGTCTCAGTTATAGATACTGGTTACTGCGACTGAATACTGATCACTTAAATTCCGGTATAATTAAAGGGACTGATCGCCTTCAATTCTCCTTTTAATTCATCAGAAATAGCTAAGCCATCCACGAAAGTGGCGATAGATGCTTGGGTGATTTTCGAATTGGTTCTGGTCAGGTCCCGAAGTGCTTCGTAAGGCTTAGGGAATCCTTCTCTTCTCAGAATAGTCTGAATGGCCTCGGCTACCACGGCCCAATTTTCTTCCAAATCTCCATTAATTGCAGCTTGGTTCAACTCAAGTTTGTTGAGTCCTTTGATAAGAGATTCCAAAGAAATCAGCATATGGGCCAACGGAACGCCAATTACCCGTAGGACGGTGCTATCCGTAAGGTCTCTTTGTAATCTGGAGATAGGAAGTTTCGCAGCCAAATGCTCGAACAAAGCATTGGCGATTCCGAGATTTCCTTCCGCATTTTCAAAATCAATTGGATTGACTTTATGAGGCATCGCTGATGATCCTACTTCCCCAGCTTTGATTTTTTGCTTGAAGTAGTTCATGGCTACATATTGCCATACGTCTTTGGAAAGGTCAAGTAGGATCGTATTGATACGCTTCAAACCATCGAAAACAGCAGCCAGATTATCGTAATGCTCGATTTGAGTAGTTGGGTAGGAGCGCTCCAATCCTAGGTAATTTTCCACGAAGGTGAAGGCAAATTCATTCCATTCAATTTCGGGATATGCAACCTGATGGGCATTCATATTTCCGGTAGCTCCGCCGAATTTTGCAGAATAAGGCACTTGCTCCAGCAACTCCATTTGCTTTCTTAAGCGAATGACAAACACCTGAATTTCTTTCCCCAATCGGGTAGGAGAGGCAGGTTGTCCATGGGTTTTTGCAAGCATAGGGATGCTTTTCCACTGCTCAGCCAGATCGGCTAATTTTTCCACCACTTCCTCCAATTGAGGCAAAATAACCTCCTGAATGCCTCTTTTGAGCATCAATGGGGTTGCGGTATTATTGATGTCTTGGGAGGTTAAGCCGAAATGGATAAATTCTTTGTACGGCTCAAGACTAAGTTGATCGAATTTTTCTTTAAGGAAATATTCCACCGCCTTGACATCATGATTGGTGGTCTTTTCGGTGTTTTTGATCCACTCTGCGTCCTGAAGACTAAAATGCTTTACCAAATCTCTCAATTTTGGAAAAAGTGAATGATCAAAGTCCTCCAACTGAGGAAGAGGGATTTGGCAGAGGGCAATAAAGTACTCCACTTCCACATGGACTCGATACTTGATTAGGGCAAATTCAGAGAAAAAAGCCCGCAAAGGTGCGGTTTTGCCGGCATAGCGTCCGTCTACTGAAGAGACGGCTGTCAAGGTATTTAATTCCATTTGATTAGGTTTTGCTTCGCAAAGATGATGATCACTCCGGTTTCGGAGCTGACAAAGTTAAGCCTTTGGGCTCAAAATAGGCCCATGCCCAGAAGAATTATCCGGGGAGGACAAACTTACTTTGAACTTTTGGGGTTTATCAGGGAAATAACTCAGGTAATTGCCGGATTTCATTTCGGGGCAGTTATTTTTGCAGCCAAATCACCAGAATTCAGATGTTTAATTTCTTTAAGAAAAAGAAAGAGGAGGTAAAGACCAATTCCTATTTGCCTCTAAAAGTGCGGGAGGTAGTGAGAGAGACACCGGACACGGTCACGATTTACTTTGAGCAACCAGAACCTTTGATGGATTATAAACCGGGTCAGTTTTTGACTTTAGTTATGGAGTTTGATGGAAAAGAACAGCGTCGTTCTTATTCCCTTTGTACTTCTCCCTATGTGGATCCATTTCCAGGAATTTCTGTCAAGCGAGTTCCCAATGGGCTTTTCTCCAATTTTTTGAATGAAAAAATATTCCCTGGAAAAACCATCAATGTGGTGAAACCATTGGGTCATTTTACCACAGATTTCCATTCAAAAAACAGACGTCATTTCTTCCTGATTGCTGGGGGAAGTGGGATTACCCCGATTATGGGGATCCTGAAATCTGTTTTGGTCAACGAGCCTCAGTCCATCATTACTTTGATTTATTCCAGTCGGGATGAGGAAAATATCATTTTCAAAAGGCAACTCGATTTGCTCGAATTGGCAAATCCTGATAGACTCAAAGTCATCCATAATCTAAGTCAGCCTTCTGAAGACTGGTCTGGAAAGAAAGGTAGAATTACTCCTGAAGGCTTGAAGGAGCTATTTGCAAATGCGGAATATGAGCAGCGCTACGAAGAGGTATATTTCCTATGCGGTCCGGATGGCATTATGGATATGACCATGAAGTTGCTGGAAGATCTCGGAGTAGATAAGGAGAGAATCCATAGAGAAAGCTTCTATTCTGCTGCAGCTCACCAAGCTCACGAAGATGCGCTCAAAGGAATTAATAATGGAATCCTTACCCGAGATGTAACCATCGTTTTGGAAGGCGATGAAAATATCATCACGGTAAGTCCTGAAAAGACTGTCCTGGAAGCTGGGTTAGAGTCTGGGTTGAATATGCCTTACAGCTGCCAAAGTGGATTGTGTACGGCTTGCCGAGGTAGAGTCCTAAGCGGTGAGGTGAAAATGGATGAAGATGCCGGCCTGAGTGAAAAAGAATTAGCAGCTGGCTATGTCCTTTGCTGTGTTTCCCGCCCTTTGACCGATGATGTCAAAATCACCATTGAATAATGCTTGAATTTTGGAACTAGAAGAGTTAAAGAAAGTCTACAGGAAAACTGAGCAACTCACAATGATTATGTTGCTCGTTTCCCTGCCGGCTTTTGGGATTGTTTATTTGTACCATAATTCAGGAAATCTGAATTGGGATCTGCCCAAACTTCCGGGGTTCTGGAATGGATTTTTTATCGGAAGTAGTATTGTCCTGTTGATTGGGCAGTATTTTCTCTTTCATCAGGACTTGAAAAAAGTGGGAGTAGATTTTTCGCTTTTTGAAAAAGTAAGGGTTTATTCGAAAGCCACCGTGAAAAGATTTTTTATTCTTTTCTGTATATCTGTCTTGTCTACCATAGGATTATTGTTGAATCAAGGGCCAGTTTATATCGTGGTCTTCGCGGTTTGTTTGGTGTTTTTCTCTTTGGGAAAACCAAGTCCTGATCGACTTTCCAGACTTCTCAAACTTAAAAAAGAAGACCGGGAGCTTCTCAGAGAAGTCACCCGGCCTCAATAAATTTTAAAATGGGTTTTTTAGCCCTGATTTCCGATTAGTTTTCGATCGTAATATTTCCAGAGCTGATATTTCCACGGACAGTCGTAGAAGCTCCATTATCGATTTCCAATGTTTTTCCGGTGTTGATTCCTCCTACTTTAAGGTTTCCTGAAGAGGCTTTCAGGGAAAAATTGAAGCTTTTTAGGTTGGAGTTAGTTTGAACTCGGAAATTCCCGGAGGTTCCATTGAATCTAGTATTTGGACCCAAGCCTGAATTGGTAGCCCGTACATTACCTGAAGTAAACTGCATATTTCCCAATTGACCGGCATTGTTGATTTTAGCATTTCCTGAGGTCAATCTCACATTGACTTCTCCATCCACTCCATCAGCTTCAAGAGATCCGCTGGTGGATTCGTAATTCAGGTTTCCTTTGATATTGAAGAAATTTCCATTTCCTGAAGTCACTCCACCTTCTACATTTCCGGATACCCCATCTGCGGTCAAATTACCCGAGGTCGCCTTAATACTCAAATCTCCATTGACCTTGTATGCCTTTACATTTCCTGAGGAAACTCTAAGCGAGGTTTTGTCATTGGATACATTTTCTATGGTCATATTCCCTGAACTTCCCTTGAAATCAAGCGCGATTCCTTCCGGTCCGGTGATATTGATGTAACCCTTGTTTTTAGTATTCCAGTTGTAGTTGTTTTGCTTGCGGGTATGACTGATTTTCAAAACATCTCCCAAAGTCACAAAGACGATATCCTGATCCGAGTCGTTGGATTCCAAATAGGCTTCCACATTTACTTCGCTGCCGCTTCCACCTTTGTAAGTCACATTTAGCCAGCCGCTTTCCACTTCAATTTTCTTAATTCCCGGATAGGTTTTTTTAGTGTCAACCAAGACATTTTGGGCAAAAACTGCGGTGCTGATAACTAGCAGAGCAATTGCCAAGGCGAATTTTTTGGTATAATTCTTCATGTTTTTGTGGGTTTTTAGTCTACTCGTAGTCCAAAGCTCATGGCCTGCAATTCAGGTCCTTTTGCTTCTTGGAATAGGTTGTTCATGTCGTAATTGAAAAATAAGGTCACGTCTCCGATTCCTATTTCTCCTCGAAGTCCATAGCGGAAATTCTCGATGTACATGTTGGATTTGGTGTAATCTTTTCTCTTGTCTCCATCTACATCGTAGACGAATTTACCTCTTCCTCCAAGTCTATACCCTGCATATCCTCCTGCTCCAAATCTGAAATTCCCATTATTGGTTCTAAGAGTCGGTATAATTGTTAGTGTGGCGTAGGAGGCAGAAATCTTGGATTTGGTAGGATCAGCTCCAGGAACGTCGATGACTTCAGTATAATCGACAAAGTCAATTCCGGCAGGAGTTTTTACCGCCACCAGACTTGGGTCTTCAAACTTAAAATTGTACCAGCTTACTCCAAGCGAAGATCTGAGATGGAAGTTTTTGCTTGCCTTCCAAGTACCCACTGATTGAAGAGCTACATACCAGCTTCCCCAAGGTTTTACTTTTGGAGCTCCTTTGTCTACTGGGTAAATGTTAATTCCGACTTCGGATTCCAGAAAATTGTAATGAAACTTGGATGACTTGGTAGAATGGTAGTTGGTGTAGTCATTTTCATCAATTTCCCATTCGTAAGACTTGGTACCGTCTTCGTATTTGGTCACTGTCCAGGACTTTCCAAACATGGTGTAGGCTTTGGTTTTGCCTTCTTGCTCGGTTTCAGTGGTTTGGGCAAATCCTTTTCCTACTAGGAAGAGTAATGCAATTGCCAGAAAGTTGATTTTTCGCATAGTTGGTTTGTGTTAAAAATTAGGGAAAAGGGGAGGTAGGCTCCCCTTTGGTTTAAAATACAATTCCGAATGTGATAGGATTGAGCTCAGGTCCTTTTCCGTCTTGGAAAAGATTATTCAAGTCATAGGTAGTGAAGAATTTAATTCGTCCAACTCCCAATTCTCCTCGAATACCATAGCGTAGGTTTTCTAAATAAAGACCAGTGTCTTCTTTGTCTTTTCTTCTGCCTGAGCCTTCCAATTCCCGGAAAACATATTTGGATTGTCCGCCAAGTCTATATCCAACATATGGTCCTGCTGCAATTCTCAATCCTCTTCTTCCATTGTCATTCATCTTGCCAAAGTCAAGCTCAAACATGGTCATGGCTGTCAAGTATGAGGAGGAAAGCTTGCTTTTAAATCCATCTACATCAGATCTTTGGATGAAATCAATCATTTCTTCACCTCGGACTGCCTGATAATCCCGGTTCTCAAACTTGAAGTTGTAGAACTGGAATCCAATTCCGAAATCCCAGTAAAACCCTTTGGAAATTCGCTGAGCGGCCATCCAGTTTAGACCTACATTCCAGCTACCCCATCCCTTTACTGAATAGGGTTGATCAGAAGTCGGGAATTTCCCATCTGCATCGAGGAAGTTATTTACCCCTAAATCAATATTGAAAAAGGTTCTGAAAGGAGGATCCTGCTTTTTCTTGGCACCAGTTTCGAATTTCACCCGAGTATTTTCTCCGGATTCATCGACGTATAATCTCATGCCAGCCACATTGACTTCGGTCTGGTTGGTGTCTTCGTAGACTTTTACTACTTCCTTGACAGTCCCGTCTTTTTTGCGGATTTCCACGATGGTAAGTTCACCGGTTTCTTTGTTTTCTTCCAGATCAAGCTCAGAGATGATTTGGTTGATGTTCATCAATTTGAGCTTGTCGAAGTCTTCTTTTGATTCGACGATGATGACGACTTTTCCGGCTTTTCCGAATTCGATCACCACACTGTCCTTCATGACAGCCATTTCGGTTTTTACCGGGAATTCATGGCGGTCTGTAGCAAATGCCACCTGAACCAAAGCCATAAAGCAGATTAATAACAAGTATTTTTTCATGATTTCTTTAATTAAAAAGAGTGAGTTGGTTTAGTTTTCTTTGATGTTTTATTTTTCAGCGCGATCTCTCTTGCTGGTCAATGTTGCAAATAGGTTGTCTTTTCTGTCTTGAATTTCGGCAAAGCCTTCATCCACTTTTCCCAAAAGTCCTTCCACTTGGCCTACAGTTTTTCCCAATTCGGTAATCAAATTCTTTTCCGCTGGTTCGCCTTTTTTGATTCCGTTTGAGTAAATATTCACTCGGTAAAGCGGCTCATCATTGGCTTCGGTTTGGGCGGAAGCAACAGTTTTGGTTAAGTCTGGAGTTTTCAATTCCGGCAAAGTCAAGTCTGGTTCAGCTACTTTCAATTCAGGGATTAGGACTGGTTCTGCTGCCTTTTCTGTACTTGGATTTTCCGCTTGTGCGATGAAAGAATCAGCTTTCTTTTCTGAAGGAATTACTTTTTGGATTGGAGAATTTTTCTTTTGGGTAGAAGAGGTATTTGGTTTAGGTTGGCTCTTTATCTCAGTGTTTTCTTGAATTGAGTTTGCTTCGATTTCTGAAGTTTCATTACCTGTGGTTTTCTCTTCGATACTTGAATTTTCCTCGATTAAAGTTTCCTCTGTTTGAGCAAGCATTTTCTCCTCGTTTGCCTGGTCTGCACTTGGCCAATTTAGGTAAGCAACCATCACCAAGGCACTAAAAGAGGCGGCAATAGCCCACCAAACTCCCCATCCGGATTTGGAAGATTTTGGAAGTTGGCTTTCCAACCTTTCCCATGCCAAAGCACTGGGTTTTTCCTGATGTCCTTCCAGCTTTTCTCTGAAAAACTGATCGAATTCTTGATTTGTCTTAGCCATGGTTAGTCTTGATTTTGGGTTGCAGACTGGCGATTTTTTCTTTTAAAGCGTTTCTGGCGCGATTTAACTGAGATTTGGATGTGCTTTCGGTTATGCCGAGCAAATCCCCGATTTCCTGATGGGAGTATCCTTCGATGGCATACAGGTTGAAAACTGTTCTGTATCCCACAGGTAGGTCTTGAATCAAATCCATCAATTCGGCTGCCTCCATATGGGTCAGTTCGTAATGATGATTGCTGTATTCCAATTCTCCTACCAGATTTACTTCCATCATTAGGTGACGGTTGCTTCTCAACGTCATCAGCGCCTGAGTGACTACGATTCGCTTCATCCATCCTTCAAAGCTTCCTTTGTTTTGAAACTGGGATAACTTTTCGAAGATTTTCATAAAGCTCTCGATCATCACATCCTCGGCATGTTCGCGATCCTTAAGATATCGCATGCAGATGGCCAAAAATTTCCCTGAATAAGTATCGTACAAGTGACGCTGCGCCGATCGGTCTCCCTTCAGGCATCCCTTGATTAGTCCTTCTTCAGTTGAAAAATTGGGTCTGTTAAACATTCCGGTTGGCTTTCATAAGGGTAGATGCACGAAGCTGAAAATTCGTTGCGTGGAGATATAAAAAAAGTTAAAAAATTTTCCATTGGAAAATAAATAAGCTGAAAATCAGTTGGTTTGGATTTTCCTTTTACAAAGAAAAAATAAAGAAGAGTAAGGCTACACCCAGAACCAAGATTAGGACTTGAGACTTTTCCTTGAATTCGTCCGCCAGCTTTCTTTTTCTCAAAACCATAATAGACTGACCTATTCCCATAAACTGAAGGAGAATACTGACCCCATTCAATGGTCCCATGGGCGCATCCAAAAAGCCAAAATGGGTATTGATCAAAGAAAGCGTGCCCAGAATAATTCCTGTGATTCCAAAAAGGAAAGATCGTTGAAGTAATACTTCCTCAGGTAGTTCGGACCATTTCATAGGAATTGGAATAAGTGTAAAGTTTAAAGTGCAAAATTTTAAAGAGGGTTGATGCTGAAGACTGTCTACTGCTAACTGCCTACTGAATCCCCGCTTTTCTGTCTGCAAAGTAAGCAGCAATATCGGTTAAGCTCATTGCATTGAGGGTCATTTCTTTGGTCAGGCCTCCTTTTCTTCCGACCAAAACTCCATATTTCATGTCAGCGTAGCCTTCCATCTCGTGAGCGTCAGGGTTGATAGAAAGCTTAACTCCCTGATCCATAGCATACCTTACCCATCTCCAGTCCAAATCCAATCTCCATGGATTTGCATTGATTTCGATAACCACATTATGAGCTGCACAAGCATCAATGACTACCTTATGGTCAATAGGATATCCTTCTCTTCTGAGTAATAACCTGCCAGTTGGGTGTCCAAGAATTGTCGTGTATGGATTAGCAATAGCTTTGAGCAATCGTTCAGTAGCCCGTTTGATATCCATATTTAGAATGGAGTGAACAGAGGAAACAATAAAATCAAAACTAGCCAGAACTTCATTTGGATAGTCCAAACTTCCATCACCAAGAATGTCCGACTCGATTCCCTTGAATATTCTAAAAGGAGCTAATTCCTTGTTTAGCTCGTCGATTTCCGCATGTTGCTTGATTACTTTTTCGATTTCCAGACCTCCTGCATAGCTGGCTGTTCGGCTGTGATCCGAAATACCGAGGTATTCATAACCTAGGGATTTGCAGTATTCAGCCATTTGCCTCAGGCTATGTTTGCCGTCGCTGTAAGTGGAATGGTTGTGTAGAATTCCCTTAAGGTCTTTTTCTTCGAGAAGCTTGGGTATTTTATTTTCTTTTGCCAAACCAACCTCACCAAATCCCTCCCGCATTTCTGCAGGGATAAATTGGAGTCCATTTTTGGAGAAAAACTCTTCTTCCGAATCGAAATCTTTTTTCTGAATTCTTTCTGCTAGGACTTCGGTTTCTGAAACCGGTGAGATCAAATGTCCTTTCGCAGCGGTAAGGCTTAGTTTTTTCCAAACGAAGTCTTTTACCTCACAAAAATGAATAACCACCTTCAGATCTACCTCCTTCATTTTTCCTCTCCAGGTTTGAGGACCTGAAATGGAGAGATTCCAATCAATTTCTTCGAAAGATTTTAAGCTTTTTTTAAGGGCATTCCAATCATTGGTGCCCACCAGAAATTCCGCTTCAGAAATCACTTCCAATTTTCTGGCAAATTCACCGACCAAAGCAACTTGGTTTTTTGAGCCAAGTTTTTGAAGGTTTTCAAAAAGATTTTGGATGACGGATTCAATGTCTGCGTAGAGCCATTTGCCTGCATTGGATGCTTTAAACTCCAGGTTTTGAATAATGCTCTCTTGAGTTTTTTCTCCGAATCCTTTGGTCTTGGCGACAATCCCGCTTTGACAGGCCTCCATCAATTCGTGGGTCGAAGTGATTCCGAGTTCTTCCCAGAGGGCTTTTACCTTTTTTGGTCCCAGCCCCTTGATCTGGAGAATTTCCAGTACTCCTTCCGGAGTTTTCGCTAATAATTCTTCTAAAGCAGGGTAGGTTTCAGTTTCCTTGAGATTTTTGATCACCTCGATGATCCCTTTTCCTACACCATTGATTTGGCTGAGCTGATCATCTGAAACCTCCATGATGTCAAAATCTCCACGCTCCAAGGCAGTTAGTGCGCTTTGATAGCTTCGGATTTTAAATGGATTTTCATCGTGGAGCTCCATCAGCTGGATTCCCAGCTTTAATTTTTTTAGAAGAGTTTTATGGTCCAAAATTCTGGGGTTTTCGTAACAGGTCTTAGACAAATGTCTCTAATTATTGTTTCAATTTAAAACCCGAAGGACTAACTTATGATTAAAGTAAACTTTAGTCTTTTCAAAAATCAGGAATTGCAAATTGAATGTAGCCTTTGGGTTTAATACTACTAGATTTGAATAAGACATTCTAAAACAACCGATAAACCTAACCACTCTATGAACTATTGGATGGTAAAAACTGAACCAAATTCCTATTCCTGGGATGATTTTGCCCAAAAGGGAGAGGATGTTTGGGACGGAGTTCGAAACTATCAGGCGAGAAATTTCTTGAAAGAAATGAAAAAGGGAGATCCGGTCCTTTTTTATCATAGTGGAAAAGACAAGGCAGTTGTTGGTATCGCACTGGTTTCGGAGGAGGCTTTTCCAGATCCTAAAGATCAAGAATGGGTGGCAGTTAGGATAAAAGTAAAATCAAAGTTGAAGAATCCTGTCTCTCTTGCCGCTATCAAAGCTGAAGATCGCCTTTCTGAAATGTTGATGTTGAAACAAAGCCGACTTTCAGTCATGTCTGTTAGCAAAGAAGAGTTTGATTTGATTTTAAAAATGGGCTCATGAAAAAAGTATTAGTTCTTTTTGTCTTTTTGCTAAGCCAGACTATTGTTTTTGGTCAGGTGAAATTTTTGAATCGTTTTGAAGTTCGCCAAGAGTCCTATGACCCCATTTTTGAAATTATGCGGACAGAGTTGGGCTTGGTTTCATTTCGCACCCTTCAACCCAAAAGCCTTTCAGGTGACCGGGTATTTCAATACTACATTTCTGATGAAAATCTCCAAAGTCCAGGTCTAGTCGAATTGCCTATCCGTAGCAATTATGACATGATCGGATATGATACAGAGGGGGATAGGCTTTATGTTTTGCTTGCCAGAGGTCAGACCGCAAATGCGCCAAAATATATTCTGGAGGTGAATTTAAGAGAGAATAAAGGCTTGGAATTTCAGGCAGAAAATCTCCTTGACCTAAATTTGGTAGAGTTTTTAGTCCAGAACAAAAAGGCCGTATTCATGGGAACTGCTGATGCCAGACCCGTTTTACAAATATTTGATTTGGAAGATAAGAGCATCCATACCGTTCAGGGAGTTTATGGAAATAATACTCAGGTACTTCAAGTAATGAAAGTGCCAGACTTGGAAACTCTGGAAGTAGTGGTGAGTAGGAAAGGGCAATTTCGAAACCGGGAAACATTGATTCTCACCTATGATATGTTTGGTAATCTTGTTCGTGAAGTGAAAGTAGATCAATTTGGAAGCACGGATCAGGAAATTCTCGATGGACTATTATTGGCAGACAAAAATTACCAGCAAGTCATGATTGGTTCTTTTGGACAAAATGCAAGAGGGGCTCATCAAGGCATGTATATCATGGAAATCAATGAATTTGGAGAGTATAAATTCAAGCTTTACACCTTGGAGGACTTTCCGAATTTTTATAATTACCTGAAGGAAAATCAGAAAGAGAAAAAGGATAAACAGGTCGAAAAGGAACTGGAGCAAAATAAAATCCCCACCATCAGAAATACCTATGCCATCCGGGATGTGAGGGAGACCGAAGATGCATTTTATGTTTACTTCGATCAGCTCAATGTCACAATTTCTCGAGGAGGAGGTAGACCAACTGGCTATTCTCCATTCAATACCTATCGCTATGATCGATTAAGTCGGATGGGGTATGCACCCTATTACATGGACCCATTAATCACCAGCAATGTGATGCAAAATCAGCTATACAATTTCACAGAGTATAAATATGTCTCTGCGCATTTTGCCAAAATTGCCAAGCAAGGTCAAGTGATTTGGGATAATTCAGCCACCTATCAAGATTTCACCACAGGTTATCCAGAGCCTTTTGGGGAGATTGCCATTCTGGGTGAGGACCTGTATCATGCCTACCTTGAAGATGACCAAATCATCGCCAGCTTCTTCAGAAATGGGGAAAAAGTCTTTGAAAGACTGTCCTTTGGACTTGAATTAGAGAATGAAAATGAACGGATTCGTTATTCCGATTTGGAGACTTTACGCTTGGTTCATTGGTATGACAATTACTTTTTGATTTCAGGAAGGCAATCCATTCGGTTTTTGAATAGTGAAAATAAGGAGGAGGTTAAAGATGTCTTTTTCATGAACAAAATCGTTCTGGATGGAGATTTGTATCAGCCTGAGGAGAAAGTAGACTAGTTTTATTTTCTATATTTACGCTCAAATCCACCTCATGCAAAAGCGGCTTGTACTCGATCAGCAGCAGATTGCTATCACCCTGAAGCGAATCTGTTACCAACTCATCGAAAATCACGACGATTTCGACAATACCGTGATCCTTGGACTTCAGCCCAGGGGGACTATTTTGATGGAGAAAATCGTGAAACTTTTAGAAGAAATTTCAGGGGACAAAGTTCCTTTCGGAGCATTGGATGCAACTTTTCACCGGGATGATTTCCGTCGCAGGGATTTTCCACTTAAAGCCAATGAAACCAAAATCGATTTCCTGGTAGAAGGGAAAAAAGTCATTTTGATAGATGACGTTTTGTACAAAGGAAGGTCTGTGAGAGCAGCAATGGATGCCATGATCGCCTTCGGAAGACCTCAAAAAGTGGAACTCTTGGTATTAGTGGATAGAAAACTGACTAGAGATTATCCTATTATGCCGGATTATTGTGGTATCCGAGTCAATACCTTGGATAGCCAATATGTGGTAGTAGAGTGGGCTGGAAAAGGCCAGGAACAGGATGCAATTTGGATCACAGAGAAAGTTAAAAATTAATTATGTCGCAACTCAGCACCAGACACTTGCTTGGAATTAAGGATGTCACCGAATCCGATATCAGACTTATTCTGGAAACTGCGGCAAATTTTAAAGAGGTCATCAATCGCCCGATCAAGAAAGTACCTTCGCTCAGAGATATCACTATCGCGAATATTTTCTTTGAAAACTCGACCCGAACCCGACTTTCCTTTGAACTAGCTGAAAAAAGACTCAGCGCTGATGTGGTCAATTTCTCATCTTCCAACTCTTCAGTGAAGAAAGGTGAGACCCTCGTCGATACGGTGAATAATATCCTGGCGATGAAAGTGGACATGGTGGTCATGAGACATGCCAGCCCCGGAGCTCCACATTTTCTCTCCAGAAATGTAAAAGCAAACATTGTAAATGCCGGTGATGGAACGCATGAGCATCCTACTCAGGCTTTGCTGGATTCCTTTTCCATGCAGGAAAAACTTGGGGATTTAGCGGGGAAAAAAGTGGCTATCATTGGCGATATTCTCCATTCTAGAGTTGCTCTTTCCAATATTTTCTGCCTTCAAAAGCTAGGGGCTGAGGTTATGGTTTGTGGACCGATTACACTTTTACCGAAGTACATCAGCAGCTTGGGAGTTAAGGTTGAATTAGATGTCAAAAAAGCACTTGAATGGTGTGATGTTGCCAATGTCTTGAGAATTCAATTAGAGCGTCAACAGATCAAGTATTTTCCAAGCCTAAGGGAATATTCCTTGTACTATGGAATCAATAAGAAAATGCTGGATTCTCTTAACAAGGAAATTGTTTTGATGCACCCAGGGCCAATTAACAGAGGGGTTGAATTGAGTTCGGATGCAGCCGATTCTGCCCATTCCATCATTCTGGATCAGGTAGAAAATGGGGTGGCAGTTCGTATGGCTGTTCTTTACCTTTTGGCTGGGGCGAGGAATTGAAATAAATTGATAAAAATAAAAATGGCGGTAGATGAATTTCTGCCGCCATTTTTTATTTCTAAATCCGAGATTTTATTTCCCCCATTTTCCACCACCAATGGTGAAGCCTAGAGTAAATCCAAAATACTGGTTGATAGCCTCTCCAACCACATTTCCATTAGTATCCTGTAAATCGCTAGTAGGTAAGAAATTGTATTCAGCCCCAAGTCTGAATTTTGCCAATTCAATCCCTGCCCTAATCATAGGTGACCAAACGTAATTGGCTGCTAATTCCCCAACTGGCTGATCAGGATCAAAGGTTTCAAAATCAATATTTGCTAATCCATAATACCCAAATCCAGCTCCGATGTAAGGGGCCACTCTGCTATTTCCATTATTGAAATAATAATTAGCAGTAGCCACAATGGAGGTGTTGGCAGAGACTTCTCCATCAAATTCGTCAATTGAGCTGTAGTAGGTAACATCTTTTGCTAAAGCAGCTACCCCAAGACGAAGGCCGACTGCTAGGTTGTCTTTCACCAAAATTTGCGGCTCAAGATTAAAAAGAAATCCTGCTCCTCCATTTTTAGGAATTGCAGCTCCCAGGTCTACACCAAATCGAAAAGCTCCTGCCCTTTGGGCATAAGCACCTTGAATTAAAAGCAAGGCAAACAGTACTCCGAAAATTCTTTTCATAGGTTTTGTTATTATTTATCACTGGAATTATACAAAAAAGATTCCAAGTTGAATGAACTTTGACTTTCTGGAGGAGTTTACTAGAAAACTTTATTCCTCATTTGTCATTAGAATTTAGCTTTGGACTCGATTTGACTAGGAAGACCAAGTTTATTCATTGAATTTTCTGAAAAATATTTTTCATGCTCACTGTTACCAATCTGACCAAGAAATACGGCAAGCAAAATGCCGTTGACGATATTAGTTTTCACCTCGATGGTGGAGAAGTTGTAGGACTTTTGGGCCCTAATGGTGCCGGAAAAAGCACCACTATGAAATGTATTGTGGGCTTACTCCGGAAGACTACCGGTGAAATCACGATTGGGGGATTTGACCATTTGAGCGTGGAGGCAAAGCGATTTTTTAGCTACATTCCAGAGACTCCCTATGTTTATGATTTGTTGACTGTTTGGGAGCATATGCAGTTTGTGGCTCAAGCTTATGGAGTTAAAGATTGGAAAGAAAAGGCAAGCCAATTGATTGAACTCTATGAATTGGAAGATAAAAAATCCAAGCTGGGAAGAGATCTTTCCAAAGGAATGAGACAAAAGGTTTCCATCTGCTGTGCGCTTTTGCCTGATCCTCAGCTTTTATTTTTTGATGAACCTATGATTGGTTTGGATCCAAAAGCCATCAAAAACACTAAACAAGTTTTTAAAAATCTGAAAGAAGCCGGGAAGACAATCCTCGTTTCCACCCATTTGATTGATAGTGTAGAGTCAATAGCCGATCGAATCATGATCATGAAAGATGGGCAGATCATTGGTAACGATAGCATTGAAAACTTGAAGCAACAAGCAGCTGCTGGAGGAGAGGGCTTAAGCTTAGAAGACTTATTCTTAGAGTTGACAAAAGATGAATGAGATCAAGCTTTTGTTAAAAAAGGATCTTTGGATTTTAAAGAATAACCTCTTACTAATCCTAAAGAATCCTCTTCGCCTTTTGCCTTATGGGATATTGGCGGCCTATTTTTTCTTTGTCTATTCCCAAAGAATGAAGAAAAGATCAGCCGAATCACTTTCTGATGTAAATCTGGATGCTGTTCCTGAAGTTGATTTTGGAGTTCAGAATTTGGTTGGGGGAATTACGATTTTGGCTTTGGCTTTTTTGGTTTTTCAGCTCTATCGGGCAACCAAGAAAAATGTCTCTTTTTTCAAAATGGCAGACGTCAATTTGCTATTTACAGCTCCGGTAAAGCCTGAGAATCTACTCCTTTATTATATGGTGAGGTCTTTTATCCCCTCCTTGGGTGGTTCCTTGCTTTTCATAGTTTATGGAGGGAGTCAAATGGCAGATGTACTTGAATTGACCCCTGTAAATACCATTTTTATGATGTTTGGGTTTGCTTTGTTCTTTTTCCTCGTGTTCCCCATTCGATTTTTGATTTATACTCTTCACACCAAATTCGGGATCATGGAATACATCCGTGGAGGAATTATTGGTTTGGGTTTGATTCTGGGTTTGATGATTCTCATTCCAGGATTAGGAGCTGAAAAGTTCTGGCAGGGGATGTTTTCTTGGATAGCCTCACCTTGGTTTGATCTTTTTCCTTTGGTGGGATGGAGTAGGGGAATCATGTCCTTTGCAGTTCACCAAAACTGGGTAATTTCTCTTGGGTTTATTGGTTTGTATGGCTTAACGATTTTCACAGTAATCAAATTGGTAATTCAATATTCCGGGTATTACTATGAAGATGTCTTGGAAGTGACCAAGTCCAATGAGGAAAAGCTGGAAAAAGCCCGAGGGAAAAAGGAAATCGGAGAGGATAATTACAGCATCAATACCAAAAAACAGCTCGCTTTGCCGGATTTTGGGGTAGGAGCGAAAGCTTTTTACTGGAGAAATTATGTGAATAGCAGCAGGCTTGATCTTCACCCTTTGTTCGGGGTTTATTCTTTGGGGATGGCATTGGTAGGAATTGTATTCGCAGGCTTATCCAATTTTGACTGGTTTTCTCACAAAGTATTTTATGGATATCTCTTGATCCTTCTTTCTTTTTATTTCATGGCGGGAATTGGTCGGGCCAATTTGGGAGATTTGAAAAAGCCTTGGTTTATCTTGGTTCCGGCCTCTTGGTCAGCTAAATTCTGGAACACGATCAAATTGGATTTGCTCCAAATACTGATTTTCACTTCTATTCTTATCATTCCTTCAGTTTTCCTTGCCCATATCAGTTTGGGATTGATCCCTCTATTTATTCTAGGAATGATATTTATTTACCTGATCGGTTTTGCCATCAACCTGATTCCTCAAATAGCCCTTGAAGAAAGCTGGGATAGATTTCTGATCAAGCCGGTGATGATAGGAGGGATTTTTCTTTTCGGGATTATTCCTGCTGTGATTAGCAGTATTCTGGTTTTTGCCCTGACCAAGCAGTTTGTTTGGACCTTGTTTACCTTTGTTTTGGGCTCGGCTTTTATTGCGGCAATTTTAATGCATGTTACTTTGGACGTGCTGAAGCGTCTAGAATTTAAAGAAGTATAATTCGGGGTTGAGAAAGGATCTTCTTCCTTCCGATTCAAAAAGTTTCACAAAATAATATTTGGTAATCTTTCCGGGAATATCTGCTGTCCTAGAAAATTCCTCTAATTTTGCCTTATCCAAATATAACGCATCATGATTTACAACTCCATCATCGAAACTATCGGAAACACCCCAATGATCCGGCTGAATAAATTGGCTAAAGGAATCAAAGGAGAGGTTTTAGTAAAGGTAGAATACTTCAATCCGGGTAACTCCATGAAAGATCGAATGGCAATCAAGATGGTGGAGGATGCAGAAAAAGCCGGGATATTGAAGCCAGGGGGAACTATCATTGAAGGGACTTCTGGAAACACCGGGATGGGCTTGGCTTTGGCAGCAGTTGCTAAAGGCTACAAGTGTATTTTTACTATGGCGGACAAGCAGTCTAAAGAGAAGATTGATATTTTGAAAGCCGTGGGAGCGGAAGTGGTGGTTTGTCCAACCAATGTGACCCCGGATGATCCCAGATCTTATTATTCAGTGGCAAGAAAGCTGAATGCAGATATTCCAAACTCTTTTTACCCTAACCAATACGATAACCTTTCCAATGCCTTGGCTCATTATGAGACTACTGGGCCGGAAATTTGGAAGGATACCGAAGGAAAAATCACCCACTATGCGGCTGGAGTAGGTACAGGTGGTTCCATGTGTGGGACTGCTAAATACCTTAAAGAGCAAAATCCAGATGTGGTAACTGTTGGGATTGATACCTATGGTTCTGTTTTCAAAAAATACAAAGAGACTGGGATTTTTGACGAAAAAGAAATTTACCCTTATCTAACCGAAGGGATTGGAGAGGATATTTTGCCTAAAAATGTCGATTTCAGCTTGATTGACCACTTCATCAAAGTAACCGATAAAGATGCTGCAGTAATGACCAGAAGGTTGGCTAGAGAAGAGGGCTTGTTTGTGGGATGGTCTTGTGGATCTGCCGTCCATGGTGCTTTGGAATATGCAAAAGAGAACCTCAAAGAAGGGGATGTGATGGTGATCATTCTTCCTGACCACGGCACCCGTTATTTAGGCAAAGTCTACAACGATGAGTGGATGAGAAACCACGGATTCCTTGAAGACAAAACATACTCCACTGCAAGGGATATTATCTCTCAGCGAAATGGAAATTATCACTTGCTTTCGGTGAAAAAGTCTGATTCAGTTAAGGAGGCAATTGCTTTAATGAATGGTAGAAGCATTTCCCAAATTCCGGTTTTGGATGGTGAGGAAGTAGTAGGAAGCTTGACTGATAATAAGCTTTTATCTAAAATCATCGAAAACCCTCAGCTTAAGGATGCATCAGTAGCTGAAGTGATGGAAGGATCCATGAAGTTTGTGGCTTTGGATTCCACTTTGGATGTACTTTCTTCAATGGTAGAAAAGGAAAAGGCAGTTTTGGTAAGAGATACTTTGGATAATATTCACATAATCACTAAGCATGATATCTTGGAGGCATTTACAAACTAAATGCAAATGACTCAAGAGCAGATTCAAAAACTCTTCCGTTATTTTCCTGAATTCAGTATTCAAGAGGCCTTAAAGAATGGCTGGGAATTGTTCAAAGCCCAGCCTCTTAATACCTCTATTTTTTCTTTACTGATTTTGAGTTTGCAAGGCTTGTCCACCTTTTATTTGGAAGATTTCAGTTTGCTGATCAGTATTTTGATTTCCCCACCATTGACCAGCGGATTGTTTCTCATTGCCAACCGAATCAGTAGGGGAGTTTCAGTGGAGTTCTCGGATTATTTCGAAGGATTTTCCTACTGGGGAGTGGTGATTGTGACTTCGCTGGTTTCTGGAATTTTGACTTTCTTCGGGATTTTGGCCTTGATTATTCCCGGGATTTATTTGGCAGTAGCTTTTGCTTTTGGAATTCCATTCGTCTTGTTTTCTGGAATGGATTTTTGGAATTCCCTTGAGCTCAGCAGAAGACTTATCACCCGAAACTGGTGGAAGTTTTTTGGCTTTTTTATCGTACTTCTGCTATTCAATATTTTAGGTTTGCTCTTTTTTTTGATAGGAATTGTGGTGACTATTCCGGTTAGTTATTTCGCCATTTATTCGGTTTTTGAGGAGTTGACGAGTGAGGCTTTAGCAGAGCCAGAGCCTACTCATGAGTCAGAATCATAGCCTCTAGGCGATTTCTGCATTTTTCAGCAAAATCATTTATTGCAGTTTCTGACTGGGTCGGTGGATTTAAAGGTTCAGAGAAATAAATTCTGATTTTTCCTGGGGAAAGAAGAATTGATCCTCTTTTCATAATTCGGTCAGCACCGATTACAGCAATCGGAAGAATGGGAATTTCGGTTTCCACAGCTAGACGAAAAGCCCCTTTCTGGAAAGGTAACAAAACTGCAGAAGTATCATTTCTTGTCCCCTCGGGAGCGACTACTACAGATTTCCCTCTGGAAAGAATACTGATCAGTTTACCAACGCTTGCTCTTCTTGATTCTACTGAGGATCGGTCTACCCAAATAGCGAATTTCCCGACTACCCAGCCAAAGAAGGGGATTCTGGAAAGTTCTTTTTTCCCCAAGGCCCGAAGCTCCTGGGGAATTGCTATTGGGATCAGGGGAGCGTCAATAAAAGAGCGGTGGTTGAAAATATAGATGTAGGTTTTGCTGCGATCTAAATGCTCCAAACCGTGAATTTCGTAGCGAATCCCAGAGAGAAAAGACCAAATTCCAGCCCAAGCTCGGATAAAAAAGAAAGAGATTTTGTCGGCCTTTTCGCTGATTAAAATCGGGATGACTATGAGTAATCCAAAAATCAGCATCAATAGGATAAATAGGAGCCCTGAATAAATGGTGTAAATCCATTGAAAGAACTTGATCATAAGGAGATTTAGCTATATTTGGGTTCGTAATTAACCTTTAACTCTTTGCTTGCAGGTCCCGCTTTTGCGGGACTTTTTTTGTTTGGCAAGTCAATTTTAAATGGAAACCCACATATTTCCAATTTGGCAACCATTTCCCAAGTTTCTTCGATCAGGAATTTTCTAGGCTATTTTCCAGAAATAGAAGAAAATCAATACCTTTGCAGTCCGTTCGGGTGAGCGGGGTGTTTTGGAAGTCCAAAACATTGATTACTAACCTAAAACCTCTGATCTCATGACTCTAGGATCTGCTGGCTTATCAGAGTCATTATTTATTTATGTCTAGTTCAAAAGAATTTAACTGGGAAAACTTCGAAGTGAAAGGCTTTGGAGAAGGCTATTCCAAAGAGCAAAGAGCTCAAATGGAAGCCATGTATGCTGGCACTTTGAATGAAATCACTGAGAAAGAAGTGATCAAAGGAGTGGTAGTAGGTGTCAACGATAAGGATGTGATCATCAACATCGGATTCAAATCTGATGGCTTGGTGCCAGTTTCCGAATTCCGTGACCTTGCCAGCGTAAAGCCGGGCGACGAGGTGGAAGTATTCATCGAGGAGCAGGAAAATGCTTTGGGTCAGTTGATCCTTTCCCGTAAGAAAGCCAAAATCGTAAGAGCTTGGCAAGACATCGAGAGCGCTTTGGAAAACGACAGCGTAATCGAAGGTCTAGTAAAGAGAAGAACCAAAGGTGGTTTGATCGTAGATATCTACGGTGTAGAAGCCTTCTTGCCAGGTTCTCAAATCGACGTGAAGCCTATCAGAGATTTCGATATCTATGTAGGTAAGAAGATGGAAGTGAAAGTGGTGAAAATCAACCACGCTAACGATAACGTAGTCGTTTCTCACAAAGTGTTGATCGAGAAAGATCTCGAAAAGCAAAAAGCAGAAATCCTAAACAACCTAGAAAAAGGTCAGGTTTTGGAAGGTGTGATCAAGAACATGACCAACTTCGGTGTATTCATCGACTTGGGTGGTGTAGATGGTCTACTTCACATTACCGATATTTCTTGGGGCAGAATCAATCATCCGGAAGAAGTATTGCAGCTTGATCAGAAAGTTCAGATTGTTGTCCTTGATTTCGATGATGACAAGAAGAGAATTTCTTTAGGTATGAAGCAGTTGACTTCTCATCCTTGGGATTCTTTGGCTGCAAGCCTAGAAGTAGGATCTAGAGTACAGGGTAAGATTGTAAACGTAGCTGACTACGGTGCATTCTTAGAATTGGCTCCAGGTGTAGAAGGTTTGATCCACGTATCTGAAATGAGCTGGTCTCAGCATTTGAGAAACCCTGCTGACTTCGTTAAAGTAGGTGACGAAATCGAAGCAGTAGTGTTGACTTTGGACAAGGACGAGAGAAAAATGTCTTTGGGCATCAAGCAACTGACTGAAGATCCTTGGACTAAGGATGATATGGCTACCAAATATGCTGTAGGCACTAAGCACAAAGGAGTAGTAAGAAACTTGACCAACTTCGGTCTTTTCCTTGAATTGGAAGAGGGTATCGACGGTTTGGTTCACGTATCTGACCTTTCTTGGACTAAGAAAATCAAGCATCCATCTGAATTCGTAAAAGTTGGAGACGAGCTAGAAGTAGCTGTTTTGGAACTTGACGTTGAAAACAGAAGACTTGCTCTTGGTCATAAGCAGTTGGAAGAGAATCCTTGGGATACTTTCGAAACTGTATTCCCTGCGGGATCTGTACATAAGTGTACTGTAGTTTCCAAAAACGACAAAGGAGCTGTTCTTGAGCTTCCTTACGGATTGGAAGGATTCGCTACTGTGAAGAACCTTGAAAAAGAAGACGGTTCTCAGGTTGAAGTTGGTGAAGCTTTGGATTTCAAAGTGACTGAATTCTCCAAGGATGATAAGAGAATTGTACTTTCTCATACTGCTACTTTCAAAGAAGAAGCAAAAGCTGCTAAGAAAGCTGCCACTGGTAAGAAGAAAAGCGATGAAGCGGTAGAAATGCCTGCTCAAGCTGAAAAGTCTACCCTTGGCGATATCGATGCACTTGCTGAATTGAAAGAGAAGATGGAAGGCAAAAAATAAGTCTTGAGACATTAGACTTAAGACCTAATACTAAGAAACGCCGGCTGAAAAGTCGGCGTTTTTTTTTATGCTTTATTTAGGGGAAGGAAGGAGTATTACAGTTGGATTTGCATTTGAAAGGGATTATTATGAAAAAAGCACCCCGTTTTAGGATGCTTTTCACTGGAGGTCGCGAGCGGACCTGCCTGTCGTCAGACAGGTTCTAACTGCTGTACAAGGTTTTGATTTTGGAAAGGAGTTAAATAGAAAAAGCACCCATTTTTAGGATGCTTTTCACTGGAGGTCGCGAGCGGATTCGAACCGCTGTACAAGGTTTTGCAGACCTCTGCCTAGCCACTCGGCCACGCGACCATGATTTTCGGAATGCAAATCTAGGATTATTCTTTGCGACTCCAAATAGGCACTCTGGAAAAATAAATCAGGTCTTGGACATTTTTTAGAGGCAAACCCTAATTTTTAAACTATTTGTCTTTTGAAATACTGATTATCAGGCCTGTACGAAAATGACGCAAAAAATACATTATTTATAATGGTTCTAAATTAATTTTCACTCAAAATTATATTTATAATCAACTGAAAATCAATGAAATATTAGCTCAAATATTGACTATTAGGAATATTTTGGTGTCGTATACGCATATTTGAAAAATTGGGTTCGGATAGTACCTTTGCAGGGGTTAAAAGAGAACCTTTAAAACTATTTAATTAGCTATAATATGTTATCCAAACGCTCGTTAGTAGGGATTCGATTGAATTTCCAGACACTGGCAGTGCTGTTTTTCATGCTGATTGGAGTTTCGGCTTACGCTGTGGATCCGGCTGTGGCAAACAGTGATGAGGCTATCTCAGCAGGTAAGACCGTCTTCAACGCGAACTGTAAGCAGTGCCATAAGTTGGATCAAAAAAGTGTGGGACCGGCTCTTAGAGGCATCTCAGACCGCAGACCAATTGAGTGGGCAAAAAGCTTTATCAAAAACTCCCAGGCAGTAATTGCCTCTGGAGATGCGTATGCTACTGCTCTTTACAAAGAGTACAACAACACCGTCATGCCATCCCATGAGTTTTTGACCGATGATGATCTTGGTAATTTGTTAGCCTACATCGAGTATGGAGACAAAGTGGATCCGAATGCTGCCGTAGCAGGTGCTGAAGGCGCTGCCACTGGTACAGGTGCTGGAGGTGGAATTCCTACTGAGTACCTGACTGTAATTCTTGGCGTATTGGTATTGGTTTTATTGTTGATTTTGGTGGTTTTGGGATTGATTATCTCAGTTTTGACCAAGTACCTCAATAAGCAGCCGCTTGCTGAAGATGACCAAGAATTTATCAGTCAGAAGACAGATATCGGTAAAATCTTCAAGTCCGACGCTTTTATTATAGTAGTTACTGCTCTTGTTGTAGCGTTAGTTGCTAAGACAGCTCTTGACGGACTATATTCAGTTGGTGTGCAGCAAGGTTATGCTCCTGCTCAGCCAATTGCCTTTTCACATGCTTTGCACGCTGGACAGTATGAAATTGCTTGTCAGTATTGTCATACAGGAGTAGAAATTGGTAAGTCTGCCAATATTCCTTCACCAAATATTTGTATGAACTGCCACATGCACATTCAAAATGTGGGTGGTAAAGAAGGAATCTCTCCAGAAATCCAAAAGATTTACGATGCAGTAGATAATAATCAGCCTATTGAATGGGTGAGAGTTCATAACCTTCCAGATTTGGCTTATTTCAATCACTCTCAGCACGTAGCTGTTGGTGGTATTGAATGTCAGACTTGTCACGGTCCAATTCAAGAAATGGAAGTGGTAGCTCAGCACAGCTCATTAACCATGGGTTGGTGTATTGATTGCCACAGACAGACTGAAATTGCTGCAGAAGGCAATGCCTATTATGATAAGTTGGTGCAATTGCACTCTGATTCCAAAGATGCGCTTAAAGTAAAAGACATCGGTGGTCTAGAGTGTGCCAAGTGTCATTATTAATTCCTTATCCTTTTTGCTAATTCATTCCTAGAAATAAAAATGAAGGAAAATAAAAAAACCTACTGGAAAGGGCTCGAGCAACTCAGCAACGATCCGGAGTTTGTAAAGCATGCCGACAGGGAGTTTCCTGAACTTCCTAGCAATCTTTCAGAAGAAGGCAATGCTTCAAGAAGAGATTTTCTCAAACTGATGGGTTTCAGCTTAGCAGCAGCTTCTTTGGCTGCTTGTGAGACTCCTGTGAGAAAGGCTATTCCTTATGTGAACAAGCCGGTTGATATCAACCCTTCTATTCCAAATTATTACGCTTCAACTTTTGCCTCAGGTGGTGATTATGCTGCTGTTGTGGTAAAAACTAGAGAAGGTCGTCCAATCAAAATTGATGGTAACGAGCTTTCTCCTATTAATAAAGGTAAAGTAAATGCCATCGTGGAGGCATCGGTTCTTTCTCTGTACGATAAGCAGAGATTGGCTGGTCCTATGATTGCTGGCGAAAAATCTGACTGGAAAACAGTAGACGAGCAGGTTAAATCTAAATTAGCTTCTGCTGGTACTGTAAAGGTGGTCACTAATACTATCCTTTCTCCATCTACAGAAAAGGCTATCCAGGAAATGGGAGCTGCCTTCGGTGGTGTAGAGGTAATTACTTACGATCCAATTTCAAATTATGGAATTGTAAAGGCTAATGAAACCTATTATGGTCAAGGGGTAATTCCTTCTTATCATTTCGATAAGGCTAAGACCATCGTTTCATTTGGTGCAGACTTTTTGGGAACATGGATTTCTCCAATTGAATTTGCTGGTGCTTACGCTAAGACCAGAAAAATCTCCAAGGAGAAGCCTGAGATGTCTCGTCATTACCAGTTTGAGTCAAATATGTCCATGACTGGTGCCAATGCAGACTACAGAACTCCAATCAAAGCTTCTCAAAGCGGTTTGGCTGTTCTTGCTTTGTATAATGCAATTGCATCCAAGGCAGGTGCTGCTACAGTTTCTGCTCCAAAAGTAGAAATCGCTAATATCGATAAGGCTGCTAATGATCTTTGGGCAGCTAAAGGTGCATCTCTAGTAGTTTCTGGCTCTAATGATCCTAATGTTCAGGTTGTAATCAATGCAATCAATGAACTTCTAGGTAACAATGGTTCTACCATCGATTTCACTACTCCTGTTCATTTCAGAAAAGGAAATGACGCGAGAATGAATCAATTCATCGGAGAACTTAAAGGTGGACAAGTTGGAGCAGTTATTTTCTATAACTGTAATCCAGTTTACGATCACCCAAGAGGAGCTGAAGTTGCTGAAGGAATTGCAAAAGCTAAAGTAAGTGTTGCTACAAACGGAACTATGGATGAGACTTCTTCCTTGGTTCAAATTGTAGCTCCAGATCATCATTTCTTGGAATCTTGGAATGACTTCGAACCTAAGTTCGGTCATTATTCGCTTTCCCAGCCTACCATTTCTCCATTGTTTGACACCCGTCAGGCTCAGGATTCATTCTTGACTTGGGGAGGTTCTTCTTCAAACTATTATGATTTCTTGAGAATGAACTGGGAATCTTCTGTATTCACTCAGGTTGAAACTGGTGGTGAATTCCAGGAGTTCTGGGACAAGGCTCTTTATAATGGTGTAATTTCTGCCAATAAAATCACTGCTGCTTTAGCTCCGGTTGGAGATGTTTCAGCTGCAGCTTCTGAAGTTGCAAAGGCTTACAAAGCTGACAATGCCGGTGCAGAATTGGTTATCTATACTAAAGTCGGAATCGGTAATGGTACTTTTGCCAACAACCCTTGGCTTCAGGAAATGCCAGATCCAATCACCAAAGCGACTTGGGATAACTATTTGACTGTTTCCCAAAGCTGGGCAGTTGAGAATGGAGTTACTATGGTAGAAGAAAATACCAGAAAGGCTCAAATTACTGTAAATGGCAAGTCTTTGATCGTTCCTATTCTTGTTCAACCAGGACAGGCAAAAGGAACCTTTGGTCTTGCACTTGGATATGGTAGAACCAAAGCAGGTAGAGTTGCAGATGGAGTAGGGGTTAATGCTTATGATCTCCTTGAAGCTTCTAAAGGCTTTGTCAATTTTGATATTACTTCCGGTGTAGAGATCGCAGTAACTGCGGATACTTATAAAATCGCTCGTACTCAGACTCACCAGACTTTCATGGGACGTGAAAACGTAATCCAGGAAGCGACTTTAGCAGATTATAAGCAAGATGCTTCTGCTGGAAGATACAAGCCTGAAATCTACAAGGACGGTGAGTTTGTAAAGCCTTCTAAAATTTCACTTTGGAAAGGTCATCAATATAGCCAGCACCACTGGGGTCTAGCAATCGACATGAACTCATGTATTGGTTGCGGAGCTTGTACGGTAGCTTGTCAAGTTGAAAATAACGTAGCCGTAGTAGGTAAGCAAGAAGTTCTCAATAGAAGAGAAATGGCTTGGATCCGAATTGACCGTTACTATTCTTCTGATGCTGCAGCTGATGATTTGACAGGTTTGGAAATGGCTTCTGAAAATCCTGAAGTTACCTTCCAGCCGATGATGTGTCAGCAGTGTAACAATGCACCTTGCGAAACGGTGTGTCCAGTAGCTGCTACTACTCACTCTTCTGAAGGTCTTAACCAAATGACTTACAACAGATGTATCGGTACTAGATATTGTGCCAACAACTGTCCATATAAAGTACGTCGATTCAACTGGTTTAAGTACCATGACAACAAGGACTTCGCAGGAGTTAACATTGCTCAGAACGATGATTTGGGTAAGATGGTATTGAATCCTGATGTGACTGTCCGAGTAAGAGGGGTAATGGAAAAATGCTCCATGTGCGTGCAGCGAATTCAGGCTGGTAAGCTTACCGCTAAGCGTGAAAAGAGAAAGGTTCAGGATGGAGAAATCAATGTGGCTTGTGCCGTGGCTTGTCCTACTGATGCTTTGGTATTCGGAGATATGAATGATCCAAACAGCAAAGTTTCTCAGTTGCTCAAAATTGAAGAGAATTCTACTTCAGCTTTGAAAGAGGTAGCCGAGGAAAGAGCTTACCATGTATTGGAAGAGATCAACGTTAGCCCTAACGTTTGGTACTTTACCAAAATCAGAAATAAAGAGAAAAACGAAGCGTAATCATAATTTAATTAAACTATGCAGGTTACTTCATCCGTACGCCAACCGTTAGTTACTGGAGGTAAAACCTACCATGACGTGACACATGACATTTCACGTCAGGTAGAAGGAAAGCCTTCCTTGCTTTGGTTCCTGGCTTTTTTAACAGCAGCTGGAGTTTTGGCACTGGGAGCAATTGCTCTGGTAGCTACCCTCTGGGAAGGGATCGGTATGTGGGGTCTAAACAAAACAGTAGGTTGGGCTTGGGATATCACCAACTTCGTGTGGTGGGTTGGTATCGGTCACGCTGGTACGCTTATTTCCGCGGTATTGTTGTTGTTCAGACAAAAGTGGAGAACATCCATTAACAGAGCTGCCGAGGCGATGACCATCTTTGCCGTAATTTGTGCCGCTCAGTTTCCAATCATCCACATGGGTCGTCCATGGTTGGGTGCTTATTGGGCGCTTCCATTACCAAATACTTTCGGTTCTCTTTGGGTTAACTTCAACTCCCCGCTTTTGTGGGACGTATTTGCGATCTCGACTTATTTCTCAGTATCCTTGGTTTTCTGGTACATTGGTTTGATTCCTGATTTTGCTACTATCCGAGATAGAGCAACAGGTTTGAGAAAAACCATTTACGGAGCTCTTTCTTTTGGATGGGATGGAGCAGCTAAAACTTGGATGAGATATGAGTCAGTTTCCTTGATTCTTGCAGGTTTAGCAACACCATTGGTACTTTCAGTTCACACGATCGTATCCTTTGACTTTGCTACTTCTGTAATCCCAGGATGGCACACTACTATCTTCCCTCCATACTTCGTTGCAGGTGCGATTTTCTCCGGATTTGCGATGGTATTGACCTTGATGATCATCACCAGAAAAGTGTTCAAGTTGGAAGATTACATTACCATAGGACACATTGAATTGATGAACATTGTAATCATCATTACCGGTTCTATCGTAGGTATCGCATATATCACAGAATTCTTCATCGCATGGTATTCTGGTGTCGAAGCTGAGCAATATGCCTTTATCAACCGTGCTACTGGACCTTACTGGTGGGCTTACTGGTCAATGATGACTTGTAACGTAATTTCTCCTCAGCTATTCTGGTTCAAGAAAATTAGAACTTCTATTGTTGCTACCTTCTTACTTTCATTAGTAGTAAACATCGGAATGTGGTTTGAAAGATTTGTAATTATTGTAACCTCTCTTCACAGAGATTACTTGCCTTCTTCTTGGGCAATGTTCTACCCAACTTGGGCTGATGTAGGAGTTTACTTGTTCACTTTCGGCTTGTTCTTTTCCTTGTTCTTCCTTTTTGCGAAGTTCTTCCCGGTGATCAACATGGCTGAAGTAAAATCTGTATTGAAGTCTTCATCTGAAAAAGTGGTAAAATAATCATGGAAAAAGACACTCATTTTATTCTTGGAGTTTACGACGATGAGGACGTATTGCTCCATGCAGTGGAGAAAGTAAGAGGTAGTGGAGTAAAAATTCACGAAGTATATTCTCCGTATCCAGTTCATGGATTAGAGCATGTTTTGGGATATAAAAGATCCAGGCTTCCTATTGCGGCATTCCTTTTCGGATTGTTGGGAACAAGTTTGGCTTTGACCATGCAGTTTTACATGATGCGCTTTGACTGGCCGATGATTATCGGTGGTAAAGACTACGCTGCATTCCCGGACTTTATTCCGGTTTCCTTTGAGATGACCGTTCTTCTTGCTGCATTTGGAATGGTTGGAGTTTTTATGGTGAGCTCAAATCTTAAGCCTTGGGCTCAGCCTAGAATCTTCGACTTGAGAAGCACAGATGACAAGCACATCATGGCAATTGACATTGCTAATAACAGTGCGATGGATGTTGAGAAAATCAAGGAAATCCTTGCTTCCTCAGGTGCCACAGAAGTGAATAAGAAAAGTTTTGAATAGAAATACCGGATATATGAAAATTGCTAACGCATTAGTATTCGCAGGTTCTACATTAGCCATTTCTCTTTTGGCTGGATGTAAAGCAGGTGGTGATAATCCGGGGCTGGAATATTCCCCCCAGATGTATCATTCGGTTGCTTATGAGCCTTTGACTCAAATTAAAGACGAATCTCAAGGATCTTGGCTTTCTACCAGAGAGGATGGAAAAGGAGAATTTTTCAATTCCAACGTTTACAATCCTCATGGAATGAACATGAGAGAACCGGTAGAAAATACTGTTCCTAGAAATAAAAACGGATACCTTCCTTATAGATTAAAAGCATTTGAACTGGAGCAAGCGGCATTGACTAAAAATCCTGTTCCTTCATCTGATCAAGTTTTGGCTGATGGAGAGCGTCTTTATCTTCAATATTGCAATGCCTGCCACGGAACCAAAGGAATGGGTGATGGTAAAGCAGGTGAAGTTGTAGGTGGTGTGGCCAACCTTACCGGTGGAGCTTACATCAATCTTCCAGAAGGTCATATTTTCCATGTTATCACGAAAGGAAAGGGTAGAATGGGAGCTCATGGTTCTCAAATCCCTGAGGAAAGCAGATGGAAAATCGTTCATTATGTCAAGCAAGTAATCCAAGGTCAAACTGCTGCGGCTGCTCCTGCACCTGCTGCTGAAGCTACTGCGGAATCAACTGAAACCCCAGCTAATTAATCATGGCTCATCACGGCGAACATCATTATAATCTAGAGCAGCGATTTGACTTTACAGCTGCTACCAAAAAGTCGATCATGACTGTTTTGGTAATCGGTGCGATTCTTTTGGGTATTGGTATTGTCCTAGCCATGACTGGTGGACATCATGAAGAAGCTGGAGAAGCTGGTGGACACGCATTCCACTGGTACGAGCGACTTTATGCAAACCTTTGGATCAACAACGTCTTCTTTACCGGTATCGCAATTGTAGGCGTTTTCTTCTTTGCAATTCAGTTTGCAGCGCAGGCAGGTTGGTCTACTCCGCTTTTAAGAGTTATGCTTTCATTTGGTAACTGGCTTCCAATTGCTGGTTTGCTGATGATTGCTACTTTCTTCCTTGCAAATCATGATTTGTTCCACTGGACTCACGCTTATCTTTTTGATCAGAATGATCCTCAGTATGACAAAATCATCGATGGAAAAGGAGCGTTCTTCTATTGGCCAATGGAAAAGGGGACTTTCCCAGTATTCTATATCGCCAGAATGGTTCTTTTCTTTGGATTCTGGGTTCTATTCTTCAATAAATTCAAGAAAATCTCAGATCAGGAAGATCAATTAGGTGGTACTTCCCATTGGTTCAAAATGAGAAGCTGGTCAGCTTACTTCTTGGTATTCTTTGCAGTTTCTTCTTCTATTTCTGCCTGGGACTGGGTGATGTCTATTGACACACACTGGTTCTCTACACTATTCGGTTGGTATGTATTTGCTTCCTGGTTTGTATCCGGTCTTTCAGCAATTACGCTTCTAACAATTTTCCTTAAGGGAAGAGGATATTTGGAAATGGTTAACGAAAACCATGTGCATGACTTAGGTAAGTTCGTTTTCGGATTTTCTATCTTCTGGACTTACTTGTGGTTCTCTCAGTTTCTTTTGATTTACTATGCAAACATTCCTGAGGAATCTGTGTATTTCATCGAAAGATTATCCAGCGATGTTTATGGAGGATTTATTTTTGTTAACCTTGGTCTTAACTTTTTCCTTCCTTTCTTAGTTTTAATGACAAGAGATTCTAAGAGACATGGAGTTTTCCTAAAGTTAGTTTGTACAATCTTGTTGGTTGGTCACTGGGTAGATTTCTTCTTGATGATTCAGCCAGGTACTTTGGGTCACAATGGGGGTATTGGTTTCATGGAAGTAGGTATGTTCTTGGTTTATGGGTCCGCGGTGGCGTTGGTTGTGTTAGGAGGGTTGGCTAAGAAAAACCTGATAGCGAAAAATCATCCAATGCTTGAAGAAAGCTATCATCATCACATTTAATTAATTATCCGAAAAAAATAAGATATGTACGGATTTCTGATTGGAGTTGGGGTTTTACTGTTACTATCCATTATTTGGATGGTTTACAGAATTCAGACCTTGGTGTCTGTAGTCAAAGGCTCAGACAAAAAAATTGCAACAGGCAGTAACAAGGTAAATGCGATTTTATTCGTTATTTTCCTATTGGGTACTGGATTCCTGATGTTCTGGTATTCTATCAAAGAATTTGACAATTACCAGCTTCCGGTTGCTTCTGAGCACGGAGTGGTGACTGACAATCTTTTCTGGGTTACTATGGCAGTAACAGGTATTGTTTTCTTGATTACTCACATTTTGCTATTCATTTTCCCTTACAAGTATCAGTATAGAGAGGATAGAAAGGCAAGCTTCTATCCTGACAACAACAAGCTTGAAGTTATTTGGACAGCAGTTCCTGGTGTTGTTTTGGCGGTATTGGTTCTTACTGGCTGGATGGCTTGGTCTGATATCACTGCCCCTGCACCTGAAAAAGCCCATGTGGTTGAAATTATGGGTTATCAGTTTGCATGGGAAGTAAGATATCCTGGGAAAGACAATGTATTGGGAGATTATGATTATAGATTGATCACTGCTTCCAATTCTCATGGTATTGATTTTACTGATAAAAACTCTTTGGATGACTTCCCTTCTCCAAAAGTAGTTATTCCAAAAGGTGAACCTGTTTTGTTCAAAATCAGAGCTCGTGACGTGTTGCACTCTGTTTTTGCACCTCACATGAGATTAAAAATGGATGCCGTCCCTGGTATGCCAACTCGTTTCTGGTTTGTTCCTACCAAAACAACCGAAGAAATGAGAGCTGAACTGAATGATCCAGAATTTGAATATGAAATCGCTTGTACAGAAATCTGTGGGCGTGGGCACTTCTCAATGAAGAAGGTGATAGAGGTAGTAGAGCCAGAAGCTTATCAAAAGTGGTTGGCAGAGCAGAAATCTTTCATTCAGCAGAATCCTTCCCTAGCGGAAAATTTGCCAGCTGAAACGAAAGAATTGGCAGAAATTCAATTGAGCGAAAGTAAAAAATAAATTATAGGATATGGCTACAGCAACTGTCGCACATCATGAAGCAGCTTCTCACGATCATCACGATCATGAGCATCATGATAATTTTATAACGAAATATATCTTTACCCAGGATCATAAAATGATCGGTAAGCAATTCCTTGTTACTGGTATTTTCTGGGCTATCATCGGTGGTTTTCTTTCCATCCTTTTCCGACTTCAATTAGGTTTTCCTGATATGAATTTGGAATTCCTTCGTCCTCTTTTGGGAGGTTGGATTGATGAGTCTGGAAAATTAGATCCTACTTTCTATCTAGCTTTGGTAACAATGCACGGTACCATCATGGTATTCTTTGTATTGACAGCTGGTTTGAGTGGTACCTTCTCCAATTTCTTGATTCCTCTTCAGATTGGAGCAAGAGATATGGCTTCCGGATTTATGAACATGCTTTCTTACTGGTTCTTTTTCTTGTCCAGTGTGATCATGTTTATCTCTCTTTTCATTAAAACAGGTCCTGCAGGTGGTGGATGGGTTGTATATCCTCCTTTGTCTGCATTGGAGCAAGCTATTCCTGGTTCAGGTTTAGGTATGACCTTGTGGTTAGTAGCAATGACCTTCTTCATCGCATCGTCCTTGCTTGGAGGTATTAACTACATCACCACAGTGATCAACTTGAGAACAAAGGGTATGTCTTTCTCAAGACTTCCATTGACGATCTGGGCGTTTTTCTTGACTGCTGTTATCGGTCTATTATCATTCCCAGTATTGTTTGCAGCAGCTTTGTTGCTAGTATTCGATAGAAGCTTTGGAACTTCTTTCTATCTATCTGATATCTATGTAGCAGGTGAGGCTCTGCCAAATACGGGTGGTAGCGCAGTTTTGTATCAGCACTTGTTCTGGTTCTTAGGACACCCTGAAGTATATATCGTATTGCTTCCAGCATTGGGTATCACTTCTGAAGTAATCGCTACCAACTCTAGAAAGCCAATCTTTGGATATAAGGCAATGATCATTTCCATGTTGGGAATTACCATCCTTTCGTTCATTGTATGGGCTCACCACATGTTCGTATCAGGAATGAACCCATTCTTAGGTTCAATCTTCATGTTCTTGACCTTGATCATTGCGGTACCATCTGCTGTAAAAGTATTTAACTACTTGACTACACTTTGGAGAGGTAACTTGGTGTTTACGCCTGGTATGTTGTTCTCTATTGGTCTAGTTTCCTTCTTTATCTCTGGAGGTTTGACAGGTATTTTCCTCGGAAATTCCGCAATTGATATCCAACTTCATGATACTTACTTCGTAGTGGCTCACTTCCACTTGGTAATGGGCTCTGCTTCTTTCTTCGGTTTGATGGCAGGTGTTTACCATTGGTTCCCTAAGATGTTTGGTAGAATGATGGATGCTAGATTGGGTTATGTCCACTTCTGGTTAACCTTTACTGGTGTATACTTGGTGTTCTTCCCAATGCACTACATCGGTATTGCAGGTTTCCCAAGAAGATATTATTCCTGGACGAACTTTGAGTTCTCCAACATGTACACTGACTTGAACATGTTTGTTTCTGTGGCAGCGATCATCACTTTCGCAGCTCAGTTCATCTTCCTTTTCAACTTCTTCTACAGCATGTACAGAGGAAGAAAAGCAACATTGAATCCATGGAGATCAAATACTTTGGAGTGGACTACGCCTTTGCACCCAGGTCATGGAAACTGGCCAGGAGAAATACCTACCGTGTACAGATGGCCTTATGACTACTCTAAGCCAGGTGCTGCTGAGGACTTCATTCCTCAGACTGTTCCTCTTTCTCAAACCCCTGAATCCAATCTTCCTCATGAGCAAGAATTGGTGAAGATGGAATTGGAAATCATGAAAGATGAGGAGCAGGTTTTGGTAGCTAATGAATCCAAACATTGATAAATCTTTAAACAGCTTCCGCCGAACTTCCTTTGTTACGGTGGTAGCTGTTTATTTCCTGATATTGGTCGGAGGGATTGTCCGAAGTACCGGTTCCGGTATGGGATGTCCCGATTGGCCGAAATGCTTTGGGAGTGTGATCCCACCTACTAGTGTGAATCAGCTCCCATTAGACTATCAGGAGAAATATCTGGCAATCCGCCTGGCTAAAAACGAAAGGTTTGTAGCATTACTTGAAAAGTTGGGCTTCACAGAGACTGCAGAAGCAATAGCCAATGACAAGTCCATTTTGGTAGAGGAGGAGTTTAATGCAGTGAAAACCTGGATTGAATATCTGAATCGCCTTGTTGGAGTTGTAATTGGATTGTTGATAGTTCAAACAGTCTGGAAATCCTTGAAACTACGAAATGTTGATCCTTGGATTTTCATCTACTCTATCATCGCCTTGATTCTTGTTGTTTTCACAGCTTGGATAGGGTCAATTGTAGTTTCGACTAACCTTCTAGCCTGGATGATTACTTTCCATATGCTGTTGGCATTGGGAGTAGTTGCATTTCTATTGCTAGCCAACCATCGGTCTGAGCGTTTGGATCGTCAACATGGGGTGAAAATGGAAGTGCCAAGGAAAGTTCAGACCATTTTGATATTGGGTACGATCCTAATGTTGATTCAGGTGGTTTTGGGAACTCAAGTCCGGGAGCAAATTGATCGAATTTCCTTTTCATTAGGAGGATTGCTTCGAGAAGAATGGGTAGAAAGAGTAGGGGTGAATTTTCTTATTCACAGATCCTTTTCTCTTCTTCTTCTATCTATTCACGGATTGTACTTCTTTTGGGCTTTCAAATTCACGGTTAGAAAGACAAAAGTTAATCTGTGGAGTCAAGTATTAATAGGACTTATCATCCTTGAAATAGCGACAGGTATGTCGATGGCTTACTTCGGTATTCCAGCCTTCCTTCAACCTGTTCATCTTTTGTTGGGGTCCTTGATTTTGGGAGTTGAATTCGTTTTGATTCTCCAGCTTAAAGATCACATTCAGTTTAAGATTAATTAGAAAATAAAATGAGGACAGTTAATGTAACTGACCATTCACTTTCAACCTTTATTCTATCAAGAGTAAAGGCATATTCTGACCTGATTAAGGTTAGGCTTTCTGCTTTGGTTACCTTCTCAGCCGTTTTCGGCTTTATTTTAGGTGATCGGGGAGTAAGTTTTGGCTGGTCTGGATTCTTAGGATTAGCCTTGGGTGGATTCCTGATTTCGGGTGCTTCTGGCGCTGCAAATGAAATCATGGAAAGAGACTTGGATAAGCTAATGAAGCGTACCCAGAACAGACCACTTCCGCTTCAGATTATTTCCCTTCAGGAAGCCTATTGGTTCACATCGCTGGTAGCTTTGCTTGGAATCACTCTGCTTTGGGTATTCACTAATCCTTTGACTACCTGGCTTGGAGTATTGAGCATGGTACTTTACGTATTTGCTTACACCCCGTTAAAGAGAGTTGGACCAATCGCAGTATTCGTTGGAGCTATTCCTGGAGCAATGCCTCCATTATTAGGTTGGACGGCTGCTACAGGTGCAATTTCCCATGAAGCCTTAATCATCTTTGGAATTCAGTTTATTTGGCAATTCCCTCATTTCTGGGCCATAGCTTGGGTGAGCGATGAAGATTATAAAAGAGCTGGATTTAAGCTTTTGCCAAGTGGTGGCGGTCAGGATTTGAATACTGCTATTCAAATCATGATTTACACGCTGTTCCTACTTCCTCTCGGTCTATTGCCTACTTATTTTGGATTGACTGGCCTTAATTCTGGTATTGTTGCCACGATTTGCGGGGTTTTGTTTTTGGCTCAAACATTCTCCTTGATGAGAGATTGTTCAAGAAAATCAGCTTTGAAAATCATGTTTGGTTCTTTTCTCTATCTACCGATAGTGCAGATTGCCTATTTACTGGATAAAATGCCTTAAGAAATGGAAAGAGAATTAAAGTATATCGATATAGTCGAGCAGCCGATCAGCATGCATCCTAAGAAGTTTGCATTGTGGCTGTTTATGGTCACTGTGGTAATGCTTTTTGCTGCCTGGACCAGTGCTTATATAGTTCGTCAAGCTGAAGGAAATTGGCTGGAATATGATCTTCCTGAAATATTCTGGTTTACTTCTGGAGTGGTGGTTTTAAGTTCTGCTTTTTTGCAATGGGCTTATTACTCAGCAAAGAAAGATAACATGACCAATGTGAGAATCGGGATGGTAATTACCGTAATCCTTGGAGCAGTTTTCTTAGTAGGGCAGTGGTATAGTTGGGTAGCTTTAGTGGACAGAGAAGTCTTCTTTGTAGGTAATCCTGCCGGATCTTTCCTCTATGTCATTACAGGAATGCACGCATTACACTTAATCAGTGGTTTAATATTTCTGATTATTGTGCTAATTTCGAGCTTCAGACTTAAGGTCCATTCCCAATCCATGAACACCATGGAAATGGCCACAACTTACTGGCACTTCTTGGGAGGACTTTGGCTCTACTTGTTTATGTTTTTGCTATTGAATCATTAAAATAAAACCTGGTACAAATCAATAATTTATGTCTGCGCATTCTACTGCTATAGGAGTAAGCTCGAAAAGAGGCGTTTGGGGTGGAGGTAACGAACCCCTGAAAGCTAGCTATGGAAAACTCATGATGTGGTTTTTCCTGCTCTCCGACATTTTCACTTTCACTGCGTTTTTGATCACCTATTTGGCGATTAGAGTTAGTTACCCAGCTTATGCAGGGTCTTTGGATTCTTTCACAGGATCTAATGAATACTGGCCAGTTCCTGAATTGGTGTTTGAGGCTGTTCCATTCCTTCACGGAATTCACGCTCCTCTAATTTTCGTAGGTATCATGACCTTTGTTTTGATCTCCAGTTCCGTAACCATGGTATTGGCAGTAGAAGCTGGTCACAGAAATGATAGAGGAGATGTAGTTAAGTGGATGCTTTGGACTATGCTTGGAGGTATTACTTTCTTGAGTTGCCAAGCTTGGGAATGGAATCACTTCATCCATGGAACTGAAGGCGGATCTGTTTTGACCTATATTAACTCTATCGGCCAAAATGTAACAGAAACCGTATTTGGAGCCAATTTGGTCGTAAATGAATATGGACCGCCTGCGTTCGCACAATTGTTCTTCTTCATTACTGGTTTCCATGGATTCCACGTAACCATTGGTGTGGTACTTCTCTTCTTAGCCTTCTATCAGGCGGCTGTTGGAGTATATGACAAAAGAGGCCATTATGAAATGATCGAAAAGATCGGACTCTACTGGCACTTTGTTGACCTAGTTTGGGTATTTGTGTTTACTTTGTTCTACTTGATCTAAGCGTTCAAAAATTTTGAAATATGGAAATCCAAGAAAATAAATCAACTCTCCAAGTTGAGCCTAGAAACGAGGAGAAAGTAAAGAAAATCTGGAAAACCGCCGGAATCCTTTTGGCGATCACGGTAGTTGAATTTATCATGGCATTCACTCTTCCAAGAGGCCTGATTCTTTACGCACTGTTTATCATTCTAACTGTGTGGAAAGCAAAATACATCATGATGGAATTTATGCACTTGGGCGACGAAGTGAAGCCTTTGTTCTATTCTATCATCGTTCCTTTGATCTTCTTGGTTTGGTTGCTGATTGCTCTCGCCAAAGAAGGAACTGATATTTTCATGTTGCGTTGGTAAAAATCCATTCAATTTGATAAAAAAAGTGGGTTGGGGTGAATCACTTCAACCCGCTTTTTTGTTACTAGGCTATTATGCGAAGTTTAAGAATTCTCCAAGGTCTTGTCCTGGTTTGTATTCTATTGATTCCAGTTCTGATTTTCATGTTTCTCAGAGGATTTGGAAAAAATGAATACGATTTACCCATCTATTTCCAAAACGGCGTAGATAATCCCTTTCAGGAATGTCCAGCCACTGATACCACCCAACATTACATTCCCGAATTTTCCTTTGTCAATCAGGAAGGGAAATCTGTAGGCAGAAGCCAAATGGAAGGAAAAATTACCATTGTTGACTTTTTCTTTACTTCCTGTCCATCTATCTGTCCGATCATGTCCAAAGAGATGGAACGGGTAAATGATATGTTCAGAGATGAGGATCAGGTGCAAATTATGTCCATCAGTATTGACCCGGAATATGATACTCCTGAGATTTTAAAAGAGTATGCAGATCGGCATAATGCGATTCCCGGGAAATGGCATTTTCTCTCGGGACCAAAGGAGGAAACGTATCAACTTGCCCGATGCGGATTTGTTATCCCAACTATAGATGGAAATGGTGTTCCAGATGACTTTGTTCACACCGATAAATTCATGCTAATTGATGAGTTAGGGAGAATTAGGGGCTATTATAGCGGAACAAATCGTGAAGATGTTGATTTATTAATGTTGGAAACAAAAGTCTTGTTGCATGGAAAAAAGTAATGAAGGAGTCCTTCAAGAAGAAGGAAAAGTGAAGGGTTGGATAGTTGGAATTTCCGTAGCTATTCCCATTGCAGTAGCGGTTTTGCTATTTATGCCTGCAAAAATTACAGCCTTGGGTGATTGGGTTTATTTTCTCCCACATTTGAATGCAGTCATTAATTCAGCTGCGTCACTTGCTTTGATTTTGGCTTTAGTATTTGTTAAAAACAAAAAATACGCTCTTCACGGTGCGACTATGACTGTTGCCTTTGTTTTGGGAGCCATATTTCTTGTTTCGTATGTGATTTATCACAGTGCAGCAGAAAGTACAAGTTTCGGTGGAGAAGGAATCATTAGGCCTATTTATTATTTTCTGTTGATTACCCATATCATCTTTGCTGCGGTGGCTTTGTTCCCGATCTTATTCGCTTATTACTATGGTTACACCGATCAGCGAGCAAAACACAGAAAAGTGGTTAAATTTGCTTATCCGATCTGGTTGTATGTATCGGTAACCGGCGTAATCGTTTACCTGATGATTGCCCCTTATTACACCCATTAATCATCTCAAAACCTCTAAGTCATGAAACTCAAATCAATTCTTCTGCTGGTTTTATTCTTTGGCGTACAGGTTTCGTCTTGGGCTCAATGCGCCATGTGTAGAGCTTCGGTAGAAAATAACGTGAGCAACGGAGATACGACTATCGGGGCAGGATTGAACAATGGGATTCTGTATCTATTTGTCATGCCGTATTTGATGGCAGCAATTGTGGGTTATTTCTGGTACCGCTCAGCAAAAAAACGGAAAGCTAAACTGTCAATTCGATAAGTGATTGAAAGCAAAGTTTGATACCAGACTTTGCTTTTTTATTTTTAGATCAAATGAGCATTCCCTCCCGAAGTCTTTTAATTCTGCTGAGTATTGTTTCCTTCCTTCTGGTCCTGATTCTGAATTTTTTTGTTTTTCAGAAAAGTGAGGAGGATAAGTATTTGGAGGCGATTCAGCAAAAAGTCCAAAAAATAGATGAGCAATTCGATGCCGACTTTATTAATGTCTTGATGAATGTGCGGCCTGAGGATCCGGTCACTTTCACCCAAATCAGCAATCCCGATCACCAGTATCCCATGTTTCTTTTGGATCTGGAAAAAAATCTACTTTTCTGGTCTGATTTCACGGTTAATCTCAACTTTTCCTCAATCGATTTTTCCAAAGAATATCAGATTCTTGAAGATCCTTTTGGGACTTTCCTGATCAAAACCAGAAAGGTCAAAAGAAACTCCAATGAGTATTTCCTGGTACATGCCTTTAGACTGATTTGGCCAGGATCAATTGAAAATGATTACCTGAAGACTGGGCCTAATCCTGATATTTTCGGGAATGATCGATTTCAACTCTATTCCGATCCTGCAGAAGCAAATTTTCAAGTCATAGCCAAAAGTGGTAAGCCGATTTTTGGGATAAATTTTCTTTTGGGATATCAGCCCGTAAGTAGGGTTTCCAATACGGCTCTGCTAATTTTTATTTGTTCCATTTCATTGCTTTACTTTTTAATCAGCTTTGATTTTCTCAGGAAAAAATGGAAGAAAGGACATCGCTGGCAGGCGATAGGATATGGGGCCTTATTGTTTGTAGTAATCCGGCTTTTAATGGTGGGTTTGGATTTTCCGGGTGGATATCTGGAATCTTCTCTTTTTAATCCTCTGAATTATGCCTCCTCTTGGATCAATCCCAGCTTGGGAGACTTGCTGATCAATACTTTAGGTTTGGTATTTCTTTTGGGATTGGTTATTTACGAATTGGCTTCCAAACCTACTATCCAAAAGGCTGAAAGGATCGTGAACAAAATCAGTCTCCGAAATGCCCTAGGTATTGTATTCCTAGTCAGTAGTGGATTTTTCTTTCTGGTATGGTTTCTCCCAAGAGATTTGATTTTCAATTCTCAATGGGTCTTGGACATTCGATCTATCCCTTCTTTTGATTGGTTTAAGGGAATAAGCTTTTTGATTCTCTTTCTTTGGGCTGCTGTTTATTCGCTACTGACACTGACTTCATTTAGCCTGCTTCTTCAAGCCAAAGGAAGTAAGGACTTTTACTACCGATGGATTCCAGCTCTGGGTGGAATTATAGCCATAGGCTTGTTTTTCTATTCTTTCTGGTTGGGGATTGCATGGATCATCCATGTGGTTTTTATCCTTTCGGTGGTGAAGTATGAGCTCTACAGAAATGTCTTTCGCTTGGGACTGGACACCTTTTTGACCTTTTTCTATGCTGGACTTTTACTGGCTGGAATTATGGGTGTCAGTACCTTCCAGACAGAAAGAGAGCGTTTGGTCCAGTCCAAGACCCGATTTGCCACGCAAAACTTGATCGAAAATGATGTCATGACCGAGTTTTTCTTGGGTGATATTTTCGGCAGGCTGAAAAATGATCTCTTTGTTCAAAACCGGTTAGCCGATCCTCTTCTTTCAAAGGATCCGGTGGAAACCAAAATCAGAAAGATTTATCTGGATAATTACTTCGATCAGTTTGAAGTGGTCATCCGGATTTTCTCTCCTTCGGGTCAGCAAGTCCTCGGTCCTTTGGAAAGAGTAGAATTGCCGACTTTGCAAAAGGAGTTTATCAAAAGTGATTATGCCACTGGTGTTAGGGACCTATATTTTATCAGGGGAAGGGAGACTGGAGCGAATAAAATGGTTGGCTTTGTTCCTATCGTTAAAGAGGATAATCTTCTTGGAACTGTTTTCTTGGAGCTCAATCAATTGAGAATCCAGCCGGGTAGTGTTTATCCAAAATTGCTCCTAGATAGAAAATATGCTGAGAAGCTTGAACCAATAACTTATCCCTATGCCGTATTTCGGGAGGGAGAGCTTTTGCGTAGCGCCGGTGTTTTCAATTATTCCCAAGCCACATTCCTCAAAAACCTTACTCGAGATCAGCTTTTTGAGTCTGGAGTAACCAGTCAAGGCTATCACCACTTTGGGATAAAAAATGGTGAAGAGGTCATCATCATTTCTTCCCCAACCTGGACGGTTGCTCAGTTTTTTGGGAATATTTCTTTGTTCTTCGTGGCTTTCGTCTTCCTGACCTTCTTGGCAATTCTACTAAATACCTTTTTCAAAGGATATAAGAATTTTGAATTCAACTATTCCACCAAGCTTCAGCTTTACCTGAACTTTGCCTTCTTTTTCCCGATCATAATCATTTCTATAATCACCATCGGCTTGTTGACAGGTAGCTACAAGGATGATCTGAACAGGCAGTATGTTGAAAAGGCCAATTTGATTCGCTTTAATTTGGGAAGCCTGCTCAATAATCAGAATCCAGCCAGTGTGGACAGGGATTTGTTGAATGAAGAAATCAACTCCCTTGCGAATACCGTTGCCAGTGATATTCTTTTTTATACCCCGGATGGAGTTCTTGAATCCACCAACCGGCCAAATATTTTTGATAAAAAGATCTTGTCCCAATTGATCAATCCAGTCGCTATGGCTGGGATTATGGAGCAAAATCAAATCGAATTATTACTTCAGGAGCAAATAGGAAAACTGAGGTATCAGACCGTTTACTTAGGAATTCCATCCCAACTCGATCAATCTATTTCAGGGATTTTGGCTGTTCCGTTTTTTGAATCGGAGACGGAATTGAATTCTTTGATTTCAGATGTCCTGAGTAATATTTTCAATGCCTTTGTTGTCATTTTCATCCTGTTTTTGATTGTGTCCAGCTTTGTGTCGAGGAACCTGACCTTGCCTTTCAAAATCCTGACTCAAAAGCTCAAGGCAACTAATTTGGAAAACAACGAACCCATGTATTGGGCTGCAAAGGATGAAATTGGGCTTTTGGTCAATGAATACAACAACATGTTGTATAAGTTGGAAGCCAGTAAGAAGGTCTTAGCTTCCACAGAAAAGGAGTCTGCATGGAGGGAAATGGCAAAGCAAGTGGCGCATGAGATCAAGAACCCACTTACTCCGATGAAATTGACTTTACAGCATCTTATTCGCTTGGAGCACGAGGGTAAATTGGAGGATAAAGAAAAGCTCAAAAAATCCCTGGAAACCCTAATTCACCAGGTAGATGCATTGAGCGGAATTGCTTCCTCATTTTCCACCTTTGCTAAGATGCCTTTGCCGAAAAACGAGCGCATGAACTACAAGGCAGTTGTGCTAAAAGTTCTGGAGCTTTTCCAAAACGATAGAAGGGTTAACCTGGAATTTCAGGATGATTCGTATACGGATGAGATTGCAATTATGGGAGATGATAAGCTTTTCGGAAGAGTCATTGCCAATCTGATCATTAATGGAATTCAGGCTGTGGAGCCGGATCATAAGCCCCATATCCGGGTTTGGTTATGGATGACTGAGCAAGCGGTTTTCTTGGAAATTACGGATAATGGCAAAGGAATTCCTCCTGAATTACGAGACAAGATTTTTATTCCAAACTTCAGTACCAAATCCCAAGGCTCAGGTTTGGGATTGGCAATCGCAAAAAGTGGAGTAGAGACTGCTGGCGGGAAAATCTGGTTTGAAACCGAAGTAGGAAAAGGGACCACATTCTATCTCACATTTCCTCTGGCCGAATAGTTTATGCTTTTTAGTACCTTAGAATAAAAAGCAAAGTCCAAAATGCGCCTTAGGTTTTTTTTCCTGATTTCATTTTTTGTTTTGGCTTGGGAAAGCCAAGCTCAGGAAAAATGCCGATGGTTTCCTTCAGCCGAAGTTGAGAAAGCCTTTTACTTAGATTCTTTGATAGCTATCGAAGAAAGCATCCGAGTAAAGGACAAAAACGGAATCTTCTATCCATTTACGTATTATTCTGCCAACAAATCTCTTCAGGTCCTTTTTGAAGAAGGGGGAAAGCCCGACTCAGTTCAGGTTTGCTATCAAACTTTGGGCGTACGATTGGATCGCACCTTTGCTCGGAGAACACTTTTGGCGGATTATGATTCTACGGCGATTTTTAAGGATACCAGAGTCCAGAAACTTCCTGATTTTGACATTCGAGAGGAGCTTTTTCCCAGTACAAATCTTTATAAAACCGGAAGTCTTACTAGAGGGGTTTCTTTTGGGAATACCCAAAATGTCTTTGTCAATTCTGCTCTGAGTCTTCAGTTGGATGGGGAGATTGGAGAAAATCTAAAGATCCGGGCGAGCATTACCGATCAGAATGTTCCTTTTCAGCCGGAAGGAAATACCCAGCAAATACAGGATTTCGACAATGTGTTAATTGAATTGTATAATGATGACTTCAGTTTGGCAGCAGGGGATGTGGTCTTGCAGCAGCGGCAATCGGAATTTCTCAGGTACTACAAAAACGTTCAGGGACTTCAACTCACGACGAAATATAAAGTGAAGAATGGCTGGGAAGCAAGTACGCAAGGGTTTGCTTCAGTGGCCAAGGGGAAATTTGCTTCTATTCAAGTTCCCATTTTGGAAGGAGTTTTGGGTCCTTACCGACTTAATGGCCCTCAAGGTGAAAAGTTTGTCATCATCATGGCTAATTCGGAACGGGTCTTTTTGGATGGAAAACAGCTTCAGCGGGGCTTCAATGCAGATTATGTGATTGACTACAATCAGGCAGAAATCACCTTTACTCCCAAAGTCCTGATCACTCAATATTCCCGGGTACGAGTGGATTTTGAATATGCGGAGCGAAATTATTCCCGCTTGATTTTGGGAGCCAATCACCTCCAAACTAATGGGAAGGTGGATTTTTATCTCAATTACTATCAAGAAAAGGACAATAGAAACCGACCGCTCTTCACGGATTTTACTCAGGAAGAATTGGTCTTATTAGCCTCAGTAGGCGATCAAACCCAAAATGCCACTATCCCAAGAATTGACTCAATTGCCTTTGATCCAACCCGGATTTTATATGAAAAAATATCCGAGGTGGATAATCAAGGAAATCTTTTGGTATTCTACAGGTACTCCACCGACCCTGAAAAGGCCCACTTTGCCTTGTCTTTTTCTCAGGTCGGGGCTGGACTCGGGGATTACAAAAAAAGCAGACAATTAGCCAATGGGACTGTTTTTGAATATGTGCCAAAAATCAATGGGCAAAGCCAGGGGGATTACTCGATTTTGACCCAACTTCCAGCTCCCGACTCTAAAAGAATGTTGACTGGAGGCACAAGAATCAAACTCGGGGAGCACGAAAAAGTCTACACAGAATTGGCGCTTTCTTCCCGAGATAAAAACCTGTTTTCTGAATTGGATAATGAGGATAATCAAGGTTTAGGCTGGAAGCTGGGAATACAGTCAGAAAACCGAGAGGTGGGTTGGCTAAAAGGTTATCGATTCAAAGGACAAACTGAATTCGAGTACAATTCCACCAATTTCAATTTCATTGATCGATTTAGATACATTGAATTTGATCGGGATTGGGGATTGAATGTGGAGGATTTACAAAAAGCGGCTGCAGAGCGACTATTTTGGACTCAAGTGGCTTTGGAAAAAGATGCCAGCAATAGGTTTCAATACCGACTTTACCTTCGGAATCGAGCAGAAAAGCTAACAGGAACCCAGCATGCGGCTACTTGGAATACAGAGTTGGGAAAAAGATTTCGGATCACTCAGGACTTCTTTTCCCTGAATTCCGACAAGGATACTCTAGCTAATCAATGGCTGAGATATTTGGGTAATGTGAGTTATCAATCCAAAATTTTTGTTCCGGGATATCAGTTTTCCCTAGATCAAAACGAAGTCAGAAACTCCAAAAATGACTCGGTAATCAGCACGGCGATGAATTTCAAAGAGCATCTGGTTTATCTGAAAAGCAATGATACCCTAAATTTTTCCTTTGTGGCAGATGCGGCTTGGAGAAGAGACCGACTTCCGATCTCCGGAAATCTTTTGGATAATACCCAAGCCTTTACTTCCAATTTTTCCCTGAGAAAACAATGGCAAAATCACAACCTTACCGGAACATTCACCTACCGGGAGTTGGAATATCTTCAGCGGGAATTACCTCAGGAATTAACCTTGCTGAGTAAGGTGGACTATTCTGGGGCTTTGGGTAAAAATCTGATCCGAAATGAAATCAGTTACGCCATAGGCAATGGACAGGAACTCCAACGGGAATTTATTTTCCTTCCTGCCCCAAATGGAGACGGAACGCATACTTGGAGAGATGACAACGGAGATGGAATTCAACAGCTCAATGAGTTTTATCTGGCCATAAATCCCGAGGAAAAGCTTTACATCAAGATCTTTGTCCCCACCGATACCTATGTTCAGGCATACACAACGCTATTGAATTACAGGATTCAGGCTAGATTTCCTGATTCGTGGAAACAGAGTGGTGGATTGAAAGCCTTTATGCATAAGTTTTCCAATACCTCCAGTTTGAGTGTGGAAAAGAAAGTGACCTCGGATGAATTCGGAGATAGAATCAATCCATTTATCGGGGGGATCGATCGAGATCAAATTCTTTCTCTTCGACAAATCATCCGAACCAGCTTCTTTTTCAACCGTGCTTCTGCAGTTTATGGGTTTGACCTTTCCCTTTTTGATTCTCAGTTGAAGCAGCTTTTATCCGGAGGATCCGAAGATCAAATCCAACAGGATTGGAGATTGAATAACCGATATAATTTTAATTCTTCCACAACGCTGAGACTTCTAGGAGCTATTGGGAAAAGAGTCTCTGCATCAGATTTTTTAGAGAACCGAAATTATACTCTGGATCAATTTACCCTCGGTCCCGAATTGGCATGGCAGCCCAATCCATATTTTAGGATAACAGGGACTTACTCATTTACTGGAAAGGAAAATATTGAAAATGTAGAGTTTGAAGAGAAATCACTTCTTCACCAAATCGGTATGGATGTACGCTATGCCAAAGCCATTAAAACTACCTTGACGGGAAATCTTAAGTTGATTCAGATTGACTACAATGGTCAAGTCAATTCTCCAGTGGGTTATGAAATGCTTCAGGCATTGACTCCGGGAACCAATATCACTTGGACTTTAAACTGGCTTCAAAAGATAGGAGAGGGCCTTCAACTTAATTTGGTTTATGAAGGGAGAAATTCCGAAGGTCTTGACCGCGTGGTTCATATCGGAAGAATGCAAGTATCAGCGCTCTTTTGAAAAAAAATGTAACTTTGCTCTCTCTAGTTAGTTGTCATACTAACTATTAAACTACTAATCAAATGCCAAAAAGTATCTTGGTCACAGGAGGTACCAAAGGAATCGGAAGAGCCATCGTCGAGCGCTTTGCCAAGGAAGGATTTGATGTCTTTACCTGCGCAAGAAATGCCCATGATCTTGCAAACCTGAAAGCCCATTTGGAGGAAAATCATCCGGGGATTACAGTCATAGCTGAGGTGGCTGATTTGTCCAAAAAAGAGGAAGTTCAATCCTTCGCAGAAATGGTAAAAGCTAAAGGCATACCGGATGTTTTGGTAAATAATACAGGGATTTTCCTTCCCGGAGCTTTGCATAATGAGCCAGAGGGGAACTTTGAATTTATCCTTCAGACCAATCTCTTTTCAGCCTATCACTTGACCAGAGCATTTGTCAATGATATGATAGCACGCAAGTCAGGGCATATTTTCTCCATGGGTTCCATCGCTGGATTGACAGCCTATCCCAATGGAGGAAGTTATGCTGTTTCAAAATGGGCTATGTTGGGCATGACCAAATGCCTTAGAGAAGAGCTCAAGCCTTTTGACATTAAAGTAACCTCAATTCTACCTGGAGCGACTTTTACAGACAGCTGGGCTGAATCTGGTCTTCCTGAGGAGAGATTCATGCGTGCCGATGATGTAGCAGAAAGCGTGTGGGGCGCTTATAACCTTTCCCCTCAAACCGTTGTTGAAGAAGTAATTATCCGCCCCCAACTTGGAGATATTTAAGCTATGGATTCCCTGATCAAATCTCTTGATTCCCTGTATTGCGATAGCCTGACTAGCTATTCCCGAAGAAAAACCATACCTGTCCGCGTGGGGGATGTGATAATCGGAGGAGAAAATCCAATTGTGGTTCAGTCCATGACAACCGTGGACACCATGGATACCAAAGGTTCGGTGGAGCAATGCATCCGAATGATTGAATCCGGCTGCGAATTGATTAGAATCACAGCACCTTCTCTCAAGGAAGCGGAAAATCTAAGAAATATCAAAGCCGAGCTTCGCAAAAGAGGCTACCAAACTCCTTTGGTTGCCGATATTCACTTTACTCCTAATGCAGCTGAGCTTGCTGCCAAAATCGTGGAGAAAGTCCGAATCAATCCAGGAAACTATGCGGACAAAAAGAAATTTGAGGTCATAGACTATACCGATGCCAGCTATGCCGAAGAGCTGGAAAGGATCAGAGATCGATTCTTGCCTTTGGTGAAAATCTGCAAGGAAAACGGAACTGCCATGCGAATCGGAACCAATCACGGTTCCCTTTCAGACAGGATTATGAGCCGCTATGGAGATACTCCGCTTGGGATGGTGGAATCGGCTTTGGAATTCCTGAGAATTTGCGAAGATGAAAAATTCTTCGACATCGTGATTTCCATGAAGTCTTCCAATACCCAAGTCATGGTTCAAGCCTATAGACTTTTGGTTCAGAAGCTCAATGAAGGAGGATTTAAGCCTTATCCTTTGCACTTGGGAGTCACTGAAGCTGGTGAGGCGGAAGATGGCCGAATCAAATCTGCAGTAGGAATTGGGACTTTGTTAGAAGATGGTTTGGGCGATACTGTTCGAGTTTCATTGACAGAGGATCCTGAGTTTGAGGCCCCAGTTGCAAGAGCCTTAATTGATCGCTATACCCATCGTGCTGCGCATGCTCCAATCCGGGAAATCGCGAATTATCCGATTACCCCTTTTGAACACAACAAGAGGCATGTGGCTGAGATTTACAATTTCGGAGGTCATAATGTACCTCGAGTTATTACAGACATTTCCAAGGTTGAAAAGATCTCCGATCGGGAAATGAAGGCGGTTGGTCATTTCTATTTGCCTGAATTGGACAAGTGGAAAATGAATGATATCGGATGTGATTTTGTCTATTCCGGATCAAATCCGATTCCTTTCATGCTACCCAATGGGATGAAAGAAATCCAAGACTTTGCTATTTGGAATCAGGCTCCTGATCAGGTGAATAAGTTTCCTTTATTCCACTTGGATGAATATAAAAAGGCTTCAAGATTTCATTCTGAGATCAACTTCCTGGAAGTTTTGGATACAGAAATCGAAGAAACTATTCCTGCAATTCAAGACAGAACGGATACTGTTTTTATCCTAAAGACCAACAACACGCATAGCATGCCAGCACTGAGGCGAGCTTTTGTGAGTCTTTTGGAAGCGAAATCCACTATTCCGGTTGTTGTCAAAGTGAGTTATCCTGATCAGACTGCGGATATGACCATGCTTTATGCTGCCACTGATGTGGGAGGATTATTGGTTGATGGCTTGGGAGATGGGATTTTCATTTCCTTGGAAAAAGAAGCCGAGCATTCCCGTCAGGAAGTTTTGGATCAAATCAAGCTTCACAATTCAGTGAGCTTTGGTGTGCTTCAGGCAGCCCGTACCCGAATGTCTAAAACGGAATACATTTCCTGTCCTTCTTGCGGCCGAACCTTGTTTGACTTACAAGAAACCACTGCTATGATCCGAAAGCGTACTGATCATCTTAAAGGGGTGAAAATCGGAATCATGGGTTGTATCGTAAATGGCCCAGGTGAGATGGCAGATGCCGATTATGGCTATGTGGGTTCTGGAAAAGGTAAAATCACACTTTACAAAGGAAAAGAAGTAGTCAAACGCTCTGTACCTTCAGAAAAAGCAGTCGACGAACTCATCGAAATCATCCGTGAAGACGGGATGTGGATTGAGCCGGAGACGATTTAAATGTTTTGTCTGATAACTGATGTAGGATGACCGGTAAGCGGAGTTGGAAGGTTGAAGTTTAAAGTGAAGAGTTTAAAGTGAGGGATCAGGGCTGAGTTTTCCATAAAGGCCGTAAATCGTACTTCGTCAATCGTAAATAAAAAAAATGAATCATGTCAGAAAAAAATAAAGTTCAGGAGTTCTTCAAATTAGGTGAGGTGGGCAATTACTTCCTGAGAGTATTTCAAAAGCCTGACCCAAACAAACCTTCTAATTTCAACCTAAGAATGATGCATGGAATCAATAAGATTTCCATTCTCATCTTTCTGTTTGCGATTATTGTCTGGACTATCAAGCGGTTTATTTGATTTGATTGGATACTAAATCCTATCAAAACATCAACCCCATCCTGAACACAAAGCTGTGGTATAAGAAAGCTGTTTCAGTGACTGAATTATATCCAGGAGGTAAAAGGGAGGTCGTAAAAGGCCTGACATTTCCCCGTTCGAAATACCCCTGGAAATACGAAAATTCCTGTCTTTTGTAAGCGAAAGTAAATGAAAGTGCAGTTTTGCCTTTTCTAGACGGAAGTTTAAATCCAGCCATGGGACTAAACATAATTCCTCCTTCGTACCAACTTTTACTCCATTCGTCTTCTTGCTTTTTCTCCAAAACAGCTGATCCTCCGCCTAAATCCAAGCCTCCAAAAATCTGTGGTTTCCCTTCTTTTCCAATAAAACCCCGATAGCCCAAGGCGATAGGCAGCAAAGAAATATCTTGATATTGATCTAGTCCCACCGAAAAACCAATAACCTGCTTTGGCGTGAACCGTGCTCCGTGAAAAGTCTGAAAAGTGAAATCCATTCTTTCCTCACGCTTTCCTTCCCAATTTTCCATTCCTCGTCCATATAGAAAACCCAGTTCTGTCTGGCTGAAATAGAGTTTTTCCTGTGCCAAGCCCTTGACACAGGAAAAATAAAGGCCGATGAAAAGATAGATGAATCTAAACTTCATGGCTCAAAGATCAATTGATAATTACTGGATTGGTCACCTGGATGCAGCTCAATTTTTTCAGTTGATTAGGTTTGGAGTAATCGTATTGACAAACCCCATCTGGCCCGATCACGATCAAGGACTTTGGCCCTGGGATTAGGTCAACAGATTTCATGGAGGTCAAAAACTCAAGTTGGTTTTTATCGATGGCCATCACATCACTTACATTAAAGCTTTTTAGGCCATGCTGCCCCTCAGCTACATAAAGAAAATCTCCCGCCAAACCCAGACCATGAGGATTGAGCATAGGGTAGGCTTTCTTCAACTTGGGTTGATAAGGGTTTTTAATGTCCACGACTTGAAGCTCATTGATTCCATTCCAGCAGGTATTTCCTGTTCGGAGTGTCACGAATGCATGGTCTTCATTGACCACCACAGGGTCACAGGCCATGACATGCTCAAATACCGACATTCTGGTAGGTGAGCTAGGAGTGGAGGCATCATAAATATGCATGCCCCGATTGGAACCGATGAACAGTTTATTTTGGAAAGGAAAAATAGTCTCGATTCCCCAACCCAAATCCACTGGTTTGACGAATTTGGGATCCTCGGCTTTGGTGACGTCAAAAACTCTCATTGTGGATTCATCTACAGCATACAAGTGGTCATTCATCAAGGTAAATCTCGCCATGGAGCCACCTGTGCCATAGCTTTTTGCAGCTGCAGAAAAATTAGCGGCGAAACTCATATCTGAGCGCATCAGCCAGCCTTCACCTCTCCATCCATTTCCATCCGTCACCACCACGGAATCTTTAAAGGTGATAATCTGACCTGTATCGTGCCGATAGAGATGGGTAAAGACATTCTCTACCCGCTTGATCAGGCGGATATCACCCATGTTGCTCAGGTCAAATGCCAGAAGATCCACGTAGTTATCTGCATAAAGAATATTGTTGTTCACTGCCAAATCCACATTTCCCTCGATAGGTATAAACCTCAAATTGATGGGATTGGAAGGTTTGGTATTGTCCAAAATATGAATGCCTTTGGTAGGTTCATTGACAAAAAGGTAATCCCCATAAATGTAGATTTTACCCGGATTGTCTAAGGGCTGAGCTGGTTCCGTCGTGATCAAACGGGCTCTGACATCACTCATTTCCAGGTAAACCGGCATCATGGTCCTATAGGTGTAAGTCGTCGTGATTTCATCCTGACAGGAGGAAAACAGTCCCAGAAAAAACAAAACCAAAAGGAAAGGAAGTAGCGTGGATTTAGTTTTCATGATCAAAGGGTTTGGAATTTATAAAAATGAACAATCAAATCTATTGACGAAGATGGGTTTGACATTGCTACAAGGAGTTCAATAATTCCTGAATTTTTTACCTGATAATAATCAGGAAATCCTCTCTTTCCAGTCATGAAAGTGCCGTGATCAATTGCCTAACTTGAATCATTGAAATTCTAACCAACCCAAAATGCCATGGAAGCTTTGATTATTCCCTTCGAAAAAATAGGAATTGAGGATGTACCCAAAGTGGGTGGTAAAAATGCGTCCCTTGGCGAAATGTACCAAAAGCTCAATCCATTGGGAATTCGAATTCCCAATGGATTTGCAATTACAGCGACCGCTTTTCGACTTTTTTTAGAAGAAAACAAAATCAAGGAATCCATTCAGGATGAATTGAAAAAACTTGATTTGGAGAGTTTCTCCAACCTTTCCCAGGTTTCTTCGAAAATCAAATCTCTTATCCTCAAGGGCCAGTTGCCTGAAGTCTTGACTCAGGAAATCATCCAGCATTATCAGGAGATCAAGGGTAAAAAGGGGCAAGAAGTAGATGTTGCCGTTCGAAGTAGCGCAACAGCAGAGGATTTGCCAGGGGCAAGTTTTGCAGGGCTGCATGAGTCTTTTCTTAATATCCGGGGAACGGCCAATCTTTTGAAGGCAGTTAAGTCCTGCTTTGCCTCCTTGTACAATGGTCGAGCTATCAAATACAGGCACGACAAAGGCTACGACAAACATGAAATAGCCCTTTCGGTTGGGGTTCAGCGAATGGTCAGGGCCGATTTGGCTTCAAGTGGAGTTTGCTTTTCCATTGATCCGGAATCTGGTTTTCAGCAGGCAGTTTTGATTACTGGATGCTGGGGATTGGGAGAAAATATCGTTCAGGGAGCGGTAATTCCGGATGAGTTTTTAGTCTTTAAACCTTCCCTAGAAAAAGGGAAAAGGGCCATCATTTCCAAAAAAGCAGGTTCCAAAACAAAGACCATGGTTTATTCCAAAAAGGGTGGAACACTAAATTTGGATACCCCTAAGAAAAAGCAAAAAGAACTGGTTCTGAATGATGAAGAAGTGGAGACTTTGGGTAAATGGTCTGTCCAAATCGAGAAGCATTATGGTCTTCCAATGGATATAGAATGGGCTAAAGACGGAAAAACAGGTGAACTTTTTATTGTTCAGGCCCGACCTGAGACCGTTCATTTTGAGAAAGATCCGTATAGGCTTAAGGAGTTTATTCTGACTGAAAAAGGTAAAGTAGTAAGTACAGGTTATGCCATTGGATCAGGGATTACATCAGGCAATGTGAAAATTCTGAAATCTCCTACCGAAGCTTCAAAGCTAAAGGAAGGGGAAATTCTTTTGACAGAGATCACCAATCCGGACTGGGATCCCATCATGAAAAAGGCAGCTGCTATCATCACCACGAAAGGTGGGCGAACTAGCCATGCAGCTATCGTAGCCAGAGAAATGGGAGCCTTGGCGATTGTGGGTGCGGAAGATGCCTTGGATGTACTGAAAAATGGTGACGAAATAACACTAGATACTTCCTCCGGGAAGATGGGAAAAATCTATCGGGGTAAGCTAGAGTGGAAGACCATTGAGCATAATTTTCACGGACTTCGAATGCCCAAAACCCATCCTATGTTTATCCTGGCCGATCCGGAAAAAGCCTTCAATCTTTCCTTTTTTCCAAATCAAGGCGTCGGTTTGATGCGGATGGAGTTTGTGGTCAATAGTTCCATTCGGATTCATCCTATGGCCTTGGTTCATTTTGACCAACTGAAAAACAAAAAGGAAAAATCCAAAATCAAGTCCCTTTGCTGGGGGTATAAGGACAAGCAGGAATACTTTGTGGACAAACTTTCCCAAGCTATTTCCACCATAGCTGCAGCTTTTTATCCCAAGGAAGTGATCCTTAGAATGAGTGATTTCAAAACCAACGAATACGCCAATTTGCTGGGAGGACATCAGTTTGAGGCCCAAGAAGAAAATCCAATGCTTGGTTTCAGAGGCGCTTCCCGCTATGATCATGAGCGGTATCGAGAAGGATTCGAACTGGAATGTCAGGCTGTGAAACGTGTGAGAGAAGATATGGGTCTGGAAAATCTGAAAGTAATGATTCCTTTTTGCCGGACTCCTGAGGAGGGGAAAAAGGTGATCACCTTGATGAAAAAGCTGGGATTGGTTCAAGGTAAAAATGGACTGGAAATCTATGTCATGGCAGAAATTCCATCCAATGTGATTTTGGCCAAGGAATTTGCCAAGATTTTCGATGGGTTTTCCATTGGCTCCAATGACCTCACTCAGTTAACACTGGGAGTTGACCGGGATTCTGAGATCCTCAGTGAGATTTTTGACGAGAATAATCCCGCAGTCAAATGGATGATTTCTCAGGTAATCCGAGAGGCCAAGGCAGCAGGGAAGAAGATTGGCTTGTGCGGACAAGCACCGAGTGATAATCCTGCTTTTGCCAAGTTTCTTATCGCTGAGGGAATTGACAGCATATCTTTCAATGCAGACGCATTGCTCAAGGGAATAGAAAATATGAATCAGGCGGAAGCCAAAACTAAATCTAAAACCAATGAAAAAACTGGAAAATAAAATCGCAGTTGTGACCGGAGCTGCCTCCGGAATGGGAAAAGCCATTGCTGAGCTTTTTGCTCAAGAAGGAGCCAAAGTCATTGTGGTCGATCAAGTAGGTGCGGATGCAGAAATCGTGGCTGAGGGAATCCGTGCCAAAGGAGGTCATGCCATTGGCTTGAAATGTGATGTTTCGGATGAGGAACAAGTCAAAAAAATGATCCATGCCGCAGTCATTGAATTTGGTGCCTTGGATATTTTGGTCAATAATGCTGGCATCATGGACAACTTCATGCCTTTGGAAAAAGTCAGTGATGCTCTCTGGAACAAGGTCCTTGCTGTCAACCTCAACGGCCCTTTTTATGCCTCCCGAGAAGCTATTTCCCAGATGCTCAAGCAGGGAAAAGGAGTGATGATTCACATCGCTTCTGTTGGGGGTATCAATGGAGCGAGGGCTGGATTAGCCTATACTACCTCCAAGCATGCGCTTGTGGGGATGAGTAAAAACATTGGATTCATGTATGCGAAAAAAGGAATCCGAAGCAATGTAATTGCGCCAGGGGGAGTCAATACCAACATCATGAAAGACGCTAAGCCAGATGAGGAAGGTGCTGCTTTGTGTAGTTCTGGTGCAGGTTCCATGCCAAGAATGGGTGAGCCTGAGGAAATTGCAAAAGCAGCTTTATTTCTGGCTTCTGACGATTCCTCTTTTGTGAATGGGGAAGTGCTGACTGCTGATGGAGGTTGGACTGCTTATTAAAAGTGCCTAAATAAATGAATCCCGGTTTCCTAATTGGAGGTCGGGATTCTGTTTTTCTTAACCACCCGATTTAAATCCACGGTAAGCAAAATCTTCACCATCAGTATAATTCCTAAAAACCAGAAAAGGGAGGAATAAGTCAGGTAAACTGCCAATTCTCCGAAAATCAAGGGCATGATTGTTATCCCAACATAAGCACTTGCCATCTGTAAGCCCATGATTGCCTGAGAATTTTTCTCCCCAAAATTCCTTGGAGTCTCATGCAAAAGACTGGGGAAAATGGGAGCGCAACCTAATCCAATCAATAAAAACGCAGGAAGCAAAGTTATTTGAAAGGGTAGGGAAAGGGTAATCAATCCAAGAATCAAAACCCCCTGACCTCCATAAACCAATTGCTGATTGGTAAATCGCGTGGTCAGAAATCCTGAAAGAAATCTGCCGATGGTGATTCCTCCGTAATAGAAGGAAACCAACTTGGCCGCATCCTGAGGCTTAAATTCTCTGATCAATACCAGATAACTAGCTCCCCAAAGTCCAAAGGTGGCTTCAATGGTGCAGTAGCAGAAAAATACGATCAAGGCCTGACGGATTCCTGGGATTTTCAAAATTTCGCGGTAAGATGATTTTTTGGATGGCCCATCTGAATTACTTGAGGATGGATTTCTTTTTACCCAAAGCGGAATGGAAAATAAAAGAATGGCTACCAAACCCAACTGAATCCATCCAACCGTGAGATACCCTGAAGACCAAGATTCCCCCCGGGCAAAATAGCTCGACATGATTACTGGGCCAATGGCTGCTCCCACACCCCAGAAACAATGAAGCCAATTCATATGGCTGGCTTTATAATGAAGGGCTACATAATTATTCAGCGCAGCATCCACACAGCCTGAACCCAAACCCAATGGAATTGCCAAAAGAAATAAGTAGATGATGTTATTGGAATAGGCAAAACCAATAATGGCCAAAGCAGTAAACAAAACACTGACTGTAGTCACCACAGCTACCCCAAATCGCTCTATCAGTTTGGTACTGAAAAGACTGGAAATGACTGTTCCTGCTGCTACAATCATGGAAATGATCCCTGCATAGGCGATAGGTACCTTTAGTTCGGGATACATTTCCGGCCAAGCAGCCCCCAATAAGGAATCGGGTAAACCTAAGCTTATAAAAGCCAGATATATGATCAGCAGGAGGACTTTTTTCTTCATGAAATTCAAAAGTGGTTTGAAATTAGTCCATTCCAAACTTGATTTAGAAGTTATACTGTTCTTAAAATAGCTCAAAATCAAACCAAGCCCAAATCAGTCAATTTTTCCTTGAATTTAGGCGGTATCTATTGCATATTCGTTTTTTCAACCAAGCTGCTTACCCCTTATGATTCTCACCCATACAGTTAAATCATTTTATGAGCTCAGCCTCGATGAACTGTATGCTTTGCTAAAATTGCGAAGTGAGGTATTTGTCGTGGAGCAAAACTGTGTCTTTCTGGACCAAGACGATAAAGACCAGAAATGCTATCATTTGATGCTTTACAAAGAAGGTGAGTTGGTTGGGTACAGCAGATTGGTTCCTCCGGGACTTTCTTATTCCGAGACGGCCATTGGAAGAGTGATTACAGCACAGAGCGTAAGAGGAACAGGACTGGGTAAAGTGTTGATGGAATTGTCTATCACGTATTGCCATCAATTTTTTGGTAAGGGGCCTATCCGCTTGGGTGCACAGGTCTATGCGCTTGATTTTTATTCAAGATTGGGTTTTGAAGTGGCAGGAGAGGAATACGACGAGGATGGAATTCCACATGTGGAGATGATTTTTTGGAATTTAAAGGACCGTTAAATACGCCTTCTTTTTCAGCTCAAGCCAAAGCTAAAATTCTTGATCTTTCTAGCCAAGGCAGGCTAGGGAAGCTTATCTCCAAGCGGAACCAAAAACGATGTAGTACCCAAAATTGTCATTGGAAAAGGCAATATCCAACCCCATGCGGATTTTGAATGCCCTTGCTACTAAGTAGCGAACACCTGCTCCGTAGTTGTAAATCCATGGAGAATCTGCAAAGGTGGATCGTGGGGAGACTGCTTTTCCCGTGCCTGCAAAGGCTATCCCGCTCCATCTCAAGCTGAAATCATACCGCTGCTCTGTCTCCACCAAATAGGTGGAAGTTCCTTGATAGCGACCTGCAGGGACGCCTCTCAGATTGATGGATGATTCTAAGAAAAAAGGTACATCTCCAAATTGCTGCTTGGTCTCTGCCCTAAACCCACTGATCCATTTCTTCTGAAGTTGGAAATACTGAAGGATATAGGCTTTGAAAGCCTGGTTGGTATAGTCTGAACCAGTCCAATCTGCATTAACATTGAAATTAGCCTGAAAATAAGTTCCTTTATCTGGGGTGAAGATATTATCCCGCTTATCAAGCTGAAGGATAATTCCTGGGGTGCTTTGCCGGGTTTTTAACGATCCCTCTTCGATAAAGTCAGGGAGGCTTTCACCAGAGGCAAGAAACTCAGGAATCACCTCTGTATTCAAATAAAGGTATTGCATACCAGCGTAAAAATCCGATTTCCCGATCCTCTTGATAAGTTTTCCATAGATCGGAAGGGTTTTGAATTTAAAAGCAAATTCCGTTTCTCCCAGAATAGGCAGATCACGATATAAGTTCATGTTGATCGTGCCATAGCCTGCAAACACGGTATACCGTAGATAGTGTTTGGTTACAGTCCCCGCTCGAAATCCACCCACAAACCAGGATTTGTTGGCCGTATACATCCCCGCTACGGCAGTTAAGGTGGGAGGAGTGTATCGATCTGGAAAGGGATGTTTATTGGGTTGAATGAATAGTGGAGCGATCAACATTCCTATCCCTCCTAAAGCGGGTTCGGTGATCAGTTGTGGCACTGGGATAAAACCATTGGCATCCAAAAGAAAGGAGCTGAAGTCAAACTTCCCATCCAAAGTGTCCTTGAGACTAGGTCTAGACTTTGTCTTGACTTCTTGAGCAAGAGTTAGGGTACCGAGTAGGAGTCCAAAGAGCGTAATAATCCAGGATTTCATGGGAATGGGATGAAGGAGGATTTGGGTAAGGAGGCTCAAAAAATTAGTCTTTTTCACTTTTTTGGGGTTAAATGGGCAAAAATCAGAGCCTAGCCTAAAGATGGAAAGAATCACGTTTGCCAAGTTTAAGGTAATTCTTTAGCGTTTGACTTCCAATAGGGGATGTGGCCTTTAGTCCATGGTTTTCATGACTTTGGTTTTCTTTTTCAGTTTCCTTGCTAAATCAATGGAGTGGTCCAGAGATTCCCCTTGATCATAGGTACTATGGGACAGGATAATCCAACTCGGATTGGGATATTTTTCTTTAACATTCTGAAGAGTCGCCCAATAGTCCAAAGGATTTGCATCCCCCATGTACCCCAGATTTTTAGCGTCAGTTCCTTTGATCAGACAGCCTCCATAGAGAATTTTTTCCTCGCCAAACCACAAGACGAGATTGTCCTTGGTGTGCCCTTCTCCTGGGTAAAAAGTTTCGAAGGCATAACTACCTACTTGAAATACGGTGTCCTGACGGATCATATGCTCGGCTCTTTTTTGTCCATTTTGCTTACTCAATTGATCAGTGAGTTCGGTTGTATAAGTTTGTATTCCCTGTTGGCGGTAGTATTCCAGTCCTGCCGTGCGGTCGCTATGCCAATGCGTGGCAATGCAAAGTTTGACTTTCTGCTGATGCTTGGTCCAGATGCTATCTAGCAGGGGTTGAAATTGCGTGGTGTCCCAAGGGGTATCCAGGAGTACTGCCCCTTCCTCAGTCAGAAGGTAGAGACCATGGGCTGGAATAGCATTGCCCTCATAGGTGCTGTAGGTGGTATATAGGTAGAAATCCCCTTGTAACTGAGTGATTTTTAGCTTCTCCTCCTGAGCTTGGAGAAAAAAAGAATTCCCTAGGAAAAGTAAAAAGAAGGCAGAGCAAAAGGTTCGCATCGGTTCAGGTAAGTGGGTAAAGAAGGACAAAGACTGGACGAAATTCGATAAGAAAATGCTTCCAGACCTAATTTCGGAAGAAAAATAAGCAGATAGGTTTCATTGGTTAGTTCCGCCCTTACACTTTTCACTTAAAAGCTGAAAGGGAGCTTCCATCAATTGATGGATTGTTGCCAAATGCTGCTTTTCCCTTTCTGCCATAGTTAGGTTAAATAGAATTACCTGCTGAAATTTTCGGTAATGGACGTTGTTTTTATCCTTAGTCCAATCCACATTCGGAAGAGTTGCGATAAGCTCTGAGCCCAATTGTTTTTGGACATAATCGTATTCCTGAAGGCCTCCAAAGTCCGGGGAATCATTGAGCATTTTAAATATTTCCTGAATTACCTCGTCACGGTTTTGTTTGAGTTGCACCTGTTTGTTTTCCTGTTCAGCATAGAATTGAATGAGGCTGTTTTTTATCTCGATATCCTGTAGGAGCTTCAGATTTCCGGAAGAAATAAGATCCTTATAGGTAGCATTTCTGGGTACATAAGCCTCACCACGAATGGCTAGCAAGAATTTATTCAAGAGATTTGTTTTGTCCTGAGTTCCTGCATCCAACTCCTGTAAAAGTTCTCTGCTAGTAGCTATTCGTTCATTCGCAAGCTGAATTCTTTCATCAATCAGCTGCTGATCCAGTTTAAAATCATCCAATATTCTGCAATAATAGGCCAGCTCTGCAGCCTCACTTTTCTTCTGATCATTCCAGGTATTCACCTGCAAGGCCAGAAGAATACCAATCATTACCAGGGCGATTTCGCCTAAAGCATAGGCGAGGTATCGGGTTATTTTATTTTGAACGAGCACTTGTTGGCGTATTTTTCTAAAAAAATGAATCATTGCCTAGAATAAGGTAGGTAGAATTTGACTTTTCTGAAGATAGACCTTTGGGCTATGACTTGCAACTAGTAGCCTAATCTGTTAAAATTTAAAAGCTGGGTGTTTAAACTTGGGCTGAAATCCTTTCTGCGGCAGTTTCTCTTTTTCCAGAGACAGGAATTAATTCGCCTATTTTTCCAAGTCCATAAATGGGCATATTGTTGTAGATGCACTCATAATCTCCCGCTTTGACCTTGTAGGTTTCGTGCCAAATGCCCACATCACCATTGCTTTTGATCTTCTTATTGAATTCTCTCCAGGCAGGATAATGCAAACCATCCCTATCCTTGGCGTAGGCCTCCAAATGCTCGAAAGACCTCCAATATTGAACCATGACTGGTGATAATCCACCAGCAGATTGGACTCCCAAAAAACCACTTTCAGGCTTTTTTGAAAGTTCTTCCAGCATCTTTGGCATGGCCATAGCCACTGGAAGCCATTTATGAAACTTCCAAAATCGGTTGATCCGCATACCGATAATGAATACCACAAAATCCCCTTCGATTTTTGCAGTCATCCGTTGATTGATTGTTCTAGCCATGGTCAGGATTTGTTAAATATTAGTACAAAAGGTCTGCATACCCTTGAGCGAAGTTTTGCCAAAACTCACTGTAGCAATACTGCCAAAGAATAGCTCCGACCAAAAAGAAGGTAAATACGATGAGATAAGGTTTGGAATCCTTTTTTCTCGCGAAATCATATCCGATAAACACTCCTGCAATCAACAAATCCAGTACATCAGTGATTGTCAGGGCTGAATGTAAAGAAAGATCAAAAGTAGCCATCAATCCTCGACCTACTCCAGGGCCAATAGCCAAAAGGCCTGTGGCGATCATGTACCGCATATGTGATCCGGAATTTTTTCGATAGGCCATGGCCAAGGCCCAAAAGATGGCGAAGGTGACAAATCCCCGAATGTCCAAAACCATCACGGCAAGGTTGTCACTAGCCGTAAAGCTCCCAGGATTTTGACTGATAAAATCCAATCCTCTCCAATACGAGCCTCTTCCGACTAAAAACATGGAAATGATAATCATTGGGCCCAGGATCCAAGAAATTTTCCCGATGCTTCTGTGAAGTTTTACCTTTTTGAAATTGATCAGCAAGGGTTGAATAACCAAAAGCATCATCCAACCCATCAGCAAAGCTCCATGAATATGAATGACAGGGGTGGCATTAGTGAAGGTGGGAAACTGACTTAAATAGGGTCGATAAAAGCCCCATTGCACGCCTGCGATAATGAGAATCATAAACACTGAGGTAAGCCTGTAGGTGTCCTTGGCTTGTAAAGTAATCATGGCTGGGGTTGTTTGGTATAGGTCTAATCTATTGATTTTCTTTCGTTTGTTAAATAGTTTGACCCGATTAATTGCTGGCCCAGATTACCTCCCTTACTATGTTTTTCAAAAACCATAAAGAATTCAAATTCTGATTCAGGGTTAACTATTCTCTTTTAAATCATCTAGGTTGATGTTCAAAACTGAATAACCGATGCAATTCCCCAATCTTAAAAGGTAAAAGCTAAGAGGATTCTTTTTCTTATATTGATTCAATTAACTTGTTTTTCAAGGACTTAATAACAGCTCTAAATGATATTAGCTGACTTTAAAAATGCCCATAAATGGCTTATTATCCCTTTAGTGGTTGCATTGATCGGATTTTCCAGAGGTTACTTTTTTCGCTTAGATGAAGCTACTTGGCATCAGCACATGCATGGGCTATCTGCCATTTTATGGTATTGTATGGTAATCATTCAGCCTTATTTGATTACCAGAGGCAAAGTGAAGCTGCATAGGAACTATGGGGCTCTATCTTTATTTCTGGCAGGAGGGGTGACCTTTTCAGCGCTCACCATCATTCCACAAAATCTTAAAGCCATTTCTACCCTGGAACCCAATCCAATCGTTGATTCAGACTTTTTTTATGGGGTATCTTTTACGGATATCATCACCATTATTGGCTTTGCGGCGAGTGTATTGATTGCTATAAGCAAGGCGAAAAACCTGGAAGATCATGCGATGTGGATGATTTCCACTGTATTTTGGGCTTTGATGCCTGCCTTTGGGAGAATGCTGATGATTCCAAATATGGTGTTCTTTGGCTCAGCTCCTTATGATTTTATTGATGTGCTCTTTTTCTCCACCATATTTTGTGTGCTTCCTATCCTTATTATTTGCTGGAAGTTAAAGCGTTGGCATCCGGCATTGCTTTTAGTGGCAGGGGCAAATCTACTATACCTATTTATCCGGCCTATAGGAAGCAATGAAGTTTGGAGAGCGATTGCGGATGAACTGTTTAAGTATTCTTAAGCTAGTTTTTGTCCTTACTTAGCTACCAAACTGTTTTAGGTGATGATCAAGATGTTTATAGATTAACCTGGCCCAATCTTTCTGATTCAGTTTTCCGAATAAGGGATGTGGAGCCAATCCCCCTTTTTTCCTGGCTTTTTCGATATAAGTCAGCAATTCATTTTTCTCGGATTCAATATCCTCTAAGGGATAATTATTGGCCAAAACATCCATTTCCTTGGGTGTATTTGCTCCCTTAGGCCAGGGGAGATTCGAAAAGATCAACCATTGGATTAATTTGGTTCGCATCAAAGCTGGACCCTGAATTTGGGCTGGAACCTCCCCAAGTCCCAATTTGAGTTGCATTTGGCAATGAACCAGCATCTGTTGGACATTCATTTTACCCCATTGTTTGGGACTTGATGAAGAAATAGCCAAAATCCTAAGTCTGATTTCTTCATAATCAGCATCGTTTTGAATGTTTTTCATGGGAGGGTCATTTGGTTGCCTTAGGAATTCACGCTCTAGATGAAGTTAGGGTAAAACTTTTCGGTTTATCATTAATCCTTCATTTAAATTGCCAAGGTCATCTATTTAAGTTGTTCAATACTTTATCCAAGACTGTTTACCCCATCCTAAGTCTCATTCTGCCGGCAAGTAAAGAGTCATCGTCCCTTTCTTAAACCGTACCTCGTCCAAATGCCCCATTTTTTGTCGGTCTGCGGTGATAAAGTGCATGTGCAGAAAGGTGTTATGATGGGTGAAAATGGTTTTGTGCTCAGTTGAGAAAAAGCCTAGAATGTCTCCTTGTTCGTTTTCCAGTGGGTAATTTACTTGACCCTGATGGGCTTCGGCTGGGGAACTGACCTTTGCTCCCTCAGGTAAATTGACCACATGGATAATTGCCTTTTCTACTGTCCCGTTGAGTTTGAATAGAAAAGGCCTTGGGGAGTTTTTGGTGATTTTATCCAGGTAGCTTTCCAAGTCTTTTATGGTCTCAATGCTGTCGGGCAAGGATTGGGGTTTCCATTTTGAAATGTTTGCATACCCAAAAAATGGAGCTTTGATCTGGAAGGTTTGTTCCACCTTCATTGTTGAGTCTGAGATAACGGTTGATTTGTAGGACTTCCCATCAAGGATCATTATTTCCCCTTTCAAGTAATCCACAGGACCTAGCCCATATAAATGGGTTTTGTTCTTCAGGGTGTCCAAATCAATATTTCCAAAAAGCTCTCCCTTCCACATCACATTTTTCATTTCTCCGATAAGGGTTACTTGGTTATCAGCCTTTTTGGATCTGGCATTCACCAGTTCCAAATACTTGGCTGCATACCTTTTCCCCATAGTTCTTTGGGATTCGGAATCAAAATGCACCTTATCTCCCTTGTGCTTTAGGTCTTGGGTTTCTACCAATGCCAAATTAGAATCTCGATCCACCACTTGATGGATAATTGAATTGATTGCCTTCCAGTTATTTCGGGATTCTTCAGGTTCTGAAAAACTGCCCAGTTCTCCCAAAACGATGGGAAGTGTCTCATTCTGAACAATGCCTCTAAACTCAGCCAATAAGGAGTCTAGCCTTTGCTCAAAAAAGGGGATCAAATCAGCCTTTGCATTGCTCTCTCCTTGATGCCAGAGGATTCCTTTGATGGTTCCATACTCTTTTGCTAAGGCGACTTTTTCTTTGAAATTATCCAATAGGGTCACCCCTCGGTAGGTCTCATTGCTTAGCCATTGTTCGGTAGAACTCCCACCCACAGCGCAGGGTATAATGGCGATGGATACCCCTTCAGGTAAAGAATCTAGCAGCGTTCTAGCAAAGGACAATCCACAGTCCAAGCCGGTCAGGTTAGGCTCGTAAAAATGAAGGGGCTCTTTGGCATATACCCATGTATTGTTCTGATCTATGGTCAAAATTCTGGGATTCGGAATAGTATCTAAAGGCTCCACAAATCCCCTTCCCGCCATATTAGACTGACCCGCCATGAAGAAGATAAAGAGGCTTTCCGGATTGGGAAGCTTTTCTACCACCTCCTTGGTTTTGGGGAAATTAATCCTCCAATCTTGAGCTTGATTATCTTGCCCATAAAGGCTGGAGGATAAAACCAACAAGAATCCAATCCCTAAAATGAGGAAGATTATTCTTGCATATAAAGGGCTTTTCATGGATGATTTTGCTTTTATGGAGAGTTCTTTTGTCTTGAGTTAATCAATTCTTTTTCAATATCCATCCTCAGCTTTTTAGCCCCAAAAAATCCTTGAATTTTCTGTTTAAATGCGTGTCGAATAAACAACTTCCTAAAGACTCAAAGATCAGATTTAGATAAATCCCGATTTAATCCAATCAAGAGATATTTTATATTAGTGATGGCTTTGAAATATTTTTCCTATATTCTTACAAATAAATTATCACCAATAATGTTCGCTATGAAAAACAACAGCTTTTTATTCACATTTCTGATCCTCATGCTTTTGGGATTAGGACCTGCTTTTGGTCAGGGAGCTAAGGATATTACCATTAATTTTAGAATCAATGCCGAGGCAATTTTCAATGGAGGGGATGTAGCCGAAAACACTAGCCTTTCCGATGACAACGGTGGTTCAAGTGAAAGTGGAAATCCGGTTGATTTTGAGTCAAGAGCCTTCGCTTCCAAATTTATCAATTGGGAAATTTTCGACGTAGGTCCTAATCCAGATGGCTATCAGATTAAATTTTTGGATTTCCCTTGGACTGGAGATGTTACAGCTTTTGCACAGAATCCAATCCCTGGAGGAGGAAGGAAAGCCAAAGTAAAAGTAGAGGATAATACTGCCGGTGGAAATGTGAAATATACCATTCGCTTTACCATCAGATCTAATGCAACAGGAGAGACTTTCACCTATCAGCTCGACCCTAAAATCAGAATTATCTAAGCGAATAAGGTATCCTTTGATCCTGTCGATGTATTCTAAATTCAGTCTATTTTAAAATCAAAAGGGAATCTGATTTTTTGACTCGGGAAAGGCGGGAAAGATCCCTCCATCAAATCAATGTAGATCCAAATCAAATAAATCCTAGGGAATTGGAAGCAATAGCTTATTTTTCCCTAGGATTATTTATTCAAATTTTCAGTCTATTCAGGAGCAAAGAGCAAAAAATACTTTATAGATTTAAAAATAAGACATATCCAAACGTCCTAATTAGCTCACAGTTGAACTTGAAAAATCTAGTTTTCTTTTTCCTGTACTTTTCGATTTTTAATCTGGCTCTTGCCCAGTCTGGGGAGGAATCGGGTCAGATTCGCTTCAAAGCCGACAGTCTAAAGCAATTATACTATTCCACGGGAGAAAAAAATCTGGATTATTTGAATAGTTTGATTGAGTTTGAAGCTAACCCGGATAGCTTGTTGAAATATGGGGAGATCTACCTGGAAAAAGCCTTAGAGGGTTCTTTGGATAACCATATAGCCAGTGCCAATATTATGCTTGGCTATGCCTACAAATTCAAAGGTGATTTGTCCAAGGCTCTGGAATACTTTTTTGAGTCCTTGAAATATGCCCAAAAGTCGGGTTCAATGAGAGCCCAGGGCAGATCTTACATTACGATCGCAGACACTTATTCCGCCAGCGAAAACAGTCAAAATGCCAGCATTTACTACAGAAAAAGTATTGAAATCCTGGAGCAAGAAAGTGATTCTATCTCCTTGGGATCTGCCATCTTCAATGCCGGGGATGAATATTTGAAGATGGGGAAGTTGGACTCTGCCTTGTCCTTTGTCGAGCGGGCTCAATTGATCTTCGAAGCTATAAATTTTGAAATCGGGGAGGCCTATTGCCTTGGCAACCTCGGAATGATCTTGGCAGAATATGGAGACAAATTGACTTCCGAAAAACGCATCAATCAGGCCATCGAGATTCTGGAAAAGTACCATGAATACTATCCCATTTCCGACTATTTAAACTATATGTCCAATATCTATCTGGATAAAAGGGATAGGCAAACTGCCCTGGGATATGCCCAGAGAAGCTTGGATCTTGCGAGTAAGTACGGATTAAAAGACCAGATCAGTGAAGCCAACCTACTGCTCTCGGTCATTTATGAACAATTGAATAATCCTGCAAAAGCCCTGGAGTTTTACAAAAAGCATATCCAATACCGGGATAGTGTGAAAAACATTCAGGCTGTACAGGAAATGGCCAACCTGAGAACAGACTACGAAGTATCCCAAAAACAGGCCGAGGTTGATCTCCTGGAAAGTGAGGCAACCATCGCTACCCTCAGGGCCAAGCGCCAGACCATGGTGCTCTATGGAGTTGTGGTAGTGCTCTTATTGGTGGCCTTATTGGCAATTGGTGCATACAGACGATTCAAATTTGAAAAGGAGACCAATAAAATCATCGAAGAAGAGAAAAACCGATCCGAAGAACTCCTGCTCAACATCCTTCCTGAGGAAATCGCCGATGAGCTCAAGCTTTATGGAAAAGTAAAAGCCCATCGCTTCAATTCAGCCACAGTACTCTTTACCGATTTCAAGAGTTTTTCCAGCATGGCTGAAGAGATTTCCCCGGAGCAACTGGTCGAAAGCATAGACTACTATTTCAAGGAGTTTGATGTGATTACAGACAAGTATGGACTGGAAAAGATCAAAACCATTGGAGATTCCTATATGTGCGCAGGCGGTCTTCCTACCGAAACAGAACGGCATGCATTTGATGTGGTCAAGGCTGGTAAGGAAATGATGGACTTTATCAAAAAGCCAAAACCGGAAGGCATTGTCCAATTTGAAATGCGGATAGGAATTCATACCGGGCCTATTGTAGCGGGTATTGTAGGGGTCAAAAAGTGGCAATATGATATTTGGGGAGATACGGTAAATATCGCCTCGAGAATGGAAAGCAATTCAGAAGAGGGCAAGATCAATATCTCTGGCACCACCTATGAGATCATCAAGGATGAATTCGAATGCGAATACCGAGGCAGTATCGAAATCAAAAACCGGGGAATCTGGGAAATGTATTTTTTGAAAGGCTGATTAGTAGGCAGTTGGCAGTCAGCAGTTTGCAGTAGGCAGGTGGACATCTTATGGATGTCATTTCGGCGAAGTGAAATCAGACCCCAAGGCTTTAAGAAAAATAGCCACTTTGGAGAAATCTGGGAATGGGTATTCTCAGTTTCAAGAATGTTATATTTTCGTTTCCTTGAGCTTATCAAGTTCCAGTTATCCATGTCCGAAACCACCTATTCTTTCCGCAATTCCGCTCTGGAAAAAGAAGAAACCGTCTACCGCTTGACGGATAGGGGATTGGAGCTAGTTTACCCTACCTATACTCATCCCATTGCTTTTTCGGAAATCAAGGAGATCCGTCTGTACCACGATCCTACCCGCTTTGCGATGACCAAGTACCAATGCGATATCACGCTGCACTATGGAACAGTTTTTACTCTGAAAAGCGTGCACTATCGGGGATTTGCTGATTTTGAAGATCGGGGAGCAGCTTATGCCGCCTTTATCCGAACCTTACATGATCGCCTAAAAACCTTTCCCGGCATTGTCTACCATAGTGGCAACCGTCCCGGATGCTTTGCCGGAAATCTTGCTATCCTGATTGGAACGGTACTGCTGGTAGGGTCGGTGCTATTTTTTCTGGGTGCTCCCGGTACTTTGGGAGGTTTGTTCAAGTTCCTGGTCGTGGTGGTGATGGTTTATTTCTCTATTCAATACCTACGAAAAAACAAGCCAGCCACTTATTCTCCAGACCACTTGCCGGAGAAGGTCCTGCCAATGTAGAAATCCAAAGGATTAGTACCTTCAAATATAAAATACCTGTTGAGACAGGTGACTAATCCAAGGTTTGAATCCCTCCACCGTTGACAAATAATACCTGCCCACTTACCCATTCTGAAATAGGAGAGGCAAAGTAAAGAACAGCCCCGGCAATGTCTTCTACTTCTCCCAGCCTTTTGATAGGGGTCCCATGAAGCATTTTTCCTTCGATTTCTGGAGTTAGCACCTTTGCCAATGCAGCCGTTTTAGTCGCTCCTGGGCCTACGGCATTGACTCTGATACCCTGTGGACCGTAGTCAAAGGCCAAATTTGCAGTCATGTGGTTAATTGCTGCTTTGGAACTTGCGTAGGCACTGATGTTCGGACTTTTATTAATGGAGCTCATCGATGTAATATTGATAATCGAACCATACCCGCTTTTCTCCATTTCTGGGGCACATAGTTGGGAAAGTCTCCAGGCACTGAATACATTTAACTGGAATACCCATTCAAAGTCCTTCACCGAAATTTTGTAGGGATTTTCTCTTCCAGCTCCTCCGCCTCCGGCATTGTTGACCAGAATATGGATGCCCCCGAAGGTGTCTAAAGCAGTCTTAACCAATTGGACAAGTTCCTCATCCTTGGTGACGTTACAGGCTACAGCCAGTGCCTTGCCTCCTTTTTCCTGAATGGCCTCAGCTACTTGTTGAGCATCTTCCACCTTTAGGTCAGAGACCACCACATTTGCTCCGTGGCTGGCCAAAATTTCGCAGCAAGCCTTGCCGATTCCGTTGCCACCTCCTGTGACAAGAGCAGTTTTACCGATAAGATTGAAAAGATTTTTTACTTCCATATGTCAAATAGTTAAGTGGCTTTAGTTTAAAAGATCATTTTCCTCCGAAGAGTCTGCATAAAAAGGGGTAAAGAAAAAAGGTCTGATTTTCCGATAAAAAGTAAGAATTTAAGTTTTCATTACTGTATATAATCCGCAAATCCCAGTTCTTTAATTTAATAAACGAGAACCGGAAGTCCATAACTATGAGCATGTTCTCATAAAACGAGGAGAAGAAATCTATTTTGAGGGAAAGACTTCTCACATCGTGCAAGATTGTCACTAAAATCAATTAGGCCCACAAAAGGAAGCAGCAAGTAAGACCAAAGAATTGGGGGATTTGGAGGTAATAGTCAAAGCCATATCTTTCCTTTTTTCTGGGTCTACTTCCGATCCCTTCAATTCAATATCCGCCAATTTCCAGGATTCTTGAAACTCTCTGCTTGCCTCTTCACCTTCCTCCAGTTTTCCTTGGGCCTTTAAGCTTTCTGCCAATCCATTTAAAGCAAAGCCGTTTTTAGGCCAGTTGAACAGATCTTCCCGGAAGATTTTTTCAGCCTGGATAAAATCTCCTTTGGCTAATAATAGATTTCCCAGAACATGCCGAACAGAGAAGAACCAATCTGGTGGCTCGGTATAATTTAGCTGATCTTCTACCGCTATGGCTTCATAAAGTAAGGCAATGGCCTCATCCTTTTTTCCCTCATCAGCTTTGAGCTTGGCATTTAAGACATTGGAGGCTATCTGGCAGACCTCAGTCACTTTGTTGATTCCCCAGTTCAACTGGTTTTCAATGCTGGTGTCCTGCCGAAGAATATTCAGGCTATCTAATTCCTGATAGGCTTCTTGAGTCCTTCCCAAATTTGCCAGTGCCATACCTCTGGCATAGTGCCAGATGGCTCGGGGATAAATCAAGTCCTCGGAAGGTTTGGGTAAGGCCAATATCTTTTCCCATTGGGCAAACTTGACCAAAATATGATTGGGAATGGTCAGGTAATGCTGGACCATTTCGAAGCCCGGTTCAAAGTAATAGGCAGGGTCCACCAATCCGGCTGTTTGGTAGGCGGCCTCAATCGATCGGGCAGCCCGACCTTCAAATGCCGCCGTAGCGGCCAAAAAGTGGTAATTGTGGGTGTAATACATCTGGGGATAATAGCCCTGAGCCTGACACTGGGCAATGTAAATGCTATCGGCAAGGACTGCCCGCTCATTGGCCAAGGATCCCTCATGGTAATCCCCGGTATTGATGTAAATATGGGAAGGCATGTGAACCAGGTGCCCGGCAGCAGGGACCAGATTTTTGAGTCGTTCTGCCACTTCTAGGGCCTTTTCCAAGTTCCCGCTTGCTTCTGTGGCATGGAGATAGAGGTGATTGGCAAGGGGATTTTTGGTGTCTATTTCCAGCACTTTTTCCAGTAAAGTGACGATTTCCGGAGTCCAAGGTCTGGGAGCCCCACCTCTTCCTTCATAAAAATCCCAAGGGTGGAGGTTCATTAGGGATTCAGCATACAGGGTTGCCACAAAAGAATTGTCCGGGAAATCCTCATGCACCTGCTTCATGGCCTGAGAGAAACCCTCATCATCCGAAGTGGAATTTGTTTCCGGAAACTTGATCTGAATGGCTTTGATCAATCCTTTTTCCCAGGGACTTACCTTTTCTAGTAGGGATACCGCTTTTGCAACCGCATTACGGATTTCTTCTACCGTACCCATACTTGCTTCGGAATTGAAATTAGGCCCTAAAACATAGGCAATTCCCCAATAACCCATGGCCAAATCAGTATCCAGGCGCACAGCTTCCCTAAATGATCGCTCTGCCTCAGCATGGTTGAAATTGTTGGCCATGATGATGCCTTGGTTAAAGAACTGCTGGGCATACGCCGATTTGGTGCTGACCTGAATCTCATAAGCACCCAGGTTTTCCAATAAGGGAGCTTGGAATTCAGGGGACTTTTCTTTGCAGGAGTAAGCCAAGGCTATTCCTAACAGAAGTAATCGGAATGATTTCATATGCATGGGGTTTGGATTAAGGAAATCAATGGAAGAAAAAAACCGGCTCTTCAAAAAAACAAAACCAACCCTAAGCCGGACCAATAGCGAAAATGTATTCAGGTTTACCTCCTGAAAATCATAGAATTAAAGGAAAGAAAATATTTTGAGAATTCAATCTGGACTCAGCAAAGTAGTGATGTGGGATTCCTTGGAAGTGAGTGAAAGAGAGAAATTACAAATTCCTAAAAAACAGAAAGGCGTTTTGCTCTCAATAGTTATCGAGGACTACACCCAGTCTTAATTTAACATTGACTACGCTGAGGGGGGGGCTCAGTTAACCTGTTAATTTTAGTCTTTTTGGACTTTTCTTATTTTATCAGCTGCTCCTATATTAATTCAGCTGCTCAGAAAAAATATCAATTTCTTGAACTAAGGCATTTCCTAATTCTATTAAGCCGGCATAATTTCTAACATAACTTTGATCGTCCATGGTTCTGAATACCGACATTTTGAATGCATGGTTATGGATGAGAGGCAAAGCGTCTTCAAGATCATTCGCACTAATCTTTTCACCCTTCATTACTTTATGACCGATAATTTCTAAAGCAGTGGGATCTACCTCTGAGTTAATTTGTGCCTCCATATTTTCAATGAAATTGTTATAGCTTAACTCAGATTGATGAGTTTTTTCTACAAGTCTGTAATAACTGGTAAGTAAACTATCGACTTTTGTGTTATTTATTTTCCCTAAAAAGGCTGAGTTTTTCAGTGCTTCAAATCCGCTTTTGTCAGGGATAAAATAAAATTCTTGAACGACAATACTGCCCGGTAAAATATTCGAGAAGTCAGAAAAATCTCTCCTCATTAATGCCTGTCCAGACCTTGTAGCCGCAGCTCGTACAGAATCTCTTCTTGTTTTTAAGGAATTGATCTGTAGGATGTCTTGAGATACATTTTGTGATATTTTATGGAGATATCCCTTGAGTTGACGGTCTTCTTTTCTGTTTTCGTTCCAATTGTTTAATTGCAGTGCAATCAAAATTCCAATCACTACCAATACAATTTCCCCGACCGCATATTTCAGGTACTTGCCTATTTTTCCATCTGAGAGGAGACTCTGTCGGATTTTTCTAAAGAACTGGATCATAGAAGGGATTTTGTTGGGGCTATCCGCTTTTAGTTTGGTTTCAAATTCCCTTACCCAAGATTATCCCTCACTGTATTTTAAGAATTTCTCACCCGTGAAGGTGTTGTCCCTCGTAGTAACGACCACTTTAGCATCCCCTTTGGGTAACAACTCGAAGGTTGCTTTTAGAGATCCAGTCCCAGCTTCAAATGTATTGTTGCCTATGTACTTAAAACTTGCGATCAATTGACCGTTTCTTTTCATGAACAATAAGTCGTCACTCTTTATAAACTCCAAGGTATTGTTGCTGTCCATCCTGTATAGACCGGTGATCTTATTGTATACTTCCTGGTCGAGCGGAAATTCTTTACCCATTACCACGTCAAAGTTCACTGAACTCTCTCCTGATCCATTTTTGACAATTTCCAAGATTCTGTTCACAGCCTGAGGAGAGGATGCCGATGTGTCCGTATCATTGTATTTGTCGCCTTTAAAATAGATTTGCGTAACTAAGTCTTGTTGTTCGGCTACGGAAACCCGCATATGGATATGGGCTGGTCTCCAAGATTCATCATTATTCGGGTCAGCTTTGTAGGGAACTGGCACAATAGTTTTGAAGGCATACTTTCCGTTCTTTTCAGTCTTTATTGCTCCTCGGAATAAGAAACTATCGGAAGTATTGTCATAATGTTCATTCTCATCACATTGCCATATTTCAACGAGTACATTGTTCAATGGAGTTTTTCCATCTTCTTTAAAAATTGTTCCAGTTAGGTTCATCGGAATTCCTTTCGAATCAGGAGGAATAATATTGCTTCTCATTGGCGCACCCGGCCGATAAAAGGGTCCAAGAATGTCAGTGGTTGTGGGAGTGTCTCCTACAAAGCTCTTCCCATTCCATTGAATGGATCCAAATGCACTAATGCTCAGAGCGGTGAGAGATGAGTTTTTGATAAACGTTCTTCTTTTCATAGTGCTGTTTTTAAATGATTTATAAGTTACTGGTAAAGGTAAGATACGTTTATTTTCGAATTTTTCCAGTTGTTCTGAATTGTCCAGTGGCTTGTCCGCAAAGGTTTCGGCTAGGAGTAGATGCGTGTTTTAGTGATTAATTTTGCAAGTAAACACCGAGTTAGGCTAGGACAAATCTTTAGCTAATGGTCAGTAGGCAGTGAACAGTGGGCAGTAAGCAGTAGACGGTGCGCAAGTAGCAGTGAGCAATCTCCTAAAAAGAACGTAGATTTTTCACCTAAACTCTTGATTTTTATAAAACACTGATTTACATTTATATACAGTTGAATTTTTTCAAACTGTTTAATCTATTTCTCACATTAAATTTTTAACCCATGAGTACAAATTTTTATGTGGAGCTCACAGCTGCTGAGCTTCAGACCCTCAAAGATGCGCAGGCTTCAATCCTGAATGTCCTGGCGCCAAAGCTCAAAGCTCTCAGTCCAGATGAACGACGTGATTCTGTGAAAATGGGAGAGGCCTCCATTCCTTTCGTGCGGAAGATTATGGAGTATGTGGTTTCCAACCCTGAATTTACCCCGGCTTTTGTTAAGCCGGAGGTAATGGAAAAGCAATGGAAATCTATCGATGAATTAACTCCGTTTTTCAATGCCCTGGAGCAGCTCGTCAGCAACCTATCCGATTCGATTCTGGATATGGGATCCCAGCTGATGAAATCCTCCAATGCCTACTACAAACAGACGCAGGTGGCAGTGGAAATGGACGTTCCAAACGCCAAGCCGGTCAATGCGGATCTGAAGGTTCGCTACGAGCGCAAGCCCAAGCCGGCGGTCAATGGAATAGAGTCCTGATCCAAACGGAGTACATTTTTCACTTTTCCTGCCGGCCTGTAAAGGGTCGGCAGTTTTTTTTGCCTGGGCTTTCCCTTGATTTTTAGGACTTTTTCATGATAGCTTGGTAAGATTACAGCAAAAAGCCTCAAGCTTTCAGCTCAAAGCTCGGACCTTTCGGCTCGGAGCTGGAACATTTCACCAAAAAGCCTGAAGCTTTCACCTTTGAGGCTGAACACTTCAGCAAAAAGCTGCAACTCTTCAGCTCAGAGCTCGGGCATTTCGGCTCAGAGCGGCAAGGTTTCAGTAAAAAGCCTGGAACTTTCCCCAAAAAGCCTGCATGTTTCAGCTCAGAACTGGAAGCTTTGGGTAAAAAGCTCAGATGTTTAGGCTTTTAGATTGGATTTAGAATTTTAGGGATTGAATGGGAATTGGAAATTTTTGGAAATAAAAAAGCGGAGTTGGAAATTCCGATTAGTTTAAATAATAATTTTACTTCCAAAAGAAGATAAATAAACTTCTTAAAAAAATAATTAAAATAATAAGAATTTTTTATGTTTTAACTAATCTATTTTTGAGAAATTTTCTTTTAATGAGGTCCATGCAATATTTGTTTTTTCTATTCCTACATTATCTAAAATTCCAATATATAAACTTTCAATTCCTACAATTATTAAAAAAATAAATTTTTCATTTAAATCATTTTTTTCGAATTGGTCTTTAATCATTCTCATATCCTGATTTGAAGGTGTTGGAAAATTCTCAGGGTGAGAATGCCATTCACCTAAATATATTGTTTTTTTTCCACTATTATAAAATTCATAGTTTATTATTGATTGGGCAATTTCTTTGTTTCTAGTAAATCCTGTTCTATGGAACTTATCTTTATTGTTTGGAGTACTTGCCCTTAACAAATAAATTATATTATCCTTTTTTTGGCCTAAAAGAATTCCACCTGATTCAGGTTTTCCTTTTTCAATTTGCCTGTAGTTATAAATAAGTTCAATTAGATTTTCACTTAGAACTATATTGTATTGTCCTATTAAAAATTCTTTCATCTATGAGAAATCAAAGTTTCATCTTTAAAATCATATACCCAATCTTCAAATTTTATTTGACCTTTCAATGATTCTTCTTCATAACCCTTCCAGGTAAAAGATTCTGATTTAGTTGGCTTTTCCTCAATCCAAGATTTTAAATGTGGGAATAATTTGGATAAAAACATGATTACTTTTTCTTTAGAATAAGGTCTGTAAGATGATTGACATCCTGACTCCCTTAAGGAAAGCAATTTATTACCTGCTAAATACTCAGTTGAAGAAATAATATTTCTTTCAAATAAATCATTTTCATTAAAAAATTCCTTGAATCGGTTATCATTGGGATGAATATATAATGCATGCCCTCCTAGAAGGTAAGGTTCAACCCAAATGAAACAAATGGGTATTTTAATTTTTTTTTCAATTTGGGCATCTGATATCCATTTTTCAATATTCCAATTTCCTATGCAAACAAAAAGTAAGTCATATTTATTTATGGTCTCTGGAGAATTTTCAATTTCAGTGATAATAGAACCTATGGAGGATATTATTTCAATATTTGGATTGTAATGTTGAAAAAAGTATTTCAATGCTTTAACTTTTGATCTTCCAGTATAATTAAGTCCTAAGAAATGTCTAGATATATTTTCAGTTTGAATAGAATCTGGATCAATTATGTTAAAAGATGGATTTGGAAAGGAGGAAAGAAAATACATTAGATTTGAACCTATGCTTCCTAAACCAGCAATCACAAATCGATTTTCTTTTCTAAAATTGTTAACAACACCTGCCGTTCTTATATGAAGTCGATTTGAATCTATTGGAATAATTGATAGTCGAGTAATTTTTTTTTGAGATTCTATAGATTGAAATGCCAATTTTGCACTGATTTTTCCTTTTCTAAATCCATTACCTGAAATTGGTAGTTGACCGATTTTTAATCCTTGGATACTTCTTGTTCCTTCTAATCCTGTATCAAATAAAACAATTTTTGAACCTTGGTTTAGACTTAGAAACTTAAAAAATTGATTTTGTAATCTTCTTTCTTTAAGACGTATATGTTTGTTTAAATCTTTGTTTTTTAATTCAAATGGTGGTTTTTTAAAATCTATTTTTCCTACAAAGAATGCTCGTGATTCATTATACTTATAATTCCATTCATCCAAAAAATATTGAATTTTTTTTGAATTTTGGCTATTTCCTAGTAGTATATAATCAAATATTCCAAGTTTATTGTCTAAAACCAAAAAACTTATTTCAGTTCCTTCTGTAAGTTCTTCATTTATAAAAGAAAGTACACCGCTAACTTTAGATTCCTCATTTTCATATGTCTGTTCCCAATATGCAATAAATTCATCTTTATAATCTTCAAAATTTTCTTCCTTTAATCCGGCTTCTAATATTTTTTTTGCTTTTAACAAGCAAAATTGAATCTGTTGGATTGGTTTGTTTGGGTTAGGTATGGACCTTTCTTCATCATAAGTACATATTAATCTATTTTGATCAACATGAGGTAGAAATAGTAATTTTCCGTTATAATTTCTCGGTAAAAAAATTTTTGGTAAAACCAATGGGAATTCTTGGGGAATTCCTACAATTAAATTCAAAAAATCAAATTCAAATAAAATTGAATCAACTGGAACCTTTACTTGCCAATAGTGAGATAATTTGTGTTTTCCTGGAATCTCTAAAGATTTATTTTCAAGGACTAAGATTTCATATTGATCGCTTAAAGCTTCAAGTGCATTTTTTTTTTCTTCTTCAAAATTAATCATTTGGCGCTTCTTGAATCATCTGATTTTATGACTGCAGGTCCAATATATTGTTTTGCACCTTCTATTTCATCTATTGCTAGGCTACAAGGAAATCTATTTCCTAGTGATTGCTTCCATAATAAACAGGCTTCTTTTTGGTTTTGATTATTAATTGCCTGTTTTGCTCTGTTTATGAATGAATCAAGTCTATCTGAAAAATATTTCTTTCGGGTATCAGAATAATTTTCAAATAAGTCTTGACCTTTTGGTTCTGTTGGTCTTGGACACTTGAAACCATTTCCATGCAACCAACTTTTTATACTAGTTAAAGTATCCCTAAGGGATAAATCATCTCGTTCATTAGGGCAATAATTCTCTCCTGCTAAAATTGTCATAACTATTCCTGGTGGCATTTCTCCTCTTAATTCGTCTCCCCATGCTTTAAGATATCGAACTATTCTTCTTAACTGAACATCTTTTTTTCTAATATCAGATAACCAACTTTTATATTCATTCTTGAAGGATAATGATTCATACAAAAATGCTTTTTTGAAACCAGATTCTGTTTTTTTCTCAAACCATTCTATAAATTCAACTGGGTTACTTAACGTCCATTCATTTTCAAGGCATCCAAGGTCTGGACATTCTATATTATCAGTATAATAGCATGGTAAATCAATATGAAAGCCAGCGTCTTTCCCGCTTAGATTTTTATATTTTACACGAATACATGAAGTTTTTTCTTCAATTTTTTCTACTCCTGAAAATTGTCCAATTGACTCAATAACCCATTTATGGTACTGTTTTACAGAAGGTCTATCTTTCTTATTTAAAGATCCTATTAAGTAAATTCCATCATCCAAATCAAAATCATCATCTTTTGGTTGAATAATGGTATCCATAACAAAAGAACCTTGGCTTTGAAAATCTAGTTTGTGGTTAAAATTGTCTTTTTTTGTAATACCGAAGAAAGAACTACTTATCCTTGTTCTAAGGGAGTCCCTTGCTTCAATTAGTGTAATCCTTTTTTCTTCTGAAAGCTGGATTCTCCTATTGAAGTCTAGAAATAAATTGTGACAGTTAGCCATTCTAATTATTTTATTTAAAATTCTCCTCTTAATTTCTTTGATTCAAATTCAACTTCTATGATTCCTTTTGTTTGGACTTGTCTATTTGTAAAATAGTTTCCAATCAATTTCGCTTTTTTATCTTTGGTGCTAGGAATAAATTTAAATGAATTTGCTCCCTCATGGCAATCTAGGGAACTATTCTCCAGGGTACCTGTATTTAAATAAAAAAAATAAAGTTGATAAAAGCCATCTTCCTCTTTTATTTGCTCGATAAGGCTTTTCGAAGAGGTCTTTTCGCCCTCTTCGTTGTTGAAATAGGAGCGAATTGAAATGGAAGATGCTGTCTGACTTATCTCGATCTTACAATCTTTGATTTTGTTCTCGCCATTCCAGTTGGATTTGATTTTTCCAGAGTACCTTCCGCGCATATCTGGGATATTAACCAATTTGTTAAAAATAGGTAAATGCCAAAGGTATTGATTGTGAATACCAAGGAATAATGCAATCAATGCAGAATTACTAGGTGCTCTAATAATTTCAATGTTTGGAAAGCAATTAATAAGAGTCGATATAAAACTATCAAAAATTAAGGCAAGAACAAGAATAACAGGGACAAGAATAGTTGATTTATAATATTTTAGAGAAAATTGCATAATGCTTTTTTTATCGTTGAAATTTTAAAAAAAATGCCCGTTTTAATATTCAAAACCTTTTGATTAAAGACTCTTCAAAAGAAAAAATATATCATTAAGATTTCAATACCCACTAGTTGGTATTTTTTGTTAGTTCAGGGCATTTTGGTTGTAGCGGATCTCCTTGACTTGAAGCTTCAGCCAGGTCCAGCTTTGGTTTGGATCTTTCCAAGTAGAGTGGACTTTACTGGGGACTTGGATGCCTTCGAAAGTTTCATAGTCCTCGATATCCATAATCCATTCCTTTCTTTGGGCATCCGGCTTATTTCCCTGATAGCGTAGGGCAGAAAACTTAGTGACTTCTCCCTTGGAGTTGAATTCGAAGATGCCACTGCCTTCGATCTCTCCATAGCTTAGGGTGGCTTTTGCACTGCTGTCACTGAGAGTTTCCCAGCGTAAGTATGGACTCAGGGCGAAGGAGGGAAACCAGACCATTTCTCCCAAAAAGCGCTGCAAGGTGCCCTCGTCCAGTTTTTCTCCCTGTTCGTTTACGATAGGAATCAGGGAGTTGAGTTTGATCAGCATCTGACCTTTTCCTTCCTCGTACTTATCCCTTCCCCGAAAACTCAGGAATCCATTCATCTTTACCTCTACGCTCCAGATAAAGCCCGGGGAATCCAGAGTGCTGTATTGGATGGCTTGGGCACTCATCCAGTTCTGATCGGGTTTGAGTTGCATCTCTGCTTCCTGGATGACCTTTGCGATATGGATTCGGGGTTTTCCAAGCATTCCCGACTGACGAAGCCAGTTCTTTACAGGTTCGGGTAGCTCTTCCAGATCTTTTTCCTGAATTACTTCAGTGCTTGGAGCTTGGGAAGTTTGGAGTAAGGCTGCGGTTTCTTTTTCCACCATTCGGCTAAACTGGTACTGACCCCAAGCCATCAGGGAGACAAGCAAGATCAGCAGGTTGGGTAGGGTTGCGAACTTGGCATCCTTCCAGAAGATCACGATCAGGACTTGGGAGAGTACAACAGCCAGTAAGCCGATCAGCCAGGAGTATTTCCATTGGCTTAGATAGGAAATCGCATAGAGCAGCAGCACTCCTGCTGCCATCAGCCAGAGGAATCCCATGGGTTTGGAGATCGGAAGGCTTAATTCCTTGACTTCTTTGAGGCCGAAGCCTTTGATAAATCCCAGCAGATGGATTAAAGCATGAAGAAAGACTAAGATTAAAAAGAGGATTCTCATTGCGTTTAGGGTTTTCTCTAAATGGCTAAAGGGAATTTGAATATACTTATTCCACCTTCATCACGGTAGAAGCAGTCAGGAAAGGATTGGTGAAGGTGGCGAGTTCTCCGGCTAGCTTGCCGGGGATCAGAAAGAGTCGGGCGGAAAGGGCCTTGTTGGTATACTTCAGGGAGAGTGCTGCCACATCTGCATAGATCCGCTCGATAGCTTCCACAGGAGTATCTCCGGGGATAGGTACTACATCCAGTCCGGTACCGGATACAGAAGAAAACAATAAGAGTTCCTGAATGGTAAAGCGGTTTTCCATATTCCGCTGAGCCAAGACATTGTCTTCTATGATCGGAAGCATCAGGCCGGAATAGCCCAGGATTTTCAGGTCCAAGCCTTTCAATACATCCGTGATCAAGGCACAGGCTCTAAGTGTGGATGGCCCCCCGAAGGGCTGTTGGGTAAGTGTTTCTATGGCTTCTCCTATACTTGCTCCCGGACCGGGAGCAGGGGAGGTATCTATCCCGTTATAGGTCCAGTTCTTGGATTGGGCGATTCTTTGGGCGATCCCCTCCAGAGGTTTGAGATGGGATTCCAGTGTGGTTTTGAGATTGGTTTGGGCATTGCTCCAGTCAGAGTGCTGGAACACTTCCCTCAAGATATTCGGGGTTTCTACTCCGATGCCGAAGCTTCGGGCTCCCCGGTGGGTGGCAGCTGGAAAGAAGGGGATTTCCGAAGGGCAGTTGGCCGAAGCCGTAAAGCGGAAGTTGGCTTCCCCTCCCGCGCTGTTCTCGGAAAGAGCCTTGGCAATTTCCGCTGCCGCCCGGATGGAATTGGGAAAAGCTCCTTTTTCACTTGTTGAGATGGGCAAGCTGAAGTAAAGATTTTGGGTTTGAGTGATTAGGGTTACGGTCCAGTCGGCGATAGCAGGGTCGTATTCATCGGGAGGGAGGAGTTCTCCGATGGAGAGCATCAACTCTTCCCTGACGGCGATTTGATCAAGGATTTTGAGGAAAGGAAGGGCTTCTGAGTGGCTTTTGTTTCCCAGAAGTTCGTGGAGATTTTGGGTTACTAGGCGGAGGGTTTGCACCTCATAGCCTAGCTCCGTGTATTCCGCTTTGGCCTCCTTTAGAAAAGCAATTGCCTCATGGACAGTCACCGTGTCTGATAGGTCTTTCAGGGTAACTCCCGCGGTAATAGTTCGAATATTGAAAGGGTACTTTTGTCCAAAAGTGCTCAGGGAAGTAAAAAGGAAGACGACAAGAAGGATTTTTTTCATGGCGTTTGAGGATTTGAAAGTCTGAAGAATTGGTTTTAGCCGAACTGAAAAGTTCTTGATAAAAAAGGGAGAATTCAGCGCTTATTGTTCTGGAAGTCGGCCCCGGATGTATTTAAACTGACCATTGTGGTTGGATTCGTGCTCGCAGACATGAAACCACTTGCAGTAATTATTGGTAGGTCCCCAAGGCCAGGATTCATCTACCTTCATTAGCCACTCATCATCCCTTTTTTTGAATTCAGTGAGGGAAATCTCCCGCACCTCTTCCAAGGTGCTCAAGTAAAAGTCAAGGGAATTGCCTTTGATTTTTTGGCGGGCATCTTCTCCCAGATTCATCGCTACTTCAAATCTATCCTTGTCTTTTTTACTCCAGTCTCCCCAAGCTTTTCCTTCCAGGGTATGCACCTGATAAAAGCGCTCCGTAGCTGCCAGATGCAGGAGCATGGAGCCTATAGAATTGGATTGTTCGTCCAGTAGGTAATCCAATTGTTCGGTATCAAGGTCCATTACCGGCATCAGAATTACATTTCTCATCCAGGTCAGCATGGAGACCAGCGTACCCAGCTGTGGGGAATACCCATCTCTTGGACCGATGACATTTTCTCGGTTGTCCGCCCGAAGAGGACTGGCAGAAGTAACCAATGGAATACTCGCCATGCCTAATGTCGCGGAGGTCAGGAGAGTGGATGATTTCAGGAAATCTCTTCGGGAGTTTGATTTATTTTCTTTCATATTGATTTTTAAAAAAGGGGTTAGTTTATAAATAGCTCAGCCACCACTTTTCAGGATGCTGGGTTTTGTATCGATCGTATTTTTTGCAGAGGAAATAGGAGAAAGCAATCACGCCAATCCAAACCAGATAGACCACACCCAAGCTGTATCCATAACCTTGGAGATAAGGGAGTTCTAAGATCCAGTCAGGCAAGACCAAAAGCATCCAGCCATATCCCACGAAATAGCCAATGACCGCCGCCAAGGCATGAATCAGGTAGAGGTGGAAGATGTAAAAGAAGAAAGGAACCCGTCCAAACACAGTGAAGAATTGAACGATTGGCCCTTTAAACTTCTCCGTATTGCCCAAGAAAAGCAGCATCCCGCTTAGGGTTACCAGGAGGAAGAGTAGGGAAGGTGGGTATTTGCTGACTTGGAGAAAAGACATGAGGCTCTGGTCCAGATTTTCATAGTTGACCCAGAGGTTGGAATCCCCATAGAAATTGGTGGCTCTAAGCAGGAAAAACAAAACCAGGGCACCCAAACCTATTTGGGTAAAGGTTTTTTTTCTCTTTTCCGGAGTAAAGGAAGCCGAATAAAAGTCGCCAAAACAAAAGCCCAGGGCCATCACTGCAAACCAAGGAACTAGGGGATAGTCATTGTACCAGACCAATCCACTGGGATAGGTGATCATGTCCTGCTGATGGATTAGCCCCCAAACCATGCTCCCGGGATGCTGGATGGAGTCCAGGAGATTATGTCCCAGAATCACTAGAATGCTCATCCCGAGCACCAGATTTCTGGGAAGATGAATTAATCCTGCAAGGATGATCATGGAGGAGCCAAGCATGGAAATCACCCCAAATCCATTCATTCGAAAGTAGGGATCAAACTGCCAGGCAAAGACGACTACTGTAAATTCCAGGAATACCAGCCAGAGTCCCCGCTTGATCAGAAAGCTGCTGAGTTCTGCCTTCGTTTTTCTCCGACTCACCATAAAGGCCGAAAGTCCTGCCAGAAAGCAGAAAGTTGGGGCACAAAAGTGGGTAATGAATCGGGTGAAAAACAGGATCAGATTGGACTGGGTAGGATCAGTCGGGTCAAATAGATAGGCCGAGGCATGAAAATAGTCCCGAACGTGGTCGAGGGCCATGATCACCATCACCAATCCTTTTAACAAATCAATCGAAGCTATTCTAGTTTTTGGTAGGGAATTCATCAATATGAGGCTAGTGAAAAAGGAAGGCTGGGGAGTTTGGTACTAAAAATCATTCAAAAAGATAAAACAGGATAGGCTTGATTCCTAGCTAATTGACGAGAGAAGCAAATTTTTTTAAATTCAATAGCTTCATTTCTTTAACCGCAAAGACGTGGAGAGAATTGCTGAAGGAAAAACCGAAATAAAATATTGAACATCGAACATCGAATATCGAACTTCGAACAACCAACATCGGTCATCGGACACCGGTCATCCGACATCCCACTAAAAACTTTAAACTTTACCCTTTAAACTTTCACCTCATGACGCTCGACTACTTCCGAGACTATTGCCTGAATCTCCCCCATGTGACCGAGGACACTCCCTTTGGGCCGGATGTGCTGGTTTTTCGGGTGGGAGGAAAGATTTTTGCCCTGATGGATTTGGAGACTTTTCCCTATGTCAATCTGAAATGCGATCCCGAGCGCGCAGTCGAACTCAGAGAGCAATATCCTGGAATCACTCCCGGCTATCATATGAATAAAAAGCTTTGGAATTCAGTCAGTACCAAGGGGAATGTGCCGGATGCCTTGATTCTTGAGCTGGCTAAGCATAGTTATGAATTGATTCGGGATAGTTTGCCTAAAAAGGTAAAGGAGAGTTTGTAGTGAAAGGTAGTCCAATCCCCCTTACCCCCTTGCTAAGGGGGAATTTGTTCGCATTTAATTCAGAAATAAGAAATCAAAAGTAAGCTTAGCTTGGGCCTGCCAAAAGCTTGAGGTTCAAAGTGGCCGGACTCCCCCTTTCTTAAAGGGGGCTAGGGGGATTTATAAAAAGTTTCTTATCCTCCGATTTTTCAATTATTATCGAATACCAAACACCTAACTTTAAACTTAACCCTTTAAACTCTCCCAAATGTCCTACTTTTCCCTCCGCCAAATCACCAAAACTTACGATTCACAGACTGCATTGCAGGAATTCACTTTAGAGTTGGAAAAAGGAGAGATGATTGCCATCGTGGGAGAGAGTGGTTCCGGAAAGAGTACCCTGCTTCGGATTGCAGCCGGGTTGACTGCCCAGACAAGCGGAGAGGTTTGGTTGGGAGATCAGAAGATTCTCAATCCAAGTCAGAAGTTGGTGCCTGGATACGATGAGATCAAGTTGATTCATCAGGATTACCAGCTTTTTCCTGCAGTGACCGTGGAGGAAAATATCGCGAGGCCTCTTTTGCAATTTGATGTGAACTATCGAGAGCAGCGCATTCAGCGACTCCTAGATCAGTTGGGATTGAATGCCTATAAGGAGCGATTGCCGAGGCAACTCAGTGGAGGACAGCAGCAGAAAGTAGCGATTGCTCAGGCCTTGGCGGTGGAGCCGGAGGTATTGCTTTTGGATGAACCCTTTTCCCATTTGGATGCAATCCAGAAGAGAAAGTTGATTTTAGAATTGAAAGAACTTCTTCAGGAGATGGGGACTACAGTAATCTTTGTGACCCACGATTTGGATGATGCACTTCGCTTGACAGATTCTGTGGTGATTTTGCAAAAAGGGAAGGTAGTTCAGAAAGGCAATTCCAAAGACCTTTGCGAGCATCCCAAGTCCAGATATGTCGCTCGGCTTTTTTCATCGATCAACCTGATTCCAGACCGCTTCAATAGCTATATCCGACCTTCCGATATCCGACTCCGCACCAAGGGGGAAATCCTTGGTCATGTGATCGATAGCCGTTTTTTAGTCCATTACAATTCCCTTTTGGTTCGCCTGAAAAATGGAGGAGAAATCTGGGAAGTGGATGATCCTGTCCGCAAATACAAGATTGGAGATCGGGTGTATTTGCATTTTGATGAGGAAAAGGTGTTGGTGTTGAAGAGTTGATAGGGGGCAGTAGGCAGTGATCAGTAGGCAGTAGGCAGGGGGCAGTATGCAGTTATCAGTAGGCAGTGGGCAGATGGCAGGATGAAGTGATCAGTAAAGAAGGAGGGGATTCAGTAAAATCTGTGGGAATCTGTGATTATCTGTGAGAATTATTAAAAGTTAGAGGCTCAACAGAATATAAATTAAAACTACTTCTCCTCTTCTTTTTTCTCACTCTTCCCCATCACCTTGTAAAGCAAATACCCAATTCCAAAAAGGAAATGTGCGGCTAAAATGACTACGACGACAATAACTGTGTTGGAACTTCCCATTCCTTGAAATTAGCTCTACTCCATCGATTTTCCAGTGACAAAAGTCCAAGGCTAGGGGTTGCTGACTTTCTTTTTCCAGTCCGAAAACAAAGCAGAAAGCTCCTGAACCTTTCCCGAATTCTCATTGGCTAAATTGTTGGTTTCATAAGGATCTTGACTCAAGTCATACAATTCCCACTCTGCTGATTTGCCGTACGCTACCAGTTTCCAGTTTCCTTTTCTTACGGCCTTTCCCACTGACCATTCCCAAAATAGGGGAGCGTTTCTGTCAGAAACCTGGCCATTTGCCGCTGGAAGCAAACTAAGCCCTGAGCTGGGTAAAATCTTCTCTCCATTCAACTCCTCAGGATACTCCGCATCTGCCAAGTCTGCCAAAGTGGGTAAAATATCAATCAAATGAGCCGGGAATGGACTGATCGCATTCTTCTGCTTCAATCCTTTGGGCCATGAGATGATTAGAGGAGTTTTGATTCCTCCTTCGTGGGAGTAGTTTTTGTAGAGGCGGAGAGGAGTGTTGCCCACATTAGCCCAATCCTGTCCCAAGGAAGTCCATTGGCCAACAGTTCCGATCTTGCCATCTCCCGGAATAGTTACCATTTCAGCCGAGGCTCCATTATCTGAGAGAAAAATAAAGACGGTATTTTCCAGTTTGCCTATCTCACGAAGTTTTTGGATCACTTCTCCTATCTTTTGATCCATACGGTCAATCATGGCAGCGTACACTTCCATTTTCTGCTCTTCAATCCTTTTCAAGGAATCAGAAAGAGAATTCCATGGAATGTGGGAGGCTTCACTCAGGGGAAGATTAGGGTCTATCAATCCCAATTTTTTCTGCTTTTCGAATCGGGCAGCCCGGATAGCTTCATAGCCTGCTTTGTATTTTCCTTTGTATTTGGCAATGTCTTCCGGCCAAGCCATTAAAGGATCATGAGGGGCTGTGTAGGCCAGGTAAAGGAAAAATGGATTTTCTTCTGCCTTGTATTCTTCCAACCAAGACAAGGCAAACTTGGTAAAATAGTCTGTAGAGTAATAGTCTTTGGGAGGGGAATAGGGTTGATAGAGAGTTCGGTCCTCATAGAAAGGTCGGTCAGGTCTTTTTTGGGCAGGCTGGGCTTCCCCTTCTCTTTTTGGACCGGGATTGAAATGATTGGATGCCCCTTCTTTGAGTCCATAATATCTGTCAAAACCTCTATCCATGGGATGATCAAAGCCGTGATGCTTTCCTGCCCAAAGGGTACGGTATCCAGCTGATTGAAGGAGTTCCCCGAGTGTAATTCCATTTTTCAAGGGCTGGTTATAGGTGGCTTCGTAGCCCACTTCCTGAGCATAGAGTCCTGTCATCAGTGCAGCTCTGGAAGGATTGCACTTTGAGGTATTGTACATCTGGGTGAAGCGCACTCCATTTTCTGCCAGCCAGTCCAGATTGGGTGTTTCGACTTCGCTTCCATAGCATCCTATATCCGACCAACCCAGATCATCCGCCAGAATCAAAACGATATTGGGCTTGGCATCAGGTTTTTCCGGATTGGGGAAAAGGGGAGCTAGTAAAAGAAAAAGCAGGAAAATCGGCATGGTCAATCTGGATTAGGAATTAAAAAAGATAAGGAATCTTTCCAGAAAGACTATCAGGATGCGAAGGGTCAGAAACAAAAAAAGCAGGGGATTAGCCCTGCTTTAGTTTTATTTTTCCGACGATTCCTGGTCAAACCCCTCGAAATTGTAAACCGGATCTTTTCCGGCATCCTTTTGCTTTTTGTAGTCTTTAAGCGCTGCCAATGCTGGTTTTCTCAGGAGAAGAATAGCAATCACATTCAGCCATGCCATCAAACCTACCCCGATGTCCCCAAAAGTCCATGCAAGTTCGGCTGTGCGAATAGATCCGTAATAGGTAGCAATCAAGATCAGAATTCGGAGTACATGTAGCGGCCATTTTTGCTGCTTATCCTTCATCAGATAGCTCAAATTGGTCTCTGCGATGTAGTAATAAGCCATAATGGTCGTAAAGGCAAAGAACATCAGAGCAATGGCCACAAATCCTGAACCTACCAAAGGAAAATGCTCGCTAATGGCCATCTGGGTAAATTCGGGACCAATAGTGATTCCGGGGAGATTTTCCACGATATAGCCTCCCTCAGGATCCATGACATTGTATTGTCCGGTGAAAAGGATCATAAAGGCAGTCGCAGTACATACAAACAAAGTATCGATGTAGACTGAGAAAGCCTGAACCAAACCCTGCTTAGCTGGGTGACTTACCTCAGCAGCCGCAGCAGCATGTGGGGCGGTACCTTGTCCAGCTTCGTTGGAATAAATACCCCGCTTGATTCCCCAAGAAATAGCCATTCCGAAAACTCCGGAAAACATAGCTTCGGTATTGAAAGCCGAGCTGATGATCAGTTTGAATACATTAGGGATCTCTGAGAAATTCAGAGAGATGATAACTACTGCCAAAATGATATACCCCATGGCCATAAAAGGAACCACGAATTCAGCTACTTTTCCGATTCGCTTAATTCCTCCGAAAATGATCATTGCCAAGAATAGGCAAACGACTAATCCCGTGATCTCAGTAGGTACTTCAAAGGCAGTACTCATGCTCAAGGCGATGCTGTTGCTTTGAACTCCCGGAAGAAGAAAAGACATACTCAACATGGTCACCAAAGCGAAAAGCACGGCATACCATTTAACTCCCAATCCCTTTTCGATATAAAAAGCAGGTCCACCTCGGTATTGTCCGTCTTGGACTTCCTTATAAATCTGGCCCAAAGTGGCTTCGATATAGGCTGAGGCTGAACCTAAAAAGGCGATCACCCACATCCAAAAGATGGATCCCGGTCCTCCCATTCCGATTGCGGTTGCCACACCGGCGATATTTCCTGTTCCAATTCTTCCAGAGAGTGCCAAAGCAAAAGCCTGGAAAGAGGAAACTCCTTGTTGGGATGATTTTCCGGAGAAAAGAAGCCTAAGCATTTCTCTGAAATATCGGACTTGAACAAATCCTGTACGGATAGAAAAATAAATGCCTGCTCCCAGGCATAGTAAAATTAAGGCGTTACTCCAGATCAGGTTATTGATCGAGTAGATAAATTGCTCCATTGGTTTTGTTTTCGTGGTAAGGGTCTGGGGAAAGGCTCCAAAATGGGAACGTTTCCCTTGCAAACTCATTGAAGCTTTCAAATATAGGGGCTAAAGCTAGTTTTACCCAGAATTTTGGGATAAAAGGCCAATTTGGAGACCGGATTAACTCAGAAAGTAAGGTTTAGCTCAAAAAAAAGCCGTAGCGAAAAAATAGGGCTACGGCTTCAACATGGAAAACAAAAAGTATTATTCGGCGGTCGTGGGATCAATAATGGCACTTACTTTAGCGACCACATTTGCAGGAAAACCTCCCTGGGTAGCATGCTCTCGTACCATATCTTCATTGGGTGCATTGTAGATGCAATAAATTTTGTCACCGGTCACATAGCTATGGACCCACTGAATTTCCGATCCCATTTTGGAAAGGACTCCGCAAGAAGTTTGAGAGATGGCTTTCAAATCAGCAGCTGAAAACTTTCCTGCTCCGGGGATTTCTCGTTCAATTACGAATTTTGGCATAATTACAAAGTTTTTGATGGCCTACTCTAAATGGTTTTCGGCATCTCCAATTCGAAAAAATATGGATCTATTTTTCTGAACGTAAATAAGTTAGATTTTTTTTTGATTCCTTTTTCAAATTATTTTTTTCGAAATTCTGCTTTAGTAAAAAATGCAAAAAAAAGCCGGTTTTAAACCGGCTTTCTATGTTTAACACTGGGTTGGAATTTATTCAAACCCGAATTTCTTTAAGCCTTCGTGGCTGGTTTTGATAGCTTCCATAGGGTCTACGCCGAAGGTATTGTCCTGCTCTACCAAATAGAATTCCATACCTGACTTAGCTTTTTGAGCAAGTATTCTTGCAAAGTCAATCTGACCAGTTCCGACAGGAGCGAAGTTTCCTTCTGCATTCATGTCCTTCACGTGCCAAGCCTTGAATCTTCCCGGATATTTTTCAAAATAGGTCAAAGGATCTACCTCTGCTTTGGTCACCCAAAACAAATCCATCTGGAAGTTGACAAACTCTGGGTTACACTTTTCCAATAGGATGTCTTCGATCACTGTTCCGTCAGCCATTGGCTTGAATTCGAAGTCGTGGTTGTGATAAAGTAATTTCAATCCGGCTTGAGAGCACTTTTCTCCCAAAGTATTCATGATGGAAACCAACTCATCTGCGGTGCCTTTCATACCCATGGAGCGAGTAGCAGGATCAAAAGTAAACATGCCCATAGGAGGGACTGGAATTACGAAATAAGAAATTCCGGCAGCTTTCACATCTGCAATCAATTGGTCAGCATTGTCCATATTGACCATGCCCATATGAGCACTTATGGCTTTTAGACCGAGGGATTCCAAGTAAGCTTTGAATTCAGAAGGAGTCATTCCATAGAATTTTCCATCCTCATAGTTTGCCGCTTCTACGTAAGCGTATCCGGCATCAGCAACAGCCTGAAGTGTAGCCTTTGGATTGCTTGCCATAGAATCACGAACGGTGTAAAGTGCAAGGCCTCCGAAATTGGTAGGAGCCATTTGGGTGGTGTCAGCAGTTTCGGCTGAATCTCCTGAATTGGAAGAGCAGGAGGATAAAATCAGAGTTGATGCAAAGAACATTGCAGCCAACCCGAATGCTAGGTTTTTCATTTTTGATTGGTTTAAGTAGGGGTGAATTTACCCATTTCTGCCAAAAAAGGCCGAATTATTATCCAAGTTTGCCCGAGGTGGTATAGGTGGTCGGAAATTGATTTTTGGAATGAATCCACAATTTTATTCAGCAATAGCCAAATCAATTGCTTGCTGGATTGCCTCTAAATCCTTCAATAAAGGTTTATAATGAGCTTCTTCTGTGGCTTGGGTAGCTAGGATAAATTGGAGGAGGTTGTTTTCAAAAAACTGCTGATCCAAAAGGGAAAGATTACTCACGGATTCCTTTGCCTGAGGAACGCCAATCACTTGTTCGGTAATTCCGCTTTGGTCTAGGATTGTCCGGAGGCTGTATTGATTTTGGCTGAAGGAATTTATAATCAGTTTTCTCTGCTCAGAGAGTTCATTTTCCTGATTTGATATATCGTCTAAGGTGGCCAGCCAATTGGTGAGTTTGACACGAAGCTCGTTTTCAGTCAGATCTTTCAAGCTGCCCGAATTGATCATTTCTTCGAGTAGGGAATTATTTGGATTATAGGAAATGTCAGAGGCAAAGGTTTGGTACAATAGTTCAGAAAATTCTTTTTCAGTGGGTTTTTCCAAACCTGGTCGGCAGTAGCTTAGAATTTGCTTTGCTCCATCCAGATTACTTTGGTTGACCCGGATCAATTCCTCCAATTTTGCACGACTGATTTGAAATTCATTTTTCAGGCCTTGGAGATAGGTTTGTTCTTTTTTCAATCGCTGTCTTTGGAGATTTTGATTGTTAATTGCTAAGGCGATTAGAATTCCGATGACCACTAAGACAATTTCCCCAAAGGCATAGATGAGGTAATTTTTGAGTCTTTTTTCGCTTAGTAGTTTTCTTCTGAGGTTTCTGAATAGTTTGAGCATGAGCTGACTATTTCCGCAGGAAATGGATTGGTACGTGGGAAAATAAAAGAAAAAGGCCTTTTCCCCTAGGAAAAAGGCCTTTTTTAGAATTTGAAACTTTATTTAAATCCAAAAAGCCAAGGAAATCCAAATACCACCAATGCTGTCCAAAGGAAATAAATAGGCAAATACCGGACGATGGTCAATCCCACTTCCTCCAGTTTTGATTTCCCCTGAACAGTTCGGATGAGGTTTTTGCTGACCATCAAAAGATGAATCAGCATCAGGATATTGACTCCAAGCACAGCCATACGATTGGGAGTGATTCCCCATTCTGAAATTCGAAATGCAATTGCCGAAAGGGCAATTCCGTTGACAATTACCGTGATTATAGACAGTGACATTAATACCCAATTTCCCATTTTGTTTTTTCCTTCTTCGGCTGATTCTGCTACTGAGAAAAAGATCAAGCCCATCACCCCGATGAGGAGCATATTGAAGAGCAAGAGAAACTCCCGGTCATTGTAGGGGTCTTTCCCAGAATAAATAATTGCTCCCAGATAGATCACCAGCATAATCAGGACAAGAGGGCTGAAGATTTTGGCCACGATAGGTGAGACTTTATTGACCAATTGGGGATTGGTTTGGGTGAGGTGAGTGGCTACCAAAGGAGCTGAAGCCAGTCCGAAAACTGCAATCCATTCCATATAAAACTTTTCGATTTTGATTCCGATCAAGCCGAAAAGTCCAATAGTAATTCCGGACATCAATAAGCCCGAAAGCAAAAGAATCGCGCCCATCACCACCGCGTCTCCATTGAATCGGAGGTAATCCAGCCTGCCTGGTAAGTAGCCCATCTTGCCTTCAACAAATGAAAATCCCAATACTGCCCAAAGCAAAAGTGGCAGGTGGATGCAGGCAAGGACAAGGGTGTCACTTTCTGAATTGTCGGGGAGTAAATTGATATAAACCAAGCTGATGGCGATAATCCCGGCAATTTTTCCCCAAACCTGAGCGTCGGTTTTGTTTTTCCATAGGAAATAAGCACTTACAAAGGGAAAGGCGACAAAGGCCATATTTCTGGGGTAAAAGAATTCTTCATCTATGGAAAAGATGGCGGGAAACTTGGCAAAGAATCCTGCGATTAAGGCGGCGATGATTACAAATTGCCATTCCTTTCTAGATCCCCAAGAGATGGATTCCGATTCAAAATTCAATCGTTCATTCCAAAAATCCGCCAGTGCCTGGCCTTTGATTTCCGGGTAAATGGAATTGAATTCCTGCTTAAAATGGCTTTTGTTTTTGCGATAGAGTTTTTCCAGTTCTGATGGCTTATCTATGTTTGATTGGATCTGATTTTTCATAGTGATTTAATTTTTGGGTTGCCTACAATGTTTATGATCGGGAGGTTTGTGAATTTAATTCAGACATATTTCCTTTTTCCCAATTTATATTTCTGGATAAGTACATGGTGATCGCTAGCGCAATAAATAGCCCAATACTACCCAAGAGTAAGGCAAAATCTTCCTGTTTGATGATAATGAAGATGAAGGCATAAAATGCACCTAGAATGCTGGAAAATAGAATGGTTTGATTGGTTTTTTTAAATATCGTCTTGGAATAAAACCCTAAAAGGAGTGTTGTTGCTACGGATGCTATTAGATAGGCGAGTCCAAATCCCAAATGCTCAGAAAAGGCAATCAATAAAACGTAGTAAATAACTAAAGCAAAACCAACCAAGGTATATTGAACTGGGTGGATACTTTTTTTGGTGAATAGCTCCATCATATACAAAGCAAGAAAGCTCAAAACAATGATCAACAAGGCGTATTTAGCCGTTCTAATGTTTTGCTGGTATTGGTCATTTGGTACGGAAAGGGTTACTCCAAATCCGCTTCCGGAGAAATCAGGAAAATTTCCAAGAAATTCTTGTCCAAAGGGACGATTTAGGTGAGATACTTGCCAAGAACTTTCAAAACCGTTTTCTGAAATTGTTCTTGATTCAGGTAGGTATTCGCCTTGGAAACTTGGTGAATTCCAATTGCCTTTCAGACTCATTTTCGTATTCTTTCCTAAGGGTGTGGCAAAGAAATTTTTACTTCCTCTAAGGCTTAAATTCCCCACAAATGACAAGCCTGAATTCACATATTCACTGGGAATGCTGAGTTGGATTCCCTCTTCGCCTGTATTACTGTTAAAAAATGGCTCCATTTCAAGCAGTTCTTCACTCACCTGAAATTCTGGTGTGCCAACCAATCCTCTCAGGTCACTGATTTGAAGAAATAGTTTTGATTCGTCCCAAATGACCTGTTCTGGTAAGATTTTTAGTTTTTCCAGGGGTAATTCAGGGAATTTTCCTACTAGAGAAATTGAATTAGTATAAACCGGAACTTCAAAAATTCCTCTATGCAGGGATTCTGAAAGAAGATTCCCCTTTATTTCTAAGTTTTCTGGAAGGAAGAATGCATGTTTTTTTTCCTTTTTGGATTTTTTCTCCTTTCCATCCAAATATTCTACATTTTCCCAAAATGAAATTTTGAGGTAAGGGCCAATTAAAGTTTGTTCATTTGACCATTTGGATTGTATTTCCATCTCAGTATCCTGAAGCCTCACATATCTTTCGTCAATGAGATCCAAAATGAATGATTTGGGAATCAGCAAAAGTCCTGCAATAATGCCAATGACTATAAGCTTAAAACTTGGAGTATCAGTGAATGATCTTTGATTTTGGATAGGGGTTGGTTTTTCAAAAGTGTTCATAACATTAAGAGGAAAGGTAGATTTAATTGAAGGAGTATTAATGCCAATGCCCAGTTAGGTTAAAGGCCAATACTGAGCTTATCCAGATAATGAGGAAGTAGATTATGCAGGAGTAAAGGATGGCAATGAGCTTTGTATTTCCGCTAGGAAACCAATGGAATCCCATGAGGTAAAAGAAGATTCCACCGGTAGCTCCTCCGGCTGGGATAATCAGCAAGGGGAAAACCATCCATAAGGCATAGCTTTCTGAATTGGCAATGATCAGAAATAGGAGCAAGGAGGTGGGAAGAATTGCTCCCAAAATGGCCGGGAGAAGGAGAGAATTTGGTTCGAGACCAAGAGGGGATTTAAGTAAAGGGTTCATGGTTTGTTTGTTTGAAAGTACTTTGTAATTCAAAGTGAATGGATAAATTTTTTTAGGTTTTGTTTTGGTTGATCAAATTTTCCAGGAATTCCAGATGACTTTGGAAGGCTGATTTTCCCTCCTGAGTGGCGGAATAATTGGTTTGAGGCTTTCTGCCAACGAAGGATTTTTCTACTTGGATATAACCTTGGTTTTCCAGATTTCTCAGGTGGGAGGCCAGATTTCCATCGGTTACATCCAGGAGTTCCTTGAAAGAATTGAAGTCAAACTGCTCATTCACCATCAAAATGGACATGATGCGCAGCCGAACTACATTTTCAAAAGCCTTGTCGTAAGTCCCCTTCACCTTATCGATCGTATTTGTAATACATCATGGATCCGTAGATCACATGCAAAACTCCAAAGCCCAAGGCCCAAAGAATAAGCCCATATTCAGGATGAAATGCAGCTATCAATCCCAAGATCACCTGTCCCAAACCCAGATTTTTGATTTCACTTAAGGTGAAATGCGAAGCATTGAATAATCCCAAGCCATAAAAGGTCAAGGTAGAGGCTGCCAGAAAATGAAAATAACCTTCGTGAATCAAGGCAAAGGAGAAAAGTCCTCCTGCAAACACCGGAATAAAAAGAGCACTGAAGAATCTTTTCCCGGCAGGAGACCAAAACTTCTGAGCATTCTTTTTACTCTTTTTTTGAGAAAGCAGGTAAGCCGAACCTAAAGCTAAAATCAAAACAGCCAAACCAGTAAGCAGACCCAGATTTAGGATTTCTCTGGTTGAAAGAAGTTGGCTTTCCACTGCACCTAGGCTTGCGGGGGAGTAAATCCAATACCAAAGCATTCCTGCACCAATCAGCGCATAAATTCCTGCCAAAATACCTGAAAGGCCACTTAAGGAAAGGAAGCGGGTGGACCGCTCCATCATGGCTTTGATTTCGGCTAATTCTTGTTCGGGTTTTTTCATTTTAAAAGTACTTTGAGATACAAAGTAAAATAAGAATTTCGAATAAAAATGGGTTAGCTCAGAAATTTTAGAAAAATTTAGAGATCGGTAGTTGATGGTCCATAGTCTATGGACCATGGACAATACAATTAACAACAACCCATTCCCTAAATATGGAAAATACCTTTGATGCAATTGTAGTAGGTTCAGGAATCTCAGGAGGCTGGGCAGCGAAGGAACTTTGCGAAAAAGGTTTGAAAACTTTAGTTCTCGAGCGGGGTCGTTCCGTTGTTCACAACAAAGATTATCCAACTGCTACACTCAGACCTTGGGAAGTTCCGCATCGGGGCTGGGTGACTCAGGAATATTTAGAAAAGAATCCTTTGATCAGCAAGGCAGCCGGATTCGGTGAGGAGACCAAGCATTTTTTTATCCAAGATCAAGACCATCCCTATGTTCAGGAGAAACCCTTTGATTGGATTCGAGGGTATCAAGTCGGAGGGAAATCCTTGACTTGGGGTAGGGCTACTCAGCGATGGAGTAAGTATGAATTCAAAGCTCCGGAAATTCAGGGGTATGGAATGAATTGGCCGATTGGCTATGAGGATGTGGATCCTTGGTATTCCCATGTGGAGAAGTTTATCGGAGTCTGTGGAACTCGAGATGGAATTGAAGCCATGCCAGACGGGGAGTTTTTGAAGCCTTTTCCTTTTAATTGCGCAGAGGATTACATGAGCCAAAAAATCAAGGAAAACTATCCGGATCGTCACATGGTACATGCCCGATGGGCTCATTTGACAGATCCTCAAGAAATCCATTTGCAGCAGGGAAGAGGACAATGCCAAGCCAGAAATATGTGCATGAGAGGATGTCCCTTCGGTGGATATTTTAGTTCGGTTTCATCCACTTTGCCCTGGGCGGAACGAACGGGAAATCTTACTATCCGGCCCCATTCCGTTGTTCATTCCATTCTTTACGATGAGGCTACTGGTAAGGCAACTGGAGTAAAAGTAATCGATGCAGAGACCAAAGAAGTTCATGAATTCAGAGCCAGAATTATCTTTTTGAATGCTTCGGCGCTAAACAGCGTCTTGGTTTTATTGAATTCCAAGTCCAATCGATTCCCTAATGGGTTGGGAAATGACCATGATCTTTTGGGTCGATATGTGGCATTTCATAATTATCGGGGTTGGGTTTCCGGAGAGCTGGAGCAGTTTCAGGATAAATACTATTTCGGACGAAATCCAACGGAACCCATCATCGCAAATTTTAGGAATCTGGGCAAAAAAGACCCCAATCTTGATTTTGTGGGAGGGTATACCATTTTCTCAGGAGCTTGGAGAGGTAGGGGAAAGGAAATTTCCAACCCTTGTTTTGGTAAGGAATTCAAGGAAGCCCAAACTCAACCGGGCAATTGGCATGTGTATATGTATATGCAGGGGGAGACGATTCCTAAGTTTGAAAATCATGTTCGATTGAGCGAAACAGAAACTGATCCTTTTGGTATCCCACAATTGATTACTTCAGTCGGCTACGATCAAAATGATGAAAATATGCTTCAAGATTTTTTGAAGGAAGCTCAGGAAATGATGGAAAAATCCGGAGTGAAAAATATTGAAGCAAGTGATAGCGAGCAAGCTCCAGGATTAGATATTCATGAAATGGGAGGAGCGAGAATGGGGACAAGCCCGGAAAACTCCATGCTCAACGAATGGAACCAGTTGCATGGCTGCAAGAATGTCTTTGTGACGGATGGAGCCTGTATGACCAGTACCGGAAATCAAAGTCCTTCCATTCTTTACATGGCCTTAACTGCTCGCGCGGCGAATTTTGCGGTGGAGGAATTCAGAAAGGGGAATCTTTAAATTTCTTCCAAAATCGATTCGCCTGCCGAAAAATCTCCGGAAGTCCATTTCCATTTCTCGTAAAGGCGAATTTTCCCATTAGGCAAAATTTCTGGAGTAGAGGTACAAATTCCTGTTTGCATTTCGCCGGATGAATTGACTTGGTGGTAGCGCATGTCAATATTTCCCTCTCCATCCACCTTTCCAATTAAATGCCCTTTGATAATTTTTTCACCCTGATAGGAACAGAAGACCAGGTCATTTATTTGTTCATAAACAAAGATCATTTCCGAAGAGACTTCTCCATTTGAAGAATTTGAAATGGGTCGGAATTTTTTCTGATTGTAGTTCATTCGAGGGCTTATTGAAAAGTAGGATTTGGTTTAAAATTAAGAAGTGTATCCATCCTTAGGCATTTAAGTAAATGGAAATTAGCTCTGATGATAAATTTGAGCAACTCCCCCTTTTTCAAAGGGGGCTAGGGGGATTTTTTCAAGTAAAATTTTTCAAAATTGGTTTAGGTAAAGCAAACCGAATAGGCATAAAAATAGAAAAGAAAAGCACAGCTCTTTCGAACTGTGCTTGGGTTTAGGTTTTTTGGTATAGGTAATTAAGAAATTCTTAGAATAACATGGGAGCAAACATGGAAAGATATGTTCTCCAATTCGCCCAGGTATGGCCACCTTCGTTTTCGAAGTATTCGTGTTCAAATCCGGTTTTGTCCAAAACACTCAGGAGTCTTTTGTTGGAATCCATGACAAAGTCCTCTTTCCCGCAGGCAACCCAATATTTATGAACTCCAGTTGCTTTGAGGGCTAGGAATTTCTTTTCCATTTCAGCCATATCTGCATTAGAATCAAAGATTCCGCTGCTGAAAACGCCGATATATCCAAAAGTGCCAGGGTAGGTGATAGATGCAGTGATGGTATGGCCACCACCCATAGAAAGACCTGCCAAAGCTCTATGATCTTTGTCGGCTTTTACCCGGTAATTCTTGTCAATGTAAGGCACAACGTCTTCTACCAAGCTCTTCTCAAACTTACCTTGGAATTGAGCGAAAGTCTCACGAGTTGGGGTTGGAAGTCCAGGGATTTGTCGCAGCGTAGAAGTTTGCCAAGCATTGCCATTGGTCATGACCACCAGCATAGGCTTAGATTTTCCAGAAGCAATCAAATTATCCAAAATCAGATTTGCCCTTCCCAAAGAAGTCCAAGCATCCTCGTCTCCTCCAGCTCCGTGGAGCAAGTACAATACTGGATAGCTGTCTTTTCCAGAATCATATCCCGGAGGAGTGTAGACATACATTCTTCGTTTCGCTCCTAAGGTTGGAGAATCATACCATACCTGTGAAATGTTGCCATGTGGAGTATCATTCAATTGATAAACGTCAGAACCCTCACCAGGAATCATCAATAAACTTGCATACCTCGTGCCGTCTCGAAGGGCCTGAGGATTTGTAGGATCAATCAGAGCCACTCCATCCACGAAGAAATTGTAATGGTACATGGAGGAGGCAAGAGGCTGAATGGTCACAGACCAGACACCTTGTTCCCCCTTGGTCAAAGGCAAAGTTTCACGGAAACCCATCCAGGAACCGTTGATGGTCACTTCATTGGCTTTTTCAGAAAGGATTCGAAAAGTGACCGAATTGTCGGCATTTACCTCAGGAGAAACTACACGAGGTGCCTGCATGGCAGAGATTTCCTGAGCTTGGACTCGGCTGCCAAATCCTATCAGAAAAAGGAAGGCAATACTTCTAAGTGCTGGGTTGATTTTCATAGAAAATAGGTTTGAGGTTATTGAAATAATCTTGGTGTAAACTGGGTCAAGTAAACTCTCCAGTTTCTCCAGATATGACCGCCTTCGGATTCTACATATTCATAAGGCATTTTCATGGCGTCTAATTTGTCTCGGTATTCCTTATTGGCGGCAAAGAGAAAATCTGTTTTGCCAATAGCAATCCAATACAATTTGTAGCCATTGTCCATTTGCTTTTTCAGGGTCTCGTCAAAGTTGCTGTAAACCTTTCCTGTGGCATCTTCACGAGGCATAATCGCTGCTGAAAACAAACCCATGTAGTCAAAGGTATTTGGGTAATATCTGGAAATATGGAGGGTATGAAATCCTCCCATGGAAAGTCCAGCAATTGCGCGGTTAGATTTATCAGCCTTTACTCGGTAATTGCTTTCCACAAATTTGATGATGTCTTCAAAAGCACCCTCATAGGTTCCATCCATTGTTTTTGGAATCATGAATTGAGGCTTGTACATATTTTTGCTTCCTTCACCAGGAGCACCATCTTGGATCACATTTCCATTTGGCATTACCACAATCATTGGCTTTGCTTTTCCTTGAGCAATCAGGTTGTCCAAAATCTGTGAAGTTCGTCCTAAATTGATCCAAGCCTCCTCATCACCTCCTGCTCCGTGAAGCAGGTATAGGACGGGATAAGAATCTTTGGAGGTTTCGTATCCCGGAGGAGTGTAAACAGTAATTCTTCTGTCCATTCCCAATCCCGGAGAGTCATACCATCTTCTGGTAACTGACCCATGAGGAATGTCATTGACCATAAACAGGTCTGCGTGTCCTCCTCCTACAATAAAGATATTAGTAGCAGAAGCTACGTCCCTGATCAAAAAGGGATTGCTGGGATCCGTGGTGTTGAAACCATCCACGATAAATGAGTAGTTGTAAAGCTCAGGGCCCAAAGGCTGTGATTTGTATTCCCAAACTCCATTTTCTCCTTTGGTTAGATCGGCCTTTCCGGGTCCATCCATGGGACCTCTTGGGGTCTCCATTTTTACTGTTGGTAAAAAGTCACCGGTGACCTGAACAGCGGTAGCATTGGGAGCAAAAAGTCTAAAGGTGACTGTTTTGTCTTCGTTGACTTCGGGGGAAATGATGTTTTGAGCTCGGAAAAGGGCTTCCTGCGCCTGAGTATTCAGTATTAGCAGGAAAGCAGAAAGAATAAGCAAAAGATGTTTTTTCATAGGATTTTGGTTCTATTGTCTCAAAGTGTGAAAATAGAAAAAGGGATTGGAAATCCAAGGAGAGTTTACTCAAATGGTAAATGGTCATAGAAATGAAATGCGCGGTAGGAATCGTTTATTTCATTAGCTGAATTATTTCCTCTTTTTGATGGGATTTAGATTATTGGAAACTGAGATTTTCCGAAAAGAAAGGAAGTGCCTTGGTCTGAATTCGTTCAGCAATCCGGTTAAGGTGATCGCCTTCATAGCTTTCATAGAAGTGCTTGATTTGATAGGAATCCAAAACTTCATGCAAAGTTTTTGTTGCTTCGCTTATTCCTCTGTCCTGAAGTCCAGCATCGATAGCGATGGCTCTCAGTTTTTTGAGATTGAGGATATATTGATCCACATAATTCAGGGTACGATTTGCGATGATCTTGTTGATTACATCTTGACGTGGAGCTCCTTCTTTTGCGGGCAGATCCAGATAGAGAGGAGGGTTTTTAGGATTCGGAGCAAATGCTGCGGAAGTGGCCAAAGCTGCAATTTCAAAAAATGAGGTCCCCTGAAGTTGGTCTGGGGTCAAGCTTTCCAGTTTTTTCATCATTTCTGGATTGGTGGAGGCTGTTCCATCCATGCAGCAGGGGCTTAAGGCATAAATGGCCGAATAAACTTCCGGGTATTTCATTCCCAAGCGGAGTGTACCGTATCCACCCATGGAATGACCTGCTAATCCACGGCTTTTTTTATTGGGAAGGGTTCGATAGTTCGAGTCGACATAGTTGACCAATTCCTGAGTTATAAAAGTCTCCCAGTCCCCAATTGTAGCCGAACTCGCATACATACTGCCTTTGAATCGATTATATGCATTGGGCATCACTACAATCATCTCTTTGGAAAGTCCTTCCGCTAAAGACTGCTCGATGACATCCTGTAAGTTGATCCAATGACTTTCCCATCCAAACCATTGGGAATCATTGTCTGTAAATCCATGCAACATGTAAAGTACAGGAAATCTCTTTTCCGGATTAGACTGATAGGAAGGGGGAAGGTAAACGGTCACTTCCCGATCTGCTGGATCACCGATCAGATTGCCCTCTAGGGCTTTGCTATGAATTTTGATCCGTTCTTTGGTTCCTTTTTGTGCAAAAGTGGAGAATGTTCCGAGGCAAATTAGAAGAGCAAACAAGAAAATCTTTTTCATAGGTTCTAAGGGTTTATGGCAAGTTTAAAAGTAGGTTTTATCCTGACTTCATCCAATAACCTATAAGTTGGAAAGGGGAGATTTTTCTTGTGGATTAGTATTTTCTGCGAAAAAAAGTTTTAGAAGAATAGGATTGTTTTTTGGTATTTCTTTCAAATGAAACTATTTTTAATAGTCTGATTTTGTGGGGATTAGAAAAAATTATTTTTAAAGGATCATGATTTTCAAAAATTTTTCACCTTCACATGAATTGGCCGGCTTGGTAAAGTCCTACCATGTCCGGCATTTTGAATTTTCTCCAAAAGCTAAAATTCCTTTTAAGGCGTTTCCTCCGAGGGGGGAGCAATATTTGATTTTTTATGTGAAGGGTTGTGAAAAAATTTATCTCCAAAAGGATCAAGAAACTATAATCAGAAATAAGGCCACGCTAGTCGGGCAATCTACCCAATTGGTTTATAGAATGGTATCGCCTCAATTTTTGATTATTCAGGTTCCTTTTTACCCTGGTGCACTTCATAGACTGACGGGTATTCCTTTTGAGGAATTGAAGGATAAGAGCCTAGATTTTGAACTTTTATTTCCGATCGAAACGAGAGAAATAGAGGAAAAACTTCAAGGATGCAGGTCTTACGAGGCTATGGTTCAGTTAGTCGACCAATTATTGATTGTTCTATTTAGGAAAAAGAGTTCCATGGATAATCATCCCTCTGAAAGAGCATTACCTTATTTTTTTATTTCTGAATCAATCCAAAACGTTGATTTTCTGGCCGATGAAGCCTGTTTATCACTCCGACAATTTGAGAGGCTTTCCAAAAAGTATTTTGGGGTAGGACCCAAAACTATGCTGCGTATCAACCGCTTTTCCAAGAGTTATATTTTCAAAACCAAAAACCCTGAACTGTCCTGGTATGAAGTTTCGGCTGCCTGCGGATATGAGGATTACCAGCATATGGCAAAAGACTACAAGGATTTTTCAGGTATTACCCCTGCCCAACTTTGGGATTTAGATACCCTTAGTCCGGATAGAATTTTAGGATTAAGATAGTAGGCCCACATCCTGAAGCCATAAAGGATGTCGGTTTTTTACCACAGTATATTTTTGAGCTAGACCAATCTTTGGGTAAGAGCAAATACCGATTTGTTCTTCAAAACCCATCAATTTTTAAAGTTTAACCCATTTGTCTAACCAAAAAATCAATCCTATGAAAAAGCTATTCATCGACAAATTCAAATTAAAAAATTTATTTGGATTGGGAAGTCTACTCTTTGGAGTATCAGTTTTACTAGTATTTCAGGGTTGCTATCCTGAATTACAAACAGTTCCAGTTAGGAAAAATATGACGTGGGATCAGGGTGAAAATCTGAAGGATTCCCCGAAATACTTTCTAGCATGGAATAGACAGCTCGAAAAGGCCTACACCTTTACTCCAACTACAGGATTTCCTCCTCCCATTATTTCTAGGGTTTTTGCCATTTTCCATGTCACCATGCATGATGCAGTCAATTCTGTAGATGCCAGATATCAGACCTATGCTTCAAAGGTTTCGGATAAAAATGCTGATCCCAATGCTACGCTGATTCAGGCGATTTATGAAGTAGCCAAGACAATAGGTCCCCAAGATGCTCCGACTCAGACCAGATTTGATAGCCTATACAACGCCACCATGGCTGAGCTTAAAGACAAAGAGAAAAAGGACAAAGGTATCGCTCTTGGAAAGCAGGTCGCTCAGGCAGTGCTGTCAAAACGATCCGTTGATGGTCCGTATTTGCAATTGGTTGGATATAACCCTACGCCTCCCAATGGCACCCAGCCAGGAGAGTATAGATATCTGCCGCCACTCAATTATGCTTTGGCAGGATTTCATAAGCAACAGACTTGGGTAATTTCCAGTGCTGACCAATTCCGTCCAGAACCTCCATTTGCCATTAATAGTCCTGAATACACAGCTGATTACAACGAAGTAAAAAGCCTGGGAGCAATAAATAGTGTGACCATTTCTCCTGACGATAGAGCCTTAGGTGTTTTTTGGGCAGAAAACTCCTCAAGGGGTTGGAACCGGGTAGCGAGAGAAGTTTTGCTGCAAAACAACAAATACACAAACCTTTGGGAAACTGCAAGACTATTTGCCTTAATGCATATGGCTATAGCGGATTCATATATCGCGGTATTTGACTCCAAAATATTCTTTAACTATTGGAGACCAATTTCAGCGATTAGGTTGGGTGAAATGGATGGAAATGACCAAACCGTTGGGGACCCTTCTTGGACTCCGGTATTAGTCACTCCAGCTGTAGGAGAATATCCATCTGCCCATGCTATTTCTGGAGCTGCTGCAGGCGGGGTATTGATTTCATTTTTTGGTAAATCGGCCATTCCATTTTCTACGGACAGTGGCTATTGGCCTGGGACAAGATCTTTTAGCTCAATTGATGAGGCAGTAAGAGAAAACTCCCTTTCCAGAATTTACATCGGCTACCATTTTCGGAAAGCAATAGAAATCGGAGAAGAGAAAGGTTACGAATTGGCCCAGTTTGTTTATAGCAATGGCTTGAAGCCAGTGAAATAATTAATCAAAAGCCTCTCCTCAAATGAAAATTTCACTAAGAAAAATGGGTGTTTTTTTGCTGGCTGGCCTCCTTGGTTGTACCGAGGCCAGCCCACCTTCAGTTCAAAACAATGAAGTAGAAATTCTAGGCCTACCTTCTTTCCTTGAAGTCGTCCATGGGACAGAGGTGGAGTTAAATTTTCAAATTCAAGCTTTGGATGGACTTTCTTCCTCTAAAATCTTTCAAGACAGGATCGAAAAAGAGGTCATGACCTTTCGAGGAGAAAAGGAATCCCCAGGAAGGTATTCCCTGAAAGCTCAGATTACAGATGATGGGTTTTGGGAGCCTAGTCTCAAGGACTCAATTGAGGTAGTTATTTATGCTAGAGATGTCGATGGAGATTCTCATTCCAAGAGAGTTGTAATCAAGATTTTGGCGCCTTGATTTAAAATAATCCTTTCAAACAGATTACAAGATGACTTAGTATTTGAATGAAACCTAAATGTTATTGCTATGAAGAATTCATTTTTAGCCTACATATTCTGGATTCTCATTTTATTAATTTTAAACTCTTGCAGGGAGGAGGTAGAGTTAGATAATGGGATTATTATTGAAGGACTCCCTGAGCAAGTGGAAGTGGAGATAGATTCAGAATTAAATCTGGAGTTTACTATTGATGCTTTAGATGGATTATCTGAAATCAGACTTTCATTGAATGGGATTGAGATTGAGTCTAATAAACTTTCAGGAGAAAAATCGTTTTCAAAGGCTTTTTCATTCAATGCAGAATCGGGAAAATTTAAAGCAGCAGAGGAACTTAAACTAGTTGTTTTTGCCAGAGATAAGGATGGAGATTTTTTTGAAAAGCTTTGCCTGATTAAAATTATTGAAAGCAAAGGAAGCAGTCCAATCCAAGAAAATCCGGAATCCCCATCACCTTTTGATCCAAAAATCATTAGGGTGAAAGAGGATATTTCAGAAGATCAAATTTGGTATACCGGGAATATTTATATACTCGAAAAAAGGATAACTGTAAAGGCTCCATCCAAACTAACTATCCAAAAAGGAGTAATTGTCAAAGGGGAAACTAATCTCCAAGAAACATCAGCCTTGGTCATCTCGAGGGGAGCTAAAATAGATGCACAGGGAACTAGCGACCAGCCAATTATTTTCACATCCTCCCTTGATCTGATTTCTCCGGGAGAAACAAATCCAAAGCAAAATTTCAGCTTTTTGGATATGCATTGGTGGGACGAAGTTAGAGAAGTTGACTATTCTAAAGAAAAAGGGCTTTGGGGAGGCTTGATCATTTTAGGTAAGGCAAGAGGTTCATTTCCAGGAGATGCAATAGAGTATTCTCTAAAAGGATTTGAAGGATTCGGAGAGAGTGCCAAATATGGGGGAATGAATAATGAGGATAATTCTGGGATATTGAAAAATATATTTATCCGGTTTGCAGGAAATCGACTGGATACTGGAAAAAGAATCCCTTCCTTCACCTTGGCAGGTGTAGGATCGGGTACTATAATTGAAAATATTGAAATCTATCAAGGGGCAGAAGATGGGATTGCTATTTATGGGGGTAAGGTAAATTTATCAACGGTTATTTTAAGTCAGATTGCTGAAGATGGAGTTCAGATTGATCAGGGATGGAGTGGCGATTTGGATAATTTCATCATATTAAATACTGGTGATAATGGAATTGAAATAGAGGGACCAAAAGGAACTTTTAATAATGGGAATTATCGATTAAAAAATGGATCCATTTCTTGTTACCCCTGCAAAGGATACCTGTCTTTTCAAGAAAATTCTAATTCAATAGTTTCAACTACCTTATTCTCTTTGGCTGCAGGCCTCATGTTGGGAGAAATTCTTTTTGAATTCGGAATTAATAAAACCCCTAAATACCAGAATTCGAGCTTAGAAAATCTTGAGGTTATGATTTTTTATGACCCTTATGGAAAAATGCCTTCAGATTGGAAAGCGGCGTTTTTTAAAGATGTCCCAGAGGACAAAATCAAGAAAGTGGACTTTGACAAACATTCTGTGGGACCTTATTTAAACAAGTTTATAAGCTGGTCTTGGTTCTACCATGTTTTAGTTGAAAATAGCGCTTACATTCCTGGGATTTAAGAATTTGGAATAGGAATTCAAAAAATCGACTATTTCATTATCCAACAGATTCAATTCGTTTTACAATTTGAATCTTAAAAGATTTTCAATCTGAAAATGTATATTTAGAAAAGACCTGATTTTTAGGGCTTTTAATTCTGATTTGAAACGAATTGTCCTAAATGGAAAAACCCAAACATAAAGCCTGGGTCAAAGGGTCTCATTGGTTTGTCACCTTAAGCTTCTTTATCCTTCTGGTTACCGGATTTGAAATGACCATGGTGCACCCGAGATTTTACTGGGGGGAAGTGGGTAATGATTTGACTCCCGCACTTTTTGAAGTACCAGTCAGCATTAATTACAAGCATGGGGGTTGGGATCAGATTACGCCCTTTTCCGATGAACCTAATTCTCCGGTAACTGGAGTTCGAACATTCGACATTTTCAACCAAAATAGCTGGGGCCGGAGTTTACATTTTCTGGGAGCTTGGATTTTGGTCCTTGTTGGATTGCTTTATTTGATTTTAGGAATTTTGACCAAGCACTTTTCAAAGCATCTTTTGCCTAAGAAAAAGGAGCTTTCTAGCGAAGCGATCAAGCAGGAATTTAAACAGCATATTAATTTGAAAATTCCTCCGGCGACTTTTGGGCCTAGCTATAGCCTATTCCAAAAATCAGCCTATTTGCTGGTGATTTTCTTTCTCTTTCCAGTCATGATTCTGACGGGATTTACCATGTCTCCGGGAATTACCGCAGCCTATCCTTTTCTTTTAAAAATGTTCTTTGGTGCGCAATCTGCTAGGACCATTCACTTCTTGGCTTCGTTTACCTTGGTTCTATTTCTTTTAGTTCATTTGGTAATGATTACCAAGTCGGGGTTCAAAAATCAGCTAAAAGGTATGACCACGGGAAAATAATACTATTTGAAAACCACATTGAGATTCCTCATCTACTAATTTTTGCTTAGCTCATGAAGAAAAAACCATCATTAACCCGTCGAGATGCCCTTAAAGCGGGAGCAGTTGCTTTGGGAGGATTGCTTTTGCCTAGCTGCTCCACACCCCTACCTCCAACCTATGGGAAGATCCTACGCATGAGCGATAATCTGACCTATGTGGCGCAAAGAACCCTTCTTCCGGGTCAGGCCTTAGCCAAAGAGTATTCCTATTCTGATATTTCTTCCTTTCCGGCATTAGGCACCGTTGATCCAGGAGATAGCTCCAAGGAATACTACAGTGAGGAATATGAGAAATTGAGAAAGGGAGGTTTTGCAGACTGGAAGATCAAAATAGAAGGAAGTGTAGCCAATCCCGGATATTATTCATTGGCTGACTTACAGCTTTTCCCTAAGCAATCCCATATCACCAGACATACCTGTGAGGAAGGGTGGACTGCCATTGCTCAATGGACAGGAGTTTCTTTAGGAACAGTTTTGCAAAGTGTTGGAATCTTGCCTAGTGCCAGATATGTCAATTACTATTCCTACGATGGGTGGGCAGACAGTATTGACCTAATGGATGCCTTTCATCCTCAGACGATATTAGCCTATGGTATGAATGGAAAAAATCTTCCGATCCAGCATGGAGCTCCAGTTAGGATGAGGGTAGAAACCCAAATTGGCTATAAGAGCATGAAGTTTCTGAATAAAATTGTGGTTACGGACGAATTTTCGGAATTCGGTGACCCCAACTGGTCTTGGTTTACTGGAATTTAAATCCAAGATTATTTCATGCCACTTTGAAGATTAATTGGAAGATTTGGATTTAGATATGGCCTCCCAAAAATCATTTTCCATTTCTTGGTTTTGGATTCCGGTATGGATTTTCACCTTCCTTCGGGTATTCTCCTTTGGGGTCCAAAACTCTTCCGTTTTTGTCCATTCAGGATGAATTAAAGCCTCAATAATGGCCACATCCCACATGATCCATCGAGCTTTTTCAGGATCTTCTTTAGTCCACCAGCGGGTATAAGTTTCCCATCGATTGACCAGAAAGTCTCCCAATTCAGATTTCCCCTTGAGTTCTTGATCTACTTTGGTTTTTTCAAAAACCAAATGCTGACTGGTCGTCGCGGACATGATGGTCAGGTCAAGATTTGGTGTATCAAACAGGACATTGACAGCAATGGTGTCATTTCCGGAGTTGAATTCCTTTTTGTCGAAGGTGTTGGTGGTGGGATCATGCCAAATTCCGAGATAATGAACTTTGATTTTTGGGATAATCCTTGGCTCTTGAATAATGGCTGAGGCCACATTAGTGCAGCTACCCAAGATGACCAAATTCAATTTTTCTTTCCCTCTCATCTTCAGCGCTTCCTGAATAATAAAGTCTGAGGCCGGTGAACGCTGAGGTTCAGAAGCCGATTTTAAAGGAAAATTAGACCCGATAGGAAGGGAAATGCCTTTCCTTTCGGTAAGCTGGATCAGTTGCTCATTAATCAGCTGACTTTCTTTTACCGTAGAATCAGTCGCCAAAGGGGAGATGTGAAATTGAGCTGATGTGATCCCTATGATATCCAATTCTTGAGAATATAAGGCCCTTGCCAGAGCAAATAAGTCATCTACTTCATTAGCCGTGTCCGCATCGATGATTACTGGGATTTTATCTTTTTCAGTATTTGTACTTATTGATTGGAAAACTGGTGAGAAAAAATAAAAACTAAGAAAGAATAGAATCATTGTATTTTATTAGGTTGAAAATCCGAGTAGCAAACCTACAAAAGAGAGGGGTTTAGATCCTTATCAAAAGAACTTTTTAACCAAATCCTTACCATCATTCTTTTTCTCTTCATTTGCCATTCCCCACCTTCCAAGGTATCTTTGCAGCCTAATTTAAAACTCTTAGCCGTGGGAAATAAAAACGTCAAAGTAGGTCTGGTGCAGCTCAGTTGCTCTGGGGATGTGGCCGAAAACATGAACAAAACCATTGCAGGTGTCCGTGAGGCAGCTCAAAAAGGCGCTCAAGTGGTGGTTTTGCAGGAACTTTTCAGATCGCTTTACTTCTGCGATGTGGAGGATTACGAAAACTTCAAGTTAGCTGAAGCTATTCCCGGTCCATCGACTAATGTATTGGGCTCTTTGGCGAAGGAACTTGGAGTGGTAATCGTAGCCTCACTTTTTGAAAAGCGGGCAGAAGGCCTTTATCACAATACTACGGCTGTTTTAGATGCGGACGGAAGCTATTTGGGTAAGTATAGAAAAATGCATATCCCAGACGATCCGGGCTATTTTGAGAAGTTTTACTTCACTCCAGGTGATCTGGGCTATAAAGTATTTCCAACCAAATTCGGCAAAATTGGAGTATTGATTTGCTGGGATCAGTGGTATCCGGAAGCAGCAAGAATCACTGCCTTGAAAGGTGCAGATTTCTTGGTGTATCCAACAGCTATCGGTTGGGCTTTGCATCAGGATGAGCAAACCAACGAAGATCAATACAATGCTTGGCAGACTATTCAACGCTCTCACTCAGTAGCGAATGGAATTCCGGTCGTTTCAGTAAATCGAACTGGAATCGAAGGTCCAATGCAGTTTTGGGGAGGTTCTTTTGTTTCCAATGCCTTTGGTCGGGTGACTTATAAAGCCCCTCATTTACAGGAGGAAATCCATGTGGAGGAACTGGATTTGACGGGTTCAGATCGATACCGAACTCACTGGCCATTTTTAAGAGATCGTCGAATTGATTCCTACGATCCGATTACCAAGCGATTTCTTGACGAGGAGTAGGCCATGAAGGATATTTTCGAATTGGCAAAAACCGGAGCCGCTACTCCGGCAGAATTGGGTTATTATTTTCCTGCGGAATTCGCTCCCCAAGAATCTATGTGGCTGAGCTGGCCGCATAAGGAGGAGTCTTGGCCAGGTAAGATTCAGACCGTTTTTGCTCCCTATTCCCAGTTTATTACCGAAGTAGCCAAAGGTCAAAAGGTCAATATCAATGTAGCCAATGAGGCGATGAAGGCTTTTGCTTTAGGCCATTTGGAAAAAGCAGGAGCAGATTTGAGCCAAATAAAATTCCATTTTTTTCCAACCAATGATGCCTGGTGCAGGGATCATGGTCCAGCTTTTTTGATCAATCCAAATTCGGATGTGAAAAAGGTTCTGGTGAAATGGGATTATAACGCCTGGGGAAACAAGTATCCCCCTCATGATCTGGACAACCAGATTCCGATTCGGATTGCTGAAGAATTGGGAATTCCCTGCTTCAAACCCGGAATCGTCATGGAGGGAGGATCTGTTGAGTTTAATGGAAGAGGAACTTTATTGACTTCTACGGCCTGCTTGCTCAATGAAAACCGAAATCCGCACCTCAACCAAGCCCAAATCGAAAAATACCTTTGCGATTACTATGGAGTCAATCATATCCTTTGGGTAGGGGATGGGATCATCGGGGATGATACGGACGGACATATTGATGATATTACTCGCTTTGTGAATGCCGATACGGTGGTGACCGTGGTGGAGGAAAACAAATCCGACGAAAACCACGAGATCCTAGCTGAAAATCTGGGTATGCTTAAGAAAATGCGCCTTGAAAACGGGAAGCAACTGAATATTGTAGAGCTACCTATGCCAAGTCCGGTGATTTGGGAAGATCAGCGACTTCCGGCTTCCTATGCCAATTTTTACATTGGAAATGAAGTGGTGGTAGTGCCTACTTTCCGAGATAAGAATGACCAGAAAGCTCTGGATATTTTGTCAGGCTGCTTTCCTGAAAGAAATGTGATTGGAATAGATTCCACAGATATCATCTGGGGATTGGGGAGTTTTCACTGCCTAAGTCAGCAGGAACCGGCGGTTTAATAGGCAGTTCGCAGTGTTCAGTCCCGAGGGCTATAGGAATCAGAAGGCTCTTGGCAGCGATTCGTCTCAGTCATCAGAAGTAAATCATTGATTGATAAAAATGGCAATCCTTGGGGGTTGTCTTTTTAGTTTTACAAAACAAAACCCCACCTTTTAGGCTTTTTGAATCAAATGTTACCAATGAAATCCCTGCTTTCAATTCTGATTTGCACGATACTTTTGAGCAGTTGTGCGTTCCAATCCATCCACCGATCTAAAAACATTTCTTACCTAATGGCTGAGGATGGCTTTCCGGAAAAGCAATTGAATGTCTTTGCTCCCAAAAAGGCGAAGGACCTTCCTGTCTTGATTTTTATTCATGGTGGAAGTTGGAATAAAGGGCGAAAGGAAATTTATGATTTTATGGGAACCAGATTCGCCAGAAGGGAAGTGGTCACTGTAATTATTGATTATCCCTTGGCTCCGGAATATAAAATCCCAGCCATGGAAAAGGCTTCCGTTATGGCCGTCAAATGGGTGTATGAGAACATCGCGAAATATGGAGGTGATCCGAATAAGATGTATGTCTCAGGACATTCTGCTGGGGGTCATTTGGCTGCATTGGCAGCTATCAAGAATGAACCTTATGAGGAATTGGGATTTTCGAATCCTTTGAAAGGGGCTATTCTTAATGATCCTGCGGGTTTGGATTGGTACTGGTTTCTCACCGAGCGAAAGGAAAAATACAACGCCGAAGACAATTACGATGCGTTTACCGATAATCCAGCTGTTTGGAAGGATTATTCGCCGATCTATTATCTGACCGGGAATGAGGTTCCATTGTTGATTTTGGAAGGGGAAAAAACCTATCCCGGAATCCGGCTAACCGTGGATAGATTTAGAAAAGCAGCGGATGAAAAAGGAACGAATCTGGACTACTCTTTCTACGAAAAGAAAAAACACATCCCAATGATCACACAATACTTCTGGACCTGGAGCAAGGGGTATAAGGATGTCATGGGTTTTATGGGTGTGAGAGAATCTGAAAAATAATTCCTCTTGTCAATGAGCTGTATCGTCCTAAATAGAGTTGACCGTTTTGAAGTTGGTTTTGGTTAGAATTTGATTTTGTTCAAAGTGATCTGGTGTTAAACCTCCCAGACTTT
>NZ_SNYF01000008.1 GCF_004362805.1 Algoriphagus boseongensis
CCTCTTCCCATCCCGAACAGAGAAGTTAAGCCCTGCAGCGCCGATGGTACTGGGGTTACACCCGGGAGAGTAGGTCGCCGCCACATTATTCAAAAAGCCCTTCGATCACTCGGAGGGCTTTTGACGTTTATAGGCGAGAAGAACAAAGACACTAGAAACAAGACGCAAGACACTAGACATAAGAATAGGCTTACCTAGGACAATTTCACATATTAACGCAGAGGTTAGGATGCCATAATAGCCAATAAGGAGCCCAAATTATTCTGACCTGCTTTTTTGTTAAAACGAATTTCTGCTGAAAATTCTTTTTGCAGTTGTCTGGCTTAAATTCTGATATCTGGCCTTCTTTTCCAATTGGTGATTTATGTGTTTCAATTTTCACTGTACTAGTTTTCACCTTATAACATTTCATTTTAGGGAATATTATTGCAGTTTTGCACTAAATCTTAATGGATGTCAGTATTATTTAAGAATCTCAGATTTATTCGTAACGGAAAAATTTCCGAACCAAAAAACTTTTTTATCCATGATCAATCTTTCAAAGAATTGGTCGATTCTTCAGAATCAGAGTTCAAGGAAATAATTGATTGCTCTTCCTATTTTGCTTCTTCTGGCTGGATAGATCTCCGTTGTGGCCTTGGTGAGCCTGGACAAGAATATCGAGAAACAGTAGAAAGTCTTTGTCAAAGCTTGATTTCTTCTGGTTTCGTAAAGGCGGTTATTATGCCCAATACCGATCCGGTTATTCAATCCAAAAATGAAGTGGATTTTGTCCTAAATAGATCCAGAAAATTTGGGATAGATCTTGAAATCATGGGTGCTGTTACCAAGAATACTTTGGGAGAAGATTTAACCGAGATTCTTGATATGCACTTTCAATCAGGTGTTAAGATTTTTGGAGATGGGATTAAGCCTCTCTCCAATTCGGACCGCTTCATGAAGATTTTGCAGTACCTCCAAAAGTTTGACGGGGTACTGTTTGATCATGCCTATGATCCGCTTCTTTCAATATTTGGACAAATGCATGAAGGTGAAATCTCGACTCAACTCGGAATGAAAGGGATCCCCAATCTTTCTGAAGATATTGCTATTCAAAGAAATCTTGAAATACTTCGCTATACTGGTGGTAGGGTTCATTTTCAGACATTGAGTACCAAAAAGGGGGTAGAATTGATCAGGAAAGCTAAAGCAGAGGGCTTAAATGTTACCGCTGATACTTCTATCTATCAGTTAATTTTTAAGGATAAAGATCTGATGACCTTTGATCCTAACTATAAGGTGAACCCTCCTTTCAGGTCAGAATCCGATAGGGCCGCCTTGATTGATGGAATTCTGGATGGAACTATTGATGCGCTAGTTTCTAATCACCAACCTCAAGATTTTGATTCCAAATTTTCAGAATTTGATTTGGCATCTTTTGGGATGGCAGGACTTCAGGCTTTCCTTCCTGCTCTAGTTCAACTTTCGCAGGAATTGAGTTGGGAGGTTTTAATTGAAAAAATCACCGCTGGGCCTTCAAAAATTATTGGATCGCAAAATGAATCCGTGACTATTTTCGACCCTACCCAATCCTGGGTTTATGATGAAAAGTCAAATAAATCCCTTTCCTCTAATCATCCTTGGTTTGGAACAAGTCTTACTGGACAGGTAAAGTTTGTATTTCAAAAGGGAAACCTCCAGAGAGTAAATGAATAAATACCTTAAAACTGCCTATCAGTTCGGAGTTTTAGGTGGTGTCCTCAGTTTGATTTCCTTCTTTTTACTTCGGTTTTTAAGCCCTGATCCGACTAATCTGAGTTTGATTTTTGGTTATGTACTTATACCTGTCGCGGTTTTTTTGGCGATTAAGTTTTTCAAGGAATATTCCAATAACGGATTTCTTTCTTTTGCGGAAGGAATGACAATTGGATTTGTAACCTATACCATGATAGGAATACTGTCTTCACTTGGAATTTGGCTTGTACTTTCTTTAATGCCAGATTTTTTTCAATTAATCAAAGAATCAAAGATTCAAGTATTGCAAGAAAACAGGGACATGATAATATCCCAGGTAGGTGAAGCATCTTTTAACTATACTCAAGAAAGTATAAAATCGCTTACCTCGTGGGATATAGCTTTCAATGATGGGCTATGGAAAATCATTCCTGGAATGTTTTTCAGCATTATTATTTCTATTATTTTAAGGAAAAATCCTAACTGATATCTTATGGAAGAGCAAGCACAATCCCCTTTTCAAGCAGCAATTAAGCCAGGGATCACTATGGGTCTAATAGCTTTGGCGCTGACCTATATTGCCTATTTTGTTGATTCTACCTTACTGGCCACTTGGTGGTTTGGTTTGGGATTTCTGGTCATTTTCTTTGGTTTGATTATTTATTTCGGAAAGCAATACAGAACCGAACTTGGTGGGTTCATGTCCTTTGGTACCGCCTTCAATTTCAGTTTTCTTACCATGATCGTTTCGGGATTAGTTTCCTTGGTAGGACAGCTATTATTATTCCAAGTAATTGACCCGGATTTGGGTTCAGTTTTGGCAGATATAACTTTCGAAAACTCTATGAAAATGATGGAGAGCTTTGGAGGTAATCCAGATTCATTAAGTCCAGAAATGCTTGATGAGATGCGTAAAAGCTCCTCAGATCCTTATACCCTTTCAGGTCAATTGAAAGGCTTTGGTTTCGGATTGATTGCTTATGCGATAATTGCATTAATTTTGGGAGCAATTTTAAAGAAACGAGACAAGTCCCTCGATTATTAATCTATGATCCAAATTTCCGTCGTAATACCAGTTTTTAACGAAGAGGAATCCTTACCAGAATTAACCCAATGGATCAGCCGTGTGATGAATGCACACGGCTTTTCTTATGAGGTGATTTTGGTAAACGATGGAAGTACGGACAGGTCCTGGGAAGTGATCTTAGAATTGACTGAAAAGGATTCTTGTTTGCGGGGTTTGAATTTTACCAGAAATTATGGGAAATCCGCTGCCCTTGATGCCGGTTTTAAAAGAGCTCTCGGTGAAGTAGTAATCACCATGGATGCGGATTTACAAGACAGTCCAGATGAAATTCCTGGCCTTTATGAAATGGTAAAAGGAGGTCTTGATGTGGTTTCGGGTTGGAAAAAAGATCGCCATGACCCTATTTCAAAAACTATCCCTTCAAAATTTTTCAATGGAGTAACACGATGGATTTCCGGAATTCAGTTGCATGATTTCAATTGCGGTTTGAAAGCCTATCGAAATAAAGTAGTCAAAAATATCCATGTTTACGGGGAAATGCATCGGTATATCCCGCTATTAGCCAAGTGGAATGGTTTTCCAAAAATCGGAGAAAAAGTAGTTCAGCATCAAGCCAGAAAGTATGGTTATTCCAAATTTGGACTAGAACGTTTCCTTAATGGGTTTCTGGATTTGGTCAGCGTTACGTTTGTACACCGGTACAAAAAGAAACCTATGCATTTTTTCGGATTGCTGGGAAGTCTTTCTTTCATGACCGGTTTTATAATAACTGCATATTTGATTTTTGAAAAAATCTATGGACTTAGCAAAGGGCTAAAAGTAAGGGAGATTGTCGATCAACCATTGTTTTTCCTCGCCTTGGTTGCTTTGATCATCGGGGTACAACTTTTTGTCACAGGCTTCTTGGCTGAATTGATGACTTCCAATACAGCCAAGGAAACAGAATATAAAATCGATGAAGAGGTCAATTTTGATTTCTGATGTTCTTTTCTGTAATCATTCCAGTTTTTAATCGCCCGGAAGAATTAAGGGAGCTTCTTGAAAGCCTTAGAAATCAAAGTTTTACTGATTTTGAAGTGCTGGTGGTTGAAGATGGTTCATCGATTGATTCTAAGGAGGTTTGTGAATATTACGCTTCAAAACTTTCCTTATCCTATTTTTTTCAATTCAATACCGGACAGGGATTCGCTCGGAATTTCGGAATGAGTCGCGCCAAAGGAGACTTTTTTGTTATTCTAGACTCAGATGTAATTCTTCCTAAGGATTATCTTCAAAATCTTTGGAATGCAATTAAAAGCCGAAGTTTAGATGCTTTTGGAGGTCCCGATGCAGCTGGTGAGGACTTTACCAATCTTCAAAAGGCAATGGATTTTGCCATGACTTCTTTTTGGACTACTGGGGGGATCAGAGGAAAATTAAAAGATGTTTCCAAGTATCAGGCCCGCGGCTTTAATATGGGTGTTTCCCGAAAGGTTTTTGAGGAAGTAGGAGGCTTTGTAGATCCTAATAGAGGTGAGGATATTGAATGGAGTATCAGAATTAAAAAAGCCGGGTACAGAATGGAATTGGTTCAGGATGCATATGTTTTTCACAAAAGAAAAAACACCCTTTTTTCATTTGCTAAGCAAGCATTTTCCTTTGGTAGAAATCGAGTAAATGTTTCAAGATTTCACCCCGATGCCATTAAACTGGTACACTTGCTTCCTAGTGGGTTTTTGTTGTTTTTGCTTTCCATTCCCGTTTTTGGAGTTTTGGGCTTCCTGATTTTTAAGCTTCAGCTAGTGATTTTGGGAGCCTGGATGTTGGGTGTTTTTTTAAATTCATTAGCCAAATACCAATCTCTTCAGGTTGCGGTTTTGAGTTTAATTACTTCTATTATCCAATTAATGGCTTACGGATCCGGGCTAATTTTTGAATGGATAAAGAAAAAGATTACGAGTTAAACTCCCTTTCTGCATACAAAAATCACTTCATCTGGCGCTAATGCGTGACGTTTAACGAGTTCTTTTGGAAGGTTTTTAACAAACTGATTTTCCTCAATTAAAAGACCTGATTTTCTCAGCCTTTCAGCATAATCTTTCCCAAATTTCCTGACATGATCTCTTTGGCCAAATAAGCGTTCTCGTTCTGCGGGGTCGGTTATAGATTTATCTTCTATGGTTTTTTCAAGGTTATAAACGGGGGATTGTAGGATTCCCCAACCTCCGGGCTTTAAAACCCTGTTGAATTCGGAGCAGGCTAAAATGTCGTCATCTACATGTTCCAAAACGTGGTTACAAAAGATGACATCAAAAGAATTTTCCGGAAAAGGGATCGCATGGACGTCCATTTTCACCTTGGCCAGAGGAGATTCTATATCGGCTGTGATGTAGTCAAGATTTGGCAGTGACTCAAATCGATCAATGAAACAATGCTCAGGAGCCACATGAAGTACCTTCAAGGAATCGGTAAAAAATGCAGTTTCTTCCTGCAAATAGAGCCACATCAGGCGGTGTCTTTCCAGAGAAAGGCAGGAAGGACAAAGTGCATTTTCTCTTGGGTTTCTGCCATAGGGAAGGAATTTTTTATACTCACTTTTGCAAATTGGGCATTGTACGTCCTTTCCTTGATTTAATGTGCCGAGGACTTTCATGACCAATGGACTAACCTGCTGAAGGATAGGCCTTGGAATAAATCTTATGGCTAAACTGATTACTTTTTTCATGGGTTAGATTCAGCCTCAAAGGTAAAAAAATCTCTTTCTCCTTAAGCCTAAAAAAACCTTTGGATTATCTATAAAAAAAGAGCCTTAAAAAGGCTCTGCTTAAAATTGGATTATCCATCTTTTTTATTTTCCCGGATATATTCCTCTAGGTCCTCGATCTCCTTTTCAATCTTTTCAATTTTCTTGGTTTGATCGCTTAAGGACTTGGTTTGTTTTGAAATCGCATCGGGAGAAAGTTTTCCTTTAGAGCTTGATTTCTCAAAGCTCTTTTGCATTTTGCTTCGCTTTTCTCTTTCTTCATTTAGTTTTTCTTTTGCTTTTTCAAGGTCAATTTCAGCCTTTTCAAGGCTTTCCTTAGCCTTAAGAAGTTTTTTCTCCTCCTTAGTTAGCTCAGTGCTTGCTTCTTGTGCAAAAGAGGAAATGGCTGGAGTTAAATAAGCTGTAAAAACTAAACTCCCGAGAAATAGGATTTTCTTTAAATATTTCATGGTAAAAGAATTTTAACTTTTTCAATTTACCAAAATCCTTTTATCAAATCTGAATTTGGAGTGGCTATTTGAATAGATTCAAGGAATCTATCCTAAAACCTACTTCTGCAGCCTACCCGCTTTTTTCAAAGCTTCTCGTATGATCCATTCCAATTGCCCATTTGTACTGCGGAATTCATCGGCAGCCCATTTTTCAATGGCTTTTAGCGTTTCTTCATCTAACCTCAGGGCAAAAGCTTTCTTTTTTGACATGCTATTCCTCCTTTACCCATTCTTCAATATAGGACTTAAGCTCTTTTGGTTTCTGTGTGCCAATCATGACTTTCTTCTTTTGGCCGATATCCAATAAAAGCCCCTGATCACCTAAAACGCTGTAGGCTTTTGTCGATCTATTTCCCTTTAATCCCCATCCACCAAAGTCGGATAATGGGCTATATTCCACCACTTCAATACTCAGGATTTCCTCTTTTCGGAAAGTTTTCCAGCTATTGATAAAAGGTGAAAATCTGAATTTCACACCATCTGGGTCAATTCGTGTTTTTAGCTTGATAGACATCAAGAAAAAAAACACCAAACTCAAAACTCCAAGGAAAGACCCAATGATTAAGACAGCCCTACTTTTATCAGGCTCTGATCTCCAAATTAAAAAGGAGACCAGTGAAATCATTGGGACTTCCAGCATTAGAATAAGATACATCAGCCAGGTCCCTCGATAGGATTGTTCCTCTTTGAAGATCAGATTGGTCATGGGAATTATTGATGTAAGGTTCCGACATTTAATACCGGGCTGGCACTTTTATCTGAGCAAAGGACTACCATTAGATTGGATACCATGGTTGCCTTTTTCTCCTCGTCAAATTCGATGATGTCTTTGATCTTTAGGTCTGCTAATGCCATTTCTACCATGCCTACTGCTCCTTCTACAATCTTTTGGCGAGCTGCTACAATTGCAGTTGCTTGCTGTCTTTGGAGCATGGCTGAGGCAATTTCTGAAGCATAAGCCAAGTGAGAGATTCTAGCTTCGATTACTTTAATGCCGGCGTGGTTTAATCGCTCTTTGATTTCTTTCTCCAAGGAATGGTTGACTTCTTCTACCCCAGATCTAAGCGTGACTTCCGCTTCTTCATCCTCAAAATTATCGTAAGGATAAAGGCCAGCCATTTTTCTTACAGCTGCATCAGTTTGTAGGTGCACAAAGTTTTCGTAGTCTTCTACATCAAAGATTGCCTTGAAGGTGTCTTCGACCTGCCAAACAACGATGGTTCCAACCATGACAGGATTACCAATTTTATCATTAACCTTTAACGGCTTATTCTCAAAATTTCTTACCCGGAGTGAGATTTTTTGCTTGCTCATAAATGGGTTTACCCAAAAGAAGCCATTGGCCTTTACAGTTCCTTTGTAGGCTCCAAATAGAATCAAAACCATTGCCTTGTTTGGCTGAAGGGTAAAATACCCAGGAATAATTAGGATCATTAGTAGGCCCAAAATGGCGCCCAGTAAATGCAATTCATTGATAAACGAAAATGCAGCAGCGGGAATCAAGGCAAGATCTACGCAAAGGATAAGATAGCCTGAAAGAGGTTTAGTTATTTTTTCCATTTCAATATGATGTTAAAATGATATCATTGTGAATTACGATAAAAAAAGAATTAGGTTCAAATTTTTTCAAAAAAAAAGTCCAACCGGAGCTGGACTTTAAGAGGAAGAAGGATTTCTTATTTCTTTTTGAATAGAGAATCCACAAATTCTTTTCGGTTGAAAATCTGAAGATCAGTCATCTTTTCTCCGACCCCAATATATTTCACAGGGATTTTGAATTGGTCAGAAATCCCGATTACTACCCCACCTTTTGCCGTTCCGTCCAGCTTGGTTATCGCCAGTGAGGTGACTTCCGTTGCTTTTGTGAATTCCTTGGCCTGAATAAAAGCGTTTTGTCCTGTAGAACCATCAAGGACTAGCATGATTTCATGAGGTGCGTCCGGGATGAACTTTTGCATTACGCGTTTGATCTTGCTTAGCTCATTCATCAAATTGACTTTGGTATGAAGTCTTCCTGCAGTATCGACAATTACCACGTCCGCTTGGGTGTCTACTCCTTGCTTCACTGCGTCAAAAGCAACAGAAGCAGGGTCTGTATTCATTCCGTGAGAAACCACAGGAACACCAACTCTATTTCCCCAAAGAATCAATTGGTCGACTGCCGCAGCTCTAAAAGTATCTGCCGCACCTAGTATTACCGATTTGCCTGCGTTTTTGAAAAGGTTGGCAAGTTTTCCGATGGTAGTGGTTTTTCCTACCCCGTTTACTCCTACCACCATTATTACATAAGGCTTTTTATCTGCAGGGATTTCAAAATCCAAAAATTCTTTAGTATTGCTTTCTTCCAATAGGCCTGCGACTTCTTCTCTAAGAATGGTGTCCAGTTCAGCTGCATTGAGGTATTTGTCTTTGGCAACCCGCTCCTCGATTCTTCTGATGATTTTAATGGTGGTATCAACACCTACATCAGAAGTAATTAGAATTTCTTCGAGCTCATCCAGAATTTCTTCATCGACGGTGGATTTGCCGACTACAGCCTTACTGATTTTAGAAAAGATCGATTCATTGGTCTTTTGAAGACCTTGGTCAAGACTTTCTTTTTTATCTTTTGAAAAGAAACCAAAGATTCCCATGCTTGGATTATGTTTATAAAAATGGAATATAACGAAAAAGTCCCTACTGATTGAGGTCAGAGGGACTTGGATACATTACGATGCACTAGGCAAATTATTTTTTCAAGGTGTCCTGAACCAATGTGGAAGGAACCATTTCTTCTTTGAAGGTATATGCACCAGTCTTGTCAGACTTTACGGCACGGATAACTTTGGCGTAAGACACGCCACCTTCTTTTTTTAGGGTTGCTACTACTTTCTTAGCCATTTCTTTGTCGTTTAAGTGGGCCTAGACCCAAGCTAAATTACTTGATTTCTTTATGAACAGTCACTTTCTTAAGGATTGGGTTGAATTTCTTCAATTCCAATCTTTCGGTAGTGTTCTTTCTGTTTTTGGTAGTGATGTATCTTGAAGTACCTGGCATGCCAGAGTTCTTGTGCTCTGTACATTCCAAAATCACTTGTACTCTATTACCTTTCTTAGCCATCTCGGTGTTGATTTAAGGGACTGTGACTTTGATTATTTGATTACAATCATGCCGTTATCCTGAGCTTCTTTCAAAACTGCAGAAATTCCTTTCTTGTTGATTGTCTTCAGCGCTTTTGAGCTTACTTTCAATGTAATCCATGCGTCTTCTTCAGGTACGTAGAAGCTCTTCTTATGAAGATTTGGATAAAATCTACGCTTCGTCTTGTTGTTTGCATGGGACACGTTGTTACCTACTCGAGGTCTTTTGCCGGTAATGTCACAAACTTTTGCCATGATCTATATCGTAATTGGTATGCGTTTCTGTAATGAGTCTGCAAATATCGGAACTTTTTGGGAATTACCAACAAAGCATTTTAAAAATATTCTGAATGATCCTACCCTTTTGGATAAGGGCAGTGTTTGCAGCCGCTTCCGCAGCAATATCCCCGCTTCAGATGATATTTTTCAGTGAAAACCATCAGTCCATTTTCATTTATATAATAATCCTCTTTGGTAAGGGGGGAACTTTGGTTCTTTTTATTATTCATGGCTTAGCCTTCCAGCAATCACTATATTTAGGGCAAAATTGAAGAAAAAGCCCAAAAATTGATATGAAAATGGAAAAAATTACCTCAAGCAAGCAGGCCATTGAGCTCGAAAACAAATATGGAGCGCATAACTATCATCCATTGCCTGTTGTGCTTTCAAGAGGTGAAGGTGTATTCCTTTGGGATGTAGAAGGGAAAAAATATTATGATTTCCTTTCTGCTTACTCAGCAGTAAATCAAGGCCACTGTCATCCTAAAATCAAAGATGCTATGATTGAACAAGTGGGAACACTGACTTTGACTTCCCGGGCATTTTACAACGATCTTTTGGGTCCCTTTGAAAAATACATCACCGAATATTTCGGATTTGACATGGTGTTGCCCATGAATACTGGTGCGGAAGGAGTAGAAACTGCCTTGAAAATCGCCAGGAAATGGGGATATGAGAAAAAAGGAGTAGACGAGAATCAGGCAAAAATCATTGTCGCTGAAAATAATTTTCATGGTAGAACCACCACGATCATTTCTTTTTCCAATGATTCAAATGCGAGAAAGAATTTTGGTCCATTCACTGATGGTTTTATTCGCATACCTTATAATAATGTAGAAGCGCTTAAATCTGCCTTGGAAATAGATGGAGTGGTAGCATTTTTAGTTGAGCCAATTCAGGGAGAAGCCGGTGTATATACTCCAGCTGAAGATTATATCAAAAAAGCTAAAGAAGCCTGCGAATCTAAAGGAGTACTCCTCATTGCCGATGAGATCCAGACAGGGATAGCCAGAACAGGTTCTTTACTTGCAGTTTGTGGGAATTGTACTTGTGAAGGTCATTGTGAAAAGCAGGAGACTTATACCAAACCAGATATTTTGATTTTGGGTAAAGCGCTTTCAGGAGGTTTTTATCCGGTTTCAGCAGTCTTGTCTGACAAGTCTATCATGGAAGTCATCAAGCCAGGGCAGCATGGATCCACTTTTGGAGGAAATCCTCTGGGAGTAAAAGTTGCGATGACTGCTTTGGAAGTAGTTCGAGATGAAAAATTGGCTCAAAACGCCAGAAAACTAGGGGAGATTTTCAGATCTCGAATGCAGCAAATGGTCAATAAATACTCTATCGCCAAACTCGTTAGAGGAAAAGGATTGTTGAATGCAGTGGTAATCAATGATAGCCCGGAAAGCTCAACTGCCTGGGATATTTGTGTGAAACTTGCTGAAAATGGTCTTTTGGCAAAACCTACCCATGGAAATATCATCCGATTTGCACCTCCATTAGTAATGACTGAAGAGCAAATTCATGAGTGTTGCGACATTATTGAAAAAGTGATTTCAGCCTTTGATAAGAAGTAACTTCAAGATTGCCTGATTACTAAAATGTCCAAAGCAGTCATATTTGATATGGATGGGGTGATTTGTCATACCAACCCATTCCACTCGCAAGCTTTTAAATTATTCTTCGAAAAAAGGAATTTGTTTCCGACTGAAGAGGATTTCAAAGCTCACATGTATGGAAAAAACAATGGGTATATCCTGAGCCACTTCTTGGGCAGAAAGATAGAAGGGCAAGAGCTGCTGGAGTTGGAAGATGAAAAGGAGAGTTTGTTTCGCGAGATATATAAACACCATGTAGAGCCGATTTCAGGTTTTATGGAGTTTTTTAGGGATTTGAGATCTGCAGGTTTTAAGACTGGGGTCGCAACTTCAGCTCCCTTTGCAAATTTGGAATTGATTGCTGGACATTTAGATTTATTCCCCCATTTGGAATCTGCCTTAGCTAGCGAGCACGTATCCAAACACAAACCTGACCCGGAAGTTTATTTAAATGCTGCAAGCAATTTGTCCTTCAAACCATCAGATTGCCTCGTTTTTGAGGATTCATTTTCTGGGGTAATGGCAGCCAAAAATGCAGGGATGAAAGTGGTTGGTGTCCTTTCCACGCATGAAAAAAGCGATTTGCCTCCTTGTGAAGCTTATATTACTAGTTATACGGAAATTTCATCTGATGATGTTTTAGCCCTTTTGATTTGAGTTAATCTCCTGAAAAGGTTAATATCATACAAAGCCAAAGTAGTTTTCCTTCATTAGTTTTGCCCGATAATTCCTATACATATGCAGAGAAGACCTAGAAGAAACCGGAAATCAGAGTCTATTCGTGGACTGGTAGAAGAAACCCAAGTTTCTGTCAAAGACCTCATATTTCCTTTATTCCTTGTAGATGGAAGAAATAAGCAAATAGAGGTGAATTCCATGCCAGGCATCCATAGGTATTCCATTGATTTGATGCTGAAAGAAATTGAATCTTGCATGAATTTGGGGATTATGGCCTTTGATGTATTTCCGGCTTATCCTGAGACCTTAAAAGATTCCATTGCTTCTGAAAGTTATAATCCGGAGACTTTTTATCTGAAAGCCCTAAGGGAAATCAAGAAGCGGTTTCCTGAAGTTTGCCTGATGTCCGATGTGGCAATGGATCCCTACAGTAGTGATGGACATGATGGTTTGGTGAAAGGTGGAAAGATTTTAAATGATGAAACCCTGACAATCCTTGGGAGAATGTCTCTTGCTCAGGCTGATGCGGGGGTAGATATTTTGGGCCCTTCGGATATGATGGATGGCCGTGTGGGCTATATCCGGGATATTTTGGACGAAAACGGATTTATCGACACGTCAATCATGTCCTATACTGCAAAATATGCCAGTGCATTTTATGGGCCTTTCCGTGATGCCTTGGATTCAGCTCCGAAATTCGGGGATAAAAAAACCTATCAAATGAATCCAGCAAATTCTCAAGAAGCTCTGATTGAAGCTGATTTAGATGTAGAAGAAGGCGCTGATTTCTTAATGGTCAAGCCGGCTTTAAGTTATTTGGATATTATTAAGCTATTGGCGGACCAATATCCCTTGCCAATCGCGGCTTACAATGTATCCGGAGAGTATAGCATGGTAAAGGCAGCAGCAGAAAAAGGCTGGTTAGATTATGATCGATCCATGAATGAAATACTTCTATCCATTAAGAGAGCCGGAGCCAAGATTATCCTGAGCTACTTTGCAAAAGATTTTGCAAAGGCTCAGAAGTAAGCTGTTTTAAAAACAAACTTAAAATCCCGATTTATCGGGATTTTTTTTGCTTGTAGGGTTAATTTTTACTTTAAAAATGAATCATTGTGAGACTTTTTTAAATAAGAGGTTAAAAAAAATATCTGATTTTTTAAAAATTATATTTTCGATAATTTTTTAATTGAAGACAAAAATTCTGAAAAACTAGTTTTTAAAGAATTAAAATCCGAATAATGATTTTTTTAAGATAAAATATTCTGATAAAGTCTTTTCGTAATCGATTCCAGAAAATATTCTAAAGAAATTCAAAATTTTATTTCTTATCACAATAGGCTCTCAAAATGACTTGTTTTTAAATAAAAATTGAAAAAAATGAAATTTTGGGTTTAAAAATGATAGTTATTTTACCTATTTAATGCATTAGTTTCAAAAACTGGTTTGTTTTTTTATAATTTTTATAATTACATTCGAAAAAGAGAATTGCTCTCAAACCTATATTAAATTCTGAAATAAGTTCAAAATTTAAACTCAAACCTATGAAGTATTTCGCAACCCTGTTGGCCAATGATGTGGCCGTGATGGATTTGTCGGTAGAGATTTCGAAAAATCTCCTCACGACAAACAATGTTTGGATGATGCTTTCCACTGCCTTGGTGTTTATCATGCACTTGGGATTTGCGGGAGTGGAAGCAGGTTTTGGCCAGGCCAAAAACACTGTAAACATCCTTTTCAAAAACACAATCACACCAATTATCGGCATTATCTCCTATGCGGCGATTGGATTTTACTTAATGTATCCGGGTTTTGAAGTTCCGGGGTGGTTGTCTTTTGATTTTGCAGGCTGGAATTTATTCTGGTTTGCTCCTGCTACCGCAGATGTTTCAGCCGCTTATGCAGATGCCGGTTACACGTATTGGACTGATTTTCTTTTTCAGGCCATGTTTGCAGCAACCGCCGCCACGATCGTTTCTGGAGCAATTGCCGAACGGGTAAAGCTCGGAGCTTATTTGATTTTCACCTTATTCTTTGTGGGATTGGTTTATCCTATCATCGGAAGTTGGAAATGGGGCGGTGGCGCATTGGATGAAATGGGCTTCTATGATTTTGCAGGAAGCACTTTGGTTCATTCCGTAGGAGGCTGGGGAGCCTTGGCAGGTGTAATTTTAGTGGGTCCTCGAATCGGTAAATACGTCAATGGAAAGACCATTGAAAAACCTGGAGCCAGTGTTCCTTTGGCTGTAATTGGTGTATTCCTTTTGTGGTTGGGATGGTTTGGATTCAATGGAGGATCAGTACTTTCCGCGGATCCGGGTCTGGTTTCTTTTGTACTGGTGACTACTTCTCTGGCAGCTTGCGCTGGCGGGCTTGGTGGATTTTTGGCAGCTTATTTCGCTTTTAAAAGATTGGACCTTGGGATGGTATTAAACGGGATATTGGCTGGGCTTGTGTCTATTACAGCTGGTGCCGATGTAATCAATCCAGGAGGGGCCGTCTTAGTCGGATTTATCGGAGGGATTTTAGTAGTGGTATCCGCAGTCCTTTTGGACAAAGCCAGACTTGATGATGTAGTAGGCGCAGTTTCCGTTCACCTTACCTGTGGTATTTGGGGAACTTTAGCTGTTGGAATTTTCTCCACAAATCCAGAGCATTCCTTTCTTACCCAATTAATAGGCGTAGCTATTTGTGGAGTTACTGCTTTTTCTGCAGCATTCGGAATTTTCTATATCCTCAAAAAGACGGTCGGAATCAGAGTTTCTGAAGAACATGAAAGAACAGGGCTGGACTCCCATGAACACGGGATCAGAGGATACACCATCGTTTTTGACGAATAAAAACCACCAATCATAAACAAAACGAACCCCGTCCGGAGAAAAAAACGCGACTCTCTTTCGACCGGATCGGGGATCTATTGATCAACTCTATCATTAACCAACACTCAAAATTAAAATGAAAAAAATATTCCTACTAATACTTTGCGCATCTCTATTTGGTTCTCAAGTTGTAATGGCTCAAGAAGAGTCTTCTGAAGAGGAAGGTACATTAACCCTCTCAGGCTCTGTAGATGCTTATTTCCGCACTAATTTCAATGCTCCCAACAAGGGAGAAAATTTTCAAGCTCCAGCTTCATCTTTTGGAAACCTTCCTGGATTTTCTTTGGGTATGGCAAATATCATTGCCACTTACCAAGGTAAAAAAGTAGGGGCTGTGGCAGATCTGGTCTTTGGACCTAGAGGTGAAGATGCTGTTTTTGGCTCTCCTTTATATGCCAATGGAATGGCAGGTTCCTCGCAAATTGTAAATCAATTATATGTCTATTGGAATGTGTCTGACAAGGTAACTTTGACATTTGGAAACTTCAATACCTTTTTAGGATATGAGGTGATTTCTCCAACTGCTAATTTCAATTATTCCACATCCTATATGTTCTCGTATGGTCCGTTTTCTCATACGGGCTTGAAAGCTAATTTTCAGTTGTCTGACAAGTTTTCCTTTTTGGCAGCGGTCATGAACCCTACGGATATGACTGAGTTTAATTTAAATGGGACATATACTCTAGGAGCACAATTGGGTTATTCCACAGATTTGGGAAGTACTTACCTTAATTTTGTGTATGGTGACCAAGATGGAAGGCTAAGCGATGACGGAGGCTTGATTACTGATCAATCTTCTTTAGGTAAAACCTTTCAAGTTGATTTGACTACTGGATTTGATCTTTCAGAGAAATTCTATTTGGGAGTAAATACGACCTATAATACCACCAGTGCAGGAGAATTTTACACTGGATCTGAGATCCAAGATTTGGATGGAGATGGTGCTGGTTTCTACGGATTTGCAGGATATCTTCAAGTGAAACCAACTGAGAAGTTTGGTTTGGGATTCAGGGGTGAATACTTCAGTGTATTCAACAATGGTCTCGAAGGCGTGGTTGGAATTGATCCTTCGACTGGTGATGGAGGTGTATTTGCTGCAACTTTGTCCGGAAATATCAAGGTTGGTGGAAATCTTACCCTAATTCCTGAATTAAGGGTAGATAGCATGAAGGAGGAATTCTTCGTCAATAAGGACTTAAACGGAAGTAAAGGATTGGCTTCATTTTTATTCGCTGCCGTATTTGCTTTCTAAAAATATTTAAGATTATAAACAGGGTCTATTGTTATAAAAGCCGGGGTGATTTTCACCTCGGTTTTTTCTTTTTTATAGATGATTTCTAATAATTGGGTTGGATTTTTAGTAAGATATTAATGAATCTATGAAAAAATTGAAAATTACAGTTTCAAAACAATGTATTGTTTGAATATTTTTAAATCATTGTAAACGAATAAAATTTCAAAAAATATAGGTTTTTGACTTAAATCAGTCGAATCTTAAAACATTTGGTATTCTAAATCTGTATATTTTTGTACAACCCAAATATACAGATATGAAAAAGTTAACCTTCATATTTTCAGCCATGCTATTTGCCATGACTGCCTATTCCCAAGATTTCTTGATGGGACCTAAAGCCAAAAATGCAACGGTTGGAAAGTCCTTTAGCCCTAAAATCACCCTTGTCCACGATTCTGCTCCGAGTTCATTGCAAGGCCCGGTAGCTAAAAATTCAGAAGTTTGGATGGGGAAGCCTTCCAAAAAACTAAAAGTAGGATTCAGAGAGACCATCGATAATCCAAAAGGATTGCAAGCTAAAAATAGTAAGCCTTGGGAGCGAAAAACAAGAATTCCTAATTCTAAGGCGGTGTACGAAGAACCAAAATCCATGAAACCCAAGAAGGTTTGGATCCATTAAAATAAAGAAGCCCGATTCTCATCGGGCTTCATTTTTATAGGTCATGTTCTCTTTCCAGCATGAGGATCGCTCCCTGGGAAACGATGTAGTATTTTTCACCTTCATAAATTACCTCGTGGGCTCCAGAAAGTAGAAAAATTGCCAAATCACCTTCTTTTGCCTGTAGAGGCACGTATTTGACTTTTTCTTCACTATCCATCCACGGCTCGTGATCTTCCACTGGCATAGGAATTGGGTACCCTGGACCTGCTTTGATGATATATCCTTGCTGAACTTTTTCCTTTTCCTGAACTCCAGGGGGGAGATAAAGTCCTGAGTCAGTTTTTTCATGTGGCTTCTTTAGTCGGATCAAAACTCGGTCTCCAACTACGATTAGCTTTTTTAATTTATTATCTGCTGTGAGCTGCATAAAAATTGAAGTGTCTTTCAAGTGAATCGTTTATCTGGACTATAGGGCTAGGAAAATAAACGGCACCTGTTTTTCAACAGATGCCGACCTATTTGGTTTAGTTTACCTTATTTTTTGTCTTCGCTAACCTCTTCATAGTCTACGTCAGAAACTCCGTCTCCGGAAGTACCTGAATTAGCTTCTGCGTCAGGTCCTGGTTGAGCTCCAGCGCCTTGAGTAGCGTTATACATTTCTGTGGATGCAGCTTCCCATGCTTTGTTCAAATTAGCCATCGCCTCATCGATACCTTCGATGTTTTTGGCTCCGTGAGCTGACTTCAACGCTTCCAAAGCAGAATTGATATTTGCCTTGTTTCCATCCGATAGCTTATCTCCATACTCTTTCAATTGCTTGTCAGTTTGGAAAATCAAACTGTCAGCCTGATTGAGCTTTTCGATTTTTTCCTTTTCAGCCTTATCAGCAGCAGCATTAGCTTCTGCTTCTCTCTTCATTCTTTCGATATCATCTTGAGAAAGACCTGAAGAAGCTTCAATCTTAATCTTTTGCTCCTTGCCAGTTCCCTTGTCTTTAGCAGACACATTTAGGATACCATTGGCATCAATGTCAAAGGTTACTTCGATTTGAGGAACGCCTCTTGGAGCTGGTGGAATGTCAGACAATTGGAATCTACCGATTGATCTGTTGTCCTTAGCCAATGGTCGCTCTCCCTGAAGTACGTGGATATCTACTGCAGGCTGATTGTCAGCAGCGGTGGAGAATACCTCTGACTTTTTGGTAGGGATAGTAGTATTAGCTTCGATCAGTTTGGTAAATACTCCGCCCATGGTTTCGATACCCAAGGAAAGAGGAGTCACGTCCAAAAGAAGTACGTCTTTTACCTCACCAGTCAAAACACCACCTTGAATAGCAGCACCAATTGCTACCACTTCGTCAGGGTTTACACCTTTGGAAGGTTTCTTTCCGAAGAACTTCTCTACCTCTTCCTGAATTTTAGGAATACGGGTAGATCCACCAACCAAGATGACTTCGTCGATATCAGCAGCGCTAAGGCCAGCGTCCTTTAGAGCCTTAGCACAAGGCTCCATTGATCTTCTTACCAAAGTTTCTGAAAGCTGCTCAAACTTGGCTCTACTTAGATTTCTCACTAAGTGCTTTGGCCCAGTCTGTGTTGCTGTGATATAAGGCAAGTTGATCTCAGTAGAAGCAGAGCTTGACAACTCGATTTTAGCCTTTTCAGCAGCTTCCTTCAGACGCTGAAGTGCCATTGGGTCTTTTCTCAAGTCAATTTGCTCCTCAGCTTGGAATTCAGCGGCCAACCAGTCGATGATTACTTGGTCGAAGTCATCACCACCCAAGTGAACATCACCGTTTGTGGATTTTACTTCGAATACCCCATCGCCTAGTTCCAAGATTGAAATATCGAATGTACCACCACCAAGGTCATACACCGCTATTTTCATGTCCTGGTTTTTCTTGTCCATGCCATAAGCCAAAGCTGCGGCAGTAGGTTCGTTGATGATACGCTTTACTTCCAAACCTGCGATTTGTCCAGCTTCTTTGGTTGCTTGACGCTCAGCATCATTGAAGTATGCAGGTACAGTGATGACAGCTTCGGTTACGGTTTGTCCCAAGAAGTCTTCCGCAGTACTCTTCATTTTCTGAAGGATCATGGCAGAAATCTCCTGTGGAGTATAAGATCTGTCGCCAATTCGGATACCTACCGTATCGTTTGGTCCTTGTTCTACTTTATAGGAAGCATGTTTTTTCTCCTCAGATACTTCAGAGAATTTCTTTCCCATAAATCTTTTTACTGAGGAAATAGTATTAGCTGGGTTGGTGATAGCCTGACGCTTTGCAGGGTCACCTACTTTTCGCTCTCCGTTTCCATTGTCCAAGAAAGCCACGATTGATGGCGTGGTTCTTCTTCCTTCACTGTTTTGGATGACTACAGGCTCGTTACCCTCCATAACGGCTACGCAGGAGTTGGTGGTACCCAAGTCAATGCCTATAATTTTTCCCATGATTATATATGTTTTTGTGTTTTCAGTTTGAATACATTCCCCTTTCTTCAATGGATGTGCCATAGGGGATTTTTAAGGATTTGGTGTCAGTTTGTCAGGAATTATGGCTCATTCGCTTGAGATAAAAATCAGATTTGTCATTTTTCCTCCTGAATTCAGAGTTTGCTTTGACATGTTTTTGTCAGAGTATTTTAGGAGATGCAACCTCAACTGCTCTTTGGTCATCTAGTGAGGTATGGGACTTTTTTCATCCAAGGTAAATCAGGAGAGAGCTAGGTGGCTTGCTGTCATTGGGTTTGGCTTTCTTGTCATGGCAGTTGTTGAAAACATCGATTTCACCTCTTTTTTCTCTCAATGCATTTATGCTTTTACTTCTGGTAATTTTCTCCCCTTTGGCTAATCTTCAGGAGATATTAGTCTAATTTTGGGCTATGGAAAAGGAATTGGTTGTACAGGATATTTTTATTTATCCCATCAAGTCTCTTGGAGGGATTCGCTTGGAAAGTGCCAAAGTGGAGGAAAAAGGCTTTCAATATGATCGCCGTTGGATGTTGGTAGATCATTCCGGAATGTTTGTTTCACAGCGGACTTATCCTCAATTGGCTCTTTTGGGTGTGAAAATTCTTCAAGACCAGCTGGAGGTTTTTCATAAACAGAATATTTCCTATCAGTTGACCTTTCCTATGGATAGAGCTACCGGACCAGAAATGGAAGTGACTGTTTGGGATGATCAGGTTTTGGCAAAAATAGTAGATCCAAAAGTTTCCAAATGGTTTTCTGATTTTTTAGGATTTGAAGTTCATTTGGTAGTAATGCCTGAAAATTCACACCGAAAGGTTGATCCTCGCTACGCGGTACAGGGTGAGTCAGTAAGTTTTGCAGATGGCATGCCCTATTTGATAATCGGTGAGGCTTCTTTGGAGGATTTGAATTCCAAATTGGAAACTCCAGTGCCTATGGACCGATTCCGTCCAAATATCGTTTTCTCAGGAGGGGTTGCTTTTTCTGAAGATGGATTTAAAAAAATAACCATTGGAGAAGTTTCTTTTCAAGTAATAAAACCTTGTGCTCGATGTGTACTCACTACGGTAGACCAGCAAACAGGGGAGCAAGGAAAAGAGCCTTTAAAAACCTTGGCGAGCTATCGAACCCAAAACAACAAAGTTTATTTCGGACAAAATATGGTTGCTCTTCATAAGGGTATTGTTTCTCAAGGTGATTTCCTAAAAACTGTATGATTAGCAAGAGATTTTACAGGCTAATTGCCTTATGGGTTCTTGCAGAGACTTTTTTGGGAGGCTTATTGCATGCCTTTCGAATTCCCCTGGCAGGAGTTTTTATTGCTTGTTTTTCGGCTTTGTTCATTTCTTTGATATATACAGTTACGGGAAGTTCAAAGAAGGTACTTCATGCGACAGTTATCGTATTGATTTTCAAAATGATTCTAAGCCCTCATGCCCCTCTTGGAGCATTTCTTTCAGTTGCCTTGCAGGGGGGATTTGGGGCTATTGCATTGGCAGCTATTCCTTCAACCAAAACAGCTCGAATGTTAGTCACTGTTTTCGCATACCTACAATCTGCCACGCTCAAATTGATAAGTTTGACGATTTTATTTGGAATGGGTTTTTGGGAAGCCTTGGATGAATTTATGCTTTCAATAGTTTCCTATTTTCCATTCTTTGCCACAATCTTGAGTGCTAAAAATCTTGTACTTGCCTATTTGGGGATTTACCTGCTAAGTGGTGTTATTGCTGGCTGGATGATAGGAAGGGTTACTCTGAATCCGGTAAAGATCAACTTGGATATCGAAGTGAAAAATGGCAGGATCGCTAAGAAAAAAGGAAGTCTTTTGCAATCTGAGTGGTTGTTGATTGCTGGATTGAGTGCGGTCTATTTTGTTCCAATTTTTCCAGACTCTTTTCGAGAAATGTGTTTGAGGGCAGCAATAATTCTCACGGCCTGGCATTTGATTTTTGGCCCATTACTCAAAAAGGCCTTGTTCAGGATTCTTGGAATTAGGAAATCTAGCCTACTCAGGGAGATCTTATTGATTGAATCTATTTTACCTGAGCTCAGAGAAAATCTAAGCCGCTCTTGGCAAATAGCTTCTACTCAAAATTTGATGAGAAGAATTCCGTTTTTTGTCAAGACCTGGCTACAGATGAGTCTCTAAGATTATTTTTTCTTAGTTAAACTCTTTGACAGTTTGGATAAATACCTTAACCATTTCGGGATCAATATCCGGATAGACTCCATGTCCGAGGTTGGCTATATGTCTTTTTCCACGAAACTGTTCCATCATTTCTTGGGTTGCTGCTCTGACCTGCTCAGGATTTCCGTAAAGTGCTGCAGGATCTAAATTTCCTTGTAGCGTTTTGTTCGGGCCAATCAGTTTATGGGATTCCTCAATTCCCATATTCCAATCCAATCCGATTGTTTCGCAGTTTAATTTCCCCATTTCTTCTCTTGCGAAAAAAGCACCCTTTGCAAAAACTGTAACAGGGACTTCTGTTATCGCATCGCAGATTTGAGAAATGTATTTCAGAGAAAATTCCTGGTATTGCTTTGGTCCCAAAATACCTGCCCAGCTATCAAAGATTTGTACCAAGTCTGCTCCTGCTCGAATTTGAGCCTTGAGGTAATTGATCGTAGAATCCGTTATTAACTGAAGCAGCTGATGGGAAAAAACAGGATCTCTGTAAAGCATTTCCCTGGATTTCGAAAAAGTTTTGCTTCCACTTCCTTCGACCATATAGGCAAAAATGGTCCATGGAGCTCCTGCAAATCCTATCAAAGGAACTCTACCATTCAGATTCTTTTTTGTGAGCTGAATCGCATCGATCACATATTTCAGATCATTTTCCCCGTCTGCTACCCGGAGTTTTTTGAGATCAGCTTGGCTTCTTACTGTTTGAGGAAACCAAGGTCCCCGCTTTTCTACCATTTCATAGGGTAATCCCATGGCTTCGGGAATCACCAAAATGTCAGAAAAAATAATGGCAGCATCTACCCCCAAAATATCCACCGGCTGAATTGTTACCTCCGCCGCTAATTCCGGTGTTTGAGCCAATTCAATAAATCCACTGACTGATTCTCTAACTGCGCGGTATTCAGGGAGAATTCTTCCAGCCTGACGCATAAGCCAAACGGGAGTTCTTTCAGTTTTTTCGCCTCGGGCTGCTCTTAGCAGCAAATCATTTTGGAGTTGCATGGCGCAAAGATAAGCGCCAAATTTTATTCGGAAGCGCTTCTTTCCAACATAAAAAAGAAGGACCTGATTTCAATCAGGTCCTTCAATAGGTTTGTCATTAGAATTTAGAATTATTTCTTGGTTCCTAGCTTGATGAAATCTTTCTCTTCAATGCCGAGAAGTCTGGTGACTCCTTCATAATCCGTCCAATCTATTCTTCCTCCTGCAAAATCAGCAGGGACTACTATAAGTCTGAATACTTGATTTTGAGTCCAATCTGGACCCAAAGAAGAGAAGTCAATGGCTCCGTCTAAAAACAAGCGAAAATCAGTTCTGGTAAAATCATAATTGTAGACCAAAACTCCGTTGTTGAAAAAGACATTCTGAGGCAATGCTCTCCAAACAGGCTGATTGCTTGAGGTGGTTTCCCACTGTATAAAAGCAAGAACTACATCGCTTTGGACAATAGCCGGATCGAAATCAAAAATAGATTCGTATCCGTTTTGAGAGGTGAAGTCAACTTCTACTTCGAATGCTTCCCCTACAATGGTGACACCAGGTTCACCTTCTGGACCTTGAGGACCTGGAGGGCCAATTGGGCCTTCACATGCCTGAAAAGCCAATAGGCCGATCAGTGCAAAAATGCTTAGATATCTGTTCATAGTTGGAATAGTTTGTTCCTTTTCCACGGCAGGTATCATGCCAAGGTTATCTTTTGTTTTGGTTAATAAACCTTAAAAGCCTAATCCTTTACTGGTGCAATTACCTGAACTTCTGATTCAGAGATGATTTTATCGATAAAAATTCCAGACAGCTCAACTTGATTTTTCTTGGCAAATTCCTCGATTTGAGCTTTTACTTTGGCTGGACTTGGCATCACCCACTTGTTAGCTGTAATGGTAGCTTGGATATATTTTTTTTCTGAAAAAGTTTTTCCTTCCAAGTCCCCAGTTGCAAAAGGTAGATTGAGACCAACAAAAACATTCATGGTGTCCAATTTGCCAGCTGGTTCGATATAATAGATGGTATGAATTTTTGTCCCGGGATTCAAGGTCTTAAGGGATTCAATGGACTTGAACGTTTCCTCCAATTTGGGATCCTGAGGAATTCCGATAAAGGTTTTTCCAGCCATTGTCTCTGGAGAACTTTCTATCAAAATCATCTCAATGGGAGTATTTCCTCCTAGCTGATTGAAGAAATAAAATCCTGCAAAACCCAGAAACAACAAGAAAATTAAAATGAACCCAAGTTTTTTCATGCCCTAAAATAAGTAGCGAACCCCAATTCCTCCTTGACCTCTCATATTGATTCTGTCAATTAATTCTACGAAAAGCCCAATTTCTACGAAAACACTGATTGGTGTTTCATCAAAGTAATATTCAGCTCCTCCAAAGACTTCAGGGCCAAAATCAAAATTGGTTCTTTCTTCCTCCAAAAAAGGACCGGACTGAATGGGATTGGGTTGATAGGCGTAGGTCACCCGAGTTGTTCTGATTTGAGCTCCTGCGCCGGCATAGCCAAGAAGATATCCCTGTTCAATGTCAAACATATCGGTGATGTCTTCATGCAAAGCCATCCTGAAATTCAAGGAAATTCCCCGGTCTGCGGTATGGTTTAGGTAAAATGAATTAGAGGAAGGAGGGTTGTTTTCAAAGGATTTTCTATAGTAATCTCCCTTGTTGACTCCTCCCGAACCTACCATTACTTCAAAAGAAAGGTAGTCATCAAGAAAGTCTTTATAGGTTAATGAGAAAGGTTCACCAAGACGGACTCCAGCTCCTCTTTCTTGAGCCAAACCCAGAAATGGTAAAAATAAAATCAGCAGGGTAAATCTGAATTTCATTAGTTATTGGTTTAGTATGCTTTAGATGGCCATAGTCTTCAACTGCATTTGGTGCAGCTGAGTATAGTATCCTCCAAGTTCCAAAAGAGAGGAATGGGTTCCTGTTTCCACGATTTCTCCTTTGTGGAGGACTATAATTTTATCTGCTTTTTGAATGGTAGAAAGTCGATGGGCGATGACGATCGATGTTCTTCCTTTCATCATTTTTTCGATAGATTCCTGAATCAATTCCTCAGTTTCAGTATCCACAGAAGAAGTAGCTTCATCCAAAATCAAAATCTCAGGATTGTAAACCATCGCTCGGACAAAGGAAATCAATTGCCTTTGGCCCACTGAAAGCGTAGAGCCGCGCTCCATGACGTTGTAGTCTAAGCCTCCCGGAAGTCTTTCAATAAATTTTCTCGCCCCAACCAATTCGGCAGCTTCCAGTACCTGTTCTTTGGAGATGCTCGGATTTCCCAAGGTGATGTTATGGTAAATGCTGTTAGAGAATAGGAAGACATCCTGAAGAACAACTCCGATATGTTTTCTAAGTATACCAAGTTCAAATTCTCGGACGTCAGTTCCATCAATCAGAATCTGCCCTTTATTGATTTCATAAAAACGAGAAATCAGGTTAATGATTGAAGATTTTCCGGCTCCCGTCGCTCCAACCAAGGCGACGGTTTCACCTCTTTTCACTTCGAAATTGATGTCCTTCAGGACATATTCCTCGTCATTATAAGCAAACCAGACATTTTTTAGCTCGATGTTTCCTTGGAGTTTTTCAGGCTTGAAGCTGCCTTCGTTGGCGATGTGCTCTGAAGAAGCCAATAATTTGAAAATTCTGGAGGAACTCACCACTCCCATTTGAAGGGTGTTGAATCGGTCTGCAATCATCCGAATCGGTCGGAAGAATAATTGCAAGTACATGATAAATGAAATCAGAACACCGATCTGGATATCCATTCCCAAAACTCTGACAGCACCATACCAAACCACTAATCCAATCCCGATAGCCTGAATAATTTCAGCTACTGGAAAATAGATCGAGTAATACAAAACTGATTTGATATGAGCAGTTCTGTGCTCGCGGTTGATTTCTTTAAATTTCTCAAATTCTCGGGCCTCACGGTTGAATATTTGCACAATATTCATCCCGGTGATATGCTCTTGAAGAAAAGAGTTAAGGTTAGAAACTGCGTTTCGGACATCGTTAAAAGTCACTTTGATCTTTTCTTTGAACACATAAGTGGAAATGACCAAAAGTGGAAGCGTACATAAACTGACCAAGGTTAACCTCCAGTCGATGTAAAACATGACCCCAAGGATGGTGACGATCTGAAGTAAATCTCCAATGATTGCCGCCAAGCCCTCACTGAATACATCTGCTAAGGTCTCAATGTCAGAAATATTTCGAGTCACCAATCTTCCGATAGGTGTATTGTCAAAAAACTTCAGGCGTAACTTGAGCAAATGCTTGTATAATCTAACCCGGATGTCCTTGATAATTACCTGGCCGATCCAACCCGAATAAAAAGTATGTGCCCATTGGACTACTGCCTGTAAAACCATCAATCCTATCAGGATATAAATGATCTTGATCAAGCCCGGAACATCCCCCAAAGCCACATAGTCATCGATGGCAACTTGGATGTAATAGGGTCTTGTAGGAGCCAAAATGGCCAAGGCTATCGTCAAAAAGACCAAAAAGTAAAACTGAAGACGATAGGGCTTTACAAAACTGTAAAGCTGCTTCAGGACTTTCATGTCTATGATTTCCCCGGAGGATTCTTTTTCTTTTTCTAAGCTCAAGGCTGTTTAGTCTAAGTAGATGGTGGTTGGGTAATTAATGTTGCACAAAAACAAACCCTTTGCGGGGGCGGCTTTTCCTGCTTTTGTTCGGTCTTTGGAAAGAATCAGCTCTTCCATGGATTCGATTGATCTGGTACCCAAGCCAATTTCCATCAAAGTTCCAACAATTGCTCTTACCATTCCACGCAAAAAGCGATTGGCGGTTATATGAAATAACAATTGGCCGTCCTTTTGTTCCCAATGGGCAGAATAGATTTTGCAACGGAAGTGATTTACTTCCGTGTGGACCTTGCTGAAGCATTCAAAATCCTCATGCCCAAGTAGGATTTTGGCTGCCTGATTCATTTTTTCAATATCAGGATTATGGAAAATCAACCAAGCCAAATCGTCCAAGAAAGGATTTTTTTGGAAGATGATCCGATAGAAATAGGATCGGTTTTTCGCATCAAATCGCGCATGGGCATCTGGCTTTACCAATCGGATACTATGAATTGCGATTTCCTTGGGTAAGATCGCATTGATTCCTTTCAGGAAATTTTCACTTGGAATCTGATCCACCAAATCAAAATGGCAGACTTGCATGCTGGCATGAACTCCCGTGTCGGTTCTCCCACTACCCATGATTGCAATGGGCTGTCTGAAAAAAGTAGAAAGCCCTTTTTCCAAACATTCCTGAACAGTAAAGGCATTTTGCTGAATTTGCCAGCCATGGAAAGGAGTGCCTTTGTAGCTTAATTCCAGAAAATACCTTCGGGTCACTTGCATAGGACTGCAAAGATACAATTCCGATTCAATTCCCCTTGAGAGAAGTGGATTCTTGGTATTCAATGGAAATGGGCTTTTCTTTGCAAAAAATTAAAAACAATGATTCAGCGAATTCAATCAATTTTTCTATTGCTAGTGGTGATCAGCATGGGAGTTACTATTGGAACAGAACTTTGGGAGCAAACCGTAAATGAGCAAACTTGGAAGCTAAATGCTTTTGTGTTGGAAAACTTTGATGCTAACCAAGAAGTAGTGAGCAGTACGTCTAAATGGTTTTTGGGAGCACTTGCTGCATTTTCAGGTCTTTTGGCTTTGATTTCTATATTTCAATATAAAAACCGAACCCGTCAGATGATGATCAACATGATCAATAGTCTCTTGATGGTGGGTTTGGTAGCTGCTACTTTTTTGACAACCAATGGGCTTAATTCCGAAATGGGAATCGAAGCTGCAGGAACTTATAAAATTGGATTTTGGGCAATCTTGGCAGCTATGGTGTTCAATATGCTCGCTAATCGATTTATCCGAAAGGACGAAATGCTGGTCCGCTCTGTGGATCGAATCAGATAATACGAAACCCGGTTACTCACCGGGTTTTTTTGTATTCTGTGACTAAAGGCATCTAATTCTTCTGCAGACTTTCCTATTTTCAACTCAAATTCTTTTCGCTATGAAATTCGAAACCCTAGCCATTCACAAAGGCAATCTGATCTCTGATAAAAACAAACCTGTAGTCCAGCCCATTACGCTGAGTACCACCTTTGAGCATGGAAACGAAGGGGGAGTATTGTACACCCGTGCGGGAAATCCCAATAGATTGGCTTTGGAAGAAGTCATTGCGGCTTTGGAAAAAGGAGTGGATGCTGCGGCTTTTTCATCCGGGAATGCAGCAGGGACGGCAGTGTTTCAGGCATTAGAAGCGGGTTCGCATATCATCGCTCCTGATGATATGTACCATGGCTTACACAATTCCATGGTCATGTTATTCAAAGGAGTTTTAGAAGTGAGCTTTGTGGATATGAGCAAGTTGGAGGAAGTAGAAAAAGCCATGCGACCAAATACCCGACTGATTTGGGTGGAAACACCTTCCAATCCATTGCTGAAGATTACAGATATCCGAGCCGTTTCTACTTTGGCAAAAAAGCATGGGGCGATTTTAGCTTGCGATAACACGTTTGCCACTCCGGTATTTCAGAACCCATTGCTTTTGGGAGCGGATATCGTGATGCATAGCAGTACGAAGTATTTTGGAGGCCACTCGGATATTTTGGGTGGTGCTTTGGTGACCAAAGAAAAAAATGCCTTTTGGGAAAAAATCCGAACAGTTCAGAAAGTCGGAGGGGCAGTTCCTTCTCCTGCAGATTGTTATTGGCTGGCCAGAAGTATCCGAACTTTGGCTTACCGAATGAAAGGGCATGCAGAACATGCCATGATTTTAGCGGAATACCTGAGCAATCATACGAAGGTTGAAAAAGTATTTTATCCGGGTTTAAAAACCCACCCCGGACATGCCGTTGCGGCTTCTCAGATGACAGGTTTTGGGGGTATTGTTTCCTTTACTGTTAAAGGAGGAGCGAAGGAAGCGGATGAGGTAGTTTCAAAACTCCACCTATTCATGAATGCAACAAGTCTCGGAGGTGTGGAAAGTCTAATCGAACGCCGAGCTGCTGTGGAAGGACCAGACACGTTGACTCCACCCAATCTCTTGAGAGTTTCCGTTGGTCTGGAGCATACCGATGATTTGCTCGAAGATATGGATCAGGCTTTGGGATAAGAGTTTGAAATTTAAAGTGAAAAAAAGGGCTTCGGTATTCCGAAGCCCTTTTTCGTTATTTCTTGTAGATTTCTACTGGCCAAGAGTCATTACCCAAATTGATATCAGTAATCACTTTGTCAGGATCGATTTCCACTGCAGTTACTTTTTTGGAGGTTTTAAGAAGATGAGTCCAGCTATCTCCTCTTTGCCAAATTTCCACCGGTAATTTCACCCGTTCTTTGCTTCCATCTTCGAATGAGATTTCCAAAAGAACTGGCATTGGGAAATCTCCTTTATTCACCAAGCTGATCAGGTAATTACCTCCATAAGGTTGAACTCCAGTGATTCCCAAATCAATATTTCCATTTCCATAAAACCAACCTTTCCAGAACCAGCTCAGGTTTTCACCTGACACATTTTCCATGTGGTTAAAAAAGTCGTTAGGCTGAGGATGCTTGTATGCCCAGGTTTTGATGTAAGATCGGAAGGCATTGTCAAAGCGCTCAGGTCCAAGGATGTATTCCCGAAGCATGATCAATCCGATTCCTGGTTTCATATAAGCCACCATTCCCAAATTTCGCGTATCCGTCACATCTGGGTAATTGTCGATGCCTTCTCTTCCTTCATTGGTGAAATAGCTGTTGAATCGACGAGTCTGGGTAAGGGAGCTTGGATATTCCCCATTGTTAAATGCATTGGAGCTGTAATGGTTGATGAAGGTATTGAAGCCTTCATCCATCCAGGCGTATCTTCTTTCGTTGGTGCCGACAATCATCGGGAACCAGTTGTGCCCAAATTCATGGTCCGTTACTCCCCAAAGTGAGGCGCCTTTGGAATTATAATGGCAGAAATTTAAACCAGGATACTCCATGCCATTGATCTCCGCTGCAACGTTGGTAGCAGTTTCGTAGGGGAATTCAAACCATTGCTTGGAGTAGTATTCGATGGAAGCTTTGCTGTATTCGGTTGATCTGGACCAGGCTTCCTGACTATTGCTTTCCATTGGATAAACCGACTGAGAGAGGATAGTTTTTCCGCTTGGGAGATTGATTTTGGCAGCATCCCAGATAAATGCATTCGAAGTAGCAAAAGCTGCATCTCTGGAATTTTGGATTCTGAAATGCCAGGTGATCATTCCATCTTGCTTTGGACGGGTAAGGGCTGTGTTTTTGATTTCCTCTGGAGAAATCAGATAAACGGTTTCATCACTTTGAGCAGCTTTGGCATAGCGGTTTTGAAGCTCTTTACTCAAAACTTCCCCCGGGTTCATCAGTTTTCCCGAACCTACCACTATGTGGTTGTAGGGTACAGTGACTTTATAGTCAAAGTTTCCATATTCCAGATAAAACTCGCCTGCACCTAAATAGGGTTCGATATTCCAGCCTTCGATGTCGTCAAAAACAGCCACCTTTGGATACCACTGAGCAAAGGCATAAATCCATCCGTCATTTACTTTCAATCGACCCATCCGGTCCATTCCTTTTACTGGAACTTTGAATGAAAAATCCATCGAAACAGTTGCTTTTCCACCTTTTGCTGGGATTGGCTCAGCAAACCAAACCTGCATTCTGGTGTCATCGATCAGGTGCTTGGAGGAATTTGCTCCCTTAGCTCCAACTTTTGCTGAAACATTGGAAATCTGATATCCACCATCAGTGTCCCCATTGTATCGGTTGCCTTGGATAGGAGTGGTCAAAGTCCCTCGTGAATCTGGAGTAAATCGGTTTTGCTCCAATTGAAGCCAGATGAAATCCAGAGGCTCCGGACTATTGTTGGTGTAGGTAATCGTTACTTTTCCACCTAGGGAAAAATTGGCTTCGTCCAAAGCTACCTCGATCTGGTAGTCAGCGGCATTTTGCCAATAGCCTTCTCCAGGCTTTCCTGAGGCTGTCCGATAGTAGTTTCCTTTTCGGTCTAAAAACTCCGAGAAATCCTTTTGATTATTATCGCGCCCTTGCTGGGCGAAAAGAGTATTTCCCTCTACCAAAAGAAATAGCGAGAGCAATCCTGCGATCAAACTTGTTTTTTTCATATCACTTTCCTGATTTGCGGCTAAAATAGCCACAATCGCTTTTTATATCATTAGAAATTATTTTTCCGGACAAGGTTTAACCATTTTTTAGATACTGATCCAATTTGCTTGGGAAGAGAAAACACTTGTACTTTTGGGAGCCAATTATTCTACCCTAAATGAAAAAAGCACTTCTCTTGGGCGGGTTGACGGTTCTTTCCTTCTCTTTGAAAGCCCAAACCGACACCACCACCCAAAAACTGGATGAGATAATCATCCAGGAAAACCGTATTCAAATTCCTTTTTCCAAGCAAAGCCGAAACATTACCCTAATCGACAGGCCTCAGCTCGAAACGACTCCTGCAAGAAGCCTTCAGGAAATTCTCTCCTTTGTGCCCGGAGTGGATGTAAGGCAGCGGGGAGTTTCTGGGGTTCAGGCGGACATTGGAATTCGTGGAGGTTCTTTCGAGCAAACCCTGATGCTACTCAATGGGATCAAACTTACCGATCCCCAGACAGGGCACCATATGATGAATATTCCCGTGCCATTGGTCAATATTGATCGGGTGGAGGTTTTGAAAGGTCCGGCATCACGAATTTTTGGGCAAAACGCTTTCGCCGGTGCGGTGAACGTGATTACTCAATTGAGCGAAGTCAGAAACCTTAGAGTGCAGGGCTATGCAGGGGATTTTGGGATGAAAGGAATCAATTTTGCAGGTTCTCTCCCAGTCGGAAATTATCGCCAAAATTTGGCTATCTCTTATGACGACTCGGATGGTTACCAGTACAACTCAGACTATCAAATCAGCAATATTTTCTACGAAGGCGGAGTTCAGCTCAATGAAAAGAACAGCCTGAGGGGAATGCTGGCCTATACCGACAGGACTTTCGGGGCAAATGGTTTTTATACCTCTGCCTTCCCTGATCAGTGGGAAAGTATTCAGACTGCTTTAGGTTCCCTTTCCCACACTTTTCAAGGAGATCGATTTTACTTCAATACCCGGGCCTATTGGAGGAGAAATGAGGACGAGTACCGATTGAGAAGGAATGAGCCGGCTTTTTACCAAAATAATCATACTTCTGATGTTTTGGCTTTGGAAGGGAATGGAAGCTATGAAAGTAAGTTGGGTATTACGGGCTTTGGAATCGAGGCCAGAAAAGAGCAAATCGAATCCAATAATCTTGGAGCTCATGACAGAACCCTGTATGGATTGTTTTTGGAACAGCTCATCAATTTTGGAAGTAAAGTAGACCTCAGAGCTGGCTTGTATTCCAACTATTATTCCGAATACGGCTGGAAGCATTTCCCGGGAGCCGAACTGGGTTTCCAGGCCAGCAAATCGCTCCGTTTGTATTCTGGAATTGGCTCTAGTTTCCGGATTCCAACCTATACCGACTTGTATTACAAGGGTCCTACCAATATTGGAAACCCAGACCTTCAACCCGAACAGGCTCGTTCATTTGAAATTGGAGGAAAATGGGCCAAGTCCAACTGGAGAGCGGAGTTGGTTTATTTCAACCGATTCAGTGAAAGCCTAATCGAATGGGTGAGGACTTCCTCCTCTGAACCTTGGCAGCCCCAAAACTTAAATGAAGTTACTTTTAATGGAATCGAAGCTTCTCTGGCTTACCGAATCAATCCAAGCGGTATGAATATTCAGTTGAAAGAGGTTTTGCTTTCCTATAATTACATCGATGCAGAATTCAGTTCTCAGCCTGGCTTAGAGTCTCGATATGCGCTAACAGCTTTGAAGAATCAGGTAATCGGAGGGTTTCTAGTCGGAGTTGGAAAAAAGCTGGAATGGAATACCAAAATGCGCTACGTAGAGCGTATCAGTTGGGATCCGTATTTTCTCCTCGACATGCGGGTAGATTACAACCGAATGGGTAAACTTGGCTTTTTTGCAGAAGCCTCCAATATCACCAATGAAGATTACATTGAGGCAGGAACCGTTCAGATGCCGGGAAGATGGTTTCGAGCTGGATTTATGCTGAATTTAGAGTAGAAGAATTTCTCTCACAGATAGCACAGATTAACACAGAAAAAATCGGCGGATCTCAAAAAGATCCGCCGTTTTATTTTTCTAGAAAACCGTCGTAGTTCCTTTTGGAACAAAAAAGCCCCATCCTCGATAACTTTCGGGATGAGGCTTAATGTGGAAGTTGAGGGATTCGAACCCCCGACCCTCTGCTTGTAAGGCAGATGCTCTGAACCAGCTGAGCTAAACTTCCGGAAGGACTGTTGGTATTTGTTTAAGTGGAAGTTGAGGGATTCGAACCCCCGACCCTCTGCTTGTAAGGCAGATGCTCTGAACCAGCTGAGCTAAACTTCCAAATCGTTTGCGTTCCAAACGGATTGCAAAGGTAGATTCTAAATTCTGAAAGGCAAATAAAAAATAAAAAGTCTTTACAATTCTTTGAAAATGAGTTGAATTATTTTCTTGAATTCGGGCTTGTTATGATATTTCAAATTTTAAATCCCAAATTTCAAACAACCTAATACCCATATTTCCCCTTCCATTTACTAGAAAGGTATTTCCTCAACTCATTCTCTCGGGCATTTTCTCCGGGTTCGTAGAGTTTGGTGTTTTTGATTTCATCCGGTAAAAACTCTTGCTCCACAAAATTGCCGGGGAAATCATGGGAATACTTATAGGCTTTTCCATAATTCAGGTCCTTCATCAACTTTGTCGGGGCATTTCTAAGATGAAGGGGAACGGATAAATTTCCGGTTTGGGCGACTAGCGCTTGGGCTTGATTGATGGCTAGGTAGGAAGCATTGCTTTTTGGAGAACTTGCCAAGTAAGTCACGCATTGGGAAAGGATAATTCTCGCTTCAGGATAACCAATGATTTTTACCGCCTCGAAGCAATTTGTGGCTAATAAGAGGGCATTGGGATTGGCATTTCCGATGTCTTCGGAAGCCAAAATAACCAAGCGTCTTGCGATAAATTTGACATCCTCTCCTCCTTCAATCATTCGGGCCAGCCAATACACGGCAGCATTGGGATCTGATCCCCGGATTGATTTGATAAAAGCAGAAATGATATCGTAATGCTGTTCGCCGGATTTGTCATAAAGCGCCACTTTTTGCTGGGCGATCTGCATCACCTTTTCATCCGTGATCACGCAGGGATCCTCACTGATTCCATCGATCACGATCTCCAAAAGGTTCAGCAGCTTTCTTCCATCTCCTCCTGAGATTCTCAGCAAGGCATCAATTTCCTGTAATTCAACTTTGATTTTTTTTAAATCAGAATCCTTTTCCAGCGCCTGCTTCATCATGGCTTCCAATTCCACTTTTCCCAAAGGATTCAAAATGAAAACTTGGCATCTGGAAAGAAGTGCTGAGTTGACTTCAAAGCTCGGGTTTTCGGTAGTAGCTCCGATCAAGCGAATAGTTCCTTTTTCCACAGCCCCTAAAAGTGCGTCTTGCTGGGATTTATTGAAGCGGTGAATTTCATCGATGAATAGGACGACTCCCTGTTGAAACCTAGCTTTCTCGATCACCTCTCGGATGTCTTTTACTCCAGAACTGATAGCGCTCAAGGTGTAAAATGGAGCCTTGATCTCGTTGGCGATGATATTGGCAATGGTCGTCTTGCCCACGCCCGGAGGTCCCCAGAGAATCAGAGAAGGGACATTACCTGACTTGATGGCTTTGTAAAGAAAGGAACTGGGAGAAGATAGATGTTCTTGCCCGATCAGATCTTCCAATCGGGTAGGCCTCATTCGTTCTGCCAGTGGGGTAGGGTTCATACCTTAAAATTAGAACAAGGAAGAAATCCTTCTCCCAAACTCATATAAATGCTCATCCTTGAAATCGTGGTGAGTCACAAAACGGACTAGATCTTTTCCAAATTTTACGGATTTGATATTCTTTTCAGCCAGTCTTTTCATGAATTCCTCTGGAGAAATTCCTTCTAATCGGGCTATCACGATGTTGGTGGAAACGGGTAGAATTTCTGAAACCACCGGAAGTTTAGCCAACATTTTTCCTAATTCTCTGGCTCGGGCATGATCTTCTTTTAGTCTTTCCACCTGATGATCCAAAGCATATATCCCCGCCGCAGCCAAAAATCCTGCTTGTCTCATTCCACCTCCAAATACTTTTCGGACTTTTCTGGCCCGCTTGATGTCTGCTTTTGTTCCCAAAAGAACTGACCCAATAGGACAACCCAATCCTTTGCTCAGGCAAATTGAAATCGTATCGAAGTGAGCCCCCCATGCTGCTGGTTTTTCTCCTGTCTCTACCAAAGCATTGAAAAGTCGGGCTCCATCTAAATGGAGTTTCAGGCCTTTTTCTTTGCACAGTTGATAAATAGGCTTGATTTCTTCCAAGGTATAGATGCTTCCCCCGCCTTTGTTCATTGTGTTTTCCAATGAAACCAAAGTTGTCTCAGGCGCATGCACATCATCTGGATTGATGGATTCTTCTATTTGGGAGGCGGTAATTTTTCCCAAATCCCCATCCAATAATTTCACCGAGGCCAAAGAATTAGCCATAATTCCTCCTCCTTCATATAGGTAGATGTGGGAATATTTATGGCAAATGACCTCAGTTTGGGGGCGTGTATGCAGCCTTATAGCGATTTGGTTCGTCATAGTTCCGGAGGGGCAAAAGATAGCCGCCTCCATACCGAAAAGTTTGGCAATTTTTTCCTCCAAGGTGTTCACTGTTGGATCTTCACCAAACACATCATCCCCGACAGGAGCAGAAAACATCGCTTCTTTCATTCCCGGAGTTGGCCGGGTCACTGTATCACTTCGTAAATCAATTAGCATGGGTAAAATACTTGGATTTGGAACTTGTTTTTGGGCTTAGGGTTTGGATTGCTTTGGCAGCTTCGATTGGACGATCTGTGGCCAAAATATCCGCTCCATTTTGGACAAAGCTAGCATACAATTGATCTCCTCTGGCTTCTGCACTTTGATCTAAGTTGCCTAAAACACCCAAAATAGTGAATACACCTCGTTGATGGAGGGCTTTATTAAATTCAGGAGACCGCTCTGCAAGTCCGGTAAAGGCAATTATTCTGGACCATGGAATACCTGTTTCTTCCAATCTTTTGATTTCCTCCTCATTTCGGATGGTTACTGAAAGCATCAATTCTGGAGCTAAGGAATTTAATTTTTTCGCTGCAGGAAAAGTATAAGAAATCAAGGCTGCGTATGCCTCACTTTCTGTTTTCCGAACTTCTTCAATAACTTTTTCAAAAGGAACCGAACGCTTGATATCAACCGTCAAGAGCGCTTTTCCCTTGGACCAAAGAAGTGCCTCCTTCAGCGTTGGAACTTTGAATTCGGTTAGGTTCCCTTCATTATCTTCCAAAAAAAGGCCTTGGATATAGGCGAAATCGACCTCCTCGACTTTTCCGGTTCCGTTGGTCGTGCGGTCCAAGTCGTCATCGTGCATCAGCACCAAAACCGAATCTCTGGTCATTGCAACATCTAGCTCGATGACTGCTGGAGTGAATTTTAAAATATTATCAAAAGTCTCAATCGCATTTTCAGGAAAACCGGGATAAGGTCCTCCCCGGTGTGCAGAAACCAAAGGAATTCTGTCCGAGGTCCATTCGTAAAAAGTATAGGTCTCATCCAGAGAAAATAACTGGATATGATTGGCCTCGACCTGAGATTCTACAGTGTTTTCTTGGACTTGAACATTTTTTGGAGTGCAAAAGCCAAGCAGTAAAAGGCAGGCAAGAAGCCCTAAATTTGGTTTAATCATGATCTTTTTTGACTTCCTTTTTAAAGAAAATATCCAGGCTACTTTTCCGCTTTTCAAAGATTTCCTCCATATCCGAAAGTTCTAAGTTTAGCGCTTTCGTTGAGATTTGAATTTCAATCAATGAAATCCCCAAAGCGATTAGGAGAGAAGCCATACTGGCTACAAATACCCAGTTGGCAGCAGAGGTTTGCCCTTGGAAAAGCAAATACATACAAATCACGCAGAGTAAAAAGCTAAAGACTCCGAAAAGCTGCATGTTTTTGATCAATGTCAGCCGGCGACGGAGGTTATGGATTTGTTCTACGATTAACTCTGAATCGGGCTCCTTCAGGTAGTTTTTGTGTAAGCCACGAATCAAAGTCGCAATGGCTAGAAAGCGATTTGTAAAAGCTAACATCAATAAAGTGATCGCAGAAAAAAGCAGGGCAGGGGTGGAGAGTTGGAGTTCCATAGGGTTAGAAAGTGCTTTCTGAAAGGGGAAGTTCGGCAAAAGCCATGAAAAAAGCCTGCTCTTGGGAAGCAGGCTTGATTTTTATTTCAATTTAAAATTATCCTATAAAACGAAAGGTCATCTTCATCATTTGAATTTTTCTTTATATAAATGCCTGATGGTAATACAAAATATTCACAAGTTATATCAGGAATCATTTTAGTTAATTCTTCGATATAAGCTGTTTTTAATTTTGAATTAAGGACCTCAAGGAAAATTCCACCATCATATAATTTGTTTTTGGAACTTGGTCCTTTTACCAATCTAAAGAAATTATCGCTATTTGGAATAGAATAAATAGGCCCAAAAGATATGTCGTTATTCCAAATTTTTGAGACTTCTATAAATTTTGAAAAATCAGAAATAGGCTCCTTAGGGAATTCATCTTTTTTTGATTTGAAATAGGGTGAGCCTGAGATTATTTTATAATTAAAAGGTTTTGATTTTTCTAGTATCCAAACTTCACTTGTGTGATAAAAAGAAATTATTAATCCCTGACTTGTTTCGGTAGCATATGGTATAGTTCCTTTTTCTAAAGTACTTGATCCATATTTGAAACCTAGTTTGTTTTTTTCCAAAATCGATTCATCAGGGAATGGTAAAAAAGATAAACTGTCCGGGGTATGAAATTTGGCAAGCTGGTAATTTTTTTTTGTATCCGAATCAGAAAATAGTATATAAAAGTTGTTTTCTGAGCACTTAATGCAGTTTCCAAATTCAGAGGCTGGAGGTTGGAAAAAGTATCGTTGGATTTTACCGGGGAATTTTTGAATAATACTCTCTTTTTCAGTGAGTTTATTGTTGCTCTTGAATAATGTGTTTGCACCCTGAAATACGAGGTATTGTTCAACGGGATAAAAAATCACAAACTCAGGAAGACTATTTGGACCCTCAATTTCAAGTTGATCCCCTTTTAAATAGTTTTTACTTGTAAAGTCTAAAGTATCTATGGATGATTCAAATTTGTTGAAGAAAATTACTTTATTTTTATCGGTATAAAAAGGTGCACTAATTTGATTAGTGTATAAAGATTTATCGGTTTTAAAATTAAGTTCTGATATAGTCAATTTCACGGAATCTAAATTTTCTTTTTGACTACATGAAATAAGGAATGCACAAAGTATTATCCCCAGTATTATGGATTTTGACATAAATACATTAAGCTTTTGATTCACTATAATTAACCAGCCTTGGCATATGCTAAAGCTGGTTAATCTAACTTAATTTATGCTTGCAGCGCAGCTTGAATTTGGACCATCCTCCTCATTTCTAAGAGTGAAAGAACCAGCATCACAATCTGTCACAGAAATGTCTCCGGCACAGCAGTTTTGGGAGACTTGAATCATAAATTCTAAAAGATTTCCACAGGTGTACCACGTAGAACCACCACAAGCATTGCTTTCTGTTGAAGCAAGGAAGAATGAGCCAAATAGAATGGCAGATGAAAGGGTTAATTTTTTCATAAAAATATTTAAGTTTATTACCTTGCAAATTAGTTTAAAAAAAGTGATTCTATTTTTTTTTTTTTTTTTTTGAGTGGTTATTAATGAATTTTGAACGGATGTTATTTAGTTTATTTGATATTTATTTAACTGTAAGGTTTTGTTGTTCTAAAATTTATCCCCAGTCTTCATTTGAGGAAAATTTCATTCTCAACCTAAGCTACAACTTCACCCAATACTACCAACTTGTTCAATGTCGGTGCTTTTGAACCTCCTTTTGGCTCAATGGTGATCGCAAAGGCACCCGCTTCAGCTACAGCCTGCATTTGCTGCAAAGTGAATTTTTCTCCGGGATTGACTAAGCCGATTCCTACGGGGCCATCTTTGCCGATTGCCCAAAGCTGGTAGTCAAATTCTGAAGAAAGCGAATTCAGATTATTTACCGCTACAAAAACCTCCTGTGCTTTTTGATCCCAGAAGACATCTACTTTAGCATCCTTTTGCATGGGAAGGGCCTCGCCTTTCATTTCCACTCGTCGAAAATCCCCAGATACCAGTCGATCCAATCTTGAGTCGGTCTCCTCGTACTGAAGCTTGACTTGGTTCAGATTATCAGCCATCACCTGCTGATCCTGAAGCAATGCCGTAAATTTTTCTTCGGTATCGTAAAACTTGCTTGCAAAGAAAATTGCAGCAGCGCTGGCTAAGACGGCAATCAAAGAAGCCGCGGCAGCCAACCCTCTCCAAGGGCCCAATTTTACCTGATTAGGAGCTGTAGGTTTAAACTCAATTGTTTTCTTTTCTTCCTTTTGGAATTCATTGTCCAGGCTAGCAAAGATTTTATCCTTCACTTTATTGGATGGTTTCGGTCCTGTTGCCTGATCAAAAGCAAACATGGCCTCTTCCAAAGCATCTAGCTCCTGTTGGATTTCAGGATAGGTTTTGGCTAGCGTCAGGACTTCCTCACGCTCACGCTCGTTCAACTCTCCCAGAAGAAAGAGTTCGAGTTTGCCTGATTCTATGTAGTCTTGAATGTTCACTAGATGCTGTCTATGTTCTTTTTTAATACCTGAAGTGCCGCTCTGATCCGAGATTTGACGGTTCCAAGAGGAATATCAAACTCCTCTGAAATTTCTGCATGGGTATACCCTTTGAAGTAAATATACTCGATTATGAATTTTTGATCAGGGTTAAGTCTATCCATTAATTCCTTTACACCAATTCCATCCACAAATTCTTGAGTTCCGGTTTGGCTCTCAAGACCATATACGAAGTCATCGATGGTATTAGTCTTACCGGATTTTGAAATTTCTTTGGATCGCAGCTTGTCAATGGCAGAATTTCTACAAATGTTCGCCATCCAAGTGTAAAGGCGTCCTTTGGATTCCTCATAGGAATCTATTTTTCGGGTGATTTTGATAAAAGCATCGTGAAAAACCTCCTCAGCAATATCCTGATCTGAGATTATTCTTGATATCACTGCGAAAAGGGCCCTAGAATACTTTTCATATAAGTATTCAGTTGTTTTTCTGTCGTGGGCTCGAAGTCCGGCTATGATTTCTTCTTCCTGCAAAAGTGGGTTGTATAAGGATGGATGCTCTTAAAAGTAAGACACCGGACCAAATGTTTTAGTCCGGTGTCCTTTTATTTTCGAATAAATATTTCTTACAAGTGAATTACCTCATCATAAGCAGCAGCTGCCGCTTCCATAATGGCCTCAGACATGGTTGGGTGAGGGTGAACTGTTTTGATCAATTCATGACCGGTAGTTTCAAGTTTACGAATGGCCACGATTTCAGCGATCATTTCAGTGACGTTTGCACCGATCATGTGAGCACCAAGCAATTCTCCGTACTTCTTGTCAAAAACCAATTTCACAAAGCCGTCTTTTGCTCCAGCTGCAGAAGCTTTTCCTGAAGCGGAGAATGGGAACTTACCGATTCTAACTTCATGACCTGCTGCTTTAGCTTTTGATTCGGTCATGCCGACAGAGGCAATTTCAGGGGAGCAATACGTACAGCCTGGGATATTTCCATAATCCAATGGCTCTGGATGATGTCCTGCGATTTTTTCCACACAGATAATTCCTTCAGCAGAAGCCACGTGAGCCAAAGCTGGACCTGGAACTACGTCACCAATGGCATAATAGCCAGGCATATTGGTCTGGTAGTATTCGTTGACTTGGATTTTTCCTTTGTCTACCAAAATTCCCACATCTTCCAAACCGATGTTTTCCAAATTGGAAACCACACCTGCTGCAGAAAGCACGATATCGCATTCTAGGATTTCTTCTCCTTTAGCAGTTTTTACCGTCACTTTGCAGCCTGAACCTTTCGTGTCTACTCCGGTCACTTCAGATGAAGTCATGATTTTCATCCCTGCCTTTTTGTAGATTTTTTCCAAAGCCTTGGATACTTCTTCGTCTTCCACTGGTACAATTCTGTCCATGTATTCGACGATGGTTACTTCAGTTCCAATGGAATTGTAGAAATAAGCAAACTCAACTCCGATTGCTCCTGAACCTACTACAACCATTTTCTTGGGCTGAGTTTCCAAGGTCATCGCCTTTCTGTAGCCGATGATTTTTTTGTCATCGATTTTCATAGAAGGAAGTTCTCTTGATCTTGCTCCAGTTGCGACGATGATATTATCTGCAGAATAAGTTTCTTTTTTACCGTCTTTGTCAGTGACTTCGACTTTCTTTCCAGGTTGAATTTTTCCCCAGCCTGCGATGATTTCGATTTTGTTTTTCTTCATCAAAAACTGCACGCCTTTGCTCATGCCATCTGCAACTCCACGGCTTCTTTTGACCATTCCGCCAAAATCTGCTTCCGCTTCCTTCACAGAAATTCCATAATCACTTGCGTGGTGGATGTATTCAAAAACCTGTGCGCTTTTCAACAAGGCTTTGGTAGGGATACAGCCCCAGTTAAGGCAGATACCGCCTAGCTCTGCTGCTTCTACGATGGCTGTTTTCAATCCGAGTTGGGAAGCCCGAATGGCAGCTACGTATCCTCCAGGTCCGCTTCCTAGCACGATCAAGTCAAATTTTGTCGAAGACATATGTAAAAGGGTTTGATAACAAAATGAATTGTGCAAAAATAGGCCTTTTGCCTTCAGAAAAAAATCAGATTTTGGTCAGTGAAGTTCAGGCAAAAAGCCCTAAGGATGAATAATTTCCAGAAAACCGATGAATATTTTAAAGATTATGAAATTGAATAAAGGAAATAGCAAGGGATTGATTTTTAGGGAAATTTTCCTTCGGTTTTTAGGTCAGAAATTCCGACATGGCTTACCAAAGTCTCAAAAGTCCGGGAGTTTTTCTATTTTTGGCCAACTCAAATTTTACATTTCATGGGATTACTTTCAGGAAAAACTGCTTTGGTAACCGGAGCCTCTAAGGGTATCGGAAGAGCCATTGCAATCCGATTTGCTCAGGTAGGCGCCAATGTTGCCTTCACTTATTTGTCCAGCGTTGAAAAAGGGCAGGCTTTAGAATCTGAACTTGCAGCTTTTGGCGTCCAGGCCAAGGGTTACAGATCAGATGCTTCTGATTTCAAGGCAGCAGAGGATTTGGTGAATGCGGTGGTTGCCGACTTTGGTGGCTTGGATATTTTGGTCAATAATGCAGGTATCACCCGTGACAACCTGCTGATGAGAATGACTGAGGAATCTTGGGATGAAATCATGAATGTAAACCTGAAATCCTGCTTCAACACAGTGAAGGCTGCAACACGCACGATGATGAAAGCTAAGTCCGGTTCTATCATCAACATGACCTCCGTGGTCGGTGCCAAAGGAAACGCCGGTCAGGCTAATTATGCCGCTTCGAAAGCTGGAATCATCGGCTTCACCAAGTCTGTGGCTTTGGAATTAGGATCCAGAAATATCCGTTGCAATGCGATTGCACCTGGATTTATAGAAACTGAAATGACCGAAGTGCTGGATGAAAAGACCGTTCAGGGTTGGAGAGATGCTATCCCGATGAAGCGTGGAGGTAAGCCAGAAGAAATCGCTGACGCTTGCGTATTCTTGGGTTCAGACATGAGTACCTACATTTCAGGTCAGGTGCTGCATGTGAATGGAGCGATGTATACTTGATTTACGATTTTAGATTTACGAATTATGAATTACGAGCGGCTGAGGATACTCAGCCGTTTTTTTGGTTTATGAAAATTTATTTTGTTGAAAATCAAATATTTAGAAAAATAACTAAAAAAAAGATTAGCTATGTTTTCTTTCATGTAAAAAAAAACATAACATATTAAAATAGTTTTTAGCGCTAAAACTTTTAATTCAATCTAAAACTTATTTAATTATGAAAAAGAAAATTTTGTTAATCCTCCTCATTTTAGTTTCAGGGGGAACCAATTTATTTGCAGCTTATCATTATCGAATGGAGAGAGAACCTTGCAATTCAGGGAGAGGGTCTTTTTATGTTTGTCGCCCATTTCCAAATATTGGGTGTAGTGTTGAAGCACAAACAGTATGCGATGGATATGGTGGTGGCATTGAGTAATTTAAGAAGGGCATTGCCCTTCTTTTTAATTTGTTTTTGTTTTGGATGTGGGGAGGAAAAAAATGAAGAAAGCACGACTGCTATTTCTGTTCCTATTGATTTAAATAAATCAGAAAATGGTAATCTATCGGATGCATATCAATCAATAGACTATATTTTACTTGAAAATTCAGATACTTTATCATTGATAAGACCAATGAAGGTTATCATGAGTGAAGGATTGATTGGGATAGAGGATAGAGGAGGTGAGAAGTATGTATTTTATGACCAAAAAGGAAAACTAAGATTTGGTTTATCCGCTTCAGGAGATGGACCGGGAGAATTTATCAGAACGGAAGATTTTCAGGTTTTGGGAGAATCCATTTTGATAAAAGATCCATACCTGAATAAGATTTTGACATTTGATTTAAATGGAGTTTTTAAGAAGGAGGAGAAATTATCATCAATCTTAGGCAACTTTTATAGAACTAATTCATCAACTCTTTTTTATTCTAAAAATGGGTTTGACCTAGGAGCTTATTATTTTTTTAGATATAGAAAAAATACTTTCGAGGGGATTTTTGAAGCGGATCAACGGTTGGAAGGGAAAGTGTATTCTGGAAAGGATGGATTTGTTTTAAACCCGTTTACCAAGGAAATAATTTTTACAATTCCCTTTGAAACAACTTCAGTAATTTTTTCAAAGGATGGTGAAAATATCCGAACAATAAATTTTGATTTTGGTAGAGATCAAGCTTCTATGGAAGATTTTCATCGATTAAATCCTCAACAATTTGACGAGAGGGTAAAAAATGAGGGTTTGGTTAGTGAGATTTCTTCCTTTTATCCATTGGAAGATGGGTATTTTTTAAGAGTATTTAGAGGCGAAAAGGAGTTTCATGAGATTTTTTTAGATAAAGAATTTGTACCTACAGCTCAATTCAATAAATATAAGAATGACATAGATTATATGCCAATACGAAATTTACCCTGGTTTTTTTCTGAAAATAAAATTGGTTATTTGATTCCATCTTTTCTATTTCTAGAGGACTATGAAAAAAAGTTCATTAATAATTCTGAAGTTGAAATTAAAGGAAGTATTCATCAATTCGTCGAAGAAAATAAATCTGAGTTAAAAAAAGATTCTTATGTATTGGTATTTTTAGAAGTAAAAAATTCTGTTTTCAGAAAATAATGTTTTATGTATATCCGCTTTCTTACCAGTAGGCCAAAAGATAGAAATAATAGACCGATTGAAGTTCAGTTTTAGTCAGCTTCGGTCATCGGTCTTCGGACTTCCGACGACCAAACCAAAGGAATTTTGGATTGTGGTGCAATTGCGGATAATCATATAATGTTTATATATTTTCCATGAAAAGGCCTCCTATAGGAGGCCTTTTTTTATGTTTAAAATTTAATCCTTACTCAAAAAAGGATATCTGTAATCCTTAGGCGATACAAAGGTTTCCTTGATCGTACGAGGAGATACCCAACGCAGCAAGTTGATCATGGAGCCGGCTTTGTCATTGGTGCCGGAAGCTCTGGCTCCGCCAAATGGCTGCTGACCTACGACCGCTCCTGTTGGCTTGTCGTTGATGTAGAAATTTCCTGCAGCATTTCTCAATTTTTGAGTTGCCAATTCGATGGCATATCTGTCTTGGGAGAAAACTGCACCAGTCAAGGCATATGGAGAAGTCTGATCAACTAATTCCAATACAGTCTCAAAGTGCTCTGCATTGTATACATAAATGGTCAATACTGGTCCGAAAATCTCTTCGCACATTGTCGTGTACATCGGATCTTGTACCAAAAGAACGGTTGGCTCTATAAAATATCCTTTCGACTTATCGAAATTTCCACCTGCAATTACTTCCACTCCCGGAGAGTTTTTGGCTTGGGTGATGTAGTTGGAGATTTTATCAAAAGCCTTCTCGTCAATCACTGCATTGACGAAATTCGTGAAGTCCTCAGTTCCTCCCATTTTCATGGATGCAAGGTCTTCCAACATGGATTTTTTCACATCATCCCAAAGATTGGAAGGGATATAGGCTCTGGAAGCTGCAGAACATTTTTGTCCTTGGTATTCAAAAGCACCACGTACTAAACCAACTGCCACGGCTTTGGCATCAGCAGATTTATGAGCTAAGACAAAGTCCTTTCCTCCAGTTTCTCCGACAATTCTAGGATAGGACTTGTAGAGCTTGATGTTTTCTCCTATGGTTTTCCAAATGTGTTGGAATACTCCAGTTGAACCAGTAAAGTGGATTCCCGCAAAATCAGGATGCTTGAAAATCACCTCTCCAGCAGTAGGTCCGTCTACATAAATCAAGTTGATTACGCCATCAGGAACTCCTGCTTCTTTGAAGATTTCCATAAGAACATTTGCCGAATAAATCTGGGTATAGGCAGGTTTCCAAACAATCGTATTTCCCATCATCGCCGCAGAAGTTGGTAGGTTTCCGGCAATTGCAGTGAAGTTGAAAGGAGTCAAGGCGAACACGAATCCTTCCAAGGGTCTTTGCTCCACTCTATTCCAAACTCCACCTCCAGAAACGGGAGGCTGCTGGGCATAGATTTCTGTCATGTATTTGACATTGAAGCGAAGGAAATCGATGATTTCGCAGGCGGAGTCAATTTCAGCTTGGAAAGCATTTTTAGATTGACCAAGCATTGTAGCTGCGTTAAGCTTAGCTCGGTAAGGACCGGCGATCAGATCAGCTGCTTTTAGGAAAATTGCAGCTCGCTGTTCCCATTCTAAGTTTTCCCAAGCTTCTTTCGCGCCCAAAGCAGCATTAATCGCCTGTTCTACATGTCCTGCGTCTCCTTCATGGAAATAGCCCAAAATGTGCTGGTGATCGTGAGGAGGAGTCATGGCATGCGTTTTACCTGTCCGGACCTCCTCGCTACCAATGTACATGGGTACATCGATTTGCTTTGATCTCAGCTCAGCAAGCATGGCTTGGAGTTCTTTTCGCTCCGGGCTACCCGGGGCATATGACTTAATCGGCTCATTCACTGGAGCCGGTACGTTGAAAAATCCCTTTAGCATATTATTTGGTGTTTATTTGATTTCTGAGAGTCCAAAGATAGGCTTTCCTGCCATAATGGACAGTGATTTCGCTTACAAAAGGTCTTCAAGCTCTTTCAAATGCCGAATTTCGTAAGTGGGTTGAAGCTCGATTTTTTTCCCTTCCGGATTAAAGAAAACCTGGTCAATACTGGCTCTTTGGGCGCCTAAAATGTCTGAAGCAGGATTATCCCCAATCATAATACAAGCATCTGGACTTGTATTTAATTGAAGAAGTGCGTACTCGAAAATCCTTGGGTCTGGCTTTTTATGCCCGGTCGTCTCAGAAGTTACTACTAAGTCAAAATACCCATCCAATCCTGAGGATTTCATTTTTTTAGCCTGAGATTCATTGAAGCCGTTGGTGATGATATGGACTTTGTATTTTTTATTCAGGTAGTGAAGAATCTCCTTGGAATAGGGGAAAACATGCGGCTTGGAGGAAGTCCTGTGCATAAAGTCTTCTTCAAATTCCTGTGGAATGGCATCGGCTTTTCCTCCTGCATGGGAGAAAATCCTAGGGAAACGTTCTTTCCTCAAGTTATGCTTGTCGATTTTCCCCACATTGTACCAATCCCATAGCTGGAAATTGATATGATGGAAGGCTTGAAAGAATTTTTCGAAAGTTTCGATTCCAAGTTCGCTTAGGGAATAATGGTGGTAGAGTTCCGAAAGAGATTCGGTGACATTTCGATCGTAATCCCAAAGCGTATGGTCTAGATCGAAAAAGATGTGTTGGTAAGTTTTCACAGAAATTTCAGCGACGATATTGATTATTTTGAATCTTGTTGATCGCCAGTTCTCGATTAGACTTTAGGATTTCATAGGTTTCCTGATCCTTGATGAGACTGGGGTCTTTTTGGATAAACTTGAAAATCTGCTGAATGATTTCAAGATATTCCTCAAGGATGTAATAAAACATCCATTGATCGACCCTTCTGCTTCCCAAAAGGCCAGCATTTTTCAAATAAATCAGGTGCCGACTGGTTTTGGTTTGGGTAAAATCTAAAATATGCTCCAAGTCAGAGATACTTAATTCTTTGTTTAACATCAGTAAATGGATTATCCGAACGCGTGGTTCTTCTGAAAGCGCCTTAAAAATTCGCAATCCATAGTTTAAACTGATATTTTTAAGTCTCATTAGTAAGTTTTAACTTGAAATCGAGGGTGAAAATAAAATTTCAGCCGAAATTAGACTAAACTCGCAGCTGTATTTTACAGTTGATGTTATAAGAACAACGTTACGTGAAAATTTCTTCTCCTCTTCTTTTAGTGCTGGTTTTGGGATTTTTTTTCCTGACCCAGATGTCATTTGCCCAAGATCAACGAGATAAAAAAGTCATCCAGTTGTCGGGTATTATCCTCAATGCAGACAGCACAGATGCTGTTCCTGGTGTAAATATTTATGTACCGAAAAAGGGAAGAGGTACAGTTTCAGGACGATTTGGGTATTTCTCCATGCCAGTTCTCGAAGGCGATAGCGTGGTTTTTACCTTTATCGGGTTAAAAAAGCAAGAATTCAAAGTTCCTGATAAGGTAGATAATGATAGAATCAGTTTGATCCTGACCATGGAGGTAGACGAAATCGCCTTGGCCGAAATTGAAGTAATGCCTTATCCGACTGAGGAGGAATTCAAAAAGGCTGTAATAGCCATGAATGTGGTGGATCCTATGGCTATTTCTAGGTCAAATATGAGTCCGGAGATGTTGCTTCGATGGGCTGAGTCTATGCCAGCTTCTGGCAATGAGAATTTCAGGTACTTCCAACAAGGGCAGATGTTGCAAAATCAGGATTTGTACGGGCCTAGACCTTTGCGGATTTTGGACCCATTTGCTTGGTCTCAGTTTATTCGATCTATCAAAAGAGGGGACCTAAAAAGCAAATAAGTAGGCTTTTTCAAACTCCTCACACCAATTTCTAAATAAATCCTAGACAAAGATTTGGTGTGAGTGATTTAAAAGAATATCTTTGTGCCTCGTTTCAAAAAGGCAAAAGAAAACTAGCGATATTATGAAAGCAGATATTCATCCAAACTACAGAGACGTAGTATTCTACGATACCTCAAGCGAGTTTAAGTTTTTGACCAAATCCACTATCGAGACTTCTGAAACAATCGAATGGACTGATGGCAAAACTTATCCAGTATTCAAAATTGAAGTGAGCTCTGAGTCTCACCCATTCTATACCGGTAAGAAAATGTTGCTTGACACTGCTGGTAGAGTGGAGAAATTCAACAAAAGATACGCGAAGAAGTAATCTTCTTTCGATCATTCTTAAAAAGTCTCCCGGAGCAAGGATTCCGGGAGACTTTTTTATTTTTGCCCTATGAAGCAAATCCTTTTGTTTGACGATCCAGCCATTCGCGGATCATTACTTCCTTTTACTTTTACTAGACCTGTTGCGGATATCCGGGTTGGAATTATGAAAATCTCAGAAAAATGGGAGAAGTATTCCGGTGTAGAGGTTTCTTTTTTGACTCAAGATTATCTGCAGAAAAAATTCCCTAGAAATTCAGGAATATCCTTAGCTGTAAATGGTTCTTGGCTGCCTGAAGAAGGCTCAATTGAAATTCTGAAAAGCCTTAAGGAGGACGAAGTTTTAGTTTCTGGAAAGACCATTCTGGCCACCTACATCGGCGAAACTGAAAAAAATCTAGGATCCGCTTTGGAGAAGAAACAAATTCAGCTGGAAATGGAGCCAGTTCTCCTTCAGAAGACTTGGCAGATATTCCAGTTTAATGCTGCAGAAATCAGAAAAGACTTTAATCTCCTTACCAAGGGAAGAGTTTCTCAAGCTATTACCGATCCACATACCATGGTTTATGGAAAGGAAAATATTTTTGTCGAAGAAAGTGCTAAAATCAAAGCAGCAGTTCTTAATGCTGAAGGAGGACCCATTTACATCGGGAAAAACACAGAAATTCAGGAAGGTTCCTTGATCAGAGGGCCATTTGCGCTTTGTGAAGGATCTACCATTAACATGGGTGCTAAACTCCGAGGAGATACCACCGTTGGTCCATATTCTAAAGTTGGAGGAGAGGTTTCCAACTCAGTAATCTTTGGCTATTCCAATAAGGGACATGAGGGATTCTTGGGTAATTCGGTCGTCGGCGAATGGTGCAATCTAGGCGCGGACACCAATACTTCCAATCTGAAAAATAATTATGCTCCCGTTAAGCTTTGGGATTATACCAAAGGTGGTTTTGCCAATACAGGCCTACAGTTTTGCGGCTTGATGATGGGCGACCATAGCAAATGCGGCATCAACACCATGTTTAATACCGGAACAGTCGTCGGAGTCGGTGCGAATATTTTCGGGGATGGATTTCCAAGAAACTTTATTCCTTCCTTTTCATGGGGAGGGGCAGCAGGATTCTCTACCTTCACTTTACCTAAGTTCGAAGAAACTGCCAAGGCAGTTTATGGACGAAGAGGAAAGGAATTTACTTCCGAAGAAAAAGAAATTTTGGAGAAGGTTTTTGAATTGACCAAATCCTATAGAATTTGGGAAAAAACCACCTGATAAGCTCATGCAATTTGCTGAAATACCGGGTCTTCCCGAAACCAAAGAAAAGCTCCTCAATGCGATCAAATTCAATCATTTGGCGCATGCCTTGCTTTTCCATGGCCCTGAGGGATCAGCCAATTTGACCATGGCTTTGGCCTTGGCTACTTATCTTTTTTGCGAAAATCCGGGTGAGACAGATTCTTGTGGTACCTGTGCCAATTGCCAGCGGATGAAGCGCCTGGTAGTACCAGATTTAAGTTTTGCATTTCCAGTAGTCTCTAGTTCCAAGGAAGATGATGGACAGGAAGATGAAAAGGAAGGAAAGACTGATGTCCTTTCGAATTGGAGAAAGTTTGCGACAGAGCAGCCCTATGGCAATGTGCATGACTTCATTTACTTCAATGGATTTGAAAAAAAGCAGCTGAATATTTCTAAATCAGCTGCAAGAAAAATCATTCAGACTCTCTCCTTGATGTCTTTCGAAGGTGGGTATAAAATCATGCTCATCTGGGCTCCGGAATTTTTACATCCTTCTGCGGCAAATTCCTTGTTGAAAATAATTGAAGAACCGCCGGCAAAGACAATTTTCATGTTGGTTACTTCTCAAGCGGATCACTTATTGACGACCATTTTGTCCAGAACCCAAAAGATTTTGGTGAGGGCTTTTTCAGACGAAGAAATCAAATCTCATTTGGTTGATTCCGGACTCTGCGAGGCCAAGGCAGCAGAGCAAATTGCCATGCTTGCCGATGGAAACCTCAGGGAAGCTTACCGACTTCTCGACCAGGTAGAAGATCAGACAGTAAGACAGGTTAGAGACTGGTTTAGATTGTGCGCAACCAGGAACCTTAAGGATATTTTTATCCTTTCAGATGATTTTCACAAAGCGGATAAAGAGGCACAAAAGTCGCTCATGCTTGCAGGTTTGAATGTGACCAGGGAGATCATGCTGAAGAATTTGGACTTGGACGCACTTTTAAGGACTACCGAAGAAGACCGAACGTTTATTGATAATATCAGTAAGAAAATTCTTACTGAAGAACATGCTTTAAAAATGTATGAGGCCTTTAATCAGGCTCATTATCATTTGGAAAGAAACGGAAATGCCAAGATGATTTTCACGGATTTGTCCATGGAGATCCTGTTGATGATGGCTAAAAACTAATCCCATGGATAAGAAAATCATCGGGAGAAAAGAAAAAATCACCTTGCCGGAACTAGGGCTGAATTTGGTTTGGGCAAAAATTGATACAGGAGCCTATACCAGCAGTCTCCATGCAGAAGAGATTCGAGAAATCGAATTAAACGGAAAGCCAGTTTTGACTTTTCAAATCCTGATGCCTAGCCATCAAAAATTCACGGGTAAAACCCTGACTTTTGAAAAATTCAGAAAGAAGAAAGTCAAAAACTCCTTTGGACATGCAGAGGAAAGGTATCTGATCGAGACGAAAATTCAATTGGCTGGGGAAACCTACCGCGCGGAATTTACGCTCACGGATCGGTCGAGCATGAAAAACTCGATTTTACTGGGAAGGAAAATTCTTAGGGGACGCTTCTTGGTAGATGTTTCACAAACCAACTTGGGTAAATCACACCGCCACAAAAAATGAAAATTGCAATCCTATCCAGGAATCCTAAATTATATTCCACCCGCAGGCTTTTCCAGGAAATCCAAAATTCGGGACACGAGGCCTTGATTGTTGATCATAGCCTTTGCGATCTGATTATTGAGCAGGAGGGCCCATCCATCATTTATAAAGGCCAAAAATTAGAGGGGATCGATGCTATCATTCCGAGAATTGGTGCTTCGATTACTTTTTATGGAACTGCTGTAGTTCGCCAATTTGAGCTAATGGGTGCATTTTCTGTGGTCAATTCCCAAGCGATTGTTAGGAGTAGAGATAAGCTAAGAAGCTTACAAATCCTCTCCAAAAACGGCTTGGGAATGCCGAAAACTGCCTTTACCAATTTTTCCAAAGGTGGAGAAAAGCAACTGATCGAACAGGTTGGCGGAGCTCCTGTGATTGTCAAATTGCTAGAGGGTACTCAGGGATTGGGAGTAGTTTTGGCTGAAACCAAAAAAGCCGCACAATCTGTTGTCGAAGCTTTTCATGGACTTAAGGCAAGAATTATTGTTCAGGAATTTGTAAAAGAGGCTAAGGGAGCTGATATCCGAGCATTTGTGGTGAATGGAAAAGTGGTGGGAGCAATGAAAAGACAGGGCGCAGAGGGAGAATTCAGATCCAATTTACATAGAGGAGGAGTGGCAACTGTCATCAAACTTTCTCGGGCTGAAAAGCAAGCAGCTTTAAATGCAGCCAAAGCCCTTGGTTTGGATGTGGCGGGAGTAGATATGCTTCAATCTGCCCGAGGACCTTTGATTTTGGAGGTGAATAGTTCTCCAGGATTGGAAGGAATCGAAGCTGCAACCGGAATCAATATTGCCGGAGAGATTATCAAATTTGTCGAAGAAGGAGTAAGGAAAAAGTCTTCGAAAAGAGAAAAGCATTAAATGAGCAGGAAAATAAAAATCGGAACCAGAGGAAGTAAGTTGGCGCTTTGGCAAGCCTACCATGTGGAGGAATTGCTGAAAAAAGCCGGACTGGAATCTGAAATCGTGATTATTGATACCAAAGGAGATCAGATTCTAGATGTTTCAATTTCCAAAATCGGGTCTAAAGGAGTCTTTACCCAAGAGCTGGAAGACCAGTTGCTGGATGGAAGAATAGATATCGCGGTTCATTCTGCCAAAGACATGCAGTCCAACTTGGCGGAAGAATTTGAACTCATCGCCTTTACTGAAAGGGAAAAAGAAAACGATATTCTTTTATCCAAGCAAAAAGGGATTTCTATCAAAAACACCACTCAGTCTCTAGTCTTGGGCACGTCCTCAACCCGGAGAGTTGCGACGCTGAAGCATTTTTATCCGCATGTAAAGACTGTTGACGTACGCGGAAATCTTCAAACACGAATTCGAAAAATGGAGGAGGGGCTTTGCGATGCGCTTTTATTGGCTTATGCTGGGGTTCACCGAATGGGCTATGAGGAAATGATAGCCGAGTACCTGGATCTGGAGGAATTTACCCCAGCAGTGGGACAAGGCTCAGTAGCCATTGAGGCTTCAAAAGCATTGAATTCAGAGTTGAAAGAACAAATTATAAAAGCATGCAACCATCCCGAAACTGAAGCAAGACTACGGGCAGAAAGGGCATATCTCCGGGTTTTGGAAGGAGGATGCAGCATTCCTGTGTTTGCCTTGGCAAATTGGGAAAAAGGAAAACTTACTTTAAAAGGTGGAATCGTTAGCCTTGATGGGAAGAAAAGAATTTCCTTTGAAGTCCTAGGCGATGGTTCCCAGCCTGAAGCTTTAGGAAATGAATTGGCTGAAAAAGTTTTGGCTGCCGGAGGAAAGGAAATTTTAGATCAAATCAAAAAAGCACAATCCTGATATGAAAAAAATCACCCGTTTACTTTTTGTGTTTCTCTCTTTGCTCAGCTTTTGGGCTTGTGGAAAAGACAAGGATTATCTCATTACAATTTCCACTCGGCATGGGGAGATTAAGGCCATTTTATTTGACGATACTCCTGAGCATAAGGCTAATTTTATTGCTTTGGCGGAAGCTGGAAGATTTGATTCGACCCAATTTCACCGGGTTATTGAAGGGTTTATGGTTCAGGGTGGGGATGTTTTCGGGAAAGAAGGTCTTCCTGCTGAACAGTGGCCTACTTTACCTGCTGAAATCTCCACAAATCATGTCCATGTCAAAGGAATGATTGCGGCAGCCCGACAAGGCGATAATATCAATCCTCAGAAAAGAAGTAATGGCTCCCAATTTTACATCGTTCAGGGAAGAACTTATGAGGCTTTGGAATTGACTACGGACTTTACAGCTTTGCAAAAGGCTGTTTTTCAGTTTATGCAATTGGGAAGTCAACAAGAGTTGAAGCAGGAATATAACCGGCTTTACCAAGAGGAAAAGTTTGACAGTCTGACCAATTTGATTCTTTCCAAGCGAGATGAAATTGCCAAGACCTTGAATATCAAATTAACCAAGGACTATACTCCAGAGCAGATTAAAGCCTATGCAGAAATTGGCGGGACTCCTCATTTGGATTTCGAATACACAGTTTTTGGGCAGGTGCTTTCAGGGTTGGATGTAGTGGATAAAATAGCTATTGAACCGACTACACGGGAAGTGCCTAACAATCCGGTAATTATGACAGTGACTGTAGAAAAAGTATCCAAGAAAAAAATCGAAAAAGAATTTGGCTATGTCTATCCTCAATCCAAATAAACCAAAAATCCTGATTACAGGGGCTAATGGCCTTTTGGGTCAAAAGCTTGTCGAACAGTTGGTTGAGGAGGGGAAGTTTCATGTTATTGCTACTGGAAAAGGAGAATGTCGTCTAAAAGGGGATGGCTTTACCTATGTAACTTTAGATATCACCAATCCAGAACAGGTGGAAGAGGTCTTTGATCACCTCGCTCCTGAAACGGTAATTCATGGTGCAGCCATGACCCATGTGGATGAATGCGAACTTCACCAAGAGGCCTGTTTTTTGGCTAATGTCAAAGCAACAGAATACCTGATTAAAGCCGCTGAGCGAGTTAATTCTCATTTCATTTTCGTATCCACGGATTTTATTTTTTCTGGAGAGGATGGAAATAATCCCTACGACGAAGAAGCCGAGCCGGATCCGGTGAATTTTTATGGTTGGACTAAATTGGAGGGAGAGCGATTGCTTCGGGAGTCGAAATTGAAATGGGCTATTGCCAGAACCGTTTTGGTATATGGTATCGCTAATGACCTCAGTCGATCCAATATTATTCTTTGGGTGAAATCTTCTTTGGAACAAGGAAAGGAAATCCAGGTGGTAGATGACCAAGTAAGAACTCCAACTCTTGCGGAGGATTTAGCCGCTGGATGTATCCTGATTGCAGAGAATGAGGCGACAGGAATTTTTAATATTTCAGGGTCCGACCTATTGACTCCTTATGATATGGCCATGGAAACAGCCGAATTTTTCGGTCTTAACAAAGCCTTAATTAAAAGGACGGATTCTACCCAATTCAAACAAGCAGCCAGAAGACCGATGAAAACTGGCTTTATCATCGATAAAGCTCGAAAACAGCTCGGATACGAGCCGAAAACTTTTCAAGCGGGGATAGGTATTTTGGCAAAACAAATTATCTTAGCCCGCTCTTAAATAGCAGTATACACCCTTTAATTTAACTTTAGCATCATCTATGGCAGTTAGTTCAAATAGCGAAGAAAGAGGTCAATTTGGATCTAGTCTGGGCTTTATCATGGCAGCGGCAGGTTCGGCCGTTGGATTGGGTAATATTTGGAGGTTTCCTTACCTCACCGGCGAAAACGGTGGAGGAGCTTTCGTTTTTGTTTACATCCTTTGTGTATTATTCATTGGTTTGCCTTTGTTGTTCAATGAAATTGCCCTAGGAAGAAAGTCTAGAAAAAACCCAATCGGGGCTATCCGTGATACAGGTGGAAATAAGATCTGGCAACTGGCAGGTGTACTCTGCGTGATGGTCTGTTTCTTCGTATTCAGCTATTATTCTGTGATTGCGGGCTGGACTGTGGGATACATTTTCACTGAAATAATCAATATTCCAATTGACTTTGAAGAGTTTGTGGAGACGCCGTTGTACGTGATTCCGTTGACCTTCTTCTTTATTTTGATGACCATTCTGATCGTGTTGGGCGGAGTTTCAGGAGGTATCGAAAAGGCTGCAAAATTCTTGATGCCAATTCTATTTATCATCATCCTATTTATCGCGGGTAGATCTGTGACACTTGAAGGTGCTGAGGCTGGTATTCAATACTATCTTAACCCAGACTTTTCCAAGATTAATGGAACTGTAATTCTACAGGCAATGGGTCAGGCCTTCTTCTCCATGTCTGTTGGATGGGGCTTGATGATCACTTTCGGGTCTTATTTGGATAAGAAATCCAACATTATTCAATCCTCTGGCTGGATTGCTGGGATGGATACTGCGGTTGCCCTTTTGGGTGGTTTGATGGTTTTCCCTGCATTATTTGCCTTGCTTCCAGGAAAAGATCCTGCTGCAGGTCCTGCCTTGGTTTTCGATGTTTTGCCTAAAGTATTTGATGCGATGCCAGGTGGAAATATCATCGGTGGATTGTTCTTTATCCTGTTGATGGTAGCCGCTTTGACTTCAACTATTTCAATGCTGGAGGTTCCAGTTGCTTACCTGATTGATGACAGAAAGTGGAATAGAAAAACCGCCACCTGGACTGTTGGTATTGCAGCAATGGTACTTTCCATTCCATCTGCCCTTTCTTCTATTGAGGGAAATGTTTTTGCTGAAATCCGATTCACTTTCTTAAGCAATGAATTGGTTGGATTCTTCGGTGCAATGGACTTTATCTTCGGAACTTTCGCTGTAATTGTGATCTGTTTGATGCTTTCCCTGTACACAGGATGGGGTCAGAAAATTTCCGACTATGCGGATGAATTAGCTTTAGGAGCTCCTGGATTTAAAGGAGTTTTCAGAACAGGTTGGATATTTTTCATCAAGTGGGTTTGCCCAATTGTGATTATCCTTTTGATCTTGAATATGATTGGATTATTTGGGGCCCCTCAAGCAGCATAAGATTTAATTCTCAAGAATTTGAAAAGGGAGTTTAATACTCCCTTTTTTTATTTTGTTTAAGGATTTAAATGGACTATCTTATAGATCGTTAGTTCTAAAGCACCAAATGAAGGTCCTCCTAGTAGATGATGATTTGATCCACTTGACGATTTTGAAGAAGATCTTTGAGAAATCACATGATGTCGTGATCACTGCTAGAAATGGAATTGAGGCCTTAAGGCAATTGGAGTTTGATCCGGGCTTTAATGTGATTCTTACCGATATCATGATGCCAGAGATGGACGGGGTAGAGCTTTTGGAGCATATTCGGGAAAGTGATTCCACCAAAAACATCCCAACTATTGGATTCACGTCCGGAGATGTTGAATTTTTTAGAAATAAAGCCCACAACCAATTCGATGAATTAGTGGCAAAGCCAATGGACTTTTTTGACCTCTATACCTTGGCAAAATCTCAGGCCAGAACCACAATTAATTAATTTCTTTGGCAAGAGAATTGCGAAAGGTGCGTTTACACTTTGAAAATTAAACGCTAAACCACAACGCAATGAAAAAATTACTCTTTTCTCTTGCCCTTTTTTGGGGAGTAACTCAGGCATTTTCACAAAATGGAGTTGGAATCAAAGCTGGATTGAGCAGTACTAGTCTTGATTTTAAAAGCAAGCAATTCGTACCTGCAGACGCCCAAACTGGGTATCATGTGGGTTTATTTGGAAGATTTGGCGGCGCTGGATTTTTTGTGCAGCCAGAGGTTCTCTTTACACAGACCAGCGGGGAATTCGCCTTCATCCCAAATGGGGCCAGCGGAGGAACAGCTCCTGAGAATTACAAAGCAGAATTTAACCGATTGGACATCCCGGTGATGGTTGGATTTAGGTTGCTCAAAGTCATTCGATTAATGGCGGGTCCAATCGCCAGTGTCAACATCGATTCCAAGCTAAAGGATGCGGGTAATACAGTTCAAGATGTGGAGTTCAAAAAAGCCACTTTAGGCTACCAAGCTGGTTTGGGGGTTGACCTAGGAAATTTGTCTATTGAAGGAAAGTATGAGGGAGGATTAAGCAAAGTGACGGAAAATATTGGTTCCTTCAGCACCGACAATAGAATCAACCAGTGGGTTTTATCTGTGGGATTTAGAATTTTTTAAGTCCATTTGAAAGTCAAAAAAAAGCCTCTGATTTAAATATCAAAGGCTTTTTCATTTACTTATTCTCCATCATCAGTGGCCCGGGCTTGGACCAATCGTGGATTTGTTTCAAGTCGACCACATAAACGCTTCTACCATGAGTTCCTATTACGAGATGGTTTTCTCTTTCCTGAATTACCATGTCGTAAATCGCCACATTTGGAATTTCCCCTTGGAATAGATTCCAATTCTTTCCTAAATCTGTACTGACATACAAGCCGTGATCTGTCCCTAAATAGAGAATGTTAGGCATTTTGGGATCCTCGATAATGATGTTTGTGGATTCATCAGGAAGATTACTTTTTAGCGAGGTCCAAGTTTTGCCATAGTCTTCACTCATGTAGACATAGGTATTGAACTCGTCAAAGCGATAGCCATTCAGCGTAATGTAGACACGGCCCTCCTTGAATTTTGAAGGGGAAATGCTGCTCACCCATCGATCTTGAGGAAGTCCAGCGTTCAGACTGGTCCAGTTACCTCCATTATTTCTGGTGATCCAAACATTTCCGTCATCTGTACCGGCATAAATCGTCCCAAATTCCAAAGGAGATTCCTCAACCACAGATAGCGTTGCAAATGGCACGTTACCGCTTTTCTGGTTTTTAGTAAGGTCTGGTGAAATTGTATTCCAGGTATTTCCTTGATCCAATGATTGATATACATATTGAGATCCCATGTACACAATATCCTGATTGTGGTAGCTTAATTCAGCTGGAGTTCTCCAGTTCCAACGATTCGGAGCATTTCCGATGTCATGACCAGGGGTGATTCTTCTTCGTTCTCCCGTCTTTTTATTGATTCTGAAATAGCTACCAAACTGGGAGCCAGTATAGACAATGTCGTTGTCTCGGGTATCTACAGCGACGACCATTCCATCACCCCCCATCAATGGATCCCATCGATCTTCTGGCTTATTGGTAGACTTACCATACCAAACTCCATTGTCCTGCATGCCCCCATAAATGTTATAGGGAGTGGCATTGTCTACCATAATAGAGTAGAATTGAGATATCGGCATCTGAGTATTGAGGTGATCCCAAATAGCTCCGCCACCAAAGCTTCGGTAAAGACCTCCGTCATTGCCCAATAAAATATGTTTGCTGTCTTTAGGATTAATCCACATGCTTTGGTGGTCTGAGTGCGGATCTCCGATGGAGTCGGTTCTGGAGAAATTTTTCCCTCCGTCTCTGGAAACCAGAAGTGGTACACCTAAGACAAAAATTTCATCCGGATTGCTGGTGCTTACCCGGATTTCTCCAAAGTAATAGCCGTACGTATTGTAGAGATTTCGAATGTCTGATTCCGAAACTAGCTTCCAGCTCTTACCTGCATCCTCGGAGCGATAAACTTCTGCTCCTTTAATCGGCTGGCCAAACATGGCCGCATTGGCATCTACTGCACCTCCATTATAGCTGGCAATTTGTGTAGTAGTGATTTTACCTGTTTGGAGTTGACGCTTGATTTCAGCAGCATCATATTTGGTTGAAAATTGATTCCTTCTCAAAAATCCATCGAGCTTTTTATCGTCCAACCCAAGAGCTTCTTCCATGCTCATGGTCTTGAAGCTTTCAAAAGTCAATGGGTTTTCTTCCTGCTGCTGATTGCCTCTTCTTCTTGGTTCTGGGGCAGGCTTATCTGATTTTCCTTGATTATCTAAAAGAGCATAGACTACATCCGGATCGCTTTGGGCAAAATCAAATCCGATTCTTCCTACGAATTCATCCTGAGGAAAACCGGTTATGGATTTCTTCCAGGTATTTCCCCCATCCTCTGATCTCCAGATTGCTGAGCCTTTGCCATTGCCGATAAAGTCATGCGCCTGTCTGAATCTTTCCCAGCTGGAAGCCAACAAAATGTCCGGATTAATTGGATGGACTTTGATGTCAATGATCCCGGTATTGTCATCGATGAAAAGAACCTTTTTCCAGGATTTTCCCCCATCAGTGGTTTTGTAAAGTCCACGTTCCTTGTTTTTAGAATACAAAGAACCCATGGAACCTACCCAAACGATGTCCGGATTGGTCGGGTGAACTTGAATTTGCCCGATATGGTGGGAGTGGAGCAAGCCCATCATTTCCCAGGTTTGGCCTCCGTCGGTAGATTTATAGACGCCTGCACCGGCATAGGTAGAGCGGCTGGAGTTGTTTTCCCCTGTTCCCACCCAAAGGATGTCGTTATTGGATTTGGAAAGTGCCATTGCACCAATTCCAAGGGCTCCTTGATTGTCAAAAATGGGAGTAAAGGATTGCCCATTATCGACAGTTTTCCAAACCCCGCCCGAGGCAGCCGCGATATAGTAAGTGTTAGTGTTGTTGGCGACTTCAATGTCCACTATCCTGCCGGACATATTGGTTGGGCCGACATTTCGAGCTTTGAAATCTTTTAGAGGTGTGGAGGAAAGTAAGGATTTATGCTTTTCTACCGATTCCTGAAGTGCCTTTTCAGAGGTAGGTTTGATGTCTTGCGCAAAGGAACTAAAGGAAATTAGGCCCGCAGCGACAAGAATAAAGTAAGAGGTGTTTTTCATGTGGATTTTTTTGATCAGAAGGGAATATAAGCAAAGGGAATCAAAGAGTCAGAATCTCCTTGAAAGGAGGATTAATATTAGGTTAATGGGTAAAAAAAATCCGCAACATCTGCTGCGGATTCTTAATTTTCAGATTTTGAAAGTTATCCGATCAAATTCCCTTCGTCATCCCAAACCGCAACTTTTGCCCGATCTTCTGGTTTGAGGTAGATGCTGAGATATTTTTCAGGATTGGAAAGCCCATGTTTGTCCAAGACGTTTTGAGGAACGCCATCCCATACATTAGCCTGATTGCCCATATAGCCCATATATTTCCAGCCGGCTTCGGTTGAAAAATAACCTGAGCAAGTGAGGTTTCTCAGCATATTAAACCAACGCACGCCACCGGAATATTCGGGGGTTGCTTTGTCAGGCCAGGCTACCAAGTCGACGATTTGGATCACCTCATCCTGAGATAATTCATTGAAGGTTTTGCCGAATAGTTCACCCGCCTCAAAGTCTAGCCACATTAATCCACCACGCATTGGAGTCTGCATTCCTGATTGGTCCTTCATCATAAATTCGATGAAATCAGGGACTTTTAATTCAGTTGCGGAGGGAGAATCTGGACCGGCAGGCATAATGATGTCTACTAGGGTGTTAAGCTTTTTCTTTTCCTCCTCAGTGAAAAAAGTCTCCGAAAGCAACTTTGCATCCCGGGCTTTTTCTTCCTCAGTTCTCCCACCTGGGGTTCCTCCGGAAAATACCTGGCCTTGAACAGCCTCTTGTTCAGGTTCGCATCCTGTCAATAATAAGCCTGCACCGACAGAGCCAGTAAAGAGCAGTTTTAGGTTTTCTCTTCTGTTCATGGCTTAGATATTTTTTTGTTTCAATTGTTCAACAATGTAATCTGAGGTTCTCCAGGAAAGCGCCAAAATCGTCCAGGTTGGGTTTTTATCTGCTTGAGAAACAAATGAGCCTGCATCAACCACAAAAAGGTTTTTGCAGTCATGAGCCTGACAATTTGAGTTTAACACTGAGGATTTTGGATCATTTCCCATTCTTGTAGTTCCTACTTCATGGATGATTCTTCCCGGAGCGGCTAGCCCGTACATAGTATCAGGACCTGGTTTATTCCCCAAAAGAATTGCTCCAGCATTGGTCAGGATTTCTTCAAAAGTATCTTGCATGTGCTTGGCTTGCTTGATTTCCTGGTCGGTCCATTTGTAATGGAAGCGAAGTACAGGGATACCATATTTATCCACCACATTAGGGTCGATTTCACAATAATTGGAGTATTGAGGGATACTTTCACCTCGGCCTGACATTCCTAAAGTTGATCCATAAACACGACGGATATCTTTCTTTAAGCCTTCTCCATAGCCTCCATTTGGACTTGGGTTTCCGAATTCATCCTTGAGATATTTTCTCAAAGAATCCATTCCATTTCCTGCTCCATATCCTGGCTGTCCCATTCCTCCCCAGTATTCAATATGGTATCCTCTGGCAAAGTCCAACTTTTTGTTATCCATCCACCAAGGGGTATACATGTGCATGCCGCCTACACCATCTTCGTTATATCGCTCCCGATCGATCAAATCTGGCATAATTCCGGATCGACTTGCTCCTGTTGAATCATGGAGATAGCGACCCAAAACTCCAGAATCCCCACCGATACCATTCGGATGTGATTTGGATTTGGAGTTCATCATGATTCTTGAAGTTTCGCAGGCTGAAGCTCCCAAGACAACTACCCTTGACTTCAACTTATATTCTTTCATATCCACTTTGGAAACGAAAGAAACTCCGGTAGCAAGTCCTTGGTCGTTGGTTGTAACTTTTCTTACCATGGAATAGGTGTAAAGGTCAACTTTCCCCTTTTTCATAGCTGGGTGAATCAAGCAAGTGCCAGATGAGAAATCTGCATAAGCCTGACAAGCCCGATTACATTGCGCACAGAAAAAGCAAACCCCACGCTCATTATTGATCGGGCGGGTCAGCATGGAAAGTCGTCCGGGAATCATAGGAATTCCGGCTTTATCAGCTCCTTTTTTTATAAAAAGCTCATGAAGTCTTGGTTTGGGAGGAGGTAGGAAAAAGCCGTCTGGCTCGTTGTAGATGCCTTCTTTGGACCCGAAAACGCCAATTAATTTATCGACTTTGTCATAGTAGGGTTTGACGTCCTCATAGCCAATTGGCCAGTCATCGCCCATTCCGTCTATGCTGGCTCTTTTGAAATCATTCGGCCCAAATCGTAAAGAAATTCTCCCCCAGTGGTTTGTTCGTCCTCCCACCATTCTTGATCTGAACCAGTCGAATTGGGTTCCGTCTTTTCTGGTGTAAGGTTCGCCCTCGATCTCCCAGCCTCCGATTGCCTGGTCAAAATCTCCAAAAGGACGGATTTGAGTACCTGCACCTCTTCGGGGAGATTCCCATGGTGGCCTGAGTTGGGTTCTATCTTCTTCTTTTGCCGGGTCAAAATCTCCTCCGGCCTCGACCACTGCCACGCTCAGACCAGCTTCAGAAAGGATTTTTGAGGCCATTCCGCCTCCGGCTCCCGAACCTACAATGATTACATCATAGGAGTCTGGGGATTCTTTGATTTGAAAGCTCATTTGCAAAAATTTTAAACAAGTCTAAAATATAGGGTAAAATTTTAGCTCATTAAAATCCATTTGTATAGAAATCCAAAAAGGGTTCTGTAAAAAGTGTGTGGAATCATAAAAATCAAAAAAGGCTCCTGAATAATAGTATTCAAGAGCCTTTTTCAAAACTTAAAGTTTAGCTTGTATATAGGGCCAAATCGTCTCAAGGACAATTTTGTGTCCAGCTTCAGTGGGGTGAATTCCATCTGGCAGATTTAGTTCAGGCATTCCCGCCACTCCTTCCAAAAGGAATGGAATTAGGGTTACATTTTTCTCTTTGGCCACATCTGGATAGATGGCTTTGAACTCTTCGGTATACTCCTGACCCATATTTGGTGGAATCTGCATTCCTGCCAAAATGATTTTGGTATTGGGATACTTGGCACGAACCTTATCGATGATTGCCAATAAATTACTCTTTGTCTCGCTTAGCTGAATTCCCCTCAGTCCATCATTACCACCTAGTTCCAAAACAAAAATCGAAGGTTCGTCTTCCAGGAACCAGTCCAATCGACTCAATCCTCCTGCTGTGGTTTCGCCACTTAGTCCTCCGTTGATGACTTTGTAATCCATTCCCAGACTATCAATTCTGGCTTGGGTAAGACCGGCAAAGGAATCATCCTGATCAATCCCATACCCTGCAGTAAGGCTATTTCCGAAGAATAGAATTGTTTTTTGCTTGGTTTCTACGGAAGTGGTTTCTGTATTACTTTCCTCGGCAGCTTTCTTTTCTGCGGAATTTCCGCAGGAAAGGATGAAAAAAGCCAAAGCAATTTGGAGTAAAAAGGAAGAAGCGTAGCGTTTGAATTTCATGTCTTGGGTTTTTCTTTCAAAAGGATTTTGATCCAAAAGGTTTTTATAAGACTTCGGGTTCAAATTTAACCCTAAAAATAAATTAAGTGTTTGTCGACCAAAATCTCTCTTCTGTCGAGTCTCATTGGGCAGGCATGTATAATTTTCTTTTCTTTATGTCAAATCCTAAACTCAAGGGAAATTTCTAACAAACTGCATTCTAGTTCGTTTGATTTTCCTATCTCTAAACACCAAGCTTTTCATGAGTATTTTATCCATACGAAATCTGAGTAAAACTTATCAGAGCGGAAGCCGAAAGCTCACCGTTCTTGAAAATGTGAATTTTGACATCCAAGCTGGCGAAATGATCGCCATCGTAGGCCCTTCAGGAAGTGGAAAAACCACACTCCTTGGACTTTGTGCTGGACTTGATTCTGGATCTGATGGTTCGGTGGTTTTGAATGGAAATGCTTTGGAAAAGCTCAATGAGGATCAAAGGGCTGAGGTTAGAAACAAGGATGTCGGCTTTATTTTTCAAAACTTCCAATTACTTCCTACCCTGACTGCTTTGGAAAATGTCATGGTTCCTTTGGAATTGAAGAAAAGAAAAGATGCCAAAGAAAAAGCGTTGGAACTCTTGGAAAAAGTAGGCCTAAAAGACCGGGCAACCCATTACCCTACCCAGCTTTCTGGTGGAGAGCAGCAGCGAGTTTCTATTGCCAGAGCTTTTGCCAATGAACCAAAGATATTATTCGCTGACGAACCAACGGGTAATTTGGATACCGAGACTGGTGAGATGATAGAAAAACTCATTTTTGACCTGAACAAGGAAAAAGGCACCACTCTAATTTTAGTTACCCACGATTTGGATCTGGCTGCCAAAACCCAACGAATCATTCATATCAAAGGCGGAAAAATACAGGAGGATGCCCATGCCTGATTACGGTTGGATTATTAAAATGGCCATGAGGGATTTCCGAAAAAATCTCTCGCGCCTGTTGCTTTTTGTTTCTTCAATTGTGGTAGGTATAGCGGCTTTGGTTGCTATCAGCAGTTTTGGAGAAAATCTGGTCAAAGACATAGACAATCAAGCCAAAGAGCTTCTTGGAGCAGATTTGGTTCTTGAAAATAACAAGCCTCTTGGCGATCAGGCCTTGGATACAGTTGCCACTCAGTTGGCATCTGAGGTCAATTTTGCATCCATGGTTGCATTTCCTCAAACTGGTGCTAGCCGTCTGACTCAGGTTAGAGCTTTGGAGGGGGATTTCCCTTTTTATGGGAAATTAGAGACAGTTCCTGTTGAGGGTGATGCAAATTTTAGAAGCGGGGGAAGAAAGGCTTTGGTCGAAAAAACCTTGATGGCTCAATTCAATGCACAAGTTGGGGATTCGATCAAAGTTGGTGCGGTCACATTTCAGATTGTAGGTGAGTTGCAAAAGGTTCCCGGGCAAACTGGAATCACGGCTACCGTGGCTCCTGCAGTGTATATTCCTATGGACTTTTTGGCGGAAACAGGATTGGTGCAATACGGCAGTAGAGTTGAATACAATCGCTACCTGCAATTTGCCGAAGGAACGAATGTTGAAGAACTGATTAAACCTTTCGAAGACGTATGGGAAATTGAACGGGTCGATGCAGATACAGTTGAAGACAGAAAGAGATCAACAGGGAGATCTTTCGGCAATCTCTCTAATTTCTTGAGCTTGGTGGCCTTCATTGCACTTCTTTTAGGATGTGTGGGTGTAGCATCAGCCGTCAATGTCTTTGTCAAAGAAAAACTGGCTTCAGTTGCAGTTTTGAGATGTTTGGGAGTTTCTTCCAAGCAAGTTCTTTTGATTTATCTGACTGAAATTGTAGTCATGGGCCTTGCAGGAGCCATTATGGGATCTGCCTTGGGTACTTTACTTCAATTTATTCTTCCGGCGGTTTTCTCGGACTTTTTACCAGTGGAGGTAACTGTTGGGATTTCCTGGACATCAGTTGGATTTGGGATCATTACAGGGCTTTTTGTCTCAGTGCTATTTGCGCTTCTTCCCTTGCTAAAAGTCAGAAATGTCTCGCCGATGGCAACGCTTCGCCCTGAGACTGCTGATTCTACACTGATTAAAGATCCTGCGAGATGGCTAGTCATTATTGGGATCTTGCTTTTTGTTTGGGGCTTTAGCTTCTATTTGCTGAAGCAAATGCTTTGGGCTTTTGGATTTACCGCATTCGTTCTGGTCGCATTTGGAGCACTTTGGGGGGTTGGAAATCTGATCATGTGGGCAGTAAGGCGGTTTTTGCCAATTACCTTGAGTTATCCTTGGAGACAAGCTTTGGCAAATCTCTATCGTCCTAATAACCAAACCATTTCTTTGATTGCCACGATTGGATTGGGTACAGCTATGATCAGTACCTTGTTTTTCTTGCAAAATCAATTGTTGGAGGAGGCAAAGTTTGCTGACAAGGAAGACCAGCCTAATATGCTGATGTTTGATATTCAGACTCCTCAGTTAGAAAACGTCAAGCAAAAAGTTACAGACAGAAGCTTGAGGATTCTTCAGGAAGTCCCTATCGTGACCATGCAGCTCAATGAAATCAATGGAGTTGACAAAAAAGAAAACGAGGAATTGCCTGATGAGGAAAACTATTCGCGTTGGTTGTACAATCGCGAATTCAGAGTGACTTACCGAGATACCTTAATTTCATCAGAGACACTCACTTCAGGGGAGTTGATCCCACTTGGATCAAGGGGAGATAGTATTTTTGTTTCTTTAGAAAAAGGTTTTGGAGAAGGAAATGGGCTGAAAATCGGGGATGAATTGGAATTCAATGTCCAAGGCCGACCGATCAAAACCTACATCGGAAGTTTTAGAGATGTGAAGTTTAATCAGGTTTCGACCAACTTTCTGGTTTTATTCCCAAGCGGAGTTTTGGAACAGGCACCTAAGTTTCATGTGATCATTACAAAAACCAAGAATGACAGGCAAGCCGCCGATGTGCAATCTGAAATCGTACGGGAGTTTCCGAATATTTCCATCATCAACTTGGGAACTATTGTCGAGACCCTCGAAGAGATTTTAGGTAAGATCAGTTTCGTAATTCAGTTTATGGCCTTTTTCTCCATTGCAACGGGAATTTTGGTGTTGATCAGTTCATTGATCATCAGCAAATATCAGCGAATGAGAGAAAGTATTTTGCTCCGAACCCTTGGGGCAAGCTCAGGAATTGTTCGGTTGATCAATACTTTGGAATATTTCTTCTTGGGAAGCTTGGCCTCTCTATCCGGAATTCTTTTGTCATTCTTGGCGATTTTCCTTCTAGGGAAATTTGTGTTTGAAATGAATTTCAGTCTGGCCTGGAAAGAAGGATTGGTCATTTATCTGGCTATTACAGGATTGACCATTGTGCTAGGGTGGTTGAATGGCAGAAGAATAATCAATCAACCTCCTATGGAGATTTTGAGAGGAAATGGGTAAAAATTAGAAATGAGAAAATAAAAATAATAAGAAGCCTTCGGAGACGGAGGCTTTTTCCTTGGGTGAAAAAACAAAAACCCCTTCAAAATTGCTTCTGAAGGGGTTTTTTGTACCCAGGGCCGGAGTTCCCGATATTCGCTTCGCTTCATCGGGATAAACTTCTCCTCCGTCAAGTCTTTAAATCAAAAAAGCTCCATCTAAGAAGAAGGAGCTTTATTTATTGTACCCAGGGCCGGAGTCGAACCGGCACGAGTGTAACCTCATTGGTGTTTGAGACCAACGCGTCTACCAATTCCGCCACCTGGGCAGGTGTTTCAATGAATGCTGGGGGTGTTTGACTTTCGTCTACCGTCCACGATAGCCATCGGGACAGCCACTTTAGCATTTCAAGTGATTCCGTTCCTTGCTGAACGGGCTGCAAATATGAAAACATTTTCTTTTCTCTCCAATACCCTTAACGGACTTCCTGCAATTTTTTTGAGCTAAAAGCGACAGGTTTTGCAGCAAATAGAGTCTTGGTAAAGCCCCAAACGGATTTAAATAGCTCAGAATCACGATACTTATTTAAGGCTTCCTCGCTTTCCCAAATGCTGTAAGTCAAGAAAATATTTTTTTCAGAAAAGTCCTGCCAAAGCTCTAAATGGGTGCATCCCGGAAAATTTCTGATATTTTCTTTGTTTGCTTCAAAGTTGGAAAGGAAATCAGCCGTCTTTTCCGGTTGAAAGGTCATACGTACTATCCGGACCAGCATTAGGATTCAAAGTTGATATATACTACACTGTCCCGCTTGAGGCCTAGGAGATTTCCTCCATGACCGTGATGGATTCCGATTTCCAATAAATCCAAGCTATTGAAAAATGCATAAGGGTCGCCTGCTTCGACTTGGTCGTAGCCAGTTTGTAATTTTTGCACAGATTCCCGACCAAATTGAATGGTAAATTTTCCTGGATTGAGTTTTTCAAAGACTTCCCTGCGAATATTTGTAATCAAATTGCCGTAGCGATCTATTCTGATCACATGTCCTAGAATATGTTCTTTGGTGGCCTTTGCCTGTCGGGACATCAGCTTTCTGAAATTTGTCAGAGGCCCGCCAAAATCATGAATAGCTGCGCCTGAAGCCACTTTTGCTGCGATTGGTGCCAAAATATCCCTTGTTGGAAAGGGGGTATCTTTCAAGTGAATATCTGCAAACTGAACCATGATCCCAGGATCTTGATCAGCCAATAGGCTAAGGATGCCATTATTTGGCCCGACAAAAATGTGGTCTTCCAATTTCACTCCGATATAACCATGAGTCATCGTTCCTGTTGTATTGATACCTACCAGATGGACAGTTCCTTTTGGAAATTCCCGGAAAGAATACCTCAAAACAAATGCGGCATGCTCTAAATCGTAGGGTTCTATGCTATGAGAAATATCAATAATGCTCAATTGTGGATTGATGGAAAGCATTCTGGCTTTAACAGCCGGAACGTAATAATCTTGATCCCCGAAGTCAGAGAGGAAAGTAACCAATGCCATACAAGCAAGTAGATTAAAATTGTGTAATTTTGTTAATGGGGGGCGAACAAAAATATAAATTTTATCCTTTAGCCTTCAAGGTTTAATTAAATCAAAAAACAAGTTTGGTAGAAAAAGTAATCACCTTAGAAAATGTCCCATTGGCTGAATTTTTAGGCACTGCCAATGAAAACATACGTCAAATCGCCCAGGCATTCCCTCAAAGTAAAATTGTGTCGAGAGGAAATGAAATTCGAATTCAAGGTGGAGCCCCTGAAATTCTTCGGATTAACGATCTGATCAATTTGCTTTTGGAGCATTTTGATCGATTTGGACACCTTACGCCTGAAAATGTAAAAGACTACCTAGATATCGAGGGAATTCCTTTTGAGGAAGCCAACCGAGACCAAGTTATTGTTTTTGGAAATAAAGGTTTGGTGATCAAACCTAAATCTGCCAACCAAAGAAAATTGGTAGAGGCAGCTATGAAAAATGATTTGGTTTTTGCCCTTGGTCCTGCCGGTACGGGTAAAACCTACATTGCAGTGGCTTTGGCTGTTCGGGCATTGAAGAATAGAGAAGTAAAGCGAATTATTATTACCCGACCAGCCGTCGAAGCGGGAGAAAATCTCGGGTTTTTGCCAGGGGATTTGCAGGAAAAACTAGATCCTTACTTGCGTCCAATCTATGATGCATTGGCGGATATGGTCCCGCCAGAAAAGCTCAAATACTACCAAGAAACTCGTGTAATTGAGATTGCTCCTTTGGCTTACATGAGGGGTAGGACCTTACACGATGCTTTTGTGCTGCTAGATGAAGCTCAGAACACGACTTCCGAGCAGATCAAAATGTTCCTGACCAGAATGGGGCCAAATTCCAAAGTTATAATTACCGGAGACCAAACTCAGGTCGACTTGCCGGTAAGGCAAAAATCTGGTCTTTCTGAAGCTTTAAGAATTCTTCATGAGGTTAAAGGAATTGGGATCGTAAACCTTAGTGGTAAGGATGTGATTCGTCATAAGTTGGTGAAGGCGATTATCGAGGCTTACGAAAAAAATCAGGAGGAAAAAGTTCAGACTAGAAATGACTCCCTCGGTAGAAAAAATAACGGATAAGAGCTCTTTAGAATCTGCTTTCGAGATTCGGAGACAGGTTTTTGTGATCGAACAAAACGTGGATCCGCTTCTTGAAAATGATGAATTTGAAGAATCTTCAACCCATTTTTTAGCCAAAATAGATGGGAAGGCAGTGGGAACTGCCAGATGGAGAATTACAGAAAAAGGGGTCAAACTGGAAAGATTTGCAGTTCTCCAAAATTCAAGAGGACGTGGGGTAGGTCAGGCCTTAGTTGAAGCGGTATTAGCCGATATTTCCAAAAATCCGGAATCAAAGAATAAGCTGAAGTACCTAAATTCCCAATTGACAGCTATTCCGCTTTATGCGAAATTCGGTTTCGCAAAGGTTGGGGAAATGTTTGAAGAATGTAATATCCAACACTTCCAAATGCAATTGGCCTAAAACTTGAACTAAAAAACTTAAAATCAATTGTTATGAAAAAAATTATCCTTTCTCTAGCCATTTTGTGCTTTGCTAGCCATTTTTCTATCGGACAGCAAGTGATTTCCTCTTCCTCAGGAAACGCCAATAATCCTTACGTAGGAAACTTCAATAATGAAATAAAGCTAAATTTCTTGAATTTGATCTGGCTTGGATCTTTTGAAGTCGCCTATGAAAAATATTTGAGCGAAAGTCATTCTATTGAATTCCAAGGTCTATTTAATGATCGATTTGGGTTTAATAATGAGAATAATGGGAAAAAATATAAGACCAACTCGGTGCAAGCTGCCATGCACTTTTATTTTGGTGACAATCCCAACGGAAGATTTCATATTTACCCTTTATTAAAAGTTAGATTTGGGGATTTCGAAGAGGTGAAAAATGGAGACTTAACAACTACAGATATGACTTCCTTTATATTTGGTGGTGGCTTTGGGTATAAGTGGGAGGTTTCTGATCATTTTGCATTTGGACCTTATGCCAGTATTTCCAGAGGCTTTAGCAAGGAAGTAAATGATAGATTTTCTGAGATCGAAGTAAACGGAGGATTCAGCTTGGGCTATAGATTCTAAAACTTACCAAACAAAAAATTAAGAGCTCTTTGGGGCTCTTTTTTTTGCCCAAAAGATCCTAAATTCAGGATAAGATTTTTTTTACGATGCGTTTTTCAAACTTTCCATTTTTAAGGTATTTGCCCTTTTTTGCCATAGGCATTTTGCTTGGTGAGCAAGTTAATATTCCCATATGGATTTCAGGTTTGTCTCTATGCATTGGCTGGTTGATCTATTTTCTGATTTTAAATCAGGGAGGAAAAATCAAAGTCAACGTTTTGGCTTCACTGGCCTATTTTCTACTTTTTGTTTTCGGGTTTACTTTGGCCCAGTGGGATGGAGAACTTAGACGTGAGAATAATAAACTTCATCCTCATCCAATTCTAGCGTATACGGCTGTGGTCCAAAAATTTGATTTGGCAAAGCCAAATTCTTCTGAAAACCTTCTTCAAATCATAGCTATAAAGGATTCTCTTGGCTGGCATCCATATAAGCAAAAAGTATTGGTGTATCATCAGAATGAGAATGGTTTGATTCCCGGCCAGACTCTCTTGGTATCCAAAACTCCTGAGGAAGTTGCTGGACCCACTTTTCCTAATGAATTTGATTACAAGGAATTTTTACTTCGAAAAGGGATTGTTTACCGCCAATTCATCGGGAAGGATTTTCAAATTATTGACTCTATTTCTCACCCTTCATCAAGCCAAAAACTTCTTTTTTTCAAGAATAGGCTTTCAGAGATTTTAGATCAAAACTTGAATTTTCCTGAATCCAAACAAATCGCCTCAGCCTTATTACTGGGAGAAAAGGACAGTTTGGATAAGGAATTGAGAAAATCCTACGCAGAAACTGGAACTATGCATATTCTTGCGGTCTCTGGACTTCATGTTGGGATTATATACGCAATCCTTCTTTTTCCCCTAAATCGCCTTAGAATCAGTACTTCGAAAAGAAAAATCTATCTGACTGGAGTAGTGTTGTTGATTTGGGTTTATGCTGTGCTGACTGGTTTTTCTCCCTCTGTGATCCGGGCAGCTACTATGTTCAGCCTTTTTTCTTTTGGACAAATGCGAGCCAGAAAGCCTTCTGTATGGAATATTCTTGCCTTTTCTGCCATGCTCATGATGGTTTTGGATCCTGGAGTAATCCATGAAGTTGGATTTCAATTGTCGTATGCAGCTGTTGCAGGGATTGTGGGACTTCAGCCTTTGATAGTTCGCTTATGGCTTCCCCGGCATTGGATTTTGGAATATTTCTGGCAATTGGCGGCAGTCAGCTTAGCAGCTCAATTGGCCACTTTCCCCTTATCCGTTTACTATTTCCATATTTTCCCGACTTATTTTCTTTTGGCAAATCTCATCATTGTCCCCATGGCCTTCGTCTCCATGGCTATAGGTTTGGGTTTTTTCGGAGTGTTTTGGATTCCAGGTTTGGGAAAAATCACTGCCCTGCTACTGGATTGGTGGATTTTTTTACAAAACTGGGTGACCGGGCTATTTCAGAATTTACCGGGAGGAGTGATGGAGAGGCTGACGATTTCTTTTGCTGCCATGGTATTCGTTTGGGCGCTTTTGGTGATTTGGGGAAATTGGGAATGGGGAAATCGAAAGCGGTTGATTTACTTTGGTCTTATCGTATTTGTTTTTTGGAGAGTTGAACTCTTGATTCAGGAAATAAAAAGTCCTGCGAAGGAGATTTTTATCTATTCTAGAGAAAATCAAAAAATACTAGATCTTCGGGTCGGGAGTCATTTTCTCTCTTGGAATCTCAGTTTTCCCGCTGAACAGCTTTCATTTTCTGTTGACCCAAATCGCCTGGCAAACACTTGGCCTCTGATTCCTGAGGAGATTAAAGGGGTCTCAAAGGATTCTTTAGTGTTTTTTCCAAGTTTTGGCTTAAGTTTTTCCTCCTCTCAAAATAAATTCGAGCTTGATCCAAGCTTAGGATTTACTTTGAGGGAATTTGGAATTCCCCAAGAGTAAATTTTCTATAAAATACTTTCCAATTAAAAAGTCTTACTTGGCGAAAGGCTAAGTATGGCCTAATTTACACCTACCAAATCAGGTATTTCTATGGAATCTCCAATCGTTTTAACTCAAGTAGAAAACAGGGTAGGCTTTATCATTTTGAATAGGCCGGAAAAACGAAATGCGCTGAGCCCTCAATTGATCAAAGAATTGGGAGAGGCTTTTTCGGCCATGGAGAAAAATCAAGATGTCAAAGTTGTGGTTTTGAAAGGCGAGGGGAAGGCGTTCTGCGCTGGCGCTGACTTAGATTACATCCAAGAGATGCAAAACTTTACTTTTGAAGAAAACCTAACCGATAGCCGAAGGCTGAAGGATCTTTTTCTTCAGATTTATGAGTTTCCCAAGGTCGTGATCGCACAGGTTGAGGGACATGCCTTGGCCGGGGGGTGTGGTTTGGTTACGGTTTGTGATTTTGCTTTTGCGGTACCTCATGCACTTTTTGGTTTCACGGAGGTCAGGATAGGCTTTATTCCTGCCTTGGTTTCGGTTTTTTTAGGAGAAAAAATAAATCAAGGAAAAGCTTCTGAACTATTACTCTCAGGTGAATTGATCTCCGCAGAAAAGGCCAAGGATTTCCAACTGATTTCGGAGGTAATGGAGCCAGAATCGATCGCTGAAAAAGTGGATCAGTTTGCCCAGAATCTGGTAAAAGACAATTCAGGATTTTCCATGATGGAAACCAAAAGCATGTTGCGTTCTTTTTCCAGAAAGGCGAGAATTGATGCCTTGGAAACGGCAGCAGAACTCAATGCCAAAGCCAGATCCCATGAGGATTGCAAAAAAGGGATAGCAGCATTCCTTGCCAAAACCAAACCTGAGTGGTGATGGAAAATCAACTCAGAGAGATTTTGCAGCAGGTTTTTGGATTTGAGGATTTCCGTCCAGTCCAAAAGCAGGTGATTCTTTCTGTAGTCCAAGGGAAAAATACGCTCGCTCTTTTGCCTACCGGAGGAGGTAAAAGTCTTTGCTATCAATTGCCCGGAATAGCTAAAGAGGGGATTTGCCTGGTAGTTTCTCCCTTGATCGCCTTGATGAAAGATCAGGTGGATCAGCTCAAAGCCAGAGGAATAAAAGCTGCGGCAATTTTTTCGGGGATGAGTTTGCGAGAAATTGATACAACCCTAGACAATTGCATTTACGGGGATTATAAATTCCTGTATGTTTCTCCCGAAAGGCTAAAATCAGACCTGTTCATTGAGCGATTCAAGCAAATGTCAGTCAATCTCATTGCGGTGGATGAGGCGCATTGTATTTCTCAGTGGGGCTATGACTTTAGACCTTCTTATTTGGAAATCGCTCTGATTAGGGCTCATCACCCCGATGTCCCGGTACTTGCTTTAACAGCCACAGCTACGCCCAAGGTGATTGAGGATATTCTGGAAAAACTGGAGATGAAAGCTCCTTCAGTTTTTCAACAGAGCTTTGCTCGGGAAAACCTGAGCTTCAGTGTCCGTTTGGTTGAAAATAAATTTGAAAAGGGTGTAGAAATTCTCAAAAAAATCCCGGGCTCGGCAATCTGGTATGTAAGAAACCGACAAGGAACTCACCAAATAGCGAAGGCCTTGAATCAGCTTGGCTTTTCGGCCTCAGCCTATCATGCCGGCTTATCAACCGAGGAAAGGTCGCATAGGCAGGATGCCTGGAAGGCCAATCAGGTTCGCGTGATGGTGAGTACAAATGCCTTTGGGATGGGAATTGATAAGCCCGATGTGCGGGTGGTTATTCATACAGACCTCCCTGAAAATTTGGAAAATTATTACCAGGAAGCAGGTCGAGCTGGAAGAGATGGGAAAAAATCCTTTGCTGTTCTGATTTCCAATGAACAGGACTTTGAGCAATTACTATCCAGATCAGAGATGGTTTATCCTCCTTTGGATTTTTTGAGAAAGGTCTATCAATGCCTTGCTAATTATTTCCAAATGGCTGTAGGAAGTAATATGCTCAGCAGTTTTGACTTTGAACTTGCTGATTTTTGCAATACTTATAATCTCCAGGTTTTGGAGATGTTTTATGCGCTGAAGGTGCTAGAGGAGGAGGGCTTTGTGGAATTGAATGAGAGTTTCTTTGCTCCCTCTCGCATTCATTTTTTAGTGAATCCAAGCCAACTCTATGAGATTCAGATCAAATATGAAAAGTTGGATCCAGTGATCAAGATGCTACTTAGGACTTATGGAGGGAATCTTTTCTCGGAATACATCAAGATTCAGGAATTCAAGCTGGCCAAATCTCTTGATATGAAAGAGAGAGATTTGATTCAGGCTCTGAATCAATTGGCTAAGCTCGAGGTAGCGGATTACGATCAGCGAAAGGATAAGCCTCAGCTGACCTTTCTTACTCAGCGATATGATGCAGGGAAATTGCCCCTGAATTTCAAAAGGATTGCAGAGCGAAAGAAATTGACCCAGGACAATGCCAACCTAATGGTTAATTATGCCAAACAAACCCGGATCTGCAGGACTCAATTTATTCAGGAGTATTTTGGAGAAAATACCGACCGAGCTTGCGGAATTTGCGATATCTGTCTGGAAAGTAAAAAAGCTGATCAGCCCCTGAGTTCTGAAGAAAAGTTAAAGAACTTGATTCTGGAAACTTTAGCCCAAGGTGGAGAGTTTACTGAACACGGGCTATTTGATCAGATTAGAAAACCTACTTCCCCGCAAAATCTTAGCGTTTTGAGGCAATTGGTAGATCAAGGATTGGTCAATAGAAATGAAAACGGAATACTCAACTTAACCTTCGATGGGAAATTTTCTGGATGATTTGTTCAAAAAGGTCTTCAATACTGAAGCCAAACAGCCAGTAAATTTCAAGGAGAATTTTACGGTGAAAGAGGGGGATTTTAAGGAAGTGGAAGTTTGGCAAAACAGCGAAGAGGCAGAAAAGCTTTTTGCATTAGTTTATAAAAATTACCACTTCAAGAGGACCAATATCCAAGAACATCCACAGGTTCATGTTTTCAGTTCTCCTTATGCAAACGGATTTGCAGTGAGTTATGAAGCTCCCTTTGACCCGAAATCTTTTTCCCTGCTTTTCTTGGCTTTAAGCAGACGTATCTTAGATTTGGGATATAGGCAGGTGAGTTTGGATAGAAAATTTGAAGAAATTAACGAGCAGGTCAGATTGACCGAGAAGTTTTACTTCAAACCACCCATTCAAGATATTTCCGAAGGGGAATTGATTTCCCAGTTATTTGGAAATATTGCTCTGGAAAAAATATCAATTGACAATCAACCCAGTTATATCAAACTACTGGCGACGGTATATTCCGATCGTCTTTATCACGATGCCGATACATTCGATAACCTGATGGATCGGCTATTCGAAACCCTTTGAAATGAACAGAATCCAACTGAAAGACCAACTCGAAAACTACCGAACTCCTTACGAAGAAGAAGCTGAATTTATCCAAGATTTTATTGAGTTGACCTCAGATCCTTTGGCTTTTAAAAGGGAGAGGCTAGAAGGTCATTTCACTGCCTCTGCCTGGATTGTCAATAAAAAAAGAACCCATACACTTCTGACCTTGCATCGCAAGTTGGGACGTTGGCTACAATTAGGTGGTCATGCGGACGGAAATGAAAATCTATTGGAAGTGGCCATGAAAGAAGCTCAGGAAGAAAGCGGGCTTCAATCTTTAAGCATGGTTGATTCCACGATTTTCGATATTGACAAACATATCATTCCGAATCGTCCCCACGTGCCTGAGCATTTTCATTACGATGTGCGTTACCTATTGGAGGCCGATATCAAAGAACCCCTCCAAATGAGTGATGAAAGCATCTCTTTGGCTTGGATCGCCTTTGATTCTGTGGTGGATATGATCGGATACAATCCTTCCATCCTTCGAATGTTAGAGAAAACCAGCAAATCAGAAATTCTTCTTTAATGGCTTCAGTTGATTGGGATCAGTTGAATCAGGAGTATAAGTTTTCCACTCCGATTCAAATCCGTTTTTCAGATATCGATGGATATCTCCACGTGAATAATGGAATCTATTTTAGTTACTTCGAGCACGCGAGGGCAGTTTTTTTATACAAAGTAGCTGGATGGAATGTCCTCACCGTGGGTACTGTGGTGGGTAGAATTGAGATCGATTACCTGCGCCCAATTCATTTGGAAGACCAAGTAGAAGCTTTGGTTCGATGTTCCAGAATTGGGAATGCATCATTTGACTTGGAGCAGCTTTTGGTTGGGAAAAATGCACAGGGAGAATCCCATGTTTTTGCCAAGTGCAAATGTGTAATGGTAGCCGTGGATATGAAAACCATGAAGCCAGTTTCTGTTCCCGAGGAATACCGTTTGAAGTTGGCCGACTCCTAAGCCGCAAAATCCCTATCTTTGCCGAAAATTTTACCCAAGTGAAAAAACTAGGAATTATCGCCTTGCTGCTGGCAAGCATTTTCGCCTGCTCTCCCAGCGAGGAGGAGCTTCAAAAAGCTGGAATTGAACAAATGGATGCCCAGGCTTGGCCACAGGCGGTTAAGATATTTAATCAGTTATTGGAGAAAAACCCAAACAATGCAATCGCCTTGAATGCAAAGGGAGTTGCGCTTTTTCAGCAAGGGAAAATTCAGGAAGCTATTCCAGTTTTTGATTTGGCGATAAAGGCAGATTCTACCAGCTATAAACCTTGGTTTAACCGTGGAAATGCTAAGATGGAATTGGAAAAATATAAGGAAGCATTAGCCGACTTTAATATTGCAACAGCCTTGGATGCTGCTCAGTCCGATATCTATTTTAATCGAGGCACTGCACTTTTGAATATGGAAGAGTATGAAGATGCCTTGTTGGATTTTCAGACTGTGCTTCAAGCTAATCCTAATCAAGCAGAAGCTCATTTTAGAAAAGCTAAAGCCGAACTTGGAATGAACGATCCCATTCATGGAATGGAAAGTTTGACCAACACGGTTAATTTGGATCCGAAAAATGCTGAGGCATATTACCTGCTTGGAGTGACTCGTATGAGCGCTTTAGGTCAGAAAAATGAAGGTTGTGCTGATTTGAAAATGGCACTTTCCCTTGGATATGCTAAGGCAGAATCTTGGATCAAAGACTTTTGCGAGGAATAACATGGCTCAAATCGGCAAAGACCTTGACTTGGCAAAATCCTTTCTCGAGAAAGGAGAATTGGTGGGGATTCCCACCGAGACAGTCTATGGACTAGCTGGAAATGCATTAAATTCTGGGGCAGTTGCCTCAATTTTTGAAACTAAAAACAGACCAAGCTTCGATCCCCTGATCCTTCATACTTCTTCCTTAAAAAGAGCGGAGGAGTTTGTTTCGGAGTTTCCAGAGAAATTAAAAATCCTGGCAGAAGCCTATTGGCCAGGTCCTTTGACTTTGCTTTTGCCTAAAAAAAGCATTGTACCGGATTTGGTCACCTCTGGCCTAGACAGGGTGGCGGTTCGGGTTCCCAATCATTCTTTAACCCTAGAACTTCTTGAGAATTTAGAATTCCCTCTTGCAGCTCCCAGCGCAAATCCTTTTGGGTATATCAGTCCCACGAGACCTGAACATGTGAATTCTCAATTAGGAGATAAAATCCCATATATTTTAGATGGTGGTCCTTGTCAGGTAGGTTTGGAGAGTACGATTGTTGGCTTGGAAAATGGAAGTCCTGTGGTCTATCGCCTTGGGGGCTTGGAGGTTTTTGAAATTGAAAAATTACTTGGAGAGGTGTTGATCAAGGATCATAGTTCCAGTAATCCTTCTGCTCCGGGCCAATTGGAAAGTCATTATTCTCCTAGGAAGCCTTTTGTACTGGGATATCTTCGGACCTTGATTCAGGAGAAAACGGCATCTGGAGTGAATTTTGGGGTGCTGAGTTTTTCGGAGACTTTTTCCGAAGTAGCAAAGGAAAAGCAAATTGCGCTCAGTCCAAATCGGAATTTGCCCGAGGCGGCCCAAAATCTTTTTGCAGCCATGAGAAAATTGGATGAGAGTCCTGTCGACTTGATTCTTTCAGAGCTGATGCCTGAAATTGGACTTGGTCGGGCTATCAATGATCGATTGAAGCGGGCAGCGGCAAAGTAAAATTTTTTCCAGGCCAGAAATTAAGTCTTAGCAATTTGATCATTGCTTTGGGTCGACTTTTGATCGAATTTGCCTTAACTTACCACTCGTTTTTAAAGAAAACCAATCTTCAATCTATTAAACCAAGACTATGAGTTTGAATGTGAAAAATGTGGACAGCTTGAATTTTGCAGGCAAAAAGGCCCTGATTCGCGTAGACTTTAACGTGCCTTTGGATGAAAATCTACAGGTGACAGATGATACCAGAATCCAGGCAGCCGTCCCAACAATCAAGAAAATCTTAAAGGATGGTGGTTCAGCCATTTTAATGTCCCATCTGGGCCGACCAAAGGGTGGTCCCGAGGACAAATATTCCTTGAAACACATCATCCCCGCTGTGGAAGCAGCTTTGGGACAAAAAATAAAATTTGCCAATGATTGCATCGGTGCTGAGGCGGGTGAATTAGCTGCTGGATTGGGCGCAGGTGAAGTTTTGCTTTTGGAAAACCTTCGTTTTTACAAAGAGGAAGAAAAAGGTGACCAAGAATTTGCTGCCAAGTTGGCCAAATTAGGTGACGTGTATGTGAATGATGCCTTTGGAACAGCTCACAGAGCTCATGCATCTACCGCTGTGATTGCAGAGAATTTCTCCCAAAAAGTTGCTGGATATTTGATGGAGTCAGAATTGACCAATGCGGATAAGGTTTTGGGGAATCCTGAAAGACCTTATACCGCCATCATGGGTGGAGCTAAAATTGCCGACAAGATCTTGATCATCGAAAGACTTTTAGAAAAAGTAGATAATCTGATCATAGGTGGAGGTATGTCCTACACTTTTGCTAAAGCCAAGGGAGGAACGATTGGAACTTCCCTATTGGAGGAAGACAAGTTGGACTTTGTGCTTGAATTGATGACTAAAGCCAAGGCAAAAGGGGTAAACCTAATTCTACCTGTTGACACTGTCATTGCGGATAAGTTTTCAAATGAATCAAATCAGGGTTTGGCAACCAGCGGTGAGATTCCAGACAATTGGATGGGATTGGATATCGGGCCAAAGACGCGTGAATTATTCGGAAAAGTGATTTTGGAATCCAAAACTATCCTTTGGAATGGCCCAATGGGAGTTTTCGAAATGGAGTCTTTTGATAAAGGCACCAAAGCGATTGCTGAGTATGTAGCTGAAGCCACCCGTAATGGAGCCTTCTCCCTAATAGGTGGAGGCGACTCTGCTGCTGCCGTAAACAAGTTTGGATACACTGACCAAGTGTCTTATGTGTCCACAGGTGGCGGTGCTTTGCTGGAGCATATGGAAGGGAAAGTACTTCCCGGTGTTGCTGCCCTAGCTGAATAAATCCATAAAAATTTCAGGCCAGCCCGAAAGGCTGGCCTTTCTTTTAAGCTCCCCTTGAAAGTGTAAGTGATAGTTGACCTGCGTGATGGGCGTTGTGAAAAAGAATGTGTGAAAACAGCCTCATTTTTGAGACAGGGCCGAAAAAGGGAGTTTCGATTATTGTAGTCCAATCTTCCTCTGCCGTATTTTTCACCAATTGTTCTAGCATTTGAAATCCAACTTCAATAAGCATTCTACTTTCAGCTACTTCATACCAGTCGCCTTTGTCTTCCTTTCCCATGGTTGTATTGGAAGTAGATGGACTGAAACCAAAGAAGTAACCAAAAAGATTCATGGTTTCTCCGATATGTCTGAATATGAATCCAATACTTGCTGTTTTGGGATTTAGTCTCCAAGTGGAGTTTTCTTGATTGATTTTTTCAAAAGCGAAGGAACAGGTTAACTTATTTTGTTCCAACATTTCTTTTAATAGATGGCTCACGCTACTCATTGATAATCGAATTAAATTAGAATTGGACCTCTACCAACACAGGAAAGTGATCTGAAGGATACTTTTTCCCATAATTATCAGTCAAAATTCCATGTCGTAGAACGTTAACTTTTCCATTCACAAAGATGTGGTCAATGATTCCATCAGGCATTTTTTCCCAATCAAAACCAGTAAAGGTCCCTTTCGGTCCATAGGAAGGGAGCTGAGATACTAAACGGGCGTCTTTCCATTCAGAATGGGAGATGATCGTTGTGTAAGCTGGATTTTCAGGAGTGACATTAAAATCCCCCATCCAGATGACAGGAAGGTTTTCCGTGTTGATTGCCTTGATTTTTTCTAAAACCAACTTGCTACTCTCCTCTCTGGCTTTCTGCCCAATGTGGTCATAATGGATGTTGAAGACATAAAATCTTTCTCCTGCTTGATCTTTGAATCTTCCCCAGGTGCAGATTCGGTTGAGGGCAGCATCCCAACCTTTGCTAGGCTTTTCGGGAGTTGGAGAAAGCCAAAAAGTCCCTGAATCTTCCAGCTCATAGAGTTTGGGATCAAAGTGAATCGGGGAAAATTCTCCCTTATCCATTCCATCGTCCCTGCCTACTCCAATCGAATTATATCCAAGGCCTTCATTGAGCTGCTTCATTTGGTGAGCTAGGGCTTCTTGAGTACCAAAAAGGCCGATTTGATGAAATTGAATCAGTTGAATCACATGAGGAGCCCGGTCTTTCCAAAGATTTCCCTCATCATTTGGATTGTCCCAGCGGATATTGAAAGTTGCGAATCGGTGCGTTTGAGCGATTATAGCATTGCTTACCATGAAGGAAAGAAAAGCCCCGAGAAAGATAGATTTCAGATTTAGAAAGCACATTAAATATGAACTAATTGGTGAAAAAAGACTTATACCTTTAAAATTGCATGTTATTTTGATCAAATGAAAAGTATTTATCCCAAAGACCTTAAGACCCAAGATTTACAGGCTGTGCTTCAAAGTGTGGTTGCTCCACGTCCAATTGCATTCGCAAGTACAATTGATAAGGAAGGAAATGTAAATCTAAGTCCGTTCAGTTTTTTTAATCTTTTCAGTGCCAATCCTCCAATTTTGGTTTTTTCTCCTTCCAGAAGAGTTAGGGACAATTCGACCAAACATACGCTTGATAATGTTTTGGAAGTGCCGGAAGTGGTCATACATGTGGTGGGATTTGATTTGGTTGAGCAGCTTTCCTTGGCAAGTACTGAATATCCAAAGGGAGTAAATGAATTTGTGAAAGCGGGTTTAAGCAGCCTTAAATCTGATTTGGTCTCCCCACCGCGGGTCAAAGAAGCTCCAGTTGCCATAGAATGTAGGGTAGTAGAAGTGAAAGCTCTAGGAACTGAGGGGGGGGCAGGGAATCTCGTAATCTGCGAGGTTGTAAAAATCCATTTGGACGAAAAAATCCTGGATGAAAATGGAATGGCAGATCCAAGAAAATTGGAGCCGGTGGCCAGATTAGGAGGGAATTGGTATTCCCGGGTGACTTCAGAGTCTCTTTTTCAAATTCCTAAACCCCTTACTACGCTTGGAATTGGAGTAGATAGCATTCCTGATATTATTAGAAATAGCCCTGTTTTGACAGGAAATAACTTGGGGAGACTTGGGAATGTAGAACAGCTCCCAACTTTAGAAGAGCTTGTAGCATTTGCTCAGACTGAGCCAATGGTAGAAATGAGGATCAGGTTTCAAAATGACCCTGAGTCTTGGCTTGACCATCTCCATAGATGGGCCAAGGAAGAACTTGAAAAAGGGTATGTGGACTTGGCCTGGAAAATATTGTTACAAAAGCAGGATGTACTTTAAAAGGTTCGTTCCCAATTAGCATCTGTACATTGAGACTTGTGAAGTCAGCATGTAGATTTATAAACACCGCCAAGCCTTCAACTCCGCTCAGTCTGACAAAAAAAGGGACCCTACTTATGGGGTCCCTTTTTGCTTATTTAATTTTTATTTCTTGAGGCATTCGCACCTGAATTCCTTGGTAATTCTTGATTCTATTGATGTTTTGATAGGTTGGATAAAGGTCTCCAAGTTGGGCTTGTAGAACTTTCGCCTGAACCTTATCCGTAAAGGAGGTCATGAATTCCTCAAACCAAGGTTTCTTTTCTGGATAGTAAACTACCCGATAATCCTCACCTGCTCCGATTTTATTGGCCGCCAATTCAATAGCGGTATCCAGTCCACCCAAAACATCCACGAGACCTCTGGCTTTAGCTTGATTTCCTGTCCAAACTCTTCCAGAAGCTACTTTTCTTACCGAATCAGGATGCATTCCCCTTCCTTCAGCCACTCTGGAGATGAAGGTTTCATAGCCTTCCTCAACTCCTGATTGGATAATAGTTCTTTCTACTTCAGTGAGTGGTCTTCCGGGATTCATGAAATCTGAAAGTTGTCCTGTGGAAACCACATCGGTTGTTATTCCAAGCTTATCATTCAAAAGCTCTTGAACATTAAACCATAGTCCAAAAATTCCAATCGAACCGGTGATGGTATTGGGTTGGGCTACGATGGTATCAGCTGGAGCAGAAATGTAATATCCTCCAGAAGCAGCAACTTCACCCATGGAAACATAAAGAGGCTTAGCCTTTTTGGCTTCGGACATTTCTCTCCAGATTACTTCTGATGCCAAAATTGATCCTCCTGGAGAATTCACTCGAAGTACGATTGCTTTGATATTATCATCTTTTCTTGCCTTGCGGATTTCCTTCGCAAATTTTTCTGAACTGATGACGCCTTCCACATTTCCATCAACAATTTCGCCTTCTGCAATAATTACCGCAATCCTATTTTTGGAGGTGATGTTTTTACTTTTGGCCAAAGAGGCAAGGTCGGTAGCATTGATGGTAGAAATCTCATCATCCTCCCCAATTCCTAGTTTCTCGCGAAGTTTGGCGTGGACTTGATCTTCGTATAGAAGCTCTTTTGCCAATCCGTAAGTCAAGGCATCCTTAGGCCTTTTTACCAGCATTTCATTGTTGATTTTCGTAAGGCTGTCTTTTGACATTCCTAAGCTTTGAGCAATTATACCCAAAGCCTCTGAGTTGATATCATCCAAGAAAAATTGGGTTTGAAGCCTATTTTCAGGACTCATTTTATCCAAAATAAAAGGCTCGACTGCACTTTTGAATTCACCTACTCTAAATACTTCCGGCTGGATTCCAACTTTTTCAAAGAATCCTTTCAAGAATATGGATTCAGAAGCAAACCCATTGAAATCAATTCCACCAAGTGGGTTGAGATAAACTTCATCCGCTACAGATGCCAGGAAATATCCTCCTTCGGTAAAGGCTTCGTCATACGCCAAAATGAATTTTCCTGAAGATTTAAAATCTTCCAAAGCTTTTCTCAATTCCAGCAAATTGGCCTGACCGGCCATAATCATACCTGTTCTGAGGTAGATTCCTTTGATCTTGTCGTTGGTCTTGGCTTCTGCGATTGCTTTTTTCAAATTCACAAGGCCAGCGTTCATTTGATTTCCAAAGGGATTTCCAAAAGAACCTAAATTCAACTCGTCATCTGAAGTCCGCTCTACTAGCATTCTTCCATTCAAATTGAGTTGAAGAATAGTGTTTTCTTTCAGGCTCACCTCTTTTTCTGAGGAAGAAGCGATCATCCCAATGATTCCAATGAAAATCAAAAAGCTGAGAATACTGAAAATAAAAAGCCCAACAATGACTGCTAATACGTTACCTAGAAATTTCATATAAACTTATTTTGGTGGCAAATTAACCTAAATTGTCCTACGTATAAAATCACTTAAGTGATAAGCGATGCAAACTGAGGTTGTATTAAGTCTAGGAGGGAACAAAGGAGATCGGGAAAAGTTGCTTTTTCGAGCCATTGAATCTCTCAATGATCATTTTCAGTTGATTAGGGTTTCAAAAATTTATGAGACTACCGCATGGGGAGGTGTGGCCAAAGGCAATTTTTTAAATCAGCTTGCGATCATCTTTACTGGTTTGGGGCCAGAGGAAGTTTTGGAAATCATTCAGCAAATTGAACATGATTTAGGCCGGCAGCGCCATGAACCTTGGGGAGATAGGACCATGGATATTGACATTTTGTACTTTGGAGATCAAATTCTTTCCACTGAAAAACTTAAAATTCCCCATCCCTTTATTGCAGAGAGAAAGTTTATTCTGGTTCCCTTAGCTGAAATTTTACCTGAAAAAATTAATCCTGTTTTAGGAAAGAATTCTGTGGAAATGCTGGAAGAATGCAAGGATCAGGAGGAAGTAAAGCTTTATAAAAAAATAAATCCCGCCATTTGACGGGGTTTGAATTTATAGTCCGGATACTTCTGCTTCTGGGTGAATTTTTTTCACCAAACCTTGTAAAACCTTTCCGGGTCCACATTCCACAAATTGAGTTGCCCCGTCTTTTACCATGTTTTGAACTGATTGGGTCCATTTCACTGGAGCAGTAAGCTGGGCAATTAAGTTTTTCTTGATTTCCTCAACATCAGAGACAGCCGTGGTACTTACGTTTTGGTAAACAGGACAGCTAGGTTTGCGAAACTGAGTGGCCTCGATAGCCTTCTGAAGTTTCTCCCGTGCAGGTTCCATCAGAGGAGAGTGAAAAGCTCCGCCCACAGGTAGGGGAAGGGCTCTTTTTGCTCCAGCAGCCTTCATTTTTTCGCAGGCGATTTCGATTCCTTTGTTAGAGCCGGAAATTACCAATTGTCCTGGGCAGTTGTAATTGGCGGGAACGACCACTTCCTCAGTTATTTCAGCGCAGATTTCTTCCACTTTTTCATCCGCCAATCCTAAGATTGCTGCCATAGTGGAAGGGTTAATTTCACAGGCTTCCTGCATGGCCATTGCCCGCTGATAAACCAATTTCAATCCGTCTTCAAAAGCCAAAGTTCCGTTGGCTACCAAAGCTGAAAATTCACCCAAAGAATGACCTGCAACCATGTCAGGAGCAAAATCAGGAGTGGTTTTGGCCAAAACGACAGAATGCAAAAAGATCGCAGGCTGTGTTACTTTGGTTTGCTTGAGTTCCTCTTCAGTTCCTTCAAACATGATGTCTGTAATCCGGAATCCCAGGATTTCGTTCGCTTTTTCGAATAATGCTTTTGCTTCAGCATTTTCTTCGTAAAGTGATTTTCCCATTCCCGGGAATTGGGCTCCTTGGCCCGGAAAAACGAATGCTTTCATAGAAGTAGTTTTGATTTTCAATGGACCAATGGTGTTCCAAGTTGATCCTTGATTGCGGCACAAATATAGCCCTTTTGTCAAAAGTCAAGAATTGGGGTTTATACGACTGGTAAAGTGGATATTAGATAAAATCCTCCTTTTGAAATTAAAATTTCTGAGTAAAGACTTCTCCTTAACCACCTACCCGGATTCTCTTTTATTGGAAATTTATTTTTAGATATTTGCCACATGGATTTTCAAATTCTGATTAACAACCTGACGAATCCGAGTTTACTCTTTTTCGTCTTGGGTATTTTGGCAGTTCGGTTTAAGAGTGATCTTGAAATTCCCGGAACCAGTGCCAAATTCATTGCGCTTTATTTGATGCTTTCCATTGGATTTAAGGGAGGGCAGGAGTTATCTCACAGCGCATTCACCCTTGATATTCTTTGGGCTTTGGTATTTGGCTTGGTGCTTTCAGCAGGGATTCCTTTTTATACGTTTTTCTTGACTAAAAATCGTCTAGGAGTAGCCAATGCCGCCGCCATAGCCTCAGCCTATGGATCTATCTCGGCAGTTACTTTTGTGGCCGCTGTAAGTTTTCTTGACCTACAAGGGGTCAGCTTTGGTGGACACATGGTAGCCGTTATGGCATTGATGGAGGCTCCAGCGATTATTTCTGGGGTGATTTTGCTGAGAAAATATTCAGAAAAGAAGCAGAAAGGTGGGATGAAAGAAATCGTGGTTCATGCCTTTACCAATGGATCGGTTTTGCTGATCATGGGAAGTTTGGTCATTGGACTGATTGCAGATGAGCAGCAGGCAGAAGGAATCAAGCCTTTTGTTACCGATATTTTCAAAGGATTTTTGGCGGTATTCTTATTGGATATGGGAATTCGCAGTGGGAAAAAGCTCAAGTCCTTTTTCAAAACAGGGTATTTCTCTGCTCTCTTTGCGATTTTTGTTCCTTTGGTAAATGGCTGCGCAATCGCTTTACTCAGCCATTGGATTTCTCCGGAGGCTGGAGATCGTTTGATTTTTGCGATTTTGGCTGCTTCCGCATCTTATATTGCCGTGCCTGCAGCGATGAAACTTGCGAACCCTGAAGCAGATGAGGGGCTGTATGTACCTATGGCTTTGGCAATCACTTTCCCTTTCAACATCACCTTTGGCATGCCCTTCTATTGGATGATCATCCAGAGCTTTTAATTCGGAAGCTTTTCCAAGGTTAAAAATTTTGCTTTTTCTTCCGGAGTGGGAAGTCGGCAAGTCGTCTTTTTCCCAAACCAGGAGTATCGGTTTTTGCCTATCCAATCATAAACTGGATCTCTAAGCCAGGCTGGGAGAATAATTAATGGATAAAAAATCGGCCAAAGCCCTGAAAGGTTTTTGGCAATTTTTAATGCTGCGGTACTTCTAAAGAATATTTTTCCTTCCTCAACCAATACCAAAGAATCCAGGTAATCTGTCCTTGCATTGAATTTTTGCAGGAGGATTTTTCCAGCTTCCTCCTGCAATGCCCCGACGAGAAAAAGGTTCTTTTTGTCCCTTTTTAAAATAAAATCAATCGAGGCATTGCAGAGGTTACAGACTCCGTCAAATAGGATAATGGATTTCTCCATTAGCGGAGAATTTGAATGGTTCCTTTAAGTTCTCGTTCTTTCAAAGCTGGATCCAAGACATCGAAATAGACTTTTCCGGAATAGAAATAGGTTCCAGCTGGCAAGTCATTTCCATTTTTGTCTTTTCCATCCCATCGGATGAAAATATCATTTTCGTTGCTCTCCAAGCTGTTGTATCGGAATACTTCAGCGCCCCATCGGTTGACAATAAACAAGTCTACCGCAGTGACGAATCGTGGACAGGCTGAGAATGGGTTGTCAAAAGCGATGAAGGTATCGTTATTTCCGTCCCCATTTGGAGTAAATGCATTTGGCAGATTATACACTGGGCAATTGTCCACACAAACTATATTGCTTGGCTCACTTTCATTACCTGATCTGTCAACTGCAGTGATATAGTAGCAGCCTCTATAAGTAGGCAAATTGGTGATTTTAGTGGCAGTTTGAATAGAAGGATATTCTCCTATCAGATTAAAGGTTCCTTCTTCTCCGTCAGGAGTGAAGTATAATCTATAGCCACTTAGCTCATCGTCGCAATCCCCAGAGAAATCAGGTTCCCAACTCAGGTCATGTTCAAATCTATTAGAACCACAAGGCTGCTCAGCTACAAATGCTGCGCATTCCGGACCTTCAAAAGTCAATACAGGCGCGCAAGGTAGTCTGTTGTCGTCCGGCTTTGCACAAGTAATCTGGGACTTGTTTTCCAGAGGATATACCAAACCGTCTACATTGTAGGCCCCTTTGGTAATCACATAATAGCAGTAGTCTAATTCCTTCTTAAGCGGTACTCCATTAAAGCTGCCGTCATCCAAGTATTTGAAACCACCTGTGGTAACGTCTACCTCGGCAATTTTTACAAAGGTATCCTCGTCTTGGGCGGCTGCGTCGGTTCTATTTCTCCACACTTCATGTTTGTATTGAGAAATTTGATTGTTCCAAGGCACGTTGAAGGCCCATTTCAGTTCAATTGCCTCGTTAATAATGGTAGGTTCCAGCCTTACAGAAGAAGCCGAAGAGGAAGTATCAATTTTTATATTTTGATCCAGCAAGACCACTTTATAATTGTATACCAGATTCTCCGTATTCAGTCCCGTATCTGTGAAAAGAGTATCTGAAGTTATTCCTAGGGAAGTTCTGTTTTGTGTTCCGGTAAACCCTTCACTTCGAAGTAATTCATAGGTATACGGGCCAGGAAACTGAGTTTTGTCTATGTCATATGGAGGGGTCCATTTTACGAAAATCTCACCTGTTTGCGTATCAGTTGCTTCAATACTCACATTGGTAATGATTGGGACATCGACATCGATAGTGATACAGATTTCTTCTGAAACGATACTTTGACCAGAGCGAGGGTCAGGGAATGCCGCCACGAGTCTATAGCAATAAGTATTACCTGGAGCTAAACCTTCGCCTCCGTTTAAATCAGTAAAATTGAAGGTTTTCATATCGGTAATTCCCACCAATTCATAACCAGCTCGAATTCCCGTTTCGCAAGAATCTGGGACATAAGGGTCAGAGTTGATTCTTCTCCAGATTTGCATTTCTGAAGCAGAATTGGCACAAACGTAAGGATCCCACTTCAGCTCCACCGTTCTACCTGGCTGCTGGATCAAGTCATCCCAAACGGGAGGAGGACCCACTACTTTAATTCTCCACGTCTGTATATCTACCAATGAAGGGCCTGATCTTGGTTGATCGGAGATACGAACTCGGACGTCATATTCTCTCGCTCTTACGTGGTTGCAGACAGTTTGCCATTTGAAATTGACAATTCCAGGCTGTGGTTGGAAAGTGTTTTTAGGCGAATAATCGGCCGGAGAAGCATTAATTTCTATAGGTTCTCCATAAACTTCAATTTTTATTGGATCCCCATCTGGGTCGGAGCCTTGGATAATCTCTTCGATCAAAGTTCCTGCTTCCACGCATAGATCGGGAGGTAAAATCAGCTCAGGCCTTCTGTTATTTGAGTTTTCAATGATGATTTGCATGTCTCGGACCACATATCCGATTTGCTCAAATTTCCCGTCTATTTTTCTCCACTCGATAATTCTAAAGGCCACATTAAACTGGCCAGCGGTACCAGGCGCATCCCAGATCAAATCCCCGAAAACCGGATCAATACCTAAAACAGCGGGAGTTGATCCATCTTGTTTGCTTTTGCTGAATTCAGCATTTGCTGGGCTTCTGTAGTTGTTAACTTCTCTTTGAAAAGCCTGCTTGGGGATGTCCATGACATAGGAAAGGCTGTCTCCATCTGGATCATAAGCACCTGGATTGTGGATATAGCGGACATTTACAGCTCCATTGTCTACTGGAGGAATGGTCAAAACTGGAGAATTATTAACTCCGATAAATGGATCGATGTTGATTTCAGTTTCAACATAAAAAGGGGTTTCCACCGAATTATCCATGTTTAGGGTCAAATCATTTCGGTTGAATTCCTGAAATCGGATTTTGTATCTTCCCGGACCCTGAAAAGTATGGGTAATTACGAAAGTGTTTTTTTCAATTTGGTCACCCAAGTCTTCTACCAAAGAAAAATCACTTTCTGTATTCAATTGCTCTTCTCTTCCATCTCCGAAGTTGATTCTTCCGGGACCAAAGACCACACTGGATCTCGTATCTGTATAACCTACCACCGTAATTCGGTAAGTTAAGGTTTGCACAGAAATTCGCTCAGCGATAATTTCACCTGCCCGAATGTGTGTTGCAAAAGATTCTATTACTATCCCAAATAGGGAAATGAAAAATGCAACAAGCGAAAGTTTAAGCTTCATGTTGGTCGACTTTGGTCTTTGTATTTCTGAAAACGCCCCAGCTTTGGGAAAAGTTACTGAAGCTATATTCAAAATCTTAATTCCGTTTACGGATTTCACTCAAGAAAGGAGAAAATCAGGTGTTTTTCAAACAATAAAAATAAACACTCTGTTGGGAAGAAGATTAAAAACAGTAGAAAAGGTGAAGAGATGTCTTATTTAGAACAATTTAAAATAGACGAGTGGTAGGTGATTCGATTGTTTGCTGTCACTACTGCTTGTAAATTTGGCCGCAATATTTAAGCAAAAAGAATTTCTTTATAAACTAATCGTAAACTTGTATGAGTTGGGTTACAAAAACCTTAAGTAGCTCCTTGGGCAGAAAGTTGATCATGGCCTTGACCGGGCTTTTCCTGATCCTTTTTCTCACAGGTCACGTTTCTGGAAACATGCTTCTTTTCAAAGGAGATGGTGGTGAGGCATTTAATATCTATGCCAAATTCATGACTACCAATCCTGCAGTAAAGTTGCTTTCCTATTTGACCTACATCTCTGTGATCGGTCACGTGATTTATTCCATTGTACTTTCCCAGAAAAACAAATCAGCTCGTCCGATCGGTTATGCTGAATCCAAAGCCTCAACTAGCAGCGCTTGGAATTCCAGAAATATGGGGGTTTTGGGTACAATCATTTTAATTTTCTTGGTCGTCCACCTTCAAGGGTTCTGGGCAAAAATGCATTGGGGAGAAGTTCCAATGGTTACCTACGGTGAAGAGGAATACAAAAATCTTTACCTAATCGTCAACGAGGCCTTCAAACAAGAATGGTTGGTTGCCTTATATGTGATTTCCATGGGTTTCTTAGGATTTCACTTGTCTCATGGTTTTGCCTCTGCATTTCAAACCTTGGGATTGAATCACAAGAAATATACTCCGGCAATCCAGGCTATTGGCAAAGTCTATAGCATCTTGGTTCCTGTGCTCTTCGCAGCCATGCCTCTTTACATTTATTTCACTAGCTAATCTATCGTCCCAATATGATACTAGATTCAAAAATACCTGCTGGCCCTTTAGCTGAAAAATGGACTAAGCATAAGTTTACCAGTAAACTGGTCAATCCAGCGAACAAAAGAAAATACGATGTAATTGTAGTGGGAACTGGTTTGGCAGGAGCTTCAGCAGCAGCCTCTTTGGCTGAGTTGGGGTACAATGTCAAAGCATTTTGTTTCCAGGATAGCCCGAGGAGAGCGCACTCCATTGCTGCTCAGGGTGGAATAAATGCTGCAAAAAATTATCAAAATGACGGCGACTCTGTCTATAGACTTTTCTATGACACCATTAAAGGTGGAGACTATAGAGCAAGAGAGGCCAATGTTTACCGTCTTGCTGAGGTTTCAGTAAATATCATCGACCAATGCGTAGCGCAAGGTGTTCCTTTCGCAAGAGAATATGGAGGACTTTTAGCTAACCGATCTTTTGGTGGTGCTCAGGTTTCCAGAACATTCTACGCACGTGGTCAAACGGGACAGCAATTGCTTTTGGGAGCTTATTCTGCTTTGAGCAGACAAGTTGCCGCCGGTAAGGTTAAACTATATCCACGTACTGAAATGATGGACGTAGTGGTGATCGATGGACAGGCGAAAGGTATCGTTACTAGAAATCTGATTACTGGTGCGGTAGAAACCCATGCAGCTCACGCAGTATTACTTTGCACAGGTGGATACGGTAACGTATTCTTCTTGTCAACCAATGCAATGGGTTCCAATGTGACAGCGGCTTGGAGAGCTCACAAGCGCGGTGCTTACTTTGCGAACCCTTGCTTTACTCAAATTCACCCAACTTGTATTCCTGTTTCTGGGGATCATCAATCCAAGTTGACTTTGATGTCTGAATCTCTCCGAAATGATGGTAGAGTTTGGGTGCCAAGAACACAGGAAATTGCGGATAAGCTTCGTAAGGGCCAGATCAAGGCAAACGACATCAAAGATGAGGACAGAGATTACTTCTTGGAAAGAAAGTACCCATCTTTTGGAAACTTGGTTCCTCGTGACGTGGCTTCCAGAAATGCAAAATATGTCTGCGACGAAGGTCGTGGCGTAAACGAGACTGGAGAAGCAGTATTCTTGGATTTCAGAGATGCTATCAAAAGAGACGGCCGAGATGTAATCGAGCAAAAGTATGGTAACCTTTTTGACATGTATAAGCAGATTACAGGAGAAGATCCTTATCAAGTTCCGATGATGATTTATCCTGCTGTTCACTACACCATGGGTGGCCTTTGGGTGGATTACAACCTGATGACTACGGTCCCTGGCTTGTATGCACTTGGAGAAGCTAACTTCTCAGATCATGGAGCCAACAGACTTGGAGCTTCAGCTTTGATGCAAGGCTTGGCTGATGGTTACTTTGTGATTCCTTATACTCTTGGTGACTATTTGGCTTCTATTCCGCCTAAGAAAGTGGAAGAAAACCATCCTGAATTTGAAAAGGCAAAGGCAGATGTTAAGGCAAGAATTCAAAAATTACTCAGCATCAATGGTTCCAAAACTGTGGATTACTTCCATAAGAGATTGGGTAAAATCATGTGGAATGAGTGCGGAATGGCCAGAACTGAGGAAGGTTTGAAGAAAGCTAAGGCGGATATTCAGGCTCTAAAGAAAGAATTCTGGTCTGATGTTAAAATATTAGGAACCAATGAAGAACTCAATCAATCTTTGGAAAAGGCACACCGAGTGGCGGATTTTATTGAATTGGGAGAGTTGATGGTCGATGATGCTTTGAACAGAAATGAATCTTGCGGAGGACACTTCCGTGAGGAATACCAGACTCCAGAAGGCGAGGCTTTGCGAGATGACGAAAATTTCGCTTACGTGGCTGCCTGGAAATATATGGGCGAAGGAGTACAGGAAGAGCTAAATAAAGAGCCTCTTGTTTTCGAAAATGTGAAACTTACCCAGCGCTCATACAAATAATCAATCTTGAACTCGTAGACTAGAAGCGATATGAAACTGACTTTGAAAATTTGGAGACAAAAGAATGCATCTGATAAAGGTGGTTTTGTAACCTACCCTGTGGATGGCGTTTCCAAAGACATGTCCTTTTTGGAAATGTTGGATGTGTTGAATGAGCAATTGACCGAAAAAGGAGAGGACCCGGTTCACTTTGACCACGACTGCCGTGAAGGTATCTGTGGAATGTGTTCCTTGTATATCAACGGAAAACCTCATGGACCATTGCAGACGACTACTTGTCAGCTGCACATGAGATCATTCAATGATGGAGAAACAATCACCATCGAACCTTGGAGAGCTAAGGCTTTCCCGGTGGTAAAAGATTTGGTTGTTAATAGATCTGCATTTGATAGAATCATCCAGGCAGGTGGATATATCTCCGTTAGAACTGGTGGTGTACCTGATGCCAATGAGATTCCAATTCCAAAAACCATTGCTGACCTAGCAATGGATGCAGCTCAGTGTATTGGTTGTGGAGCTTGCGTAGCAGCTTGTAAAAACGCATCTGCAATGCTCTTCACCTCTGCGAAAATTTCTCAGCTAGCCTTGTTGCCTCAAGGTCAGGTGGAAAGAAAAACCAGAGCGGAGAAAATGGTTGCTCAGATGGATGCTGAAGGATTTGGAGCATGTACCAATACCGGTGCTTGCGAAGCTGAATGCCCTAAGGGAATTTCCATTACCAACATTGCCAGAATGAACAGAGAATACTTCTCTGCTGTAGTGAGCAGTGACAATGTTTAAAATGAATTAATAAAATTGAAAGCCGGGATTAATCCCGGCTTTTTTCATTTAAACCCTCTTTCTCATGAATAATTTCCAGGTTTTTTCTTCCCACAATCCTTTATCAATGGCTCAAAGAGAGCTAGTCGCAGATTTCTTGGTTGAAGAGTTAGCGGAATTTGGAGATCCAAAAGAAGCGGTTTTGAAGTGTTTGAATTTTGCAATGGCAGATCCTTCGGGATTGGGGGGCTTAGTTATTCTAGTGGGAGACTTCAGTAACCTTGATGGAGCTTTGGTTTTAAATAAAACAGGGATGTCTGAATACATCCCTGAAAATATCCTGGTCTATTTTGCTGTGTCAAAAGACAAAAGAGGACAAGGTTTGGGAAAAGCTATGCTGGATTTTTTGTTGGGCCAGATCGAAGGAAGTATAGCCTTGCATGTAGAACCAAATAATCCTGCAAAAGCACTTTACGAAAGACTAGGCTTTACAAATAAGTACCTTGAAATGAGGTTGACTCGGTAATTATTTTGATTTTTCCATGGAGTTGATCCATTCCCGAATGAGCTCGACGCCTTCTTTATGAATAGAAGTTCTGCCTAATTCAGGCATTGCTACTCCGATTTCGGTACTGTTCATTCTATGGGTAAGAATGGATTCATCAGCCTTACCCGGAACAATATCATACTTGAAACTTCCTGCTCCTTTCCCTGCTGCTACAGGTGTTTTGTTTACACCTAGCTTTAAAGGCTCTTTTTCATCATAGGTTAGGAATAATCCTGAAGTGCTGGCTGGACCTTCTGCACGATGGCAATGGGAGCAATTGATGTCCAAATAGGCTTTAGCCCGCTCGTCTAAAGCTTGCCCTTTGTCCTCATAATTGATCAGGCTTGGATGATTTTCAGGAGAATCAAAACCTTCCAACTTTTCTAGTTTGGCCCAGTGAACAAGCTGATTTTCCATTTCCATTCCATAATCCAGAGTATTATTCAAATGCTTGATTTGAACGCCTATTGGAGCTAAAGCTTCATTTTTATTATGGCAGCTTTTGCATTGGTTTTTGTTTGGAACCAAGTAATTGATCACTTGCTCTTTTCCATTGTAATCGATAAATGAAACCTCAGTTTCAGCTCCGACGATTTTTAAAACGGCATCGGTTTGTTCCTCATTCCAAAGGTAAGGGTAAGCTTGCCAGCCTTTTGTCTCATGAATCATAAGCCTCGTTTCAATGATTCTTCTTCCATTTTCAGGTTTTCTGAAATCTGTAGGGTAGTAGAAGTTTTTGATCAAAATTGTACCAACTGGAAACTCCAATTCTCCATCCACCAAATTGGCTTTTGTTCCCTCTGGAAAATGGATAAATCGGCTTTTCCAGGCATAATCAGTGAAAAGAGAAGAGGCAGGATTGTAATAAATGATTTCTTCAGAAGGGCTAAGTAAATTCATTTCTCCTTCGAAAAACCCATACGTAGAAAGTCTTCGGTAGGGGTATTCTCCTGTTGCTTCCTCAGGCGCCAAAGCCCTGGAGGGAGCTTTTTCCTTTTCTACTTCTGCTTTTTGACAGGACAAAAAGCCAGCGGAAAAAATCAGGAGTGTTCCAATTCCAAGTAATATCCTTCTCATTACGATTATTAATTAAGGGATTTGAAGAAAGCTAAGGTTGGTGGTTACCGATACCTTACAGTTTTGGAATTTTTGGTAATCATCAAAGGAATCAATTTTGTCCTCGCCTTCCATCAAGTAAAACCTTGAGAATCTCAATCCCTCCATATTCTCACTGATACATATTTTCATGGGATTGGAGTCAATGGTTTTACTCAAATTCTCATCCCAGATTCCATCGTAGACAATGTCTTGAGCTTTTCCAAAACCATGCGCATTATAAACAGCTACCATTTTCCCCAATTCACGGGTAAAATCCGGAATTGAAAAACTTTTCCTTTCGTAGGAATTATCATGCACATAGATTCCAGTAGTATAAGGAGACCAGTTTGGAGCCTCTGCTGGAAATCCTGTGACTTGATAACTAGCGATAGCCACCCCCACAGTTTTATTTCGGTGAATTTTATTGCCGAAAATTTCCACATCCTTGGCTGCCAAAAGCACAATCCCAGATCCTGGAGGGATCATGGTTACGGTATTTCCGTTAGGATCTTCCCCTATAGGAACTGCAAAGTTTTTATGGTTATTGTCGCGGACTTCGTTGTTGTAGATCTTAGTATTTTTCCCATCTGATTTTGGAAGTCCCGGTAAATTGAAAACCAAAATCCCTCCCGAGTTATCTCTGGCCACATTTCCAAAGACTTCAGCATTATCGCAGTTTTCGATTTCTATCCCGGCCACATTTCCAAAAGCAAGAGAGTTTTTCACCACGATGTTTTCAGATTGTCCAACATAGATTCCTGCGTCTTTGGAATGTGAGGCGATGCATTCATCGATGAGTACATTTTTACACTGAACAGGATAGATCGCATAAGTCCCGTTTTTTGACTTGTTTCCGTTTGTCCAAGTCACATTAATTCTTCTGAAGGTAATGCCATCAGTATGTTGGGCTTTGATACCGTCACCCGGAGCATCTTCAATACTTAAATCTTCGATAGTGATTCCCTGACCTACGATTTTTACCCCTTCACCTCCTGATTTCAAATCCTTGAATGAGAGTACAGTTTTGTCCATACCAGCACCTTTGATGCTGATGTTTTTCTTATTGTCTAAAATCAATTGGGTGGAAAGGGAATAGAATCCCTCAGGGATATCTATGGTCGTAGAATCTTCGGCAAGAATAAATGCCTCGATGATTTGCTCGGTTTCCTCTGCACTCGCTCTTCGAATTTTGGAAGTATCAAAGGTTTGTTCAGTTGTGGAGGTTCCACAGGAGTAAATACCTAGCACCATAAGGAGTGCCAGAAGGTAAAAGGATATTCGTTTCATAGGCTTTGGGTCAATTTTAATTGTCAAAATTACCCTGTATGCCAGTAGAACCTGTTGAGAAAAATCAAATAATCAGATTTTACCTCTTATTCTGGAGAGGGTCTCAATGCTCATATCCAGAAAAGAGGCGATTTGACCTACGGAGGCTTTATGGATAATTCTTGGTCTGGTTTCCATCAAAGAAAGGTATCGGTCTCTAGCTGATTTAAATTTGGTAAAAATAAGTTGTTCCTCTAGTGCGATATAATAATGCTCTAGAATAATACGGTAAGCTCTTTCCAAGCTTGGGTGTTTTTCAAAAAGCTCCAATAATCTGGCGTGACTGATTTTACCGACCGAGGAGGATTCCATGGCTTCAATGTTTTCATAACCTGGTTGCCTGGAAATAAAGGAGTACATCGAGGTGGTAAATTCTCCTTCCAAAGCAAATGAAACGGTAATGTCTTTATTGTCTTTGAAATAAAAACTCCTCAAAGATCCTTCTATTACAAAGTAAAGGTGGCTACATACCGAGTCCATTTTTTCCAACAGATCTCCTCGCTCTACCTGGACTAGCTCCAAGGACTCTGCAAATGCAAGTTTCGCTTTTTCCTCTACTCCGGAAAATCTATTCAGCCGATCCAGTATTTGTTCCATAGAAAAAATTGAAAGTAAGGATTTCGATTTTCAAACGTTAGTTTTACAAAAATTAAAAGTATTTGATCTATGAAAAAAATTTTGTGGGTTTTCTTTCTTCTTTCACTCGCAGGAACAGCCAATGCTCAGTTTGGAATAAGGGCAGGATACAGCTCGGCAAACTTCTCAGACACCAACTTTAGCTCGAGATCAGGGTTTCATGCGGGTGCATATTATTCGATTGGAACAAGCTTTATCAAGATTGAGCCAGGGCTTCAGTTTGCACAGAAGGGATATAAAGGGACCGATGATTTTGGGGTAATAATTGATGAGCAGCTTAATTACATTGATATTCCTGTTTTGGTCAGATTAAGTTTACTTCCCATGGTCAATGTGTTTGCCGGTCCCCAGGCATCTTTGTTGGTCTCTAGAAATTACCAATTGGGTCCAATTAATTCCACAAGTCTTGATGTATTGACAGCTTATGATTTGGAAGGTGTGGTAGGTGCGCAGGTGAATTTGCCAATGGGTTTAAATCTTCAAGCCAGCTATGACATCGGGCTTCGCTCTTTGAATTACTTTAATACAGATGTGAAAAATCGGGTGTTTAAAATTTCCCTAGGCTACTCCTTTAACAATTAATCCTCTTAAATCCCGGGTCAAAATCCGGGATTTATTTTTTCACCCTATTGGGATTTTCTTCGATAAAAGATTTCCATCCTTCATTTCTCCCGCGGGTTTGAACTCTGCCTTCATGAAAATGATGACACAAAGCCACTGCCAACGCATCCGTGGCATCCAATAATTTGGGCAGTTCTGCAATTCCAAGTAATGTTTGAAGCATAGCCGCCACTTGCTCCTTGGAGGCATTTCCATTGCCGGTAACAGATTGTTTGACTTTTTTCGGAGAATATTCCGTGATCGGGATCTCTTTGGAAAGTGCAGCCGCCATAGCTACACCCTGAGCTCTTCCCAGCTTGAGCATGGATTGCACGTTTGCTCCATAAAAAGGGGCTTCCAAAGCCACAGAGTCGGGTGCGAATTCCTCAAGTATCCCACTGATCCGCTCAAAAATTTTCTTCAGCTTCAATTCGTGGGTTTCGTACTTTTTAAGATGAATTACCCCGTACTGGAGAATTTTATATTTCTTTCCCTCGGTCAAAATCAACCCATAGCCCATGACCGTGGTGCCCGGGTCAATGCCTAAAATGATTTTTTCTTTCGGTGGTTTTTGTTCTTCTTTACTCACCCCTGCAAGTTAGGCGAAAAGATGATCAGTTTTTACCTCCTTTGGTGTATTGGCTACTTTATCCTATTGGCTTTACTAAGTCAAAAATGGCCAAAAGATCATTTAACCTTCCCTTTTCGTCCTCTTTCTAAAAAAGTCTCTTTGATCATTCCTTTTCGAAATGAGCAGGAAAACGCATTGCCGCTTCTAAAAGAACTTAAAAAAATGGAGCAGGAAAATTTGGAAATTCTCTTAGTCGATGACCAAAGCGAAGACGATTCCTTTCAAATTTTCCTAGAAAACAGCAAGGGTTTTTCCTCCCTTCGTTTATTGAGAAGTCCTGGGATTGGGAAAAAGGCTGCCCTGGATTTTGGGATAAAAAATGCCCAAGGTGACTTGATTCTAACCTCTGATGCGGATTGTTTTTTTCCTGATAATTGGGTTGAAAACATGGTTTCGGCATTTGATGATATTCATGTTCAACTAGTAGCGGGACCGGTAATTTCCGACAAGAAAGAATTTAGTTTTTCTCTAAGTTTTCAACAGATTGAGTGGGCAAGCATTCTCTTATTGACCAATTTTTCATTCCAAAATCAAGCCCCATTGATGTGTAGCGGAGCAAATTTGGCTTTCCGCAAGATTGCTTTTCTGGAAGTTGAGGGATATCAGGGCAATGAACATTTACTTTCCGGGGATGATGAGTTCTTGCTCAAAAAAATATTTTCCAGATTTGGGCCGGATTCCTGCAAATACCTTCCAAGCTCAGCTGTTTTAGTAAACACCTCTGCTCAGGATACATGGGCTGGTTTAATTAATCAAAGGGTACGATGGGCGGGGAAATGGAAGGTGCATCATTCTTTTAGCCATGGGTTTGCTAGTCTTTTGGCCTTTGGAATTCAAATAATCTGGCTTTCCAGTTTTTACTTTTTGTTTCACAATCCCAAATTTTGGTTGATGATGTTGGTTCTTTGGGGTGCGAAAGTTCAGGCGGAGAAGATGGCTCTTGGAAAGGTATTGGATAGTCTGGAAGTCCCCAGGTCTAATTTTGATTTTATTTTGACCTCAATTATTCATCCTTTTTATGTCATTCGGGTCGGAATTGGGGCTATTTTAGGAAAATTCTCCTGGAAGGGCCGCTCCAACTGAAGTTTGATTAATTTTAAGACACAAACCTTTTCCCATGAGTGACGCAGAATTTGACCTGCTCGATGAGTTGTATTTTGTCCAGCATTATTCTTACCTCCAAGAAGTCTTGGGTTGGGAGGATCAATTGATCCTGACCACCTTGGATTTGCTTTATCAAAAAGGGATGATTAAATGCCTTAACGAACCGGATCAGGAGCGATTTGATCAAGTTGATCTTTTTAAAGAGGGAGAAAACCTCTACTATTTGGCCACCAAAAAAGGGCTTATGGCCCATAATGCAATCTAGAAATTGGCACAGGAAACTTATAAATATCAGCGTAAGGAACTTGAGCTTAAGGCTCTTTTGGAAATTACTCAGGCGATTAATGAAAATCAGTCTGAGTCTGTGTTGCTGAATATTTTCAAGTTTACCTGCCTTGTCCACTTGGATATCAAATCCCTGATTTTATATGTAGAAAGGGAAGGGGTTTTTGAGAAAAAGATCGCTCATGGGGTAAAAGGAAAAATTCCAGCTGAATTAGCCAAAAGCAAGGTTCATGATCAAAGAGAAACCGGAGAGTTGGAGTTGGAGCTTTCGGATGGATATTCCTTTGCCGAGTTGGAAACCTACCTTCCCGTCTATCACAAAGACAAGATGCTGGCGATCCTTTTCCTAAAAAGGAAATCTGAAGAGGTAGAACTGGATCTTGATTTTACACAGGCCATTGCCAATATTTTGGTAGTGGCTCTTGAAAATAAGCGCTTTGCCAGAAAGCAATTGCAGCAAGAAGTATTTAATAGAGAGGTAGCGATCGCATCACAGGTTCAGCAAATGCTTTTCCCTGCAGAACTCCCGGACACCCAAGAGATGAAGGCAAAAGTAACCTACTTTCCCCATAGCATGGTGGGAGGGGACTATTACGACTTGATCAGAAAGTCCAAGGAAAAGGTCTACTTCTGCATTGCAGATGTTTCTGGAAAAGGAATAGCTGCAGCTCTTTTGATGTCTAATTTTCAGGCTACACTCAGGACTTTGCTAAGAAGTGATGCCAGCTTGGAAGTGATTGTTCACCAATTGAACTATACTCTTTTTGAGAATACCAAAGGTGAGCGGTTTATTACTTTTTTCTTGGGTGAATATGATTTCGCCAAAAAGAAATTGAGATATGTGAATGCTGGACATAATCCCCCGATTCTTTGTTGGGAAAAATCCATGAAAGCCGAATTATTGGAAGCAGGAACTACCATTCTTGGTGCTTTCGAGGAACTTCCATTTTTGGAAATCGGGGAGAGAAAGGGTCTTGAAAAATTCACAATCCATCTTTACACCGACGGACTTACAGAGGCTATGAATTCCATGGATGAGGAGTATGGTGAGGATAGGTTTAGGGAATTTGTTGGACAGCATTTTTGCATTGATCCTGAGGTTTTTCATGAGGAATTTTTCAAGGAAATGCAGGCCTTTTCCCAAAAAGTCCCGCTTAAGGACGATTTGACATTGCTTTCTATCCGCTTTTCCTGAGTTATGGTTTTCCATTCAGTCCCAAAACCCATTCAACTGATTTTTCCTAAAAGAAAATGGGAAGGGGATGGGAAGGACGACCAGGTTTATCTCACTTTTGATGATGGACCTGTTCCGGGAGTCACAGATTTTGTTTTAGAGGAGCTTTCAAAGAGAGATCAAAAAGCCACCTTTTTCATGGTGGGCGATAATGTAAGGAAGCATTCATCTCTGGCAAAAGAAGTCCTTTCGGAAGGTCATGGGATAGGGAATCATACCTATAGCCATTTGAATGGGTATAAGACTTCCTACGAGACCTATTACAAGGATTTTTTAGTGGGAGAAAATATTTTCCAAGACAACTTGGGAATTAAAACCTCACTTTTTCGGCCTCCATATGGTTTGCTAAAGCATTCTCAAGCTGAGCAAGTGCGTGAAACCCATCAAATCATCATGTGGAGTGTACTTAGCGGAGATTATTCAACTGCCCTAGATTCCTCCCAAGTCTTGGTCGAAACCCAAAAAAGAACAAAAGCCGGAAGTATTGTGGTATTTCATGACCAGGAAAAAACCACCCAAGTCTTACCAGAAATTCTTCCAAGCTTTCTGGACTTTTTGATCGATAGAGGTTTGAAAACTGCCTTGCTCTGATGATTTGGTTAGCCTTGGCAATTTGTGTTTGGGGGATTTTCCAAAATCTAATTCAAATTCTGCTGATTTATTTTCGCTGGAAAAATCATTCAGCGGCCTCTCCTTCAAAATGGCCAATGGTTTCCATTTTAATTGCAGTTCGGAATGAGGAATTGGAATTACCCAAATTGCTGGAAAGCTTGGATGAGCTGGATTATCCAGAATCCAAATTGGAAATTCTTTTTGCTGATGATAATAGCACTGACAGAACTCTAGATTTACTCCAAGAATGGGCTGGAGGAAATGGGAACAGGCGAATTTTTCATATTGGCACCTCGGAAGAAGGGGAATTTCACCCCAATGGTAAAGCCAATGCCTTGGCGTTTTTAGGAAAGGAAGCCAAAGGGGAACACTTTTTTTTCACGGATGGAGATTGTGTGGTACCAACATCATGGGTCAAAGAAGGGATAAGTTCCTTTATTGGAAATACTGGAATTTTGATAGGAATTACTGCTGTTAAGACCAAAGGGTTTTTCAGTCAAATGCAAGCCTTGGATTGGTGGAATACCTTGGGTATTGTCAAAGTGGTCACTGATTTGAGACTACCCACAACCGGGTTGGGAAATAATATGGTGATTTCTCGAGACGCTTATATTAAAAGTGGAGGTTTTGAGAACTTGCCTGAGGGACTTACTGAAGATCTGGAAATTTCAAGAGCTATCGTCAATTCAGGATTTACTATTAATCAGCAGGTTTCTGATAAAATATTGGTGCATACTAAGGCGGAGTATTCCTTGAGAAAATTACTCGAACAAAGGAAAAGATGGGTGGGAGGAGCCATGACGCTCTCGCTTGGTTGGAAAATTCTTTTGGGTCTTCAGTTTATTTTCTTTCCGGCAATAATTTTTCTGATTGCTATGGATTTCAAAACCGGGATTTCGATTTGGTTAATTAAAGTCTTCCTACAATCTGTTTTCATTGCATTTTTTGCAAAAAAGGCCCGGCAGAAAATTGGGTTTTTGTATCTATTTGTCTTTGATTTTTACCAATTACTCTCCTATACCCTTACTATTCTTTATTACTTTTGGCCCTCACCAGTAGAATGGAAGTCCAGAAGATACCCATGAATTTGATCGATACCCATGCGCACATCTATTCCTCTAAGTTTGACTCTGACAGGGATCAGGTAATTGAGGAAATTATCCAATCCGGTGTGGAGCGTATTTTCATGCCTAATGTAGATGTGGAGACCATTGATAGGATGTTGGAATGTGAATCCAGATACGGAGATCTTTGCATTCCGATGATGGGGCTTCACCCTTGTGATGTGAAAGATGATTTTGAAAAGCAACTCTCCATCATGGAGGATTGGCTCAATAAACGATCTTTTGCTGCTGTGGGAGAGATTGGTACGGATTTGTATTGGGACAAAACGACCTTTGATATCCAAAAGGAAGCCCTGGAAATTCAATTGGGTTGGGCGAAGGCCAAAGGCTTGCCCGTAGTACTTCATTGCAGGGAGTCTATTGATCAGACAATTGAGATTATTGAAAATGCTCAGGATGGCACTTTAACAGGAATTTTTCACTGTTTCACCGGAACTTTAGCCCAGGCAAAAAAGATTACTGAATTGGGGTTTTTATTAGGGATCGGAGGAGTGGCTACTTATAAAAATGGAGGACTGGATCAGGTGCTTCCTTTTATTGGATTGGATCATCTGGTTTTGGAAACTGATGCACCTTATTTAGCTCCTGTTCCATTTCGAGGAAAACGAAACACACCTGCCTATTTGCCTTATATTGCAGAAAGAGTGGGTGATTTATTGGAGATTTCTTCTGCAGAAGTGGCTTTGAAAACTAAAGAGAATGCGCTTCGATTATTTAAGGAAATTGAGAAATGAATTATAAAATCGTAAGACTTAAGACCAGCGGGAAAATTGGTAAAACCGCTTCCGTCTTAATTATATATACTGGAGGGACCTTAGGAATGGCTTATGATGATTCAGGAGCCTTAGTCCCATTTAATTTTGGGTTGATTCTGGAAAAAATCCCAATTCTATCCAACATGAATATCGCCATTACGGTGATTTCTTTTCCAGAACCCATTGATTCCTCTAATGTGACCATGCGGCATTGGAAAGACATGGCCTATATCATTTATGAGAATTATGATAGCTACGATGGCTTTGTAGTAGTTCATGGTACGGATACCATGGCCTATTCCGCATCCATGCTAAGCTATATGCTAAATGGATTAAATAAGCCTGTGATTTTTACAGGAGCCCAGCTTCCTATCTCAGCCATGAGGTCAGATGCGCGGGAAAATTTGGTGACTTCCCTCGAAATAGCTTCAGCTAAAGTAAATGGGAATCCGATAGTGCCGGAAGTATGTATTTTCTTCAATCATATGCTACTTCGCGGAAATCGCTCCAAAAAGGTCCAGAGCATCCATTTCGATGCCTTTGAATCAGAAAATTATCCTCCTCTTGCAGAGGCGGGGATCGTTATAGATTACAATACCAATGCGATTCGCCCCTATGAAGCCAATAGAAAGTTGGTAAATATGAATCAGCTGGATAATAATGTGATGGTCTTGAAATTATTTCCGGGAATCACGGATAAGATTATGGATTCCTGTTTTGCTACTCCGGGATTAAAGGGAGTAGTATTGGAAACCTATGGTTCCGGGAATAGTCCATCTGAAAGTTGGTTTATGAAATCTCTGGAAAAGGCTATAAAAAAGGGACTCATTATATTAAATGTGTCTCAATGTAATGGCGGTAGGGTGATCCAGGGAAGATATGAAACCAGTAAGGAGCTTTTGGCGGTCGGCGTAGTAAGTGGGGCGGATATGACTACCGAGGCGGCAATTACTAAGTTGATGTTTTTGTTGGGTCAGAATTATTCCAGAGAGGAAATCAGTAAAAAGCTTACCCAATCTCTGGCAGGGGAAATCACGGCTTGATTTTCGGGAAATTTTAAAAGCTGTTTGGAATCGGGAGGAATAATAATTTTCTTTGCACTCCGATTCAGAAATGGGTCAGTAAATTCAACACAGAGAGGTGTCCGAGTGGTTGAAGGAGCACGCCTGGAAAGTGTGTATACCCCTAAAGGGTATCGAGGGTTCGAATCCCTTCCTCTCTGCAGATAAGCCAACTTTAGCAATAGAGTTGGCTTTTTTGTTTTACAAAACTCTAAGAAATTCGAGAATGAATAGGAATTCTTTGCCTTGAAATTTTAAAAAAGAGGGAAACAAGAATCGAATCCCTTCCAGTATGGGGAGATTTTTAGAACTAAATTTTGATAGAAAATAAAAATTTGGAGACTCTAATTTTTGAGCATTCAGGATTTATAATTTTTAAAATATTCCGAATTCAAATCAATAATCAGTTAAAAGGTATTTTAATAATCTTGAGACATATGTTTTAGTGTATTGATTTTCAACTGATTCACTTTTTATTAGGATCGTCGAAGGCCTAAACTTGGTTTTCCATAAAGATTTTTGACGAATTAGAACTGTGGTGATTTTTGCTCCATTCATGTAAAAATTGGCTCAAATTCACTTTAAACAAGGCATTCTTTCAAAAAAGTTAAAAGCACCCATTGTTTTTTGAATTTAAAAAATGATAACTTTAAAACTCGATTTTAATCTGGAAACCATTTAACCTTTATCAAAAGTCTATTTAAAAAACACATTATGAGAAAGTTAATCGCTTTGTTCATGCTTGCAGGTATCCTATTCGTTCCTGTTTTCGCTAACGCACAAGATGCTTCCGCAGATACTTCTGCCACCGAAGCAACCCAAGCAGTAGAAACACCTGCTGCATCTCCTACAGTTGTTGACGACGAGATCGTTGCTGAGGAGCAAAGCTTTCACCAGGTGATCAAAGAAAAGTTCATCGAAGGTGATCCAGTGTACATGACTCCTGTATTGATCTGTTTGATCTTGGGTCTTGCAATTGCATTGGAAAGAATCATCACTTTGAATCTTTCTACTACCAACACCAAGAAGCTTATCAACAAGGTAGAAGAGGCTTTGGCTTCTGGAGGAATTGAAGCTGCAAAAGACGTGACCAGAAACACTAAAGGTCCTGTTGCTTCTATCTTTACCCAAGGTCTGATGAGATACTCTGAAGGTATCGAGATGGTTGAAAAGTCAATCATCGCTTACGGATCTGTAGAAATGGGTAGATTGGAAAAAGGTCTAGTTTGGATCTCTCTTTTCATCTCTCTTGCTCCGATGTTGGGCTTCATGGGTACTGTAATCGGTATGATCTTCGCATTCGATACGATCGAAGCCGCTGGTGACATCTCTCCTTCTATCGTAGCAGGTGGTATCAAAATCGCCCTTTTGACTACTGTAGCGGGTTTGATTGTTGCAATCATCCTTCAGTTGTTTTACAACTATCTAGTATCGAAAATCGATTCTTTGGTTAACGACATGGAAGACGCTTCTATCTCTTTGGTAGACGTGTTGGTTAAGCACAAATTGACCGGTAAGTAATTCTTACTCCCTTTTGTCTAAATCAGTTCCTCATTAATTAAAGAAAATACTATGGATACTTATGATATCATGCTCTATGTGAGCTATGCGTTAGTAGGCCTTGGAGCAGTAGTCTCTATTCTACTTCCGCTGATCAAATCTTTGGACGATCCAAAGAGTTTGTTGAAGACAGGGTTGGGAGTAGTAGCAATTTTAGTATTGTTCTTCATCTGCTACTCTATTTCTTCCAACGAAGTTTTGCCTAAATTTGAGGGAGAGCCATTTAATCTGACTCCTCAAATGTCCCAAATGGTTGGTGGTCTGATGATCACTACCTATGTGTTGTCAATTATTGCTGTTGTGGGAATATTCTTCACGGAAATCAATAAAAGCTTGAAGTAATATGGCGAGAAGTAAAAACAGAACGAGTCAGGAAGTAAATGCAGGATCCATGGCGGATATCGCCTTCCTCTTGTTGATCTTCTTTCTCGTGACTACTACGATCGCTTCGGACAAAGGTATCCTGAATATCTTGCCTCCGAAGATTGATCCAAACGTGCCGCCTCCAGATATCAAGAAAAACGAACGTAACATCTTCAATATTCTGATAAACGCCAATGATGATTTGTTGGTAGAAGGAGAATATAGAAGAACACCAGAAGGATTGGATCAAGATATCAAGGAGTTTATATTGAATTTTGGAGCTCCTACTGAGAAAGGTTCTGCGCTTTGGAGTACCCTTCCGGCATCTCTTCAAGCTCAGGCCTTGAGAAGACCAGAATCTTCCGATGATCCGACTGAAGCTGTAGTTTCTATCAAAACTAACAGAGGCACAAGTTATGAGCTATATCTTGAAGTGTTTGACATGGCAAAAAAGGCTTACTTCGAGATTTATGGTGAGCGAGTTGGTTTGACAGCTGATGAATATCGTACTCTTACAGGAGATGATGAAGCTTCCAAAGCGCTACAGGATAAAGGAAAAGAAGGAATCCCTATGGCGATTTCTATTGCTGAACCTGATAAAATAGGAGGAAATTGATATGGCAAAGTTTAAGAAAAAACCAAAAGCTGATCCTGGTGTTTCTACCGCTTCTCTCCCCGATATCGTATTTATGTTGTTGTTTTTCTTCATGGTGACCACCGTGTTGAGAGAACAAGATTTATTGGTAGAGCAGAAGATCCCCCAATCTACTCAGCTTCAAAAGCTTCAGAATAAGACCTTGATTTCTTATTTATTTATTGGGAAACCAAAAAATGTAGGACTTTATGGGTCTGAGCCTAGAATCCAGGCAAATGATGTATTGATCACTGCTCCAGAAATAGTTCAGTGGGGCAACCAAGAACGTGATTTGCTTGCTGAGGCAGATCGTGGATTGATGACCGTTTCCTTGAAGGTGGATAAGGATGTGAAAATGGGTCCTATCTCCGACGTACAGACTGAATTGAGAAATGCAGATGCGCGACGGGTGTTGTATGCTTCCACTGCAAAGATCTACGAAGATTAAATTTCCTAATACTTATATTTAAAGCCATTCGATTATCGAATGGCTTTTTTATTTTATACTATGAAACTAACTCTTACGAATAAATCCAAGGTTCAAGGTGCTTGGGCAATGTATGATTGGGCAAATTCAGTCTATAGCTTGGTCATCACTTCGACTATATTTCCGGTCTATTATAATAGTGTTACAAAGGGAATAGACGGCTCCGATCGAGTAAGCTTTTTCGGCTGGGAGGTAGTTAATACAGTTCTTTATTCCTATTCCATTTCCTTTTCCTTCTTGATAATTGCTTTGATTTCACCTTTGCTTTCGGGGATTGCCGATGCTTCTGGCAGGAAATTGAGCTTCATGAAATTCTTTGCCTACTTGGGTTCCATTTCTTGTATGGGGTTGTTCTTTTTTGACGGTTCCAATCTTGAATTTGGAATACTCTGTAGTGTTATGGCCAGTATTGGTTATGCTGGTAGTATTGTTTTTTACAATGCCTATTTACCTGAAATAGCAAAGGAAAGTGAATATGATTTTTTGAGTGCCAAAGGCTTTGCCTTGGGGTATATTGGTAGCGTAATTTTATTGGTTTTTACTCTATTGACTATTCAATACCCAGATTTGTTTGGATTTCCAGAAGGCAGCTTTGCAGCTAGATTATCCTTCTTAATTACCGGATTATGGTGGGCAGGATTTGCTCAGATTCCGTTTAGATATCTTCCCAAGAATCCTTACAAAAAAAATATTGAAAGCCAATTTTTGGTAAAAGGATATCAGGAAATACGGAGTGTATTTAAATGGGTTAAGCAGATGCCTGTCATGTATCGATTTTTGGCATCCTTCTTTTTTTATTCCATGGGTGTTCAGACGGTCATGTATTTAGCAGCATCCTTTGGAGATAAAGAATTGGGCTTACCTGGAGATCAACTTATTCTTACCGTTTTGATTATTCAGTTTGTCGCTATTGGAGGGAGTTACCTATTTGCATTTGTATCCAAGAAATTCGGTAATAAGATCAGTTTGATGATCATGGTTTTGATCTGGATAGGAATATGCGGTGCGGCATATTATGTTTATTCCGTCTATGAATTCTATGCACTAGCTTTTGTAGTGGGAATGGTGATGGGAGGAATTCAATCTCTCTCTAGATCTACTTTCTCTAAATTAATTCCTGAAAGCAGTACGGAACATGCTTCATTTTTCAGTTTTTATGATGTTACGGAAAAGGTGGCCATTGTAATTGGGACTTTTACCTATGGAGCAATTGAGCAATTAACTGGAAGCATGAGAAATTCTGCTGTTTCACTCGGCGTGTTTTTCTTAGTTGGATTGGGATTCTTGCTTTTGGTAACTATTCCCAAAAAATCTCTATCATCCTAATTATTTCCCATGCTTAAAATTATTAAAGGATCGGATGTTCGTCATTTGGATAGCTTACATATCCAAAGGAAGGGAATTTCTAGCCTTTTATTGATGGAGAATGCGGCTCTAGGTTTCGCAGAATGGTTTAATTCTCAATCCTACTTGGGAAATGAAAGAGTAGCCGTTTTCTGTGGAGCTGGTAACAATGGCGGAGATGGTTTTGCTATTGCAAGATTACTCAGCAAACTAGGTTGGAAGGTTACTCTTTTTACCTGTTTTGAACCTGGAACCCTACTTAGCCCAGATGCAAAATCCAATTTTGACTTAGTACCTTCAGCGGTAAGATTGCAATCTTGGAAGGAATTTAATCCTTCTTCTTTCGATGTTTTGATTGATGCATACTTAGGGGTTGGGTTGAAAGGTGAATTGAGAAAAGAGGCAAAGGATATTATTCAGGCCATTAATTCCTTTCAGGGACAGGTCCTTTCAGTGGATGTCCCTAGTGGCTTGCCTTCTGATTCTAATTGTTCTTGGGAATGCGTCAGAGCCTCTCATACGCTCACATTTGCCTTTCCGAAATTGGCCCTTCTTTTTCCAGAAAATGCTCAATTTACCGGTGAATTGGTTGTGATTGATATTGGAATTGAAGATTCTGAATTGATGGAAATTGATTCTGATTACTTTTTTCTCCAAAAAAAAGATGTCCCCAACTATCATAGAAAGTTTAATCGATTTGCCCATAAAGGAGATTTTGGAAAAATTCTTCTCGTTGCAGGAAGTAAAGGAAAAATGGGAGCTGCCTATCTTTCTGCAAAAAGTGCTTTAAGAACTGGTTCAGGATTGGTCACTTGTCTAATTCCTGAATCGGAAAGGTTCATTATACAGTCTTCTCTTCCTGAGACCATGGTGGTTTTTGAGGATCAAGTTGATTATTCAAAATTTGATGCAATTGGTGTCGGGCCTGGATTGGGAATAGATAGTGTTGAAGTTCTGGAAAAAGTCCTGGACAATTATTCTTCCCCCATGGTTCTTGATGCCGATGCGCTAACCATTCTTTCCAAGCATAAAAATCTGATTAAAAAAGTTCCTAAAGGGAGTATTCTGACTCCTCATTTGAGTGAGTTTGAAAGGCTTTTTGGAAAGACAGACTCTCATCTAGAAAGATTAAAAATTGCGAAAGAGTTTTGCCTGCACTATTCTCTTAATGTTTTGATCAAAGGGGCGAACTCAGTCATTTGTCTGGTAGATGGCCGACAGATTTTCAATTCATCTGGTTCCAGATTTATGGCTACAGCTGGATCAGGAGATGTTTTGACAGGAATGCTTACATCATTTCTAGGGCAGGGTTATTCTCCTGAGCAGGCCTTGATTTGCGGAGTCTTTCAACATGGACTAGCGGGGGAGATTGCAGGAAAGGAAAAATTGAGGTCAACAATTGCCTCAGATATACTAGAGGCAATTCCGGAAACATTTAAGCAATTGTCAATTAGCTAAAGTTTTTTCGATGAGCGTAAACTTATTTTTTGTGCTGGAGGTTTTCACACCATACATTTTCTTATGAAAAGCGAAAAGGCTTTGCTGTGGACACTTGCAGCAATCAATTTTATCCACATTGTTGACTTCATGATACTCATGCCTCTGGGTCCTCAGTTGATGCGGCTTTTTGAAATCAGTCCAAGTCAGTTTAGCCTTTTGGTTTCATCGTACACCTTTAGTGCTGGGGCATCCAGTTTTTTTGGAGCATTTTTTCTGGATCGATTTGATCGAAAAAAAATCCTTTTCTGGGTTTATATAGGCTTTACGGTCGGGACTTTAGGTTGTGCCTTTTCTCCTAGTTATGGAATTCTATTAGCTGCCAGGGTAATTTCTGGAATTTTCGGAGGCTTAACTTCCGCTTTAATCTTGGCAATAATCGGAGATGTAGTTCCTTACGAAAAAAGAGGAAGTGCCATGGGACTTGTGATGTCTGCATTTTCTTTCGCTTCAGTAATGGGGGTTCCTTTAGGCCTATTTTTAGCCAGCCTTTCCGATTGGCACACGCCGTTTTACATTTTGACAGGCTTGTCAATCGTCAGTTTGGGAATGATTTACAAGTTCATTCCTTCTATTTCTGAGCATATGAACTTGGAAATAAAAAGGCCAAGTCCTTTGGAAGTAGTGTCAAGAGTAACCTCAAATAGCAATCAGATGCGAGCGATCACGCTGTCTATTATGATGATGTTTGGGCAGTTTATGATCATTCCTTTTCTGAGTCCCTTTAATGTAGCCAATGTAGGGTTTTCAGAAATGCAACTTACCTATATCTATATCGCTGGTGGTGGGTTTACCATTTTCACTTCGCCTTGGGTCGGTAAGCTGTCGGACAAATATGGGAAGCTTAAAATTTTCACCGTTTTTATGCTTTTGAACTTGGTGCCGATAGGAATAATCACGCATTTGGGAGTTACTCCAATTCCATTTGTATTGATGATAACGACCATGTTTTTTGTTACCTCCAATGGGCGATACGTACCCGCTGCTGCTATTATTACCGGAACAGCTAAGCCGGAAAATAGAGGTAGTTTTCTAAGTTTTAATTCTGCAGTTCAGCAAGTAGCGGCAGGTTTCGCTTCCTTGATCGCGGGATTGATTATAGGAGAAAATGAAGCAGGCCAATTGACCAACTTTAATATCGTAGGCTATATAGCCATATTTTTCAGCGTTATCTGTATTCCTTTAGCGAAGCGAGTGAAGGTGATCAGCTAAACCAAAAGTTAGAGGCTAGTAATTCAAGAGATTTTTTTTCATCTTAAGATTCAAACTTTTGAGTTTCCATGCAATCGTCCAATTCTACCTGTGTTCGATGTGGTCAAACTATCCAAGGGTATTATTGCGGTAATTGTGGAGAAAAGCGACTTGAAGAAAAGGACAAAAGCTTGATTCATTTTTTTGAAGAATTGGTTTCTTCAATTTTTGTGGCAGATGGAAAATTTCTCCAAACGATCAAGCTTTTGGTCAGTAACCCAGGAGAATTGGTTCGGAGTTATGTTATGGGAATTCGAAAAAAATATCTATCTCCGCTTCAGGTATTCTTTTTCGCCAACTTGATTTATTTCATTTTTCCTTTGATCTCGACTTTCAATACTAACCTTGAGATTCAAATGTACCATTTGCCTTATAGCGCTCAAGTAAGAGAAGTTGTAGAGGATTACTTGGAAGGTTCTGGGTTATCGATTGATATCTTTAAAGTTGAGTTTGAAAAAACTTCGAGTTCAAATGCAAAGCTTTTATTGATTGTTTTGGATTTACTTCAAGGTTTGTTTTTGAAGTTGCTCTATTTGAAGAATAAAAAGTTATTCCTGATTGATTTCTTTGCTGGTTCAGCCTATTTCTATGGGTTTTATATTTTAATTATTCTGGTTCTCTTTCCTGCATCTCTAAATTTCATTTCCAGTTTATTTGGGGTTGATATGGAGTCCCTGATCAATGAGCTAAACATGACCATTTTATTTTTACTCATAATCTTTACTTATATGTTTTTTATACTCAGAAGGGGTTATCAAACAAATATGATTGGGTCAATTTGGAGAAGCCTTTTAGTCGGGATATATATTGTCCCAAGTTTTATTCTCTATAGGTACATCCTTTTTTGGGTTACTTTCTGGATGGTAAAATAAAAATCCCCGACTCTTGACGGGGATTTTTAGGTTTAAAATTCTGCGTTTCCTGGTGTTCTTGGGAATGCGATTACATCTCTGATATTTCCCATTCCGGTGACGAATTGGACCATTCTTTCAAAGCCTAACCCAAAACCCGCATGTGGAGTGGCTCCAAATCGTCGAGTGTCTAGGTACCACCACAGTTCCTCCTCAGGAACATTCATTTCCTGCATTCGCTGAGTTAGTTTTTCAAGCCTTTCTTCCCGTTGAGAACCCCCGATGATTTCCCCAATTCCAGGGAAAAGGATGTCCATTGCAGCTACGGTTTTACCATCCTCATTTTGTCTCATGTAGAAAGCCTTGATGTCCTTAGGATAATCGGTTAGAATCACCGGCTTCTTGAAATGCTTCTCTACCAAATAGCGCTCGTGCTCAGACTGAAGGTCCGCTCCCCAAGATTCGATTAGGTATTGGAATTTCTTTTTCTTGTTTTGATTGGAGTTTTTGAGGATATCAATCGCTTCTGTGTAGGTCAATCTGACAAAATCATTTTCCACCACAAACTTGAGCTTTTCAATCAAACCCAACTCAGACCTTTGATCAGCTGGCTTAGTATTTTCCTCTTCCTGAGCTCTTTGAGCCAAGAATTTCAAATCCTCAGCACAGTTTTCAAGCGCATAGCCAATAATATATTTTAAGAAGTCCTCAGCCAGATTCTGGTTGTCCTCTGCGTCGTAAAAGGCCATTTCTGGTTCAATCATCCAGAATTCAGCCAAGTGTCGCGTAGTATTGGAGTTTTCAGCTCTGAAAGTCGGGCCGAAAGTATAAATCTCCGCCAAAGCCATAGCCGCCAGCTCCCCTTCCAATTGACCGGAAACAGTCAGGTTGGTTTCTCTTTCGAAGAAGTCCTGCTTGAAATCAATTTTCCCCTCCTCATTTTTTGGAGGATTCAATAGGTCAAACGTGGTGACTTTGAATGTTTCACCGGCACCTTCAGCATCCGATGCAGTGATAATTGGTGTATGGATGTAGAAGAATCCTTTATCATTAAAGTACTTATGCACAGCGAAAGCCAAGGCATGTCTCACTCTGAATACCGCACTGAAAGTATTGGTACGCATTCTAAGGTGAGCGATTTCCCTGAGGAATTCCAAGGAGTGCTTTTTAGGCTGCAAAGGATATTTTTCCGGATCTGCATCTCCCAAAACTTCAATGATTTTGGCATTGAGCTCGGATGATTGTCCAGAACCTTGAGATTCCACCACGGTACCTGTGATTTTTAGACAAGCACCTGTGCTGCATCTTTTCAAAATATCTTCTGAAATGACATTTGGATCTGCCACCACCTGATAGTTGGTTATTATGGAGCCGTCATTGAGAGCAATGAAAGAGACATTCTTGTTGCTTCGCTTTGTCCGTACCCAACCCATAAGGGTGATTTCTTGTCCAATCAGGTTTTGATCCAGGACTGTCTTGATTTTGACCCGTTTGTTAAATGCCATTTGTTCTTTATTTTAAGAGAAAATAGGTTTCTCGCCTTCCCTAAGAGGAATGCAAAAAAACGATTAAATAACCTTTTTATCAAAAAATTGCCTCTTTTTCCTAACTTTGATCAACGGGCTTTTTCAACTGAAAAAGCTTTTTTTGAACCCAAAAAGCAGGTTTAACACATTGCATGCAAAAGCTTAATCTTTCTCAGACTCTTTCACAGAAGTTATCTCCTCAGCAAATTCAATTTATAAAATTGCTGCAGGTCCCTACTGCTGAGCTAGATGCCAGGATAGAAGAAGAATTGGAAATCAATCCTGCCTTGGAAGAAGGCAGAGAAGAAGAGCCCGAAAAGTCTCAGGAGGATGATTTTGAGGACTCTTATGAAGATGATTTAGGCAGGGATGACAATGAACTTAATCTCGATGATTACCTGGATGATGAGTACAGTGGGTACAAAATGCAAGGAGATGGAAATTACAATCCTGATGAGGAAGATCGAGAGATACCAATTTCTTCCCAATCCACGCTTCATGAGCAATTGATTTCCCAGCTGAATTTTTTAAAGTTGGATGACCGACAAAAGATTATCGGACAGCAATTGATCGGAAGTATCGAAAACGATGGGTATATCCGAAGGGATTTGGAAGCGATCATAAATGACCTCGCCTTTTCCCAAAATATCGAAACAGATATCGATGAGATGGAGGAAATCCTCCGAAAGATCCAGAATTTTGATCCGGCAGGGATTGCTGCTAGAAATCTTCAGGAGTGTCTTTTAATCCAATTGGAAAGAAAAGAACATCCGGATGACCCCGTTGTGGTTCATGCGCTTTCCATTATTCATGATTGTTTCGAGGAGTTTACAAAAAAGCATTATCCCAAGATCCAAAGAAGACTGGATCTAAATGAAGATGAAATCAAAGATGCAGTAAACTTGATTACGCGTCTGAATCCAAAGCCAGGAGGGGTTTCTGATGGTTTGGTGAGAACCCAATACATCATCCCTGATTTTATTCTGACCAATAATAGTGGAAAGCTGGAGGTAAGTCTAAATAGTCGAAACGCTCCTGAACTGCGAATCTCCAGGTCTTATGCGGAGATGTTTGATGCCTATGACAAAAGTGATAAGAAGGATAAGAAGCTTAAGGAGACAGTAACCTTTGTGAAGCAAAAACTGGATTCAGCCAAATGGTTTATTGACGCCATCAAGCAAAGACAAAATACTTTGCTTCGGACTATGGAGGCGATTTTGCAGTATCAGAAGGAGTTTTTCATCGATGGAGATGAGACCAATCTCCGCCCCATGATTTTGAAAGATATCGCTGAAAAAATCGACATGGATATTTCCACCGTTTCCAGAGTGGCTAACAGTAAATCCATTCAGACCGAATTTGGAGTTTATCCTTTGAAATACTTTTTCTCTGAAGGCATTGCAACTGATAGTGGGGAAGATGTAAGTAATCGTGAAGTAAAATCTGTACTCCAGAGCATGGTGGATGCAGAAGACAAGAAAAAGCCTTTGTCAGATGACAAGCTGGTGAAAATGCTAAACAAAAAAGGGTATAATATCGCCAGAAGAACTGTAGCAAAATACCGGGAGCAGCTTCAGATTCCGGTGGCAAGATTAAGAAAGGAACTTTAGTGCTGAGGATTTTTGCTTTAGTTATTACCGTAGTTTTCCAGCCATTGTTGATGCCTGCCTTGGTTTATGGCTTGATGCTTTTTGCTGTTCCAGAAGCTACAAGCATCCCAGAAGAATTCAAGCTTCGCATTTTCTACTTGGTCGTTCTTTCTACGCTTTTGATTCCAATGGTCACCATTATTGGGCTAAGGTTGAGTGGGATGGTGAAAAGCCTTCACATGCCTACAATTAAAGAAAGGACAGTTCCTTTCATAATTACTTGCATTTACTTCGTGATGACCACTTATTTCCTTTATCAGAAAAGTGATTTGGACGAAATACTTTGGAAAGGAATGGCAGTGATTTCCATTTCCGTTTTAATCCTATCAGTGATTTCTTTTTTCTGGAAAATGTCTGCCCATATGACTGGGGCCGGAGGATTATTGGCAGTAGTTCTAGTTTTGGGGAAGAACTTCCCGACTTTTAATGAACTTACTCCTGTATTGTTGGGAGTCTTTCTATGTGGAGTTATTGCTTCTTCAAGATTGTACCTAAATGCGCATAAACCGCTCGAAGTCTACATAGGTTTTTTTACAGGATTTCTTATCTGCTGGTTTGGATTCTCCTTTATTTGGGGATAAAAAAATCCGGCTGAAAAGCCGGATTTGTATTTAGAAGACTGTTACTGCAATTCCAAAATTGATTTGGCTGGCCTGAGTTGCAAATGGCCCTCTTCCTGGCTGCCACATTTGGTTTAGGTAGAAATTAGACCAAACATAGAATCCTGGACTTCCTGCCTTGAATGTGATGGCATAGCGGAATTTTTCGAGTCCGTAGTTTTGAGAGTCTTTAATTTTTACATTTCCCTCAGCAGCAGATTCATATTTGATTTTGGTGTGGGCTTCGTATAGGTAGCCTACTTTAGCTCCAAGGCTTACTCGGAAACTTTTGCTGTAATTGTTCTTGTTGAAATGGTATCTGATGTCAATCGGAACCTCAAAGTAGTTAGTAGAAAAATTATTTTTCTTCAGGACAATGTTATCTCCATAAATATCTGAAACTGGGATAAGTCTTGAGGACTCTTTTCCCAAAGTTGGATTTGGAAATAGGTTTTCAGAATCACTAAACTCCAACTTATCAGACCCAATTCCGAATCCAGGATTGATTGTAAAACCCGTCTTTTCACCGACTTCGATTGGAAATTGATAAGAAACGTTGAAGGTTCTGGAACCGAAGAAATTGACCCCGATATCAGATGGCCGATTATTCAATTGGTTAAATCCAAATTCAAAATTGAGATCGCTGGGGATATTTGGGCGTCCTCCGATTGGGGTTTTAGGTTTAGATTCAGTTTCCTGTGCCAGAACTGGATTCAGGGATACTACTGCGAAAATCAGAAGGAGTAATTTTTTCATCAAAAGATTCTTCTTTGCTTAGAATGAGGGCAAAAATATAAAAACCAATAGGATTAACCCCCTAAATGCTCTTAATTATTCTTAAGTATCCAAGGTGCTTTCAGAATGAATTTGAAAATTCTTAGAAGCTGCTGTTTGGAGAAAATAGATTATTCGGTACTTTTGCAAACCAATTCGGCCTCGTAGCTCAACTGAATAGAGCACCTGATTACGGCTCAGGAGGTTTTAGGTTTGAATCCTAACGAGGTCACAAAGCCCGTTTCTTCATGATTCGGGCTTTTTTGTTTCACAAAAGTTTCTTTTTGACCATATTCGAATAAATAAATTATTCCATGAGGAGGCTTTTCTTTTTACTCTTAATTCTTTTTTCAAGTTGTGAGAAGCTTATCGATATCAATGAGATCGATGGACCTTGCACCATAGTTTTGACAGATGGATCTACCATTACTTCCAACGGAAACATTGAAATTCTCAAAAGCACAGGGGTCTTAACCTATAGGGATGAGGATGGAAAGCTTTGGTCCCTGACCTCTGAAGAATACCAATCCTACGACTGCAGCCCCAATTAATCCAAAGCGTCAATTATCAAGACCCAGTCATTGCCTCTTCCTTGGCTTGGGGTTTTTATTTCTACAGGATTAGCTTTGGTCACCTGATTGATTTGACTCTCCGGAAAAGTTATTCCTATCCTTGGATCATACCAGGTTAGTTTAAACTGGGGCCCTTTAAGGGTGGAAAGATCAAGTAGAGTTGTTTTTCCATCAGGGAAATAAATAAAGGCATATTGCCCGGTTTTGCTTCTTGTCGCAGAAACATAGGAATCATCTTGATTCTGTGGGGAATGGATTAAGCTTTGATCAGGAATTCTATCGAAGAAATCCCGGCTTAATAGTAAGTTTTTCAAGTGCTTGACCTGATTGGCTACTTCTAATTCTAAAGACAAATGCCAGGGTTTCAATGGGGCATTTACTGGATCTTTATCCAAATCATACATTTGCCATACCGCATGGCATCCATAGCTTTGGCCCGCCGCCCCAGCAAATACATTCCAATACATGATTCTTCGGATATCGGCTGCCTCACTGTACCCAAGTTCTTTTGCATTGAAGCACTTAGGGTGTTCTTCGTACATCGGCTCCCCATCTATACTTGGTTTTTGTGGAGAAAGGGCCAAGTCATGGCTGATTTTTTCGTAGGTGGGTTGGTTAGGACAATGCCCCGTCTGATGCATATTGAAGCTTAGCCAATCCGCGCTATGGAACCAGTTAGAGCTTCCTCCAGGTTCTGCAGGTTGGGGGTGAAAGGTGATCAATATAGGATTTGAGGGATTTTGGGTTTCTAGAATTCCTTTAGCCATTTGGTTCCAGACTTCAACATCCAAAGAATTTTCCCTAGGATTTCGATCTCCTCCCAAAACCCAAATCAGATTTTTTTGATTTCTGTAGCGATTGCCTATCCATTTACCGTAAGCATAAGCTGTTTCTGGGGTAAATATTTCAGGACCAATTCCCCATGAATTTTTAAATAATTTATCCCCCCAAGTAGGTAGAAGAGCAAGATGAATTTCTCTCTCGAGAGCGAGGTTGAGGATTTTATCCACATGTTCAAAATAGGCCTCATTGTATTGCCACTTGCTTGGATCAATAAAAGGTAAATCTCCATTTGCATTAGGAGAATTTATTCCATCAAGCTCTGCTAAAACTACCGCTTGAACCACATTGAAGCCTTGCTCTTTTCTTTTGTTTAAATAGAATTTTGCTTCCTCCTCGTCCAGACGATGAAATAATTCCCAAGCTGTATCCGCCATCCAGAAAAATGGTTTCCCTTCTGAGGTTGTTAAATATCTTTGATCAGGGTGGACTTTGATCGGGCCTTGGATTTCTTGAGCTTTTCCTGTAAAGCAAAAGGAAAGAAAAAGTGCTAGGGTCAAGATTTTTTTCATAATCCAAGATAAAAAAAGGCAGCCATTTGGCTGCCTTGATTTAGATTAATGTGCGGCTGCTGCGGCTGGTTTAGAGCCTTTTTGCCAAATAAAGAAAATGATAAATAGGACGATCAAAATACCTGGGAAAGTGACCATTTTCATTAATGTATCCTGACCTGCTGCCAATTCAAGGGCATCTCCTGCTAATCCAGCTGCACTTTGCGCTGCTCTGGAAGAGTCAATCCAGCCACCGATGATAGGCTGGAAAATAGCGGTAGAAAACATTCCCACACCTCCTATGATGGACATTCCCAATGCTCCAGAAAGAGGAACCCGCTGGGCCACGGCTCCTACCATCACTGGCCAGAAATAACAAACACCAATTGCAAAGATTAGTGCTGCCACGTAGGCCATTGGTCCGGTTACTGTGCTGAACAAGAAAATTCCAAGGGCTGCAAAGATTGCTCCTCCTAAAAGAACTCCTGTTTGGCCAAGGGCTTTTACCACTGGACCTGCAAAGAATCGTCCTACTGCCATTACCCCTGTGGTCAAAGCAAGGATTAACATTGGGCTAGCACCACTTGAGCTCATGATCAATCCCACCCACTGCTGAGGGCCAAATTCGCTGATAGCCGTAAGGGCCATGCAGAAGAAAAGGAAGATAAATACCGGGCTGAACATCGCCTTGATGTTGGATCCAACGGAAGTTGCTCCTTCCACACTTGGCTTTGGAAATGCCTTCCCGAAGAAAAGAACTGCATAGGCAATGGTAGGGATCATCATCACCCAAACTTGAGACTGCCAAGTCATTCCACCGTCTGTCATAAACTTGGAAACCAATGAACCAATTACGATTCCACCAGGGAACCACATGTGGAATCGGTTAAGCATTTTGTTTAGGGTAGTTCCGGAGTACATGTCTGCAATCAATGGATTACAAGCAGCTTCTGTACATCCATTACCAAATCCGATAAAAAGTGTAGAGATCAATAGCGTCGTATAACCTCCTGCGAAAATGGTCATCAAAATTCCGAGTGTGTGCATGATAAATGCAATTCTCATGATGTTTGCTGGACCTACCTTGTGATAGAATAAGCCACCCAAAATCATGGAAATTGGGAATCCAAAGAACCACATGGAGTTAATAAAGCCCAACTGCTCTGCAGTCAGACCAAACGAATCTCCCAATTGAGGAAGGATACCCGCCCGAATGGAAAATGAGAAGGCGGTGGTGATTAGCGCCAGACAGCTTGCATTGAATAGAGCGCCACGATTGATGGTTTGAGTCATAGATAAGTGCTTTTGGTTTTTGGGATGAATTGTGACTAAGATTGAAACGGTTCAAAATAGAAAAAAAAAAGGATTTAGCTTTCCCGTCCAAAAAAAATAGTACCCTTTGCTTTTATTCTACTGTAGGACTAAAAGGGAAGATGTAGTCATTCAAATAATCTTAGCAATGTCAACATTAAATTAGTTTTCGATTTCCAGGCACCTTAATCAATCACTAGGATCGAACCAAAATCCTCCTCTAAAATATTTTTTTCTATGTTTCTATAATTGATTCTTACCGCATAAGTTCCCGGTAAAACCTTTTTCCCGTTGTAAAATCCGTCCCAAATACAAGTAGATTCATCTTTGATCGGAGATGAGTTTTGGCAATGGAAAACCAAATTTCCCCATTTGTTAAAAATCCAGACATCCAATTCATCGACTAGGTAATTTGAGTAAATCAAGAATCCTTTGTCTGGATTTCCTGGTTGGATGGCATTGGGATAGGAGACCTTCAAATCACATTCTTCCTCTGTCAAGAAACTCATTTGGTAAGCACATCCCTCCTGGCTAAAAACTATCAAATTATAATTTCCAATTTGACTAGGCTTGAAAGTTGGATTGGTAGATACAAGTTGATCCCCCAAATACCACTCATATCCAGAAAAGCTCCCAGGATTTAAAGTGGGAGCTATATCGTATCTTGGACAAATCAAATAGGAGTCCTCCAGAATCGGCCTAACCTGATCCGTGCTTCGAATAACCAATACATTGTCAAAACCAAGCAAACAACCAAACTGATTAATTATTCTTACCTCATATGTACCCTCTTCATTAGCAAGAATTTCCGTTTTCCCTTTTTCATTTATCAATTCGCTTTGATTGTTACTTAGGTCAGTAAACCACCATTCAATTTTCAAGGACTCTTCCAAATTTGTAATTAAGGTGAGTGCCGCGTCAGCCTGGTCTGGGCAAAGCGTCTCAGCTTCTATTTCTGCAGGAATCGAAAGTGTTGGGACAGGAATTTCAAATGGAATTTCCTGATTGGAGCAAGGGATAGAACCTTTAGGTTGAACTTCAAGAGTGAATTCGCCATAGGTCAAGGTTCTTAATTCAGAGGAAGTACTTACCAAATTCCCATTAGGATCTTTCCAAAAGAAATCCACTTCATTAACGGGATAATTTTCAACTACTGCCTGATAGGTATACTCTCCATCACAGGTCAAATCGACTAGTTCTTGAGAGAATTGAACAGGTTGGTTGATGACAACATCGAATGTTTTCTGATTGGGGCAAAGAGGTCCTTTGATATCCGGATCATACCCAAGAATGGTATAGGTTCCTTCCTGATCAATAATAAATGATTCATTCCAATTTTTGATTTGGATAGATCCATCTGGATAGGTGAGTTCAAATTCCAAAGGACTACTTGAATCAGGAATCAGGGAATAGGGATCACAAATGGAAAGTGTGCTAGGAACATCAAAATCAACTTTGTCAAGAATGAGATTTAGATCAATGGTGCTTCGTCCAAGTTCACAATCTTTATTGATAGATGGGATTCTGCTGTAAACTGAAGCTTCATAGATCCCTGCCACTTCGGCTAAAATCTGCTTTTTATCTTTGAATTGGGGAAGAGGTTCAATATTTCCTAATTCATCATATCTCCTCCATTCTATATCGGTAACTTCTTCAGGGAAAGTAAATAACAGATCCACTATTGCTTTTGGACCATACTCACAGAGTTTGGTGGGATTTAGCGTCAAGTCTACAGCTAAAATGGGCTCTTTAATTTCGAATTCAATGGGTTGAATAGGGCAGGATTCAGTGTTAGCAGGCTGAACTTCTAACTTGAAAATCCCATTGGACACAGGGTTAAGAAATTGTCCTGTTCCAACCAAGTCGTTATTTTCATTATACCATCTAAAAATTACAGTGTTTGGATCTTTTCCGAAAATATCCGCTTTGTATGTTCGGTTTCCAAAGCAGTCCTGATTGACTAGAACAGGTGCATAATCCACGGCATCTACTAAAGTCACTTGAAATTCTTTCAAATCTGGACAAATTTCTGTTTGGTTAGGAATGTAACCTATCAATTTGTGTAGGCCAGCTTGGGTCAATGTGAAGGGTTCTCCTTTTTGCTTTATTTCTTCTGTTCCATCAGGAAATTCCAATGTAAATACTAAGCCCTGATCTGTTTCTGGCATCAAATCATACGATTGGCAAATATTTATTTCATCCGGAATTCCAAATTGGACTAAATCAACGCTCGGAATAATTATTTCTTTGGGTTCAGGAAGTGAGCAGTCATTTTTATCAAAGATTTCGAAGAAATAGATTCCTCCAGGAATTTCAATAAAAATTTCAGATGTTGAGCCCGTATCCTCTTCTCGGATTATGGCTCCTCTTTCATTGACGATTCGGAAGGATCCATCAAAAGGGCCATTTTGTAAGATGACTTTAAAGGAACCATTTTGCTTGCCCTTAGGGGTGCACTTCTCAGGTTGGATATCCTGAATAGCGAACTCCAATTGATCGGGAGGATTATCCAATGGTACAATTGCCGTGAAGGTATTTTGACAGCCTCCTAGCTGTGCTGTGATTGTATATGATCCAGATTTTAGATTAGGGAAATTTAAAATATCACCTACTTTAATATTGGTATAGCTTAAAGATCCTCCTTTGATTTCCAAAAAATTTATTTCTGTCAAGGCTTCAATTGATACTTCCCCATCAGGAATATTACAACCACTCGAAATCTGAGGATCCAGAAATTTTAAATTAGGCTTTTCGAAATAGGAAAAATTCACGGTTTTTTCAATATCACAATTTGGATTGGATGGACTTTCAGCTCGAAAAATGGCGGTATAAGTTCCAGGATTTGGTAAGTCCAAAATAGGTCTTATTGAAAGTTGTGTGGAATACCCGAATGGGAATTCTATACCGGAACTAGTCTCTTTAATAAACCAATTTCCTGATAATTGAGGGTTGGTTTTAACTGTTATCGTTTCATCTGGGCACGCTGATATTTTATCAATTATCAGATTGGTAGTTTGGGTTTCAATAATTTCAGTTTTTAGTATTGTAGTACACTCTTTGATTCCAAGAGAATTTAAAAAATAGAATTCTACTGTATATGACCCTAAAATTTCTGTTGTGAATTCGTTTTTGTCCCCCACCTGAATTCCAAATGAATCCTTCCACTGGAAACTGTATTTGTCAAGGTTTGGGTCAGATGGTGAAATTGCAATGAGGGTAATAGCCTCAGAATTGCAGGTTAAGTATTGATCATTTAAGACTATTTCCGGTCCCTTTATTACATCAACAGTATTGCTAAATTTCCCCACCTCTATCCCGCCTCTCGTTACTTGCAACTCTACCTTGTGTTGTCCATTGATGGAGAAAGTAAAGCTGATCGTCTGAAATCCGGCTCCACCTGAGCCGGTAAATAAAACTTGATTACTTGGCCCCAAAATTCTCCAAGAATACACATCTGTTAAGGGATTTCCTCCCCCTGAAAATGATCCAATAATACTTCCAAAAACATTACAAAGTCTGTCTGGTCCAGTTAATTCCGGCTGATTTAGAAATTCAACTTGGGAAGTTGTCTCTTCGGTCTTTAAAAAAAAGAATGCAGTTCCTCCAGCAGCCGTTACCAGCGAAATAAATACAGCTAGAAAAAAAGTGATTTTTCTCATTTTTAAATTGAGATACTTAAGCCAAAATATTGGAAAACAGGCTTCTAAACTACCAAAAAATTAGCCGACCAAAAAATGAAAAAGGGCTCATTTTCAATTCATTGAACCCTTTCCCTGTTTATCTTACAAATACCCATTCTTCGGCCGAACTGAAAGGTTCCGAATATTCATAGCCCTCTTGCTGGAATGTCTTCAGCATTTCAGGGTCAGTAATTTTATTTTTGATTGCAAAGTCAGTCATCATGCCCCTTGCTTGTTTGGCAAAGAGACCAATGATTTGATAACTGTCGTTTTTAAATTCTTTAAAATGAATGGTAATAACTTTTGATTTCAGGGCTTTTAAATCCACCGCCTTGAAATATTCCTGGGATGCCAAGTTGATTATGGTTTGATCCTTAGCCACTTCATTTATCGCTTTGGCAATTTTTGATCCCCAGTATTCGTAAAGGTTTTTACCCTTTTTTGTTTCTAATCGCGTTCCCATTTCCAATCGATAGGGCTGAATCAAGTCCAGTGGTTTTAGGAGCCCGTAAAGCCCAGAAAGAATTCTGAGATGTTTTTGGGCAAATTCAAACTCCTCCTTGGAGTAGCTGTCAACATCAATTTTAGTATAGACGTCCCCTTTGAAGGCCAAAAGAGCCTGTTTAGAATTATCAGGATTAAATTCTTTTTGGAAAGTCTTGTATCTTTTTTCATTCAACTCGGCCAGATTCTCACTGATATGCATCAATTCAGCGAGGTCTTGAGCTTTTTTCTTTTTCATCACCTGTACCAAAGTCTTAATATCATTGGTAAAGTCTGGATGGGTGAATTCTTGATAATGAGGATTGGAATAGTCTAAAGTTTTTGCGGGGGAAATCAGAATTAACATGCTATTGAATAATGGTAATCGCTTTGGTTTCTTTTCGAGTTAGATTTTGGTCTCTGGAAGTAAACTGCACCACTACAGCATATGTTCCATTTGGTACATTTTTTCCATTATAGGTTCCATCCCAAGGGCAGAATGGTTGTTTGGGTTCGAGATTTTCATGCTCGCAATAGAAAATCAACTCACCCCAACGATTAAAAATAAAGACCTCCACCTCATCAATATATTCGTTGGCGTAGAGAATGAAATTCCGATTGGGGTCTCCCAAAACCACACCGCTTGGATAAATTATTTTAAGCTCGCAATCTTCAAATACCGTAAAAGTTGCAGAATATTCGCAGCCTAGATTATCAGAAACCACCAATTCATAATTGCCTGGAAGGGTAGGTGTAAATATTCCTTCAGTGGAAACTTCCACCCCATTCAGTCTCCAAGAATAATTATCATAGGTTCCAGGATTTATACTGGTGGTCACTCCCTCGACGGCACAAATCGTAAACTCTTCGGGAATCACAGGTGGGATAATAGTGGATTTCACAACCAAACCACTGGCTCTTCCAAGTTCGCAACCTTGTACGCTTCTAAGCAGAACTTCATAGGACCCTTCATTGCTTACTTGCACAATTGGTAAATCATCAAAAGCTGGAATTCTTGTTTTTACCCCACCATTTACCGAAAACCATTCGATTCCATCGACATTGGTTAAATCAGCATTGACTGCTAAAGTTGTGGAGGTTTGGCTAAAGCAGAATGGTGTGACATCCAAAGTCACAGGAACAGGGCTTGGAAGCGTTTTAGCTGTGAATGGAATTTCCTGACTGGAGCACAATCCACCTGATGCTGGTTGAACTTCCAAAGAATAATTCCCATCTCTGCTTGGGACAAAAGTCTGCCTCCTTCCGACGATTACTCCCAAATCATCTTTCCATAGGAAAATGACATCTGCAGGCAAAGCATTAACCAATACGGCTTCATACCTCACTCCTGTTTGGCAATCTTCAATCGGTCCTGAAAGCGAGAAATTAATAGGCTGGGTCAGATTGACTACCATTGAGATTTCCAAAGGACAATCTATTCCAGCAGGATCCTCGCCTCTTACCGTGTAGGTTCCGCTTTGTGTGAAAGTGAAATTACCGTTGGTGTCAGGTGTCAAAATTCCTCCTGAGGAATTCCTAGCCGTGTAATTCAAAGGTTTTGGTCCAAGTGGAGTAAAGGAATAGGTTTCACATGCCGTGACGGAAGTTGGTACGGAAAATACCACTTCAAACTTTTGCCCAATGCTATATACGGTTGGGTCAGGAATTGAACAACCCGATAGGTCACTTACCTCTACCAAATAATCTCCATAAGGTACCTCTACATCAAATGAAGCCTGATTTGGCAGGGGACCAGTAAAGACTTGTCCATTACCTTGTCTTACTATTCTATATTCTCCTTGCTGGGCAATTCCCGAGTTAAACGAGATGGTAATTAATCCCGGATTTACACCTGTTCCTCCACAGACTTCATCTGCTGTAGCTACAGTAAACTCCAATAATGCAGGAGGATTTAGGTTTTCTACTGTCACGGAGGCGGAGTAGAAACAACCGGTCGAATTGTCGGCCTCCACAGTATATACTCCCGGCAAAACTCCAGTAACAGGGATTACATCTCCTGCATTTACATTTGAGAAAACTAGACTCAATTCTGGAACTCGTACTTCCGAGGCATTGCCTTGCATCTGTATTTCAAACGAACCATCAGGCGTGTTGCAGTCTGTTGCTGGGTTGGTTGCAGTTAAAGTGAATTGGGGAAGTTCGTTGACCAATAAATCCAACTTTTTCTCTACCACACAACCCGCCAAAATAGGATCCTCTGTCACAAAAATGATTTCATATTGACCGGGTCCTGGAAGTGTGTTTACAAACAATTCCAATTCAAAGAACTCACCCAAGGAAACTCTTGTCCCACTTTGATTGAGGTCATAAAACCATTCCCCAGAGATAGGTGTGTCCGGTGCAAAGGAGACAGTGACATCTTCAAAACAAACTTCAGTGGCACTTTGGGTTAATTCAAATTCAAATGCAGGGCCTACAAAAACCTCCGCTGAAGAAGGACAGGTTTCAAATAAAAGAGCTTCATCTGGAGAAAGCCCGCTAGGAAGTCTATAAGAAACCTGAACAGTATAAATGCTCTCTTCATCCACAATGATGGAATTTGAGTTTTCGTCTCCAAATACTTGTCCAGCAGCATTCGTCCATAAGAAATCATAAAGCCCATCCGAAGGATCGTACCCGTCAATAGCAGTTAGTGTAACTGGATTTCCAGCACAAAGAGTTACGTCCGATTCCAAGGTTAATTCAGGTGGGGCAACTACTTCAAATTCGCCCTCAAACTCAGCATAAGCTACTTCAGCACATCGGTCAACCCTGAGTTCAACTGTATAAATTCCAGGTTCATTGAAGACTTGCTCTAGGCTTTGGAACTCTTCTCCTGGCCCTCCAAATGCATTCAGAATGACTGTTCCATCATCTTTTGTAATAGTCCAAAAATAGCTGTCGATATCTGGTTCTCCAGCTCCCTCAAACAATCCACTTGCTCCAGTGGCTGGATCCAAACACAATCTTGTAGGTAAGGAAAGCGCAGGCTCAGGGATTGAACTTCCTGAATTTTGGACAAAGTTGGGTAAACCGAGATTCGAGGTACCAGGCATAGGTTCTACAGCATCCAAAGTAAAGGTGCTGGTGCCTGTACAGCCACTTCCAACTTGAATTTGGCCGATTCTATTGTCTCCAACTACTGCCACATAAACCTGTCCGTCAGAAGCGATTTGAAGAGCTCCAAGGTTTAAATTGGCAGTACCGCTTACTTGTTTTTTGGTAGAAAGAATACATGCTTCGCGTTGAGCCCTGGTGGTGGCATTTGCAAAGCAAGCTGGACAGGCTGCCGCATTTGGATCGTCATTATCGACTTGCTTGATTATAAATTCCTCAACTCCCGGCCCTCCATTTCTATAGGAAACCAAGACTCTGTCAGATTCATTGCTGAATTCCAGCCCGTAGATATCTCCATTACAACCCAAATTCAATCGGGCGTATTCTTTCATTTTCCCGGTCTTTTGATCAAACTCAAAGATTTCTGCACGATTACATCCTCCTTCTGAAATAGTAACCGCGACCTTGGTTCCATCCGGGCTGAACTTCATTGTTCCCACCCCGGAATTAAATCCATGATTACTTCCCACTGAGCTCAAAACAGGTTGTCCAATTCCGTTTGTAGTCACTGGATAAGCCCGGAAAGTATTGTTTCCTAGTTCATGAAACATCACCCAAGTCGTATCCCCTGAAGTTATGGCAGCGCTTTGCTCTGTAGATGGACTGAAAAGAAAATTATTTTTAGTGGAGACATTACCCACTCCCGTCAGATTTTCTGACTTGATATCTACCAAAGAGTAGGAAACAGTACTCGTCCCATTGGCTGAGCTTTGGGTAGTAAATAGGTAGAATAAAGTCGGCTGTGTAGGAACTCCCACCGCGACGACAGATTGACTGGAAGAATTGTCTCCCCCAATATTGTCCCCATTCTGCATCAAATCTCCATTCAAATCCCAAACAGAGGATCCGTCGGTAAAGAACAGAACTTGCCCAGCCTGATCTGAAATAGTAGTCGTACCAGCTGGAATATTTTGAGGATGTCTTTGAGCAATTGGCCTAGGAACTGGTGCATTTTCATCATCAGGATCCGGATTAAAATCCAAGCCCGCTCCGTCTCCAAAATACCAGATGTTGTTGGTTTGGTCTGGCACATCCCACATTTTTACGCGAATCTCGGCATAGGCATAGCACTGAGACCCTGGCTCTCTTACCAAAACCCAATACAATCCAGGCTTACAAATCTCATTAGCCTCCTTACCAATCCATCCCCGGTCTCTTTTGTTGGACCAGAAATATTCGTAATTACTTCCTCCTGCCCCAGGTGCTTCTCCGCCTTGTTCCCCCTCAGCGGATTGAGCTTGAAGTAGAGGCTCAATATCAAAGCAAGACTCGCAAAGAGTTGTATCGGAAGGAGTAAAATTGGCCTCCAGATTATTTTCAGTTAGTGGAATGTCCTTGGAGACATTCTTTTTGGTTCCATCAGCAAATTCGACCGTTAGCGTCACTGAAATACTGGTTCCGGTGGTTGCATCTTGAGGAATCAAGAAATGTTCTTGCTTAAAATCAGCTGGAAGTGGATTTCCATCCGAATCGGTCAACGGAGGATTAAATTCCCAATTGAAAGAAATAGGTTGGTAATTCTCAGGAGTTATTTCGCTGGTTAATTGAACCGGGTTATTAGAGCAAGGTTCTTCAGGATCCCAGGTGAAATCAACTGTAGGTTCAATGTCAGCATTGGGTGCAAAAGTTGGGAAAATCTTCCCGCAAAAGTCTGTTCCGTTAAATGGATCCTCTTCCAAAGTCACCAAACTCAGGTCAGGTTCATTTGGATTGGTGACTCGTCCGATAAGTTGTGGCCCCCCAGCCACTTCCTCATAGATATAATACAATTGCCCATCAGGTCCGGTCTTTATGTCAAAGATTTGACTTGGTGCATTGGGAATGGTGATTTCTTCAGGTGTTGCTGACAGATTATTGCTTGGAACTCGGAAAAGCTGATTTCCCCTAGAGAAATAGATAAAATCTCCATCAGGGGAAAAATCTGCTCCACCGATTTCACCTGCTCCTCCAGAATTGGAAATGGGCTGTGGGGCTCCAAAATTCCCAGTTGAGGTATCAAATGGAATCACCAAAATATCATCTCCAGAATTCTCCGAAATCACTAAAAGACGGCTGTTTTCCTCATCGAAAATGATAGCCTTTGGGGTAAACGGAATCCCCCGGGTATCTTTTTGATTAAATGATCCTTGGGTTGGAAGAAGCTCTCTTGAAATTAAATTCCCACCTGAAAAGCTGATCAAATAAGAAGGTGAAGCAGAAATTTTTACCACTAAGAGCGCTCCTTGACCAGGCCCAATAGCCTGGTCTTTGGCGATTACTTCTCCCAATGGCCTCTCATTTCCAGTTGCCTGTCCTGGGGCATTCATGTCCACTACCGCGTATTGAAGCTGACCTCCAGGGGAAAGGTAGAAAATGTAGAAAAGCTTGTTTCCGTTTGGGTTATATTCTAAAAATCCTGTTGCTACTTTTTGTCTTCCGTCAATGTCTCCATTTAATCCGGGAGCACTTCCCTCTAAAGGATTTGAGCCGAAATCGTAGACTAATTCGCCATTGGTTAAGAAAAGGGGTTGGCCAGTAATTGGGTCAATTGCTAGCGCATTATTATTGGCCCCTACCAAAACTGTGGATGGCAAGGTTTGAACATTTGGACTGCCACCCTTCCCAAAAGAAAGGTAATTATTGTCGCTTCCCGGACAATAACCAAAAATCCATTCGTTCTCATTAAAGCCCTGACCATAAGACGGGGCATTCATTCCTACCAAAATCAAAAAAAGTGACTTGGTAAAAATTAAAATGAATCTTATGGAAATCGGGATGCTTTTCATATTTTTCGAACTGCTTTCTAAAACAACCTATCGTCGAAAACGTTCTAGAAGCTACTTGACATTCAAATAAACGAACAATTCCTTGTTACGGTCTCTGCTTCACTTGGTTTTTTTTGCAACACTTACGGCAGCTCTTTCATTTAGAGCTTTTGCCCAAGATCCGCAATATAGCCAGTATTATGCAGCCCCTCTCTATCTAAACCCAGCCATGGCAGGGGGAGAACTTACCGGTAGGGTTGGTTTCAACTACCGAAACCAGTGGCCTTCCATTGATGCTCAATTCACCACTTTCTCGGCCTATTACGATACTTACCTTCCTGACTACAACAGCGGAATAGGCTTTCATGTTATGCAGGATACTGAAGGGGCAGCAAAATTAAGATCGACTTCCATTTCTGCGATGTATTCTTATGAGTTGAAATTGGGTGAAAACTCCTACTTCAGACCGGGATTCCAGGCCAGTTATATTCGAAGAGAAATTGGCTTTTATGAAAACTTGGTTTTTGCCAACCAAATCAACCCCAGTGATCCCTTTGGCCCAACCCTACCCGGTTCAGATATTCCAGGTTTAGGTGATCCTGTTGGATTACTTTCACTTTCCGTGGGTGGATTATTTTTTACAGAAAATATGTGGGCTGGTGTTTCTGCTCATCATGTGAATGAACCCAATCAATCTTTTATTGATGGAATTAGCCCGCTTCCGATGAAGTTGTCCTTCCATGCAGGATACAGAATTGATTTGGGAGAGGGATCTATGAGAGGTGATTTTACCCACATGAGAAAACAAAGATCATTGACTCCTACAGTCAATTACAAAATGCAAGGGCCTTTTGAGCAACTTGACTTAGGTGCCTATTTGTATTTGGAACCAATTGTTTTCGGTCTTTGGTACCGAGGATTACCATACAAGCCAGTTGAAAACCAAAGTAACCGTGACGCAGTTGTTATGATGGTTGGGGTGAATCTACTCTCAGGGCTTAATATCGGATACAGTTTTGACTACACTGTGTCCCAATTGGGAATCCAGTCTGGCGGGGCGCATGAATTGAGCCTTTCCTGGACCTTGCCTAATAGCTATCAAGGAAAGCCTTCTAGACGGGATACCATCCTTCCTTGTCCAAAATTCTAATCAATTTTTATGGGTGCAGAAAGTTTGAACTACCTGTTGGTGGGTGTTTTGGTATTTGGGTTTTTGATCAGAAAAACGCTCAAATATCTTAACATCAAAAATCCTGTTCCTAGAATTCCCGACACACTTGCTGAATATCTCAGCCAAGAAAAATTAGAGGAATCCAAAGCCTATCAAAAGGATAATTTCCGGTTTGGTTTGGTGACTGGAACATTTTCATTTCTGTTGACTCTTTTCTTTATTTATCAGGGCTGGTTTGGTTGGATTGATACTTGGCTGGCAGGCTATGGGTGGAATCCTTTAATCAAGTCCCTTGCCTTCTTTGGATTGATTTTTATCGGTTCGGATATCTTGAGTTTGCCGTTCGATTACTATTCGACTTTTGTGATCGAGGAAAAATACGGATTCAACAAAACTACGATAAGTACATTTTTTAAGGATAAGATCAAGGGGTACGTACTCTCAATCCTTGTTGGCGGTGGTTTGTTAATGGTTTTTCTTTGGCTGATTCACCAAATGGGAAAAGACTTTTGGTGGCAGTTTTGGGTCATTGCTACCGTGTTTATGGTTGTAGTCAACCTGTTTTACACCGCTTGGATTTTGCCTTTGTTCAATAAGTTGACTCCATTGGAGGAAGGCGAATTGAAAAATAAAATCGTGAGCTATGCCAAGTCCGTGGATTTTCCTTTGGATAATATTTTCATTATTGACGGTAGTAAGCGTTCGGCAAAAGCAAATGCGTTTTTTTCTGGCTTTGGGAGGAGAAAAAAAGTGGTGCTCTACGATACACTTTTAGAACAGCACCCACCGGAGGAAATTGTGGCCGTTTTGGCGCATGAAATTGGACATTATAAAAAGAAGCATATCCTATTGGGGATGATTACATCTATTCTTCAGATAGGACTGATGTTGTTTCTTTTGGCTCAATTTATTTTCTCTGAAACCATGAGTCTTGCTCTTGGAGGTCAAGCCTGGTCTGCCGAGTTGAACATTATTGGCTTTACCATGCTTTTCACCCCGATTTCGATGATTTTGGGAATTGGAATGAATTGGCTGAGTAGAAAGAATGAATTTGAGGCAGATGCTTTTGCAAAAGAAACGTACAGCGGAGCTCCTTTGGCAGAGGCTTTGAAAACCCTTTCCGTAAAAAGCCTAAGCAATATCAATCCTCATCCTTGGTTTGTCTTCGTCAATTATTCTCATCCGCCTCTTTTGGAGCGGTTGGAGAGATTAGAGAATTGAAAGACTAGAAAATTAGAAATCTTATTCAGTCCATTTTTGATCCTAAAAATCAAGGTTTGAGTTTTAGAAGTATTAAAATTAAAAAACCGCTAGGCACTCCAGCGGTTTTTGATTTCTTATGTCTAGTGTCTTAAATCTATTTTCTAAAGGCTAAACCCTATAAAACTCTTCCCAGCCTTTTCTCGGAGGCATTCCTGCTAAAACCTGATTCGCAAGCGGGTTATTGGTAATCTGACGGGTCTCTCTGTCGAATTCCAATTTTACACCCATCTGTTGGGCCATTACTCCCAAGCAGAATACCTGACTTAATGGTCCTGCGATTTCGAAAGGAGATCTTGTTTTCTCCTCGCCTTTACAAGCTTTAAGGAAATTTGCAAAGTGATTGGAAGTACTTTCAGGTACTTCCGGAAGTTTAGATTCCCATTCTTTGGCCTTTTCCGTCGGAATGATAGAAAGCGTACTTCCATGTGAGCCACCCTTAAAGGTTAACTCTTTACTGTAGATAATCTTACCGGGATTGAGTTTGGCAGGCTGGATTTGTCCGTTGCTTGGCGGTGGAATATTCGGGTCTAATTCAGACACACCGTATCCATCGGGTACAGCAGGAATATTATCCAATCCATCATACCAAGTGATTGTCAAAGGAGGCATTGCTTCCCTTGCCGGGAATTTGAACTCCAAAGTGGTCGACATCGGATAGAAGAACATGTTATGTCCACTTAGCTTGGTGGGGTTGATTTCGTAAGGCAATCCCAAATCCAAAAATTCATGGGCAGTATCGATGATATGAGCTCCCCAGTCTCCTAGGGCACCCATTCCAAAGTCATACCAGCATCTCCACTGCCCGTTGTGGTAATCTTTATTAAATGCATGAGGTCTTGCCTGACTTGTCCATACGTCCCAATCCAAGGTGGAGGGGATAGGTTCGGCCGCCGGGAAACTTGAAATATTGGGATCCCATCCGTGCCATCTTCTTCGGCTATTCATATGGGCAGTGATCGCAGTGACATCTTTGATAATTCCTGCTTCTTTCCAGGCCTTAAATTGAAAATAGTTGCCTTCCGAATGTCCCTGATTACCCATTTGGGTGACTAGCTTGGGATTCTTTTTTGCGGCAGCCATCATCAGGTCTACTTCCTGAAAAGTTCGAGCCATGGGTTTTTCTACATAGACATGCTTTCCTTCTGCCAAAGCCATCATAGTCACCGGAAAGTGTGAAAAGTCCGGGGTTGCGATGCTCACAGCTTCAAACTCACCTCCGATTTCATCAAACATTTTTCGGAAGTCCTGATATTTTTTCGCGTTAGGGAACATATTCATCACTTCAAGCGTCTGCTTGGCTCCCATGTCTACATCGCAAAGGGCTACGATATTGCAAAGTCCAGTTTTATCTAGGGCCTTGATGATTTCATTTCCTCTATTTCCGATTCCTACACAAGCCAAATTTACTTTGTCGGATGGGGCAACATAGCCCATTGATTTCCCCAATACTGAAGGTGAAATCACCGAAATTCCTGAAAGCCCCAGAGCTGCTGTGGCTCCGGTTTTTAAAAAGTTTCTTCTATTTGTTTTCATAAAGAGGTTAGTGGAATGGGTTAACTCGTTAATGATTAGGGCAATTTTACATTTCTAATCTACTTAGATATCCTCATTTTTTTAAAGGTGAAACAGTTTAATAACGGAATCGATACCGAAACCCATTTTGATGAACCATGATAGCACCAAGTCCAAAATTTCTTATCTTTTTACCGCTCAATAAACCCAAGCCTCATGAAAGATCTGGCAGACTATCATCACCCCATTACCGAATTATTTCCCCAACCTTTAAAAGCTACCGATTGGGATCAATACCGCATCAGTAAAGAACAGGTTGAGTTTTTTCATGAAAACGGATACTTGGCGGATATCAAGCTTTTGGACGAAAATCAAATTGAGTCTCTAAAAACTGCTCTGGATGAGGTCATGGATCCCAAACACCCATTGCATCATTTATTCCATGAGTTTCATAGCAATGAATCAGGGGATCCGAATAAGGTCCTTTTTCATTCATTGGGTCATTGGAGAATTGCTGAAGCTTTCCATGATGTGATCTGGAATCCTGCCTTTCGAATAGTAGCCTCACAGTTGCTTGGAGATCGTCCAGTAAGATTTTGGCATGATCAGCTCTTTTGCAAGCCAGCCCACCATGGGGGAAATGTGGCCTGGCATCAGGATTATTCCTATTGGACTCGAACCATAGAAATGCAGCATTTGACATGCTGGTGTGGGCTGGATGATGCTACTGAGGAAAACGGATGCCTGCAATATGTGCCGGGTTCCCATCGCTGGGGTCTTTTGGAAAAACCAGCCCTTGCCGGAGAGATGGATGGGCTGATGGCAATGATGACGGAAGAGCAAAAAGCGAATTTCAAGCCGGTGGCTATTCCACTCAAAGCAGGTCATGCTGCTTTTCACCATCCGCTTTTGGTGCATGGTAGCTTTGCCAACTTTTCCCCTCGATCCCGAAAAGCCTTTGTGCTCAATGTTTTTGCCGATGGGACTGTTTCGGATACCAATGAACCTCTTCTGGAGGGAGTTCCAATAATTCCTAAAGGTCACAAAATGGGAGGTAAGTTTTTCCCTCTGATTTTTGATCCTAAAGAACTTGAAAATTGAAGTTTCTAAATTATTTCTACCCCCAAAAAAACCTTCTGAAAATGAGCCAAAACCAATTCAAATCTTTAATTCTATTTATTTTTCTCTTGGGTTTTGCTTCACAAGCTTGTGCTCAAAATGGAGTTACTTTTCTTCAATTTGAGGGCGGATCGGGCCCAGGAAAAGGGAAACATATTGTTTTGGTGGCTGGAGATGATGAATACCGTTCCGAAGAATCCATGCCGATGTTGGGAAAAATTCTTTCTGAGCGATATGGCTTCAAAACGACTGTTCTTTTTCCCATCCATCCAGAAACCGGAGATATCGTCCCAAATTATCAAAACAATATCCCCGGGCTTGAGCATTTGGAAACGGCCGATCTGATGATCATGTTGATCAGATTTCGGGAATTACCCGATGAGCAATCCAAGCACATCGAGAATTTTCTCAAAGTAGGTAAACCGATTATCGGTCTTAGAACATCTACTCATGCCTTTTCCTATCAAAAAAATCTAGAATCCCCTTTTGCTAAATGGCATTGGATGAGTAAGGCCGAAGGATGGGAGAGAGGTTTTGGACAGCGGATTTTTGGAGAGACCTGGGTGAACCATCACGGGAACCATGGAAAAGAAGGAACACGTGCACTTCCGGATGGGGTAGATCAATTGAATGGACATCCAATCCTGAGAGGGGTTAAGGATATTTGGGGTCCTTCCGATGTGTACGGAATCAAGCATTTGCCTGCTGAGGCCAATGTTCTTCTATTCGGACAAAGTACAGCAGGAATGACGGCCGATTCGCCGATGATGTATGAAAAATCGGTGATGCCGATTGCTTGGACCAAGCCCTATCAGATCGAGGGAGGCTCTCCCGGAATGGCATTCGCTTCCACGATGGGTGCATCTTTGGATTTTCAAAGTGCGGATTTGAGAAGATTGGTAATCAATGCTTCTTTTTGGCTTTTGGGGATGCCTGAGGCCATAACGCCAGACATGAATGTGGATTATGTAGGAAGTTTTGAACCAACCATGTTTGGATTTGATACTTTCCGAAAAGGGATGAGGGTTTCTGATTTTAAGTAGACCATAGTCAATAGCTCATAGTCCATGGAGTCCAAAATCTATGGTCTATGGACAATGGACCATAAACTAAACACTATGAACAAAATAGGATTTAATGTGCTGGCCTGGTCAGCAGAGATTTCGGAAGCTTTATTGCCAATTTTGGATAGACTAAAGGAAATAGGCTATGATGGGGCTGAATTTTTTATCGGAGGTACAGATGAAAAGGCATGCAAACTGGTAGGTAATCATTGTCAAAATATTGGCTTGGAAGTCACTACGGTGACAGTAATGGGAGCGGATGAAAATCCAATTTCTTCTGATCCTAAGATTCGAGAAAAATCAGTTGAAAAACTCAAATGGATACTTGACCGAGCTGCGGATCTTAATTCCCAGGTGCTTTGTGGTCCCTATCATTCTGCATTTGCCACCTTCGCAAGTAGAGCTCCAATCGAAGAGGAATATATTTGGTCAGCCGGAGTTTTAAATGCTGTTGCTGATCATGCCCAAAAGCTTGGAATTCTAATGACTCCCGAGGCTTTGAACCGGTTTGAATGCTATCTCGCCAATACCATGGAGCAATTGGATTACTTGCTTGCCAAGGTCAATCATCCCAATGTCCAAGCAATGTTCGATACTCACCATGCCAATATGGAAGAGAAGAAGTTGGGAAAAGCTATCGAGTTAATCGCTCCAAGATTGGGTCATTTCCATATTTCAGAAAATGACCGTGGTACTCCTGGTTCGGGGCATGTGCCTTGGGATGAAACTTTTTCAACCCTCAAGAAAGTAGGGTATTCCGGTTGGTTGACTATTGAAGGATTTACACGAAACGACCCCGCTTTCGCAAATGCAATTGGAGTGTGGAGAAACTTCTCAGAGCCATGGGATATGGCGGAGAATGGGTATAAACTGATCAAAAGTATGGGTGAAAAGTATGGGCTGTAAGCTCTGGTTTTAATCTCAAAAAGAACATCCCCGTCAATCATCAGATTATCGGGGATGTTCTTTTAGTAAGAATTATTCTTTTGCTCCCGGACCTTTTACCACTCTTCCTGGTAGAGCTCCGGTATGTTCTCCGTCTTTGAGTACTTGGGTTCCATTGACAAAGACATGAACCATTCCAGTTGCGTATTGCATGGGGTTTTCGAAGGTGGCATGGTCCTGAATTTTGTTAGGATCAAAAATCGCCAAGTCCCCAAAATACCCTTCTTTCAAAGCTCCCCTTTTCTTGATTTTCAGATTGTTTGCAGGCAAAGTAGTGAGTTTGTATATGGCTTCTTCCATTGGAATGACCTGCTCATCCCGAACGTATTTTCCTAATAGCCTAGAAAAGTTTCCGAAAGCCCGGGGGTGTGTGCTTGACTTCAAAAATACTCCCTCATTTGCTAAGGAACCCCCATCCGAACCAAAACTCATATAAGGCAATGCAATTTGCTTTTTCACATTTTCCTCAGACATCAGAAAATAAACTGTCCCAACCCGGCTCCCATCCTGCACAACTAAATCCATGGCTGTTTCTTCAGGAGAGGTCTTCCGCATGGCAGCTACTTCTGCCAAGGTTTTTCCTGTCAAGTATTTTAAACTGTCATTTTTGAACCCGACTAAAATAATCTTCTCAGGCCCTTCAACGGCTTGCATCAGGCTTTCCCATTCTGTGGTAGGGGATCTCATTTCTTCTAAAACCTTTTTTCGAATCGCAGGATCCTGAAGTCTTTCTGCCCATTTGTCGTAGCCTCCTTCTTGCACCCAAGGGGGCATAGAAGCATCCAGACCTGTAGCTCCTGCGACGTAATTGTACATGTCTGTAGTGATTTCCAGTCCAGCTGCTCTTGCAGAATCGATTTTGGCAACCACTTGATCATATTTGCTCCAATTGTCCCTTCCGCTCATTTTGAGGTGATAGACTTCAGCTCGGATCTTGGCTTCAGAAGCGATCCGGATGAGTTCGTCCAAACTTTCTAATAGGCGCACCCCTTCACTTCTCATGTGGGAGATGTACATTCCATCGTACTCAGCGGCCACTTTGCAGAGCTCAATCAATTCCTCAGTACTAGCATAAAAAGCAGGAGCATAAATTAAGGAGGAGCCTACGCCCAATGCTCCTTCTTCCATAGCTTGGCGAACCAAAGCTTTCATCCTTTCCAATTCTTCTGGAGTAGGAGCTCTATCCTCATAGCCCAGTTCATGGATGCGAACCGTCGTAGCGCCGATAAAGGAAGCGACATTGGTTGATACCCCTTTTTGGGTTAGAAATTCTAAATATTCATTTAAAGTGGTCCAGGAAATCGGGTATTTAATATCCCCTTGGGATTTAAGCTCGTCGGCTTTCATGGTTTCTGAAAGAGGCCCCATGGAATTTCCTTCTCCAAATACTTCCAAAGTTACCCCTTGGCGGATATCGCTTTGGGATTTTCCATCTTCGATCAGGGATTCCACAGCCCAGCTGAGCATATTGATGAAGCCCGGAGCCACCACCAATCCAGTGGCATCGATTTCCAGTTCGCCGACTGCATTTTCCAAATTTCCGATAGCAGCAATGGTATCAGCATTGATTCCGACATCACCTATGAAAGAGGGATTTCCTGAACCATCCATGATCTGTCCATTTTTGATCAGTATATCGAATTTTTGGGGGGATGAACAGGAGAAGATTAAGATTAGACAAGAAATAAGGTAGGCAAATGATTTCATAGAAAAGTAGGAAAGTGGTTTAATCAAAAGATAAGAAAACTAATTCATAGTTAGAGCTTTATGGATTATCCATGTCAAAAAACTATTCAGATTTCAGGGTAAAACAATTGTTGAATCGAATCCTTAAATCTTCAAGTTGGTTAGGTTTTAGTTTTACTTTTTCTCCTCCAATATCTTCCCGAAAATCGGAGCTAAGCTTCCTCTCCAGCCTCCGGAATAATTGGCTGCCATGTATAGATCGAGTTCAGGAATAAAAATCACCTGGGTGCCCCAAAAGCCGGAATGGCAATAGGCATCCATTCCATTGACTTTGACTCTATACATTCCCATTTGATAATCCATTCTGGCTTTTTCGGTATAGCTGACAGGTTCTAGCATTTGCCCCAAAGTTTCTGATTGTTCGAAGATTTTTCCCTGAAAAAGTGCCTGAAAGAAATCCACCAATTCCTGAGTATTCGAGACAATCCCACCTCCTCCAAAATAATCCATGGTAGGGCTGAAGGTGTAGGTGTCCCGTCCCTGGAAATATTGATGGATTCTGAGTTGGTCAGTTAGAGGATCGATCCGCTCGAAATCAGTTCTTTCCAACCCAAGATTCTCCAATCTTAGCAATTCTTTGATTCCCCCATCCAGACTTTTACCAGTATACTTCTCTATCAATTCGCCTAAAATCACATATCCTGTATCCGAATAACTAAACTGCTTTCCCGGTGGGCCAATGGGTTCGCCCTTTTCTACACACATGCGTAGCTGTTCCGTTCGGGTCCATTCATGGTCGGGGGTTTGAAGCACTATCTCAAAGAATTCGGGAGCATTGGTATGGTCAAATATCCCTGCAGAATGCCTCAAAATTTGCCTGATCGTAATTTGATCAAGGTCATAATCCTGAGAAAGAATTTCAGCATGCATTGGGGAAAGATGCTTGGAGATCGGATCATCTAGGTTCAAAATCCCTATTTCCTTTAATCTGAGAATGCTTGCCGCAACATAGGTTTTGGTGACGCTGGCGATTCGAAAAGTCTGATTGGACTTCAGAGAGTCTCCAATTTCCAAATTATTCAAACCGGATGCTCCCGACCAAGAGAAGGATCCATCTCCAGATTGGATAGCAAATAAAATTCCCGGATTAGATTCGTTGATCTCAGAATTGAGAATGCTTTGGAAGTCTTGGGCCTCAACCTTTTCTAAGAAAAAATTGAAAAAGGAAATGCAGAGAAAAGAGAATATGGTTTTCATTGGAGCAGAATCAGTTTTGGTCAATCGCTTTTTGAAGATTCAAAAGCCAGTCATTTAATCTCTTCTTCGGGAATTGCCATGGTATGATTGCCTAGGAGACGGTAGCCAGAATTAGTTTTCACATAAGTTCTCATGAAATTATAAAGGGTTGGGCTGGGTGCTCTATCCACCAAAGTATAACCCGTAACTATCGCAGTATTTTCCAAAATCACCACTTGATGATCTCGGGAAGTTCTGCTTTTGGTAGTAATGGCTTGACCTGATTGGATGCGTTTAGCGCTGGCTACTACCTGAGGTTTCCCATCGATTAAACCCGCATGATTATGGACCCAAATGAAGTCATCTGACAATAGATTTTCCAGAAATTCCACATCAGAATCCAAGAGAGCTTTTTCCCATCCCAAATCCAGTTTTATCAGATTCTCTTTTTCAGAATTCTGGGCGAAACTTAAGGTGGTCAAGGAAATGGCCAATAAAAAGGATAGGAAGAGGATTTTCATGGATAATAGAATTTAGGCTAAATGAAAAGTAGCAGTTTTTTCCTTGATTTCCAGAAAAGAAAATTCCGATTGGTACAGGATAAAGCAGGTTGGGAAAAGTGGAGAATTAGGTTAAAATTGGTTTATGAGAAAATTATTCGTTTTAGCAATTCTCTTTTTGGTACTTGTGAAAGGATATGGCCAGAATTCCCGGCCTAATATCATTTTCATCCTCACCGATGATCAGAGATGGGATGCTTTAGGCTTTGCCGGAAATCCAATTATAAAGACTCCAGAAATGGATAGACTGGCTTCTGAAGGCACCTATTTCGAAAATGCCTTTGTTACCACTCCCATTTGCGCTGCCAGTCGTGCCAGTATTTTGACTGGACTCTATGAGCGCACCCATGGCTATACCTTTGGTCAGGGAGATATTCAGGACCCCTACATTAGTCAATCCTATCCTGTCAAACTGCGGGAGGCTGGTTATCATACCGGCTTCTTTGGCAAATTCGGGGTGAATTATGCCGGGTTTTCTGGACTTTTTAATGAAGGTGAAGACTACGATAGAAATGGGCAATTCAAGGATAGAAGGGGCTATTTTTTCAAAACCATTGGAAAAGACACTGTCCATCTGAGTAGGTATACCAGCCAGCAGGCTATTGATTTCATTAAAGCCGCTCCAAGTGATCAGCCCTTCATGCTTTCCTTGAGTTTTAGTGCGCCTCATGCTCATGATCCCGCCGAACTCCAATATTTCTGGTCACCGGAATATGATGTACTTTATCAGGACATTACCATTCCAGATCCTAAACTCGGAGAAGAGTCATACTTTTTGGCTCAGCCTAGCTATGTTCGGGAAGAGGAGAATCGAAGAAGGTGGTATTGGAGATTTGATACTCCTGAAAAATACCAGCACAGCGTCAAGGGATATTATCGGATGATTTCAGAGGTAGACGCGGAAATTGGGAAAATAAGAAAAGCGCTGGAGTCCAAAGGGCTTGCAGATAACACGGTAATCATCCTTATGGGCGATAACGGGTACTTCCTTGGGGAGCGTCAGTTAGCTGGTAAATGGTTGATGTATGACAATTCTTTGAGAGTTCCCCTGATAGTTTTTGATCCAAGGGAAAAAGGAGGAAAGCGAGTGAAGGATTTTGCCTTGAACATCGACGTTCCTGCTACTATTTTGGATTTTGCAGGAGTAAAATCTCCTGAGGCATGGCAGGGTCTAAGCTTGCGCTCAAAACAATTAGGAAAGCGAAAAGAGTTTTTGACAGAACACCTTTGGAAAACTCCTATTATTCCTCCAAGTGAGGCGATAAGAACCGAGCGTTGGAAGTATTTTCGGTACATCAATGATCCCCAGCATGAGGAGCTTTATGACCTAAGCGTTGATCCTTTGGAAATAAACAATCTAGCTTCTAACCCTTCTTATCAGTCTGTTTTGAAGGATTTAAAAAGTAAAATGGAGAAAAAAATCTCTCAATACACTGAGGATAAAATGAAATAAAAATGGTGCTCGGAGATTAAATTTTATCCCTGAGCACCATTTCTTTCATGTAAATCTATTCTACCGTCAAATCTACATTCATCTCACAAGAGGAATCACCTCCTACAAAGAGTTTGAAATCCCCTGGTTCAACTACCCATTCTCCAGTCGGAGTGTAAAAGCCAAGGCTTTTCTCATCTATAGTAAACTTCAGCATTTTAGATTCCCCCGGGGCTAGTTCTACTTGTTGAAATCCTTTTAATTCTCTAATCGGACGACTAGTGGAAGCTACCAGATCTCGGATATAAAGCTGCACAGTTTCTTTTCCTTTAACTCCTCCGGTATTTTTTAAAGTCACGCTCAGTTCCACATTTCCTGCATTGCTCATTTGAGGTGCTGAAAGCTTAAGGTCGCTGTATTCAAAGGTGGTATAACTCAAACCATATCCAAAGGGATAAAGTGGCCTGTTTGGGGAATCAATGTAATGTGACCAAAAAACCATATCCTGTCCTGGAATATCAGGACGACCAGTACTTTTTTGGTTGTAGTAAATCGGCACTTGTCCTACATTTCTTGGGAAGGTCATAGGTAACTTACCGCTTGGATTATAGTCACCATACAATACCTTGGCTATGGCATTTCCGCTTTCGCTACCCAATTGCCAAGCTTCCACAATCGCAGGAATGTTTTTAGCAGCCCAGTCGATGACTAAAGGACGTCCGTTCATCAGTACTAGGACTATATTTGGATTGACTTTGAAGATTTCCTCCAGAAGCTCCTGCTGAAGTCCGGGAAGTCCTAAATCTGTTCGACTTCTTCCTTCACCTGACTGAAATCCATTTTCGCCAAGAACCATGATCACTACTTCAGCCTGTCTTGCTGCCCGAATTGCTTCCTGAATTCCTGATCTGTCCTGCTGATTAACTTTCACTTCAGAAGCAAAATTCTGAGTGCCCTCAAAAACTAAGGGCCCTCTTTCGAAAAGGATTTGATTTTCTCCGTTTGCAGTAAGTCCTTCCAAAACCGAAACTGCAGAATTAGCTTCGACCATCCCTCTCCAACTTCCCAAGGGGCTATCCTTGTCCGCTGCAAGCTGTCCGATCAAGGCGATTTTGGTTCCACTTTTTTTCAAAGGCAAAATGCTGCCCTCATTCTTCAGCAAGACGATTGACTTTTGGGCCATGTCCAAAACCGCATCCCTGATTTCCTTTCTTCCTGTGATTTCCTTTTCCCGCTCAGGATTGCAGTAATTGTAGGGGTCTTCAAAAAGGCCTAATTCAAACTTCAATTTTAAAATTCTTCTGACTGCATCATCAATATCGCTTTCCTTGACTTTGCCTTCCTTAACAAGAGATACTAAATGTTCGACATACAAAACGGACTCCATGTCCATGTCTGAGCCTGCATTAACTGCAAGTTCTGCGGCATGTTTGCCATCTTTTGCAAAGCCATGAACCATCATTTCACCAATTGAACCCCAATCAGAGACGACAAAACCTTCAAATCCCCACTTTCCTTTTAAAATTTCTCGCTGCAAAAAGGAGTTTCCTGTTGCTGGAATACCATTCAGGATATTGAAGGAATTCATGAAAGTTTTCACGTCAGCATCTATAGCCGCCTGGAAAGGTGGAAAAATATCATTGTAAAGGGTGGAAGTACCTACATCCACCGTATTGTAATCCCTTCCAGATTCCGAAAATCCATACCCGGCAAAGTGTTTCGCTGTGGCCAGAATCGTATGAGTCTGGGATAAATCGTCCCCCTGAAATCCTTTCACTCGCTCGTAAGCGATAAGGCTTCCGAGATAAGTGTCTTCACCTGCTCCCTCCATCACTCGACCCCATCGTGCATCTCTGGAAATATCCACCATCGGGGCAAAAGTCCAGTTTATGCCAGCGGCGCTGGATTCTTTGGCTGCCATTTCAGCAGATTTTCGAATGGCTAGTAGATCCCAACTTGCCGCCTCTGCCAAAGGAATAGGGCTTAAGGTTTTAAAACCATGAATCACATCGTATCCTATTAGTAGGGGAATCCCCAAACGGGTTTCCTCTACAGCAATCCGCTGGACGGCTCGAACATTTTCTGAACCCGTAACATTAAGCATGGAACCAACTAGACCTTTCCTAAGATGGTCATACTTTTTGGCTGCATCTCCTTCCTTCGGAGCGGGACCAGTTACTTCCCAAAAACCGTTGTATTGGTTCATTTGGCCAACTTTTTCTTCCAAAGTCATCAGAGCCATTAAGGAATCAACTCGGGCATCCAAAGTGGAATCTTCAGTTGAACTGGACTTTGGTCCCTGGCATCCCAGAATTACAAGGAACATGAAGCTTGCGAGAATACTAGTACCTAGGTATTTCATAAGACAGGACGTTTTTTTCCAAAAGGAAGAATATGGAAAATATGATGCCCTAAGGTACTTCCAGCTTGGTTAATTAGTTCTGGAATTTATTAGCTAAGGAACTGATAAAAGTCAGGTCGAATATTGGTTTCTCTTAAATCAAGGAGTGTTTCCTGTTTCATCTAAAATACCCTCCATTTTAAGGTGAGTGATGACTGGTTCTTTTGCCATTCTGACAAGAGAAATATGGTCAAAAGCCATGGAATCATTTTTATTTTGACTTCCTCCGGTAGTTCCCAATATCAGATAATCCCGCCCCTTTCGAATCCTATGGGAAAAAGAATGAACATGTCCATTGATCAGGGTATAAGGTCTTTGGGCTAGAATTTCCTCTAGTTTACCAAGGCCTTTTTCATCCTCCCGCATCCAAACTGGTTTGTGCATCAATACAAAGGTCCATCGGACATTAGGGTATTTTTCAAGGACAGATTTGAAGTACTCAAATTGATCAGTTCCCATTGCGCCAAGGCTTCTTTCTGGCATTTTGAAATAGTCGGATTCTTCATAAATCCCTTCGATTTCCCCACTGATGATTTTTAGTGCTTTGTCTCGGGCTTGGTAGATTTCTTCCATTCGCTGGTCCTCATAGTCTTCCGAATCCATCATCAGGAAAAGGACATTTTCGTAGACAAAATGATAATAGCGAGGACCATAGCGCTTTTTCCAAAAATCCCGCATTTTCAGATTGGTCAAATCATGGTTTCCACCTAGGTAGAAAAATGGCATTTGAAGTTTGGCAGTACGCTGGTCAAAAAAGTCCCATTCTTTTTTTAACTGCAATGAATCCTCGGTACCCCCATCAATCAAATCTCCGACGCTCAATACAAATGTTGGATCAAGTCGATTGAGTTGATCTACCGCCTGACTGTAAACCCCTTCTCGCTCTCCTCCATTCAAATCTGAAATAATGGCAAAGGTGAAATCCTGCTCTTCCAATTCAAAATTTTCACTAGTCCAAGGTTTTGGACCTTCGGTAATGTCATGTTCAAATTTTGGCTGAACCGGAATTGGCTGGGAACAGCCGAATCCCAGGAGGCAAATTAGGGCAACCAAGGCGAGGTTTTTCATGACTGATTGAATTAGAATTTGAGGAACTCCAAGATATCCAATTATTGTGGAAAAGGATAGACTGTCCTAAAAACCAAAAGAGAGCAGAATCTGGAATTCTGCCCCCTTTTGAAGATTGAAAAGTTGGTAATCACCCTTACAAAAAATAGCTTTACTTCTAGTGTTAAGTGTACTTCGGCTAAGCCTTTTTTTATCCATTTTGATTGGCAAAAGATGGTCTTGTAAAAAGCTTTTCGACTGTTTGGTTATTCGAGTATACCAAGTTCAAGCTTCCTGTCCTATGGCTATTTATCCTATGCCTACCTCATTGATCAAACGGTTGATCGAGTGGGTCTTTGGAACATTTAAACTTGAATTTTGGGCTTATTCGTAACTCAATCCATTTTGATATTGGCATTTATTCTTGGGTTTTTGTTTTGAAGTATCGTGGTGATTTTGATTGACAGTGATTTTGAAACTGTTGCCTCTTCACAGATTGGAGTTTCTTCCCAAGTTTCTTCATCCACAATACTTCCTTTGTAAGAATCTTTAACCGTAGCTCTTAGATTTAAAACATCAGCAGTCTCTGGCTCTAATAAATAAATGATAAATCCAGGCCATAACTCAAGAGGAACTAAAGTTGAGGTGACTTTTCCAATTAGAGTTCCGTTTCCACCTTCGCAAATATTGGAATAGAGAGGTTCAAAAATAGGCCATTGGATCCATCCCCAATCGTCATAACCTACAACCTTCTTTACATTGGCTATTGCTTTTTTGGAATTAATGGAAAACTGGATTCTTCCGTTTGGAAGATATTTCATATCAAATTCCCCAGCAGGAACTCCAAAATCATATCCCAAATCGACTAAATTATCCCCATCTAGATCTTGATTAATGATATAATACTGTCCATAGGGCGAGGTCACCACCATAGCCCCATTTCCCTGTCCATTGATTTTCGAGTTTGGATTAGAATAAATAGTTTCTAATGCCTTTTTGTATTCTGGACTTTGGAGAAACTTTGCCATTTCTGAATGAAGTGATTTTTCCACCTTGTTTAATTCGGGATCAACTAGGGTTGTGTTCTGATCGATACTACAGCCGAAAGACAGCAAAAGGAGTATTGCGACTAAAAGGAATGACCTTCCGTTGGCAAAAGGGTTTTGGGTACTAAAAATTCGTTTCATATAAAGTTTTGTTTGGTTGATGGCAAAGTTTATGAAGTTCGTAACATGCTCACAAAGAGAATTTATCCTGCGAATCAAGGCTTGATCAATTGGCTGATCTAGTGGAAAAATGACTTGGTTTTGCCGTTGGATTAATCGTTCATTGAAATTTCTCCCATTTCCCTAACTTTAATTAGAATCGAGAAAGGTGTGCTCTAAGTCCTCGGATTCCATTTTCTCAATTCGTCAATGGTTCATTCATCTTTTCCCAAATGATGAAGTTATTTCACCTTGGATTTTCCTACTTCACATATCGACCTTTCCAATGTGGAAGCCATTTCGAGGGGTGATCCTCAGCGTATGAAAAAATATATTCTGCAGTTTCAGGAGTTGATCCCGGAGCGTTTGCTCTTGCTCAAGGAAGCTCTTCAAACAAAGAATAGGGTACAGATTCGTCAGATTACCCATAAAATGATCCCCCAATTGCAATTTTTTGGTGTGAGAGAAATCAGTGTTCCCATAAGTCGGCTAGAATATGAGTACATGAGCATGTCTATGGAGGAATTAGAGGGGATTGTATCCCATATTATTTCTACTTTGGAGAGGGCTTTGGATGAAGTTTCAAAAATTCTAAAGGAACGTTTTGACTAGTAAGCGAGAAATAGCGAACCCAATACCTTGCATGATCATTGATGATGATCCATTCATTAGGGACCTTCTCACGGATAAGTTGAATCAATACTTTCCTGAAGTGAAAGTGATTGGGACAGCAGAAAATGGAAAAGAAGGAATCAGGATTCTGAATGGGGCTAATCCTCAGCTGGTTTTTCTTGATGTTGAGATGAACGATATGACCGGTTTCGAAATGCTGGGAAAGCTTACTCAGATCAACTTCAAGACAATTTTTATCACTTCCTATAGACATTATGCGATTAAAGCTATCCGGTTTAATGCGCTAGACTACCTACTTAAACCCATTGATCTGGAGGAGTTGAGAAATGCCATCAGCAGATTTAAAAGCCAGAGCACATCTACCGAGTTTCAGGAATCAATTCAACAAGCTTTGGTCAATTTTGGTAATCCTAATCCCAAGGATCAAATATTATCTTTAAATACCCAAGATGGTTTATTGAGGATTCCATTAAAGGATATTGTTCACATTCAAGGTGATCGGAATTACAGCTCAATTTTTCTTAGTAAAGGGAAAAAACATGTAGTTTCAAAAACCCTATCGGATTTGGAGGAAATTTTAGCAGACAAAAACTTTTTCCGATGTCATAAATCCCACCTTGTAAATAAAACGCATATCCAATCGCAGCCAAATAGCTTTTCTATTCAATTGGCTACGGACCTAATTTTGCCAATATCCAGGAGAAAAAGGGATGAATTTACTGTTTGGTTTAACTCACAAACATGGGATTGATGAGGAAATGGATAGTCTTTGGAATCATTTTTTTGTGGAGTCCATGGGTATGGGCACAGCAGTCGGGGATCCCTTTTGATGAATATGAAAGTTTGACCTCTCAATTAAATAAAGCTAAAATTCAGAATGATGTCCCCCAAGAAATCCAAGTGCTTTGGGAGTTAATCCAACTTAGTTCTGAGACTATCAATTACAATCAGACTTACGCTTATTGTGTCGAACTTGAGAGCTTAATCATTGACCATATTAATCTCCCTGTTGTAAAAAAAATTATTCATCCGTTTTATTCTGAAATGGGGAGATTGCTAATTGCCCTAAGTGAATACGAGAGCAGCATGGAATATTACAAAAAAGCCATGTTCTGGGCAGAGCAGTTGGGACTTCAAGATGAAAAATACCATGATCTTGGGGCCTTTGCTTTTAATAAATTTCTAGTAGGAAAAAGGCAAGAAGCAGATTCAATTTTGAGAATCTATCTAAAAGATGCAGAAAATCTTAAAAAGCCTGAATTGATAGCCGATGCCCATTTTCGGTTTTATAATATTTACATTGATACTCTTCCTCAGCTAGCAATTTACCATTCCCGAAAAAGTCTTGAAACAAAGGATTTAAAGGATTTTGCGCACAGGACAATTAACCTGGGCACTTGCTTTTTCAGACTAGGAGAATCAGATAGTGCTCTTTACTATACAGAAAAAGGATTAACCTTGGCCAAAACCAATGGGTTTAAGACTCAAGAATCCAATGCGATCATCCAAATGCGAGAGATTTATCTCATGCTCGGGGATTATAAAAAATCCTTAGAATATTTTGAGGCCTTTTACTGGTTGCAGTATGAGGCCAATACTTTTCAGAATGGAATGAAATTGATGGTGGTTAATCAGGAAATTTTGAAAGAAAAATTGCAATTGCAAGAATCCTTGGCAGAGGTCAAAATATCAAATCAGAGAACCTTGATTTGGATTTTTGGAATATCTGTCTTGGTGTTGGGGATTGTTTTATTTCTGTTAAACAACCGGATCAGACTAATCAATCACCAGAAAAAAAGAATTGAGGAAGAGAAAAATAGGGCAGAAGAATCTGAGCGATATGTCGAGCAGTTCCTGACCAATCTTAGCCATGAAATCCGTACACCTATGCATGCGATCTCAGGAATGATTAATGCCCTTTTGAGAAACCCTGATTCTGAATTTAAGGGAGAGTATTTGGAGGCAATGCGGATTAGCTCTGATAATTTGCTGGTTTTGCTTAACGACATTCTTGATCTCGCCAAGATTGAATCAGGGAAGATGGAGATTTCTCCAGAGCAAATGAAACCCATGCAGGTAGCTTCAGGGGTAGTTCACTTGTTCAAGTTTAAAGCCTCAGAAAAAGGCTTGGATTTGGGTATTGAGGTTTCTGAGAATTTCCCGGAAACCATGCTGAGCGACCCATCCCGACTAACCCAAGTCTTGATCAACTTGATTGGGAATGCAATTAAATTTACTGATTCGGGATATATCCGATTGAAATTAAGCAGGGTAGGTGACAAAGCTCGGTTTGAGGTGATTGACACGGGTATGGGTATCCCGCAGGAAAAGCTAAAAGTGATTTTTGACAGCTTTGAACAAGTAGACCAACTCCAATCCCGAAAACAGGTTGGAACTGGTTTGGGATTGAGTATTTCAAAAAAGCTGATTGAACTTCAGGGAGGCGAAATTTGGGTGGAAAGTGAGCTTGGAAAAGGAAGCTCTTTCATTTTTGAACTCCCGATAATAGCAGAGAAAAATTCGGCCATAGACGTCTCAAGTAAGGATGACGTTGATTCAACCAGTTTGGGAAAAAAGCTTAAAGGAATTCGAATTTTGCTCGTGGATGACGATGAGTTCAATATGATGGTAGTCCAGGATGACTTAAGTTATTTCATTCCAGAAGTTGAATTAACCATTGGGAAGAGTGGGGAAGAAGCCATCGAACTTTTCAAAACGAGACCATTTGATTTGATTTTGATGGATATCCACATGCCTGGAATGGGTGGAATTGAGGCTGCAAAGAGGATTCGTGAACTTGAATCTTCTCAAGGCATTGAAAGAAAGATCCCAATCATAGCTTTAACGGCCAATATCGTCCAGTCTGAAATAGATAAATTTTTGGCTTCTGGAATGGAAGAATATATTCCCAAGCCCTATAAGATAGAGGAGATTCTGGTTAAGCTCAGTAGGTTTTATAAAAAGTGAAAAGGAGGCGATTGCCTCCTTTCAAAATTCATTGATTTAATCAAATACTCACTCCTCCGTCCTAAATTCCAAAATATCCCCAGGCTGACAATCAAGGGCTGAACAAATGGATTCAAGGGTACTAAATCGGATAGCTTTAGCTTTTCCTGTCTTTAAAATCGATAAGTTGGAAAGAGTGATGTCTACTTTCTCAGAGAGTTCATTCAATGACATTTTCCGCTTTGCCATCATCACATCTAGGTTTACAATGATCGGCATGGCTTAGACAGTTAGGTCGTTTTCATTTTGTAATTCCAGCCCCTTTTTGAAAATCTGGGCGATGATAAAGATGATTCCTGCCATCATAAAAAAGGCCTGATAATCTTCCCAATAGCCGCCTACACTCCCCAATTCATATCCTCGCTTTTCTAACCAGCGGGAGAACTCCCGGGTAAACCAGCCCAAAATCCCAATGAAAAAAGTGGAATAGCTGATTTTGAGAATTAACTCCGAGACTCCCTCACTGAAAGGCTTGACCAGATTGAGTTTGCTTTGGATTTGGATAATCAGGTAAAATACATGGGCCTTGGAAATGGAAAGGATGATCAGCAAGCTCAATATGGATTGATAGTAAATCTCATTGGATTGGTAAAGTGCGGATAGGTCCAGACCATCATATAAATTATGCGTCGCTGCCGGATTGAACCAGGCGAAGATATAATTGAAAATCAAGGCTCCGGCTTTGATGCTTAATCCGATGAATACTATCCAGGAAAAGACTTTTAGGATTTTGAAAATGGTTTCAGTTTTGGCAGACATAGAGATATCGGTTAGAATTGACTTGTCAAAAATCGGTAATTATTTATTGAAAAACAATAAATAATTATTTTTTAATGAAAAATATTTTCCCTTAACCTAGCAACACTTTTTGTCTTGTTGGATAGGGGGACACTTTACATCTCCATAGCTGCAATACACACAACAATCTCCAGACTTGGGCTTGAGAAGAGTGTGGCAATTCTCGCATTCGTAAAAAAACTGACAGGAATCCTCGGGCATGGTTTCCTTTTTTTGAAAACCGCAATTGGGGCAGGTGAGGGTAGAGGTGAGGATGATCTTCTTAACCATGAATAATTAGAATTTCAAATGGTATGCTTTGGATTTACTCCCCTTTGCTTAGAAACTTATTTACATCCAGCCAGTGAATAAATGCGTCAAACCAACGGTTACTGGTTCGGTTGGGATTTCCAAGTCCGAAGCCATGACCTCCGTTTTGGTAGAGATGAAATTCCACTGGGATACCTGCTTTGAACCAGGAATCAATCACGCCAAACTGGCCGCGGAAAAGAAAATCATCCGAAGCGATCACGTTAAACATGGGAGGGGCATTTTTTGGAACTTCCACAGGCCCCATGCCTCCATAGATTGGACCGATAAAGGCCAATTTCATTTTCTTGGAATTAAGGGTCGAATGCATGGTCAATCCAGCACCTGCTGAGAAGCCAATCATGCCAATTCTTTTGGTATCGACTCCCCATTCTTCAGCTCGATCAAGGATCATCTGGTAAGCCGCCTCAGCATCTTCTAATTGGTTGGATAAATCCAAAGGAGGAGGAGGGGCTGTTTGTCCAGTGGATCCATCACCAGATGGGGCAGGAGCAGGACGGGGGCGATTCATCCAAGCCGTAAAGTCGTCCAAAGATTCCGGAGTTGGGTGAAGGCGATATTTGAGAACAAATGCAGCGATTCCTTGCTTTGCCAATGCTTCTGCCACTTCCCATCCTTCATTTCCCATAGAAAGCCATCGGAATCCTCCTCCGGGAGCCACAATCACTGCTGCACCATTTGCTTTCCCAGGTTCTGGTAAAAAAGGAGTGAGGGTTGCAGTTGAAATATTCCTTGCCATGGGATCTCCCCATTGCCTAAACCAAGTTTCTTTAGCAGGTTGGTTTTCGACACCTCCCGTTCCTAATAAAATGGCTCTGGGTTCGGCAGGAGCCTCTAGAGGATAGATTGTGCCATCTTGGGCGAGGCTTGATCCTGCGATCAGGACCAAACATGCTAAAAGGAAATTCTTGGAGAATGAAATAAGTTTGGTGTACATGGGTTTAGGGTTAAGAGGTTTCTTTAAAAATAGATGGTTTATAGGGTATTAAAAATCTGCTCATCAAAAAATTGACATTCTATCAATACCTAACATCGCTTAATTAAATAGTATAGGATTGACTCAACCAACAATAAACGAAGAGTAGATCAAGAGTTATCCTTTCTATAAATCTCAGCTGAATTAAATATTCGTTCGGGATTCAATATTTTCTACCTCAACTCCTAAATGCAGGAATTCCTCCTTCTTTTCCAATAGCATTTTTGAAAAAATCGGATTTACATCTCCTTCTTCATTTCGGGTTATAAATCCAAATTCGGTTCGTGATAGGAGGTTGACTATCCAAAGCATTTCAGTGGCACTTTTCAGGTCTGGAGCAATGCTTAAATCTGTTTCCGGAGCTAAAATCCCCTTTTTTTGGTCTCCATATCTTAATCCTACTCCATTAAAAAGTAATTCTCCAAGTTCATCGTATTGATGTTCATTGATCCAGGTGTGAAGGTAAGTAGCCACAAAAATGATATACACACAGCAATCCTTGAGGTTTTTTATGTCTTCTGGAGACACATTTTCTGGGTTGTGGTGTTGGGTAATCGGGCTAACGGCTTTCAGCTCTCCTTTGATAGTTTCCCTTTTTTGATCAGGGTGAAATCCATATTTGAAACAGTAATAATCATATCGGTTTTGAACATGAGCTTTTAAATCGAGATCTAATTCATTCTTGTTAATATCTGATAAAAAGACTGGGACACTATGCTCCACCAAATCTTTGGAAAAACAATAAATCTCCAACCAGTATTTTTTTATTTCTTCTAAGTGATTATCTACAAATTGATGGACATATTTCTCAGTGATTTCCCAAAACATCCAATCTGTTTTAGCCACATCATGCGAAGGGCTAATCGGATCCATAGGTTGAAATCCTTTCCAGTCCTGCATTCCTAAAATATCTCTGGTTCTATCCTTTAGCCCCTTCTCTGTTAATGCGGTCGAATGAGGTAAAAAATCTTTGAGAAGGATTTTATCCGCACTATGGTTGATCAGCACCACTTCTTTCAAATGAGGAAGGAGGAGATTGGCGATTGGGTTTATCCTTAGATTTCGATAGGCCGCTATCGCATACTGTTCTGTATTAAGATGAGTGCCTGTAAAGTGGTCATCGACTTCCGTACATAAGCTTCCGCTTACTCTGGCTATGCGTTTTGCAAATTCCCATTCCGTTCCGTCCTCAGGAGAAAATGACCTTTTGATCAAAGGATCTTTTTCAAACTTGTTTAGTGGTCCGGTTAAAATAATCTGGATCGGCAAGGGAAGGCCTTCTTCATCCAGCCGAAATTTAATTTCCGCATCTGGAAAAGCATAGATACCATTAGTTTCGTATTTGCAACTACCGAAATATTTGACCCAATATTCTCCTGGATGAGAAGAATCTGGGAAAAATGAAGCCCGGTTCATTCCATTCATCTGCCGGTGTCCAAAGTATTCGTCTGACCGGGTGTAGCCGGGGATTCTTTGTTCTATGCACCGGGATAGGTTGATTGGGTAATCCTTTTGGATATAGTCCAAACTGATTTTTTTGGATCCCAGTTTAAGCAATTCCAAATGTTTGGCCTTAGTCAGTTCATAAGGGATGAATTGCTGGGCCAGTACATCTTGTCTGGCTTGGGAGTAATATTGAGGAGCATCTTTTTCCTTGTCTTTGATGACTACCCTTGGAGCGGGGTAATCATCGCGGTATTCCCAAAAATCCAATCTGAAATTTTCAAGGAGAAAGGATTCCGTTTTTAAATCATCTTTTCGAACCCACATTTTGTGAAAAATCGAATAATGAGGGACTGCCTTATCTTCCTTGAAGTAGATGTGAGTTGTCTGGTAGACCTCCATTCGAAGATTAAAGTGAGCAGGAGATTTTGCTAGTTTTCGATCATAGCTAATTTCATATTCTCCCTGGTCGTTGGTCATGGCTTCTCCCAATTTTCTCCATTGGAACCACCAAGTTTTCGCCCAAAATTCAACCTGCATGTGGTGGATTGGTTTTGCCACACCATCTTTCCTGGAAAAAGTTACTTTTCCACTAATCTTACTATCGAAATTCTTCCCGAAAACCCTTGCTCTTCTGGGAAAAAGAAAATCATGAAACCTTTGCACTTCAGATCGAATCTTCTTGAAGATCACATGGCCAAATTCAGCTAAAATTGTCAGCGGATTGGAAATGATTTTTGACCGACCCACTTCAATGTGATTGATGCTTTTAAATCTTGGAGTAAAAAAGCCCCCTCGGTTTGGGTATTCAATTTTTGTTTCTTTCCTGCACTCCCGTATAATTTCTTTAATCTCTTGGTGGGTCATTTGGATTTGTTGATTTCAAAATTGTCTTTCCCAGATATTTCTGGTTCAAATAAGGTCTTCTTTGGGAATCAAAATGCTTCTTCTGAAAATAGTTCTTTTGCACTTAATTGAATAACTTCTTTCCTTGATGAATAAATTATTTTTTACTGAGCTTCTCCTGGATCTTTGGAAAAAATTCAAATCCTGAAATTTTTACTTATCTTTTTGATCAAATGGAATCTTTAATTTTGATAGTATCCTATCCCAATTGAGTTTTAAATCAAGTACCTTTTTCAAAGAAGTTGTCCATTCATCACCCAGTTTATTGTCATGAATCAACCTAAATATCTTTACGACCGAAAAGGTCCCTGGCCGCAGCCAAGTCCATCTCATCCTTTTGGAGAGGCCCCAGCAGTAGTTCATATCCCTAAAGATGAGCAGCGCACCTGGTTTTGGAATATCGGGTTTCGTTATATCAGAAATATTCTGTTTTATTGGCCAAAGGCAGTTTGGAAAGCTTGGCAGAATCCAACTTGGGAAATATTGGATGATGATGTTTTTTGTGATCAAATCTACACCACCCCACTAGCGAAATTTCTCAACCCAACGATTGACCCAGATCTACAGGAGATATTCGAGGCTCAACTTGCAGAAAAAGACCGCGATTCCACCTATTTCGTTGCAGATTTCAGATGTATGCAAAATGTAGTCCCTTTCAAGGGAATGTATGTTGCCTCAACTGCGGTATTGATGAGTAAGCATAAAGATGAGTCAAAGCTAAAGATTCATGCTATCTACATTTTTGAAACAAAGCTACTGCTCCTACCAACTGATGGCCAAGCTTGGGACCTTGCCAAGAACTTTGCTATGATGGGTGCTACTTATCGGATTCTACTTTCTACACATCCGATTCTTCATTTTCCCTTTGATACAGTCAATGCAATTACCAAAACGGCTTTACCCGTGGATAATACTGTTTTCAAATTGCTTTACCCTCATTTTCAGTTTACGTTGACGCTCAATGATTCGGTTTTGGAAAGTAAAAGCTCCCCGGTGTATAATGATCAAAAATATCCTTTCACAGGTTTTTGCGGTCCTCAAGATGGATTACTTACCCTCTTAGAATCTGGATACGCGGGGATTGAAGGTAATTCTTCCTATCCCAAGTTTAAATGGGATATTTACCCTACGGAGGTGTTTTCAGATTACAATGTCTACCTAATGGAGTATTACCAGGCATTCAAGCGATTTACGGATGGAGTAGTCAAAAATATTCCTTCAGATGAAATTCAGGATATTAAAATATGGGCGGATTATATTTCAGATTGGTTGCCGGGATTTCCCAATGGGGAAAAAATTATGGAAGGGGATTTATTGTCCGGATGTTTGGCAAAAATCATGTGGGATCTTTCTGTAGCTCATGCTACTGACCATCATTCCTATGGAACGATCCCGATTAATAGGCTACCTTTACGGATGAGAGTACCACCTCCATCTAGCAAAAAAGACACGTTTAACGTGAAGGATCAGGCAAAATTTATAGACGTTTTCAAATATGCTCTTGAATGGAAATTGTTTTTCAATGATCATACAGTGACCAAATTGATTGATGTAGACTATAAATTCCAAACCCCAGAGCTCCAAAAACTTCAGACTAATTTTCTGCAGGATTTGGAATTGGTAGATCTTCATATGCCGGTCAAAAAATATATGGATTTGAATGAAATCTCAATAAGTATTCAGTTTTAACTTTTTATGGTTAGGCTTCCTAATAGTACGTTTAAGGAAAACAAGAATTATCTCTTTTTCAGGGATTTTGATGTGGAGGCCAATTGTGAGGTGATCTACAAGATTCCTAATGAAGCAAATGGAAGCCTAGAGGAATTAGAAAGACTTAAAAATGAGCTGGATATAAGCGTTTCTATCCACTCGCCAAGAATAGTCCGGGCAATCCGCATTGATAGAGCTGGTGAAAAACAAGTCCTGGTCAGAACCTTTATCAACGGAGAAGACCTACAGGAAAAAACATTCGAGTTTTTTAAGGATTTTTCTCAAATCATTCGTCTATCCATTCAAATTGCTGAAGCTTTAAAGGACCTGCATGACTCGGGAGTTTTTCATAAGGACATCAAGCCGAGCAATATTATTTTTAATGAAAAAACCGGATTAGCAACGCTAATCGATTTAGGAATCGGCCAAAAAATCGGTGAGGTTCAAAAATTTCCAGAAAGGGAAGATTTGGATGGGACTTTGGATTTTATTTCTCCAGAGCAAACCGGCAGGGTCAATAGACAAGTGGATTTCCGAACTGATTTTTATTCGGCCGGGATTACCCTTTTCTATTTGGCAAGTGGGAAGCTTCCTTATTCCGGAGAAGAAAGCCTTTCCTTAATCCATCAACATATTGCTGCGGAGATTCCCTTTTTGCACATTCATTTTCCACATGTTCCGGTTCTCTATTCGAGGATTGTAGCCAAGTTAATGGCTAAAAATCCGGATGACAGATACCAAAGTGCTTCGGGTTTGCTGTTTGATTTATTCAAATGCGAAGAGCTCTTTGGGATTGAGCTTCCCCCCATCGATGAGGCTACCTATAAGCTTGGACAATTTGATGTCAGTACGGAATTGAAAATTCCTGAAAAGCTGTATGGAAGGGAGAAAGAAATCCAGATTTTGGAAAGGACGTTTGATCGGTTTCATGATTTCGTTCAACCTCTCATCCTGATACAGGGCACCTCTGGGTCAGGAAAAACAGCCTTAGCCCTTAGACTCAAAGAAATTGCCTTTCGCCACGGAAGTTTTTTTCTCGAAGGTAAATATGATCATTTACAGAAAAGTATTCCCTATTCTGCGATCATCAATGCGCTTCAGGCGCATGTGGAGAATTTGCTCCTGGAGGAAAATGAACGAGTAGAATTTTGGACAAAACGGATTCAAAAAGCACTGGGAAGATCCGGAAAGGTAATCACTGATATTCTCCCTAACCTCGAATTATTAATTGGTCAGCAGGAAGAAATTCCAGTTTTAAGTGGTACTGAAAGCCAAAACCGATTCAATAACGTCATGGTGAAGTTCATCAGATCCCTTGGGACTGAGGATCATCCTACTGTCCTTTTGATAGATGATTTGCAATGGGCTGATTTGGGCTCTATTACGATTTTGCAGATTCTTCTTCAAGAGTCTTCCAATTCAGAAATCCTAATTGTTGGCACTTATAGGGATAATGAAGTTCATGAAGCGCATCCTTTGACTATCATGTTACGGTCTCTTGCTAATTCGGGTCTGAATCCAGTCGAAATCGTATTAGGAGACTTGGAACTGGAATCTGTCATAGAGCTTTGCCAAGATAGCTTTGGAAAGGATAGCCCGGGAGTGGAGGAATTGGCTTCAATCATTTATCAAAAAACCAATGGTAACGCCTTTTTTACACGCCAGCTTCTGAAAGGTCTGTATGAGGAAGGTACCATTTCCATCAATCCCAAGACCAGACACTGGAGATGGGATATCCAAAAAATAATCCAGACAGAGTCCTCCCAGAATGTGGTGGATTACATGACAGCCAAGTTGTCGAGACTGACCTCGGAAGGAGCTTCCGTTTTAAAATATGCTGCTTGTTTAGGTAATTCTTTCGACCGAACAGTGTTGGAAAATATCAGCTCTATGTCTTTGGATCTTTTCGACAAAGGGATGGATGAGGTCTTGATCAATGGCCTATTGATCAGAATGGTAGGCCTGAAAGAAAAGAGCAATAATTACCTTTTTGCCCACGACAGAATTCAACAGGCAGCATATTCCGGGCTTTCTGAGGAAGAAAAAAGTAAAATTCACCTCAAAATAGGAAGGTATTTATTAGCAGAACAGGAGGATGAAGAAAGGGTCGAATGGAAGTTTGATATTGTTGACCATCTCAATAACGGCAGGGATAGTATAGCCGAAGAATCTGAAAAGAGGCTTTTGATTCAGATGAACATTCAGGCTGCTGAAATGGCTAAAAACTCTGCTGCCTATGATTTTGGATTGAAATATGCAAAAATCGGCTTATCGCTTTTGCCTTCGAATCACTGGGAATCCGATTATGATCGGGCTCTGGCATTGTACAATGAAATTGCGGAAAATGCCTTTTTGAAAACCGATTTTGTGGAGGCCCATCAATACATTGATGAGATTTTAAATCATGTTCACTCTTTATTAGAAACAGAGACGGCCTATAAAATCCGAGTTTTGGCCTACCATGCCCAAAACCAATTGCTCAAAAGTATTTATAGTGGATTGGAGTTTTTGGAAAAACTGGGAATCGACCTTCCCAAAAATCCCGGAAAGCCTACCATTATCAAATCCTTCCTGGAAGCTAGATGGGTATTAAGAAATGAGACAATTGAGTCGCTATACCATAAGCCACTCATGTCTGATCCGGAAAAACTTGCTGCCATTCGGATGCTTACCTACCTCAATGGGCCTACCTATGTAGGATTGCCTAATATGAATCCCATTTTAATCTTTGAGCAGGTAAAGCTTTCTGTCAGATATGGAAATACGCCCGCATCATCCAGTGGCTATGGGGGCTATGGTTTGGTCCTTTGTGGGCTTACTGGAGAAATGCAGCTGGGGGCTAAATTTGCCCAGCTAGCCCGAGACATAGTAGAGAAGTATGATGCCAGGGAGGAATTTCCAAAGGCTCACCTAATTACTAATGTGTTTGTTAGGCATTGGACAATGCCGCTGCTCAAATCACAAGAGACCACTGGTGAAATCTATATAAAGGGGGTAGAGGTAGGGGATTATGTTTTTGCTGCCTATGGGGCCGAAGTGTACTGCTTTATGCAGTTCTTCGCAGGTACGCCCTTACCCCAATTTTATGAGGAAGTGGAGACGTATGATCATGCGGTACTCAATATTATTCACCAAAGAAATACTGCTTTAGATGTGTCATCTATCAGGCAGATGATGGCGCACCTACAGGATCCCGACTTTCGTTCTGGCTCAATTCAAGGTAAATATTACGATTACGAAAAAACATTTGATTACCAAAAAAGCACAAATGCGCTAAATGGGATTTTTAAATCCTCGGTATATCAAATGATCATGTATTTTCTATTTGAGCGATATGAACGGGCTGCTGTGATAGCCAGAAGAGCAGATTTTTATAGGGATGCTGGGATAGCCCTGTTTCATATTGGGGCTTTTTATTTTTACAAGGCTTTGATCATTTTAGCCTTACTTCCAAAACTCTCGGGAAGAAAAAAACTAAAGGCAGAGGCAGAACTCAAACTATGCATTCAAAAGATCAAATGGTATAAAAAGAATGCCCCATTCTCATACGATAGCAAGTATAATTTGATCCTTGCGGAGATTAATCGAATTAGAGGAAATCATCATGCGGCTAGGGATTTCTATGAAAAATCAATTCAGGAAGCTAAAACAAACGGGCTGATGCATGAGAGTGCCTTGGCCTGTGAGCTCTATGCTGGGTATCTTAAATCCCTAGATTTGATGGAGTCTCATCGGTTTTTCCTTTCCAAAGCGATCACTACCTACAAAGCCTATGGTGCAAATTCAAAGGCAAATTTCCTAAGTGAAAAGTATCAGGAATTCGCGCAAACGCATTTCTCTCCGACCAGTAACTCAATATCTTCGACAAAAGGAACCTCCCTATCACATTTTAATCTCAACATGACTACCATTTACAAAGCCTCCCAGGTGATATCTGGAGAGATTGTACTGAATGAATTGTTGAGAAAAATGATGGAGCTGCTATTGGAAAATGCAGGAGCAAATAAAGGATGGTTTTTGATCAAGGAAAAAGGGGAATGGTGGATTCGTGCTTCAAATGATCTCTCAAAAAAAGAAGGAAATAGTACGGATTTAATCGAATTGGCAAGTTTGCCTAGAGACCAACACCCACTTTCCCTGAAGATTGTCCAATATGTGGAGCGTACCCAAAAGCCCATGGTGTTGGGAGATGCATCCTCTTTGGGGAAATTTGTTTACAATGAGGATGTTATGCGCTTGGGTAGCAAGTCGATTTTTTGTACTCCTATCATCAACCAAGGGAAAATTTTGGGGACCATTTACTTGGTAAATGATCTAATTACCAATGCATTTACGGAGGAAAATGTGGAGTTGCTCAATTTACTTTCTTCTCAGTTGTCCATTTCTCTCCAAAATGCCTTGCTTTATGATAGTCTGGAATCACAGGTAAAGGAGCGGACATATGACCTAATGAAAGAAAGAGATCTTTCGGAAACCTTGCTAAAAAATATTCTTCCTTCCAAAGTAGCTGAAGAACTCAAAACTCGTGGCGTAGTAGAGCCAAAGCATTTCCCAAAAGTAACTGTTCTGTTTACGGATTTTAAAGATTTTACAGAGCTTACAAAACACATCAGTCCTAAAAAATTGGTTGAAGAGTTGGATTATGTGTTTAGTAAATTTGATGAAATAAGTCTTAAGCATGGGATAGAGAAAATCAAAACTATTGGAGATTCCTATATGGCAGCTGGAGGAGTACCTCTTCCGGGAATAAATGACGAAATCCGAGTAATTGAGGCGGCCTTGGAAATGACAGAATTTTTAGATTCCGTAAAAAAACAACGATTGGAGCAAGGAAGTGATTTTTATTTTCAAGCTAGGATAGGAATTCATACAGGGCCAGTAGTAGCAGGAGTAGTGGGTAAAAATAAGTTTGTCTACGATATCTGGGGAGCAACAGTAAATTTGGCGTCCCGAATTGAATCCTCGGGGCTTCCCGGAAAAGTGAATATTTCAGGAGATACCTATGAGTTGGTAAAAGATAAGTTTACCTGTGCTCACCGTGGCCAGATTGATGTAAAAAGTTACAAGCAGGTAGATATGTATTTTGTCGATGGAAGAAAATTAACCTAACCCTTCTCAAATTGAGCATACTTTAGAATCGATTTTTTAACCGATCGCTACCTAACAATAAGGAAATATCCACTCCTAGTTTTAATGAAGTAACAATTGATTACATCAAGTTATAAGGGGTGAATTGCAGGTTTTTGGAATGGAGTTTAGTACATTGATAGTTACCAAACTCTTTTTATCATGCGAAAATCCATTCTTATCCTCTTTAGCTTTTTTCTAATTTCTTCACTTTCAGCCCAGCAAAAACGAGCGCGTGATCTGGGGATTCCTTTTAGAGGGACTCCCGGTACTTACAATGCAATCACCGATGTTAAAGGCATAGAGGTAGGGCATAGCACCATTATCAAGGGTAAGGGAGCCCTGAAAATTGGAGAAGGTCCAGCCCGCACTGGTGTGATTGCAGTATTTCCCAGAGGTAAAAAGTTCAGTCCGGTTTATGCCAATTGGTACAGCCTAAATGGGAATGGAGAAATGACCGGAACTACCTGGTTAACTGAATCCGGATTTTTGGAAACACCCATCATGATCACCAATACCAATAGTGTTGGGGTAGTTCGGGATGCAGTCTTAAAATGGTATGTCGATACCAATTGGTACGGGGATGAAAAATTCTGGTATACCTATCCTGTCGTGGCAGAAACCTACGACGGAGAATTGAATGATATTTATGGCTTTCATGTGAAAGAAGAAAATGTCCGTGAAGCTATTGAAGATGCTAAGCCAGGTCCTGTAAAGGAAGGAAATGTAGGTGGAGGAACAGGTATGAGAACTCTAGGTTTCAAAAGTGGGATTGGTTCCTCATCAAGAATGGTCCACGTTGGAGAAAATAGGTATACCCTTGGGGTTTTGGTTCAATCGAATTTTGGAACTGCTTCCCATCTGACCCTAGCTGGAGTGCCGATTGGATTGGATCTGATGCATCTTCCACACAATGAATTTTATGGGGATCCAAACACGGAAGGCGAAGGACGGGACGGATCGATCATTGTAATTGTCGCGACTGATGCTCCTCTTTTACCACATCAACTCAAGCGAATCGCCCAAAGGATTCCTTTAGGTATCAACCGAACCGGAGGATATGGGACTAATGGATCCGGGGATATTTTTATCGCTTTTTCCACAGCAAATGAAGGAGCTTTCAACCGAGAGGAAAATGTGCAAGTTGAGACGGTTTCTAATGACATCATCACCCCACTGTTCATAGCTACAACCCATGCAGTAGAAGAGGCTATCATCAATTCCATGGTAGCTGCAGAGACTCTGGATGGTATCCATGGCAATGTCATCTTCGAATTACCTGAGCAGGAGGTGGAGAAAGTCATGAAAAAATATAACCGCTGGTTAAGTCCTGAGGTAAGAGATCCAAGGAATTGGATTCAATACACGGGTATCTATGGAGAGGCTGAAGAGGTTGAAATTACCCTAGAAGAAAACCGATTCAAGTTTTCCATGAAAGATGGAGACAATTCGAGGCATTCCTATGCTACGCCAATCGCTGAGGATACCTTCGAAGTAGATTATTTTCCGATTTTGCTCAAGTTTAAAAGGGAAAGTGGCAAGGTCATATCCATAGAATTGAATGCGAATGGAGTGGAGGAGCTAAGGAAAAATTGATTGTTTTTTTAAGATTGCCAATTTCCATACAAAAGCATTTTAGAAATAAGGAAGCTTAGAAAAATCTGAGCTTCCTTCTTTTTGCAATCCAAGTTTCAGAGTTTCCTTTCTTTTTTTAAGTGACTGGATAGCCCTTGCAAATAGAAAAGTATGCTAAGATCTAAACTGTTATTTTTTACCTCTTAGATATTAATTATTCGCTCAATCACCCAAAATACTGCAATAGATCCTATACCATAAGGAATGACCTTTTTCTGCCATGGCTTGACTTGAACATGTCCTTGGATCAATTTCCAGAGACCAATAATTACTCCGACAAATAAGAGTTGGCCTAATTCTACTCCAAAATTGAAAGTGGCTAGTGCGACTGGGATTTCATTGGAGGGCAAGCCGATTTCTGACAAGGCTCCAGCAAATCCAAATCCATGCAACAAACCAAAAATAAAGGCTACCAGCCATGGTTTTTCACTAGTGAGCGTAGGTTTTCCACCTTGAAACTTCAAAACTTCCAGAGCCAAAAAGACGATACTCAAAGCAATCACCGTTTCCACTGGTGCTCCAGGAAGGGCTGTATACCCTAAAGCGGAAATACTCAAAGTAATGCTGTGAGAAAGCGTAAAGGCAGTGATGGTTTTGATCAGTTTTTTCCAGGCTGAGGAAATCATGATTAAGGCCAAAACAAAAAGTAAGTGATCGTAACCAAGCAGGATATGCTCGATTCCAAAAATCAGATAAGTCTTGGCAACTTGAAGTTTGCTGGATTTTTCGGGAATCCAAACAGCATTAGAGGTGGGCTGAAGAAGAAATGTATAATGTCTGCCATCTAAAAACCGAATGTCCACTAAGGCATCAATTCCTGTTTCTTTGAGGTTTTCAATGCTCAATTCAGAGTTTTCTAAGCTACTTTCTCCCTGTAGTTCATAAGAATAAAGCATAAATGCTTCCAAAAGCCTGGGTTCCTGAGTTTGATTTAGGGTAAAGTTGGATTCAAACTTGGGTTGGATATCCAAAACCTTGTCCACCGTTCGTGGAACTTTCCAAAAGACGCCAAACTTCCCAGGGGATTTTTCCTGAATCTGGAGAAAGGCAGGGCGAATTTCATGCCCCCATGCCAATTGGCTGGCAATCATACATAAGAACACTATCCCCAAAATAAATGAAGATCTCATGAGGCCAATCGGTTGATGATTTCTTGGGGGATTGACTTGGTGGTTATTTTGATCTCGTACTTTTTAAGCAATTCCTGATAAACCTTTTCTTGGGTTTCTAATTCAGTACGAAATTCAAATTCCTTTTGGATCAAGGCTTTCACTTCTTCAAATTCGGCTATTCTTTCAGGATTTTTTTTGGAGATAAAAACCAGATGATTTCCAAAGCCTGAAGAAATAGGCCCAACCCATTGGTTTAGGGGAAGGCTTTCTATTGATTTTGCAAAATCTCCTCCGAAGGCATTATCGATTTCATTTAAGAAAGCATTTTCCCAACTGTTAGAAATTGATAATCTGTTTACCAATTGCCCGGGGAAAGCAGTTTTCTCATTGAAGTTTTTCAGGCTTGCATGCAATTGGGAAGTTTCATTTTCTAAAAACAAAACCTGACGAAAGGAGAAAGAAGGCTCCAAGGAAAAGAGCTTTTTGTTTTCATTATAAAAAGCTCTTAACTCGTCTTCTGTCGCAGGAGCGATCATTGCACTCAAGTCATTAGATACTGCCTCCATCTTTTGGGCAAGTCGGCGTTTGATGATCAGATCATTATGATCCAAATTCATTTCCAATGCCTCTTTGTAAAAGACCTCCTGTCTCAAGTATTGGTCTAAAAAAGCTTCAATTTCATCGGTGTTGGGCTCACGATTCCATTGTTTTTTCCATGTACTCAGGAGGTAATCATACTCTTCTTGATCGATTAAAATTACGTTGTCACTTTCTTCTGCCTTATTTTTCCAAGAACTATACGCGAATATCAAACAACCCAAAATCAAAAAATGGATTAAGGGTTCTTTTAGTAATTTCTTCATAAAATCATTTCGATTTGACAGTCGGTTCGTACCAGATTGGGGATGCCCAGGCACGTTCCACGATTTCTTTTTTGGTGTCTTCAGGGAATTTCAAGCCCGGATTTCTTATTTCATCGAATAGGTTCCATCGGCCTGTAGGGAGCTGTAAAATACGCACGTAATAGAAGGCTTGTTGGTCAGGATTAAACTGAGGATCTTTCCAAACTCCCATCAATTCAGGAGCACCTTTAGTTTTGTCAAACTCACCAGTTTTTAAATTCACAGGAGCATCAATAGGGGTAACTGAACCATCAGGAAGAAGTCGATTGTCAGAGGCAACCACGTTGAAGATGGTGTCCCTGATTTCATTGTTTTCTACCCATCCTTTGATGATTTGAATTCTATCCAGACCCGGGCCAATTGGATCTTTTATAGCCCAAACCAGAAATTCAGGAGCAGAATTTCCTGAATAGTTTCCGCCCATAGGAACTCCTTTTTCATATCCATCTTTTACCAAGGCCTCATAAGATTCATAGGAACTTTTAAATCCTTGTCCTGCAAAAACTCTCACCTTAATTCTAGGACCAGAAGTAGCGTAGGTCTCTTTGGCATGCATACCGTCCCAGATCGCCTCTCTCGTATTCGAAGTTGCCCATACCGCAGTCAAGCCTCCTGGATTGGCATCTCTGGCATATAGCTCCCCATCTAATTCATTCTTTACTCGATCCTCGGCTGTTTTGTCTACCAAGCCATGACTACCTACGGAATAATTATCTTCCTCCACATTACTAGGTGTACCATTGTGGCTATCGGTTCCGCCTACGAATCCATATTTGAATGGGTTGGTGCCAAACTCTTCCCGATATTTTAGACCTCTTCCAAGGCCCCAACGGATGAAATTCCTTTTTTCGAATACTCTTCCATTGTACTGCTGAATCGAAACAGCGTTTTCAAAGTCGGCAAATTCATCATTTGGCCAAAAGTCTGGAACTACCTCAGAGTTTCCTTTGATTTGCATCATTTCCACCAAAGGCTCCATGGCAGCCCGGGTTTCTACATATTCTTTGGTGATAGGCTTACCGCTCAGGGTTTCTTCTGCAAATAGATACCCCTTGCTTTCATTTGGATTGTGAGGCACCGCAAAAACTTTGATTCCTTTATCCTTTTGGATTTTCATCCAAGCCCAAAGTTGTTCTGGATCTGCACCTTCATTGGAAGAAAAAGGAACTTCGGGTAGATTGGTATCTCTAAAGAAAACATTTCTGTGAAGGTTGGCGGTATTGGGAGCAGAAGTCCATTCGTAGGCATGGATGGTGGTAAATTTGCCCGGCTTATAATTCTTTTCAGTTGCCTCAAAATTGTTTTTCCAGCTAGAAATAGCCGCTTGAGGACCCTGATAAAATGGAGGGTGTGGATCTCCACCACCCGCTAAAACGTCAAGTACATATTTTTTATACAGCCCAAGCGCTTCCTTCAAATCCTTCGCCTCTCGCATGGCCGTAGCCACAGGGTGGTCATATCCCGGAGTACCTTCATTCAATAAGGTGAATGTCTCTCCTAAAAACTCGGAATGGTCTGTTACCGCTGTCCAATCCAAAGGTCTTTTGATTTTGTGCATACTTCCATTGACCATGATTTCTTCCCCTTGTGCAAATCGATAGGCATCATCCGGAGTCAGTCTGGTCCCGGCAATAAAGGCATCCATGGAAACTGCGGTATGCATATGCTGCTCCCCGAAAAAAGCCTCTTTCAAAGGGAAATAAGGAACCTCATAACTTGTCCCTTCATGTACATAAGTTTCTGTTGACTTAGTATCATCAGCTGAAGTTTTCTCAGATTTATTTCCAGTACAAGCTATTGCAAGACATAGAAGTAGGAGGATGTAATTTTTCATTGATGCAAGAATAAAGTAGAGATAAAGAATTCAAAAAATGTTTCTTGAAATACAATTAGAAATATAAAGGTTTAATAGTTGGGATTCAATAGCCTTCCACCGGAGTAATAAATTCCACCTAGTAAGAATTGATTTATACATAACCCTGAAAAGAATTGATGACCCAATGGATCCCCTTTTTAATCCTTTTTACCAAAGCTTTCCAGCTTTGTCCGGGCATGTTCATTTTCAGGGTTGAGCAGGAGAGACTTTTGGTAGTTTTCTAGTGCTTTCTCCTGATTCCCCAACAATTCATAGGCTTCTCCCAAGCTATCAAAGGCGTTATAGGATTTGGGGAAATTTTCAGTGTTTAGGATGAAAAACTCCAAGGCTTGGGATTTTTCTTCCTCATTTCTGCTTTGCAAAAGGGTATAGCCAATCCTATTTACCAAGTCCTCTGGTGGATTTATATCCCAAGAAAGGCGATTGGAAATGTTCTCGAAATGCCGATTGAGTTGATCTGTGGATTTGATATCTCGGTAGGAAATTCCATATCCTTCGAAAATGCTTGAAATCCCTTCATAAAATGCAATCACTGGGACAGACCCATGGTTTTCTTCTTCAAAATAATCCAGCTGAGCTCGCAATTCACCTTCATATTTGCTGTTTAGTGATTCGTAAAATCGCACATGCCGATCCCGATTTCTGATGTTTCGTTTGTCCCAATTGGCTGTCGCGATGTAAAGGAATCTTTCAAAACTTTGCGCAGGCATAGCTTCTAGCTTTTTGTCCATAGTTTCTTCATCCCAAGTTCCGAAACTAGGGTCCACAGCAATGAATGCCTGGAAAAGGGTATTTTCCTTCAAATACGCATGGGTAGCCAAAAGGCCACCTAAAGAATGTCCAAACAGAATCCGAAAAGGGTCTGTTCGATACTTTTGCTCTAATTCAGGAATGAGTTCACTTTCCAAGAAGCCCAAAAACTTATCTCCACCCCCAGAATTGTTTTCACGGACTGTAATGATTTTATCGGGAGTGAAGTCGCGCCTTCGATCTACGTTTTGAATTCCCACTACGATCATCTCTGGAATTCGGTAATTTCCATTGGCACCCGAACTCATGTAGTTGACCATCCCGGTCACTGATCTGAAATGTGCACTGCCATCCAAAAGAATCAATACGGGATATCGCTTATAGGAGGCTCCTTCTTCGTTATAGGAATCCGGGAGACTTATCCAGAATTCCCGATTTTCATTTAGAATATCGGAGTGAATTTGCTGCTTTGTTCCTATTACAATTTGCTCTTGAGCTTGGGATTTTACTTGGTAGAATTGAAAAAGAACTGGAACTAGAAAAAGGATTTTTTTAAGCATTTACTTGGTTTTTTTCTCACTTGGTAAGTCAAAATGGGTAATTAATCCCGTTTAAACCCGAGTTTTTTTTAAAAATCCAAGGAAAGTTGAGTTTTGGCTGGTTTCTGGTTTTTCACTTTTGATAAATTTCAGGGACTTAAAACCAACACTTTTTCAAAGCAAACACTCCCTTCTACACCTTCGTACTGACCGTAATTGGGTGTGCGTTTGTAGCCGGATTTTTGGTAGAGTCCGATCGCATCGGCCATGTCATCTCCTGTTTCCAAAACACATTTTGCCATTCCCAATTCTTCGGACCATTTTTCCAATTCTTGTAAAACCGCCCCTGCAATTCCCTTTCCTCGGAATTCCGGAAGAACAAACATGCGTTTGACTTCCATGGAGTATTCATCAAATTTCTTAATCGCGCCACAGCCAACGGCCTTGTCATCCAAATAGGCAACGACTACATGTTGGATTAGGTCAATTTTATTGAATTGGGAATAAAAGTCATTGCTTTCCCCATTTCGGATGGCGAGATACTGATCCAATTTGGAAACCAGCATTTGAAAATCAGGATTTTCGGAAGTGGCGCGGATTGTTTTCATCATTTACCAAATACCTTCTTTTTTCATAGCGAGATAGGTCCAAACTCCTCCTGCAAAATCAATCGCTCCAAAAATCAGCATTACAGGTTCCATCATTTCTAGATAAACAAAAACTGAAAAGAAAATGATGATGGTACAACGGATAAATGCGGTGACCTTGAATATGATTGAGAGTTGGTGTTTTACCGCAACGATATAGTAAACTGAGAGTGCGATGAGTAATATTCCAGCCAAACGAATCCAAATTTCACTCGTGTTTTCTACCCCGATGAGCGATAGAAACAGATTAGGGATAAACAAGAGAGTTAACCCAACTAGAGTAAGGTAGATGCCAAAATAAAATACGGATTTAGCAGAAGGGGTCATGGGGTTCTTTGTCAATGTTTTAAAACCGAATAAACTAAATGAGATACCTAATCCACTTTTCTCTGATAAACCAATTGCCGCATTTTATCATGAAAATGGGGATCAAATGCCCGATTTGGATCCATTTTGGAGAATAATCTGATCTATCAAACTAGGAAATAAAGCAAGGTTAACCAAGGATGAGAATTCTATTTAGTAAATAATAGAATAAATCAAGCTCAAATTGTTTTGGATTAAAACTAAAAAGGCCCGGAAGTCTAAGACTTTCGGGCCGATTTTATGCTTTTAATGATTTCTATAGTTGAGGTTCTGTTTTGTTAAACATATACCTGGCGATTTTCCAATCCCCATTTACTTTCTCAAATACAAAGAGTTCTCGATTGGCTTCCGCAACTGTATTCCCAGTTGCATGAATTAGGGTGGTTCCTTTGGAGCTGGTCACTGCAAAAGCCATATTTCCTTCCACCTGGATTTCTTCGATATAGAATTCGATATTCAACTGAATGTTAGAAAATACAAATTCATAAGATCTCAAAATCGCCTCTGAGCCAATGCCTGAGGGAGCTTCAGAAGGCATGAAAATCCCATCTTTGGTATATAGAGATTGAGCCAATTTCGCATCTGAAGTGTTCAATGATTTTTTGTATTCACCCAAAAGGGTTTCGATTTTTTCTTTTTCTAGCTTTTCCATGATTGCTGAGGTTTAAGTTGTTTTTGTTTTTCAGAATTCATCAGGGTATTTCCAGCCCTGTAGACTCAGATTACTTGTTTTCCTTGATCCAATCTTTCAAGGATTTAAACTCTTCCGTTGCGATTTCATTAGCCAGTTGGATCCTTTCTGAAGAATCTGGCCCCATATACTGATAGGAGTCGAAGTAGGAAAACATTTGAGCTATCTCTTCTGCTCCTTCAAAAAAGGTAGAAAAGACTTCTGCAGGGACTTCATTGAAAGTGTATTCTTTGCCATTCTCTTTAAATGCCAAGATCACATCCTGAAAACTGTTTAATTCTGTCGCCAAGGCTAAGTAGATTCCCTTTCCTACTTTTTCCGGATTCAAAAAGGCTCCTGCTACTACCTTCCCCAAATCATGAATGTCAGCCATATGGATGACCTTCTTCGAAACATGAATGGGAAGAGTCCATCCTAGAGATCCATCTTGCTGGGTTTGGGCACCCAACTGACCTGTCAAATTTTGAAAGTAAAATGGAGGTTGAACAAAGGTGTAATTTTCAAACCCGGCATCGATTACAAGCTGGTCTACTTCAGCCTTGCCTGTGAAGTGGGGAACTTCAAATTTCCCATTGCTTATTTTTTCCACATTGGGCAAAGTGGACCAGATAAAATGATTCACCTTGGCATTCTTTGCAGCCTGAATGGCGATTTTTCCTTGTGCCTTTTCATCAGCTCCCTCCCAAAAATTGGTGACCACAAAAACCCCATATGCCCCTTCAAAAGCTTGGGTTAAAGAATCTAAATCTTTCAGGTCACCTTGGACAACTTCGTCTGCGTTGCCTTGATAGTTTGAGGGGTTTCTGGTTATTGCTCTTACCGTAAATGAACCTTCCTTTTTCAGTGCATCTACAACCCCTTTTCCCTGAAGACCTGTGGCACCTACTACTGCGATTATTTTCTTTTCCATTTTGTATTGCTTTTAAGTTTATGAACAATACAAAGTTGAGCAAAGGCCGATTGGCTTACCTATGGAGTAGTTTAAGAAAGAGTCTTAAGGTAGATTAAGATTCCGAAAGTTTTTTTCGAATGGTGCTGAGGAATTCTGGGGTCACACCGAGATAGGATGCAATTTGGACATTGGAAATACGATTGAAAAAGTAAGGATAGCGCTTGACAAAATCCAGGTAGCGATCTTCGGCGGTGGAACTGATGTTTTGCAAAATTCTTCGTTGGGCGCTGACCAGGGCATTCTCAGTCAATACCCGGAAAATTCGGTCAAATTTGGGATACGCTTCAAATAGTCTCAACTGATCTTCTTTCTTGATCTGAAGAATAACAGAATTCTCCAGAGCCTCTACGGTAAGCTTGCTTGGCTCCTCGGAATGGAAACTGCCAATGTCCCCAATCCACCAATTTTCAATGGCAAACTGCAGGTTATGCTCTTTTCCATTAGGATCGATTAAGTACATTTTGAAGCAGCCTTCCACCACATAAGTGTAGTGCTTGCAGATATCCCCTTCCTGAAGAATAAACTGTCTTCGCTTTATTCTCCTTTCTTGGTAAACCTCTTCCAAAGCGTTTTTTTCTTCCTCGTTGAGGGGGAGAATTTGGTCGAAGTAGTTTATTAGGGGGGTAATGTTCATTTTATCTTAACAAATTGAGCCTGGATTAAAGAGGGGATGTCGTCATTAAACTTCTTCAGCTATAGCCATCTAAAATTGAAAACGAGGTCTAAGACCCAAAAGCTAAACAATAATTTATGCCTTTCCTAAGCATGGATTTGGCTCTAAGGAAAAAAAAAAAGGAAAATTCGGATGATCTGCAGGAAAGCAAGAATTTACCTTGAGTCCAAGCCAAGGGGCCAAAAGGATTGAAAAATTAATGAATCCTCATTTCATGATTTTCAATTTCAACTAAATTGATTTTGATGCTTTACTGAGAATTTGTCTGGGTTTGGGGTTCAAAGTCCTCGAGACTCGTGAAATATTCTATCCCCAAAACCAAAATGATAAAGACCAGAAATGATACCTTTTGCATGATAGCCAATACTTCCCAGTCCCCTACACCAAACAAGAATAAGGTAGAATAGAATATCAGCAAACTAACAATACACAAAAACTTAAATCCCAAAAGTCTGCTCCTTAGGACAAAGACAGTGATATAAAAAAGTCCTAGCATAGTCAGTGTACTGGAGACAGTCACCATGATATCGTGTAGTTCGGTTGCGATCAGAAAAGTAAAAAGCATATTGAACAAGCCCACAGACTTCAACACTAAGGCAGCGTGTTTTTGAGGTATTTTTTGGGAGGTGTGAAGAAAAAAAAGTCCATATCCAATGGAATTAAAAATCATGCCGATCAGGGCCCAGATTCTGGAAGGGTTTGCTGCTCCATTTAGGGCATTTTCTAAAAACAAATTGCTGAAGAAATTCTTGGACCAGTCAAAGCCTTCGGAATTCTCATCGAGAATTGAGCCTCCTGGATAAAGAAAAGTAGCAATCAGCAAAAAAATAGTCGAAATGAGAATGCAGATTAGCACGGAATACTTTTGAAAAAATGGCATCTAATTTTGATAGGTTAGGGGAGTTTCAAAATACTTTTTCTGGACGGGAAACCAACAAAAATAGACTTCCTTCTCCCGAAAATTAACTCAAAATAAAAGGAGTTATTGTCTAAATCAAGAGATCGAAGACAGACTGAAGCATAGTCCTTGGATTCTATTTCTTGCATTTTCTACTTCCAAAAACCAAATACTCTTGTGAAAATCTTTCTATCCGCCAAAGCTGCTGCACCTGCACCCAAAGCATAAACCAGAATATCTACTGGATCGAAAACACTGGCCAAAGCGTAAATCCCAAAGTACTGCAGGATTTCGGAGGTCGTACAAAGGATAAACACTGCGCTGGCTTTGACATACCAATTTTGAAGGAGCTCCAGTTGATCCTCCATCAGGATTAGCAGAAAGTAATAGCCAAAAGGAATGGCAAAATCCGCAAAGTAGCTGTGGTACATTTTTTTTCCCGCATCCCCTAGCCAATCAGAAGGACCGATAATAAAAATGCTTGCGATCAGCAGCATGATCAAGAGGACTATTGGTTTTTTACTTTTCATTTAATCAATCGGCTGATCAGTTTTGCCTCGAGTTCAGGTACGTTATATTGAAAATTTTCTGGGAATTCTAGTCCAAGGAATAAAATCCAGAGGATCATAAAGAAGCAAATAATTTTCCGATCTTACAGCAGATCAAATACCTAAACAGATGTTCAACTTTTTCAGAAAGCTTCGGCAAAGCCTTTTTTCCAATGGATCTGCCTTCAAATACCTCAGCTATGCAATCGGGGAAATTATCCTGGTAGTCATTGGGATATTCATTGCAATCCAAGCCAATAATTGGAATGTGGAAAGAAACTCTCAAAAAGAGCTGAAGCAAAGTCTGGAAAAACTGCTTGTAAATTTGAAACAGGATTCAGTCACCATTCAGCTTGATATTGCAACCAATAAAGAGATCGTCAATAGTTTAGACTCCAGCCTGATAATTTTAAAGGCACCAGATAGATTCACGAAAAAAGAATTTTCCAGCAAGCTTTTTACGGTAAATCAAACTACACATTTGGAAATTGAAAAAAGTACTTTCACCAGCCTTTCCGAAACCGGTAAGCTAGCTTCGATTTCAAATGGGCAATTATTGGACTTCATCATCAATTACTATAATAGGGAGTATTTTTTGAGTATTGAGGACGCCATTATCAATCATACCCGAGAGATTATTCGTCCCTATTTAATGGGCTTTGATTTTATCCTGATGGATGCTCCTGATTTGGAAGGCATAGATGAGGTTTCAAAATTTACAATTCCCTCCAAATCCATTCAAGATTATGCTTCAGATGCACGAATTGTAAATGGGATCCGATTCAAGATTTTTTTGCACACCAGGGTAATGAATGCCTATCGGTATAAATTGGAAGAGAATAATGCTTTGATCCAGATGGTGAAGGAAGAAATCGGTAAGGAGTAGCTATTGATTCTCCCTATATGAATTTCCTTTTCTTTAATTCCTCATTGACATCTTTGGAGCGATAGCCCGGACCCTTGATCAACTTATAGGCAAGGAATAAGGGGATGAGGGTCAAAAAACCAAGGGCATTATTTATCGCACTGTAGATTACAATTCCAATTAGAAATCCAATCAGGACTGCATGATAAATGGAACTTGATTTCACCTTTTTTGCCAAGTCCAGCAATTCCTGCTCAGTTAATTCGGATAGTTGTTTTTGTTCCATGGTTTGAAAAGTAGGTTAAAGAAAATGGCAGACTTGCGAGTTGACCACCTGTTCAGAAATTTAGTAATTATTGGGTTAAGGTTTTGGATTCGAGATTTCCAATGGTTTTTCCTTTCCTTTTTCTAATTTGAAACCTGCAAACCCAAAACCTATGAAAAACCTATATGCCTTCTTGGCTTTGATCCTCCTTTTTTCCTGCCAGCCTAAGACCGAAACCCAAACGGAACCTATTCACGAGCCCTCCAAGCCCAGAACAATAGTCACCACCGATGGAGAGATTGACGATGTGGATTCCTTTATCCGGATGTTGCTTTACGCAAATGAGTTTCGGATCGAGGGTTTGATTTATTCTTCTTCCATGTGGCATTACAAAGGAGATGGAAAGGGAACCCTTTTCACTTCCGAGATGGAAATGACCAAAAATATGTACGGGGCAAAGACTGACTTGCGTTGGCCGGGAGTGGAATGGATGAATCCCCTTCTGGATGCTTATGCTGAAGTGTATCCCAAACTAAGTCAGCATGCAGAAGGATTTCCAACTGCAGATTACCTGCGCTCTATAGTTCGGGTGGGAAATATTGATTTTGAAGGGGAAATGGAAGTGGATACCGATGGTTCGGACTTTATCAAAACCAAACTTCTGGATGAGGATATGGAGCCAATTTATCTCCAGGTTTGGGGTGGGACGAACACCATTGCCAGAGCTTTGAAATCCATAGAAGATCAATACAAGAATACTCCGGAATGGCAATCCATTTACCAAAAGGTAGTGGACAAGGCGATCATCTATGCGATTTTGGATCAGGATGCTACCTATAGAAAATATATCGCTCCTAACTGGCCAGACTTGAAGATCTATTACAATTCCAGCCAATTTTGGTGCTTTGCCTATGCTTGGAAAAGGGCAGTTCCTGAATCCCAGCATTACCTATTTGAAGGGAAGTTTATGGGAGAGGAAATTATCAATAACCACGGACCTCTGCTCAAGCAATATTATAGCTATGGAGATGGACAAAAGCAGGAAGGAGATGATGAGCATATCCACGGAGATCCGACCAAATTGGTCAATGCCCAATGGGGTACTTTTGGGGTCTATGATTTTATCTCCGAGGGAGACTCTCCTGCCTATTTGCACTTGATTAATGTCGGACTGGATAATTTGGATCATCCCGAGTGGGGAGGATGGGGTGGACGGTTGGTGCAGTCCACTGAGCAACCTAACCGTTGGGAAGATGGAAAAGGAGTTTTGGACTACAGCCCATTCAAAGATACCCTGGATGCTACCTATCCACAGGTTCGCTGGCTGGAGGCTGTCCAACAAGACTTTGCAGCCCGAGCCGATTGGTGTGTGAAAGATTTTGCTGAGGCAAATCATCCTCCGGTGGTCAAAGCCCTTGGCACTTCAAGACTTTTAGCCAAGCCGGGAGAAAACTTGACTTTAGAAATTGAAACCTCCGATCCGGATGGGGATACTTTGGAAACCAAATTTTGGATTTACAAAGAGGTGGGTACTTATTCAGGAGAGGCAAATATTGCGGTCGAAGGGAACCAAGCCAAGGTTCAATTAGATGCTCAGTCCACTGGAACTTTGCATGTGATCGCCGAAGTAAAGGACAATGGTATTCACCCGATGACTAGGTATGTGCGATTTGTGGTGGATGTGAAGTCTTCCAATTAAGCTATCCGAATTTTTGGCACCATGAAAAAATCAATCTTCTTTTCCTCTTTCCTAGTTCTTTTGTTTTCGCTTGTGCTGCAGGCAAATGGACAAGAGAAAAAGCCCAATATTCTGTTCATTTTAGTGGATGATCTGGGGTATCATGACTTAGGAATCACAGGAAGTAAATTTTATCTGACTCCCAATATTGACCGACTTGGAAATGCCTCTTACAGATTTACTCAAGGCTATACCAATTCTCCGGTTTGCAGCCCTGCAAGAGCAAGTCTCATGACAGGAGTCACTCCGGCTATCCATCATATCACGGATTGGATAGGAGCTGCTGAAGGAGAGGAATGGAGAAAAGCAGGTCGATTTACCAAACTCCTTCCACCAAGCTACGAACATCACTTGGATCATGCGGCTTTGACTTTGCCTGAGGCCTTAAAAGCGGCTGGGTATGAGACTTTTTTTGCCGGGAAATGGCATTTGGGTTCTGAGGGTTCTTATCCTGAAGATCATGGGTTCGATACCAATATTGGTGGATATGAGTCAGGAAGCCCAATGGGTGGGTATTTTGCCCCATACCAAAATCCTAAACTAGTCCAAGGTCCAGATGGGGAAAATCTCAGCATGCGCCTTGGTAATGAGACTGCCAGATTTATTGAAGGAAAGCACGACAAACCCTTTTTCGCCATGCTTTCCTTTTATGCAGTCCATAGTCCAATTCAGACTACAGAAGAAAAGTGGAAAAAATATAGAGACCGAGCCGAGGCCGCTGGCTTGACTGATCAGGGCTATGAAATGGAAAGAAGATTGCCGATTCGGGTGGTTCAAGATAATCCCGTGTATGCAGGATTGGTGGAGGTCATGGATGAGGCAGTCGGTCGGGTTTTGGAGGCTTTGGAGAAAAGTGGAGAATTAGAAAACACGCTGATCGTATTCACTTCTGATCATGGTGGAGTAGCCTCTGGGGATAATTATTCCACCTCCAATCTTCCCCTTCGAGGCGGAAAAGGCTACCAATGGGAGGGAGGACTTCGGGTTCCTTTTTTTATTAAAATGCCAGGTCAAACTTCAGGAAAGGAAATGGCCACACTTGCACAAGGGATGGATCTTTACCCGACTTTATTGGATGCTGTGGGAGTGAAAATTCCAGAAGGATTGGAAGGAATTAGCATGATCCCAGCAATTAATCAAAAGCAAGTAATTTCTAGAAATCTCTATTGGCATTATCCGCATTATGGCAATCAGGGAGGGGACCCAAGTTCTATAATTCGTCAAGGAGACTGGAAGCTGATTTATTACTGGGAGGATGGACATCAAGAGCTTTACAATTTGAAAAGTGATCCTCAGGAGCAGGTGGATTTAGCATCTAAAGAGCCTGCGGTGGTTCAGAAGCTATCTGGTGAGTTGATGACATACCTGGAAAAGACTAATGCAAATAAACCTCAGGTGGATCCGGAATACGATCCAGTAAAGGAAAAGGCGTATCTGGAAAAGGTTAAGAATGAGCGCTGGCCAGAACTGGAAAAAGCAAGAAAAGAAATCCTTCAGCCGGGCTGGCAGCCTGATCCTACTTGGTGGGGAAGTAAGGTGACTAAGGACTAAAAAAAAGGCTGCTTCAAGTATTTAAGCAGCCTTTTTTTATGCATTTTAAAATTATTTGGCAGTCAGGGCATTTTGGTCAAAGTGGATTCCTTCCCAACCAAACTGGATAAAGTTTCTGATATTTTGGTGGTCTGTTCCTTGGGGATTTTCCAGTACATCCTTTCGGTAGTAATCTCCAAAAAGTACCAGAGTTTGTTCTTTGGTCAAGCCTTGAAGCTTTGCAAAGGAGAAGATTTTGCAACTCCCGTTGTTTTGCCCTGCCTCATTTACCGTATTTCCATTAGTAAATCGGGTAGGAGTAAAGTCATAATGGGAATCGATAAATGCGATTACTTCTGCGAATTGAACGCTTTGAGGGTCTTTTTCTAGTTGATCGAGGATATTCATAGGCTGCGAAGATAGGTTTTCCTTACCTCCTCTTCCAAAATCAACTTCCTCATTTAAACTTTAAAATTTAAAGGATAGCTGAGCTTGCCTATTCTAGTCCATCATGCCCTTACCCTGAAAAATCTTTTCCACACACTTTTCGATTCTGGAAAGTCGGGTTTCGGCTTGCTTAGCCCCGGTGAAATGAATCAAATATCCTCTTTGTCTTCCGGGGGTTAGTGCAAAAAATGCCTTTTCCAGCCCCTCATGTTCTTCGAATTTTTGGGCTAATTCATCGGGAATTTCAGTTCCACTTTTTCGCGTAGCTTCAACTTTTTTACCCTGTTTCTCGATTTGAATTGTCTGTGAGACAAAATCCCGAATCTCCTTTTCCCAGCGATGGAATTGTTCCAAGTCGGTAAAACGAAAAACCTTTGCCTGCTGGGAATTTGGACCAGGAAATTCTAAAAGTCCCTGTTTGTCTTCAAGTAAAATTCCTTTCAAAAAACTCAGTACACAGGACTCGTTGAATACACCAAGCATCAGGACATTTTTTCCATTCAAAGTATAAGTCGGAACTCCCCATTTTCGCTCTTCCACCAATTCAGTTTCCAGAAGGATTTGGCGTAGGTTTTCCAAAATGGAAGTCCATTGATGAACCTTACAGGCTGGAGTTCCTCCTTTGGAACAACGCATGCATCCTTCGATTAGAAACTGATCTACTTGTGGATTGGGTTGGGACATGGCCTGCTCTATTTTTTCGTGATTCTGAAATCTATTGATTTTTCTCGTTTAGAAGGTTAGAAATCAAAGCCCTGATAGCTCTTCACACCATTGAATCAAACGGTTTTGATAAGCTTCATCCAAAACCGCTGGATGTGGACTTTTTACTTGCTTGTGCCGGAAATACTTTCCAGAAACATTGGCTTCCTTTTCTTCGCTTGTCGCCAGCCAAATCTGAGTTTCCACGCCTTTTTGCAAGTCATCGGGAGCGTTTTTGCCACCCATTTTGGTGGGAACCCATCCCGGGTCCACAGCATTGCAGCGTACTTCTGGATAAAGTATTGCAAAAGCAGCTGTCAAGGCAGTAATCATCAGTTTGGAGTCGGAATAGGTGGTTTTTTCCAATTGGCCTTTTTCAGAAAATTCCTTTCCTCCCAAATGCATGCTTGAGCTGAGGTAGATCAGCCTATTGGGTTTTTCCATTAAGGCTGTCAGTACATAAGGAGCAAGAACATTGACCTGGAAAATGGTTTTGGAATCTGCATGAAGGACTCCAGCATTGTGAATTACCGCATCAAACTTGCCAAGGTCATTTGCTGCCTTGGTAAGTTTTTTTGTTTCCTCCAGATTGGATAAATCGGCGATTAGAATGGGATAAGAGCTTGTTAATTGACTTTTCAGAAAATCTGCTCGCTCTTTATTTCGGGCGTGAAGGACCACTTGATGGCCTGCTGCAATCAATTTCTCAGCGGCCAATTTGCCTAGTCCATCAGTTGATCCAGTTATTAAAATTCTTGCCATAAGAAGGAAGTTTGAGTTAGTAGTAGAAAACTACTCCATTCACTCTAGTCTAGGGTGATTATTTAAGGCTTTGGTTTTGAATCAAACTTTGAAGTAATCTTATTTCTGAAAAAATACCGCTAAGCCATCTTTTCCAGCCACGGCAATATCAGGTTTCCCATCTTTATTAAGATCCTGAACTGAAAAATAAAGACCGGAACCTTTTCCCTCACCAAATGGTCCATAGCTGATTACATTTTTCACAAAGGATTTTCCATCCCATTTGAAATAATAAAGGCCCACTTCATCTTTCCCTCCGGGATCTTTTCCATTATGGGCTCGGAAGCGCTTTCCTGTCACCAATTCATTTTTTCCATCTCCATCCAGGTCCACCCATTCCAAAGTATGGTATTGAGAATGGTAAGGATCTATATCGTGACGAATGAATTCTATTTTACCATCCCTATCCACTTGCTCCATCCAATACAATCCATAATCGTGTCCATTTCCAAGGATTAAATCATTTTTTCCATCCCCAGTCAGGTCAGTAACAATTACCGGAATGCTGAGATCCTTGAATCCATCCATGGGGTGAAAAGTCCATTCCCCGTGCCGTAAATCTGCCGGAGCTTCATACCAGCCCATGGAACTGATCAAATCACCCCAGCCATCTCCATTGATGTCTCCGAAGCCTAGACCATGGCCTTGGGTTTCGAAGACCTGATATTTTTCAAACTGATTTGGCCCCACCCATTTATAAAAAGCCAAGGGCTTTCTGGGGTTATTGGGTACGATTTCAAGTGTTCCATCTCCGTCGATATCCCATGCTCTGGTGGTTTCAATATTGCCGGTTTCAGCAATGAGATGCTCTTTCCACTGGGATCCGTCTCCCGGATTTTCCTTCCAAATTAATTTGCCCTCAAACCATCCTCCTGTCACAAAATCCATCTTCCCATCTCCGTTCACATCCATGGGGATGGTGGAAAAATCCTCGTAATACTCCCCGTATCGCTTTACCTGACCAATCAGGAATCGATCAATAAAGGCTGGTCCTTTGTACCAATAACTTCCCGATACCAAATCAGGGTTTCCGTCCTGATCCACATCCATTATCCCCACTGATTCAAAGCTTTCAAAAGCAATCAGCTGCTTCTCAAACCGGAGATTTTTGGATTGAGCGAATGAAACCGATGAGATGGAGAATAATGCTAGAATTAGAAGGGGTTTCATTGATTTACGATTTATGATATTGGATTTACGACCAAAGCAAGGAGTTATGTGTCTGTTCCAAGGTTTCACCCAATTTTTCAATCTTTAAATTTTCAAATTTTTAATCCTTTTACTTCTCCATCGGATGCATCTTTAACAACTCAGCAGGACTCCAGAAACCTTCCTTGCCCTTCACTTCTTCCCGAACTTGCTTGACTAAATCTGGTGAAATAGGGGAGGCTTTATTTCCAAATGAATTTCGAACATAGGTAAGCACAGCTGCGATTTCGGTGTCATTGAGCATACCTTCGTAAGGAGTCATAGGAACTTGCCCTGGATATTCTCTTCCAGCCACTTCAATTGGCCCCATGATTCCTTTCAGGACAATCTTGATCATCCGCTCTGGACTTCCGGTCACCCATGGAGTTCCTCTAAGTGGAGGGAATTGAGAAGCCGTTAATCCTCCTCCATCAAGTTGGTGGCAGGTTCCGCAGAATCCTTCACGTGCATAAATTTCTTTTCCGAGAATGAAAAGCTCACGATCCGAACCGCTAAGAGAAGTCTTAATATCCTCCTCTTTTTTCTCTTCCACAGAAAGCCCATTCAAATGGGCCACGGCAGTTTCTAAAGTCCTAGGAATCCACACGTGATCCTTTTCCAATTTCTCAGCTTCAGCTAAAATCGGAATCCCAACTTCTCTTGGTAACCATGAGGCAGCTGCAATTGCCTCCATTTTTACCCGACCATTGGAATCCTTCACGGCCTCCATCAATAGGCTGGCCTGATCTTTTACCTGATGTCCAGTGTATCTCAACACCCGAACTGCGGCTGCTCTAGCGCGGTAATCTTCTGATTTTAAAACCTCTCGAAGAAGATCTTGATTGACCTTATTGATACCCCAGGTTACCCAGAGGGCTTCAAGTCGGTTATGCTCAAAGTTGGGGTCATTTTTATCCAAACTTGCTACCCAAGTTGCCACGGCATCATAAACTTCTTGGGCATTTCTTCCCCTCAATTCTCTTTTGGTTCTGTAGCGGGTTCGGTATTCAGGGAGTTTAAGATTTTCCAAAAGTTCCGGAATGCTAGCCCCGTCTATTTTAGCTGGGGTGACCAAAGGACGGGAAGGATAAGTCAGACGATAAATCCTTCCGTGAACATGGTCTCTAAGCGGATCGCGGGCATTGTGCTGCATGTGACCGATCAAGATATTGTGCCAATCCACCACGTAGAGCGACCCGTCAGGCGCTATTTCCATATCCACTGGTCGGAAATTTCTGTCTGTAGAGATCATCAAATCCTGTCTCCATTTAGTAGTAAAGCCAACCGTATCCTCGAAAACCTGATGTTGTTTGGTACCCAAAAAGCCAATTGTGTTATTGATAATTAGGTCTCCCTGAATGTCATCCGGAAAATGCCTGCTGGAAATAAATTCCAAGCCAGAAGTAGGTCTGACCATATGGTCTTTTTCAATCAGGTTGGGCCCTTTGAAGTTGCTGTTTCCATAGCGAGGTAAAACTGATCCCGGAAGCATCCAATTGACATTAGGTCCGGAAGTCTCGGCGTAGAAGTTTTGTCCCCAATCATTAAAGGCTATTCCCCAAGGATTTGGAATGGATACTTGATTGACTCGTTCGAGTTTGTGTCTCTTGGGTTCGTATCTATAGAATCCTCCGTTGGTAGCCCGAACCGGGCCATACGAAGTTTCTACATTGGTATGGAGGAAAACCCCTTCTGCCATGAAAATAGCACCACTTTCATCTGTAGTAAAAGCTGAAATGGCGTGGTGCGTATCGTGATCATCGAAGCCGCTGAGAAGGATAGTCTTTTTATCCGCTTTATCGTCTCCGTCGGTGTCTTCTAAAAGAATCAAATTAGGAGATTGAGAAACATATACCCCTTCTGCGGCTATTTCAAAGCCAACGGGAATATGGAGGTTGTCCGCAAAAGTAGTCTGCTTATCTGCCTTGCCATCCCCATTGGTGTCTTCTAAAATGATCAGTTTATCCTTGGGCCTTGGATCTCCTGGTTTGTAGTGAGGATAGCTTGGCATAGTTGCCACCCAAAGTCTTCCTTTATTGTCAAAGGATAGTTGGACAGGATTGGCCAAATCCGGGAACTCCTGCTCGGAGGCAAAAAGCTCCAATTTATATCCCTCAGGCACCTTGATAGTTTTCAGGGCCTCCTCTCCATATTTGTATTCCAAACTTCCATTGGCTTCTGGATTATAGTTGGTTTGCACCTCAGGAAGCGTCCTGGTTTTTGCATCTGCAGCCACAAGATCTTTGATTTTACCTTGATTGGCTTCCCAGATGGCTGTATCCCGAATGGCAGTCATCTGCCGTATTTTTTCCAATTCGAAAGGATAGTTGTCTGGACCAAAAGGATCATATCGTCTTCCAAAGACATGGACCCCATTTGGTATTTTATAATCATTGTGCCAAAGCCAGTTTTTCTCCATCACAGCCTGATGGACGAGATCCAAATTAGCCTCAACTTTCCTGTCCTCTTTCCCGAAAAGTTTATCGGAAAGTAAAAGTGCTAGCTTTTTGTAACCTTCCTCGGTCAGTTGAGATCCATCAATGGTCAAAGGTTCATCAGAAGACTCATACCATTTCTGGCTGACTGAAAATGCGTCCACAAACACCAAATCATGCTTTTTTGCTACCTCAGCCATTCCTTCAGTGTAAAGCTTTAAAAGCTCATTTTCTTTTTCCCCATTTGGTACATCAACCAGATCAGAAATATCCTCAAAGGCAATGGGAGATACCAAGGCTAATTGAGGAGGGGTGCCGCCATTGTATTTTTGAGCTTTGGAGTGCATGATCCAAGCTTCCAGTTCATCCTTGAAGTTTTGGAGTTTTTCCTTTCCCTGAAAAGATTCATTAAAACCAAAAAATCCCACTACGATATCTGCTTTCAATCTGGTGAGCCATTGATCAGGTTTTTCCAAAAATCCCTCGCTGCCTGAACGAGTGGCATATTCATCCTGAAAATCCTCTGCCCCGGGAAAAGCCCAAGGGTCATTGGTTCCTGATCTTGGTCTGAAACCCGGAGTATCCCCCGGATCGCAGAGATTCCTTATTATTAAAGTGCTATCTGGGTACCGGAGATGCATTTCAGTTTCAAACCAGCCGAATTCCATCATTCTTGAACCAAGGTTATTTCCCACTAAAGCAATGCTAGTGTTTTTCTTTAGGTCAAGGGTTTTTTCTGGAGTACAGCCAATTGAAATTGCCAGCAGCCCAAAAGCGATAAATCCAAAGAGGTAAGGGTTATTGGGTTTCATAGGGAAGGGATTTAATCTTAAGTATAGGCAGATTGATCAGATTTTTCAATTTAAATTATTTAGAGGGAGCATTCTTAAGATTTCATCCTTGACAGTTTTGGTTTTTCATTTTTTAAAAAAGGAATCAGGGAAAATCTTCAGTGCCATTAATCAAGTCTGAAATCCTTTTATCCTAAAATCCCGAGTTGTTTTCCGGTTAGTGTCCTGTAGTGTCCTGCCTTTTATGTGCTGATTTTCTGGTAATTAGACAGGATTCAACAGGATAGAAATAGGATGGATATAATGAATCTTGAAGGAAGTTTTATTTCAATCATTAAACCCACCTGTATGAATAACCACTATCTATCTAAAATAAAAACTCGGTTTTTTGGGTTTTTATTAATCATGCTCTGTCTGAGCATAGTGAGTTTCGGGCAGACCCAATCCGTTCGAGGGGTTGTCAAATCTGGTCCCGATAATGAACCAGTTCCGGGTGCCCTGGTCCTTATTAAAGGAACTCAGAAGGGCACAGTCACAGATATTGATGGCGCATTTACCATCGATGCTTCTCCAGGGGAGATTTTAGTCATCAGCTTTGTGGGTTACGCCACCAAAGAGGTTGCAGTCGTTGCAGGACAAACCAACGTCAATGTAAGTTTGGATCTTTCCACTTCAGATCTGTCCGAAGTCGTAGTTGTTGGTTATGGTAGCCAGATCAAGAAAGAGGTGACTGGTGCTATTCAAACCGTTAACGAGGCTGAGTTAAAAGACCTTCCCGTTTCTTCAGTAGCTCAAAAGCTTCAAGGCAGACTTGCTGGTGTTCAAATCAACCAAACTACCGGAAAGCCTGGTCAGGGTATGAGCGTCAGGATCAGAGGTCAGCTTTCAGTTTCAGGGGGTAGTGATCCTCTTTATGTAGTGGATGGATTCCCCATCACTGGAGACATCAACCAAATCAACCCGGATGAAATTGCCGACATTTCAGTATTGAAAGATGCAGCTTCCACTTCACTTTATGGATCCAGAGCTGCCAATGGTGTGGTTTTGATTACTACCAAAAAAGGTAAAGTAGGTCAAACCAATGTAAACTTAAATGTTTGGACAGGCTTCCAAAATGTCCCTGAGAAAGGGAGATTGGAAATGATGAATGCGGAAGAATTTGCCCAGTTTAAGAAGGAATATTACGAAGATGCGAAGCAGACAGTTCCTGAGGTTTTTCAAAATCCAGCCCAGTATAGAGATAAAAACAACGATTGGTATGATGCCATGTTGGTGAATGGAGCTCCAATCACCTCTTATAACCTTACAGTGACTTCAAATAAGGAAAGGGTAAATACAGCCGTAATCGCTGGGGTTTTTGATCAAAAAGGGGTGGTAGTAAATACAGACTATCAGCGTTATTCTCTCCGTATGAATACAGACTACCAAGTGTCTGATAAAATCAATATCGGAGTGAACATTGCTCCTCAGTATGTTTATGACAATACTCCAAGAACTGACGGTACCAGAGGTACAGGTATTCTATTCAATGCACTTCATACCTGGCCGGTAATGCCGATTTACGACGAACAAGGTGAATTGACTTTCTTTAACCGATTTCCAGCCAATACCGGAAATATCTTCGCCTATCCAAACTGGGTGAGATCAGCACAGGAAATTACCAACGAAACCAAAAGAACCAATGTGCTAGCAAATACTTATGCCGAGTGGAGACCAATTAAAGGTCTGTCTTTCAAGTCAACCTTTAACGTGGAAATTTCTAATTCCAGATTCTTCTCCTTCAATCCTTCTACTGCAACTTCTGCGATCAACGTAGCAATTCCTACAGTAGCAGTATCCGTTAGAGATGATATTTCAAGTTTGTCTTGGTTGAATGAAAATATCGCAACCTATCGTAAATCTATCAATGATCACGCTTTTGAGGTCTTATTAGGTTTTTCAAATCAGCAATTCAGAACGGATCGTACCAGAATACAGGCCGATACCTATGCAGATGACCGCCTTCCCACTATTCAGGGGGCAATTAACGTCAATAGAGGAGGTACCTTTACCGATGTAGGTGAATGGACTTTGACCTCTGTGTTCTCAAGATTGAATTACAATTACAAAGGAAAGTATTTGTTGACTGCATCAGTTCGGACAGACGGATCTTCAAGATTCGGATCTGAAAACCGATGGGGTGTTTTCCCTTCTACCTCCGTGGGATGGGTAATGTCTGACGAAGGCTTCTTACAAAATAATTCTACAATTTCATTTGCAAAAGTAAGAGCAAGTTTCGGTGTGACCGGTAATAATAACATCGGTAACTACACCCAGTATGCCTTGGTAAATAATACCATAAATGCAGTCTTTGGGAATAATGTAGTTTCAGGAGCAGGGGTAACCTCCCTTCAAAATACAAACTTGGGATGGGAAACTACTTCGCAGTTTGATTTGGGTTTTGATTTGGGTTTTTTGGATGACAGAATCCAGTTCACTTACGATTACTACACCAAAAACACTACTAACCTTCTTTATGCTGTTCAGATTCCACAGGAATCAGGATTTACCAACTTCAATGACAACATTGGGGAGATCAAGTTTTGGGGACATGAATTTGCTATCAATGCAATCCCAGTAACAGGACAATTTAGCTGGACTATCAATGCCAACCTTTCTATCAACCGCAACGAGGTACTTTCCTTGGCGGATGGAATCGACAGAGTATATGGATCTTGGCATATTACTCAGGTCGGTCAGCCTTTCGGTCAATTTTATGGATTGCAGAAGTTAGGAAATTATGCTAATGCGGAAGATTTGGCCAATTCTCCAAAAATCCCAGGTAGATCTACAGTAGGTAGTATCAAGCTTAAAGATGTGAATGGAGATGGGGTGATTACTTTCGGGGGAGATAATGACGATAGAACTATAATCGGAAACCCATTCCCTGATTTCATTTACGGGCTTGTCAATAATTTCAAGTTCAAGAATTTCGATGCCAGTATCACGGCATCAGGATCCCAAGGAAATGAGTTGTACATGAGACATTTGTTCTCTACAGCGAATTTGGACGGGGTATTCAATATGGTTAGAAGAGCAAAGGATCGATTCCGGTCTCCAGAGAATCCTGGAGAAGGAATTTTCGGGACCACCGTCGGTGGGGGTAATGTAACGGGAATTGAGAGGGATTGGCCTAACAGTAATTTTGTTTGGGATGCCTCTTATTTCACCATTAGAAACATCACAGTTGGATATACTTTCACCAAGCTACCAAAATCTGTAAAGTCTGCTAGACTTTATATGTCCGGCCAAAACATGTGGGTATTTACCAAATATTGGGGAGGTTCCAATCCTGAGGTTAGTATGCAGAACAATGGCCAGGGAGATGGGGGTAACTTAAGTCCAGGAGTTGACTTGGGACCATATCCAGTGCCAAGAACGATCACCTTTGGTGCCAATATTACTTTCTAATTGGCTGAAATCTGATCTATTCTAATCAACCTAAACATGACGAAAATGAAAAAATATATCCCAGTCCTTCTCGCAGCTAGTTTGTTTATAAGCAGCTGTGATGATTTTCTGACAGTGGTGCCCGAGACCCAATTGAGTTCGGCTACTTTCTTCAAAAATCAAAAAGACTTTGAACAAGCAGTCAATGCGGCTTATGTGCCCCTTCGTACCATAGTAAACGACCGGGCGTGGTTACTCGGTGAAATGCACTCTGACAATACCTACTATGCGAGAAACGTTCTCTTTGGAGCGACGGATAACCAAGAAGATTTAGCTGATTTTTCGGTTCCTGAATCTAACGGTACCACTGCCAATGTCCATGTTCTCAATCAATGGAGACAAGATTATTTGATTATAGCCCGCGCCAACCAAATTCTTGCCTTGATTGATGACGTAGATTTTGATGCAGCAGCAAAAGCCAATGTCAAGGGGCAGGCTCTCTTTTTAAGAGCCTATGCGTATTTCGAATTGGCAAGATATTTTGGAAAAGTTCCTTTGCATTTAACTCCAGTGGCATCCAGAGAAGAAGCTGCTCTGCCGCTTTCCGAGGAGGCAGAGATCTATGCTCAAATTATTTCTGATCTGAATGCCGCTATTCCGCTTTTGCTGGATAAATCCAAACAGGAACCAGGAAGAGTCACTGAGGGTGCTGCCAGAACCCTACTAGCCAATGTTTATATCAATCTCAAGCGTTGGTCGGATGCAGAGCAGGTGTTGACCCCTGTAATTACCTCTGGTAAATATTCGCTGATGTCGTCTTATGCAATGGCTTTTTCTGATAACGCTGCCAATAAAAACAATGCAGAATCTGTTTTTGAAGTTCAGTTTCAAGAAGGAGCCGCTGGATTGCAAGGTAATTTCACCTATCAATGGTTACCAAGACCGATTTCTGCCGCAGAGCTTCAGCCCCTTATGGGAACAAGTAATCCTCAGCCACAAGATGGTGAAGGAAATAACATTCCTACACCAGATATAATAGCTGCTTATGAACCTGGTGATTTGAGAAAAGATGCATCTATTGGATATGTGTTTTTGTCTGGGGCCTTTCAGGTTCCAAAGACTTTGCCTTACATCTTGAAGTTTTTCAAGAAGCACTCCCAGCATAACAACCATGGTCAAAACTTCCCAATTTATCGTTATGCAGAAGTCCTATTGTTCATGGCTGAGGCATTGAATGAGCAAGGAAAAACAGGTCAAGCGATTCCATACTTGAATCAAGTAAGAACACGTGCGGGACTGGCTGCTACCACCGCCACTGGCCAAGCTGGAGTAAGGGAAGCAATTTTCAAAGAAAGACGAGTTGAGCTTGCGTTCGAGAATAAGCGTTGGTTTGATATTCAGCGTACTGACCGAATCCAAGAGATCATTATTCCTCATGGTAACCGAATCAAAGCCAATCCTCAAGCCTATTATTATCCACCTCTTCCAGGTGCTGTGCCGAGAAGTAATGCATTCACCAATTTGAACAAGTTTTATGCTTATCCTGCTGATGAATCTAATTTGAGTCCTTATTTCTAAGTTGGTTTTCTTCTAATTGATAGCCCGGTGTCCAAAGAATTCAAGGGGGTTCTAAGGATGCTGGGTTATTTTTTTGGCAGACAAGGCAGGATAGTGAACAAATTGATAAATAGTAAATAGTCCTTGTGAATGGCTACTATGTTTAAGAATTAATTGGCAACTTGAGATAGAAGTATTCATAATTTGAAAGCAATAAATCCAAATCATATGGTCCTTAAAAAAATCCCTCAATCTCTTCTTCTTTTGGTTGGCGCTCTGGTATTGATTACCTCCTGTGCTAAGAAAGAAGAAACCGGTCGAAAGCTTACCGGAAATCCAAAAATCGATAAACTCAAATTGCCTGATGGCTTTGAAGCTGAGTTGCTTTACAGTCCCGGTGAAAATGACCAGGGGTCTTGGGTTGCCATGACTTTTGATGATAAGGGACGAATGATTACCTCAGATCAGTATGGCTTTTTGTACCGGCTGGAATTACCTCCGATCGGATCTGACTCCACCGTCAAGCCAAAGGTTGAAAAGCTGATCGTGGGCAATGTCCCAGATTCCCTGGTCGGAATGGGCTATGCACAAGGTTTGCTTTATGCATTCAATTCACTGTATGTCATGGTGAACCATAATCCCAATGAGACCTTCAGTCAGCCAACTGGATTGTATAGAATTCAGGATTTGGATGGAGATGATCAGTTTGAGACAATTACTCAAATCCGAGAACTTAAAGGTCAGCAAGGAGAGCACGGCCCTCATAGCATGAAGTTAACTCCTGATGGAAAAGGTATTTATCTGATTGCGGGTAACCATGTGGATGTTCCCGAGATGAATTCCTATCGTCTTCCAAGAGTTTGGAATGAGGATAATCTATTCCCATTGATCAAAGATCCAAGAGGTCATGCTAATAGCAGAATGGCTCCTGGAGGATGGATCGCAAGAATTGATCCTGAAGGAAAAGATTGGGAATTGATAGGAGCTGGATTTAGAAATGCTTTTGACTTCGACTATAATGAGGTAGGGGACATTTTCGCTTACGATGCGGATATGGAATGGGACTTTGGAATGCCTTGGTATCGCCCAACCCGAATCAATCACGTAACCAGCGGAGCTGAATTTGGCTGGAGAACAGGAAACTCTAAATGGTCTCCAAATTATCCGGACAATCTTCCTGCAATTTTGAATATTGGACAAGGCTCGCCAACCAATGCCATGTTTGGCTATGGAGCAAACTTCCCAAGCAAATACAAAAAAGCGCTCTATGCATTTGATTGGAGCTTTGGTATTATTTACGCGATTCATTTGACACCAAATGGGGCAACTTACGATGCCAGTGCTGAAGAATTTATTTCTGGTTCTCCACTTCCTTTGACAGATGGAATCATCGGTCCAGATGGTGCATTTTATTTTGCCACAGGTGGTAGAAGATTGGAATCTGATCTTTATCGGGTGACCTACAAAGGAGAATTGGATACGTATACTCCAATGACAGAGGCCGACCTTCCAGAGGCGGCAAAAATCAGAAGAGATTTGGAGCAATATCATAAGGAAGGAGCTCCGGCCGAAGGATTAGAAAAAGCCTGGGCTCAATTGAATAATCCGGATAGATATGTGCAGTATGCTGCAAGAATTGTTTTGGAACATCAGCCTGTTGCTTCCTGGAAGGATAAAGCGATTGCTGAAACCGATCCTGTGAAAAAGATTCACGCAATCCTTGCTTTGGCCCATCATGCTACCGATGCGGATGCAGCTGCTATGTTGAATAGTTTGATGCAGATAGGTTTCAAAACCTTGAGTACAAAGGATAGACAGGATTTACTGCGTACAATTGAGGTGATTCTTTATCGTTATGATAAAGGTGCCGAGTCAGTTAAGTCTCAGTTAGTAGCCTATCTGGATCCTAATTTCCCGGCCAATGATAACATGTTGGATAGATCGTTGAGTATTTTGATGGTTCATTTGGATGCACCTTCTGCTGTAGAAAAAACCTTGGCCTTACTTAGAAATGCTAAGGATGATCCTGATTACCAAAAGACTTTCACAGCCTCTTCGGACTTGATTTTCAGAAATCCACAATATGGAATGGACATTGCCAATATGCTTGCCAATGTTCCCCCTGCGCAGGCTACCTTCTATGCTACTGTTTTGGGTGGGGCTGACAAAGGCTGGACTACACATGAGCGTGAGGAATATTTTTCTTGGGTAAAAAATGCATTAACTCAATATAAAGGCGGTAGAAGCTATGTGGGTTTCTTGGATAGAGCTCGTAAAATGGCGCTTGCCAGTGTAGATAAAGCCGAATTCGAAAAGTATGATGAATTATCTGGAGGTAAGCTTTTGACTGCCAATGGAAATGATATAGTCAATTCTGGTGTTCAGCCAGAAGGTCCTGGAAGAAGATGGACGCTTGAAGAAGCGGAACCATTAGTAGCCAATCTAGTTGGTAGGGATTTGGTAAAAGGTAAAGCAATGTATTCTGCGGTACTTTGTCAGTCTTGTCATACCATGCAAGGAGAAGGAGGAGTCATCGGTCCAGATTTGACTCAATTGGGAACTCGATTCTCTCCAAAAGATATTTTGGTGGCCACTATCAACCCTAGCGAAACTATTTCTGATCAATACCATGCTACTGTATTAGAATTGAAGGAAGGCGGTTCAATTGTAGGAAAGTTAAATGATGAGGACGAGCAGAATTATTATATCTCTCAGAATCCATTTGCGCCGGATCTGATCAAAACTGTTCCAAAGAATACCGTGGTTTTGAAAAAGAACGCCGAGGTTTCCATCATGATGCCGGGCTTGATCAATCGACTTAACGAAGAAGAGTTGAAGGATTTAATAGCCTATTTGGTTTCAGGGGGAAATCCGGATCATGCAGTTTATAAAAATCAAGCAACAGCCCAGAAATGAAAACTAAGTTCAGTCCCAAGAAATCCTTTGTGATTCTTTTGGGGGCAGCCCTTTTGGTTTCTCTTGGATTGAGTTCCTTTCGAACAGTCAATCGGTGGGGAGAAGCCGCCTTTCTTCTAGGTAAAGCCTTTAGCTTTGGTTACTCCGATCCAAAAGTGGCTGATTTTGAATCCATCTTTGACGGAAAATCCTTGGAAGGCTGGGAATATGATCCTGCCTTTTGGACAGTGAAAGATGGTGCAATCCATGGAGAAACTTCCGCAGATAATCCCTTAAAAGCGAATACCTTCATTATTTGGAAGGGAGGGGAAGTAGGTGACTTTGAGCTGAAAATGGATTACTGGATTTCTGAAACGGGGAATTCGGGAGTGCAATATCGAAGTGATCGATTCACTGAAGTTCCTTATGCATTAAGGGGCTATCAAGCCGATATTGATGGTGGAAATCGCTACACTGGACAAAACTACGAGGAGAGAAAGCGTACTACCTTGGCTTATCGAGGACAGAAAACCAGAATTACTTCCCAGCCTGATAGCATCACCAATCTTCGCGAATTCGTAGAGAGGAATGCATGGAAGGGACTTAATTTGGTAGAAGACCTTGGAGATCGGGCCGAATTGGGTAATCTGATCAAAAAAGGAGACTGGAATTCAATCCATATCGTGGCCCAAGGCAATGTGTTGAAGCATTATGTCAATGGAACTTTAATGAGCGAAGTTCATGATGAGGATTCTAAAAATCGGATGCTAAAAGGTCTGATGGGCATGCAGATGCACGTTGGCCCTCCGATGAAGATAATGTTTAAGAATGTTCAATTGAAAAAGATGTAAAGGTTTGAACCACTTAAAGACAAAGGCACAAAGTAAATTTTGTGCCTTTGTGCTTTTAGGGTGATTTCAAATTTCTTTTTTGATCAACGGCAAAATTCTGTTTTTCATTTTGCCTAATTTAAAGCCTAGCTTTTCTGTGCTACCCATATAGGGCAGGATAGTCTCAGAGGGCCTTTTTTATAGGTTACAGTTTCATCCATAAACCCAAAATGAATCTTCAGAATCCAGCAAGTTGGAAGTATAAACTTTCAAATTCCCAGCAGATCGGGGGAATAGAAACCTCTGTTGTGGATAATGGAGCAGGAAGAGGAGTTAGGATTGCTTGGGTGAATACAGGAACAGGCCTTCGCTATAAGCTGATTCTTGACCGGGGAATGGATATCCTCGATGCTTTTTTTAATGAAAACAGCCTTGCCTGGATTTCGCATGCAGGAATGACTGCCCCACAACCATTTTCCAACAAAGGAATAGACTGGCTCCGAACTTTCGGTGGGGGATTATTAACCACTTGTGGACTCTCCAATGCAGGTCCGCCGAATTCGGATGAGGGAGAAGCCCGTGGTCTTCATGGGAATTATTCCAATACTCCTGCGGAATTGGTGTCCATAAAGCAGCCAGACATTTTCTCGGGAGATTTGAGTTTTGAGATTGTGGCTAAAGTTCGGGAGACGACCACTTTTGGACCAAGTCTGGAGATGCACAGAAGTATTTCAGGAGTCCTCGGATCGCCCGAAATTCGGATAAAAGATACTGTTATAAATAGAGGGAATTCGGCAGCTCCTCATATGCTGTTGTATCACATCAATTGCGGCTGGCCTTTGATCGATGAGGGAACTCGGATCGTTTGGCAAGGTGAAAAAAAACCGAAAGCTACTGATGCGAATAACACTGACTTCAACCGCAAGTATGAATTTACCCGCTGCGCTGCCCCGATGGATGAGCATTCAGGCTTTGGGGAAGATGTGGCATTTATTGATCCAAAAGCAGATTCAAATGATCGGGTGATTTGTGGCTATGCCAATGATGAATTGAGGTTGGCTTTGAAGATCACATTTTCCAAAACACAAATGCCTTGGCTGATCAATTGGCAACATTGGGGGAAAAATGAATATGTCACAGCCCTGGAGCCTGCTACGCATCCACCGATTGGGCAGGCTGCTGCAAGGGAAAATGGAACCTTGATTCTTTTGGAACCTGGAGAAAGTCGAACTTATGATTTGCTCCTTGAAGTGCTCACAGGAGAAAAAGTAAAGGAGTTTAAAGTTTAAAATTAAGAATTAGGAGAGCTTGGTTAATCTTTCAATTTTCCAATCTTTCAATTTCCAATAAATAGTAACTCAATAACCTAATAACCAATACCATGAGTTTAGCCAAAAAGGCCCTAGAACAGGGCGAAGGAATTTTAAGATTGACGCCTACTTGGGTGCCAAGATCTTTCTGTGTGCCCGGGCGTAGGATCAAACTTCACCCAGATGATTATTATGCTTTGGGTGGAAATAGGGGAGGAATAGATGAACGTTGGTTTGCTTCCACCACTCCAGCTCAAAATGGACCACTTACTTCCAAGAATGAGGGCTTGAGTCATGTTGCCTTTGAAGATGGAGGTAAGACCGAGTTATTTCTGTTGAAAGATGCCATTGATGAATTGGGAGCTCAGATCATCGGTTCCCGACTTTGGAACAAATACAAGTCCTGGCCCATGTATTCCAAATTCTTTGATAACATGGGACCTTTACCACATCACATCCATCCAAGTGATGAGTTTGGCGCCTTGACTGGGCAAAATGGTAAGCCAGAAGCTTACTATTTTCCTCCTCAGGTCAATAATCATGGAGGAGATTTTCCTTATACCTTCTTTGGAATTGCACCGGGAACAACCAAGGATATCATTCTGGATTGTCTAAAAAACTTCAGCAAAGGCGATAATAAAATCACCAATTATTCTCAGGCCTTCCGGCTTCAACCGGGAACAGGCTGGGATGTGCCTCCGGGAATGCTTCATGCTCCAGGCTCACTTTGCACCTATGAGCCACAAAAGGCCTCGGATATTTTCGCGATGTATCAAAGCTTGGTAAATGAAGCGATCATTCCAGAAGAATTGCTTTGGAATGCCACTCCAAAAAATAGATGGGGAGATTATGAATTGCTGGTTGAAATGATCGATTGGGACCTGAATGTGAATCCTAACCTGATGGATAATCATTACATGGAGCCAAAGCCTGTTCATAATGTGGATCAAATGCATGCTGCGGGATACAATGAAAACTGGATTTGCTATCGATCTCATGATTATAGTGCCAAGGAGTTGACTGTTTATCCTGGTCAAACCGTAGTCATCAAAGATTCGGCCGCCTATGGCTTTATCATGATGCAGGGTTATGGGAAAATGGGCGTTTGGGATATCGAAACTCCAGCCATGATCCGCTTCGGTCAATTGACACATGATGAATATTTCGTATCAGAAGATGCCGCTAAAGCCGGAGTGAAAATCACCAATCTTTCCAAAACTGATCCAATCGTGATGTTGAAGCATTTTGGACCGGATAATCCTGATTTGATAATAAAATAATTGTCAACAGACCACGGACTACAGTCCACAGAACTAAGAAGCTGTGGACTGTCGACTGTGGACCGTTGACCTATTCAATAACCAATAACCTAATAACCAATAACATGAACAATTTCCCAAAACTCCATAACGCCACATGGCCGGGATTGGTCGGAAAAGGACCTGATTCTGAGCCGGTGATCGCTTTTGATTCCTTGCTCCAAATGACCGCGGCAGCGGAAGTTAATGGGGTCAAGTTTGATGGAATTGATGTGGGCTTGCTCGAACCACATTTTGATTTGAATAACCCGGATGAGGCAAAAAAACTAGCTGATAAAGTTTCTAAGTACAATCTCAATGTCGGCTCCTTAGTAGCTCCTATTTGGGCTGGCTCGGCTATGGGTACAGCAGAGCAAAGAAAGACTTTCGTTGAGATGGTTCGCAAATCCTGTGAATTTGGACAAAAACTAAAGGGCCTTGGCGTAAGGCATTATGGAATTGTGAGGATTGATTCTGCTGCTGGTGTTTCAGATTGGGCAAAGGACCCGGTAGGGAATACCAAGCAAATCGCAGAAACATTCCGGGAGGCCTGTGATGTTGCAGCTGGTTTTGGTGAAAGACTTGCAGCAGAGGGCGAAATCTGCTGGGGAGCTATGCATAGCTGGAAGCATATGGTTGACCTTTTGGAAATGGTCGATCGACCAAATATTGGATTCCAGGCAGATATGTCTCATACTTTCCTTTATACTTTGGGATATAATGCACCTGAGCACAGAATCTTGCCTGCAGACGCAGATTTGAAGGATAGGGAAGTGGTGAAAGAAGCTTTGAAAAAAGTGACTGCGGCGCTTAGACCCTGGACTATTGATTTCCACGTGGCTCAAAATGACGGTTCTGTTTTTGGATCGGGTTCACACGATAAGACAGGTCGCCATTGCCAGGCAACGGATCCAAATGGACTCTTAGATATCGCCAATGATGCGGGCTACTGGCTTAGAGATGAAAAGGGAAATCTGACGAAGGCATTCCAACATATCTGTTGGGATGGTTGCATGTTCCCTAATGCAGTAATGGAGAATCAGCAAACCTGGAACGACATTCTTGCTGCAATGATAAAGGTGCGGGAAGCACATGGGTATTAAATTACGAAGTACGAATTACGATTTACGAGGGGAATGTCGGTGGCAAAGGGAATTTAGAAAATTAACGCTTTGAGTGTCCAAATTTTTCAACCCTAACACTATCAACCCTGCCAACCCAATTTTCCAATCTTTCAATTTTAAAATCTTAAAATTATGAGCAATAAAAAACTAATTCGAGTTGGGCTAATCGGAACTGGACTGATGGGCCGAATCCATACCAATGGCTATAAGCGCCTAGCGGATTTTTTTCCGGAATATGAATATAATCCAGTGCTTCAGGCTTGCTGCTCTAGAAGAGAAGCTAATGCAAAGGCTTTCGCAGAGCGCTGGGGCTATGCTTCCTATGAGACTGACTGGAGAAAAATCATAGAAAGAGACGATATCGATGCAGTGGACATCTGTACTCCAAATGATACGCATGCCGAAATTGCCATTGCCGCTGCAAAGGCTGGGAAGATGATTCTTTGCGAAAAGCCTTTGGCTCGGACAGTCGCTGAGGCAGAGGGAATGCTAAAGGCTGTGGAAGAAGCTGGGGTTCAAAATACCGTTTGGTACAATTACCGAAGAATTCCTGCAGTAACCTTGGCTAAAAACATTGTGGCCTCAGGTAAGCTGGGAAAGATTTTCCACTACCGAGCCAATTTCCTTCAGGACTGGACGATCAATCCTGATCTTCCTCAAGGCGGGGATGCGCTTTGGAGATTGGATGTAGATGCAGCTGGTTCAGGTGTGACTGGAGATCTTTTGGCCCATTGCATCGATACAGCGATGTGGATCAATGGGGGAATCAAGGATGTTTCAGCAGTTACAGAAACATTTATCAAAGAGCGAGTTCATCAAGGTACTGGACAAAAGCAAGCTGTTGGGATTGATGATGCCTGTATTTTCCATTGCCATTTTGACAATGGCTCTTTGGGGCTTTTTGAAGCTACTAGATATGCCCGTGGGCATAAAGCCCTTTATACTTTAGAAATCAATGGTGAGCATGCCTCTATCCGATGGGATCTGCATGATATGAACCGTTTGGAATACTTCGATCATGGAGATGAGGGAAAAGTGAGAGGTTGGAGATCAATCCACATTACAGATGGGGATCATCCCTACATGAATCGTTGGTGGATTCCAGGAACTTCTATTGGCTATGAACATTCATTCATCCACCAGGTGGCAGATTTCTTCTATAGCCTTCAATCTGGGGAACCATGCCATCCAACTTTCCGGGATGCTTTCGAAACTCAGAAAGTTTGCGAAGCTGTTCTGGATTCGGCGAGGGACAGGGCTTGGAAAGATACCCATGTCAAGTGGGTAGAGAAAGTTTAAACCTCAAGTAGAAAATAGGAAAAGGCTCAAATCGAAAGGTTTGGGCTTTTTTTCACTGTTTGAGAACAATGCCGAAAGATAGATTTATTAATGTAATTTTTAGATTCTGAAAAATATCCCCTTTCGATAAAGGAAATAACACAAGCCCCACATGGCTGTCAATGCTGATAATGATGCGATAAGGAAAAGTCCGTGCTCTCCGATTCCCAGCAGTCCAAAAACTCCGTTGCTAAAAATCCCAACAGTCTTATTCATCCATCTGCCCAGCATTTCTGCAAATAGGTAAATGAAAATCGAGTTCATCCCGACAACTAGGAAGGGAAAAACTCCTTTCCTTCTATTTTTTATATCCACTCTCCAAAAGGAAAATGCCAAGGATAATATTGCCCATCCGCCCGATGCAAAGACAAAAGCCGATGTGCTGATCCGTTTAATAATGGGAGTGATTCCAGTCCAATCCAATCCATATCCGATCAATAATCCAGCTATTCCTGCGAGTACAAAAAGTTTGATTTTTTCTTGGGAAGGTTTGGAAGAAAGAAGAAGATTTCCACATATCGCTCCCCAAATAGTATGAGCTGCTGTGGGAATGCAATTGATGGCTACCCATCCTCCTCGGTTGATTTTTCCCATCAAAATCATGTCCGTGTAATTACCAAAATTGCTTCCATGTTCATAAGGGACCTCTGGATTATAGGTTCGGTACAGTATTTCGGTCAATGCCAAAAGCCCTAAAGAAACACCTAACTGAACTTTCCACCCTTTGTCCAAAAGGAAAAAAGTAACCAAAATGGTAAATGAAAGCTGAGTTAAAACATTCCAAAGTTCAAAGACTATTTTCCCGGAATACACGCAGTGTAAGCTAGTCCCGAAAAAAAACAGAATAAGGCATCTCTTCAAAATATGAAGCGCCACTTTGTTTCTATCCTCTGATAAAGCTAGTCTCTTGTTTAGGGAAAAAGGCATCGCCACTCCCACGATGAACATGAAAAAGGGTTGAATCAAATCCCAGAACCGAAGGCCATTCCATTCGTGATGGGTAAACTGAAGGAAAAAGGGATGGAGAATATTTCCTTTAGGGAAAAGCTCCAGCGATGCATCATAAACCAAAGCGGCCTCTGCGACCAATAAAAACATGGTGAGTCCTCGGAAGACATCCAGCGACACCAAGCGCTGAGTAGGTTGAGGTGAAAGATCGTTCATTTGGAGGATTTGGGCTGTATTGAAGATAAAAAATCCTGCCTAAATGGTTTTCATTTTCCGGATTATTCTCAACTAGTTTTAGCCAGTTGATTAATGGGAAAGCAAGTGATAAACTGCGACAAAGTGAGCTGCGGTTCCTCCCAAGACAAACACATGCCAAATGGTATGAAAGTACGGCCGATTGCTTTGCACATAAAAAATAACTCCCAAAGTATAGCTCAATCCACCTACTCCTATCCAGACCAAGGTTTCCAGAGAAAGTCTTTCCACCAAATCATTGAAAAAGAAAACTGCCAGCCAGCCCATGGTTAAATAGATGACAACGGAAAGGGTCTTGAATTTTCCAGTGAAGAAAAGTTTGAAAAAAGTACCGATCAATACCGAAGCCCATATGATGGACAGAAAAAGAATCGCATCATCAGTTTTAAGAATTGCCAAAACCATGGGGGTATAAGAACCTGCGATCAGAAAATAAATCGAGACATGGTCCATGATCTGAAGCTTGGCTTTTTTCTTGGAGTTCTTTGCAGCATGATATGCCGTTGAAAATCCATAAACCATCACAATTCCCAAGCTGAAGGCTAATGTGCCTATGAGATACTTAGAATCATCCAGTCGCCATGCTTTTGAGATTAAAAATGGAATACCAATAATCCCCAACAAGAATCCCAGAGCATGAGAAAGGGCATTGGCTTTTTCTTCCGGAAGAGTTTGAAGTCTTTTGGGCATCGATGTTTAAAAATCGATCAAATTTCCCATTTCGTGGATACAAAGACGAAAATTATTCTCTTCTAAGGAAATGGTAATCGCTCTGATTTCTTCATTTTTCGGGAAATCCCAGCTTCTTCCTTTCCATTGGTTTAAAATTATTTCTTCTTCCTCATCCTCGCTTAGCCAAAGGTTGCGATTGTCGTCTGCCCCATAAATATCCACTAAGCCATCTATGAGTTTTTTCACTACGTCTAACTTAGACACATTGAAATCTTCATCGATAAGTTTCATGTGTCTGTTGTTGACATACTCTAAAGTGACTACCTCAATTTTTGTAAACATTCCAAAAATTGGTTCGTCGAGATATCTATAGGAAAAAAACTCCGGGAACCTTGAATATCTTCTTGCTCTTGCTTCAATTAAAGAATAAGCTGTACTGGGATAGTCCTCCAAACTAATTCCCAGGAATTCTTCGAGTTTTTGATTGTAGTTCATAGCTGAAAAAAGTTGAATTGAAACTCAAACTAATTTCGCTTTAAAAAATTAAAAATGGAATTTCCTAAACAAAAAAAAATCCCGCTGTTTGGCGGGATTTTGATTGGGTTGGTTCTTCTTAGAATTGAGTCTTAAACTGCTCCATTTTCTGCTCCACTTGGGTATCCACCGGGAAAGTAACTTTCACACCTTCGAAAGCCATAGTGATATGAGCCACTTTGTTGTCATTGGCAGAAATGTGGTACTGAAGACGTTCAGTTTTTCCACCTCTTTCGGTAGTTGCCTTGAAGGATGCTGCATCATCTTTAGCTACGGCCTCTTCGTCGATTTTGCCATCTTTCATATAGGCAAAAACAGAAGCAGCTTTGCTGTTCAAGTGTACAGTCCAGTCACCTGATTCAGTTGGGGTCATGAAGATGGAATACTTTCCAGCTCTTAGGTTTTTGCCACCTACACTCACAGGAGTGCTAAATTCGATAACGGTTTGAGCATTAGCTCCTGCTCTCCAAGTCACGCCATACTTCTCGATTTCACCGAAGATTTTTCTGCCTTTCACGGCTGGTGAAGAATAGTCAATGCTGATTTTGGTAAAGCCAACTACTTGACTTACTGTAGCTGCAGGGCTTAGAGCAGGTTGTTGAAGTTGAGCTAATGCTCCAAAGGTGGAGGTAATAAACAAGGCAAAAGCCAAGAAAAAGAACTTCGTGTTTTTCATGTGTTTGTGTATAAATGGGTTTGGTTTGGAAAACTAACAAAAAATCAGGCCGAAAGTTGCCTGATTTTTTCATTTGGAATAAATAATTGTTTTAAAGGTGCTTTTTGATGAAGGCAACACTTTGTGGAATTTGTTCTACCGATTTTGAACTTTCATCCTCAATGACCAAAAAGGCTGTTCCTTGTTTTTTGGCTTCCTTGATCAATCCTGCAATATCAATATCCCCTGTACCAAGAACTACATTAGTCTCTACATCCCCTCGTCCATCCGGAGAGCCAGGAGTTCCTTTTTTGCGGTCTTTAAGGTGAAGCTGTGGAAACTTACCCGGGTTAGCCTTCATGATTGCCAAAGGATCTCCTCCGCCCATTTTTACCCAGAAGACATCCATGTTGAATTTGAAATTTTTGGCATTTGCCAACATGTAATCCATTGGAGTTCCGGTTCCGGAATTCGCAAATTCATAACCATGGGGATGATAGGTAAGGGTGACTCCCTCTTTTGCGAAAATTTCCCCTGCCTGATTGAAAAGGTCGGTGGCTTGCTTTACCTCTTCCAAGGAAATCGGACCCTCAGCATGAGGAATCCAGTAGCAGGTAGCGAATTTTGCCCCGTATTTTTTTGCCTCAGCCAAGATGCTTTGGGGATCTGTTTTGAGTTTGTTGTAATCCGCTCCCACGCCTACAATCCTCAATTTATTTTCTGCGAGAAGTTTATTGTATTCGTCTTGGGACATTCCATAAGTTCCTCCTCCTTCCAAAGCCGAGATACCCCATTGATTTATCAGTTGGTGATACTTGACTGGATCAACTTTCATTTCATTTCTCAGGGAATAAAGCTGTAAAGCAATTTCCTGAGCCTGAATGCTAAATGGGATTAGCATTGATACTAAGAAAAGCCAAATTCGAGATTTCATACTAGGTCTATTTTGAGTTTCTCTAATCTAGGAAATTTTTGGGCAAAGATTGGAATTGAAATAGGCCACTTTCGGATAAATCCATATGCCTTTTACCCTAATTTCTTTAACTTGAAGAATTCTCCTTCAGCTATGAATTCACGAAGAAAATTCATCAAAGACACCTCTTTAATCGGAATGGTAATGACCCTATCTCCCAATCTTTCCCTTTTAGCCTCGCAAAACCAAATTCTCGGACATGGGGATTTTAAATACCAGATTGATCCAACTTGGGGCAATCTAGATCCAGCCAAATATCCGGTGATCAATTGCCATGAAATGGTTATGGATAGGAAAGGAAGGATGATCATGCTTACTGATGAGGCTAAAAACAATGTCTTGATTTATGATCAAAGCGGAAAATTGCTGGATAATTGGACTTTGGGATTAGATCGGGCGCATGGATTGTCGATCGTGGATGAGGGGGATGCAGAATACCTTTGGGTCGTGGATAATGGTGGTAGGGTTGTAAAAACTACCCTTTCAGGCGTAGTGGTTTCTGAAGTAATTTCTCCAATCAAGGAGGGGATCTATGAGGAAAAAATGCGCTGGGTTCCGACCGAAACAGCTGTGGCTCCAAATGGGGATTTATACATCGCTGATGGATATGGCTCCCAATATTTCCTTCAGTACGATAAGAACGGAAAATTTATCCGAAAATTTGGAGGTCCAGGTCAGGGGGATAGTCAGTTCAGCACGGCTCATGGGATTGCCATTGATCAGAGGGGAGGAAAGGAGCCGACCTTGCTCTGTACTTCTAGAGGGCATAATTCCTTTAAGCGCTTTACGCTGGACGGGAATTATATAGAGACGATTTTTCTTCCGGGTGCTTTTGTTTGCAGACCGGTCATTCACGGAGAAAATCTTTACGCGGGAGTATGCTGGTCTAGGTTGAAATATTTGGAACAAACCGATAATTCAGGCTTTGTGACCATTTTGGATCAAAACAATAAGGTGGTTTCCAACCCGGGTGGAACAGCTCCTGAGTACAGAAATGGGGAGCTTCAGTTGATGGTTCAAAAGGAAGCGGTTTTCAAGCATTGCCACGATGTCTGTATTGATCAGGATGAAAATATCTATGTCTGTCAGTGGAATGCTGGGAAAACGTATCCGATCAAATTAACAAGAGTCTAATTAAATCTTTGTATTCATTTTAATAACCCCAGCTATGAAATCAGTAACCGTAGGATGGTTTGAGATTCCTGTCAACGATATGGATCGCGCCATCAAGTTTTATGAACAAGTTTTTGATTGCACCCTCAATAAACAAGTGATGGGCGATTTTCAGATGGCATGGTTTCCCGGTGATGAAACTAGTCAGGGGGCGACTGGGAGTTTGGTCTATCACAAGCAGTTTTATGAAACCAGCGGACATGCTGGAGCCTTGGTATATTTTTCCTCTGAGGATTGCGAAATTGAACTCAGTAAAGTCAAAGATGCAGGAGGCGAAGTTCAAATCCCTAAAAGAATGATTGCTCCTGATATCGGTTTTATGGGGGTTTTCCTGGATTCCGAAGGGAACAGGATTGCGATTCACTCCAGGAAATAAAATGTCAGAGGCTTACTAGGATAAAACCGATCTATTTCCAGACAACCCGTAAGCTTTTTGCTCCATGGGCTCCTATGACTAAGGACTGCTCGATATCGGCAGTCTTGGATGGTCCAGCTACAAAAAGTCCAAATCCTGAGTGAGCATCTCCGATTCTTTGGTAGGCCTGATGAAGGGTAGGGACTAGGTTTTTTCTATCCAACACAATGACCAAATGCTCAGTAATAAAAGGTATTGCTCGGAGAAAAAGCTGTGAATCATCCAGCCATATTGCTCCATTTTCAGCAACTCCAAATTGACCCTCCAAAATCGCCAAATCCAAAGTACTTAGCTCATGAGGATCTTTTGGGAGCTCGATTGTGGAAAGATTTCGATAGGATTCTGTGAGGGAAAGAATTTTTGAAAAATCCTGGGTTGCCAACCAATTCTCGAAAACGGACTTTTCCAAAACCTCTCCTTTATTTCCTAAAATGGATTGAGTGAAGCCTTCTTCCAATTCCCCGGAAATACCAAAATCTGGCAAATCAGGAAGAGGTTTTTCTTCTCTTGGAATAGCCTTGATAGCTTCTAAAATGGATTTCCGGCTGCTCATTTCCTGTTTTTAAGATACCATTCTTTGAAAGTTTCCTCGGGTGTTTCTGGTAGATTCCTGCCTTTTCCCCAGCTATTTATAGGATGATAAATCAGGGATTTAGGTAAAGTTTTTAAGGCAGCCCGCATCAGATTTCCAGAGATTTTATAGGCCAATGGACTTTTGAAAATTCCACTCGCCAGTTTCATGGAAAGTCCTTTTCCCAATTCTCCATGGGTTTTGGTGATCTCCTGTCTCCATTCGTACAACTGCTCATGAATATTGATCTTCACAGGACAGACATCCGAGCAGCTTCCGCAAAGGGTAGAAGCAAATGGAAGCGTACTGTATTTTTTCATGTCCAAACCTGGAGAAAGTATGGACCCAATTGGACCGGGAACCGTGCTCCCGTAGCTATAACCTCCACTTCTTCTATAGATCGGGCAGGTATTCATACAAGCTCCACAGCGGATGCACTTGAGAGAGTTTCTGAATTTTTCCCGTGCAAGTTGGGCTGTCCTGCCATTGTCTACAAGGATGATATGAATTTCTTTTCCCGGTGAGGGACTGCGAAAATGTGAATTATAATTCGTGACGGATTGCCCAGTGGCTGATCTTGCCAAAAGCCTGAGGAAAACCCCCAAATCCTTTCGCCTTGGGATGATTTTTTCTATCCCCATGCAGGCAATATGCACATCTGCCAAGTGCACGCCCATGTCGGCATTTCCTTCATTGGTACAGACCACGAATTCTCCGGTTTCGGCAATTCCGAAATTAACTCCCGTTATGGCAACTTTTGCCCCCAAAAACTTTTCTCTCAAATGAATTCGTGCAGCTTGAGTCAGGTAAGTTGGGTCCTCATTCCCTTTTTCAGTGTGGAGTTTTTCATGAAAAAGTTCTGAGATTTCACCCTTTTTCAGGTGAATAGCAGGAAGGACAATATGGCTTGGAGGCTGATTTAAAAACTGAACAATCCTTTCCCCTAAGTCGGTATCCACTACTTCAATCCCGTTTTTTTCTAGATAGGGATTGAGATGGCACTCTTCAGTTAGGATCGATTTGCTCTTGACGATGGCCGTGCAATTTTGCTTGCGAAGAATCTCTAAAACAAGTTGATTGTGTTCTTCTCCATCCTTGGCCCAATGGACATGAATCCCATTGGCCTGAGCATTTTTTTCAAATTCAATAAGGTATTCATCCAGCTTGGATAGAACATTTTCTTTGATTTGTGAGGCTAGATTCCGTAGCTCTTCCCATTCAGGAATGGTTTTACTGATTCGATCCCTTTTATCCCGAACAAACCAAAGCGTTTCATCATGCCATTTGGCCTTCGGATGGTCTTTGAGAAATTCGCCTGCTGCCTGTGGATGACTCATTGTATGGCCTGATTTAAGATTTCTGCCACATGCATAAACTTCAATTTTCTTCCTTCCCTGCTCGCTATTCCTTGAAGATGCATAATGCAAGACATATCTCCACCCGTGAGGATTTCTACATCGTGGCTTAGGTGGTCATCCAAGCGGTCTTTTCCCATTTGCAAGGAAAGAGCTTCTTCGGTGACGGCAAATGTTCCTCCGAAGCCGCAGCATTCATCTGATCGACTGAGCTCCACCCATTCCAAACCTTCCAGATTTTCAAGAAGACTTTTTGCCTTATTGAAAGGTGTAATATTCATCTCTGAGCTTGAAGCGAGCCGAAGTCCCCGCTGTCCATGGCAGGAAGCGTGGTATCCTACCCGATGGGGGAAACTCCCTTTTGGCACTTTGACTTTAAGGATATCTGTGAGAAACTCAGTTAGCTCAAAGATTTTATCATGAATTGCTTTTTGGGCTTTTTCTTTTCCTGAAATAACCGGAAAATGCTCCTTTACATGAAGCACACAGCTTCCCGAAGGTGCCACTACGTAGTCGTATTCCTGAAATAGCTCAATAAATCGCTCAGAAGTGCCGACAGTATCGCGCTCATAGCCCGCATTGGCCATGGGTTGCCCACAGCAGGTTTGATCCAAGGGATAGCTGACTTGGCAACCAAACTTTTCCAATAACTCCAAGGTCGCTATTCCAACTTCTGGATAAAATTGATCCACATAGCAGGGAATAAAGAGGCCTATATGGGGTTTTTGGGAATTCATCTTGGAAGATAAGCTTAGGATAACATATTCACCAGCATAGCGGCTCCTAATGCGGAACCGTTTGGAAAATCACTGGGGATAATTTCTTTTCCCGGAAGCTTAATTCTCAGCATTTCCAGAAAAATAGAATTCGCATTAAATCCTCCATCCACAAAAACCCGGTTCACTTGAGTATCATTTAAAACAAGACTCAATGAAGCTACCTGAATGTCTGTCAATTCATGGATGAAGGTGTAGTAGGCCTCAGTAAAATCAGAAAATTGATTCCAATCTGAGGAATCTGCTTTTTCTAAGCCATAGTCTTGAGGCTTCAGGTAATGGAAACCGATTTTTTTCACTTTTGAATCGGCGACTCTTTGGTAAATACTTCTATCAAATTGCAGCTTTTTGTAGGTTCCTAAAGGCAAATTCCAATGGGAGTACATTTGCTCAACTTGGTATTTGTGCTCTTCCCCGATGAATAATCTGGAAATCTTGATTGGCTCTCCAGAGATACTTAAGAATTGAAGGCAATCCTGATAAAGCTCGGATTCAGTCAATGGAGTTTTGTTGAACGGATTAATACTGATCGCCCAAGTTCCGGTTGAGAGTAAAGCGAATGGCTGTTTCTCTTGTTCCAAATAAGGTAAAAGCGCTCCAGAAGAATCATGGACCCCTATTCCGCAAGGAATACTTCCTAATTCAGATTTGGTTTGCAGAAGGGAATTCCCGGGGAGAATGGGTGGCAAAAGAGGTTCAATACCTTCCCTTTTTAACCATTCATGATAATCCATTTTAGAGAAATCCCAAAGTCCAGTATGGCAACCAATGCTAGTGTAATCAGAAACCATCTGCCCCGTAAAAATCAAACTCAAATATTGGGGTAAATGGAGGCAGTGCTTTACATTTTTGAATTTTTCAGGCTTGGCATATTTGAGAAAATAAATCTGCAGACCCGAGTTGAGCATAGCCAGAGGAGGAGAGGAGGTTTGCTGGCAAAAGCTCATTTTGCCCCCGTTTTCGGTATAAAAACGCTCTAATAAATCTTCTGGAAAGGGCTTTAGGTAATCGTAAAGTGGCGTGACTGGTTCCCCTGTTTCGTCGGTATGGACAAAAGAGGCTCCATGTCCGGAAAAGTTCAGTTTTTTTATTTCGAATTCGGTGGAAGCTAGGGCGTTTTTGAAAGTTTCTAGCATCCAATCCCGCATTGGCAGGATGGGCTCGCTTGGAAAACCATCCTCATCAGGGATGGCTTCCATTCGAGTGTAGGTATGGTAAACCTCTTTTAGATTTTCATCAAAAAGGAAAAATTTCTTGTTCGTTTTCCCGATGTCAAAGACAGCTGTTACGGGAGTTCTGGACATTTATGGGTACGATTTACGATGTATGAGTTTCGATTTTTAGAAAGTCCTTTGAAGGCAATTTTCAAATTTTTCAATCTTTAAATTTTCCAATCTAAAGCGACTTTCTCAAAGTCATTCGGAAAGGATTTTTGATTGGAATCCGATCTTCTTTACCTATGATTTGCTCGGCTATTGACTTACCCATGCTGTGAAAATCTGTAGAAATGGTAGTGATGCCATCTGCAAGGATTTCTTTTAGAGGGGTATCGTTGTAAGAAATCACCCCAACCTCCCGTCCAAGTCTGAGCAGTTGTTCTCTGGATTTTTTGACAATATTCACCAAGTCAGATTCTGCCAAAACGATATGGCAATCGCCGGCGTCTAATGGTTCGTCATCATCTACTCCATCAACAATTAGGTTTTTGAAATCATGGAAAAAGCAAAACCGCTTGAATCCATCCATAATCTCTACTGGATACAAATCCCCTTTTGGAAACACCAAGATCAAACGCTGGTATTTTCTCAAATGGGAAATTCCTGATTCCAATACTTCAAAAATATCCTTGGCGAAATCCTGGTAAACTCCCGGAAATTCATTTTCATGATCTTTTACTGCCCGGTCTAAAATCAACAGTTTCTCTTTTGGAATTCTTTTAATCAGATCATAGGCGCTCTCCGGATGTCCATTTGAGTCAAAGAAATGAGGAGCCAAAACGTAGTAATTGTATTTCCCAAGATTTTGCTCCAAAAGGTCTTCCAAAAGGTTTCGATTGTAATGGTGGATATGTAAATCCACCGTGGCATTAGAGCCTAGAGTTTCTACAATAGAGTAATAAATTATCTTTTTGTAGGAACTCAGCTTGTTGAAAAGTAAAAGCACTTTTGGCTTGTTCCCCATATTCGTAGAAGAGATATAAAATCCCTTGCCTCTCACAGAAGTAATGATTCCTCTGTCCCTTAATTCATTGTATGCTTTTTCCACCGTATCGCGGGAAAGCAAAAAGTCAAAACTGGTTTCATTGATCGAGGGAATTCTATCACCTATTTTAAGTTTGCCTTTCTCAATTTCCTCTAGGATCAAATTCACGACTTGCAAATACTTCGGCGTGCGCGAGTCCACGGCGATTTTTTCAGATTTGTCTAGTAGCATAGGTTACTGGGTTATTGGGTTCGGGTATGGGGTAATAAGTACTTCGTTCGGACTTACCGAGGGAAAGCAGCCGCAAGGCCTCCATCCACATTGAGCATATTTCCTGTGGATTTACTCAGCAATCCACTGACAAAGGCAAAAGCAGCATCAGCTATATCGCTGACTTTGACGCTTTCTTTGAGTAAAGTTCTATTGGCATAATACTGAGGAAGATCCTTCACCTCAATGCCGTAAGCTTTCGCTCGATTTTCGGCCCATCCTCCTTCCCAGATATTTGAATTTTCAATCACAGCATCTGGGTTTACTACATTGACGCGGATTTTGTCCTCGGCCAATTCCGCTGCCATTAACCTTGACATATGCAATTGAGCAGCTTTGGCAGTTCCATAAGCCACATTTTTCGGTCCCGCAACCAGGGCGTTTTTACTGACTACATTGACGATGTCTCCACCCAATCCCTGCTTTCTCATCAAATCCACTCCGACTTTTGAGACATGGTATTGTCCCATGACCAAAATGTCATTTAATCTGTCCCAATCCTGTTGGGTATGATCCTCGAATGCTCTTGAAATAGAGATTCCTGCATTATTCACTACGATGTCAATTCCTCCAAATTTCAGGCAGGTAGCTTGGATGGCTTCCGCTAAACTTTCGGTATTGGTGACATCAAGCCTAGCGCCTAATACCACATCTTTGCCGTATTTCTTCTCAAAATCAGCTAAAGTTCCATCTAGCCTTTCTTGGTCGATGTCGGTCAATACCACACAGGCACCTTCGTGAACAAACTTTTCCGCGATTCCTTTTCCGATACCACCAGCGCTGCCTGTGATTAGAGCAATTTTTCTGGAAAGAGGTTTTTCTTTAGGCATACGCTGAAGTTTGGCCTCCTCAAGCAACCAATATTCGATATCAAATGCTTCCTGAAGCGGAAGCGAAACGTAAGAAGAAACAGCCTCAGCCCCTCGCATTACATTGATGGCATTGATGTAAAATTCAGAGGCAACTCTACTGGTTTGCTTATCCTTTGCATAGCTAAAAAGTCCAACTCCAGGCCATAAAATGATCACTGGATTTGGGTCTCGCATGGCTGGGCTATTCGGATGTTTATGCTTCTCGTAATAATCCGCATACATTTCTCGGTAGGCCTGAAATGCAACTCCAATTTTTTCCTTCAAAGCTTTTGCATCGCTCAAGTCAGCATTTGCTGGTAAATCCAGAACCAAAGGACTGATTTTTGTCCTTAAGAAGTGATCTGGACAAGAGGTACCCATAGGTGCTAACTTGCTTAGATCATGGCTATTGATAAACTGAAGTACGGTTTCTGAATCGTTGAATGTACCCACCATTCTTTTTTCCGAAGAAGCGAGGCCTCTAAGGATGGGAGCCAGTTTTGCAGCTTGAGATTTTCTGGTTTCAGCATCCAAGGAACTTACCTTTTCCCCTCCGAAAACAGGTCTGGTTTTGCCATAATTAGCAGCCAAAAATGCAGATGCCGCTTCGATCACCTCCAAACTGTTCATGTAGCATTCGTAGGCAGTATCTCCCCAAGTAAACAGACCATGACCTCCAAGCATAATTCCTCTTATGCCTGGGTTTTTCTCTAAAGTCTCTTTGAGTTTAAGACCTAAGTCAAAACCAGGTCTCTGCCATGGAACCCAAGCAATAGCTCCTTTCCAGAGTTCTTGGGTGATTTTTTCTCCTTCTTTGGATGCCGCAATGGCAATGGCAGCATCTGGATGAAGGTGGTCTATATGCTTGAAAGGTAAAAATCCATGAAGTGGAGTATCTATAGAAGGGGCCTTTGAAGCCAGGTCATAGATGCAATGGTTAAAAAGCTCCACCATTTCATCTTCAAATTCAATTCCTCTATAAATACCTTCCAATGAGCGGAGTTTTTCTACATACAATCCAGCCAAACCAGATCTGGTCATGGTTCCTATGTCCCCTCCGGATCCTTTGATCCACATGACCTCCACGGGTTCCTTGGTTAATGGATCAAGTTCAATGGTCTTACAGGAAGTGTTACCTCCCCCATAATTGGTTATTCTTAGGTCTGCACCTAATATATTGGATCGATAGATTAACAGGTCAACTTCATTACCTTCCATTTGGGATGCTTTTTTATCATCCCAGAGATAGCTTACGTGCTTAAAACTCATAATAGGTGTATTCATATAGGAAACAGGTCTTCTTGTTATTTGATGAATTTCAGAGAAATCAAGGTTTCAAGTATCCTGTAGTGTCTTGAGTGAATTTATTTTTCTTTCATTGATTCTAAATGAATATAAAATCAACTAGTGAAATTCATTTGATTAATTTTTAAAATCTATTCCCAAATTCCTTTTTTGCAAAATAAAAGATTGCAAAAGGTCTAAAATGAATTCGGACAGGGCAGGATAGGGGTAGAATCAAATTTACTTTTATTTCCCTCTATAAAAAATCAAGATGAGTAATCGATTCTTCAAAAAAATTGTCGCTGAAACGAATGAGTATGAGCGAACTCCAATTCCGGATTCCAGTCTAAAGGGAAGCAAAAGTTTTTTGGGAATGTATGCGGGAGAGCATACTGCAGGAACTGAATTTGTAATCGGGCCTTTATTCGTAGCGCATGGAGTCAGCGCAGGCGATCTTGTATTTGGGTTATTGATCGGAAATTTTTTGGCTGTTCTTAGTTGGGGATTGATTACTGCTCCAATAGCTACTTCCAAGAGACTCACCTTATATTATCAATTGGAAAGAATTGCTGGTAAAAATGTAGTCCGATGGTATAATCTGGTTAATGCATTGATGTTCTGCTTTTTGGCAGGGTCCATGATTGCCGTTTCTGCAACGGCTGTGGGTATTCCTTTTGATTTAGAAATGCCAACACTTACAGATTGGCTTCCCAGGACTCCGGGCTGGATTTTGACCGTTTTGCTAATGGGTGCAGTGATTACTTTGGTAGCGATTCAAGGCTATTCTCAGGTGTCGAAATTTGCCAATATCATGTCCCCTTGGATGATTTTGATATTTTTCGCTGCCGCTATCGTTGGTTTGGCTCAATTGGGGGTGAACTCTGCGGATAGCTTGATTTCTGTCGCTCAGGAAGTGATTTGGAATGGAGTTCCATTACCGGGAATGTCCAGATTTTCCATTTGGCATATTATCTTTTTCGCATGGTTTTGCAATATGGCCATGCACATCGGAATGTCCGATTTGACCATTCTTCGCTATGCTAAATCCTGGAAATATGGCTTTACTTCTTTCGCCGGCGTTTACTTGGGACATTTTGTGGCCTGGATTGCTTCAGGAATTTTGTATGCGGTTTTCCTTCAGGCCAATGCAACCTCACAGGAATTTGCTCCGGGAGCTATAGCCTACCAAACTTTAGGAATTGCAGGAGCAATTTGTGTGGTGATTGCAGGTTGGACCACAGCAAATCCAACTATCTATCGAGCTGGTTTGGCCTTGCAGGGAATTTTCCCCAAAGTACAAACCTGGAAAATCACCGCTATCGTAGGTGGAATTACCAGTATAGCTGCCTGCTTTCCAGCGCTGGTGATGAAATTACTCGATTTTGTAGCCCTTTATGGATTACTTTTAATGCCAATGGGTGCTGTAATTTTTGCGGATTTTTATTTCTCCAAGAAAATGGGTTTTCAGGCTGAAGGAGCTTTGTCCTCAGGGTCAAATTTTAGTCTTCCGGCTCTTTTGAGCTGGGTTCTAACTTTGGGATTCTGCCTTGGATTGAATCTGATGTATGGAGTGGAAATATTCTTCCTCGGGCTGCCAGGTTGGTTCGTAGCTGTGGCGATCTTCGTAATTCTCTCTAAACTCAAGTACCCTACCAAACCATCCCTTGCCTTATGAAAAATCTAGCTAAAGTTTTTTCTTTATTAGGATTGCTATTGACAATCGTCCCTCCGGTTTTATTCTTTATGGGCTCCATGGAAATGGGAACCATGAAAATTGCCATGGGAATTGGAATGGTAGCATGGATTGCGAGTGCTCCTTTTTGGATCAATAAACCAGCTGGCAGTGATCAGGGATGAGTCCATAGTCCATATACTTTAACCAAAATGTGAAAACTCACAACAGATAATCGATAACTAATAACCAACACCCCATGTCAACCGACTTTCACAACCGGTCTTTTTCTCTACTTTCAGAGCAATTGGTCTCCAAAGGAATGGACGTTGAGTCTCTGATTTCAAAAATTGCCAAATTTCAAATCGCAGTGCCCAGTTGGGCGCTTGGAGCTGGGGGAACTCGATTTGGACGATTTTCTATTGGCGGAGAGCCTAGAAATTTGGAGGAAAAGCTGGAGGATATTGGACTTTTAGCCAAAATCACCAAGCGCACGGATGCGGTTTCATTGCACATCCCATGGGATATTCCTCAGGATGCGGAAGCTGTAAAACAAAAGGCATCAAGTCTTGGGATTGGTTTTGATGCGATGAACAGTAATACGTTTCAGGATTACGGACAGACGCTTTCCTATAAAATGGGTTCGCTGAGCAATGCCGATTCATTAGTTCGAGCTCAGGCAGTAGAGCATAACCTTCAGGTGATTGAAATTGGAAAAAGCTTGGGAAGCAAAGGCTTGACTGTTTGGCTGGCGGATGGAAGTAATTTTCCCGGACAGGCGAACTTTAGAAATAGCCTTCAATGGACCACAGATTCGCTCAAAGAAATTTATGCCGGATTGCCTTCTGACTGGAAATTGCTCTTGGAGTACAAACCTTACGAACCCAATTTTTACCATACCGTCATTCCGGATTGGGGGACTTCGGCATTAATTTGTCATCAATTAGGAGATCAGGCAAAAGTACTGGTGGACTTAGGACATCATTTGCCTAATACTAATATCGAGCAAATTGTTGCTACCCTGATGCATTTGGATCTCCTGGCTGGATTCCATTTCAATGACAGCAAATATGGAGACGATGATCTGAGTACGGGAAGCATCAAGCCGTATCAGCTTTTTCTAATCTTTTGCGAGTTGATAGGCGGATCCTCAGATGGAGCTCAGGCTTGGGATTCCATCTCCTGGATGATCGATGCCAGCCACAATGTCAAAGACCCCATTGAAGATTTGATTCAGGCTTTAGAGGCCATTTCACAGGCTTATGCCAAAGCCCTTTTGGTGGATAGGAAGAAGCTTTCCCAATGTCAGATTGAAGGTGATGTGGTAGGAGCTCAAGAAGTGCTTCAGGAGGCATTTTTAACTGATGTGAGGGCTTTGGTTAGAGAAGCCCGAATCCAAAGTGGAGGAGAAGCCGATCCCCTAGCTTTTTATAGAAGAGAAAAAATTAGGGAAAAGCTAATTGCTAAGCGAGGAAAGAACGCGCAGGCGAGCGGGCTTTAGTCCTAAATCCAACTCAGACGTGTGTAAAGAAATCTGGATTTGGACAGGTAGAAAAATTGTGAGTTTCAAAGGGGTTTGAATATTTTTAGAAGAGAATGAGTTTTCAATAATTATTGAATAGATAGAGTTTTTTAACATGAGGTTGTATCATAAGATATCTAAGATAGTAATGCAATTTTTTTGTGTCCTATTAATTCAAGGATGCGAAATAGAGGAGCCAACCATCTTTTCTGGAGAAGTGGTCGATCTTCAGACTGGCCGGGAAATTCCCAAAGTCACGTTATTATTCAGTGTTTATGAAAAGTCTCCATTCCTTACCATTCCTAGTATTGTCAGAGAGGATACAGTTGAGACGGATAGCCAAGGAAAATTTCATCTAGTCGTCCCCTACAATGAACAGTATTCTCGATTCACAATTAATGTTTTGAAAAAGTTGTCTAATGGTAGCTTTGAATTTGTTAATGAGAGTAGAGATTGCTCTCCCTATGATTGCAGTTCCTTTAAGGCTGGAAACGCTTACAAATTCAAGCTTAAAATCCCATTGGACTCATTATAAAAGACATATCGTCCAGTTTAGCTTTCCTCCAATGAGCTAAGGAGAAAGTTGATTAGGACTGGGTTTAGATTGCCTCCCCTTAAATCTGGTCTTTAGCTAAAAGCTTTACCAAAGCTTTTCCTGACTCTCGATCCTACCTTTCTATAAAAACAAATTTGTAATTTGTTAGAGTTACAAGACAATAGGAAAAATGACCTTCATCTTTCTCAAAACCAACCCCTCATGAAAAATTCCTTTTGGTTTATCCTTTTTGCCTTCGGTGCATGCTCCACTCCGAAATCTCAGGAATCCGTTGAGCAGGAAGTCATGACGATCGGCTCAGTCGAGCGATTGGATGCTGTAATAAATGCCCTGATTTCTGAGGATGCCCAAATCGAAGTGTTGGCATCGGGCTTCGAATGGGCCGAAGGTCCGCTTTGGTTGGAGGAACAGCAGGCCTTGATTTTTACCGATGTTCCTACTAATAAAATATGGAAATGGACCGAGAAGGATAGCTTAGCTCTTTATTTGACCCCTTCGGGTTATCTGGGGGATCGAACAGACAAGCGAGAGCCTGGAGCTAATGGCTTGGCATTAGATTCAGAAGGCAACCTGATCCTTTGCCAGCATGGAGAAAGGCAGGTGGGGAAAATGCTTTCTCCATTAATCACTCCAAAACCTGAATTTGAAGCACTTGCGACGGGATTTGAAGGCAAGCGTTTCAATAGTCCAAATGACCTGGTTTATAATTCCAAAGGACAACTCTTTTTCACAGATCCACCTTACGGAATGGACCCTTGGGATGAGAAAAAATTGGATTTTCAGGGTGTTTATCGATTGGATTCGGATGGAAAAGTAAATCTCTTAGTGGATTCCCTTTCCAGACCTAATGGAATTGGCTTGAGTCCAGATCAGAAGACTTTATATATCGCGCAGTCCGATCCGGAAAAGGCGAAGTATTATGCCTTCGATTTGGATGAGCAAGGAAATGTAGTTTCCGGTAGGGTGCTATTTGATGCCACTTCTCTACAAAGTGAAACCCGAAAAGGGCTACCGGATGGATTGAAGGTTCATTCGAGCGGGATGATTTTTGCAACAGGTCCTGGAGGGGTGCTAGTCTTGAGTCCAGAAGGGAAGCATATAGGTACGATTCTGACTGAAAACGGCACCGCTAATTGTGGGTTTGATTTGGGAGAAAAAAACCTCTACATGACTGCAGATAGCTTTCTTTTGAGGATAAAGCTGAATTGAAAAGAGGGATGCTGAAATCGTAAATTCTACCCTTTAGGCAAAACCCATGGTTCCCGATAGCTAGGCCAGACCAGTTCATTGGCCGCTTTGTTCCCTTCAAATTCCCGTTTTGCATCATTCCAAATTAATTCCTCTGCCCCAACCCGAGCGGCGATATTGGGAATATGGGCATGAAGTGCCGCGATTCTCCCAGCTTCTGGAGGGCAAATAGTTTGGTTTCGGGTTTTGATGCATTCCACAAAATTGGCCACATGGAGGTTATGGGATTCCTTCATGCCTTCCAGTTTTTTGGCTTCGATCTTTGGTGCTTTTGCCTCGGGGTCCCATTCTGGATAGATTTCATATCCATTTCGATTAACGACTAAGGTTCCTTTTTCCCCTACATATCCTATCCCATAAGGTTTTCCATACGGGCCAGTTTGTAGTCCACCATTCATGTCGTAGTTAATCAAAAAGTCTTTTTTAGGATATAGGACATTCATCGTGTCAAAGGTATCCCGATCCCGATTTTCCAGATTGACATTACTGGCATAGGTAAGTACCCTGCTCGGAGCGGCTGGATTTTCCTCGATCCAGATCGCCATATCCAATAAATGGACTCCCCAGTCTGACATTAGCCCTCCTCCATAATCCCAAAAATGCCTCCAGCTACCATGGAATCGATTGGGATTAAAGTCTCTCTTCGGGGCAGGGCCTAGCCAAAAATCATAATCCACTCCATCCGGGACGGGTGTTGGGGATTTCTTCAGATTACCCAAACCGTAGTTGAAATTGGACCAGATATTCACTTTCCGGATTTTGCCCAAATACCCGCTTTTGACAAGTTCCCTGGATTCGATAAAGGCCTGTCCGGAGCGCTGCTGCTGACCAACCTGCATGATTCGGCCATAGTTGGATGCAGCCTGTGCCATCAGGTCGCATTCTCCGATCGAGTTAGCCATAGGTTTTTCTACATAGACGTCCTTTCCTGCTTCACATGCCGCAGTGGCTATCAGACAATGCCAATGGTCAGGCGTACCAATGATGACGGCATCCAAATCCTTTTTCTCCAGAAGCTTTCTAAAATCCGTAAATCGCTCCGGAGATTTACCGGTTAAATCATTCACCTCCTTTATCCGTCGATCCAATACGTTCTGATCAATATCGCATATTCCTGCACAGACCACTTCGGGTAAGGCAAGGTGATGGCGAAGAATTCCAAAACCCATATTGTTGGCGCCAATAAGACCTACTCGGATTTGATCACTTGGAGCTATCCGCCTTTTGGCTTGAAGTAAGGCTGGGGAAGCTAAAATTCCTGCTGTAGTCAAGGCAGAATATTTAATAAATCTTCGTCTTGGATTCATGGGATTTTGGTTTTGGGTCCTATTGTTTGGAATAAGTTAATGGGAATCGGCAAAGAATAAAAGGGGAGGAAGGTAGTGCGAATTAGGATTTGCCAAATAAGGTTCTGGAAATCCCGGGATTTTGTGGATAAGTCAAAAATTACGGTGAACAACCTGTTCTTTTACATAAAATTTTGTGGGGGAAAATTGTGGGAAAATAAGGTTTGGAAAACTTGTATTCAGGTAGAATATGATGCAACTTTGATTATACCAAATGAGAGATAAAAGGCCGGGAATACGATCCCGGATTCAAGTTTGAAAGTTTGAGATCGGGCGCAAAGGGGAACAAATCTTCGGAAGAGTTTCTGAGACGGGTAACCGCAGAAGTGCCAACAACGATTAGACTGAGTTTGAAAAGTCTTAGGACAATTCAAATAACTTGGCGTGAAAGACTGGAAGTGCAAACGGAAGGTTGAAAGAGGTAACTCCAAAAGCGCAAAACAAGTGAGTCAGTCGGCTGAGTTTCTTCGGAAACAAAACGCCAATCGGGCACAAAGGAATCGAGGCTTAGCTGCATCGATTTGAAACGGACCACCGCAGAAGTGCTACACTAGATCGGCCCTGAAAATGCTCCCAGAGCAGATTCGGGATACCTGACAGGAAGGAGCTTTTAGAAATAAAAGTTTGAGATGGGCAACCGCAGAACTGTGACACTGGTATCTAAAAAGGGACAATCCTTTCGAGGAGGCTTCAAACATCAGAATTTTGACCTGGGCAACTGGGAAAAGTCTTTGAACAGTAGTTTGGAATAAGTTGAAGGCTATGGTTTTCAGCTTATTAAACGGGAAGATTTCGCTAGAAACTCTTCCCGTTTTTGTTTTTTAGGCTAATAGCCTAAATTCCAGAATGAAGCACTGTCTGGTTATCTTTTTAGCATTGGTTTTATTTTCATTTCAAGGGAAAAACCAAAGCGAAGCTCCTCTGAAATCTCCCCCAAATGTGATTTTTATTCTAGCCGATGATTTAGGTTACGGGGATTTAGGCTTTTTAGGTCAGCAGTACATAGAGACTCCAAACATCGATCGATTGGCTGCTGAGGGAATGGTTTTCACCAACCATTATTCCGGAGCCACAGTCTGTGCACCATCCCGATCAGCTTTTATGACTGGATTGCATACCGGACATACCCCGATTCGAGGGAATTCGGAAGTTCAACCTGAGGGTCAATATCCGATGCCGGATACCTTGATGACTATTTCAAAAGTTTTCCAAAAAGCAGGTTATGTCACTGGAGCCTTTGGGAAATGGGGATTAGGGATGAACGAAACTACAGGCGATCCGCTCAATCAAGGGTTTGGAGAATTTTATGGCTACCTCTGCCAGCGGTATGCGCACCGCTACTATCCTGCCTACCTCTGGCAAAACGGAGTTCAGGTAAACTTGCCTGGAAACGATTGGACGAATAAGGTTACCTATGCTCCGGATTTGATCCAAAAGGAATCTCTGGCTTTTATTGAGAAAAATAAGGATATGCCTTTCTTTCTTTTTATGCCTATCGTCACCCCTCATGCAGAATTGGCAGCGCCTGATGATGGGCTTTTCCAGAAATACAGAAATAAATTCGGAGAAGAAAAACCTCATTTGGCTCCTCCAGGTGGGGATTATGGACCTGAGATGAAAATTCCCGGCTACCAAAGTGAGCCTTATCCGCATGCTGCTTTTGCTGCCATGGTGGAGCGAATCGATCGATATGTAGGGGAGGTTGTTTCGAAGTTGGAAGAATTGGGATTGAGCGAAAATACGCTGATTGTTTTCACCTCAGATAATGGTGCTCACCGAGAGGGTGGTGCCGATCCGGACTTTTTTGATTCCAACGGGCCGTTTAGAGGATATAAAAGGGATTTGTATGAAGGAGGAATTCATGTGCCGCTCGTGGTCAAATGGCCAGGAAAAATCAAAGCCAATTCCAGTTCGGATCATGTTTCTGCCTTTTGGGATTGGTTGCCTACTTTTGCTGAACTTTTAGGCGAAAAATCTCCAGATGGTATTGATGGAATTTCTTTGGTTCCGACTCTTCTAGGAAAAGGAAATCAAGCGGAGCATGAAACTTTATACTGGGAATTCCATGAATTGGGCGGAAGGCAGGCGCTGAGAAAAGGAGACTGGAAGTTGGTCAAATATCAAGTCAAGGATTCCTCAAAAACGTCTGTTGAGCTTTTTGATCTTAAAAATGATCCGGGGGAGCTGACAGATTTGGCAGCCCAAAATCCCCAAATCGTGGAGGAGCTTGAAGTTTTATTGGAGAAATCTCGTTGGTCCAATCCGGTATTCAACCTTTTTGAAAATTAAAAACGGGAGCTTTTGACTCCCGTTTCCCTTACCCAATCAATTACTTATTACCCTATAAGTAGTTTGAAAATAGCTCATTATCAAGCCTTAACTATCCTTCTCTGACCTGCTTCTGGAAATTTATTTCCAATCCCAAGCTACGATTGCCCAAGGTTGGGTTTGGTCGGCAAATTCATGAATTGTTCTAAACCCCACTCGTTGATGTGCAGCCAGAGACCTGGTATTGCTCAAGGCAATTTCTGTGATGGCAAACTCGTATGAGGGTGAGTAGGCTTCTTGGTAAGCTTTGTACATCTGATCAAAAAGTCCAGTTCCGCGTTGATTTTTTCCAACACAAATCTGCCCGATCACCATGTAGTCCATTTCAGCCACTTTTTTTCCTTTAAAATTGAGCTGATCAAATTGCTCGAACATGGGGACCAAAACAGGTACTAAATTTCTGGAAGCCTTTGTCATGGCTAAAATATAGCCCACCACCTCTTCTTCATCTTTGGCAATGATGTGAGGGGCGAGAGCATTCATCGCTGCCAATTGTTCCATAGTGTGTCGTACGGTGACAAACCCTTCTTTGGATTTTTCTTCAGAAGAAATAGTACTTAGGTGGTTGGCCCATTGAAGTGCCAAAATTCCTTCTAAATCAGAAGAGGTGGATGCCGCTTTTATCTCGACCATGCCCAGCTTTTGTTTTCCGAACCAAAATACCTGAATTTTTCCTGACAAAAATCTCTTTTGCCGAATATCCCAAGACGGCTTGATTCTTTTTTAAAATGCTTAGTTTTAAAAAATTCAACCCAAAATCGTATGAAATTCAATAAATACTTCTTCGGAATTTGGTTTTTCCTCTTTGCCCTTTTCGCCTATTGGCAGTTTAACGACCCCGATCCTGAAGTTTGGGTAAGCATTTATGGAGTAGCTATGGTCTTTTGTCTACTTGGTGTGAGAGGGATTTTTCCTAAAATACCATTGACGGTTACTGTGGTGGTGGCTGTTTTAGGAGCCATTTACTTCTTCCCAGGCGGGGTGGGAGATTGGATATCTCAGGAATGGGCCCAAAAAGACTTGACCATGAAAACTCAGCAGATGGAAGAAAACAGGGAGACTTTCGGCTTGGCCATCATCGCACTCGTCCTTAGCCCAGCTTTATATAAGGCTTGGAAAAAGTGAATTAGTTTATTGTCCATTGACCATGGACTTATCTAAAAATCGATTTTCTAACTATTCAATAAAAACCATTTAAACCCATTAACCTTATGAAAAAAATCATGCTCTTAGCTTTGGCCTTTTTTATGGCCTTCGGAGCTTTCGCGCAGCTGCCAAAAGTGTCCAAATCCAAGTATTTCGAAATCAGAAAATACTACGCTCACCCAGGTAAATTACCTGATTTGATCAAGCGATTCGAAAATCACACGATGAAGCTTTTTGAAAAAGCGGGAATGGAAAACATCATCTACTTTATCCCGGATGAGAATACGGACAACTCCATGACTTATATCCTAGGCTATCCTGATGAAGCGTCCAGGGAAGCCAGCTGGGAAAAGTTTTTGAATGATCCGGAGTGGAAAGCGGCCTATGAGGCTTCCCACGTCAATGGACCTTTGGTCGCTAAAATCGATCAGACCTTTATGGTTTTGGCTCCCGAACTGAATGATACTCCAATTCCTACTGGAAGCGGGATTTTCCAAATGAGAACCTATTATTGTTTTCCCGGGAAAATTGAGAATATCCAGGCAAGATTTAGAGATCACACCAGAGCCTTATTTGAAAAGCAGGGATTGAAGAATTATCCATATTGGTTGACTGTAGAGAAAGATGGAAGTCAGCCTAAGCTGGTATATCTATTGGGTCACGATTCTAAGGATGCATTTAATGCTGCTTTTGACAGATTCAGAACAGATCCTGAGTGGATCAAGGCAAGAGATGCATCTGAGGCTTCAGGAAAAATTGTAGAAAAAGTAGATGCAATTTTCTTTAAGACTTTGCCTTTTTCCCCTATGAAATAACTTTGAATTCAAGGATTAAAACTTGATTTCCTAAGACATAAAAAAAGCCATTCCGATACTTCGGAATGGCTTTTTACTTTTAATAATTCAATGGATTACTTGGCGTTGAAGGTAATACCAATCAAAATTGCTGTGCCTAAGTCAGATCCTTGAGCATTGCTGACAAAGTAAAGCTTATGTTTTTGGCCGTCTTGTCCGCCAGTCACTTGTAAGCTCGTCATGTGCATAGGAATTGGCATTCCAGGTACTTCCATTCCTTTTCCAGGATTTACCGCTCCCTGACCGACAACAGGTCCTGTTGGGCTATCTTGTCTGATCTCGAAAGTGAGAGGTTTTGTGATTTCTCCTTGGATGGCAAGATTCAAAGAAACTGAACCAATACCTGTCAGATCTGTAGCAGGAAATGCAAACGATCCTGTTTCAGCAGGAATAGTCAATAAGGTTTGACCATTGAAGACCATTTTATTGTAGCCTGCGAATTCTCTTGCCAAAGCCAAACTTGGGGAATTGGAGGTCAAAACTAAGGTGCTCACCCCAGTCAATGGTTTGATATTTTCTCCACCTTTATCCGTGTAGCTGGAAGAAATTACCAAAGCTCCGGTAGGTGAGGCAGTCTTTCCAAGAGTAGGATCAAGTGAACCACTAGCTGGAAGGTTTGGCTTCTGCTCTCTTCTTAGAGAAAGAATATAAGTGACCAATGCATTTGCGTCAGCAGCTTTTAGGTCTGGGTTGGCAGGCATGGCTGTTTCACCCCAAACTCCTCCGCCACCTTTGCGGATTTTGTCCAGTAAGTAGTTTCGGTCTCTTTCTCGGTATTTCTTAGCCACATCAGTATAAGCTGGGCCAATGGAGGTTTCACTTTCTTTATGGCAAGTTTTACAAGTCAGAGATTGTACTAAAGCTTTTCCAGTCATCGCTTCGGTCATGACTTTGTGGCCCATATCAGCCTCAGCCATGTCGATTCCTTGAAGATAATCTGCCGATACAATTAGGGAAGACAAATCATTTCCGGCATTAGGGTCATCCTGATCACTTACGCTAACAGAATATGCCACCTTTTTACCTGGGAAATAGAAAGACTGGTTGCCTTGAATCGAGATCTTTACTTCAGGAGCAAAATTTCCAGAATAAACCGAAACTGGAAGGCTGCTTCCCTGCATTCCTGCTGGGTCGGCGGCAGAAACTTTGATTTCAAAGTCGCCTACAGTCTGGTAGGTATAAGTTAAGCTTGGTTCCTGAGTGGTTTGAGTTTCCCCATTTCCAAGATCCCAGGTATAAGTCATCGGATCTTTTTCAGGATCACTTGCAGTAGCTGTAAAGGTCACTGTCAATGGATTGCTACCTGAAGTTTTATCCACGGTAAGTGAAGAAACTACAGGTGCTCTGTTTCCTCCATTGAAATCAATTCTGAATAATCCAGCATCCGGATTTTTAGTAAACCAACCGTTACCATATTCCAGAATGTAGATTTTTCCGTCTGGACCCATTTCCATATCCATCAAGGCATTGAATTTAGTGCCTGGCATGAACGGTTCCATTTTGTCAAAATCCCCATTTTCCTGCATGGTCACTACCTTGATCCATCCTCTGATCCAGTCATAGATAAAGAATTTACCATCAAAATAATCCGGTATTCTGGTATCCGCTGGATACATGTTTGAATAATAAACGGGACCTGCCATCGCATTTCTACCTCCTGTACCGACTTGAGGGAAGTCTGGAGATACTGCATAAGGATACCAAATGAAAGCTGGCTCCACAGGCGGTAATTTCTTCAATCCAGTATTGTGAGGTGAATTATTTTCAGGACCAGCTGGGTCAAAAGCCCGTCCATGTTCGCCTGTTTCGTAGTTAAATTCTCTGTAAGAGAAATTATTTCCAATGGTGTACGGCCAGCCGAAATGACCTGCTTTTCTGGCTTGATTTACCTCGTCGTAGCCTCTTGGACCTTTGACATCCAGGGAATCATTATTGGCATCAGGACCTACTTCACCCCAATACAAGAAACCAGTCTTTTGGTCAACTGAGATTCTATATGGATTTCTAAGACCTTGAACAAAAATTTCAGGTCGGGTGCCTTCAGTGCCTTGAGGATAAAGATTTCCTTCAGGAATGGTGTAGCTTCCATCTTCAGCCACCTTGATTCGGAGGATTTTACCTCTCAAATCATTGGAGTTACCAGAGCTTCTTCTGGCATCCCATTGCTTGTTTCCTTCTCTACCGTCCAATGGAGCATAGCCATTCAAGGTATACTTAGAATTTGGCTGGTTGAATGGAGTAGAATTGTCACCGGTGGAAAGGAATAGATTTCCTTCTGCATCAAAAGCAATAGATCCACCTGTATGGCAGCAAATGTTGCGCTGGGAATACAGTTCCAAAATGATCTGTTCAGATCCCATGTCCCATACTCCATTCACAAATTTAAATCTGGAAAGCCTGTTGATTTCCTTATCTCCTGTAGGAGAGTAGTAGGCATAAATCCAGTTGTTTTGTGCGAAATTCGGATCCTTTTGTAATCCCATCAAGCCTTCTTCGGCATTGACTCCCTGCACCTCAGCCTTCCAGTAAACATCCAATTTGACGATTTCTTTTAGCTCCCCTGTGGCGTTATTGTAGTGCACGATTTCGCCTCTTCTTTGGGCCACCAAAATGTCCAAATTAGGTAAAACGGTCATTTCTGTTGGTTCGGTAAATTCACCTACAGAAAGGGTGGTTTTGGTAAATCGGTTTTCTTCAGGAGTTCTCTTGGATTTTGCTTTGCTGTAATCCAATTGGTTATTATCACCGATTGCATATAGAATACCTGCCAGCAAATGCTTCAAAAAGTCGGCTTCTTCAAAGGATTCTTTGGTATGTCCGCCACCGGTATACCAAGCTCGGCCACCATCGAAGTCATGATACCAAGCAATCGGGTGTTCGCCCATATCCAATCCACCCTGATAGGATGATTCGTCTAGCATCAGAAGTTTTTTGGTGTTTGGATTGACCTTTTTATAGCTGTACCATTCGTCAGTTCTTTCCCAAGACTCAGGCAAAAAATCCGCGGAAGGATGTTTTTCTCCTGTTTTGGTGATTTTGCCTGGCTGAACATTTGGATGTGGATCGTTGATGCCCGGGTGATCGGCGAAGTATCCTCCTACCAATCTTCCATACCATCCCCAATCGTATTCAGAATCGGCAGCGGCATGAATACCCACAAATCCTCCTCCTGATTGGATGTAGCGTTCAAAATCAGCTTCCTGGTAATGATTCAAAACATCTCCAGTAGTGCTCACAAAGATTACTGCCGCATATTGCGCTAAGTTTTCTTCGTTGATGTTTTCCGCATTTTTGGTAGTGTCTACCTCAAAGCCGTTTTCGGCTCCGAGTTTTTGAATGGCTGCAATCCCATTCGGGATGGATTCATGATAGAATCCAGCTGTTTTACTGAACACAAGGACTTTGGGTTTGCCTTCACGCTTTTTGGAACAAGAGGCAAGACCCAAACCAAGTACCAGTAGCAAAAGCAATAGGCTACGTAGGTTTTTCGGGTAATTCATAGGGTAAAGTTTAATTTTTTGCAAAATAGGGTATTCTCTGAATCTGAGCTCTAAGTAACTGAATTTCGGTAATTTTTAGTGATGAGAATCCTATTGTTTCAATTTGTGACAATAAAAATCCGATATTGCGGGGAAGAATTAAAATCACTTCTTTCATAAAATCCTATTTGAATGAAAAATGTTATCAAGGCTTCTTTGATTTTTTCCATTGGGCTTGCATCCTGTGGAGGAAATGAAATCTCTGAGCAATCACTTAACGAATCGATAATCCTTCTTTCCCAAACGGAAGGAAAAACTTTAGGGTATTCGACAACTTCCGGTATTAAAATCTTGAAAGAAGGTGGTTATGCATTTAAAGATTTAAATAAAAACGGCACCCTCGATCCCTATGAAGATTGGAGGCTTTCAGTGGAGGAAAGAGCTAAAGATTTGGCTTCCAAAGTGACTAAAGAACAGATCGCCGGATTGATGCTCTATAGCTCACATCAGTCTATTCCAGCTAATCCTCAAGGATTTGGTGCTGGAACTTATGATGGAAAGCCTATCAGTGAAAGCGGGATGCCTACTTCTAGTATTTCAGATCAGCAAAAAAAGTTTTTGGAGGAGGATAATCTCCGTCATGTCTTGATCACTCGAGTAGAGAGTCCAAAAGTTGCTGCAGAATGGAATAACAAAGTTCAGGCCTTCGTGGAGGGTCTAGGAATGGGAATTCCTGCGAATAACAGTTCTGATCCAAGAAATAGTCCAGTGGCAAGTACGGAATACAATGCTGGTGCAGGTGGACAAATTTCCATGTGGCCAGAGTCCTTGGGAATGGCAGCAACTTTTGATCCTGCCTTAGTTCAGAGATTTGGAGAGGTTGCTTCCGAGGAATATCGAGCCTTAGGGATTTCAACGGCTCTTTCACCCCAGATTGACCTGGGAACTGAGCCTAGATGGAATCGAATCAAAGGTACATTTGGAGAAAACTCCAGGCTGGCAGCTGAAATGGCTAGAGCCTATGTGGATGGATTTCAGACTTCTACAGGAGCTGCGGAAATCTCTGGGGGCTGGGGATACCATAGTGTAAATGCCATGGTTAAGCATTGGCCGAGTGGAGGACCTGAAGAGGGGGGAAGAGATGGACATTTTGCTTACGGAAAGTTTGCTGTTTATCCGGGGAATAATTTTGCAGACCACCTGATCCCATTTACCGAAGGAGCTTTTAAACTGAATGGACCAACGGGAAAGGCAACTGCTGTCATGCCCTATTATACCATTTCCTACGGCCAGGATAAAAATGGAGAAATCGTAGCGAATGCCTATTCTTCTTATTTGATTACGGATCTTCTGAGAGGGGAGTATGGATATGATGGAGTAGTCTGTACAGATTGGGGAGTCACAGGAAATGAAGGTCCGAAGGTGGAAGTTTTCGCAGGCAAACCTTGGGGTATGGAATCCGCCACCATAGCTGAGCGGCATTTTAAGGCGCTAATGGCTGGTGTAGACCAGTTTGGGGGAAATAATGATAAAGTTCCTGTTTTGGAAGCTTTCGAAATGATGGAAAAGGAATTAGGACCTGAAGCAGCCAGAGCCCGAATTGAGCAATCCGCAGTTCGATTACTCAGAAATATTTTCAATGCCGGCTTGTTTGAAAATCCTTATCTAGATCCTGAATCCACCCAGCAAAAAGTTGGAAATCCTGCCTTTATGCAGGAAGGATATGAAGCCCAACTTAAGTCTGTGGTTTTGTTGAAAAATGAAAATCAGGTTTTGCCTATTAAGGACAAGAAAAAGGTTTTTATTCCTCAGCGTTATTTGCCTTCAACCACAAACTGGTGGGGGATCAAATCTGAGGCTAAGTGGATTGATCCTGTGAATTTGGAGATTGCCTCTAAATACTTTGAGCTGGTTTCCTCTGCTGAAGAAGCGGATTTGGCTTTGGTATTCGTTGAAAGTCCTGAATCAGGGACAGGTTATGATCCTTCAGATAGAGAAAAGGGTGGGAATGGGTATGTGCCTATTTCTTTGCAATACGGCCCGTATAAGGCTGAGCTCGCCCGTGAGCAGAGCATTGCTGCAGGAGATCCAGTCCTAGAGCCCACCATTACAAATAGATCCTATAAAAACAAATCGGTAGAAACTGCTAACTATCAGGATTTGAAAACTATTCTGGATACGAAGAAAGCAATGGTAGATAAGCCTGTATTGGTTGTCATCAAGGCAAACAATCCAATGGTTATGGCTGAATTCGAAAAAGAAGTTCAAGGGATTTTCTTCCACTTCGGAGTCCAGGATCAGGTTATTTTTGATTTGATCAGCGGGAAATCAGAACCTTCTGCTTTGCTTCCAGTACAGTTGCCGGCTTCCATGGAAACGGTGGAAACTCAATTGGAAGATACTGCCCACGATATGGAAGTTCATGTGGATGCCAGCGGGAATTCTTATGATTTTACTTTTGGGCTGAATTGGTCAGGGGTTATCCAAGACGACCGCGTTACGAAGTATAAGAAGAAGTAAGTGATGTTGTAAAAAATTAAGGCCAGTCAGGTTAACTCTGACTGGCCTTTTTTGTGGTTTACTTTCAGGAAATTATTCTGGCTCCTTCTCCTATTTCAACAAGGATAAAGTCAGGAGTTTTGCCAAAGGAGGTTTCATACCCTTTCCGAAGAGTGTCTTTGAAAATATCAAGTTCGGACTCTTTAACCAGATTAATGGTACAGCCTCCAAAGCCTCCTCCCATCATTCTGGAGCCTAAAACTGAATGCATGGCTTGAGCAGTTTCTGCCAGAAAATCTAATTCAGGGCAGCTGACTTCATAGTCTTCACTCAAGCTTTTATGGGATAAATTGAGCAGCCTGCCAAATTTCGCTAAATCCTTTGCCTGTAATGCTCTTGCCGCTTGATGAACTCGATCACATTCAGTGATTTCATGTTTGGCTTTGGGGTAAAGTTCTTTGGGTAAGAATCCTTCTACTTTTTTCAAATCAGCAAGTGAAAGATCTCTGAGAGTTTTGATTTCCGGGAATTCATTCAGCAGAATTCGTACACTTTCTTCGCAAGCTTCTCTTCTTTTATTGTAGGCTGTGTCTGCCAAACTGTGTTTGACTTTGGTATTGACCAAAACCAACGCATAATCCCCAAAATCGGCGGCAATTTCTTGATGAGTATTGCTGCGGCAATCTAATAATAGAGCTTTGCCTTCCACTCCGAAAGCAGAGGTATAGGGATCCATGATTCCGCATTTTACCCCTGCGTAGAGATGTTCCGATTTTTGAGCGTAGAGAACGATATTCTTTTTGGGGATTTTAAAATCAAAAAGTCTGGAAATAGCTGTTCCGATGGCGACGGATAATGCTGCTGACGAAGATAATCCTGCTCCAACCGGAATATTTCCTCCGATGACCATGTCGAATCCGGATACTTCATAGCCCGATTGCTTGAGCAAGGCTACCATGCCCATGACATAGGTTGCCCAATGTCCATTTTTGGGAGAGAGAAAACCCAAGTCAAAACTATACTCCTGATCAAAATCCATGGAGTAAAGTCTGCAAGTTTTGGAGCTATTTTTTTGAATCCCAACCCAAATCCCTTGCTTGACTGCAGCAGGAAAAACAAATCCCTCTTGGTAATCTGTATGTTCTCCAATCAGGTTTATTCTCCCCGGAGCAAATGCAACGAGGGGAATGGTCTCAAAATAAGATTGAAATACCTCGGTAAGTTGGGAGATCATGGGATGGAGGATAGGGTTATTGGAAAATGGGTTGGAAGTTATCGGTAGAACAAATGAATGGGTATCTCACCTGTACCAAAATAACTATTCACTCAATAACTCACTATTTTTTCACTTCGAAGTGCTGGGAGGATTTCCTTGGAACCAAAGTAGTTTCCAAAACAATGGAGATAGGATCTTCTGAAGCAATTCCGTCCAATTGATCCAAAAGGTGGCTAACTGCTAGTTTGCCCATTTCATAACCTGGTTGGGATACGGTAGTCAAAGGAGGTTCCACCACTGCGGAGGTCGGATTATTGGTAAATCCAGCCAAAGCCATGTCTTCAGGAACTTTTATCCCAAGGGTCTTCCACTCAGTCAGAACATCCACCGCCACTGGATCTATCATGCAAAAAACTGCATCGGGTCTGGGTCTCATGGAAACGATATCTCTGGCGATCTTGATATTTCCTTCCTCGGTAAGGTCTGTGATTTTGATCAAGGAATTGTCCTGATGAACTCCAAATTCGGCCAATGCTCTTAGATATCCCTCTTTTCTTTTCTTTGAAATGTAAAGGTCTTCGGGCCCTGAGACGTAGACGATTCTTCTAGAACCATTTTCCAACAAATGTTTGACAACCTGATAAGCTCCGCCCGCATCATTGAAAGTCACCTTGGAAACTGGGATATCTTCCTGAACCCGGTCAAATAAAACGAAGTTGATTTCCCGGCTATAAAGGTCATACAAGTGGTCAAATTGGTTGGTCTCCCTGCTGAGGGAAATCAACAAACCATCCACTTGGGAAGAAACAAGGGTTCGGATGTTGGCTTTTTCCTGCTCTATAGATTCATTGCTTTGGCAAATCATCACATTGTAGCCACGCTTGTTGGCAGTATCCTGAATGCCACTGATACAGGAAGCGAAAAAATGGGAAGTGATTTCAGGAACGATCACTCCTAATGTTTTTGAGCGGGAAATCCGGAGACTTTGAGCCAAAAGATTTGGCTGGTAATTCATCTCCTTTGCCGCTTCCACGATTTTGCGCTTGGTCTCAGGGTGCAATTCCGGGGAATCTTTCAATGCCCTAGAAATGGTGGAAACCGACACACCAAGTTTTTTGGCGATTTCCTTCATCGTAATCTGATGCCCCTTTTTCATGTTAGTGCTTTCTTAATTCTTACCCTGCAAACGTCTGCAATTGCGAATAAAGCAAAGATTTTTAGAAAAAACCCTATTCTTGGTAAACTGTGAACAAAACCGTTTCGCCGACAGCCTTCAAGGTTCGGGAATCAATCAACTCCATATTGTCCTGATGGGTATGGTGGTAATGGCCAAAACCATAGTCAGGAGAAAATTCGATAATGTCAATCATCGGGATTTTAGCCCATTCGTTGACAAAGGCATGGTCGTCCAAGATTTCTGGAGCATCCTGCTGAATAAAAAATCCAGAATGGCCCAGTTGAGCTGCATTTCCCCAAACTTTGGATAAAATCTCGCCGGCAAATTGTCTGGAATATCCTTCCCGGTAAAATCTGGCATTTTTTCCTCCAACCAAATCCACCAATATTCCATAGTAAGCCGAATAATTCGGAATATGTTTGTTTTTGGACCAATACTGTGAGCCATGGCACCACCAGATTTGGGAGTTGTTTCGCATGCTGGCTTGCTCTGGTTCCCCATCATCTTCTCCGTCAAAGAAAATAAAGTCAATCCCGACTTCCGGTTTTAATCCTTGAGCAGCAATAGTTCTGGCAATTTCCAACAAAACGCCTACACCTGAAGCCCCATCATTAGCCCCGTCGATTGGCTCATTCATGCGCTCTGTGTCTTTATCAGCAATTCTTCTGGAATCCCAGTGTGCCGCAAGTAGAATTCTTTTGGTTGCCTGAGGATTATAGGAGGCGATAATATTGGTCAAATTCCAAGTCAATCCATCGTAGGTTTTTGCCTGAAAATCTTGGGTTTGAACGCTCATTCCATACGCTTCTATTTTTTGGATAATCCAAGCCTTGGTATTCGAATGACCTGAGGTTCCAGGAATTCTTGGACCAAAATCAACTTGCTTTTGAACAAAGGCATATGCCGAATCTGCGTTGAAGCTTGGGTAGGGCTTGACAACTACTTCGGGAATCTGAGTCTCTGTGGTTTTTTCTCCAGAACAGGCCCAAAACCCAATTAATAGAGCCAGAAGCCAGATTTTTCTATTCTTCATACGCCCAATCAATTTTTTCTTTCATGTCTTTGACTACAAAGCCCATAGCCTTAAGTCCTGCTCTGATTTCATCCACCTTGGCGTAGTCTCGGGCTGTTTTCGCTTCTGAATATAGCTTCAATAAAAGCTCAATCATGGAGTCCTGTACATCACTCTTCTCCTCAATCAAACCCAAAATATCCACCACGAAAGTGATGAATGTTTCCTTCAACTTGGTAAAAACTTCCTCACCCAAGGCTGCTGATGAAAGTTGTCCGGTGAATATGGAATTGATTTTCTTCAACAGATTAAATAGATGACCAATAGCCTGAGCAGTATTGAAATCATCATCCATAGCTCGGTAGGCTGCAGTGATGCTACTTTCGACTTGCTTGATTTGGGCTTCATCCAAAGCAACTTCGGTGTTTGGAGTATATTCCAGCAATCGGGCTATTCGGAGACCATTGATAATCTTTTTGTAGCCTTTTTGTGCAGCTTTTAGCGCTTCATTGGAAAAGTCCAATGTAGAACGGTAATGAGCCGTCAACATGAAATATCGAATGGTCATCGGGCTGTAAGCTTGTTCTAAAAGCTTATGATTTCCGGTGAATAATTCCTGCAGGGTAATAAAATTCCCCAAGGACTTACCCATCTTTTGCCCATTGATGGTAATCATGTTGTTGTGCATCCAGTATTTGGCTGGATCCTTATGATTGCAGGCATTTCCCTGGGCAATTTCACATTCGTGATGAGGGAACATCAGGTCCATTCCGCCTCCGTGAATGTCGAATTGGGTTCCGAGATACTTGGAACTCATAGCAGTACACTCCAGGTGCCAGCCCGGGAAACCCACTCCCCAAGGAGAATCCCATTTCATCAGATGCTCCGGCGCAGCATTTTTCCAAAGTGCGAAATCCACAGAATTGCGCTTTTCACCTTGGCCGTCTAGATCTCTAGTTCCGCTTACCAAGTCATCCAAAACACGACCTGAGAGCTTTCCATATTGGTATTCCTGATTGTATTTCAGGACGTCAAAATATACCGAGCCGTTTACTTCATAAGCCAAACCTTCCTTTAGAATGGCTTCTACCAAAGCAATTTGCTCAGGAATATGGCCAGTTGCACGAGGTTCAATACTTGGTTTCCATGTGTTTAAAAGAGCCATGTCCCGATGGTAAGTGTCCGTATATTGCTGGGCGACCTCCATAGGTTCAAGCTGTTCCAATTTGGCTTTTTTGGCGATTTTGTCCTCGCCCTCGTCAGCATCTCCAGTCAAGTGACCCACATCTGTGATGTTGCGAACATAGCGAACTCGATAGCCTAAATGGGTTAGGTAGCGATTTACCGTATCAAAGGTTACTGCTGGTCTGCCATGACCTAAATGGGCATCTCCGTACACGGTTGGTCCGCAGACATACATGCCCACAAAGGGCGGATTGATTGGTGCAAACTCTTCTTTTTCCCTTGAAAGGGTATTGTATAGCTTGAGTTGATGTGACTTCATAAGTCTTCAAAAGTACGAAATACGAATTACGAAATACGAGATTAGAGAACCACAGTTCTAAACTGGGGGCAAAATAAACGATAATGCCGGTAATTTTTGGATAATCAAATTTGAAATACCTGAAATACAAAAGACCTCCGATTCCATGGAACCAGAGGTCTTGATACTAAAATCTAGCTACTTGATACTTCAAATCAATGCTTGAAATGTCTAACTCCTGTCATCACCATGGACATTCCATGAGCATCACAGAAATCAATGCTGTCTTGATCTTTAATGGATCCTCCAGGCTGTACTACCGCGGTAATTCCAGCCTGATGAGCGATCTCCACGCAGTCTGGGAAAGGGAAGAAGGCATCAGAAGCCATCACAGCACCCTTCAAATCAAAGCCAAATTCTCCGGCTTTGGTGATCGCCTGACGAAGTGCGTCAACTCTGGAAGTCTGGCCTACGCCTGAGGCAAACAGTTGAGAATCGTTGCTCAAAACGATTGTATTGGATTTGGTGTGCTTGCAGACTTTGGCTGCAAAAACTAAAGCGTCTAATTCTTTTTCAGATGGGGCCACTTTGGTTACTACTTTGAAATCAGCTTTGCTTTCTGTAGCCAAATCTTTGTCTTGTTCGATTACCCCGTTCAAAAGGGTTTTGATCATTTTAGTTCCTGGCAAAGCCATTTTCTGGCGAAGTAGGATTCTGTTTTTCTTTCCTTTTAAAACAGTCAAAGCCTCCTCAGTGAATTCAGGAGCAATCAAAACCTCGAAGAAAAGGGAATTCATTTCTTCAGCAGCAGCTTTGTCTACAGTTTGATTGGTCACCAAAACACCTCCAAATGCAGAAGTTGTGTCTGCTGCGAAAGCTTTTTGATAAGCCTCTTTTACTGTACTTGCAGTCGCACAACCGCAGGCGTTGGTATGTTTAAGGATGGCAAAAGCAGTCTGTTCCGGGAATTCAGCAATTAAATTCACTGCGGCATCTACGTCGACCAGGTTATTATAGGAAAGTTCCTTGCCATTGAGCTGATCAAAAAGATCGTCCAGATTTCCGTAGAAATGCGCTGCCTGATGAGGATTTTCTCCGTAGCGAAGTGCTTTGGCTTGGTTCTCTGAAACTTTCAAAGCCGGAATATTTTCACTTCTGTTGAAATAGTTGAAAATATGGGTGTCGTAATTGGAAGACACTTGGAAGGCTTGAGCCGCAAAATATCTTCTGTCTTCAAGGGTTGTTCCGCCATCTTGAGCTTCCAATTTAGCTTCGAGTTCTCCGTATTGATCTTTGGAAGCAACGATGATTACGTCCTTGAAATTCTTAGCAGCAGCTCGGATCAGGGAGATTCCTCCGATGTCAATTTTCTCGATGATATCCGCTTCGGAAGCTCCAGAGGCTACGGTTTCCTCAAAAGGATACAAATCCACAATCACCAAATCAATCGCAGGAATATCATATTCGGCAGCTTGGCTTACATCACCCTCATTTTCTCTTCGGTAAAGGATCCCTCCAAAAACTTTAGGATGGAGGGTTTTTACCCGACCTCCGAAAATGGACGGATAAGAAGTTAATTCTTCCACTGGGATGACTTCGGCACCTTGTTCTTCAATGAATTTTTGAGTGCCTCCAGTGGAATAAATTTTCACTCCGTGCTTTTTCAAAAGAGCGATAATAGGTTCAAGATTGTCCTTGTAAAAGACTGATATAAGCGCAGATTGTATTTTTTTGACAGCCATTTTTTAGATGGAAAGGTGAGAATTTCGAGAAGGTGCAAAGGTAGGAAAAAAGACCGGAAGGGGAAGGGTAAAATGACAGATTAGCCGCTGATTGACTTGGTCTTTCTGGTCTTTTTGAGAAAATATCTATAAGCTTTTGCCTAATCTCTTTTCCTTAAAAAATGATTCTGGACGATTTTATCAACGAAGAGAGTTGTCTTTTTGCATTCAAAAATCAATTTCTGATTCAGCTTTCCAAATAAAGGAAAGCCTCCTCCCAACAAAACTGGAATAACCGTCACCACCATCTCGTCAATCAAATCCTCCTGAAGAAAGCTTTGGATAGTTTTACCGCCATCGATATACAATCGTCCAAGCCCTTTTCCATGGATATAGGCTAGGACTTCTCTGAGATTTCCTTTTACCAATTCAGCCTTCCCTTGGTACTTTTCTGGAATTTCATTTAAGGTATTACTTAGGACGAAAACTGGTTTTTGATAAGGCCAGTCTATATCAAATCCACAAACAGTCTCGAAAGTGGTTCTTCCCATGACCAAAGCATCGATCCCAGCAGTAAAGGAATAATACCCGGAATCGATTTGGTTGATTTCCGGAAAGGTGTCCAGAAAGTCGATTTTTCCTTCTGAATCTGCTATATACCCATCCAAGCTCGTGGCAATAAAGACGCAGTTGCTGGTTTGCATCATGTGTTTGTTTAATTTTAAAACTATTCCAAACCTCCGTATCCGGTATTTACGATTTATGATTTACCTAGTACCGACCTCGATCAGATCACGGTCTTCTTGTTTCTTCTGACTTCGCTCTTCGGTCTTCGGTCTTCCCACATCCTACATCGGACTTCCATCATCCTAACAAACTGTCAATTACCTCTGGGAAATAGCGATGTTCCAAAGCATGTACTTTTTGGGCAATGGTTTCCGGAGTGTCTTCAGCACTGAGGGAGGTAGCTGCCTGAAAAATGATTTTTCCCTCGTCGTAATGCTCATTGACCAAGTGAATGGTGATTCCGGTTTCTGTATCTCCACCAGCTTTTACGGCCTCATGCACATGCATGCCATACATGCCTTTTCCTCCATATTTTGGAAGTAGTGCAGGGTGGATATTAACCATTCGATTGGGAAAAGCCCGAATCAGTTCATCTGGAATTTTGAGTAAAAAACCCGCCAATATCACCCAATCGATTTTTTCCTCCTGAAGTTTGGAAAGCAAGACTCCCGCTTCCATTTCTTTTCTGGAAAAAGTAAAGGTCGGAACTCCGAATTTCTTGGCTCGCTCGAGGACAAAAGCATCTGACTTATTGGAGGCCACAAGGGCAATTTCCCCTTTGGAGGAATTTTGGAAGTGCTCCATTATTTTTTCGGCATTGCTGCCGCTGCCGGAGGCAAGGATGGCGAGGCGTTTCAAGGGATTGGGATTTGTAGATTTCCTCCAAAAATAAAAGGTCCTGTGGTTTTCCTTCTAGAAATGCATAAAAAAAGCGGATCCTGGGGAACCGCTCTTTTTGACTTACTAAACCAACTTTTAATTTTTTTCTATGCTTCGACTTTAATTTCCTCGGTGTCTACCAAGGCCACAGCACCGTGAATGGCTGTTTCATCCAATTCAGAAATAAGAATTTTTAGATTTTCTAAAACTGTGGGATAAGAAAAAGTCTGCAAGGTTTCGTACATGGACTTTTTGAATAAAGGGAAAGTCTTCCGGATGGATCCACCAAGGATTATTGCTTCCGGTGCCAAGGCGTAGAGAATAGTTTTCAATAATTCTCCCAAGTGATGCCCAAATTCATCAAATGCTTTTTGGGCTTCTGCATCACCGGTCAAAGCCAGTTTTGCAAGGGCCTTTGGTTTGCTATGGTAAAAGTTTTGAAAAAACTTCCCACTGCAATAGTATTCGTAATTATGGTCCAGATAGGGAGCGCTACACCATTCTCCTGCAGCTGAAAATGAGCCTGAGTACAGATGGCCATTGATTACAATTCCCCCTCCGGTTCCGGTTCCTAAAGTAATTCCAACCAGATTTTTGAATGGTTTGCCGACTCCATATTTATGGACTCCAATGGCAAAGCAGTTTGCATCGTTATTGATAAAGACCGGCTTTTGGAATTTTGTAGTCAGATACTTTTTCAATTCCACATGCTGGAAAGAGGGTATGTTTGACAAACCCAAAACAATTCCCTGTTTGGTATCTACCAGTCCGGGAATTCCGATTCCAATTCCTATCAATTCATGGTATTCATAGGTATGGATAAAATCTGCAATGGTTTGGAGTATGTATTCCTGTGATTCATGGGCTGGGGTAGGAATAGATCGGATGTCTTCCAAATGTCCATTCACTAACACACCGCCTTTAATCCCGGTGCCTCCTATATCCAATCCTAAAATGGCCTTTTGCATAGGCTCTGGGTTATTTTGGGTTATAATATGGTTTTAAAATAGAAAGCGGCCGGTAATTCCGGCAGCTTTCTAACATAGGTTTGTGGGTATGTATTAAAGCATTCCTTCTATGGACTTTTCCAATTCCCTTGCTGTGGCCAAGAACTCATCCACACTCATATCTCTAAAGAAGATCAAACCATGGCTGGCTCGAACTTTTGCTCTTTCATGTAGGTAGAAGTAGTTTTTCCCTAACAAAAGCTGGATGTCATTTAGCTGACCCACCCAAGTTCGTTTTGCAACGGTACTGAACTTTCCATTATGGGAATAGCTCGGGAAGGAAGCATTGACCTGGCTTAGGTAGCAATTGGCAAAGGAATCCTCCATCACGGACATGTCTCCTAAGGATACTGGCACGATGACATTAGCCTCATGTGGTTCAAATTTGAACCAAACATTTCGATAGCCGATGATTCTCAGTTTGCTGGTATCATGTTCTTCTCCCCATTTTTTGACTGCAGCTGCAGTAGCCTGCAAGACTTTGTAGTGAGTGTCAGGACCAGAACCCTCCGGATCGAGCGTCAAGCTAATCTTTGTAGGTTTGATTTTGCGGAACATTTCCACAATTGGTTCCACATCTCTGGTTTTATCCGGTTGCTCGGTGAAAATATCTCCAGTGTAGAAGCCCAATCTAAGGTGGTGTACATTTTTCACCTGTACTCCAAAATGCGCCCAAACCAATTCCTCCTCAAACTCCCGGATCATGCCTTTAAGTTTTTGGATTTTGGATGGGTTCTTTTCCCCATCATAGGAATTTCTCAAAATGCTGATCACATCGTTGATGGTTTCTCTTAGCTGAGATTTGTTTTTTATTCCCCAGATAATCACCAAAGCTCGGATCACTCGGTGAGAAAGCCCTCTCTTTCGGGCATCTGCATTTTCCGAGGCTACATTTGTTAAGAAATGATAGACATCTTTGTCGGTCTTAAGGCTGTAACCAATTTCAAAGAAGTCCTCATAATTGACCATTTGGATTTTTCCCTCATCCAATAATTTTCGGGTGTAGATTAAGGTATCAATTACAAAGGTGTTGGTTACCGCGGTGAATCCAGAAGTCAAAACCGAAAAATGAGCTTTATTACTTGGCTCGTGGAGCTGGTTGGTAATATGAGGAAGAATCCCCAAGGAAATATCGTCATGGTGAGGTCCAGTGTGAAGTAGCACCTCATTGCTCTCTTGCTCCAGACCTTTTGTTAGCTTGGATTCAATGTTTTTCATTACTTGACTGACCGTTTCTTCCGATAAATCCGGGATCAGCTTAGTGTATTTGTCAGCCTTGAGGTCAGCCAATTTGACGCGGTGACCATACTTGTTTAATTTCTTGCAAAGTTCAATGACCGCTCTTTCTGTCTTCTCGAAGGTCCATTCCCCCTTTTGATAATAGGAGTCCATGGAATCGGTCAATTTTACCGCGGCTCCTTTGGTGAGGTAGAATCGGCCATTCTTTAATTTTTGGAGAACAGTGGCAGGATAGACATTATTCATTGGAGTTTCCAAAGAATCTTTTACAATTCCTGCCTTGGCTTCACCGGCTGCAATGATGATTCCCACCGCATCTTTATTGTAAACTATGGTATCCAAACCTATGGTGATTACCAATCTGTTGGCCGAGACTTCAATCCCGCCCAAGTCACCTGCAGCAACCGCCTGGGTTTCAAAGTTGGTTTCAGTCAATCGGGTTACTGAATAAAGGTGAGAACCGCGGGTGTTGAAGGCAATATGACCATCTGGTCCGATTCCTCCCAAGAAAAATCCGATTCCACCTTTGTCTCTGATTTTTTGCTCATACTCCCCGCACCACTGATCGATCATATAGATCGAGGTTTGTTGGAGCTTCTCTAAGTCATTGACTGGTTCACGGAATCTTAGGGAAAGGTCTACTTTTAGGTCTGGGAATATCTCACTGAAATGCTTCCCTTCTGCCAAAGGAATTTCGTCCGAATTGATCAGGATGGCTTTTTCTTTAGAAAGCCCAAATCCCTGTAAATAGAACTTATTGACATAGTCAAAAAAGCTGTTGTGCTGCTTGGAGGAAATAGGATAAAACTCATCGATTTGCACAAAGGTCAAGTCCTTAAGGACAGGCTTTTTGGTAGTTCCCAAGCCATATTTTTCACGAATTTCTTTTCCTTTCTTGCTATCCCAGTTTTCCAATAAATACTGAGTCCATTTGATAAAAAACTCTGGAGTTTTTCCTGTTGGAAGGCTTATTACTCCCTCAGGATTGGCGGCTGCCCATTCTAAAAATCGGCAAGCTGTCAGGAGACCTAGTTTTGGAAAGTTATCGACCATCAAGTAAGGAATCAGGGTCGAGATTTTTTCTACTCCAGATTCTGTGAGGAAGGCCTTTTCAACTTCGGAGAGGGGATACTTGCTGAGCATAATGAACAGACAGGTTAGGGTATAAGATTTATTGTTAAGGTTTTGATTTCCGATTTTTCAAGAGTTCAATTCCTTGTTTTCCAAACAATGTATTGAGTCCTCATTTTTAGCAGAAATAAATTCCGGGTTTAGCCCGAGAAACTTCAATTTATAAATTGAAACAAAATTAAAAAAGTTTATTTAATAAAAAACAACTTTTATAAAAATTTTTAAAAAGTATCTAAAGAACAGAGAAATTATAGTGTTCGGGTAAAGGAAATCCGGATCCTTGCCTGGAATTCTTCAATAACTTTAAAGATTTCCACCAAGGTTACTTGCTGAACTTTGGTGAGATCACTGACTAGAAGATAATTTTTTGGCTTATTTCCTTTTTCCAAAATGGAAAGAGCCTGACTCTCTAATCTAAGATTCATTAAATATTCAAAAGCATGGGTGAGCTCTTGCACCTCTTTTCGGGTAAAAATCCCCTTGGATTCTAAAAGCTGAATCCGCTGAATTGTTCCTGTTTCCAAAATACTATGCTTCAAAGCATAAACTCGAGCCAAGTCCACAATCGGACGCATCGTTTTTTTCAGGTTGATTTGCTTTTCCCCATCAATTTCCTCGGTTTTGATCCTTTTAAAAAAAGTCAGGGGAGGCTCATATTGAAGTGCATTGTGACCAAGACTGACAAAAAACCGCTCTGGAGCCCTCTCCATCAGGTCTGCCATGTGCGATTTGAGCTCATCCAAAAGTGAAAGCTCACCAAAGATCGCCCGGCAGTCAAAAAATGTGGAATAATTCATGGCGGTCTCTTGGGAAGCATCCGAGACCCAAGTGTCATAGTTTCTTTTCCAATGAGAAAGAGAATGAGTCCATTTAGGATTCATAGCCATCAATTCTCCTTCACAAAAATCAATTCCAATTTGATTTAAGGCAGTGGAAACACGGGTGGCAAAATCCAAAAAGTAAGCCCGAACTTCTTCCCGGTGCTCATTGGCTTTGTCTTCATAGATTATGGCATTGTCCTGATCTGTTTTGAGCGTTAATTCTCCCCTTCCTTCGCTTCCAAAAACAATGAAAACAAACTTTGCAGGAGTAGGACCGAGTTCTTTGATTACCCGCTCAATTACTCGTTGAGTGATGGTATCAGCTACAGTGGTGATGATTTGATTCACATTAGCGGCTTTCATTCCACGGCTGATCAGGAGGTGGATCAATTCCGGCATGCGAACCCACTTGTCCTGCAATTCAGCTATATGCCGAGCTTCTTTTACGGATTGGATAAACATAAAAGGTCCTTGGCTCTGCTCGGTAAGGATTTTGGTACGGCTCACCCAACCGGTATACCCCTCATTTCCTTTTACCAAAAGGTATCTGGCTTTAGTTCGAAACATCAATAAAAGTGCTTCTACCAAGGATGATTCAGGATCGATAGAAATTAACTCAGTTTCATGGATCTGATCTACAGAAATATCAGGAGAAAGTCCTTTTGCGAGAACCTTGTCCCTTAAAGTCAGGTCTGTGATGTAGCCGATGATGTGATTTTGATCCTCACCTATAAATAAACAGCTCACTTGCTCAGCAGCCATTTGTCTTGCGCAATCACCTACACTTGAATTCGGGTGAGCTATCCGAATACTCCTTACCTGAAGGTCTTTGATTTTTTTGGAGTAAAACTGATCCGAAAAGTGAATAGCTGATTGCTGCATAGATTGAAAATACAAAATCAAAAGTGAAAAAGACTAAAAAAAAACCGCTCCGAAATTATTTTCGGAGCGGTTTGTATTGATTTTAGATAATGATCTCCTATGGGATAAACTTAAGCGTTCACTCCAAGAGCTTTTGCCATAGTAGCACCGATTTCGGCTGGAGATTCTACCACGTGGATTCCATTTTCTCTCATGATTCTCATTTTAGCAGCAGCGGTATCGTCAGCTCCACCGATGATTGCACCGGCATGGCCCATTCTTCTACCTGGAGGTGCTGTTTGTCCAGCGATGAATCCTACGACTGGCTTCTTGTTTCCATTTGCTCTGATCCACTTTGCAGCTTCTGCTTCGTAGTTTCCACCGATTTCACCGATCATGACGATTGCATCAGTTTCAGGATCATTCATCAACATTTCTACAGCTTGCTTGGTGGAAGTTCCAATGATAGGATCTCCTCCGATACCAATAGCAGTAGAAACTCCCAATCCTGCCTTAGCAACCTGATCAGCTGCTTCGTAAGTCAAGGTTCCTGACTTGGAAACGATGCCAATTCTACCTGATTTGAACACAAATCCTGGCATGATTCCGACTTTGGCTTCACCCGGAGTGATTACGCCTGGGCAGTTTGGTCCGATCAAAACACAACCTCTTTCTTTGATATAAGGCTTGGCTTTCATCATATCTGCTACCGGAATGCCTTCTGTGATAGCGATAATCACCTTAATTCCCGCATCAGCAGCTTCCATGATTGCATCCGCTGCAAAAGCCGGTGGAACAAAAATGATGGAAGTATCGGCACCAGTATTCTGAACGGCCTCTTCCACTGAATTAAACACGGGTCTTTCCAAATGCGTGGAGCCACCTTTTCCTGGAGTCACACCTCCAACTACATTGGTTCCATACTCTATCATTTGTTGGGCGTGAAACGAACCTTCCGAACCGGTAAATCCTTGGACGATTACCTTAGAATTTTTATTTACTAGTACACTCATCGATGCGCTTATTAAAGTTTGGCACAAAAATAAAAGAAACCACCCGCTGACAAAAGAAAACAGCAACAATCTCCAAGGAATTTGGGATGCGGAATCTTTTCCTAATTTTATCCTCATGCTCAGGAAATTCACCCTGCTAGTGCTAATTCTTTTTGGTTTGATTGATTCAAGCCAGGAATTGCTCGCCCAAACTTTCAAATTCAACACCTCCCCAAAAGGAGTTCGTCTTCCTGTGCAGAATGTTCTTCAGATTGAACAGGACTCCTTGGGGCAAATGTGGTTTTCTACCACACGGGGTGTGGTGTATTCTGATGGAATCCAGACTTATGAGCTCCCAGACACGCTTTTGAGGAAATTTGTGTACAGGATTTCGATCCTGAAGGATGAGGATGGAGTTCTTTGGTTGTATAATGGAAGTGGGGTACCGGTTCTTTTTGAAGGTGCTGCTGAGGGATGGAAAGAATTTCCCTTTGAGGAAAATCTGAAGTCTAATTTTTCTAATAAAATTCTTTTTCATTCCATTCGAAAAAAAGAAGATAAGCTCTTTTTTCTGGACAACGGGAATCAGCTTCTTTTTTGGAGGAACGGCGAAAAAAGTGTCAATACCATTAGTAGAGATGTCTCCAAAACCGGCTTGTTGCTTTCTGTAATTGATCTGGAAGGCAGGATATTGCTGAATTTCCAAAAAGGAGCGTATATACTGGAAAACAACTTTTTGAAGGAGTATCAATTCAGAGGAGTACCCCTTCCTTCTCCTCCGTTATTGGTTAAAAAATCTCCTACTGGTGAATACTATTTCTTAGGAGATGATTACTTGGCAAAAGGGCCAGAGGCTGAATTTCCAGTGGAAATTGTCGATCAGGATTTTTCCACCTTTGACATTAGCATTTCACCTTATTTTTCCCTGGATTTCAGTGGTAACTATGTTTTTTACCACTTTAATTCCCACTTCAGAAGATACAAGCCGGGAAGTTCAAGGCCTTTGGTTGTTGATCTTACGAATATTTTTCGAGCGACTTCGATTCAAACACTTTTTGTGGATCGAGAGGATATCCTTTGGGTTGGCTCAAGTCGGGGTTTGGCAAGTAATAACAGTCAGATTTTTCAGAATTATGGGGGTGAATCCACCGGATTTCTTGGAGAGGAAGTGACTGCAATCATCGAATTGGGAGTTAATTCATTTCTTTTTGGCTTTAATAATGGAATCCAGATTTTTGAAAGAAGAGGTATTCAAACCGTATATGAGGATAAAAATCCTCTAGGAAATCCAAATCAACGCATTATCAATTTTAGTAAGTCTGAGAAAGGAGATATTATATTTTCAGCCAATTGGGGGGGAGTTGGAATGTATTTTCCTCAGTCAAGTCAGGTAAAATTTATTAAGCCAAGGGAAAATTTTAACATCTCTTCTGTTCAGTTTGATGGAGATAGTGTTTTAGTCACAAGCCAAGAAAGAGTCTTTCATACTTCGTTTGCTTCTTTGAAAAAGGGAGATTTTGGAAAAGAGTTGACTCCTTCAATTCTTGAAAAATTGTCGGGAGGAAAGTCATTTTTTCGAAAGACGGCTCGATTAAAAAATGGAAAAATCATTGTTCTCAGAGCCAGCAAACTTGAAAATCAATACCCAATAATCGAAACTCCTGAATATGTTTTGGCGGAGGGATATGACTTTTTGGAAATGCCTGATGGTTCCATTCTCCTAGGCACAGAATATGGCTTAAAAATTTACAAAGAAGGCTATGTTGGGTATTATGTTTACATAGGAAAGACTGTTACAAACCCTGTTTATACGCTTTTTTTGGAGGATAATGGTTGTGTTTGGGCAGGTTCGGATAATGGGATTTTTGTCCTTGGTAAAGGGAAGTTTCATCATTTTAACGAGACTAATGGCTTGGTGGGGGATGAAGTAAATCGGGGTGCTTTAATCAAGTCCTCCTCTGGTAGGGTGTTGATTGGAACCCAAAAAGGACTATCGATTTATTTATCCGATGAAAATTTCTACGCTAAGGGTTCACCTGAAATTTATCTCAAAAACATTTCGATAGGGAATAAAGCCTTGAATACAAATGGTATTTCAAAATTCTCAGCGGAGGAAAATTCGGTAAAAGTCGAATTTACTGCCCCTGCCTTTAATGAATCCAAAGAGCTTTGGGTTCACTATCGATTGATTCAAGAGGACTCGACCGATTGGGAGATTTTAAAAGATCCCAGAACTAATGAGCTTTTCTTTGCAAACCTTCCCGCAGGTGAATACCAATTTGAAATCAAAGCTTCCTACAATGGAGAAGAGTTTTCAAAGACTTTAAAATCCTCCAAATTTCAAATTCTAAGGCCATTTTATCTCCGAACTTGGTTTTTGATTTTAGCGGTTTTGTTCTTGGTGGGAATAGGAATCTTGATCAACCTTATTTTTAGGCAAATCCAAAATTTGGGTTTACTCAGGACTGAGGTAGATCAAAAAAGTAGGGATAAACTTTTGGCTGAACAGCAGTTCAAGAATGTTTGGAACAGTTCCCAAGACGGGATGATCTTGATCTTAAATGGCAAATCAATTCTCACGGTAAATCCTGCTTTTGCTCAGATAATGAGAAAGACGATCGAGGATTTGGAGAATAGAGCCATCGAAGAATTATTTGATCCTAAATTCTCTTTGGACAAATACTTGGATATAATCCATTCAAAAGTAAAGCAGGAGCCGGGAAAAGGATTCTCCAGCGAGATGATGATTCAGTGGAAATCCAGAACCCTAGAGATGGAAGTTTTTGCAGTGTTGCTGGAAAAGGATTTTACAGGAAAAGAATTGGTTTTATGTGTTTTTAAAGACATTACCGCCCAAAAACTCGCAGAGAAAAATCTAAAAGAAGCAAAGGACAAAGCCGAGGAAGCCAACAGATTCAAGACTAGCCTGCTTTCAAATATTAGTCATGAAATCCGGACACCACTCAATGGAATTATCGGTGGAGCAGAACATATCATGATGGTCAGAAAAAATGACCATGAGCTTCAGGATCTTTTGGATATCATTTTGCAAAGCGGTGAAAGACTTTTGGAGACGATTAACTCGCTTTTGGAACTGGCAAAAATTGAAGCGAACAAGATGCCGGTAGTATATACCCTTACCAAAATCAACCAATTTATCTGTGATATTTCAAAGCAACATATCAAATCTGCAGAGAGGAAGGGATTGAAAATAAAGGTTGAATGTGTAGGTGACGAAAAAGAGAGCAAGATAGACCGTCGTTTTATTGAGATTATTTTGAATAACCTTTTAGGTAATGCAATCAAGTATACCGAGTCGGGAGAAATTTTATTTAAGACATCCTATCGATCAAACTCTTTGGTATTAGACGTTACCGACACAGGCATTGGGATGACCAAAGAGTTTCAGGATAAAATGTTTGATCCTTTTGAGCAGGAAAGTACCGGGAATGAGCGGCTTTTTGATGGGTCCGGCTTAGGGCTAAACATCACCAAAAACCTGGTTCAATTACTCGGAGGAAAAATTCAAATCTGGAGTCAAAAGAATTTAGGGACTAGAGTTGAAGTAGAAATCCCATTGCCTGAAGCTTAAATTTTGTAATTTACCCAACAAATGACCATCCAATCCTCTTTTAGTCCATGTTTACACTGAAAATCCTCATTGTCGAGGACGATTCTGTTTCAGCACTTTTACTTCAGCGTGCTTTAGAGAAAAACGCTCATCAAATCATAGGAATAGCCGATACCGGGGAAAAAGCCCTTGAAATTTTAGAGGAAAACAGGGCTGATATCGTCATGATGGATATCAATCTTGCCGGTGAACTGGATGGGATCAAAACCACTGAAATCATCAATGAGAAATTTGATATTCCGGTAGTTTATCTCAGTGCGAGTTCGGATGCGGAAACTCTAAATAAGGTAGTAGGAACAAATCCAAGTGCCTATGTAATCAAGCCATTCAATATCCGTGAATTAAACATGGTAATTGAATTGGCGATTTTTAAGGACAGGAAAGAAAAGGAATTACAAAAGCTCAATAACGAGCTCGAAGAAAAAGTAAAACAGCGGACTGCCGAATTGTACGAGGCAAATAAGGAACTGACCAAGGCCTTGGAAAAGGAAAGGGAAATCAATGAATTGAAGTCCAGAATTGTCCTCAACGTCTCCCACGGATTTAAAACTCCACTGACTAGCATATTAAGTTCTGCTCAGTTGCTTCAGATTTATGCGGAAAAGGACCATCCTTTTAAGCAAAAAATTGCCAAGCATGCTTTTAAGATAGAAAACTCAGTTAGGGCCCTGAATAACCTGCTTACGAGTGTTCTATTCTTTGGAAAAGCTGACGAAAATAAACTTGAATTTAAGCCAAAGAAGATTTTTACTGGAGCATTTGTCAAGGAATTAATTGATACAGTCAATGCCGGGATCGAAAATGAAGTAACGATTCATGCAGAGATTGGAGATATGCCAAAGACCATTACTTCGGATCCCGAACTGGTTTATCAAGTCCTTGAAAACTTGCTGTCCAATGCGGTAAAATATTCCAAAGATGGCAAGCAGGTTCAGTTCAAAATGAACATAGAAGAAGGCAAACTCAAAGCAGAGGTAATTGATAAAGGAATCGGAATTCCAAAATCTGAACAAGGGAAGCTATTTGACCGTTTCTTCAGAGCAAAAAACGTAGGAATTGTAGAAGGATCAGGTTTAGGTCTTTCTATTGTCAAAAAATGTCTTGAAGTACTCAATGGTGAAATTGAATTCCAAAGTGAACAAGACAAAGGGACTAAATTCCAAGTCACAATTCCGGTAAAATAAAGTATGCTGCTCCAAACCAGCTCGCTCAGTTTCTCTCATCCTGGACAATCCCCAATTCAATTCCCAGATATTCACTTGAATTCAGGGGATTCTCTCTTGATTCTAGGAAAATCAGGCAGTGGAAAAACCACTCTCTTGAATCTCCTTTCAGGCTTACTCCGTCCCCTAACAGGAGAGGTTATTCTGGATGGTAAATCCCTTTCCAAACTTTCCTCACATGAACTTGACGAGTTTCGGGGTAAAAAAATCGGTATCGTATTTCAAAAACCTCATCTGATTTCAGCCCTGAATGTCAAAGAAAACCTCCAGCTAGTACCTTATTTTTCTAAGGAAAAAGCCCAGAATCTGGATCAATTGTTAATTGATCTGGGAATTGGAGGAAAAGCTAAATCATCGGTTTTGACCTTGAGTGAGGGGGAAGCTCAGCGAGTATCCATTGCAAGGGCTTTGGCCGTCTCACCAAAGTTGATTTTGGCAGATGAACCCACTTCCAGTTTGGATGATGAGCATGCCGAAAAGGTAATTCAACTTCTGAAGTCTCAATCAGAAAAAATCGGTGCGGCATTGGTTATTGTCACGCACGATCAGCGGGTAAAGAATCATATTTCCAATTTCATTGAAGTCAAAGCCTGATGAATCTCTTTAAAATAAGCTGGAAATATTTGACTTTCAGACCTCTTTCGACTGGGTTGAATGTGTTTTTACTTGCTTTAGGCTTGGCGATTATCACGGTTTTGCTCTTGATCCAAGACCAATTGGAGAAAAAAATGAATCAAGATGCGGCCGGTATAGATATGGTGGTAGGGGCAAAGGGGAGTCCTTTGCAATTGATTCTTTCTTCGGTTTATCATGTGGATTTTCCCACTGGAAATATTCCAATTGATGAAGCCAAAAAACTCTCCAGAAACCGATTGGTAAAAAATGTGATTCCATTGGCGCTGGGGGATAATTATCAGGGATTTAGAATTGTCGGGACCAACCATGATTACCTAGAATTATATCAAGTTGATTTTTCCTCAGGCAAAGCTTGGGAACTGCCTTTCGAGGTGGTAGTAGGGGCAGAGGTTGCTAAAAAACTCCAGCTAAAAGTTGGGGATGAATTTCTTGGAAGTCACGGGATCAGCATGGGAAGCCATGATCATGACCAGCATAATTTTGTAGTCTCTGGAGTTTTGGCTCCAAAAGGAAATGTGGTGGATCGATTGGTTTTGACAAGCTTCGAATCGGTTTGGTATACCCATGATGAGGGAGAAGAAATTGCAACTGAGGATGAGTCATCGCCAGATTCATTGACGGTTCTTCGCTCAGATTTAGCTTCAGAACCAAGTGAGGGCCATGATCAATTTCACCAAAAGGTTAAAACGAAGGGTTTTCCAGAATCTGATCAGCCTCGAGAAGTGACAACTCTGCTTCTCCAATTCAGAAATCCAATGGCGGCCGTTCAGTTGCCTAGAATGATCAATTCAGGCACCTCCATGCAAGCTGCCTCTCCTTCTTTTGAGATCTCTAGATTGTTTGAGCTTTTGGGAGTGGGTGTGAGTTTGCTCCAGGGAATTGCGGTGATTTTGATTGTAGTAGCTGGATTGGGAATTTTTATAGCCTTGTTCAATTCCCTTAAAGAGAGAAAATATGATCTGGCAATTCTTCGGGCACTTGGAGCCTCGAGGATGCAACTCCTGATTTTGGTCTTTTTAGAGGGGATTTTGCTGACCTCTTTTGGAGCGATACTTGGGATGGGGTTGGGACATGGATTCCTAGCTTTGCTGGTTAGTCAATCAGACCAAATGATGGTTTCTTCCATTCAGCCTTGGATTTTCCTCAACCAAGAACTTTGGATACTGGTTTATGCGTTAGTAGTGGGTGTTTTGGCCTCTGTTATCCCTGCATGGTCCGCTTATCAGACCAGTATTGCGAGACAGCTGACAAAAGCGTAATTAGCATTCAAATTAGAATTAGCGATGAAAAAGTGGAGTTTTATCTGGGTGATGGTCTTTTTTCTTGGGGGAATTTTCAACCAAGTTCAGGCGCAGGGGGTTTGGAAAAGCCTTACTGAAGTGTCCTACAAAATAAGCGAGGACCAATACGGTGAGCTTTATGTTCCTGTTTTCTCAGAAAATATCAAAAAACTGGAAGGCAAAGTGGTAGAAGCAGATGGATACATCATTCCTTTTGAGGGAATGTTTAAGCCTGATCACATCATCCTTTCCAGCCTACCGCTGGCTGAATGTTTCTTCTGCGGTTCTGGTGGCCCGGAAACTGTCATGGAAGTCATGCTTGCCAAGCCTATCAAATACACCTCAAACCGGGTGAAGGTCAAAGGAACCCTGACTCTAAATTCAAAAGATCCAGAGAAGTTGATGTATATTTTGAAAAATGCTCAACTGATTTCTCAATAAAAAAAGCTCCCAAAAGGAGCTTTTCTTTTTTAGGTTGATTTCAATTAACCGACCAATTCTTTTTCCAGGTTTCTAAATCTTTCCAGAATGGATCGGGTTACTGGGCCCACTTTTCCATTTCCTATTTTTCTATCATCAAGTTGAGTAACTGGCAAAAGTACCTTGGTGGTGCTGGTAATAAACGCCTCATCCGCATCCCAAACTTCCTCTAAGGTTATTGGTCTAATTACAGCATCCTTGGCCAGTTGAAGAATATGCTTTCGTGTAATTCCCAATAAGATATGTTGGTCTGGAGTATGGATGATCCCATTTTTTACTATGAAAAAATTACTTCTGGAGCTCTCACTCACCATACCATTCCAGTGATAAAGGACATCTTCTGCTCCCAAATTTTTCCAATGGTAACTATGCCAAACCGGTAAGGCATAATTGGTTGTTTTGATTTCGGCGATGGGGCGCACATATTCCAAGGTCAACAATTTGATGCCTTGATTGTATTTTTCTTCTGCTGGAAAATCCAAAGACTCACAGAAAATAAATAATTTCCCCTCTGCTGGAGAAAAGTGATTTTGGGATACCCCACCACTCAAGACCATTCTGAATCCACCTTGCTTCAGGTCGTTTTTTTCAGTGAGCTCAGAAATGATGGCCTTTAGTTCTTCTCTGCTATACTTCAAAGGCAAATGTGTTTTTTCTGCAGAAGCAATGAACCTATCCAAGTAATGCTCTATAAATAGAGGCTGATAATTGGATGTTCTGAAAAAGTCAAAAATCCCATAACCACGGATTAAACCGAGATCCATAGGATGGATGGTTGCAGATTCGGAAGGGATGATAGTGCCATCGGCAAAACAGAAAGGTTTCATAAGCTTAGGATAATCTCAGACAAAATTAACCATTGCATTGGGATTTCCAGAAATTCCATTTTTCTCTTAGTTTTTAATTTTAAGGGTAATAAATTGTACCTTTGGAATCTGTTAACCGTCCTAATATGAAATACCTGCTTTTTTGTTTGGTTATTGGAGTTTCTTTCATTTTTCAATCTTGTGGAAATAAACAGGTTGAGGAAAATAAAAAGTTGAGAGAAGAAGTCATCGCTGTTCATGACGAGGTGATGCCTAAAATGGGGCAACTAAAATCCTTTGAAAAGACTGCCTTGCAAATGGCGGAAGACATTTCTAAAGCCTCTCCCATGGATTCGGTTAAGATTCAGGAGCTCAAAAATTTAGCTGCTGAGCTAGATCAAGCCTATGAAGGAATGTTTGTCTGGATGAGGCAATATGACGTGGAGGATGGGGAGAAAACTCCTGAAGAGGTGAAGACTTACCTCGATGATCAAATGGAAAAGGTGAGCAAGGTCAATCAGGAAATCAAAGCAGTTTTAGAAAAAGCTGAAAAATCCCTTCGCTCAGGTCAGTAATTTTCTGGCTTGGTTTGTAAATATTTTTCCACGTCAGGAGCAGAAATTACCCCTTCTTCCATTCCCCAAATATTGTAGAGATACGTGGTGATCTGTGCAATTTCCAATGGCTTCAGTTGAGGATTGGCTGGCATTTTTTGGTCATAAATTTCACCATTCACTTCAATTGGACCTTCCTGCCCATGGCGAATGATCCATATCGTCCGGTGCACGCTTTCTTTGAAATAGTCAGCTTCTCGAAGTGGGGGGATTAGTTTTCCCAGTCCTTTTCCGTCTGATTGATGGCAGTTTCCACAATAATTTTCATAAAGCGTTTTCCCATTCACCGCATAAATCATCACGTCCGGATCAGAAATTTGAGCCAAAGTGTTTTCCTCATTGGTTGACTTAGGACTGCAGGAAGTAATCCAAATCAAGCCCAGCAAACCGAAAATCAATCTCATTTCTTCAGCAATTTGGGGATGTCATTGAGCAGACGATCCACTTGATCGGCTTTCGTACCGTCGTATACTCCTCTGATTCTTCCATTTTGGTCGATCAATAAAAATGCTCCGCTATGCAAAAATCCACCTGGTTCCATCTGGTCAGCCATGGCAGTAGTGAGATAGCTGGTTTGACCTATTTCAAATATTTTTTCCTGGTCTCCAGTGAGGAAATTCCAGGTTGAAGCATCTTCCACACCGAGCTTTTCAGCATAATCTTTTAAGACCTCTTGGGTGTCATGTGTAGGATCAATGCTATGGCTTAAGATTTTAAAATCAGGATTGTCCTGGTATTTCATAAATACCCTAAGCATTTCCTTTTTCATGATAGGACATATCGTCGGGCAGGTGGTAAAAAAGAAATCTGCGACATACACCTTGCCTGACATATCCGCTTTTCGAACGGTATCACCTACCTGGTTTACAAAAGCAAAGTCTGCAATGGTATGATAAACGGTGTCCTGATTTTCATCCACATATCTTTCTCCGAGGATAGGGAGTTCAAGTGGTGAATCAGAATCTGTACCTGAAGGCTTGCAGGATACCAATCCGATAAAAACTAATCCAACTAGTAGTATAGATATTTTCATTGTCCCTTTTTTGATCTGTAATTTTTATAAATCTTAATTCCCAGCATGAGCAAAACCGCCAAACCAATCAGGCCGGCAATTCCCCAGACCATGCTGACCGTGTTTTTTAAGACGATGAGGAATACTATAGCAAAAAGCAAAATTGTACTCACTTCGTTCCATAAACGGAGTTTGGTTGAGCTCCATCTTGCTTTGCCTGCTTGCAACTCTTTAAAGAGTACGTGTGAAAACCCATGGTAAACATAAAGTAATACCACAAACCCCAGCTTGGCATGCATAAAGCCAAGTTCAAGGTAGCCCCATCTGTATGTCAAAACCCATGTCCCAAAAATCAAAGTCAGGATTGCAGAAGGCCAGGTGATGATATACCAAAGCCTGGAAGCCATAAGGTCCAGCTGGGGCTTAAGAATATTTCTTTCCAACTCAGGCTTCTCAAGTGCCTCGGTCTGGTAAATGAAAAGCCTGACAATGTAAAAAAGGCCTGCAAACCAGGTGACTACAAAAATGATGTGCAATGCCTTGACGTATTCGAAACCCATTATCAGAATTTTGGCCTAAATTAAGGCCTAAACCCCGTAAACCCTCAATAGTTTTTGAAAAGGAACCGAATCATTTTCTACTTGCTCACTCTAATTGTGGCAATAATCCTACTTCAGATCATTCGAACCAGCTTTTCTGGGCCGGGATTAGAAAGGTTCGAAGGCAAATTAGAGGAGGTTGGATTTTTCAGAAATGAAAATAATACCGGGCCGGTGCTAAGGGTTTATGCTGTGAAAGTTATTGAAGCAGATAGGGAGACCATGAGAGCTTTTGCAGATGCTCAACCCCATACCAAATATGGAAGGACGCTGGTTTTTTTCTTTTCTGATCAAATTCCTGAAAAGGTTGAATTAGCTCCGGTTGAGCCTTATTTTCCACAGGAATACCTTCCATTGCTTTTAGCTAAATTTGAAAAAACTCCCATGGGTGAGGGTCGATTTGAAGTAGTTCAACCATGAAAAAAAGACTTAGCCTTCCTGAATATCGAGACGGAATTCTTTCCGGCAATCGGGTTATCCTGAGTAAGGCAATTACTTTGGTTGAAAGCAGGCTGGATTCTGATCAAGATTTGACGGCAAGTCTTATACAGGAAATTTTACCCAATACAGGGAAATCCATTCGAATTGGAATTACAGGTGTTCCCGGAGTTGGAAAGAGCACTTTTATTGAAGCCTTTGGGAAAATGTTGCTTGACTCGGGGAAAAAGGTAGCTGTATTAGCTGTGGACCCTAGTAGTCAGCTTACCAAAGGAAGTATTTTGGGGGATAAGACCCGAATGGAAAGTTTGGCGACGGATAAGAGAGCTTTTATCCGGCCTAGCCCATCTGGACAAACTTTGGGAGGCGTAAGTAATGCTACACGGGAATCCATGCTGCTATGTGAGGCGGCAGGTTTTGATGTTATTTTGGTCGAAACGGTAGGTGTGGGTCAAAGTGAAACTGCTGTGAAAAACATGGTCGATTTTTTCCTACTGCTTATGCTGTCAGGAGCAGGAGATGAACTCCAGGGGATTAAAAAGGGGATCATGGAAATGGCAGACGGTATCGTTATCCATAAGGCTGACGGAGACAATTTGGACCTCGCAAAAAAAGCCAAGACCAATTACCAAAATGCCTTGCACCTGTTTGCTGCTTCTCCGAAAAATTGGAATCCCCAAGTTGTTCTGGCTTCCTCCATTGCCAAGACAGGTTTGAATCAGATATGGGAAATGATCTTGTCCTATCAGGACCAGATGATTCGTAATGGTTTTTGGGAAAAAAATCGGGCTGCCCAACGTTTAAATTGGCTGGATGATCAGATTAGCTATTTGTTGGGACAGACTTTTCTGAAAAATCCAGAAGTCAAAAAGACTTTGGATTCTAATCGGCCTAAGGTGGAATCTGGGGATTTGAATCCCGGAACTTTGGCCAAAAAATTAATCAAACTGGTATTTTAGATTTCCTAACTATGCGATTCCTGTATCTAATTGTCTTCATTGGTTTCTTTTCATGTTCAACCAAAAATCCTGAGAAAACCATTTCTGAAGAAACTAAACTAACCTTTGAGTTGGATTCCTTAATTCAAGAGAAGTGTGTTGGAGAAAATTGTGCTACGCTGAGATTGGTTTGGCCAAAGGCGAATGGAAAGAATCAGGAATTGATTAATCAGGAAATTCAAAGTCAGCTTACTTCCATGCTCATGTTTGGGGAGAAGTCCAGCGAATCCAGAGATAGCCTGATCGCAGATTATTTCAAGGTTTTCGAGGAATTCAAAAGAGATTTTCCGGATTCCTATGGGGGCTACGAACTTCAAGTCGAGGCAGGAATTCCTTATGTTTCGGACAGTACGATCAGTATCAAATATTCCTGGATGAGCTATATGGGTGGAGCACATCCTAATCATGGAGTTCAGTTTTTGAATTTGGACAAAAGCTCTGGAAGAGCACTTTCCATAGATCGGCTTGTCAAAGATGAGGGTCGATTAAAAGAGCTAGTCGAGCAAAAATTCAGAGCTTTTCACGAAATCAAACCCGAGTTAAAAATTGAGGAGGATGGCAGGTTTTTTCTCTCTGAAACAGGTTTTTTCCTTGCTTCAGCCATGGGGTTTCAGGAGGATAAAATTTGGGTGATCTACGTTCCCTACGAAATTGGTCCATATTCCATGGGTTACACCGAATTGGAATTTACCAAAGAAGAATTGGGAGAGCTAGTACGCTGGTAGGGGGAACTTTGAGCTTGGAAACTCGATTCAAATTTCAAATCTGAATATCCAATCAATACGATCTGATTTTGAATTTCTTTTTCAGTTCATTCACTGAATTTCGGAAACTCGCATCGGTCTCCATCATGTCATTTACGGTTTGCACGGCATGAATTACGGTGCTGTGATCTCGTCCTCCAAAATGGTAGCCGATTGACTTCAAAGAGTGGTTGGTAAACTCCTTGGAGAAGTACATCGCAACCTGTCGAGCGATGACAATTTCCTTCTTCCGGGTTTTTGCTTTGAGATCTTCCAGCTGGATAGAAAAATATTCAGAAACAGACTTTTGGATAAAGTCAATCCCAACCTCTGTCTCGATATCCTTGATGAAATTCTTGATGACCGTTTTGGCCAATTCAAGGCTGATTTCTACTCTATTTAGCGAAGCATGAGCGATCAAGGAAATCAAAATACCTTCCAATTCCCGAACATTGGTATCTACTGTGTAAGCAAGATATTCCACGACATCATCGGGAATAAAAATTCCCTCAGACTGCATTTTTCTGCGAATGATTGCCACCCTGGTTTCAAAATCAGGCATTTGCAAGTCAGCAGTCAATCCCCATTTGAATCGGGAAAGCAAACGCTCCTCCAAACCTTTCAGATCTCTTGGTGGACAATCTGAAGTCATGATAATCTGCTTTTTGCTCTGATGCAGATGGTTGAAAATATGAAAGAACATTTCCTGAGTTCTATCCTTTCCAGCCAAAAACTGAATATCGTCAATGATCAAAACATCGACCTGCATATAAAAATTGGTGAAGCTTTTCACATTTCCATCCTTGATGGAATCCATGAATTGGTTCACGAATTTTTCTGAAGAAACGTAAAGGACAAATTTCTCCTCAGGGCCGTTTTTGATCTCATTGCCAATGGCCTGTACCAAGTGGGTTTTTCCCAAACCTACCCCTCCATAAACCATCAAAGGATTAAAGGAAGTGATGCCTGGTTTGGTCGCGACTGCAAATCCAGCTGAACGGGCCAATCTATTGCAATCTCCCTCGATATAAGTGCTGAAGGTATAGTTTGGATTCAAATTGCTTTGGGTAAGCATATCTGCATCCAAGGATTGCATTTCAAATGGAGTTTTTACTTCCGAACCAGGAGCAGGTTTTTTATTCGAAGAATTACCTTGAGGATAAGAAACTGCAATAGGTTGGTTAGAGGAATTGCCTTTATCCACTACCACTGCATATTCCAAACGGCCGTTTTGACCAAGGGTACTTTTGATGGCCAATTTCAAAACCTGTACATAATTGTCCTCCAGCCATTCATAGAAGAATTGACTTGGGACTTGGATGGTAAGGCTAGAGCCTTCCAATTTCACAGGCTGAATGGGCTTAAACCAAGTAGAAAAGCTCTGCTCGTTTACGTGTTGTTCGATAACACGCAAACATTCATTCCAAACGGCACTAGCTTCTGAACTCATTTAAAATTTTGCTTAAAAAACTTGGTTTCCTTGTTTTTTCGGAGGGGGTCAAATTTGTGGAAAATTAACTTAAATAAAAAATCAAAATTCCCTTGAAAAAGTGAAAATTCCGTGAACCAGATTTGAATTCAGAACTTTCTATTGTCTCCAATACCGTTCCAAAAGGGAAATAATTCAATAAAAATTTCCGTAAAATTTTCACTTAAAAAAGCGGTTTTAAATCGCTTGTCAATAAGCCTTCTGATTATCAGTTTTTTAGCAATTACCTAAAAGGCTAGGGTCGAATCCAAAGAATATTTCTGGAGTATAGCAGGGGATTGGTTATTTTTGAATGCGTGTATAAACCCAAATAAAATGAATGAACTTTTTTCTGAATTTGATTCTGTGTCAAAGGAAGAGTGGATAGCTCAGGCTAAAAAAGATCTAAGAGGAAAAGACTTTGATCAGAATTTAAAATCCGCACTATGGGATAGGTTAGCAATCGATCCATTTTATACTCTTGAAGATAGGGTAGCTGAATCATTTCCAACAGAATTTCAGGCTAAATCAGAAATTCCCGGTTTGCCTCCAAGAATTTGGGGAAATGTGGTCAGCGTCCTTCCTGGGGATACCAATAGCTCCATTTTAAATGCACTCGAAAATGGTGCCGATGGATTGGTTTTGCATTTGAATGGATTTGAAAATTTGGATGAATTAGTAAAGGGAGTTTTCCCTGAATACATTTCTATTTGGATCAAACCTATTGGAAATCCCTTGTTCGTTCTAAATACCTTTTTGGGCTGGATAGAGAAAATTGATTTGGATCCAGAGAAACTCCAAGGAGGGTTTTTATGGACTCCCTCCGATCTTGTTTTCGAGCAAAATGAAGTATTTCAATTGGGAGTGGAATTGTTCACTGAGATTTTTGAACTCACAGATGCCTTTCCAAACTTCAAAGCATTCGCCTTAAAATCTTCACGATATTCTGAATCAGGAGCCAATCCCTTGGACGCCTTAATTTTTACCTTAGGAGAGTTGATTGAAATCATCGATCAAGCTCAAATCAAACCAGAAAAGGTTTTTAAAAAAGCGCTTTTAGAAGTTTCAATTGGGGACGCTCATTTTGGTGAAATTGCCCGACTAAAGACTTTCCGGGAAATAGTATCTATGCTTGCAGGGCAATATGAGGTAGAATTGGAGTCCAAAGAATTGAGCCTTTTCTCCCAAACCTCAGATTGGTCCAAATCTATTTTGGATATCAATACCAATTTGATCCGCCAAACCTATGAGGCGATGGCGGGAGTTTTTGGAGGTGCAAACTTTCTCTGGGTTAGGCCTTTTGAAGAAGAAAATTGTACTGAGCAGGAAAGAAGAATCGCCCGAAATGTATCCTTGATTTTGCGAGATGAGGCGTATTTGGATAAAATGATTGATCCTGCAGCTGGATCATATTACTTGGAAAAACTTCAGGAGAAAATCACACAGGAAATTCAATCTGGACTTCTGGATTTAGAAAAAAATGGAGGATGGATGGCTGCTTTGAATTCAGGGGAAATTCATTCCAGAGTAAGGGCCTACCGAGAAAAAATCCAGAATAAAGTTTTGGATAAAAATTTGTCAAAAATTGGCGCGAACAAATACCCGGCTTCTGAAAAGCTTAGAAATGACTATCCTTTCCATGATTTTGAAGAAAAGTCCTTTGAATTAAAGCCTACTCGGGCGACCTATCTTTTCGAACTACTCAACCAACAACTGTGATGAGACCGGATTTGACTAATTGGAACAAGAGCAGAAAGAATACGACTGATGCTAAGGCTAAATCGGTTTGGGCGAGCCCTGAGCAAATCTCAATTCCTGATAAAATAAACCCGGAATCCATTCTTCAACTCAAACAGGTCCATTTCGCGGCTGGAATTCCTCCCTATTTGAGAGGTCCATACAGTACCATGTATGTTCAGAGACCTTGGACTATTCGTCAGTATGCGGGATTTTCAACGGCTGAGGATTCCAATGCATTTTATAGAAGAAACCTTGCGGCAGGGCAGAAGGGACTTTCAGTAGCCTTTGACCTTGCTACCCACAGAGGTTATGATTCAGATCATCCAAGAGTTCAGGGAGACGTGGGTAAAGCAGGGGTTGCAATAGACTCTGTGGAGGATATGAAAATCCTTTTCGACCAAATCCCTTTGGATCAGATGTCTGTTTCCATGACTATGAATGGGGCTGTTATCCCGATTTTGGCCTTTTACATAGTGGCTGCAGAAGAGCAGGGTGTAAGTCCTGAACAGTTGAGCGGGACCATCCAAAATGATATTTTGAAGGAGTTCATGGTAAGGAATACCTATATCTACCCACCTCAGCCAAGCATGCGAATCATTGGGGACATTTTTGAATTCACCTCGAAGTACATGCCTAAGTTTAATTCTATTTCCATTTCCGGTTACCATATGCAGGAAGCAGGAGCCACTGCTGATTTGGAATTGGCCTACACCCTTGCAGACGGATTGGAATACCTGAGAACTGGAATTAAAGCAGGATTGGATATTGATGACTTTGCCCCTAGGCTTTCTTTTTTCTGGGCGATCGGGATGAACTATTTCATGGAAATCGCCAAAATGAGGGCGGGGCGATTGCTTTGGTCAAAAATCGTCAACCAATTCAATCCCAAAGACCCAAAATCTTTAGCTCTCCGAACTCATTGTCAGACATCTGGTTGGTCTTTGACTGAACAAGACCCTTTTAATAATGTCACCCGGACAGCAGTTGAGGCTTTGGGTGCCGCTATGGGACATACCCAGTCCCTTCATACCAATTCTTTGGACGAAGCGATTGCATTGCCAACCGATTTCTCTGCCAGAATCGCGCGAAATACCCAATTAGTTCTTCAGGAAGAAACTGGAATCACTCAGGTTGTGGACCCTTGGGGAGGCTCTTTTTATGTGGAATACCTTACTGATCAATTGGCCCAAAGAGCTTGGACTTTGATTCAGGAAGTGGAAGGAATGGGCGGCATGGCTAAAGCAATAGAAGCAGGTTTGCCAAAGCTCAGAATTGAAGAGGCCGCTGCGAAAAAGCAAGCTCGCATCGATAGTGGGAAGGATATTATTGTCGGAGTCAATCGCTACCAAGTCGATGATTCGACCGAGATTGATTTGTTGGAAGTAGATAACCAGGCAGTTAGAGAGGGACAGATTCGAAGAATCCAAGAGGTAAAAAAGAAAAGAGATTCAGACGCAGTTCTGCAATCCTTGGCGGCGATCACTGAAGCAGCGCAATCTGGGAACGGTAATTTACTGGCTTTGGCTGTGGAAGCAGCTAGAAAAAGAGCTACTTTGGGAGAAATATCCGATGCTATGGAAAAGGCTTTTGGACGACACAAAGCCCAAACCCAAGCCGTTTCGGGAGTTTATGCAGCTGAAGTGAAAAATCAGGAATCATTTAAAAAAGCCCAAGAATTATCCGACCGATTCGCCGAAATGGAGGGAAGAAGGCCTAGAATTATGGTGGCCAAGATGGGGCAAGACGGACATGACAGAGGAGCAAAAGTCATTGCTACCGGTTTTGCGGATTTGGGATTCGATGTAGATATCGGACCCTTGTTTCAGACTCCTCAGGAGGTTGCTGAGCAGGCCATCGAAAATGACGTCCATATTGTCGGAGCATCTTCACTTGCCGCAGGACACAAGACCCTTGTGCCTCAATTAATCCAAGCGCTCAAAGAACTCGGACGACCCGACATCATGGTGGTAGCCGGGGGAGTAATTCCACAAAAAGATTACGATTTCCTTTTTGATGCCGGAGTTGCGGCGGTTTTTGGACCTGGAACAGTACTTTCTGAGGCGGCGATTCAGATTTTGGAAAAATTGATGGAAGAGTAGAAAAGGAATTAGGTCTTCTTTCTTTCAAGTACTAACTTAAGTAGACTATGGTGGACTATACTTTAGTTTATGACCCAGGCTTGGAAGAAAAGGACCAAAAAGCCTTTTTTGAAAAATTGGATCCAGCTCCCAAGGAAATTTTACCCTTTCCGGAGTTTTCCTTGAGCAATTTCACCAAAAACGACACCCTTCTTTTATGGGTTTCGGACGAGCAGGGCCACAAAATCCTAAGTCAGATTAAAAAGGAAAGCCCTTGCTTGGTATTTCTACCTCACCCGGACTTGATTCAATTGGCCAAATCCTTTGGGGTGAAATCCTCAAAAAGTGATGCCTTCGCCCAATTCAAGGAAAATCCCGAGCCAGAAGCCTTAGACCTTTTAGAGGTCAATGCGACTCCCTGCTACAATTCTTTGGTCATAGGAGAAAAACTAAGCGTGCTGTATGACCCAGTTGATGAGCATTTTTTCAAGGCCTTTAGAAGTAGGTTTTCCAAGTTTATCAAGCTCTTCCGAAAAGTAACGCTAAAAACCTACCAGATAACTTATCAATCTGGAGAGGATGAAAAATCTCTGGAAGTGGCAGCGATGGGGATTTTGGCAGTCGGAAACAATGAAAGTAATCTGATTTTCAAACGCCTCATCAAAGATTCCGGCTTGAATGATGGGTACCTTCATGTGCTGATTTTGGCACCTAAAAGTCTTTTTTCCATTTTGGGATTTGGGCTCCAAAATCTCTTTTTCCCCATCAAAGGAGGTAGAATTCCTGATTTCATCAGTTACATCTCTACGGAAAAAATGGAAGTTGCCTGCCAGGAAAAAACGATTTTTGCTAAAGACGGCGTGGAGTCTGATTCTGAATTGGTTCAACTTAAGATTTCCGAAAAGAAAATCAGGGTTCTCACTGGGTTTGAAGAGAAGGAAAAAGAAAAGAAGCAAAAGGAACTAAATGTGGCAAAATTGCCCACTGGAAAACTTCGGGAGGAACTTACCAAGAGCTATTTGCCTTGGTTTAGGCACGCCACTACTGAGGAGTTTAAAGACTTGTTTATCCTACTCAAGCAGAATAGCCAGACTTCCTCTACCTACTTGGTGTTAATGGCCTTGTCTACGTTAATTGCCACTTTTGGACTGTTTGCAGACTCAGGACCGGTTGTTATCGGAGCTATGATTTTGGCACCATTGATGGGGCCTATTGTTGCTTTGGCCATGGGAGCTTTGAGGCAGGATGGGATAATGATCAAAAGCAGTCTAATAGCAATTTTTTGGGGAGTACTTCTAGGCTTGTCTTTTGCTGTTTTGATTACGTGGCTTACTCCCTTACAAACAACCAATTCTGAAATATTAGCCAGAATTCGTCCCAATCTATTGGATTTGGGAATTGCCGTGGCATCAGGTGTTGCTGGTGCTTTTGCTTTTTCCAAAGAAGAAGTGGCCAAAACCCTTGCCGGAGTTGCTATTTCTGTGGCTTTGGTTCCTCCATTGGCAGTGGCTGGAATAGGTTTGGGGTGGGGAGAATGGAATATTTTCTGGGGAGCCTCTCTTCTTTTGGGTACCAATTTGGCAGGAATCGTCATGGCTGCTGCCTTGACTTTTTTGGTCTTGGGTTTTAGTCCATTTCAGTTAGCCAAAAAAGGAATTTTGGTTTCTTTGCTTGTTTTGGTTTTGATCACCACTCCCTTGGTATTGAGTTTTCGAGAAATGGTTAGAGAAAACCGTATAATTCAAGAATTAAGTGGGAAAGAAATTCCCCATGGCCTTCTCAGAGAAGTGAAGGTTTTGAATTCAGATCCTTTGAGGCTTTCTTTAACCATCCTTTCTGGAGAGGAACTTAATCAAAAAGACTTTCTAGAGATCAAAACTGAAATAGAAGAAAAACTCAACCAAGAAGTTGAGTTAGAATTGACCCTAGGAGTTATGGTAGGACCTGTCTCGGTAAAATAGATAGTGAGAGGATTTTTATTTGACCTTAAATGATATGGTCTCTATAAATTGATCGTCCTGGGAATAAAGCTCAATAAAGTAACTCCCCTTATCTTCAATCGTAAAGCTAGCCTGTGCTGCATTCCAATCTTTGCTTGGAATTGACCAGGAGGTTTCTTTATAGAGCTGAATGTTTTCTCTAGTCGGCCCAGTTTTGGCAGATACCTTTGGTTCATAACTCGAAATTTTGGCCTTCAAAGAGCTCAAACGAAGCGGAGAATTCATTCTTACCACAAAATAAATTTCTGCTTTTCCATCCCCCATTTTGAATGTCCATTCCGGATCTGACTTTAATCCCCCATCTGCTTTTGCCTCATAGAGGTAGAGCGTAGCATATTCATAATAACTCATACCCGTATCTGTAGTCAAAAACTTTTCCTGTGGCTTGCCTTTTATGTTTAGATTAAACTCTTTGGTTGTAAGGACTATTTTGGAATAGTCATTTGTTCGGACCGCATCTCCGTATTGCTGATAAAGCGTAACTCGATAATATCCAGATTCGGTAAGGCAGGCTGCTCTAAAGGCATCACTTGCCTTATACTTATCAGCGAAAATCCCATCTTGAACACTGTAGGCTTCTCCGCTGGATAGCAATCTTTCAACCATATAATAGATCGTAGTGGAGAAGGAAATAGCCCCATTTAGTTCAATTTCCATATTTACACAGACCTCCTCCATGTCCAGGTATTCCCCGTTTAGTCCGTAATCACTGCTTCTGCCTTCGAGATCAGTAGACATGGAAAAACTTACCTGCTGTGCATAAACTGAGTAAGCAAGAAAAAAGAGAAGGAGGGAAAGGATTCTTTTCATTTAAATCCAGAATGGGTGCCTAGTTTATTTTGATCAACCGGATGGACATTCCGTTCATGAAGTTGCTTTGTGCCTTTTCAAAAGGGAATTTGTTTTCGGTTAAATTTCTGTTCAATGCTAGGTCATCTTCCAAAGTACTGCTCCAGAAATAGGCTCCAAACCCCAAATCATTAAAATAGCCTTCTGTGTCAATCATGCCTATAGGATATGCAGTAAAGCCGCTTTCATCCGTTCCATTTTCCTCAGCCCATCCATCCACACTTTTGAGTTTGGCGGTAGCAGCTTCAGGGCCTCCTAGAGTTTCAGCCAGGATGTTCCAATCTTCATCAGTGGGAATTCTCCATCCATCTGGGATTATTCCCCGTGGATCTATAATGACAAAAAAGTTGTAAAGCTTTCCAAAATCAAGGCTGTTGATCACATCAAATTCGATGTCTGCAATACAAGGCTCACCTGCTTCTCCTGAAAGCCACCAGGTATCTGAATCCTCCGCTAAATAAATTAAATCACCATTTCGAAATGTGGATACGTTTAGGTTTTCAGCCATCCAGGTTTGATTGCCTATAGTGACTGTTTTGTAGGTTCTTCCCTCGTGATCTGTCACCTGGCAAAAGGCTAAAATCGGGAAAAATAAAAGAGTGAAAAGGAGAGCTTTTCTCATAGGTTGGGAGGTTTAAATTCTCCAAATTTATCTCCTTTTATTTCGATTTTTGCTACGTCATTTAGCGTATTTTTTTGCTTTTAATCTCCTGTTAGTTATTGGTTTCTACCTCCAATTCCAGGAGTGCAAAACTTAAGCTTTTTCCATGTGAATCGAGAGCCAAAGAGGTAGTGACTCCTGTTGAAAGCGCATTTTCACAAGTAAAAAGTAAACCCTGAAGTTCGGGCAAAATATGACGGGTAATTTCTCCTTTGATTTGCTCAGAAAAATGGATTTTGACTTTTTCTGCAGTCACTTGGTCAACCAGGGTGTCAAAGTCTTTTTTATCAAAAGGGAAAAGAGAAAGTACCAAGGTGTTTCCTTTATCCCCAGCACGGCTATGAGCTATTTCTGCTAATTTTCTTTTCATGATTCCAAAAGTTCAACCTGGGAAGCAATGCTTGATCTGTCCTTTAGAATAGAAACCACTCCCAAGAGTTCGGTTACATTTTTTCTGGCTCCTCCTCCACCTGCAGGACCATTGGTATAAAGGGCTTCCACTTCCTCTCCCACGAGCTGGGCTAAAAACTTTTCCTGAGTTTTTCCGGCTATCCGAAGTCTTATTTCATAGGGATTGGAGTTTTGAGAAAGAAGCTCCCCATGCAAGGAACTCATTCCAATGTAATCTACTCGAAACTCATGGTAAAGATGACTAATTCGTTTTCGGATTATATCCCCAGCAAGCTTGGCCCTTTCCAAAGCATGGGCCCCAGCATAGGAAATTTCTCCTTCACCCATCCAACCTGCCTGATATCCCACGCTTACTTTAAGAGTTTGAGGTCTGGGTTTTCCTTTTCCACCAAGAACCTCAATTTCATCTTTTGCGATTTCTTTGATTTTCACTTTTGAGAAATCTGCCACCACATCCGGAGTGAAGTAATTTTCTGGATCCAAAACTTCGTAGAGCAATTGCTCTTTAGCAGTTTGAACAGAGACCATCCCTCCTGTACCTGAGACTTTTGAAATTTTCGCTTTTCCGTCTTTGAAAACATCCACGAAAGGATGTCCTAATCGATCCATATTAGGTATGGGTTTAGTTACTGGATCTGCGAAATATCCTCCGGTGATCTGTCCTGCGCATTCTAAAAGATGGCCGATTACTGTTCCTTGACCTAGTAAATTGGCATCATTTATATCCCAACCGAATTCTTTGATCATCGGAGCCAAAAAAAGTGAGGGGTCCGCCACTCTTCCGGTAATAATTATCTGCGCGTCCGTGTCTAATGCAGGTAAAATCGCATCCGCACCCAAGTAGGCATTTGCTGAAACAAGTTTTCCATAAGACTTGAGTGGAAGATTCCCTTCCATGGTCAATTCTTCTCCACTGAGTTGAGAAAAAACATCGTCACCCAAAACCACCGCTACCTTGATTTTAATCCCTTTTTTTTGTGCGATTTCAATGATTTTTTTTCCTCCAGCAATTGGGTTGGCCGCACCCATATTGGTAATTAATCGGGTTTTGTGCTGAATTAAAAGTGGGAGAAGTCCTTCCATCCTCCTTTCCAACAAAACATCGTATCCCTGACTCGGGTCCTGTTGTTTTCTTTTTTGGGCTAAAGCAATGGTTCTTTCAGCTAGACACTCCAAAACCAGATAGTCCAAATTGCCCTTTTCAGTGAGGATCAAAGCAGGTTCCAATCGGTCTCCCGAAAATCCTGCTCCGCAGCCGATTCTTATTTTTTCTTTCATCCTAAACCGAAATTATTCCCATCACCACTGAAACCAAAAGAATTACCAAAGTCACCAAAAAAGCCAAAGGAATGGTCTTTTTCTGATGATCTCCCAATTCCACTCCAGCCAAACCCACCAATAAAAAAGTGGATCCTGTCAAAGGGCTGATCGGAAAACCAGTGGTCATTTGTCCCATAATTGCGGCCTGACCTACCTCCAACCCACTTGCTCCGAAAGCTTCTGCAGTGGAGGAAAGCAAAGGCAGTATTCCGAAATAAAATGAGTCTGGATCAAACAATAAGCTTGCAGGCATGGCTACCAATCCGGTTATAAGCGGAAGTTGCCGACCCAATTGCTCGGGCAAGAAAGTCTGAACGGTTCCCGCCATAGCTTCCATCATCCCGCTTCCCTTTAAAATTCCAGTAAAACAGCCTGCGGCAAAAAGTATACTGGCCATCAACATGGCTTCCTTTGCATGGGCGTCAATTCGTTTTTTTTGCTCTTCTACTTTGGGGAAATTGACTACTAATGCGATAGCAAAAGCCACCATAAACACCACGAAGGGAGGTGCCCAACCTAGAATAATAAAAGAAATGGCAGCCAGAATGAGGATTATATTCAGCCAAAATAATCTAGGTAATTCACCTGATTCTTTGGGAAGATCTAGGTCTAAGGGTGCCGTACTTAACAAGGCTTTTTCCTTTTTTCCCAACCAAAAGGCAATTCCTAAAACAGTCCCTAATCCAAAGACAAATGGAATTAAAATCGGGTTGAAAAGCTCAGTCACGGGAACATTCAAAGCGGAAGCTGCCCGGATAGTAGGACCTCCCCAAGGCAAAATATTCATCGTACCTGCTGAAAGGGCTACGATACAAGCGAGGGTAATTCTTTTCATTCCCATTTGGTCATAAATTGGAGCCAAGGCGGGAATCACAACCAGAAATGTCACTGCCCCGGATCCATCTAAATGAACTAACATGGCTAAAACAGCTGTAGCCAATGCAATTTTCACCGGGTCATTTCCGGCAATTTTTAGAAGTCTGGAAATTATCGGTTGAAATGTCCCAGCATCCAAAAGGATTCCGAAAAAGAGGATGGCAAATACAAACATGACTCCCGTAGGAGCAATGGCCTGCAAACCCTCACCAATCATCCCGGGTAGTTCAGTGGTTTTTCCGGCCAGAATTCCTGTAAAAATGGGGATTAAGGTCAGGGCAATAACTGGGGATGCCTTCTTTGTAATTACCAAAAAAAGGAGAAGAACAATCGTCAATAAACCCAAAAATGCCAGCATGGATTAGGGATTTAGGCTTTCCATAAACTTCATTTGAGCCCAATAAGGGAGAGCTCTAGTTTTTACCTCAGTCCCCAAATCCATTACCAATGGGTTTTCAGGATCGAAAATTGGCCATTCCGGAAGTCCGGCTCCATTTGGATTTCCAGTTTTCACAAAATTGACCCAATAGCTGGACATGGTTTTTTCCAACTCATAATCTGTCTGCTCAAAAGGTCTTTTCCAATTTCTCAAGGTGTGAAGAGCATAGCTGAATTCGGCAGAATGGAAGGCTCCATAATTGGGTTCACCTGGAGGAATTCGGGTGAAGAAATACATGAAAGCGTCCTTTTGGCCTTTTTCGCTTTGCATTTTGGCCCAAGTGTAATTTTGAAGGCCAAAGAAAAGGGTAGACATCATGGCTTGGGTTTCAGCCAATTGTTCTGGACTTTCCGCAGGAAAAAGTTCCAAATATTCCCCAGCTCGACCGCCATATTGCTTTTTTGCATTGGTCTTGAACTCTTCTACTGTCATGGGCTGTGGAGCAGAAACCCGATCATCTGCATTCCATCCTGTCAATAAGGGGACATCTGAAAAAGTACCGTTTTCAAAACTTTGTCTTGCCCCTTGGACCACCTTGCCATCGACGACTATGCCAAATCTTCCCGGGAATTTCAGCAAACTGTCAGCTGGAATTTTTCTAAGATCTGCGAGACTTAGCTTAAGCATATCCGTTAGTTGCTTTCCTCTTTCCTCAGCACCTTCCAGACCTGCTGTCAATCCAGAGCCTCTGTTAAACATCCCTCCACTTTGCGCAATCGCTTTATGGAACAGTCCTTTTGCCTTTGGAGAAACAACCAAAGCATTGACGCTAAAAGCTCCGGCACTTTGCCCGGCGATAGTTACATTATCGGGATCTCCTCCGAATTGGGCTATGTTTTTCTTCACCCATTCCAATGCCGCGATTTGATCCAGTATCCCATAATTTCCTGAAGTTTGGTCAGGACTTTCCGCACTTAGTTCAGGATGGGCAAAGAAGCCCAACATTCCCACTCGATAATTTAGATTGACCACTACAATTCCTTCCTTGGCAAGGTCCGTCCCGTCATAAAGCGGAACTGTGTTTCCTCCAGAGCTAAAACCTCCACCATAAATCCAAACCATCACCGGACGCTTTTCATCTGTTTTTTCAGCAGCTGTCCAAATATTGAGGTAAAGGCAATCTTCTGAAATGGGCTCTTTTGGAATCAGGAATTCCTCAGACCAGGCAAAAAAAGGAACTGGGGGATTCTGCATGGGAGCAGGAGGATTTTCCACGCAGGCTTTGATGCCCTCCCAAGGCTGAACTGGTTGAGGAGCCTTCCATCTTAATTCTCCAACTGGAGGAGAGGCAAAAGGAACACCTTTAAAAATCTTTACCTGTCCTGAGGAATCCGTAGTCCCCGAAATTAGCCCTCCTTCCACGGAAACTTGGTCTATTGAAAGAAGAGTTGGTTCTTGTTTTGCCTGACAGGAAATCAAAAGATAACTCACCAAGGCAAGTAAAAGAAAAGCAGGATTTCTCATGGGATTAGGATTTGAAGCTGTAGAGGTAGGGTGCTTTATGGCTTTTTCCGGTAAATAGTTTTTCATGCCTTTCCAAGATGTCTAGGCTGAGCATTTTTCTCTGAAAGCTGGTTCTTCTGAGTTTTTCCCCAAGAATTGCTTCGTATACAGCTTGCAATTCATTCATAGTAAATCGCTCCGGAAGGAGATTTCCACCGATCAGTTTTCTTTCCAAGTTTGACCTCAGCGTTTCCAAAGCTTTTTGCACGATTTTGCTGTGATCCAGAATCAATTTCGGAAGTTGGTTGACTTCGTACCAGGAAATAGAATCAGAGAGTGAGTCTGGGGTCAGGACCACTTTTTCAAAATCAATCAAAGCATAATAAGCAATGGAAAAGAACCTGTCCAGCATCCAATAGCCCTCTGGTACCACGTGTCCATTTGCCTCCAAAATGGTCCTCATTACCTTAGGGTTATGTCTTTCTTTGGAGCCAAAAGTGTGAAATTGTTCGAGATAGACATCTTTTAAACCGGTTCGCTCGAAGAGGCCTCTTTTCACCGCACTTTCCAAATCCTCATCTTTTCGGACAAAACCACCCGGTAAGGCAAACCAACCTGTATCATGATATTCCATCAGGAGGATTTTGAGTTTTCCTTTAGAAAAACCAAAAACAACCGAATCGTAAGCTATATGAGGAAAGTATCTGTCTGTGCTGGGGAGGGTCATATTCTGAAGAATTCAGTTCTAAGTAAATAGGAAATTTCCGTAGAAGCAATTATTATTGTCTCAATTCGAAACAATAGAATTTAGAAAAGACTATTTATGAGAAAGTTTCTAAAAGTATGGACGCTGATCTTCTTCGTGTCCACTTTAGGTTTTTCACAATCTGATAATTCCATGCCTGTGCAGGCTACCATCAAAAATGGAGTGATTGAGGGAAATTATAATGTCACCAATGGAATCTCCACCTATTTCGGGATTCCTTTTGCCAAACCTCCTGTTGGAGAACTCCGCTGGAAGGCTCCAGTTCCAGCCGATTCTTGGACAGGTATCAAGGAGACCAAAAAGTTTGGACCAAGGCCAGTTCAGGGATTGGTTTTCGGAGATATGAATTCCTGGTCTGACGGGGTTTCTGAGGATTGTTTACATCTGAATGTCTGGACTCCTGCAAAAAGAAATGATAAAAATCTTCCCGTGTTGGTTTATTTCTATGGTGGAGGATTCGTAGCCGGTGATGCTTCTGAGCCAAGATACAATGGAGAATCTATGGCTAAAAAAGGGGTAGTTGTCGTGACGGTAAATTATCGATTGGGAGTTTTTGGATTTTTAGCCCACCCAGAACTCAGTCAGGAAACCAAGTATAAAGCTTCCGGAAATTATGGTTTGCTGGATCAGGCTTTGGCCCTGCAATGGGTAAAAGACAATATCGCGGCCTTTGGAGGAAATCCAAATCAAGTGACGATTGCCGGGGAATCTGCGGGTTCCATTTCAGTTTCTTATCAAATGGCTTCTCCTCTATCCAAAAATTTAATTCATGGAGCGATCGGAGAAAGCGGAGCTGGAATCAATCCTACCTTAGCTCCAACGACTTTGGCTGAGGCGGAACAAATTGGACAGGAATTCTTGACTAAAGCAGGAGTAACTTCCATTGCACAAGCTAGAAAAATGTCATCCAAGGATATTTTTGAGATCTACCAAGAGTCCGGAAGGTTTGGTTTTCCGGTGGTGATTGATAATTATTTCTTGCCCAAAACACTTCCTGGAATCTTTGAAGGTGGTGAGCAGGCTCAGGTTCCATTACTCTTGGGTTGGAATTCTGCTGAGATTCCTGGAATGGCTTTTATGCAAGGTCAGCCATATACGAAAGAGGCATTTATTGCCAAGGTAAAAGAAACTTACCCGCAAGATTGGGAGGAAGTTCTCCAACTTCACGAGCATGAAACACCTCAACAGGTCGAATATTCAGCCACCGATTTGGCTTCGGATAGATTCATTTCTTACAGCACCTGGAAGTGGTTTGATTTGCACAGAAAAAATAGCCAGCAGCCTGTTTATAGATACTTATATTCCAAGATTCGTCCAGATTTAGTGGATAAAAGTCGAGTTTCAGGATTGGCGGGTGGAACACAAAGCGCAGATGCAGCTCCGCCTGCTCCCAAATTGATTGGAGCTCCTCATGCGGCCGAAATCGAGTATGCTATGGGAAATTTACATTTGGTGAAAGACTACCAATGGGGTCCGGATGATTTCAAGACTTCTGATACCATGCTGAATTTCTTCACCAATTTTGTGAAAACCGGAAATCCCAATGGGGAAGGAGTGCCGACATGGTCAGCTGCTCAGTCCAGTGACGCAAATCCTCCAGTGATGGTCATTGATGCAACTTCCAAAGAAATTAAGGCAAATCATGATGCGAGGTATTTGTTCCATGATCGCTTTTATGGGAATAAAAAGTAGAAGAAAAACCTAATAAGCTTAACACAATCCAAGAAAAAAGGCCGATTTATCGGCCTTTTTCAATTTTAATTCACGAGGATGGGTTTTCCTCCTTCACAGGTTACTCCTTTTGGAGCCACTAAAATTGAGCAGTCTGAGATCACGTCATATTTCTTGTTGTAAGCTTCCTGTCGGCTGGTGTATTCATTCACCAAATCCAAAAATTGATTTTCGACAGAAACATGGTAGGCAATGTAGCGGGTAGGACCTCCGCAGGCTTTGCTTCCCATGGGTGTGAATTTCCATTCTGTGGAATTTGAACAAGGAACTGATGCCGAGAGGGCATTGATTTCAGCTTCCAGTGCCTCCAGAGATTCCAAAGAAGTTTCCTGTTCCTGATCGATACAGCTAAAGCTAGCCAGGATCAAACTCAACATGACAAAAATGCTTCGTTTCATATTTCTGATGATTTTCCTAAAAAACGCAGGTTAGCAATTTTCCGCTACTACTTTTCAAAAACTTTTTTTCCTCCCACCCAAGTTGTCAAGATCTCTGCTTCGTGGATTTTCATCGGATCTATTGTGAATATATCCTGAGAGAAAATAACCAAGTCTGCCAGATAACCCGGCTTCAAAAGCCCTTTCTTATTTTCTTCAAATGAGGAATAAGCTCCCATATAAGTGTAGGCTTTCATAGCCTCGAAAATGCTGATTTTCTCCTGAGGAATCCATCCTCCATCAGGATATCCTTCAGGATTTCGGCGATTGACGGCAATGTGAATTCCCCGGATTGGATTGAGACTGATGCATGCCGGCCAGTCAGAGCTAAAAACCAACTCTGCCTTTTGATCCAACAAGGATCTCCAGGCAAAGGAATAGGGCAATCTTTCCTCCCCAACGGCATTAGACCAGACTACGGTAGTTCCGGGCTCGGCATGGATAGGTTCCATGCTTGGCAGCACTCCCAACTGAGCAAACCTTGGAATATCATCGGGATGAATCGTTTCGATATGCTCAACTCTATGCCTTTTTCCTTTGGATTGATTTTCTGATAAGGCTTTTTCGTAGGCATTTAGGACCTCCCGAACCCCTCGGTCTCCTATCGCATGGGTATAAAGTCGGAATCCTTTTGCATCCAGTATTTTCACCAGTTCCTGATACCGATCCAAAGGATAATTCAATTGGCCAAGGGCCAAAGGGTCAGTGGATGGAATATCCGAATAGGGCTCAAGCATCGCTCCGGTATGTCCTTCGATTACCCCATCAATCATAAATTTGATCGCATCGGCTCTCAGCCAAGGATTGGATGTGCCCACACTATCTTTCAAAAAGGTGAATCGATCCAGTTGCTCAGGGGTACTGTTTTTATTGACTGAAAAAGCCGCTGAATAGCGGAGCGTTAGTTCTCCATTTTGGTAAAGGGTCTGAAAAAGTCTCAGATCCTCTTCAGAGCCGCTGGCGTTTTGGGCGCTGGTGATTCCTAAAGAAGCGGCATAAGCCAAGCCTTTTCGAAGGGAATTCAGCTTGTCTTCGAAGCTGGCCTCAGGTACCAAATTACCCACCAAACCCATGGCATCTTCTTTCAATGCCCCGGTGGGATTTCCGTTTCTGTCTTTGACCAGTTCCCCAAAACCCGAAAATTCAGTGTCTTTGGTGATTCCCGCCAATTCCAAGGCTTTGGGATTAGCATAAGCACTATGCCCATCGTAGGCTTTGATAAATACTGGTTTTTCTGAGTTTAAAAATTTCATGGTTTCGTGATCGGGGAGGCCGGATTCGAAAAAAGTGTATTGCCAACCTCTTCCTGTGATCCATTCTTTTTCCGGATTGGCTTGGATGAAATCCATTGTCATTTTTTCCATTTCGGTAAAAGTCTTGGCCGAAGAAAGTTCCACTTGGGTCAGTCCCATTGACCCACCTAAGAAGTGGATGTGCGCATCGTTAAATCCTGCGGTCACCAATTTTCCTTGGAGATCAATAATTTCTGTTTCTGGTCCAGCCAAAGAAGAAATAAGCTCAGAATCCCCGATTTGGAAAATCGTATCACCTGAAATAGCAATGGCTTCGACAAATGAATCGGTTCCCTCTCCGGTCCATATTTTCCCATTGATCAAAATCACCGAAGGCGGTGGGGTGGTTTTTTGGCAGGAGAATAAAATCAGGCTGGCGAAGAATAATGTGAATAGGTTTTTCATCAGATATGGGGTGGGTAATTAATTTGGAGTAGTTGGGTTCATGTTTCGGATGGCTGAGATTTTCCATTCTCTTTTTCGGAAAACCACCGTAAAGCTGCTCCACATATTTCTGGTGGTTCCATCAGGGCTTTTGATGGTGTATCGGCAGTCGATAAGGGCAATTTCGTCGGATAGGAATTTGATTTTTTCCACTTCCAAAGTCCTTGTTCCGGGACTCTCAGTGGAGCTTCGAAGCATGCCCTGAATTGCAGCAGAGATTCCTGTTCTCCATTCACCAGAAGAAACTAGCTGATCCACATCCTCGGTCAAAATGCTCTTGAGTAAAACCGTATCCTGCTTTTCTCTGGCCTCAGAGTAGTGTGCGATTAAGTGATGGATTTTGACAGCTTCTCCTTTTTTATCTGCTGTGGTTTGCCCAAAAGACAAGAAGGAAATGCTTAAAAAAAGAAAGGATAGGAAATGCTTCATGCTTAAAAATAAGAAAAACCACCCGTTTCTGAGTGGTTTCCATATTTATCTTGGGTGTAGAATCAGACTACATCTTCTCCTCTAAGTTTGACTACTGCCCCTTCTAAAATGTCTCCAATTCGGATTTGGCAAGCCAATCTGGAAGTTGGGAAGTATTCGGGAAGGTTTTCCAATTGATCGAGTTCTACATCAGTCGCATCTCCCAGTCCATCTTTCCCTTCTAAAATCTCCACATGGCAGGTGGCGCAAAGTGCCATACCCCCACAGGTCGCCAAAATTGGATATTCAGACGCTTTCAAAACCTCCATAAGGCTCAAGCCCATGTCAGCTGGAGCTTCTATTTCTTGACGGGAACCGTCTTGGTCTTCTACGGTAAATTTGATCATAGTGCAAAGATAGGCTTAGAATGCGTTGACTCCGTTAACGGTCGTGTATTTGAAACTGAGTTTTTGATCAGGATATACATACTTGAAAGCAGAGTGCATCATGATGGCAGCCTCGTGGAATCCGCACAGGATTAATTTCAATTTGCCTGGATAGGTATTGATATCGCCGATGGCATAGATTCGCTCTACCCCAGTGGAATAATCTCTGGTATCTACCTCGATTGCATTTTTATCGATGGTCAATCCCCAATCTGCAATTGGACCAAGTTTCGGGCTAAGGCCAAACAATGGAATCAAATAATCCGCTTCAATCTCCAAGTCTTGCTTGTATTTGTCCTCAAGCACTACTTTTTCCAATTTTCCATTTCCGTTTACCTCTTTTAGATTGGCAGAAAGGATCAAGTCAATTTTCCCCACATTAGCTAGGTCGAATACTTTGGAAGCTGAATCAGGAGCACCTCTGAAGGTTTCATTTCGGTGTACCAAGGTTACTTTTTTGGCAACTTTGGCTAGGAAAATAGTCCAGTCCAAAGCAGAATCACCACCACCTGCGATCACGACATTTTTATCTCGGAAAGTCTCCGGGTTTTTCACCATGTAGGAAATTCCTTTTCCTTCATAAGCTTCCAGATTTTCCAAAACGGGCTTTCTAGGTTCAAAACATCCCAAACCACCTGCAATGATGATGACCTTTGCATGTACATGAGTCTTGTCGCTCGTAGTTATGACATAGCTTCCGTCGGGCTGCTTGTCCAAGTGATCTACGCGTTCGCCCAAAGTGAAAGTCGGCTGGAAAGGCTTGATTTGTTCCATTAGGTTATCCACCAAATCCTGCGCTTTAATCTCCGGATAACCAGGGATGTCGTAGATGGGCTTTTGAGGATAGATTTCCGAAAGTTGTCCACCGACCTGAGGCAAAGCATCAATCAAGTGACAGCGCATTTTCAAAAGGCCTGCTTCAAATACCGCAAAAAGGCCTACTGGTCCTGCTCCGATGATGCAAAGATCAGTATGGATCGTGTTTGTATTCATTGCTTCTTTTGGGATAACCCGTATAGGTTTGATACTGTAGTTAAATTAATTAGTATGCTAACTAGTTTTATTCCTCAATGGTTTGACCATCCAAATTTTGGTAGATGGTATTTAAAATCCTCTTGAATTCTTCGAAATCGGTTTCGTTTAGATTTTCCCAAGCCTTTTCGCGAATCTCCAATACTTTGGGTTTTAAGGCGGTAACCTTTGCCACTCCGGACTCGGTAAGATGAAGCTGGAAACTTCTTCTGTCCTGTGGATGTGTGATTCGCTCGACGTATCCTTTTTTGCAAAGCAAATCAATGATTCGGGTCAGAGTCGGATGATCCTTGAATACCAGATTTGCGAGTTCAGTTTGACTGAGGAGCTCGTTTTCAGAGAGATTTTTTAGTACCAACCATTGATCCACCGTCACATCAAATTCTCCGGATTTGAACTGTTGCTGCGCATATTGCTTCACTTTTCTAGCCGTACGGTCCAGAAGGAATGAATATTTGGCAAATAGTTCTTGTGTCATACAAATAGTTAGTGTGACAAATATATGAAGAATTTCAGCTTATTCTAAAAATCAGGAATTTGTATTCAGGTGATGGATTTACAATCCAGCTGGAAAAATTGATCTTTCTCGTTTAACTTCCAGAATGAAAAACCTCCTCTTTCAATTCATTTTTCTTTTGTTTTTAAGTTCCCTTGCCTCTGCCCAGGAAAGGCCACTTCGAATCGGAGTCGCTGGGCTACATCATGGACATGTGGGTTGGGTACTGAATGCAAATAAGCGAGTTGATCTTGAAATAGTAGGAATAGCAGAACCTAACCGGGAATTGGCTGAGCGCTATGCCAAACAATATGGGTTTTCCATGGACTTGGTTTACGATTCGATTGAGGAAATGGTCGAAAAAACCCAGCCTGAGGCCGTTACTGGATTTGGAAATACCTTTCAGCATTTGGAAATCGTCCAGATTTGTGCTCCCCGAGGTATTCACGTCATGGTGGAAAAACCTCTGGCAGTTTCTTTGGAGCACGCCAAAGAGATGGTTGATTTGGCTAAGAGAAATGGCATTCACTTGATTACCAATTATGAGACTTCCTGGTATGCTTCCAATGAAAAAGCCAATGAATTGCTTCAAGCTGGGAAAATCGGAGAAGTAAGAAAGATTGTAGTCAGAGATGGACATAAGGGTCCAAAAAGGATTGGTGTCGGGGAGGAGTTTTTGGAATGGCTGACTGATCCGGAACTGAATGGAGCAGGGGCTTTGATGGATTTTGGATGCTATGGAGCCAATTTGAGTACCTGGCTGATGAATGGAGAAAGACCCCTTTCTGTAACCGCAATCACCCAGCAACTCAACCCTAAGGACAACCCCAAAGTAGACGACGAAGCAACCATCATTTTAACCTATCCAAAATCTCAAACCATCATAGAAGCTTCCTGGAATTGGCCGATAGGGAGAAAGGACATGGAAATCTATGGTTTTGATGGGGAGATTTTGGCAGATGGAGGGAGTAAATTGCGCCTGAGAATTTCAGAAGGGTATAGCGGTTTTCAGGATGAAAAAATGGAATTGCCTCCTCGCGCGGCACCCTTTGATGATCCTTTTTCAGTCCTGATAGCAGTGGTTCGAGGGGAAATTGAACTCTCACCTTTTGATCCCTATTCTTTGGAAAATAACCTGATCGTAATGGAAATTCTTGAAGCGGCAAAGGAAAGCTCTGCATCCGGAAAGACTGTTTTTCTGAAATAAAAACCCACTCTCATGAATCCTAAATACCTGCTTCTTTTCCTCCTTTTTCTTGGAACGGCTCCAGCCTTTTCCCAAAACCAAACCTATTGCAACCCCATCAATCTGGATTATGGCTATACACCAATTCCCAATTTTTCGGAATGGGGAAGACATCGAGCCACGGCAGATCCTGTAATTGTTAATTACAAGGGAACATTTATTCTGTTTTCTACTAACCAGTGGGGGTATTGGACCAGTGAGGACATGAGTAAGTGGACTTTTCATTCCAGACTATTCTTGCGTCCATGGAATAAGGTTTATGATGAACTCTGTGCCCCGGCTGTGGGGGTTTTAGGTGACACTGTGATTGTGATAGGCTCTACCTATGAAAAAGACTTTACTATTTGGATGAGTACAGATCCGAAGGCAAATGATTGGAAACCATTGGTTGAGAAATTTGAGATAGGAGGCTGGGATCCGGACTTTTTCACAGATGAGGATGGTCGCTTATACATGTACAATGGAAGCTCCAATCGGTATCCATTGTATGGGATTGAGTTAGATCGAAAAACACTTAATCCTATCGGGACAAGAAAAGAAATGTATTTGCTAGAACCGGATAAATACGGCTGGCAGCGATTTGGAGAGCATATGGACAACACTTTTTTGGATCCTTTCATGGAAGGGGCTCATATGACCAAGCACAATGGAAAGTATTACCTACAATACGGTGCTCCTGGGACGGAATTCAGTGGATATTCCGATGGGGTAGTTGTTGGTACTTCTCCTCTCGGACCTTTTGTTCCTCAGTCTGATCCCTTAAGCATGAAATTGGGAGGATTTGCCCGCGGAGCTGGTCATGGAGCTACTTTTCAGGATAATCAGGGCCGATACTGGCATGTGAGTACGATTATGATTTCGGTGAAAAATAACTTTGAACGCCGATTGGGGATTTGGCCTGCTGGATTTGATAAGGATGATGTGATGTGGAGTAGTACTGCTTTTGGAGACTATCCCCATTATCTTCCTAATTCCCCGAAGGCAGGTGAGTTTACAGGTTGGATGCTCCTGAATTACAATAAGCCCCTGGCCGTTTCTTCGACCTTGGGAGGGTATTCCGCCAATTATGCTAATGACGAGGACATCAAAACCTACTGGAGTGCCGTGACCGGAAACAAAGGAGAATGGATTCAGTCTGATTTGGGAAAGATTAGTACGGTAAATGCAATCCAGATCAATTATGCCGATCAGGATGTAGACCAAGATCGCCTGGGAAAAAGAACAGATCAATTCCACCAGTATCTCATTTACCATTCCCTAGACGGGAAAAAATGGGAAGTTTTAGTGGACAAAAGCCAAAATAAAACCGACGTTCCGCATGACTATATAGAGCTGGAAAAACCTGTTCAAACCCGATACCTCAAATTGGAAAATATCCACATGCCGACTGGAAAGTTTGCCATCAGTGGATTTAGGGTCTTTGGAAATGGAGGAGGAGAAAAGCCTGAAAAAGTGAAACAGTTTATGGTTTTTAGGACTGAAAAAGATAAGCGTAGTGCCTATTTGAAATGGTCTCCCATGACTGATGCTTATGCTTATAATATTTATTACGGTACGGAACCTGATAAACTTTATACCTCCATTATGGTCTTGGGCAATAATGAATATTGGCTCAAGACGCTAGATCGCACCAAAACCTATTATTTCTCCATTGAAGCGATAAATGAAAATGGGGTGAGTCCCAGATATGAGCTCCAAAAAGTTGAGTAATAGAGAAAATCAGAATTTTCCATACCTCCTTCGTAGTTCAAATAGAATGCTTTCCAGGCCATTTAAGCGGATTTCATAAAGGGTATGAAGCCACATCCCGAGTTTTCCTTCAGGGAATCCTTTACCATGCATCCAGACTAGATATTCTTCAGGAAGGTCACAAAGCAACCTTCCTTTATATTTTCCAAACGGCATGGTCTTCGTGACTAGGTCGATTAAAATGGCTTGGTCCATCAACTAAAAGTAGAATTATTTAAGAGATGGCCTTGAAGATTTTTTAAAAAATTTTAGATCGAGAGCCTGAAATTTTTTGTTTTCTCTGAATTTTTTGATTCAATTTAAAACCTAGTTTCAAGATCATTAAACTTTAATTTATGTCACAAAAGATTTGGATTTTTTTAATTCCAAGAAAGTATTTGTTTTTCAGTTTCTTATGGTTTTTAGTGGGCTCAGCCTTAGCTCAGACTCAGGGAAAAAGAGACTATATCGTTTTAGCAGATACCATTTATAGCCAAGGGAAGATTGATGATATTCCTTCTGAGGAGAATACAGTCTTGTTTTTTTCAAGATCAAAAAAAGAAGAATTCAAAAAATACACGATTAAGGAAATCAATGAATTTCGGGTTTCAGACAGACTATTCTTTAGAAAAAGCTTTCAACTCAATGGGGAAGATAAATTGGCATTTTTGGAAAAGCTGCCCCATTCTACCGATAAGGTTTCACTTTGGAAATGGAATGGGAAAATCAATTATTTTTTTGTAGAAACTCCATCGGGTATACATCAGTTGGAAGCTGAATTCAGGCCCCAATTGCTGGATGCTTATGGAAATCTTGATTTGGACCCCTTAATCTCTCTGACTAGACCTAAAGAACTTTCTTTAATCTATTTGGCAAAAACAGCGAAAACTATCCAAAAACCCAGGACTTTTACTAACCTGTTTGGAATTACTCCCTGGGTAGGATATAGCAGTCAAACGGTAGGCTTTGTCATTCCAAATACCAATAAGGAGGGAAAGATTCAAAGTGCGTCCCCTTCATTTGGTCTCAATGCAGAGGTGTTTGTGACCTTTCTAAGGAATCTTTCTTTCAACGTTGGAGCCATTCTTAGCAAGTTTGATTCGCAGGACTATTTCATGTATGAGCAAAATTCCATTCGCTATGAATCTGATATTTTCGCCGATTTTAATCAGATTCAGATTCCAGTCACTGCAAGATATTACCTGGATTTGGACCCTAATCGATGGAGGCTATTTGGAGAGGTTGGGTATGGTTACTCCATGCAGAAATACAATTCCATGGGAATTTATCAGGCAAAGTTTGAAAGGAATGAGGTAGAAACTTCGATAGCTCCATTTTCCCTTGAAGACTCTTTTTCAGGAATTACCTGGGGAATTGGAGTTGAAAAATACATTCGAAAAAACCAGGGATTTTCCTTTGGGCTAAGACAGTTGGATACCAAAGGCTTGAATCAGCAATCCATAAATAGCCTGATTTTTTACCTGGGATATAAATTTTAAGTTATATGAGAAAACTAGTTTCACTAGGATTACTATGGGCATTTTTTGCCTGTGAGCAAGAAGAATTCATTACCCAGCGTGACTATCCATTTGTCGAAAGCGTTGGGATTTCGGATTTGAATGAGACCGGAGTAACGGTCAACTTTGAAATTTTAAAAAGCGGGAATAGTTCCATTGATGCTTATGGACTAGAATTTATCGAGGCAAGGAAACTTACCAATGGAAGTTCTGGAGAATTTGAAAAAATCATCGAATCTAAGGCGCCATCCGAGAATGTAATTTCAATCCGAATAGCTTACGATTTGATTGATAAAGAAGAGTACGTGGTCAGGCCTTTTGTAAGTTCGGGGGGGAGAATTGTTTATGGTGAAAATTTAGTATTTCTAAGTCAGGGAGTCCAAACTCCCAAAATCACTGAGGTGACGCCTAAAGAATTTTACCTGAATTCCACCATCGAAGTAAAAGGTGATTATTTCAATTCTAGACTAGAAAATAATTCAATTGAGGTCATTAACTCCGAAGAATATCGCATCTATTTAGATAGTGTATTTAGGGATAGAATCAAGTTTCGGATCGAAGTAAAATCATCAGCAAGACCGATAGAAAACCAAAAACTACTTTTGAAGCTAACTTCAGGAGGCAAGGTAGTTCAATTTCCAAGTGAGATTACCTCAATTGTTCCCAAGATCACCTTGATTAATCCGCGGGAATTTTATGTAGGTGATAAAATTCAAGTCCAGTTCAGTTACCCAATCGATTTAAGATTTTATGATTTTAGACTGAACACGGACCAGTTCAATGGCTATTCTGTGAGTTATCTAGGAAATATCAATCCTAACACTGCAGAATTTTCTATTCCTCAAATACCTGCAGGAGAGTATTTTCCAAGTTTGTCTGGCACCTTTTTTCCACAGGAATATCCAGAGCTTAAAATAAAAGTCCTTCCTAGCTGGGAAGTTTATAGGAATGGTATTCAGGGCCCTAAATGGAATGAAACCAGAAATATCCCAATCAGAAATCAGCTACTTTTGATTGGAAGAGGGGATTCAGACCAAGGAAGTATTAAACTATTATCCTTGGGATCTTCGAACCCAGAAAATCTTCCCTTACCTCCAACATCCAATTTTCTTAGAACCTCGAATTTGACTCAGTCAGATGGAGACAAGTTTCTGTACTATGGTTTGGGATTCAATTATATACCTGGATCTACGGAGTCATACCGCGACTTTTTCAGGTTGGACATTCAAACGAAACAATGGAAGAAATTGGCAGATTTTCCATTTGATTTCACCTCTGTCAGTAATTCATTTTTTTATCAAGGTAAGCTGTATGTCGTTTTATGGAACTATTTGAATTTTCGTGTGTATGATCCAATTACAGACCAATGGTCGCTTTCTGCAATTCAAGTTCCCAACTTGCTAAAATCAGGAAGTAATTACATCGAGAAAAATGGGGCGCTTTATTTTCTTTCCTCAAGTGAGCCCAATCAGATTTTGCGATATGTCCCAGGTGGTCAGGTTGGTGTTTTTACCCAGCTGGATTATTCACAAAATGGGGTCAACCAACTATACCTTTATAAGAATTTCTTCTTAAGTTTTTATAATGGAAATCCAATAAGCAGGATATCATATGAGACAAAGGAAATTTATAGGATGCAACAAGTGTTTGAAAGTCCATTCTCAGACTTTTTGCCATGGCAGACATCTGATGGGTTTTACCTTGCCTTTCCGATCTCAAGAAATTCCTATGTTCAGGAAAATAAGATTTATCGATTGATTCAAGATTTTTAAAGGCTGGAATCTATTTTGCGCTATTGCTGTTTTCGCTGAAAAGAAAGGAAAAACGATGGAAATCGGAATTGATAGTTTTGCAGCATTTGTAACGGATAGAGAAGGAAATCCAGTTGGAACTGCCCAGCAGGCCATGGAAGAATTGCTCCAGCGGATCAAATTGGCTGATGAAAAGGGTTTGGATATTTTTTCCATAGGAGAACATCACCGAAAGGAGTTTTTGGACTCTGCCAATTCAGTGATTTTGGCAGCTGCGGCTGGAATGACCAAAAAAATAAAGTTGAGCAGTGCGGTGACTGTACTCAGTGCTGCTGATCCGGTTAGGATTTTTCAGCAATTCGCCACCTTAGATCTGGTGTCTGGAGGTAGAGCAGAAATGGTTGTGGGCAGAGGTTCGTTTACGGAAGCTTTTCCTCTATTTGGCTTGAATTTGCAAGATTATGACAAACTCTTTGCGGAAAAGCTTGGCCTACTGCTCCAAATTCGAGAGCAGGAGATAGTCACTTGGTCAGGAAAATTTCGCCCTGCACTTCATAATCAACCTATTTACCCAAGACCTGTGCAGGAAAAATTGCCCATTTGGTTGGGTGTTGGGGGTACTCCTGGGTCTTTTGCCAGAGCTGGAGCTTTAGGGCTTCCATTAATGGTTGCTGTAATTGGAGGAGAGACGCATCGATTTCGGCCATTAGTGGATTTGTATCGGGAAGCTGGAGATAAAGCAGGATTTTCCCAAGATGAGTTGAAGGTTGGACTTCATTCTTTGGGTTTTGTTGGAAAAACCCATGAGCAAGCTGTGGAAGATTACTATCCGGGTTATGCCCAAACTTTCACCCGAATTGGACGGGAGCGCGGCTGGCCTCCTGTAACCAAGCAACATTTTGAAGCTCAAAATTCCAAATGGGGAGCGTATTTAGTGGGAGAGCCCGAGGAAGTCGCGGAAAAAATCCTTCGTCATAGCGAATCCCTTGGTGGTATCGACCGATTTACTTTCCAGATGGATAATGCAGGCTTGAGTCATCAGCAGCTTTCTGAAAGTATTGCCCTGATCGGAGAGGAAGTGATTCCAAAAGTCAAGGGATAAAAACAAAAAAGCCAAGCAGTTTGCTTGGCTTTTTTATGCAGAGAGAGAGGGATTCGAACATTAAGCTGTAATTAATTGGTAAACAAATAATTATATTCTTAAATCTTAGATAGGTCTCGATTTTTCTTACCACATTTTTATCAGAAAAAATGTGATGAACGGTAAATGTTGGGATTCGAACCTGGAAATCCCGGAATTCTTAAATCTAATTGGTCTTACAATTGATTTACGTTATAACTGTCAAGTTTGATTGAATTATTCAAAATTGATTCGTGGAAATTTGAAAATGGTTTAAGAGTGGGATCGGGTTTTGCAATTGAAGGGTCTAACCAATCTGCTTTGTCGTTAGCCCAGCTGATCCATTCGCTCAGATTTTCAGTTCCTTTCCATTCATCTGGATTATTCTGAATTTGGTTTAAGAAGGCGCGAATGGATTGAGCTTTTTCCCATCTGAGACTCTGATCCAAGAGTGTTTTGAAATTTTTGAATTCCTTCTCTTTTCGAGCGTTTGTTTCTTTGATTAGTTCCTCCTTGATTTTTTGAACTCTCCATCGTTCCTCTCGTTCCAGTCGCTCTGCTTTTTCCTTTTTGGCATAGAACTCCAGACTGCCGATGACTCTTCCGAGCTTTTCCTCAAGTTTAACGTATGTCGCATCGCTCCATTCTCGCTCCACATAATTACCAATTCTAAAATATTGAATGGAAAGGATACCGCTGAGCTCCATATCTCGATAGATGTTTTCATTTTGGTTTCCGATGTATTTGCTCTTTTCCCAAAATCTTATTCTTAGTTTTTCTCCAAAAGCCTCCAAATAGGAGTGCTCATCATGGATTAAAATGGAGTGACCTCTTCCTTCTATAGCTTTGAAAAAAGTGTCAAGAATAAGCTTGGCTCTCATCAAGTTTGATTTCCCAACGATAACATCAAAATTTTTATCCCCAGGATAGGCCTTTTTTCCATGATAACTGCCCCAACTTTTTGAGGAATTAAAGTGTAAACTCTTAATCATTGGGTGTGGGTTTTTCAGTTCAGCAGGAACTTTGAGGTTGATTTTTGGATCAGTCTCTACTGTTTTTACCTGGTCTTCTAATTCTTGGTTTCTGACTGGCTTCATTACTTTATTTGTTTAGGTTAAAGGGTAAATCTATCAGAGTCCAATAATCTCTCAATTAGTATTTTGTCTAAAATGCGGAGATTAACTTTACTAATCTCCGCATATTTTGCGGATTTAATTACTGCTTTGCGGAGAATAATCACTATATTCACCGCTAATTATGCGGAGAATATATATTCATCAAGACAAAAACTGGCCAGATTTCACATTTGATCTAAATCTCCTCACCCCGATTCTTTTAAAGGTAAAAGAAATGCAAGGGAGGTTATTGGGGAGAATGGAGTTTATGGGCTTTGAATTGAGAGAAGAGGCCTTCTTGAATACCCTAACACAGGATATTCTCAAGACTTCTGAGATCGAGGGAGAACTTTTGGATGTGGATCAGGTTAGGTCTTCGCTTGCGAGAAAGTTGGGTATGGAGGTGGTTGGGTTGGTTCCATCGGACAGGAATGTGGATGGAGTTGTTGAAATGATGCTTGACGCTATGACAAATTATGCATCAGATTTAACAGAAGATAGATTATTTGGATGGCATTCCTGCCTGTTCCCCAGCGGGCGAAGTGGGATGTTTAAAATCCAAGTTGGAGAATGGAGAAGTGAGGAAAAGGGACCTATGCAAGTGGTATCCGGTCCCTTGGGAAAAGAAAAAATCCATTTTGAAGCTCCTCCCGCAGAGCTCCTTGAACAAGAAATGAATCGATTTTTGAAATGGTTTAACCAAAACTCCGACTTAGATCCGGTAATAAAGGCTGGCATTGCCCACTTGTGGTTTGTTACAATTCACCCTTTTGATGATGGAAATGGAAGGATTGCAAGGGCTATAACTGATTTGCAATTAGCCCGTGCTGAAGAATCTGACAAACGGTTTTATAGCATGTCATCAGCTATTCGAAAAAGACGAAACGAATACTATGATATTTTGGAAAGAACCCAACAAGGAAGTTTAGATATTACACCATGGCTGAGCTGGTTTTTGGATTGTCTTTATTTCGCATTGCAAGATACAAACCAAGTAATAGGAGGAGTTTTAAATAAGGCGAAATTCTGGCAGCTTCATTCGCTTACAGCGATGAATGACAGGCAAAAGTTAATGATCAATAAATTGCTTGACGGTGACTTTTTTGGAAACCTCACCTCTTCCAAATGGGCCAAAATGACCAAGACTTCACAGGATACAGCCGGCAGAGATATCAAGGATTTGCTTGAAAAAGGTGTGTTAGAAAAAGGAGAAGAAGGAGGTAGAAGTACTGTTTATCACATCTCACAGTTCTGATTTCGGTTAGTGAAAAATGCCATTTCAGTTAGTAATTAAAAGCTGACTTAAGGTCGGGGAATTAGAATTTACTTTTTGTTGAGGTAGAATTCAGTCGGTTAGAATGATAATCGCAAGGTGGTAGACTACAAGCTTGCAGAGATTTAGCGTCATCATGGCTTTAACGGAACTTTCGGAAGATTTAACAAACAAAGCCATGAAAAAACAAACGTATTATCATCTGGTCTTGGACCGAAGCGGCAGTATGGATTCTTGTTGGAATGAGGCAAGACAAAGTTTTCAAACCCAATTGCAGGGATTCAAAGACAAACAAGTGGAATTCGCAGATCAGGATTTATTCTTTTCCTATTGCGCGTTCAATCAGGTATTGAAGTTTTCTGAAAGCATCCTACCTATTTCCCAAGCAGGGATTGATTGGAGAGAAATTTTTCCTGATGGAATGACCTCCCTTTACGATGCGATCGGTATTAGCATCCAATTTCTGAAAACAAAACTTAGGGGTGAGCTTGAAAACGAGCATACAGATGTGGTCATGTTAATTTTGACTGACGGCTTCGAAAACGCTTCAAGGATATTTAATGCTTATGAAGTCAAGCGCCAGATCAATTTTTTAGAATTGGGCGGGAAATGGAGATTCCTTTTCTTAGGAGCAGGGCTGAATGTGGAAGAGGCAACCCGAGAATTAGATAGAAAAGGAAAGGACTCTTTTAGTTTTCAGAAAAATTCAATGATGTGCTCAATGGCTATTGTCAGCGAAGAGATTACTGATTTCATGAAATTGAAATCGAAAGGATTGAAAAAGGAAGAGTTTTTTAAAAATAGGACTGATAAAAATCAATTTTAACAGCTATGAAAAACCTGAAATTTTATAAAGAAAAGGATGGTCGCTGGTACGTGGATTTACCGCAATGGACAGGATCAAAAGCAGATTTGGAAATGGTTTGTGGAGCTGACACTTTGTTGGATAAGCTGAGTAATCAAGGATCGGAAGTAGTTTGTAAGGTTTCGGAAATACCTATCGAGAACTTTGATTTGCTTGAGTATATTCGAGATGCAGATGAATGGCAAAACGGGGCTTTTTATCGAATAAAAAGCATCTTTGGTCAAGATTTTAATCTACAAGTTTGGTTGTGTGATGTGACCAAGTTTGTATTTGGGTATTTCCCAAGAAGAATCTATTTAGGTATTGAGGTATAGATCCCAATTTCACCTTTCCGTCGCCAGCCCTTGATATCTGGCAAAGATTTTATAATATAAATCCTGGCTTTTATGAGTCAGGATTTTTCAATCCACCGATACTTGACAAATGCATACAATCTGGTTGATTCGATCTCATGAATACTCCTCTGAAAAATTTTGGGAGGTACTTGAATTGTTAAAAACTTTTCAGGGTCCACTTCAATTTAAGACCCAAGAAAAACACTTGGAAATTCCTCAGGACCGAATGGAAGAAATTTCAATTACCGATGTTGATCTGAAAAGTCAGAAATTGGAGCCGATGACTTTTTATGAAAAGAAATTATCCTCCAAGGATCTACATTACAGCGAGGAGCCTTGGATACACCATAAAGTTTCTTGGGAAACCATTTTTGAACAATGTCAGGAATATCGAATTAAAGAGAAGATTTCGGAAAATGATTTTATAGTTCTTTTGACAGAGCACTCCAATGAATACGGCTGGTTTACGGCAGGTGATCCTAAAGGACAGCGAAACTTGTTTGTCCATACTGCTTTTTGGGAACATTATACTGGGAGTGATCATCGATATCCCGTTGCTTACCATGTGGCGTCGGCTGTTTTGAAGCGGCTTACATTTAATAATTACAGCGATTTAAATGCCCACTTACACATTGAAGCCCGCGGCTGTATAAATGATTTTTGTGCGGAAAAAAAGAAGGTTTCCCTGAAGCTTCGTACAGCAGATATCTGTCCAGCATGTATGGATCTAATGGATAAACGAAATGTGGACAGGTCTGTCATACGCCAAGTCTTGTCAATAATTGAGGGAATTCGGGATCAGATGCTTTTCAAAAGCAGATGGAAATTGGATCCCAAACCATTGAAACTTCAAGTTAAAGGAGAAAGCAAACGAATCATTTTTCCTGAGCTTGGCAACTTGGAGGTAAAATTTACTCCTTTGGAAAAAACTCTATTTCTATTGTACTTGAATCATCCCGAGGGTATTAGATTGGTTGAGCTTAGTGATTTCAGACCGGAACTAAAAAGAATCTATGCCGGACTTTACACGGGAAGTGATCCGACTATGGTTGATGCTAATATTGAGTCCTTGAGTAATCCGCTGAGCAATTCAGCCAGTGAAAAGCTCTCGAGAATCAAATCCAAAATGATCCAGGCTTTAGGAGCAGACTTGGCTCCCTTCTATTTTCCTAAGGGTGAAAACGCTGAACCCAGAAAGATTGAGGTTGGCAGGGAGTTGGTGGAGTATTGGGGTTAAAGTCAAAATGTAACCTTCCCCCAAAATTGGAACTTCATATAAAGTCAATTTATGTAACATTACCCTCAACCTTTCCAATCAGTCAAGAACAACATGTTACCTTGAACTGTATAGGTTGCGGAATACCCTCTCTTACAAGCTGTATTTGGAGCTACAAGTGGGTAATGCAAAGCTGCTTGTTTCAGGTAATCCCATAAAAGTTCTGAATAGATTTAGTAGGTTTTATTATTATAGATAAGTCTATCTGCGAATTGGTGAGTCATTATTAAGTCTTAGTTTTTGAACGTTACATTGTTTACTTCTTTGAAATTTCATTCTTTAATGTAGAAAGCTTGAAAAAAGGAAATCATCAATTTGATCAAAAAGGGGTTATAAAAATTCATTTTTCAATAAAACACGACAGGACTTAATTCAATCATAAGCTCTTTAAGTCTGGCTTTTTCTTCCGAATCCAAATCAACCGCATTAAGGGCTTCGATCAATTCGTCTTGGCGAGGCTGTCCAAATGTCAATCGATAAAATGCCAGTACCTTAATCAAATGCTGATATCTCTCAATATCTCGGCTGTAAGGGTATAATGGCACAAACCTTTCAATCTTTAAATTTTCTAAGGGTTCCGTATGCCAATACGGGACAAGGTCACATGGGAATGTACTTTTAGCCTTTTCACTTTCTGCCAGAGTAAAGATTTCCTCCCAAATGCTGGAAGAACCTTTTAACTCCTCCTTGTATTTAGCTGCCAAATTTTGTCGTATGATCAATCCTTTATACCTGTTAATTCTGCCCTCACGCTGCTCAAAATCAATGGGATTAGATGGTAAATTCCAATGAAAAATCTTCTTACAATAGAAGTGGAAATCCAGCCCTTCCTGTCCTACTGAAGTTGATGCTAAAACAAAAGGCCGAAAAGGGGAATTGAAAGCTTGTCTAACGTTTATTGATCTACCTGAACTTTTGGCCGTATTAAATTTTTGGCTGCCAAAATCAATGGCAAAGTGTGCTCTCATGGAATTTCTTTTCGTCTTATTTCCTTCTATTTTCTTTTTAAATTCTGAGAAACCTTCAGCTTCAATGCTTGCTGTCCTAATGGATAAGACATCGGTGACAAATTCCGTGATCTCTTTTAAAGTGGAAAGGTTCTCACAGTCTTTCAGCATAAAGAAATACTCATCCAACATGGCTTGTATATTCCCATCAATACCATATTGGAGGCATTGTTCCCAATAGTTTTTCTTATCAGAGGTAAATAACCTCAGAGTGGCTATACTTTCAGGTTTATTGTATAGTGTTAAAAATGCCGAGGCAATATGAAAGGCATGCCCCATTGATTCCTCATTAGATCCAAATAACCTGGACAAAGCTCTGAGTGAGCAAATGGCAGGTGAACCTAAAACCAAATCAACCATCATCTCTGCTAAAGGGCCAACTTTTGATTCGTTTAAATAGGGTAATGGGAGTGGCACTTTGGACAAATATGCATCTTTGGCGGTATCAAAGTGTATTTGTTTTCCACTTGATTCGGTGTGATCATTTGGCGTTTCGCTATCAGGATCAGCTGTTCCTGAAGGCATACCTTTTTCGAACCAGGACCTCGTGAGATCCTTGGAGATTGAAATCTTTTCCAACAATAATGGCGCGCACCATTCCCAGTCTTGATCATTTCCTTCCCCTAATACCTGAAGACGAATTTCGTCAGAAAGCAATCTTTGAATCAGCTTTTCTTTCAATTCCTCCTTTATATCTCTTAAGCTTGATTTTTTAAAAAGATTCGATGAAGGATCATAAAGATTTGCCAAAAACAAAGACGGAAACAACAATAGAAAATTATTCATCTGCTTAGCTCCTTGGTCTCCGACATCTATTTTAAAAGTAAGCTGTGGAATAGGAGTTCTTTTTTTCTTAGGGGGATGGAAATATTGTCTTTTATCCAATGTCCATTCCCTTTCTGAAATAGTCTTTTTGTTTCCTACTGTAAGCCGTTCAGCTTCATATGAAACCAAGGACGCAACCATTTTAGGAACCATTTTCCAGGATGAAAAAAGAAGGGTTTTACTATATCCCGAACTGCCTTTAAATGCCCCTTGAAATTCATAATAGGGTAAGGACGATGGTATCCATAAATATTTCCAACCTCCTGATTCAATTGTCTCCTTTAACAATAAGCGAATCTTAGCATTGGGAATACTCTTACCCTTCTTAGGAACCAATTCTTTATATTGATTGATTGCATTTAGATCAAGCCATAAGTCTTTTTTTTTGGTTAAAAGTTTTATTAGCTCCGGATCAAACTTAGCTTTTTCTTCCAGCTTTTTTTTATGAGCATAAGAGTCAAGGAATGAAAGTGGGTATGGACAGGACTTCACATATTCCATGGGAATATTCAGATTCGTATCGTGTACTTCATTCAAATACTTCGTAACCTGATCAAACGCTATGAACTCCTGAATATCCTCCTTATTGATTTCCAAAGGTTCATGGTGGGTGTTAAGAATATTAGATCCGGAGTTTGTTACCAAAAACCTTTCTGTTCTTGACAAAGCCGACCTTAAATGATTCTCAAGATTGCTTTTGGTTTGATAGGCCTGATCGAAAGTGTGTTTTAATTTATTTGGATGCCTGATAACCTCGAAAAACGCTTTTCTGTCTTTTTCATAATTATGCCAAAACTCATCTGTGTTTTCTCCGATCAAAAATCTAAGAACGGTTTCAAATTCTTCATGGTGCACTTCGCCCGATATTGCATCAAAATCATTGGTATATGGCTTGAAGGGGGTCGCTGATAACATAATTACTTTTGAAGAACCAATTGAGAAAATATCCCTTGCGAGCTCTATAGCAGGACTTAAATTCTCTGTTTCCTCAGTATGATCAATCAATTGCTTGAAACGCTGAAATTCATCCAGGACAAATACATCTGCCTCCAGGAATTCCAGACAGGCTTTGGAAAGTCTGAATCTTAATTCACTGATCAATTCATTATAAAAATCATAGTCTCTCCAATTTTTTGAATTAATTTCTATTTCACATAATTTCTTTAGTATAGTCCAAAGCTTCATTGGATACCTTATACCTGTTTCACGAAAACAATTAGGTAATAATTCGGGACTTACAAGTTCATCTAATTGATCTTTAAAAAGCTTTTTTACTCCTCTTCTCAAACCTCTAACTTTACTATCATTTTCTTCAAAATCACTTATTCTATTTTTCCAAGTTTCTTCATTTACTCTGCCTTTAAGGATGTATTTAAAAGTTTCAGAATTTGACTGAATGTCCTTGTAACCAATTAGGAGTCTATATAATAGGAACCTTTCATCGGCTTTCCCCGCACTTGTCTTGTTGTCAAATGAAGTAGCTGGTGTAAATGCCTTTATGCTAAAATTAAAGTTTGAATTGAATTCCTTTTGCTCATAAGCCAATGCTGTTATCCGATCGTCTTCATTTGAATAATCGATGACAGAAGGATCACTCGTGAAATTTAATTTCTTAAGATTCTGTTTGGCCAAAGCCTGATTAGAACAGACATATACAACCTTAAAAGACTTTTCCCCTTTAGACTTTTCGAAAGTGTCCCAAAAAGCTTTTGCCAGAAGACCTTTAGTTACAATAGTTTTTCCCAGACCAACTTCATCCGCAATCAACATTCGGTTTCTTCCCCGAGTATAAAGTTGATCATATACATAATCAACAGTCTTCTTTTGGAAGTCTTTTAATCCAGACAAAGTTTTTTCAATCTGTTCCTTCATAGGTTACTTTTTGGGTACAAACTCTTTAAAAATTGACCAAAACTTTTCGAATTCATCATCAATTATCTCCTTTTCTTCCTGCTTCTCTGATTTCAATCGCTCCACCAAATCATCCACGGCCTTTAACCTTGATGGATTTCTGCTTGAGGCGAGCATCATTTTTTCAAATAAAGGAGTGCCATCCAAAAATCCATTTTTACCTAAGTTACCATCAGCAGCTTTTTTGACATTTGGATCTGAAATAAGACTTGTCTCTTCTCCGGTGAGCAAGAATGTGAGGTACTTCAAAAACTTATCCCTATTGTCAATAATCAAAGAGAAAATCCGACCCAATCTTGATTCGGGCAATTCTACATCCATTTCCAGCAAAAAAGAACTCAGCTGAATATCATCCTTGTAGATCGTGAAAACTATGAAAGGACTCAACTCCGCTTCTGAGTATGGTCCAAATGAATAGATTTCATTTATTTCACCCGCCTTGATTAAATAAGGCTTTTTAGAATTTTCTACAAGGGGTTTTAGTGTAATTTTAAAGCCCTCTTCAAGTTTGAGCTTTCTTGCATCGTAATTCATGAAATAGCCAAAACTTGATCGTTGCTCTGATTCTTCAATTCTACCTTGGAGCTTGGCTTTTGAAATCGAGTACTTTAGTTTTCTGATCTGGAGATCAAGGTTTATAGTTGAAGGCTGATCCACTCCTTCTTCTAAGTCATAAGGTTCAAACAATTTGATACCTTTCGAATCTGCCAGTTCACCAGTCAATTGCTTCTTGATGGAAAAAGGCTTAAACCTGTCTTTCCCTTCCGAAACCAGTCGTATTAAAAATTCAATATTTCTTTCCATGGCAGGATCTGTACAATTGGCTGAACCGATAAACCAATTTGACTTTCCATCCCTTAGTCCAATAAAAAATTTAGCGTGAAGTCCCTGATCCACACCATCTGATGATGCCTCATCAACAGAGTCTAAATTTATCGCATACTCTAAAACAGGAGAGAATTTCCATAACTCAAACTTGTTCTGTAAAACTGCCCTATCAATCCCATCCAACGCTTCCTTTGAACTGAATAAAGCAATCGGCTTCTTGGTTTTTTGTTTAAAATGTTCAAGTGTTTTATTGTCCAGAAATGGGGAGACTATCAGAAGTTGATCCCAATCCTCAAACACTAAAGGAGATTTTACAATGGCATTATTTTTAAATCTATGGTTAATTCCAATTGGATGAAATTTTATCTGCTGAACACCATCAGGCAACTTGAATTTTACCTTTGCCAGTTCGAACAGAAATTTTCTATCGATACGTTTTTTAGTATTGGAATACAACTGTTCTATAAAATCAATTAAAGTTTGATTTTCTTCAAAAGCTTCATTGCCAACCACACCCATAGTTGAGAAAGCCATATCCCAGGATTGGTCAAATGTCAAATTCCGGCTGGTGACCATCAACCTGTAGACGGCAGATAAACCTTCTTTTTCATACCGCGCTATCCAGACTTTGGGATGAAAGGATTGATTATCCTTTTTCATTTGGACTTGTACGATTCCATTCTCCCAATAGGCCATCAGCGGATGGTATTTCTTAGGAACCTTGATCTGGCCTTTTTGACAAAAAAGTGTGATTTTCTTAGATGCATTCGTTATGGCATCCAACATATCATAGCGGATCTGATCAGGATCGCCTTCTATAGGCTGGGCATAAAAAAGGGAAACTGGAATCAGCATTAGGGCTTCCATATCCAATGAATACGTAGTACCTATAGCTGCACTCAATTCATAGCCATCAGGTGGAGCCAATTGACTTCCATAATCCACTCTGTTTTGTTTCGGATCTAACATATTTGATTATTTGGGATTCCGGATATCGTTTATAATCACCTTAGCTTGCCTAAACCTATATTCAAAATGCCTTAGCCCTATCCATTCTTTTTCTTTTACATCGTGAAGTTTTTCTGGAAATATTCGTGCTTTTCCTCCTTTTACACCAAACTCTTGATTGGTGATTATCCTTTTTAAGGATTTCTCATCTTCAAATCCTTGATTAGCCATTTTCCAAAATTCCTTAATGAATAGGACAGTCTCGTCCCTATTGACTTTACCAAGACTGAAAATTTCATCAGGATTAAAAGCATTACCCAGCATCAAATTATCTAAGATTCTGTTTTTCCACGATTCCCATTCATTCAAATAAAATCCATTCCCAAACTTCTTTTCCTGGATCATCACATTATAAAACAGATGACTACCGTACATCAATTCTGAAAAATCATGGGCCAATTGTATTTCCTTAAAAATCGGGGATGGCATTTTTAAGCTTTCACAAGCCGTTGCGAATTCGCTGAAGTTATCAGCTGCCGAAAAAACATTCCATATTTTATCTTCCTCAACCAATAGGCTAAGCAAAGTTTTATTTGCCCTGCTTTTGATATGATCCTTTAATATCTGTGCTTCTCCCTCGTCCAATTCAATGGTCAAATTGTTTCTCCAGTCCTTTTTGTAGGGAATCTTAATCCTGAAGATATTCTCAAAATCCACTTCAGCATCATCCTTGGTCACATCATCTCCATTAGATGAAGAAGAAAGCAGGTCAGAAAGAGTTCTTTTTGCGCAATTCTTTAAAAAAGATTCAGCACCAAGACCTCTTGTGTCGATTAAACCAAAAGTGTATAAGCCATTCCAATAAATAGCAGAAGGTCTTCTGGCAATTCTTTCAGTTTTTTTTTTACTTATCCCGATAACCCCATCTCCATCTTGATACTTTGGTGCCAATTCCCACATTATTTCATGCTCAGTATCATCCAAGAATTTGGAAGGACTGATTTTCTTTTTCTGACCAGGAGGTAGCAACTGGTAATCCCAGAGGATATAAGGGATGTAAAAGAAGTATTTTGCTTTGGTCTGGATGGTACTGATACCAGGAAACATCCTGTCTGCTAAAATATCCCTTACGGTTCCAAGACCAAGCTCATCTACCATTCCTTCAAATTTGAGTAGATCGAGTACTGCACCTACCTTGTTTCTTTGCTCTTTGGAAAAATCTATCCAGCCAAAAGAGGTAGTTAAAGTTAAGTCGTTGACATCCATTGGTATTGTTTTTCGCTGAGGTTGACTAAAATTTTATTTAGATATAAGCACAAGTTTATTGTAGATCCAGCGGTTCAAGATGATTTTCCATTTTTTCCAATTTCCAAGAAGTATTTCATATTTTTTCGCGACAAATTTGAAATTGGAGTTAGATTTTCATGTAAACTAAGAAATTGTAACCAATCAATCATTCAGTCATTTTTATTTATTTAGTGCTTTTGAAAGCTGTTACTTTATGGATCAACTCAACTTATTTGGACTTTTTTCAAACCCAAACGAACCTGTTCAGATCAATGGGGGATCCTATATTTATATCCCTGATTTTTTCCCTCATTCAAAGGCAAGTCAATACCTCAAGGCTTTTATAGAGACGATAGAGTGGAATCAAGAAGGAATGATGATGTATGGAAAATATGTGAAGTTCCCAAGATTAACTGCCTGGTATGGAGATAACGACAAACCATATTCATTTTCAGGCATAACCCTTCAGCCAAAGCCTTGGAATACTGAGCTTCTTGAAATTAAGAAGTTAATAGAACCTTTGTCGGGAACTACTTTTAATAGTGTTTTATTGAATCGTTACCGAGATGGGAGCGATTCGATTTCGTGGCACACTGATGCTGAAAAGGAATTGGGCAGAAATCCCATAATTGCCTCTGTGAATTTCGGTGCCGAAAGGGTATTTCAACTAAAGCATATGAAAACCCAAGAACGAATTGACATTCTTTTAAAGCATGGCAGTCTTTTGATCATGATGGGGGAACTTCAGCATAATTGGCTACATCAAGTACCTAAAACTCAAAAAATAATTGGAGAGCGAGTAAACCTGACTTTTAGAACTATTAAATAGCTTGGAAAACTATATTACTAAAATCTTAGGATTGGAAACACCATCCTTTGATACCATCCGTCGTTTTGCGATTCAGGAAATAGCTTCCTTTTCAGAAGCCAAAAAAAAGGATCTTTTTGACAGATTAGATAGAGGGCTGGCTTTATTGGATGATCACCTCACCCTTTGTCAATACATGAATTCCTTCGGGAAAATGCATAAGGCAAAGCTTCAAGATGCATTCAAAGAATTACCTTCAGAACTCTTCGATCAAAAATTTGATGTGATTGACTGGGGATGTGGTCAAGGGATGGGCAGTATCAATCTATTTGATCATATTCTCAAGCGAGGGAAATCTTTAAATGTTAGGAAGGTTACCTTAATTGAACCCTCCTCCAAAGCTTTGGAAAGAGCCAGACTGCATACTTCTGTTTATTTGAACAAGGAGGTAGAATTGGTTACTATCAATAAGTTTTTTGAATCTATTTCCAAGGAAGAGATCAAGGGGTATCCTGACATTCCTGTGATCCATATTTTTTCCAATATTCTTGATGTAGCTCAGATTGATCTTAAATATTTATCCAGGCTGATTGATTCAACTGTTCTTTCAGATAATTTTTTAGTTTGTGTCGGCCCTCTCAATCCTGGTAATCAAAGGATTGATGCCTTCATGAGCTATTTTGATAAAAAGCTTATTGATCTGATTTTTGAAAAAGAAGATCCTTATTTCTATGAAAAATGGACCTTTAAGTGTAAACTTTATAAGCTTGAAGTCAATGAAATAGGTCATTTGATTCCAATCGAGTACTTTCCACCGGTTCAGTTTCAGGCAGGGTACGTATTGGATATAGTTAGGGATCAAGTGAAAGATTCTTACTTAGCTGAGCAATTAAAATTTATTTCACATTTTGAAGTTGCTGCTCCTTTTGATTTGGGTGCCAGTGTCTATGAAGACATACATCCTATTCTTGCTGTTCTTAATAATATCATTACTCGAGGTGTCCCAACCAAACCGAGCATTCTTGTCGAGGAAGTTTTTTCCAAGTGTTTTGGGCTAACTGACCGGTCGATCAGATTAGGAGGGATTTCATTTCCATCTAAACCTAATGTAAGCCTTAAGGGTGTTGAAAAAATAGTTAGGTTCGAGCGGGTAAATCTTGAGCATTTAAGTGAATATGAACTTGTCCTTGCTCAATTGATTTTATCCCCTTTAGCCATAGGTCGGTTTCATAAGATTTTGATTGAAGCACTGATTACGGGTCATATCAGTTTGAAGTCAAAAGTCTGGAACCTTCTTATTGAAGAGGCAGATGTTCCTTTTGCTGCATTGGCAATCGAAGATTTTAAGCAGCTTTTTACCAATTTAACAGAATTGACCTTTGAGTATGATGGGTTGAAGCTTCCTGAAATCAATCTTACCATTATCGGAAATGATCTATTTAAAGATTCTGGTTTGCATTTGGGCCATCCAGTTCATGAGACCCTACCTAAGGATAAGTCAAGTGTGGGTTTTGACTTGGTATTCACTTTATCCATGCTTAAAGCTGTGGATGAAAAAATTGAAGGATTCAGTTCATTCAAGGCTAAAAACAACTGTTATTTCAATACCCGTAATATTCAAAATTACAGATCAAAAAGGCAGATTTATACCTCCTCTTTGATTAAATATAAAAACCTTGTAAAAAAAGATACAAGGGGTAACTATCAGGAGATTGAAGAGAATGTCACAAAACTGACTTATTTCCTTCAATTACTTTTTCGAAAGGAAAGCTTCCGCCCTGGTCAACTCCCGATCTTGGATAGGGCATTGCAAAATTTACCGGTAATTGGACTTCTTCCTACAGGGGGAGGTAAGTCTTTGACTTATCAGATTCCTGTTTTGATGCAGCCCGGAATAGCATTGATTGTAGATCCTTTAAAATCTCTAATGAAGGATCAGTATGATGGTTTGCTGGCAGCAGGGATCGATTCCTGTACATATATCAATTCTTCTTTGACTACTGAAGAAAAAAAGAAAAGAGAAGATGAGCTTGAATCCTCTCAACTCCAGTTCGTTTTCCTTTCTCCTGAAAGACTTTCAATACTATCCTTCAGAAAGAGGCTCTATCACATGCATTCTTATAATGTTTACTTTTCATATGGAGTCATCGATGAAGTTCATTGTGTTTCGGAATGGGGACACGATTTCAGATTTTCGTATTTGCACCTTGGAAGAAACCTCTATAATTATGTTCGGGCAAAGGAAGGCCCAATTTCCCTTTTTGGACTTACCGCGACCGCATCCTTTGACGTGTTAGCAGATGTAGAGAGGGAACTCTCTGGAAATGGAGCCTTCGATTTGGATCCTGATACCATAGTCAGGTATGAAAATACAAACAGACTTGAACTTCAATACAAAATTGAAAAAGTACGGGTTGAATTCAAGGATGATGAGTATTATGATAGGAATAAAAAAATGCCTGCTTTTCTCCCCCGAGCCAAGAATATTACGGACAAGTGGACTCCGTTCAAATTCAAAGCAGCATTCTTACGAGATTATGTCGGAGAAATTCCATTTCATTTAAATTATCTCCAAGAACCTGGTGCTCTGGCTAAAATTTTCGATCGATATGAACAAAGGCAGGAAGCCTCCAGTCTGAGTCCATCTGAAATAAATGTCTACGTTCCTGCCGATTTTTATTCTGAAAGAGATACCTACGAGCATGCTGGGATTATTTTCTGTCCACATGCTTCAAAGACTGATTTATCTGTTGAGAAAAACGCCGAAAACTTAAGGAATGATATAAGTCCGGATATAGGGTCATTTACTGGTCAAGATGATGATGATTCTTCTATAGAAAATCTCGAAAAATTCAGGGATAACCAATTGCCAATCATGGTTGCTACAAAAGCTTTTGGGATGGGGATTGACAAACCTAATGTAAGGTTTACAGTCAATATGAATTACTCAAGTTCACTAGAAGCTTTCGTCCAAGAGGCCGGGCGATCTGGGAGAGATAAGCGTACGGCATTGTCTGTTATTTTGGTTTCGGATTATAGGCTTGCAAGGATCAATCCCAACTATTCAGATCAAAGCTTTCCATTGGGAATCATCAAAAACAAATGGTTTTATGAAGAGGATCTTGATCAGATTTTGAATTATTATAATCTAAGAATTCCTTCAGCGTACATTACCATTGCCACTCCAAGCAATGATGTTGTCAAGCTACATTGTACGAAAGACAATAGAATGTTCGCGTTTAGTGAATGCAGTACTGAATGCAGTGAATTCAAAAAATGTAACCTTCGAAAAGTTTCTCCAGAGTCTAAAGGTTGGAAAACCGAGTTGGAGCTGGTTCAGGAAATTAAAGCACAAGGACTTAGTATAGGGAAAAGGAATTTTCAATATCTAAATCCGGATTATGATACAGTGATGTATTTCTTCGGTAATTCCTTCAAGGGAGACATCGAGGAAAAGCGATCCATGTTTGAGTTGCTGAGTCAAATAAGGGTTGCGGTGGAGACATCAGAGGATCAAAAAGAAGTTTCATTTTTTCAAGGGTTTTTAACACCCTTGTTGAAAGCGATAGTGGGAGAAAGGTTAATCGTATACGTCCCATATACAGAGGAAAACAAAACTGATCTTTCTAAGTCGATTTACCGCATGTGTTGTATCGAATTGATTGAGGATTTCACGCAAGACTATGCCAAAAACCAGTATAGGATCGAGGTAGTAAGGAAAGAAGAGGGAGGATATTTTGAAGGCCTTGAAAGGTTTCTTCAAAGGTACTATACGCCAGATCGAGCCAAATTGGAAATACAGCGGGCAATAAATTTTCCACTAAACAAAGAAGCAGAAAGCAAAATCGCTGAGGAGATTTTCAAATGTTTAGGCTTTCTGACGGAGTTTGTTTATGATAAAATTTCCGAGAAGCGGAAGCGGGCCATTGACGACATGCGAAACTTTTGCATGGAAGGTTTGCAAGAGGACAAAGATTGGACAGACCTCAATGAAGATTTAAAAGACTTCCTATTCTATTATTTCAACTCCAAGTTTGCCAAGACAGATTATGTTACGGACCAGGGAGAACCGTTTTCATTAATGGTGGACACTGAAGAAGGTAAATACTCCCATGAGTCGATTCTGTTCAAATTCCTTCGAGTAATTGAGGATGATGTGGTGGGAATCGGTACTCCACTTGATAATGTAAAACATCTTTATGGTGCTGTCCGCCTGATCAGCAGATCTTTGACTGACGAAAACCCAACTCTTGCCTTGTTGGAAGCTTTTTGTTTAGCATACCTTCAGGTCAAAGAAAATGAGAACTTAAAAAACCAACTGGTAAATAGATATGCTGCAGGCATGATTGAATTTTATGAACGGATTGAAATTGAATCAGAATTTTGGGATCTGTTCCAAGTTTACAATGAAAGAATTTCACCTTATTTGGATGAAGAGCAGCTGGAAACTTTGATTGAGGAAACAAGCTTCCTCATTCATGCTAATCAATTGAAAAAAATAACAACAAACTATCTTGCCTAACTATGAATAATTCATTGGTCCAACAGACTTTGGTAGACATTGAACAAAATTTAAAAAATCTCCAGTCAGCCAGGGAGCAAGTTAACTCAGTTTCATTATCCAGTCAGAAATTGACCGAAACCATTTCGTCACTTGTCAAAAACTTCAAAACACTTGAAGCAGACTTCCTAAAGGATAGCAAAGAATTTTCTGATAAGATTGAAAAAGAATTTGTCAGGTTTCAAACAAACATGGAAACTGGAGCCAAAAATGCCATCAATCAATCCTCCAAAATCCATCAAAAACATGGAGTTGAAATAGACAAAACTATCGATAAGCTATCGGAGCTTCAAAAGGCTGTTTTGGCATTGAAAAATGATCTCTCAGGATTTGATTTGGCGTCCCAGTTCAATCCCATTATTGAGGCGCTTCATTTGATGGAAGGACGAATCGATGCTTTCAAAATAGAGATGAATTCGCTCACATCGAGATTAAATCGCCTGGCCGATAATATGTTGAAAGACCAACAAGAGTGGGCTACCAAACTTGATCAAAAGTATGATTCAATTAAAAGCGCAATCCAATACACTCAAATATTCATTGCAGTAGCGACGACCGTTTTGGCCAGCCTTATCCTTATCTTCTAATTTCATTCCTAACGGAAGGGTAAAACTATATAGGTGTCTTAGTTTATTTTATATGCATAAGGGAAAGAGTCAAGAATTACTCTGTAAAATTAATTTTTATACATGAAGTTAATTGAATTCATTATCATCAATTCCCAAAAAGAAGAATCTCCTTTGGGAGATTTTTGCTCAGACATCCTTCGAGATCCTGATTTCCCATTTGATTCCAAAATGGCTGACCAATTTCAATATCTTAAGTCTGTTGCTCTGTTGAATGGTCTTTCAGAACAATATGAGATTCTTAAGAGTGAATATGAATACTACATTCAAGACCTCGACTACGAAAGAAACCATGGTATCAACTCCAAACCTGATGATAGTATCAGGTTCAAATCAGGTGCTTGGGCTGACTTAAAATCAGATTTCCAATTTCAATCAGTGCTGTTCGTAAAAGGAAGTAAGGAGTACTATAAGGCCTACCTGATTGATGATTTCCAAAAGAAGGCACTATTTCTCGAATTTAATTCACCAATGCAAAATCCTCAGCCTCGCATTTTTGAATTCATGAAAGCCGAATTGTTACCAAAAGGGGAGCTACATTCTACTGAATCGGCATTAGTAATTTTTAAAATGCTCCGAGACTCTCCTTTGATCTTGAACAAGTTTCTGATTGAAAAAGCCATAGATTTATTGTTGCCTTAATTTCTCAAGGTATCGTTGGTCATTCCACGAATTCAGTCTAATTTCCTTCATCAAAACTTTAATTTTTCTTTATCTCATGATCCTGAAAGAGCTCTTTCAATTTAAGCCATTCAAAAAGAGGTGGTTGGCCGAGAGGCTCGTTTATTCTAGGATTATAGTAGGTCCGAGAGGATAGGAAATAGCCTCCTTGCCAAAAGGCATTAGAAAAAAATCGGTAAGAGAGGGAATGTTTCAATAAAGAAGATTTGTCAATGAGTAATAACACATACGAGTTCTCATTTACCGCATGTTCACTCCATATCCAAGAAATGATTCAATTTCTCAAGGTGGAACAAGGGCTAATACCAGTTCTTGAAGGAGGGAAGTCGGCCTCTATCAAAAGGAAAAATCAGGAATTCAGAAAACGACTTGAAACATTAAACCCTGACCAAACTAAAGCTCTCTTAGAAGGAGATTTAATTACCCAACGGCAACTGGCTTATCTTTCCGTTTGTAAAATCTACGGGTTTTTTAGGGAATTTGTCTTGGAGGTTCTCCGAGAAAAAATGATCTTAATGGATTATCAGGTGACAGAGGGTGAATACCTATCTTTTTTTAGACGAAAAATGATGGATCATCCCGAGTTGGAGGAGTTAAGTGAAACTACTGAGAAGAAAGTAAAGCAAGTGGTATTTCGGATTTTGGCTGAGGCAGGAATCATCAATTCTGCCAAGGAAAAAGTTTTGCAATACCAGATTTTAGAACCTAAAATGATTCAACTGATTAAGCAGGATCATCCTATGTGGTTTGAAGTTTTTTTATTGAACGATTTTGAAATTAGCAATTACGCTCGCTGAGTATGAATCAAGTCAGAAGACAATTTGACCATATTTTTAAAGTGGTCTCAAGTGAAGGATTCCTTCGCAAAGAATCCCTGGGGGGAGAAATTCCATTTTTTATCGCGGCTTACCCGGCAAAAGATGAAATTGCTGTCAGGGATGAAATTCGGATGCTTAAAAATAAATTGACCTCCAAAGGGATTGAAATATTGGAGATTAACTTGTTTGATTTAACCTGTGAGATACTTGAAGAAAAAGGTGGCGTAGAGCGGATGTTTCGTGTAGAGAGGACAAAGGGACCTGAGAAATTTTTACGGGCACTCCAATCCTCCTTGAATATTCATGAGGTCCTGCTTCCCAAAATCAAAGCTATGATTGAGGAATCTGGGGCTCAGCTTTATTTTCTAACTGGAATCGGCTTAGTATTCCCATTTATCCGTTCCCATAACGTATTGAATAATTTACAATCCATAGCCAAGGATTCCCCTACAATTACCTTTTTTCCTGGGGAATACAACGGCCATACGCTCAATCTTTTCGGGTTGCTAAAAGACGACAACTATTACCGGGCATTTAATATTGAAAAAATAGAAGCATGAAGATTAATCAGTTTTTTCAAAAGGATATTCATCGCAATATCGAAACGGTTATCAAGGCCGACGATCGTGAGAACATATCTGATGAAGTGGCAGAATATGTGATCACCCATGAAATCGGGAATAAGATCAGAGACTTTTTCAGTGCCTACAATGACTATGCAGGGGCCAATGGAGTTTGGATCTCCGGTTTCTTTGGTAGTGGTAAATCTCACTTACTCAAGATTCTTTCCTATGTTTTGGAAAACAAAGAGTTTGATGGTTACTACAGCGGAGAACTCTTTGCAGAGAAGATAGAGAACGATCACATACTGAAAGCAGATGTCATTTCTGCCACCAAGGTTCCTTCTGAATCAATTCTTTTTAATATTGATCAACAAGCTCAGATCACTTCAAAAGCCAATCAGGATGCCATTTTAAAGGTATTCTATAAGGTGTTCTATGACCACCTTGGATTCTATGGATTTCAACCCCATGTGGCGGAATTTGAGATGTGGCTGAAAAGAAATGGGCAGTTGGAAGAATTCACTTCCCGTTTTAATTCAAAGAGTTCGGCTCCTTGGGAGAAGGCACGAATTGATTATTTCGATCCAATGGTAACAGATACCATGGCGGAGGTTTTGGCAGACCTGAACGGGAAATCGGCTGCGGATTACGAAGATATTTTGGATCAAATTGAGGACAAAAGCAAGCAGTCAATCGATGACTTTTGTGATCGGGTGATGGAGTACATTAAGTCTCAAGGACCTCACTTTCGACTCAATTTCTTCGTAGATGAAATCGGGCAGTACATCAGTGAGAATACCAAACTGATGTTAAATCTCCAGACCATTGCCGAGACCTTGGCAATTAAAACCAAAGGACGTTCCTGGATTTTGGTCACCTCCCAGGAGGATATGGAGAAGGTGGTGGGAGATATGAACAAGAGCCAACAAAATGACTTTTCACGAATTCAGGCTCGATTCAAAATCAAGATTCCCCTGACTTCTGCCAATGTGGATGAGGTAATCGAAAAGCGATTGCTCAAAAAATCCGAACCTGCAACAGAACTCCTCAAAGACCTTTACCAAATAGAGCACGTTCACTTGGGAACCTTGATTTCCTTCTCAGATTCAGGGGTACAATTTAAAGGCCTGCAGGGGGATAAAGACTTTGTCAATAAGTATCCCTTCCTTCCATACCAATTTGATCTATTTCAACAGTGTAGAAGAGCCCTCTCCACACACAATGCCTTCCAGGGTAAACATGCCTCAGTAGGAGAGCGATCAATGCTTGGGGTATTTCAGCAAGTCATCAAATCTATAGGGGATAACGATGAAAAAACTATCGTGGGATTTGATCAGATGTATGAGGGTATCCGAAACGAACTCCGTGGAGAAATTCAAAGCTCCATTATTCTTGCCGAGAAGAATATTTCCAGTGACTTTGCCATACGTGTCTTAAAGACTCTCTTTATGGTGAAGTATTATTCCAGCTTCAAGCCGACTAAACGGAATATCTCAGTACTACTGATCGACTCTATGGAGGTAGATTTGAAGGCCCATGAAACGCTAATCGATGAGGCGCTGAATCTGCTCGAAAACCAAAGCTATATCCAGCGAAATGGGGAACTGTTTGAATTTTTGACAGATGATGAAAAAGATATCGAACAGGAAATTAAGGAGGTGGATATTGATGATCAGGCCATTACTCAGCAGCTGAAAGAGTTATTTTTTGATGAAATCATCAAGGATGGTAAAATCCAATATTTGGATAACAAACAGAACTATGACTTTACCTCCAAAGTCGACGGGGCTACGGTAGGAAGAGAAAAAGAACTGGCCATAGAAATCATTACCGAAAACAATCCTGATTACGAAAATACGGTCTACATCTACAACCAGACTATGGGTAGTCCGATCATGAGGATGGTACTACCTCCCAATTCAATTTTCATTAAAGATCTGAAGATGTACCTGAAGACCAACAAGTACATCAAGCAAAATCAGACCACATCAGTCAAGGTAGAGCGAAGACGGATTCTTCAGGATAAGCAAGTTCAAAACTCTGAGAGAAGAAGAAACCTGATCCTTTTGGCCAATCAACTTTTGGCAGGTTCGGATGTGATTATCAATGGAACCAAACAGGAGATGGGAAGTCATTCTGATGGTAGGGCCCGAATAGTTCAGGCATTTCAGATTTTAGTCAAGACCGTATATCCCAATCTACGGATGTTAGGGCATGTTACCTATACGGAGGATACAATCAAGCAGATCATTTATTCTACGCAGAATGATCTTTTCCAAGTGGAACAAAATCTGACGGAGGCAGAGCAAGAGATACTTACTCTGATCAATAGAAGGAAGATGAAATCTGACCGGACCAGCCTTTATGATCTGAAGGAAGTCTTAGGTTCTAAGCCTTATGGCTGGTATCCCAATGCGGTGTGGTCGGTCACTGCTAAACTGTATAAGAGGGGTCAGGTAGAGCTCAAGCAGGATTCCAATCTCTTGGAAGACCGTGACGTACTTCAAGCCTTTCTGAATTCCGCCCAATACACCAATACTTTGGTGCAGGTACAGGAAGCGGAAGATCCACGTGCCGTCCGGGCACTAAAAGAACTCTATGGAGATGTATTCGATGAGAGCTGTCCCTATACTCTGGGTAAGGAAATCGCTACCGCTTTCAAGGAAAAGCTTAAGGCCTTGATCCAAGATATGGAGTCCTACTTCCGTCAGCGGAGTGATTATCCATTCTTGGCTGCCTTGGAGGAGCCTTTGGAGTCGATGAGAAAATTGGGTTCCAGGGATTATGCCCAGCTTTTGACTCAGGTCAAGGAGTACAAAGATGAGCTCCTGGACGCTAAAGAACTCCTGCTTGATCCCATTCGAAGATTTATGAACGGAGATCAACGCAAGATCTACGATGATATCCGAAATACCTTTAATGGAGATCGTTCCAATTTTGAGTATGTAGACGATGAGGAGCTGGGTATTCTAAAAAGACTGATGGATGATCCGAAGCCCTATCAGGGGAATGCCATCCGGGACGGAAAGGTTGCGAAGGATCAACTTACGGAGAAAGTTCTTGCCAAGATTCAGGAGGAGCGAACACTAACCCAAGAGACTATCCATGAATGTGTGCTTCGACTAAAGAACGAACCAGACTTTTCCAAATTGACACAGACCGATCAGGGATTGATCCTTGAACCTTTGGAATCAGAACTGAAAAAGGTTCAAAACCAACGCTACATCGGTGTGCTCAGGGATAGCCGAAACCGGATCAAAAACCAACTCCTGACCAAGCAGCTCAATGAGATTTACAAAAAGGCACATGAGAATTCAGAAAAGGTAGGAGAGAATCCAGGAGGAAAATACGTCACCAAGATTATCCATGCAGCATCGATCGAAATAGACTTCCCTGGCCATCAGTTAAAGACTGAAGAAGATGTAGATGCTTATGTCGAGGCATTGCGAGCTGAGTTCAAAAAGCAGATTCAAAACAATAAAAGGATATCCTTATGATTGACAAGAATAAGAAAATCGATTTTTTCGATGATTTTACCTTAGAGTACTTTTCAAGAGGTTTTTCGAATATGCCGAAAAGGGATTTAGATGTTCTCATTTTTCATTTACTTGAAAAACATGGAGCATTTAAAGGAATGTCTAATTATGATATCGCCCGATTTCTACGAACTACACCGACCAAAGTAAAGTCTGCAAAATATGAATCCGTATTAAGGTTTGACTATAAAGATTTTGAAAAAGGAGATTATTTAAAATCAGCCTTAAGGGAATATTTTAAAAAACCGCTTTTACATTTCGACAATAATTACCTCTATATGCAAATTGAAAACCCAGTTTTAATGGATGCATTGAAAGGGAAATTAAAAGAGGGTGGGTTATTTTTCGATGGTAGCTTCAATAGTGAAGTTATTAAGATGACCTCAGAGGGATATACTAAATTTATAAAAAAGATTGCCCTTGATGATCTTGGATCTAAATCTTCTAAAAAAGCTATTAAAGAATTTGAGAAGTTAGATGGAAAAACAGTTTCAGAAGTATCAGAAAAGATCTTTGAAGTGGCAAAAGAAAAGATTTTGGAAAAATCAATCGATGAGGGCTTTGAAATAATTAAAGATCAAACTTTTAATTTTTTCTCAGAAAATTTTGAATCTATCTCTGAATTTGTAAAACCATTTTTTGAATAGTAAATGAACACCAACACCCTCAAAAAATTCGCTCAGGAAGCCCGTAAGAAGCTCATCGCTCAGATCGGTGCCAAGCTTGACTATGTGTTGAATACCGACTCGGTAGAGCTACGGGAAAAAGAATCTCAGGTGAAGCGACTGAAGGAAGAGATTGCCAAATCTTCCAAAGCTCAGGTGATCGATAAAGTAGCCTATACATGGTTTAACCGACTGATGGCGCTTCGCTTTATGGACATGAATGACTTCCAACCCTTAGGAGTGCGGGTGATTTCCCCAAAGGACGGTTTTACCACTCCTGAGCTTTTGGAAGAGGTAAAGCAAGGACATATTCCCGCAGACCTTCCTGTCAAAAAAGATAAAATCTTTGACCTGTTGGACGGGAAAATCCCAAGTCCTAATCCACAAAATGAGGTTTTCAAAGAGCTCCTGATAGGCGCTTGTAACCACTTGCACAAGACCCTTCCATTTCTTTTTGAGCGGATCAATGACTACACCGATCTCCTACTTCCTGATGACTTGATCTCCGATTTTTCTATCGTGCAGGATATTCGAGATGGAATGAGTGCTGAGGACTGCAAGGAAGTGGAAATTATAGGGTGGTTGTATCAGTTCTACATTTCTGAATTGAATGAGGAATTAATCAGTTCGAAAAAGCAGTACAAAAAACATGAATTAGCCCCTGCTTCACAGCTCTTTACTCCACGTTGGATAGTGGAGTACATGGTGGATAATACTTTGGGACAGGTGTGGACAGAGATAAATCCAACTACTCGGGTTACTGACTTCCTTAAGTTCTATATCAAGCCAAGCTATTTGGATAAGCTTAAACCAAGGAAGAAGAAGAGCATTGAAGAGGTCAAATTCTTTGAGCCATGTGTGGGTTCAGGGCATATTCTTTCTTACGCCTTTGATGTCTATCACAAGATTTATGAGGAGGAAGGGTACGATCCAAACGAAATTCCTACTTTGATATTAACCAAGAACCTTTTCGGAGTAGATATCGATCCACGGGCTGCTCAGCTTGCTTCTTTCGTGCTAATCATGAAAGCACGGAAAAAGGTGAGAAATTTTTTCAGAACGATCGAGCGAACTAATCTTCAGCCCAACATCTCCTATTACCAAGATTTTGATTTCGATAAAAAATTCAAAAGTGCAACTGCCTTAGGATCCTTGATCAAGGTTGAACCTCAAGAAGTTGAAGATTTCAAAATAGAGTCCAATTCACTGTTTACTGCAAGACAGGAGGAATTAAAAAAGCTTTATGGACTTCTCGGACAGTCCTATGACGTGGTAGTAACGAACCCGCCTTATATAAACTCATCTCGAATGGAAGGAGAGCTAAAGACCTTTGTCGAGCAAAACTATCCTGATACCAAAACTGACCTCTTTGCCACATTTATCATTCGATGCCTTGAATTTTGTAATGAAGATGGGTTGACTGGATACATGACCCCCTTCGTTTGGATGTTTATATCAAGCTTTGAAAAGCTTCGGAAGAAAATTCTTACGGAAAATACAATAAATAACCTTGTTCAATTAGAATATTCAGGATTTGAAAGTGCTAAAGTTGCAATTTGTACTTTCACAGTTTATAAAAGAAAAATTCCTAATTTTTTCGGCGCATACGTTAGGTTAGATCAGTTTAAAAGTCCTTCCCTTCAAGAGCCAAAAACCCTCGAAGCAATTAAAAATCTCGAATCTTGCAATTATTTCTACAGATCAAATCAAGATAATTTTAAAAAAATAATGGGTTGGCCAATTAGTGGCTACAGAATTAGAAAATCTGAACAATTTAGACTGTTCAATAGCCAAGAAACTCTTAAATCTATAACGATTTCAGATGGGCAAAATATAACTGCAAACAACAACAAATTTTTAAGGCTATTTTGGGAAGTAAATAAGAATAATGTTGCATTAGATGAAAGATGGAGGTTTTATGCCAAAGGCGGAGATTTCAGAAAGTGGTGGGGGAATCTTGAATATGTAATTGATTGGTCACAAGAGGCCATTAAAAAGTATAAATCAGATAATTCTGCAAGAATTATCCCTGAATATTTAAGATTTAGAAAAGGGATTACTTGGACCTTACTTTCATCCAAGGACACTGCATTTAGGTTATTACCTGATTATGCAACTTTTGATAAGACTGGATCTTCAGTTTTCTTGTCAAATGATAATGATTTAAAGAAAATTTTAGCATTATTAAATTCAAAGGTTTCTAAATTCTTTCTTAGTTTTTTCAGTGAGTCTTTTGCCTTCCAAATAAAGGAAATCAGGCAAATTCCTTTAAAAAGTTTTGATTTGAATGAAGGTCAGTTAGACGTTTTGATGGAAATTTCCAAATTAGATTGGAACAAAAAAGAAACATCGGGGGAATTTGAAATAAGCCATCTTCTAAAAAACAAAGGAATTGAATTAGAGGATACCTTTTTACTTTATCAACAGATTTGGACAAATAAGTTTCTCCGCAATCATAAAATAGAGGAAAAGTTAAATTTTGAACTTATCCGATTTTATGAACTTGAAAACGACCTTGATGCTGATGTTCCTTTGGAAGAGATTACCATTCTACAGGACGAATTGGATCGAGAAGCACTGAAGGCTCAGAATGCCCGATTGGAGCGAGATCCGGTGACTGGATTGGTAAGTGATTACAGCGGAATAGAATTAAAATTTGATGCAAAAGAAGTCTTCGCTCAGTTTATCAGCTATGCCGTCGGCTGCATGTTTGGTCGATATTCCCTTGACAAAGAAGGTCTGATCCTCGCTAACCAGGGTGAGACTTTGGAGGATTACTTAAGGATTGTCAGGTCGAGCGGAGTCGAGACCTCATTCCTTCCAGATGAAGACAACATCATCCCCGTCCTCGACGACGAATGGTTTGAAGACGACATCGTATCCCGATTCAAGGAGTTTCTTCGAGTCACTTTCGGTAAGGAGAACTTGGAGAAAAACTTGGCCTTTGTGGAATCAGCCATCGGAAAGGACATCCGCAAGTACTTTGTGAAGGACTTCTACACCGACCATATTCAGCGGTATAAGAAGCGTCCGATCTATTGGATGTTTTCCTCACCCAATGGCTCCTTCAATGTGCTGATCTACATGCACCGCTATACCCAAGATACCCTAAGCAAGATTCTGAATGACTACCTGAATCAGTATCGAGAGAAACTCCGAGCACGAGTCGAGCACCTCGATCAGGTGATAGTCTCAGGGAGCTCCACCGAGCAGACCAAGGCTGCCAAGGAAAAAGATAAGATCAGAGCGGTACTCCTTGAGCTACAGGAATACGAGAGGGATATCCTGTACCCATTAGCTACTGAGCGTATCGGCATCGACCTTGACGAAGGGGTGTTGGTGAACTACAATAAGTTTGGCAAAGCTATCAAAGAAGTCTCAGGCCTGAACGATAAGAAGGCTAAGGCGAAAGTGAGGGAGTTTGATTGGATAGATACCAGTACCATTCGATGATAGAAAATGGGTCAAAAAAGTTGCCTTTAGTTAGTTAGAGGTGAGAAAAAGAGAAAAATAGCAGACAAGATAAAGTTATGGAAGGTTGTAAGCATCGATTAGAGGATTGTAGAAACTTAGTACCAAAGACTTCAAGGATTGGTAAGTTTACGGGACAAAAATTTCTTGGCTGCAAAGAATATCCTTTATGTACTTACCTGATTCCATTACATTTAGATGAGGAAAACATTACGGATAATCAAAAAAAAATAAGCAAGGCATTTTGGTTATTTGTTCGGTCAAATAGTTTTATGGCGGCAACTTTTGGCGCTGTTTATTTCAATCTTAGGGAAGTAAATCTTTTAGACTCGTTATTACGGTCTGATCTTATTCTCCCTACAGATGGGGTAGAAGTTGGTTTAACTAAGGCCAAAATATACTATCAGCTTTTTTACTACCTCTTTTTAATTCCTTCGCCTGAAATAAAATTGTATTTGATTAATAATTTTCCAAAGACCTATTCATATTTTTTAGTAGATGATCCCAAAAACAGATATTTTATTGAAGGAATTGATAATGAAAAAATGGTAGTAAATGAAGATTTCTTTCGGGAATATTCTAATCTGGATTTTATAAGTTAAGATTAGAAGAAAACCCTTAAGTTCTTTTCAAACACATAAATGTTAAAAAATTGACTTAGACATGGTAAGGGGGGGTAGTTTCATAATTTTAAAGGATTGATTTAAATGAATTGAGAATTTTATGGGTGATGTTTTAGTTGAAAAATTGATATGGTTTGGAGTCTTTTTTTTAATTTTTCTATCTTTTAGATGGTTATCGAAAAGCAGTGAACCTAATAAATCAAGAGAAATTCATAGAAATGACACTCCAATTCGCCAGCCACCAAAAACCAGGGTTATTTCGCCTACTATTGAGGAGACGGTAAATTTTGCCATCCAAAATGGAAAGGATTTATACATAGAGTATCAAAATTACAACGGAGAACTTAGTACGAGGAGGTTAAGTAATCTTTCTTTGAACAATGAATACTCTGGCTATCACAATGCGCATGTTAAAGCATACTGCCATAAAAGGAATGAGGAGCGGAATTTTAAAATCTCAAGAATATCAAGAGCACAAATTGTAGACTAATCTAAATAAATCCATCATGTCAAAAGAGTCATGGTATATAAATGAGTCCGAGCTGGATGACTACCAAGTCCCGATCATTCAAAAGAAAATGAGTGCATCTTTTATAGTCAAAGGGTGCGCGGGTTCTGGTAAGACAGTTCTTGCTCTATGGAAAGCAAAAGAAATTGCTGATGCAAAGTTAGGTTCGTACTATGTGATCGTTTATACCAAGGCTTTGAGACAGTTTATCAATGATGGAGTCAGAGAAATTGGAATTGATGGAAACCATGTATTGCATCATCATTCATGGAAAGGAAAAGGGAAGCCCTCTGCTGATTTTATAATTGTCGACGAAGTCCAGGATTTTACAAAAGAAGAATTAACAGAATTACAATCTGCCGCAAAAAAGGCGTTCATTCTTTTTGGAGATTCTGCACAGCAACTCTATAAAGGCCTAAAGTCAGGATTGATGACTATGGAGCAAATAGCATATCACACCAGCCTTTCGATGGAACAGTTGGTACTAAATCACCGCCTACCAAAAAAAATTGCTCGAGTAGCGGAATACCTGAATGAAGGAGGGGATTCATTGGTAAGTAGATGCAAAAAAGAAGGGGCAAATAAACCATTTTTGGTAAAGGCAAAAAGTTGGGAGGCTCAATTGGATTTTATCAGAAATGCAATTGAAGAAAGAGGCTACGTTGATGTAGCAATCCTCTTTCCAGAAAACCATGCAGTCAAGAAAGCTGATAAATATTATAGCAGCAAAGGATATCTTGTAGAAGCGAAGTATGACATTAGTTGGCCGGATGATACCAAGTTTAATTTAAACTTTTATAGTGAAAACCCGAAATTGCTAACCTACCATAGTGCAAAAGGATTGCAATTCGAAGCGGTCTTTATTCCAGATTGTTCCATGGATTCATTACCGGGAGGAAGTGCAAATTCCCTGTATGTCGCGATAACTCGAAGTTATCAAGATTTATTTCTGATTCATTCGAATGGACTAACTGACTACTTGGATGATGTACCTTTGAATATTTTCGAAAAAATTGATTTACCGGGTTAAACTTGATTTGAATAGATGGATAGGTTTTATTTTATACCAACCAGTAGTCTGAATTTCAATAATATACTTTCCTCCGAAAGTATATCTCCCCATTCATTCTATGAAAAAAGAGGGTATGGTTTTAAGCGATTTGAAAAAGTCGTTTCAAACTCTTTATCAAACTCTTTTTTGGCCTATAGCATAATTCCAAGAGTACCAATTTTAATTACTGAAAGAGAAGAGTTTCTAATTTACTTAGCGGTTCCTGAAAGCTATTTTAAAAGCTATAAAACCATTGAAAGAGGTCATTTTCAAATTTTACAGATTGACAGGCCAATATACATCAACCCTATTGAGTGCTTTTTTTTGGTAAGAACAGATGAGGAACGGAGAAAACTAATTGCTGGATCAAAGAAGAGTTTAGAAGTAAAGCATGCGGATTTATACTGCGAAAAAGTCTTTTTATTAGATGAATATCATTTGGATTCATTTGCCTGGGACGATAATGTTTTGGAAGGCATAGCAGATTTGAAAAGTATTAAACCTGAAGTTCTTGAAGAAGATAAAAAATTCAATAAACTTAAAGGCTTAATATATGGCTATGTTGCTGGAGCAACAATGAATCAGCCAAAAGAGATAATCGAAGGGAAACGCTACTTTCAAAGATTCATTAACGTATTTTCAAGCCTATTGAATGATCTATCTGTGATGGCAGCAGGTAAATCAAAGCAATTACCAAATAAGAATAAGCTCGAAGCACAGGTATCAGAATTAATTGACCTTCAGGGAAAAATAGCCACACTATTTCGAGGAAATGAATCCATAGAAATAAATGAGGTTATTTCACGTGATTTTTCTATTGACAAAGAGGTTCTAAAGAGTTTTGAAAAACTAAGATATAAAAACTCCCAAGAATCAGTTTTGACAATCTTGTCTAAGTTTATTAAAGAAAAAGAGCCTAACTATTATTCCATTGGGGAGCTTTTGGGTCGCCTTATCACTCAAATTAAACAATTTATTAGGTACAGTAATCCCCAGTCCTATGAAAGATTGGAGAATGATTTTAGCAGTATTTCTAATGTTGTAAACTCTAAAATTTCAACTTTCAAATCAGATCATGGCTCAACGGAGAAGTTCAAGGTACTTCCGTTTTCTATTGTTGGAGACTTTGAACTGAAGGTGCAAGATACAATTTTGTCTAAAGACGAGCAGCTAATTTTCGAATTGATTATCAATGATTTACTAAGCTGGACCGAAGTGTCTTCGCAGGATGAAATAGCCCAAATAAGAACTGAACTTATTCAGAGTGTAGGTAAAAAAATTAAAGAAACAGTAGGGAAAGAATCAACTCCAGAATTGGAATATCTTAGAAGGCTATTTCAAAGTTTAAAAACTATTGGAACGGGTTTTAGGCCTGACGAATCTGGTTATATTACTCTTCAATCTTTAGCCTGTTTTTTAAATCGATATTCAGAATTAGAGAAACTTCAGGATTTCATGGAGAAAAATGGAGTAAGAATATTCAATTATGCATATACATACTGGGGTGCTGCTTATGGATATGCCAACCTTTCAAAACTTCTTATTTCATCAATTTCCCAGAATCCTGAACTTTTTAAAGTAATTAATTCATTTTTTGAAAAAACCACAGGAGTAAAGGGAAATCGCCATGACCTTGTTTCAGAATTTCTTTTCAAGTATAAAGGAGAAAAGCCAATTGTAGTTGAATTAAAGCCAGTAATTCCTTCAAAATTGGAGACTCCCAAAATTCCTGGAAGTAATTCGAATCCAGAGCTTCAAGAAAAAAAATCGTTTGAACAGGTTTTAAGGAGTCAAAAAGAGCTTGCTAATAAAGAAGATTTGATAATTCAATTGGTAAATATTTCAATCCAGGCTATAAAGAATTCAGAAAACCCTGAAATGTTCTCTTTTCCCAAAAATAAGACGTCTGAGTTTAGGGATATACTTAAATCGAATTCCAAAAAAATGAAAGGAATTGGACCGAAAGGTATTGAATTTATCACATCACTTTTTGAATCCTATTATGGGCATGAGTAAAATAGAAGAAGGCCTTAACCGGTTATATAAATACCTTCGGGTGATCTTTTGGTATGATGAAAAGGGCAAGAATTTAGATTGGATATATAAGAGTACAATTAGGTAATAATAGGTTGCCTAATTCAAATACTACTTTTTTACTTTTAGTGTCTTTGTTTTTTAATAGAAATGTTTTAAACTATTTTATTATTTACGTAGGGATGAAAAAATACTTTTATGCCAAAGGCAATGAGCAAGTGGGCCCTTTGACCCTGAATGAATTAAGGCAAGCGGATATTAAGCCAGATACTTTGGTATGGTTTGAAGGCCTTTCAAAATGGGAAAAGGCCGAGAGACTTGAGGATCTGAAAGGGATTTTTGAATTGATGCCTCCTCCTTTGGAAACTGAGGTTTCAAAATCGAGCATGGGTGGGAATAATAGTTTCACTTCACCTCCTCTTTTTTCGGAAGGCAAAAAGCAAAAGATGTTTTCAAAATTATTTACTCCGGAGGGCAGAATTATGAGGACTGAATACGTTTTGACTTTTATTTTCTATACCATTATTTTATATTCAGTAGCTGCGCTAAACTTGTTTTTCGAATTGCAAACCCAAGAAATTGGGATTTATCCGCCAAGGCTTAACCCTTGGTTTTATTTTATTCTTTTTCCTTTTTGGATTGTTTTATTATTCCAAGGAGCAAAAAGATGCCACGATTTGGGAAATAGCGGTTGGTTCCAAATTATTCCATTTTACATTTTTTGGATGTTTTTTGCGGAAGGAGAACCGGGTCCCAATAAATATGGTCCTAACCCGAATGTTTCGAAATCTCCAATCAACAGAAAAAATAATTCAAGGAATATGAAAGAGAAAATTACAGGAATAATTAGCTTTTGTGGGGGATTAGGATGGGGAGTTTTTGGACTTTATGTATTCATAGATGAGATTAACTACATAGATGGTGATGAGTTTTTTATTTTTTTATTGTTTTTAATAACTGTATTATCTACAATCTTGTACGTGTTGTGGACCAAATTCGGTAAGAAAGAACTTTCTGATCTCGAAAAAATAGAATACGAAAATAAACTCTTAAAACATCAAATAGAACAAAAGGAATTGAGAAAAAAATTACTTGAATAAACTACCATAGATTACAAATATAAGATGAAAAGGTGCGGTAATAATTGTTTGTCAATGCCTTCAATGGATTTTTTTGGCCCAAAAAAAAGAAAGTAGAATGTTTTATTTGGATACTTCAAGCATGATTAGATAGGAACAGGTAACAAGAATAGGAACATCTTTTTACCAAATACCCTATTGTTTTTTAGTTCAGAATATTTTAAACTGATTTATTAAATTAATTATTTATGAGAAGATATTTTTATGCAAAAGGCAATGAGCAGGTAGGCCCAATGACGTTAGAAGAATTAAAGAATGCCGATATAAAACCTGATAACTTGATATGGTATGAAGGTCTTTCCAATTGGGAGCCTGCTGGCGGATTGGAAGAGTTAAAAGAAGTCTTCGAGCTTATGCCACCACCTCTGGAAGTGGAAGGTTCAGGTTTAGCTGGAGAGTCTGAAAAAAGCTTTCATAAAAGTCTTAATTCTTTGGAAAGAAAAAAGAGAAATAAATTTTCTGAGATTTTTTCACCGGAAGGTAGGATAGGAAGGACCGAATATGGGTTGACTATTATTTTGGCTTATGTGTTTATTTTTATTGCTTCCATAATTATTCAAGAAATGGACCCCAATAATGGAATATTAGCCATGATTTTACTGGTTTGTTATGTGTTATTATTTATAATCATTACAGCTCAAGGAGCCAAAAGGTGTCATGATCGAGGTAATTCTGGTTGGTTTCAGTTTATTCCATTTTATGGATTTTGGATGCTCTTTGCTCCAGGTGAAAAAGGAATCAATAAATATGGACCAAATCCGAAGGGGCTTTGATCATGGGAATTATTTTCAGCCTTTGGTTTTTCATCATTTCTACACTGATTCCGGTAAGAAGTGAAGTTGCCACATTAATGTCCATACAAAATCAATTAGGTGAATACCACAGTATAGCAGATCATCCAAAAGCCAAGGGTGTTAATTTGAAATTTAAAGTTCCTAAAGGTTGGGAAATCCAAGAAGGAGATCGTCCAAATATTGTTGTAAAATTTATTTCGGAAGGGGATAGCTATTTAGTTCAAGTGAATGAAGCCCCCACGTTTGTTTCAAAAAACCAAGCAAAAGAGTTGTTATCGGATTCTGAATATTTGGATGGTTTAATAGAAGAATATAATTCAATTTTTAATGAGGTGGAAATGATTAGCAATAGACTTGTGACCGTCGATAATTATCCGGCTCTGGAAATAGAACTAAAAGGGTCTATGGAGCGGGTTGGTGCAGTAATAAATTTTAGAATGAAAATTTGGCAGATTGTTTATGAAGATCGTTTTATAACACTTCAAGGAGGAGTATTTACCGGGAGAGAATATCAATCAAAACTTAATCTTTTTACCCAAATTTCTAACACAGTAATATTTCCTGACCAATATAACTAAGGCATGAAAAAATACTTTTACACGGATGGAGTTACCAAATTTGGTCCTTACTCTATAGAGGAACTTCTCGACAAAAATATTTCTCGAGATACTAAAGTTTGGTTTTATGGACTTGCCACATGGACACCTATAAACGAGATTGAGGAATTAAAGGAAGTAGTCTCCAAAATTCCTCCGCCTATTCATATTCCGGTTGGGCCTCCTCCTTTGGATTTTATTGAACATTTTTCACCTGAACTTTTACCTGAAGAGAAATCGAAATACAAGCAAGCTGATATTTTTGTCATCATTTTCATTATCGTTTGCATCCTTATTGGAATGTTCGTTATGTATTTAGATAAGAAAAATGAAGTTTCAGATTTATACGAAAAAGTGTTGATGGACTCTTTTGATGGGGATGAGGATTTCTCTTTGTATTTGGATAAATTTTACCGGGATTTAAATGTTTTTGGGATCTATCCAAAGAAGCCCTCAAATGTTACCATAAAGTTTGCAAGGTTAGATCAAATTACCAATACTACTCATATTCATGCAATGAGCTATGGTGGGGATAATGATGACCTGATAGAAATTTACATCAATCCTTCCTCTTGGGATAAATTCAATAAGCCGAAACGGCATTATTTGATGTATCATGAATTGGCTCATGATATTCTTAATTTAGATGACTTACCAGGAATAGAGGCTAATAAGGGAAAATTAATGTATCCCGCAATTGAGTCCTATGAACGGATAACTATGGATGAGTTTATCGAAGCTTATCAGGAATTGTTTGAAGAGGTTGCTTCAGAGTAAACTTTCTTGTAGTTATGAATTTGTAATTCTTTAGATTAGGAATTAGTAAATTCAGTTATGGACTGAAATTAAATCATGGGTAAAATAGAAGAAGGGCTTAACCGATTATTTGATGACCATAGGGTGATTTTTTGGTATGATGAAAAAGCCGAATTAAAGGACGATTTTGAAAATCTTCAGTTGAATGGAGTTGAAAAAATCCGTGTAGAACACAATCCCTTCGAGATCAAATATCTCCTCAATAAAACACAACCTGAATCCAAGTTTCTACTTTATTTCGATTATCCTAAGCCTTCTCCTGAAGAGAATTGGCTGCTTGATATGGAGCTTGCTTACCATGTGTTTCAGACAGATCAGGCAGCCCTATTCATTCAGGAAATGGAATTGGGTTTTCATTTTAGGGATTTGGTTGTCCAGCATTTGGATTTCTTCAAGTCTAAGGAAAGAAGATCTAACCTTAAAGAATTGGCGACCAAGGACGATGGACATCAGGAGGTCCGATATAAGATGCTCTCCATACTTTTTGGAGTTGATAATTTGAGTCTTTCAACATTTATTTTGGCACATATATCAGCATATGCTGAGGATAATGATCGTTTGGATCGAGATCTTGAAAGGTTTCAATTGGAGGAGTTTTATTGGAAAGAGATTGCTAGGATCTATGGATTTCAGTCTAAGTCCAAGTCCATTTTTGAATTTATTCTGGAAGTTTTTCAGCAAAATTATGTTTTTGGGAAAAATTTGGGAATTACCAAGGAGTCTAAGCTTCTCCTTTCCCAATGGAGAGATTCAATTCTTTTCAGAACCTGTTATGATGTAATTTCTGCTAAAGTTGCCGAGGCCATGGACATTTCAAAAATTTTGGAAACATCTCCATTGGATAAAATCATTGAGGATGAACTGTTCCGATTGACTGATCAGAAAATCATTCATGAATGTCAAACTCTACTTATGGAGAGAGGCATTTCCTCCGAACGTATTTTCCAAATCATAAAAAAGCGGGAGAACAAATTTTGGTATGCTGATTTTGAACCTCTATACCAAGCCATTTGGCGTGGCGCAGAGTTGATTGAATTAGTGCAAAAGTATGGAAGGAAAAGCTATGTTGCCTTTGAAGAGGGGGTAAAAGACTATACTGAAAACCTTTTTGAGGTGGATAAAACTTACCGAAAGTTTATCTGGCACTATCGTGAATCCAAGCAAAACCGAATTCTTGCAGATTTATACGGTCGAATTGAAAAAGTTTATTCCAACGATTGGCTCTTGGAATACAACAACAACTGGCAAAGGGTAATTGATGCCTTGGATAACTGGCCTACTCAGAAGAAATTCAGCCAGCAGCAGTTTTTTACAACCCATGTCAAACCAGTTTTGGATAAAAAACAGCGTCTCTTCGTGATCATTTCAGATGCGCTAAGGTATGAATGTGGGCAGGAACTTTTTGAACGATTTCAATTTGAAAATCGATACACCGCTTCACTTGATCATCTGGTAAGTTCGATTCCTTCCTACACACAATTGGGTATGGCGGCTCTATTACCCATCAAAAGATCATTGCTTATCAATCCCAATTCGGATACAGTTTGGGTGGATGATATGGTAAGCTCAGGTTTGAATGGGCGAATGAAAATTTTGGAAACTAATTCGGGAGTTAGAGCTACAGCGGTTCAGGCAGAGAGCTTTATGGCCATGAATTCAGCCACTGAGGGAAGAACTTTTGTAAAAAACTATGACCTGATCTATATCTACCATAATGTCATTGATAAAAGAGGAGATGACAAAACTTCTGAAGAAACGGTTTTTGAAGGGGTAGAAGAGGAGTTAAATTACCTCATTGATTTGGTAAAGAAAATAGGCAACATGAATGGTAATAACATTTTGATTACCTCTGACCATGGATTTGTTTACCAGCATCATACTTTGGATGAGAGTGAGTTTTCTTCTCCTGATTTTGAAGGAGAAATCTGGAAGGAAAACCGACGATTTGTGATTGGCCGTACTATCACTCATGATAGGACGGTAAAGAAGTTTACAGGAGAGCAGTTGAGTCTCAATTCTGATCTGGAAGTCCTGATTCCAAAGTCCATCAACCGCTTGAGGATCAAAGGAGCGGGAGCAAAGTTTGTTCACGGAGGCACAACCTTACAGGAAATAGTTACTCCTTTGGTGAAGGTTACCCGCAAGAGGGAAGATACTAATCGCCAGGTTGAAATTGATATCATTCAATCAACCGATAGGATTACGACTAATATTCTGACCGTTTCTTTCCTACAGCAGGAGTTGATTTCGGAGCAGATTCTGCCCCGTACCATTCGTTCGGCTTTGTATGCTGCAGACGGGGAGCTACTCAGTGATCAATTCAAATTTACATTTGACTTTTCCGAAGGTACCGAACGTCAGCGTGAAGTGAAGCATGCATTCCACCTTGGTGCAAAGGCCAGTGGTAAGTATAAAAATCAGCGTATTAAGTTGATCTTGGAAGAGCCAATCGAGGGAACCACTAAATGGAAAACCTACAAGGAGTATAACTTCTCATTAAATATTTCCTTTACCTCAGATTTTGACGAGTTTTAAAATGAAACCATTAGATCAAAAAATCAATCAATACTTTGCAGGTAAAGTCGTCCGAAAGGATCTGACCAAATTGGTAAAGGGAAATGCTATAGTGCCTACCTATGTATTGGAATATTTGTTGGGACAATATTGTGCCACCGATGACGAGGTAACCATAGAGCAGGGAATTCAGACCGTCAAAAATGTAATATCCAATCACTTTGTTCATCGGGATCAGGCTCAAATTATTAAGTCTACGATCAGGGAAAAAGGTTCGCACCGTATAATAGACAAGATTTCTGTAAGGCTTAATGATAAGGAGGACCAATACGAGGCCAGTTTTGCGAATCTGGGTTTAAATAAAGTTCCTGTATCAGATCAAGTGGCAAAAGCCTATCCCAAACTCTTAACAGAAGGGGTGTGGTGCATTTTAACCATGGGATATTTGAGAACGGATGAAAAGGGAACAACACCTTGGGTGGTAGAAAATATTAAGCCTATTCAGATATCCAATGTGGATTTGGAAGAGTACAAGCAATCAAGAAAATACTTTACCAAGGAGGAATGGATTGATCTTTTGATTCAGACGATGGGATTAAATCCGGATGAGTTTTCCTTCCGATCCAAGCTCCTTCAATTGACTCGTTTGGTGCCCTTTGTGGAAAATAATTACAATCTTATCGAGCTTGGGCCTAAGGGAACAGGAAAGTCCCACGTATTTTCAGAATTATCACCTCACGGGATCCTATTGTCCGGAGGCGAGGTGACTAAAGCGAAACTTTTTGTAAACAATAGTACAGGAGCAATTGGTTTGGTGGGTTTTTGGGATGTGATTTCCTATGATGAATTTGCTGGCAAGACTAAGAGGACTGACCGAGGTTTGGTGGACATCATGAAAAACTACATGGCAAATAAGTCCTTCTCTCGGGGAACTTCAGTTTACGGGGCATCGGCATCTATGGTATTTGTAGGCAATACAGACCATACCGTTCAGTACATGCTTAAGCATAGTGACTTATTTGATGCATTGCCAAGGGATTACTACGATACTGCATTTTTGGATAGAATGCATGCTTACCTGCCAGGTTGGGAAGTTCAGAAACTCAGAAACGATATGTTCACTTCTGATTATGGATTTATCGTAGACTATCTGGCTGAGATTCTTAAAGACCTTCGAAAGGAGGATTATACTCAGGAATTCAAGCGCTTTTTTGATCTCTCATCAACTATTACAACACGAGATAAAGATTCGATCTCCAAAACATTTGCAGGATTATATAAAGTGATTTACCCTAACGGGGAGATATCAAAGGAGGAAGCGAAAGAACTTCTTGAATTTTCAATTGAATGTAGAAAACGTGTAAAGCTTCAGCTTCAGAAAATGGATGAGACCTTTTTGGCTGATAAGGTTGATTTCAGTTATGTTGATCGAACCTCAGGTAAAAGCATGCGGGTTGACACCTTGGAGGAAATTCAATACGCGAATGCAGAACTTAATGTGCCTGAGTTTAAAGAAGGGCCTTTGGAATTAGGTACTAACCAAGACAAGAATCCTATTCCGGCTCAAGTTGAGGAACCACAAATCGCCAATAATCGAAAATTTCTTAAAGAGGGACAGGTGATCTTGAGGGACAATCAGACAGGAATCTCTTATGATAAACTGTTTGGGGATTATCTGGAGGGAGCATCCGAAATCACAATAACAGATCCTTATATACGGTTACCTTATCAGTTTAGAAACTTGATGGAGTTTATTGAATTGGTTACAAAAAAAGCTGATTTGGAAAATGAGATCAAAATTCATCTTATCACGGTAAATTCTGAGGAATATATTGAAGGATTCAAGGATAAATTAGATCAGTTGGACTATTCTCTCGAATCCATCGGGATCAATTTTTCCTTTGAGTTTAGTGATACCATTCATGATCGATCAATTATCCTCGATAATGGCTGGAAAATCATTCTTGGCCGTGGATTGGATATTTGGCAAAAGACTAACGGGTGGTTTGATCTCAGTGAATTTCTGCAGGAAAAGCGACAGTGCAAAGGTTGTGAGGTGACTTATTTGAAACTCTGAATTAAAAATATGGATAAGTTCGAGCCATTTTGGAAAATAGTAGATACATGCCGGAGTTTGCTTCAGAATATTTCAGAAGCCATTGTGAGTTTAGATGAAAAAGGCATTTATGCAAAGAGAATTTAAGGACTAAATTTAGTGAGTATACAGTTTACATAAATGAGAAACTTCAATCAGAATTCACTAATGAATAATATGGCCTATTCCGTTTTTTCAGAGTTGGACATAATACTTACCAAAGCGAGAATTTGAGGGAGGATGTAAACTCTGGTAGGTTAGCATCGTATTTTGGTAGTAATTACGAGTTTTTAAAAAGTAAGATTGATCAATTTTGCCCTAATCAAATTCATTTTCTGACCAATGTGGAATGGGTAGTTCCTCACTCCATAAACCAAAGGGAATTAACATCCCATTTACCGATGCTTTTTTTCTGATTCCTAAATGGAACCTTAAAGTGTAAAATTTATCGAGACTCAGGCCATCTTCTTTAGTGAAGTATTTTTCAGTCTGCCTTGATGTAAAGGCAAAATATTTCATAAATAATTGAAGCTGCCTGGGTTTAAACCATGCCCAAAGTTTGGCGAATTCATCAAAAATCCCATCAACCAAATAAAAGTTGAATTTTTTGAAAAAATAATTGTCATGGTGCTTCCAAAGCCATATCAAATATTCATGGTGATTATCCATTAATATCTCTTCTATGTAGGTAATTATATGGATTAAGTTTTCCTCAGAGAGAATACTCTCTTCATAGATCTCCTTTAAAATGGATGACTTGGTGAACAATTCTAAAAAATTAATCTGATCTAAAAATCCGTCGTATTCCATTATAAAATATCTCCATGAGAAATATCCTTTAGAAGAAAAATTCTTAAAAAAATCATAAGTAGGTTGATAATGCAAAAGCCATGATCTTAACTCTGAATCCGTCATTTGGTCAGGTTTATATTTTAATTCATTCATGGCCTCCTTTTTCTTACTTAAATGAATAATGAGTTCAGGACTCTTGTAGAAATCTGCCTTTTCATCATCAAAGAAGAAAAAAGAGATGTCATTGGTATACCAATCCAATGGTTGATAGCATTGAAATGAATGACAGGCATATATGTCCTTTATGTAATGATCTTTTAAATCATCAGTGATTTCTGTAATGAATCGGAGGTCCAAAAATAGTCGGGTCTTTTCCCCGGTGAACCTATAAGCTGTCCGAATTGAATCAGGGTTACAATAAAGGTTACAGCAAGTTCCAGCCTGACAAATCAGATATGTTTCGCCTTCTTCTTTAAATGATTCAAAAGTCTCGGCTAATCTTTCAAGAAAAACTTCTTTTGGGACATCAGAATAAGGAATTGAAGGATCTAAAAGAGCTTCTAAATCATCAACATTCATGGTTGAAAAAGCATTTAAAACCTTATTGAAGTAGCTGTCCATCTATCAAAAATTTGAATTTTTAGAAAATAAAAATCGGACAATTAAAGAGTATTGATTCCAGCGCCAGTCAAAAAGAAACATTTTTGGCGAGAATTGTCAAACTTTAAATCTGATTCATTTTGGAGAGATTTGTTATCCATCGAATCAATTAGGGATAGTTGTCGAGATCCTATAGATTTATCCTAATCGTTTTTTCTCTTCAAGCACTTTCTTTTCTCTGTCGGATTTCATTTCCGCATAACCTTCTTTTCCATAGATATTCTCAAAGTAGTTGTCCCCTTCCAAGGAAATATGATCATCGTTTTCCGGTGATTGGAAGGAATTGATAAAGGCTCTCAGAAGTTCTTTATCATCCTCAGGATTGGAAGGGTTTGATGGGTTCTTTTTCATTGTAAATCGGTGTTTTCTTTTTTCTCTTCCTTTTCCTTTATTCTTCTTCTGATATCTTCTTCTACTCTTCTCCAATACCATCCTCCAGTTTTCAAAGGCTCATATCCCCTGGACTTCCATTCGTCGAAATGACCGGACCAAATTTTATCCAAGGTTAGCCAAAGAATCCAGTGTGGATCTTTATTTGGATCATCAGAATTATTTGGGTTGATCTCATTTCTAAGTTTTTGAATTTGTTCTTCGGTAGGGCCATGTTCATAAAACATATCTAACCAAGCCCAAAATTCATCTTCTGAAAAATCAGAAATGAATGGTGCCAGCCATTCTAAGACTATCTTGAAGTCTGGAGTAGCTGTAAGTGGGCTACCATCATCTAATTTGAAATGGGTAATATTCATTTAATTTTTGATTGGTAAATGTTATGAGCTTTTTCCTTGACAATCTCCTTCAACCGTTCTGGATACTCCACTTTCACTTCATCTCCATGAGAAAGAACCACTGAAATCAGCTCGTAGTTGATTTTGACTCGCAGACTAATTTGGAGTATGTGCCCATCATTGATCAGAATTTGTTGGGTTGGATGTATGGGCATGGACTGAATGTATCGGCCTTTGAACTCAGTAAAGGTTAGGATGACGGTTTCCACTGGTTCAGTAGGACCATTGATAATCCCGATGGTTTCCATAAATCTGGACTCCAAATCGGGGGCAGATGGGAGACTGACTTTTCCAAGAAGGCTCTCTATGCTTTTAATTCGATCCAATCCAAAAAAGTGTAATTCATCTTTTTCATTCCAGGCCATGACATACCATCGATTCAGGTATTCTTTTAGGGCAATAGGTCTTAAAACCCGAGTCTCCAATTCCCAAAGCCAATACTTTTCATAGACGATTTGGATCGCTTCCTGATTTTCTATGGCTTCCAAGATCGGTTTGAGATATTCAGTACCTCTTGCAGTCCTTGGTTCAAAAAAGACTTTTCCTGTCAATTTATGCGCTCTACCGAAGGCTTGGATGGTTTCAAAGGATTCCAGCAATTCCAGATGGTTTTCAGAGCTTTCTTCATGATTCAATTGGTAATGAGCTGATTTAAAATCAAAAGAAATGACCAAGCCAAAAAGCTGCTCGATTTCTTTCAAATCCCGATTTAGTGTTCGCTTGGAAATGCATAGGTTTAAATCCCCGGACTTTTTCTCCAGATGATTTTCTAATTGGTTCCAATCAAAAGGTCCTTTTTTGGCCAATTTGATGATTTCCAGTTGGCGGTATAGAGAAGTTAATTTGCTCATTGTTGATTTGACAATTCAAATAAATATATACCCCATGTCAAAATATGGCTTAGGGTAATCAAATAAAAATATTTTTTGCTATGCCTTCTTTTGGCTGAGGCTAAAAGGACTTTGGTAGCATGATTGAACAGGATCAATTTGTAATAGCCAGGAAGGCCCTTAAAAAACTCCATCCTAAGTGGAGTTTGTTTATTGATGAAATGATGGATCTGCTTTTACCATTTTGGAAAGGAAGCCAATCCAAGGAGCGAGTGCATTTTATTCACCTGATTGGTTATGGAAAAAGGCAAAAAGCTCGGGAAATTCTGACTGACTTGATGGAGTTACTGGACTGGCAGAGCGAGGCTGTTTTACTTTGGAATAATTGGGACATCAATTCTCCTTCTGGTTTTAGTCAGGCAATAGGATTGCAAGAGTTACATCGCCAATTTCCCAAAGTGGTTTTGACGGATTTTTTAACTGAGTTTTTTGCTCAAGCCTATTTTGAGGAAGATCCTTGCGATGATTTCCTTCGAGTGAAAGATTTTCTTAGAACCCGGAAGCAGCTTGACTTTAAACCTGGATTAACTCCACTGGATGCCAGGGGAGGATTAATCATCAGTTTTTTAGAATCATTCGGGGAAAGCGATTTTGTCCGAACTCGAGTGATGTTCCAGTTTCTTGTGGAAAACCCGATTCCTTATCTGGAGGTACTCAGAAAAAGCTTTATTCCAGAAGATCTGAGTTTGATGATTAGGAAAGGATATGTTTTTAGAGAGGACTTGGTCTTTTTTTCCAAAGATGAGCCCAGGCATATCCAATTGGCTTTTGACTTGGTGAAAATCAAGACAGCGCTTGAAGAAAGAGGAACAGAAGTTTTAAAGACTGCTGTTCAGCTTAGCTTCAATGCAATGGACTATTTTATCACTTATATTTTTTACCAAAAGCTAACCGCCTTCCAAATTAGACAAGCCGCCTTGGATTTTTTTCTTCCCGTTTTAAGGGGATATCCCATCATGGCTAAAAATATAGACCTCAACCCAACCAAAATTTTGCTTGATTTTCAGGGAGGGTGGAAATTTTATTCCATTACTGACTAAATTAAATGCTATATGAAACGAAGATTATTTCTCAGAACCCTTCCCATTCTTGCATTATCGCCTTTAGCCCTTTCAGAGAAGGGGTTTGCAGGCAGTTCCAATCCTCGTCATTTAATTGCGTTGGGAACAGCGGCAAGTAGGGTAGCAACTAAAAATTGGGATAGCCTCAATTTTGATTCTTTGACTCTTATTGATAGCGAACCACTTGAGTTAATGAGGGAAGATTCAAAGTTTTTTGAATTTTTTTCCTCAGAATTGATCTATTCTGTTGTAGGAGATATCTGTATTCTTGAAAATGGGTATTTGCCTATTCTTCCCGTTCCAAAAGAGATTGAAGATCATCTGAGATCATTGGATGGAGAATTGGTTTTTTATGCTGGATTAGGGAAGGCAATAGGTTCTGTTCTTTTTCAATCTTTTGGAGTACACTATAAAAATCACAATCAATCACATGAATGGGTGGCAACTTTGCCTTTCAATTTTGAAGGCATAAAAAAGGTTGAAAGAGCAAGAAGCGTATTGGCCGTTTTAGCAGAAAATGGGATAGAACCCAGCTATCTTTCATTGGAAGAATTACGACCCCAACTTGGGAATATACTTGTCAGATTGGCTTTTGAAAAGGGGGATGAGTGGATTTTAGAGGCATTAAATAATCAAATTTAAAGTAGAGTTTAGTTGGAAATAAAATTCCAAAAACTCAAATTGGATAAATAATTTTTTATGAGCGAAATTTCTTCAGCAAGGCATCTTTTGAGTCAAGTTAACCTTGTAGTTCAAAACCACGAAAAGTTTCAAAAAGAAACAGGGAATGCATTCAGTTTTACTCATGCCTTGGACATTGAGAGTGATGAAGTTCGTTTGCATACCCGGTTGATTGGGTATCTGATCAATCCAAAAGCTGGACATTTTCAGGGGGATAAGTTTCTTAAGTTATTCTTTAAAGCAGTTGACATCAAAGAAGATACAGATGGCTTTAAAATTGAAATCGAAAAATCAATAGGAAAAATAGATCGGGACAATGAAGAAGGGGGAAGGATAGATTTACTTATCTCCCATGAGAAGAAAAGAATTGGCTTTGCCATTGAGGTTAAAATTTATGCCGCTGAACAAGAAAAACAGTTAAAGCGGTATTCTAAATACCTGACTTATAATTTTAAATCTGAAGAATCAAAAGTTTATTTTTTGACACTTGAGGGGAATGAGAGTCAGTACCATCAGGAGTTTGATAAGTATGAGAAAATATCATTCAGGGAACATATTCATAAATGGATAGAAAGCTGTCGCTTAGCCTCTGTAGACCAACCGATTATTCGAGAAACCTTAACCCAATACCTCGCCAATATCAAAAGGCTTACTAACCAAAATCCGGATAAAAATATGGAAACTGAATTGTTTGAGATTGTAACAACTAAAGATAATATTAAGGCCTACTTCTCTTTATTGGAATTGCAACAGAAGGTAAGGCAAAGAATGGTTATAAACTTGGCGGAAGATTTAATTACACATTTTAAGGGAACCAGAATCCTAAAAGTTGAATATTCTGAAAAGCTTGGTATAGCACATTCAAGTATTGATTTTATTCTTCAGCAAGAGAGTGTAAGGATAAGGCTTTATTGGCTCACAAATTGGGGCAAAGTGGGAATTGGGATTATGTGCTCAGAAAAGTTAACTCCAGAATCAAAAAACCTATTAAGGAACTCATTAAATTTCTTAAAACTTGGCGCTTATAGAGACTTTGCTGATTGGGGTTGGTTTATGAATATAGACGAATTGGAAGGGAGGCCACTATTAAATGAAAAAGATTGGAATAGATTTGGTTCTGGATTTTGGAAGGATAAAATTTCAAATTGGGTTGAACAAATTAGTGATACTTATTTAGAGGTGAAGAAAAAAATGGAAAATGGAATCTAATTTCCCCCCTTTTTTTGTATGCCTTATTTGAATTTACAATAGAAAAAGGAAGCCAATCACGGCTTCCTTTTAAATTTCCAGACATCAGATAGGACACCCTTAAATACTCGTGGCTGGTGGTCAAACTCAATGATGTCATAATTTTCTAAAAGTATTCTTAAGACGTCTTCAGGAAATACGTATCCATCATAGGTATACATTTCTTTCCCCTTAATCGGGTAAGTTTGAAAAATGTATCCCAGATTGAATTTATCCTTAGGTTCATTAGGTTTTCCGATAGGATATTTTCCTTTGAAATTTGATTTTTTTAGAAAGCCATAGGTATAAAGTTGCCTAAAGTAGATAATGGCTTGTTCAAATTGATAATAGGTTTTCATCCCTATGGCAATCCCCAATGCGATTTTTTCAAAGTCCATGGCATCTTCCTTTAAAGATTCTTCCATCAAGACCCTATATAAGGGGAAAAAGGTTCTAAGGATTTCTTTTACCTCATCTTTAACCAGGAACTGATTTGTTTCAAAATCGAAGGCTAACAGGTGATATTCCTGACCATCCTTGTGAATCATTAAATAGGATTTGTTGAGAGTTGGATAATTCTTGACAATTTTAGTGTTATCCAAATAATAGAATTTTCCTTCCGGAGCTGGATAAGCTTCCTCCAGATTTTTTTCCTCGTTGAGCATATGAAATATTTGTTTTAAATGGTTGCTGATCGATAAAGAAGTCTTGAATTCCAGGGGGGATGAGAATAAAAAAATCAAGGGCAATTCACTTTTTGAAAACAAAAAAAATTATGGATTAAGCGGTATTGGAAAACGTTTTCCCATGGCGAACCATAGGGGGGTATACATTTCGATGCACTCCCGATCGGCATTCATATAAAATTTTGTAGGGGGGCGTGTTATAAGTTAATCACCTGCATTCTTGCCGGTAGCTTGTGCTAAGCCAAAATGAATTAATTCGGTCCTTAGCATTATTGGGTTTTGCCTACGAGGAAAACAAAAAAAATATTGAGGCACAGGAATTTGTCTTTTTCAATAAAAAAGACTCAATGGAAGGCGATTATTGGGCTCCTTCTAATTCAACTTACAAGTTCATGTTCCTATCAACCCTCCTTTAATCCCCATCCCCCCACCCCTAAAGGGTGGGGGATGGGGGATGGAAAAAAGCTTGGGTTCTGAGGGATAAAAAATTCAGGTATCTAAAAATTGGGAAAAGTTGTCTCTCTTATTTACCCTGAATACATGTTAAAATGCAGAGCCGAAAAATGCCATTTTTTTGTTTTCAGGGATGGTTCTCCGCCCTCATTGCCTACTAAATTTTGGATTGGCATATAATCCTTTTTCGACACGATATTGGCCCAGGTCGGAACTGATGAGCTTTTCTACTTGCTTCCACGTCATTGAGTATTCAGTTGAGGCCTTCTGGAGAATTTCATTTGTTCTCATCAACTGGTTGTCTCCAAAGACCTTCATCCAATCTATAGTGGTACTTTTATTGACTGGACTTACAAGTTCGGCCTTAGAGAACCACAGCGTTTCAGGATCTTGCTTTAGAAACAATGTGAATTCTGGCGATTTGAATTTTGCATCAATATCATTGCCTTTGACAATTCCCAATTCAATAAATGCCGGGTAGGATTTTGTATGTTTTTTCATTTCAAACATTACCCTGGACTTTGATTCAATGGCCTGACTGCCGATGGAGTTTGCTTTGCTGAGCGCCTTGCTATCTTCAGAAGATTTAGTGACATGATTGATAAATATCACCGCAAGATCGTATTTCATTGAAACCTTTTTCAATAGTTGCATTTGCTCTCGTACAGAGGCGGGGTTGTTCATGTCCGTTCCTGCAAGAATCTCTGTTAATGGGTCAATGATGATTATCCCAGTGTCTGGATTTAGCTCCATGAAGTTTTCTATCTTTTGCTCAATTCTGTCAGGGTCGAGCTCAAAAAAGATCTTGCTGAACACCATCTCTTTTTCACCTTCTGGAAAGTTGGCTACAAGCTTTGAAAGGCGCTTTTTAATCGAATTGGAGTCATCCTCGAAAGAGAAAAACAAGACCTTTTTTCCGCCTTTTACAGGTCCATCCAAAAAGGATTTATTGAGGATATAGGAGATGGAGAACTGAAGCAAAAGCAAGGATTTCCCAGTGTCCGAACCTCCAATGAGGCCGACCAGATTTGATTTTGGCAGAATGTCTTTGATAATAAAGTCAAAGCTTGCTTTGGACTCCATTATTTCCTTGCCGGTGAATGAAGTCTTGTTTTCCTGTTGTGTTTTTATAGCAAGCTTAATGAGTTGATGCAATTCTTCTTTGGTTCTACCACTTGCTTTAAAGTCATAAATATCCTTTCCATCCAAATCATCCGGTAACTCGATTCTGGGGAGGCCATAATATTTTTCCCACTTCTTTGAAAATTTTACTCCTGTTTCATCGATATCGTAGCAGATCAAGATTTTATCAAATCTTTGCCTCAATTCTGTGATCAAGCTAAGTGGAATATTGACAGTTTCACTTTGCATCGATATCGCAGGGATACCAAACATGTCAAACGCCAGCACATCCTTTTCACCTCCTGTGATTACAACGAGTTTACCCTTTGGGGGGAGTTGATGGTATCCGAATGGAGGATTTTTCTCCTTCGAGCGATTTACTGTCTTCCACTTATCTGCCGATCTTGGTCTACATTCTTTATAATTTCCATTTCCAAAATGGTATCGAATAATTAGTTCGTCATTTCCATCTCGTGTGCATTCGATATTGAATTTTATTAGTGTTTCAATGGCAACATAAAACTCATTGAATTGCCCTTCAGATACTTGTTTTCTTAGGTCTGTACTCATCTTAAAATTTGACTAATGATTTCTACTGCTTTTTGAAAATTGGTTTTTTCCATTTTTATAACAAAAGTGATGACATTTCCCACTTCCCCTGTACCATAGTCTTTAAATAGGTAGTCCCCATCTTTTCCCTTGAATACATTAAAAGAGGGGGTATTCTGTTTGGTGGTGAGGAAAGGGTTGGAAATGTTTTTGCCGGGAATGACCCTGCCAAAAGGGTATTTGTTTCCAAGATAAAAATCGAAAATTTGCAGGCTGTTATGCATGATTTTTCGCTTAGTTATCATTGCCAGAATAGTTTTTTTCAATAAGGTTCTGAATGTCTTCTTCCCTGTAATAGATGGTTCCAGCTATTTTCACGAATGGCAATGTGCCGTTGCTGCGTAGGGTGGCGAGCGTGCTGTCTTTGATCTTCAGGATTTTTTTGATCTCCGATGTTCTCAGGAGATTTGGGAGTCCTGTTTTAGTCTGAAGGAGGATACTCTCGATTTGAACCAATTTGGTTTGGATTTCTTCGATCCTTTTGGATTCAGTCAAAATGAAGTGATTCATTGCAGTTATATTGATTGATTATGCTGCAAATGAAAAATATATAACCTACTTATTTCTCGATTTTCTGGTGGTTAAATTGGTGATTTTTTAAGGTGTAAAGAATCAAGTCCTTATATCATTGGGATTTTGTTCAATCGATTCCTTCCAATAAAAAAAGCTGTATTCTAAAGATTATGAATACAGCTCTTATTCAAAATTGAAAAAATGTGTTTGAGATTTCGATTGCAGGCCTGTATAGAATTTAAATTAGCCTCAATCAATTTTATGTTTATTCTTCATTTTACCCGTTTTCTCCTTTTTAAGGAATTCAACCATGCCTTCAAATTCAATAACCATTTCCTGAAGATCCTTGATCAGGTCATCGATTTCATCATCATGGATTTGGCTGAAAATAGAGTCTTTTAGTTTTTTTTTGATTGTTTCACTGCTTATGGAGCTTTCTACCAAAACTCCTTTTTCAATTTTCAAATTGTAAAAGGTGTTTGAGAAAATTTCGCAAAATTTCTTTTTCGTAATTGTCTTTGAATTTAATTCAAAGCCTTTAAACATATCCAAACCTTTTGTTTTACTCCTTTTTTCAGCCGGGTCTCTTACCAATAAGAAATTGTGTTTAATTAATAAAGCAAAAATTCCAGAAATTTTATTTATGGAGCCCCAAATTGGAATTTTATCAATATTTGAATAGGTTGGCTTAAATGGAGGGAATCCCTCATTTTCCTGATAAAATTCTAAGTTTTGATTTAGTTCTTGTTTGAATTTTTTAGCTGTTAAAAGAGGTTTTTGCCTTTCAACGAAGTGGTTGAAGAACTCATTCATACTCGAATTGTTAATCCTCCATTCTGATCCAAAATTATCAAATCTTTGCAATGGAAAGTTTAGCTTCTCTGTTTTTGAGACTTCATCAAAACCATTTATTTCCAATTCTGAGTTTTGAAGTGAATTATTTATTTCCAGGTTAAAAAAAGGATAATCACCGATCAGCTTATCTGTAAAAAAAGTAAGCTCATCGGTGATTTTTGAGATTATTTCATCGGTTAAAGTTAGGAGAAAACATAAGTCATCTTTCCAAACTCGATTTTTTTCATTAAGCCAATCTTCGGTAAATTCTCCTATGGTGTAATGAAGCGAGATTTCTATGTTTTTCGATTCGGAGAATTTTTGTAGAGAAATAAGAGCCTTTTCAAAATTTTGCATTTTTTAATTGCAAAAAAAATAGGGCAAATGTTAAAATCAAAGCCTGATATTTTTTGAATACTCGACAATTGTGAAGTCGTCAAGGTCAAATCGTGAATTGTCAAACAAGTTGGAATCTTTCAAATATTGACCAATATCTACCTTGTCTTCTTTGAGGAATTGAAAGTTAAAATAGCCCGTGTAATCAAAATAGCTTACATCGTGGTCTATTCCCCTATTAACACCAATTAGTACACAGGGATAGGTATAAACATCATACATTGATCCTTTTGGAATTGGAATTAAATTAGAGAAATAATGATTGAACCAGAGAGTGCTCTCTTTTACAATTGAGCTTTCGGCTTCACATATTTCATCGGTGAATTCTATTCTTTCGAAATTGCAAGGCTCAAATTCTACCATAGAATAGGGAGTAGTTTTTATTCTCACGTAATCGTCAGACAAGGACTTTGATTCAATTTTTTTCCATTGCCTGATTTGTTCTTCAGTCCACCATAGTTTGATTCCCCTGCTTATTCCCTCGATCTTTAGGGAACCTCTGTAAAGAATTTTTGAATTTTCGCTCATAATGCATATTGTTTAAGGTTAATACTCACTTTTTTAAATTCCTCTTGGATCCTATCGTTTTGAAGTTCCGCATACGATTCTTGGGTAATTTTGATATTGCTATGCCCCAGTGCTCTACTAAGTACTTCCATGCTCATGCCATTTCTTAGAGCAATGGTTGAAGCAAAAGTCTTTCTGGCTGTATGAGTTGTTATTTGCTTTTCAATTTTGGCCAACGTTGCGATTTCCTTTAGATATCCATTGAAATTTTGATTGGAAGGAATTGGGAAAAGTTTTTTTTCAATGATTCTTTTAGGATGGGTTTCATATTTTGCGATCAATTCAATTGCAATTGGAAGTAGGGGTATTTCAGGGATGTTTTTGCTTGTCTTCTGTCTTGTCATGATGATACCATAGCCTCCGGAAATATTTTTGGAAAGGTTTTCTTCTTTGAGTCGTTCAATTTCATTAAACGGTAGGCCTGTGTGACACATAAAAAGGAATGAATCTCGAATTACTTCTAACCTCGGAACCAACTTCAGTGCTTTTATTCGATTGATTTCTTCTTGTGTGAGGAAGATGATTTCTTTCTTTTGTTTTTTGATCTTGAATTTTTTACTGACATCCTTATCACAATAATCCATTTCATAGGCCCACCTCAACATTGCTTTTACCCTTTCGATTTTCTTGCAGGTTGTATTGTGTTGATTACCCTTAGTTTTTTTAAAAAAATGTTCGAGTCGGATAAATTGTTGGTTGTTGAAATCCTCAATTTTTATGGAAAGCTTGCCTTCAGTGGTAAGGAATTCTACAAACTGGTCATAGGTAATTTTATTCGTCTCCAAGGAAGATTCTGAGTAGTCAGATCCAGTTCTGTTTTCAAGTTGTTCGATAAAAAGCTTATATACTTCAAGGAGTGTGTGAGCTTTAACCAACTTGCCCTGCATGGCGAGTTTGAGATTATTTGCATTTATGTCAAACCGTTGGATTTTGATTTGATCTAAAGCTTCAAACACCTGCAGGTGAAGCCTCTGAAGCTGTTGGTTGTGACGGATAGACAATGGGTCTTTGCCCTTGATAAGTCCCCTTTTTTTATCCCAATTTGCAGGAAGGGAGTAGATTTTTGTTGTTATTTCAGCTCTTGTTCCATTAAGAGTGATCCGTAGATAGATCGGAGCAGTGCCATCATTTTTGGCCTTTTTCTCCTGGAGGATAAAACTAATTGAAGGGATGTTCATAGCTTTTTCGATTTTGAACAAAGCTATTTTTAACACTTTTCTTGAACCAGCCTTTTTCCATAATCACCAAAAAGATCACCAAATCATAGGTCTCGATTGAAAATGGAATAGGTCTCGCAAAAACTCTCTGAAATCCGAAGATTATGGATGATTTCGGATAGATGAAAAAACAAAAAAGCCCCAAATCGCTAAAATTTGGGGCTTTTCGAAACATTTGAATGTTTTTCAGCAGAGAGAGAGGGATTCGAACCCCCGGAACCTCACGGTTCAACGGTTTTCAAGACCGCCGCAATCGACCACTCTGCCATCTCTCTATTTAAACCTCCATCGGATTTCCTTTGGAGAGTGCAAAAGTATATTCTTTATCCTTTTCAGACAAGATTCGGGTTCGATTTTCTTTTAAGTGATTGATTTTTTGATAAAAAACTTTTGAAAATCCTCGCAGCCCAAAATTATCCATTCGATTTGCTTTCTTTTTGGATTCATACCTAGTACTTTCTTATCGTGAAAATGACTTTCATCCCAATTGTAATTCCATCACCAATAAAACCCATTATGAAAAACCGAATTTTTAGTAAAGTCACGGGGCTATTCCTTTTAGGAATTACACTATTCACAAGCTGTGGATCTGACCAAAGTCAGCAAAACTCACAGCCTAAGGCTTCTCCTAACATCATTTTTATTTACCTAGATGATTTGGGGTACGGGGATGTCAGTGCCTATGGGGTTGGTACACTTTCCACCCCAAATATGGATCGCTTGGCTAATGGTGGAATTAGATTTACCAATGGGTATGCATCTTCAGCGACATGTACTCCAAGTCGATTTGCCTTGCTTACAGGGATGTATCCCTGGAGAAATGCAGATGCAAAGATTCTCTCAGGAACGGCTCCCTTGCTAATCGATACGGCTCAACTTACCATTCCTAAATTGTTGAAAGAGCAGGGTTATCATACAGGGATTGTTGGAAAATGGCATTTGGGGCTGGGAACAGGTTCTGTGGACTGGAATCAAGAGATAAGCCCTGGGCCAAATCAAGTTGGGTTTGATTATTCTCACATCTTGGCAGCGACCCAGGACCGTGTACCCACAGTCTATATTGATAATGGGAGAGTCCTAAATCTGGATCCTAATGACCCGATTATGGTGAATTATGATGAGAATTTTGAAGGTGAGCCAACTGCCTTAACTCATCCTGAGCTCCTAACTATGAAATGGCACCACGGGCATAATAATAGCATTGTCAATGGAATTCCAAGGATTGGATTTATGAAAGGAGGGGAAAAAGCCAAATGGAGCGATATCGATATGGCTGATCATTTTTTGGGCAAAGCAAAAACCTATGTTCAGGATAGAGTTAAAGCTGGAGAGCCTTTTTTCCTTTTCTATGCATTGCAAGAACCACATGTTCCCAGAACTCCACATCCAAGATTTGAAGGTACTTCTGGTATGGGTCCTAGGGGAGATGCAATTCTTGAGGCGGATTGGGTAGTTGGGGAATTATTGAAAGAATTAGAGGAACAGGGGATTTTGGAAAATACGCTCATTTTCTTCTCCAGTGATAATGGACCAGTGCTCAATGATGGATACTACGATGATGCGGTGGAGAAAATTGGAAATCATACTCCGGCTGGACCATTGCGAGGAGGGAAATATTCTCTTTTTGAAGCAGGAACCCGAGTACCTTTTATCACCTATTGGAAGGGAACAATCCAGCCTGGAGTTTCAGATGCTTTGGTTACTCAAATTGATTTATTGGCTTCTTTGGCTGCACTTACTGGAAGTGAAAAAACTGCAGCAGATAGTGAAAATTTGATTGATGTTCTAATGGGTAAAAGCCAAAAGGGGAGAGAAGCTTTTGTCTTGGAAGCGACCACTAAAACGGCCCTTCGAGCTGGAGATTGGTTGATGATTCCTCCCTATAATGGTCTAGAAGTGGCTGCTCAGGTAAATATCGAATTAGGAAATAGTCCTGAATATCAATTGTATAATTTGAAGGAAGATATTGGGCAGACTAAGAATCTAGCTCAAACCAATCCTGAAAAGCTTCAGGAAATGATTAGCATTTTTGAAGGAATTCGAGGGCCAAATGATAAGCAGATCCAACAATTGGAATTGAAGTAAAATAACAAAGGCCTGGTAAATTCCAGGCCTTTGTTATTTTAAGATTTACTCATTTTCTGGAGATTCCGCTGCAAATATTTTCCTTCGATTCTCCCGTTCTTTTGCCTTTTCTTCTGCCAGATCTAGACTGACATTGACTTCAAAACATACCAGTACGATCATCGAGGTAATGAATAGCCAAAGCATCAGGGCAATTAGAGTTCCGATCGATCCGTAAAGCTTATTGTAGCTGGCGAAATTTTCCAGATAAAAAATAAATCCATAAAAACCCAAAGTGATCAATAATCCAGAGAGTTGAGCGCCAATGGAAAAGAAATGCCATTTGTCATGGACTGCCGGGGCAAATCTGAAGATGAATGCTGAAGTCATGTAAAAAACTGCCAATAGAATCAAAAACTTCAAGGTATTGAACAGAAAAATCATGAAGCTGCTATTGAAAACCTGAAGCTCGTCAAGCCTTGAAATCAAGATGCTACCAAAGATCATTACGGTGCTGGCAGCTATAATCGTCACCACAAGCATAGTTACTATGGCAATCGCAATCATCCTAGTGCCCATAAATCCTCGGTTTTCTTTCGTTTTATACACAGAATTAAAGGAATCCATCATGGAAACTACCCCTTGGGTGGAGGCAAAAAGTGCAAAGAAGAAACCGAATGACAACAAGCTCTGCCTAGGCCTGGACACAATGTCCATAATGGTGGTGTCAATATTTTCGTAGATATCCTGTGGAATGATACTTTGTACAAAGGATAAAATATTCTCTGTGGTAATTACCGGAAATAAATCTTGGAGGTATGGAACAAGATTCAATAGAAAAAGTAGGAGAGGAAATAAGGCAATCGTATAACTGAAGGCCATTGAACCAGCCCGCTCGTTGATATCGTCTTTTTTAAGCTGCTGAATAAAAATCCTTGTGACATCGTATAGATTCTTGTCAGGATGCCCAAAATGAATCTTTTTGAGTTGCCTTGCTTTAAGCTGTAGACGAAGTCGATATTTGAAAATCTTTTCTTTTACCACCTGAATAAGACTCTAAAAATAGGGTTTCATTAAAGCTAGTAAATTTCCCGGGGGGCGAGTGGGTTGATGGGTATCTTTTTTCAGAAATGCCAAGGTGGTCCAACCTTCAGTGATCAATTCATTGGACTCATTAAAAACTTGGTATTCAAAGCGGATTTTCACTCCTGGCATTTCGGGAATTACCGTCTTGATCGTCAAGAGCTCGTCATATTTTCCTGGCTTGAAGTAACGAAAATGACTTTCCAAAACCGGCATCATTATCCCTCCCTCTTCCATTTCCTTATAGGAAAAATTAGCCGAGCGCATGGCTTCTACGCGAGCCACCTCAAAGTACATCGCGTAATTTCCGTAATACACGTACCCCATTTGGTCGGTTTCGGCGTATCGTACTCGGATTTGAGTTTCAGCTTGAAACATGCTAGTAGATTTTTGCTGCATTAAGGGCAGATTGGTATCTCCGGGCATTGGCCAGGTGCTCATTATAGGTTACAGCGAAAGCATGGTAACCTGAAAAATCCTCCTTGGCGCAGAAATACATGTAGTTGTGTTTTTCAGCGTTTAAGACTGCATTTAATGAATTGATATCCGGAAGATTAATTGGTCCTGGAGGTAAGCCGGTGTATTTGTAGGTATTGTATGGGCTGTCTATTTCTTTGTGAATATTCAAAATCCGCTTTAGCGTAAAATCTCCCGTAGCATAAACTAAAGTGGGATCGGCTTGCAAAGCCATTCCTATTTTCATCCGGTTCAAATACACTCCGGCAATTTTTGCCCGCTCGTCTGCTTTTTGACTTTCTGCCTGTACGATCGAGGCCAAGGTACTAACTTCCTTTTGGGTCAATCCTAAAGCCTGAGCTTTTTGCTTTCTTTCATCCGTCCAAAAAGATTGGTATTCTTTATACATACGATCAAAAAGTCCATCCGCACTGGTATTCCACCAAAGTTCGTAGGTGTTGGGGATAAACATGGAAATGACCGTCTCCTCATCAAAATCAAACTTTCGGATATAGACCGAATCTTGAAGCAAATTGAGGAATTGATCCTTGGTCACTTCAAGGTTTGCAGTAATTTTTTCTGCCAAATCCTCCTTTGTTCGGATGTTATTGAAAGTGACTTTTACCGGGATTTGATCCCCTGACCTGAGCATACGCACTAGGTCCAGATTACTCATTTTGGGCTCGATTTTGTATAAACCCGGTTTTACAGCTTCCTGATAGTCTAGAACCTTAGACACGAAACTGAAGCTAAGCGCATCATTGATGACTTTGTCGTCGTAAAGTTGATCCACCACGTTCTTGAAAACTGAATTAGTGGGGATCTTCAGGATATAAGGCTGATCGAACTCTACCAGTGTATTCGGGCTAAAAAATACCTGATAGAAATAAAAGGTCAGGGAAATCGCCAATACCGAGGCCGAAATCAAAAGGATCAGCAGAAATTTTTTCCGTTTTTCAAGTTGCATAAGGGACAAAAATAGGAAAGGTTGAGGAAAATCTTTCTGGAAAAAAGCCGTCCAGAAATCTAATTGATGTTAAACTTCACGCCAATTAGTTGATTTACTTAGGTTTTTCTCTGAATTCTTGGTTGTAGCTCTTTCTTTTCTCGAAAACTTTCGATTTTAAATCCAAAAATTTTAGGTTCGCAAACCATGAAATCTATCTCCGTCACCTGCGCCATTATAATTCACCAAGGGAAGATTTTAGCTGCTAGGCGCAGTCAAACAATGGATTTATCAGGGAAATGGGAGTTTCCGGGTGGAAAAATGGAAGAAGATGAAGAAGCTGAGGATTGCCTGATCCGAGAGATTCTTGAAGAGTTGGGAATTACTATCATTTCTTTAAAAGCTCTCACTCCAGTGAATTATTCCTATCCAACCAAAACTATCCGCTTGATCCCATTTTTGTGTTCTTGGGAAAGTGGGGAAATCTCTCTTTTGGAACATGAACAAGTCTGTTGGCTGGAGAAAAAAGACCTTTTTTCATTGGATTGGGCGGAGGCAGATCTTCCAATTGTGCACGAATTGCAAGAAAATTGGGTTAAGCTTGTAGGACAAACAGAAAGAAACTAGTCATGGCCGAGTTTATTAGGCTTTACGAAGAAAATCCTGAACCCAGACGGGTCAGGCAGATTGTGGAAATCCTCCGAAATGGGGGAGTAATCATCTATCCCACCGATACCGTGTATGGGATGGGTTGCGACATCACCAATCAAAAAGCGGTAGAAAAGATCTGCAAAATCAAAGGTATAAATCCTAAAAAGCACAACTTTTCCTTTGTTTGTGCGGATTTGAGCAATATTTCTCAATACACGCGGGTGATCACCAAACCGGTGTTTAAAATGATGAAAAAGGGTCTTCCCGGACCTTTCACCTTTATTTTGGAGGCAAGTTCACAAGTACCGAAAATCCTACATAGCAATAAAAAAACGGTAGGTATCCGGGTTCCTAATCATGGAGTGCCTAGGGCAATTGTCGAGGAATTGGGTCAACCTATCCTTTCTACCTCCATACATGATGAAGATGAAATCATTGAATACAGCACGGATCCTGAATTGATATTTGAAAAATATCAAAACCTTGTGGACGTAGTGATAGACGGTGGATATGGATCAAATATTCCTTCAACGATTTTGGACTGCACCGGAGATGAGGTGTTGGTAATCAGGGAAGGCTTGGGTCAGGTGGAGGAGATTCTTTAATAGATATAAGAAGCAAGACGTAAGACTTTAGATATAAGAAAATAGAAGTTTGAGAAAAGGATCTATTTCGTTTCATAGGAGGAGTCCCTAAGCCTAATATGGACCTTTTTACAAGAGAATTCTCAATAACCAGTAACTATCAGTTTCTTGAAAAGAGTAGCAATCGATTTACATTATTTGCCAACCTTGGAGTTCTTTTCGGCTATCTACGATGCTGAGGAAGTCCTGCTTTTTCCAAAGGATTTATACCAAAGGCAATCCTTTTTAAACCGGACAAAAATCCTTCTAGCCAATAAAGTGGAAACCTTGAGCATTCCTATCAAAGGGAGGAGACCAAGGATTCCTATGGATCAGGTGAAAATCGATTTTTCTCAAAAATGGCAGGCAATTCACCTGAGAGGAATTCAAAGTGCCTATGGGAAGGCACCTTTTTTTGAATATTTCTTTCCCTATTTTGAACCTATATTTCAAGAGCAGGAAGAAAGTCTTTGGAAATTCAATCTGGAATTGCTGACAATCTGTCTTAAACTTTTGAGATGGCCTGTCAGACTTGTCTCGGTTGAAAAAGGTGAAGATTCAATTGAATATCTGGATATAAGGGGGCAAATCACGCCGGGGAGGCCGTTTTTGGAGAGAAACTTTTACCGTCCACAACCTTATCCCCAGCTTTTTGGCTTAGACTTTGAACCCAACCTGAGCATTCTGGATTTGTTGTTTTGCCTAGGGCCAGAGGCTGGGACAAGTTTAAAAAACTCGGCAAAAAAAGAATGAACAATCGTTAAAAGGATTGTGTTTTTAAAACAAATTCGGTAACATACGTACAGATTTATTATACAATCAGAAAGGAATTAAATGGAAGCAAAATTTTCAAATAGGGTCAAAGAGGTGATCTCTCTCAGTCGCGAAGAAGCTCTTCGTCTGGGGCATGATTACATTGGCACAGAGCACCTCTTGCTAGGGATGATTCGAGAGGGGGAAGGTGTAGCTGTTTCCATTCTTAAAAAACTGGGCGTACCTCTGGACGAGTTGCGCAATGCTATTGAGCGGGCTGTGAAAGGCACTGCAAATCACAATGTGAAAAACATGGCCAATATTCCATTGACCAGACAATCAGAAAAAGTATTGAAAATCACTTATCTGGAAGCCAAGATATTCAAGAGCCAATTAATCGGTACCGAACATCTTTTGCTTTCTATCCTTCGTGATGAAGACAATATTGCCACTCAGATTCTGAACAAATTTGAGATAGGATACGACACAATTAAAGATATGCTGGAAATGCAATCTGATCCAGGAGCAGCTCCAAGAGCCAAGGCTGAAGCTGAGGATGGAGATGATGATGGTTCAAAACTATTCGGTTCCTCAAATCCAGGTGGAGGATCTTCCAAGCCAGGTGCAGAAAAATCCCGTACTCCTGTGCTAGATAATTTTGGTCGTGATTTGACCAAAATGGCTGAAGAAGATAAGTTGGATCCAATTATTGGTCGTGAGAAGGAAATTGAGCGAGTAGCTCAGATTCTTTCCAGAAGAAAGAAAAACAACCCAATTCTTATCGGTGAACCCGGAGTTGGTAAAACTGCTATCGCTGAAGGTTTGGCGCTAAGAATCGTTCAAAAGAAAGTTTCTAGAGTCTTGTTCAACAAGCGAGTGGTGACTTTGGATTTGGCATCTTTGGTCGCGGGTACCAAATACAGAGGTCAGTTTGAGGAGAGAATGAAAGCAGTGATGAACGAGCTGGAGAAATCTCCAAACGTGATCTTGTTCATTGATGAGTTGCATACCATAGTTGGAGCAGGTGGAGCTTCTGGTTCTCTCGATGCTTCCAACATGTTCAAACCTGCTTTGGCGAGGGGAGAAATTCAATGTATTGGTGCTACCACTTTGGATGAATACCGTCAGTACATTGAAAAAGACGGAGCTTTGGCTAGACGTTTCCAAATGGTAATGGTAGATGCCACTTCACCTGAGGAGACAATTCAGATTTTGAACAACATCAAGGATAAATACGAGGATCATCATAACGTAAACTATACCGATGCGGCGATTGATGCCTGCGTGAAATTATCAGATCGATACATTTCAGATCGTTTCTTACCGGATAAGGCTATTGATATCTTGGATGAAGCAGGTGCCAGAGTCCATATCAACAATATTCACGTTCCTGAGGAAATTCTAAAGCTTGAAGCTGAAGTAGAAAATATCAAAGCGGAGAAAAACCGTGTGGTAAAATCCCAGAAGTATGAGGAAGCTGCTCAGTTAAGAGACAAGGAAAAGAAATTACTGGAGCAGCTTGAGGTTGCAAAAGCGAAATGGGAGGAAGATAGCAAGTCCAAGAGATTCACAGTGGATGAGGATAATGTTGCAGAAGTAATTGCAATGATGACAGGAATCCCTGCGAAGAGAATTGCTCAGAATGAGGGCAACAAGCTCTTGAACATGGGTGAGGAACTCAAAGGAAAAGTTATCGGTCAGGAAGAAGCTATCAAAAAATTAACCAAGGCAATTCAGAGAACACGTGTCGGTTTGAAGGATCCTAAAAAACCAATTGGTTCATTCATTTTCTTAGGACCAACCGGTGTAGGTAAGACTGAATTGGCTAAAACTTTGGCAAATTACCTATTTGACAAAGAAGATGCTTTGATTAGAATTGACATGTCGGAATACATGGAGAAATTCTCCGTATCCCGACTGGTTGGAGCGCCTCCAGGCTACGTAGGTTATGAAGAAGGTGGTCAATTGACAGAAAAAGTCCGAAGAAAGCCATATTCTGTGGTTCTTTTGGATGAGATCGAAAAAGCTCACCCAGATGTCTTCAACATACTTCTTCAAGTACTTGACGATGGTATTCTGACTGATGGATTGGGTAGACGAGTTGATTTTAGAAATACAATCATCATCATGACTTCCAATATTGGCGTTCGTGATTTGAAAGACTTCGGAGCTGGAATTGGTTTTTCTAACAAGGCTAAGCAGGAAAACATGGATGACATCATGAAGTCAACCATTCAATCTGCTTTGAAAAAGGCTTTCAGTCCTGAATTCCTGAACCGTCTGGATGATGTAGTGGTATTTAATTCTTTGAGCAAGGAAGATATCTTCAAAATTATCGATATCAGTTTGGGCAAGTTGTTCCGAAGAATCACCGAATTGGGCTATAAGATCGAACTCACTGAAAAGGCTAAAGAATTCCTAGCTGATAAGGGTTACGATCAACAATATGGTGCCAGACCACTGAATCGTGCGATCCAGAAATATTTGGAGGATGCTATCGCAGAAGAAATTCTGAAAGGTGATTTATCCGAAGGAGATGTGATTACAGCGGATTATTCCGGTGAGGGTAGCGAGCTTTCGATTTCAGTTAAGAAAAAGGAAAAGGCTGATTAAGCTGATTTATCTTAAATAATAGAAGGCCTCGATAATCGTCGAGGCCTTTCCTTTTTACGGCTGTTTTTCAAGATTAAATCCCTTCAAAGAGAACAAATGATTCCAAATATTGAGGAATTGTCACGTTCCAGCCCATCTCGCTTTTCAACTTAAAAGCCAAGGCTTCTGAACTCTCTTTTTCTCCATGAATGACAAAGGTCATCTTGGGTTTGTCGCAAAATCCCTCTGCCCAATCCATTAATTCGTCCTGATCTGCATGGGCTGAAAGTCCTTCAATCTGGTAGATTTTAGCCTTTACCGAAACTTCAATTCCATAAATTCTAACTGATTCTTCCCCGTCAAGCAGCCTTCTGCCTCTTGTTCCTTCAGCTTGGTAGCCTACTACGATAATCCCGTTTTTTTCTTCAGGAAGGTGATGAAATAAATGGTGCAACACCCTTCCCCCAGTAGCCATACCGCTTGCAGAGATGATGATGGCTTTGCCTCGATACTCATTCAAAGACATGGACTGTTCCTGCTTTTGGAAATAATGAAGATTGGGGTGCTTAAAGGCATGCTGATCATCATCCTCCAGCATGGCAGAAAGCCTATGATCCTTATGAAAATCCAAATAAAGCTTTGTCGCATCAATCGCCATTGGACTATCCACAAAAATGGGAGCTTTAGGAATTTTTCCTTTTTCCATCAATTGGTAGAGATGATACATGATCAATTGGGTTCTGCCAACTGCAAAAGCAGGAATTATAGCCAACCCATTTCGATCAAAAACATCCAAAATAGCCCTAGCTAATTCATCTTCAGGTTTATTGGTTGGGGCTTTTCGGTCGCCATAGGTTGACTCTATCCAAAGAATATCAGCCTTGGGAATTCGGGTAGGGGGATACATGATGGGATCGTGATATCTGCCCAAATCTCCAGAAAAAACAAGCTTTTTGGTTTGCTGGTCTCCTTGGATTACGATTTTCACAATGGCTGCTCCAAGAATATGCCCGGCATAGTAGTAGGTGACTTTAACTCTGTCTGAAATAGAAAATGGTGTTTCAAAGGGTTGAGGAACCAAAAGTGGAAAAACAGCTTCTGCATCTTCCATGGTATAAAGAGGTTGAGGGTCTTCATGCTTTGAATACCCTTTTTTTCTTGCGTATTCTGCTTCTTCTTCTTGGAGTTTCCCGGAATCCAGCAAAAGAATTTTAGCTAATTCCGCAGTAGCTTCTGTGCAATAAATAGGCCCCCGGAATCCCTGTTTGACGATTTTAGGTAGATAGCCAATGTGGTCCAAATGGCCATGAGTCAGAACGATAGCTTCCATTTCATCAACCGGCATGGGGAATTTATCCCAGTTTCGCGCTCTCAATTCACGCGGACCTTGAAAAAGTCCACAATCCACCAAAAATTCAAAATTCCCCAAATCGATTAGGTATTTGGAACCAGTGACTGCTCCTGAGCCTCCTAAAAACTTTACGTTAACATTCATTTTCTCAATAGTTATTACACTAGAAGGTACAAAAAAAGAGGCACCTTAGGAGTGCCTCTTGGAGATAAATTAAATCTGCTTGGGATTTAATCTTTCATAAAAAATGAATCCTTGAACTTCTCTTTAGATAGACTGTCCAAATTAGCTTTGGTCAGTGAATCCATTTTTGCATTTTCTTCTTCCCAATCATCCCAATCTGAATTTTCTGATTTTCTATCTGGACAAGTCAGGCAGATCAAGCCGGCTTGATTGAATACCCAAACTGCCTCAGGACGGACATCGGAAGATCTATAGCCATTGGCGTAAATGGTGCTTCGGAGAATTTCAAGAAGGGATCGCTCCATGATAAATGGCTTATCATAAGGGATTTTAAGCGTCAAGTTTATGCGCTGATCTCTGAAGACATCCAAAGAACTTAAATCATATCCTTCTTCGAAAGTGATCACAGAGTCTGCTACAGCGTAGGAATAGCTTAGTTTTTTGGCATTTTCCTGAGCCTCAGCTTTTGTTTTTCCTCTTGCTGAAAACTCCTGAACCAATACCACTACCGAATCAGCACTACCCTCAATTTTCAGGTTTGCCTTGTTGAACAATTCCTCGTCTTCGATATCATTTGCTTTTAGAATCAATATTCCAGGACTTGTGGCGAGCTGTTCCACTTTTTCGAATTTGTTTTCTTCCTTAAACTGAGCAACAATCTTAGGGATTTGGAATGCTGCTATTCCTATACACAGAAGCCACAATCCAAGAGCCACCAATCCGAATCTTCCTCCGATCAGATTTTTCTGAGCCAGAACACTTAGTCCTAAAAGAAGAATCACAATTCCCGGGATGAAAATTAAACCCAAGGAGGCAACGACAAGCCAAATTGGAACTAGGTCAGTAAATAACTCTACCGGGAAATTATCCATCCAAACTCGATAATCAGCATCAGTTACTCCGAAGTAAGCAAACAGGGCGATCAATGGAGCGATCGTCAATCCTAATCCAAGGAAGAAAATGATAAGGCCAAAGATGATCCGAATCACATGCGCAATCACTTTTCCCACTGGTCCCAAAGCTGAACCTATCGCATCAATGACTTGACCCAAAACTCTAAATGGAGTCATCACGATTTTTCGTGCTGTTGATTCTGGTTGAGGGGGTACCGGGTTGATACTTTCTTTGATCGTGGAATCAATATTATCCAGGGTAATTTCTCCACCTTTCATTTTTATTCGCTCAGTAATTGAACTGGCAACCGGAGTGATGATCCATAGAATCAGATAAATCAAAATCCCTGATCCACCTGCGAATGCAAGTACTAAAAAGGCTATTCGTACATAGAGAACTTCAATCCCGAAGTAGGCAGACAAGCCACTGGATACACCTCCTAGAACTTTATCATCCGGATTTCTAAACAGCTTTTTGATGTTTTTATCCTCAATAACCTCATAGGAAACCGGAAGAATTATCCAGAGTACGATGTAGGCTACAAAGGCAAAAAAGCCAAAGCTCAGATTGATTTTGAAATCATTGAATGGGAGAAAATCCAAGAATCCCAACTTGAAGTTTAGATGACCGCTGAAAAGCAAAAGGATTGCAATCAACCGGGTCCAAAGAGGATCAATACTGAAATAGTTGGCTATTCCTGCGCAAACGCCACCCAAGATTTTCTTGTTTTCCAGACGCTTGAGTTTTTTGTACCCTCCGGTTTCACTTCCTGGAGGTGTCACATATTTGTAAAAATCATCTTGAGAGTAATTTTCTTCCTCCTTTACCTCAACTTCTTCTTCTTCGATGGAGGTGAAATCCGCGATGGTCCCCATTTTTTCAATGAGCTTATCCACGTTTTCAGCAGTGATGACTTGCTTGTTGTTTTTTAGGTTGGAAAGGAAAATTTCCGCAATACGATTTTCAATATCAGAGATGATTTCCTTGCTGTCCTTATATCCTGAGAAGTGCTTATTGATCGCATCCAGGTATTTTCGTAGTGTATCGTATCCGTCTTCCTCGATGTGGAAGAGAATGCCACTAATATTAATGCTTATTGTCTTTTTCATGGTTTTCGCGTTGTGGTGATTGGGCTTTGATCAATTCTTGGCAGTAATTTGAAGTGTGGAATTGACCAGCGATTTCCAGGTTTCGGATAGGGTATCCAAAAACTTCTTTCCCTCCTCGGTAATGGAATAGTATTTTCTGGGAGGGCCAGCTTCGGACTCTACCCAGCGGTAGGTGACCAGCTCGGCAGTTTTTAGCCGATTGAGCAAAGGGTAGAGAGTTCCTTCGACCACGATCATTTCTGCCTGAGTCAGCTCCTCAATTAAATCTGAGGTATACACTTCTCCTCTGGAAATGATATGCAGCACGCAGTACTCCAGTAGTCCTTTGCGCATCTGAATCTGTGTGTTTGATACATTCATTGGTATGGCGGTTAATATATTTTGGAAGGGAGAGATTCTCCTTTTCCTATCCTCCAAGAGAGAAAAATGATACCAATCTTTTCCAAGCTACCTTGTATAACCTAATTCCTTGCTTTAGACAGGATAAATTTTCCACTCATTAGGCCAATAATGCCTGTTTAGATGAAATGGAGGCTAATTTTCTCTTGAAAATAGAATTTTTGAAATTTTTCTAAGTAAAAGTTGAAGCTTTACTACTCAGAAAAAATATGTCCCCCTGTGTAACATCCAAGTGTCCGCTGGTGTACAATTATTCGGGAATCGATTAAATTCACAGAGGGAATTCGCAGAGGGAGGGAAATTGAATTATTTTGTAGTTGTGAAAAAATCATTGAGGAGACTTTTACTCGTTTTTTTTGTCCAGGTTATTTTACTCTTTTCGGGGGCGGAGCTTTTGGCTCAAGACCTGACTCCTAAATATTCCAATGAATTTTTGAGTATTGGAGTTGGGGCGAGGGCTCTGGGAATGGGTGGCGCCCAAGTGGCAGCAGTACGAGATGTGACCGCAGCGTATTGGAATCCTGCAGCCCTAGCTGGAATTCGCCACAAATATGAATTTTCACTCATGCACGCTGAGTATTTTGCAGGGATTGCCCAGTACGATTACCTGGGATTTTCTAGTTCCTTGGGAGATCAAAACCAAATTGGGGTTTCGCTGATTCGGTTTGGTGTGGACGATATTCCCGATACGCGTTTTTTATATGATGCAAACGGAGCCTTGAATTACGATAATATTCAGTTTTTCAATGCTGCTGATTATGCCATGTTACTCAGCTTTGCCAGGGATTTTTCTGACAAACTTAAGGTAGGGGCAAATGCTAAAATCATTCACCGAAATGTTGGGAAATTCGCTCAGGCTTGGGGTTTTGGTTTGGACCTAGGAGGGATTTACATCCATAAAAAAATGACTCTTGGCCTGATGCTCAGAGACATTACCACTACTTATAATGCCTGGTCCCATAATGCGGATTTGGTTCGGGATATCTATTCCCAAACCAATAATGAGATTCCTGTCAATTCAGTCGAAATCACTTTGCCAAAGGCAATTGCAAGTATCGCTTACCAATGGAGTTTGGGCAAATCCTTTGGCTTATTGACTGCATTAGATTTGGAAACAACTTTTGATGGGGCCAGGAATACCTTGATATCTTCTCAGACTTTGAGTATTGATCCAAGAATTGGCCTGGAGTTGGGTTATAAACAAATGGCCTTCCTCAGGGGAGGGCTAAGCAATTTTCAGTACATCAAAGATTTTCAGGGACAAGAAAGTCTTGACTTTCTTCCAAGCATTGGCTTGGGAGTTTTGCTGAGTGAAAGGTTTCAGATCGATTATGCGCTATCTGATTTGGGGGACGTTTCAGAAAGTCCTTATTCACACATTTTCAGTGTAAAAGTGAGCTTGGAAAAGTTAAAAGACGAGGGAAAAAAATTTAAGGCTTGGCAATGAAATCGCGTTGGATAACTCTTCTTTTATTTTTCTTCCTGATTTTCAATCAGGGGTTTGCACAGGCTCCAGAACCGGTTTGGTACGACTATTCCTCGACCTATTACAAGATTCCTACTGCCCAAGACGGCATTTATCAGATTAATTCCCAGGCTTTGACTTCTTCTGGGATCAATCTTTCTACTCTTGATCCACGCTTTATCCGCATTTTTCATCGAGGAAAAGAAGTGGCTGTCCATATAGAGGGGCAGGACGATGGAAAATTCGATGCTGGAGATTTGATTCATTTCTTGGGGAAAAGGAATGATGCTGAGCTGGACAAAAAGCTGTATACCAAGTTTGAAAAAATCCCTAACCCCTACTACAATACCTATACGGATACCACTGCTTTCTTTCTTACGGTAACACCTGGAGTGGCTGGAAAAAGGATGTCGGTTCGCCCAGTGGCCAATGTAGGATTACCTCAAATCAATGGCTTTGAGACAGAACAACTTCAGGTTTTTTCAGAAAATTATTCCTTAGGAAGGGCTTATGCTTTTGGGTTCAGGTTGTCTTCCTACGATTTGGGGCAAGGCTGGATGAGTGGAATAATCAGCAAAGGGGCGAGTAGAGACTTCACTTTTTCGAACCTTGGATCTATCCCAAATTCAGGGACAGCCACCTTGGAAATTGGACTTGTTGGCCGATCTGAGTCCTCCCATTCAACAGTTATATCGGTCGGCCCTAATGCGTCTAGTCAGCGGGTTCTTACTACCACAAACTACAGTGGGTTTGAATACCCTCAGTTGAGTCTAAATCTTTCCATGAGCGATTTCAACACTAATGGGACTTTGGTGGTACGGGTAAATTCAAATGGCCCTGAAGCTACCGACAACACCTCGGTCGCTTATGCGAAAATCACTTTTAGGAGAAATGTTTCTTCTGGAGATTTTTCCTCTCAAGTGATGATTTTCCCTACAGGAAATCAGCAGGTTGTTCTTAATCAAGTTCAGGAGGAATATGTAGCCGTAGAAGAATCAGATCTTTTCAACGCAGAATGGATACCTGTTACCAAGCAAGGAACTGTAGCTAGGTTTGTCGCAACTGTCACTTCTAAGCCAAGTAAAATCCGGATCCAACAAAGGAAAAACTTGATCCAGGTTGGGCAAATGAAACCGGTTAAGTTCAGAAACTATTTGGCTCAGCCGGCAAACTTTATTTTAGTAGGGCATAGTGAGCTTGAAAAGCCAAGTAAGCAATTTCAAAATCCTTTAAAAGCTTATGCGGCTCATAGAGCATCCGCTGAAGGGGGAAGATTCGATACGCTGACCATCCGAATGGAGGAAATTTATGACCAGTTTGCGTATGGGGAAAAATCTTCAGTCGCGCTTTATGAATTCCTCAGAGCATACTATCCAGTCCATAAGCCTACACATCTTCTTTTGGCGGCTCGATCTTTGGCCATTTTTGCACAAGGAAGAATAAACAATCAAACTGTATTTTATAGAAATGGCCCCTCGGCATTTTCCTTTCAGGATTTGGTGCCTGTAGCAGGGTTCCCTTACTCTGATAATGCTTATGTAGTCGGCCTTGACCCTCAAAATCCCGAATTGCCTGCAATGGCAGTAGGAAGAATCCCTGCCAAAAACTCCCAGCAGCTCTCAGACTATTTGGGTAAGGCAATTGAAAAAGATCTATTGGGAGCGACAGAACCCTGGCAAAAGGAGATTCTTCATTTAAGTGGAGGCCTATCTGAATTTGAACTGGAGCGTTATTTTGCTTTTCTAAATAGCTTTAAAACTATTGCAGAAGGCCCATACCTCGGTGGGTCGGTAAAAACTTACCGCAAGAGATCCAATTCTGTAGTTGAGGTAATTGATATTACCGGGGATTTGAATTCAGGGAAGAGCCTTTTGACCTTTTTTGGCCATGGTGCTCCCACGGTGATTGACATTGAAATTGGATTTGCTTCAGACCCAACCTTAGGCTATGCCAATAAGGGTAAATACCCAGTTATGCTTTTCAATGGCTGCGATTATGGGGAGGCATATTCGACTTTTTATACCCAAGGAGAAGATTGGGTGATTACTCCGGATAAAGGTGCCTCTCATGTCATGGCGAATACTGCGCTTGGTATAGACGTGTACCTGAGATTTTATTCAGATCAGTTTTATAAAAAATCATTTGCGGACAGTAGTCTGATCTATAAAACAGTAGGAGAGATCAAGCAATTAGCTGAGCAGGATTTCCTCAGAATTTACGGGCAAAATCCTTTGATTTATTCTCATATGGAACAGATGGTCATGTTGGGTGACCCTGGTGCTCGAATGTTTCCGGCAAATAAGCCGGATTATTCCTTGAAGGCAGGCGAAGTATCCTTGGGTACTTTTGATGATAGTCCTCTTTCAGCCATTTCAGATAGCCTTAAACTTAGCTTTGCGCTTAGAAATATCGGAATCACCAATTCTGATTCTATCGAATATCGGGTATCAAGGAAACTTCCTAATGGAACGGAGATCCAATTTGACCCAGTGAAAATAGCCTCAGTTTCGAGGCTGGACACCTTGACCTTTTCCGTTCCCAATCTTGATTTGGAAGCTGCCGGAGATAACGTTTTTACCATTTCAGTAAACGCCAATCGAGTGGTGGATGAAATGACTTTTTTGAATAATACTATTTCCTATACGGCATTTATCCCACTAAGCGGCACGGTAAATATCTATCCAGTGGATTTTGGAATAGTCAATGAAAAGGAAATCAAACTCATTACCCAGGCACCTGGAAAATTAAAGGAAAACCGAACCTTGATCATCCAGCTGGATACTACAGCCAGATTTAATTCATCCTTTAGAAAGGAAATACGCTTAACTACTTCCGGATTGGCTGAGTGGCCTGTAAGTCTTTCGGCTGGAAATGATTCCACAACTTATTTCTGGAGAAGTAAGTTTCAGGAACCACTTCCCGGAGAATCTGAGGCATGGACGGTTAGCAGTTTTTCTTTTATCCCGAATGGACCTAATGGATGGACTCAGCGGGTTGGTGACCAATTGAGGTTGAATCAACTGGATAATCTTTCGATCAAGGAAAACACCAAAACTTGGGAATATTTAAAGCAACAGTCGGTAATTGAAGTGTTTACGGTTGGAGCTGGGGTTGATTCCCTGACTTTTAGAAATACCCAGTTTTACCTAAATCAAATTCCCCAAATCATCGATAATGCGAACAATGCCAACAGCAGGCTTTGTCCAAATGGATCTCTTGGGATGGTTTCTTTTGATTTTAAATCTCTTTTGCCTTACCTGGCTATACCTATTCCTGGCTTTGACATCTTGGATGCCAGAGCTTGTGGCCGTGTCCCTCAAATGATCCAAAGCATTCAAAACTCTTGGATTACCACTCCCGGAAATACTTTCCTTCAGGATTATGTCAGGGCAGTTAGAGATGGGGATTATGTGGTCATTTTCTCAGTTGGGAATGTGAATTTTGATGCTTGGCCTGAAAGAGCCTATGAAAGCTTAAAGCAATTTGGAGCTAGCGAGGCTACTTTGAGAGCTTTGAGTAATGGTGATCCATACATCCTTTTTGGAAGAAAAGGAATGAGGCCGGGTGAAGCCATAGAAATTGTAGGAAATCCAAATTTTGAAGTTCCTGCCAGACAGCAGACCTTGAGATTCGATACCCAAGTAGAGGGGTATATTACCAAAGGAGTCATTTTAACTCCTAGAATTGGCCCGGCAAGTACTTGGGAAAGATTCTTCCAAAACATCAACACCCGAAACTGGATCCAAGAGGAGGAGACCTATTTTGATATCTTGGGTGTTCGGGAAAATGGACAAGAAGATTTGATTCTTTCTGAGGTTAGGGATCAGGAAATAGACCTTTCTTTCGTCAATCCTACCAATTACCCTTACCTCCGGCTCAAGTATAGCATGGATGATTCGACCTCTACTGCTCCAGCGCAGTTGGACAAGTGGCAGGTGAATTTCGAGGGTGTTCCTGAAGGAGTTTTGGTTCAAAAAACACCTGGTGAACCCATTCGCTTGAGAGAAGGACAGAATGCCCAAATCGGATTTGTTTTCAGGAATGCATCCCGTTACAATTTTCTTGATTCGATTCAGGTGGATTGGAAGATTACCAATTTGACCTCGAAAAAAGTCGAGAATTTTAGTAAGAAATTCCCTTCTCTACCTGCTGGAGAATCGCTGGAGTTTGTCGTTGATTTTTCCAGTGTTGGAAAAGCCGGAGAAAACGAGTTGGAGGTTTTTGCCAACCCGAGAATTCAGCGCGAGCAAAACTTCAGAAATAATGTGATCAAGCTAGGGACGGCTTTTGTCGTGGAGGGTGATAATTCCACCTCTCTTTTGGATGTAAACTTTGATGGGGTCTATATCATGGATGGGGATTTGGTTTCTCCCAATGTAATGATCACCGCCTTGCTCAAAAATGACCAGACTTTGCTCTATAAAAAGGACACCGTTGGCATGGAAATTTTCCTGAAGAAGAACTGTGAAGCCTGCCAATTCCAGCGGATCAACTTTTCTAACCCAAGCGTAACTTGGTCCCCGGCGTCAGAGAATGAAGATTTCAGGGTTTCTTTTATCCCTGGACCTTTGGAAGATGGAATTTATACGCTAAGGATCACCAATGAGAATTCAAATCAACCCTATGAGATTACTTTCGAAGTAGTCAATGAATCTCAAATCAGTAATTTCTATCCATATCCGAATCCGTTTAGCACTTCGGTGAGGTTTGTGTTTACTTTGACCGGTTCTGAAATTCCCGATGAGATCAAGATCCAAATCATAACTGTGACTGGAAGGGTGGTTCGGGAAATTTTACAGGATGAATTGGGTCCTATCCGGATAGGAAATAACATTACAGAGTATGCTTGGGATGGGCGTGATGAGTTTGGAGATCAACTTGCAAATGGGGTTTATATTTATCGGGTACTGATCCGAAAAAATGGGCAGTTTATGGAACATAGACCTACCGCAGGTGATAGAGGATTTACCAAGGGATATGGTAAAATGTACCTGTTACGTTAGGATTTGTTTTTTTTCCAACTCCAATAAATTCCCCCTGTACTTAATAGAAGCAGGACAATCAAAATAACCCATTGCATGGGATGATTGATGGCTTCTCTTGCTCCTAAGAATGAATTTGCAATCATTCCTGTGATAAAAGCGATGAGGGTTCTTGGGAGCATTCCAGGTATCCCAAACAAAAGGACTTTTTTTAGTGGAACACCCAAGGAGGCGAAGAGGAAATTCGAAATAGCAAATGGAATCACAGGGCTGATTCTGACGAAAAAAATGAGGCTTGCCGATTGCTTTAGTCTAGATTCAATCTCCTTTTCTAAAGAAGAATTTTTTCGATAAAGGAGGGGCATAAAGTCTGAATTGAGTTTTGACCCTAACCAATACCCCAAGCAATTCGCCAAAATGTATCCAAGCACAAGGTCAGGAAAGCCTATCCAACCCAAAAAGAATCCGCAAGCCAAAGAGGTCAAGGTAGTTGGCAATAAAGCAAGGCCTAAAATCAAGGCAAGAAAAAGTGAAAGTATCAGGTGATCCCAAATGGAAGCCAATGTGATTTGCTCCAACCAAAAGTATTGGGAAATCAACAAAAGGGATCCCAAAAAAGGGGTGAAACTGACCCAAAACCACCCAGCTATGGCTTGGGGATGAGTACCGAAGTACTCACCTAAAAGTTTGAAAATGCTGGGCTTTTTTGACATCTTTGCGGGGCTAAAGTAGGGAAAACGCCTCCAATTAGGCAAGAATCTATAAGGTTTGGAAATTTCACCCTTTGAAATCTAAACTGGCCCAAAATTCGAAATTTTAAGATCCAACGCTTCAATTCATTATCCATGAAATTTGGTACCAAAGCCATTCATGCCGGTGTCAGTCCTGATCTTTCTACAGGAGCAATCATGACTCCGATTTTCCAGACTTCTACCTATGTTCAGAAATCCCCAGGAGATCATTTGGGATACGAATATAGCCGGACACACAATCCTACCAGAACTGCCTTGCAAAACAGCCTTGCTGCACTGGAAAACGGAAAACACGGAATCTGCTTTTCATCCGGACTTGGAGCTATCGACGCTGTAGTTAAGCTATTCAACCCAGGTGATGAAATCATTTCCACTAATGATCTGTACGGAGGTACTTACCGGCTTTTTACAAAAGTTTTTGAGCGCTATGGAATCAAATTCCATTTTGTTCCTATGGATAAGCCAGAGACCATTGCTTCTCATGTGAATGAGAAAACCAAAATGATCTGGGTAGAAACCCCAACCAACCCAATGATGAATATCATTGATATCAAGGCGGTTTCAGAAGTTGCAAAAAAGCATGGATTGATTTTAGCAGTAGACAATACTTTTGCTTCTCCTTTCTTGCAAAACCCTCTTGATTTAGGTGCTGATATAGTCATGCACTCAGTAACCAAATATTTGGGAGGTCACTCCGATGTGGTGATGGGAGCTTTGGTGGTCAATGACGATGAATTGGCTTCCAAGCTAGTTTTTCTTCAAAATGCCTGTGGCGCTACTCCAGGTCCTCAAGATTGCTTTTTGGTTTTGAGAGGAATCAAGACTCTTCATCTTCGTATGGAGAGACACTGCCAAAATGGTAAAACCATCGCTGCTTTCCTGAAAAACCATCCTAAAATTTCCAAGGTTTACTGGCCTGGGTTTGAAGATCATCCAAACCATTCCATTGCCAAATCCCAGATGAGAGATTTTGGAGGAATGATTTCATTTACTCTGGTTGGCAATAAGCTGGAGGATGCTAAAAAGGTGATGGAGAATCTTCATCTGTTTGCTCTTGCTGAGTCCCTGGGAGGAGTGGAATCTCTTTGTGGGCATCCAGCAAGCATGACGCATGCTTCAATCCCAAAGGAGGAAAGAGAAAAAGTAGGTTTGGTGGATTCCTTGATCCGACTAAGTGTCGGTGTGGAGGATGCTGAGGATTTGAAGAATGACCTAGCGCAAGCTTTGGCTAAAATCTAATCAGGAAGAAATTTTCTGAAGTAATTGGATGGCCTGTTTTTCTATTTGGGAAGACAGGCCTTTCTTTTCTACCCGAAGTTCTTTTGCCCAGTCGAGATATTTTTTGGAGGGGTTTTCTCTTTCAGCAAGAAAAGCCGACAAGGCTTGCAAAGTCAAATGATTGGTGTACCAAGGCTTGAGATTTTCCTTGAGCGACTGAATTTCTTGGTGGATTTGGTTGATGAAAATCGGATTGAAGCCAAGGTGTACCAAAAAGTTTTCCAGCATAATTATCCTTCTTAAACTTTCAAATAGCTGAGAAAAAGCCTGGGTACTCAGTGGAGTCCTGATATCCTGGTGTAAGAATTCCAACTCTTCCTGAACCAGTTGATTGATAGCGGTACTGATCATTAAGGGTTTGATGCCTTTGCTACTTTCATAGGTTTTGTCAAGCAAATCCTCCCAGATTTTTAAGGGACTCCCCACCATCAAATCAAAGGCATCTTTTTGGCCTTTTCGCTTTTGAGAAAGAAGGTAATCCGAAAAACTATCCATTTTCACCGCACTCAGTGTTGTTTTTTCCTGAATGCTTTTTTCGACCAACTTGAGGTGCTGGATTACACGAAGTGATCTTTTAAGTTTTTTGAAAGGAGAAAAGAGGTTGGTTCCCAGGTTTTCTTTCCCGAAATAGATTTTGGACAAAAGATCAGCGTACAATTCCAAAAACTCCAATTTGCCCAGGAGCTCGATGGCTTTCTTGGATTTAATCTGCTTTCCTAAAACGAGAAATAGTGCTCTCGCCTCTTGATGCTGCTGCTCAAAAATTTGGAATACCGGGGATGTTTTTGCCTGCATACTTAGGAAATTCTCACCAGTGTGGCACCGTAGCCCCACTGGTCTTTCTGAGTGTCCTGAAAGTACTTAATATTTCCTAATTGACTTAATCGCTTGTGAATTTCTTTTCTAAGTACCCCATTCCCTAAACCATGAATAAAGGTTATTTCGTCCATTCCAGAGGCAATTGCCTGATTTAGATTTTTCTCAAAAATCTCCAATTGGATTCTCATTTTTTCCGAATTGCTCAATTTTTCCGGATTGGGATGTAGCTCCTCAATATGCAAGTCAATGGATCTGGGAGGTTTTTGGACTGGAGTAGGTTTTGGTGTGGCCACAATTTCCTGAAGCTCAGAATTGAGACTTCTGATGTCGAGCTCCTTGGTGGTTTGTTCCAAAGCAAACAAATAACCGTTTTTGCCGAGAATTGGCATTTTACTCAAATGCTTGAAAAATTGGGTTGGCTTCACTTTCAGTTGCTTTTCAAAAGGTGCGATTGCCTTTTCCAATTTATTCTGGATAGGGATAAATCGGAGCAAGAATGCAGGCCATTGATCCATCTCTTTGAGCATTCGATCATCGATTTTTTTGGCTTCTCCAGAAGAAAGATTTCCCGCAAAAAGTGTCCTGGTATTATCCCCATAGACTTCAGAGGCGTGAGCCAAATAGTTTTGCCGACTATCATTGATCAGATAAATACTATGGTTTTGATCATTGATCGGAAGAAATGCCAAATAAAGCCCTTGGTCCTTTGGAGCTGAAATAGGCAGAGGAGCTTCTGTTTCTTTTTCGGGATTTGGGTTTTCTCCAAAATAAGATTTCTCGGCAGCCGCAATCAAAACCACCTCGGATTTCATGGCAGGAATGACAAATCCGTCCTCTATTTCCACTTCAATCCTCCCTCCAGAAGAAACTTTTCGGATTATCCCTTCTTCTTTACCGTGTAGGAGTCGGACTCTGTCGCCAATGTTCATTTATTCTAATGCTTTTTTGTAAGTATCGATTGCTCTTTGTCGGGCAAATTTATGATCTACAATGGGTTTTGGATAGGATGAAGTACCGATTTCAGGCACCCATTTTTTGATATACTTGAGGTCTTTGTCAAATTTCTCAGTTTGAGAGTCTGGGTTAAATACCCTAAAATAAGGTTGGGCATCAGTTCCTGTACCTGCAGCCCATTGCCAACCCCCATTATTAGAGGCAAGTTCAAAGTCGAGTAATTTTTTGGCAAAATATCGCTCTCCCCATCTCCAATCAATCAATAAGTGCTTGGTCAAAAATGAAGCTACGATCATCCTTACCCGATTGTGCATATATCCGGTGGAGTTGAGTTCTCGCATTCCCGCGTCTACGATGGGATAACCGGTTTTACCTTCACACCATGCTTCGAATTCCTGTTCATTATTTCTCCACGGGATTCTATCGTAGGCTGGCTTGAAAGCTTTATCTATTACTTGTGGATTGAAAGCCAAAATCATCATGTAAAATTCCCTCCAAATCAGCTCATTGAGGAAGGTTTCATTGAGCTTAAAAGCTTTTAAGGCAAGTTTTCGAATAGAAATCGTTCCGAAACGGAGGTGAATTCCCAATCTGGATGTGCCATCTATTGCAGGGAAGTTTCTGGTCTTATCGTAATGTCTGATGATTTCCTGATCGGCCAGTTTAGAAGGAATTTCAATTTGGGTTTTCTGAAATCCCAAATCTTCCAAGCTCACCTTAGGAAGAGCTGAGGTTTGAAATAAATTTTTCCAGTTTGCTTCTTCCAAAGGCTGAATAGAATTCTGCTTGAATTTCTCCAGCCAAGATTTACTAAATGGGGTAAATACTTTGTAGAATTCCCCGGATCCATTTAGGATTTCTCCGGGCTCAAAAATCATTTGATCTTTAAAAGTTAGGAAAGGGATGTTTTTTGATTTGAGCAACTTCTCGATTTTCTGGTCTCTTTCCTTTGCATAGGGTTCATAATCCCGATTAGTGTACACGGCCTGAATATCGAATTCTTCTACTAATGCCGAATAGACATTCTCAGGTTTGCCATGTCGGATTAGCAGAGAACTGCCTTTTTGCTCCAGTTTTTCCTTAATTCCCAAAAGCTGGTTTAGGATAAACTCAACCCTAGCATCCTCCTTGTCTTCAAGCTTGTCAAGAATGTGGGAGTCAAAAATGAAAACAGGTAGAATATCTTTTTCTTGTTGTAGGGCATAAAATAAACCAGTGTTGTCTTCTAAGCGAAGGTCCCTGCGAAACCAGAATAGGGTAATCTTTTTCATTTTCTTTTTTTAAAGGAAAAAGAATTTATCGGGTAATTGTTTAAAAATCTTCTTTTCTAGGAATAGTTTTCTCCTGGATTACTGGGCTTGGATTTTCCTTATTCAAAGGAAGTTTTTCCAGATCTATAGGTTTCCAATTTCCATCCTTTTGGTAATCCTGGCGAAGAAAATCATCCGTATCGTTGATGGTCATTTTAGCAGCTTTCTTACCCGTTATTTTCTTGAAGAGTTCTGAAAAGGAGTTGAAGGAAACGTTTTGTGTGACCGAAGCTCCGTAAGTGAGAAGGTTTTGGGAAAGGGAAAGTGAGGTGAATGTATTATAATTGTTTCGATTGAAGACCCTTAATCGATAAACCCCATCCTCAGTCAACATATATTCCGCCTGCCAATCTCCGATGATTGAAGCGGCGCTTGCATTTCCCTGATTATCAGTAAATCCTCCATCTCTTGATACTCTCAATCTGCCATCCAAGAAAGTGTAGGCTACGCTCAACTGGAAATTTTCTAATGTGTTTTGATCCAAGGTTGCCAAGTCGATATTGATTTCCAGATTCTTATCCATTTGGCTGATGAACGTGTTCAGCTGGGAAGAGAGTAGATTACTTAAACTGGATGAAATGTTGGAAACCCCTGACAATTGGCCTGGAGGTGAGAACTGCCGGGTCATAATAACGGAAAATACCTGCCGATTCATCTCCTGGTCATCCGAAGCGACTCGGCTCTGAAATGCCGAAATCGTGGTCTGCACATCGCCTCCTGAAGGATATTGAGAAAAATCAAAACCAAAAGAGATGTTTGGTGACATGAGTTCTCCATCCAAATTCATAGTCACCTTGAGAGGATAGCGTCGTCTCATTTGGCTATTTTCCGAACCAGTGGTATTAGTCAAAAGAGGCTGTAGGGAAACATTGTCATCATAGACTGCCCTGATATTCATGATTCCCTCATAAGGATTTCCAAACCAGGTGATTTGGCTTCCCGCTTCTATGTCAAATTCCTTTTTCACCACATTGTAGAGGGAGAAATTATATTTCCCTTGGGTGATTTCATAATTTCCCGATAGTCCGAAATTACCCTGGGTATCAATATTCATGGTTAAAACCCCACGACCTCTTCCCTGAATACTTTCCCCGGTTTTAGGATCAATGATGATCTCCACAAAAGCATCCGGGGTCACATCCATTACAAAATTCATTTGGATGTTTTGGATATCCAGACGGTTTACTTCCTCAGCCAAAGCATTGATCCGTACCGTGTCCTGAATATTGATGATCTGGATAAATTCCTCCTGGAACTGATCGTTGCTGCTTGTCAAAGGAATATAGACTCTGGTATTTGGATCGGAGGTAACTCTTGCTGTGATGTCCAGATTATTAGTGCTTCCTCTTACTGAAAGTGTTCCTGTCGCATAGGCAGTCCCAAAGAAGGATTCATTGTCGCTAGCTGTTGTATTTAATACTTGGAAACCTGTCAATCTGGAATTGATATCCAGATAAATATTGCTAAAACCTTGATGGTTCAGACCACCTGTAAAAGTTGCCCTGTTTCCATTGACATCTCTAAAGACGAGATCCCTAAAGCTGATTTGAGTTGGCTGAAAAAGAATACTACCGTCAGCTAAATAGGAGGTATTTAGGTAATTGATATGCAATTTGGCTTCATTCAGTCTTCCCGAACCGATTACCTCTGGGCTGGATAAACTTCCTCTGATCTGAAGATTTCCCGTGACCGTACCACCTAACTGAGTGATGTATTTGGAAAGGAAGGGTTCGAAGATTACCAGGTTGGCGGCGTCCAGCCTAGCCTCCAAGTCCAAGGTGTTGTATTCCAGACCTATGATTCCATTGATATCAATTTTCTTGGAACCAAGGAATTCATTTTCCACTGATAAAATCAGATTGGATTCATCCAAGTCTGCTCGTGCTGCCAGATCTCCAACAGGAAATTGGTTTATTTCTGTATCCTTGATTGTCAAAACACTTTTAATTTTTGCCTGATTCATCAAGTCCGAAAGCAAAATTGACCCATTGGCTATTCCATCAAACTCATAGGGTATGACCGTATTGAGGATATCGATATTTACCTCGCTAATATCAATTTTAAGTATGTCCAATGGATTAGGACTAATCTTTCCACCTATTGCCAAAAACTGCTCATCATTGAAGATTTTAAGGTTTTCGATTTGAATCTCACCATTTGAGATGGTGACTTGATTTTGACTGTCAAACTGCCATTCCCGATTTAAAACCTGAAGCAAGGAGGGGTTAAATTTCAATCTGGTGGAGTTTGCCGAAAATGCCGCTTCCGCATTGATTCTAGCTTTACTCTGTGTGGAATCCTGATCCAAACTCAGTTGGATATCTAGGTTGTCCCTATCCCAAATAGCCTCAAACCCAAAATTGGTGAAGTTGAGTTTTTCCTGAACCGACTGTTCCTTAGAATACACATAAAAAGAGGCCAAAATATCCTCACTGTTTATCAGCTTGGAAGTGTTAAAGTCAATGTTAATTGCTTTTGCAGTATTGCCATTGAAATCAAGCTGGTCAATGCTGGTAAAAAAGTTGAAAACCGTATTTTCCGGGGTTTGGTAAAATGCCCCTTCCAGAATGGTATTTTCTGAAATCCTCAAATTCGGCTCAAAAAGCTGAATAATAGGATTAATGTCCAGCATCTTGACATTTAAGTCTAGGTTGTAGCTTTCGGAGAAAAACTCCTCTAGGTTGGCCACTGGTTGAGGTTCATTTAGAAGAATAGCCAAGTATTGACTTCCCAGCATTTGCAGGTCCCGAGACATCCGATCCAGGTTAAACTGTCCAGAGGCTGCCGCTACGACATAATCAGAATTGAGAGAAAGAGTCCGGGTACCACCTGCGAAAAGGGACTGGAAAAATGCGCTGCCAAGTTCCAAGAAACGGTCCTCATAGCCGATTTTCATATCGGTGAGTTTTACAATTCCTTGAATGTCATCCAGCTCAATTCCTTTGGTGTTAATGTCAACCTTTCCTGATATAAAAGCAGGCTTTTCTGTTAAATTGATTTGATCTAAAAACACCGTATCTATTGATGCTATCATCTGAACAGAATCGATGGATTCTTTCAGGTTAAAATATCCTTTCAGAGAGGCTTTTAAATTCGGATCATTGATGGTCAAATTACCTCTGAAAAGGTCCAATCCGTAAGCTGCGTCAGTTCGGATTTGGGTATAGTTGTAGCCATTTATTCCAATTTGACTTATTCTGGCATCAAGGTCCAGAACTAGATTTTCGATCGAATTACCCTTTAAATTCACTCTTCCTTCAAGAGATAATTTCTGCAAGAGTTCCTTGTTTTCAGCAAGTACTCCCAAATCCAAATTCTGGATTTTAACATTTGAAACGATTGTAGGAATGTCTTTGACCATGTCATAATTCACCCGACCCGTGAGGTTCCCAATACTGGTTTGAAATTTACCATTGGTTGTAAACCTGGAAGGCAAACCGGTAAAATCTGCATCAAATCTGATCAGGTTGAATTTATTGATTTCCTTTTGGATGGAGGTAGGTAAATAAGGGGAAAGGTCTCTAGAGGAAACCACAGAATTTTTCAGTGAAAGATTAAGGTAGGTCTTTTCAAAATCTGGAAGACCATCTAGGTAGAAAGATCCAAAAATTGCAGTTTTTTGGCCTAGCCTGACTAAAAACTCATCTGATTTGATGTCAGAAACAGGTCCTATTACCTCTCCACTGAGGAAGATTTCATCCTCAATTTCTGGCAATGCTGTAGCGAAGAGTTGCAAGTCTTTCACATAGATTTTGGTCTCTTCCAACCTTGCCGTGATTTTGACCTGATCCATAAATTCGGAATAGCCTTGAGGTCCTATCAAATCGAGCCGCAAGTAGTTTTTGATATGACTCTTTTCAGTTTTTAAACTGAGATTAGCCAATTCTAAAAATTTCGGATCGTAGGTAAGATCAGTTTTAAGTTCTTGGATTTTTAAGCCGGAATTTTTCTCTACACCTGAAAGCATTTTCAGCTTGATTCCAATCTGTGAACCCTCCAATTTGAAATCCTCAGCGTTCCCCGTCAATTCAATGAATTGAAGGTGACTGTAATCCATTCCTTCGGCTACAGGCGCAACATTGTAATCAATTAGAGAAAATTCCGATTGCCGAAGTTCAATTTTACTGATGTAGAATTTGGCAGTAGAAGAGGTAGTATCCGATGAACCGAAAAGTTCGCTTAGCTCAGTGGTCCACAGGTTGATATTCATCACACTATCCCCCGGATGGGTTAGGAGATTTACTCTCGCTTTTTCCAAGCGCACCTGATCAATGACAGGATCTCCAGGAGGCAATAAAGACAGCAAGGCAAAGTCTGCGTGGACTTTTTCTGCCCCAATCATCAGACTGTCGTGAGGATCTGTGATTCTTACATTTTCCAATTCAAGAGCATCCCACCAAGTCAGGCGAATCTTGCCAATCTCTGTAGTAAATTCTGAATTATCATTGAGGTATCCGGTGACTTTATCGATCAGCCAATTTTGTACAAAGGTGACCTGCAGTAGCAAAGCCAAGGTCACAATCAATAAAAGGGTAGAAAAGATCACCCATGACAGCACTCGCAGAGCTTTGTGTAAAAAATCCGTAACTTTCGGGCTCTTTTCCAATGGGTACCAAAGATATTACTATTCTAGCTATTGAATCCTCGTGTGACGAGACTTCTGCCTCTATTATCTTAAATGGCAAAGTACTTAATAATATTGTGGCCACACAATCAGTCCACGAAAAATATGGGGGAGTTGTTCCCGAGTTGGCTTCCCGTGCCCACCAGGAAAATTTAATTCCCGTGATCCATGAAGCCATTTCTACCTCGGGAATTTCCAAGTCAGATCTTACCGCTGTAGCCTTTACAAGAGGACCTGGATTAATGGGATCCTTACTTGTTGGGGTAAGTTTTGCGAAAGCTTTTGCTCAATCGCTCAATATTCCTTTGATCGATGTGAATCACATGCAGGCGCATGTTTTGGCACATTTTATAGAAGATCCGAAACCGAAATTCCCTTTTATCTGCCTGACTGTGAGTGGGGGACATACGCAACTTGTGTTGGTGAAAGATTACCTGCAAATGGAAGTAATCGGCCAAACTCAAGATGATGCGGTGGGTGAAGCTTTTGATAAGACTGCCAAACTCCTCGGGTTGCCGTATCCGGGAGGTCCCTTAATTGACAAGCATGCTAAGGAAGGAAATCCTAAAGCTTTTGAGTTCCCAATCACCCGAATGCCGGGATTGAATTATTCTTTCTCAGGAATCAAGACTGCAGTACTTTATTTTCTTCGGGATAAACTTCAGGAAAACCCGAAATTCATCGAGGAGAATTTGAATGATCTCTGTGCCAGCATTCAATATTCTTTGATCCAAATGTTATTGATCAAGCTGAAAGAGGCAGTCAAAGAATATAAGGTCAAGGAAATCGCCATTGCAGGTGGAGTATCTGCAAATTCAGGTTTGAGAAACACCCTTACCCAATTAGCCAAAGAAAAAGGCTGGAACCTTTACATCCCTAAATTCGAATATTGTACAGATAATGCCGCTATGATTGCAATGGCAGCGCATTACAAGTACCTTCAAGGTGAATTTGTCGGTATGGATGTCACACCATTGGCAAAAATGAAATTCTGAAATGTCCGCTAAGCCAAATAGATTCGAAAAGTCAGTCAATATCAAGAACAAGAAAGCGAGTTTTGAATTCGAGTTCATTGATACCTATGTGGCTGGACTGATGCTGAAAGGCACGGAAATCAAGTCCATTCGGGAGGGGAAAGTTTCCTTGACAGAGGCTTATTGTGTTTTTCATCAGGGAGAATTGTACATCAGGCAAATGCATATTTCTCCCTACAGTATGGCAGCTAGCTATAACCACGATGCGGTAAGGGAAAGAAAACTCCTGCTGAATAAAAAAGAATTAGAAAAGCTGGAAACTAAGTCGGCTGAAAAGGGGCTTGCAATCATTCCGGTTCGTATATTTATCAATGACCGAGGCAAAGCCAAAATGGAAATTGCCTTGGCCAAAGGAAAAAAACTCCACGATAAAAGACAGGACCTGAAGGAAAAAGATGCAAAAAGGGAGCTCCAAAGAATGGCCTTTGATTGATGCTTATGGGATTTGTCGGCAGACAATTTTACCAGTTTATCGGCAACCCACTTTTGATTCTGCGCTAGTTACTCAATTACTTTTTGGCGAATGCTACCAAATAGTCGGACTGACTTCTGATCGGGAATGGTTCAGGGTTTATCATGAGGATACCGGAATAGGGGGATGGGTTTGGGCTAAACTCATCAAAGAAATTACAGGAGAAGAATATCAGAAATTTTCCAATCAGGATTTTCAGGTCGTAACCAGTCCGATTGCTGCAATCGAATATTTAGGGACAAACCTTTATTTACTTCCCGGTAGCCGACTTCATTTTTCTGAAGTAGAATTATTCAATTGGCAGGATCATATTGGGTTTACCGGAAATTATCGTCCCCATGCCTTGAAAGCAAGTCGGGAGGAGTTTCTGGAAATAGCACTCCGCTATTTAAATGCACCATTTCAAGCCGGGGGGAGAAGTATTTTTGGCTTGGATGAAGAATTGGGATTTGCACTGATTTATGGAATTGCTGGCTACTCTTGGATTTCTGGAAAAATTCCTGGGAAAAGTGTGGAGCCAGAGCAGGTAGTTCCGGGAGATCTTTTTATTTTCAGAGACTTAGAAAAAAAGGAATCCCATTTTGGAATTTTTATTGGAGCCGAAGAAATCCTCTGGATGGACAATAAAATGAAAGTTTCTGATCTGGATGAATGGGAAGACTTTCTGAGAAACAATTCAAACGAACAGGTGGTTTTCGATGCAAGATCTATTTTAGGATAAGGGAATGGAAAAGAGAGTTTTGGTACTGAATTTAGATCATTCGCCAGTAGCTGTGGTTAGTCCTCAGAAAGCTATTGTTTTGGTTTTGCTAGAAAAAGCAAACGTGCTTTCCACTTATGATTTATTGGAAATCCGAACTGTCAGCAGAAGTTTTGAATATCCTGCCGTAATCAGACTCACGCATTATAAAAATATCCCTTATCGAGGAGTCTTGCTGAATCGAATGAATCTCTTTCGTAGGGATAAAGGAGAATGCCAGTATTGTGGAAGCAAAAGACATTTGACTATTGATCATATTGTCCCAAGGTCTAAAGGAGGCAAAACCACGTGGACTAACCTCATCACAGCCTGCAATCGCTGCAATGTCAATAAAGGTGACAAGACTCCGGAGCAAGCAGGCTTGGTGTTGAGATCAGAGCCTTTCAAACCCTCACTTTCTCACTTTTTAGCCGAATATGCGGAGCGGAGAGCGGAAGAATGGCTACCCTACTTAGCTTCAAGAACAATTAATTCCGAGGTTTAGGCTTTTGACAAGAGAAGCTGGAATTCCAAAGGGCTGCAAGGTTGGAATTCATCTTCTTTAAGGTCATCAAAAATTTCCTCGTCGGCTTCGATTTCTGTTTTCTCAATCTTTCCATCAGGATGAACAATAAGTTCAATCCCAGTCCAATCCCCTGGGTTGACCATAACCAAAACCTGATAATCTTCAAAAATCCGCTTGAAATACTGAGAAATTGCCTTTGCCATTGATGTCAACTTAATTTTTTTTCAAAAATAACCCGAAATAATTAGAATGAGATTTTGTGGATTCCGATCTGTTCCTAAATTTGTCTCAATCTTATGAAAACAATCGCAAACAAATACTGGTGGTGGCATTCTGAATCTTTCCAAGGGAAAGTACAGCAAGCCGTTGCCTAATTTTGCGCAACACATAGTATCAAAGGCTTACTGGATTTCCCAGTAAGCCTTTTTTCATGTCAAAAAATAACCTCGAATGAACCATTTGAAATTTCCAATTCTGACTACTTATCGAAAGCGACTCGCTGATACGATTACGCCTGTGAGTATTTATCTGCAGATTCGGGATCGTTTTGCCAATCCGATCTTGCTGGAAAGTTCCGATTATCATGGGCAGGAAAACAGTTATTCTTTCATCTGTTTCAATCCTCTCGCCACCTTTAGCTTTAATGCAGGAACTGTCAAAGAGTTTTTACCAACAGGTGAGACCGTCCAATATGAAGTATCCGAGAAAAATAGGCTAATGGATTGCTTGCGGGCTTTTGGAAATAAATTTGATCCAACTCCAGACACCCTGAAATTCAGTACTAATGGGCTTTTTGGTTATATCCAGTATGATACAGTAGCATGGTTTGAAGACATCAAACTCAGTAAAACCAAACCTTCAGATGTGCCGATGATGCAATATTCGATGTATCAGAACATCATTGTGGTGGATCATTACAAAAACGAATTGCACCTATTCGAACATCGGGTTGCTGGGGCTGATAACCCTGAGTATATCTCAGAGATAGAACAATTACTAAACAACAAAAACATTCCAGCCTATTCCTTCAAAAAAGTTGGTGAGGAGGTATCAAACTATACGGATGAGGAATTCTTGAAAATTCTGAATCAAGGTCGGGAGCATTGTTTTCGTGGAGATGTTTTTCAAATAGTTCTTTCCAGAAGATTTACCACTGAATTTAAGGGCGATGAATTTAATGTCTATCGTGCGCTCAGATCAGTAAACCCTTCTCCCTATCTATTCTATTTTGATTACGGATCATTTAAGGTTTTTGGAAGTTCTCCCGAAGCTCAGATTGTAGTCAAAAGCAAAAAGGCTACAATCTATCCTATCGCCGGAACTTTCAGAAGAACAGGCAATGATGCAGAGGATGCGATTTTAGCTAGAAAGCTCTATGATGACCCCAAGGAAAATTCCGAGCACGTGATGCTCGTGGATTTGGCCAGAAATGATTTGTCCCGTTCCTCAGATGTTGTAAATGTGGAGGTATTTAAAGAAATCCAATATTATTCTCATGTGATTCATTTGGTTTCGAAGGTTACCGGAGAATTACCTGCCGGAGCAAATCCGCTCCAATTGGTTGCCGATACCTTTCCTGCAGGCACACTTTCTGGTGCTCCAAAATACCGTGCAATGCAGTTAATTGATGAATTGGAAAATATCAGCCGCCAATTCTACGGAGGAGCGATTGGTTATCTGGGATTTAACGGGGACTTCAATCATGCCATTTTGATTAGGTCTTTTGTTTCTGAAAATAATCAACTCCGTTTTCAGGCTGGTGCAGGAGTTGTCGCTAAATCTTCCATTCCTTCAGAGCTCCAAGAAGTAGCCAATAAGTTGGAGGCACTGCGAGTGGCTCTTAGAGCGGCAGAAAATATTTGAACCTATTGAACCATGAAAATACTGGTACTTGATAATTACGATTCCTTCACCTACAATCTGGTTTACATTGTCAGACAATTAGGCTATGCGGAGGTGATGGATGTCTTTAGGAATGATAAGATTTCCCTGGAAGATGTGTCTCAATATGATAAAATCATTCTTTCTCCTGGTCCAGGGGTTCCTTCGGAGGCGGGGATTATGCCGGAGTTGTTGAAAAGGTATTCTTCCACTAAGTCGATTCTAGGTGTTTGCCTTGGACATCAGGCCATTGGGGAAGCTTTTGGAGGAAGTTTGATAAATCTCTCCGAAGTTCTTCATGGTGTTGCCTCTACGGTGAAAGTAGAAAAGGATCTTTTATTTGAAGGCATGCCGGATACCTTTAAGATTGGAAGGTATCATTCTTGGGTTATTGATGAATCAACTCTATCTCCTGAACTGGAAGTGATCGCCCGCACTCCAGACAAACAAATCATGGCGGTCCGTCATAAAACCTTTGCTGTCAGAGGGGTTCAGTTTCACCCAGAAAGTATTCTCACAGAAAACGGAATAAAAATTGTCCAGAATTGGTTAGAATCTTGATTCTGCCCAAAATCACCCAACCATGAAAGAAGTACTTAATCACCTAATAGAGCATAAAACCCTCTCTCAAGAAGAGTCAAAAGAAGTCCTGAAAAATCTGGCTTCCGGAGCTTATAATTCCAGTCAGGTGGCTGCTTTTATGACAGTCTACTTGATGCGATCTATTACTGTGGAGGAGTTAAGAGGATTTAGAGAGGCGATGCTGGAACTTTGTATCCCTGTCGAAATTGCTGAATATGACGCCATGGATCTTTGCGGGACAGGAGGAGACGGAAAAGATACCTTTAATATTTCCACCTTGTCTTCATTTGTAGTAGCCGGTGCTGGGCAAAATGTAGCCAAGCATGGAAATACTGGGGTTTCCTCCATTTGTGGTTCTTCTAATTTGTTGGCCTACTTTGGTTATGAGTTTACCAATGATATTTCAGAGATCAGAAGATCATTGGAAGAGGCAGGAATTTGTTTTTTACATGCTCCTCTTTTTCACCCGGCGATGAAAAATGTTGCACCGATCCGAAAAGAGTTGGGGGTGAAAACCTTCTTCAACATGCTCGGTCCAATGGTGAATCCAAGTTTCCCGGATAAGCAACTGGTAGGCGTGTTTAGCTTGGAATTAGCAAGGCTTTATGCCTATCTCTATCAGGAATCTGAAGCTCAGTTTTCCATTCTGCATGCCTTGGATGGATATGATGAGATTTCTCTCACGGGGGCCTTCAAGATGATTTCTAATTCTGGAGAAAAGGTTTTCCAGCCCGAACAAATTGGCTTGTCAAAGCTTACCGCGGAAAGCATCAAAGGAGGGGAGACAGTACAAGAATCAGCCAAGATTTTTGAAAATATTCTGAAAGGGAAAGGCTCCAAATCCCAAAATGAAGTGGTTTTAGCCAATTCTGCAGCAGCTTTGGTCACTGCAAATCCTGCTTTGTCTTTTCCAGAAGCAGTGGCTATAGCCGAGGAGGTTTTGATGAGCGGAAAGGCTTTAAAAGTTTTCAATGGCTTAGTCAACCCAAAAACAACAGTTTCACTAGCATAAGATTAAAACAATGAATATCCTGGATAAAATAATCGCAGATAAGTATAAAGAAGTAGAGGAGAAGAAGAGCTTGGTTCCAGTGAAATTGCTCGAGAAGAGTGTTTATTTCCCTGGTTCAGTGGTTTCGATGAAAAAATATGTGACCCAACCTGACAAGTCCGGTATTATCGCGGAATTCAAAAGAAAATCTCCTTCCAAGGGAATGATCAATGGAGCTGCAAGTGTGGAAACAGTAAGCATAGGATATATGCAAGCTGAGGCTTCGGCATTATCCATTTTGACTGATAAAGAGTATTTCGGTGGTACAAATGAAGACTTGAAAATTGCTCGGAAATTCAACTTCTGTCCTATCCTTCGAAAGGATTTTGTAGTAGATGAATACCAAATCATTGAAGCTAAATCCATAGGAGCCGATTGCATCTTATTGATCGCTGCTGCTTTGGAACCGGAAAAATTGAAGTCTTTAGCCTATTTCGCCAAAAGCCTCGGATTGGAAGTATTGATGGAGGTTCATGATGGGGAGGAATTGGAAAGAAGCCTTTGCGACGGATTGGATTTGGTGGGAGTAAATAACAGAAACCTTAAAACTTTTGAGGTTTCTCTGGATACTTCACTGGCTTTGGTCAATCAAATACCAAACTCATTTGTCAAGATTTCTGAAAGTGGAATTTCTGATCCAAAAACTTTGATCCAATTGAGCGAAGCTGGATTTGATGGGTTTTTGATAGGAGAAAACTTTATGAAATCAGCACGCCCGGAGCAGGCAGCTTACAATTTCATCAAAGAGTTTAAAAAATTAAAATCCAAAGAATCCGAACCTAGCCAAGCCTGATGGAAATCAAAGTTTGCGGGATGCGGGAGCCGGAAAATATCCGGGAATTGATAAAAGTGATTCAACCCGATTGGATGGGTTTGATCTTTTATCCTAAATCACCACGATTCGTTTCGCTTGAAAACCAAGCCTGGATTTCATCTTTGGAAGTCAAAAAAGTTGGGGTTTTCGTAAACGAAAATGAAGAGGAAATACTTCGCAAGATTCAGGATTTCAAGCTTTCCGCAGTTCAATTGCATGGGCAGGAAAGTCCGGATTTTGTAAAATCGTTGGCGAGCAAAACTGAGGTTGAACTTTGGAAGGTGGTTTCGGTGAAGGAGGAAATAGAGTGGGATAGGCTTAAAGAGTATGAGTCTTTAGTGGATAAATTTCTCTTTGATACAGCTTCTGTTTCCCATGGTGGGACAGGGAGAAGATTTGATTGGACTTATTTGAAAACTTATCCCTTCAACAAAGGATTTCTACTAGGTGGAGGCTTGGAAGAGGGAATTGAGGAAGAAATTTTAGCTTTGGCAGCCGAAATCCCCACACTCATTGGAGTGGATTTGAATTCCAAATTTGAAGTTGCTCCTGGGCTCAAGAATATTGAAAAATTAAAGCGTTTTAAAGAAAATATTAGACCATAGCTGAGGGTCCATAGTTTATGGACTGCTAACTATCAACTTGAAGAATATGATACGTGTAGATGAAAAGGGCTTTTATGGCAAATTTGGAGGAGCATATATTCCCGAAATGCTTTACCCCAATGTGGAGGAATTAAAGGAAAATTATGAAGCGATTATGGCTTCTGAGGATTTCCAGAAGGAATTTCGAAGCCTGTTAAAAGACTACGTAGGAAGGCCAACACCTCTTTATTTAGCCAATCGGCTTTCGGAAAAATATGGCGCTAAAATTTATCTAAAGCGGGAAGATCTTTGTCATACTGGTGCACACAAGGTCAATAATACCATAGGTCAAATCTTGTTAGCTAAGCGCTTGGGCAAAAAGCGAATCATCGCAGAAACAGGAGCTGGACAACATGGGGTAGCGACCGCTACGGTTTGTGCACTGATGGGCATGGACTGCACGGTTTACATGGGAGAAATAGACATTGCAAGGCAAAGACCGAATGTGGAGCGAATGAAGATCTTGGGGGCAAAGGTGGTTCCTGCTACCTCCGGTTCAAAAACCCTTAAGGATGCCACTAATGAAGCCATGCGTGCTTGGATCAATAATCCAGTCGATACCCACTATATCATTGGATCAGTTGTAGGTCCACACCCTTATCCAGAGATGGTTGCCAGATTTCAATCTGTGATATCTGAAGAGATTAGATGGCAATTGAAGGAAAAAGAAGGTAGAGAGAATCCGGATATAGTTATTGCCTGTGTAGGAGGTGGATCCAATGCTGCTGGCGCTTTTTATCATTATTACAATACTCCTGAAGTTCGTTTGGTCGCCGCTGAAGCAGCAGGCCTTGGCGTGAGTTCTGGAAAATCAGCCGCTACTACTGCTCTTGGAACTCCAGGCATTTTACATGGATCCAAAACGATTTTGATGCAAACTGAAGATGGACAGGTAGTGGAGCCACATTCCATTTCTGCTGGCTTGGATTACCCTGGAATCGGCCCAGTTCACGCGCATCTATTCGATATCGGTAGAGGCGAATTTGTGGCAGTTGAAGATAAGGATGCTATGGCAGCAGGGATCGAGTTGAGTCGCTTGGAAGGAATAATCCCTGCAATTGAATCAGCTCATGCTATCTATGCCCTAAATCAGATCGAATATGGAAAAGATGATATCATTGTAATCAATCTTTCCGGTAGAGGAGATAAGGACTTGGAGACTTATATCAAGTGGGGAGGATATTGAAATTCTAGAATTCAGAATTACGATTTACGAGGTAAAACTGAACTTCAACTCGGATTTCCAAGGCTTTTACTTGTGGAAAAGGAGTTGGAGGATCAACTAGGCATCGTAATTCGTAACTCGTAACCCGTATTTAAAAATGAATCGCATACATTACCTATTTAACCATAAAAAGGAGCGCGTCCTCTCCATCTATTTTACCGCTGGATTTCCAAATCTGGAGGATACGGTTTCTATCATGGAAGCTATCCAAGCGGGTGGGGCAGATATCATCGAGATTGGAGTTCCTTATTCTGATCCAGTTGCCGATGGTCCTACCATTCAGGACAGCAATAAAATTGCCTTGGACAATGGCATGACCATGAAGTTGCTTTTTGAGCAGCTCATTGGATTTCGGGCAAAAATCCATCTCCCAGTTGTTTTGATGGGGTATTTGAACCCGATCATCCAATTTGGAATGGAGGAGTTTTGTCAAAAATGTAAGGAAGTGGGAGTGGACGGGTTGATCGTGCCAGATTTACCTATGCAGCAGTATTTGGATGAATACAAAGCCTTATTCGATCAATTCGGAATCGTCAATACTTTCTTGATTTCTCCACAGACTTCTGAAAAGCGAATCCGGGAAATCGATGAAAACACCGATGGGTTTATCTACATGGTTTCTTCGCATTCCATCACAGGAGCTAAAGCGGAAATTTCAGAAGAACAGATCACCTATTTCAAGCGAGTGGAGGAAATGAATCTCAAGAATCCTAGACTGATAGGATTTGGTATTTCAGATTCAGAAACTTTCAGCACAGCGTCCAAGTATAGCAATGGAGCCATCATCGGATCGGCTTTTATCAAAGTGATTAAAGATTCCAAAAACCTGAGCGAAGACATCCAGAAGTATTTAAAAGGAGTTAAAGCTCAGTGAGCAACTATAAACTACATACAATTTCAGAATTTTGATTTACGATTTATGACCCAATTTTAATCTTCAATCCCCAAACCTAAAGTCAAACGTTTGGATGTGGGGATTGAAGTACAAAATGACCTTGTAAATCGTACTTCGCAAATCGCATATACCTATGATTATCCAACTTCAACCCGATATTTCCGAAAATCAAAAGGAAAAATTGATTTCTAAAGTCAATGAGATCGGCTACAAAACTACCGAGGTAAAAACTCAATTGGGAGATTACCTGATCGGAATCGGAAAAAATGAATTCGATATCAGGAAAATCGGCCAAATGGACGGTATTCGAGATATCCATATTGTCTCTGATGAATATAAGTTGGTTTCCAAAAAGTGGAAGGTAAAACCTACTTCGGTTGATTTGGGAGACGGAGTTTTTATCCAGGATGGCGAGATGGCCATCATCACCGGTCCTTGTTCGATTGAATCTGAGGAGCAAATTCAAAAGGTGGTGGATCACTGCGTAGAAAATGGAATTCGCATGATGCGTGGTGGCGTATTCAAACCAAGGACTTCTCCTTATGCTTTCCGGGGAATGGGGATCGAGGGCCTTCAATTGTGGCATTCCATTGCTTCCAAAGCCGGAATCAAGATCGTAACTGAAGTGATGCAGACGTCCCAAATCGAAGAAATGTATCCTTACGTGGATGTGTATCAGGTCGGTGCTCGAAATTCCCAAAACTTTAACCTTTTGGACGAACTGGGAAAGGTCGATAAAGCAGTCATGATCAAGCGTGGGATTTCTGGAACCATCGAGGAATTGCTTCAGTCAGCAGAGTATGTTTTCTCCGGAGGAAATGAAAAACTGATCCTGTGCGAGAGAGGCATACGTACGTATGAGAAGGCTTCAAGAAATACCTTGGACCTGAATGCAATTCCAATTTTGAAAGCCAAATCTCACTTGCCCGTAATTGTTGACCCTTCTCACGGAATTGGTATTCGGGCCTATGTGCCTCAGATGGCTTTGGCGGGAGTGATGGCCGGAGCTGATGGAGTGATCTACGAATCTCATGAGGTGCCTGAAAAAGCCTATTCTGATGGACAGCAGACTTTGGATTTTGCTCAGAGTGCCAGGCTTGCCGCTTGGATCCGCGAGATTTTCGCTAAAAGAAAAACATTTGAGTTGCTGTAAATAATTTTGTCCTAAGTCAATAACCTGATTAACTTTATAGCATGAATCCTACACCAAGAACCTACGTACATCATTCTTATCACTTCCTCCAATGAGGGATAGGGATGTATTGGTTTGAAATGTAAAATCAAAAGGCCTATTCCAACCGGATTAGGCCTTTTTTGGTTATTGGATTAAGCGAAAGAGATATAAACCCAAATTAAATGATTAATAAACCTAAGGATTGGGTCTTTTCTGACCCGAGATTGAAAGAAATGAAGCAGGACTATGCTGCTTACTCAGAGGAGGATTTTAAAGTCTGGAAAATCCTTTTCGAAAGGCAAATGCCAAACCTTCCTAAGGCGGCATCTAAGGCCTATTTGGAGGGAGTGGAAACTGTGAAGTTTACCGCCGATCGGATTGCCAACTTTGAGGAACTAAACGAGATCCTCGACAAAACTACAGGTTGGGCAGTACAGGTGGTTCCGGGTTTGATTGATGACGATTTGTTCTTTGGATTGCTAAACAACAAACGCTTTCCTTCTTCTACCTGGCTTCGCAAAATGGAACAGCTGGATTACCTCGAAGAGCCAGATATGTTTCATGACGCCTTTGCTCACATGCCTTTGTTGACGAATCAGCACTATGTGGATTTTCTGGAAAAATTGAGTGGAATTGCCCTAAGGCATATCCAAGACCCTTGGGCTATTCAATTGCTGAGCCGGATTTATTGGTTTACGATTGAGTTTGGATTGATTCGGGAAGAAGGAGAATTGAGGATTTATGGAGCGGGGATATTGAGTTCGGCAGGAGAGACCAAGTTTTCACTTTCTGATGAACCGAAGCATTTTCCTTACGATGTCCGCAAGATTATGAATACCGAATACTGGAAAGATCACTTTCAGGATAAATATTGGGTGATCGACAGCTACGAGCAGCTTTTCGATTCGCTTTCTGAAATTGAGGAAGTTTTGGAAGAGATGCTAAAACAAAAGATGGAAAATTAAACTGACTGAAGACCGAAGATCGAAGACCGGAGCGCTGACTTCCGTCTTCGGTCTTCTGACTTCCGTCTTCACACATGAAAATAGCCGTAATCAAATACAACGCAGGCAACGTCCAATCAGTCCTTTATGCCTTAGAAAGACTTGGCGCGGAGGCCGAATTGACGGACGATCCGGAGAAAATCCTCCAAGCCGACAAGGTGATCTTCCCTGGTCAAGGCGAGGCGAGTACCGCAATGAGCTATCTCAAAGCCCGAAAACTGGATCAGCTGATTAGGGAAATTAAGCAACCATTTCTCGGGGTTTGTTTGGGTTTACAATTGCTTTGTGAGCATTCGGAGGAAAACAATACGGATTGTTTGGGGATCTTTCCAGTGAAGGTAAAGCGTTTTATTCCTGAAAATTCTCAGGAATTTAAAGTGCCTCATGTGGGTTGGAATGAATTAGAAAACCTAGCTGACAACCCTTTGCTCAAAAACCTTCCCGATCCCAAATTCCTCTATTATGTGCATAGCTATTATGCTGAGATTAGTGAGGTGACCATAGCCACTACGCATTACATCCATGATTTTACGGCTATTCTCCATCAGGGAAATTACTGGGCAATTCAAGCTCATCCAGAGAAAAGCAGTACGGTTGGGGAGAAGTTGTTGAGTAATTTTCTAAATATTTAATGATTTTCGATTTACGATTTTTGATTTAAGACCATTTCCTGAACCTCAAATCTGAAATCCAAAAGGTCAACTTGTGTGATTAAGGAAAGAGGTTCAAAATCACCTCGTAAATTGTCATTCGTAAATCTCATTCCATTTCAAATCATCTTATGTACATCATCCCCGCCATCGACCTCATCGGAGGAAAATGTGTCCGTCTCAGCCAAGGCGATTATAGTAGCAAAAAAGAATACCACGATAATCCTTTGGAAATGGCGAAACGCTTCGAAGGGGCTGGAATTCGGCGCTTGCATCTGGTAGACTTGGATGGGGCAAAAGCTAAGAAAATCATCAATGGAGATGTTTTGGAGAGCATATGTTTAGAGACAAGTCTGAAAGTTGATTTTGGAGGAGGAATACAAGCCAATGAGGAGATTGAAAAAGCTTTCGCTTTAGGAGCTAAACAAGTGACGGGAGGAAGCATTGCTGTGAAAAATCCAGATTTATTTAAGTCATGGATAAAAAACTACGGTGCCGAAAAGATCATTTTGGGAGCCGATGCCAAAGACCGCAAAATAGCTGTTGGAGGTTGGGAAGAGACTACTAAGGTTGATTTGATTCCTTTTATCAAAGAATATTTTGACTTGGGAATTCGCTATGTAATCTGTACCGACGTGGCCAAAGATGGTTTGTTGCAAGGCCCTTCTATTGATCTGTATCGAGAGATTTTACAGGAAATTCCGGATTTAAAGCTGATTGCCAGCGGAGGAGTTTCTTCTGTTCAGGATTTGGAGGAACTGGAGAAAATCGGAGTTTACGGGACCATTGTCGGTAAAGCCTACTACGAAGGAAGGGTGACGCTGGAGGAGCTAGCAGGTTTTAATTTATGATTTACGATTTTTGATTTTGGATTTACGACCTTCAATTGGGCCTCAACCATTTAATTCAGAGGAGGCGTAACTATTTAGAATCAGGATTGAAGTTCATATTCACCTCGTAATTCGTATTTCGTAAATCGTAAATTTCAATATCGAACACCGAATGAAGAATAATAAAGTTTTGAATACTATATAATGCTAACAAAAAGAATCATCCCCTGTCTCGATATCAAAGATGGCCGTACAGTCAAAGGTGTAAACTTTGTTCAGTTGAGAGATGCGGGAGATCCAGTAGAATTGGCAAAAATCTATTCCGATGAAGGAGCGGATGAGTTGGTCTTTTTGGATATCACAGCCACAGTGGATAAGCGGAAGACTTTAGCAGAATTGGTGACCAAAGTTGCCAAGGCGATCAATATTCCTTTTACCGTAGGAGGTGGTATCTCCACAGTGGAGGATGTCAAGGTTCTTTTAGGTGCTGGAGCTGATAAAATATCCATTAACTCCGCAGCTGTTTACAACCCAAAAGTAGTGGATGAAATGGCCAGGGAATTTGGTTCTCAGTGCGTGGTGGTGGCGATCGATACCAGAAGTGTGGATGGAATTGATTTTGTTCATACCCACGGAGGGAGAAAGCCAACTTTATTAAAAACCCAAGAATGGGCCAAGGAAGTGGCCGATCGTGGTGCAGGGGAAATTTTATTGACTTCCATGGATCACGATGGGACCAAGGCTGGCTTTGCCAACGAAATCACGTCTGAGATTTCCTCCGCTTTATCCATTCCGGTAATTGCCTCGGGTGGTGCTGGGAATATGCCTCATTTCAAAGATGTGTTTACCTTTGGAAAAGCAGATGCGGCTCTGGCGGCGAGTATTTTCCATTTTAAGGAAATCGGAATTCCGGAGTTGAAAGAATATTTGAGTATAGAAGGATTAGCGATTAGGAAATAATTGGAAATACTATTGAAATAAAATAGAAATAGATCCTGATCAGGATAAACTTATAGTTGAAATTATTTCCATTTATTTCTGCCCGATTTATCGGGCATTATTTCAACTGTATTTCTATTTAAAAATGAGAAAAACATGAATATAGATTTCAATAAAATGAACGGCCTTATTCCAGCCATTGTCCAGGATGCGATAAGCGGAGTAGTGCTGATGCAGGGCTTTATGAATTCCGAGGCTTTGGCCAAAACCCAGGAAACTGGGATGGTTACTTTTTATTCCCGTAGCAAAGAAAGACTTTGGACTAAAGGGGAAACATCAGGCAACTTTATGGAAGTGGTGAGCATCAAAGAGGATTGTGATGGAGATTCACTTTTGATCAAAGCCAACCCTCGTGGGCCCGTTTGCCATACTGGTGCGGATACTTGCTGGAATGAAGTCAATTCCTCTAAAACTGGATTTATCGATCAGCTTCGAGCCATCATCAAGGATAGAAAAACCAACCCATCGGATCAGTCCTATACGGCCTCCCTTTTCGCAAAGGGAATCAACAAGATTGCCCAAAAAGTAGGAGAGGAAGCGGTTGAGATTGTCATCGAGGCCAAGGATGATAACAAGGAACTATTTCTTGGAGAGGCTGCGGACCTACTTTTCCATTACTTGGTTTTGCTGGAGGCAAAAGAAATCGAACTCGATGAAGTGATGGAAGTCTTGATCAAAAGACATCAGAAATAAAAAAAGCCCGATTTCAAATCGGGCTTTTCTGTTAGAATGCTGGAAATTCTTTTTGCAGACCTTCAAAGGCATCTATCATTTCCCATTTAGGTTTGTAATAAGTATCCATCATTCTTGCTCCTACACTTCCTGTAGTTACATACTGAATAGCCGCTGCCAATCTCAAATCTCTTTTATCCCCCCAGTTGAATTGAGGAGAATCACCTACGGTAAAGTTGGCTGGAAATCCATCGAAATATTCTGCTTTACCTTCTGAGTTTGCAATGGCAAAAGTAATTGGCACCACTTCCACTTTATTGGTTTGGAGCACCCGGTTATAAGGTGAAAGAGGGAAAGAGCCAACAGGTTTTCCGAACGTATTATCTCCGATCAGTACGACCTGCATGTAAGGAGTCAAACTATTAATTATAAGTTCCGAAGCGGATGCCGATCCTCTAGAGGTGATAAAGACGATTTTAGATAAAGACAAAGTTCCAATCTTAGCGAAATTGCGAGAGGTATTCTGGCTGAATTTAAGGGAGTTCAGCTTGTTGGTATACATTACTTTTCCGGAGTGAACTGCCGGAACAAGGTAATTTAGGATTTGCTCTGCTACTGCAACTGATCCTCCACCGTTGTATCGAAGGTCAATAATCAATTCATTGATCGCCTGGGATTGGAAATACTCCATAGAGTTTTTCACTTCGGTGCTTTGTGTAGGAGATAATCCGGCTGTTGCTTTGAAGCTTTGGTAAGCCCAATAGCCGATTTTTTTACCTCCTTCTTCAATCACTCTTCGATCTAATACCGAATTGCTTTGGTATTCCGCCTTGACGTTTGTTCGGGTGGTGGTAGTGCCATCCGGGAGCTTAAAGGTGAAGGTATTGGAAATCCCAGGAGTGCCTGCTCCTAATTTGAAGTCATAGCCACCCGTGCTGGTTTTGTAGCTGGCAATGGGTTGCCCATTGATTTGGGTGATTTCCCAGCCTCTTTTCCAGCCATCTTTTCCAGCTGGGGCTTCATCAAATACATAGGTTAAAAACAGCCGTTCATCTGCAGTAAAACCAAAGCCGAAACCATGGCCTGCATTTATTCCCACAAAAGCATTGTTAAAACTCTCCTGAGTGGTCAGGTAAGAAAAACGATCCAAAGGTTTGTAGATGATCGCGTTTAGCAAATCTGCATTTTCAGCATAATCTGCGTATTTTACAGAAGTAGGCATTTCTAAATTCCAGAAATACCATTCTCTCATAGTTTCAAAGATTGCCTTTTTGACCTCTTGATTTGGGTCTACAGGCTCTGGAGAGCCCTCCTCTTGGCAAGCCCAAAACCCCAACATCAACAGTCCAATTATCCAATTGAGCTTTTTCATAAGTAATATTTTTTTCAGAAACGGAAAATTAATACCAAAAGGTTTAGATCGCGATATCGTAAACTTTTACAGTCTTCCACATATGAGCATATTTATCGATAAACTCTAAATGCAAAGGGTCTTTTTGGTAAGCAGCCTGGGCTTCCAAAGAATCAAAAAATAAGGTACAAGAGACATGAAAGCTGTGGTCGACTACCTCTCTTTTTTCAGTAGGAGCAGGTGTGCCCATAATAAATTGTGCTACATCTTTACATCTGCCGAGCATTGGAGCTGCATCGGTCATGAATTCTTTCAGATCAGAGTCTTTGTGCAAATAGAAATAAACTTGGTGAATTAATTTTTGAGCTGGCATAGCTGAAAGTTGAATTGGAATGGTTAAAGAAGCCGAGGCACTTGCCAAAGCTATGGTTTGAATAAATTTTCTACGAGTAGGCATTGCTGATTTTGATCTGCTTGACCATCAATCATCAGATGGATTTCAAGCGGGATTAAAGATAAAAATTTAAATTGCTTTTGTATAGTTAGCAACTTAATCAGATTAGAATTACACCTTCTCAAAATAGTGTTTTATGAAGTATAGGATTCTTGGAAAAACCGGTTGGAATGTTTCCGAAATTGGATTAGGGACATGGCAGGTTGGCGGTGGCTGGGGTAAACCCTTCGATCCCAAAAAAGCTGAGGAGATTTTGCATACCGCATTTGACAAGGGGATAAATTTCGTCGATACGGCGGATGTTTACGATGGGGGATTAAGTGAAGCGGCAGTGGGAAGGGCAGTAAGGGAGCGTTCGGAAAAAATCTATGTGGCCACCAAGTGTGGACGCAGAATTCAACCACACTTCGCTGAAGGCTATACCCCGGAGAGGTTGAGGAGATATGTGGAGGATAGTTTGAGAAATACCGGTTTGGATCGACTGGATCTGATCCAGCTCCATTGTCCTCCAACCATTGTTTACCAGCATGATGAGATTTTCCGCTTGTTTGAAGACCTGAAAAAGGAAGGTAAAATTGCGGCTATGGGGGTAAGCGTGGAGAAAATCAACGAAGCCATGACAGCGATGAAATATGATATCGTCTCTACGATTCAGGTGATTTTTAATTTGTTTAGACAAAGGCCTTCAGAAATGCTTTTCAGTTATGCAGAGGCCAATAAAATCGGATTGATTATTCGAGTTCCTTTGGCTAGTGGACTTCTTTCTGGTAAAATCACTAAAGAAACCAGTTTCTCAAAAGACGATCACCGGAATTTTAATCGGGATGGGAAAGCATTTGATAAAGGCGAGACTTTTTCTGGAGTTCCTTTGGACAAAGCATTTCCCGCAGTGGAAGAACTGAAAAAGGAATTTGCAGACGGGCATGATTTAGCCGCCCAGGCTTTGAGATGGATTTTGATGTTTAAGCAAGTTGGAACAGTTATCCCTGGAGCATCGACAGTAGAGCAGGTGGAAAAAAATATTCGAGCTTCCCAATTACCACCTTTGAGTCCACATCAGATGCAGGAGGCGGTTCAGGTATATGAGGAATTCATCAAACCTGAAGTCCATCATCAATGGTAAAAAAATAGGCTCTGAAATTTCAGAGCCTTTATTTTTAGTCTTCTTTCTTAGACATTCTTGTTCTTTCATTTTCATCCAAATAGATTTTTCTCATTCGGATGGACTTTGGAGTGATTTCCAAGTATTCGTCCTTTTGGATGTATTCCATGGACTCTTCCAAGGAGAATCTTTTCGGAGGGGCAATTCTCACGTTATCATCAGAACCAGAAGCTCTCATGTTGGTCAGTTTCTTGCCTTTTTGAACGTTTACCACCAAGTCATTATCACGGGAATGTTCACCGATTACTTGTCCAGTATACAATTCATCTCCTGGCTCGATGAAGAAAATTCCACGATCCTGAAGTTTGTCAATAGCATAAGCAGTACACTGACCACCTTCCATAGAGATCAAAGAACCGTTGATTCTTCCTGGGATTGGGCCTTTGAATGGTTCATAGGCTGTAAATCTGTGGTTCATGATGGCTTCACCCTGAGTAGCGGTAAGTACGTTGTTTCTCAAGCCGATCAAGCCTCTTGAAGGAATCTTGAATTCCAAGTGCTGCAAATCGCCTTTTGGCTCCATTACCAATAGCTCACCTTTTCTCTGAGTAGCCAATTCGATTACTTTACCGGCAGTCTCCTGTGGTACGTCTACTACTAGTGTTTCGATTGGCTCGCACTTTACTCCGTCGATTTCTTTGAAGATAACTTGAGGCTGTCCTACCTGAAGTTCATAGCCTTCTCTTCTCATCGTCTCGATCAATACAGACAAGTGAAGAATTCCTCTTCCATAAACCAAGAATCGATCTTCTGAATCGGTAGGCTCCACACGAAGTGCAAGGTTTTTCTCAGTTTCCTTCATCAAACGATCTCTCAAGTGACGGGAAGTCACGAATTTTCCTTCTTTACCGAAGAAAGGAGAATTGTTGATGGTGAAGAGCATGTTCATCGTAGGCTCATCGATGGAGATACGAGGAAGTGGCTCGGGATTTTCTACATCAGCGATAGTGTCGCCGATTTCGAAGTCTTCAATACCTGTTACCGCGCAAATATCACCCGCGCTTACAGTTTGAACTTTATTTTTTCCAAGACCTTCAAAAGTATGAAGTTCTTTTACTCTCATTTTTTTGATGGAACCATCAGCCTTACAAAGTGCGATTTGCTGATTTTCTGATATAGTTCCTCTTGCAATTCTTCCAATGGCAATTCGACCCACGAAGTTGGAATAATCCAAAGAGGTGATCTGCATTTGAAGTGTTCCTTCAGAAATTTTTGGTGAAGGAATAAATTCCAAAATAGCATCCAAAAGTGGAAGGATTGAATCGGTTGGATTTTTCCAATCCGGACCCATCCAGTTCTGCTTGGCAGAACCATAAAGCGTATGGAATTCCAACTGCTCTTCCGTAGCGTCCAAGTTGAACATTAGCTCAAATACCGCCTCGTGAACTTCATCTGGACGACAGTTTTCCTTGTCTACTTTATTTACTACTACAATTGGAGTCAGTCCAAGTGCAAGTGCCTTTCCCAAAACAAATCGGGTCTGAGGCATAGGGCCTTCAAAGGCATCCACCAAAAGAATTACCCCATCAGCCATCTTCAAAACACGTTCTACTTCTCCTCCAAAGTCGGCGTGACCAGGAGTGTCAATGATGTTGATCTTGGTGTCTTTGTATCTTACTGATACGTTTTTGGAAAGGATAGTAATACCTCTTTCCCGCTCCAGATCATTGTTGTCAAGGATTAGATCGTCAAACTGTTGGTTTTCTCTGAAGATTTTTGAAGCGTGGATGATTTTATCCACAAGGGTTGTTTTACCGTGGTCAACGTGAGCGATGATCGCGATATTCCGAATATTCTGCATGGTTTGCCTAATTGAAGCCGCAAAAGTACGAATAATATTTGGGAGTAAAGTTATCCCCCTGTGAAGTTTCTGAATTTGTAAAAGGCCTTTCGTCAAATGGTTGAATGATTCAAGGCTTGTAAGTGAAAAGAAAAAGGTGCTTTTTTATTCCATCATATCCAGCCAAAAATGTCAAGACTTGCTTTTCAAATCCCCCTGATTCTTTTAATCATTTGGATTGGAAGAATTTTTAACTCAGGGATTGAAGAGTCGGGTTATGCCTTTGTCATGTTTTGGTTTGCATTGGCAATTGGACTGCGCTCAAAAGCTGAATTAAAGGCATTTAGTTTTCCGGTTTCAATTTTGGGAGTGGTGGCTTTGGCCATGTTTTTTCCCCAATATTTTCAAGAAGTCAAAGGTTTTAAGCTTACTCAATTAATTAATCCACTTATTCAATTGATTATGTTTGGAATGGGGGCAACTTTAAGCTGGAAGGACTTTGCTGCCGTTGCCAAAAGTCCTAAATCAGTTGGAATCGGTGTTTTTGCACAGCTTACCATCATGCCTTTGGTCGGTTTTGGACTTGCACAATTTAGTGGGCTAGAACCAGAGGTGGCAGCTGGATTGATTTTGGTGGGTTGCTCTCCCAGTGGCACCGCGTCCAATGTGATGGCATTTTTGGCCCGGGCTAATGTTGCCCTCTCGGTGACCCTAACCTCGATCACCACGCTTATGGCGCCATTGATGACTCCAGTTTTAATGAAATTGTTAGCGGGTCAGTTTATCGAAATCGATTTGCTGAAAATGATGTGGGATATTTTCAAAATCATTCTTCTACCTGTTGGTGCGGGACTATTGGTGAACCAGTTTTTGGGTGGAAAATCAACTTTTATCGAAAAGCTTCTTCCATTAGTCTCGATGCTTGGAATTGCCTTAATTATTTTAGTGATCACTGCAGCAGGACGAGATAGCCTGCTGGATATTGGGCCAATTCTGATTGTACTGGTGCTGGTGCATAATCTTCTTGGCTATGGAATTGGTTATGGCTTTTCAAAATTGATTGGGATGAAAGAGCAAGATGCCCGGACAATTGCCATTGAGGTAGGCATGCAGAATGCCGGACTGGCTTCAGGTCTTTCTCAATCCTTGGGTAAACTCGTCACTGTTGGTTTAGCGCCTGCCGTTTTTGGTCCTATGCAAAATGTAACCGGGTCAATTCTTGCGACTTTTTGGAGCAAGAAAGGATTTAAGTAAAAAATAGTTTTAACTAAGTACAATTTTTTATTTTAAACTTAGTTATAAATAAAATTGATTTACTGATGAAAGTTTTTTATTTACTCTTATTGAGCTTCGGAATAGTTAGTTATTCTTTTGCTCAGGTGCAAACCAATTCAGTTAAGAAAGCCTCTAGAATTGTAAAAAGCGAGGATTTCAGGTCTTTAAGTGATGATTCTGGATATTATTTATTTCCTCATTTTGGGATGAGATATGGCCCATATATCAAAGATCAGTATTCTGGAATTCAAGATTTAAGCCTGTACTACGGGCTTGGGTTTGGTTTTCGCAGGCAAAATTTATCCTTGGAATCTGGCCTTTCCTTTTTTCACCATGACTCAAGTCCTTACTATGTGGAGGTGACGGGTGATTTCTTAGGAATTTCAGGTTCAGGCTCTCCAAATCTGGTTTTGCCTTTTACTTTCCGATATGATATTCCTACAGGAGCAAGAGGAAATATCCGAGTTGGGGCATTTTTAAATTCCAACGTGTCGGTTTTTGGATTTGAAAGTGATGTGAAAAATAGGTCAGGTCAAATTCTGACACGAGAAGGAGAACTAGTCGATTATACACTCGATTTGGTTAGAAAAAGCCCTTTTTTCTTTAAAACGGGTATTCATTCCAGAATACGGGTATTTAACTCTGCTTTTCTAAATTTTGAGCTAGGACAGTTTTTTACTTTGGGCCCTAATCGAATATATGAGTTAAGGATAGAGAATAATCCTCCCATCAGGCTTTCTAGAAGTTGGGAAGGGTTCTCATGGACGTTTGGTGGGATTTTACCTTTGACTGTTTTTGAAGAAAAGCTCCGCAAGAAAGAATAGGCTAATTCTTGAAATATCCCTTAAATATCCCAGCCCAAATCACATATCCTTCCTGATTCAAATGCAGCATATCCTGGATATACAATTCAGGCCGTGCATTCCCCTCAGTATCGGTCAGCGCCTTCCAAGTGTCTACATACTGGACTTGCTCTTTGGTTTGACAGTATTCTTTGAGCATTCGGTTAAAAATCAGGTAGCTATCCTTTTTCTCCCAACGGGAAGGACTAGGCTTGGCCCCAATCAAGAAAATTTCAATATCTGGGTTGACCAAGTGAATACGGGTCACAATATTATCCAGACTGGTGAGGATAGCAGATACTTCTACACCAGCCCAGAGGTCATTGTCTCCCTCGTAAATAAATACCCGTGAAGGTTCAAATTTGATCACCAAAGGAAAAAGATGCCGCTCCAAATCAGAGGCTTTGGAACCTCCAAATCCAGTGTTGATTAAAGTTTCGTTTGGAAATGTTTCTTCTAAGGATTTCCACATTCGAATGGTTGAACTTCCTGTGAAAACAGTAGAGCCAGGACTCCAACCTGTGCTGTCTATTCTAGCTGAAATTCGCTTTACCTCTTCCTCAAATGGGATGGTTTGAGAGGTGACCTGGGCTATAAAAAGCCCGAAAAAAACCAGGGAAAGTAGAAGGTGCTTTTTCATGTGCATAAACCTAAGTGAAAAATTAGCTGAATCAAAACCGTTCATGGTATGGACGATTCCGAACAAAGTGGACAATTCTACGAAATGATCTGTGAAGCTGATCAGAAATTGGAAATCTTGATTTCTGCCCCGTAAATGAATGTTTTCATCCCAAAATGGCTATTAGATGAGATTGATTTTAGTGATTGGAAGGGTTTTAGCGTTTAATTCCAATAAGCCAAATCATCAAACACCCTTTCCATGAATCAACTGACGAAATTTTTCTGGTTTTGTAGCGGAGCTAATTTTCAAATTCTGAAACGGACTCCCACAGAATCCAACAAATACATTGGCATTGGCGCTACGGTTTTCTTTACTGGAGTGCTCGCTGCCCTTGCTGCGGGATATGCCCTTTATACTGTATTTCAAGAATGGCTTCCAGCCGTTTTCTTTGGAATGCTCTGGGGTTTGATGATTTTCAACCTAGACCGCTTTATTGTGTCGAGCATGCGAAAGAAGGAAAATGCTTGGGCAGAGTGGAAATTGGCTATTCCTAGATTGGTCTTGGCGGTTTTATTGGCTTTGGTCATTTCCAAACCCTTGGAATTGAAAATGTTTGAGCGGGAAATCAACCGAAAACTGGATGAAAAAAAGACTGAATTTATCGCTCAATCAAAGGCAAATCTGGCAAAGGGATTTCCGGAAATTCAGGAGCTTGAGGCAAAAATCGATACGCTGAAGAAAGAAGTTTCCAATTCAGAAGCATTTCGGGATCAGGTTCAAAAGGAATATGATGCAGAGCGCTTTGGAGAAAAAACCTCCAGCACCAGTGGGATTGTGGGTTTGGGTACCAATGCTAAAAAGAAAGAGCAACAGCTAGACGCGGCTCAAGTTGCTTTGGATGATTTAAGAAAGAGAAATCAAATTCGAATCGATACGATCGAAGCTCAGATTCGGGAATTTATCGCCCTGCGCCAAGCTGAATTTGAAAAACAGCAACCTGGAATTGAGGGCTTTGATGGCTTGGCTGCGAGGATGGATGCGCTTTCTGCCTTGACTTCTGAAAGTTCCGCTATGGCTATGGCAAATATGTTTATCATGCTGTTATTTATTGCCATTGAGACTTCTCCGATTTTTGTCAAACTGATTTCTCCTAGAGGGCCTTACGATGAGTTTTTAGAATTGCATGAGGATAAGGTTAAACTCTTTAAAGGAGAACGATGGACTGTAGCCAAGGGAGAATCGGAAGCAAGGGTTGATTACTTTCAGGGAACCCATTTCTATGCGACCGAACTGAAAAAGGAAAAAACTAACCTGAAAAATCGAGCCGAAACCGATCGGGAAATGGCCAAGTGGCAATGAGAATGCAAAGAAAGTCAAAGGATTTTTTGATTTACGTATAGATTTATTTTTATTTACGGCAGTATTATAAATCAACGAGTTATGGACACCAAGATCACGTTGTCTTTCAATAAAGACGTCATTGACAGAGCCAAGAATTTTGCTGAGCAAAACAATATTAGTCTTTCCCGATTGACTGAGTTTTTATATGCTCAGATGACCTCCAAGAATTTTAAATCTTTGGATGAGCTTCCTATTTCGGATTGGGTCACTATGGTGTCTGAAGGACAGGTGGAATATAAGCGTACACCTTCTGGTCGTAAGGAAATGAAGGATGAGTTTTTTGAGCGCAAAAAATGAGGATTTTTCTGGATGCAAATGTGTTAGTATCCGTCTTGAATAAGGAATACCCACTTTTTCCACATTCGGCCCGGATTTTAAGCTTGGCAGATCAGGTTCAATTTCAGCTTTTCACCAGCCCGATTTGTTTGGCGATCGCCTTTTATTTTGCAGAGAAAAAAAGCGGAACGTCTCTGGCCAAGCAAAAAATACAAATACTATCTTCCAAACTTCAAGTCTCGACCGTGGATAAGGAAACGGTATCAAAGGCAATTTCTAATCCCAGAATACTAGATTTTGAAGATGGATTGGAGTACTATTCAGCTTTACAACATGATTGTGAGGCGATCATCACTGAAGATCCGAATGGGTTCTACTTTTCAGAAATCCCAATCTATGATTGTCGGAAATTTTTGGATGAGGTAGTGTTTTGATCTTTACCTTACCCCCGAAGGATTCAAAACCTTTGGAGGGTCCTAGTGGTAACCAGATCCAATTGCTCCATTATCCGGCTGATAGATTTCCATTCTGCCAAGCCAATTGCTTTTATTATAAATGCCAAGACCTTTCCTGGATTGATGAGCTTTTGGGCTAAGGCTGCGATGTTTTTGTCCCGGTCTTTGATCTGAAAATCCTTGTTTGGATCAGAATGATATTCACCGGCAAATTTCCATGCTCCGTCCCTTGCGATCTGGATAGAGAAATTGAGGAGCATTTCATCTCTTCCTTTGGCCAGAGGAATCAGCCATCCGAAAATAGGCGAGACCTTACTGATATTGGCTTTTACCCCATCTACAAGTTCAGCAAGAACAGCATTGATTTTATTAAAATCATTCTGAATTCCGACCAGATTTTTTCCTTCCATCGATTCGGAAGCTGCTATTCCCAAATCCAAATTGATATGGGCATTAATGCCTAGAAAAAGGTGCTGAAGAACCAGGTGTTTTGGATTTTTGTTTGCTTCAAAAGCCAATCTCCAACTTTCGGTAGGTTTGCTTCCTTTGGTCCAAAGTTCATAGGCATCAATAAAACGCTTCGCAAAAAGAACATCCAGTTTTTCCATTCGAGGATTGTCCTCAAATTCTCCTGCAATAATCCCATCACGAACCCTTCGAGTAACTTGTCTGTAAAGAATCGCAAAATATCCAATCCTACTTTGCCTGGATTTGCATTCCTCTACGATCTGATCCATTCGGATAAGGACTTCCTGAATAGTATGCATAGCTAAGATTATGTGAAAAAGCTTTCTAAAAGATCACCCACATAGTAAGCAACTACTGCTGCCAAAACTCCCAAGGCTACGGTCTCCAAAATACTTCTTAGCGCTGAAGTTTGGTTGACAATTCCTTTGAGCCATCCTACGATCAGGAATGCAAGTCCAGTTAGGATACTGGTCCAAAGAAATGTATTGATCTGAATGGGGAAGAAAAAGTCCCATAAATAGACCATCAAAGGAATGAATCCTACTAGGATGAATGAAATCAAGGTTGCCAACCCGATTTTAAAAGGACTTTTGCTGTCTCGCATCATTCCCAATTCATCCTTCATCATCTCAGCTACCCAAAGATCCTTGTCCGAGCAGATATGGTCCACGATTTTTTCCAGTAGCTCACCTTTAAAGCCTTTTTCTCGGTAGATGTCAGCGATTTCCTCACGCTCGATTTCAGGTAGATTTTCAATTTCCCAATATTCTATCTTTTCGTGTTTGTCAAAATTGTCTCGTTCGCTTTTGGCAGAAAGGTAAGCTCCGACAGACATGGAAAACCCGTCAGCCAGCAGATTGGCAAAACCCAGAATAATCAAAATTCCCGGGTCCAAATTGGCCCCATATCCTCCGGCAACTACTGCGAAGGTGGTAACAGCACCGTCTATCCCCCCATAAACAAATTCACGAAGGTACTCCTGAAGTTTTCCAAACTTGGTATTTTCTAAGTGGATGTCTTTTTCCATTTTTTAATTCAGGTTGGTAAGAAAAAATCGCTTTACATTTTCACCCATTACAGCCCTAATTTCCTCTTCCGAAAAACCCGCATTTACTAATCCTTCCACGATTAAAGGAAGGCCTGTAATGTCAAAAGGAACAGCGACAGAACCATCATAATCTGAGCCTAAGGCTACATACTCAATTCCAACTAGATCTCGAACATGTTTGATTGATGCGACGATATTGGGTAATTCAGGCTCACCGACAGCCATGTCAAAAAATGCTATCCCGATGATTCCACCATTCGCTGCGATTTTTTGTATTTGTTCATCGCTGAGGTTTCGTTGTGAGTCTAAAACAGCTCTTACCCCGGTGTGAGAGACTATGATTGGTTTAGAGGTTAGGTTAAGTACATCTTCCACAATTGCAGGGGAGGAGTGGGCGAGATCAATAAAGATTCCCATTTCATTCATCTTTCTGACAGCTTCTTTTCCAAATTCCGACAAGCCGGCGCCATTTTCACCATGAGCGGATCCTCCGAATTCATTGTCAAAAAAATGGGTTGGTCCGATCATTCGAACTCCGGCAGCATATACTTTTTCCAGGTTTTCCAAACTTCCTTCCAAAGCATGCCCGCCTTCTATTCCGAGCATGGCTCCAATTACCGTTTTGTCAGTTTTTCTAGCTTCAATAAGCTTTTCAAGATCTGCTTTTGACTTGATGAAAATGGCTTTTCCGTCTTCTTTATCTACAAATTGTGACAAAGCCTCACTTTGACTTAGTGTTCGATTGAACAAGCTAAACCAATTCCATGGACTTTCCCCTTTGGCAATGGTCAAAGGAGTGATGTTGTCGAAAGCGTCCTCACTATTGGATTTCATATTTTGCCCTGCTGGTGATTTGGAAACAATGGTAAACATCTCCAAGGCAACATTGGCCTCACGCATCCTAGGGAAATCTACATGCCCTCTTTCACCACGTTCATTTAAATTTCTTCCCCAGAGTAAGGCATCACAATGCAGATCCGAAATGAAATCCAATCGGTCATAAAGCGCTTGTGCCTCTGAAGATACTGTGTAGGGCGAAGGGCTCTTGACTGGATTTCTTTGGGACTCAATGTATTGTGGGACGGTATTGATCCCGATCAGGTAGACGATAAAGAGCAAGACCAAAAAGAAGAGGATTTTTTTCATGCGCAGGGGTATTGATATTTCAAGTTAAGAGATTTCATGGGGAAGAAATATGGAGTTTGATGAATTTATGGATAAAGGCTAAGAAAAATATTTTAGAAATTTTTTTCTGAAATTTTGATTATTTGGCGGCTTTTCATAGGTTTAAGAAACTTTTGCAGAAAGAAAAATTGCTTAACCCAGCGCTTTGCCAAAGTTTATATGGTTTTAATCCATTAACAATAAACCCTGACCGGGAGCCTAATTTCAAAAAGGCTCCCTTTTTTTATGCATGATTTTTAGATGATTTTGTTCAGTTTTCAAAAACCGGTTTAAAAAATCAACAGATTGTATTCTTTTTTTGTAAAAAATCAAAAAAGTGGTTTTAGAAACTTTAAATATCCGAAATAAAGAAGATTCTGAATTTTAAGCCAAAAAGAAAAAAACCTTCCCGAAAATTTCGAAAAGGCTTTCCCATTTAATTAACCCTTTAATCCAAAATTTTTAATTCAAAGGCAATTCTTTTTTGGCCAAATAGAAGTCTACCATCTCATAATCACTTGCTTCCCTTTCGATCATTTCTTCAACGGTCTTTGGTGGCGGCACTATGGCTTTGTCTCCAGGGGTCCAGTTTAATGGAAGAGCAACTTTGTATTTGTCTGCTGTTTGCAAGGCAATCAAGACTCTTTTGATCTCTTCCATGTTCCTTCCCACGTTGAGCGGATAGTACATGATGAGTCGTATCTTTCCATTCGGGTCGATAAAGAATACCGCCCGCACTGCTGCTGTTTCGCTTTCTCCCGGCTGAAGCATCCCGTAGAGTTTGGATACTTTCATATCTATATCCGCAATGATGGGGAATTCAAATAAAATTCCCGTGTTTTTCTTCACATTGTTTACCCAAGCGATATGAGCATGAATGGAGTCAATACTTAATCCTATCAACTTGGTATCGTGTTTGTCGAAAAACTTTTGATCCAAAGCGAATCCACTCATTTCAGTGGTGCAAACCGGTGTAAAATCTGCAGGATGTGAGAACAGGATTGTCCATTTCCCTTTGATATAATCGGAAAACTTGATTTTTCCGGTCGTGGTCATTGCCTCAAAGTCTGGAGCAATGTCCCCGATTCTCGGCATTGTTATAGGTTGTGTTTCCATGGTTTAGTCTATTAAGTAATTCAAAGCTACTTATTCAATTTCCCTTTTGCCGTGACAGAGGTCACAGGAGAGAGCCAGAATGATTAATGATTTCCATTGGAATGATGCTGATCATACCAGGCTGGTCTTTCGACCTCATTTTTCACCAGGTAGTCTACAATCAACCGGATTTCTTCCTCCGAAACCTGTGGTTTTGGCATTACCCCAAATCGCTTGACAGGTCCTTTGAGCAAGGCTTTCTCTTCATTTGGGTTAAGAATAAATCCTACCATAGCAGTCTTGATTTCCTCTTGGCTGGTGAAAGTCTTTTGGTAATGGTTTTTTATTCCAAATAAAGGTGGAGCAATTAGCTCATCGTGAGAAGCTGTCTTGGGATTATGACAGGTATAGCAATGCTTTTGCAGGAGTGCCAAACCCGGATCGTCTAGTTCGGCAATGCTTGTTAAGTTTTGATCTAAAAGGAGGTCTTTTTCAAAACTCTTAGGGACAAATAGAATTCCCAACAAAGGGAATATCATCAAAATGTTTTTGAACATGGGATTAATTGGAATTGCAGGAGGTAATCGAACTGCTGATTATCTGATTGAAGTATGATGGACTGATATACTGAGGTATGTAGGTGATGTTGTTATTTAAGGCTTGATTGTAGAAAGAGCGCATATGATTCTCCGAGCCGCATTTCAGACTAGAATAAACTTGGATCAGACTAGACTGAGAGGTTTCCGAAATGGCATTTTGGAGATCAAGGATGTCCAAATCCTCGATAGTCAAACCTACTTTTATGGCTTCACCAAGGGATATGTCAACTTTGGAAGTTAGATCCTGATAAAGTTGGTTGATAACAGGATCAGTGAACTCTCCCATCACGGTAGAGCCTTTCAATGGATCAGCCAATTGGAATAGGTTCATCTGCTGTAAAACAGCAGAAACGTGGCTGGTTTCACTGTTTGCAATATTTTGAAATACTTGCAGCCCATATTTTTGAAATGCATAGATATAGACATCATGCGCCAGTTTTTCCTCCTCACGAGTAAACAGGAGCGTTTCAATCTCTTCTTGGCTTAGCAGGGAGGATTGGATTGGTTTTTCATCTTCTTGACAAGAAAATGAAAGTAGGGCCAAAAGCAGGAATAGAATGCTGGACTTTTTCATGGCATGTTGGTTTAGTCAATCTAAAGTCCGGCAAAATCAACAAAGACTCAGTGAGAAACATCACCTAGGATTTTGCATTACCATGGTGGGTCAAAATTGGAAAGGAGAGGGATTAATTACTTAACGCCAAGGCCATCAAGAAGCAATTCTTTTCTTCTTTGGAAAGAAAAATAAGTTTTAATCCGCTCTATGGCTTGAGAAGAAAGTTTGGAGAGATCTTCCTCTCCTAATTTGAAAAGTAAGTTTTCTAAATAATCCAGATCTTTGGTTTGAAGAATCAGCTTTGGGTTTTCAACAATATCAGGAATAGCACCAACCGCCGAACCGATCGGTATGCAGCTGCAGGCCATGGCTTCTCCCAATGCATTTGGGAATCCCTCAGAAGTAGAAAGCTGCAAGTAAAACTGATGGGAATTGTATAGCTCCAGAAGCTGATTGGGAGACATTTTTCCCAGAACAGAAATATTAGAATTTGAGCTAGAATAAGAAGAATCACCAACGACTGTGAAATTCCAATCTGGGTGTTTTTGGGCCAATAATTCTATTAAATCATATCCTTTGACTATGGCTCTGGATGGGTTGGAAGTACCCGTGGCAACAGATATAAAGCTGAATGGCTTCCTTTCGTTATTCAGATCCCTCCAAAACTCGGTATCAAAACCATTTGGAACGATCTTGATTGGAGTTTTTAAATCAGGTATCAAGTTGAGCAGACCTTGCTTTGGAGTAATCTTAGAATCGAAGCGATAATCCTGTTTTACCAAAGATTCGGCCACTGGAAGAATTAAAGAGCAATTCTTGAAAGAAAAAACTGTTGCTTTTCGAAGCCACTTTTTTCGAAAATTTCCATAGCCTATCTCCGGCATATTCATGCAGTCCATCCCACCTGCCTGGATGGTGCATTTTTTTCCAAAAACTTTCCCAAACCAAACAGGAAGCACACTATGATATCCTCCAAAAAAGCAGAGGTATTGACTAGTTCTGGGCAAAAACCAAAGCAATTGAAAAAACTGGAGGATGAAGTAGAAGGGCAGTTGGAGAGGTTTGTTGGTGAATTCCAGCGGTTTGATGGATTCTACTGGGCTGATCATCTCCAAATCACGATCGATAAAGGCAGTGCGAACTGGAAATAAGTAGAGGATCATGATTAGAATGAATTCAACTTCAAGGTAAATTAGAAAATGAAAAAGGGGAAACTTTGCTTCCCCTTCTTTTGGATTTTCAATCGGTTAAACGACTAGGTTAATAATCTTGCCGGGTACGATAATCACCTTTTTAGGGGCTTTTCCTTCCAACCATTTTTGGACAGTAGCATCCGCCATAGCCGCTTTTTCGATTTCCGGAACAGCAAGTGAAAGAGGCAAATCCAACTTTGCTCGCATTTTCCCATTGATCATAACCGGATATTCAAAATTGCTTTCCACAAGGTATTCCTCTTTGAACTCTGGGAATTTTGCCTTGGTGATGGATTCTGAATTACCCAACAAGGCCCATAGTTCCTCCGAAATATGCGGGGAATATGGAGAGATCAAAACCGCCAATGGTTCCAAAACTTCCTTCTTATTGCATTTCAAGGCCGTCAATTCGTTCACGCAGATCATGAAACTGGAAACTGAGGTATTGAAAGAATGATTGGCCATGTCTTCTTCCATCTTTTTGATGGCTTTGTGGAGGGCTTTTAATTCTTCCTTGCTTGCTTTTTCATTTGAAACAGCAAATTCACCTGAAGCGGTATGGTAGAGATTCCAAAGCTTTCTGAGGAATTTATAAACTCCATCAATTCCATTGGTGTTCCAAGGTTTGAATTGCTCCAAAGGTCCCAAGAACATCTCGTACAATCTGAGAGTATCAGCTCCGTATCGTTCGATGATATCGTCCGGATTCACCACATTGTATTTGGACTTTGACATTTTTTCCACCTCAGCTCCGCAGATGTATTTGCCTTCTTCCAGGATAAATTCTGCATCAGCCAAGTCTGGTCTCCAAGCTTTGAATTTTTCCAAATTCAATTGGTCATTATAAACAATGTTTACATCCACGTGCATGGCCGAAGCATCGTATTGATCTTTCAATCCATGGGAAACAAAGGTATTTGTGCCTTTGATTCTGTATACAAAATTGGAACGACCTTGGATCATGCCTTGGTTGATCATTTTTTGGAAAGGCTCATCAATGCTTACTACACCAAGGTCATATAAAAATTTAGTCCAGAATCGGGAGTAAAGCAAGTGACCCGTAGCGTGTTCGGATCCTCCGATGTATAAATCTACCGCACCCCAATAGTCAGTCTTTACTTTGTCGGCAAAAACCTGATCATTTTTAGGGTCCATGTAGCGGAAGAAATACCAACTCGAACCTGCCCAACCCGGCATGGTAGAAAGTTCCAAAGGATATTCACCCTCTGAGATTTTATAGGTCCAATTAGTTGCTCGGCCAAGTGGTGGCTCTCCGTCTTCGGTTGGTAAGTATTTATCCACTTCTGGAAGAACTAGCGGCAGGTCTTTTTCATCCATCAAATAAGGAAGGCCATCCTTGAAATAAACTGGAAGTGGCTCTCCCCAATAGCGCTGACGGGTAAAGATTGCATCACGCATTCTGTACTGGATTTTTCCTTTCCCGATTCCTTTTTCTTCCAAGAATTCAATGCATTTCTGCATGGCATCTTTCATGTAAAGACCAGAAATAAAGCCTGAATTGATGATCAAACCGCCTTTTCCTGGGAATGAACCATTTTCCATAGACCCCTCGATGACTTGTCGGATTTCCAATCCAAAGTGCTTCGCAAAGTTGTAATCTCGCTCGTCGTGAGCTGGAACTGCCATTACAGCGCCTGTTCCGTAACCGGCCAATACATAATCAGCCACCCAGATCTGGATTTCTTCTCCGTTGAATGGATTGATGGCATAGGAGCCAGTGAACGCTCCGGAAATGGTTTTCACGTCGCTCATTCGCTCGCGCTCGGAGCGGTTTTTGGCAACTTGGATATAGGCTTCAGCCGTTTCTCTTTGATCGTCAGTGACCAATTCAGAAGCCAAATCAGATTCAGGAGCCAAAGCCAAATAAGTAACCCCGAAAATGGTATCAACACGGGTGGTGAATACTTTGATTTTTTTGTCTGAGCCCTTTACATCAAAAAGTACTTCTGCTCCAATAGACTTTCCTATCCAGTTGCGCTGCATTTCTTTGATCGGCTCAGACCAATCCAATTTATCCAGACCTTGAAGTAAACGGTCAGCGTAAGCTGTGATCCTCATGGACCACTGCATCATTTTTTTGCGCTCTACAGGATGTCCTCCTCTTTCGGAAAATCCGTCTTTGACTTCATCATTGGACAGAACTGTTCCCAATGCCGGGCACCAGTTTACTGTGGTCTCTGCCAAGAAAGTTAAGCGATATTTAAGCAGCATTTCCTGCTGCTCTTTCTCAGAAAAAGCCTTCCAATCTTCTGCTGAAAATACAGGAGTATCTTCATCACAAACGGCTTTTACGTTTTTGTTGCCTTCTTTTTCAAATCTGGAAACCAAGGATTCAATGGATAAAGCCTTGTCGGTATCCAAATCATAGTAGCTTTTAAAAAGCTGCATAAAAATCCATTGGGTCCACTTGTAGTAAGAAGGATCGGAAGTTCTCACTTCTCTATCCCAATCGAAGGCAAAGCCAATATTTTTCAATTGCTCGGTGTAGCGGGCAATGTTTTGTTCAGTAGTAATGGCTGGATGCTGTCCGGTTTGAATGGCATACTGCTCGGCAGGAAGACCAAAAGAATCGTATCCCATGGGATGAAGGACATTGAAGCCCTTGAGCATCTTGAATCTGGATACAATATCCGATGCAATATATCCAAGCGGGTGTCCTACATGGAGTCCTGCTCCGGAAGGATAAGGAAACATGTCTAGGGAATAAAACTTTGGGCGATTAGGATCTACCTCGGCTTTGAAAGTTCCTTTTTCTTTCCAGTAGCCTTGCCACTTTTGTTCTATTTCCCTGAAGTTGTACTCCGCCATGATTGAAATTTTCTTGATTTTTTTGCTAAACGCTTGCAAAAATAGAAAAATCAGGCGGCTTTGGTAGCCATATTTCTAAATCCTCTTAACTCCGACTTTTTGCCTTTGGTCATTTTTGTTTCTGAGCTTGAGCTCTTTTTTGTATTTTTCTAATTCAACCATTGACCTTATGAGAAAAAGCCTACTAGTAAGCTTGGTGTTGGGAGCGATCTTGTCTTCCACTTCCTTAGCGCAGAAAAAGTACTCCCCAAAGCAAATAGAAGCCCTTAAAGCCGAAGTGGCTCAAATTGTCCAAAACAATCACAAGCAGAGTCAGGTGATGGTGGACAAGGTTTTCAGTTTTGCTGAATTGGGATTTCAGGAAATTGAATCTTCAAAATATCTCACAGGAGTTTTGGAGAAAAACGGATTTACCATTGAGCGGGGAATTTCCGGAATTCCTACGGCTTGGGTTGCAAAATGGAGTAATGGTGAAGGACCTGTAATTGCCCTAGGATCAGATGTGGATGATATACCTAAAGCTTCCCAATACCCCGGTGTTGCTTATCATAAGCCAATTGTGGAAGGTGCTCCAGGCCATGGAGAGGGTCACAATGCAGGTATTCCCTTAAATATCACAGCTGCCCTTGCGGTAAAGCAAATCATGGAGCGTGAAAACATTGGAGGCACCTTGGTTCTTTGGCCTGGAATTGCTGAGGAATTGGTAGCTGCAAAGGCTTGGTTTGCTAGAGATGGTGTTTTTGATGGAATTGATATCTGCATTTTCACCCACGTAGGGAATAACCTTGGAGTAAGCTGGGGGCAGGCCTCAGGAACGGGATTGATTTCGGTTGAATATACTTTTGAAGGAGAAGCTGCTCATGCAGCTGGAGCACCCTGGAGGGGAAGAAGTGCCGCCGATGCTACAGAATTGATGAATATTGGCTGGAACTATAAGAGAGAGCATTTGGATCCTTTGAAGCGTTCTCACTCTGTAATTACAGATGGGGGTGATCAGCCTAATGTGGTCCCTTCTCAAGCTTCCATTTGGTACTATTTCCGAGATGTGAAGTATGATGGCATTATGGATATGTACAACCAAGCCAATGATGTGGCAAAAGGTGCGGCCTTGATGACTAAAACAACGATGACCTCCAAAATCATGGGTACCGCTTGGCCAAGACACTTTAATAAGGTGATTGCTGAGACCATGTATAGCAATATCCAGAAGGTAGGTTTGCCGCAATGGGATGAAAATGACCAGACTTTAGCGAAAGCTCTTCAAAAAGAACTAGGTTCGAAAGAAGAAGGCTTGCCTACTAAATTGGATACCCTTGACGGTCCGGCAAGAGAACTAAGATCCGGAGGTTCGGATGATATCGGGGATGTTTCTTGGGTATTGCCTACGGTTACGTTGAGATTCCCATCTAATATCCCTGGACTTCCTGGACACCATTGGGCAAATGCGATCGCTATGGCTACCCCAATTGCCCACAAGGGGGTAACTGCAGGTGCGAAAGCTGAGGCGATGACTATTTTGGATTTTTTACTGAAGCCGGAATTGGTGGATCAGGCTTGGGACTATTTCAAAAATGTCCAAACCAAAGAAGAAACCTACAAGCCAATGATCACCAAAGAAGATGCTCCTCCAATTTATCTGAATGAGGAGATTATGAAAAAATTCCGACCTGAATTGGAGAAATACTACTACGACGAGACGAAGTACGATACGTATTTGGAGCAGTTGGGAGTGAAGTATCCGACGATCAAGAAAGATTAAAAGGAATTACGAGCAGAAATTGTACTTCATTCCAAAATTCAGAGGCTTCTCTTTTGGAATTAGGATAGAGGTTTAACATAACCTCGTAATTCGTCACTCGTACCTCTTAAATCAAAAATGACATCTTCAAATTTCACATTTATAATTAGAGAAGCCTTTCCCGAAGAACTCCTCTGGGTGCATGAACGCATCCCGGAGTTCCCAGGAAAGGCTTCTTTGGATTTTTATACCGAACGGTTGAAGCACCGGCTATTTTTGGCCTTAGTAGCAGAGAAAGAAGGTGAGTTACTTGGATTCAAGGTGGGCTACCAAAGTGATACCGCAGATTCCTTTTATTCTTGGATGGGCGGGGTTAGGCCAGAATTTCGAAATCAAGGCATTGCCGAGGCATTGGCGGATCATCAGGAAAAATGGGCTAAAGAAAAAGGCTTCAAGTCTGTTTTTTTCAAAACCCGAAACCGCTTTCCGGCCATGATTGCTTTTGGGTTGAAAAGAGGATTTAAAATCATCGAAGTCATTCCCAAAGGAAGTGTGGAGGATTATCGGGTGGTGATGAATAAGCGATTGTAAGATTGAAATATTCGAAAATTGGAAGATTGGGTCCTAATTTTTCAATCTTGTAATTTTTCAATCCTATCTTTGCCCCTCATTCAGCGGTGGAATAACCCGCTTTACCAAAAATTCAAAATGTCTACCCAAGAACAAGTGGCCGCGGGGCTACAGCTTCCAGTCATGGAAGCTTTTTATACTATCCAAGGAGAAGGTCGATTTACCGGGCATCCCGCTTATTTCATAAGGCTGGGAGGTTGTGATGTAGGTTGCGTTTGGTGCGATGTCAAAGAAAGCTGGGAAGCCGGAAAGTGGCCAGTTTTATCCATTGAGAAAATTGTAGACGAGGCCTTGAAGTTCCCCGGTAGACTCGTGGTGATCACAGGAGGTGAGCCTTTGATGTATGATCTGGGGCCTTTGACCAAGCTTTTGAAGGAAAAAGGATTCACTTTAAATATAGAGACCTCTGGAGCTCATCCTTTTTCTGGGAATTTTGACTGGGTTTGCTTTTCCCCCAAAAAATTCAAAAAACCCGATCCTTCCATTTACGCTGTAGCAGATGAATTGAAAGTGGTGGTTTACCATCATTCTGATTTTGCTTTTGCAGAAGAGCATGCCAAATTGGTCAGGACTACTTGCGAATTGAGACTTCAACCTGAATGGTCAAAGGCCTCAAAATATACTCCTGAGATCATAGAGTATGTTAAAAATCGTCCAAATTGGAAAATTTCTCTACAAACGCATAAATTTATGGACATACCCTAAGTTCATGCGCCCTGTTTTGTTTTTCCTGTTGATTTTAGCGATCTGCTTTCAAGTTGAGGCACAGACGTATTCTATTATTGATGGAAGGGCAATTCGACTGTATGAAGAAGCTGAGCAACTGACGATTTCCCGTCAGTACGAACAGGCGATCGAAAAGTATAAAGCAGCAATTGCAAGAGAGGGATCATTTTTAGAAGCCTATGTCAAGGCTTCTCAGCTTTACATCACGATGGGCCAATTGAATGAGGCAGAGAAGATTGCCTTGGTTGGAAAAGGTAGGTTAGGAGGAAAAAACGCGACTCCAAGAAATGTAGCTGACTTTGGCTGGCTTTTTTCCAATTTGTATTTAAAGCAGGGAAGGTTTCAAGAAGCCTACAGGGAGTTTAATTGTGCCGATCCTATTTTTGATGCTGGATTTAAGAAATCCATGTATTACCAGCAGATGAAAGCTCAAATGGATTTTTTGCAAAGTCAATTGGGAGATGTTATGGTGATCGAAAAGGAGATTTTACCTCCTCCGATCAATGAATTTCAGCTCCAATATTTTCCTGTTTTAACTGCTGACGGTGAACAGATTCTTTTTACAAAGAGGGACGGAACAGGAAACTACGACAAAGAAGACATTTATACTTCTTATAAAAAGGCAGATGAGGGTTGGACCCCACCCCAAAGCATAGCCCAGACGATTAACTCGCCTTATAATGAAGGAACATGTTCGGTCACTGCTGATGGTAATATTTTGATTTATACTTCCTGCGATGCCCCTGATTCAAATGGAAGCTGTGACTTGTATGTAGCCTACAAAGTAAATGGCACCTGGCAAAGACCTACCAATATGGGGACCAAAGTCAATTCCCGATCCTGGGATTCCCAACCCTCGCTTTCAGCGGATGGTAGGCTTTTGTTTTTTTCTTCAAATAGAAGAGGAGGATATGGAGGAAATGATATTTGGTATTCGGTAAGGCAAAAAGACGGGAGTTGGTCTGAGGCCAAAAATCTAGGGAATGTGGTAAACACAGCAAAAGACGAGATTTCTCCATTTATGTTCTTTAATAATGAGATCCTCTTTTTTGCTTCTGACGGGCATCAAGGATTTGGGGGAATGGATATTTTTCTTTCCAGGGTTGAAAATGGGGAGTTTCAGGAACCTGAAAATATGGGAATCCCGATCAATGACCACTTGGATCAAGTGGCCTTGTTTATTACTGCACAAAAAGATTACGCGTATTACACAGAATTGACCAAAGGGGAAAGTGGCTCTGAACATGACCGATCCCTGATTTATAGATTCAAATTCCCAGAAGAAATTTACCTGGGAGATAATCTCACGGTGACCGAGGGGAAGGTTTTTAATGCCAAAACAGGACAGCCTATAGAGGCAACCCTTTCTTTGGTTTCTCTTACCAATGACAGCACGCTCTATGAGTTTAAGTCAGATGGGAAAACCGGGGACTTCATGATGCTTTATCCAGAAAAGGCAGTTTCAGGGCTTTATGTGGAGAAGAAAGGATTTCTGCCAAAGATTTATAATGTGGAGAGGGACAAAATTCAAAACGTAAAAGATCTTAAGGTTGAATTGACCCCAGTTGCTTCAGGAGAGGAATTTGTATTTGAGAACGTCTTCTTCGAATTTGACAAATATGATTTAAAACCTGAATCCCTTTCTTCTTTGAAGAGGCTGGTTAAGTTTTTACAGGAAAATCCCAACGTGAATATTTTAGTATCTGGGCATACGGACAATATTGGAAGCGCTGCCTACAATAAAACCCTAAGCCTGCAACGAGCAAAAAGTGTCCAAACCTACTTGGTGAAGGAAGGACTTCATCAAGGTAGAATACTAGTGGAGGGAAAAGGAGATGCCGAGCCGATGGTTCCCAATATCAATCCGGCTAATCAAGCTTTGAATCGGCGGATCACAATCAAAGTTCTTTAGATTCTCGAAATGAAATTTTGAAAAAATATATAACTCATATAGTTTATATAACTTTTTATAAAATTATATATATAACACTAGTTTTGTTTGTTATAAAACAAAATAAAATTCCAAATAAAATAAAATAAGGGGCATTTTTCCTCGTCCCAAAGGGGCTAAAAATCACACAGGAATTTTTCCGTTCAAATAAAAATTGAAACTGACACCTTGATTTTTAGGACTATTTTCAAAAAAATGAAAAAAAATTAACTTTTGTTAACCTATCCTTAACATAAGTTAAATTTCAAAAATGTAGAATATTCCATCAAAAACAGAATTTAATTTTTTCAAAAATCCACTTTTCAGATTTAATCTAAATAAGAGTAAAAAAACATTTCCTATCCATTAGTGGTAAGTAGTTTTGTAAAATCAATTTTCGAGGATAAAATTGATCTTTAATAAACCAAATTTTAACATATGAGGAAAGTTTTACTTCTAGGACTCATGCTGTTTTTGGGAAGTGCTATTGCATTTGCCCAAAGCCGTGTGATTACTGGTATCGTAACCTCTACCGAAGACGGTATGGGTGTACCAGGAGCGACTGTTCTGGTTAAGGGAACTACAATAGGTACTGCCACAGATATTGATGGTAAGTATTCTATCACAGTCCCTGCCGGAAACAATGTGTTGGTATTTAGCTTTGTGGGCTTGTTGTCCCGTGAAGTAACCATCGGCAGCAGAACCACCATCGATGTGGCTCTGGAATCAGACGTCACCGCATTAGGTGAAGTAATCGTAACGGGTTATGGTACCCAGCCTAAAAGAGAAGTAACCGGTGCGGTTTCTTCTGTAAAAGGTGAAGCCATCCAAAACCTACCACTTCAATCATTTGACCGTGCTCTTCAAGGACGTGCAGCTGGTGTTCAGGTAAGATCTTCTAACGGTCTCCCAGGTGGTGCAGTAAACATTCGTATTCGTGGTGTTGGTTCAATCAACGCTGGTAACGAGCCTTTGTTTATTGTTGATGGTGTTCAATTGAACAACCAGTCCAACGCTGCATTTACCCAGTCTAACCCGCTTGCCTTTTTGAATCCTAACGACATCGAGTCTATGGAAATCCTTAAAGATGCTGCATCTGCAGCTATTTATGGTTCTCAGGCTGCTAACGGTGTTGTAATTATTACAACCAAAAAAGGTAAGCAAGGTAAAGCGAAATTCGAATTCAATGCCTTCGCCGGTGAAACTCAGCCAATGAAATACTTGGACGTACTTGGTGGATCTGAATGGTTTGAAATGAGAAGAGATGCTTACATCAATTCTGGTAATACCCTTCCTGAGGCCAACACTTTAAGTAACATGGGCCGTCTTCCTTCAAACTGGCAGCAATTGTCTAGAGAAGAACTTAACCAAATTGGTTTGGATCTTCCTACTTATGATTGGCAAAGAGAAGTTATGGGATCTGGTAGACTTCAGAACTATGAACTTTCAGTTTCAGGTGGAGATGACAAAACAACCTTCTTCCTTTCTGGATCTTATAACTACCAAGAATCTTCATTCAAGCCAGTTGACTTTGAAAGAGGTACAGTAAGAATTGCATTGTCTCATCAGGCGAATAGTAAGTTGAATATTGAAACCAATATGAACCTTTCTACTTTCCAGCAAAATGTACCTTTTGCAGTTTCAGGTTCATTCTTGGGTAGCCCTGCTTTCTCTTCCTCTGCTATTTTGGCTCACAACCCAATTTACAATGAAGATGGAACCTTTAATACTTCCATTGGTGGCGTTCTTGGTCAAAACGTAGTATTGGTAAATGAATACAACTCAGGTCTTCAGAGAACCAACACTGCAGTAGGTAACATGATTGGTACATACAAAATCCTTCCAAACTTGTCTTTCAGATCTTTGTTTGGTTTGGATTACAGATTGCTTCAGGGTGATTCCTACCGTGACCCAAGAACTCCTGATGGAGCTGGTGTAAGAGGTAGAAGCTCTGTTCAGCAAGATTGGAGAACTCGTTTCATCACGACCCAGACTTTGAACTGGAATAAGTCATATAACAACGTTCATAACCTTTCAGCTATCCTTGGTTTTGAATTTGTGTCTGAGACTAGAGAAGGTATTTCTGGTGCTGGTATCGGTTTCCCAACTTTCCAATTCAGAACTATTCAGTCTGCTGCAACTCCTGAATCTATTACTGGTTTCTGGACTGGTTACAGAAGAATGGGCTTCTTCGGATCTGTTAATTACGATTACAAGAAAAAATATCTTGCTACTGTAACTGCCCGATATGACGGTTCTTCCCGATTCGGTGAAAACAATAGATATGGTTTGTTCCCTTCTATCCGTTTGGGTTGGAGCATTGTTGAAGAAGATTTCTTAAAAGAATCTAATTCAGTTTCTGAATTGAAATTAAGAGCTTCTTACGGTTTGACTGGTAACGACCAGATCGGAAACTTTGATGCAAGAGGTCTTTACGGTGGAGGAGGTAACTACTCTGGTAGTGCTGGTATCCTACCTACTTCCTTGGCCAACTTAAACCTAGGATGGGAAACTAACACAACCTTGAACTTAGGTTTGGATTATGGTTTCTTTGGAAACAGAGTGACAGGTTCCTTGGACGTATTTGACAGAAGAACCAAAGACTTGTTGTTGAATCAGCCTATCCTTTGGACAAACGGTTTCAGCGATATTGCCAATAACGTAGGTGAATTGCAGAACAAGGGTATTGAATTTGAAGTCACTACAGTAAACATTGATAAAGGCGGATTCCGCTGGAATACAAGCTTCAACTTCAGTAAAATCAAAAACCAGGTGGTAAGCCTTTATGACGATTTGGAATTTCTTCCTGCTAACCCAGGGATCGCCGTTGGTCAGCCAGTTGGTAGAGATGGTACAGGGGCAAACTTTGTTCAAGAATATGCAGGTGTAAACCCAGCTACTGGTCGCCCAATGTGGTATGATATCAACAGAAATATCACTTACCTTCCTTTGGCTGCTGATAGAATCTACTATGGTTCTAACCTTGCAACAATTTTTGGTGGTTTGAATAATACTTTCTCTTTCAAAGGATTTGAATTGACAGCCTTCTTCGTATACGAATATGGAGCGGTATTCACAGACGGTCAGTATAGCTTCTTGAGAGAAAACGGTACTCGTTTGACTTTGAATGCACTTAGAGAAGTAAACGATAGGTCTTGGACTACTCCTGGTCAAATCACAGATATTCCAAGAAACTTGACCACCAATGCTGGTAATGAAACCAGAGGTGCTAGTAGAAATACTGGTTCTGCTTCCTTGTTGAAAGGAGACTTTATCAGACTTTCTCAGTTGACAGTTGGATATAGCTTCCAGCCTTCTTTGGTAAGCAAAATTGGTTTGTCAAGAGCTAGAGTTTACCTACAGGGTTTGAATCTTTGGACATATGCTGACTATCCAGGATATGATCCTGAATTCACAGGAGCTGGTACAGGTCAAATTCCTTTGACTAAGAATTACACCTTCGGTATTCAAATAGGCTTCTAATCACCTAAATGAGATGAAAAACATGAAAATATTTAATAAAGCTGTGTTGTCACTTGCCTTGGTGGGATCTTTCCTTATGGGTGCTTGTGATAGCGCATTACAGGTAGATCCAAGACAATCCATTGATGCCAATGGTGCCTTGAATACTCCTGATGCAATGGATGCGGCTCTCAACTCGGTATATGCCCGTTTGAGGTCTGTTAGAAATTATGGTAGAGATTTGTTGGCTCTTTCTGATGCACTAGCTGATGTAGGACAAACCACCAGTAACTCTGGCCGTTTGATTGGTGAAAATAACAATCAGCCAAATGCGCATTTTCAAGCTGGTTTCTGGCAAAACAGCTACTTCGGAATCAACGAAGCTAACCTAATCATCGACGGCTTATCTGGTGTAGAAGGTGCTTCTGCAGCTCAGTTGGCTCGTTGGGAAGGTGAAGCTAAGTTCTTGAGAGCTTTGTATTACTTTGATCTAGTAAAAGTTTATTCCTACATCCCAACAGCTATTTATCAGCCGGGTGTAGTTGATCAGGGTGGTATTCCTTTGGTTACTGAAGGTGTAATTACCTCTGATGCAGCTTTCAACAGACAGCCTGCAAGAGCTACAATCGATGAAGTTTATGCTCAGATCTACACTGATCTAGAGGATGCAAAAAGATTGTTGACTTCAAGAGGTGTTCAATACGCATCATCAGCTTCTGCTTCTGCTTTGTTGTCAAGAGTTGCTTTGTACAAAGGTGACTGGAACAAGGCTGTTGAAGAAGCTACCACTGCATTGGCATCTAACGTAGGTGTGGTTCTTTCAGGAAGTGCTTATGTGAATGGATGGAGAGCTCCAGTTAACCCAGAGTCCATGTTCGAAGTTAGATTTGCATTGGCAGAAGAGTCAATTGGTGTTAACGAATCTCTTCAGTCTTCTTATACTGCTTTGTTGAACCTTACCAATAAGAATTCTCAAGGTGGATGGGGTGATTTCATTCCAAATGCTACTGTACGTGGTTTCTTTGGGTTAGCTCCACTTCAGCTTGGCTCTCCAGCTAGTGATAATAACAACTGGGACGTAACTAGAAACTCAGATATTCGTGCTCAGCTGTACACTACTGGAAATACCGTGAGAGGTGCTGGACGTCAAATCGAAAATACCAAGTTTATGTCTAAAAGTGGTTTCGCTTATGCTGACAACGTTCCTGTTATCAGAAAGTCTGAAATGCACTTGAACAGAGCAGAGGCAAACTATCAGTTGAAAAATGAATCAGCTGCCTTGACTGAATTGAATGCGTTTAAAGCTTTGAGAGGACTTACTCCTGTTACTTTGACTGGTCAGGCTCTTCTTGATGAGATCCTTTTGGAAAGATTTAAAGAATTTGCTTTCGAAGGTCACAGATGGTTTGATTTGAAGAGATATGGTAAGCCAGTTATTAAGACTACACCTGCTGTAAACCTTCAGTTTGATGACTTCAAAATCTTGCCTCCTATTCCTCAAAGAGAAGTAGACGGTAACCCAAATCTTAACCAAAACAGAGGATACTAAAATAAGAAATCATGAAAAAGATATTATCTCTAGTAACACTGGCCTTGGTTCTAGTATTCTCTTCTTGCATTGAGCAAGACTATCCTCTTTGGGATGGCTCTTTGGTGGAATTTCAAGATGCAGTTGTAAGAACTCCTGTAGCAGGTCAGAAATATCCAAGAATTACAGTAAACAATAAAGTGGGTACTGTAAGTCTTCAAGTAAACTTGGTAGCTCCTCAGAGATCTACTGATGAGACAATCAATTATTCGGTGGTAGCAGAAGGTACGACAGCGGTAGCTGGTACTGATTATACTACTGCAGGTACATTGGTTATCCCTGCTAACTCAAGTGTAGGTACTTTGACCATTAACGTAGTTAATACTGGTTCACTTGGAGGTTCTGTTGACTTGTTATTGCAATTGGATGGAAATGCTACTATTTCCCCAAGCGAAAACTACAAGCAAGTTCAAATTAGAATTACAAGATAATCCTCCATTTGGAGGAGAATATCTAACTTTACAAAAAGACCGGTTTATCCGGTCTTTTTTTTCCTTGAATCTATGAAAACTGAAAAATTAATTTTCGTCCTCGTTTTTCTTCTTTCCTTTACTAAATTCTCTTACGGCCAGCTTTCTGTGCTGAGAGATAATGGAACTGGTAATCCAATAATGAATAACCCTTATCGTGAGGTTAAGGGCTCTCCATATGTTGCCGATTTCAAGGAAGGAAAGATCTATTTATCAACCGGGCAAACGGTAGAGGGTCTTCAAATAGCTATTAATGGGTACGAAAATACCTTGGAATACAAACTAGAAGGCAATCTATATTCCTATGCCCCAGAAAAATTAAATGGGTTTTCCTGGATTGGAGAAACTGGTGAATCGGTGGAATTTACTTCCAGGTATACTATTCCTACCCTTGGGAAAAAGAGGTTTTTGCAGGTATTGGAGACGGGTAAATACACTTTGCTTATTTACCGGTATAAAATCATGACTGACGATGTTGCTGCTACCTATGGTGCGCAAGCTGCAAAAGTATTTCAAGATCAGGAGGACCTATTTATTGTAAAAGACGATCAGGTTTTCCTTTTCAAGAATAAAACAAAGGAAATGGAATCAATTTTTGGAGATGAAATGTCCAAAGTGAATTCGCTCCAAAAATCTCAAAAACTAAACCTCAAGAATACGGAAGATGTCCGGGTATTGGTTCGGGCTTTAAATCGGTAATTTTAGGAATTCTGAAGATTGAGTCCCTGAATTTTCATTCAGGGACTTTTTTTATAATTTTGCGAGCTATTTACGTTAAGAAATGATTTACATTTCCAGGAAGGAACATTTTAACGCTGCCCATAAACTTTGGAATCCGAAATGGTCAGATGAGAAAAATTTTGAAGTTTTTGGTCCTTGCGCCAATGTAAACTGGCATGGTCACAACTTCGAATTGATTGTCACCGTGAAGGGTTTGCCAGATCCAGAGACAGGTTTTGTAGTAGATCTCAAGCAGTTGAGTACATTAATCAGGAGATCGGTTATTGATAAAGTAGATCATAAAAATCTTAATGTAGATGTGGATTTTATGGTGGGCAAATTGGCAAGTTGTGAGATTTTGGTGATGGAATTTTGGAAAATCCTTGAGCCTGCCGTTAAAGAAATCACCAAGAATGGGGGGTTGTATAAATTGACTCTTTACGAAACCCCACGGAATTTCGTGGAATATTATGGGGAATAAATCTTAAATACCTTGATTGAAAAGTAGGTCGTAGCACCTACTTTTATTTTTTTAAACCATTCAAGTTTTGAAAAAAGTTTACATCATTTCAGGCGAGCGATCAGGAGACCTTCATGCCTCTAATTTGGTTTTGGCGATGAAAAGATTAGATCCTGAAATTTCATTTCGAGGAATGGGAGGGAGCTATTCTGAAGAAGCAGGAGTAGAGCTGGCTGTCGACTATAAAGACGTTGCGTTGATGGGTTTTTTGGAAGTGGTTTTGGGCTTTCGAAAAGTAATTAAGTACCTCAATCTGGTCAAGAATGATATTCAAAAATACAGACCAGATGCTTTGATCCTAGTTGATTATGGTGGATTCAATATGAAAATTGCTGCATATGCCAAAGAGCAAGGGATTGCAGTTCATTATTATATTCCTCCAAAAGTCTGGGCTTGGAATCAAAACCGAGCGCTCCAACTAAAGGCAATTACTCATCAGATTTATTCCATTTTACCTTTTGAGCCTGAATTTTTTGAAAAGTTTGGAATGAAAGTCCATTATGTGGGTAACCCCCTTCTGGATGAAATTAGTAAGTTTAAAACCCATGATTTCTTCTTTCAAAAAAATGAGCTGAATTACCTGCCTATCATTGCTCTTTTGCCAGGAAGCAGAAAACAAGAGATTAAGGGCATGTTGGACAAAATGATTGCTTTGGTCAAAGAATTTCCAAATGCCCAGTTTGTGGTGGCTGGAGTGGATAGTTTGCCGGAATCCCTTTATGCTCCTGCCAAATCTGCTGGAATTAAGTTGGTGTTCAACCAGACTTATGATTTGCTTTCCCATGCCACTGCAGCCGTGGTGACTTCTGGAACTGCGACTTTGGAGACCGCTTTATTTAGAGTTCCTCAAATAGTGGTTTATCGTACTTCATCGATTTCATACCAAATCGCTAAGCGTTTGATACGTGTTCCTTTTATCTCACTGCCTAATTTAATTGCAGGCAAAGAAGTAGTCAAAGAGTTGATTCAGGATGATTTTTCAGTGGGAAATCTGAAAAATGAGCTTCAAAGGATATTTACCAATGTGGTTTATAAGGGTGAAATGCTACAAGGGTATGACCTGATTTTGGAAAAAATTGGTGACCAAAGCGCATCTGATACTACAGCAAAATATATCTTGGATAGCATATAAAAATAAAGCCCTGCTGAGTGGCAGGGCTTTTATTAGGCAACTTGAAGTCTTTTAAATTTCGATTTTTCAAACTGGAATTTGGCATAAGCCGAGTCAATCACCAATTCTTTAATAGTATCATCGGAAGGCAATTCATACATGGCGTCAGTGATAATCGCCTCACAAATTGAGCGAAGACCTCGAGCTCCCAAATTGTATTCCACTGCTTTGTCTACAATAAAATCCAAAGCGCTATCCTCGAACTTCAGCGCTACTCCTTCCATTGCCAAAAGCTTGGTGTATTGTTTTACCAATGCATTTTTTGGTTCGGTTAGGATTCGCTTCAGGGCTTCCTTGTGCAAGGGATCTAAATGAGTCAAAACAGGAAGCCGTCCGATCAATTCTGGGATCAATCCAAAGGCTTTCAAATCTTGTGCAGTAACGTATTGAAGTAGATTTTCCCTGTCCGCCACCATGGTTCCTTTGGCTTTGCTGAACCCCATCGGCTGGGTGTTCAATCTTTTTCCGATATGTCTTGCAATTCCGTCAAAAGCTCCACCGCAAATGAACAGGATATTTTCCGTGTTTACCGCAATCATTTTTTGATCCGGATGCTTTCTACCTCCTTGTGGGGGTACATTTACTACAGTTCCTTCAAGAAGCTTGAGCATGGCTTGCTGAACACCTTCTCCACTTACATCGCGAGTGATGGATGGGTTGTCTGATTTTCTAGCAATCTTATCAATCTCATCGATATATACGATTCCTCTCTCAGCGGCCTCTACATTGTAGTCAGCAGCCTGAAGTAATCGGGTAAGTATGCTTTCTACATCCTCACCAACATATCCTGCTTCTGTAAGAACTGTGGCATCAGCGATGCAAAAAGGAACTTCAAGAATCTTGGCTAAAGTCTTTGCCAAATAGGTTTTACCTGTTCCGGTATCACCAACCATGATAATGTTTGATTTCTCAATCTTGATTTCATCATGATCTTCCTTTTGTTGAAGACGCTTGTAATGGTTATAAACCGCCACAGTAAGCACCTTTTTCGCATCTTCTTGGCCAATGACGTATTGATCCAAGTAGGAGGTAAGTTCCTTCGGTTTTTTGAGATTAAACTTTGGTTTGGCGGTAGATTTTTTGGTCTTTTCCTCCTCTCCTAAGATTAAGTGAGCTTGTTCGATGCAGAAATTACAGATATGGGCAGAAATACCCGATACCATCAGATCCACATCTTTCTTATTTCTGCCACAAAAGGAGCAGGTAACTTGAGCCATTATTTAGTTTTTTTTACTAAAACTTCATCAATTAAGCCGTACTCTTTGGCTTCAGGAGCTTTCAACCAATAATCACGGTCTGAATCTCTTTCGATTTCTTCAAATGTTTTCCCTGTGTGATTGGAAAGGATCTGATACAATTCTTGACGCATGGCAAGAATCAATTTCAATGAAATTTCCATGTCCTTGGATTGACCCTGCATGCCTCCAGAAGGCTGGTGAATCATCACTCTGGAATGTTGCAAAGCAGATCTTTTATCTTTTGCACCTCCTGCCAAAAGTACGGCACCCATAGAAGCTGCAATACCTGTACAGATGGTTGCCACATCAGGGCCGATGTATTGCATGGTGTCATAGATTCCCAGACCTGCTGTCACGGAACCTCCTGGGCTATTGATATAAAGCAAAACGTCTTTTTTAGAATCTACAGATTCCAAGAAAAGCAACTGAGCAACGATGATATTGGCAATATGATCGTCTACTCCGGTACCCAAGAAAATTATCCGATCCATAATCAATCGGGAGAAAACATCAATTTCCCGGAAATTTTGCGGTCTCTCTTCGATTACCGACCGAGTCATATTTTCGATATGAGTGGTATACTGGTCAAATGCAGTTCCACTAACGCCTTGATTGTGAATAGCGTACTTTCTGAATTCTTCTTTGTTGATCATTTTTGAGCTTGTTGTGGTAACAAAAATAAAAAAGTCCTTAAAAAAGGACTTTTCAATATAACTCTCTAAATCGATTTACTTCTCCAAAAGTTCCTTGAATTCGTCGATTGAAATGTTCTTTTCTTTCAAATCAATCTTTTCCTGAACGAAAGCAAGTACTTTATCATTCTGGACTGAGGTCAACATGTTCATGTAGTTTTGACCTTCATTTCCTTTTAAATAATTGTCTACAAAAACGTCCATGCTCGCTTCCAATTGAGCGCCAAGGCCTGAAGAGGCAAATTGTTCACGGATCATTTCCTTAGTCTTCTCAATTACGTCAGCATGCTCAGCTTGGATTCCGTTGTCTTTGGCAATTTGATTTGAAATCAAAGACCAAGTCAGTTGGTTGGCGTAGATTGGATATTCTTTCTCCACATCTTCTTCAGTCACTTTTCCATCATTGGCTCTGATCAACCATTCTTTAAGGAAAGTATCTGGCAAGTCAATTTTAGCTTTTTCAACCAAAACTTTCTTCAATTCTTCTTCAGTGAAGACTTTAGATTCGCGATCATAGCTAGACTGCAAGGTCTCGCGAACTTTTTCAGTAAATTCTTCCAAAGATTTTACCTGATCAGGTCCGAAGATTTTATCAAAAAACTCTTGGTTAAGCTCAGCTTCAGCAGTTCTATTGATGTTTTTAACAGTGAATGTGAAAGCTCCTTTTGCCTCAGCAGCTTCTTCAGCAGAAAGTCCAAAAGCCTCAGACCATTCGTCTTTCTTAACTTCCTTAGCCTCAAATTCAACAACAGCTTCTTTAGAAATGCCAATGAATTTTGCAGCTAGTTTTTTAGAAAGTTTAGAAGTTGGAAGGGAAAGAGTCTTGGAAAAATTTCCATCAATGACTTTAAGGTCACCGTAAATATTGTCACCTGCCTCTGAAACTTCAGGGTTGGTACTTTCACCGTATTGAGACTTCAAGTTGTCGATTGTCTCATTCACCAATTTGTCATCTACCTTAATAGAATATTTTGTTCCTTTGGTTTTATTATCTAAAGGAAGTTCTACTGACTCAACAAATCCAATTTTGTATTCGAAGTCAAAATCTTTTTGAGCCTTCCAATCGATGGAATTATCTTCTTTTTCTACTGGAAGTGGTTCGCCTAAAATGCGAAATGTTTGCTCTTTTAAGTAGTTGTTTAGGGATTCACTCAGGATGGAATTGATTTCGTCCACCAAAACAGACATTCCGTAAATATTTTTAACCATGGAAACAGGAGCCTTTCCAGGTCTAAAACCTTTGATGGCAGCTTTCTTTGCGTAATCTTTTAGTTTCGCATCTACCTTTGGTTGATAATCTGCTTCGTTTAGCTTAATTTTAATTAAGGCTTGATTTGCTGAATGCTTGTCTAATGTAATTTCCAAGGTGTATCGTATTAAACAGATGTTGAATTAAAAACCCCCAATCACTTTCCTGTCTGATCAAAACAGTGGAGTGATTGAGGGCTTGAGCTGTGCGGATGGAGGGACTCGAACCCCCATGCCTCGCGGCGCTAGATCCTAAGTCTAGTGCGTCTACCAATTTCGCCACATCCGCATTGGATTCAATCAGACCGAGATTATTTGATCAAATGACCTCGTTTTCCAATTGTGGTTGCAAAGGTAAATACATATTCCAATTTTTCGCAAGTGTGAAGAAAAAATAATTCAGAAAAAATTGGAATCAATCCCATACTATCTCAAACTTTGAATAAAAATCCTCTCATATGATCCAAGTGGATTTAGAAGAAGAAAGAAACGAAATACTCAAACGCTACAGAAGACTGCTTCGTCAGGCAAAGCCGATTTTAAAACCCGGCGATACCAAGCTGATCAAAAAGGCATTCAACATATCCCTTGAGGCCCACAAGGATATGAGAAGAAAGTCTGGCGAACCCTACATTTATCATCCCTTGGAAGTAGCCCTAGTCTGCGTAGAAGAAATAGGTCTGGGTACAACATCTATTATCGCAGCCCTACTTCATGATGTGGTGGAGGATACTGACATGGAGCTGGAGGATATTCAGAGGGAGTTTGGCCACAAGGTCATGACCATTATTGATGGGTTGACCAAAATTTCCGGTGTATTTGATTATGGTAGCTCTCAGCAGGCGGAAAATTTCCGTAAAATGCTGCTTACCCTCTCGGATGATGTTCGGGTGATTTTGATCAAGATTGCAGACCGTCTCAATAACATGCGGACTCTTGGAAGTATGCCAAGGCATAAGCAGTTGAAAATTGCCTCCGAGACCATGTATCTCTATGCTCCCTTAGCGCATAGGCTTGGCCTATATGCGATCAAGTCAGAGTTGGAAGATCTGTATCTGAAGTTTACTGATACAGAAACCTATCAGGAAATTGTCAAGAAAATCAACGAGTCTAAAAGCTACCGGAATAAATTCATCAAGAATTTCATTCAGCCGATAGAGGAGGAATTAACTCGCCAAGGTTTCCACTTTACAATAAAAGGAAGACCCAAATCTGTTTATTCTATTTACAACAAAATGAAAAAGCAGGGGATACCTTTCGAAGAAGTGTATGACCTTTTTGCCATTCGAATCATTTTGGACAGTGAGTTAGAAAATGAAAAGGCAGATTGTTGGCAGGTTTATTCTGTAGTGACAGATTTTTACAGGCCAAATCCAGACAGGCTAAGAGACTGGATTAGTACCCCTAGGTCAAATGGCTACGAATCCCTGCACACCACGGTCATGAGTAATACCGGTCAATGGGTGGAGGTGCAAATCCGAACCTCCAGAATGGATGAAATCGCGGAAAAAGGGTATGCAGCCCATTGGAAATACAAGGAAAAGGATTCCTCTGGTAAATCCGGCTCTGGACTAGATGATTGGATTAATCAGGTCAGAAGTATGCTGGAATCCAATGACGGAAATGCCATTGAATTCATGGATGACTTCAGAGGCAATCTATTCCACGATGAAGTTTTTGTCTTTACCCCTAAAGGAGATTTAAAAGTATTGCCTTTTGGCGCAACTGCCTTGGATTTTGCTTTTGAAATCCACACTGAAATTGGCGCAAAATGTATAGGGGCCAAAGTCAATCAAAAGCTGGTTCCTATCACCCATAAGCTGAAAAATGGGGATCAGGTTGAGATTCTAACTTCCAATAAACAAAAGCCAAATGAAGATTGGCTGAATCACGTAGTCACTTCCAGGGCTAAGGCAAAAATTAAAGACGCTTTAAGAGAGGAGAAAAAATCCGCTATCTTGGATGGTCGAGAGATTGTGCAGAGAAAACTCAAAGCGATGAAAATTGAGTTTACCTCGGAAACAATCGAACAGCTTCGAGCTTACTTCGAACTCAAAACAGCTAATGAATTTTATTATCGAGTCGGGAAAGGAATTATTGATCCGACTTCTATCAAGTCTTTCAAGGACTTTAAGGAAAATCAAAAACTAAAGGCGAAGTCCTCTGAAAAAGTAAAAGACGAGTCTTCCTTTACCAAGGAAATCAAAAGCCTCAAAGGTCCGGATCACGATCAGTTGCTGATCGGAGAAGATATGGACGTCGTGGATTACATCCTTGCCAAATGCTGTAATCCAATCCCCGGTGATGATGTTTTCGGTTTTGTGACTGTCAATGAAGGGATAAAAATCCACCGAACTTCCTGCCCAAATGCGCTCGAACTTCTTTCTAATCATGGAAATCGAGTGATTAAAGCCAGGTGGACTAGTCAAAAGGAAATTGCTTTTTTAGCAGGGCTAAGGATTGTAGGTACAGATCGGGTTGGTTTGATCAATGATGTTACCAAGGTGATTTCAAATGAATTGAAAGTAAATATGAGATCCATTACCGTGGATTCTGATGCTGGAATTTTTGAAGGAACCATCAAACTTTATGTCCACAGTACCGAACACCTCGACCACCTGATAAAAAACCTTCAACAAGTAGACGGAATCATCAAAGTTTCCAGGTTTGATTAGGCTTGAATCATTTCTTATCAACAAAAGTTATATTTGAAAAAAATACGAAAAGATGACTTTGAACACTGCTCATTTCGAGGAAGTCAAAAAGATATTTACTGCTTATCTGGAAACCCAAAAACTGCGAAAGACTCCTGAGCGATATGCTATTTTGGAGGAAATCTACAGCCGGACGGGACATTTTGATGTAGAAGGTTTGTACATCAGCATGAAAAACAAGAATTACCGAGTCAGTAGGGCTACAGTGTACAATACTTTGGATTTATTGGTTGAGTGCGATTTGGTGACCAAACATCAGTTTGGAAAGAACCTTGCCCAATTCGAAAAATCGTATGGGTACAAGCAGCATGACCATCTTATCTGCGTGGATTGCAACCAAGTACTGGAATTCTGTGATCCAAGAATCCAAAACATCCAAAATACCGTAGGAGAAATTCTTGACTTTAAGGTCTTGCATCATTCCTTGATTCTTTACGGAAATTGCCACAAAGTAAACTGCCCAAATAAAAAACTAAACTGATGAAACTGACTTACACGCATCAAAAAGATGAAAAAGCCAACTATCTATTTATCCAAGGTGATCTGATCGGGGATGAGATAGGTCCAAAATTGGTGGAATTGGTTTCAGACGCTATTCAGGAAGGAGCAAAAACCTTTGTAATTGATCTGAGTGAGGTTCGTTACATTAGTTCGAGCGGAATTGGGCTTTTGATCACTATGCTTACAAAAATGAGAAATGTCGGAGGAGAGGTTTATCTCACTTCACCTTCTGAGCATGTCAAGAAGCTTTTGATCATTACTAAGCTGAATAACATTTTCACTGTATTTGATTCAGTGGAGGATTTTAAGGCAAAGAAATAGGTAGCACATACTCAATTTGTAAAAGGCTGCTTTTGGGCAGCCTTTACTGTTTTTTAATTTCAAGCTGAAATAATAGCTGTTTCCCTTGGTTTTCTTTGCCCTTATCGCAAATTTCGCCCTTTAAAAAACTCAAAATTTCGCTTAGATCGCACATCAAATGAAGATGGATGTATTGCTGGGTCTCCAGTGGGGAGATGAAGGAAAAGGTAAAATCGTTGACGTACTTGCGCCTCAATATGAGGTAGTTGCCAGATTTCAAGGTGGCCCAAATGCGGGTCATACACTAGAATTTGATGGCATAAAGCACGTCTTGCATCAAATTCCGTCTGGTATTTTTCGCTCTCAAATCCTCAATATCATCGGGAATGGAGTCGTTCTTGATCCGATTATTTTGAAAAAGGAAATCGATGGATTGGGGAAATTCTCCATTGACTACAGGAAAAATCTGGTGATTTCAAAAAAGGCTACCATAATAGTTCCTACCCATAAATTACTTGATGCAGCATACGAGCAGTCTAAAGGAGATAAAAAAATTGGCTCAACCCTTAAAGGGATTGGACCTACGTATCAGGATAAAATTGGTAGATCTGCTTTAAGAATCGGAGATATTTTGAGCCCTGATTTCAGAGAAAAATATGATACGCTTTTGGAAAAGCACAAGACCACGCTTTCCTTCTACAATTATCCTTTGGATAAGTTAGAGGAAATGGAAAGCCAGTTTTTCGAAGCTGTTGAGTTTGTGAAAACGCTAAATCTGATTGACAGCGAATATGTGGTCAATGATGCTTTAGCTTCTAACAAAAAGATTTTGGCAGAAGGAGCTCAAGGCTCTCTTTTGGACGTTGATTTTGGAAGCTATCCTTTTGTTACCAGTTCTAATACCATGACCGCTGGCGCTTGCACTGGCCTTGGTGTAGCTCCTTCTCGAATCGGTGAAGTCTTCGGGATTTTCAAAGCCTATTGTACACGAGTAGGTAGCGGACCTTTCCCTACAGAGCTTTTTGATGAGACTGGGGAGGCAATGAGAAAAGAAGGGAATGAATTTGGAAGCACCACAGGTCGTCCGAGAAGATGTGGATGGTTGGATATCCCTGCTTTGAAATATTCCATCATGATTAATGGGGTGACCCAATTATTTATGATGAAGGCTGATGTGTTGAATATTTTTGATGAAATCAAAATTTGTACACATTACGAATTGCCGGATGGAAGCAAAATAGACCGATTGAGTTTTGAAATTACTGACATGGATGTGAAGCCAGTCTACAAGACAATGAAAGGCTGGCATTGCTCATTGGCAGATGTTCGCAAGTATGAAGATTTCCCTACAGAATTAAAAGACTATGTGACCTATCTAGAGTCTGAACTCCATGTGCCTATAAAACTGGTTTCGGTAGGCCCTGATAGAAGTCAGACCATTTTGAGGTAACTAAAATAAATCTTTTAAGAAGCTCCTAGGATAATTCCTTGGAGCTTTTTGTTTTATGCGGCTATAGCCCCTATTTTCGAGAAAAAGAATTCCTTTGAAGAGGCTGGGTTTATTTTTAATCATTTTCTGGATGGGATGGGGGATTTTACCTGCGTCTGCGCAGATCGGCTTTCCCTATTGCGAAACTTTTCAAACTCCCAATACCCTCAATGAAACGATTTTTGGAGGAGATGCCAGATTAATCGAAGGGGTTTTGCGACTTACCTCAAATCAAAATAATCAACGGGGGTATGTCTATATCAATGTCCCTTTTCCTTCTTCCTATGGATTAAAGGTTGAGTTTGAATATTTCAGTTATGGTGGAATAGGACAATTTCTGGCGGATGGTTTGGCGATGTTTCTTTTTGATGGAGACACTCCAGTGTTCAATGCTGGTGGATTTGGAGGTTCCTTAGGATACGCTCAAAGAGATAGTGAATCAGGATTATCCAATGGATATTTAGGTTTAGGCTTTGATGAGTTTGGGAATTTTGGAAATAGCACCGAAGGAAGGGTAGGAGGCTTTGCCGCTTTAAATGCAAACGGAAGGGCTCCAGATGCGATTGTCCTACGAGGTCCTGGCAATGGAAGGAATGGTTATCCATTTGTTGTGGGAAGAAAAACCAATGATGTAGGGACGGATAAAGATGGATTTAATCCCGGTTCTCAGTTTACCATTAGCTCTGGTGGAGCGGGTACCTTTAGAGTGACCGATCCCAATCAAATAGGCTATCGGAAGGTTTTTGTGGAACTCCAGCCAGATCCTGATGGAGTTGGGTATTTTATAACTGTCAGAATGATGGTGACTACCAGTCCCAATCAGCCTAGAATGGTAACCATTTTTGATCGACCCTATGATTTTCCTGCCCCAAAAAACCTTAAAATTGGATTTTCAGCTTCTACGGGAGGGTTTTCAAATTTTCATGAAATCAGAAACTTAATTGTCGAAGTTTCCAATGACGAGGCCTTACAAAACCCAGAAGGGGTAAATATTGTAGACTTTTCCTCCTGTGCAGGTCAAGAAAATCAATTTGTGATTGAGGATAAAAATGTAAGGCTTCCCAATATCAATAGTACTATACGCTGTTTGCAATTTTTCAGAACAAAAGAGGATATCGTCAAAAACGAAGGAGACCTATGTAATCAAGCACGTTGCCTGGAGCAAAATAGATTTTTGGTCGTACCTGAGGGAGTTTTTAGAGCCAGTGACAATGCTGGTGGATTTAGCTTTACTCCAAATGAGGAATTTATTGGAAAGCAGGTAACTGTATTTTATACGATCACGGATAATTATGGGAAAACCTCAGAGGGGAATTCCATCACATTGGATATTAATGAATCTCCAGAGCCAATTTCCCTTTTTGTGAAAGGAAAATCCGAGGTTCAGGAAAAAGTCGACTTATGTATTGGAGAGTCGGTTGTTTTAGAGGGACTAGGTCCGGAAAAGTATCAGCGATTTGAATGGTATAAAGATGGGGAATTAGTGGAAGGAGAATTCAATCAGGAAATTCAAATTAGCGAGGAGGGTGAATATGAAGTATGGGGCTACAATCTAAAAGGCTGCCCTGCCAAATCCCAAAAGCTAATTGTTGAATTTCCAGACACTCCGGTTCTTGAAGAAGGGATTGTCTTGGTGAGCTGTGATCCTACTCAGGCAGTGGATGCCACTCAAGCTATCCAGGGGTACGATAAAGAGAAATTTGACTATTTGCTTTCTGGTCAGGCTGGAAGATTTTTAAATGATGAAATGAAAGCCATTAAGGCGTCTGGGATTTATTCCCTACAAGTCAAACCTAAATCCCTGGATTGTTATTCTGAGCCTGTGGAATTGGAAGTTTACATTCAACAGAAAAAATTGGAAGTTGATTTTGATTTTGTAGTAGAAGGGACGGACATAAAAGATGATGAAAGCGGGGGAATATTTCCTTCAGACCCCATTGAATTTACCAGTGAAGTGGATGATAAAGCGGAAAAGTGGCTTTGGGATTTTGGCGATGGACAATCCTCAACAGAAAAAAATCCAGTTCATGTGTTTGGGAAGAAGGGACAATTCATGGTCAAATTGACTGTGGAGGATAAATATGGTTGTCCCTCAACTAAAGAGAAAACTGTTTCCATCACTCGAAGTTATCGGGTCATGTTTCCGACAGGGTTTACACCAAATAGCGATCAAAACACCACATTTATTCCTAAATGGAAGGGATTGGTTCAAATCGAACTATTGATTTTTAATATTTGGGGAGAATTAATTTTCCGAACCGATGATCTGAATTCCGAAGGATGGGATGGGACATTGGAAGGCAAGCTTCAGGATCCCGGGGTCTATGTTTATCGGTTTAATGGTTTGAGTACAGAAGGAGAATCAGTAAGGGAAAGCGGAAAATTCAGGTTGATCAGATGAAATTTTTTTTGTGTATAGGGGTGATTTTTTTTGCTATTTCCTTGACAGGAAATACCCAGGATATTCAATACAGTCAATATTACGCCAACCCAATTTATTTAAATCCCGGTATGGTAGGAAGCACTGGGATGAGTCGAGCAGGTGTAAATTTTAGAAACCAATGGCCAGCTTTAGACCAGACTTTTTTGGCGTATACTGGATATTATGATTTTTATAATGAAAAGATGAATTCAGGATTCGGGGTAATTATTCAAGGTGTAAATGAATCTTTTACTCAAACGAGTCTGGTTGAACTTGGGGTAGCCTACAGTTACAGGTTGAAAATCTCTGAAAGTGATTTTATTCAGGCAGGGGTTCAGGGGAGTTTCATTTCTAGAGATGCATTTTTTGATAGAGTTATCTTGGGAACTCAGTTAGACATTAATAAAGGAACAATTCTGGGAAATCCTGGAGACGGCTTTGAAGGTGATAGTCAGATCAAGTCAGCTGATGCCCATGCCGGATTGATTTATTTTGGTAAAAAAGTTTGGCTAGGAGTTGCTGCATCCCATCTGTTGAGACCTGAAATTAGCTTTTTGGCTGGTAGCAATTACAAACTTCCGATGAAATATGCCCTGCATGGAGGATATCGATTTAATCTTACCTCTGGGGACATCAATGATTATTTTAATAATGTGGATCAAGAAAGGTCTGTAGCTCTTGGTTTTAATTTTAAAAAGCAGGGGCAATATTCCCAGTTAGACCTTGGAGCTGAATTTTTCTTTGAGCCTTTGGTTTTGGGTTTTTGGTATCGCGGACTTCCTTCTAAATACGATTTACCTAATAATGAATCGTTCGTGGCCCTTTTTGGGGTGAGTTTAGATTCAGGTCTGGAACTGGGTTATAGTTTCGATTTTCCTATATCCAAATTAGGCTATCAGGGTTCTGGTGGTTCTCACGAAATATCTGTTAGGTATGTCTTTTCGTCAAAAGACCCAAGAAAAAGATATTTTGCACCTTTGCCAACCTTTAGATATTAGGTGTTGTACCAATTTTTTAGAATAATATTTTGACTTATGTGATTTTTGTCGCAAAAAACGAGTCTGAAATGATCTTGATTTGTTAATTCATTAGTGAAAATTTTATAGATCATTTTCAAGCAGTTATCCAAAAAGCAAGGATTTTTAGGGTTTTGCTATTGTAGTGGAATAAAATTTAGAGATATTTGCACTCCCAAACGACGCGAACGGTGTTGTGGGGAATTGAAAAGAGGGCGAGGGGAGGCAGGGAAGGAGAAAAAGCCTGAAGAAAAAATAAAATTTTATTTTGCTTTGGGTGTTGTGAAGAAAGAAAAGATGGTTACCTTTGCAACCCTGTTCGGAAGGAACGGGGAAAAATAAAACGAAAAACTGTGCTGGAGACAGCGGTTTTTGACAGGCTCGGAACAAGATCCGGGACAAGTTCTTTGAAGTGATGTAAGGCGAAAAAAACCTGAAGAAAGACAGGGCAGCTGTGATGAAATTTAGTAGTCATAGCGTGTACAAATGAT
>NZ_SNYF01000009.1 GCF_004362805.1 Algoriphagus boseongensis
AAATGACGGACTGGTTGATGCGATTGATGTTGATTTTCCATGTCTTGAAAGTTGTGTAACTCTCAAAAACGGTCAATCTATTTTAGACCTTTACATCTTGCCAACTGCATACTGTCCACTGCCATCTGTTTATTTCAACACTTCCCTCGAAATCACCAACTTCTGGATCTCGGAGGTTCCTTCACCAATGGTGCAAAGCTTAGAATCTCGGTAATATTTTTCCACTGGGTAATCTTTGGTAAATCCATATCCTCCAAAGATCTGTACCGCCTCATTGGATACAGAAACCGCTACTTCAGATGCATAAAGCTTTGCCTGGGCTCCGGCAAGCGTAACTTTTTCTCCCCTGTTTTTCAGGTCAGCAGCTTTGAAAGTCAATAGTTTTGCCGCCTCAATTTGGGTGGCCATGTCTGCCAGTTTGAAGGAGATTCCCTGGAAGCTGGAAATAGGCTTGTTGAATTGGTGACGCTCCTTGGAGTATTGGATAGAAGCTTCTAAAGCTCCCTCTGCAATGCCTAAGGATAAGGCTGCAATGGAAATCCTACCTCCGTCCAATATCTTCATGGACTGGATAAAACCTTCACCCACTTCGCCCAAGACTTGGCTTTCGTGGACTTTGCAATCCTCAAAAATCATCTCGGCAGTTTCTGAGGCTCGCATGCCAAGTTTGTCCTCTTTTCTGCCTCCCTTGAATCCCGGAGTGCCTTTTTCTACAATAAAAGCGGTCATTCCATGACTATCTCCTACTTCTCCAGTTCGGGCGATTACCACCGCCACATCTCCTGAGTAGCCATGCGTGATAAAGTTCTTGGCTCCATTGAGTACGTAATAGTCACCCTCTTTTTTGGCGACGGTACGCATATTTCCAGCATCGGAACCTGTATTCGGCTCAGTCAAGCCCCAGGCTCCAAGCCATTCGCAGGTAGCTAGTTTGGGTAGGTATTTTTGCTTTTGCTCGGCATTGCCAAACATCAAAATATGACCGGTGCACAGGGAATTATGGGCTGCCATGGATAGTCCCACTGAGGGGTCAAGCTTGGCCAGTTCGAGTATTGCAGTCACATATTCAAAATAGCCAAAACCAGATCCTCCGTATTCGGTAGGAACCAAAACGCCCATCAGGCCTAATTCGCCGAGTTTTTTAAATACAGGTAAAGGGAAATAGCTCTGATCGTCCCATTCTTTTCTGAAGGGGGTGATTTCTTTTGCTCCGAAATCCCGGATCATTTGAGCGATCATTCGCTGGTTTTCATTCGATGAAAAATCCATCATGAGTAATATTTGGGTTTATTCTAGATTATAAACCTTAAGATGAGAATTAGGTTTGGCAGTACCAAATAGGCCAAATCCGATGAAAATTTTGAAAATTTCTAAGAACTCAAGCTTTTGATTCTACGAATCCAACAGAAAATTCTTTTTTTATTTAAAAAACGGGTAAAGACCCATTATTCCTTATTTTAGAAAGGTTTTGATTTTAATCAGCATAATAAATGAGATCAGCAGGATTTACGTTTTTGTTTGTCATTATAGTCGCCATTTCCTCCTTTGCTCAAAGTCCAACTTATGTTTTGGACAGCTTAAAAACACAACTAAAGCAGGCAAAAACCGACCAAGAGAGGGTAGGAATTTATTCCGAATTGACCTGGTACTGGGCTATGGTTAATTTGGATTCAGCCTTGGCTTATGGTAAAGAATCACTTGCTCTGACAGAGAAAGTGGGAGACAAAAAGGCCATTGGACAAGCCTGGAGTGATCTGGGAAATGCTTACAACCAAAAGGGACAATTTGCGGAAGCAAAAAATGCCTACAAGAAATCATTGCTGATTCGAACTGAAATAGCGGATTCTGCCGGAATTGCAGGTTCCAAAAGTAATTTAGCCTCAGTTCATCAGCGATTGTATCAGACCGATTCCGCAATGAGTTACTATGTGGAGGCCTTGGATTATTACGAGCGGACAGGAAACGACAGATATATCAATTTTCTAAAAAATAATCTTGCAGTGCTTCATGAGGATATGCGAAATTTCCCAACCGCCCTCAAGCTCTATGAAGAAGTTGCCAAGTATCGTGAGGAAAATCAATTGATTTACGATTTGGCCTTGGTATATAATAACATGGGCAATATTTATAAGGCCACCAAAGATTACTCCAAGAGTGAAGAGTACCTCAATAAAGCCCTGGAAAATGGATTTAAGGCGGGAGATTCCTTGGTGGTTTCTGTCACATACCTCAATCTGGCTTCCCTTTTCAATGCCGCTGATCGTCCTGATCAAGCAATTGAGGCCGCAAATGCAGGGATAAAAATTGCCAAAAAGGTTAACTCACTTTACGATCAGGCCATGATGGAGTATGCTTTGGGGAACTCCTATTCCTTGAAAAAGGAATATTCCAAAGCCCGAACTTCCTACTTGAGTGCCATCAAAGTTTTGGAGGATCTGGAGGCAAAGGAGGAAGTATCTGCCATTCAACTTCGATTGGTGCCGGTCTTTGCAGCACTTAACATGCCCGATAGCGCTCAATATTATACAGATTTATACATCGATTATCGAAATAAGCTGACTGAAGAACAGGTTGAGGAGTTGACCAATGAAATCCAAACCAAGTACGAAACCGAGAAAAAAGATCGGGAAATTGCCGAGCAGCAATTAGCCATCCGGAATAAAAACCTCCAGCTTTACGGGAGTTTGATTTTAGCTTTAGCACTGGGGATTTTGGGCTATTTACTATACCGTCAGCAAAAGCTGAAGAATCAGCAGCTTAAACAGGAGGCAGAATTGAAGGCTGTTTTGGCCCAATTGGAAACTCAAAACAAACTCCAGGAGCAGCGACTGCTCATCTCCAGAGACCTTCATGACAATATCGGAGCCCAGTTGACTTTTATAATTTCTGCGATCGAAAACCTGAAGTTTTTTGAGCCAGTCAAGGAGCAGCTGAACCAGCGCTACGATTCCATTGCCAGCTTCACCAAGCAAACCATCACTGAACTCCGGGATACCATCTGGGCCATGAACAGCGGTCAGGTGACTTGGGAATCCTTGGCGGGAAGAGTTCAGGATTATTTACAAAAAGCTAGACAGTCTTCGCCAGGAATTCAATTCGAGTTTTCCTTGGCCGATTCGATCCAGAAAGACTCAACGCTTGGTTCCGCAGAAAGTATTCAGGTGCTGAGAATTATCCAAGAGGCGGTTCAAAATGCAGTCAAATATGCTGAAGCAAGTTCTATAAAAGTGGAGGTCAATAGGGAAAATGTAGAGTACCAAGTTTCTATTCAGGATAATGGAAAAGGATTCGAAGAATCTGAAATTACCCCCGGGAATGGACTATACAACATGCGAAAGCGAGCAGAGGAATTGGGGGGAGTTTTGGAAATTTCTTCTAATCCCGGGAATGGTACCGTGATCCTATTAGTTTGGGATGGAGAATAGGACTTTTGACGTATAGCAATTCGAGTAGTCAAAACTTAGCTTTCGAAGAATTTTGAGATAATGCTGGGTTTTTTGACAGAATCAGTTGGGCTTTTGGTATTGGCGACCCTGACGCTTGGCCTGTTCGTATTTTTTCATTTTATCCTTTTTAAGGAGTATTTAAGCACCAAGCGGATTCATTTTCAAAGGATTACCCAGTTGGAAAATTTGGTTCAGCAAGAACTTGATCGATCCAAAGCCCTTTTTCTAGGAGACCAGCAATTCCATAGGATAAAGGCTGAAACCGAGGAAAAATTAGGCTTGATTAAAATCCTTTTGGAACTGATGGGAAAAGACAAAAAAAAGGGACCCTAATTCTAGGATCCCTTTCGTTTTGGATAGGTTCAGCTTAATTAAAATTCTTGATCATTTGGTAGCAAAACTGGATGATCTCCTTGTAGTTTTCTTTACCGAGTTTCTCATCAATGCCATGGAAGCGCTGCATGGAAGTAGAATCTAAGCGCATCGGGTGGAAGCGATATACCTGTTCGGATACAGGATAAAAATACCGAGAATCCGTAGCGCCTCCCACTAAGCCTGGCACTACTACAGTCTCAGGATGAAGGCTCCGCATGGTTTTTTCCAAGACTTTATAGGGCTCTGCATCAGCACTTGATACAGGAGGAGGATTGGTTAAGAAGCCAACAGGTTCCACTTGGACCTTGTCGGAAACGATACTTTCAATATGAGCTTGAGTAGATTCAATGGTTTCTCCAGGAAGGATTCTGAAATTGATCGTGGCTTCTGCTACGGTAGGAATTACGTTGTTTTTTACCCCGCCATCGATTATCGTAGGGGCTGTTGTCGTGTGAACATTGAATCCCTCCAAAATCTGCTTTTTAAATAGCCAAGGATTGGCAAAAACCATCCTTGTGAAAAATGGCATCTCAGGTCCTAGATATTCTAATTGTTGGGGAATCGGGTCGATCATTTTGTAAGGAAGCTGATTGTTTTCCAGATCTACGATGGCCTTAGCCAAGATTCCAATGGTATTTTCCTTGGGTGGAGCAGAGCTATGTCCTCCATTCGTTTTGACAATAAGTCGGAAGGAAGCAAATCCTTTTTCCCCCAGATTGATCATCGCCACAGGAGATTCTATTCCGGGCACTAGTCCTTCAGCGATAAATCCTCCCTCATCCATGGTCATGGCAGCCTTGATTCCTCTTTCTTTTAGTAGTTCAGCAATTTTGCCAGCTCCTCTTGGACCTCCAACTTCCTCGTCATGTCCCGAGGCAATGTAGATGGTACGCGAGGGTTGAAATCCTTCTGAAAGCAGTTTTTCCACCGACTCCAATAGGCCTATCAGCGTTCCTTTGTCGTCCATGGTACCTCTTCCGATGATGTGGGTGTCCGTGATTCGACCCTCAAAAGGTGGAGCTTCCCATTGGTTGATTGTTGGTTCATCTACAGGGACCACATCCTGATGGGACATAAGAATGATAGGTTTCATAGAAGGATCAGAACCTTCCCAGGTATAGAGCAGACTATACGTATTGATTTTTTCCAGCTTGAGTTTGGAGTGGATCAGCGGGAAAGTTTGTTCCAAAAATCGATGAAATCCAAAAAATTCGGTTGAGTCAGGGGGAGTATCCTCATTGAATGAAATGGTTTTGAATTGGATTGCCTTGGATAGGTTTTCAAAAACCTGATCTGAAATGGCGACTTTTTCCACAGGCTCACCTTCCACTTGTTTGGAGCTCATTCGGAAGGTGTTGAATAGGATAAAGGCTACTGCTGCAAGAAGTAAAAGCATCAGCCAGAGAAGGATTTTTTTCATGGAAGGTGGTTGTGAATTTTATTGTTTTGATTTTACAAAAAAGGAATTTAAGCAAAAGGTCCAAACATTCAGCTTGGACCTTTCATTTTAGGATATTTCTACATCCTTGGTATTGTCATCAGGAATCCTGTCGATCAGCTTGTTGTAAGGATCAATTCCTGCTTTCACCGGCTCACCTTTCACTTTGATTGTGATGGTGGATTGCCCGGGTTTGATTTTGTATTTCTGGACATAAAGCGGATTGGTTCGGGTTCTTCCGTTTTCATCTTTGTCCTCTGCTGCAAAAACTCCAATGTCTATGTAATCTCCATCATAGCTCGCATTTTCTTCTTTGCCTGTTTCATCGGCATAGAGTTTTTGAGAAAGTATGTTTAGGGTAAGTTCATATTCCCCATCTGAGATTTTTTTGGCGGTAACAGATTCTGCACGGTTATCATACAAGGTGATTTTATTCCAGGTGTCGTCCAGGTAATATTTCAGGCTATCTGGGGTCACTTGATCCAAATGCCTGAATAAATCATAGCTGCCTGGGAATGGAGGGAATTGCTTTAGTCCAAATTCCTGATTGAATGCATAAAGAGCAGAGTCCATCGCCTCTTCCCCGATCAGGTCTCGGAGTCCATACAAGATCAAACTTCCTTTATTGTACCATTGGTATGGGCGATTGCAATTGATGAAGGTGTTTTCCTTTTTGCTTTCGTTGGATCTTCCTCTTAGGTAGTCATCCAATTCGTCCTCCAGGAAGCGCTTCATGTTGTCTTTTCCGTACTTTCTCTCAGAGAGTATCAAGGCAGAAAATTCAGCCAATGCTTCTGAAATCAAATTGGATCCCCGTGTATTATTCGGAGTGATTTGATGTCCCCACCACTGGTGAGCCAGCTCATGCGCTGTCACATAGTAGACATAATCGAAGGCGTTTGGATCGGAGAAGTTTGCGACCCAACCGAAACTCTCAGAGAACGGAACGGTGTTCGGGAAAGATTGCGCAAATCCGGCATATCTCGGAAATTCCAAAAGGCGCATCTGCCTAAATTGGAAATTGCCGTAAGTCTCTGAGAAATAAGTCAAACCATCTTTATAAGATTCTAAGAAGCGATCCAGATTGTAAGGATGCTTGGCGTCGTGGTAGATCTCGATATTTATTTTTTGCCCATCAGGAAGGACAGCTTCATCTCTCAAAACCTCATATTCTGCTGATACAAAAGTGAAAAATGACTGAATCGGCGTGTCTTGAATGTAATGGAAATACCTTCTTCCGTTTTCTTCCCACTCCTTTTGAAGATATCCGGGAGCGACTGCGATTTGGGAAGGAATCGTGCTTACCACAGCTTCAAACTGAATGAAATCCGCATCATCTGCGAAAAGCAGCGTTCGTTCACCCTTTGGATCATGATGCGGCGGTAAATCCTCCGGTTTTTCTGGAAGCTCATATTTCCTTCTGTCCTCATCCGAAGAAATCTCAATTCCCGCATCATATCCGATATTCGGAATTCCCCCACTAAAGAATGAACCATTGTAAACCAGCTCTCTGCCAAAGCCTGAATTTGGGAATCCCGTATTCAAGGCCTTGCTAATTATGGTCAGATTCAAGGTGTCTCCCGGCTGCATGGTTTGGGGAAGAGCCGTTATTTTATACCATTCCCTTTCTGGGTTTTTTCCGAAAACCTGGAATTTTCTAGGTTCATAAGTCAAGGGAAAGCGATGCTTCAGCGTATCCCCGTTGAGGACTACTTTGAAATCATCCAAAGAAACGGAGTTGAAATGGATAGAGTCAATTGGGGAATCTGTCTTGTTTACCAATTCGACTTGAGCCACGAAATACGCATCTCGCTCCATAGGGTAGAGATCAGCCTGAATATTCACTTTGGTGTATTTAGGCTGAGGAATTCCCTCGTATTTTTTCAACTGTTTCTCATAGGCCACTGATCGCTTGGTCATTTCCTCCGGAGTCATGTATCCATTTTCATAGACCACGGTTTGGTAAATGTATGCCCCAGATGCCAAGGCAATCAGAAGAAATAGGTAGGAAAGCTTTGGAGCTGAGGTCCCAAGTCTGGATTTGGCAGATTGCCAACGGCTTTTCCAAGAATCTTCTGTTCCTCTTGAAAAGAAGATGCTGAAAAACAAAACCAGAAATATTCCCCACGCTGTCCAGTATAGATTAAACCAGAAAAGAGGTTTGCCAAAGTGCCCCAGTCCGTTCATGTCACTCCAGGTATAGCCAGGCTTATAGCTGAAGAAGAAGAGGTTGAAATTGTAATCCGCAAAATCCCTCAGGATGATCATCACCAGCCAAATTCCAATCGCAGCTGCATGTCCTGCAAACTTATTATTGACTACCAAATGAACCGCAAATACCAGCATAACCATCTGGAGATAATCTGGCAGGGAAATCAAATAGCTGTCAATCAAATAGACTTTCAAATCGTAATCGAAGTAGCCTTTCAGGGTTTGGATAATGATTCCCACTACGATAGGAACAGTAGTCAAAACCAAGCAGATAAAAGCCATTCCCAAAAACTTGGAAGAAATCACGACTGAGTCCTTTACCGGGAAAGTATCATTGATGACAGAATACCCAGTGGCTTTGTCTCTGTGGAGGGCTTCTCCGGTAAAGAACACGATGATGATGAAGACGAACAGGTTGTAGTCAAAGGATTTGTACTCCATCAAAAAGGAAGTGGATGGAAAATTGGGAACGCTATAAAGCGTCATTCCTATCCAAAAGTCCAAAACCAAAAAGATCAATCCACCTAAAAGAATTGAGCGGAAATAGACGTCTTTAGAAACATTTTGAACCTCAATCCTTGTGAGAGTTTTGAGACTGTTCCATTGATAGTTTTTGGAAAAATCCGAAACAGCCGAAATCTTTTTCTGAATGTATCCTGGTTCAGCTTCTTTGCCGGCCTTGCTTTTCTTTTGAGAAGTCTGAAAGAAATAACTGAAGCTAAATCGGAAATAAGCAGCTACAAAAAACACCAATCCCAATCCAGACCAAAGCAACCGGTTCAGCAGCAAGTTTCCTTCAAGAGGAAGGAAAAAGCTGTTTTGCTCGTAAGGAGTGAGATATCGGGTTTGAAGGCTAAATGAATTTAATCCAAACGGATCTATCAACTGAACCAAATCCTTGTTTTCAATATCCTGAGCAAGGAAATTGGCCAGCAGGTAAAATATGAAGACTACAATTCCACCTGAATAAATGGACCGGATATTTCTGGTGAAGACGATGAGGGCAAAAAACAAGGTTCCCGCCAACCAGAGATTTGGAAGAAGAAGGGTAAACCAAGGTTGGAAATAATTGATCAATAAGTTGGGACCGTAGCGCTCAGCTTCTGTGCCAAAGCTAGGGCCGAAAAGACTACCCAGAAAAATACCCAGCAATGCTCCCAAAGAAATAAAGAGAAGGGTGACGAACGATCCCCAAAACCTTCCCATGAAATAGTCAAATTTCGTGATAGGGTAGCTGAAAAGGAATGTTCCTGTCTTATGCTCTAAATCCCGATAAAGCGGCACACCCATAACCGCCGACGCAATCAAAATCCCAAAAATGGAAATCAGAAGCAGCAATTCCGCGATGACGATTGGAGCGTTATGAAAGACTTTTTCGGAAGCCGGTGTGTTTCCGAAACCAATTAGCAGCATAGGGACAATGGTCAACATCAGGAAGTAAATCCAGGTCGCCGGCCGTCCAAACCGGTATTTTAGTTCGAATAGAAAGATATCCTTAAACATAAGCCTGCTTATATGGTGATAGGATCAACTTTCTTGGAAATGAAACTGAAGTAGACGTCTTCTAGATCAGCAGGAACTGCCTCAAAACCATTATCCAAAGCCTCTTCACTTTCTACGCGAAGACTTAATTTTCCTGAGATCAATTTGGTGGAGATCACGTGGTAATCTTTTCTGTATTGATCCAAATCCCCTTTGTCGATTGCTTTTTGGTAGATTTTTCCCTGAACCATGGCCAGTCCATCTTTTGGTTTTCCTTGCATGAGCACTTCTCCCATGCAGATAATGGCCATGTTGGAGCAAAGAGTATTCACATCTTCCACGATGTGAGTGGATAGGATTACGATGGTATTTTCTCCGATTTCTGAAAGCAGATTGTAGAATCGGTTTCTTTCCGAAGGATCGAGACCTGCCGTGGGTTCATCAACTATGATTAGGGAAGGATTTCCCACTAAGGCCTGTGCAATTCCAAAACGCTGACGCATACCGCCGGAATAAGTACCCAATCCTTTTTTGCGGTCTTTGTAAAGATTCACCCGATTAAGCAGGGCTTCTACGAGGTCCTTTCGCTCAGCTTTATTTCCTATTCCTTTCATCTGGGCGATATGATCCAGCATAGTTTCGGCACTTATTCTGGGATAAAGCCCAAAATCCTGAGGAAGGTAACCTAGCCGTTCTCTTACGGATTGTTTATCCTTTAAGACATCGATCCCATCCAAAGTGATGCTTCCGAGATCAGCATCCTGAAGGGTGGCAATAGTCCTCATTAAGGTGGATTTTCCTGCACCATTGGGTCCCAAAAGGCCAAACATCCCCTGAGGGATGGTGAGGGAAATGTTGTTTAAAGCTCTTACACCATTTGGGTAAGTCTTGGTTAAGTTTGAAATAATTAATTCCATAGAAACTGGGATAGTGGTTTAAAATTGAGGTCTCCAAAAATTAGCTTTGAAGAAAATGTTTGTCTTTTAAGTTAAGTATTTGGTTTGAAAGGCTTTGTATGATTCTGGGATAATTGAGCTTTCTTAACCTTTAGATGCAGATTTTCCGTGATTGGTGACTCAGGGCAGAGATATTTTTTTTAACTAGAAAGCGAAAACCAAAAGTCCCTCCATGCGAGTCATTCACTTAATCCATATTTCTAGAAGATTATCTTATCTATTGATTTTGGCCAGTCTTCTGGCTTTTTCTTGTCAAAAAAGAGAGTTCCTCAAGGAATCCGGTCAACTCGAATCTTTTGCTGAAATGGTTCAGGCTGGAGTAAAACCCATCGCATTTGGTCCGGCAATGACCGAAGCTGAAGCTTCGCTTTTTAAGGCAGAAGCAGAGCGAATTGCAGGGAAGTATGGATTGGAAATTCTGCTGGAAACGGATTTTCCAGAAACTGATCTTTTCCCACTTACGGCTACACAAGAAAAGCAATTCTACATTTTGGGTAATTCCAATTCACTCTTAGCCTATCAGAGTTGGAAGGAGGAAGTGGAAGGATTGATTTCATCCCAAACATATACTAAAGATATCCGTCGCTCACTAAGCCGAAGACTGGGAAGATTGCTGGGCTATCCTACTGATCATATGAATGACCTTTTAGGAGAAAATTCAGCTTTTCGGGATGTGGAGGATTTTGGAATTCAGGGAAGTTCGGTGCATTGGTATTATCGGGATTTTCCAAAAGCCAAAAATTTCTATTCTGAAAAGTTGGGTTTGAATATTGCTTCCGAAACAGATTCTTCTGCAACTTTTCAATTAGCGGGGGATTCTTACTTGGTCCTTCATGCCTTGAAAGGTTCTGGATTTTCCGGATCAGAGCCCAAATCTGTAGCCCTTGCTTTACTTTCGGATCACTTGCAGGGATGGTATCAGCACTTGTTGGAGCAAAATGTGACGATCAAGTATCCTTTAAAAGTCAAGCCAGGGGGTCCGCATGATGGGTTTGTGGCAGTTGATCCTGAGGGGTATTTGTTAGAGTTTGAAGCATTTTATCAGCATCCGGAGAATGAAATTCTCATTTCAGAATTGCAAAATTTAAGTCCTACTGCAACTTCCTTAGGTAAGGAATTTTCCTTCAAGGCAACCGTAGTTTGGTTGTACTACCAGGATATGCTTTCTGCTGAAAATTTTATTCAGGAAAGTATGGGACTCACCAAAAGTGCTGATCAGGGCTGGGCAAAAATTTATAAAGCTTCGGAAAATGGCTTTATTGGATTGGTGGATGGGTTAAGAGGAATGAATACCTATTCTCCCGAGAAGCTAGTCAAAATCGGTTTGGATTTAGAAAATCCCGGTCCTTGGGAAAATTACCTCAAAGCCAATTCAACCGATTCATTGCGCCAGGCTAGAACGTTTAGGGATGCAGGAGGATATATTTTTACTTTTTAGTAAATAGGTTTTAAACCACATAGAAACATAGAATTGGTTCATTTGAACCCACCTTCCTAATTATTTCTATTTTTCCTCGAGTCAATAGTATTTGTTGACAAAGGTTTTTTGACCCTGTTTGAAAAGGTTGGTTACATTGAAATTCAGAAGAATTCCCTTTGGAGCACGAAGAAGATTCATGTAGTTTATCACTTGTGCTTGATGAACTGGCAAGATCTCAGAAACAGCTTTAAGTTCGACTACCACTAAGTCTTCTATAAAAAAATCACACTTAAACATCCCTTCAACAGTATGCCCCTTGTACACAATTGGAATTTCCAACTCTTGTTTAAAAGAAATTTCTCTCTCGAAAAACTCAATTGCTAGACATTTTTGGTAAACGCTCTCCAATAAGCCAGGTCCTATTTGCCGATGAACCTCAATAGCTGCACCCAAAATCCGGAAGGATAAATTGTCAATTTCCGCTCTTGAAGCTTTCATAAAAAAGATTAAACCTAAAACTCTAATTTAAGGCTTTTCACTTTCTATGTTTCTATGTGGTATTAGAAAAAATTCAAAGGTTGTGCAGGTCTCTTTTTAGAAAATCAGATAAAGTTTTTTTTGGATGGTTAAAGACCTTTGAGTCAATGTGGTAAATTGAAATTTCCAATTTTCCCTCTCAATAAATTCATTTATGAAAAAAATCATACTCTTTGTTTTCTTTCTAGCTACTTCCTTTTGCACTTGGGCGACCGAATTGGTCAATTTGATTACTACCTACCAAGCGGATAGGGGAGCGCTATCAAGATTGTACACCAACAGACTTTCGGAGGAGTATTTTTCCCGGATGGCCAGTTTTAATCAGGATTACCTGAAAACTCTTCAAGCCCAGAATTACGCAGCCTTATCCGAAGACGGAAAGATCGATTATGTCCTTTTCAGGAATTACCTGGAGGAGGAATTGGCAGTATTGGATTTGGATCAAAGAGCATTTTCTGAAGTCAAATCTGTAGTTGCTTTTGGCAAACCCCTGGAAGAATTTGTGGTCGCCAGGAGAAGAGCAAAGCAGCCAAGTTCACAGGAATTAGCCGCTAGCTGGAATCAGGTAGCCAAAGCCGTGGATGCCCAGTTGAAATCTTTGCCTTCAAATGCCAAATATGATTCCTGGCAAAAGGCGGATCTGGCAGCTCAGGCTGTCGAAAGCTTAAATCGAGTGGTCAAGGAAGCCTATGATTTCTATTTTGATTTTGACCCGGAATTTACTTGGTGGATGCCAGAGCCTTGGAAGAAACTGGATGCCAGCATGAAGGCTTATGCGAAAGCACTGCGGGAGCATTACACGAATTCAGTCAAAGATGATGGAAGTGGCATCATAGGTAAGCCTATTGGCAGGGAAGCTTTGGAGAAGCAGTTGGGATTTGAAATGATCGCCTATTCTCCAGAGGAATTGATCGCTGAGGCAGAAAGGCAATTTGCCTGGTGCGAAAAAGAGATGCTCAAGGCATCGAATGAATTAGGTTTTGGGAACGATTGGAAAGCGGCCTTGGAGATGGTCAAGGAAACCTATTTTCCAGCAGGAGCATGGCCGGCTGAAGTTGTTCGATTAGGAGAGGAAGCAATTGATTTGATGGAGAAGAATGATTGGATTACCATTCCTCCTTTGGCTAAAGAGACCTGGAGAACGACCATGATCTCTGCGGAAAGGCAGCGGGTGAGTCCTTTCTTCCTCGGAGGAGAGGTAATTCAGATTGCTTATCCCACTTCCGAAATGAGCCATGATGACAAAATGATGTCCATGCGAGGGAATAATCCCCACTTTTCCAGAGCTACTGTCCAGCATGAATTGATCCCTGGACACCACTTGCAGCAGTTTATGAATCAGCGCCATATGACTCATCGCAGGATGTTTGGCACTCCGTTTTGGACAGAAGGATGGGCGCTGTATTGGGAGTTTGTGCTTTGGGACCGGAATTTCCCAAGGGATGCTAAGGATAAGGTCGGGATGCTTTTCTGGAGAATGCACCGCTGTGCCCGAATTATTTTCTCCTTGAATTACCACCTTGGCAAAATGACTCCTCAGCAATGCATCGATTTGCTGGTAGATAAAGTGGGTCATGAGAGGGCCAATGCAGAGGCTGAAGTGCGAAGATCATTTGAAGGAAATTATGGTCCCTTGTATCAGATTGCCTACATGATCGGAGCCTTGGAAATATATTCTCTGAGGAAAGAAATGGTAGAATCAGGAAAAATGCCAGAGAAAGAATTCCACGATTTGATTATGACCCAAAACGCAATGCCGATTGAAATCCTGAGAGCAAAAGTGACAGGAAAACCATTGGATAAAAATCACAAAGCCAGTTGGAAGTTTTTGGATTGAATTATTTCCCGCTGATTTTCACAGAAAAGGAAATAGATATTCGCAGATTCAAAAGAAGGAAGGTTATTCAGCCTTCCTTTTTGTGTTTCCCAGCATGAACTTTTGCTAGTTGATCTATTATTTACCAAACCCCAAATCCGGGAAAAAACGTAAATTGGGTTAATTTCCAATTTTAATTCATTTGCCATGAACGCTGAAAAACTTAAGCTGACCATCATCCAAAGGGTCATGAAAATCGATAGCAAATCTTCTTTGGAGCGGATTGAGGAGCTATTGATCCGGGAGGAAATGCAAAGAAGGGCAGATGAATCCATTGAGGACATCAAAGCTGGAAGAGTACATTCATTGGAAGAGTTTAAACAAATGAATGAAAAATGGCTGAAAGAGAGAGGTTTAAAGTAATCTTGACCAGGTCAAGTATTTTAAGATTTAAAGACGAGATTTTTCCTTACCTCCTAGATAATTTTACCGCCAAGCGTGTTCTTGAAATCGAGGAGGAGTTGTTTGAAAAAGTTGATTCTCTAGAGTTTTTTCCATATCGAAGTACTAGAGAAGCCTCCTTAATTGACGATCCTAAAGAATTTCGCTTCTTACTTTATCAGGCAAGCCAAAAATTTGAATTGAAAATTTTGTTTTATATCGATGAATTGGAAAAAAAGGTATATGTCACCGATTTCTTTCATACACTTAAAGATCCCTCGAAAATCAAATCCAATTAATAAAGGAAGGCCAAATCGCCTTCCTTTTTTCATGTGAATAGGTTTGAGTTATTCCGGCATGTTTTTCAGCTTGATGACCACTACTCCATTTTTTCCATCAGCGCCATACTTTTCTAAGGCTTGTTCCCCCTTCAGTACAGAGACACTTTCGATGTCTTTCGGGTCAATCTGCTCGAAGGAAAGCACCTTCTTCATTCCGCTCTTGGTTTCCAAAAAGTAAAGCGGTTGCTCTCCATTTCCATTTACACTCACGGCCACTTTTGGAGAAGTACTGATAGTTCCATTAACTGAAGAGGCCATCGGCACCCCGTCTACAATTTTCAAAGGGGCGGTACTTCCTGTTCCTCTGATGACATAGGTTTGTGATTTAGACAAGGTTTTTACCTGCTCAGGAGTCAACTCATTTTTTATTGCTACTAAAGTGCTCAGCTGTTTTTTCTTCAATTGATTTTCAAGATTTAGAACCATGTCCAATTGCTTGGAAACTGCCGCTGCGTCAATTTTATCCTCACCCAAAAGCTTTTTTAGCTTTGCATTCTCCTCATCCAAATCCCATTTCAGGGTAGAAAACTGGCCGGCATTATCGGCATGGATTTTTTTGATTTTACTGGCTTGGGTTTCAGTTAGATTAAGCTTTTCTCGCATTTCCATGATTCGGTCAGCAGAATACAAATTGCTTTGAAACATATCTGAAGAAGCTTTAGCAGGAGCTTGCACATAGGTGTATGCACTCTGTGCTTTGACTATTCCTCCTACTAGAAATAAGGTCAGAATAAGGAATATTTTTTTCATGAGATTAAAGTTTTGAAATAGTTGGTTTAGTTAAAATTCAGTCAGGAGCGAAGCCGTTGGAGACTCCCAGATGTCCATTTCGGTTGTTTCCTGAATATGAAACTGCAATTCTTGGTCAGGCCCCTCTTCCAAGGTGATGATCAGCACCTCTGGACTAGGTTGTTCTTGCTTTTCTTCGGAGGTGAAGAAAAAAGCCCCCAGCGCCAAGGATGCTGCTATTCCCATTGGAATCCACCATTGGATGTGGCTTTTTTTCTCCAACTCCGGAAATGGCGGAATCAGCAATTGCTCGTCCTGCTTGCGGATCTCTTGGAAGAATGCTTTTAATTCTGGGTCTTTATCAATTTTCATAGGTCTCACAGATAGCACAGATGTGCACAGATGATATAGTAAGTACTAGATCTTATTTAAACCTTTGCTGTTTTTCAAACCTCAAAGGCTTTTTGCCTCTCAATCCATTCTTTCAGTTTCTTTTTACCCCGGTCGTAGTGGGTTCGGATGGTTCCGATATGCAGCTGCAATACTTCCGCACTTTGCTCCAAGGTCATGTCGTGGTAAAAAACCATCAACAAAACTTCCTGCTGCATTTTGGGGAGTTGCCGGATCAGCCCTTCGTAATCATCAGGAGGGGTTTCGATCTCCTCCCAGATTTCCCTCTCCGAGTCCAAGCTTTCCCATTTTCCCAATTTTCTCAGCTCATCCATCGCTGTAAATCGGATGACTGAAAAAAGCCAGGTTTTGGGATGGGCTTCCATTTTTAGCTTCGCTTTTCCTTCCAGGATTTTTAGATATACTTGCTGAATCACATCCTTGGCCAACTCCCCATCAAACCCACAGCATTGGCGTGCCCATAAATAGGCTTCTCTGTGGTGCTGTCTGAGTAATGTTTCTAGTTGGCTTCGGTTCATTTATACTGGTTTATCAGCTAAAGCAGGAATTTATATGACAAGCTTTCAAAAAAAATTTAACTCCTAACTTTAAACTCTAAATTTCTACCCATGTGGCCACAGCTCATTCGTCAATTCCGTCATTACCTCAAGCTGGAACGCTCCTTGAGCGAAAACTCTATTGATGCGTATACGGCAGATGTAGAGAAGTTGGCTGGGTATGCGGAAAAAGAATTTCCAGGGAAAAGCGCCTTAGACTTGGAATTGGAGCATCTTCGCCGCTTTGTCAATGCTTTGGCCAAGTTGGAAATTTCGGCCTATACTCAAGCCCGGATCATCTCTGGGATCAAGGCTTTTTATCGCTTTTTGATGTATGAGGATAGAATCAAAGAAGATCCTGCCCAGCTACTGGAAGCACCCAAGATTGGCAGAAAACTCCCGGATACGCTGAGTTTTTTAGAAATAGAACAGCTACTGGAGGCTATTCCTTTGGGTGAACCCGAAGGTCATCGCAACCGGGCCATGCTGGAAATGCTCTACAGCTCAGGGCTCCGGGTCAGCGAGCTGGTCGAGCTGAAGAAAAGCCAGGTGTTTGCGGATGTGGGATTTCTTCGGGTAGTTGGAAAAGGAAATAAAGAAAGGCTGGTTCCGATAGGAAAGGACGCCCTGAAGTATTTGAAAATCTACCAAGAGGAAGTCCGAGTGCATCAGACTCCAGCTAAAGGGCATGAGGAATATGTGTTTCTCAATCGTCGGGGACAGAAGCTCACCCGGGTCATGATTTTTCTGATCATTAAAAAGACCGCAGAGCAGGCTGGGATTAAAAAAAACATCAGTCCGCATACCTTCCGGCATTCCTTTGCTACCCATTTGATCGAAGGAGGAGCGGATCTGCGAGCCGTGCAAGAAATGCTGGGACACGAAAGCATTACCACCACAGAGATCTATACCCACTTGGATCGGGATTACCTCCGGCAAGTGCTCACGGAGTTTCACCCAAGAAAGGGGTAGGATTTCAGGAAAGGATCTCGAGATAGCTTAGGAAAGATTTATTTGTCCTTAAAAGGATTGCTAAATCGCACGTCCGTCACCAAAGTCTGATCCGTCAAGGTTTTTAGGAAATTCACCACATCTGCTTTTTGCTGGGCAGTCCAATTCAATTGTTGAGGCTGACCATTGGGTCCTTTGAGGGCATTGTTGAGGTTGGGATGATTTTTCACTCCACTATTGTAGTGCTCTACCACCTCTTCCAAAGTAGCAAACCGTCCATCATGCATGTAGGGAGCGGTCAATTCCACGCTCTTCAAAGAAGGGACTTTGAAAGTTCCCAAAAAAGCCGGATTTGGAATAGCCTCAAAAACTCCTTGATCTGTTGTAGAGGCAGCATCCAATCCGTTGTTGGTGGCACCTCGATCGGGATTGATAAAGGCCTCTGTAGAATGGCAACCTATACAGCCTCCACCACCTAAATTGGGAGGAAGGAAAAAGAGCTGCTTTCCATTGTTTTCACTTACCGTAAAATTCGGAAAATTGGCTGTGGGGATATTCACTGCCTGTCGGCCGATATCGTATTTGCTGGTGACGCTGACTATGCTGCGGACAAACTGGGCCAAAGCTTTGGCGATCTTATCCGAAGTGATGGAAGTACTTCCAAAAGCTTTTTGAAATAGTTCAGGGTAGTAAGATTGAGCCTGAACTTTGGCGACCAAGCCCTCCAAAGTCATTCCCATTTCCACAGGATCCTGGAAAGGCATCAGGACTTGTGCTTCTAAAGTGGCCGCTCGTTCATCCCAGAAAAATCTTCCCCGATCATACCAGCGGGCATTGATCAGGGACATGGAGTGGCGTCGTGTTTTTCCTCCTGCAAAGCCCTGACTAAGCACCAGATCATCCGAAAATCCCTTTTCCTGCTTGTGGCAGGATGCACAAGAAATCGTACCGTTAGCACTGAGGGATTTGTCATAAAACAAGACCCTCCCCAAGGTCGCACCCGCATCGGTGGTCGGATTGGAAGTAGGGGTATTGTCATTATCCGTAGCAGCATTTTGCCCAGGACCAATCAAGGTATTCGTGCGCAAATGGGTTGGGATAACCAGGTTGGTATAGGAATAGGGCGTCTCGGGTAGATCTAGAGGGGAAACCTCAGCCTCTGGCTCGGGCTGAAGATCTAAATCCTGAGTACAGGAAATGACAAAAAAAAGAATTCCAACAAGTCCTAGTTTGATCAATCGTTCCATCCTGTTGAGTGGGTTTATGGGTGAATTGCTGGTAGGACTTAGGAAAGGAGCAAAGGTTTAATGGAGGGAAAAAATGAGAGGCGGAATTAACTTTATTTTAGAAAGTGGGGGCTAACGGGATTCAGCTTGGAGACGGCGGGCTTTCGGAGCTGTTTTCTTCCAGCCTACTCCTAACTTCTTAAAGACATTGATTTTCATAGTTACTCGGCACCGCCCGCTGTCTTCCAAGGTGATGTTAGCGTTTCGGCATTTTTCAAGGCAGAATTAATTTCGATTTTGAAATATTGACTATAAACAATCTTTGATTTTTTTCATAGAATTCTCCATGACCCATTACCATAACTTTATCGAAACATTCAGAATATTTTCTCCCTTTTCCTGACCTATTTAATAATAATATTTTGGCGCACAAATCTCCATTCTCACATTTAAAACCTAGATACTGACGGTAATAATTTCTATATTGTTTTTCTACATCATTCTTGTATTTGAGTTCTCTTGAAACTCGTTGGTCATTTTTTAGAACATCATTATGCTGTTCGATAAAAATTTCTTCAATATCTTTAATTTGACTTTTAGTTAGCCAAACAGAATTTGAGCTTTTATCTAAAATGAATCCGTGATAATCAACTGGAAAGATGTAACCCTTATAATTTTTTCCTTCAACAAAAATCGTAGAATCCGCAATTATTTCTTCTGGCAAGAATGATAGGTCACATTGAGATATTCCCAATCTTGGTAGTATTATCAGTAAACCTAAGACCAATCTTTTTAGCATTGTGTTTTTTTTATTGCTAAACACTAACGGACAGGGCTTGCCGCCTGGCCGTCTAAATTTATGATGCTTCGAATTTAATGCAACTAGGCTGGCGGCAAGCTGGTGTTAGCGGCCACTAGTCGAATTATTTTTTGTTACCAAAGTATATGTACTACTGTCTTTTCTTTGATACCAAATTATACCTACACCTGGTTTCCATTTAAGTTTTACCACTTCTGTTGAATCCACACCAATGCAGTTAATACAGAAATGAGTTATGTCGTAGTAAGTTCCATATACATCGTCAGTGATTATACTTTTTTCATGTGGAAGTTTGCCATCAAAACCTCCAAACTTTATTTCAATTGTAGCAAGTTTATTTTTGTCCCACTTAACAGCAGATAGCAAATATTTTTCGTTACTATAAACATTTCCTTGTGATCCTCCAAATCCGACAAGTTCAGGTTTACCTGGTGGAATGGTTTTATATAAAATATAGCAGGTCTCCGGGTTCCCTGAATAGCCTTCACTCGCCCCATTAAATCTTAGTTGTTTGTCAATAATTTCAATTGAATCAAATAAACCTTTGTCACTACGAAAAACTAAAGTGTCGCCAACTTTGTAGGTGTTAATTATCGAAAAGTCTTTATTATCGAACCTGTATTTGCATGACTGTATAGTAATCAAAATAAGTATGAGAATTGTTGACTTCTTAATTTTCATCTGGTGCGTGAGGTTCTCTATAGTGGCCGCTAACGGTCAAGTATAAGCGTAGTGCGGGATTTCGGAGCAATTCACTGTCCGCCCACCACAAAGTTTCTTAGGAGCAAAAATGCTCAAATTTAGCAGTTCAGCCCGCATTACGCTTATACAATGTTGGCGGTAGTTTTTTTTATTCAATTCTCCTTAATACCCCCTTTAATTTTGCTTCAACTCCAAGATTATCAAAAAGTTTTTCAGTCAATGTTAATGTCTTCATGAAAGCTGTTTTAATATCTGTCGGATCTAATTCTGATGTTGTCTCCTGAAATAACGAATACCAATCTGGGTCTATGTCTTTTTCCAAGCTTTTTGTTGGACTTTCCCAATGTTTGGTTTGGTATGTTTCAATTCTTATTAACCAAAGTAAATATTTTTGAACATTTGATAAGCTTTGGTAAGCGTGAGCAAATTCCTGTCGTTTAATTAAGTTGCTTGTTGTAAGTAAAACATTCAACAATGATTGGCTCAACCACAGGATATTTTCATTTGTTGTTCGATCAGGTACTTTAGTTTTTATTTCTTTGAGCGTGTTAGTCAATAAATCTTCTTTATCTACTAAAATCATCTTGTCAAAGTCGCTAAACTCTACCAAACCGTCCCACGATTTGATAACTTCCATTTGGTCGTTTGTCAAAAAATGAAACTCCCCCCTTATCATATTTTCAAAAATGGCAACTTCACTTCCATACTCGTTGGTAAAATATAATGCCAAAGGATGAATTTGGCTTACCCAATTTTCAGCGGAAAAATTTTCTTTATCCTTCAAGAAGATGTAGAATTCAATATCTGAATATTTGTCCCCTTCATTTTTGGTAAATGACCCGTACATAAATACGGCAGAAATATTTTTATCATTTTGAGCTATTGACTTTGTTTTGTCAATCATTTGTAACTGTGTCATTTTCTAATTTTTTAATATTAACAATCGCCCTTTCTACTTTGCGTATTAAAGGATATTTCAATTCTTATTCTATCTTACAGTTACTTATAGCTTCATTTTCTTGAATGTTTTTCGTTGTTAATTGTTTCTTCAAATTACCGCCAACGTTTGTATATGCGCAATTTACTGCGTAAAGCATGCTTATTTGGAAGCCTTGCGAAGTTAGTTGCGGGTATTTTTGAATTAGTTTTTAATCATCTAAATCCAGTTGGTCTAAAGGACTTTTGATTTGATCAAAACCCTTGGTAGTCACATGGGTATAGATTTCAGTGGTTTTACTGCTTTCGTGCCCCAATAAACTTTGGATATATCTTAAATCAGTTCCGTGCTCCAACAGGTGTGTGGCAAAAGAGTGTCGAAGTGTATGTACACTTATTTTTTTGCTGACCCCCGCCTTTTTGGCAGATACTTTCAATGTTGCTTGGATACTCCTCGATGCATAAGGAATTGGATTGTCCTTAGTACTTCCTTGACCTTCAAATAAATAGTAAATGGGTTTGTAAACTTTGATGTATTCCCTAAGTATTTTCAAAGTTTTTGGAGAAAGTAAGGTATATCTATCCTTTTTTCCTTTGGATTGCTCTACTCGGATTTGCATCCGATTGGAATCGATGTCCTTGATTTTCAAATTGATTAGCTCACTGATCCGGAGTCCTGCTGAGTAAATAGTAGTCAAAATGGCTCTGTGTTTTAAATTTTCAGTGAGCTTTAAGATACTGACTATTTCCTCTTCACTACATACTTCGGGAAGGATTTTTTCGCGTTGAGGTCGGTCAATGTGGTAATATTTCCTCTGGCCTCCCTTTACTTTTTCATAATAGAATTTAATAGCATTGATCGATTGGTTTTGATAGGAAGAGGATACTTTTCTGTTTACCACTAAATGAGTTGTAAAGACCATGATGTCTTTTTCGGTGAGGTCATCCACTTCCTGATCTGGGAAAAAATTTATGAATTCGGTAAATAAGGCGGAATAGGTTTTAATGGTTTGTGGACTATAGCGTCGCTCTTGAAGTTTTTGAATAAACTCAGCTGGACAAGTTTTAGTAAATGTTTGGGAATTCAGTTTTTCTCGTTTATCGGAGCTTAATTCTGCCTTTTGAATAAAAATCAACTTAAGGCCCAAATCAGCAATCCTCAGTCGGATTTCTTGCTCATATTTCGGCAAATAGGGAAAGGACCATTCTTTCAGAGTCGTATCCCAGCGATAAAATGGAATTTGTTTGACTGCCTTGATTAATTCCTCTTGGAACTGGAAGCGGAGTTTGAGTCTTCCTTTTTCCTTAATCAAATATACTTCCCCTTTTTCGGGGTTGTCAGTTTCTAAAGTAATAAGGTTGGTTGACAGATTTTCTTCAATTTCCGTAATTCGTTCACCAAAGTGGTGTTTTATTTTTTCCAGATTTCCGGGATAATTTGGAATTTCCCAATGAAAGTGCTCTTTATTCCATCTACTATACCTGAGCTTTTTCACGAAATCCACATCTGCCTCTTTTTTGGGCATTTTGAGAAAAATCTTTCTTTCCGTCACTAAAATGGAAATCAATTGGGAGTTCATAAAAATCAAAACTTAAAAATCTATTAGAAATATCGTTGACTTTTGGAAAACTCCCAAATGCAATTTGGGTTATCTGCTTTTGTTTTTTGAGTCAAATCTGACTATCCAATTCGGATCAGGGCAATTCTCCTTATAAAACTCCAAATCCTTTTCTGCCGCTACACCGGGATAATCTCCCCAGTTTCCGCCCAAATCCCACATCAGCTGAAAGTGCAGGTGAGGAGGCCAGTCTCCATTTTCAGGAAATGGGCCCACATGGCAAAGTAATTCCCCTGCTTTTACCTCTTGTCCAATTGCTAAGGAATCCAAGTCGGTGAGACAGAGATGTCCAAAAAGAGAATAAAGTTTTTTCCCTTCCACCTCATGTTCCAAAATGATCGTCGGCCCGTAATTCCCAAAACCTTCATTATTCTGGAAACTGTGGATTTTACCGGAAAGTGGAGCAAAAATTGGGATTTCGGCCATTGTCCAGATATCCACTCCCAGATGGATATTTCTAAAGTCTGCTTCAGCAGTGGCAAAAACCTCACTTCGTCTATAGATAGCCCGCTTTTCCAAGTAGCCCCCGATGCCGTAGGTTTTTCCGGCTCGCTCCAGTTGCCCAAAAACAAAGGATGAAAAGGCTGCAGTATTTCCTAAATCCACTTGATCCAAACTTGAATTAAGGGGTGAAAAATCAAGTTTAAGCGTATTTCCAGAGTTTAGACTTTCTCCGAAAAGTGGCGATGGCTTCAAATTCTTCCAATTCATTGGGTGAAAATAGGGATTTCGATAGTATCCATGGATTATTTTTCCAGCAGAATTCCAGCTTCAGTTTCTTTCCAATTACGAATTACGATTTACGAATTACGACCTCTATTTAAACTTCAATCGCTGTTTGAGATAGTTAGCCTTTGGTAGCTAAAGAACGCGACTTTGTTTTTAACTTTCCCGATTCTGTCTCCCGTCTTTCAGCTTCCTACTTCTTGCTCATCGGACACCCTACATCGGACGATCCTTCTTCGGTCTTCCAGCTTCCCTTATCCAGACCTCCTTACCCCCCATCCGCCAAACTTCCGGACTTTTCCCTTCCCCCTTCGGATAATTTTTCTAATTTTGCCCCAATTTGGACTTAAGTAAAATTTTCTTCAACCCACCTCTCTAATGCCTAAAGACAGTAGCATCAAGCACGTTCTCCTCATCGGTTCAGGTCCCATCGTCATCGGTCAAGCTTGCGAATTTGACTATTCTGGCTCCCAGGCCTCCAGGTCTCTTCGTGAAGAAGGCATCAAAGTTACTTTGATCAATTCCAATCCGGCCACGATTATGACTGACCCAGTGACCGCAGACAACGTGTATTTGCTCCCACTGGAAAAGAAATCCATCAAGAAGATTTTGACAGAGCATCCGGACATCGATGCCGTACTCCCAACCATGGGTGGACAAACAGCCCTCAACTTGGCTATTGACTGCGAAAAAGCAGGGATTTGGAAAAATTTCGGAGTAAAAATGATCGGTGTAGATATCGATGCCATTGATACCGCTGAAAACCGGGAAAAATTCAAGGCTTTGATGGAGAAAATCGGGGTAGATGTCTGTAAAGGTGCAACTGCTACTTCCTTTCTTCAAGGTAAAGAAATCGCTCAAGAAATCGGTTTTCCTTTGATCATCAGAGCTTCCTATACCTTGGGTGGTGCAGGTGGTGCTTTTGTAGAAAAGGCAGAAGATTTTGAAAAATACCTAAGCGCAGGCCTTCAGGCTTCACCGGTTCACGAGGTCCTGATCGAGCAAAGTATCCTAGGCTGGAAAGAATACGAGCTGGAAGTCATGCGTGACAATATCGGGAACATGATCGTGATCTGTTCCATCGAGAATTTTGACCCAATGGGGGTTCACACGGGTGATTCGATTACAGTTGCTCCTGCGATGACCCTTCCAGACACGGTGTATCAGCGCATGAGAAATTATGCGATCACGATGATGAACTCCATCGGGAATTTTGCCGGTGGATGTAACGTGCAGTTTGCCGTTAGTCCTGACAACCAGACTATCATCGGTATCGAAATCAACCCAAGGGTATCCCGTTCCTCGGCCTTGGCTTCCAAGGCAACTGGTTATCCGATTGCCAAAGTGGCTGCAAAATTGGCCATTGGATACAATTTGGACGAATTGTCCAACTCAATTACAGGAACTACCTCAGCTTACTTTGAGCCTTCTATTGACTACGTGATCGTTAAGATCCCTCGTTGGAACTTTGACAAGTTTAAAGGTTCTGACCGCCGATTGGGACTTTCCATGAAGGCAGTAGGAGAAGTGATGGGCATTGGCCGCAACTTCCAGGAAGCTTTGCAAAAAGCTTGTCAGTCTCTTGAAATCAAGAGAAATGGCTTGGGAGCAGATGGAAAAGAGCTAAAAGATCAAGCTCAAATTCTTTACTCCTTGGCTAATCCAAGCTGGAACAGATTATTCCATGTTTACGATGCGTTCAAGCTGGGAATTTCTTTCCGAACCATCCAAGACCTGACTAAAATCGACAAATGGTTCCTCAAGCAAATCGAAGATTTGATTCATTTTGAGGCGGAAGTCGAAAAATATAAAATCAATACCATCCCATTTGAAGTGATGGACAAGGCCAAGAAAATGGGCTATGCAGATCGTCAGATTGCTCATTTGTTGGACTGTCTGGAAAGTGAGGTATTCACCAAGCGCTACGAGGAAATGGGCATCAAGCGCGTTTACAAGCTGGTAGATACTTGTGCAGCCGAATTTGAAGCCCAGACTCCATACTATTACTCCACTTTTGGGGAAGAGAATGAATCCGTTCGCACTGACAAAAAGAAGGTTGTGGTTTTGGGTTCGGGACCAAACCGAGTTGGACAAGGGATTGAATTCGACTACTCCTGCGTGCATGGAGTTTTGGCCGCCAAAGAATGTGGCTATGAAACCATCATGATCAACTGTAATCCAGAGACAGTGTCTACCGATCCGGATGTGGCTGATAAGCTTTACTTCGAACCTGTTTTCTGGGAGCATATCTACGAGATTATCCTGCATGAAAATCCGGTGGGAGTTATCGTGCAGCTTGGTGGACAGACTGCTTTGAAATTGGCAGAAAAACTTTCCAAGTATGGAATCAAAATCATTGGAACCAGCTTCGAAGCTCTGGATTTGGCAGAAGACCGAGGATTGTTTTCCACACTTCTGAAAGAAAATAATGTGCCTTACCCCGAGTTTGGTACAATTCACAATACTGACGAAGCACTTGAGCTTTGTAAAACTATCGGCTTCCCACTTCTGGTTCGTCCTAGTTATGTTTTAGGAGGTCAGGGGATGAAGATTGTGATCAACGAGAAGGAATTGGAAGAGCATGTGGTCAATGTACTTCGTGACATTCCAAACAATGAAATCCTTCTGGATCACTTCTTGGAAGGAGCCATCGAGGCTGAAGCAGATGCGATTTGCGATGGGGAAAATGTCTACATCATCGGGATCATGCAGCACATTGAGCCTGCAGGTATTCACTCAGGTGACTCCTATGCAGTACTTCCTCCATACAATTTGGGTGACTATGTGATCAGACAGATCGAAACCTATACAGAAAGAATTGCCTTGGCTTTGAAAACTGTAGGCTTAATCAACATCCAGTTTGCAATCAAGAATGACAAGGTTTATGTGATCGAGGCAAACCCAAGAGCTTCGAGAACTGTTCCATTTATCTGTAAGGCTTATCAGGAACCTTACGTGAATTATGCCGTAAAGGTGATGTTGGGTGAAAACAAGGTAACTGACTTTGATTTCAAGCCTGTGAAAAAGGGCTATGCGATCAAAGAACCCGTGTTCTCCTTCCATAAATTCCCGAATGTTAACAAAGAATTGGGACCTGAAATGAAATCTACAGGTGAAGCCATTTACTTCATCGATGACCTGATGGATGATTTCTTCTTGAAAATTTACTCAGAGAGAAACATCTATTTGAGTAGGTAATCCAGTTCGATTAAATCAAAAAGCAGTGCTTAAATTTCTTGTTGTACTTCTTGGAGTGGGTTGGCTTTTAGGCCAACTCATCCGTTATTTTCTTCGATCCAAGCTGGCTCAATTTGCAAAGCAAGTCAATGAGGCTGCTATGGAGCAACAACGGGCTCAGCAAAGAGCTCAATCAAAAAAAGACGTGAATGTGGATTTTATCCCACGCGAACAGGAGGAGAAAAGGCGGAAGGATATCCAAGGAGGTGAATACATCGACTACGAAGAAGTGAAGGAGTAATCCTTCACTTTTTTTATTTAATCATGGAAGGAAACTTGGCTTCGACTCCGCTCAGCCTGACTTTTACAACTAGATAAAGCGGCTTTGACTTTGGCTGCAACTACCTCCTGCCTACTGGACTCGCTTACACCAAAAAACTTTAAACCCACTCAGGGTTTTTGTACCGATCAGATAGTCCTCTCCGCCATCTTTTATTCCGAATTTCTTTTTGAATTCCTCTGCCCCTGAGCTATAGTTTCGGCAAATGACATTGACTTTTCCTTGAGGGAAGAGCGCTTTGATTTCCTGCTTTTTGGGAGGAATTTCTCTGATGATTTCAAATATTCGCCCCGGTATAATTTGGCCTAGATCCATGGAGGTATACAGATGGGAATTTTTCTCTAGCTTCTTTAAACCAAATCGTTCACCAAAAGACTTAAAAGCACCTGCTTTTAGAATTCCACTGAGGGGTTCAATGATGTATTTTTCAGCTTCGCTAAAAGTGGATTCGGAATTGGCTTCTTCCTCCAAAGTGAAGGTGAACTCAGGATGCTCGGAACCCAAATCGAGCACTCGAATATTCCGTTTTTCATTTGAATTTTTCTTCCAGCCGAGTAGAAGCTCTTTAATCTCATTTTTGAACGAAAGAACGGTCACCTGCTGGATGTCAGGAATCTCAGCCCAGGATTGTGAGATATCGAGCATTGGAGAGACTTTAAGCAAAATTTGATTGCTTTTGCTCTTCATCAATTCCCAAGCGCTGACAACATCCGGTTCACAATCCTGAAGTTTGTATAGCTTTTGGTTGCCGCTTCCCCGTCTGGCCGGATCGGCGTAAATAAGGTCAAATTGGAGATCTGTTTTGGCTAGAAAATCCAATCCATCTCCCTCAAAAAACTCAGATTTCCCAGGATTTAGTTTTTCCAAATTGTGTGCGGAAATCTGGAAAAGTTCAGGCTGCCTTTCGCAATAAATCCCTTTTTCGAATCCCTGACTCAAATAATAAAAGTCAACTCCAAATCCTCCTGTCAGGTCAATCATAAATTTTCCTGATACCCCTTCTGATTTGAATTTTGCGGTTTCTTCGCTGGAGCTTTGCTCCAAAGAGATGGAAGCGGGAAAAATGATTTCAGGATTAGCTGCCCAAGTGGGAAGTTTTTTGCCTGCCTTTTGTCTGGCCGAAATTTGCTGAACAGCCTGTTTGAGATCAAAAGGCGCTTTGCCTTGGTATTTAAAAAGCAAAAGTGCAGGATCTTCCGAGAGATGATCCTGCACAAATTGACGGAATTCAGCGGTATTGATTTCGCTGAGATCCATTAGACTAATTTATTTTCCAAAAGATATTCAGCGATTTGAACTGCATTGGTTGCAGCACCCTTTCTCAGGTTATCTGCCACGATCCACATATTCAAGGTATTCGGCTGGGATTCGTCTCTTCTCAATCTTCCTACAAACACTTCGTCTTTCTTGTGCGCATTGATTGGCATTGGGTAGACGAAATTTGTGGGGTCATCCTGTACAATTACTCCAGGCGTAGCCTCCAAAAGGGAGCGAACTTCTGCCAAATCAAAATCCTGCTTGAATTCTACGTTAACTGCTTCTGAATGTCCACCCATAGTTGGGATTCGAACTGTTGTCGAAGTCACTTGGATAGAGTTGTCGCTGAAGATTTTCTTGGTTTCGTTGATCATCTTCATTTCCTCTTTGGTGTATCCATTAGGTTGGAATACATCGATATGAGGAAGAACATTCATGTCAATTTTATGAGGATAAACCATTGGTGGATTTGCTTCCCCGGCTCGCTCAGCCATCATTTGATCTACGGCTGCCTTGCCAGTACCAGTCACGGACTGATAAGTAGAGACCACAATTCTCTTGATACCATAGCGATGTCTCAGGGGCTCTAAAGCCAAAACCATCTGGATGGTAGAGCAATTGGGGTTTGCGATGATTTTATCTTCTTTGGTTAGCTCTTTGGCATTGATTTCCGGAACGACCAATTTTTTGCTTGGGTCCATTCTCCAAGCCGATGAATTGTCAATAACTACTGTTCCAACTTCTGCAAATTTCGGTGCCCATTCCAAAGAAGTACTTCCTCCAGCAGAGAAAATGGCAATTTCTGGTTTGGCTGCAACAGCATCGGCAAGGCCAATAACTGTATGTTTTTTACCCTTATACTCGATCTGTTTACCTACAGATCGCTCAGAAGCAACCAATAGGAGTTCGTCATAAGGGAAATTGTGCTCTGCGAGCACCTCGAGGATTTCGGAACCTACCAGTCCGGTAGCACCGACTACAGCCAGTTTCATTTTAGGTATAGGTTTAGAATGTTTTGGGTTGCAAAAGTAAGGACTAGGAGTTCATTTTCAGGAATATGAGGCAAAAAAACCTCGAAAATTTTAAGACGATTCCTTTCTGATTTTGATATTTTATATATTTAGGTAAGAATTTTTTGAAAAATATGCTGGGTACTTTTTTGAGATATCGTTCGTCTCTATTCCTTGTGATTTTTTGCATGGGAATTTTTACGATTCAATCCTTTTCCCAAATCCAGGATTTCGAAAAAGAATTTTCAATTTCCTCTTACCCTGATGAATTTTTACCCGGATGGTATGGAAATGAAGTTCGGGCCACGACTTCGAGAATTTTCCAAAGTTTAGGATTGGGTAGGGGAGGTAGTAAAGCCTTGGCTATTCAGCCAATCAGTACATTCAATGGGGTTCTTTGGATTCGTTTGAATTTAGAGGCTAATCCTTCAAAAAAGGTAGTTTTTTGGGCTAGATCCCAGCAAAATGGAGCGGGCAATCGACCAGCTTTGGTGTTTTATTCTTGGGGTAAAGGTTTGGATGGGGAGTTTTCTGGCAAAACTCAACTGGGAAGTAATTCTGAATTCCCCAATGTGAATCAGGATTTCAGAAGGTTTATTCTTGAAGTTCCGGAGGAGTTAGGATCAGAAGAAGAAATTATTCTAAGGCTGGAAGTCAACTATGGAAACGGAACTGGTAGTGCAGCAAGGTGGCTTATGGATGATTTTGCTTTTGAAGAGTTTATTCCGGACACCATTGCTCCAGAGATAGCTTCTGTAAAGGGATACTCGGCACAAGAATTACTTATTCGATTTTCCGAGAAGGTTGATCCGGTATTTTCATTGCTTCCACCTGCGTATGAATTAGAGGGGGAAAATCCGGAGAAAATCAAAAGTCAAAATGACTCAACCTTCATCCTTTCTTTTGGAGAAAGCCTTACAGAGGGAAAAGTCTACAGCTTAAAAATCACTCAAATTCCTGATTTGGACGGAAATATTCTTAAGGACACTCTCGTCAATTTCAAGTTTTTTGATCCAAGATTATTCTCCCAAAAATCCATAGTGATCAATGAATTGATGCCGGCTCCAAGAGCAGATCAAGACCTGCCTAATGTGGAATATGTAGAACTATACAACCCCACCGAAAAGGAGTATCGCTTGGATTCACTCATTTTATCTAATACCAGAACTTCTACACGTTTGGAAAACTATTGGCTGGGCCCCGAGAAATATCTAATTCTTGTTCCAAAAGGCCAGGAGAAAAATTTCACAGCGTATGGTGAAGTGCTTGGAGTGGCCAATTGGCCTACACTTTTGAACTCAGGAGACCAGGTCATTATGAAAACTGATTCAGGGTTAGAAATCGATAGAATTTCCTTTTCAACTTCAAGTTGGGGAGGTAGTGAATTCGCAGGCGGAGGATATAGTTTGGAAGTCCCTGATCCTTATTTATTATGCACTAATTCTGAATTTCTGAAGAGCTCCAAGGATCCAAAAAGGGGGACACCAGGGGTTGAGAATTCCGTATTTGACCCGAATTTTCAACTTCCAGAATTGAAAATTACTTCTGCCTATTTTCTCGATTCTTTAAGTTTTGAAATAAATTTTTCTGGTCCTTTTTCCAATACCCTAGCTCTTAATCAGATTCAGATCAGTCCAAGTTTGAATCTGGAAAGTCTTTCAATAGAAGGAAAAAAGATAAAAGTTTTATTGGCTGAAAAAGCCCTGCCCAATCAACTATTTCAACTTAGCATCAATGAACTTCAGGACTGCCGGGGAAAATCGATTTCAGTTCTTGGCCCGATTGAATTGGTGTTGCCCTTAAAACCTAAAAAGGGGGATATTTTACTAAATGAGTTATTGTTTAATCCCATTTCAGGAGACCCCAAGTTTGTTGAAATCCATAATCGAAGTGAAAATTACCTAAGTCTTGAAAATTGGGCCTTAGGGAATCTGGATAACCAAGGTCAAGTAGCCCAAGTCAGAGTTTTTGGAAACAGGGATTTAGTAATTCCTCCAAGAGGATTTTTGGCAATTACCACAGATCAGGAGAAACTTAAAATAAGGTATCCCAAATCCCAAAGCGGGAAATTTATTGATTTAGCTTCTTTGCCAAGCTTTCCCATTTCAGGGGGTACTGTGGTTTTGATTTCTTCTTCAGGGGAAGCGGAAGAGAATTTCACTTATTCCGAGGAGCTTCATCATCCACTTTTGCGGGACTCCAAAGGAGTTTCTTTGGAAAGAGTTTATTCTGGAATTCCTGTCAATGATCCCAAGAATTGGCAATCGGCCTCAGGGAATGAAGACTTTGCAACTCCTGGAAGGAAGAATTCACAGGCCTTGGATGAGCAAGCCTTCGAAGAGTCCATACGAATTGATCCTCCGGTTTTTGATCCGGAAGGAAGCTCTGGTCCAAGTTTTACCAGTATTCGGTATCAATTTGAGGATCCTGGATGGATTGGAACTTTCCGAATTGTTTCCTCTTCAGGTCAATTTATTTATACCCTATGTCAAAATGCGGTATTGGGTACAGAGGGCCAATTTGTTTGGAATGGTGTCGATAGCAAAGGTGCAAGGGTGAAACCTGGGTACTATGTTTTGTTGGTGGAAATGGTGGACTTAGGAGGAAAGACCTTAGTCATCAAAAAAACAATTGTTGTGGCTACCAGACTATGATTTAAGATTTTTTTAGGGGTGAAAAGCAATTTTTTGTATCTTTTGATACAAACCCCAAAATGCCATGGAAAAAGATCTAATCACCCAAGCTCTCCAGGAAGTGGTTCTTAAAGGAGGCAAAGGTCTTCCGGAAGTCCAACAGTACTTGTTGATGCGCTACAGAATTCAAACTGAAAATCTGGTTTTGTCAAAAAGACTCGAAAAAATGCTAAATGAAGAAAAAGCCGTCGCCTGACAGTTTTTTGTTTTTATCGAGCTAAGTTTAATTTTTTATAAACTATTGATTTTTAGACGATAAAAATCTAATTCTTTTTTCTTCCTTCGAATAGGAGGGGCTCATTTTGCAAATATCAAAGAGCGGCGTATTTTAGAGAACCAAACTGTTTTAATTTCCGTCCCGGTACTAAAATTAAACCCAAACTGTTTATGAGTCAGGAAGAAAAAACCGCATATTCTCAAGAGGAGCTAAAAGAATTTGAAGAAATCATCCTTCAAAAGCTGTCAGTGGCAAAAGAAGAACTTCATTCGCTAAAGGAAACTTTGAGTAAGAAAAACGATAGTGGAACCGATTATACTGCTTCTACATCAAAGCTTCTCGAAGATGGGGCAGATACCTTGGAGAGAGAAAGCATGAGCCAATTGGCTGCCAGACAGCAAAAGTTTGTGATCAATCTTGAAAATGCACTTATCCGAATCAAAAATGGTACTTATGGAGTCTGCGTAGATACCGGGAAGTTGATTTCAAAGGAAAGGCTTAAGGCTGTTCCTCATACCATGCATTCCATAGAAGCAAAATTGGCCAAGAAGTAAGTGGATTTCCTTCATCGCCATATTGAGGCTTTGATTTTTTGCGCCCCTGAGCCCTTGACCACCTTAGAAATTGTAAAGTGCCTCAGTGAGATGTTTGGTACTGAGATTCCTTTAGATCATGTGGAGGAAGCCGTTTATGATTTGCGAAAAAAGTATAACCAGGAGGACTTTGCCTTTGCCCTGGAGCATATTGGAGGAGGATACCAATTCCTGACCAAGCCAGCTTATCAAACCAGTATCAGTATCCTATTGCGGCAGCAGTCACAAAAAAGACTCTCAACTGCACAAATGGAAACGCTTTCCATTATTGCCTATAAACAACCGATCACTAAAGGCGAAGTGGAGCAAATACGGGGGGTAAATAGCGATTATTCAGTGCAGAAATTGCTGGAAAAGGAATTGATTGAAATTAAAGGGAAGTCCGAGGGTGTCGGGAAACCGATTATCTATGGCACTTCCCAAAAGTTTATGGAGTATTTTGGGATCAACTCTATTCAGGACCTGCCACAACCAAAGGATTTCTCCCAACCTGAAAATCAGATAGGAGAGGAAAGAGAATAGGTTAATCTAAAACCACTTTAGCTAACCTTGAAATCAGGAATTTTTTTCCGGTGGCTACTTCTTCACAAAGTACTCTGGTCCTTCGCGTTTCTCCTTTTTTAAATTTTCTTCCAGAAACAGTAAATATGCTCCCTGGAGCTAAATCAGCCAAAAAACTTCCAGTTGCTTCTTCTCGATTAGTATCATATTTCCCCATTTCTTTCATGAGAAAAAGATCCTTAGCAGAGCTTGCCGATGGATTTCTCATGTGAAGCCTTAACGGGATCAAAATATCTTTTGGGAATACCGACTTATTTAAAACAGGAAGCATCAATTCTTGGAAGGTTTTCTTCCATTCATGACCGTGTGGAGCATGATTCACTCCGAATTTTTCAAAAGCCCTTAAATGAGCGACCTCATGAATGTAGGTAAGAAGAAATTGGTAAGGATTGAGGTCTGAGTTAATGGTGATGGTTTGGATTTTTTTGTCTTTCCGATACCGAAAATCTCCCAGTTTGGTAGCTCTGGGTTTTTTGACATGAAATGAAAAAGGAACCTCTTCCCAAAGCTTAACGCAGTACGAGAGGGAAAAAGGGGGCAAATGAAGTTTTAAGATTTTTTCGATTGCCTGTAGGTTACTCATTGGCTAAAAATAAAAAAAAAGAACCCCGACTAAGCCGGGGTTCCAATTTTTTTCCTTTTCGGATCGATTACTGAGCAGGAGCTACAACAGTAGTGTCAACAGCAGCAGCAGCAGTGTCAACTGCAGGAGCTTCCTCAACTACAGTTTCTTCAACTACTACAGTTTCTTCTGTAGTTTCTTCAGTCGTCTTGTTACCGCAAGAAGCAGTAGCGATCAAGCCAGCGATTGCGAAAATTGCAAATACCTTTTTCATTTGTTATGGTTTTCTTAATTACGGAGCAAAGGTACTAGTATTATTTACAATTCTCCAAGTACCTTCCAAATATTTTTTTATTTGTTTTTGTAAATAATTTTTACAGGAACTCCTTCGAAATCAAAGTTTTCTCTTAACCTATTCTCTAAGAACCGGGTATAGGGGTCTTTGATGTATTGTGGAAGGTTACAGAAGAAAGCAAAAACCGGATTTTTGGTAGGTAACTGGGTGGAATATTTAATTTTTATGTATTTGCCTTTCCATGCTGGTGGAGGATATTTTTCAATCTCCTGAAGCATGATGTCATTTAGTTTCGAAGTAGGGATTCGTCTGGTTTTGTTTTCAAAGACCTTAACTGCCAATTCAATTGCCTGAAATATTCGCTGTTTTTCTGTGACAGATGTGAAAATGATTGGGATCCATTTGTGCTCGCCTAATCTTTCGAGCATTTCGTCCTTAATTTTATTCATGGTCTTATGATCTTTTTCAATAAGATCCCATTTGTTGACCATGATCATTACCCCTTTGTTGTTTTTTATGGCTAGTGCAATCAAATTGATATCCTGAGCTTCTAGACCTCTGGTTGCATCCACCATGACAATAACTACATCGGACTCTTCCAATGTCCTCAATGAACGCATGACGGAATAAAACTCGATATCTTCTTTGACTTTCCCTTTTTTTCGTATTCCTGCGGTGTCAGTAATGATAAAGTCTTTTCCAAAAAACTTATACCTCGTATGAATTGCGTCTCGGGTGGTACCGGCTTCATCGGTTACAATTGATCGTTCCTGACCTAAAAGGGCATTTAGGAAGGATGATTTCCCGACATTAGGTCTTCCCAAAATTGAAATCTTGGGTACGCCTGCATCTGGATCTTCTTCTCCCTCATCTTTGAAATGGGTGACTACAGCATCCAAAAGATCTCCAGTTCCACTTCCGCTAACAGCCGCAATAGGATAAATTTCAAAATCGCTGAGTCCTAAAGAATAAAACTCATTGGCCATCAGCGCCTTTTCTTGGTTGTCAGCTTTATTGGCTACGATAAATAGAGGCTTGGTAGTGCTTCTCAGTTCATTGGCAAATTCAGTGTCCAAGTCAGTAAGGCCATCATTGCAATCCACCACAAAAAGGATTACATCAGCCTCTTCAATGGCCAATTTTACCTGCTTTCTGATTTCAGCTTCGAAAACATCATCAGAACCAGTCACATATCCACCGGTATCAATTACTGAAAAGAATTTCCCGGACCATTGGGCATGTCCATAGTGTCGGTCTCGGGTAACCCCGCTTAGGTTGTCTTCAATCGCTTTTCTCTCTTCAACCAAGCGGTTAAAGAGGGTGGATTTTCCAACGTTTGGTCTTCCGACTATTGCTACAATATTTGCCATGATCAAGATGGGTCGTACCCGAATTTTTTAAGTTTTGCTTTATTTTTCCTCCAGTCAGGTTCTACTTTGACGAAGGTTTCTAGGAATACTTTTTTGCCGAAAAACTTCTCCAGTTCTTCCCTGGATTCTATTCCGACTTTTTTTAGCATTTTTCCTTTATCTCCTATGACGATGCCTTTTTGGCTATTTCGCTCTACAAAGATGGTAGCCCGGATTTTGATGATTTTTTCCTCATCATGAAAATCCTCAATGGAGACTTCTGTACTGTATGGGATTTCTTTTTTGTAATTGGTGAAAATCTTCTCTCGGATAATCTCGGAAGCAAAGAACCGCTCCGGGCGGTCAGTTAGTTCCTCTTTATCATAAAAAGCTGGATGCTCGGGTAATCTATCGAGGATTTCCTGCAGGATTTTCTCAGTGTTGAAATTTTCCTTAGCTGAAATCGGGATGACACAATCAGATTTGACCCGGGATGTCCAGTATTCCATCACCTGATCTAACTGACCTTCTTTGGCCAGATCGATTTTATTGATTACCAAGATAACCGAAATTCCAGACTCATTGATTCTTCTGATTACGTCCTCGATTTCCTCGTCAGTTTCATATAAATCTGTCACAAAAAGAATCACATCCGCATCTTCAAGGGAGAGGTTTACAAAGCCCATCATACTTTTATGTAATTCGTATTTGGGCTTGAGCATTCCTGGTGTATCAGAAAAAACTATTTGATAATCTTCAGAATTTGTAAGTCCTACAATTCTGTGACGTGTAGTCTGTGCTTTAGAAGAAACTATCGAAAGTCGCTCACCCACAAGGATGTTCATTAGGGTGGACTTGCCGACATTGGGTTTTCCAACAATATTGACAAAACCTGCTTTATGGGGATGAGCGGTCATTTTCTAAGAATTTTTTGCAAAGGTACTTGATTTTTGAGAGTTTGTCCTTACCTTTGCATCACAATATCGCGGGATGGAGCAGTTGGTAGCTCGTCGGGCTCATAACCCGAAGGTCACAGGTTCGAGTCCTGTTCCCGCTACTACAAGAAAGGACACTTAATTTAGTGTCCTTTTTCTTTTTGAAATTTTTTCAGATAAAACTTTTGAGACTTTAATAAGGAAGGTCTAATCCTTCTGGTTATTCTCTTCCTTTGATTTTTGAGAATTGGCGTAAATAATCATATCCTCCTCAGAAAAAAGAGGCATATAATCAATCCTAAATTGAGCAAACTTTTGTCTTCTAAGCTCCAAAATTCTCTCTCGTTTCGCTTCAATTTTTGATTTATGATAGGCTCGGGAAGTAGACTTTTTTCTTAAGTTGTGTTTGATTTTAAGCCTTCTAACACTTAAAGAAGGATTTTGACTCTCCTTTTGAGAGGGGGCAAAAAGTTCTTGTTGTCTGAGGTTTTCAGATTTCGGCAAAAAAATGCTGGATAATGAAAATCCTTTTCCTATATGCGTGATGCGAATTACCATAGCCTACCTGTCAAAGATAGGTAAGCCACTTGCAAGAAATATACCCAGAACTGGGTATTTTCTAATTTTTTTCGCCTTTAGTTAGATTTTTTAATTAGCCCATCCAAGGAGAATTTTCCTCCTCCAAACATCAGCAAACAAATGAAAACAGTAAAAAACAAAAGAGGCAATTCTTTTTTGGGGAAGGGATCATTCCAATGCGCATAGAAAGCCGCAGTAAGCATGGTGATCATTAAAGGGATAGTGGCTAGGCGGGTTTTGAAACCGAGGATTACCAATCCTGCACAGATGACCTCTGCAAATGTGGCCAAGCCCAAACTAATCTCCGGACCAAATCCAAAAGGATCAGCAAACTTCACCGGACCTTCGCCAAATAGCCTGTTTATTTTTGGAATTCCATGAGTCAGCATCATTCCACCTACAAGAATCCTCACTAGCAATAATCCGATATCTGTTCTTACTTTATTGATCATAGCTTTTAAACTAGTTTCATCTCAAATTAAGCAAGCACGGCAGAAATTATTCGGTCTTTTCCATTAAGGTCCTTATGGAGTTTTATTTGGTCGAAACCTAAGTTTTTTAGCAAATCGGAAATCTCGGTTCCAGCCTTTTCATAGATTTCAAAGTATAGCTTTCCCCCCGGATTTAGTAAATCCTTACTTTTTTCTGCAATGACTCTATAAAAAACCAAAGGATCAGAATCTGGTACAAACAAGGCCAAATGTGGTTCGAATTCTACCACATTTTGATGCATTTCTTTTTTCTCACTTTGGGGGACATAAGGAGGATTAGAAACAATTATATCCAGTTGGGGTAAATCTGGGAAGCTTTTCAAAATATCACAGTTAAGAAATTTAACCTGAGCCCGATTCTTTAAAGCATTTTCCTTGGCCACTTCGATGGCTCCTTCCGAAATATCCAAGCCAAAAACCTCAGGTGAAGTCATTTCCAAACTCAGAGAAATAGGAATACATCCTGTTCCTGTGCCGATATCAAGGATTTTTAACCCTGGTTTGGGATTTTCTTTGATGATCAGATGAACCAGTTCTTCGGTTTCATTTCTGGGAATAAGTGTATGTTGATTTACCTTAAAATCCCGTCCATAAAATGGACAATGACCCAAAATATACTGGATAGGCTCTCCTTCTTTTAATCTTTCCAAATCAGAATATAGCACCTCCGGCAAAGCTTCCTCTTTCATGAATTTAAATAGATCCATTCGCTTTAAGCCCAAATGATGTTCGAGGAGCCACTCTACCAAGTTTTGGGCTTCTTGGGAATCATATAAAGGTGTGAGTTCCAGGCTTAGCTTTTGCGAAAATTCCTGATAGGATATTGACATGCTCAAAGGTAAAACAGGCTTCTAGTTTTTGATTGAAAAATCAAAATAATCCATGCTCCGGATATTCCGATTACCTTTGCATAGAGAATTTTCCCGAATGAAACTACACAACAATACCATCCGAGGTGTTCATCAAGCATTGGATGCCATTTTCGAACAAGGTCAATACGCTGATAAAGTAATCGAAAGAACCCTTAAATCTAATCCCAAATGGGGGGCTAGAGATAGATCATTTATTGCCGAAACGACCTACGAAATGGTTAGATGGTGGCGATTGATCACTTACTTAAGTCCATCGAATGATTATTGGGATCTATTCGGCACTTATTGGCTGATGCAGGGAAATGCTCTTCCACCTTGGGAAGAATTTGAGAGGCTGAATGCCGAAAAGATTAAGGGCAAATTCGAAAGCCTTAAAAATCCCGCTATTCTGGAGTCTATTCCGGATTGGTTGGAAGAGATTGGGAAAAAAGAATTGGGCGAACTATGGCAGGCTGAAATTCAATCGCTGAATGAGGAGGCTGAGGTTGTTTTGCGAGTGAACACGCTTAAAACCACTCGGGAAAGACTTAAAAACCAATTGGCAGCCGATGGAATCCAAACCTATATTGTAAAAGGATATCCCGATGCTTTGGTTTTGGAAGAAAGACAAAATGTCTTTCGTAATCCTGCATTCAAGGAAGGACTTTTTGAGGTTCAGGATGCTTCCTCACAATTGGTAGCAGCTGCTTTGGCAGTGGAACCTGGAATGAGGGTGATCGATGCCTGTGCTGGTGCAGGAGGGAAGTCTCTGCATTTGGCAGCTTTGATGGAGAATAAGGGAAAGGTGATTTCTATGGATGTGGAAGAGTGGAAACTTCAGCAAGCGAAATTGAGAGCCAGAAGAAACGGAGTTTCGATTTTTGAACCCAAATTGATTGAAGGTTCCAAGACCATTAAAAGACTTAAAGAGTCAGCTGATCGTCTTTTGCTAGACGTTCCTTGTTCCGGCTTGGGAGTGCTAAGGAGAAATCCGGATACCAAGTGGAAATTGAGTCCAGAATCCATTGAGAAAGTTCAGCAAACCCAACAGGAGCTCCTTCAAACCTACCCATCTATGCTCAAGCCGGGTGGGCAAATGGTCTATGCCACTTGCAGTATTTTGCCATCAGAAAATGAACTTCAGGTGAAAAAATTCCTTGAAAGTGAAGCTGGAAAGGAATTTCAACTGATTGAAGAAACCAAAGTTCTTGCTCAAGAAAGTGGTTTCGATGGTTTTTATATTGCCAGATTGTTAAAAAAATAATTTTCTATATTCTTGTAATTCAGTATCTTAAAGTGATTTTTTAGAATGTCCCATGGATTTAGAACTGATATTCTCTTTTGCCAACACAACAGCCTTATTGTGCTGGATTTTTTTGTTTGTTCTTTACCATAAAAAATGGGTATATAAATGGCTTTTTTCCTTGGTGATGACCTTTTTGGCCGTGGTGTACCTATTTTTTATTTTGAAAGGAATAGGAGGAGATGCCGATGGAGGTTTTGATACGTTAGCTAATGTCAAAAAACTCTTTTCAAAAGATGAGGCGGTTTTGGCAGGTTGGATCCATTACCTAGTTTTTGATTTGTTTGTGGGAATGTGGATTTGCTATGATGCTGATTTGAGAGGAATTAATAGATGGATTCTGCTTCCGTGTTTGCTTTTGACTTTCCTTCTTGGGCCTACTGGACTACTCCTTTACTTTTTAATTCGGCTTGGTTATCTAAAAAAATTCCCTCAAAGCCCTTACGAAAAATAGAAGAATTGATCCTTGGAATCTCTCAAATTGGGTCAAACGAGATAAGATATTTTCTTCCTTAATCTTTTGAAAACTGGAGGCTTTCCAAAAATTATTTCAAATTCTTGTGCCTTCGGGCAGCCCTACCACATAATTTTTGTTTTTTTATTGGCTTGGCAATGCTTTTTGTTTGTACCTTTGACGGGCAAATAGGGTTACCTACAACCAATATTTGCCATGAATCCAAACTCCTCGAAGTTTCTCTACGAAGCACTCACTTACGATGACGTGCTACTTGTCCCAGGTTATTCTGAAGTTCTTCCTCGCGAAACCAACACTTCCACCTGGCTCACCAAAAAAATCCGATTAAATATTCCTTTAGTTTCGGCTGCTATGGACACCGTAACTGAGGCTGAATTGGCAATTGCCATAGCCTTGGAAGGTGGATTGGGTTTTATCCATAAAAATATGTCCATCGAAAAGCAGGCTGCCCAAGTTCGCAAGGTAAAGCGTTCTCAGGCAGGCATGATTCTAGATCCAATTACCCTGGACATCAATTCCCGAGTTCGTGATGCTGAGGCGATCATGAGAGAATTTCATATTGGTGGGATTCCGGTAGTCGACGAAAAGAAGATTCTAAAAGGGATTATCACCAATCGAGATTTGAGATTCATCAAGGATCCTAATCGCTTGATTCGTGAAATTATGACTAGCGAAAATCTAATTACCGCTAAGTCAGGTGTTTCTCTTGAGCAAGCAGAGGAGATCCTACAGGAATATAAAATCGAAAAGCTTCCTATCGTAGACGATGAATACAAACTCACGGGACTGATTACTTACAAGGATATTCTCAAAAGAAAAGACAAACCTTACGCATGTAAGGATGAATTTGGCCGATTGAGAGTAGGTGCGGCAGTCGGAGTGACAGCAGACATTGTAGAGCGAGTTGAAGCCTTGAAAAATGCAGGAGTTGATGTGGTGTCTATTGATACTGCACATGGACATTCCAGAGGCGTAATCGACACGTGTAAAAAAATCAAAACCGCATTCCCAGATTTGGAAGTTATTGTGGGTAACATCGCTACACCTGAAGCAGCAATTGCTTTGGCAGAGGCTGGAGCTGATGCGGTAAAAGTTGGCGTGGGTCCAGGTTCTATTTGTACCACTAGAGTCATTGCTGGTGTAGGTGTACCTCAGCTTTCCGCAGTTTTTGAATGTGCGGAAGCTTTGAAAAATCATGGAGTTCCGGTAATCGCCGATGGTGGAATCCGATATTCCGGAGATTTGGTTAAGGCTATTGCAGCTGGAGGAAGTTCCATTATGATCGGTTCTCTTCTTGCAGGAACTGAAGAAGCTCCTGGTGAAATGATCATTTTTGAAGGAAGAAAATTCAAGTCCTATAGAGGAATGGGTTCTTTGGAAGCAATGGAATCAGGTTCCAAGGACAGATATTTCCAAGATGCTGAAGACAATATTAAAAAGTTGGTTCCGGAGGGAATTGTAGGCCGAGTTCCATACAAGGGCCTTGTATCTGAAGTTTTATACCAATTGGTTGGAGGACTTCAGGCGGGTATGGGGTATTGTGGCACCAAGACTGTCGAGGATCTTCAGAAAAATGGAAAATTCGTGAAAATCACCGCAGCTGGAGTTAAAGAATCTCACCCTCACGATGTGAGTGTGACTAGAGAGGCTCCTAACTATAGCATCAAATCTTAATATCAAAAAAACCGGCTTAGGCCGGTTTTTTACTTTTAAGGACAATGTCTTTGACAATTGATTCAGCGTGGACAATGCTGTTTTCTATAAAAAATTCCCGGGTATTTAGTCCTCCGCAAACCACTCCAGCCAGATAAACTCCTGGCACATTCGACTCTTGGTTGGCTTGGTCGTAGCAAGGTTGCCGTTTTTCATCCAAACTCAACTCAACTCCCAATTGATCCAAGAGCGCAAAGTTGGGTTTGTATCCTGTCATGGCTAAAACCCAATCATTAGCTATCGTTTCTTCTCCATTGGGTGTTGAAATAATGACTTCATTGGGTTTGATTTCCTTGACTTTTGAATTGGTAAAGGCCTTGATTGAGCCTTCTTTGATCCGATTCATGATGTCTGGCCTGACCCAATATTTCACATTTTCATCAACCTCATCAGCCAAAAGAACCATACTCACCTCAGCGCCTTTTCTCCAGCATTCCAAGGCAGCATCTACTGCTGAGTTGGCCCCACCAACTACCAAAACTTTCTGAGCGATAAATGGCCAAGGCTCCTTATAATAATGGAGAACTTTTGGAAGCTCTTCTCCGGGCACATTCATCAAATTGGGTAAATCATAGAATCCTGTAGCCAAAACAAGTTTTTTGGCTAAATAGTTAGCCTTTGAGGTTTGAACATGAAAGTTGTCATCCTCTTTCTCTATCATCTTTACAGCTTCGTAAAGATTGACTTTCAGGTTAAAATGAAAATAAATCCTACGGTAATATTCCAAGGCCTCAGTCCGGGTAGGTTTGGCGCCTACTGACATAAAAGGAATTCCGGCCATTTCCAACCTGTCTGAGGTGGAGAAAAATGTCATATTCACGGGATAATTGTAAATGGAATTGCACAGTGCGCCTTTTTCTAAAATGAGGTAGTCCAACCCGGCTTTCTGTGCTTCAATTCCACAGGCCAAACCAATCGGACCTCCTCCAATAATCAATACATCATAAGTTTTTTCCATAGGTCAAGGTTGAAAGCTAAACGATTTGTCACTGTAATTTCTGAAATCCCAGTCAAAGCTTCTTTCTTTTAATTGCGTAAAACCATCTTTTCCTCTTAAAACCGCAGATGCCGAAACCGTTCCATACTTCGGCTCCATCCGAATCAGCTGAGCTGAAAGCTGAATTTCTTTCTCTTCAGAAATTCCGGTTTTTGGCAAAGCTTCCAAGGGGAAAGTTTCCCGAGACTTTAGGATTTTCAGAAGGCTTTCTGTGGTGGGATTCTGATCGGCTAATTTATTTAATTGAGATTTTGCCAATTCAGTTTTCGGCCAAGGATCATTTAATAGCCCATTCGAAAGACCATGGATTCCAGGCTGAATTTTTTGAGGGCCGTTTCCATAATTGCTTGAATAAAAGAGTTCATCTCCATCAGAAACCAATAGATTGAATCCGTCAAATAACTTCTTTTTGGATTCCAATTGATCCAAATAAGCTTCCGGAGAAATTTCATTTTCCAAGAAATCCAACACCAGTTTTCCTCTGCTGATAGTGCCTTTTTCTCGGCGCGAAAAATCTCGATAGTTAGTTACCAAAGCCCATTTTCCATTGGGATGAAAGCCCATCCATGTTCCGCCACCTAGAAGATCCTTGCCTCCGAAAATCCAATTTTCCCATTGGTGAAGGGGGGAAGTGGGACGATGGAAGAATTCATCTCGGTTTGCGGAAATGATGAGAGGATAATCTTCGTGAGATTTCCATGAAAAGGCGACCAAACACATAGGCAAAAAGGAAACTTTACAAATTCAACTTAGGTGCATTTTTTAAACACAGCTTGCGAGAAAAAAATCCCTTACTTGTGGAAAGATATTGAAATCAAGAACTATGAACCCAACTTTGATCTTAATTACCGGTGCCAGCAGCGGCATTGGATTTCATTTGGCTAATTATTTTGAAGATCAAAAAATCCCGCTAATCCTCTTGGATATCCAGGAAGAAGCCTTCAAAAATCATTTTTCAAGTCAGGCTACAACTCATTGGGTAGTGGGAGATGTAGCGAATGAAGAATCTTGGAAAGAGGTTTTGGATCTGGCACATAAACTTCAATTGCCAATTTCCCATTTGATCAATTGTGCTGGAGTGATTAGGCCAGGGTTTTCGTATGAATTTGACCTGTCAGATATTTCTTACCACCTAGATATTAATACTAAAGGAAGCATTCTGGGGACTACTTTGGTAGGAAAAGAAATGAAAAAGCAGGGGTTTGGTCACATTATCAATATTTCGTCCTTAGCTGGTTTGGCTCCTGTTACAGGCTTGAGTCTATATGTTGCGTCCAAATTTGCTATTCGTGGATTTACTTTGGCGGTTGCTGCGGAAATGAAAAAGTTTGGGGTAATCGTTTCAGTTGTTTGTCCGGATTTGGTCAACACGCCGATGTTGGATTTGCAATTGGATTATCCGGAAGAGGCCAAACTGACTTTTAGTGGACCCAAGAAAGCCCTCGAGCCTGCTCAGATTACTGAGGCGATTGTAAAATTGATGGCCAAACCTAAAACTCAAATTTGTATTCCGGAGCATCGTGGCTTCTTGGCAAAATTTGCAGGTGCTTTTCCAGAAATGGCTGAAATCTTAAGAAATAGCCTAGAAAAGAAAGGAGAAAAAAATCTCAAAAACTATAAAAAACACTAGAATTCAGTTCTTTAACACTTTTTAATACGATAATTATCGTACTTTTTTGGAGATTACGATGTCTTTCGTATAACTTTGATACGAAGATCATCGTACCAAGCTCTATGAACAAGCCAACAGAAGCAGAATTAGAAATCTTATCACTCCTTTGGGAGCTGAAAGAAGCCAGTGTAAGGCAGATCCACGAGAGGATTTCTCAGTCCAAGGAAACCGGATACACGACTACCCTCAAGATCATGCAAATCATGCATGCAAAAGGAATGGTGGAAAGAGACGAAGAAAACCGAACCCATCTGTACCGACCGATCATGAAGCAAGGGGATACCCAAAAATCCCTTTTGAAAAATCTGATGACCACTGCTTTCGGTGGCTCTGCAAAATCTCTGGTAATGCAGGCTCTGGGTCAAGAGACTCCTTCAAAAGAAGAACTTGATGAGATCCGCGCTTTTCTCGACCAACTTGAAAATAAGTAAGCCATGGAATTTTTAACTGAACTACTTCCGGATAATTTGCTCTCAGCCTTGGGTTGGACCTTGGTGCATTCTCTTTGGCAGTTGATCGTGATTGCCGGGTTTCTTTGGATTGTTTTGAGAGTATTTAAAAGCTCAAGTTCGGCTACTAAATATGGTTTTGCAGTCGCAGCTTTAGTTATCTCTTTCCTTACCACTTTAGGTACTTTTTCGTATGAATATGCCATTGCTGAAGAAATTCCCGCTCTTTCTTCCTTCGAAATTCAAGCCCTTAGAGATTATTCTACTGTGGTTTCAAGAGAAAGCAATTGGGAAACTTTGCTGTATCAGGGAAAAACCTGGATCGAAAAAAGCCTTCCACTTTTGGTAAATGTATGGTTTTTAGGCGCTCTGCTTTTTCTTTTTAGGTTGCTTAATAGCCTTTCCGAAATCCGGACTTTAAGAAAATTCTCTGTTCACATCAACGATTTTTCTCTGGAAAATTCTCTCAAAAGCCTATCGGTAAAAATGGGCATTTCCAGGTCGATCCAGTTGAAAATCAGTAAAACGGCCGTTTCTCCTTTGACCTTTGGAACATTAAAACCCATAATTCTTCTTCCAGCAGGCTTGATTTTCCAGCTTTCTCCTGCGCAGCTCGAAGCCATTTTAGCACATGAGCTAGCCCATGTAAAGCGGAATGATTACCTAAGTAATCTTTTGCTGTCTAGTCTTGAGGTGCTCTTTTTCTTTCATCCTTGCTATTGGTGGATGAATACTACTGTTCAGGAGCTTCGCGAAAATGCGGCCGATGACTTGACCGTAAAGGCTGGAATAGCTCCGAAAAATCTGGCTACCAGTTTGGCGGAAGTATTGAATTATGCGAAGCAAAATCCTCCTGAATTAGCCCTGGCTGCAGGAAAAAGAAGGAATCCAACCCTTCAACGAATCAAAAGGATACTCGGGTATCCCGCTCAAAACTATCCACAAACCCCTATTATTTCTATCCCTATGCTACTCACATTATTTCTCAGCGCAGGCCTGATGGCTAGCGCCCAGCAAGACACTCCCAAACCTATTGAACCGATTGCCGGAAAAGTAAAAGTTTTGGATGCACAGCCCACCTTCTTTGAGCCCACTGCTCAAGATACCACAGTGAAAACTTACATAGATCCGAAAACCAAAAAAGAGGTTAAAGTCTATGGAAATGATGTCATGATAATAACTACCGATGATGGAAAGACCTATCAAATCAAAGGTGATGTAGTGATTTCTGACGGAGATACGGTGGTATTAAGTGGAAAAACTAAAGCCGCATTGGATAAAATGAGAGCTCTGGAACTAAAAGATATGCCTGAGTTTTCGATCCCTGATGCGCCTGAATTTCCCGGTGAGTTAGCCATGGCGCCAATTCCTGATTTTGAATTTCAATTTGAGATGCCTGAAATGCCTCCTATGCCACCTATGGATATGGCTGAATTTTCTTTCCCGGAAATGAATGTGCCTCCTTTTGAATTTGAGTTTAATCAGGATTTTCCCGGATTTTATTTCCGAACTGACACCACTAAGATGACCAAGGAGGAAAGAGAAAAATGGCAAAAAGAGATGGAGGAAAAAGCCAGAGTTTGGTCAAAAGAAGCTGAAAGCCGAGCCAAGGAATGGGAATCCAAATGGAAAGAAACTGAAGGAGAACGCAAAGAAAAAATGGCCCAGTGGGAGGCAAGATTCAAGCAGGAATTTGAACCAAGAATGAAAGAATTCGAAGCCAGGATGAAAGAATGGCAAGCCGCAAATGAGCCGAAAATGAAGGAATTTGAGGAAAAAATGAAAGTCTGGCAGGAAGCTCAGGAGCCAAAAATGAAAGAGTGGGAGGCAAGGATGAAAGAATGGGAAAAAGCTCAGCAACCTAAAATGGAGGAGTTTCAGCGAAAGATGGAAGTCTGGCAAAAAGAGTATCAATCCAAAATGGATGAATTCCAAAAGCTTCTTCAGGAAGAATTGAAAAAGAATAAAAATTAATTGTGTGTTGATGCAAAAAAAGACCTGTCCTCTGGGCAGGTTTTTTTTTGCTTACTTTTTTAAATCAACCGGTTTTGTTGGGATTTTCTCCCACTTTTTTGAAAATCCAAAGCAAGATCATAAGACCAGGGATTTTCTTGGAAAGAAATCTTTCGATTGGAGGGTGTTTAGGCACTTTTTCACTCACTATCTCTCCATCCTTAAATCCTTGAGTATCAATAAAAATTTCTTGGAAATTTTCTCGAAAATATTGGCTTGGATAAATCTTTTGGCTACTTTTAATTAAAAGTGGGAAAAAGTGGGTGAAAGTGGTAGAAAGTGAAATTGATTTTCTTACTTTTGTTTTTACAGTAAACTCTATTTAATCGAGTCCTAGTCATGTTCAACAGTCAATACGATGCTAAGCTAGATCCTAAAGGGCGGCTGGTATTGCCTTCCAAAATTAAGGGGGCAATTCCGGAGGCTAATGGGACTGCCTTGATGCTTCGGATGGCTGAAGACAAGTGCTTGGCACTTTATCCGATGGTAGAGTATAAAAAGCTGGAGAATCAGATCAAATCCCTAAACATCAACAATCCCGAGCAGCGCATGCTGCAAAGATCTTTTTTCAATTCTATCGTCGAGGTAGAGTTGGACAGTACGGGAAGACTTCTGATTCCAAAGCTATACCAAACCTATGCCGGGTTAGAGAAGGATGTAGTTGTAGTAGGCATGGGAACTCGAATCGAACTCTGGAATCCTGAAAATTATCTCAAGAACATCATTGTAGATCCGGCGGACTTGTCCAGCCTGATGGAAAAGTATCTCTCCTAAGCGCTATGACCGAGTCTGTTTACCATATCCCAGTGATGCTCTCCCAATGCACTGAAGGCTTGGCTATTAATCCCAATGGGATTTATGTCGATGTGACCTTTGGTGGAGGTGGACACTCGAGAGAAATACTTAAGCATCTCGATCAGGGAAGGCTTTTTGGATTTGATCAGGATGAAGATGCCTTGGAAAATGTCCCTCAAGATGAGCGGTTCACTTTTGTCCAGGCAAACTTCAGAGATATCAAGAGGTATCTGAGACTTTATGGAGTGAAGCAGGTGGATGGGATCCTGGCTGATTTAGGAATTTCTTCTCACCAAATCGACGAGCCGAAAAGAGGCTTTTCCACCCGGTTTAGCGGGGATTTGGACATGAGAATGAATCAGTCCGGTGAGCTGACCGCCAAGGATGTCCTCAATACCTATGAAGAATCTAAGCTTCATAAGATTTTCGGAATCTACGGAGAGGTGAAAAATGCCAAGACTTTGGCTCAGGCGATAGTGGCAGAGAGGGCAGCCAAAGCATTTGATACTACGGAAGGCTTTACGTCTTTCCTTAAAAAGTTTGCCCCGAGAGGGAAAGAGTTCAAATACTTCGCTCAGGTTTTTCAGGCTTTGAGAATCGAAGTAAATGATGAAATGGGGGCTTTGGAAGAAATGCTCCTCAGTGCAGTAGAGCTGTTGAATCCGGGAGGAAGATTGGTTGTGATTAGCTACCATAGTCTGGAAGATCGATTGGTGAAGAATTTAATTGCCAAGGGAAAATTCCAGGGAGAGGTAGAAAAGGACTTCTATGGAAACCTTCTTCGGCCTCTGGAACCTGTGAGCCGAGGAGCGATTGTGGCAGATGAGGAAGAAGTAGCAAGAAATCCAAGAGCCAGAAGTGCCAAGTTGAGAATTGCAGAAAAGAAAGGAAAATGAGTCAAAACACCTTTAAGAAGAAGCTAAAGGCCGGGAACAGTCCAAAAGGAGGTCCCCGAAAGACTGTTTTTACCTGGATCGAGGAAAAGCTGGACGTCAAAGGATTCCTTGGTGAAGGAGTTCCAGTACAGTTTATTCCACCGGTTAGCTTTCTGGTTCTTTTGGCTTTGATCTATATCTACAGCAATCACCGGGCTGAAAATATGGTCCGCAAAATTGAAAAAGCGCAGCAGGAAGTGGAAGATCTCAGGGCAGATGTGACCACCCTGGAAGCTGAATATATGCAAAGCAGCATGCAGTCAGAAGTGGCTAAGCGTGCTGCAGCACTTGAAATCTATGAATTGAACCAGCCGCCGATCAAAATCGAGGTAGAACAATGAATATCAAACGCTCCATAGTGCTCCGAGTGAGGGTGGTCTTCATCCTGGTGGCTCTGGCTGCTTGTGCGATTCCGTACAAGATCGCTGTGGTGCAGTTTAAAGAAGGAGAAAAGTGGATTGCAAAAGCTGAGCAAGTCAATTTTCAGTACAGAGAAGTTCCGGCCACTCGGGGAAATATTTACGCATCTGATGGAAGTCTTTTGGCTACCAGCTTACCTTTTTATAGAGTAGCTATCGATCCGACCATCGTGAAGGAGAGCAAGTACAAAGCAGGAATTGATTCACTTTCCCGCTTTTTATCAGCTTTTTATAAGGATAAGTCTGCTACCGCTTACAAGCGGATGATCAATGATGCCCGACTGGACAAGAAGAGATATCTGATTTTGAACCGAAAGCAAATTGGGTATCAGGACATGCAGAAAATGACTTCCTGGCCGATTTTCAGAGATGGTAGATTGGGAGGAGGAGTAATTTTTGAAAAGGTTGAAAAACGATACAGACCTTTTAATTCATTGGCCAGCCGTACGGTTGGATTTTTAAATGAGGACGAATACGGTGCGGGAATTGAATATAGTTTCAACAACTACCTGAAAGGAAAAGACGGAAAGGCATTGTTTCAGCGCCTTGCCGGTGGAGTTTGGAAGCCCATGTTTGATGCGGAAGATATTAAGCCTGAAAATGGCTATGATGTCTACACCACTTTGGATGTAAATATTCAAGACGTGGCAGAAACAGCCCTTCGTCGTCAATTGACCGATCGGGATGCAGCTTTTGGTTCTGTGATTGTTATGGAAGTGAAGACTGGTCATATCAAGGCTATGTCCAATCTTCAGCGAAATAAAAGCGGAGTAGGCTATTCTGAAAGCTACAATTACGCTGTCGGAGATATTGGAAGCACCGAACCTGGCTCGACTTTCAAGTTGCTTTCTATGCTTGCCTTGTTAGAAGAAAACAAGATTAGGCTCGAAGAAAAAATTGAAACTGGTAACGGAGCTCATCGCTTCTACAACCAAACGATGTATGATGCCAAAAATGGAGGGTATGGCACCATCACCATCCGTGAGGCATTTGAAAAATCATCCAATGTGGCTATCTCCAAATTGGTCGATATGCATTTTGGATCAAGTCCTTCCAAATTCATGGCTTACATCGATAAGGTTGGATTGGCAGAACCTTTCAACCTTCAATTGGCTGGGGAAGGAAAGCCATTTTTCAAAAAGCCAGGAAGCAAAACTTGGTATGGTACTTCTTTGCCTTGGATTTCCATCGGATATGAATCCAAGCTCAACCCAATACACACCCTTTCCCTTTACAATGCAGTCGCAAATGGTGGGACAATGATGAAGCCTATTTTCGTGCAGGGAGTGGGACAGGGAAATACCTTGGTAGAAACCTACAAGCCTGAAATCATCCGAAAGCAAATCGCTTCAGAAAGGACCATTAAGGCCTTACAGGAACTTTTGGAAGGAGTGGTTTTGAGAGGAACGGCTAAAAATATTCTAAATCCCAATTACAAAATCGCCGGAAAAACAGGGACAGCACAGAAAATTGTGAACGGTCGCTATGTGGAGACCTACTACACCAGCTTTGCTGGATATTTTCCTGCTGATCGACCAAAATACAGCATGATTGTCGTGATCGACAGCCCTAAAGGATTTGCGGCTTATGGGGGTGACGTTTCTGCGCCGGTTTTCAAAGAAATCGCAGATCGAATCTACGCCTTGGACATGGAGCTGAATCCAATTAATCAATCCAAGATTCTCCAAGCAGAAAATCAAGGTCCTGCACTTCCATTTATCAAAGCCGGTAAGGGTGAAGAGCTTCAGGGGATTTTCGAGGAACTCCATATCCAAGCCAAAGCTCCAGCAGCAGAGGAGTGGGTCAAAACCACGGGAGATTCCCAAAAACTAAACCTTGCCATTAATGAAACAGATAAGCCTGTGGTTCCTGATGTCTCAGGAATGCCACTGAGGGACGCGCTTTTCATTTTGGAAAACAAAGGACTAAAAGTGAATTACAACGGAAAAGGCCGGGTGATCGAGCAGTCTTTGACTCCGGGAAGCCAGCTGACCCCAAATGCAACTATAAATCTGGTCTTAGGCTAAATGAAAGTACTCAAGGACATATTGTACAAGGTTTCTCTTACCTCCACCATAGGCGATATGGAGAGGAAAGTAAGTGCCATCGTCTTTGACAGTCGTCAAGTAGTTGATGACTGTGCTTTTGTCGCTGTTCCTGGGACTCAGGTTGACGGCCATAATTTCATTTCCAAGGCTTTGGAAATGGGAGCCAAAGTAATAGTCTGCGAAAAATTACCAGAAACTATTCAGGAAGGCATCACCTATGTGCAGGTAGTCAATTCTGCCAAAGCATTGGGAATTATGGCTTCGAATTTTTTCGACAACCCATCTGAAAAAATCAAAGTGGTGGCTGTCACCGGAACCAACGGGAAAACCACAACCGTCACCTTGCTTCATCAGCTTTTTGTCGCCATGGGTTACAGTACGGGATTGCTTTCCACTGTGGAAAATAAGATCAATGAAAATGTAATTCCGGCAACGCATACCACTCCAGACGCGGTGAGTGTGCAGGCTTTGCTCCGCAAAATGGTGGATGCAGGCTGCTCGCATTGCTTTATGGAAGCAAGTTCCCATGCTATTGTCCAGGAAAGAATTGCCGGACTGAAATTGGCTGGAGCAGTTTTTACCAATATCACCCATGACCACTTGGATTACCATGGGACTTTTGACGAATACATCAAAGCTAAAAAGAAGCTCTTTGATGAATTGCCAAAAGATGCTTTTGCCTTGGTGAATGCTGACGATAAGCGAGGCATGGTAATGCTTCAAAACTGCAAAGCTGCTCATCAGACTTTCGCCTTAAAATCCTCTGCCGATTTCAAAGGCAAGGTTATTTCAAATACCCTGGAAGGTCTGGAATTGGACATCAATGGGAAACTGATTTGGTTCCGCCTAATCGGAGCTTTCAATGCTTACAATCTATTAGGTGTTTTTGGAGTGGCTGTTCTTTTGGGAGAAGAGGAGGAGGAAGTGCTTCGGGAGCTTTCAGGAATCCGAGGAGCAAAAGGCCGCTTTGACCGGATTACCATTGGTGGGATTACTGCTATTGTGGATTATGCCCATACTCCTGACGCCCTTGAAAATGTACTCAAGACCATCAATGGGGTGAGAAACGGAAATGAGCAGCTCATTACGGTAGTGGGTTGTGGAGGAAACCGCGACAAGACAAAGCGTCCGACCATGGCGAAAATTGCTGTGACAGAAAGCGATAAAGCAATTTTCACTTCGGATAATCCTCGTTTCGAAGAGCCAATGGACATTTTGAAGGATATGCAGGCAGGAATTGGTCCGACGGAAATCCGCAAAACATTGACCATTGAGGATAGAAGAGAGGCCATAAAGACTGCAGTGATGCTTTCTAAAAAAGGAGATATCATCCTCATTGCCGGAAAAGGGCATGAGGATTACCAAGAAATCAAGGGCGTAAAACATCATTTCGATGATACCGAAGTGGTATCGGAGATTTTAAACCAAATGACATCTAACTGATATGCTGTATCCCATTTTTGACTACCTAGATCGAGTATTGGATATCCCTGGCACTGGGGTGTTTAGATATATCTCGTTCCGTGCGGGAATGGCAGCAGTTTTCTCCCTGATCATTACCATCACTTTTGGTCATCATATCATTAACTGGATCAGAAGAAAGCAGATCGGAGAGACGGTTCGCGACTTGGGCTTGGAAGGACAAGCACAAAAGAAAGGCACTCCAACCATGGGTGGTTTGATGATGATTGCTGCGATTTTGGTTCCAACCCTCCTTTTTGCCAACCTGAATAATATCTACATCATCCTCTTGCTGATCTCTACTGTTTGGTTGGGACTGATCGGTTTTTTGGATGATTACATCAAGGTTTTCAGAAAGAATAAGGAAGGCCTAAAAGGTCGATTCAAAATCGTAGGTCAAATCGGAATCGGTATCATCGTAGGTGCCACACTTTATTATAATGATAATGTGGTGATCCGAGAGTTTTCTACTCCGGTTTCTGTAGAAAGTGGAATCGTAGAAACCCCGGCTTACCAAGATGTGAAAGGACTAAAAACCACTATTCCTTTCATGAAAAACAACGAGTTGGATTATGAAAATCTCCTCGGTTTCATGGGAGAGTCAGCCACTCCGTTCCTTTACATTTTGGTCGTGATTTTTATCATCACCGCTGTTTCCAATGGTGCAAACATTACGGATGGAATAGACGGACTCGCCGCAGGAACTTCAGCTATTATCGGTTTGACGATTGCCATTTTTGCTTACCTCAGCGGTAACGCCATTTTCTCCCAATACCTGAATATCATGTACATCCCCAACTCAGGGGAGCTCGTGATTTTTGCTTCTGCTTTCATCGGAGCTTGTGTCGGTTTCCTTTGGTACAATGCATTTCCTGCACAGGTATTCATGGGAGATACTGGATCCTTGATGCTCGGAGGAGTTATTGCGGTTTTGGCTTTGACGCTTCGCAAAGAGCTTTTGATCCCAATCATGTGCGGGATTTTCCTAATCGAAAACGTGAGTGTAATGCTCCAGGTGAGCTACTTCAAATACACCCGAAAAAAATATGGAGAGGGAAGAAGAATATTCCTGATGTCTCCACTTCATCATCATTACCAGAAAAAGGGAATCCATGAAGCCAAGATCGTAACCCGATTCTGGATTGTAGGAATCCTTTTGGCTGTGATCACTTTGGCCACTTTGAAACTGAGATAAAAGAAAAATGAAACAGATCGCCATACTTGGAGCCGGAGAAAGCGGATTGGGAGCAGCAATGCTTGCCAAGCGTGAAGGCTATGGAGTTTGGGTAAGTGATCTGGGTCAGATTGCTCAGGAGAGAAAAAATGCGCTTTTGGAAGCAGGGATAGGTTTTGAGGAAGGAAAACATGATGAGAAAAAGATTCTTTCCTCAGACTTGATTATCAAAAGTCCGGGAATTCCTCATAAGGCTCCTTTGGTAAAAAAGGCCATGGAAGAAGGCATTCCGGTGATTGATGAATTGGAATTTGCTTGCCGATTCAGTGCTGGAAAAGTCATTGCCATTACCGGAACGAATGGAAAAACCACCACTACTTTATTGACTTACCACCTTTTGAAAGAAGCAGGTTTGGATGTGGGTTTGGCTGGAAATGTCGGCAAAAGCTGGGCAGGTCAATTGGTAGAGAAAGACCACGATTGGTGGGTAATCGAGACTTCAAGTTTCCAGATTGATGGAATGGAGTGTTTCCGACCACATATCGGCATGCTCACCAATATCACTCCTGACCACTTGGATCGCTACGAGTATCAAATCGAAAAGTACATCCTGTCCAAAATGAGTCTCTTCAAAATGATGACTTCTAGGGATAAGGCGATTTTTTATGTGGAGGATGCACTGAGCAAAAAGGGTTTGGAGATGAAGCCGAATAAGGCATCCCACTATGGGATTTCCTTGGAAAAAGAACAGAAACTGGGTGGATTCTTCGATGGGAAGAATTTGAATATCCATATAAAAGAGAAGCAGGCAAAAGTGTCTTTGGAAGACCTTTCCATCAAGGGAAAACATAATATCCTCAATGCACTTTTTGCAGGAACAGCTGCCTTGTTGGCAGGGCTAACCGAAGAGCAATTGAAGTTGGGATTCCAAACTTTCAAAAATGCTCCTCACCGTATGGAGTTGATCCGCACTGTGGATGGAGTTCAGTTTGTCAATGATTCCAAAGGGACAAATGTAGAATCTACTTACTACGCACTAGGAAGCTATGAAAGACCGATGATTTGGATTGCTGGTGGTGTGGACAAGGGAAATGACTATTCAGTTTTGACTTCTTTGGTAGAAGGCGGAAAAGCTAAAGCGCTGATCTGTTTGGGTAAAGAAAATGAGAAGTTGAGAACAGCTTTCTCAGGAATCATCCCAGAAATCAGAGAGACTCAAGACATCCGAGAGGCTGTTCAGTGGGGTCAAGAAATGGCAGAAAAGGGAGAAGTAGTGCTTCTTTCTCCAGCCTGTGCAAGCTTTGACCTATTTAAAAATTACGAAGACCGAGGCGAGCAATTTCGAGCTGCGGTCATGAACCTTAAAGAAAAACAACAGGCATGAATCACCTGAAGGCATGGATAGACGAGCATTTTAAAGGCGATCCCATTATCTGGGCGATCGTGATTTTGCTGTCTTTATTCAGCATCCTGGTGGTGTATTCAGCCACCGGAACTTTGGCTTACAAGACTGCCGGAGGAAATACGGAACTCTATCTTTTCCGTCATTCCTTTTTGGTCTTTTTATCACTTTTTGTGATGTGGCTGGCGCATAAGATGCCTTATAGAAAGTATGCGCTTTATGCTAGACTTTTCATGTACCTGTCTATCCCATTGCTGATTTTCACCTATTTCTTTGGATCCAATATCAATGAAGCCAATCGTTGGTTGACCATTCCGGTTATCAATCAGGCATTCCAGCCATCCGATTTAGCTAAACTTTCACTGATTGCAGCTTTGGCTGCCATGCTAGCCAAGCGTCAGAAAAATATCAAAGATTTCACCGGGACATTCCTTCCAATCATTCTTTCAATTGGTGTGATCTGCGCATTGATTGGAATGGCAAATATGTCTACCGCTATCCTTTTGTTGATGACTTGTTTGCTGATCATGTTTATCGGAAGAGTACCTGTGAAGCACCTTGCTCTTGTGGTCATGATCGGAGTGATGGGATTGACAGTGGCGGTTTTTGCAGGGCAAAGAGGAGAAACCTTCTGGTCTCGAATCGAAGCATTTTGGGAATCAAAGGATGACGATTCCAAAATTCCTTTCCAGGCTGAGCAATCTTACATCGCCATTGCAACCGGAGGAATCACCGGAAAAGGCCCAGGAAATAGTGAGCAAAGAAATTCCTTGCCTCACCCGTATTCCGATTTCATTTACTCCATCATCATTGAAGAATATGGCCTTGTTGGAGGAGCCACTGTGCTTTTCCTATACCTCGCATTGCTCTACCGAGGAATGCGGATTGTGGTCAATTCCAATAAAGCCTTCGGAGGATTACTCTCTGCGGGTTTGAGTTTCGCTCTGGTGATCCAAGCCTTGGTCAATATGGCCGTAGCTGTTGGATTGGGGCCAATTACAGGTTTGCCTTTACCTCTTTTGAGTATGGGAGGAACCTCCTTAGTATTTACCGGAACTGCCTTGGGAATTATTCTCAGCGTGAGTCGAGGTGATCATCAGGATGAAGCAACTGCACCTGAGCCAAGCAGAGTATCCAATAGATTAAGAACAGCATAAACCCAAAATACCATTACTACAAAGTCTACATATCGAATTCTCATTAGCGGCGGAGGCACAGGAGGACATATCTATCCTGCGATTGCCATAGCTAATTCCTGGATAGAGAAGCATCCCGGAAGTGAAATTCTATTTGTAGGAGCCTTGGGAAAAATGGAAATGCAGAAAGTCCCTGAAGCAGGATATGAGATTAAAGGATTGCCTGTGGCCGGACTTCAGAGAAGCCTTTCCTTGGACAATTTGAGCTTTCCATTTAAGCTGCTGAAAAGCTTGAGAATTGCCTCAGGCATTGTGAAGGATTTCCGTCCTGATGCAGTCGTAGGGGTAGGTGGATATGCCAGCGGCCCTGTTTTATACGCTGCGCAAAAGCGTGGAATTCCAACTCTTTTGCAGGAGCAAAATTCCTATGCAGGGCTGACCAATAAGCTTTTGGCTAAGAAAGCCAAGACAATCTGTGTGGCTTATCCGGGCATGGAGAAGTTTTTCCCTGCTGACAAAATCACAGTAACTGGAAACCCAGTACGAAAAGATATTCTGGATTTGTCAGGAAAAAGAGAAAAGGCTTTGGCTCATTTTGGATTGGCTCAGGATCGAAAGACCATTTTGGTTTTGGGGGGATCTCTGGGAGCAAGAACGCTTAACCAAGCGGTTTTGAAAGATATGGAAGCCTTGGAAAATGCAGGTAACCAGGTTCTTTGGCAGTCAGGCAAATTCTATTTCAAGGACATGCTTTCCAAGTTGGAAGAATCGGGATTGAAGCATATCCAACTGAGAGAATTCATCCGGGAGATGGATTTGGCGTATGCGGCGGCTGATTTGATTGTCTCCAGAGCTGGAGCATTGTCTGTTTCAGAGCTAAGTCTTGTCGGTAAGCCGGTGATTTTTATCCCTTCTCCCAATGTGGCTGAAGATCATCAAACCAAGAATGCTATGGCTTATGTGGATCATCAGGCTGCTATGCTATTGAAAGATGCTGAGGCTGTAGGGCAATTGAAAAACAAAGTAGACGAACTGATGCAGGATGCCGATTTGGCTCTGGTATTGGGGAAAAATATGAAAAAACTGGCTAAGCCAAATGCGGCTTTGGCCATTGTGGAAGAATTAGAAAAACTGGTCAAATGACATTCAAAGGGATAAATAAGGTCTTTTTCCTTGGCATTGGAGGTATCGGCATGAGTGCTTTGGCACGCTGGTTCCGCCATGAGGGATATCCTGTGGCAGGATATGACAAGACACCTTCTCCTTTGACCAATGAATTGGAAAAGGAGGGAATGATCCTCACTTTCGAAGATAGAGTAGATGCCATTCCTTTTGAATTCACCACTCAGCCAGAAGAGGTTTTGGTAGTATGGACTCCGGCGATTCCAAAGGACAGTATCCTTTTGAACTTCTTCCAGGCCCATTACCAAATCAAAAAAAGATCTGAGGTCTTGGGAATGATCACCAAGGACTTTTATACCATAGCAGTTGCAGGAACCCATGGAAAGACAAGCACATCTTCTCTTGTTGCTCATTTATTGAAGTCAGCTGGAAAGCCAGTTGCTGCATTTTTGGGTGGAATTACCCAGAATTATAACAGCAACCTGATTCTTCCTGGTAAATCCAAAGAAGAGACTTTGGTAGTAGTGGAGGCAGATGAGTTTGATCGTTCTTTCCTTCGTCTACATCCGAATGAAGCTGTTTTGACTAGTGCCGATCCAGACCATTTGGATATTTACGGAGATGAATCAACAATTTTAGAAGGATTCAGGGAGTTTATCCGCTTAGTGGATAAGAAAGGCAAGCTCTATCTCCAGTCCCATGCCTGGTATAGACTTGGGGAAAACTTGGGTACCGTCGGAGGAATTAGAGAATATGGACTCAGATCCAATGGAATCCACGCGGAAAATATCATCGCCAAGCCGGGAATGTTCCAGTTTGATTTCATGGGGATAAAGAACCAAATCAAAGGTTTGGAATTGCATATTCCAGGATTTCACAATGTAGAAAATGCCTTGGCTGCGATAGCTATCGCCCTAGATCATGGCGTAACAGAAGATCAGATTCGTGCAGGAATTAAGTCTTTCCGAGGTGTGAAGAGAAGATTTGAGATTCATTCTTCAATCCCTGGAAACATCTATATCGATGATTATGCTCATCATCCTGAAGAAATTAAGGCTTGTCTGAGTTCGGTCAGAGCCATGTATCCGACCCAGCGCTTGACGGTGATTTTCCAGCCTCATTTGTTCACACGTACCCGAGATTTTGCAGAAGGATTTTCTGACAGCCTTTCTCTGGCAGATGAAGTGGTGCTTTTGGATATCTATCCAGCTCGGGAATTACCAATTCCTGGAGTGACTTCTGAGATGCTTTTGGTAGGCATTCAGGCAAATAAAAAGACTTTAATCAACAAAGCTCAGGTAATGGATTACCTGAAGGAATCCCAACCCGAAGTTCTGGTGACGATGGGGGCGGGAGATATTGACCGGTTGGTGCCGGGGATAGCAGATTGGATGAATTCAAGAACTAAACCTACGGTAGCATGAATTGGAGAAAAATTAAGCGAGTAGCAGGAGTGATTTCTCTGGGATTGATTCTGGTGGGATTCATTGGTTTTGTGGAAAAGAAAAGCCTGGAAAAAACTTTCCAAGGATTGGATATCCAAATCAAAGCCGTCAGCGGACTCTACTTTGTGGAGGATAAGGAAATCAATTCCATCATTTCCTCAGGTTTTCCTGAACTAAAAGCAGGACTTCCCTTGAAGGAAATTCCATTGGCAGAAGTGGAGGAAAGATTAGAAGGGCATCCTTTTGTCAAACATGTGGATGCATCTCTTGGACAAAAGGGAATTCTTCGTGTGACTTTGGAACAACATGAACCCATCGCAAGAATTGCCCGACCATTGGCAGCAGATGGCTATGTCACCACGGAAGGATTGATCATTCCTACTTCTAATTCTTATACCAGCCGGGTTTTGATTTTGGAAGGAGAATATATCGAGAAGCTGATGGATCAGGGGAATCTGGATCAAATGCCGGAGCTCATGCCTCTAATTGAATTCATTGTTAAAGATGAATTTTGGAGCGCTCAGGTCACCGAGCTGGAAATCAGAAAAAGAGATGATATCCACTTGCACCAGCAAGTTGGTAAGCAGGTGATCGAGTTTGGAGATGCCTTGGATTTTGAAAGTAAGTTCAAAAGAATCGACGTGCTCTATAAGGAGATTTTGCCGAGAAAAGGCTGGAATGCCTACGATCGGATCAGCGTGAAATTTAAGAATCAAATTGTTTGTGAATAAAGCTTGGATATGGAAAACGACAAACTAATTGTAGGTCTAGACATCGGGACGACTAAGATCTGCGCCATCATTGGCAGAAAAAATGAATTCGGTAAGCTCGAGGTCCTGGGAATGGGCAAAGCTGTATCGGACGGTGTCGATCGTGGGATTGTCACGAACATCGAAAAAACTGTCAATGCCATTCAGAAGGCGGTGACAGACTGTTCCAATATGGCTGATGTGGATATTGCCGAGGTCATTGTTGGGATTGCCGGACAGCATATCCAGAGCAAGATCATGCATGGAAGTATCATGCGACCACCATCCGAGGAGGAAATCACCATTGAGGATGTCCAGCGCTTGACTGCAGACATGCACAACATCGTCGTTCCTCCAGGAAATAGCATCATCCACGTAATGCCACAGGATTACACAGTGGACTACGAAGGAGGAATCAAGGACCCAGTTGGAATGGCGGGTGCCAGACTCGAGGCGGATTTCCATATCATCACTGCCCAGACTACCGCTATTCACAACATCAACAAATGCGTTAAGCGCGCAAATCTTACCTCAAGCCAGTTGATCCTTGAGCCATTGGCTAGTTCGCTATCCGTCCTAAGCGATGAGGAAAAAGAGGCCGGTGTTTGCTTGGTGGATATTGGTGGAGGTACTACTGACATTGCCATTTTCTACGAAAATATCATTCGCCATACCGCAGTAATTCCCTTGGGAGGAAATATCATCACCTCGGATATCAAGGAAGGCTGCATGCTGATGCAAAATCAGGCAGAATTGCTTAAAACTAGATTTGGAAAAGCGATCTCCAAGGAGGCCAATACCAATGAAATCGTGTCCATTCCAGGCCTGAGAGGTAGACCACCAAAAGAAATCTCCGTGCATAACCTGGCCTGCATCATTGAAGCCAGAATGGAGGAAATCATAGAGATCGTTCAGAACGAAATCATGCAAAGTGGCTATTACAAGAAACTTGCAGGCGGGATAGTCCTTACTGGTGGTGGATCTCAGCTTCAGTGCATTGCTCAGCTTTTCGAATACATGACAGGGTTAGATACCCGAATTGGCTATCCAAATGAGCATTTGGGTAAGTCGGTGATCGAAGAAATCAAGAGCCCAATGTATGCTACTTCGGTAGGATTGGTTTTGGCAGGATTCAAATCCCTTGATAACAGAGAGGAAGAATACCTCAAGCGAAAAGCTAATAGCGGAAGAAAGCCAAAAATCATGGAAAAGCGAGAGCTGATAGCCAATAGCTTCTTTAAAAACATCACAGACAGATTGAAAAATATGATCTCCGCTGATATCGGGGACGACGATAATTATAACAACTAGGGCTTATGATTGGGGGAGATAATCGGCCCTGCGGATTATTTCCCTTTTGTTCCCTTTCACCAAAACAACTAACAAAAAGAAATTTTCACCAAACCTAAAATATGTCAGATAACATGAAAGATTACAGATTTGATCTCCCAAAGAATCAAAAGTCAATTATCAAAGTAATTGGCGTCGGTGGCGGCGGCAGCAATGCCGTAAATCACATGTATGCCCAAGGTATCAAGGATGTGGAGTTTGTGGTAGTCAATACCGATGCCCAAGCGCTAAAGTCTTCCCCGGTACCTTTAAGACTTCAGTTGGGCGCCAACCTAACCGAAGGACTTGGAGCAGGAGCTAATCCTGAACAAGGAAGAAACGCAGCAATCGAATCTCAGGATGAAATTAGAGAGCTGCTTTCAGACAATACCAAGATGGTGTTTATCACAGCTGGAATGGGTGGAGGAACCGGTACCGGAGCCGCTCCTATTGTAGCTAAAATTGCCAAAGAATTAAATATTCTAACTGTTGGTATCGTGACTGCCCCTTTCATGTTTGAAGGGAAAAAGAAAATGGCGGTAGCCCAGGCAGGAATCGAATCACTTCGTGAAAGTTGCGATACCGTATTGGTTATCCTCAATGACAAATTGAGAGAAATCTATGGTAACCTCGCTATCCGTACTGCATTCAGCAAAGCTGATGATATTTTGACTACTGCGGCTAAGTCTATCGCAGAAATCATTACCATTCATCAAGATGTAAACGTCGATTTTGAAGACGTGAAGACCGTAATGAAAGATGCCGGTGCCGCTGTAATGGGTTCATCTACAGAAGAAGGAGAAGGCAGAGCTATCCGTGCAGCTGGTGCTGCGATTTCCTCTCCTTTGTTGAACAATGTAGATATCAAAGGGGCTCAGAAAATCTTGCTTTCCATCATGTCTGGTGAGGAAGAGGAGCTTTCAATGGACGAATTGAGCGAAATCACAGAATATATCCAGGAGAAAGCTGGTGATAACGCAGAGGTTATCTTCGGTCAGGGTATCGATCCTGAATTGGGTAAAGCTATCCGGGTGACTGTAATTGCTACCGGATTTGAAATGGATAAGCTTTCTGACAAGCCTGCCAGAAAAGAATTTGTTGCACCTGTTTCTGCTTTCGCAAATCCAGTTTCTAAAGTAGTTGAAGAGGAAAAAGAAGCAGTAAAAACCGTGATCAACTTGGATTCAGGAAAATCTCAGCAAGTAAAAGAAGAGCCGGTTTCCGGAGCTACTTTCTCCTTCAATTTCCCTAAGGCTCCAATTGCTGCTACCCCAACTCCTCCAAGCCAGGAAGAAGATGACTTCACTTTTGAATTGAAGCCTTTGGAAGAGGAAAAAGTAGAAGAAATCAGAGATGAAAAGGTCGTAATTGATCTTTATGAAGAAACTGAAAAACCTAAGGCAGAACTTCCAAAGGAATCTGAGCCGGTACCAACTCTTTTTGCAAATGATTACTATGAGCAAATGAAGCAGAAGGCTATCCAAAGAGCTCATGAAAGATTCGAGAAGCTAAAAGGAAAGCGTTCTTTGAACCCTTCTCCAGAAGAATTGAAGGAGAAAATGGAGGTTCCAGCTTATCAGCGTAAGAATGTTGTGTTGAACGAGCCTCAGCATAGCTCTGAGCCTGCGATCAGTAAGTATAACCTAAATGACGAGAACGAAATTCTCGGCAACAACAGATTCCTGCATGATAATGTGGATTAATTCCTAAAACTCAAGCAGCATGTCTGCCTGGGTATGTAGGAGTTCTACATACAGCCTGTTGGTGAGCAGGTTATCTGACATATTTTGCTCGATTTTGGCAAGCTTCGGCTTGAGAGCAAGAACATGCATACCCAGATAATGGAATATGTCGGTGAGGTGGCTCAATGCGATGCCACCTCCCCCAATTCCAGAGGAGATGCCTACTAAAGCACATTTCTTATTTCGAAAGGTGTTTGGATAAGTCATCCCGTCAATAAATGTTTTTAGTATCCCGGGGAATGAGCCGTTGTACTCAGGAACTATAAAAATGAATTTTTTCCCATCTTTAACCCGGTCGTGAAAGGCATTGTAGCCCGGATTTTTACCGTTGTTTTCATAAAGTGCCGTAGCCGCAAAATCAGCCGGCAAATCTTCTAATTCCAGAATTTCAGCATCCGATCCTTTTTCTCTTAAAATACCCTGATAGGTTTCAGCGATTATTTTTGAAACAGAGTTTTTACGGTTGGTGCCTACGATAATTTTGATCATGGGAAAATAATTTCTGTCCACAATACACGGAAGTAGGGGTAAAAGTTCTAAGCAGAGGGTAAAATTCTATATTTACACTCCTTTGAATAGAAAAAATGGAGTATCTAAAGCAAATAGAAGAGGCTGAAGCCTATATCAAACAGGTGCATCCTGAAGAGGTGCCCATCGGAATTATTTTAGGAACTGGGCTAGGCAATCTGGGAGATCAGATTGAAGTCGAGCAAGAAATTGACTATGGATTGATTCCTCATTTTCCTATTTCTACCGTAGAAAGCCATTCAGGTAAACTGATTTTTGGTACCCTCTCGGGGAAAAAAGTGGTAGCTATGAAAGGCCGCTTTCATTACTACGAAGGCTATTCTATGAAACAGGTGACTTTTCCTGTTCGAGTGATGAAAAAACTTGGGGTTAAGACGCTTTTGGTTTCCAATGCCTGCGGTGGCCTTAATCCCGATCAGGAAGTGGGTGAGGTCATGATCATTTCGGATCACATCAATCTTTTCCCAGAGAATCCCCTTCGAGGAAAAAATTACGAGGAATTGGGTCCAAGATTTCCTGACATGAGTGATGCCTATTCTTCAAGATTAATCCATCAAGCTTTAGAGATCGGAAAGAAGCATAACATTAGATTACACACTGGAGTCTATGCTGGAGTTGACGGACCTAATCTGGAAACTCCTGCAGAATACAAATACATGCGAATCCTTGGAGCTGATGCTGTCGGAATGAGTACTGTACCCGAAGTTCTCGTAGCCAGACATATGGGAATTGAGGTATTTGGAATTTCTGCGATTACCGATCTGGGTGTACCGGGTAAAATTCACCAAATCAGTCTTCAGGATGTTTTGAATGCAGCTGCAAAGGCAGAGCCTGTAATGAGTCTGATTATCCGGGAATTGGTGAAATCCTTATAAAATGAAAAGTCCTGCCTCAATTGGGCAGGACTTTCTTTTATTGTTCAGGAAGCTGATCAAGGGCTAGGATCAGTTTATTCATAAATGGCTTAATCTCTTCCGGCCAAAGGGAAGGATCCTTACCTACCTGCCACCACAACACTCCGGTTTTGTTTTCAAATGCCAGATAATAGGCGCCTTGATCTACGCATTCTGGACAAGCAATTAGGTTGTTTCCTAAGGGTCGAAGGAATGTTTCCGGGAAAGAAGTTCTGAGGTCTTCTACTAAAGAATTATACTGGGATGCCAATGGCGTACTTTTGTAAGTGATCACCGGCGCATCTCTGAATGAATTCAGGTTATCGATATAGAGCTTACCTTGATCATACTTATAAATCTGTATGCAATTCCCTTCACAGAAGAAATTCCATTCTCCAAAGATGAAGGCTTCCACATTGGGTTCTTCTTCCTCCTCTTTACAGGAAAAGAGCAAGGGAAGAGACAGGAATAGAATAAGAAAGAACCGTTTCATATAGCTATCTTTTTTCTGCATCAAGTAACGATTGTATGGGTCATTTCGTTACGGCAAAATAAGCCAATTTGAATGATTTATTGTTTATTTCAGGGTATGCGAAAATTTGGATTTCTTTTTTTAGTTCTTACAACTCTTATTGCTTTCTCGGCTTTTTCACAGACAGATTCTCTGGTCTATTCTTTTGGGAAAAAGTCCACAACTCTACCGGCTTCCTATATTTTGACAGGTAAAGTAACGATCAAAGATTCCGGGGAACCTTTGGCTGGAGTCGGGCTGCATGTGGATGGACTCTTTTCTGGAGTAAGTACGGATAGGTTTGGTACGTATTACATCAACATTCCCCCAGGCAACCATAAAGTCACTTTTCGGCATATTTCACATATTCCGATTTTTACAGAAATCAATCTCTACGACAATGGAGTGATTAATCTGGAGATGACTGAGAAAAATTTCGAGCTTGAAGGGGTAGTGGTGATGTCCGATGAACCCGATAGAAATGTGCGTGAACCCATCACAGGAATTACCAAACTCACAACCCGAGAGCTCAAAGCCATTCCGGCCTTCCTTGGAGAGGCGGATATTTTCAAAGGGCTACAGCTTTTGCCGGGGGTTTCTTCAGTTGGGGAAGGTACTTCAGGGATCAATGTTCGAGGAGCCAAAACGGACCAAAACCTGCTTTTGATGAATGAGGCCTTGGTGCTGAGTTCCAACCATGCCTTGGGATTTCTTTCTGCTTTTAATACCGATGTCACAGAGACTTTTACCCTTTACAAAGGCAATCTTCCTTCTACTTTTGGAGGACGTGCAGGATCGGCTTTGAATATTCTGATGAGGCCCGGAAGCATGGAAAGTTGGGGAGGTCAGGCTGGACTGGGTACTTCCAATGGAAAGCTTTTGCTGGAAGGGCCTATCCTGAAAGATAAAGTGAGTGTGATTGTAGGAGGTCGGATTTCCAATGTGAATTGGTTGTTGAATCAAAGCAGAGATTTGGACATCCAAAATAGCCGTCTCAATTTCTATGATGGATATCTGGGGCTGAATTGGAAAATTGCCCAGGGACATACCCTGGAATTCAACACCCTAATGACTAGAGATGAGTTTCAGTTTTCTAATCAGTTTGGCTACGAATGGGAAAACCGAGTTAGTTCACTCCGTTACAAAGGAATTTTAGGAGAAAATCTATCGCTCAATGCGCTTATTGCGGATGGAGATTTTGATAATGCATTTTTGGATCCTGAAGGAGTGGAGGCAGCGAAGGTCCAAAATGGAATGACTTACCAGCAGGGAAAAGTTTATGCCACTTGGGCAAATGAACAATTGGCTATCACCGGAGGACTGGAAGCCATTCGCTACAATGGAAAACCAGAACGATTGAATCCATTTGGTGAAACCTCGGCAGTCCAACCCGAGCAAGTGGGAAAAGAGCAGGGAATTGAGGCTTCCGGATTTATTTCTTTGGAATATGAATTGGGAGAAAATACAGGTTTCGTGGCTGGATTGAGGTATTCCACTTATTCCCAATTAGGGACTGATACCGTGTACCAATACAATCCGAATGCTCCGATCAGTGAGAGTGAAATTGTGGGTCAGACGCCTTTTTCTTCAGGAAAAATCATTTCCTACTCCGGGCTAGAACCTAGATTTTCTCTTCGACAAAATCTTACTTCCACAGCTTCTCTCAAGCTGAGCTACGCCAGATTATTCCAATACGTGCAGTCTGTTTCCAATACGTTTGGTCCGACTCCTATTGATTTGTGGCAGTTGAGTACGACGTACATTCCTCCCCAGCGCTCGGATAATTTCTCTTTGGGGATATTCAAAAACTCGGAGGATAATACATGGGAGTATTCTGTGGATGCTTTTTATCGGATAGGAAGCAATCAAGTGGAATACCGGGATTTTGCCAATATTTTCCTGAATCCGCACATGGAGACCGAGTTGGTATTTGGTGAAGGAAAGGCTTATGGGGCGGAATTTATGATCAAGAAAAACCTTGGAGTGGTCACCGGCTGGTTGGCATACACGTATTCCCGCTCTTTTTTCAGATCCCAAAGTGAGTTTGAAGATGAGCAGATCAATCAGAATGAATGGTTTCCATCCAACTATGACAAGCCTCATGAGGTTAATTTTATCCTCAGCCGAAAGATGTATCCCCGAGGCATGTTCAACTTTACCGTAAATTATTCCACAGGCCGTCCAGTCAGTGCGGTGAATGCTTCCTATTTATTGAATGGAGGGCTGCTGGTTCCGGATTACTCAGAAAGAAACAAATACCGAATCCCGGATTATTTCCGGGTGGATGTCTCCTATACGGTTGAGAAGGTCTTTTCCAAGAAAGGGGATAGCCTCAATTTCAGCATTTATAACTTGTTTGGAAGGCGAAATGCCTATTCTGTCTTTTGGCAAAAAGACGGGGATTCTCAGAAGTTGAGACCGTATCGCTTGGCAATTTTGGGATCCATTTTCCCATCGATCACTTATAGCATTCAGTTTGGAGGTGCAAATGAATAAGCTTAGAATTTTCGTCCTTGTCCTTCTCTTTTTGGGTTTTAATTCCTGCGTGGATCAGATCAGTTTTCCTTTGGAAAAGCCGGAAACCGAGCGACTCATCGTTTCTGGACTTTTCACAAATCTGGATGAGCCGCATACGGTATTTTTAAGCCAAACCACTTCTCAAGCAAGAGAGCCTTTATTTACAGGTGGGTTTTTTACACTAAATGATGAGCCAAGACCAGTTAGAGGTGCCATCGTAAGGTTGGTTGTTCCGTCCTTGTCCACTTCCTTTAACTACAATGAAATCAGACCCGGGGAGTATGAATTGGGGAAAGTGGGCATAACTCAAGAGGGATTGGAGTATTATCTTCAAATAGAAATCCAGGGGAAAACCTACCGATCTGTTCCTCAAAAAATGCCAGAGCTGATTGGTTCGGATGAATTGAGCGTAGCAGTGGAGCGAGCAAGGCTGGAGGATAATCCAGATGCTGCTTTGGCAATAATTAGCACAGCATACACTTTGCCAGAGGTAGTTGGGGGCTATTACCTGAGATGGACAGTGGATGAAGCTTATTTCTGGGATTTGACCTTTTTCCCCAATCCTTTCAATAAACCTCCTCCCAATTGCATTGTTTTTGGTTTTCCTGATCCGGAGCGGATTACCTTAGTCAATGGAGATTTATTGAATCAAGCTGGCGCAAAAAGCACCCAAATCGTCGCCAAGCGCCTGATCGATCAGTCCTTCTTGAGCCGTCACTATTTCAATGTGCGCCAACTCAGCATCACCAAAGAAACCTACGAGTACTGGAGAAAAGTAAGAGAACTGGTCAATAACACTGGCTCGGTATTCGATTCTCCTCCGGCACCAATTCGGGGGAATATCTACAATGTTTCTGATCCTGATGAGGTGGTTTTGGGCTATTTTGAGGTGGCAAAAGCTAGTGTAGAAAGAATCTATACGACTCGGGCCGATATTCCTTTTTTCATTGAAAAAGAATGCGAATATATCCCGGGAAAATCTGCCCAGCTCTACGAACCTACCTGCTTAAGTTGTTCTGTTTTTCCTCGAAGCCAGGAGCCATTTCCAGAATGGTGGTTTGATCAGTAAAATAAAACCCCTCCCGAAATCTTTCAGGAGGGGTTTTTCTATGGACTATAGTCAATAATCTATGGGCTAATCACTTCTTCTTCCCCATATAATCCACCACCAAATAGCTGAGGGATTTTACTCCCAACACAAATCCATCTTCCTCAATATGGAACCCGGGGGTATGGTGAGAAGGGACTTTAGCTGGATCTTCCCCCTTTTTCATCGCGCCGAGCATCATGAAAAAACCAGGCTTTGCTCTTTGGAAAAAGCTAAAGTCTTCTGCTCCTGTGATAGGATCCATGATGACCACATTTTCTGAGCCAATCGCCGCCTGTAAGGAAGGAATGGCTTGGGCGGTAAGCTCGGGCTGGTTTACTGTAGAGGGATAAAGTTTTCGAATGTTTACATCGGCTTTAGCACCTGCACTTTCGGCGATATTGGTAATGATTTCGGTAATTCTTTTATGCACCAAAGCCTGCTGCTCGTCTCCGAAAGTTCGAATGGTTCCGATCATTTCTACTTTCTCCGGAATGATATTGTGACGGATACCTCCATGAATTGCTCCTACAGTTACTACCGCTGGGTTTTGGGTAATATTGACGCTTCTGGATAGAATGGTTTGAAGACCGAGGATAGCTTGAGCGGAGGTGACGATTGGGTCTACGCTGGACCAAGGAGAAGCTCCGTGCGCTTGTGTTCCGGTAATGGTGACATTTAGATCATCTACAGCAGCCATGAATGGACCTGATCGATAACCAATCTTCCCAGTTTCCAATTGAGATTGGATATGAAGTCCAAAGATGGCATCCACATCCTCCATTACACCCTCTTCCACCATTTGCTTAGCTCCAAAAGTGGTGACTCCCGGTTCATAGATTCCTTCTTCAGCTGGTTGGAAAATAAATTTCACCGAGCCTTCCAATTGGTTTTTCATCCCTGCTAAAACCTCAGCCACACCCATCAAAATCGCCACGTGGGAGTCGTGCCCGCAAGCATGCATCACCCCGGTTTCCTGGCCATTGTAGGTCGAGGTATTGACGGATTTAAAGGGAAGGTCGTTTCTTTCGGTTACCGGTAGGGCATCCATATCGGCGCGAAGTGCGACCATAGGACCTGGTTTCCCACCTTTTAGAACTCCCACGACACCAGTGACTGCTACGTTTTCAGTGACTTCCATGCCCAAAGCGCGAAGATGATCTGCCACGATCTTAGCGGTTCGGAATTCTTTATTCCCCAATTCAGGGTATTTGTGAAAATCACGTCTCCATTCGATCACTTTGGATTCGATGGCAGCAGATTTCTGATCGATTTCTGGGCGTAGTTTGGATTGGCCTAAGGCAGTAATGGAAAGTAAGAAAAGAGGTAGAATTAGCTTTTTCATAGGATTCTGTTTGGTAGGTTTAAAAATAGAAAAAATCTCGCCCGAATATGGAATTAAAATAAAACCCCTCCTGAATTCCCTAAAGAATGGTTTTTCTGTGGTTTGCCGACCAAATTCTAAATCGAATCCGGACTAAATTGGATAATTCTAAACCACATAGACACATAGAAAATTAAGACAAGGATGCTCAAAGGGTCTCCCTATATGTCCTTATGTCTCTATGTGGTTTAATCCAAAAAATAAATTAGGTGAAAATCAGATTCTTATTAAATTTCTTTTAGTTCGCTATTGACTTTTTAGTTGGGGGGGGTATTTTCCGATAACTAATTTAATTTTTATGAAGAATACTTTTAAACAGGGCCTTTCTGGGGCCGTATTCTTGATGGCCATTTGGTCGTGTACTTTGGAGGAGATCGAGACTCCTCAGCAATCGGCAATGCTTGATCCTATTCCATTGGCTCAGGCATTTTATGAAACGGAGAAGCCCAAGCAGGGGAATTTCTACGGTAGAATTACTTCTGATTTGGAGGTTTTTCCACATTGGGAGGGAGCGAAGAGCTATTCGGATGGAAGAATTCTGATTGTTCCGGCACATCGGAAGGTAAAAGCGACCTATGCCCAGGGATATCTAAGAAGACTCGTCTTTCAGGTGGATGAATCTGGCGAAGTCATCCGCGGAGGAATCTTAGAAATCGCAGGAAAAGACGGAGATTTTCTTTTGGACAATGAGGAAGTGCTGATCGAAGGATTTCTCTCCGGTGTGAAATCTTCCCAACTGACCTATTTGTGGTCTGATTTTGGTTCCAAGCCCTTGGACGGAATGCAGGCCAATGGACGGACCGTCGAGCGATCGATAGATCGGCTGCTTAATTCCAGAAAAGGAACCGAAGGATTCAGCTTTGAGAATTGCATCGATTGGTACTGGGTGTACAGCATTGGCGGGGTAGTGGTCTATGAAGAGTACAGCCATACGACTTGTGGGGGGGAAGGATGTGGAACTGGTGGATTACGTGTTACCAATCAAAACGATGCCTGCTTAGATGATGGTACGAATGGAGGGGGAGGAGATGGAGGTCAGATAACCTATAAAATTGAAAACAAAGTCCAGAATCCTTGCATTTCAGGACAAGTGGACAAAGCAGTTGATTCTCAATTTAAAAACCAAATAACCAATTTGATTAATAATGCATTTGGACAAAGCGAGAAATTTAACATTCTATTGGAAGACATGGATCTCAATGATAATTCAAAAGACGGAATCACAGGGACATCTTTTACAGATATGGCTGTAACCTTTACAATTACAATAAATTCAGGAGTATTAGCTTCTTCCTCCCAGGAATATATTATGATTACAGTTTTTCATGAATTGCTCCATGCTTAAATGAATTATTTAGGTATTAATATGTCATCAAATTCAATAGATCATGTAAATATGGCTAATTCATACCTTACCTTATTAAGCCAAGCATTAATGGAACATTTTGAGATTGGAGCTGTAGATGCCTACCATTTGGCTTGGGGAGGATTGCAAAATACTCATAAATGGTCTGAATTATCCCAAACACAAAAAGACCATATCGCTGAAACAAATCAAAAATACCGGTCTGGAGTTAAAGGCAATAAATGCAATTAGAAGATTATGAAAATAAGATTATGTTTAAAATTAGGTTTGATAATTTTTCTTAGTTCGTTAAATCAAGTTCAATCTCAATCCTTTGAGGAGGATCAGTTTTACGCAGAATTAAAGAAAATAGTATCTAAGACAGCGATGCTTAATCCATTTGATTCCACTGGGAGAAAATATATTAGTTTTTCCTATGAGTTGAGAATTGGAAATGAGGCAAGAGTCAAAATAAGTGAAGATGCACCTTGGGGGGCGAAAAATAGAATAGAGAAATTAGGAGACGATTTGGTTAATTATATTGAAAGCCTAGGAAAGGGATTTGATAATGAGTTGATCATTATTTATCCCGTGCTTTTTAATTTTGACTATTTGATGGATGATTCAAATAGTTTAGGGGCTGCAGTCCAATCTTTGATTAAAGGTTCGGACCTGAAGAATTGCCCCAGAATTGAGGCGCCAATTTATGTGGTTTCGAAAAAATCAATTGTAAACTAGAAGTCAAAACTATTAGGTAAAAACCCTCTCAAATCTTCTGGGAGGGTTTTTTCTTTGAACTAAAGCCCGTAATCCTGTAAACAAACCAAACCAGGACTTTAATCAGTGCAATAAATAAGAAACCATATAGCCACATAGAATACATAGACTATGTGAACCTATGTGTCTATGTGGTTTAATCCTTTTTTGAAATCGAAAAAAGTTCTTTTGCAAATCCTAAAATAAGGGTTTCTCTATAGTTTAAATTCGGTGGTCTATGGTCTGTCGACCGTTGATCAAAAAATAAATTAGTTTAAAGTCAGGGACTTACTAAATTTCTTTTAGTTTGCTATGGACTTTTTAGTCATAGGGGAAGGGTGTTCTCCGTTAACTAATTTAATTTTTATGGAGAAAACAGAAATACCTTTTGCCATGAGAATAAATAGTCCAAAATGATACATGAGGAATTCCAAAATGTCCAATACAAGTCATACAAATAGCCAAATATTAGAGAAGATCAGGTTCATTTTCATTCTTTCAGTGATTTCTATGTTTTGCTTCAGCTGTACTTCAAGGGAAGAAAAAGAGATCAAGGAGCTGATGAATGCCGTATTTGAATGGGAACTTAATCGGGGCGAAGAAGTCATCGTGTTTGCGGAAGCGGAGGAGAATTGGGAAATCCCTTGGCTAGACTCTTGTTCGGTAGAAGGCATACTGAGTTTGCAAAGTGACTTCCATTATAAAGTTTTGTTCAAGGATGTGTTCACAGAAGCAGACGCAGAAAAGATTTGCAGGGAAGGAAAGCAAGCTTTCCGATTCCAACAGGATATGTTTCCGGCAGGAGTGAAAGTCTCTTCTGAAAAGGGGAGGTACGACAGTTTGTCAAATGCCTATTAAAATGCTTTAGGTAAGCCGGAAGTAGTCGAACTTGATATGGAATTGAAGAAATACATGAGCTATAAGACTATTTCCAAACCTGTGTTTTTGCAAGATTACCAATATGCATTTCTATATGTTTTTAGTGAAGGAACCGGGCTTTTGATATATAAAAAGCAGAATAATAAGTGGGTTCATTACTTTACCAGTACTTTGATGCTTATATAGTAGAAATATTAGAATAGGATTAGGAGAAAGATGAAGAGAGTTATAGGGATTTTATTGGTTTTCGTTTCAGTTTTTTCTTCTTGCGGAAGCGGATCTGAAGAAGATTGTTTCACACTCTCTGAACTTTCTGATCAGCAAAGCCTAGATACTTTACTTATTGCCTCACCCAATCGAAACTCAATCTATCATGCCGAACTCCGATTTTCAGGAGAGGTTAAAGACACCATAAGTATTGCCTTTGAATCAAATTTTCAGCTGAAGCTGGCACCAGGAAAATATGATTCCTTGATTTACAAAGGAGATTGGTATGGCGATCCGATGGTGGTGAAAACTTCAGGAGGGGAAGGTAGTGTTGGTGAGTTTTGCGCAAGGTTTTTTTATTAAAAAATTAGAAACCCCCTCCTGAAATCCTTCAGGAGGGGGTTTCTATGGACTATGGTCTATAATCTATGGTCTAATCACTTCTTCATCCCCATATAATCCACCACAAAGTAGCTTAGTACTCGCATCCCAAGGACAAATCCTCCCTCGTCAATGTAGAAGTCAGGGGTATGGTGGGAAGGAGTTTTGGTAGGATCTTCCCCTTTTTTCATCCCTCCCAAACCGATAAATAATCCGGGTTTTTCCCGCTGATAAAAGCTGAAATCTTCTGCCCCGGTTACTGGGGGATTGTAGTTGATGTTTTCTTTTCCAGCGGCAGCTTCCATGGAAGCAACCATTTTGGAAGTGAGTTCTGGATCATTGACCGTGGAAGGGTAGAGCTTTTGGATATTCACCTCGGCTCTAGCTCCGGCACTTTCGGCAATATTCGTTGCGATCTCAGTGATTCGCTTGTGAACCAAAGCCTGTTGCTCGTCACCGAAGGTTCGGATCGTTCCGATCATTTCTACTTTCTCCGGAATGATATTGTGACGGATACCTCCGTGAATAGCTCCCACAGTGACCACGGCGGGGTTTTGGGTGATATTGACACTTCTGGATAGGATGGTTTGAAGTCCTGTTACAATTTGTGAGGAAGTCACAATCGGGTCCACACCGGACCAGGGAGAAGCTCCGTGGGCTTGAGTTCCATGGACGATGATTTCCAGGTTATCCACTGCAGCCTGAGCAGGACCGGAACGATAGCCAATTTTCCCCACTTCGGTCTGGGAAGAAATATGCAAACCGAAAATCGCATCCACATCTTTCATTACGCCTTCTTCCACCAGTTGCTTGGCTCCCCAAGAAGTAACTCCGGGTTCATATATGCCTTCTTCAGCAGGCTGGAAGATGAATTTCACCGAGCCTTCCAATTGATCCTTCATTCCTGCCAGGACTTCTGCCACGCCCATCAGGATGGCCACGTGAGTATCGTGTCCGCAAGCATGCATGACGCCGGTTTCCTGTCCATTATAAGTGGTGGTGACGGTAGACTTGAAAGGTAAATCAACCCGTTCAGTAACAGGAAGGGCATCCATATCCGCTCGAAGTGCGACGGTTGGTCCGGGTTTGCCTCCTTTTAAGACACCGACTACGCCAGTCACGGCCATTCCCTCGCTCACTTCTATTCCCAAGGAGCGAAGATGATCGGCTATTTTCTTGGCAGTTCGGACTTCGTTATTGCCGAGTTCCGGATGTTGATGGATGTCCCGTCTCCATTCGATCACTTTGGATTCGATGGAAGAGGCTCTTTGATCAATGGTTGGGCGAAGTTTACTCTGCCCAAAGGCTGTTCCGCTTACCAGGAGTAAGGGTAAAATAAGTTTTCTCATAAGGTCTGGAGGTTGAGCTGGTGATTGACGAATGATTATGCTGTTGAAAAATAAAACAGAAGCTTTGAATTTCCTTGGCCAATTTGATAAAAAGCAGGGGAGGGAGAACTTTTGGGGTTGATTTTGCTTTAGATAAAGGAGTATTCATAAACTCAAAGCGGGATTTTCGGAGATCAAATCCCCCTTACCACCTTAAAAAGGGGGAATTAGCTTACGTTGATCCTCCAGTCCTGAATGGGTAAAATACTGTCTTAGATTTTAACTAGTTGAAAAAGTAAAAATGGAATTGAAAAATAAAATTGCCGTAGTCACCGGAGTCAGCAAAGGAATTGGCTTGGAAGTGGTGAAACTTTTGGTAGAAAAAGAAACAATTGTAGCTGGTTGGGGAAGAACTCAGCCGGATTTCCAGCATCCGAATTTTCATTTTTTCACCTGTGATGTTTCCAATGAAAGCAGTGTGGAAGTTGCCTACCAGGCGACCCTTGCCAAGTTGGGGGCAGATATTAGAATTCTGGTGAATAATGCAGGTTTTGGCGTTGCAGGACCTTTTGAAGAAATGAGTTCAGCCGATTGGAAATCCATGTTTGACACGAATGTGCATGGAATATTTTACGTGAGTAAGCGCTTGATTCCTGCCATGAAAGCTGCAGATGAAGGACATATTCTTAATGTAGCTTCAATTGCAGGCTTGAATGGGGTGGCCAATTTTGCTGGCTATGTAGGAACCAAGCATGCTGTGCGAGGAATTTCCCATTCTATGTACATGGAGTTGAGGGATTTTGGAATTAAGGTTTCTACAATCTATCCGGGCTCTGTTCAGACCAATTTCTTCGATGAGATTCCTGGAATGAGGGCTCATGAAAACATGATGCGACCTCAGGATGTGGCTTTGACGATTGTCCAGACTTTGGAAACCCACCCGAATTACTTTGTGGCGGATGTGGAGTGCAGACCTTTAAGACCGAAAGGGAAGAAGCAGTAATCAGAAGGCAGTAGGCAGTAAACAGTGGGCAGTAATCAATTCTGCCAACTGCTCACTGAAATCTGCTCAATGAAACCTTGCCTTTCCCCCCTCATTTCCTATTTTTGCCCAAGACCTGACCAAAGGGGATTTTACCCCTGCCATGCGGGTGATTTTCTCTTTGGTCCTTCTTTTTATGTCACTCGAAGTCTCCCGTCTCAGTAAACTTTATGGTTCCCAGAAAGCACTGGATGAAGTAAGCTTTTCAGCTGCTCCGGGGAGAATATTGGGTTTTTTGGGGCCAAATGGTGCCGGAAAATCCACCACCATGAAAATCATTACAGGATACCTTGAAGCTGGTGGGGGCGAGGTGAAGGTTTTGGGAATTAATGCCCTCGAAAACCCCAAGAAAGTAAGCCCAAGCATAGGCTATTTACCGGAGCACAATCCTTTGTACTTAGACATGTACGTGCGTGAATTCCTTGAATTTTCGGGAGGAATCTATGAGATGAAACCAGCGGATATCAGAAGAAGAGTTGCCGAATTGATCCAGAAAACCGGACTCCAACCTGAGCAACACAAAAAGATCGGACAGCTTTCGAAGGGTTATAGACAGCGGGTTGGTTTGGCAAGAGCCTTGATCCATGATCCACAAGTGGTGATTTTGGATGAACCCACCACAGGATTAGACCCTAACCAGTTGGTGGATATTCGAAACCTTATTCGTGAAATAGCCGCCAATAAAACCCTGATCCTTTCCACCCATATCATGCAGGAAGTAGAGGCTATTTGTCAGGATGTGGTCATCATCAACAAAGGAAAAATTCTGGCGGCAAGTCCTCTTTCTGAGCTTAAGGCTGCTTCTTCTCAGACCGAATTGATTTTGGAGACTGAAGAGGAAATGGAATTGGACTGGTTTGAAAATCTGGGAAAAGCTCGATTCGGGGCCAAAGGAAAAAAGGAACTGATTTTAGAAACTTCCGATCCTGCAGAATCAAGAAAGATTCTCATGCAGGTGATTGCTTCCAAAAACCTCAATTTGACGAGTTTGAATCAGGGAAGAAAAAACCTTGAAACGCTATTTAGAGAAATCACCCAAGCCCAATGAAAAGCCTGTTTTTCAAAGAAATCAATGCATTTTTGGGTAGCTTGACCGGTTACCTGATCTTGATTTTGTTTTTGGTTGCTTTGGGTTTGATCGTTTGGGTTTTTCCGGAAAGTTCGGTTTTGGACTACGGCTTTGCTGATTTGGAGTCGCTTTTTTCCTACACTCCTTACGTGTTTACATTCCTGATTCCTGCCATTTCCATGCGGACTATAGCTGAGGAGAGAAAGAATGGCACTTGGGAATTGTTAAAAACCTCCCCTCTTTCACTGATTCAGATCATTTTGGCCAAGTATTTTGCCTTATTAGCCTTGGTGATTTTGGCAGTCTTGCCCACCCTTTTGTACGCGTTCTCCATCAGTCAGCTGGGAGATCCTCCAGGAAATCTGGATTGGGCTGGCTTTTTCGGAAGTTGGATAGGACTACTGATGATCGGGGCGACTTTTGCAGCAGTGGGATTATTTGCAAGTTCATTGACTGCACAGCAAGTTGTAGCTTTTGTATTGGGAGTCTTTCTTTGCTTTGTCCTTTATTTTGGATTTACTGCCTTGTCAGAAATGCTCACAGGCGAACTCGCCTACTGGGTGGAGGAACTCAGTTTGAGTTACCATTACATCAGCCTCAGTCGGGGAGTGGTGGATAGCAGGGATATTTTCTTCTTGCTGGGAATGATTGGATTGTTTTTGGGTGCCTCATTTTTGACTTTGAAAAACAAATGAGAAAGAGTCCTATCCGTCGTTTGCTGTCTTTTTTGATACTTCTGGGAGGAATTTTGCTCCTGTTTCTCCTTGCCCAGTTGGTACGATTCCGATTGGATTTGACAGAAGAAAAGCGATTTTCCCTTCATCCAGCTACCAAAGAATTATTGAGCGAGCTGGATCGACCCTTGCACGTGGATATCCTGCTGACTGGGGAAAATCTGCCCGGGGGCATGCGTCGACTCCAAAAATCCATCGAGGAAACAGTACGAACCTTCAATGCCTATTCGGCTGAAAAAATCACGGTTTCTTATTTCGATCCGCTTTCTGTGGTAGATTCTCTGAAGGAAGATTTCATCTATACCTTGGCGGATTACGGAATCAACCCGACCAATCTTTTTGTGAATCAGAATTCCGGTCAGCAAGCCCAATTGATCTTCCCCGGTATTTTGGTCAGTGATGATGAGTTTGAAGTTGGTGCTTTGGTGTTGAAAGGGGAGTTGGGTATGAGTCCCGATCAAATTCTCAATACCTCCATAGAAAACCTCGAATTCGAACTGAGCAATGCTATTCGTAAGCTGGTGAATCCCGAACAGGGAGCAATTGCGATGGTCATTGGCCACGGAGAGCTTTCCGAAGATGAGGGATATGGCATGGTGGAAGCGCTGGATGGGCAATTTGAGCTTTTCAAAGTTCCTTTGGAACAGGCCAAAACCGTAGCTGATTTGAAATCATTCGGAATCCTTTTGATCCTTGGGCCTAAGTCTAGCTATACAGATCGAGAGCTTTTCCTTTTGGATCAATACGTGTTGGGAGGTGGGAATTTGGTTGTAGCAGCCGAAGGAGTAGAGGTTGATCTTAGCCAGGCTGCCGGAGAGGGTACGGTTTCTTTTCCTTTGGAAAATGAGTTGGACCGATTGCTTTTTCGCTATGGAATACGGATCAATAAGGACCTGATTCAAGATTTGAACTTTGGATACCTTCCCATCATGGGAGGTAATTTTGGCAATCAGGAGCAAATGGTTCCTTTGCCTTGGCCCTATTATTTTAACGCAGGAAGGGTATTTCCTCATCCAATTACCAAAGGATTGGATCAGGTTAATTTCAGATTTGCCAGTAGTTTGGATACCGTTTTGGCACAGGGAATCCGAAAAACTCCTTTGATATTCGGGTCCGATAATTCCAGAATTCTTCCCGCTCCTTCTCGAATTGCCTTTGCAGATATGCAGCAGGCACCGGATGTAGAGGCTTTTGGCTTGAAAAATTTGCCATTGGCCTACCTCTTGGAAGGCGAGTATACTTCGCTTTTTAAGAATAGATTTCGACCAGATGAATTTGCTCAAGCGGATTTTCTGGAATCGGGATCAGGGAAAGTTGTTGTATTTGGCGACGGATCAGTTTTTCAGAGCCAAAGCAGCCTTCAGGGTAACCAGCCTCTCACTTTGGGCGAAGATCCATTTGCTCAAACAACTTATGCAAACAAGCAGCTTCTCCAGAATTTGGTCCAATACCTGATCGACCCGGATGGGATAATCGCCTCACGGGAAAGGAGTTTGAAGATTCGTCCATTGAATCGGATCAAAGTTTCTGAGCAAAAGTCTTTTTGGCAGATACTCAATATTGGTCTTCCGATTTTGATTTTGGGAATAATTGGAGGCACAGTTGTCCTTTTGAGGAAAAGACGATTTAGCCAAAAAGCTAAAAGCTGAAGCTGAAATTTAATTAGAGAAATTTTCCAGGAAAGGGGAGAGCGATCCCTCGAATTTGCATTTTATTTCTAAATTTACCCCATTGGTTAAAATTTACAATTAAGCCCTACGATATGAAATCGAGCATGAGGAAGAACTTCTAAGGAAGTGATTGTTTTAGACCATGCGAGATTCCATATGGCCCTAGATAAAAACTAAAAACATATGAAATTTATTGTTTCCTCTTCTGCTTTGCTGAAGCAGCTTTCGGCCATCAACGGTGTTGTCACTACCAATCCGGTAGTTCCGATTTTGGAAAATTTCCTTTTCGAGATCAAAGACTCCGAATTGACCATTACAGCTTCCGATTTGCAGACTTCCATGATGACACAAATCCATGTGGAGGCGAAAGAGGATGGAAATATTGCTGTGCCTGCAAGGATTTTGATCGAGACCTTGAAAAATCTACCAGAGCAGCCGGTTACTTTCAGCATCGACCATGATACCTATGCTGTTGAAATTAGCTCCGATAATGGCCGTTACCGATTGGCTGGGGAGAATGCGACTGACTTCCCGAAAATCCCGACAGTAAGCAATGCTACTTCCGTGGATATGTCTACCGAGGTTCTTTCTTCGGCGATTGCAAACACAATTTTCGCAACTTCCTCGGATGAGTTGAGACCAGCTATGACTGGTGTTTACATCAACTTGAGTCCTACCAATACGACTTTCGTTGCTACGGACGGTCACCGTTTGATTCGTTACAGACGAGTGGATGTGGCTTCTTCTAATGGAGCAAGCTTGATCATCCCAAGAAAAGCCTTGAACCTACTGAAGTCTACTTTACCTTCTGAGAATGTTCCAGTATCTGTGGAATTCAACCAAAGCAATGCCTATTTCAAGTTTGGCAACATCAAAATGATCTGCCGTCTGATTGACGAAAGATTCCCGGATTATGAAAATGTAATTCCTGTAGATAACCCGAATAAGATGACTATCGACAGAGCGGAGTTGTTGGGTTCATTGAGACGGATTGCGATTTATGCCAATAAGACTACCCATCAGGTTCGTTTGAAATTGACAGGAAGTGAATTGATGATTTCTGCTGAAGATTTGGATTTCTCTAATGAAGCCAACGAAAGACTTTCCTGCGATCACGAAGGTGAAGACATTGAAATCGGATTCAATGCGAAGTTTTTGGTAGAAATGCTCAATAACCTAAGCTGCAAAGAGGTGAGCCTGAAGTTTTCTGCTCCTAACCGTGCAGGTTTGATTTTGCCAGTTGAGCAGGATCCTAATGAAGATATCCTGATGTTGGTGATGCCGGTGATGTTGAACAATTACGTATAATCTTGACCACAACCATAAAACGAAAGCCCGAATCATTGATTCGGGCTTTTTCGTTAGCTCTTTTTGATGTCTCTCAGCATCTTCAAATACAAACCTTCCACTCTTTCCCTTGCCCAGGGAGTTTGTCTGAGAAATTTAAGACTGGAACCCACAGAAGGATTGTGGGTAAAACAGCGGATAGGTATTCTTTCCCCAAGTTCTTTCCATCCGTAAAATTCAATCAGCTGCTGAAGCATGGCATCCAGGCGGACACCATGCAAAGGATTGTTGGGTTGAGAATTTTCAGGGTTTGAAGTCAAAATCGTTGTTGATTAATGAGTTTTGGGCTTTTGTAAAACCCCATTTTTATTCGGTAAAGATAAGGCAAAGAGTCGTTCACAATTCCGGAGCTATCTGGATGATTCAATCTTGAGAGTCTGGATTAATTTGAAAGTAGCCGATTCTTCCATTTCGACATTCCAAAAGAACTGAACCCCCTTTATTCTGGTCCCAGATCTTTTGAAGTTCCTCCAGGGTGTGGATTTTTTTATCATTGGCTTTAACAATCAGTTCTCCCAGTGGCCATTCCATTTCATCTGCCTGTGAACCCTGGTAAATGTGCGTCACAGCCAGCATCGGCTCATCCTGATCAATGGTTTTCAACATTTCGATTTGCGCATGCGGATCGAATTCTTGAATAGCCTGAATTATCTCGAAGCTTAAGGGCTGGATGATCATGCCAAAAACCTCTAGATAATTTCTTTCACTAAGTAAAGGATTGGAGATGATTCCTTTTTCGGGATTCCGCATGGCATGCGCCTTGGTGGTTTTTATTTCTCCGTTTCTTAGATACTTTATCTCCACTTCCTCGCCAATTGGCACCAGTTTCATGACATCAAAAATGTTTTTGTGTCGGTATAGACCCTCCTTCCCGATAACAATCCCATGCCGATCAAATTCCACATTGTTGATGGAAAGAATCACATCTCTTTGCTGAATCTGGGCTGCTTCCAAAAATCCTTTTGGAATAACCTGAGACACGATCACTCCTTTGGCACTTGACTGTTTTAGGAGAGGGTTAAAATTTTCAGCATTCTTCTGGAGTTTTCCTCCTATGTCTGCAAAATGAGGCTCATTGAGTAGCAGAAGGTTTTCGATGATGATTTTCACGAAACTCGCCGGAGTGATAAAACCTATATTTTCGGCATCAATCATCACCGCGGTATTTAGACCTACGACTTTTCCATCCTCATTGATGCTTGGACCTCCTGAGTTTCCCGGATTTATCGCAGCATTGGTCACAAATCTTTCGGTGGTAAATTCCGAACCCGAAATGAAATTTGTGATTTCCCCACCGGTAATATTAGGCTCAACCATGCCTAATGGGTAACCGATCGCCTTAATAGCCTCTCCTCTTGAAGGGCTTGTTCCTTCCCGAAGTTCAAGGTATTCAATAGGTTGGATAGCAAGTTTCTTGAACCGAATCAGCTCTTTTTCGGTCAGTTTGATTAAGGCAACATCAGGTTCCAGTTGTTTTACCAAGCCAACGACCTCAGCTTCAAATCGTTCTTCACTGGTCAGCATAGAACTGATTTCCACTTTCACAGAGTTTCTTACGACATGTGCGTTAGTGACAATGTAACCTTCTAGCTTTTTGTATTTTACAAAAAATCCCGAACCAGTCCATATGCCCGGGATTTTTATGGAGGGATTTAATACTGACTGAATGTCCTCTTCGATATACCCTTCAACATGAATTTGAACGACACCGCTCATCATTTGCCGGGCAACATCAGTGAGTTTGCGTTTAGCTTTTGTCATGGTTACCTCAAGTAAATGAATCGAATGATTAATGACAAGCTAAAAGCGGGATCGAACATTTTCAGCATTAGTTGTTCGGCTGGATTAAATCCCAAAGATTACCATACAAGTCTTTGAACACAGAAACGATTCCATAGGCCTCTTGAGCAGGTTCTCTAATAAATTCCACACCCTTAGAAGTGTAATTTTCATAATCCCTATAAAAGTCATCGGTATATAAAAATAAGAAAACCCGACCTCCGGCTTGAAGTCCTATTTGAGCAATTTGGGCTTCATTAGCGGCTTTGGCTAAAAGTAAATGGCAGGAAGATCCCGGTGGTGATACCCTGACCCAGCGCTTGGTTTCACTCATTGGAGTGTCTTCAAGAAGTTCAAAACCCAAAACCTGGGTGTAATATTGGATCGCTTCGTCATAGTCTTTGACGAGAAGTGAGATTTGTCCGAGTTGTTGCTTCATCACTTCTTCCGCTCTCCTCTAAATGTACCATTCGGCTGGATAAAGCTTACAGCTGTAATCTCACCCTCTTTTTCCTCAAACTTCACTTTGAAGCCTTCCAGTATTTTCAAGCTAAATTCGTGTTCTCCGATATTCACCAATTCATATTCGGGTTGGCTGGGAACTAGGGCGAAAAGCTTTTCATTTTTGATATAAAACTTCACCTCCTGAACGCCCATCAGCAAATAGGCTCCCTCGTACTTTTTCAGATCATCTACAGAAACTTCCAGAGCTTTCGGTGTGCGCTTGAATTCAATGGGATCGAGGGTAGGTTCAAAAGCCGCGTTCAACCCAGAGATATCTCCAGTCATATTGCTGACAAACTGAAACTTGAATGGATTATCCCGATTGGGTTTCCCTTGGTAGATCAGAATCATGTCAAAAACATCGTAATGCTTGTGGTCTAAAAATCCACCCAGAAGGCCAGTTTGCACAAAAAGGGTGTCATTCTTCAGCGTGATTTCCATTTTTCCATAGCCCGGATTGTCATATGATCCGGTGTAGTCGATCTTAGTATGTGAAGGCTTGGTATTGGAAATAGCTGTGGAATCCGCTTGGGCTTTTGCTTTGGCTTGAGCTTCTTTCGCTTCCTCCAATCGCTTCACTGCCTCTCCCAACCAATCTGCAGCTTCCAATTTGAGCATCTTATCGGCTACCATATTGCGGACTACTCCAGGGAGCGCCGAACCGTTTTGATTGGTCAAAACCATAATCCCTAAACTATCTGTAGGGAAAAAAGAAGCCGATGCCGAAAATCCGTCGATATTACCTCCATGCTCTACTCGGTAGTGACCTCGGTAGGAAGACAAAAACCAGCCATAGCCATAATTCGAAAAATGGGCATCCGGATGCTCCTTTGAAGGAGTTCCTGCAGATACCACCATTTGGGCACTCATGGCTTCCTTGACGTAGTCTTCAGGAATGATTTGTTCTCCTTTGAATTTTCCACCATTGATCCAAGTGATCAACCAGTTTGACATTTCGAAAACACTGGAATTGATCGCTCCTGCTGGTCCCATGGCGGCGATATTGTAGTAGTCCATTCGAGTGGTTTTCCCTTCTAGATCCACTGAATAGCCAAAGGATTTATCTCCGTCCTTCTCCAGTTCAGGAATTCGGAAATTACTTCGGGTCATCCCCAATTTGTCAAAAAAGAGCTCTTTTACGTTTTGCTCCCAGCTATCGCCCGTAATTCTAGCGCCTATTTCTCCTTGGAGGAAAAACATCCAGTTGTTGTAATACCACTGCTGTCGCAATCCTGTGAAAGGTTCTTGAAACTCTAATCGTTTGATCAATTCGGACTTGGATTCTGAAGGAAACATAAACCAGGAAAAGTCATGCCTAGGCAAGCCAGTTCGATGGGCCATCAAATCCTTGACGATGATTTGCTCATTCATCCATGACTCTTTGAACCGCAGTTCGGGGATGTATTTTCCCGGTCTTTCGTCAAAGTCGATTTTTTCATCTTTTCTCAAAACCCCCAAAACTGCTGAAGTGAAAGCTTTGGAAGAAGAGCCGATGGCGAAAAGCGTGTTCTCCGTTACCAGAACCTGATTTTCGAAGTCCTTATAGCCAAATCCTTTCGCATAGACAATTTTATCCTTTTGAACAATGGCCACCGCAAAACCTGGTGCCTTTAAGGCTACTCTGGCCTTTTCAAGTTCGGTGTCGAGGGTTTTAAAAACATCTTGGGTTTTTTGAGAAAAGGCATTGACGGATAAAAACCCTACAAAAAGTACTGCAAGTAAAATTCGTTTCATGGTTAGCTAGTTTTTTTCAATATACCGCAGATGGAAGAGAAAAAAAAAGCTCCTGTTAAGGAGCTTTTCACTTAGGCATTTTCTAATGTCCTTCGGACTTGATCCAGATTGACCCGAACCTCTTCGATGGTTTCCCATTCCCGACCTCGCTCTCCATGCTCAATTCCCACATAGCCATGATAGTTATGCGCAAGTACGATCTTCATCATTCGTTCATAGTCCAGACCGGTTTCACGACCCTGATCATCCCAAACAGTCGGCTTCAAACTTACCCCTTTTGCATAAGGCATCAGTTCATCTACACCTCGATAGGAGTCGTAGCTCAAGATTCCATTTGCATCTCGCTTCATGGCAAAATTTCCAAAATCAGGAAGGGTTCCTGCTCGTGGATGGGCAGTTTGCTTGATCAGTTCAGCCAGCCATTTTCCGTTGGAAGAGTATCCCCCATGGTTTTCGATGATGACGTTAATCTCGAAATCATTCGCGAATTCACAAATTCTCCTCAAGGTAGAGCTACAAACATCAATCGCCTCCTTTTCCAATTTCGGATCTTGGCTAAAAGGCACCGCCGTGTAAGCATTTACCCGTATGGCATGGCAACCTAGGAACTTGGCAGCCTCTACCCACTTCTTGTGATTTTCTACGGTTTGTCTTCTTTCATCAGGAGTGGCAGCACCCAATTGCCCTTCTCCATCGACCATGATGAGTACATTGGTCACTCCCTCTCCATCCGATCGAGTTTTCATTTCTTGAAGATAAGCCTTGTCTTGAGCTTTGTCCTTGAAAAACTGGTTGACATACTCCACGGCTTCGAAGTTGTGCTTCTTAGCCTCGACGGCAAAGTCCAGATTATCCATTTTTCCACCAAAAAGCAGGGGATTGAGTGACCACTGTGCCAAAGAGATTTTAAAAATCGGGTCTGCTTTTGTTTTTGCCATGGCAAATTCAGGTAATCCAAGCCCTAAAGCTGCAGCTGCCAGGCCTGTTGTTTTGAGAAAGTTTCTGCGGTTTTGCATAAGGTTGTTTTGGTTGGGTTAAAAATTAGGAGTAATAAGTTAAGATTTTTATTTCTAAAAATCAGAGGATTATATTTCCCATCCAGACCGATACTCACGAATCAGGAATTGGTTGGCTGATTCATCATTGGTGATATTGACCAGATTGGAATCGAATTCTACCTTTTTTCCGGCCCTCAAAGCAACAGCTCCTAGATTGATGGTATCTGTGATGCACTGGGCTCGGGTAAAACTGCCCGGAGTCTGCTTGCCTTCGAGCATGGACTCTACCCAAGAATCTCTCATCCGTTCAACCTCCCTGGAATTGATCCTCTCCGAATCTCTTCCCTGCATCTTGGTTGATTCTGGAAGTAAGACTGGGTTTTCCCCTCGGAAACCTCCCAAAATTTTCCCCTTGGTACCTACGATCATCAGTCCTTCCTCGGGAGTATCTTTTCCATCTACTTCCAGTTCTTCACAGGCAAAAGGTTTCATGCCTCCGTCATACCAGAAAAGGTCAAAGGCTGGAAGTGAAGCTTGGGCCGGAAACTGCCATTTAATGGTGCAACTTGCGGGAAAGGCCACGTCATTTTTTACCCATTGGTAGACCTGATTGATTTCTTCTCTTGTGGTCGTGCCAAAGGCTCTTGCTGAGAGTGGACTTCGATTTATTCCCAGAGTTTCAAAAAGTGGAAATAAGCTGTAGTGCCCCATGTCCGCCACAGAACCTCCCCCGAATTCATACCAGCCTCTGAAGACATTGTGTGTATAATTTTTATGATAAGGAAGATTTGGGACAGAACCCAGCCAGAGTTCCCAATTTAAGCCCTCAGGGATGGGTTGAGATTCTGTGGGTTTTTTGGTCCATTGTTGCCAAACAGGCCTATAAGACCAGTTGTGGATTTCTTTTAATTCCCCAATCAATCCCGCATCCATCCAAGCTTTGATCTGTCGGTATTCGGGGCGATCTGACCAGGCTAGTAGATGGGTGACCAAGCCGGAGTCCTTTGCTTTTTGAATCACTTTTCTTCCTTCTAGCAATCGGTTGGCGATGGGTTTGTGCGTGACCACATGCATTTTGTTACTCATTGCTGCTAAGGCAATAGGGGCATGAGTATGATCAGGAGTCATGATTTTGACTGCATCAATTCCTTTTTCTTTAGCAAAAAGCTCCCGATAATCTTCATAAGATGCACATCCTTTATATTTCCCGGAAGGTTTGTTTTTGGAGTAGAATTTTTCCACATACTCCTGACCGATATCTCTACCGCCAGGAATTCCGGGTTTTCCTTCCCACCATGTTTCATCCCCGATCGTTTTTCGGATATCATCCCGGATACCGTAAGGAGACCAGTCAAAGTAATCCGTTGAAAATTTGTTCACATCACATACTGCCACCACTCGGACTTTAGGGTTTTGGAGCAATGATCCCATTTCTCGTAAGCCTTGAGTTCCACAGCCGATATTCGCCACAGCTAATTGGTCGGATGGGGGGATTTTACCCAAACCTGCAATCACATTGGAGGGTACAATGGTAAATGAGGCGGCGAAAGTAGCTGCTGAACTTAAAAAATCTCTTCGGTTGATTTTTGGGATATTGTCCATGGGGTATCATGTTGTCAAAAAGAAATTTAACCAAAAAATCTCTAATCCCTTATTTTGAATGCGTAATGATTTGCAAGTCAGGGGAGTAAAGGAATGTAAAATATTCTGAAAAGTTTATCTTGTAAAATACAACCCAAAATCCCCAAGTTCATGCGAATCTTCCTTGCTGTATTTTGTCTCGCCCTTGTTTTTTCTTGTTCAACTAAACAGCCTGAGGTAAAGGAAATAAGCTATCCCGAGCGGCCCAATATTGTCTGGATCGTGGTGGAAGATATGTCACCTGAGCATTTGGAAACCTATGGAGGAACCGGTGGAAAGACTCCTAATCTGAACGCTTTAGCAGCTGAATCTTTGCAATATCAAAATGCATTTTCCACGGCAGGAGTTTGCGCACCCAGCAGGGCGGCATTGATCACCGGAGCTTACCAAACTTCCATCGGGGCCATGCATATGCGGACCTTGGGAATGTCTGCCAATGCCCTAGATGCCTATCCTCCGGGTTTTAAAAGTTACTCAACTGTGCTTCCTGAAGGGATGTGGCCCTATCCGGTTCATTTGCGAATGGCTGGATATTATGTGACCAACAATGTTAAGGAGGATTATCAGTTTAGAACTCCGGTTGTGATGTGGGATGAAAGCAGCAACAAAGCCCATTGGAGAAATAGAAAAGATCCCAATCAGCCTTTCTTCTCCATTTTCAATTTTACCACCACCCATGAATCTCAGGTTTGGGCGAGAGAAGGTCAGGACAGCTTACTAGTTGATCCAAAGGATGTAAAAGTGCCTCCTGTTTACCCAGATGATTCCCTTACCCGAAGAACTCTGGCTCGCTTCATTACCAATGTGATGCGAATGGATCAGCAAGTTGGAGAAGTGATAGCGCAACTGAAAGAAGATGGCTTGTACGAGAATACCATTATTTTCTTCTATTCCGATCACGGGGATGGAATGCCTTATTTCAAGCGGGAGTTATACGATCGGGGATTGAAAGTGCCACTTTTGGTGAAAGCACCTTGGTTGGAAGGGGGGACGAAAACAGATGAATTGGTCAGCTTTGTGGATTTTGGACCGACACTACTTTCTCTGGCAGGAGTACCAATTCCTGAATCCATGCAGGGGCAGGCTTTTTTAGGAGAGCAAAAAGCAGAACCGCGAAAATACATTTATGCTGCCCGTGACCGAATGGATAGCGAATACGATAGAGTGAGAGCTGTTTCGAATGGGAGGTTTAAATACATCCGAAACTATATGCCCGAAAAACCCAACTATCAAAATATTCAATATCGACTTCAAAATCCATTGATGGGTCACCTGTTGGAATTGAATGAGAAAGTACAGCTCAATGAAAATCAAGCCCGCTGGTTTGCTCAAAGCAAACCCGATGAAGAACTCTATGACACTCAATCCGACCCTTGGGAATTTACCAATCTGGTAGGTAATCCAGAATACGCCGAAAAGCTTGCTGAGCTACGCAAAGCGCACGAAGATTGGATAGCCAAGTATGGTGATATGGGTGCAATGAATGAAATGGAAATGGTAAGGAATTGGTGGAATGGAGCTGAAAATCCACCGGTCACTGCAGAAGCTGAGGTAAGTTTTGCCGATGGTAAAGTCACCTTAACTTGTCCTACCCCTTCAGCACTGATCGGCTGGCGAAAGTCCAGTGGGGATGCTTGGAAGATTTACAATGGGCCTTTTGAGGCGACAGCAGGAGATTCACTGTATGTGAATACCCATAGAATTGGGTTTGAGGCTTCTGAAATTTCTCTGGTAATTCAATAATTCATTTTCAGACATGAATCAGCGCTTGCTTAATCTTTCAGTTTTTGTGATTCTTTTCTTTAATGGGCTTTTTGCCTCAGCTCAGGAAAATATGCTTTGTCAGGGAGCTTATTGGACTGAGGATCAAGCAGAGCTTTTTATGAAAGAAACAGGCTCTTCCTGGATCAATCGAATGGAATGGGAAAAGAGGGCTGAGCTGATTAAGAAGGGTATGATCCAAGGGATGAAACTGGATCAAATGCCTGAAAGGAATACTCCATTTAATACTATCATCCATAGTACTCGGGAAATGGATGGATATATTGTCGAAAATATCGCCATTGAAAGCTTTCCCGGATTTTTCATCACAGGTAATCTGTATCGCCCGCTTAATCCAGCTCCATTTACAAAAAGTCCCGCCATTTTGAGTGTGCACGGACATGGAAATGACCCGAGATTTGGAGAAAGTATGCAAAAACGAAGTGCTGCGTTTGCAAGAATGGGTGCGGTAGTTTTTGCCTATGATATGATTGGATATGGAGACTCTAAGCAGGTGGATCACAAAATTCCAATCGCCCTTACTATCCAAACTTATAATTCTCAAAGAGTAATTGATTATTTAATTTCTCGACCAGATGTGGATCCAGAGCGAATTGGTGTTACTGGAGAATCAGGTGGAGGAACCCAGACAATTCTAATTACAGCGATTGATTCGAGGATAAAAGTTTCAGCTCCGGTGGTGATGGTGTCTGCTTACTTTTTTGGTGGTTGCACCTGCGAAAGTGGAATGCCGATTCACAAAAGCGATTACCATCAGACCAATAATGTAGAAATCGCTTCCTTGGCGGCTCCAAGGCCTTTATTGCTGGTTTCTGATGGGGGAGATTGGACAAAAAACACTCCTGTTATTGAATTTCCATATGTCCAGAAGGTTTATTCTAATTATGGGGCTTTGAGCAAAGCAGAGAATGTTCACCTTCCGGGAGAGCGACACGATTATGGGAAAAATAAAAGAGCAGCCGTGTATAATTTTCTTGGGAATTATCTGGGGTTAAATCCGGGGAAAATCCCTTACCGAGATGGATATGATGAAAGCTTTGTTACCTTACTCTCACCGGATCAATTGCGGGTTTTTAATTCGGAATATCCTGTTCCGGCTACTGCGCTTCAAGGAGATGCATCGGTGATCGAATACCTTAGGCTGAATTAACGAGGCGGCATTTTCAACTTATGTAACTGAAACCTTCCACCTCTTAGGATATTGAGGTCGATATGCTCTCCAATTCCATCCAAGCTGCCTTTTTCAGAAAATTGCCAGATCACCCAGTTTTCTGTTTCAGGTTCATAAATAGGATTATAATTGGCTACCCAAATCGGGTACTCATCGAATCCTTGATTATGAAGCACTTCCCAAAAGAATCGATCTCCAGTGTAGATCATGGGTTTTACACCATAATGATTTTCCACAATCCTGAGCCAGTTTTTAATTCCCTCTCTTAATTTTTCCCGGGATTGAATCGTGCTGTGCTTTTCAATGTCTAAAACAGGAATTAAATCTCCGGATTGAAGTTTGACTGTTCGAATAAAATTTTCCGCCTGCTTGGTACTGTTTTCATTCGGGCGATAATAATGATAGGCTCCTTTCACCAGTGGGAGTTTGCTGGCTTCTTTCCAATTTTGCTTAAACCTCCGATCCATAGCATCAGAGCCCATAGTTGCTCGGATCACTAAAAATTCAACGGGACGATTTTGAAGTTGGAATTGAAGCTTGGAAAAATTGATTTTACCCTGATATTCAGAAATATCTATACCCAAAATTCCGTCTGGGAAATTCTCAAAGACCTGTTCAAATTTGTAAGACTCAGTCCATTTTGGACTTGGGCCTTTATAGTCGGAAAGTTCTTTTTTGATCCACTTTGAATAGCGAATAGTTATGAAAATTCCACCCACAAGGCTCAGGGAAAGCAACACTATCACCCATGTCCAGGAGCTGGAATTACGTTTTGGAGGCATGTTTATATAAATCCTATTGGATTTCAAAAATTGCAGATTCCCAAGGTCCAAGAATTAGGTCCAAATCTGCGCCATTTTCATTTACCCGAAGGGTTGTCTTTTTCTTTCCAAACATCACTTCTTTGATCACCCGTTCGCCTTTTTCCAAATTCCATTCCTTGACTAGCTCGGGAGAAAGTTTTAGGGTTGTTTTTACCGATTGAAACTCGTCGAAATTGGTAACCACGATCAGCTTCTGACTTTCATCCCAGCGGGCAAAAGCAAAAGTTTTGTCTGTATAAGCTGGATTTTGCTTTCGGTTGAAAGAATGCAATTCCAAATATTCTCCCATTAAAGCAGGACTGTTTCGGGTGAAGTTTAGCACCTCAGCGTAGTAGTTTCTCAGGGCTTTTTCATTATCCGAAAGTTGTCCCCCGTCAAATTTCCCTCCATTCATCCACTTCTGATGCTGAGGAACTCCCACGTAATCAAATATGGACGTACGGCTGGGCTGTCCAAATCCAGCCATTTCTGCTCCTGGTTCCCCGACTTCCTGGCCAAAATAGATCATGGTTGGTGACGTCGAAACCGTCGCAGAAACGACCATAGCAGGCATAGCTTTCCAGGGATTTCCGGCAAACTCCGGACTGGCAATTCGCTGCTCGTCGTGATTTTCCAGGAAGTGGAGCATGTGGTGCTCAATGTCTTTTAATCCCTCCAGAATCGGAGCCAGGTTGTCCGTGGAACCGTGACCCTGCATGATATGCTTCAGCGTGTCGTAAAGCTCTACCTTATCGTAGAGGTAATCCATTTTTCCCTTTCGGATATAGTCTATGTAGAGGCTAGGATTATAAACTTCTGCCAAAAGGAAAGCTTCCGGATTGGTCATTTTGATATGGGAATTGAGGTAGGACCAGAACTCTACAGGCACCATCTCGGCCATATCAAATCGGAATCCGTCTACTCCTTTACCCAACCAAAACTGGATGATGTCCTTAAATTTTTTCCATGAATCCGGAACGTCTTTTCCCTGCCAAAAGTCATAATGAGCTTTCCAATCTAAGGAATTCGCTCCCGTAGGCAACTCGTCAAAATCTTTTTTTCCATCGGGACTTACTCCATAATTGATCTTGACAGTTTCGTACCAATCGTCAAAGTTGGGTTGTGCGAGACGAGAGCCATTCCCGGTCCATTTGGCTGGATTTTCGTCAAACTTTCCATCGGCAAAGGGATGCTTTTCTCCTCCCAGTGGGCGATAACCATTTTTGGAAATAGGTACTTGAAAGGCCTTTCCCGGGATATAATAGAAGTTATTGTTTTTAGCGTATTCTACTGTTTTGTCATCATCGGCTCCAAAATCCCTAACTCCAGCAGGATTGTTTTTTCCTTCGTAATGTCTAGAAACATGGTTGGGTACGATGTCGATGATCACCTTCATGTCGTGCTTGTGAGTTCGGGCAATTAGCGCTTCAAATTCCTCCATTCGCTTGGTCACATCCACCGCCAAATCGGGATTGACTTGGTAATAATCTCGCACAGCATAGGGTGAACCCGCACGGCCTTTAATCACATCAGGATCATCTGATTCCACACCGATCTCAGGAAAATCTCCGATTACCCCATGATGCGGCACACCCGTGTACCAAATGTGGGATACGCCAAGTTTTTTGATTTCCTCCAAGGCGGTATCCGTGAAATCGTTGAATTTTCCCACTCCGTTTTCTTCCTTGGTACCCCAAGGTTTGTTGGTCGTATTGGTATTGCCAAACAGGCGTGTGAAAACCTGATAAACGATTATTTTTTTAGGCTTCATAGATTCTGGTTCTTGCAGCTCGGTTTCTTGGCAGGAAAATGTGACCAAAGCCATGGCTGCTAGGATGAAAAATTTCTTCATCAGGTTATCGGGTCAATCGGTAGAGTAAAATAGTATTTCTCTTGATCAAATCAGGGAACTGCTTCATGTTAATTGTTTCTCCAGGTGCATGGGCACCAGAGCCAGAAGCTCCCAAACCGTCAAGGCAATCCAGGTATTCCGCCACAAATGAAATATCTCCTGCACCTCTGCTTCCAGGATCTCCAGGCTTGACGATACCGAATCCCATATCCTGAGAAACCTGGCTTAAAACTTCTGCCAAAGCATAATTTCCTTCCGTTGGGGCCATTGAAGGGATGTAATCGTAAAAGGTGATTTCGGCACCAGTTTGAGGAAGATTCTTGGCTACAATTTCTCGCATTTTTGCTCGTGCAGCTTCTTTTTGAGCTTCACCCAAAAACCGCAAATCTCCTGTGACAATAGCCTCTCGGGCTACGATATTGGTTTTTCCAAGGGATGTTGCAGTTCCGGTTACTTCATCAAATTTCACATCAGAACCTCCCACAAACTGACCCGGATTGAAGGTTAAGTATTTTTCCCCAGCCAAAGCTTCACGGAATTCATCCAAGATTCTGGCAGCTTCATAGATAGCTCCATAACCTGCATTTTGACCAAAGACTCCGCTGGAATGAGATTGCTTTCCACTGGTTTTTAGCCTCCAGCCACTTGCACCACGGCGAGCAACTGTAGTGGTACTAAATCCCTGAGCCGTCTCATAGCCCAAGGCAATGTCATGCAGTTTTGCCCGCTCGATGAAGTCTTTTCTGGAAAGTTTTTCGTTTCCTGTACTTTCCTCATCTCCATTGAAATACACGGTAATTGTGCGGTCATCCAAAAGGCCGAGTTCATGAAGTGCCTTTAAGCTTGCTAAAACCAACACGTCTCCCCCTTTCATGTCGTTTGCTCCTTGACCAGTGGCAGTGCTATCATTTAGGTAAGTAAATGGGGTAAAAGGCATGTCTTTTTCAAAGACGGTGTCCAAATGCCCGATTAAAAAAAGCTTTTTGCCTTGGGTTCCTTTTCGGGTTGCCACAAAATGACCTGCACGATTGACTTCTGCAGGCACTTCCACCCATTCGGTTTGGAAGCCGATTTTTTGAAATTCCAGTTCGAAAACCCGGCCAACTTCTCGTACCCCTTCTTTATTCAAAGAACCCGAGTTGATGTTCACTACTTCTTCGAGGAGGGCAAGAGTCTCCTGATAGTTTTTATCGATTAGTTCGATGAGCTTTTGCTCTTCTTTAGTAAGTTTTTGCTGGGCAAGGGAAAGAATAGGTCCACTGACCAAGATGAGAATCAGGATGATTTTTTTCATGGGAGGAAATTAGGAGAAAAAGAGTCTAGGGGCAAGAAAGCACCATCAATGAATTTGAAAACTGGATTTTTACCTCGATTTATTTGATTTCAGAAAATCAAAAAGCACATAGGAAATTGGAACCCCTATGAAGAAAATTAAAGCAATTAATGAAAAATAATCAGGTAGCTGAGTTTGATTTCCAAGCCCAATTTGAATTGTGCCATAATTAATAAAGGCAAAAAGGAAAACCATCCCCGCATTTAATATCCTAAGCATCCTTGCGTATTTCATTTGAAAATACTCAAGTCTTTCTGGATCTGGTTTAAAGGGGAGATTAATAAGGCTTGGAATATGGCTTACTACTCCGATGACTAGGTAAAGGATAAACCCGGTAATTGGAAGTAGCCAAATTATTCCTTTTGAGCCGTATGCATTAGGTAAACCATCCGAGTTAAAGTGTCTCGGAATAGAATCAGGCAGGTTTTGATAATTGATCGCTGGAAGGATAAAAGATGCTAAAACCAGAAGAATTCCAAAGATTTCAAGGAATTGATCAAATGGATGTTTTTTAAGGCTTTGCATTTGGGTAAAAGTTGAATTGGGATAGAAATCTTTATTTGATCAAAAGTTAGGTATGTGATTTTGGTACTTACTAAACTATCAATTTCATTCGGGAAGCTTGAATTTCTTTTTTAGCTATCCTTTATCACACACCTATCAGTGCCAACACCTAGTCCATCTAGGTGATTTGCAGTATTTTTTAAAGAGGGAATATGAAACAACTTTGGTTCAAACATTAATCAATCATATTATGAATAAGAATATTCTCTTTCTTTTTGTCTTCTTAGCCATATTTTCCTGTAAGGATGAGGAAGATACTTCACCCGATTCCACCGCGTGTGCAGGTACTGTTTGTTCTGCAACTTTAGGATCAGGAGAGACTGCAGCTACCATTCCTAGTTCTGCTGTAGGAGTTTTTAAAACAGTGGTGACTTTTGCCGAACCGACTTCCCCTTTCAAATTGGGTACCAAGGCTACATTCGAGGTAACAAAGGACCAAAAATTGATCGTTAGTATTGAGGGAAAGGACTGCATTACCTTGACCAATCCAATTTGGAGATTTGGAGCTACTTCGGGTTCAGGGAACTACACCTTCAAAGACAATTGCAGAGACAATGTAGCCTATAACCTTTCTTTTAATACCAACGGAACCTTCAATGAAGTAAATATTGAAAACGTAAGCGGGCCTGGCTTTTTCGGGCAATTTACGGTAGAGTAAAAACACCAATTCATTTTAGAATTGATGGGTTTTGTTGGAAAATGGCTAATATTAATAGTCAATTAAACCTATTATAAATGGCCAATTTTAACATCGATGCCGATAAAAATCTAACCTATGACGCCATCGTCATCGGTTCGGGCATCAGCGGGGGTTGGGCAGCAAAGGAACTTTGCGAAGCCGGCCTCAAAACCCTTGTTCTCGAACGAGGACGAATTGTAGAGCATGTCGTGGATTATCCCACCATGACCCTGGATCCTTGGGAGCATGAACTTCGTGGAGGACTCACTCCAGAGCAAAAAGCCAAGCATCCCAAAGGAGGAAGGTCCGGCTTCATTGGGGCTTTCAATGAGCATTTTCATGCTAATGATCTTGAAAATCCCTACACGGAGGTCAAGCCCTTTATGTGGGTCAGAGCTCATCAAATGGGTGGGAGATCCCTACTTTGGGGGAAGCAAACCTATCGATGGTCGGACTTGGACTTTGAAGCTAACGCTAAAGACGGGCATGGGGTAGATTGGCCGATTCGCTACAAGGACATCGAGCCTTGGTATACCCATGTGGAGAAATTCGCCGGGATCAGTGGGGAAGCTTTGGGGCTACCTCAATTGCCGGATTCTCATTTTTTACCTCCTATGGAATTAAACTGTGTGGAGAAACACGTCAAGGCTAGGATTGAAAAGGAATTCAATGGCCGAAATATGATTATCGGCCGGGTGGCCCACTTGACCGAACCTCTGAATGGTAGAGGCAAATGCCAATTCCGAAATCGATGCGATCGGGGATGTCCTTATGGAGCGTATTTCTCAAGTAATGCAGTGACTTTACCAGCGGCAAATGCTACCGGAAACCTGACCATCCGCCCATTTTCCATTGTCCAATCTGTGGTTTATGACGAGCAAAAGGGTAAAGCATCCGGCGTTCGAATTATTGATGCAGAAACTGGGGAAGACATCGTTTACAAAGCCAAAATTGTCTTCGTAAACGCCTCCACTTTGAGTACAACTCAGATATTGCTGAATTCCACTTCCAATCGGTTCCAAAATGGATTGGGTAATGATTCTGGTGAGCTTGGTCACAACCTCATGGATCATACCTATCGAGTGGGAGCCATGGGAACTGTGGAAGGATTTGAAGATCAGTATTACAAAGGACGGAGACCAAACGGGATTTATATCCCTCGCTATGTTAATCTAAAAGGTGGTCCGCAATCTGACAAATTTGTCCGTGGCTTTGGCTTCCAAGGCGGTGGTGGAAGATCAGGTTGGGGAGCGGGAAGCAATCAGGAAGATTTTGGTGGAAACTTTAAAGACGGATTAATGAAGCCAGGACCTTGGGAGTTTTTTATCACAGGATTTTCTGAGTGTCTCCCGTATCATGAAAACCAAGTATATCTCAACAAAGACGTCTTGGACAAGTGGGGTCAACCTACTCTTTCGATTGATGCAGAATGGAAAGCCAATGAATTGGCGCTAAATGATCAAGCAAGACAAGATGCCAAGGAAATGCTGGAAAGAGCTGGTCTCAAGGACATCATGGAATTTGACAACAAGCATGAAATGGGCTTTGGAATCCATGAGATGGGTACCGCCCGAATGGGGCGAGATCCAAAAACTTCTGTGTTAAATGGTAACAATCAGGTTCATGGATGCGAAAATGTCTTCGTCACGGATGGAGCGTGTATGACTTCTTCTTCCTGTGTGAATCCTTCCTTGACTTATATGGCCTTGTCAGCACGAGCGGCCAATCACGCGGTTTCCGAACTTAAAAAATTGAATCTCTAAGCCATGAATAGACGCGACGCACTCAAAAAATCAGCTTTAGCGCTCGGAGCAGCAGCTGGAGCACCGACTTTGCTCAGTTTGCTTCAGGCTTGTGCAAAAACGGATAGACTTACTTGGACACCTCAATTTCTTGCTGAGAACCAGGCTAGATTCATTTCTTCATTTGTAGATTTTCTTTTACCTAAAACAGAAACTCCCGGTGGCTTGGATGTCAAAGCGGATGTTTTCATCGATCTGATGTATGCAAAAACTTATGATGAGGCAGGACAAAAGCAGATAGTTGCAGATATTGAAAAATTCAATGCAGACTGCAAGGAGAAATTTGGGAAAATATTTGCTGAGCTTTCTGAAGAAGACAAAACAGCTTGCTTCAAAGAGCACGAAGCTAATTCTCCTAAATTTCCCAAAACTGTTTGGGGTGGAGCAGTTGGACCTCGAGAACCAGTAGGATTATACCGAGGATTAAAATCAACCGTGCTTTGGGCCTATTTTAGTTCTGAAGAAATCGGAAAAAATGTACTGAGTTACGATCCTATTCCAGGTGAGTATTTGGGATGTATTCCCCTCTCAGATGTAGGAAATACCTGGAGTTTGTAGTTTTTTCTCATAGATGCCACAGATAATCACTGATTCTTTCATCCGTGATTATCTGTGATCCTATTAAAAAACTTGCAAGGAATTGCCTGAAGGAATGTGGTAAACAGGAAGTCCCGGCATATTTTGAGTGAGCCAGTTTTTGACAAATTCTGATCCTCCCTCCTCGCTTGCTGAATGACCGATCTCGATCATGGATAGCTTCATGCCGATCTCATTAGCAGCACGGACATATTCAGGAGTTTCCCACTCATTGGATTCTCCGCAAACCAGTACATCAGGTCTGTGCTCCATGATCTGGGTAATCTGAAGACGCCCGCCAACAGCACCGGGAAGAAGAAGTACTTTAGAGCAAGTCTGGTTCAAATCACCCACATAGCGCATGGCAGGCACACCAAGCTTGGTTTTGATATGATTGATTAAGCTACGAAGATTCGTTTTTGGGATGTTTAAAATTCGGCTTCCTGGAGTATAATATTCATTCCAACCCAGGTCTCCCACTACTCCTACACGCACTCCATCATCTTGCATTCGGTGCACATAGTCATGGTTTCTCCAAAGCGTAATTCCATTTTTTTCCATCAAATCATACTTCGCTCTAAAGACAGGATCCTCCTGTAAGTAATCCGTGTCGTCCTGTCCCGAGAAAAAGGTGGGCTCATGGGGAATGATCAGATTTGCCTTAAGTTCGATTGCTTTATGGATTATTTCCATGGTGGTAAACATGGTAGTTACCACGCCTGTGACAACAGTTTCCCTGGATCCTACTTTGATTGTATCCACAGTTCTTTCGAATGGAGCATTAGGAACTTGACTGATGAAAGTATCCATGATTTCTCCAACTGTCCATGATTTTTTGGAATCAAAAGAAAAAGCTGAAAGAGGAGAAGATAGGAGACCCGCACCAAGAAGAGCTCCTGATTTGAGCATGAATTCGCGTCGGGAAGAATTGTTTTTAGATTCCATGGGCATTGTTTTTTGCCAATTTAAACAAATCGGGAAGAGTGGTCCACCCTTTTTATAGGAAAAGAAAAAGCCTTGAGTTTCAACCCAAGGCTTTTGATGAATTGTATGGAAAGGCTATTCTACTTTGATATTCGAGATCCAAAGTGTTCGCTGTCCTTCTGCATTTTTATGTGTGGTGACAAATTTTAATGGTCCATGGGTTTCTACATCTTCCCAAGTGGTGGGACGTCCCTCAGGACCATTTCCTCTGCGAAACACCCATTCTGTAATCATTTTATTTTCATCCAAATACAGGTCATAAGCATCACCTGGGGTGTAGCCCATTCCCGGAGCTGCAGGTTCCCCTGATTTGTAGACGATCGTTAGTTTGGTAGAATTTTTTCCAGCTATCGGAGAGGGTACATTTTCTTCCACTTCGAAGGTATATCCGGTATCCCAAGCCAATTGGAAAGGCATCATCGCCCAGTATTTGTCGTTGATAAATCCTCCGTCCTGCTTGGGTAGGGAGTCAGCAGTGAGGCTGTAAGTCAAGGTCGTATCCGGACCGGAATAGTAGACGGTGCTGTCTTTGATATTCCATTTCCAATCTCTGGAAAATACATTTACTGAATCCCGCTGTACATTCCAGGTGTAGGAAATTGAGTTGACTTGGTCGAAATTTTCAAATCCATAGGCCTTGGCTACTTGAAAAGGCAAGGTGTCTGGCATCTGAGGTTTTTGTTCGCATGAGCTAAAAAGCCAAAGCAAAAGGAAAAGAGGTAGGAGGTTTTTCATGGTTAGGTTGATGATTGAGTACTAAACTACTGATTATTAGCTTTGTTTTGAAATCCATTTTTTGAATTTCTGGTATTCCAGATATTGGTAGAATGGCCGAATTACATAAATGAAATTGTTGAGATGCAATAAAACCCGGAATAAGGTCGACGGAAAAATCTTCTTTTTCCCAGAAATTACTCCTTTGACGATGGCTTGAGCCACTTTCTGAGCAGATTGCAATGGGAAGGATTTTGGAGTTCCTTTTCCGGCAGCTTCAAAAAACCCGGTTTTCGTACCTATCGGAAATACCAAAGTCAACCAATTTCCTTCTTTTTCTGCCCAAACCGCCCTGGCCCATTGAAGCAAAGCCGCCTTGGTGGCACCATATAAGCTATAGCCGGGGATCGCCCAGAAACTTATGGCTGAGCAAGTGATGATGTGTTGAAATCCCGAATTTTGGGAAAGTGATTTTAAGGAAAGACCCAATTGAATGGGGGAATGGACATTCAATTGGAAAAGGGTTTCCATATTTTCCCAATCCTGTTCTGTGAAAGGTTTGTATTCAGCTTTTCCTGCATTGGCAAAGCAAAAATCAACAGATTTCCAATTAGACTTGACCCAATTCAAGATGTGTTGATTGCCTTCCTTACTACTCAAATCAGCCTTTAATACATGGATTTCAAGGAATTCCTTTTGCAATTTTTCCAAAAGTGAATCTGAAATATCCACCGCCAAAATATTTCTGGCTTCCGGGTAAATCAATCGGACCAGTTCCAAACCAATTCCAGATCCCGCGCCGGTAATTATTACATAGGAATTCTTAAACGATTTCATCCTTGAAAATCGGTTCGGGAAATTCTAAGTGAAATGGGTCAATTTTTACAGAAAGGAGAGGTTTGATTTCTCTGAAGTCTGGAAAGAACTCAGGATTTATATCGACTGCCTCAATTTTAGCGAGTTTTCCCCAGCCTGTCCCGGTGGGTTTGGTGTAGTATTTAATCTTCTTCCATACCTGACGCAGGTGTATTGGTAGGATGGCAGTTGTGACAGGGAATTTGATTCCTCCGTGTTTTAGACGGATTGAAAAAATTGGTTTTCCACCTGAGAGTACCTTGATTTCTTCAGTATTTCCATTCTTTTCCCAGGAAAAAGGCAAGGTCTCCTTCGGAATTCCCCAATTGGCCTGTCCATTGAGAGTACTGCATTCTGAGTCCACGTAGATTTTGGTGATGCACTGGGTTTTGCTTTTTCGAAATTTCCCCGGAATAAAGAGTAATTCCTTATAGGGACCAACAGGAGATTCGGTGTAATTAACCAGCATCACATAACCCAATCCACCTCTAAATCTGCCTTTTAGACTTTCGGGAAGAAAGCCATTGTCCTCCACCCAGTTTTCTCGGAATTTAAACATCAAAATGAATCCATCTCCCTTAAGCTTCCAGGGCGCCGGAGCCTTTTTGACTAAATGAAGATCTGAGAGAGATGCTTTATTTTCAGGCATAAGGAGAGGGGCTTATAGAGGTCCATCCCCCGTCAATAATGAGGGTTTGTCCTGTGATGTGTCTTGCTGAATCTGAAAGTAAAAATGCTGCCGCGTTGGCGATATCAGTGGCTGAGGCAGGCCTGCCCATAGGCGTTAGTCGAGACCATGTGCCTGCATATTCTGGGTCAGAGGTAGTTCTTTCCGTTAATGTCGCTCCTGGTGCAATAGTATTTATTCGTATTCCTAAAGGAGCTAATTCAAGCACCAGATTTTTGGCTAGCATTTCAATGGCAGCTTTGCTCATGGCATAAGCGGCGAGGTTTTCATGACTCTGATGAGCTGTCACTGATGAGGTGAATAATATAGCGCCTCCTTCAGCTTGGTTTTTCATCACTCTTGCGGCTGCCTGAGTTAAGAAAAAGGTGCCAGCCTGATTTACTCTGACTACTTCCAAAAAATCTGCTTGGCTATAGTCCAGAAAATTTCCGAAAAGCGTTATTCCTGCATTACAAACCACCTGATCCAATCGACCAAAATTGCTTAAAGCGAGTTCGATTAATTCATCAATGACAGATTGATCAGCCGCATCTCCTGAGCATCCAAGAACGGAGCCTTTTCCCATTCTGGAAAGATTTGCCACTGCTTCCTCTGTGAGGCTTTTTTCTAAATCATTCAGGACCACATTTGACCCTTCCTCCAAAAGTTTCCTCGCGATTTCAAGACCAATTCCTTGTCCTGCTCCGGTGACTATGGCTACTTTTTGGGTTTTCATGGCAATGGAAGTTTAATTGGGAGAGGTTGGGTTTTCTTAGTGCGAATCTCTTTTTACCACCGATCCTGAACTTCCCTGAAGAAAATCAAAATCTACTCCTTCGTGAGCTTGATTTACTTTATCCAAAAACAGATTTACATATCCTCTCTCATAAGGAAGTTCTGTTGGCTTAAAGTTTTCTTTTCGCTTTTCAAAGTCCTCCTCTGAAATCAAAAGATTCAAGGTTCGGTTAGGCACATCCAATTCGATCATGTCTCCATTTTGGACAAAAGCCAATGGTCCGCCAATGGCTGATTCTGGTGAGACGTGAAGGACTACCGTTCCAAAGCCAGTTCCGCTCATCCTACCGTCAGAAATTCGAACCATGTCCTTGACTCCTTTTTCCAGGAGTTTTTTAGGTAAGCCCATATTTCCAACTTCCGGCATTCCGGGGTATCCTTTTGGTCCCACATTTTTTAAAACCATGACGCAGGTCTCATCGATGTCCAAGTTTGGATCGTCGACCTTGGCTTTGTAGTCATCTATATCTTCAAAAACCACGGCTCTTCCTTTATGCTTCAAGAGGCTTGGGGTTGCAGCTGATGGTTTTAGTACTGCTCCATTCGGACAAAGATTTCCTTTCAAAACCGCAATTCCTGATTCCGGTTTAATAGGATTTTCAAGTGTTCCAATCAGATTTCTATCCCAACATTCGGCTTTGCTGATGTTTTCGCCGATAGTTTTTCCATTGACAGTAATGGCATCAGTATGGAGATGCTTTTGGATTTCTCGCATGACCGCAGGCATTCCACCGGCGTAAAATAAGTCTTCTACCCAATGCTCTCCTGAAGGTTGGACGTTTGCGATCAAAGGGATTTTGGCAGAGAAATGGTCAAAATCTGTAAGATCCAATTCAACTCCAATTCGCTTGGCGATAGCGGTCAAGTGAAGGATGTAATTCGTGGAGCCTCCGATAGCCGCATTGACCATGATGGAGTTTTCAAAGGCCTTTCTGGTTAAGATTTTATCCATGGTTAGGTCTTCTTTGACCATCTCCACGATTCGCATTCCAGCCATATGAGCAAGGACTTTTCTTCTTGAGTCAGCCGCAGGAATGGTTGCATTATCCGGCAAGGCTAAACCTAAGGCTTCAACCATCGCAGCCATGGTAGAGGCAGTTCCCATGGGAGCACAATGCCCGATAGATCTGGACATGGAGGATTCGACCTCAATCATGTCTTCTTGGCTTAGTTTGCCCACTTTATAGTCTTCGGCAAATCTCCAAATGTCAGAGGTTCCGATTTTTTTTCCTCTAAATCTCCCCACAAGCATGGGGCCACCGGAAAGAACCAAGGTCGGAAGATTGACTGAAGCAGCTCCCATGACCAAAGAAGGAGTAGTTTTGTCACAGCCGCACATCAATACCACACCATCCATTGGATTGGCTCGAATGCTTTCTTCCACATCCATGGATGCCAAATTTCGGAAAAGCATGGCTGTTGGTTTGATCGAACATTCCCCGAGCGACATTACCGGAAACTCAAGCGGAAATCCTCCAGCCTCCCAAATTCCTCTTTTCAAGGCCTCGGCTAGATCTCTAAAATGTGCGTTGCAGGGGGTGAGTTCGGACCAGGTATTACAAATTCCGATTACTGGTTTTTCTCCTGTGAAAAGATGATGGGGAAGTCCCTGGTTTTTCATCCAGGAGCGATAGATGATTCCGTCTTTTCCCGTTCTGCCGTACCATTCTTGGCTACGGAGTTTTTTCTTGGACATAGGTTACTGGGTTGAGATAATTTGTCCAGAAGTTAGAAAAAAATGACAAGAAGGGGAAAAAAGTAAAGTTTAATGGCAACTATTTCCTTTGAAATGTGGAATTCAAATCAACTGGATTCTATTTCTTTGATCGCCTCTTCCAAAGCCTCCAAATCAATTGTAAAATTTGTCATGATGGTATCCTTGTTGTCTCCTCGATTTAAAGTGTAATAGTAGGGAAGTCCTAAGGCAGAAGCTAAGTTGAAATAGCAATGGGTAAGGTCGTCATCGAAATTTCTCATCTCTAGTACTTTAGCTTCCCTTGGGAGAAAAAGCATATTGGTAAGCGCCGCTCCGTGGAGACCAACCAGAATTTTTGTTTCTCCCATCAACTTGATTTGCTGTGGAAGTGTGAGTTTTTCTGTATATACGATTTCAAAACCCTTTTTCTGAAGCAATAGCTCTATCTCGGTCTCGTTATTTGCTATTCGTTTGGAGGCAAGTTTTCTGCTGATATATGTTTTCCTCCAAGGTTCCTTTATACTGGATATTGAAAGATTTGCTCTGGTTTTTTCGACCAGATCTTCATGGAAGTTTGGGAATTCAGCTGATTTAGCGGTAAGAATCAAGGTGTCAACGTGAACGTTTTCACTTGATTTAAAAAAATCCACTTTTAAACCAATTAATTGTAAGGATTCAGTTACAAAGTCTAGACTACGGTAAGATTCAGGTAAAATTACGGGGCAATCTCGATCTCTTTCCCTGCCTTCCCAGATTCTGGGTAGACAATCGGTCATCCAGTGGAAGTAATTGGCACTCCATTCATCAATTACCCACATCCCTTTAGGGATTTTTCTCCAGGATTTTGTGGCGCAGTAAGCAACTCTTTTTGCAAGTGGCAGAGGGCCTAAGCCTGAATTATGAGTAAAATTTGAATAAAATTTAATTTCCCCGGGAGAAAAAATGGTGTCCTGAAGTACCCATCCGTTTTTTAAAATTAAAGGATGAAGGCGTTCAAACCTTGCTGAAAGTGAGTTCTGAAACAGAGGTAAATCCTTTGTTTTAATATTGGCAGGTAATTTTCGGTTGATGATAATTTCTTGTCGCAAGTCACCAATATTTTAAAATTAAAAGGGAGTTTTCACTCCCTTTGCAATTTATGGTATTCGTTCGATTTTAGCTCCAAGAGCATTCAATCGTTCATCGATATGTTGATATCCGCGGTCTATCTGCTCGATATTGTCAATGATGGAAGTGCCATTCGCTGACATGGCTGCAATCAAAAGTGCCACACCGGCTCTAATATCTGGGGAGGTCATCCGGATTCCTCGAAGCGGATATTTTCTATCCAAACCAATTACTGTTGCCCGGTGAGGATCACATAGAATAATCTGAGCGCCCATATCAATCAACTTATCCACGAAGAAGAGTCTGGATTCAAACATCTTTTGATGAACCAAGACCGTTCCTTTTGCTTGAGTGGCGGTCACCAAAACGATGGATAATAAGTCTGGGGTAAAACCAGGCCATATCTGATCAGCAATAGTCAAAATCGAACCATCGATGAACGTTTCAATTTCATAATGCTTCTGTGCTGGGATGTGAATATCGTCTCCACGAAATTCCATCTGGATTCCCATTCTTCTGAAAGTTTCCGGAATGATGCCCAATCGGTGGATTTGACAGTCTTTGATGGTGATTTCGGACTGGGTCATAGCCGCTAAACCAATGAATGAACCAATCTCAATCATATCCGGAAGCATAGTATGCTCTGTACCTCCCAAAGATTTCACTCCTTCGATTGTCAGTAGGTTGGAACCCACACCGGTGATTTTGGCTCCCATTCGGTTAAGCATATCACAAAGCTGCTGCAGGTAAGGTTCGCATGCTGCATTGTAAATGGTGGTTTTTCCTTCAGCCAAAACTGCAGCCATGACAATATTTGCAGTACCTGTCACTGATGCTTCATCAAGCAGCATGTAAGTACCTTTCAGGTTCTTGCCATCAATATGGAAGATCTCGTTTTTGGCATCGTAATGGAATTGAGCTCCCAGTTTTTGAAAGCCAAAAAAGTGAGTGTCCATTCTTCTGCGACCGATTTTGTCTCCTCCTGGCTTGGAAAGTTTTCCTTTCCCAAATCTGGACAAAAGCGGTCCAAGGATCATCACAGAACCTCTGAGAGCTGAAGCCTTTTTAAGGAAATCTTCTGTTTCCAGATAATCCAGATTAACCTCATCAGCTTGGAAGCTATAGGATTCGGGACCTAATTTGGTCACTTTAACTCCCATGTCACCCAATAGCTCGATCAGCTTATTGACATCCCGAATATTTGGGATTTTGTTGATGGTGACTTTCTCTGGGGTTAAGAGTACAGCGCAAAGAATCTGAAGCGCCTCGTTTTTTGCTCCTTGGGGTATAATTTCACCTTTCAGACGTGTGCCTCCGGTGACTCGAAAAGATGCCATTTGGAATTATCTGCGTTTTTTGTGACCGTTTCGGTTTTTCTTGCTGTTGTTGTGGTGCTTCTTTTTGTGCTTGTGGTTTTCCTCCTCAATGTGCGGGATTTTGAAATCTCTCCGCGTGTTGGATTCAAACAAAGCATTGGCTCTTACCTTTTCCAAGTCGATATGAAGCTTTCCCTTGGATAGAGTTTTGATATCGTCAATGATTATTCCATCGTCGAAATTGTCCCGATTCCAGGTGGAATGGAAACTTCGCATAAGCTGACCAATGTAGATGATGGCGTTTTCCTGCTCCTCATCATTTTCGATTTCAATGGCTTTTTCAATCAGCTTTTCGATATTTCTGCCGTAGTGTTTGAATTTGACTTCACCTTTTGGGTACCCAACAGGCAAAGGTTTTTTCCCCAGAAGCTCTTTTTCAGGCATTGGAAAAGGCCCATCCACATCCAAGGTGAAATCTGACATGATGTAGATGTCATCCCAAAGTTTTTGGTCGTTTTCCTGCTTTAGTGAAGGGTTGAGTTGCTTGATGATTTCAATAACGGTATAGGCACTTTGTGTGCGCTTTTCCCGGTCTTCAATAGCTGCAACATGATTGACCAGCTGTTGAATATTTTTGCCGTATTCTTTCAAAATAAGTTGTTTGTTGTCTGAATCTTTATGCTCCATATCGCTCCCCGGTTTTGCCTCATATAAGGTAGTAAAAAATCACCAAAAGGCAGGGGAGCAGGTGATTAGTCAATAATTCTGAGCTTGGCAAAGCTAAGCAATAATGTCTTTTCGCCAAAATGCTCAAATTGGATAGTGGCTTTTTTATTAAGTCCTTCAGTTTCAATTTTTTGAACTTTCCCAAAACCAAATTTAGGATGCTCAACCAGTTGTCCGGCCTGGAGGTTATTGGTGTTGCTGGGTTTGAAATCTGGACTTGGGGTGTGAATTTTCATCTGCACCGCTGGGCGTGCTTCCGGTTGTTTTTTGATCCCTATGAAACCCTGAGAACCGGGTAATCCCTCCCTCCTTAAAGCTCCAGGGAACTCTCGGGCTGTGGACATTTTCTTATTCACCTTGATTGTGGCAGGATCCACTTCTTCCAAGAATCTACTTGGCTCACAATTGAGGAGTCGTCCAAATCTATACCGGGTCAGCGCATAAGTCAGATACAGCTTATCCATGGCCCGAGTGGTAGCCACGTAGAAAAGTCTCCTTTCCTCTTCCAAATCTTCCCGACTTTGCATCATCATCTGGGATGGGAAAAGGTCTTCCTCCATCCCAACCACAAAAACCTGCTTGAATTCCAGTCCTTTGGAAGAGTGGATGGTCATCAGTGTGATGGCATCTGTCTTGTCCTTATCCTGATCATTATCCGTCAGTAGGGCGATTTCCTGAAGAAAAGACCCCAAACTTTTATCTGGATTTTCAGGGTTATCCACATACTCCTTGATGGCATTGAGCAATTCCTGAACGTTTTCGTATCGGTTGAGTCCTTCGATGGTTTTGTCTTCGTAAAGCTCCCGTAAAAGTCCACTTTGTTTGGCGACCGAATTGGCTGCTTCGTAGGCGTCTTTTCGTTCGATTTCGATTTGGAAAGCTTTAATCATGGTGGCAAAATCGTCCACCGAACTTCCGGCTCTTCCTCCCAAAAAACTATGGGCATTTTGTACTACTTCCCAGAGCGGAATATCATGCTCGTAGGCAGAAACTAGGATTTTTTCTACAGAAGTATCCCCGATTCCTCTTTTAGGATAATTGATGATTCGCTTGAAGGCTTCCTCATCCGCCGGATTGACTGCAAAACGCAAATAGGCCATCAAGTCCTTTATTTCCTTTCTTTGGTAAAAGGAAAGTCCACCAACAATCTTGTAGGTGAGGTTCATTTTGCGAAGTGCTTCCTCTATAGCTCTTGATTGGGAGTTGGTCCTATAGAGAATGGCAAAATCGCTGTTATTAAGCTTTTTGTTGTTCTTTTCTTCGAAAATGGTCGTAGCCACGATCCTGCCTTCCTCATTGTCTGAAGTAGCTTTGATCAACTCGATCAAGTCTCCATCTGGATTGGAGGTCCATACGACCTTTTTCAGCTGGGCTTTATTCTTATCAATGATGGAATTTGCAGCTTCTACAATGGTCTTGGTCGAACGGTAATTCTGCTCCAGTTTGACTACAAAAAGATCTGGATAGTCCTTTTCGAAGTTGAGGATGTTTTGGATGTCTGCTCCACGAAAAGCGTAGATGCTTTGTGCATCGTCGCCGACGACACAAATATTCTGGTGTACGGAAGCCAGCTTTTTGGTGATTAAATATTGGGAAACGTTGGTGTCCTGAAACTCATCTACCATCACATACTTGAAGCGCTGTTGGTACTTGTTGAGCACGTCCAAGTGATCCCGAAAAAGCACATTGGTATTGAAGAGCAAATCATCAAAGTCCATTGCTCCAGCCTTGAAAAGCCTTTCCTGATACTTTTGGTATACTTCACCCATTCTGGGTTTCATGGCAGCTTCGTCATCAGCCTTGACAAAAGGGTCTTGCTGGTACGCTTGCCAGGAAATCAGTCGGTTTTTCGCACCGGATATTCTGGACAAGACCACACTGGGTTTGTAAACTTTATCATCCAGCCTCATTTCCTTGACAAGGGTTCGAATCAGCGATTTGGAATCGTCTGTATCGTAGATGGTAAAATTGGAAGGATAGCCGATTCGGTCGGATTCTACTCTTAGGATTTTTGCAAAAATGGAGTGAAAGGTACCCATCCAGGTATTTCTGGCTTCCAGACCTACTAGGCGCTCAATCCGGTGCTTCATTTCATTCGCCGCCTTATTGGTAAAGGTCAAGGAAAGAATATTAAATGGATCAACTCCTTTGGCATAGATCAAATGAGCAATGCGATAGGTGAGCACCCGGGTTTTCCCCGAACCTGCACCTGCAATGATCATCAGCGGTCCATCCGTGTGTTCTACAGCTTGTCGTTGTGGAGGGTTTAATTCCTTAAGGTAATCCATTAAATAAGTAGCCAGTCGCTAGATTTTAGTATTAAGATAGGAGAATTAAGTATCAAGAGGCAAGACGGAAGCAAGGAGACGGAAGACCGGAGACGGAAGTTGGAAGACCGAAGATACTATAGCTATGATTTTTAGAATTTAATGGAAAAATGGGTAAGACCAATTTTTCAATCTTCAAACATTTCAATTTTTCAATTTAAATCTTCCACCGCTTGTGGCTCCAGAGGTATAAGTCAGGTTGAAGCCTAATGTTTTCCTCGAGTCGTTTACAAAATTCATCCGTAATGCTATGAGGCAAATCTTCCCCGTAAGGAGGAGTAGCCAAAGGAGAAAACTCGAATCGATAATGCCCTCGCTTCAATTTGGTCATAGTACCAAAGAAAACAGGCAATTCCATTTTTTTAGCCATAAACTCACCCCCTTCAAAGAAGTAGGCAGGTCTATTCATGAATTCTCTTTGGTAGCGGTTCTCTTTTCCCGGAGGTCTTTGATCTGCAGCCAAATGAATGATCCTAGGCTTACTGCGCATGGTGATCATGCTTCTTCGGAATTCACTTTTTTCAGTCATCACTCCACCAAAATGAGTTCGGATGGCAAGCATGAGTTTATTGAAAAAAGGATTGTTTAATTTCAAATAAACCGTTTCCGCAGTGACTTCAGTATTCAATGCTACCCCCAAAATGGCCATTTCCCAATTGAAGACATGTCCTGCCATCATCAAGGCACTCTTTTCTTTGAGTACCTCTTGATCCAAGAGATGCTGATTGATTACCTGAAACCTTCTCCTCAACTCCTTTTCCGAAATAGTCAGCATTTTGATGGTTTCGGCAAAAAAGGCGTCGGTGAAATTGCGGTAAAACGAATTACGTATCGCCTTTCTTTCTTTTTCGGACTTTTCTGGAAAGGCAAATTTCAGATTCTCATCGATAACTTTTTTTCTATATCGAATCACATACCTCGCCAGCAGATAGAGGAGGTCGGAGAAGAGGTAAAGCACCCCAAGGGGTAATCTGGAAAGTAATCTGAAAAAAAACATCAACTAAGGGAATTTTTTAAGGGATATCTTCCTTTTGGGTAAATCTCTTGGACAAAATAAAGGAAATAGGCTGACTTTAAGTTCAGACTTTAGGGATAAATTGGGGCAATGATTACTTTTGGTGCTTATGTCTGAAGTACAGCGAAGGAAATATTCTCAGGAAGAGAAGACTGCCATCTTCGATGGGGAGTTTATGCCACACATAGACTCTATGTACAATTTTGCTTTTCGACTCACCTTTGATGAGGATGATGCCAAGGATTTGGTGCAGGATACCTATATGAAGGCTTTCCGATTTATCAATTCATTTGAGCAAGGAACGAATGCCAAAGCTTGGCTTTTTCGAATCCTGAAAAACAGCTTCATCAACGAATACCGGAAAAAAAGTAAGCAGCCTGCGAAGGTAGATTATCAGGAAGTGGAAACTTTCTACAACTCGGATGATGTTGACTACCAAAGTACTACTGATTTGCGTGCGGAATCGGTGAAGGATATGCTGGGAGATGAAATTTCCAATGCACTCAATGCCTTGGCAGTTGACTTTCGCACAGTGATCATTTTGGCGGATTTGGAAGGGTTTACCTATGAGGAAATGGCGAAAATTCTTGACATTCCTATAGGCACGGTGCGGTCTAGGCTTCATAGAGCCAGAAATTTATTGAAAGAAAAATTAAAAGGGTATGCCCAAACTATGGGATACAATACGGACGAAGAGGAGGAATAAAACGATTATAGATGGAAGACAAAGAATTATCATCCGGGGAGCGAAAGCTCGAATGCAGTGATGTAAGCAGGTGTTTTCAGCTGTTGGAAAGCATCTTGGACGGTGAAATGGGAGAAGAAAGCAAGGACCTTCTTCAGGAAAAATTGGCCAAGTGTCAGCCCTGCTTTGAGCATTATCATCTCGAGCAAGCCATTCGCGAAGTGCTCAAGACCAAATGCACCAAACAACCCTGTCCTGAAAAATTGGCTGACTCTATCCGCCAAATGATCCACGATAGCAAATGAGTCAAGCCGCTGGCAAAGCCATCATATTTTCAGCCCCTTCCGGTTCCGGGAAAACCTCCCTGGTCAAACACCTGATTCAGCATGTTCCCAATCTGGGGTTTTCCATTTCTGCCTGTACCCGTGACAAGCGTGGTCGGCATGAGGTTCATGGAAGAGATTATTACTTTTTAAGCATTGCTGAGTTCAAAGAAAAAATCGATGCCGATGCCTTCGTTGAATGGGAAGAAGTTTATGAAGGTAACTTCTACGGTACGCTCAAAGAAGAAGTGCAGCGCATCTGGGATAGTGGCAAGGCAGTCATTTTTGATGTGGATGTCAAGGGAGGAATTGCCCTCAAGAAATACTTCAAGGATCAAGCCTTGGCGATTTTTGTAAAGGTTCCTTCGATGGAAGTGCTTGCTTCCCGACTGAATGATCGGGGAACGGAATCTCCAGAATCACTTTCCAGAAGACTGTACAAGGCCCAATTTGAGATGACCTTTGAGCCGCAGTTTGATGTGACGATTTTGAATGACGACTTCGAAAAGTCCTCCAAAGAAGCCGTCCATCTGGTTTCTGATTTTTTGGCGAAGTAAACATGAAGATCGGGCTCTATTTCGGAAGCTTCAATCCCATTCATGTTGGGCACCTGATCATTGCCAATACGCTTTACGACCGCACCGACTTGGACGAAGTCTGGTTTGTGGTCAGTCCTCAAAACCCCTTCAAAAAGCAGCAATCCCTGATTCATGAATTTGATCGCTTGCGGATGGTCGAGTTGGCCATTGCGGATCATTTCCATTTTAGAGCTACTGATGTGGAGTTTCGGATGCCCAAGCCAAGCTACACGATAGACACACTGACTTATCTGAGCGAGCAGTATCCACAGCATCAGTTTTGTCTTTTTTTAGGTTCAGATAATTTGACTCATTTTAAGAAGTGGAAAAACTATCAGGCCATTTTGGAGCATTATGAGGTTTTTGTCTATCCGAGACCCGGAGAGACTAAGGGATTTGAGCATCCAAAAATCAAAACCATAGAGGCTCCATTGCTGGATATTTCTGCCACTTTTATCCGTAAATCCATTCAAGAGGGATATTCTGTCAAATATCTCCTCCCTGAAAAAGTGGAAGAGTATATTCTTGATAAAAAGCTTTATGAATGAAAAAGTCCCGAAGAAACTCGGGACTTTTTTGATTACTTACTTGCCACTTGTTTTGGCTTGGTAGAGATCCTTTGCCAAATCAGTTCACCCACTTGGGTTCCTTGGGTCACTCCATACTCGATGGCTGGTTTGTAGTGAATTCCACCATAGAATCGGCTGATTGCTGCTTCTTTGGCTGCGCTGGAAAAGGATTCGTATTCTCTTATCGGTAAGCCATAATCCACTTCTGAGCTATCCACCAAATGGAATTCGTCTCCAAAGAGCTGTGCCAAAGTATAGGCAGAGGCTGCTGAAGCCACGCTATGACCGCTTGTATGCTCAGGAAATGGAGGAGTCTGAAGTAAAGGCACCCAGTTTTCGTCAATGTGCTGATTGATGTAGGTTTCTGGACGGATCAGTTTGCTTCGGTACTTTTCATCCCAACAGGAAATAAAGGCCTCATTCAAGGAAATGCCGGTCAGGGCTAAGGTTTCCACCGTGCCTTTCCAGTCTTTGCCTGCTCCAGCAGCGGCAATGGAAGCAATGCTCATCCAATGTCCCCCGGGAGTGATTTTTTTCTCCGCAAACATCACATGCCCTTTGACATTCATTTTGTAGGGATTGCAATCCCAAAACATAGCGATGTCCTTATTTTCCTTAGTGGCATTGACATCCGCCTCATAAACCTCTTTCGCCAATTTGAAGAATTCCGAATTGGGATCTGTGGAAAAAGGAGGTGGAGGAAGGGGTTTGAATTGAGCAGCTGAGTCCAGGACAAAGGTTCTGATCTTGTTCCAATGCGGCTCGATCGCTTCCATGTAGGCCGGAGGAGTAGGCTGCCAAGTGCCCGGGTCACTGACTACGGTATACTTGGGGAAAGATCGACTTTGGTGGTAATTGTCCTTTTTGGAATAGGCGATGACATGATCCGCGATCTCTTTTCCGAAGGCCAGAGAAGCTTCAAAAACCTCATCAGGAATTCCTTTTTCTTTCAATTCTGCATACACCTTATCCCTGTGCTCATGCATCATTTCTTCTGAGAAAATCAATGCAGTTCCTACCTGATAATATGCCGCTAAAGCAGCAAGAGGAGGATAAATTCCCTCAGGGACAGTGACAGAAATAGGTTCAGATCCATTCAATTGCCCCATCAAAGAGGCATAATTGGTAGGGTCGGTAGCTGCGGCTACTTCATAAGCTGCCAAAGAGGTATAGGAATAAATTCGGGCTGCCACAGGAGGGGAGAAGATGTCGTGAATGATGACTTCTGTTACCCGTTTTTGGGCTCGGTGAAAGTAGCTTCCATCCGAAATGGCTTGGGAATAGTCCTTTTTTTCCTGACAGGATATTGCCAAAAGAACCAAGGCCAAGCCGGTAAATAGATATTTAAACGTACGCATAGTGGGTTTTCAATTTAAGTGTGATAAATCATTGCTCCAGATTGGGTTTTGAGCGATTGATCAACTTACATGAGAATTCAAAGCTAAGGATATGCAAATCAATCCCAAATGATTTAATTCAGGTTTTTTAGAGGGATCCAGTGTAAAGGCCCATTGTTTTCTGCGCCCAGGTAGTAGGACGAGTTCTTCCATTTGATCCTTTTGATTCGTCTGATTTCAGGTTTGGGAGAGGGGGCGAGTTGGATAGTTTCTAAGTTCCATTGACCTTTATTCCATCGGAGTAGATGGGGAGGGTTTTGGATAGATTTCCCTAGATCTACTCTTAGGTCAGCCGAATTACTTCCGATGGCGATACTGCCGCTCTCTTCATCATAGGCTAATGCCATTACCGGGCTCCACTGAACGGGATCAGGGAATGAAACAAATTCAAAGCTTCCATCAGCCTGTTGAAAATAAACTCCAGATCTAAATTCATAAGCCGGTAGTTTTCTGGCCTTTTGAATTTCCTCTTTCGGGAAAAGATCCTCAGGTTTGCTGATTTTGGAGTATTCAGCATAGGAAGAATGGGTTCGTTTGACTCCAGGAATCTGCCTAATCAAATCATCCCGGGTTGCAAAAGGAACCAACTTTTCGCCCATGTAATGAAAAATCAGGGGATCGGCCTGTCCGTTTGCGTCAAAATCGTGGTGATAGAGCCAAACAGGTTTCTCGGAACTTGCCTTAAGCTTGGAGTTTAGACCAAGATTTCCAACCAGAATATCCGGTTTACCATTTCCATCCAAGTCAGCGATTTCCAAGGATTGAATCCAGCCTGCAGAAAATTCTAGCCCTTTAGGTTTGAATTCAGTAGCTTTTTGATTGGCAAATTTGAAAACCCGAATGGGATTCCAATCTCCAGTCAAAATCAATTCGTGCTGATTATCTCCATCCAGATTTGCAAACTGGAGGGTATTAACCATCCCAAATTCAACGTTTCCTCCAAACCAAAGGGCGGTTTCGTCTTTGAATTGCCCTCTTCCATTGTTGATCAAGAGGCTGCTTTTTGGACTGGCGCCATAGTCTCCGGTTTTCACTGAAGAACCTACAAACAAGTCCAAATCTCCATCCCCGTCCACATCAGCAATGGCCACTGATGAGGTGTTTTCCCCGATTGGAGGAAGAGAATTCATGGAAAAAATAAAATTTCCAGATCCATCCCCAAAGAAAATCCGATCAAAATTGAACAAGTCACCTGTAGGATTTTCATTTCCTCCACTTCCCACAAACAAGTCCAAATATCCATCCTGATTAAAATCTCCAAATTCAGCCACCACATCTTCTGCTTTTGCCAATTGCTCAAAAATCGGATTTGGCATCGGATCAAATCCCCCATTTTGGTTTTGGATCAAAAGAGTCCCGGCTTGATCTTTGGCTCCTCCGAGGTACAAATCCTCTTTTCCATCCCCGTTTACATCTCCCACAGCCAGTGCGGGACCCATTTTGGAAAAGCTTTTAGGAGCTAAATATTCCCGCTTGAGGAAATCGATCTCATCTTTTTCGACATGTCTCCAAGGAATTGAGGGAAGTTCTAAATCTGGAGAACTCAAGTTTTCAAAGGGTTTTGTCCAAGGATTACCTTTTCCTTCTTCCAAAATCAGCTTTTGATTCGCAGGGCAAAATGGAAAGAGTTCAGCGTATCCTGTTGGCCAGAAAACCGCAATAGAGTCCACCATGGGAATTTTCCCAAGACCAAAAACCAAATCAGGGGAAGGGCCTGACTGGAAGCCTCTGGAAGTGCTGATTCGTTGGGAAAACTGCTGGTTTCCTGCAAATAACGTCACTTTTCCTCCTATACCTTGGGGATTATGGATTTGGGATTTCAGGCGAATTTTCAAAAAATTATTACCGGATTGCTCGCTGTGATTTTGGTAAATAAATGCTGGTTGATCGATGTTATTTACAACCAGATCCAAGTCCCCGTCATTGTCCAAATCGGCATAAACAGAGCCGTTGGAATAGCTTTCCTGATCCAACCCCAGCGTTTTACTTTGATTTTCAAATCGAAGTCCTCCAAGATTTTTCCAGGCAAAATTTGAAATTTTCAACTGAGGAAGCATCTCGATTTGCTTTTGACGGAGTTCCTCAATTGGAGTTTTCAAATCCACATCCTGGCTGTATTGGATGAAATCCAAGTCATTAGGTCGCTTGGTGATTCCATTGGTCACATGGATATCAACCAGTCCGTCGTTGTCAAAGTCGAAAAGTAGGGGAGACCAGCTCCAATCCGAGGCATAAACCTCAGAGAACAGGGCAATTTCTGAAAACCCTTTACCGGATTGATTCAATTGGAGGTGGTTGCGTACATATTGATCTCCGTAACCAAAATTTTTCTTGATCTGATAGACCTCAGCCTTGTCTTCTCCCACTGATTTCATCCAGATTTCTGGATTTTCAGGAAGCATATCTGTAGTGAAAATTTCCGGAAAACCGTCTCCATTCAAGTCAGCGGCATCATTTCCCATGCTGTATCGGCTGGTGCTAGGGATGAGTTCCTGAAGTGTTTCCCGGAAGGTTCCATCTTGATTATTGAGGTAGAGGTAATCGTTTTCCGTGAAATCATTGGAAACATACAGGTCCAGCCAGTCGTCTCCGTTGAAATCCTCTACAGCTACACCCAAGCCAAAACCCAAAATGCTGGAATAGATTCCTGCTTCTTCTGTCACATCTACAAATCCCTTTAGGCCTTCCGCAAGCAAGTTTTTATAGAGTTTATCTCCACTGGGATCAGATAGGTTTCTGTTTTCAGCCTTCGCAAAAACCTCCGGGGATTTCACGTTGTGATTGAGGAGATAGAGGTCCAAATCTCCATCCCGATCGTAATCAAAGAATGCAGCATGGGTACTGTAGCCACTAAAATCTAATCCAAAGCTTGCCGCTTCCTCGGTAAATTTTCCATCCCCTTGATTAAGGTACAGCCTGTTTTTTCCAGATGTCTTTCCCAAATCCCCAACCTGGCAGACATAAATGTCCAGCAATCCATCCCCATTGACATCTCCCATAGTCACCCCAGTGGACCAGCCACCATCTCCACTTACTCCGGCAGTTTCAGTGATGTCTTCAAATTTGAAGTTACCCTTATTTAGGAAAAGCTTATTGGGCACTTGGTTTCCTGTAAAATAAAGATCGATTAGCCCGTCGTTGTTGAGGTCTCCGGCAGCGACTCCTCCTCCATTGTAGAAATAGAGGTATTCCAGAATATTGAGTTCGGAGGCAGAAGTAAGAGTATTTTGAAATCCAATCCCTGTGCTGTCGGCGGGAAGCAGGGTAAATAGGCTAGGGGTGTTTTCTTCTTTTTTCTTACAGGAAAAAAGTAAAAGTCCCAGGACTGCCAGGCCAAAAAAGGATTGGATAGAGGTTTTCAAAACTTCCAGATTTCTGCAGGAGCGTTATTTTTTACAACCAAAAGCTTATTTCCCGGAAGTAGGGAAAATGCGCGGATTTGGCCAGTCAAACTCAGGTGATGGAATCGATTTGGCAAGAAGGTAAATGTGCCATCTCCATTTCCGAGTAGGAGTTCTCCATAGCCACCGTCATATTTTCCAACTTCAGGCTTGGCTCCAAAGAGATTGCCTCCAAGAAGGATGTCTTGCTTTCCGTCCTGATTAAAGTCTTCTACTAGTATGGAATAGATCCAAGTTTTTTGTCCGGCACTTTGGAAAGGTTTCCAGTCGAATTTTCCTTCACCTAGATTCAGCAATACCCCAGATTCCAAATTGTTGATTTGGCTCACCATAGACTTATTGACTGTTTCCGTAGGGAAAATATCCGTCAAGGACTGGTTGTTGTAATCCTTGTACTTGATGTATTTCTTTTTAATACCCGGTACCTGCTTCTCCAACTCATGCTTCAAGGTGTAAGGAATCTCCGCTTCCCCGGATTTCTGAGTATAGATTTGTTCTATAGCTCCATTTTGGTCAAAGTCATTCAGGTAAAGACTGATTGGGCTTTCAGGAGTTGTTTTGAATCGGGAATTTTTCCCGTGGTTTCCCAAAATGATGTCCGGTTTTCCGTCAGCATTGAGATCTGCAACTTGCAGTCCCTGATACCAGCCCTTCAGATTTTCCATTCCGGAAATAGTGGCTTTGATCAGCTTTCCATTTTGGTTTTCAAAAAATGTTGGACTCATCCAATCGCCCACCATAACCAAATCCTGAAGAGAATCTCCATTCCAATCTACTGCCTTGATCTCCGTCACCATGCCAAGGGCCTTGAACTCAGGAGCCAATTCGGCGGATTTCTCGGTGAAGTTTCCTTTGCCATCGTTGATCCAAAGTTGAGAATCGGGATTTGCTCCATAGACGAATGGCACTAATCTTCCTCCAACAATTAAGTCCAAGGCTCCATCTGCATTCAAATCCAGTACTTCAACACTGCTGCTACTTCCAAAAACTCCTTGAATTGCTGTGGTAAAACCTTTGGTAAATATTCCTTTTCCATCATTGAGATAAAGGCGATCTGCTAAATCCAAGGATCCAAAACCGGATTCATTTCCACCTGAAGTGACAAAAAGATCCAAATCTCCATCCCCATCTGCATCAAAGAAAACCGCATCTGTATCCTCAGAAAGCGCATCTTCATCCAAAGCGGTCTGGCTTGTAGCTTGGAAAGTACCTTCTTTCTTTCCTAGGTAAATTTTTCCAGAATAGGTCTTTCCTCCTCCGAAATACAGATCCTCAATCCCATCTCCATTGATATCCGCCTTGGCAAAAGCAGGACCCTCTGTAGACATCATGTGATAAGTCAATCTATCCCGATCAAAATCCACAAATTCATTTTCCTGATGGGTGAATTCAATCGAAGAAGGACTTTCTAAAGTAAATTGTAGGGTAGAACTTACCGATTGAAAGAAGGACGTTCCTTCCGGAAGCGCTGAGCTTTCTTCCCAATTTAGTGTCAGGACTTGGTCTGCTTGCACATCTTTCAGTTCGGTATAGGAACCGTCAGGCCACAAGACATTGATTTGGTCAAGTTTGGAAACTGGTCCAAGTCCAAGGGTTAGCTTTGGATCAACTGAGGATTGAAAACCTCTGTTGGGCATTTGTTCCAGATAAAAAATCTGGTCACCAGATAATGCCTGAATTTGGGTTCCGATAGCCCCGGTATTTTGACCTTTTCCTTTTAAAATAAATTGAATTCGGTGATTCTCCGGAAGCTGCGTGGTCGCTTGGCTGATGAAAATCTGAGCGGGTTGATTGACATTGTTGACGACCATATCCAGATCTCCGTCATTATCTAAATCACCATAAGCTGTCCCATTGGAATGGATAGGTTTACCCAAACCCCATTCTTCAGCCTTATTTTTAAACCTTAGATCTCCCTGATTTTGGAATGCATAATTAGCAATCGGGTTCACAGGGATTGGATCAATGAGCGCCTTGTAATCCACACCTTCTTTGGAGATGATTTTGATTTTGGTTTCCTCATTATCGATGAAATTCAGGTAATCCAAGTCTGTGATGTCCTGATAAATTCCATTGGCTACGAAAATGTCCCGCTTGCCGTCATTGTCCATGTCAAAAAGTAAGGCCCCCCAGCTCCAGTCTGTGGCTTCTACGCCTGCCAGCCTGCCGATTTCACTGAATGTTCCATCCCCATTATTGAGGTGGAGCATGTTTCGGGAATATTGGTAGTGGTAGCCATGCTGCTTGTTAAACTGGAATTTGTCCCAGTTTTCGAAAGTAGTGACCTGCTTCAATCGGGTAGGAGGTTCTGGCAACATATCCGTCACGAAAATGTCCAAAAGTCCATCACCGTTGATGTCGGCAATATCTGCTCCCATGGAAGCAGCACTAAGCGAACGCATGGAGGATTCGATGGACTCGGTGAAAGTTCCGTCCTGATTATTCAGATAGAGGTAATCTCTTTCAAAAAAGTCATTGGAAATAAAGATATCCGGCCAAGTGTCCTGATTTACATCCCCAATGGTAATACCCAGTCCAAATCCGATAATTGACCCATAAATTCCAGCTGCCTCACTGACATCAGTGAACTTTCCTCCGTCATTTCTGAATAATTTATCACCCCCAACAGGATCTCTTTTGGGTCGCTCGTTCTGCATTTTATTGAATGAGCCGATTGCCTGATAGGAGTTGTTGAGCAGGTAAACATCCAAGTCTCCGTCTTTGTCATAATCGAAAAATACGGCGTGGGTGGAGAATCCTTGGTCAGCAAGTCCATAGGACTCCGCCATTTCCTGAAAAGTCCCATCTCCCTGATTGATGAAGAGTTCGTTTTGCTTGTTATCTCCCTGAATATCTCCGGAATTACAAACATAAATGTCCAGCCAGCCGTCTCCATTGACATCTGCCATGGCCACTCCGGTACTCCAAGCCCGGGTGCCTGCCACTCCGGCTTTTTCAGTCACATCTTCAAATTGAAGATTTCCTTTGTTGAGGTAAAGTTTATTTGGGCCGAGATTGGCAGTAAAATACAAGTCCACCAAGCCATCGTTATTCACATCCCCAATTCCTACTCCACCACCATTGTAATAATTTCTGTAGGTGAAAATGTTGAACTGCTCGTTAAACTTCAAGTCGTTTCGGAAATCAACGCCAGAGTTCTCGGGGGTAATTTCTTGAAATAAGGTTGGAATTGGATCAGGCTTTGGACTACACCCAGCAACTGCTCCTGCCAATATCCATCCTGCTAGGGCTTTTTTCATGATTCTTTTTCGCTGAGCATTTTTTGAACTGGTAGATCAGAGATTTCCACCCGGACAGCAGAAAGAGATTTTTTAAAAATTCGGATTCGTCTATTACCATCCATTTTGACATAGACGATTTTACTTTCATCCTCATTGCTGACCTCAATAAATCCCGGCCCGTACCATTCCTCCATCAATTTTAATACATCTTCACGGAGTTTGTCTACGCTAAGTTCCTCATTCCAAGGCGCCCAACTTTCGTATTGAAACTCAATCGGCATGAGGTAGATTTTGTCTTCGAGAAACTTTGGATAAAAGCGCATTTTTGCAGCATTACCTGAAGGCATTTCTGGGGAATATTCTACTGAAAGTTCAGTCGGGCCATTGGTGAGTAAGCCCTCTTTATTTAGATCCCAGCAGGTTTGGAAAAAGTCCCGCTTCTCCATTCCCAATTTCAGCCCGAGGAAAAGTTCGTCTACTTTTTTCCCTGAGGAAAGTTCTCTTTTTTCCAGCTTCTCATATTCAGATTGGCAAGAAAAGAAAATCAATAGAAAGAAAATGCTACTGTGTTTTGAAAACCAACGGTTCATCATTATTTCTAAATGTGATTAAATACGAATTTGTTGAGGATTTGACTTGGAGCATACTTCTGGTTTCTCCTGGAATGAATAATCCACTTTCCTCAGGTAAAAGAGCCTTCATTCCTTTTCCAACCTGATACTGAACCACCCATCCATAGCTACCCATCTGCGAACCCATCTCGGGTTTTATTCTGCTTTGATTTCCTGCAAATACCAGATAAGGTGAGCCAGAAGAAGTGGAAATCTGTTCTATGGAATACACTGCAGAACTTTGAACCTCAATTGGAAGCGGTTCTCGGATGAATGAGCCATTGCCCTGGTTGATCCATAGCGAAGTCTCCAGCAAATCGGCTTGTAAAATTAATGAATTTGCCCATACTGACTCAGGAAATAAAGATTCTAAATTGGCTGATTTGTAAGAATCGTAAGTGGTCAGCTGCTTTTTAAAAACTGGGATTTGTTTCAAAAGCGAATTTTTCAAAACAATCGGAGTGGTTCCGTTTTGATCTTTAAAAGCTAGAATCTGCTCTACTGTCCCATTCTGATCAAAATCATTAACTACCAGCTGTAGCGGAGCTTTGGCACTTGTTCTAATTCTGGAGTTTAGACCTTGATTTCCAGCTAAGATATCTAGCTTTCCATCTCCGTTAACATCGATCAGCTGAAGACATTTCCACAAGCCTTTTGTATTTGAGAAGCCAAGTTCTTTCGTTTTTTCCACCCATTTCCCCTGTAGAAAAGAGAATACTCGTACATCCATCCATTCACCAACTACTACTAGTTCTTCTTGAGAATCCCCATCCAAATCCGCCAGCTTTCCATCTGTCGGCATTCCCATTTGGGTTAGATTTGGAGCGATTTCTTGGCTTACTTCGGTGAAGTTTCCACGTCCGTCATTTTTCCAAAACTGTAATCCTACAGGAACACCATAGGCGAATGGGACGACTCTTTGTCCGGTGATTATATCCTGATCCCCATCCTGATCCCAGTCATGGGCTAATACAAATGCAGTTGGAGTTGGGGAAAACTGCTGGGAAGAAAGCGAGTAGTTGCCTTTGCCATCATTCAGATATAATCTATCCTGGTAGCTAGGAGAAAAGTCAGAAAACTCTATTCCCCCACTAGCAACCAGTAAGTCTAGGGCTCCGTCCCCGTTCGCATCAAAAAACGAGGATGCCACATCTTCAGCAAGCGCATGCTCATCAAATAACTTTTGCTGTTGAGGAATAAAGTCTCCCTTTTGGTTTTGAAGGAGTAGGGTGGAGGACTGTGCTTTTGAACCAGGGATAAACAAGTCTTCTAAACCGTCTCCATTGACATCGTCTTTTGTCGCTTTTGGACCTTCGTTACTGATCATCCAAAATCTCAATCTATCCCTATCAAAATCCACAAAATCACTTTCCTGATGAGAAAATGGAATGCGTAAATCAGCAGTTGAGAAAATCCTCGTGGAGTGGGGATTTGAGTTATTTAGACTAGGACTGGAGGACTTTTTAGATGGTTTGAAAATTTGATTTGAAGGGATATTATGGAATTGACTCGCTGATCCATCTGGCCAGGTGATCTCAATCTGTTCCGCAACAGTATGCGTGCCTAAACCAAAATGTAATCTGGAATCCACAGAAGACATGTATCCTTTTACAGGTTGGAATTCCTGAAAATAGGTATCATTTCCAGCTTTGATTTGAACCTTCGCTCCAAAGTTATTTCCAAGGTCAATCACTAGAAAATTGCCTTTTTTGCTTTCTGAAGCATTGTTCCTGTAGAGGAAGGTTGATTCATTTAGGTTATTGACTATCAAATCCAAATCCCCGTCATTATCCAAATCCCCATAAGCAGCCCCAGAACTGAAAGTCAGTTGTTCAAGTCCAGATTGGGAAGCGATATTTTCGAATTTCCAAGCCCCCAGATTCCTAAACAAGTAATTCTGTTGGGGATTGGATGGGAATTCATCGATCATTTTGGTCAACAAAACCGAGTCGGCTCTATATTCCTCTATTTTGCTTTGGTTGTTCACATAAAAATCTACAAAGTCAAAATCGGTAAGATCTTTTACGATCCCATTGGCTACAAAAATGTCTTTCAAGCCATCCAAATCTGCATCAAAAATCAATGCCCCCCAGCTCCAATCCGTAGCGTCTACTTCGGCCATTCTGGAAACTTCAGAAAAAACCGGGGTTTGAGAATCTGGCCTGAAGCCTAAATTTCTTTGGAGGGTATTTCGGGTGAATTGATGGTGATAGCCTGATTTGATATTGGCTTGATACTTATCCCATTCCTCAAATGGAGTTTTTGTTTTGATTCTTTCCCATGAAGCTGGAAGCATTTCAGTAACAAAAATATCCGGACGGGAATCGTTGTCCAGATCAGCAATATCCGCACCCATGGAACCCATGCTGATTTCAGGCAAAATGTCGGGAAGTACTTCCGAAAATGTTCCGTTTTGGTTATTCAAATAGAGATAATCTCTTTCAAAAAAATCATTGGATACATAAAGATCCGGCCAGTTGTCCTGGTTTAGATCCGCTACAGTCACGCCAAGCCCATAACCTATGGAGCTACCGAAAATCCCGGCTTCTTCGGAAACATCAGAAAACCTGCCACCCTCGTTTCTAAAGAGCTTGTTTCCTCCTTCCGGATCACGGATTTCCCGCTGCCCTTCTCTTAAATCAAAGACTCCTACAGATCTGCCTGAATTGCTGAGCAGATACATGTCCAGGTCTCCGTCTTTGTCATAGTCGAAGAAAACAGCATGTTGGCTTAAGCCTTCTTCAGCCAAGCCAAAGGCTTTGGATTGTTCTGAAAAAGTAAGGTCTCCGTTATTGATAAAAAGTTCATTATGCCTTCTTTCTCCTCCTTTTGGGCCGGATTTACAGACATAAATATCCAAAAGGCCATCTCCATTTACATCGGCCATGCTGACTCCTGTTGACCAAAGGCCTGTTGAATTTAGACCGCTTTGGTCTGTAATGTCTTTGAATTTTAGATTTCCCTGATTTAGGAAAAGTCTATTTGAAGTTTGATTTCCAGAAAGGAAAATATCCAACAGCCCGTCCTGGTTAATGTCTCCAAGGGCAACTCCCGCACCATTGTAAAAATTTCGGAAAGTATAGGGGTTGATCTTTTCTGTATAGCTCAGGTCATTCCTGAAGGCTATACCGGTTTCTTCTGCGGAGAGAAGTGTGAATAAGGTGTGCTCTTCCGGGCTTTTTTTCTTGCAGGAAGAAAAGCAAAAAAGAAAGAGAGATAGGTAGAGTAATTTTTTCAAGGTACTGGTAAAAAAAAGGAAGTGTACCGAGGCACACTTCCTTTTACTATGAATTCAGAAGGTATTAATAACCCGGATTCTGCTTCAATGCAGGGTTTGCATTGATCTGGTTTTGAGGAATAGGGAATAGAGCTCTGAAAGGTTGAGAAGCGGTCTTTTCCCACCAAGGCTGATTCCACTTTCCGAAACGGATTTGGTCAGATCTTCTAGTAGCTTCAGCAAACATTTCTCTTCCTCTTTCCGCGAATAGTTCGTCAAGAGTCAAAGTGGTGTAAGCTGGCATGCTAGCTCGTGCTCTGATTTGATTAACAGCTGCAAGAGCTACTGCAGGTTTATTTTGACGCAAGGCAGCTTCAGCTTTGATCAGGATGATTTCACCATATCTGATCAATGGATAGTCATTATTCAAAGAAGAACCAGCACCCAAAGCAAATTCAAATTTACCTACTCTAGCACCTGCCTGACGGAAAGCGTTTGGAGCGAGCATGTTGATCTGAGGAGTGAAGGTTAATGGAGGTCCATCAGGATCATTTGCTTCTGCAGAAATGTCAATCAATCTGGTTCCATTGGAAGCAAACTGAGGTCCTACCAAGAAGCTTCTTCTACGAACATCTGTCGCATCATAGCTATTGTAGAATTCTTCCAAAGATGCATATCCGTTCCAAGGCTGTTCCTGCAAGTTGAAAGTTTGCTGGCTCAGGTAATGAAGAGTCATTTGAGGAAGGTTAAATCCACCAGCGTTATTCTGATCGTAAGGAAGAGTCAGGATGTTTTCGGTAGATCCGCTGTTTCTCTCTGAGAAGTTTGCGAAGTAGTTAGAAGAAAGAGAATACTTTCCGCTATTGATTACTGCATCAGCAGCAGCTTCAGCTTCAGCCCACTTTGGAGTACCAGTGTAAACACCGGCATTCAGGTAAAGCTTAGCCAACATAGCTTGTGCAGTCATCTTGTTGATTGTAGACTTCAAGCTGGTTTCTGGAAGCAAAGCGATATTATCCTTGATAGACTTCTCGATGAAAGCAAATACTTCAGCTCTTGTAGCATTGGTTGGATTTCCACCAGTGGTAGTTTCATCGATGATTGGAACATTACCAAAGCTGTCGATCAACCACATGTAAACCAAAGCTCTCAAAACTTTCAATTCAGCATTCAAGGAAGCTACGTCTGGATACTGGATCAACAAGTTATTGATTTCACCGACTGCACTGTAGCAATAAGCCCAAGAGTTGTTGAATGATTCTTCAGAAGCATTCCAAGTGTGCTTGTGCATTCTTATCCACTGACCACCATCTTCCCAGTCAGCACCTTTCTGTGGAATAGCCATTTCGTCGGAAGAAACTTCCTGAATGGACCAAATACTGTTATGACCTCCCCAAGAACCAACGATTCTGGAGTAAGCTGAAGCCTTAAGCACGTTAACCAAGTTGGGATTATTGCTATTGGCTATATCCTCTGCTGTCACCCCATCAAGAACCTCTTGCTCCAACTCCTGACATGCTCCAATGGCAAATACCAATGGAAGCATTAAGCAGATTTTATTAAATGATTTTAACATATCTGTATGATTTAACTTGTTATTTAAAGTTTACAGTTACACCCAAAGTGAATGAACGGGTCTGGAAGTAAGTATTTCTACGCTCGATACCCGGAGAAAGTGCCGAAGTAAAGGCGTCACCGTTTTCTGAGTCATTAGTTCTTACCTCAGGATCGATACCTGTATAATTTGTAATCGTAAATAGATTTTGAGCCGCTAAGTATACTCTTAAAGAACCCAAATTTGGTGAATTGGTTTTAATATTATAACCCAATTCCATGTTGTCCAATCTGACGAATGAAGCGTCTTCAACATAAGAGCTGTTGAATGTAGGGCTTGAAGTAACCAATGGGTTGGTTGGAGTCTTGTCTGTGATTACAGAGTTCCAAGTGTTTGATCCTGGGTCGCCGTTTTCATAGAAACCTCTGTATGAGTTATACAAATCGTGACCCCATGCACCTCTGAAGAAGAAGTTCAAGTTCCACTGACCCCACATCAAGCTGTTAGCAAAACCGAATTCACCTTTAGGCAAACCGTTACCTAGCTTTTCAAATTCGTTAGGGTCTGTAGTTGAAAGAATATACTGACCGCTTTCAGTCAAACCATTCAATCTTGGACCATAGATATCACCCAAATTTTGGCCTACTCTGTTGTAGATGATTGGGTTGTTATTTTGACCAGGAGCTCCTGGAGTTGCAAATCTCAATTCTTCGAATCCTAATTCACCATTTGACAAGCTTTCAATAGTTGTTTTGTCATAGATAGTGAAGTTTACAGTTGGAGACCACTTAAGGGCACCTTTACCGATTTGATTTACTGAGGTTACGAATTCAAAACCAGCAGCTCTCAAGTCAGCCAAGTTTACCCAGGTAGAACCTGCAGTGTTAAATCTTCCTGGATCAAATGGGTTTGGAGCACCAGCTGCTACAGGTACGTTGAACAACAAGTCAGAAATATTTCTGGTGTAGTAGTCCACGCTACCGGTGATTTTTCCATTCAATAATCCGAAATCAACCCCTACGTTGAATTCTTTTTTGGTTTCCCACTTCAAATCCTTGTTAGGGTTAGAGAATTGGTTGATACCAACAAAGATGTCACTCTGAGTCAATGGATCACCATCCAAATCAATTCTGTTACCGTTTCCGAATACACCCAAAGCCAAGGTTGGAGATGGAGGTAGGTTACCGGTAACACCGTAAGAAACTCTTGGCTTGAATTGGTTGAAAACCCCCATGTCAAAAATCTGAGTGAAGTCAGAACCTACAGAAAATGCCGGGAATACACCTGTTTGGTTATTTGCACCGAAACCAGAGTATGTTTCAGCTCTTACTGAAGCAGAAACGAAGAAGGTATTGTCCCAGTTGAAATTAGCTCTACCAAAAGCAGAATTCAACTGATCTTGGTTTGCAAATGACGAAACGTCTGTGTTGTTACCTACTCGGATAGCACCTGCTCCTAGGTTATTCCATCCAAGATCAAATAGATATTGACGTACTCTTGCGTTAAATCCTTGGTTGGTTGTATACTGTAATCCAAAACCACCCAAAAGGGTCATGTTCAATTTGTCTGAAAGATCTGTTTCGTATCTCAAAGTAGATTCGAAAATTCTTTGCTTTCTATCAAAAGTATTTCTCTGGGCTGAACCTGTAGCACCGATACCTACTTGGAAATCTTGCAAAGACCAGAAAGCACCTGAAAGAGTATTTCTTCTATCCTGAGAATACTGAGCTGACAAAGTTAAATTTGGAAGGATATCGAATTCTGCTCTGTAAGAAACCAATGCAGTTTTAGTCTCACCGATAAATTTTTGCTGTCTTGCCAAAGCAACTGGATTGTAGAAATCGAATAGATCTCTTTGGAAGTAACCACCGAATCGATTGATTGCAGATTCAGTATCTTCAAATACTGGAGCTGTTGGATTATAAATAGTGGCATATCTAAATGCAGCACCATTGATGTCCTCAGAATCCACATTGGTAAATGACAAGTTTACATTCAATCTCAAGCGATTGTTCAAAGCACCTTGAGCTAGGTTTAATCTTGTATTCAATCTTTCATTCCCAACTCCGTTTACAATACCGTTATTGTCACGGTAGTTTACAGAAGCCATGTAGTTTGAGTTTCCAAAGCTGCCAGAAACGCTGGCGTTGGTTGTGAATGACAATGCATCGTCGATCAATTCGTCTCTCCAGTCAGTATCGCTTCCGAAATCAGTTCCACCTCTAGCTACAAATTCTTCAGCAGAAAGAACAGGAATCAAGTTAGTTGCCTGATCAAGAGTTGTGAACGAGTTAATGTTCACATTGGTAGTTCCTTCTTTGCTTCCTTTTTTAGTAGTGGTGATCAAAATTACACCAGAAGAACCTCTGGCACCGTAGATCGCAGCTGCAGAACCATCTTTCAATACATCGATAGACTGGATGTCATTTGGATCGACGTTTTCAAGTGAAGCACCAATCACACCGTCCAATACGATCAATGGAGATGAGTTAGCGCCGAAAGTGGACAAACCTCTCAAACGAACATTGAATCCGCTGTTAGGGCTACCACCTGGTCTGGTAATCGATAGACCGGCAACTTTACCCTGAAGCAATTGAGCAGGGTTGGTTACATTACCTCTGTTGAAGTCTTCAGGCTTTACACCTACCACTGCAGAAGTAATTTCTTTCTTGTCCTGAGATCCATAACCAATTACAACTGCCTCTTCCAAGCTCTGGATATCTTCTTCCAGCCTGATAGTGATAGATGATTGGTTTCCGATTTCCACTTCTTGGTTCAAATAACCAACGAAGGAAATCACAAGAACTTGGTCGCCAGCTTGAAGCGGAAGTGTAAACTTACCGTCCAAATCAGTGGCTGTGCCTCGGGTGGTACCTTTTACCAGTACAGTGGCACCCGGAACAGGGTCTCCAAGTCTAGCATCCAGGACAGTACCTGAGATGGATCGACTTTGGGCGTTGGCTACTGCGATCGTGCCTATCATCAGCACTACTGCAAGCATCAACGACTTGAGTTTGGGTAAATAATTTCTCATAGGGTTTTTTGTTTTTAGAAAAAAGCGAAATAGGTATGAGTACTTAATTTCAAACCTAAAGTCTGGGAATAATTTTAATTTTGCAATTCTTAACAATTGCCTTATTTGCCCCCTGAAATTTCTATCATTAACAGAATAATGTTTATTTTAACAATTAGTTAATATTATGTTTGTTTTGTTATTTAGAAATCAATGGAAAACGTTTTCCATTTAAACAATCTTAAAAAAATCAAATTTTATTAATTAATTGAAAATTTTGGCTTTTTAGAAAAAGTGCCCCCTTTGCTCAAATTGGACATTTTTAAATTTTTTAAGAAAGTACTGATGTATCAGGGCATTTATCGATGAAGTTTTTCGTTCTATTTTCAGTCTATTGCGTATAAGAATAAATAGCAGAAGTGTTAAATAACTCTTATTTAACTTTTTTTCATTTATTCGATTGGGCGATGCAACTGAAAAAAGCGAAACTGCGTCTTCGTTTTATAACTTATAAGATTCCTTTCATGAATTTTTGTCCGAAAGTTTCAAGGCTTATTTTTCTTTTTTGGATGCTTTTCCCAATCGTTTCTTTTTCCCAAGGAATAAAAGGAAAAGTGACCACCAATGAGGGAGAACCTCTGGCTTTTGCGTCTATCTATATCCGAAACTTGGAGGATGGAGTGCCCACAAATCAAGTTGGGGAATATGAATACCGTCTGAAACCCGGATTGTATGACGTTTTGGTTCAATTTCTAGGCTATAAATCCCAGATTCAAACTGTAGAAATTCAGGAGGAATGGATCACCTTGAATTTCGCATTAGAACCCCAGGTTTTTTCCCTCAGTGAAGTGGAAGTAAAAGCCGGTGCTGAGGATCCTGCACTTACGATCATGAGGAAGGCCATAGCCAAGGCAAAATATCACCGCCTCCAGCTTCAGGAATATTCCATGACTGTCTACTTGAAAGGCACAGGTCAACTTACAGATGCTCCTTTTTTCCTCAGGAAAAAATTGGAAGAGGAAGGCATGAAGCTCAATGAGGCTTATACTTCAGAATCTGTGTCCAGAATTACTTTTTCCTTGCCCGATAAGGTTGAAGAAAAAGTTATTTCCATCCGGACTAATGGGGACAACCAAGGAACTTCTCCTGCTCCCTACATCCAAACCTCATTTTATCAAGACCAAATCAACGGGATTGTTTCCCCTTTATCCCGATATGCTTTTCAATACTACCAATTCAAATACGAGGGAAGTTTTTTTGATCAGGGGGTAATGGTTAGCAAAATCAAAGTGACACCCAGATCAAGAGGGGAGCAGGTTTTCGAAGGATACATATATATAATAGAAGATCTTTGGGCCATCTACAGCTTGGACTTGAAGACTTCCCTTTTGGGTTTTCAGATTACAGCCAAACAAAATTATGCACCGGTAGGCCAAAACGTTTGGATGCCTTTGACCCATACGTATTCCTTTGGAGGAAAAATCTTCGGATTTGAAGGGGAGTTCAATTACTTGGCCTCTACCAGGGAATACCAAATCAAATTGAACCAGGATTTAGCCCAAGTTCCTGAAATCATTGACGAAAAAGTGCAGGAAATTCCGAAAGAGGCCTTGAAAGTAGATAAATCACTTTCTGCCTTGGAACAGTTGGCGACGGAAGAACCAAAGACTCGAAAAGAATACCGGAAGCTGATCAACCAATACGAGAAGGAAATGCTTCAGGAAGAGCAAAAGGAGGCAAAAGATCCCGTGGTTTCAGAGCGTAATTATAGCGTGGATTCCTTAGCCAAGAAGCGAGATTTGGCCTATTGGGATAGCATCAGGCCAGTTCCTTTGACTTTGAAGGAAGTGGAAGGATATAAGCGGGATGATAGTCTTGCCACCATCGAGGCAGCAAAAGTTAGTGAGGTGGATTCCGTCGCCAAAAAGGCAAGAAGAAAATACCAGCCAATGGATTTCCTCACAGGACAGAATTTCAGTTTTGGAAAAGGTGTTACCATCGGTTTTGATCAAAATCTTACCAAGTTTTCATTCAATACGGTGGAGGGCTGGAAGCTAGGGTTGGGAATGTATTACCGGAAATTCTCAGAAGTCAAACTTGCGGATAGCGTCAATACCATTCGGAAAAGTTTCAATATCCGGCCGGAGGTTAGGTATGGGTTTTCCAGCAAGCAATTTTATGGTAAAGTAAACTTAAGGTGGTCTCATACTCAGCCTACCTCCGGACAAACTTGGGGAGTAGAAGGGGGGAGATATATTTTTCAGTTTAATGAGGGAGACCCCATCAATGAGCAAGTCAATGCCCTTTACTCACTTTTGTTTAGAAGGAATTACATGAAACTGTATGAGCAGGATTATCTTAAAGCCTATTGGTTTCACCGAGTCAATTATGGGTTTACGTATAGACTTTCTTTCCTAAGGGCTAATCGAAAAGAGCTTTTCAATAATTCAAACTATAGTTTTTATAACAAACCTGAAAGAGAATACACTTTAAATAGACCGGAAAATGTGGAATCTACAGAGGATACCTTTTCTGATCATCAGATCGCAAAAATCAGCGCCTCTATCGAGTGGAGGCCGGGGTTAACTTATAGCATTCGAAATGGTAGGAAATCCCCTAATTTCTCCAGATCCCCCTTGATTACCTTTGGATACCAAAAAGCAATTCCAAGTCTGGTTAATTCAGCAAACGCCTCAGATTTTGATCTGATTGAATTGGGGATAGAACACGACTGGTCCTTTGGAGTGAGCGGTAAGTTTGATTTTAAAGTAAATGCAGGAACCTTCCTGAATAATAGAAATGTCTACTTCCCGGACTTCAAACATTTTGGTGGCAATAGGACCATATTTTCAAATTTCGGACCTGCATCCAATTACCGCCTGATGGATTATTACCAATACAGCACTTCAACCTCTTTCGTTTCTGGGATTGCACACTATCAGTTTAGAAAATTCCTTTTCACGCAACTGCCTATGCTGAGATTCTCAGGCTTGAGGGAGAATATTTTTGTGAATTATCTAAAAACAGAGAACTCTCCTCACTATACTGAGATTGGTTATTCTTTGGATAATCTCTTCCGATTCTTCCGGGTAGAATTTGGAGTAGCCTTTGAAAATGGAAATTATCTCCGTACAGGCCCTTTATTTGGCATAGCCACCTTTATTAATGTGAACTTTGAGGATTAGCGCTTAAAGCTAAGCATCACAAGTTTAGCCAATAGGTCATTTTAAAGACAATTGCCCGTGATTTAGAGCCTCCAAATTCGATAAACCCATCCGGATTCATTTCCGCCAAGTAGTTATCCGTGTATACCAAGAAAATATCAGACACAGGAGCAAATCTCCACTGAAGCCTGGAGTTGATGTTTACATTATCAATCTGACTATTGTATTGGACGAAGGTCGTCCAAAAAAGCTCTTTACTGAAAGTGAAGTCGAATCGGGGTCCAATTAAAAATAGGTTGGAACTATTATATGGCTTTGGCAGTCTGATTCGATTGTAGGCAAAATCTATACTGGTAAAACCTAGGGGCTGATATCTCCATTGAACACCCCCTTCTAAATTGATTCTTGTCCCGTTAAAATATTGACCGGATCGAGTGCTTAGGTTAAATGAAACCTTCTTTCTCTCGTCAGACTCATATCTGGCTATGAAAAGATTATTTGTGTATTCTGTATTTGCAGGTAATCGTAGCCCACCTGTTCCACTCGGGTCAAAGCCGTTGAATAGGTAAGTGTATTGTCGTCTCAAACGAAGAGAAAACCGGGCAGATGATTTCCAATTGATATCGTAAAGAAAATTCATGTCCCAATCCAGAAAGCCGTAGGTATCATTGCCGACGATATCGAAATCTAAACCTGGGCCGTGGCGCTGAACTCCTCCACTGGAAGGAAAGATACTCCTTCGGTAAGTCATGGCTAGTTGTTGAATATCAGTTCTTCTGACAAATCCAACTTCCGGAACATAGTTTGCTCCAACCGCCTGAGCCCTCATGTCCAAGGACCATTTGGGAACGCTATATTGTAGTTCTATCCCAGCCGCAAAGGCACTATCGACTTTGGCCTGGTTGATATTTTGGTGGTAAAAAAACTTACCGGTAATCCGATTGTCTTCAGAGGCCAAATTATAATCCACCCCAAAAGTCCTATCCCATTCATTGTATAAGCTATCGGAATACTCTTTCGGGTTTTGGAAAGTCTGTTTGTTCACTAAAAAAGCTGAGATATTGGATCTGGCAAAAACCTTTTGCTGAAGCGAAACCATGGAATAGTTATAGGAAGGTAAACCTGCAGTCTGATCATCTGCCACCTGCATGCTTAGGACACCCACTCTCAAATTGTCATTTGCCTTTCCACTAATCCTTGCTCCAAATGGAATGGTTGATTCTATGTTTTGACCGGTACTTTCGTCTCTGGAAACCCCTATTCTTCTACTAAAAAAAGGTCGGGTTCCTCTATTCCCGTAATTGGAAAATAAATCAGCATTTTCCAGGAAAAACTGTCTTCGCTCTGGGAAGAAAATTTCGAATCTGTCCAAGTTGGTGACCTGCTGGTCCACTTCTACCTGAGAAAAATCCGGATTGACGGTTAGGTCTAAATTCAATCCCGGGGTGATTCCATATTTCACATCAAACCCAGCGCTCAGCCCAGATTTGGTTTCCGTATTGGCTTCAAAATTGGTGCTCGAATTACCAGAAATGTAAGGGATGACAGAAAGATTCTTGCCTCCTTTTTTGGTGGGTTCTTCCCAATTCCCCACCCACAGAGAAGCAAGATTAAACAGCGTGAAATTTCTTGGTATTGGAGCCCAAGTGGATCTTTCTGCACTTTCACTGTCTATTCGGTAGAAATTGATATTCCATTCAGTCTGCCCCTCATTAAACCGAAGTGTATTGAAAGGAATGGCCATTTCGGCTACCCAATAACCTTCATATTGGCGCGCTTCTCCTTTCCAAACATTGTCCCAGTCAAGACTAAAGGAACTTTCCCCTGTTCCTCCATTGACCACTAACCCTTCTCTTTGGACTCCAAAGGGATTGATTCCAAAGGTGAAAGCATTGGTCCTGTCTTGAAAGGTATCGAAGATGACCGTAAAATTGTCGTTTGCTGATCCTCTGAAATCTCTACGCAAGGATGGAGTGACGTACTCCTTTTCCTTCTTATCACTGTACATCACACCGAGGATGTATATATTCTTATCGTCGAATAGGACTTTGGCCACGGATTGATTGACTGCTAGTGAGGAGTCAAATGGGAAATACTGCATCCAATTGAAAGCGGAGTCAGCAATCGCCCATTCCTCATCAATCACCCCGTCAATTTCGATGGGTTTATTTACTCTTTTGAATTGAATATCCTGGGCAGAAATGCTGTCAAAAACAAAACTTAAACCTAGGATCAATAGAATTTTCCGTAGCATGGTTCAAAATTAATCCCATCCAAAGTGGATGGGAACGGTATTTTTACTAGCGGTCTGAAATAATCTTTCCTGCCTAATCAACTTGCATAATCCAAAACAGTTTAAGCTGGAGATTTCTTATGAAATTGAATTTTAAAAATTACTGATTTCTTAATCTAGTATTACTGGTTTTCGGAAGAATTAAAAGATTGGAAAATGACAACAAAAAAGCCCGGAAATTCCGGGCTTCAATTTGGATCTAGGTAAAATTAAACCTTCATTATATCTGCTTCTTTCTTGATCAGCAGCTCATCAATTTTGGTAGAATAGGAATCAGTGAACTTCTGAACTTGCTCTTCTGCTCTTTTAACCTCATCCTCAGAAGCACCTTCTTTTTGAAGTTTTCTTAAAGATTCGTTGGTGTCTTTTCTTACGGAGCGGATGGAGATTTTTCCGTTTTCGCATTCATGTTTGGCTTGCTTCACCAATTGGATTCTTCTTTCCTCTGTCAATGCAGGAATAGTCAAAATGATGATTTCACCATTGTTTTGAGGAGCCAATCCCAAATCAGAATTGATGATGGCCTTCTCGATTTCCGAAATCAGGTTTCTCTCAAAAGGTTTGATGGCCAAGGTTCTTGCATCAGGAGTAGTTACTGAGGAAACTTGATTAAGCGGGGTAGGGGAGCCGTAATATTGCACCATGATCCCATCCAAAAGATTGGGCATAGCTTTTCCAGCTCTGATTTTTACCAATTCTGAAGCAGTATGGTCTACTGCTTTTTGCATGAGCTCTTTCGCTTCGTCTAAGAATAATTCGATTTCTTCCATGATTTTAGTGCGTTTATGCAGTGATCAATGTTCCGATTTCTTCTCCCTGAACCAACTTGCTAAGGTTTCCAGATTTGTTCATGTCAAATACGATAATCGGAAGGTTGTTTTCCTGGCATAGCGTAAAGGCAGTCATGTCCATGACGCTAAGGTTTTTCTCATATACCTCTGAAAAGGTAATATTTTGATATTTGGTTGCGGTGGAATCTTTCTCAGGATCGGCTGTGTAAACACCGTCTACTCGGGTTCCTTTCAATACCACGTCTGATTCAATTTCGATGGCCCGAAGTGCGGCAGTAGAATCAGTAGTAAAATAAGGATTACCGATTCCTGCACCAAAAATTACAATTCGGCCTTTTTCCAAGTGACGAATTGCTCTTCTTCGGATAAATGGTTCGCATACACTTTCGATTTTGATTCCAGACATCAATCGGGTATACATTCCATTTTGTTCCAAGGCACTCTGCAAAGCCATGGCATTGATCAGCGTGGCAAGCATTCCCATGTAATCTCCCTGAACTCTGTCAATTCCTGATTTTTCTGCCTGAACCCCTCTAAAAATATTTCCGCCTCCGATGACGATGGCTATTTCAACACCAAGGTCTTTTACTTTTTTGATCTCGTCGGCGTATTGTTGAAGGATGCTTGAGTCGATTCCGTACTTTTTTTCACCCATTAGGGCCTCTCCGCTTAGTTTCAGCAGGATTCGTTTGTATTTCATGTATTGGTGTATTGATTCTAAAGTTTGGGCCTTTCGAAAAAGGAATCTTTGGATTTTAATTCTTTCAAATTTGATCGAATAATCCCCAATGGAGACTCAACAATCTGACAAATATAATTTCTTCATCTCAGAATGCTAGAATCAGAAGAAAAAATGGCTAGCCACGAATGAGATTTGAGAATGGTGGACTTTAGGAAAAAGCTTTTTAAGGTGATAAAATCTATCAGAACTGGATCAGAACCTGATTTTTTTCCACACTCTGCTTCAGGCTGACTTTCACTTCTTTTACTACTCCATCCCCAGGGGCTTTGATGATATTTTCCATTTTCATGGCTTCCAAAATCAAAACGATATCTCCTTTCTTCACCTGATCGCCAGCCTTTACCTTTAAATCCAAGATCAATCCGGGCATAGGTGCTTTGATGTCTTTTACCACACCTGCGCCGGCAGCACTCATTCCCATTTTCTCCAACAAAAGATCAAATCTGTCTTTCAGTTCTAGCGTTGCTACCTGATGACCAAGGCGGATTCGTATGGTTTTGGATTCTCGATCGATGGAAACTAATTCAGCCTCCAGAGACTCCTTTCCACGGATGAGATGAATTCTTCGCTCATCGATCCATTTGATATCTAATGGAAGAGTTTGGTCGTTGACCAAAATAGAATCACCGTTTTTTTGAACTTGAAAACTGATGTCTTTGAGATTAACTGAAAACATTACTGCTATTTTGGGGTCAAATTAATTTATGGAAGTGTTGAACTACCAAGATTTTCCCCAAATATGAAACAATTGCCTTCCACTCCCAAAGGGAATTCCACCTTGAATTTTAAAATCGCTACCGTATTCTTTTTGTTTTTGGCTTTGCTTTCCTGTAAATCCGAAAAAGTAAGTACTCAAAAAGAACCTTCAGCCCAATCTGTATTTAATACTGAAGTGTCCAACGAGGATAGTCTTGAAAGACTAAAAACGCTTCGAGCCAAGGAGTCGGCGATTGGAAATTATAGGGCAAGCGCCAAAAGAGATTTTGATTTGTTGCATACGGATTTGGAATTGGCATTTGATTGGGAAAATCAGGCTGTAATCGGTAAAGCAAAATTGAAGCTTAAGCCATTTTTTTATCCCCAGAAAGAGCTGATTTTGGATGCAAAGGATTATGATGTCGGAGCGGTTTTTTTTATCAAAAACGACTCAACTCAAAAGGTGAATTATGGATACAATGAAAAGCAACTTTTAATCTATCTGCCTCAGGAATTAACAGAAAAGGACACATTTGGAGTCGAGATTAATTATCGGGCCTACCCGGAAAGAAATTCAGGAAATGGGTCTGAGGCCATCTCAGATACCAAAGGATTGTATTTCATCGATCCTTTGGACACTATTCCAGGTAAGCCAAGAATGATCTGGACACAAGGGGAGACCGAGCACAATAGCAAATGGTTTCCGACTATCGACAAGCCTAACGAGAGAGCAACTCAGCTATTTAAGCTGACAGTTCCAGATTCATTAGTCACAGTCAGCAATGGGGTTTTGGTAAAAAGTGAATCCCTTGGAGATGGTTTAAGAAAAGATTATTGGGAAATGACTTTGCCACATGCTCCGTACTTGGCGGCCATTGCAGTAGGTGACTTTGGAAAAGCGGAGGATAGATTCAGAGATATTCCTTTGGGCTATTATGTAGAAAAAGGATATGAAAAAGGTGCGGCTAAAGTATTTGCCAACACACCCGAGATGATTGGGTTTTTCGAGTCCAAACTGGGAGTGAATTACCCTTGGCCTAAGTATGATCAAATTGTTGTCAGAGACTTTGTGTCTGGGGCAATGGAGAATACCACTGCGTCGATTTTCATGGAAAATCTGCTTTTGGATGAAAGAGAGGCCATCGATTCAGAGTGGGATTACATCATTGCCCATGAGCTATTTCATCAATGGTTTGGGGATTTTGTCACTACAGAATCCTGGTCTAATCTTACCTTGAATGAAGCTTTTGCCAATTACAGCGAGTATTTATGGAATGAATATAAGTATAGTAAGGATGAGGCTGCGCTGAAATTAGTTTCAGAAATGGAAGGGTATTTTGCTGAAGCAGAGACCAAACAGGTGAATCTTATCCGATTTGAATATGAGGATAACGAGGACATGTTTGATGCACACAGCTACAACAAAGGCGGAGTGATTCTTCATATGCTCCGTCAAAAAGTAGGGGATGAAGCATTTTTCAAGGCTTTAAATCTTTATTTGAATCAAAATGCATTTCAGTCTGTAGAAGTGCATGATTTAAGATTGGCGTTTGAGAAAGTTACCGGAGAGGATTTGAATTGGTTTTTCAATCAATGGTTTCTTGATAAAGGACACCCGGAGTTGATTTTTGACGTGGATTATTCTCAGCCGGAAAATATTCTGATTTCAGTTTTTCAAGTTCAGGATCCAATGCAGAGCCCCGTTTTTCAATTTCCTCTGGAAGTAAGCTGGTACGAGGATGGTGAAAGGAAGCGTAAGACATTTTTTGTGAATGAGTCTTTTCAGCAGTTTACCCTGGAAAATAAAAATCCAGTGAGTCAAGTCTATCTAGACGAAGGGAAAAACCTGCTTGCCAGAAGAACCCAAGAAATGTCTCCTTCCCAATATTTGCGGCAATTGAAAGAATCTAAATTGGGTGTGGCCAGGTATGAAGCCTTGGATAGCCTGATTTCAAAAGGAGAAGAGGAGCTATTGTTTGAGGCAATTCCTTTTGCGCTTCAAGATTCATTTTGGGCAGTGAAAGAAAATGTCTTGGGTTTTTTGCAGTCAGATTCCAGTTGGGGGCAAAAGATTGAAGGCATTGAATCTGGAATTTTGAAAATCGCAGAATCAGATCCGAAAAACTCCGTCAGAGCTGCAGCTTTAGATGTATTTGCAACTTGGGACGCAGATAAATATTCTCCAATATTCAAAAAGATGGTACAAGAGCCGTCCTATCTAGTGGCAGGTTCTGCTTTGGCAGGATTGGTTCAAAGTGGGGAAAATGCCTTGGACGATGAGGAAATTGTTTATTTTGAAAAGGAGACAAATTTTAGAATGATCATTCCATTGGCAGAATATTTTCTAGAAAATGAGGTAGCAGGAAAAGGAAATTGGTTTTTTGAGAAGGTAAGAAGCCTCAATGGAGAAGGGTTATATTTTTTTCTGGGGTATTTCGGGGAATATTTTTCAAGAATGCCTGATGAAGGAAAAGAAAATGCATCTGCTTATTTATTGAATCTCATGAAAAATCAGACGCAGAATTATATCCGATTAGGTTCTTTTCAGGCTTTAATGGGATTTGCGGATGATCAGGAGATAGTCAAGAAAATTCAACAAGTAGCCAGTGAAGAAAAAGACCTGCAGTTGAGAAATTACTACAATTATTACCTGGAAGCTCTAGTTGATGAAAATTAATTGGTTGATAATGAAAATCTTGATCGAAGGTTGAGTAAAAAAAAATGATTTTTAGAACCGACTCTTTGATACTTTAATAAAAGGCTATAATTTTGCCATCCGTTAAGGTTACAAGGGTTTCAAATTCTTGAAATTTTAACGCAGTTGGGGGAATACCAAAGCGGCCAACTGGGACGGACTGTAAATCCGTTGACTTATGTCTTCACAGGTTCGAATCCTGTTTCCCCCACATAAATTGTCTGATTGTAAAATTTTTTTCTAATTTTGCAGGGCAAAAAAAAATCCGGTACGCCGGACACAAGCGGGAGTAGCTCAGTTGGTAGAGCGGCAGCCTTCCAAGCTGCAGGTCGCGGGTTCGAGCCTCGTCTCCCGCTCTGTGCTTTTTAGCACATTGAAGTGAAAGCCGACGTAGCTCAGGGGTAGAGTACTTCCTTGGTAAGGAAGGGGTCACGGGTTCAAATCCCGTCGTTGGCTCAACACAGAAATTATTATCTAAACATATCTTTAAACTTAAACTGAGGATTTTCACGCATGGCAAAAGCAACCTTCGACCGTTCCAAGCCGCACGTTAACATCGGTACGATTGGACACGTAGACCATGGCAAGACTACTTTAACTGCCGCCATTACTACCGTATTGGCTAAAAAAGGTCTTTCTGAATTGAGAGATTTCTCTTCTATTGACAACGCTCCTGAAGAGAAAGAAAGAGGTATTACTATCAATACTTCGCACGTAGAATATCAGACTGAAAAGAGACACTACGCTCACGTAGACTGTCCTGGTCACGCTGACTACGTTAAAAACATGGTTACTGGTGCTGCCCAGATGGACGGTGCTATCCTTGTAGTAGCAGCAACTGACGGACCTATGCCTCAGACTAGAGAGCACATCCTTTTGGCTCGTCAGGTAGGTGTGCCTCAACTAGTAGTTTTCTTGAATAAAGTTGACATGGTTGACGATCCTGAATTGCTTGAACTAGTTGAAATGGAAGTAAGAGAATTGCTTTCTTTCTACGAATTCGACGGAGATAATATCCCAGTAATCGCTGGTTCTGCACTTGGTGCATTGAACGGTGAAGAGAAGTGGGTTGACACTGTAATGCAATTGATGGATGCAGTTGATTCTTACATTCCTCTTCCAGAGCGTTTGGTTGACAAAGATTTCTTGATGCCTGTTGAAGACGTATTCTCTATCACTGGTAGAGGTACTGTAGCCACTGGTCGTATCGAGAGAGGTGTTGTTAACTCTGGTGATCCAGTAGACATCATCGGTATGGGTGCTGAAGGCCTTAAGTCTACAGTAACTGGTGTTGAGATGTTCCGTAAGATCCTTGACAGAGGTGAAGCTGGTGATAACGTAGGTTTGTTGTTGAGAGGTATTGAAAAATCTCAAATCAAGCGTGGTATGATCATCTGTAAGCCAGGTTCTGTTAAGCCTCACGCTCACTTCAAAGCTGAAGTTTACGTACTTTCTAAAGAAGAAGGTGGACGTCACACTCCATTCTTCAACAAGTACAGACCTCAGTTCTACTTAAGAACTACTGACGTAACTGGTGAGATTAAACTTCCAGCAAACGTTGAAATGGTAATGCCTGGTGATAACGTAACTATCGAAGTTACTTTGTTGTCTGCAGTTGCTTTGGAAAAAGGTTTGAGATTTGCGATCAGAGAAGGTGGTCGTACAGTAGGTGCCGGTCAGGTAACTGAAATTCTCGACTAATCCATTTAACTATAAATTAACGATGCGATCCCGAAGAAATTTTGGGATCGCATTTGTTTCTAAAGACATTATTCCTAATTTTGCGTTCCCTTTTGGGGAGCGTTCATTCACACGGGCATAGTTCAATGGCAGAATAGCGGTCTCCAAAACCGTTGATGGGAGTTCGAATCTCTCTGCCCGTGCAGCAGTTATTGACTATGAATCTAAAAAACTTTGTCCTCGAATCATACGATGAAATGAAGAACAAGGTCACTTGGCCAAAGTTCTCTTTTCTTCAAAATAGTGCAGTATTGGTACTAGTAGCATCACTGATCTTTGCCCTGTTTATTGGTGTAGTTGATCTAGGGTTCGAAAATATCATGACATGGTTTTATGATTTATTTTAATTGACATTACAGAATGGCTGAACATAAATGGTACGTCCTCAGAGTAGTGGCAGGACAGGAAAAAAAGACAAAGACTTATCTGGAGAATGAAATCTACAGACAAAAGTTGGATGAATTTATTCCTGAAGTGCTTATTCCTTCTGAGAAGGTATATGAGATGCGCAACGGCAAAAAGCGTGTAAGGGAAAGAAACTTCTTTCCAGGTTACGTTTTAGTCAATGCGGATCTCTCCAATGGAGAAGCCAATCACGTAATAACAAGCATTCCGGGAGTAATCGGGTTTCTTGGATCAAACCAGGGGGGAGCTTCCAAAACCCCTGAACCATTACGACAATCAGAAGTCAACCGTATCTTAGGAAAGGTTGAAGAGATTGATGAGTTTGCCGAGAAACAAGATACGCCATTTATAGTCGGAGAGGCCGTTAAAGTAATGGACGGTCCCTTCAGTGGTTTTACCGGGACAATTGAGGAGATATTTGAGGAAAAGAAAAAGCTTAATGTTATGGTTAAGATTTTCGGCCGAAATACTCCTGTAGAATTAAACTTTATACAAGTAGAAAAACAAGACTAAGCAATGGCTAAGGAAATCACTGGTTATGTAAAACTACAAGTGAAAGGTGGCCAGGCTAACCCGTCACCTCCAGTAGGTCCAGCTCTTGGTTCCAAGGGTTTGAACATTATGGAGTTCTGTAAGCAGTTCAATGCACGTACCCAAGACAAAATGGGAACTGTATTGCCTGTATTGATTACAGTGTATTCTGACAAGTCTTTTGACTTTGTAGTAAAAACTCCTCCAGCTGCAAATATGCTGTTGGAAGCTGCGAAAATCAAAAGCGGTTCTGCGGAGCCTAACAGAAAAAAAGTTGGTTCTGTCACTTGGGATCAAGTGAGAGTAATCGCTGAGACGAAAATGCCTGACCTAAATGCTTTCAAAGTTGAGTCTGCCATGAAAATGGTAGCTGGTACTGCGCGAAGCATGGGTATCACAGTATCTGGTAAAGCCCCTTGGGAAGTATAATAAATAAACAATGGCTAAGTTAACAAAAAAGCAAAAAGAAGCTCTTTCTAAGTACGACCCAAGCCAAGTGTACTCCCTGGAGGCTGCTTCTTCACTGGTTAAGGAAATCACCACTACCAAGTTTGATGCTTCTGTAGATGTAGACGTTCGTTTGGGCGTTGATCCTCGGAAGGCTGATCAGATGGTAAGAGGCGTTGTCGCCCTTCCTCACGGTACTGGTAAAGACATCAAAGTATTGGTGCTTTGTACTCCTGACAAAGTTGCGGAAGCCACCGAAGCAGGTGCAGATTACGTAGGTTTGGACGATTATATTGCTAAAATCGAAGGCGGATGGACTGACGTAGATGTCATCATCACTATGCCTAACGTTATGGCAAAAGTAGGTAGGTTAGGTAGAGTATTAGGTCCTAGAGGCTTAATGCCAAACCCTAAATCAGGAACAGTTACTCTAGAAGTAGGTAAAGCAGTAAGAGAAGTGAAAGCCGGTAAAATCGACTTTAAGGTTGATAAATTCGGAATCATTCACGCAGGTGTTGGTAAAGTGTCCTTCACTCCTGAGCAAATTCAGGACAATGTGAAAGAACTTATCATGACTATTTCTAAGCTGAAGCCTTCATCATCTAAGGGTACATATTTCAAAAGTATTCACATCTCCAGCACCATGTCTCCGGGTATTGCTGTAGACAAGGGGAGCATCCAAGGTATTTAATCATGACTAGAGACGAGAAAAAAGTAATAATCGACAGTCTGACTGAGAAGCTGAAGGAAAGCCCTTTCTTCTACATTACTGATGCTTCTGGATTTTCGGTAGCTGAAGTAAATGCGTTCAGAAGAACTTGCTTTGAAAAAGGAGTTGAGTACAAAGTGTACAAAAACACCTTGATCGCTAAAGCACTTGAAAATCTGGATGCAGACTACTCCAAATTGGTGAGTGGTGCATTGAAAGGGTTCTCTGGAATTATTTTCTCAAAAGAGACTAGTAATCTTCCAGCAAAAGTATTGCTGGATTTCAGAAAGAAACAAGGTAAAAAAGAGTTTAGACCGGTATTCAAAGGTGCAGGGATCGATTCAGATGTAATTCTGGGCGAAAACAACCTTGAGATGCTTTCTAATCTTAAATCTAAGCAAGAATTGTTGGGTGATCTTATCGGATTGCTACAGTCTCCTGCTAAAAACCTCGTATCTGCATTGCAGTCTGGTCAAAACAACATCACTGGTGTTCTTAAGACTCTTGCTGATCGAGAAGCAAAATAATTTTATCAAAATCATTCAAAAACAAATTAAATAATTAATACGATGGCAGATCTTACACAACTTGCAGAACAGTTGGTAAACTTGACTGTAAAAGAAGTTAAAGAATTGACAGATATCCTTAAGGATCAGTACGGAATCGAACCAGCTGCTGCTGGTGCTGTAATGGTAGCTGGTCCAGTAGGTGGTGGTGATGCTCCTGCTGAAGAGGAAAAAACCTCTTTTGATGTTATCTTGAAAGCAGCTGGTGCTCAGAAATTGGCAGTAGTAAAGCTAGTTAAAGAATTGACTGGTCTTGGTTTGAAAGAAGCTAAAGATCTTGTTGACGCTGCTCCTAAGGCTTTGAAAGAAGGTATCGCTAAGGACGAAGCTGAAGCTTTGAAGAAGTCTCTTGAAGAGGCTGGTGCTGAAGTAGAGATCAAGTAATTTGCTGATTCCGCGCCAATAGGTTCGGAATTAGCCCGAAGACCTGACTAAATAAGTCAGGTCTTTTCCTGTTTATGCACAGGTTAAAAATTGCATTATTCTAAGCGGAAATTGTCGCTTTCCTATAATTAATTTCACTATAAACTATACACTACCTTGGCTATCAAGAATCAAACCGAAAGGAAAAGTTTCTCCTCCATTAAGGTGGTCAAAGACTATCCCGATTTTCTCGATATTCAGTTGCAGTCATTTAAAGACTTTTTCCAACTGGATACTCCTGCAGAGAAACGAAGGGCAGATGGGTTATTCAAAGTTTTCGCAGAAAACTTCCCAATCAGTGATTCCAGAGAAAACTTTACTTTGGAATTTATCGACTATGCAGTAGATCCACCAAAATACAGCGTTGGTGAATGTATTGATCGAGGATTGACCTATTCTGTTCCGTTGAAAGCAAAATTGAGATTGCTTTGTCACGATGAGGACAATGAAGACTTCGAAACTATCGAGCAAGAAGTGTTCCTTGGCAACCTGCCATACATGACCGAAAAAGGGTCTTTTGTAATCAATGGTGCTGAACGAGTAATCGTTTCTCAGTTGCACAGATCACCAGGGGTGTTCTTTGCTCAGAGTAAGCATACCAACGGAACTAAGCTTTATTCTGCTAGAATTATTCCTTTTAAAGGTTCTTGGATCGAATTCGCTACTGACATCAACAATGTCATGTATGCTTACATCGACCGTAAGAAAAAATTCCCTGTTACCACACTTTTGAGAGCAATTGGTTATGGTTCCGATAAGGATATCCTTGATCTATTCGGTCTTTCAGAAGAAGTATCAGCTACTAAAACTGCCTTGAAAAAAGCTGCAGGAAGAAAGTTGGCTGCAAGGGTTTTGAGAACTTGGGTAGAAGATTTCGTAGATGAAGATACCGGTGAGGTAGTTTCTATCGATCGAAATGAGGTATTGCTTGAGCGCGATACTGTTTTGACAGAAGAAGACATTGAAATGATTTTGGATTCAGGCTCGAAGTCTATCATTCTCCACAGAGAAGATGTGAACGTGGCTGATTATTCCATTATATATAATACCCTACAAAAAGATAACTCTAACTCTGAGAAAGAAGCGGTAGAGGTAATCTATCGTCAGTTGAGAAATACTGAAGCGCCTGATGAAGCCACTGCTCGTGAGGTAATTCAAAGTTTATTCTTCTCTGATAAGCGTTATGATTTGGGTGAAGTTGGTCGATATAGAATCAACAAAAAGCTAGGTCTTGATATCGAGGCTGAAAAGATTGTATTGACCAAGGAAGATATCATCAATATCGTTAAGTATTTGATCGGATTGATCAACTCTAAGGCGGTAGTCGATGATATTGACCACTTGTCTAACAGACGAGTTCGTACCGTTGGTGAACAATTGTACAGCCAGTTTGGAGTAGGTTTGGCTAGAATGGCCAGAACTATCCGTGAAAGAATGAACGTTCGAGACAATGAAGACTTTAAACCAGTCGATTTGATCAACGCTCGTACCCTATCCTCAGTAATCAACTCCTTCTTTGGTACCAACCAGCTTTCTCAGTTCATGGACCAGACCAACCCGCTTGCGGAGTTGACTCACAAGAGAAGACTTTCTGCATTGGGTCCAGGTGGTCTTTCCAGAGAAAGAGCAGGTTTCGAAGTTCGAGACGTTCACTACACACACTACGGTCGTCTTTGTACAATCGAGACTCCAGAAGGTCCAAACATTGGTTTGATTTCTTCGCTTTGCGTTCACGCAAAAGTGAATTCTATGGGCTTCTTGGAAACTCCTTACAGAAAAGTTGAAAATGGTAAAGTTGGCATGAAGCCAGAGGATATCATTTTCTTGACTGCTGAAGAAGAAGATAATAACAATATTGCCCAGGCTAATGCTCCTTTAGATCCAGCTGGAAACTTTGTCAATGAAAAAGTTAAAGCTCGATTCGAAGGTGACTTCCCAGTATTGGAGCCAAGTGAGATTTCTTACATGGACGTTGCTCCAAACCAAATCGTTTCTGTTGCCGCATCTTTGATTCCTTTCTTGGAGCATGATGATGCAAACAGAGCATTGATGGGATCAAACATGCAACGTCAGGCTGTTCCTTTGTTAAGACCAGAAGCTCCAATCGTAGGAACTGGTTTGGAAGGAAAAGCAGCTATCGATTCCAGAGCCTTGATTATTGCTGAGGCTAATGGGGTGGTAGAATATGTTGACGCCAAGAAAATCACCATTAAATATGACCTGACCTCTGATGAGTTATTGGTCAACTTTACAGATGAGTATAAAACCTATGACCTGATCAAGTTCAGAAGAACTAACCAGGATACTACCATCAACTTGACTCCGCTTGTTTTGAAGGGAGAAAAAGTTGAAAAAGGTCAAGTACTTGTAGAAGGATACTCTACTAACAACGGAGAACTTGCTCTAGGTAAAAACCTAAAAGTGGCTTACATGCCATGGCAAGGATATAACTTCGAAGATGCGATTGTTATCTCTGAAAGAGTTGTTCGTGAGGACATCTTTACTTCTATTCACGTAGAAGAATTCCAGTTGGAAGTAAGAGATACCAAGAGAGGTGAAGAAGAATTGACTTCTGAAATTCCTAACGTATCTGAAGAAGCTGTGAAACATCTGGACGAAAACGGTATAATCCGAATTGGTGCAGAAGTAAAAGAAGGTGATATCATTATCGGTAAGATCACTCCTAAGGGAGAAACTGATCCAACTCCAGAAGAAAAGCTCCTAAGAGCGATCTTCGGAGATAAAGCCGGTGACGTGAAAGATGCTTCTTTGAAGGCTTCTCCTTCTTTGAATGGTGTGGTTATCGAAACCAAACTATTCTCTAGACCTAAGAAAGACAAAGACAATAGAGCTAAGTCAAAGGCTGAAGTTGAAAAACTTAAGGCTAGATATTCTAAGGATCTATTAGGCATCAGAGCTAGAATGATCAATAAATTGGTCACTCTACTTGATGGAAAAACTTCTCAGGGTGTAAAGCACAAGTTTGGTGATGAGATCATCAGCAAAGGAGTGAAGTTCAACTTGAAAAACATTGAAAATAACCTCTTCCCTGCTAAGAACCCTTACAGAGATGAGTCTAACTACAATGTTCCTGAGGAAGCAAACTTGATCTCTGATATCATCTTGGATGATTGGACTGAAGATGCACATACCAATGCATTGATTGTTCAATTGGTAAAAAACTACACCAATTCAAGAAATGAGATTTCTGGTCGATTCAAGCGTGATCGATTCACTTTAGAAGTAGGAGACGAACTTCCAGCTGGTATCGTACAGCTTGCTAAAGTTTACATCGCTAAGAAGCGTAAGCTTAAAGTGGGTGATAAAATGGCAGGTCGTCACGGTAACAAGGGTATCGTTGCTCGTATCGTAAGAGACGAGGATATGCCGTTCTTGGAAGACGGAACTCCAATGGATATCGTATTGAATCCACTTGGTGTGCCTTCTCGAATGAACATCGGACAGATTTTTGAAACTGTATTGGCTTGGGCTGGACAGAGACTTGGTAAGAAATATGCCACTCCAATTTTCGATGGAGCTTCATTGGATGAGGTTTCTGCCGAATTGGAATTAGCAGGACTACCAGCTTACGGAAGAACTTATCTTTATGATGGTTTGACTGGACAGAAATTCGACCAGCCAGTTACTGTGGGTGTTACATACATGCTGAAATTGGGTCACTTGGTGGATGATAAAATGCACGCTCGTTCAATCGGTCCATACTCACTTATTACTCAGCAGCCGCTTGGTGGTAAGGCTCAGTTTGGTGGTCAGCGTTTCGGAGAAATGGAAGTGTGGGCATTGGAAGCATTCGGTGCATCACACGTACTTCAGGAAATCCTGACAGTGAAGTCTGATGACGTAATCGGTAGAGCGAAAGCTTATGAAGCGATCGTGAAAGGTGAGAACCTTCCTAAACCAAATATTCCTGAATCATTCAATGTATTGGTTCATGAATTAAGAGGTTTGGCTCTTGAAATTACTCTGGATTAATTTGGCTCAAGGGGCGGGCAACCGCCCTGAACATATCTCAAAAAATTATGTCGTTTAGAAAAAATAAAAAACTCAACAACGATTTCTCCCGAGTTACCATCAGCTTGGCTTCTCCAGAATCTATTCTGGATAGCTCCAATGGTGAAGTAACCCAGCCAGAGACCATCAACTATAGAACATACAAGCCAGAAATGGGCGGTTTGTTCTGTGAGAGAATCTTTGGCCCGGTGAAAGATTGGGAATGTCATTGTGGTAAATACAAGCGAATCAGATATAAAGGCATTATCTGCGACCGTTGCGGGGTAGAGGTGACTGAGAAGAAAGTACGTCGTGAACGTATGGGACACATCGAATTGGTGGTTCCTGTTGCACATATCTGGTACTTCAAGTCGCTTCCAAACAAAATCGGTTACCTTCTTGGTCTTCCAACCAAGAAGTTGGATCAGATCGTGTACTATGAGCGTTATGTAGTTGTTCAAGCGGGTATTAAAGCCGAAGAAGGAGTTCAATATTTGGATTTCTTGACTGAGGACGAATACTTAGACATCATGGACAAGCTTCCTAAGGAGAATCACATGCTTGATGATGATGATCCGAACAAGTTCATCGCCAAGATGGGTGCTGAAGCTTTGGAAATGTTGTTGGCAAGATTGGATTTGGATGATCTTTCTTATTCTCTTCGTCACCAGGCAGCTACCGATACTTCTCAGCAGCGTAAAGCTGAAGCTTTGAAGAGACTCAAGGTAGTAGAAGCATTCCGTGATGCAAGAACCAGAATCGAAAACCGTCCTGAGTGGATGGTAGTGAGAATGGTTCCTGTAATTCCACCAGAATTGCGTCCATTGGTTCCTTTGGATGGTGGCCGTTTTGCCACTTCTGATTTGAATGACCTTTATAGAAGAGTTATTATCAGAAATAACCGTTTGAAGCGATTGATTGATATCAAAGCTCCAGAGGTAATTTTGAGAAACGAAAAGAGAATGTTGCAGGAAGCTGTGGATTCCCTATTCGATAACTCCAGAAAAGTAAATGCGGTAAGATCCGATGGAAACCGTGCATTGAAATCCCTTTCTGATATGTTGAAAGGTAAGCAAGGCCGATTCCGTCAAAACTTGCTCGGTAAGCGTGTGGATTACTCCGGTCGATCTGTAATCGTCGTAGGTCCAGAACTGAAGCTTCACGAGTGTGGTCTTCCTAAAAATATGGCAGCTGAGCTTTTCAAACCTTTTATCATCAGAAAACTGATCGAAAGAGGTATTGTAAAGACCGTAAAATCTGCCAAAAAAATCGTGGATCGTAAAGATCCAGTGGTTTGGGATATTTTGGAAAACGTATTGAAAGGACACCCTGTGCTCCTTAACCGTGCCCCAACTCTTCACAGATTGGGTATCCAGGCATTCCAGCCAAAATTGATCGAAGGAAAAGCAATCCAGCTTCATCCATTGGTATGTACTGCATTCAACGCCGACTTTGACGGTGACCAGATGGCGGTTCACGTACCACTTGGACACGAGGCAATCTTGGAAGCTTCTACTTTGATGCTTTCTGCTCACAACATCCTCAACCCTGCGAACGGTGCACCGATTACTGTACCTTCTCAAGACATGGTTTTGGGTCTTTATTATGTGACCAAAGGCAAAAAATCAACTCCAGAAGAGCCAGTGGCTGGTGAAGGAATGACCTTCTACAGCACTGAAGAAGTAATCATTGCTTTGAACGAAGGCAAAATCTCCAAGCATGCGCACATCAAGTGTAAAGTGAAGGTGAGATCTGCTGAAGGTGAAATCAAAGAACAGATTATTGAAACTGTTGCAGGTCGTTTGATCTTCAACCAATTCGTTCCTGAGGAAGTTGGTTATGTAAACGAACTATTGACCAAGAAAAAACTACAGCAAATCATTGCTCAAGTAGTTAAGGTTTGTGGTATTGCACGTACAGCTCAATTCTTGGATGATATCAAGCATCTAGGATTCCAGATGGCCTACCAAGGTGGTCTATCAATGGGTCTTAACGACGTTATCATTCCTGAAGAAAAAGAACCAATGATCGCTAAGGCGAAGGAGGAAGTTGATCAAGTTTGGAACAACTACCTAATGGGTCTGATCACTGATAACGAGCGTTACAACCAAGTAATTGATATCTGGACTCGTACCAACTCTCATTTGACTAATAATCTGATGAAGAAGATGGAAGAGGATAAGCAAGGATTCAATGCCATCTACATGATGATGCATTCAGGAGCTCGAGGTTCCAGAGAACAGATTCGTCAGCTGGGTGGTATGAGAGGTCTGATGGCCAAGCCTCAGAAAAACCTTCAGGGTTCAGTAGGTGAAATCATCGAAAACCCAATCCTTTCTAACTTCAAAGAAGGTCTGGATGTATTGGAGTACTTTATCTCTACTCACGGTGCACGAAAAGGTCTTGCGGATACAGCTTTGAAAACTGCCGATGCAGGTTATTTGACTCGTCGTCTGGTAGACGTAGCTCAGGATATGATCGTGACAGAAGAGGATTGCGGTACTTTGAGAGGTCTGGTTGTACAGCCTTTGAAAGATAACGACGAAATCGTTGAGCCACTTTCTGAAAGAATTTTGGGTCGAGTTTCTGTTCACGATGTATATGATCCGATCACAGAACAATTGATCGTTCCTGCAGGCGTGGAGATCGATGACGAAATTGCTAAGCTAGTGGATGAGTCAGCGATTGAAGAAGTAGAAATTCGTTCTGTATTGACTTGCGAAACCAGAAGAGGCGTCTGCTCCAAGTGTTATGGTAGAAACTTGGCAACTGGAAACATGGTACAAGCTGGTGAGGCTGTAGGTGTTATTGCTGCGCAGTCTATCGGTGAACCTGGTACGCAGTTGACCTTGAGAACATTCCACGTAGGTGGTACAGCTTCTAACATGGCTGTTGATGCAAGCATCAATGCTAAGTTTGACGGTGTGGTTGAATTTGATGAGGAATTGAGATACATCGAAACTACCAACCGTGACGGTGAGCCAGTAACCATCGTAATGGGTCGTTCAGGTGAAATCAAAATCAATGAAGCGAAATCTGGTAAGACTTTAGTGTCTAACCACGTTCCTTATGGTGCGATTTTGAATGTCAAAGACGGACAGAAAATCACTAAAGGTGAATCCCTGTGTACTTGGGATCCATATAACGCGGTAATCCTTTCTGAGTTTGACGGTACTGTTGAATTTGAAGCTATCGTTGAGGGTATTACCTACAAAGAAGTGGCCGATGATCAGACTGGTTTCCGTGAAAAAGTAATCATTGAAACTAAGGATAGAACCAAAAACCCTGCGATTGTTGTCAATTACGGAGAAGAATCAAAGGCATATAATATTCCAGTAGGCGCTCACCTTGCAGTTGAAGCTGGTGAAAAAGTGAAGTCTGGACAGATTTTGGTAAAAATCCCTAGATCTGTAGGAAAAACAAGAGATATCACCGGTGGTCTTCCACGAGTAACTGAATTGTTCGAAGCAAGAAATCCATCTAACCCAGCTGTGGTTTCTGAAATCGACGGTGTGGTAACTTATGGTGGTATCAAGAGAGGTAACCGTGAAATCATCATCGAGTCTAAGGACGGAGTGATCAAGAAATACATGGTATCTCTTTCTAAGCATATCTTGGTTCAGGAAAATGACTTTATCAGAGCTGGCGAGCCACTTTCTGACGGAGCGATTACACCAAATGATATCCTTTCTATCAAAGGACCTACTGCAGTTCAGGAGTACTTGGTGAATGAAATTCAGGAAGTTTATAGACTTCAAGGTGTAAAAATCAACGATAAGCACATCGAGGTAATCGTATCTCAGATGATGCAGAAAGTTGAAATCCTTGATGCTGGTGACACTAATTTCCTTCAAGGACAAGTTGTGGATAAGTGGGCATTCAGAGAAGAAAACGACAATATTTTGGATAAGAAAGTTGTCATGGATGCAGGTGATTCTTCAACCCTGAAGCCAGGTATGATTATTTCTGCCAGAAGATTAAGAGATGAAAACTCAAGTCTGAAGAGAAAAGATCTGAAGCTTGTACAGGTAAGAGATGCTGAGACAGCAGTTTCTGCTCCAACCCTTCAAGGTATCACTGCTGCTTCTTTGGGTACTGAGTCCTTTATTTCTGCTGCTTCCTTCCAGGAAACAACCAAGGTTCTTTCCGAAGCTGCGATCAGAGGTAAGAGAGATGAGCTTCTCGGACTGAAAGAAAACGTGATTGTGGGTCACTTGATCCCAGCCGGTACTGGTCAGAGAGCTTTCCAAAATATCATCGTAGGATCTAAAGAAGAATACGAAAAGCTTTCTGAAAATATAGAAAGAGCTTCTTCTAGAAAATCAAGCGAAGCTATTTTATAAGTAGTAATTCCTTTCATTGAAAAGGCCTGTATGTCATGTACAGGCCTTTTTTAATCTAACTATACCATGGAAGAAAATAAGAACCAAGACCAACAAATAAATGTAGAGCTTTCGGAAGAAGTGGCTGAAGGGATTTATTCCAACTTGGCCATGATAGCTCATTCCAATTCAGAATTTGTTATTGATTTTATCCGATTGATGCCGGGTGTACCTAAGGCAAAAGTGAAATCTAGAATCATCGTGACACCTGACCATGCAAAAAGATTACTTGCTGCATTGAAGGATAACATTGAGAAATATGAAGCGGCTTTCGGGAAAATCAACCAAGGAGGAGGCGCTCCGACCTTTCCAATTTCCTTTGGAAAGCCCGGTGAAGCCTAATAAAAATATAACTGCTTAATTTTGTTACTCTTATTACTTATTGTACCTTTGCAGTCCAAAATTTAACAGTTTACAGGAAAACTAAATTTTATCAGTTAATGCCTACTATTCAACAGTTAGTAAGAAAAGGTAGAAATACACTGGAAATCAAATCCAAATCTCGGGCTTTGGACGCATGTCCACAGCGTAGAGGAGTTTGTACCAGAGTATACACTACGACCCCGAAAAAGCCTAACTCTGCAATGAGAAAGGTGGCGAGGGTGAGATTGACGAACGGAAAAGAAGTGAACGCTTACATTCCAGGAGAAGGTCACAATTTGCAAGAGCACTCAATCGTATTGATCAGAGGTGGTCGTGTGAAGGATCTTCCAGGTGTAAGATACCACATCATCCGAGGTGCATTGGATACTGCCGGAGTAAAAGACCGTAAGCAAGGTCGCTCCAAGTACGGTGCTAAAAGACCAAAAGCTGGCAAGGGTGCCCCTGCAGCAGCTCCAGGCAAAAAGAAATAATAAAACACATTAGAAAGAAATGAGAAAAGCGAAACCAAAGAAGAGATATATTCTTCCTGACCCAAAGTTCAATGATACTTTGGTAACCAAGTTTGTAAACTGTCTGATGTTTGACGGGAAGAAGAGTATTGCTTACAACATTTTCTACGATGCAGTCGAGAAAGTGGAATCAAAAGTAGGTGAGAATGGTCTTGAAGTTTGGAAAAAAGCGCTTAACAATATTGCTCCATCCGTAGAGGTGAAGAGTCGTAGAGTTGGTGGTGCTACATTCCAAGTTCCAATGGAAGTCAGACCTGAAAGAAAGATGGCCCTTGGAATCAAGTGGATGATCAACTACGCTCGTAAAAGAGGTGAGAAAACCATGATGGATCGACTAGCGGGTGAAATCATCGCCGCTGCAAAAGGCGAAGGCGCTGCAGTGAAGAAAAAGGATGATACCCATAGAATGGCCGAAGCCAACAAAGCATTCTCCCACTTTAGATTTTAATTAGGATGGCAAGAGATTTAAGATTTACCAGAAACATCGGTATTGCGGCGCACATCGACGCAGGTAAAACAACCACTACCGAGCGTATTCTTTTTTACTCCGGAAAATCCCACAAAATCGGAGAAGTGCACGAAGGTGCAGCTACCATGGACTGGATGGCGCAGGAGCAGGAGAGAGGTATTACCATTACCTCCGCAGCTACTACCGTATTCTGGAACTATAGAAGCAATCAATACCAAATTAACATCATTGATACTCCTGGTCACGTAGACTTCACTGTAGAAGTAAACAGATCCCTGAGAATCCTTGATGGTCTAGTTTTCCTGTTCAGTGCTGTGGACGGTGTAGAGCCACAGTCTGAGACCAACTGGCGTTTGGCTGATAATTATAAAGTGGCCCGTATCGGTTTCGTTAACAAAATGGACCGTGCTGGCGCAAACTTTTTGGCAGTTTGTAAGCAGGTGAAGGAAATGCTCGGCTCTTATGCCGTTCCTTTGCAGCTTCCAATCGGTGCTGAAGATAAATTCCGTGGAGTGGTTGACTTGATCAACAACCGCGCAATGATTTGGAATGAGCACGACATGGGGATGACTTATGAAGTTGTTCCAATTCCAGAGGATATGGAAGAAGAAGTAGCTCAGTACAGAGAGCACCTTCTAGAGGCAGTAGCAGAATATGATGAATCATTGATGGAGAAATTCTTTGATGATCCAAACTCCATTACAGAAGCTGAAATCTTGAAGGCCTTAAGAGCGGCTACCATTGACATGAAAATTGTCCCAATGGTTTGTGGTTCTTCTTTCAAAAACAAAGGTGTTCAAACCATGCTTGACTTGGTAATGGAATTGCTTCCTTCACCATTGGATAAAGATGATATCATAGGTCATTCTTTGGACAATGAAGATGAAGAAGTGAGAATCTCTCCAAGCGAAGCTGAGCCGTTCACTGGCCTTGCATTTAAAATCGCAACTGATCCGTTTGTTGGTCGTCTTTGCTTTGTAAGAGCATATTCAGGTGTTCTTGAATCAGGTTCTTATGTATTCAATAGCCGTTCAGGAAACAAGGAGCGTATCTCTCGAGTATTCCAGATGCACGCTAACAAGCAAAACCAGATCGAAAGATTGGTTGCGGGTGATATCGGAGCGGTAGTAGGCTTCAAAGACATCAAGACTGGAGATACACTTTGTGATGAAAAGCGCAAGGTGGTTTTGGAATCAATGGTATTCCCAGAGCCAGTTATCGGTTATGCAATTGAGCCTAAAACACAGGCTGACGTTGATAAATTGGGTATGGCGATTGCCAAGTTGGTAGAAGAAGATCCAACACTTCAGGTAAATACTGACCACGAAACAGGTCAGACCATCTTGAGAGGTATGGGAGAACTTCACCTGGAAATCATCATCGACCGATTGAAGCGTGAATTCAAAGTTGAAATCAACCAAGGTGCACCTCAGGTAGCTTACAAAGAAGCTTTGTTTGGTTCTGTAGAACACAAAGAAGTTTACAAGAAGCAGACTGGTGGTAAAGGTAAATTTGCTGATATCGTATTCGAATTGGGTCCAAAAGATCCAGATCCTGAAACTGGTGAAATCAAGGCAGGATTGGATTTCGTAAACGGTATCGTTGGTGGTGTTATTCCAAAAGAATTCATCCAGCCAGTTCAGAAAGGCTTCCAGGAGGCAATGAAGAACGGACCTTTGGCAGGCTACCCTATCGAATCTATGAAAGTGAGATTGTTCCACGGTTCATACCATGATGTGGATTCAGATGCGCTTTCATTCGAATTGGCTGCAAGAATTGGTTTCAAAGAGGCCGCTAAGAAGTGTAAGCCACAGTTGCTAGAGCCAATTATGGCTGTAGATGTAGTTACTCCAGATGAATATACTGGTCCGATTACAGGTGATTTGAACAGAAGAAGAGGTTTGATGAAAGGTATGGACACAAAAGGTACTTCTACTGTAGTAAAAGCATCCGTTCCATTGTCTGAATTGTTCGGTTACGTGACTGATTTGAGAACCATCACCTCAGGTCGAGCAACAGCTTCATTGACATTCTCTCATTATGAGCCAGTTCCAAGCAACATTGCTGAAGCAGTGATTGCGAAAGTAAAAGGTGATAAAGCCTAATTGATAAGAACATGAACCAGAAAATTAGAATAAAACTAAAATCATACGATCATAGCCTGGTGGACAAGTCATCAGAGAAGATCGTGAAGGCTGTAAAAGCCACTGGCGCAGTAGTAGTTGGTCCAATTCCATTGCCTACTAAGAAGGAGAAATTCACAGTATTGAAATCTCCACACGTAAACAAGAAAGCCAGAGATCAATATCAATTGTGTACTTATAAGAGACTCGTTGATATTTACTCCAACTCTTCTAAAACTGTAGATGCCTTGATGAAAATCGAGCTTCCAAGTGGAGTTGATGTAGAAATCAAAGTATGACAGTACTTGAAATCTAAAATCAAAAGGCCTGCATTTCTTGCAGGTCTTTTCTTTTTTACGACCTATAGAAAATAATTAATGCCTTGCAAAAAGGCTTTGCCAATCCAAAAACCAATTTTTTTCTAATTGTTTGAAAATATTAGAGTTGGGATTTGCTGCCAAATTTTATTTCAGTAACTTTGCAGTCCTTAAAAAGGGCCCAAGTGTGTAAACGCTTGTGGATTATCAAATTATCTTATCAAAGATGTCTGGTATAATTGGAAAAAAAGTCGGAATGACTAGCATCTTCAGTGCCGATGGACGTAATGTCGCATGCACGCTAATAGAAGCTGGTCCTTGCGTAGTGACGCAAGTAAAAAACGTTGAAACAGACGGGTACAACGCAGTGCAGTTGGCATTCGGTGAGCGAAAGGAGAAAAACACTCCTAAGCCATTGATCGGTCATTTTAAAAAGGCCGGTACTACGCCAAAGCAGAAAGTTGTTGAGTTCCGTGACTTCAGGGTCGAATTTGAAGGCCAAGTGGAGCTCGGAAAAAGTGTAAAGGCTGGTGAAGTGTTCGTAGAAGGTGACTTCGTGGATGCTATCGGTACTTCTAAAGGTAAAGGCTTCCAGGGTGTTGTGAAGCGTCATGGTTTTGGTGGTGTGGGTGGTCAAACTCACGGTCAGCACAACAGACAGAGACACCCAGGTTCCATTGGTGCATGTTCTTGGCCTTCCCGAGTATTTAAGGGAATGAGAATGGCCGGAAGAACCGGAGGAGACAGAGTCAAAGTAATCAATTTGAGAATTTTGAAAGTTTACCCTGAGCAAAACCTTCTTTTGGTTTCTGGTTCAGTGCCTGGCCCTAAAAATTCATTTGTTATTCTGGAGAAATAAGCCATGGAATTAGCAGTAATCAATCATAAAGGACAAGATACAGGTAGAAAGGTGACTCTTTCTGACGAAATCTTTGCGATCGAGCCTAACGATAATGCAATCTACCTGGATGTGAAGCAATACCTGGCTAACCAGAGACAGGGTACTCACAAATCAAAAGAAAGAAATGAAGTAGCAGGTTCTACTAAAAAGATCAAGAAGCAAAAAGGTACCGGTGGTGCACGTGCTGGATCTTTGAAGGCTCCTAACTTCAGAGGTGGAGGTAGAGTTTTTGGTCCTAAGCCAAGAGACTATTCCTTCAAATTGAATAAAAAATTGAAGCAGTTGGCTCGTAAGTCTGCGCTTTCTTATAAAGTAAAAGACAATAGCCTAGTGGTATTGGAAGATCTTTCTTTCGAAGCTCCAAAGACCAAAAACTACATCGCTCTTTTAAACGGTCTTTCTCTATCTGATAAGAAGACTTTGTTGGTTCTTCCTGAAGACAACAAAAATGTATTCTTGTCAAGCAGAAACCTTCCAAAGGCGAAAGTTGTGACTGTGAATGATGTAAATACTTACCAACTCCTCAATGCTGACCATTTGGTTTTGTGCGAAGGATCTGTAAGTAAGTTGGAAACCATTTTATCGAAATAAGACAATGGATATTCTAAAGCAGCCTTTGATTACAGAAAAGATCTCTGCACTTAACGAAAAAGGAGTTTACGGTTTCATCGTAGAAAAAACTGCCGATAAGACACAGATCAAAAACGCTGTAGAAAAAACTTACGGTGTAAAAGTGGTATCAATTCGTACCATGAGATATGCTGCGAAGCATAAGACTAGATACACCAAGAACAAGATCGTATCAGGCTTCACCAATGCTTACAAGAAAGCTGTAGTGCAGGTAGCCGATGGTGAGGTAATTGATTTTTACGGAGAAATTTAATTGAATCAATATCATGGCAATTAAAAAGTTAAAGCCTGTTACTCCGGGAACCCGATTTAGAGTTGCTCCTGCATTTGACGAAATTACAGCGTCAAAGCCGGAGAAATCTCTTCTCGCTCCCTCGAAGAAATCAGGCGGTAGAAATAATGAAGGCAAAATGACTGCCCGCTACATTGGCGGTGGTCATAAGAGAAGACTCAGAATTGTAGACTTCCAAAGAAATAAGTTTGGTGTTCCTGCAGTGGTTAAATCCATCGAGTACGATCCAAACAGAACTGCCCGTCTTGCCCTACTTTATTATGCAGATGGTGCAAAGGCCTACATTATCGCTCCGGAAGGTTTGCAAGTAGGACAAACAGTGATTTCCGGTGAGCATGTTGCCCCAGAAGTGGGTAACGCCATGCCTATGGCAAACATCCCGATGGGTACTATTGTACACAATGTGGAATTGAAGCCAGGTAAAGGTGGTGCATTAGCCAGAAGTGCTGGTGGATATGCACAGATTGTAGCACGAGATGGAAAATACGTGACCGTAAAACTTCCTTCTGGTGAGATGAGACTTATCCTAGGTGTATGTATGGCTACGGTAGGTACTGTTTCCAATGCAGATCATATGAACGTAGTGCTTGGTAAAGCAGGACGTAAGAGATGGTTGGGAGTTAGACCACGTACCAGAGGTGTTGCGATGAACCCTGTCGATCACCCTATGGGTGGTGGTGAAGGCCGTTCTTCAGGTGGACATCCAAGATCAAGAAAAGGTCTTCTTGCGAAAGGTAAGAAAACCAGATCACCTAAGAAGTATTCAAACAAGTTCATCGTCAGCAAAAGATCTAAATAATTATGGCACGTTCATTAAAAAAAGGTCCTTATATCGAGCACCACTTGGTAAAGAAAGTAGATGCCATGAACGAATCAGGCAAGAAATCTGTCATCAAGACTTGGTCAAGAAGATCTATGATTTCCCCGGATTTTGTAGGCCATACCTTCGCTGTGCATAATGGTAACAAGTTTATCCCAGTTTTTGTAACCGACAACATGGTAGGTCATAAGCTAGGTGAATTTGCTCCTACCAGAAACTTCCGAGGCCACGTTGCTAAAAAAGATAAAGGAAAGAGATAATCATGGAAGCAATAGCAAGATTAAAAAATGTTCCTACATCCCCACGCAAGATGCGTTTGGTGGCTGACCTCGTGAGAGGCAAAAGAGTAGGAATGGCTCTCAGCATTTTGAAATTCACTCCTAACCATGGAGCGATCAAATTGGAGAAGCTTCTCCTTTCAGCTGTGGCCAATTGGCAGGCGAAAAATCCTGATGCAAAACTTGAGGATGCCGACTTATATGTAAAAACTATCATGGTGGATGAAGGCAGATCTTTGAAAAGATTGAGACCTGCTCCTCAAGGTAGAGGTCACAGAATCCGCAAAAGATCCAATCATGTAACCCTAGTTGTTGATGCTTTCAATGCTGGTGACGTTACCGCTGATAGTGTAGAATCAAACGAAAAGGCAAATTAAGAAAAGACTATGGGACAAAAGATTAACCCAATAGGATTTAGACTTGGTGTAGTCAAAGGCTGGGATTCCAACTGGTATGGTGGGAAAGACTTTGCTGAAAAACTATACGAAGATCAGCAAATCCGTAAATATGTCCTTGCCAGAATCCCTAAGGGTGGTATTTCAAAAGTGATCATTGAGCGTACGCTTAAAAGAATCACCTTGACTATCCACACTGCTAGACCAGGGGTAGTAATTGGTAAAGGCGGAGCCGAAGTAGACAAGCTTAAAGAAGAGCTTAAGAAGATCACCAACAAGGATATTCAAATCAATATCTTCGAAATTAAGCGTCCTGAATTGGATGCTAAATTGGTAGGTGAGTCTATCGCACAGCAGCTTCAAGCTAGAATTTCCTTCAGAAGAGCCATGAAGCAGTCAATTGCCGCTTCTATGCGCGTCGGAGCAGAAGGAATCAAAGTTAAACTTTCTGGTCGATTGGGCGGAGCCGAAATGGCACGTTCAGAAATGTACAAAGAAGGAAGAATTCCTCTTCATACCCTAAGAGCTGACATTGATTATGCAGTCTCTGAAGCCCTAACTGTATATGGTATCATCGGTATCAAAGTATGGATCTTCAAAGGTGAAGTGTACGGAAAAAGAGATCTTTCTCCTAACCAAGGTGCTGCCAATGAGCCTAAAGGCCAAAGACCAGCAGGTCCTAAGGGAAGAGATAACGGTCCAAGACGCAGAAAAAGAAATAACTAATTTTCACCTTTCTAAGTGAGAAATCATGTTACAGCCGAAAAGAACTAAATATAGAAAGATGCACAAGGGCCGTGTCAAAGGCATTGCGCAAAGAGGGCATGAGCTTTCTTTTGGCAACTTTGGCATTAAATCCCTTGAGCCAGGATGGATTACTTCTCGCCAGATCGAGGCAGCTCGTATTGCCATGACAAGAGCGATGAAGAGAGAAGGTCAGGTTTGGATCAGAATTTTTCCTGACAAACCTATCACCAAAAAGCCCGCAGAGGTTCGTATGGGTAAAGGTAAGGGTGCTCCAGAATACTGGGTTGCCGTTATCAAACCAGGAACGATCCTTTTCGAAGCTACAGGCGTGAGCCTGGAGACAGCTCAGGAGGCATTGAGACTTGCGCAGCAGAAGCTACCCGTAAGTACAAGATTTGTTGTAAGAAGAGACTACGCTGAATAATCAGGAACTATGAAAAATACTGAAATCAGATCACTTTCAGCAAGTGAAATCGCCGAGAGAATCGTCGCTGAGCAGGAGAATCTAAGCAAATTGAGATTTGCCCATTCGATTTCTCCAATTGAGAATCCTAACAGAATCAGAGAGACCAAGCGTCTTATCGCAAGATTGAAGACTGCATTGACCTCCAAATAACTAGCTAACAGAAAAGAAAATGGCTACGATTGAGAGAAATCTTCGCAAAGAGAGAATTGGTAAAGTCGTGAGCAACAAGATGGACAAGTCCGTCACGGTAGCTGTAGAAAGACGTGTGAAGCACCCTATCTATGGTAAGTTTGTTGCAAAGACAACCAAATTTATGGTTCATGACGAGAACAATGAATGTAACCCAGGTGATGTGGTTAGAATCAGTGAGACTCGTCCGCTGAGCAAGAACAAGCGTTGGAGATTAGTTGAAATTATTGAAAGGGCTAAGTAATCATGATACAGCAAGAATCCAGACTAAGCGTTGCGGACAATTCCGGTGCTAAAGAAGTATTGGTGATCCGCGTATTGGGTGGAACGAAGAAGCGTTATGCTTCTATCGGCGACAAAGTAGTCGTGACTGTAAAGTCTGCCCTTTCATCAAGTAATATGAAAAAAGGTACCGTTTCTAAAGCGGTAATTGTGAGAACTAAGAAAGAGATCCGTAGAAAGGATGGTTCTTATATCAGATTTGAAGACAATGCAGCTGTTTTGTTGAACAACAACGACGAGCCTAGAGGTACCCGTATTTTCGGTCCAGTAGCTAGAGAGCTCAGAGAAAAGCAGTTCATGAAAATCGTTTCCTTGGCCCCTGAAGTACTTTAATCATGGAAAGAAAATCTAATAAGCAGCAAAAGCTGCATATCAAAACTGGTGACACCGTAAAAGTGATCGCTGGAGATGACAAAGGAAAGACAGGCAAGGTGCTTTCAGTAGACACTGAAAAGAAAAGAGCTTTCGTAGAAGGGATCAATATGATCACCAAGCACGTGAAGCCAACTGCTGCAAAGCCTCAAGGAGGAATCGAGAAGAAAGAAGCTGCCTTGCATATCAGCAACTTGATGTTGGTTGACCCTAAAACAGGAGAAGCAACTAGAACAGGTAGAAAAGTAGGCGAAAACGGCAAATTAGTTAGATACTCAAAGAAAACTGGGGAGGTGATCAATGGCTAATCCAAGAATGAAAGAAAAGTATGTGAACGATATCGTTCCTGCTTTGAAAGAGAAGTTCCAATATTCTTCCGTAATGCAAGTTCCAAAATTGACCAAAATCGTTTTGAACAAAGGCATCGGAGCAGCAGTGGCAGACAAGAAATTGGTTGACCAGGGCGTAGAAGAGCTTTCTTTAATCACCGGCCAGAAGGCAGTAGCTACTAAGGCAAAAATCGCCGTTTCTAACTTTAAGTTGAGAGAAGGTATGCCTATCGGGGCAAAGGTAACTTTGAGAGGAGAGAGAATGTATGAATTCCTTGACCGTTTGATGACTGTTGCACTTCCACGTGTAAGAGACTTCAAAGGTATCTCTGACAAAGGTTTTGACGGAAGAGGTAATTACACCTTGGGTGTGACTGAGCAGATTATCTTCCCTGAGATTTCCATCGAAAAGGTGAACAGAATCTCTGGTATGGATATCACTTTCGTTACCACTGCCAACACAGATGAAGAGGCTTTTGCGATGTTGAAAGCTTTCGGTATGCCGTTCGTAAATAAAAATCAAGAATAATCATGGCAAAAGAGTCCATCAAAGCTCGCGAGAGAAAAAGAGAAAGACTGGTAGCCAAGTATGCCAAGAAAAGAGCTGAGCTGAAAGCAGCCGGTGATTACGAAGCCCTTGACAAATTACCAAAAAATGCCTCTCCGGTAAGACTTCACAACAGATGCAAGCTAACCGGTCGTCCAAAAGGATACATGAGGAAGTTCGGTATCAACAGGGTAACCTTCAGAGAAATGGCTGCTGCTGGAAAGATTCCGGGTCTGACTAAGTCTAGCTGGTAAAATAACGACAGTAGTTTTTATTCTAAAAATCAATTCGTAACTTTGCACGCCCAATTCGGGTGGCGCTAGACAATTCAATATTATGACTGATCCAATAGCTGATTATCTGACCAGATTGAGAAATGCCATTAAGGCTTCTCATCGAATCGTTGAGATACCTGCTTCTAACCTTAAGAAGGAGATCACAAAAGTTTTGCACGATAAAGGGTACATTCAAAACTATAAGTTTGAACAAAATGGACCTCAGGGCACTATCAAAATTGCCTTGAAGTACAATCCATCCACCAAGCAAAACGCGATCGTTAGCCTTGAAAGAGTTAGTACTCCAGGTTTAAGAAAATACGCTAAGCATGATGAGCTCCCAAGAGTAATCAATGGCTTAGGTATCGCAATCATTTCCACCTCTAAAGGTGTAATGACAGACAAAGAAGCCCGTACCGAAGGTATCGGTGGCGAAGTACTTTGCTACGTATATTAATTTACTATCATGTCTAGAATAGGTAAAAAACCAATAAATCTACCCAGCGGTGTTACTGTAGACGTGTCAGCTCATGGAACTGTCACTGTTAAAGGTCCAAAGGGTACCCTGACTCAGGATGTGAATCCCGACATTCAGGTGAAAGTGGAAGGTAACGCAGTAGTTATCTCTAGACCTACTGACTCTAAAAGACACAAGTCTATGCATGGACTTTACAGATCTTTGATCAACAATATGGTGATCGGAGTTTCTGCAGGTTACAAAAAGGACTTGGAACTAGTAGGTGTAGGTTACAAGGCTTCCAATCAAGGTCAAGTATTGGAGCTTAGCTTAGGCTATTCTCACAATATTTTTATGGCTTTGCCTCAGGAGATTTCTTTGAAAACAGAAACTCCAAAAGGTAAAAACCCAATCATTACCCTTGAAGGAATTGACAAAGAGTTGATCGGACAAGTTGCCGCTAAAATCAAATCCTTGCGTAAGGTTGAACCTTACAAAGGAAAAGGTGTGCGCTTCGTTGGTGAGAATGTTAGACGTAAGGCTGGTAAAACTGCCGGTAAAAAATAATAGGTTATGGCATTTAATAAGAATTCCAGAAGACTTAGAATCAAGCAGGGTATCAGAAGAAAAATTTCTGGTACTGATTCCAGACCTCGTTTGTCAGTATTCAAAAGCAATACTGGTATTTATGCTCAATTGGTGGACGATCTTCAGGGACGTACATTGGCTCAGGCCTCTTCCAAAGAGCTTGGCGCTAAAGCCAACACTAACGTAGAAGTATCTAAAGAAGTAGGAAAAAAACTTGCAGAAAGAGCTGTGGCAAATGGTATCTCTAGCGTAGTATTTGACCGAAATGGGTACTTGTATCATGGTAATGTAAAAGCTTTGGCCGATGGAGCCAGAGAAGGAGGCCTTAAATTCTAATCATTATGTCTCAAGTAAGAAGAAAACCCATTAGGGCTACAGATACAGAATTAAAAGAGAAAGTAGTAGCTATCAACCGAGTAGCCAAAGTGGTAAAAGGTGGTAGAAGATTCTCCTTCTCAGCTATTGTGGTTGTAGGTGATGGCCAAGGTGTAGTAGGTTATGGATTGGGTAAAGCCAATGAAGTAACTGACGCGATCACTAAAGGTATCGAAGATGCTAAAAAGAATTTGGTGAAAGTACCAGTTCTTAAAGGTACCATCCCTCACGAGCAAATTGGAAAATTTGGTGGAGGTTTGGTATTGATCAAACCAGCTGCAGCGGGTACTGGTGTAATTGCCGGTGGTGCGATGCGTGCGGTTTTGGAATCAGCTGGCGTTACAGACGTATTGGCGAAATCCAAAGGATCTTCAAACCCTCACAATGTGGTAAAAGCAACCATCGATGCTTTGGTCCAGCTTAGAGATGCTATCTCAGTTTCTCAGCAAAGAGGTGTGAAAATGGCTAAAGTCTTTAACGGATAATCATCATGGCAAAGATCAAAATCACGCAGGTAAAAAGTACGATCAAAAGACCTAAAGATCAGAAGCAAACAATCACTGCTTTAGGATTGGGTCGTATCAGCAAGTCTGTTGTAGTTGAGCAAACTCCTCAGATCGCTGGAATGGTAAATAAAGTGAATCACCTGGTAAAAGTGGAGGAAGCTTAATTATGAAACTATTTACATTAACTCCAAACGAAGGTTCAACCAAAAACCGAAAAAGAATCGGTAGAGGTACTGGATCAGGTAGAGGTGGAACTTCCACCAGAGGTCACAAAGGAGCTAAGTCTAGATCTGGTTATAAGAAGAAAATCGGATTTGAAGGTGGTCAGATGCCTCTTCAGAGACGAGTTCCAAAATTCGGCTTCAAATCTTTGAACAAGGTTGAATTCAAACCGGTAAATTTGGATACCTTGCAATCCCTTTCAGAACAGTACAACTTGTCAGTTGTCGATATGGAAGCTTTGGTTTCTCACGGAATCGCTTCTAAGAATGACAAAATCAAGGTATTGGGAAGAGGTGAATTGACAGCCAAATTAGACGTGTCTGCACATCAGTTTTCAGCTTCTGCAGTAGAAGCAATCGAAAAACTTGGTGGTACTGTAAACAAGATTTAAGTAAATGAAAAAGTTTATTTCGACAGTTAAAAATATTTTCTCAATCGAAGATTTGAGAATCCGTATTATCAATACGATTGGATTCTTGATCATCTTCCGTTTAGGTTCTTTTATTGTTCTCCCAGGTGTAGATCCTTCTAGACTTGGTGCAGCTCCAGAAGGGATCTTCGGTTTGATTGATACTTTCCTTGGAGGAGCTTTCAGTAATGCTTCCATCTTCGGTTTGGGAATTATGCCCTATATCTCTGCATCTATCGTATTGCAGTTGCTTACTGTCGGAGTACCCTATTTTCAAAAAATGCAAAAGGAAGGGGAATCTGGTCGAAAAAGAATCAATCAGATTACTCGTGTATTAACCATTGCTATTACAGTTGCGCAAGGTATCGGTTATGTAACTGCTACTATTTTGCCTACAGGTGCTGTAATGGTTAGTACCTCCCTTTTCATGTTCAGTTCTCTAGTTCTTCTCTCAGCCGGTACCATGTTCTGTATGTGGTTAGGTGAGAAGATCACTGAAAAGGGTATCGGAAACGGTATCTCAATGCTGATCATGATTGGTATTATCTCTAGGTTCCCTGGCGCTATCATCGCTGAGGTTTTAGAGAAAAATACATCTGGGATGTTGCTATTATTAATTGAAGCTGGTGTATTGTTCTTTGTTGTAGTAGGGGTAATTGCCTTGACAGAAGCTACAAGAAGAATTCCAGTACAGTATGCGAAGCAAGTTGTCGGAGGTAAAGTATATGGAGGACAGCGTCAGTACATTCCAATTAAAGTGAATGCTTCTGGTGTTATGCCGATCATCTTTGCTCAGTCTCTGATGTTTGTTCCAGCATTGATTGCTCAGATCTGGGCAGGTGAAAGTGATATTGCCAACTACATTGGAACCACTTTCTCTGATTTCACTTCCTGGCAATATAATTTGCTATTCGCTGTATTGATCATTGTGTTCACGTTCTTCTACACTGCGATTACTGTTAACCCAGAGCAAATTGCAGAAGACATGAAAAGAAACGGAGGATTCGTTCCTGGTATAAAGCCTGGAGCTCCAACCTCTGAGTTTATTGACAGCATAATTTCTAAAATCACATTGCCTGGTTCTATCCTCCTTGCGGCAGTGGCGATTCTTCCTGCTTTGGCAATCATTGCCGGGGTTGGTGGTGAGTTCGCTCAGTTCTATGGAGGTACTTCCTTGCTGATTATGGTTGGTGTGATCATGGATACTTTGAGACAAATCGAAAGTTATCTATTGATGAGACACTACGAAGGAATGATGAAGTCTGGTAATATGAAGAATAATCCTTCGAATTACCAAGTAGCTTAAAATGATTCATTACAAGACTTCGGAAGAAGTTCAAAAGATTAAAGAGAGTGCAGATATACTTGGTAGAGCACACGGTGAAATCGCCAAGCATATCAAAGAAGGGGTAAAGACCTCTTTTCTTGACAAAATTGCTGAAGAGTTTATCAGGGATCACGGTGCAGTTCCTTCATTTAAGGGCTACAATGGTTTTCCCGCGTCACTTTGTATTTCTGTGAACGAAGTTGTGGTTCATGGTTTTCCAAGTGAATATGAATTGAAAGATGGCGATATAATCTCAGTAGATTGTGGAGTCTTTCACCAAGGTTTTCATAGCGATTCCGCTTATACGTACCCTATTGGTGAGGTTTCCCCTTCTGTCTTAGCATTACTTAAAGCCACTAAAGATTCGCTCTATTTGGGGATCGAGCAGGCCAAATCTGGTAACAGAGTTGGAGATATCGGTCACGCCATTCAGAAGTTTGTAGAAGCGAAAGGCTACACCGTAGTTCGAGAATTAGTCGGACACGGATTAGGTAAAAATCTTCACGAAGCTCCTGAGGTCCCAAATTATGGCAAAAAAGGAAGTGGTCCCTTGTTAAAACAAGGAATGGTGATTGCGATCGAGCCGATGATCAATCTTGGATCAAGAAATATTGTTCAAGAGCGGGATGGGTGGACAATCAGAACAGCCGACAGAAAACCGTCAGCCCATTATGAACATACAGTCGCAATATTTGAAGATAGAACAGAGGTCCTAACGACCCATAAATACATAGAAGAGATAGTTAAATTCTAATATGGCCAAACAGACATCAATCGAGCAAGACGGCACCATCACGGAAGCGTTGTCCAACGCGATGTTTAAAGTGGAACTGGAAAATGGACATCAATTGATTGCTCATATTTCCGGTAAAATGAGGATGAATTATATCAAAATCCTTCCCGGAGATAAAGTCAAATTGGAATTGTCTCCTTATGATTTAACAAAAGGTAGAATAGTATATCGATATAAATAGACTGATATGAAAGTTAAGGCATCTATTAAAAAAAGAAGTGTTGACTGTAAAGTGATTAGAAGAAACGGAAAACTTTACGTCATCAATAAGAAGAATCCTAAGTTTAAACAAAGACAAGGTTAATCATGGCTAGAATTGCAGGTGTAGACATACCAGACAATAAGCGCGGCGAAATCGGACTTACCTATATCTTCGGAATTGGTAGAAGTTCAGCCAGAGCGATCCTGAGCAAGGCCGGTATCTCTTTTGACAAAAAAGCAGGTGAGTGGGATGACGATGAGTCTACCGCAATCCGTAATATCATCGCTGAGGAATTTAGAACCGAAGGCGCTCTGAAGTCAGAGATCCAACTAAACATCAAGCGTCTGATGGATATCGGATGTTATAGAGGTTTGAGACACAGAAAAGGACTTCCTGTACGTGGTCAAGGTACTAAGAACAATGCCAGAACAAGGAAGGGTAAGCGTAAAACTGTTGCTAACAAGAAGAAGGCAACTAAATAAAACCTGATTTAGATTATGGCTCAGAAAAGAAACGATAAAGCAAAAGGTAAAAAAAGAGTAGTAAAGGTAGAAGCTGTAGGACAGGCTCACATCAAAGCCTCCTTCAACAATATCATTATCTCCATTACCAATAATGCAGGTCAAGTAATCTCTTGGGCTTCTGCCGGTAAAATGGGATTCAGAGGTTCTAAGAAAAACACTCCTTACGCTGCTCAGATGGCCGCTCAAAACTGCGGACAAGTAGCATACGATCTCGGTTTGAGAAAAATCGAAGTATTCGTAAAAGGACCAGGCGCTGGTCGTGAATCTGCGATCAGAACTTTGCAAAATGTAGGATTGGACGTGACTACGATCATCGACGTGACTCCACTTCCTCACAACGGTTGTCGTCCTCCTAAGCGTAGAAGAGTTTAATTTTAAAAAAGTAACAGAATGGCAAGATATACAGGTCCTAAAGCAAAGATCTCCAGAAAATTTGGAGAAGCTATCGAAGGGCATAGCAAGGCACTTCAAAAGAAAAACTACCCTCCAGGTCAGCACGGCCGAGGTAGAAGAAAGAAGCAGTCTGAATATGCTGTTCAGCTTGCTGAGAAGCAGAAAGCTAAATACATCTATGGCGTGTTGGAAAGACAATTCGCTAAGATGTTTGACATCGCTTCCAGAAAATCAGGTATCACCGGTGAAAACTTACTTCAATTGCTTGAAGCGAGATTGGATAACACCGTATACCGTATGGGAATTTCCCCTACTCGTCGTGGAGCAAGACAGCTTGTATCGCACAAGCACATCTTGGTAAACGGTGAAGTGGTAAACATTCCTTCTTACACTTTGAAGCCTGGTGATGTGGTTTCAGTTAGAGAGCGTTCTAAGTCTCTTGAAGCAATCACCAGCAGCTTGGCGGGAAGAGGAGCAAATAGATATCCTTGGTTAGAGTGGGATAATGCTTCTTTGTCAGGCAAATTCGTCAGTGTTCCGGGCAGAGATGATATTCCTGAGAATATCAAGGAGCAGCTCATTGTCGAACTTTACTCTAAGTAATATTTTACTATTTTCAGCTAAAAAAACAGAACGAGATATATGTCCATACTAGCATTTCAAATGCCTGAGAAAGTGGTGATGGAGAAAGCCGACGACTTTCATGGCTTGTTCACCTTCAAACCTCTTGAAAAAGGCTATGGAGTTACCATCGGTAACGCCCTAAGAAGAATCTTGCTTTCTTCCTTGGAGGGATACGCCATCACTTCCATCAAAATTCCGGGAGTGGTTCATGAGTTCTCCACCATTGAGGGTGTAGTAGAAGACGTGACTGACATCATTTTGAACCTAAAGCAGGTGAGATTCAAGAAAGTGCACGAAGCATTTGACGGAAAAATCACAGTTGAGATCAAAAATCAGTCTGTGTTCACCGCAGGGGACATTGCTAAGTTCACTTCTTCTTTCGAAGTTCTTAATCCTGAGTTGGTGATCTGTCATATCGACGAGACCAAAAACTTTGAGATTGAATTGACTGTAGAAAAAGGAAGAGGGTATTTGCCAGCTGAAGAATCCAAGCCCAAAGAGCAGGTTTTTGGACAAATTGCAATCGACGCAGTATTTACGCCAATCAAAAACGTAAAGTATAGCGTAGAAAACACCCGAGTAGAGCAGAAGACTGACTTCGAAAAATTGATCCTTGAAGTTTCTACAGATGGTTCTATCCATCCAGAGAAAGCGCTTCAGGAATCTGCTAAGATTTTGATTCAGCACTTTATGTTGTTCTCCGACCAGACTATGGTCCTTGATTCTACCGGTATTGCAGAACCAGAGCCTATCGATGAGGAATTCCTTCACATGAGAAAGCTATTGAAGACTTCTTTGAGCGACCTCGATCTTTCTGTTCGTGCGTTCAACTGTCTGAAAGCTGCTGATGTGAGAACCCTAGGCGACTTGGCCAAGCTTGAAATTTCTGACATGATGAAATTCAGAAACTTCGGTAAGAAGTCTCTTGCTGAGCTTGAGCAGTTGATCCAGGAAAAAGGTTTGACCTTTGGGATGGATATTTCTAAGTATAAACTTGATGAAGAATAAAAAACAATGAGACACGGTAAGAAAATTAACCACCTTGGAAGGACGTCTTCTCACAGAAAGGCGATGCTATCCAACATGGCAACTTCCCTCATTCTTCACAAGCGTATCTCCACCACGCTTGCTAAGGCAAAAGAATTGAAGAAGTTTGTAGAGCCTCTGGTAACCAGAGCTAAAGAAGATACTACTCATAATAGAAGAATTGCTTTCTCCTACCTAAAAAGCAAAGATGCCATCAAGGCTCTTTTCGGCGAGGTAATCGAAAAAGTAGGTTCTCGTCCAGGAGGTTACACCAGAATTATCAAGACTGGTTTCCGTTTGGGTGACAACGCTGAGATGTGTATCATCGAATTGGTTGACTTCAACGAATTGATGTTGAAAGACGCTAAGCCTGCTAAGAAAACTACTAGAAGATCAAGAAGATCTACTGGTAAGGCTGAGTCTGTTGAAGCTGCTCCAGTTGCGGCTCCTGCAGCAGAGGCAAAAGCAGAAGAGCCTAGCGCTCCTGAAGCTTCAACTGAAGGCGAAAACGAAGAAAAATAATTTGAAAGTTATTTTCAAATATCAAAAGGATTGGACGGCTGTTCAATCCTTTTTTTATACCCCAATATCTTATCCTCCTCCCAAGTTTTGGTTAACTTTGGGCAACCTTTGAAAAAATGATTAAACAGAAAGCAACTCTTCTTCTAGCCGACGGGACAGTTTTCCATGGAACCCTAATCGGCAAACCTGGTACCAACGGTGGCGAAATCTGCTTTAATACGGGCATGACAGGCTATCAGGAAATTTACACCGACCCATCCTATACCGGACAGATTGTAGTGACCACTACTTCCCATATCGGAAATTATGGGGTGCATCCAGATGAGGTGGAATCCGATCATCCTTGTGTAGCCGGAATCGTGGTTAATAGCTTTTCTGAGGTGTTTTCCAGGTTAGATGCTTCTGGATCTTTGCAAGACTATTTGGTGAATTATGGCATTACTGGTATCGCAGATATTGATACCCGTAAGCTGGTAAGGCATCTTCGGTCCAAAGGAGCTATGAATGCCATCATCAGCTCTGAATTCGAAGGTAATTTGGAAGGACTAAAAGCTGAATTAGCGAAAGTTCCCGATATGAATGGCCTTGAGCTTTCTTCCAAAGTTTGTACTCAGGAACCTTACTTCTTCGGAGATGAAAATTCAGCTATCAAAGTGGCCTGTCTGGATTTTGGCATCAAGAAAAATATCCTTAGAAATCTAGCTTCTAGAGGTGTTTACTGCAAAGTATATCCAGCAAAGACAAAATTAGCTGAAATGGAAGCTTGGGCTCCACAGGCCTATTTCCTTTCCAATGGTCCCGGCGATCCGGCTGTAATGGAATATGCGGTGGATACAGTGAAGGAAATTTTAGAAACAGGTAAACCTGTCTTTGGAATTTGCTTGGGACATCAGCTTTTGGCGGAGGCAGTAGGAATTAAAACCTACAAAATGCACCATGGTCATAGAGGACTCAACCACCCAATCAAGAACCTTTTGACCGGAAAAAGTGAAATCACTTCCCAAAACCATGGTTTCAACGTGGTGAGAGAAGATACTGAGAAAAACCCTCAGGTTGAAATCACCCACGTTCACTTGAATGACAATACCGTAGCAGGAATTCGCTTGAAGAATAAGCTTGCATTTTCTGTACAATACCACCCGGAATCATCACCTGGACCACATGACTCCAGATATTTATTCGATGATTTTGTGTCGATGATCAATAACAACTAATTCTAATAAACCTTTTAAAACTATGACGTTGATTCAATCAATTCATGCAAGACAAATCCTCGATTCAAGAGGTAACCCTACCGTAGAAGTCGATGTAGTAACCGAAAATGGTGCTTTTGGACGCGCAGCAGTTCCATCTGGCGCTTCTACCGGTGTCAACGAAGCAGTAGAGCTCCGAGACGGAGACAAAAGCAAATATTTGGGCAAAGGTGTATTGAAGGCCGTAGCCAATGTAAATGAAATCATTGCTCCTGAATTGGTGGGGATGGATGTTTTCGAGCAAAACACCATTGACCAGATCATGATTGATTTGGATGGTACGCCTACCAAAAGCAAGCTAGGAGCAAATGCTATCCTGGGTGTTTCTTTGGCAGTAGCGAAAGCAGCAGCGATGGAATCTGGCCAGCCGCTTTACCGATACATCGGTGGGGTGAACGCCAATACCCTTCCTGTTCCTATGTTAAACATCATCAATGGTGGTTCTCACTCTGATGCGCCTATCGCTTTCCAGGAATTTATGGTAAGACCTGTAGGGGCTAGCAGCTTCTCTGAGGCTATCCGTATGGGTGCTGAGATTTTCCATAACCTGAAGAAAATCCTTCATGACAAACATTTAAGCACCGCAGTAGGTGATGAAGGTGGATTTGCTCCAAACTTCTCCGGTGGTACTGAAGAGGCTCTTGCTTGCATCTTGGATGCTATCGCAAAGGCTGGTTACAAGCCAGGTGATGATGTAACTATCGCCTTGGACTGCGCATCTTCTGAGTTTTACAAAGACGGAAAATACGACTACTCCAAGTTTGAAGGACCAACTGGAAAAGTTAGATCCAGAGAAGAGCAAGTGGCTTATTTGGCTGAATTAACTGAAAAATATCCAATCGATTCTATCGAAGACGGATGTGCTGAGGAAGATTGGGCTGGTTGGGCGATGTTGACTGCGAAAATCGGTGACAAAGTTCAGCTAGTAGGAGATGACCTTTTCGTAACCAACGTGAAATTCTTGAAGCGTGGAATCGAAGAGAAGTCTGCCAACTCAATTCTGGTAAAAGTAAACCAAATCGGAACCTTGACTGAAACTTTGAATGCTATTGCAATGGCTCATAAGGCTGGTTTTACTGCAGTAATGTCTCACAGATCTGGTGAAACGGAAGATTCTACCATCGCTGACTTGGCTGTAGCAGTGAACTGCGGACAGATCAAGACCGGTTCAGCTTCAAGATCTGACCGTATGGCGAAATACAATCAGTTGCTAAGAATCGAAGAGCAATTGGGTGAATCAGCGATCTTCAAAGGAAGATTGAAATAATTCAACTCAATAAAAGTATGAAAGGCAGTTCCGAAAAGAGCTGCCTTTTTTCTTGCATCATTTTTGTAACTTCCATTTTGAAATTTATTGCCATGCAAAAGATCCTCAAATACAGTCGCAATTTTTATGTCTTGGCGACGCTATTCTTTCTTTTTTGGATGATTTTTATCGATTCCAACAACCTGGTCAATCAAATCCGTTTAAGTAAGAAGCTCTGGGATTTGGAGGACCAAAAAGAATTCTACCAAGAGCGGAAAGTTCAGATCAAGGCCGAAAGGGAGGAATTGATGAGCAATCCAGAACTTCTCGAGAAGTTTGCCAGAGAACGATATTTCATGAAAAAACAAACTGAAGATTTATATGTCATTGTCGAAAAATAAATTTCTCCTGCTTTTTTTCTTTGCCTTTACCCTTTTTCAAACTTCTTCCTTCGCCCAACGCGAAATTTACGGGGATTCGACTTCCTTCAGGGATAGATTGTTTTTTGGAGGGAATTTGGGACTTCAATTCGGTACGGTGACTTTCATTGACGTTTCTCCTTTGGTGGGAGTGATGATTACCCCAAGACTTTCAGGTGGAGCTGGCTTGACCTACCAATATTACGACGACAATAGATTCCAGGGAGCCAATGGCTCATCTTACGGTGGAAGGGTTTTTGGCAGGTACAATGTGCTGCCCAATATCTTCACTCATGTAGAATACGAAAACATCAACTGGAATGCCTACAATCTGGTAGCTGAGGACTTCCGTAGAACTTGGACAGATGCCTTATTTGTAGGTGGAGGCTATTTCGCACCTTTTGGCAGACGGGGAGGAGCGAATTTTACTTTTTTGTATAATGTCTTGTATGACCGTCAAACCTCCTACTACGCTGAACCTTATGTGATCAGAGTGGGTTTTGTTCTATAGTTGCGCTAGACAAAATCCATGAAATCTCTGATTCAAAAAATCCACCACGCACATCAGGAGTGCTCTGATTGCCCGTCTCCTAAGGTAATCCAACAGTTTTTTGAGGAATTACTAGGCTTACTTTTCCCGGAATATGCGGTGCAAAAAGTAAAGTCAGAAGAGGAGGTTTCGGCAAGGTTAATCCTTTTGAAAGAAACCCTAACCGCCATTTTGCTTCGAAATAAGCATTTGCATGCTGGTGATGGAAAGGAGTTAGCCGCTGACTTTTTTCACAAACTGGAAAAGGTTTTTGATTGGGTGCATCAGGATGTGGATGCCATGTATGCTGGTGATCCGGCTGCCAAATCCAAAACAGAAATCCTTCGAAGCTATCCGGGTTTCTATGCTATTGCAGCCTATAGAATTGCCCATGAACTCCATCAGTTGGGAATCAAGTTAATTCCAAGGATGATCACCGAGATCGCTCACAGCAAAACAGGAATCGATATTCACCCGGGGGCTAAAATCGGTCAATTCTTCTGTATCGACCACGGAACAGGAGTGGTAATCGGGGAGACCACCGTTATCGGAAATCATGTGAAAATTTACCAAGGTGTTACCCTTGGAGCTTTGAGCGTGGACAAAGCCGATGCAGATCTGAAGCGGCATCCGACTATTGAGGATCATGTGGTGATTTATGCGGGAGCTACCATTTTGGGTGGAAATACCCGGATCGGCGCTAATTCTGTAATCGGCGGAAATGTCTGGTTGACCAAATCTGTTCCTGCCAATTCCAAAGTCTATTACCAAACCCAAATCCATCATGAGGATGGCTTGGTGACGGACCGATATGTCTTTAAAAATGATTTCGATGCGACTCTTTGAACTAATCGGCAATACTCCATTGATTGAGTTGGAGCATATTCCTACCAATCCTAAAGTCAAAATCCTCTGCAAACTGGAGGGCCAAAATCCCGGAGGAAGTGTCAAGGATAGGGCTGCTTACAATATGCTTAGATCTGCCTTGGACCGGGGAGAAATCAAAAAAGGGGACAAACTGGTAGAAGCAACCAGCGGAAATACAGGTATTGCTTTAGCCATGGTTGCCAAAGTTCTGGGCTTGGATATGACCCTGATCATGCCGGATAACTCTACCAAGGAGCGGGTACTTTCCATGGAAGCTTATGGAGCGAGAGTGATTTTGACTCCTGCTGCCAAGACTATAGAGTATTCCCGAACCCTGGCTGAAGAGATGAATGCCAAGGAAGGGTATTTTATGCTCAATCAATTTGCCAATCCGGATAATTACTGGGCACATTACAAGACTACTGGCCCGGAAATCTGGAGAGATACCCAAGGCAAAGTCACCCATTTTGTTTCGGCTATGGGAACTACCGGAACCATCATGGGCGTCTCCAGATATTTAAAAGAAAAAAATCCCGCCATTCAAATCGTAGGAACTCAACCTACAGACGGTTCCAGTATTCCTGGAATCAGACGCTGGTCTCCGGAGTTTTTGCCGGCAATTTTTGAAAAAGATCGTGTGGATAGGGTGATTGATGTCAGCCAGGATCAAGCCACCCAAATGACCCGACGCATGGCGAAGGAGGAAGGAATCCTCGCCGGAATGAGTAGCGGAGGAGCGCTACATGCAGCAATTGAATTGTCCAAGGAATTGGAAGAAGGATTGATCGTCTGCATCACCTGCGATCGTGGGGATCGATACCTCAGCTCGGATTTGTTTGGGTAAAATTTAGCCCATGATTTAAATCATGGGCTATGAATTTTGTGATCTCTTTTTTCAAAAAAACCTTTTCATTTTCTCCAATCCCTCTTTGACGACTACTGCGGCATCCATGGCATAGTAGGTGGGGTTAAAGAGTTCCAGGGAAAGGATGATTTGCCCTCCTTTTGATTTTAGTGTATTGGCGAGTTCCTGCATAGGGGCGGCTCCGTCTCCAGGCATCACGCGATCCTTGTCCTGCTGCTCCAGTCGGGGAATAGACGCCGGGACATCGTTCATGTGGAAGATATCAATGCTATGCCCGTCCAGCATTTTCATGCCTTCAAAGCCTGATCCTCCCCGAAAGAGGTGATAGACATCAGCCAAGATCTTGGCATCCTTGTCATCAGCCACGGCAGCGACCATCATCGCCTGACCCAAGTGATAAAAGGAAGGGAAAGCTCCCCAGAATTCCAGTTGGGGCATCACCCCGGTTTTTCTTCCCAAGTCCAAAAGCCGTTTGTATTTCTCTCCTGCCTGCATCAGATCCAGAGGAGCCTCGGTTCCTATGGCCGGAGCAGCCACTCTAGGGCAGCCCAGATCGGCCAAAACCCCCATTTCCTTTTCCATTTGGGCGAAGCCTGTCTTGCTTTTTTCTGCATCCTGAGCCATCCAGGTAGGGAATCCTATGCAATCGAAAAACTCCAATCCGGCATCGGAAGCCAGCTTTTTAAGGGAAGCCAAGCTTTTTCCAGAATCCAAATAGCCTTGGATCTCCATCATCCAGGGTTCGAATCCATCGTATCCAGCCCGTGCCGCCAATTCAATGATTTCCGGAAGACTGAGCTTTTGCCCTCGGATGGTGGAGGTATTCAGAGAAAACTTGAATTGGGTTTCTTCTTTTTGCTCAGTCTTTGCGAAGCTGGGAGTGGCTAGGGTAGCTAGAGGAGCTAGGGCCAGGGATTTTAATAGGTTTCTTCTTGAGGTCATAGGGATTCAGGATTTTGTCCATTTAAAGCAAACCAATGCCGTTTATCTATATTCTGAAAATAAGCTGATTTTTGTAGAAAACCCTCGTATTTTTCAGAATGCGAAAAATACTCTTTTTCATTTTTCTCCTTGGACCTTTTTCTAATAATGGTTTGAAAGCTCAGGTGGCTGGTCAGAACCTCGCATTTCTTCCGGAATATCAGGAGCAGCTTCCCTATTTTCAGGAGTTGATCACCGGAGGGCAGTATCAGGAACCCTCCCGATTGATTCAGGGGGATCCCTATTACTTTTCCCGGCAATTCGAAAAAGGGACCTTGATCATCAATGGGGTCACTTATCCTCAGGTTCCTTTGCTCTATGACAGCTATAGAGATCAGGTGGTGACATTCCATCCGGTTTTTAATCAGAAAATCCTGATCAAGCCTGAGAAGATCGACGGCTTCCAATTGGCCAATGGGGAAAGGTTTCGACATTTTTCAGGGAATGGAGATTACCTGAAAAATGGAAATGGTATCTATAAAGTCTTGGGTGAGGGGGATTATTTGGCGGTAGCCAAGCAATTCAAGACGACTAAGGCTGTGCGGGAAATGTCGAAATACGACGAAATATATTTAGCCAAGTCAGATTATTTTTTGGTGAAGGATGGAGTCTTTCTTCAAATTCAGAAAGGAAATCAGGCTTTTGAAATTTTAGGTTTGGAAAAGAAATTCATCAAAAAGGAGCTGAGGGCCCGAAATCTGGTTTTTAAGCAAAACCCCGAGGAGTATTTGAAATTTTTAGTCCAGGTGAATTCCAAGTAATATGAAGAAAAGTCTCCTGGCAGTACTGAGTTTTATCCTTCTTTCGGTTCAAGTAGCTTTGGCTCAGGAAGCGGATCGGATTACCGGGTTTTTCCCGGGAACAAGCTTTACCCGATTTGCGGAATTGGTCGAGCAGCAAACTTCCTATACTTTTTATTTCAAGGAAGCGGATGTAAAAGACCTGACCGTAAACCTTCAGGCCAATCAGGACAAGTTGGAAGATGTACTGGCCGTAATTTTCGAAAAATCGGATTTCAAATTCACCATTTCCCGGTCCAAGGAGGTCTTTATTTCCAGAGGAGAAAAGCTACAAATAGAATTCCCAACAGATTACTTCTTGAGGAATACAGCAGGAGGAGGCTCAGTCCTTCAGGATGAATTTGTTCGAAACAGAAGGTACACCTTAGGAACTCCAGGTCCAGGGACTGAGGCGAAGATTGCAGGCTTTATTACCAGTTTGGAAAACCAAAAGCCCATAGAAGGGGCGATAGTCTACGAGAAGGAAAGTCAAAGACAGACCATCACGAATCGGGAGGGGAGATACGAACTTATCCTTCCCAAGGGAAATCAAACGCTCTTGATTCAGAATATCGGTGGCTATACCGAACAAAGACTTTTGGATATTCAGGGCGATGCCACTTTGGATATTACGATTGGAGAAGGAGTTTTCTCCCTGAGTGAAGTGGTGGTAAGATCCGGAGCGCTTTCCAATGTCAGCAGACCCGAAATGGGCGTTCAGTCCCTTAGTGTGCAGCAGATGAAAAAGCTCCCAACTGTGATGGGAGAGGTGGATATTATCCGGGGGATTCTCACTATGCCCGGAGTAAATACCGCGGGTGAGGCCAGTGTAGGCTTTAATGTTCGTGGAGGGGCGGCGGACCAGAACTTGATCCTTTTGGGACAAAATACCCTGTTTAATCCTTCACACCTTTTTGGGTTCTTTTCTGCGGTCAATTCCGATATGGTGCAAGGGGTAGATTTGTACAAAGCCGGAATACCTGCCAGCTATGGGGGAAGACTTTCCTCAGTTCTACAGGTGACTCCCAAAGAGGGCAAGAAAGATAAAATCGGGGGATCGGGAGGAATCGGGCCTATGACCAGCCGCTTAAGTTTGGAAGGACCGATAGGGAAAAACACCAGTTTTGTGGTGGGAAGTCGATTGACGTATTCGGATTGGTTGTTGGATTATATTGAGGAAAGAGCGGATTTAGGAGCATCTCGGGCATTTTTTGGAGATTTCAATGCCAACCTCAGCACGCAATTAGGAGAAAAAGACAAGCTTTTTGTCTCAGGGTATTATAGCAAGGATAGATTTCAGTTTGATCCGGATACGGTTTACAGCTATTCCAACTTGAATTATGCGCTGACTTGGACGCACTATTTCAATGATCAGTTGGAGTTGGACTTATCCGTAGGCAGGGATGAGTATGAATTTGACGTACAGGGAGAAGATAATCCTCTAAATTCTTACCTCTACGGGTTCTCCGTGAAGCAGAGTTTTGTGAAGGCGGTTTTCCGTCATGAAAAAGGAGATCGGCATATCCTGACCTATGGGGTTCATGGAATTGCCTATGGATTGAATCCAGGAAAAATTGACCCCTTTGGACCAGAGAGTATTGTGATTCCTGATGAGGTGTCTCCGGAGAAAGGTTTGGAAGCCTCTCTATTTATCGGAGATGAGTTTGAAGTCAATGAGCAATTGACCTTGAGTGGGGGAGTTCGCCTGAATTGGTTTGGGAATTTTGGGCCACAGACTTTGCCGGAATATGCAGCAGGAGAGCCCTTTTTCCCGGAAAATATTGTAGGGGAGAATTCTTACACTTCCGGGGAGTTGATCAAAAGTTACCTGGGCCCAGAACTGAGATTCTCTGGAAGATATGCCTTGAATAATTGGTCTTCGGTAAAGGCTGGAGTCAATACCATGAGGCAGAATATTCACTTATTGAGTAATTCCTCGGTGATTACGCCTACGGATACCTGGAAATTGAGTGATGCCTTTATTAAACCACAGACAGGAATTCAATATGCGCTGGGATACTTCCGAAACATGCAAAACAATGCCATTGAGTTTTCCGCGGAGGTGTATTACCGAACCATGAATAATATTCTCGATTATAGATCTGGAGCTACTTTGATTCTCAATGACCGCATCGAGCAGGATGTTTTGGTGACCAAAGGGAAAGCCTATGGATTGGAACTTTACCTGAAAAAAGTAACCGGTAAGCTCAATGGATCCTTGGCCTATACCTATAGCAGATCTTTGATGCAGACCGATCCATCGGAGCAAAAAGAACAAATCAACCGCTCGGAATGGTACCCCAGTAATTTCGACCAGCCGCATAATGTAAACTTGGTGCTCAATTACGAATTAAGTCGCCGGGTTAATGCCACTTTGGCTGGGAAATATAGTACAGGTAGGCCGGTGACTTTGCCTGTGGCGAAATTCGAATATGGAGGTTCAGAGCGTGTTTATTTTGCAGACAGAAACTCATTCCGAATTCCAGATTACTTCCGTTTGGATTTCTCGGTCAATCTGGAGGGAAATCATAAGGTCAATAAGCCGGCACATGGTTCCTGGTCCTTTGGAGTCTACAATATTCTAGGTAGAGACAATGCCTATTCTGTGTATTACATTCCTGAAGGTGGAAAATTACAGGGGTATCAGCTATCCATTTTTGCTGAGCCCATTCCTTTTATTAGCTATAATTTTAGATTCTGATGAAGCAGGTATTGAAAATCGTTTTTGTGGTTTTGATAGCTCTTCAGGCTTGCAGAACACCCTTTGATCCCGAAATTCCTTCCAAAGAAATCAGTTTTCTGGTGGTGGAGGGATATTTGGATACCGAGGGAAAACGGAGTGAATTGAAATTGAGCAGAACAGTTCCTTTGGATTCTTCAACGTCCTTTTCTCCTGAAAAAAATGCCTCCGTCATACTTTCTTCACAGTCCGGACAGCAATTCCAGCTTCAGGAAGAGGAGCCGGGGATTTATGTTTTTGAAAGGAATGTACCGGAGCAGGATGTGTATAATTTGGAAATATTTCTTGCCAACGGGGAAAGATTCAAGTCCAAGCCATTAAAACCTATTTTGACACCTCCGATTATTGATGCTGGTTTTCAAAAGGATGAAGAAGGAGTGGAGGTTTTTGTGACCACAAAAGGTGATGAAAATGCAGATGATTTCCTTTGGACATTTGAAGAATCCTGGATTTACAGGCCGAGAATTCGGACAGCCTATATCTATGATTCCAAGATTGGAACGGTGAGAGACAGAACAGCAGAGGAGGATATTTCTCTGTGCTTTAAAAATGAGAGCAGTCCGGATATCTTGCTGGAGACCAGTTCAAGATTTCAAGATCAGGTAGTGTTCAAGCAAACCATCACCGAAATCCCAACTGGGGATGAACGCATCATGGAGCGATATAGCATTTTGATTTCTCAAAAGGCGATTGCTCAGGAAGATGTGGCTTTTTGGGAGATTTTGAAGAAAAACACAGAAGATATCGGCTCGATATTCAGTCCACTTCCTTCCCTGATAGGGGGGAATATATCCAGCGTGGATAATCCGAATTCTCCAGTGATTGGTCAGGTGAGTATGGGGGTAGTTCAGGAAAAAAGAATCTATATAAACCGGGTAGATGTCTCTCCATGGAATTATTTAGATCCGCAATTCAATGATTGTATTATAAGTCTGGAGCCTGTATTTACTCAGTTTTATGCTTCAACTTTTGGAAGCGGATTTGTACTTCCTACCATACCCTTGATGGCCGGTACGACGATAGTTGGCTACTATGTCACCGATAAAAGATGCGCGGATTGTACCCTGTATGCCTCACCTGTTAAACCAGAATTTTGGGAAGATGAATAAGTACAGCGATTTTAATTTTCTATCCATGCGGTTTTTTCTTCTTACCCTGAGCTTGGTGATGGGGCTTTGTTGCTCATTTGAAGTTTTTGGGCAAAATGCTGTGCAAAAAGAATCAGTGAGTTTCTCCATTCCCAAAACCTTGTATTTCACAGGTGAAAAAATCTGGATTGATGCGGAAGTTCTTTTAGGTGCCGGGTCGAGTACCTCTCAAGTTTTGTATGCCGAGCTGGTGGATGCAGAGTCCAATTCAGTCGATTATGTAAAAATGCCTTTGGTCAGGGGAAAGGCCCTGAATTATTTTAAAATCAAACAGTCCATTCCCTCTGCCAATTATTTGCTTCGGGTTTATACTCGAATCAGCCCTTATCTGAATTTAGAACAAGGAATCGCCCAGCAATTTATCACAGTAATCAATCCGAATATTCCTCCCAAACCTGCTGAAAAGAAAACAAGCGCTTTATCTCCATCTAGGCTTTCTCTTCAAAAGTCCACAGTTATTGGAGCTAATATTCCTCAGCAAAACGGGGAAATTCAGGCCATGGGATTCTCCATTGCCAATCCTTTTCTGACAGAAGAGCATCAAGCTATATCTTCAACTGAGGCATATAAAGGAATTGAAAAAAGAACGCTTTATCCGGAATTATTCGGGCATATCGTAGAGGTGAAAGTTCCCAATCCAGAGGAAAACTCTACGTATTTTCTTTCAGTCCATGGAAAGCAAAGTGCGCTCTACACGGATATTGCAGATGAAAATGGGACTCTGATTTTTGATATCGGAGGACTGAAAAATTGGGATCGAATGATCATCCAATTGGAGAATGGAGCGGAGATGCCGGGTATTCAGGTGGTTTCTCCCGTGATTCGCACCCAATTCAAGGATTCATTTACCTTTCCTGAATTGACGCTTCACACCAGTGATTTGGAGCTGCTGGAAAAACTCATCAAGGCCTCCATGGTCGAATCTTATTACAAGGAAATTTATGGGTTGGATACCGTGGAAATCGTCACTGGTTTTGTGGCAGACTATTCCTATAATCTGGATGATTATACCCGATTTGAGGATATTGAGACTGTTTTGAGAGAGTATGTTCCCAGTGTACAGGTTAGGACCAGGGAGCGAAAGAAGGAATTTCGACTCTTGGACGAGGCAAATAAAAAGGTATTCGAAGCTAATCCACTGATCTTAGTGGATGCCATGCCTGTTTTCGATTCAGACTTACTTTCCTCATTCAATCCCAAGTTTATGTCTAAGCTTGAGGTGCTGAATCGGGAGTTTTACCTGAACGAGCGGACCTATCCCGGGGTATTGAGCTGGAGCAGTTATGAAAATAATTTCGGCTTATATCCCTTGGCTCCAAGTGCACGATTTTTTGATTATTTGGGCTTGCAGCCTTTGGTCGAAATGGATAGAAACCAATTTGCAAATCCTGCCAAAGAAGAAAAATTCCCTGATTGGAGAACGATTTTGTATTGGAATTCTACAGCCTCGGGATTTAATCAAATTCAAACGCCTGCCTTGGACGGAGTTTTTGTCCTTTGGGTCAAGACCCAAGATGCTCAAGGAAAAACTCAGGTTGCTAGAACCTACTATTCCATTTTACCTTAATAAATCAGGTTTTTTACCTAGTTCCTGAGAAAGGAACTTCTGAAGTTTTTCCTGATAGGCTGCTTCACCAGGATAGCTTGGAACCAAGCCTTTTTTCTCAGGAAAAGATTCCATGTGGAGCGTTTGGGTAGGGAAAGCAAACCGTACTCCCAATGCATTGGCCAGCTTGACAGTTTGGATTAGGATTTCATGTCTAGCCCGAAGTTCTTCAGCCCAAGTCGGTAACTCAAAGAAGATGTAAAACATTACATCCTGACTATAGGCAGAAAGGTTGTTGAAATAGACATGATACAAGTCCTTTCGCGTATCAGGATGGGCCAAAACAATTTCTCGTAAGCCTTTTACAAACTCATCAATCAATTCCGGTGGAGTATCGTAAGTGATGGTCAGTGTGGTGAAAAAGCGACGATATTTTCTCAGACCATGGTTATCCACCACGGAATCGGCGATTTTTCCATTCGGCACATACATGACCGAATTCCTGAAAGTCCGGATTCTTGTAGATCGGAAGCCAACCTCTTCCACCGTTCCATCAATATCTCCAGAGGTCACCCAATCTCCAACTTGGAAGGGTTTGTCAATAAATATCATGATGGAGCCAAAGAAGTTTTTGATCGTGTCCTGAGCTGCTAAGGCAATGGCCACACCACCAATTGAAAGTCCGGTGAGGAAAGGAATTATGTCAAAATTCAGCCCGTCCCGAAGAATGAAAAGGGTACCGACTAAGATGACCAAAGCTTTCAAAGTTTTTCTCACCAATGGAACCAATTGGTCGTCTAGGGTAGATTCGGTTTTGGTAGCCAAATGAGAAAAATAGGCAGCGATGATGTCTACGATTTTGTAGAAAATCACCGTGATAAAGAAAGGCTTCAGGGTGCTAAACAAGATGACCACCCATGCCCAGATTTCCGCAGGCAACTGAAGAACCCGCATCAACAGGGAAAGGATCACCACGATCAGGTAAAAGCTCGTGATCTTCGCAATGGGAAGCAGGTAGTTTTCTCCGATATACCCATAGCCCAGTCTTCTCATGATATAGATCAATCCCCTATCCACCAAGAAAGTGAAAAGGAAATGAGCCAAAAAAGTCAGGATGATCAGGATGCCGAGTCCTATGAGTTGCCAAAGCTGAAGGCCTAAGTATTCATCGGTTCCGATTTGAGGAAGGATATCTAGTAGTTCTGCTGTGCCATAGGGATAGGTTTCAGCATGAATTCGCTCGATTCTGGAAACTGAAAAGGCTGAAAACTTCCATTGCTTGCCCGACTTTTCAAGGTAAATATTCGGAGCCTTGATTTTGTCGAAGTAATACTTGGGTTCGGAACCAGCTGTGGAATCCAAATAGTTGGGGTCATTGGGGATTTCGCTGGTGTGGATGATTACCCCTTTTCCCTCTAATATTTGCTTCAGCTTGACTGCAAGGTCTTTTTTGTCTCCTTCTACACCACGAAAATCCATGGTTTTGGCGGCTGTTTCCGGAGAAAAATTCGATTTCTCCAAATTGAAAAAGAAGCTGAGTGTGGTATGGTAAGGGGTGCTTAGATTGATTTCATCCGCCAGATTTTCAGTTACATTTTTATCATCAATTAGCTGAGCATTTGCTATTTCTGAACTGAATAAAAGGAAAAAGATTACTAGAAAATGCCTGTAATTCATCTTTGGTTTTTGGATAATAGGGCCGCAATTTACTCATTCCAATTTGGGAGCCCAAGGACAAGGGGATTAATCGGGCATCAGGTACTCAAAGAGCTGCTTCCCGGATCGGGTTCGAATTCGGTATTGTTTTTCAGCCGCGGAATGGGTGATTTGAATTTTTCCTGTGCTTTCCAAAGGAGTTTCGGTAAGCAGCGTGCCCTTTAAATCATAAAGGAATCCAAAGCCCTGGACGGGATCGGTGACCGCGATGATTTTTCTCTCCGAGCCAAAATCATAAAAATTTACCAAGAGTTCTTCCCCAGAATGGGAAAGGGTGCAAAGTGTATTTTCCTCGGGATCCAGGATCTTGGTCTTGTTAAATTGACGGATCAAAATCAAGTAAGAATTCCCATTCTGATCAGGGATCAACTCAAATTGATCATCCCGGTTTTCCTTGATGAGCTGGTTTCTATAGATGATTTCCCCGGAAAAATTACCTGCAATGACTTCTCCCGTTTTGGAAATCCCATGGATTCCCTGCCCTTTGGTTTTTCCTTCTGAAGAAACCAAAAGAGCGGTTTTCAATTCTTTTCCAAAAGCAATTGGTCCGCCCGGTTGCTTTTCTCCTCTTCTGTTGAGAAGATGGAAATTCCCGCTGATTCCCTGAGCCACCATGTAATCTCCTTTTCCGGCTACCCGAATATGAGCCGGGGATTGGATGACTTCTTCACCAAGTTTGAGTGGATTCCATCCCTCCAGTTTATTTCCTTCCTTGTCCAGAAGCCAGAGATTCCCAGCAGATGTGGCTACAAAGTATCTATACTCCTTGGAATTGTCATAATCCACCAGATTTAACTGGGTTATCGATTCATTGCCCAGAGAAATCGGATAGCCAGGAAGTGGATTTCCCAAGCGGTCAATGCCGTAGATATATTTATTGGTAGCCAGAAGGACCTGTAGCTTTCCGTTTTTGTAATAGTCAATCTGAAAAGCCTCGGAAATAACTTGCCCAGAAAGTGGAACGGAATAAACCGTTTCTCCTCCCGAGTTCACCAGATGAAGGACGCTATTTTCATCTTGAACAAGGATATCCTCTGTTCTGTCATTGAAGTTTGCGATTGCCTTGGGACCAAAAGAAAGTGAGGTGGCGAAGGAAACTTGTTTATTTGGGGTCAAAACCAAAGAAGCGGTCTTTGGGGCTTCTGCCATTCTACCAGCTTGAAAGGGAAGAAGCAAAGAGACTTCTTTTTTACCTGCTATTTCATTGATCCGCAGGGTTAAATAAGGAAAAGACTTGAAAACCGATCCATATTTCTGGAGAAAGGAACTCCAGGTAGGATTAGAGTTTTTGGTCCATTTGCTCCAGATTTTAGGAAGGATGAATGTTTTGCTATAGCCTGAGGAAGGGTTGATAGACATGGATTCACCGGAGGAGGATCTATTCCATGTATTTCCAACCCGGACATCATCCAAAATCATTTTCATCCCGGGAGCGGAATTGGCTAGAATTAGGATTTCACCCAGTAAGGCAATATGGGTTTGGGTAAAGCCTTGATATTTTCCTTTGAAAACATGGGCAGGAAATTCCTCTTCTGGGAAAAATAAGATCTCATTTTCCAAATAAAAATCCCGGGAATGCCCTTCCGTTTGGTTGCTGTATTCATTCAAATAAGCCCAGACCTGCTCAGGATTGGAGCATCTTGCAAATACTGCAAGGTTATTCTCTTGGTTGGCTACGGATTCGAGTTCCAAGAAATATTGCTCTCCGGTGAAGAAATCCAAAAATCCCCGATCTAAAAGTCGGGCTTGAATTTCCCCGCTTACTGTTGATTTAGGAGTGAAAGCGCGATTTTCTAATTTTTGAGATTCATAAATTCCATCCAGATTAATCTGTGTAAGCGAAAGCGTTCGGTTGGAAATCAGTTTTTCAAATTCTGAGAAATTAGCCTTGATAGAAGGTAAGAAACTTGCTTCCTGATCCAAGAGGGCTATTCCTCTGAACTCCAGCTGATTTTCTTCGAAGAATAGATCCAAAGCCACCACTTGCTGAGCAATTGCCAATTCCTGAGCTAAAGGAGAATCCTTTGAGGAACCGATTCCAGATAAGCCTTTGGATAGTCCTTTTGAAGTGAGATATAATCTTCCAATTCCTTCAGGCTGGTCTAGGTTTTCTCCCAGTTTATTTGCCAAAGAATTCGGGTTATCACTTAAAAAAAGCCGAATTGCGTCTTCCACCAAAAAAGAAGATTCTGATACCAGCAGGACATTATTCAAATGGGAGATGGTCCATTTTCTAGAGTTTTGTGCGTCAAAGTATTCCCAGACAGGTTGATCACTGTAGGATCTTTCTTGTATTCTGGATTTCTCAGGGATTTTGGTTTTGATTTCCTCAATCAGTTCCAAGGGTTCTTTACTCTCCAGATCTAGCGTAAAAAGTAGATCAAAGCTATCTGCTCCAGTAGTATGGTAACTGACGGTAATGTGTTTGTTTTGTAGGATTTTTGTGACAAATCCAGATTTTCCGGTGAGGCTGTCTAAAGTCACCAGATTGGTGGAAAAATTTTCAAAAGCTGGGAGTTGAGATAAAATCCCCCATACAGGCTGTTGGACTAATTCATTCCAGGCTTGGTCTCCCTGATAAGTTTCAAAGGTGAAAGCGGCCTCAGCTGAAATCAGCTCTAAGTTGTTGATGGATTTACCTGAAAAGTATTTTTTGTAAAGGGTGTACCCTCCCCAAGCCAATAAAATTAGAGCAACAAGAATAAAAAGGCTTTTCAGGATTTTCACTTTGCTTGTTTGGGCGAATCTGACCTTAGTTTACGAAAAAGACCCAAGAATCGCCTCATTAATAACGATCCTTGGGTCAATTTTCTTGATTACCGGATATTATTTACCCAGTTTATCCAACACGTTCATTACTTCTTTCACGTGTCCTCTTGAAGTTTCCAATAATGCTTTTTCCTCAGCGTTTAGGTCAAGCTCGATAACTTTTTCGATACCGTTTTTGCCCAAAATCACTGGAACGCCTAGGTAGCAATCATCGATTCCGTATTCTCCATCCAGTTTGATACATACTGGGAATACTCTTCTCTGATTTTTCAAGATGGCTTCAACCATTTGAGCTGCTGCAGATCCTGGAGCATACCAAGCAGAAGTACCCATCAATTTCACCAATTCTCCACCACCGAACTTGGTTCTTTCGATGATCGCGTCCAATTTGTCTTTGTCTACCAATTCAGTCACTGGGATACCAGCTACAGTAGTATATCTTGGAAGCGGAACCATGGTGTCACCATGTCCACCCATCAAAATAGCCTGGATTTCTTTTCCAGATACATTTAGCTCTTCAGCCAAAAATGCTCTGTAACGAGCAGTATCCAAGATGCCCGCCATACCCATTACTTTGGTACGAGGAAGGCCAGAAGTCAAATGCGCCTGATAAGTCATCACGTCCAAAGGATTGGAAACCACGATGATGATCGCATTTGGAGAATACTTGATCACGTTTTCAGTAACGGATTTCACGATACCTGCATTGGTCTCGATCAAATCGTCACGGGTCATGCCTGGTTTTCTTGGAAGACCAGAAGTGATCACCACTACGTCTGAGTTAGCAGTCTTGCTGTAGTCGTTGGTGCTGCCTACTGTTCTGCTGTCATACTGATTGATTGGAGCTTTTTGCCAAATATCCAAGGCTTTACCTTCGGCAATACCTTCTTTGATATCTACCAAAACAATCTCTTCGGCTACTTCGCGATAGGCTAAAACGTCAGCACAGGTGGCTCCTACGTTACCTGCACCTACTACGGTTACTTTGCTCATGATTTTATATGTTTTTGTTGAATGCACTTAAAAAGCGGCGCTAAGATATTAAACAACAACAAGGAATTGAAGCCTGTTTCGGAATACTTTGGCTAGGCCTTGAGATTTTTGATAAATGAAAAATGCGGAGGATGAGGGGATTATTCAAACATCTGTCTGAGGCTGAAAAACCCAAAGGATTCCCGGTACGATCTGAATAGTCGCTGATTGTTGGTATTGTAGTATTCAGCCAAAGATGTCATCATTTTGGCCTTGATTTTTGGGTTAGTGTCAAAGATCTCCTGAATGGCAAAGTGAGGAATCACGATTAATTCAGCCTCTTCTGAAATCACCAAAGCCGTGTAGGTCCGCTTCGCATTTTCCAAAAGGGAGTTTTCACCAAAAGCATCACCTTTGGAAAGCTCCATGATGGTTTCAAAGTTGTCTTTGACATCAATAGTCAGGTTTATTGCTCCTCTTTTTATAAGGTATAAGGCTTGGCTGGGATCTTTGCTGAAGAATACCACTTCATCCCTGACGTACTTGCGATGATGCATGGCAGGTAAAAATCTAGCCATTTCTTTTTGTCTGAGTCGTTCAAAAAATTTGATCCCTTGAAGAAACTCAAACATTTGGATGTCTGCCGGTTCGTAGGTTTTGGAAAATGGATTTTGCATCGATCAGCTCTTTTTGAAATATAAGATTTTTCGGGAAGAAGGAGTTCTTTTTGCCCAATCAGCAATTCTGTAGCCAATAACCCAGGCTATTTTTCCTCCGGAAACCATGACTTTCACACCTTCTTTTTGGATCATAGGAACTTTGGAATCAATCAGGAAATCGGAAACTTTCTTGGATGAATCCATACCCAGTGGATTAAATCTATCACCTTCCTCCCATGTTCTAATCTCCAAAGGAAATTCCAATAAATCAGCATCCAATTGCGCATTTTCAGGGTTTTTGTCCAAAGGGTTTTCCTGACTTAAGATTTCAATGGAATAGTTCCCCTCAGGAAGCTTGAAATTTTTGTCTTCGGCATTGATTGAAATTGGAAAGAATTCTTGTTTTCTGTCTGCCAGGAATATTCCTTCTCGATCCAAATTCACCTGATGACTGACTCTTTTAAAAATCTTTCCCGGTAAGCCTTTTTCTACGGAGTCATTGATTTGCTGGGCCTGGTCAGAATTGAAACCGTAAGTTCTTAGCCAAAAGTAAATCAGACTTGCTGCGCCTGGCTGATTTTGTATGGAGGAATAAGGAAGAAATTGATGTGTTTTTTCGATTTGGACGTGGGTCCTTTTCCAGTCTTCGAAAAGGCCCAGAAATGCTTTGCCGGTATCTTTTAGTCTGGAGAAACTGGTCAAAAGATTTTTCCGACCGTCTTGTTCTAAATCCAATAGTGTAGGAATTCCCTGAAGCCTCAACTTGTTCCGCTTGTAATCAGCTTTTTTGTTTGAGCTATCCTCTCTCCATTCTAGGGAATTTTCTTTTACATAAGTTTCGATCTCAGACCTGCTAAAAGGTAAAAGTGGACGGATCAACCAACCTTTCCGCTCGGCCATTCCATAAATCCCTTCGATACCTGTTCCCCTGAGGAGATTAAGTAGAATAGTTTCAATCTGGTCATCCTCGTGGTGGGCCAGAAAAATTCCTTGGAGATTTTCCTTTTTTCTAACCATTTCAAAAAAATCATAGCGAATCTCTCTTGCTGCCATTTGAATAGAAATGCCTTTTTCTTCTGCTAATGCTGCGGCGGAAGCTCTTTGGATATGGATTGGGATTTCATTTTCTGAGGCCCAGTTTTTCGCAAATTCTTCATCTCCATCACTTTCTTCTCCCCGTAGCCCAAAATTCACATGTGCCAGTTGGAATGGTGTTTCGGACCTTTTCAGTAAATGGGCCAGGCAAACACTGTCCATTCCCCCGCTGAAAGCCAAAAGATACTGGGATTCACTCGAGGTGTCCAAAAGATGTTGGATATGAGTTAAAAATCGATGAAACATTGATCAAAAATAGTTTTTTCTCCGTTTCCTAGCTTGGTTTGAATCAGGAACCTTTCAAAGGTTTAACTCAGATTATGATTTGGGCTTATCGCATTCCCATCCTTTCTCCTAATTTTGCTCTGCAATCGCGACAAATGAATTTCCGAATTAAAGCTACTTTCCTTTTCCTTCTATTGGTTTTCCAAGCGTTTTCTTGGAATGCTTTTGCTCAGCAAAGTTCCACTTTGGAGATCAACCAAGCAGATCTTTTGAGAGGAGCAAATGGTTTTGAGAGACTTTTGGGAAATGTGAAAATGACCCATCAAAACTCCCTGATTTATTGTGATTCGGCACATTTTTTCAGAAATGAAAACAGGGCTCAGCTTTTTGGAAACGTGAAAATCGAGGATTTGCAAGATCCAATCGTTACCACTGGTCGCTATGCCGAGTATGATGGAAATACCAAAATCGCAAAGCTGCGGAACAATGTGCGGTTCACTAATCAGGAAACCACACTGACCACCGATTACCTGGATTACAATAGAGAGACAAACATTGCGACCTATTTTAACAAAGGGAAAGTAGTGGATTCGGTAAATGTCCTGACTAGTGAAAGGGGAGTTTATGAGGTCAATCTGGAGAAAATCACGTTTTTGGATGATGTTGTTTTAGAAAATCCTGACTACACACTGAAGACAGGAAATCTGGAATATTATACCATTCCAAAAACCTCAGAGACGGTAGGCCTGACCAATATTGTTTCCAAAGAAGGATATACCCTTGATGCCCAAAAGGGGAGTTTTTATGACACCCAGAAAAAGCAATTCAGATTTTTTGACGGGATTGTGGAAAATGAGACCAGTCGGATCAAGGCCATGGAATTATTCTACGACGAAAACCTGGCCTATTATGAAGGAAAAGAGGATGTCCGGGTGTTAAATAAGGAAAGAGATGTGGAGGTTTTTGGGGATGAAGGGAAGTATTGGGAGGAGAAAAAATACAGTTTGATATATGGAAATAGTTTGGTCAGAAGGTATTTCGAAAAGGACACTTTATACCTAGCTGCTGATACTTTGATTTCCCAAGACAGTGAAGCCGATACGGCTAAGTTCCTCCTTGCATTCCATAAGATCCGGCTCTTTAAAACTGACTTAGCTGGTATTTCGGATTCCCTGAAATACAATTACTCTGACTCTTCCATCCAGCTTTTCCAAGATCCTGTCCTTTGGAATAATAAAAGTCAGATTGAGGCGGATACCATGATCTTTTATATAGCAAATGAACAGCTGGATCGGGTGTTTATGAAGGACAAGGCCTTTGCCATCATGACAGATACTTTGCTCAATTACAATCAGATGAAGGGCAGGAAAATGACTGGATATTTTAAGGAAGGCCAAATAGAAACCCTACAAGTGGACGGAAATGGGGAGTCACTTTATTTCGCACTTGAAGCAGATACCTTAACTCAAGGCGTAAATAGAATCCTTAGTGCAAATATCAAAATGGTTTTTAAGGATGGGGCGGTTCAAAAAGCCAACTTCATGGTGAGGCCTGATGGGAAGTTTACTCCAGTACAAAAGCTAGACGACAAAACCTCCAAACTAGAAGGCTTTCAATGGAGAATTGAGGAGAAACCGGATAAAGCTACCATAGATGCCTGGAGAAAGGTGGTGGAAATTGATCCGAAAATGAAAAATCTTTTTGATGAGCCTGATGTGAAAATAGAAATGCCCACCGAGCGGCAAATTCAGGAAAAACTCAAAAAATCGAATTTGAACTATCCATAATTGGAATTCGAGAAAGTCAGAATTCAGATTATTTTCCCCTGGACAGAAATTTTTGAGAAAACCAGTTAAAGGTTAACAACAATTAACCGGGAATTTTATTGTATAGGCAACCAAAAAGATAATTTTGTACGTATATTAAAGTCAGGTAATAAACTGATTAAGGGCTTATAGAATAAATCTTTACATGAAATTCCTCCTCAAATTTTTTATGTCAATCCTATTGACACTGCCCATGGTATCCTTGGCGCAGGAGGTGGAGGTGCTTAGTGGCCCGGTTGATTTTGGAGGTGAAATTGGAAGTATGCAGAGAAAAACCATACTTCTTCAAAATGGATCCTTACAAACAAAAACGTATTTTCTCAAAAGTCTTCGTGGAGGTATAGGCTCTTCCCAAAAGGTTAGAATTTGTATCGGAGATCAGTGCTTTGATCCAAAGAGAGATTTAGCGAAAATCAATTTGAAACTAGCCCCAGGTGAAATTTTCACAGATTTGTACCTAGAATTTGAAATGGGGATTACAGAAACAAGAGGAAGTTTTGACCTCTTATTTGTGAATGTAGAAAATTTAAGAGACAGTTTCGTCGTTGAAGCTAAGTATGAGGTCAAAGCAGATGGAAAGGAAAATTTCACACATAAGGATATAAAAATCAGTGAAATTTATCCGAACCCTAGCAATAGAGTTGCCCAGTTGGATTATGAATTGGTCAATCCAAAGGCTAAAGCGAAAATCACCATCAATAGCTTCATTGGTAATCCTATTGCTGAATATGAATTAGATCCTACTCGATCCTCTCTGGTCATAAACGTGACAGACTTTCAGCCGGGGGTTTATTTCTACACCCTTTTCGTGGATAACAAAAACGTGGTGACCAAAAAGTTACAGGTTAAGAAGTAAGGTTCCCTCTCCTCCAATTTCCTTGAATCAAAATAAATTTCCCGTATATTTGCGGTCTTGTAAATGAAAATGCAGTACAAATCCCTCTTTCTATTTCTTCTAGTTCTTATTGCCTCCTCTTGTGGACCATTCAACAAGTTGGAGAAGAGTACCAACTGGGAGGAGCTTTACAATGGTGCCAACCGATATTATCAAGAAGGGGAGTACAATAAAGCGATCATTCTTTACGACAAGGTTCTTCCAGTAATTAAAGGTTCTGAGAAGGCAGAAATGGCAGAGTATAACTACGCCAATTGCCATTTCAAGACTAAGAGATATATCGAGGCTGCAGGTTATTTCAATAATTTTTATCGAACCTACAATAGAAGTCCATTGGCGGAGGAAGCACTTTTCATGCATGCTTATTCTCTTTATTTGGATTCGCCAGATTACAATTTGGATCAGCAAAGCAGCCAAGAAGCAGTAGCAGCTATTCAGCAGTTTGTAACCAGATTTCCGGGTTCCGCTAGCTACGAAAGAGCCATGAGCATGCTTCAGGATTTGGAACAGCGTTTTGAACTGAAATCTTACAATGAGTCCAAAATGTATTATCGCTTAAAAGATGGATTGTATCCGGGCGATTTCTATAGGGCTTGTATTATCAACTTCCAGAATTTCACCAAGGACTATCCTGAGAGTAAGTACAATGAAGAGCTTTCTTATCTTTTGGTGGAAGTGGCTTTTGGATATGCCAAAAACAGCGCGTTTGACAAAAAAGAAGATCGTTTAAACGATGCCATTAAATTCGCCAATAATTTCTACAGAAGATATCCAAATAGCGGTTACACGGTAGAGGTTAAAAAATTTGAGAATCAGACTCGAGAAGAGTTTGAAGCTCACATGAAGTTGAAAAAGGAATATAATGAACGTCTTGCAGCTCAAAATGAAAGAGCTCCAGAGACACAAGAAAATAAATAACAAAGAAAATTAAATCTAGAAGATATGGCTATCAACCCATCCATTATTACGCGTGATTTGGATAAAGTGGCAGAAACCACTGGAAACATTTATGAATCAATCCATATCATTGGACAGCGCGCTAAGCAGATTTCAACTAATCTGAAAGAAGAGTTGAATACTAAACTTTCTGAATTTGCTTCTACTGTAGACAACTTGGAAGAAGTATTCGAAAACAAGGAGCAAATTGAAATCTCCAAGTTTTACGAAAGAATGCCAAAGCCTTCTACACTTGCCATGGAAGAATTTATGGAAGGAAAGGTTTATTATAGATTCCCAGAACAGGAATCTGCAGAATAATCCCAATGAACTTAAAGGGAAAGCGGATTCTTCTTGGCGTTACGGGCAGTATTGCTGCCTACAAATCAGCGCTATTAACCCGCCTACTCATCAAATCCGGAGCAGAAGTGCAAATTATCATGAGCGCTTCTGCTCTTGATTTTATTACCCCTCTGACACTTTCTACCCTTTCCAAAAATCCAGTTCACTCTGAATTTTCTAACAAGAAAACAGGAGAATGGACCAATCACGTTGAGTTGGGTTTATGGGCTGATCTTTTTATCGTAGCTCCCGCCAGTGCAAATACCCTTGGCAAATTCGCCAATGGAATTTGTGACAACCTGCTTACAGCAACCTATCTATCAGCCAGATGTCCGGTGATGGTTGCCCCAGCGATGGATTTGGACATGTACCAGCATCCCTCAGTTAAGAATAATCTCAAGAAACTTTCTTCTTTCGGAAATATTGTCCTTGAAGCAGAATCTGGGGAATTAGCCAGTGGGCTTTCCGGTCAGGGAAGAATGATGGAGCCCGAACATATTTTAGCCGAAGTATTCGATTTTTTTTCCAAGAAAAATGACTTCTCAGGTAGAAAAGTCCTGATCACACTTGGTCCTACTCAGGAGGCAATTGACCCAGTCAGATTTATCAGTAATCATTCCAGCGGGAAAATGGGTTTTGCCATTGCAAAGGCTTTTCAGCAAAGAGGTGCAGAAGTTTTTGTCATTGCCGGTCCAGTTGCCTTAGATTTGAGTCAAAAGGGATTCCAGGTGACTCATGTTTCCTCTGCAAAGGAAATGTATGCTGCAGCTGCAAAACTCCATGCTAATATCGATATCTGCGTTTTTTCTGCTGCAGTAGCTGACTATGCTCCCCTTGAAGCAGCTCCTGAAAAAATCAAAAAGCAAGATGCGGAACTCACCCTAAAAATGGTCAAAAACGTGGATATAGCGTTTGAATTGGGGAAATTGAAAAGGCAGAATCAAATCCATGTGGGCTTTGCCTTGGAAACCGAAAATGAAGAATTCCACGCAAAGGCTAAATTGGATAAGAAAAACTTTGATTTGATCGTTTTAAATTCCGCTAGAGAAGAAGGCGCTGGTTTCAGACATGATACCAATCGAGTGAAGATTTTTCATCGAGATGGAAAAACCTTTCATTCAGAATTGGCTCTTAAATCAGAAATTGCAGAACTGATTCTCGATGAAGTAAAAAAAGCTCCGGTTTGGATATGACCAACCTAATTTTCCTTAGTTTAGATTTATGAGGAAGCTTTGTCTTTTATTTTTCTTGGTTTTGAATTTTACAGCTCTTGAAGCTCAGGAGCTGAACTTCTCAGTAATCATCAATAGTGATCGTTCCCGTTTCCAAAACACGGATATTTTTAATCAGATGAAAAATAACTTCCAGCAGTTTTTGAATGGAAGATCATGGACGACAGATGAATTTCGCCCGGAGGAAAGAATAAAAGGGAATCTACTGATTACCATCAATGATGTTCCTCAGGTTGGGATTTACAATGCCACAGTTCAGATTCAAGTGGTCAGGCCTATTTATGGGACCAATTATGAGTCCTTGGTTTTCAATTTTGCGGACCGAAATTGGACTTTTGAATATATCGAGTCTCAACCTTTAGAATTTAACAGGTTTACTTTTTTAAATAATATCAGCTCCCTTTTGGCCTTTTATGCTCATATCGCTTTGGGGATAGATTATGACTCTTTTTCCAACCGTGGAGGCAATCCATTTTTCGAAGTGGCTAATGATATTGTAAATAATGCCCAGCAATCTGGAAGACCGGGCTGGGTTCAGAATCCCAACGATCGAAGAAGCCGATATTGGTTGATTAATGATATTTTCGTTTCTCCGATTTATTCCCCGATCAGGGATGCTTATTACCTCTATCATCGACAGGGAATGGACTTGGTTCAGGTCGACCCTGAAACGGCCTATAAAAATATCCTGGAAGCCATTCGTTTGGTGGCAGAGGCCAATAGACTTCAGCCCAATGGGATTTTTACTATTTCCTTTATGGATGCAAAAAGCGATGAAATTTCCCAAATTCTGAAAAATGCCCCATTTGAAATAAAGGAAGAGGCTGTCAAACTTCTTTTGGAGGTGGATCCAAACAATGCCAAAAAGTATAATGAGCTACTGAGAAGCTAAGCTTGATTTTTTTAGCTTTGCCCTATAGCTTTTATCTCTATGCTTCGATCGCTTAGTATTTCCAACTACGCACTTATTGACCAATTAAACATGCAGCCCAGCCAGGGATTGAGCATGATTACCGGTGAAACTGGAGCAGGTAAATCCATTATGCTTGGGGCAGTAGGCTTGCTTTTGGGTAATCGGGCTGATACTAAAGCCCTTCTCCATGAAGAGAAAAAATGCGTGGTTGAGGGAATCTTTGAGGTGAAAGAATACGGATTGAAAGGATTTTTTGAAGAAAATGAACTGGACTACGAAGATATCTGCATCATCCGAAGAGAAATCAGTCCCGGCGGAAAATCCCGCTCTTTTGTAAATGATACCCCAGTTTTACTGGATACTTTAAAAGCATTGGGTGCTCAGTTGATGGACGTCCATTCTCAGCACGATACCTTGTTATTAGGAGAAGGTGCTTATCAACTGAATTTGGTGGATGCTTTTTCCCAATCTTACCCAGAAGTGCAAGCCTACCATTCCGCCTTTCAATCCTTTAAAAAGGCAAAAAAGAACTTCCAAGAGCTCAAGCAAAGAGCCCTTGAATTGCAAAAGGAGGCTGATTTCAATCAGTTCCTCTTGGATGAGTTGAGTGGCTTGACTTTGGTAGCTGGGGAGCAAAGCGAGTTGGAATCCAACCAGGAAGTCTTGGAAAATGCTGAGGAGATCAAGTTGAAAATCAATGAGATTTTAGCGCTTTTTCAAGATGATCAATTTGGTGCTATCCAAGGTTTGGGTCAAATCCAACAGGGATTACAAGGGCTAGAGCGGCTAGCTCATAAATTTTCTCCATTGCGAGAGCGATTTCAATCCGTCTTCATCGAATTGAAAGACATCATGGATTCACTTGGAGATGAAGAGAGCAAAGTGGAGGTAGACTTTGGCAAGCTGGATGAAATACGGGACCGACTAAGTAAAATTTATCAGCTTCAGAAAAAGCATGGTGTAGGGACCGTGGAGGAGTTGATGGAAATTGAATCTCAACTGGCGGATAAAGTTTTTAAGTTTCAAAATTTGGATGAAAGCTTGGCGAATGCGGAAAATGCTTTTCAAAAAGCCGAAAAAGAAATGCTGGAAGTCGGAGATGTTCTGAGCAAAAAAAGGCGAGCCTGCTTTACTGAATTTGAAAAAGCTCTGGAATCCCTTCTTGCTGGTTTGGGTATGGAGAATGCCAGAGTGAAGTTTGAACGAAAGGAAATTTCTCCTTCGCCTAACGGACTGGATGAGGTGGAAATCCTTTTTTCCGCAAATAAAGGTTCTCAACCCCAGCCTTTGAAAAAGGTGGCTTCTGGAGGGGAATTTTCCAGATTGCTTTTTGCGATTAAGTATTTAATGGCAGATAAGATGGCTCTTCCTACTTTGATTTTTGACGAAATTGATACGGGGATTTCCGGAGAAGTTGCCCTTCAGATGGTGCGGATGATGAAGGAAATTGCTAGGAAGCATCAGGTTATTTGCATTACTCATTTACCTCAAGTTGCTGCAAAAGGAGAGCTTCATTACTTTGTTTACAAGGATAATTCTTCCGAAAAAACGATCAGTAAAATCAAATTATTGAATGAAAAAGAGCGGGTTGAGGAGCTTTCCAAAATGATTGCCGGAGCAAATCCTTCCGCCTCGGCTGTGGAAAGTGCCAAAGAGCTCCTCGCCAATTGACCGGGTACTGACGAATTTTCTCTATTTTTACCCGAGTTTTTGAAATCAATCCAATAGCTATATGCCAGAAAATTTGCTTAAAGGAAAAGTAGGGATCATCACCGGAGCACTAGACGAGAATTCAATTGCCTGGAAAACCGCCCTAAAAGTTAAAGAACAGGGAGGTCGATTCGTACTGACCAATGCTCCAATCGCGATGAGGATGGGGGCAATCAATGAATTAGCCCAAGAATGTAATACAATAGTGGTACCTGCTGATGCTACTTCAGTAGAAGACATCGAAAAGCTTTATGCTGAAGCAAAAGAGTTTCTTGGTGGAAATTTTGACTTCCTACTTCATTCAATCGGCATGTCTCCAAACATCAGAAAAGGAAGATCATACGGAGATCTGAATTACGATTGGGCGATGAAATCCTACGATGTTTCTGCCATTTCTTTCCACAAAATGATGCACGTAGCCGAAAAAATGGATGCCATGAACGAGTGGGGATCTATTGTAGGCCTGTCTTACATTGCCGCTCAGCGAGTATATCCATTCTACACTGATATGGCTGATGCCAAAGCTCTTTTGGAGAGCATTGCAAGAGGCTATGGCTATCGCTACGGAAAGCTGAAAAAAGTGAGGGTAAACACCATTTCTCAGTCTCCGACCAAAACCACAGCAGGCACTGGCATCGGAGGGTTTGATTCCTTCTTCAACTTTGCTGAGGCCATGTCTCCATTAGGAAATGCATCTGCAGATGCATGTGCTGATTACATTGTGACCATGTTCTCTGATTTGACACGAATGGTTACCATGCAGAACTTATTCCATGATGGAGGTTATTCCTTCACAGGGATTTCAGAAGAAATGATGGATCAATTCAAAGATCTTTAATTCAAAATCATCTAAAGGCCCGCCCCGAAAATCTCGTGGGCGGGCTTTTTCTTTTTCGGCCATCCCATTCCAGTTTTTTGATTAGGCAATTTGGCTTAACTTATCCTACCAAAGAAACCACCAAGCTTATGTTGAAGAAATTAGCGTTTACCTTTTTTGCCTTTGCAGTTTTTATTGCTCAGGCAATTTCACAAATCACACCTGCCCCCGACAGAGCAGAAGGGGATGGACCCTATGACCGCCTGATTATTCGGGGAGTAACCTTGATTGATGGAACTGGTGCACCTCCGATCGGTCCAGTGGATATCGTAGTAGAAAAGAATAAAATCGCCCTAATCCAAGTTGTGGGCTATCCTGGACTTCCTATAAATGAGAATAGAAGACCAAAAGCAGATGAAAAAACAAAGGTATTGGAAATGCAAGGTCATTATCTTCTGCCCGGGTTTATTGATATGCATGCGCACATAGGAGGAACCGGACAGGGCACTCCAGCGGAATATGTATTTAAACTTTGGATGGGACATGGTGTAACTACTATCAGGGACCCTTCAGCTGGGAATGGTTTGGCTTGGGTTTTAGACCAAAAGAAGAGATCATTAGCTAATCAGATTACCGCGCCAAGAATTCTCGCTTATACCTCTTTTGGTCAAGGTTCTGAAAAGCCAATCACCACCGCTGAACAAGCAAAGGCTTGGGTCAATGAGAATAAAGCAAAAGGAGCCGATGGAATCAAGTTTTTTGGTGCTAATCCAGAAGTCATGCAGGCCGCTATTTCTGAGAATAAGCGAATTGGTCTGCGTTCTGCCATGCATCACCAGCAGTTGGATGTGGCGCGTTGGAATGTGCTCAATTCAGCTCAGGCAGGGTTGACCTCAATGGAGCATTGGTATGGATTACCTGAGGCATTGTTTCAGGATAGAACCATCCAAGATTTCAGATTGGATTACAATTACCAAAATGAGCAACACCGTTTTGGGGAGGCTGGAAAGCTTTGGAAGCAAGCTGCACCTCCGTTTTCCGAGCATTGGAATAATGTAATGAATGAGTTGCTGGAGCTTGATTTTACGCTTTCTCCAACCTTTAACATCTACGAGGCCAATAGAGATCTGATGCGGGCCAGAACTCAGGAATGGCATCAAGTTTATACCCTGCCGTCACTTTGGAGATTCTATGCTCCTAGTCGCCAATCTCACGGTTCCTATTGGTTCGACTGGACGACAGAAGAGGAAGTGCAGTGGAAAGAAAATTATCGCTTGTGGATGACTTTTGTGAATGAATACAAAAACAGAGGAGGAAAAGTCGTTGCTGGTTCTGATTCAGGGTTTATTTACCAGCTTTACGGCTTTGCCTATATCCGTGAGCTTGAACTTTTGAGAGAGGCAGGTTTCCATCCTTTAGAGGTAATCCGTGCGGCGACCTTGACCGGAGCTCAGGCTTTAGGAATGGAAAAGGAAATTGGATCTGTGGAAGTAGGCAAGTTGGCTGATTTTGTGATATTGGATGAAAATCCCCTTCAAAATCTAAAAGTACTCTATGGCACAGGCTCCATCCGAATTGACGAAAACAATAAGCCTATTCGTGTGGGAGGCGTGAAATATACCGTCAAGGACGGAATCGTCTATGATGCCAAGAAGCTTTTGGAAGACGTAAGAAAAATGGTTGATGAACAAAAGGTAAAGGAAAACACCAAATTGACTCAGCCAGGATTGGATTGGTAAATTGACCAAAACTTAACCAATGGAAAGAGAATGGAGAGCTTTAATCTTCATTCTCATTTTCTTTTTATCTTATGCCATTATCCCATGAACCCGAATTAACCATGCCTACTATAGAAGTAAATGGAGTAAAACTTTTTTATGAGGACAAAGGTCAAGGTGAGGAAACACTCGTTTTTTCTCACGGCCTTCTTTGGAGTCATAAGATGTTTGCAGATCAGGTGGAAGTTCTTTCCAAGAATTATCGCGTGATAGCCTATGATCACCGCGGTCAAGGCCAAAGTGAAGTCAAAGGTCCATTTGATATGGATACCGTTGCTGCCGATGCAGCTGCTTTGATTGAGAAGCTGGAATTGGGAAAAGTGCATTTTGCGGGGCTTTCGATGGGAGGTTTTGTGGGAATGAGATTGGCAGCAAGAAGACCAGATCTGGTAAAATCTCTTATCCTGTTGGAAACTTCCGCTAATGCCGAACCGGTAGAGAATTTACCCAAATACAAAACACTCAATGGGATTGTCAAATGGCTAGGTGTGATTCTTCCTGTAGCCAATAAAGTTATGCCCATCATGTTTGCTCAATCCTGGTTGACTGATTCCGCTAATTCTTCCAAGATTAAACTGTGGAAAAAGGAATTGATGGGGAATAAGAAGCCCATCACAGGCCCTGTTGAAGGAGTGATTTATCGAAAAGGAGTAGAGGATGAATTGGCTAATATCACATGCCCTACAATGATCTTGGTGGGTGATGAGGACGTGGCTACTAAACCCGAAAAGGCCAAATTCATTCAGATGGGAATTTCAAATTCAGTTCTCCATGTGATTCCCGGCGCAGGGCACAGCAGCTGTATTGAAAAACCAGATATGGTAAATCAGCAGATCTTGGATTGGCTCAAAGAGAAAAAATAAAAGCCCCGAAGGGCTTTTTTAGTTTGATTGGAATACTCTGACAAAGTCAACGATCATGTGTTGTGGATAGGTGCTTGTCGCATCTGGAGATCCAGGCCAATTTCCGCCTACAGCCACATTGAAAATAAAGAAGAAGTTTCTTCTAAATTCATCCAGCTGAGCTGGTTGAGTGTCAATTACATGGTATTGTTTGTTGTCCACTAGCCATCTTATGGATTGTGCATCCCAGACGATTGAAAACACATGGAATTCATCGGAGAAAGTGCCTGAAGACAACTTATAATTTCCACCGAATTCTGCCCTCGATCCGTCATGTTCCCAATGTACGGTTCCATGAACCGTATTTTCTCTTCCTTGTCCTCCCACCATTTCCATGATGTCAATTTCTCCACAAGCAGGCCATCCAACTGTTGAGAAATTAGACCCAAGCATCCAAAGAGCTGGCCAAATTCCTTGGCCTTTTGGTAGAACAGCCCTGATATCTATTCTTCCGTAGCGGAACTGCTTCTTGTCTTTTGTGATAATTCTGGATGAAGTGTATTCCTTTCCACCAAAGGATTCCTTTTTGGCAGTAATGATCAAATTCCCTTGTTGAAGAGTGGTGTTCTGAGGTCTATAATATTGCAACTCATTATTTCCCCATCCATTTTGACCATTTCCTACCTCATGAGTCCAGTTTGCTTCATTTAAGGCATTTCCATCAAAATTGTCTTCCCAAACCAAAGTCATACCATCATAAGAGGTAGGAGTATTAAAGCCTGTGGTTGGAATGGTGATAGTCGATCCTTGGCCTGAGTCTGGAGTTCCATCCTCATCTGATACACAGCAACTAAGACTTAGACAGGTAGCTATAAACAAAAAGTTCATTCTATTTTTCATAGTAGTTAAGATTATGGGTAAAAAAACTCCTGATTGAAGCCTCAATCAGGAGTTAAAATCAAATCGATTATTCTGAAATCAACTTAAATGTCCACCATACTCCGGTGCCAGCCTCGATTTGTAGAGTCATTTTTTTCTTGCCTCCATCCTCTGTCAAACTAACTACCTGATAGGTTACGTCGTTTGGTACAGCTGTATTTGGTAATTCCCCTGCATTCACTGCTTTTGGCAATGCTACGTGAGCACCTTTACCAACCAGTTTAAGAGATGTTCCTGTAAACTGATAAGTGAAGCTTCCAACTCCATCATGAGGCGCCTTAGGAGTTCCACATCCTTCGGCGGCACCTTGCCATGTTTCCAACCAAGTAGATCCACCCATATCCAAAGAGAAAGATCCGTCAGCTCCAAAAGTGTAAACATCGTCAAAGAAACAAGCTCTTGTAGTCACGTCTGCAGTAGAGTTGAAATACCATTCTCTACTTCCAGCAGTTGGACCAACAGCCAAAGCAGCTTCAACTGGTTCCATTTTCCACTTTCCTACAATCGAAGCAGGAGCCGGGGCAGCACCAGAAATCAATTTGAAATCCCACCAAACGCCATTGCCTGCTTGGATTCTCAAGGTCATTCTTCTAGTGTTACCTGTCTTAGTTTGTTCTACAATAGTGTAAGCGATTTGGTTTGCTACTGCAGCACCATTGGAGATTTCGCCTGCATTGTTCACTTTAGCCAAACCAACGTGTGCGCCTCTTCCGATTAGCGTCAAAGTGGTAGTGGTATAGGTGTAAGTAAATGAACCAACACCATCGAAAGGAGCCTTTGGAGCGCCACAGCCATCTGCTGCTACACCTTGCCATTGTTCAAGCCAAGTTTGGCTACCCATGTCGATTTTAAATGTACCGTCAGCATTGAACGTATATTTATCATCAAAGAAACATGCTCTTGCAGCTACATCGCCAGCAGAGTTTTGGTACCATTCACTGCTTCCTGGAGCAGGGCCTACTTTCATAGCTCCAGCAATTGGTTCCATAGACCAAACACCAGAAATGTCAAATGCTGGCTTTGCGGAAGCGACAGTGAATGATAGGTTTTCTGTACCTTCGTTTCCGTTGCTGTCAGTTGCCTTGATATCTAGATTATATTGGCCAGGCTCGAATCCTCCTGCGATTACAAGATTTATAGTCTGAGATTCTCCTGATAATTCTTGTGAGCCTGATTTTACAGTAGCTCCACCTTTTGTCACTGCATAAGAAAAATTATCAAGTGTACTGATTGTTCCGTTGTCTACTCCATCTGAAAGAGTAACGTCAATTTTAAAATCTTCACCTTCTGTCAATCCGCTCAAAACTGAACTTAAAGTAATTTTGGGTGCGGTATCAACAATTGGAAAATCTGTATATCCATTGTCGCAGGACCAAATGAAGGCCAGCATGGATAGTAAAGCTGAGAAATTGATAACCTTTTGTTTCATGACTTTTTTTTATTCGAATCTCATTGAGTTTACTCAATAAGTCAAATCTGCAATACCTACAATATTTCATCAGTCTCTAAAATACAATACATCAAAAATTCATCATTTCAATCAAAAAAGTTGTTTCAGGACTTCTAATTCAACATTTTTATCAAAAAACAAATTCTCAATAATTGCAGTTCTATTTCACAAGCATGAAGGTGTGTTTTGAGAGGTATAAGAAGAAATTGTGGCTTAGATGGTTTTATATAATCATCTATATTTTTTGGATTGCCCCAATTCAAGCTCAAAACAATGAAGTGATTTATGGTCATCCCTTTATTACAAACTATAGTGCAGCCTCCTACAAAGCCGGAATCCAAAACTGGGACATCATACAAGGAAGCAATGGACGAATTTTCGTCGCAAATAATTTAGGCCTTTTAGAATTTGATGGAAATTCCTGGAAAAGATTCGGGCTCAACAACACCAAAGTAAGGTCTGCATTTTGGGGAGAAGACGGAAAAATTTATGTGGGTAGCCAAGCTGATTTTGGCTTTCTTTCACCGAATGAAAAAGGTGAGCTAGAGTATAATTCTCTAGCGGATAGTTTGCCGGAAGGTTTGAAGGATTTTGATGAAACTTGGAAGGTTTACAGTGTTGGGAAGAAGATTTTTTATTGCACATTCAAAAGAATATATGTGTATGAGGATGGAAAAACAAGTACCATTGATGCTGATGAACGACTTGATATTTCATTTTTAGTAGAAAATCAGATTTATACCCAAATTCAAGGAAAAGGCCTTTATTTCGCCAATGAGGATGGTTTTGAGATAATTCAAAACGGCGATTTTTTTAAGGATAAACGAATTTCAAATATTCTAAGCTTCGGAAAAGGACAATGGTTAATCACCACATTTTCCCACGGCGTATATATCTATGATGGTTCAATCCGACCATTTGAATTAGATGATAGTTTTTGGAAGAATGATTTTTTGATCAATTATTCCACTCGACTGAAAAATGGAAACCTTGCCTTGGCAACGCAGAATGCCGGACTTTTTGTATTGGATAATTCAGGCAGATTAGTCATTCATCTGGATAAAGAATCTGGTTTGATGGATTTGACTATCAATTATGTTTTCGAAGATGCACAGCAAGGCTTATGGCTAGCGATGAACAATGGAGTAGCCAGAGTAGACTTAAATTCCCCATTTTCTTCAATTGATGATAGAATGGGGCTTTTGGGTTCTGGTTATGCTGCCTTGAAAACCGACCAAGGGGTCTACCTCGGAACCAATAATGGGCTTTTCTTATGGAAGAATGGCAAGGTTAAGTTTGTGGAAGGTACAGCTGGTCAGGTATATTCCATCCAGAATATTTATGGAAAGTTGATCTTAGGCCACCACAATGGGACTTTTTTGGTGGAGGATTTACGAGCCAAACAAATTTCTACAGAACAAGGAGCCTGGCTTTTTAAGAAATATCCAAGCAAATCTAATTTCTTAATTCAAGGAAATTATACAGGATTAAGTCTTTTTGAATGGAAAGACAATACCCTTCAGTTTATTCAAAAAATAAAGGGATTTGATGAATCCTCCAGAGTCATGGAATTTGATGGGAATACCCTTTGGATTGCGCACGGGTACAAAGGCGTATTCAAAATTAAGTTTAATGATGACTTGACTGAGGTAGTAGAAAGTAAGGTCTATGACAGTAGACAAGGTTTCCCGACCAATGTGCTGATCAATGTATACAAGATTGCTAACCAACTTATTTTTACTGCAAATGGTGGATTTTATGGCTATGACCCGTCCACAGATTCATTTAAGCCACTGGCTGAGTACAATGATCTTTTTAGATATGGGACGGTGATGGCGGATTTGGAGCCAGATGATTTGGGAAACATCTATTTCATAGAGCAAACCAAATTGGGGGTGATTCAGCCGCAGCCTAACCATCAATTGAAACTTCATTATGCCCCTTTTAACAAAATCAAGAGCCTTTGGAATGATGATTTGGCCAATATAATTGCATTGGACAACCAAAACATCCTCATTGGCGGGAAGGAAGGTTTTATTCACTATAATCCGCAAAAGGACATTCCTCAAGAAAATGTTACACCGGTGATTTTTAGGGAAATTTCCAATCAAGGAGTAGAAAATCAAATGATTTTTTCTGGTCATACCTCCAGTGGAGAAATGCCATCATCCCTGATAAATCGAGAATTCTCTTTTGCCCAGAATTCATTTTCATTCGATTTTGTCACACCCCATTTCGAGAGTGGATCCGAGATTTTATATCAATACCTTCTTGAAAATTACGATGAAGACTGGTCGGATTGGACTTATGATACCAGGAAAGAGTATACCAACCTGAGAGAAGGTAATTATGTGTTCAAAGTCCGAGCAAAGACAATCTTCGATGAAATAACCCCTACAGCCGAATTCGCATTTATAATCCGTCCCCCTTTCTACAGGACTTTTTGGGCTTATGGAATTCTAAGTATCGGTGTCATTTGTGTTCTTTTCTTGGGATTTAGATGGCTTGATAAAAAACATAAGTCTGAAACCCAAGAATTGGAACAAGAAAAAAACAAAGCCCTTTTGAGAAAGGATTCGGAGATTGAATCACTTACTCAAAAGTCTGAAAAAGAAATCATGAAGCTAAGAAACTCCAAGCTTCAAGCTGAAGTAGATTTTAAGAATCAGGAATTGACTTCATCAGCTATGCATTTGATTCAGAAAAATCAATTGTTGAACACAGTCAAAAACTCTCTTAAGAATCTGGTAAAAGATGAAAAGTCCAGTCCGTTGAATACCCAACTCAACAGATTGATCAAACAAATAGACAAAGATTTGGAAGGAGGAGAAGAGTGGACTCAATTCGCTGAAAATTTTGATCAGGTTCACGGAAATTTCATTACCCGTCTTAAGGAGAAATATCCTGATTTAACTCCACAGGAAATAAAGTTTAGTGCTTACATCCGAATGAATCTGAATACCAAAGAGATTGCAAACCTTTTGGGAATTTCGGTTAGAGGAGTGGAAATAGGAAGATATAGGGTTAGGAAAAAATTGGGACTTACTAGACAAGATAACCTTAGCGATTTCCTTTTGAGATTCTAAAGATCATTTTTTGACTAATCTGCTATTCCTTTAAAGCATTCTAAAAGCTTTCATTTCAATAAAATCTAATTTTTTTTTTGGATGAGTGAAACCTTTTCCTACATTTGCATGTATATACATTAAATTCAATTGTAAATAAAATGGGAAAAATAGAAGAAGCCATACAGCAGAAAGAATTTAAAGATCCTTTCAACAAGGCTGTGGTGAATTTGATGTTTACCCATAGTTACTTGGTGACAGCTCAGAATTCTTTATTCAAACCCCATGATCTTTCTCCGGAACAATATAATGTCCTGAGGATCCTAAGAGGGCAAAATGGAGAACCCACTACAGTTTCTTCTATTCAGGATCGAATGCTAAATAAAATGTCAAATGCTTCTCGATTGGTCGAAAAGCTGAAGCAAAAAGGCCTAGTCAAAAGAGAAGAATGTCCAAGCGACAGACGACAAGTAGATATAGTGATCACTGAAAAAGGAATGGATTTATTGAAAACTCTGGAAAAGCAGGTTGAAAATTCCAATTCCCATATTATCCAGTTATCTCCAGAAGAAGCGGTTCAACTGAATGACCTTCTGGATAAGCTCAGAGGCTAAAAAAATTTAAACTATTGCGTGTATATACAGTTAAATTCACAACACATAAAACAAATCGTTAAACTTTAATCAATACAATTATGAACACTACCAAATGGTCTATTGACCCAACCCACTCAGAAGTATCTTTCAAAGTAAAGCACCTAGTAATTTCTACCGTTACAGGTTATTTTAGAAAATTCGAAGGAGCTGCAGAATCTACCAGCGAAGATTTCGACGGTGCTGCAGTATCTTTTTCTGCGAACATCGACAGCATCGATACCAACCAGTCTGATAGAGATGCGCATTTGAAATCTGCCGATTTCTTTGATGCTGCAAATCATCCTAAATTGTTTTTCTCTGGAAAACTTGCCAATAATGGCGGGGAGTACAAATTGATCGGAGAATTGGAAATCAGAGGTAACAAGAAGCAGGTCGAATTGGACGTGGATTTCGGTGGAGTAGTAGCTGATCCTTATGGGCAGACCAAAGCTGGATTTGAAATCGAAGGAAAAATCTCCAGAAAAGAATTCGGTTTGACTTGGTCAGCAGTAACTGAAGCCGGAAGCGTAGTAGTAAGCGATCAAGTAAGACTTCACCTAAGCGCTCAGCTAGTGAAGCAGCATGTAGAAGAAACAGCTGAAGTAACAGCCTAATTTATAGAAGCTGCCTTCGGGCAGCTTTTTTTTAACCCAAAAGAAAGGAAACCCCATGAAACCATTAATCACAGGCATCCACCACATTACAGCGATTGCCGGAGATCCTCAGAAAAACATCGATTTCTATACCGGAATCCTTGGGCTAAGATTGGTCAAAAAGACGATCAACTTCGACGCTCCCGATGTTTACCATTTTTACTTCGGAGATGAGCTGGGAAGGCCTGGGACTGTTTTTACCACTTTTCCATTTAAAGGAGCTAGAAAAGGAACCAAAGGAACTGGCGAGTTGACCTATACGGCCTTCTCAATTGGCAAAGACTCTTTAGAATTTTGGATTGAAAGGTTGAAAAAGTATGGGATTGTTGTTTCTGATATTCTTTCCCGCTTTGGGGATAAGCTGATCCGATTTGAGGATCATGATGGGATGGGAATTGAATTGGTGGCCAATGATCAGGATGAGCGTCCGGGTTGGACCTATGGGCCAATTCCTGCTGAGCATTCTATCCGCGGTTTTTTTGGTGCAACTCTATATCTCCGATCAAAAGAGCTAACTGAAAATTTGCTCACAAGGCACATGGATTACAGGTTCATTGCCCAAGAAGGAGACCGTTTCAGATTTGGAACCGAAGGAAAAGCCGGTGATATCGTGGATATTTTGGTGGATCCGAATGGAAATAGAGGAATGCAAAGTGCCGGAACTGTTCACCACATTGCTTTCCGTACAGCCAATACCACCACACAATTGCAAATTCAGGAAATCCTCTACCAAAACGGCTATCAAGTCACTGAGGTAAAAGACCGAAATTACTTTAAGTCCATTTATTTCAGAGAGCCAGGGGGAGTTTTGTTTGAGATTGCGACAGATGAACCTGGTTTTGCCATTGACGAGGATGAAGCGCATTTGGGAGAATTACTAAAACTTCCTGAATGGGCAGAGCCAAGTCGAAAGCGAATTGAAGAGGCCTTGATTCCTGTGATGCTGAACCCTGAAAAATATGACTGAAATGAGGTATAAGGGATTGCCTTTAAACAAAGCCAAGAAGGCTATCATTCTGATTCATGGTCGGGGGGCTACCGCTGAAAGTATTTTAAGCCTTAGTTCATACTTGAATTTGACCGACTATGCAATTATTGCCCCTCAGGCAAACGGAAACTCCTGGTATCCGTTTGGTTTTATGGCATCCGACGAAGGCAACAAAGTTGCATTGGAGTCTTCTTTAGGATTGATTGAACAGGCGTTCTCTGAAATTTTGAAAGCAGGAATTCAAGCAGATCAAATTATGCTGATGGGGTTTTCTCAAGGTGCATGTTTAAGTCTTGAATTTGCTGCAAGAAATGCTCAAAAGTTGGGAGGTGTTGTTGCTTTTACTGGAGGATTGATCGGGGAAAAACTGAACCTAGGCAATTATTCAGGAGATTTTCAGCATACTCCGATTTTTATCGGTAGCAGCAACAGGGATTTTCACGTTCCTGCTAAAAGAATAAACGAATCTGCAGAATTGCTTCAAGGCATGGGTGCAGAGGTAACGGTAAAACTATTTGATGATCCGGATCACACGATTCGGGCTGAAGAAATAAACTGGGTAAACCAAAAATTTTTCATCTGAAATGAATTCATTTTTCAATGATCAGATGGAATCTAGCAAGTGAAATCCCTAAAAACATACGGTACCCCGGTACCTTAATCGGTTTCTTGTAAGGTCTATTTAGTTTAAAAAATCCCCGGTTAGTAGCCGGGGTATTTTTTTAATAAGAATAGGAGATAGTTGAACCTTTCTCCGGATCCAGCTCTATTTGAGCAAACACTCCGATTTCCTGTTGCAATTCTTCGACATGGCTAATAATTCCCACCACTCGGTTTTCGTGGCGTAATGATTTCAGGGTTTCAAATACCACTCGCAATGCATTTCTATCCAAGGCTCCGAAGCCCTCGTCCAGGAAGAAGAAACTTTGATCAGCTTGATTCAGGGCCTTTACTTTTTCAGCCAAGGCCAAAGCCAAACAAAGGGAAGCCTGGAAGGTCTGTCCACCTGAAAGTGTTTTGAGCAATCTCCTTCGCCCTCCATTCAGGTAATCCACTACCCAAAATGTATTTTCCCCATCAATTTCCAGGCTTAGGCTGTTTTTGGTCAGCTTCATGAATCGGATATTGGCGGTGTTGCAAAGTTCCCTCAGGTATATCGAACTCACATACTTGACAAATCCCTTGCCTTGGAATAGGCGCTCCAGCTCCTTCAGCCCGTTTTCCCGATTTTCCACCAAGTCAAAAAGTTTGCTGATTTCTAGCTTCTGCTCGAGTTGCTGGGCAATTTGATTTAGATGATCCTGAAGCAAAACGAATTGGTTTTGAAGGTCAATGGCTAGACTTTTTGCTTGTTCAAGTTCGGCTTGGACTACTTGAAAAGCCTCCTCGGAATAGGAAAGCACTTTTTCATCTTTACTAAGTTCCTCAATCCTGCTTTTGGTGAGGTGGTATTTTTGGTCGAAAGTTCTCAATTCTGCTTCGACCTTGTCCTCTTCCAGGGAATGATGAAAGAGGTGCTGCAGGGTCTCATTGTCCTTAAAGCCAAATTGGGTTTTCAGAACCTCCAACTGATCAGAATTTTCCTGAACCTTCTTTTGATTGGCAAGGACCAAATTGGAATAGTTTTCTAAATCGGCCAAGTTTTTAGTCTGGGCGGTTCTTTTGTCTAGAAGGTGCTTTTGCTTGCCTGAAAGCAAGGCCACCGCATCTTTGATATCTTGGGTAACCTTCGCAATGGTTGAATTGATGTCTTCTGTTGACTTGGAAAAATAGGGTTTGCAGAAGGTTGGGTCCTTGATTTCTTCCCGTTTGCTTTGAATGAGCGCTTTAAAGGAAGAGATTGAATTTTCCCATTTTTGGAGTCCCTTGGTCGCATCCTCGACTTCCAGTCTGAGATTATTCCAATTCTTTCGTTTGGCTTGAATGGATTGAGAGAGCTCTTCCCGTTGATTTCCTGCTCGACCGAGTTCCTGAATTTTTATTTCCAACTGATCCAGATCAGTAATTCCCAATTCCTTCCATTTGGACTGGATTTCCTGCAATTGTTTTTCCAGTTCACCAATTTCTTTGGCTTTCTCCCGAATATTCCTTCGGTGATTTTCGAGATTGGCTTCTTCTACTTTCAGATTGGAAATATGAGCCAGAATCCGTTCCAGCTCGTCTTTTTCCTGCTGAATGAGCAATTCCTTTTTTCGGATTTCCTTTTCATCCTCCTCTTTTTGTAAAGGCGAAGGATGATCTTTGGAGCCGCAAAGGGGACAGGGTTCCCCATTGACTAAGAGATGTACATGGGTTCCCAAACCCTGCTTTCTAAGGAGATTTTCTCGCTCTTGATCCAGATTCTGGATCTTGGATTTTTGGTCCTTGGCCCAGGATTCCAGATCAGTAAAAGGCGCTGGAATTCTGGCAAGCGTATTCGCTATAGTTTCGGATACGACTTTTTCTTCTCGGATGAAGGTTTGGTGGATTTGTTCTAGTTCTTTTTTTCGGGAGGAAGAGTTTTTCCAGTTTTCCCGCATGGTCTGAAAGGAAGCCAATTGCTCGGTATTGGGAATTGGGAGCTTTTCCAATTGAATTTCCAATTGTTCCAAGTCCTGCTCCTGTGCTTTTAAGGCCGATTTTTTCTTTTCCAATTCCGGTTTGAGCGCTTCCAGATTTTGGTTGGCAGAGTTGAGTTTTCCCTCCAATTCCTGAATTTCCATCACCTTTTGCAAATCCCGAATTCGAGCCTCACGAATAGGTCTTTCCTCATTTTTTGCCTGGAGCTTTCGTTCTTCCTCCTCCAGCTCGGAAACTTCCTTAGCATACACCTCCTTGAATCTCTCGCAGTCAACTTTGCAAACCAGATATTTTTCTAGGTCTTTTTGTGCATCCTGAAGTCGATCCCACACGGGTTTGAGATGAGTTTTTGCGGTAAGAAACTCTTTTAAATCTTTCCTCTTTTGCTCGATTTCAGGCTTTCTGCTCTCCAAATCTCGAAGGGTGGATTTATGCTCCTGAAGTTGGAGAAATGAATTTTTGATTTGTTCCAAAACTTTGAAGCTGGCCTCGGATTTCTCCAACTTGGCCTTGGCCTCGGAGACTTGGGTTTTGAGGGCTTTTTCGGCTTCTTGTTTTTGGGTTAAAAGTTCAAGGGAAATTTCCTCCAAACCTTTTAATTGAGTTTCCAGACGGATTTTTTCTTCACGGGTGGCTTTTAGCAGAGACCCTGTTTTTTGGGAAAGATCAAATCGGTCCAGGCCAAAAAGCAACATCATCATCTCAGCACGATCAGAAGGCTTTTGGTCAATAAACTCCCGGAATTTTCCCTGGGGAATGATCACCGTTTGCTTGAAGTGCTCTTTGCTCATGCCGAGAATATCGCTGGCACTTTCCTCGATTGCTTCCCAGTCTGTACCTTTTTTACGGTAGAATACGTGTTCCCCGAGTTCGATTTTCTCCCGGTCTTTTTTATTCCGTTTGGCAAAATACCTAGCCAGGTAAAGATTGGAATTGTTTTTCCCAGCTTGGAAAGTAAAGAGAATCAGCACCTGATCACTTTGAAGGTTGAGCATGCTGGCCCGCTCGCCTCGGTCAGAAAGGCGCTCCGTACTTCCATACAAAGCCAAAAGTATGGCTTCCAGAATGGATGACTTACCACTTCCCACCGCCCCAAAAATTCCAAAAAGACCGGCAGCAGTGAGTTTATCAAACTCGATGGTTTGTTTTTCCCGATAGGAGTAAAGGCCTTCGATTTCCAGTCGTACAGGGATCATGAGGGGTCGTTTTGGCTGATGATTTCTTTGAAAAGTCCGAGCAGTTGTGGATTGGGCTCCTGCCCTTTTTCACTTTGGTAGTAGAGTTTAAACAGGCTTTCCATGTCCTTGTCCAAGTCATCCACATGCAGTGAAAATGATTCCTGCCCAGCTTGCTGCTTCAGTTGAGGAATTAGATTGACGACGCCGTCGTGGGCCTTTAGTATGGCTTTTCGGGTTGCCGCATCTATGGAGGATTCGGTCTCAAAAGTGATCTCGACAAAGCAATAAGGGTTTTCCGCCAACCAAGCTAAGGTGTCAGAAAGCTTGTCAAACTTCACCCGGAATAGCGGTCGGCCTTGTTTGAGTCCAATGGCTCGGTAGGCTACTTTATTTTCAGGTTGAGCCTCGATCAGCACCAACTTTTTCTCCTGATCTGCTTCGGAAAAGGAATAGGCAAGGGGTGAACTAGAATAGACAATCGGACAAGACTCCTGACTCACTGCATGGTAGCGGTGGAGGTGGCCCAAGGCTGCATATTGGATTTGAGAAGGGATATTCTGGGTAAAAAGGGCCTTCGTTCCACCCACATGAAGGATGGGACGTTCGGATTCAGGCTCGGCCTCTGGCTTTTCACCTTCTTTCATAAAGAAGAAGTGGCCAACAAATAAATTGACTCCAGAAGTATCGCAATACCGAAGCGCTAAGTCCTGCCATTTTCCAGCCAGCAAATTCCGGAATTCTGCCTCCCTGTTTTCCTCTCCCAAATAGGTCCGCAGGCTGACCTCATTGGCATAAGGAGCCAAAATAATCCGTACCGGAAAGTCGAACTGGGGTAGTTTCAGTTCTATAAATCCGCTTTCTGAATTCCGAATTTCCACTCCCGAGTCCAGCTTTCCGCAAGGGATTATACTATCGTATCGGCTGTAAAAAAGAATTCCCAACTCCCGGGCTAAAGGATCCGGCGCCTCGACAAACTGGGTGCTATCATGATTTCCGGAAATGGCGATGATGGGTCTGGTACCGTTTTTAGAAAGGCGGCGTAGTGTTTTATAAAGCAATTCCACCGCCTCGTGAGCAGGGTTGAAGCTGTCAAAAATATCTCCTGCGAGCAAAACCAAATCAACCTGCTCTTGATCTGCGATCAGGCAGATTTCGTCAAGTACAAGTTTTTGCTCTTCCAGTCTGGAGAATTCTTGAAGCCGTTTGCCGAGGTGCCAGTCGGCTGTATGGAGGATTTTTAGCATTTTTTTGTCGATAGTCCATGGTCGATAGTCCATGGAGGTATAAAATCAATTCATTATTTCTAATCTGCCTATCGAAGAAAAAGAAGTTGGCGACTAAACCATATCTACTAAGATAAGGTAAGGTTGAACTTGCTACAAGCAAAGACCGGCTTTGGACAGGAATTGGCATTTTTATTGGTAAAAAGGGCGGAAAGCGTATTTTCGGTGGTGAAATTTTCAATCCTAGTATTCTTCTTCTTTTGCTTGATGTGCCAAGAGGCTTACGCTAAAGGGGATTCCTTGTTGATCCAGGAAGGCATAGCAAGTTTTTATGGGAAGAAATTCCATGGAAAGAAGACGGCAAGTGGGGAGATTTTTTACCTGGATAGCCTGACTGCCGCACATAAGCGTCTTCCATTAGGGACTTGGGTGAGGGTAATCAATCAAAAAAATGGCTTATCGGTTGTGGTACGTATTAATGATCGGCTTCCCCCATATTCCAAAAGACAGATTGACATCAGCAGAGCAGCGGCGGAGCGGATCGAGATGGTTCAGGATGGCTTGGCGAAAGTTAGAATCGAGGCGCTTGATTTGGATGAATTAGACCGGCTAGTGGAATATTATTCAGATAAAGAGCATTCCGGATTGCGGATCAGACCTTTCCATCGGGTAGTCCCAATTTCCAAAAGAGAACTTGACCTGAGTTTGAAAAAGGTAAAGCTTGAAAGGAATAACTTTTTACTTCTATAAGATTTTTTGAAAGGCCAAATATGATCCCAAACACGCTTTTGTCTTTTCCAAGGGACTTTGGATTCCGTATGCGCCCGAACTGATGGAAAAGGAAGCGGTCTCTGGCGATGTATTTTCTTTGGAGTAGTAAGCTATTTAGCTGATCTATTGATTGTTAGATTTACTAACTAAAAAATTTATCCTTGAAAATCAATCGTTTAACTAAATGTATTCAACTATTTTCAAACTATACTTGTATTTTTAACAGGGGGGGGTAAATTTTCAACGAAAGATCAAGGTCGGCGCCGTAGTCTGGATTTTTTAGGGAATTTTTGCCTCGCCCTGCATGGTGTGAATGGAGGTTGATTAATTTTATATAATATGAAATCAATTATTAAAGCTTCATTTCTTTTAATGGTTCTGGGTTCAGTAAACTTTGTTAAAGCTGATTGTACTTTAACATCATCGCAAGGTACAGACGGAAGATGTTTTCTTCGTGATGGTGAATATGTATGTTTAGAAAGATCAGAGGATACAACTTGTTTTGTTTCTTCTGAAACAGGACCTGGTCAGGTTGGATGATCATTTCCATGTAATTTTTTTGAGGGGGGTGTACCCCCCCCCACCCTCTCTTCCCTTAATTTATTATTGAAAAAATGAAATCATTATATTTATTTATTTTAGCTTCGGGATTATTAATGTCTTGTAAAAATGAAAATGTTGAATCAGATTACTTTAAAGGAAATAGAGTTTCACTAATTAAGAATGATTCAATTTTTTTTGAACTTGATAGTATTTCAACTTCTAGGAATTCTTCATCTCAAATTATTAAGGTTGAAGATGACTATTATTTTTCATTTTTAAATAAAAAGAACAATTCAATATACTTTTATGATTTATCTTCCTCCGATTTAAAAAAGCAGATTATTTTAGATGTGAATGGAAAAGATGCAATTGGTAAACTGTCAAATTATTATTGGCTTAATAAGGACTCAATATTTCTTTATTCCTATGGAAGTGCAAAATTTACAATTATTGATTCAGAGGGTTTTGTTAAAAAAAGTTACCATATTGAAAATGGAATAAGCGCTGTAAGACCTGAAATAGATAGTTCAAGACCACTATTTCGATTTGGGAACAAAATTGGATTTAATTGTTGGGGTTCAGAGAAAGAGTATTACAATAATTCATATTTTAATGAAAATGCATTTATGTTTTTTGATTTGGAAAATGAAGAAAAGGATTATAGGATATCATATCCTGATGTATACAAGGGCGCGATTTGGGGTGTTCAATTTTTTCAATTTTACCATGAATATAATAAAATAGACAGTTTGTTGGTTTTAAGTTTTCCTATTGACAATGATTTAACTATTTATGATCTAAAAAACAACCAACTTAGAAGAGTTTCATCGGAGGTTGGAAGAAGAATAAATGTTGAACCCCTATCTTATAAGGCTGGAAAAATTAATCCTGATATAATCAATGAGGTTAAGCATCAAATGAGACAAGATTATTACTCTTTTATTAAATTTGATTCGACTAATAATATTTATATTAGGGTTTTAAATAAAAAATTTAAAGATAATTATATCGATTCTTTCTCTGGTTTAACTTCAGTGTTTGGGGAGTATTCTTTAGTATTTCTGGATAGAGATTTTAATTTTATAGATAGTATTGATTTACCAAATAATCAATACTTCTTAACATCTCTTTTCTTTATCGATGGTAAACTTTACTTAGAAAAAATTCAAAATTATGATGAAGATCTACTTGTTTTCGATGTTTTTGATTTTAGTGGGTTGCAGTAATCCAAGGAATATTGATTTAAATAAGGTTGAAGATTTTTCAAAAAATGAACCTAAAATTTTTATTCCAAATGCCGGTTGTCCCGGATGTATTAGTTTAGCAGAAGAATTTTTATTGAAAAACAAGGGCTCTAACTGTGTTTCCTTTATTTTAGTTAATGTATTGTCTGAAAAACAACTCAAAATAAAATTAGGTTATGATGTATTAGATCATTTTAATATTAAAGTTCAACATGGAGAAATTTTTGATGACTATGGTGTTTCAGGGTTTTATCCCTTTATAGTTTATTCTTCAGGAGAAGTTGATGAAATAAGTTCTGTAAATGAATCTTCTTTAGACAAATTAGAGGAGTATTTAAAAAACAATTGTTCTCTCTAGAGTATTTTTAAAATTCTATATATTTGGAATTTTAGGTGGAGATATATTTTATTTGAGGAAATAATTTTATTGATAAATTATTAACTTATATTGAAATATACTAAAGTGCAGTATTTGTTTTTTTTAGACCTATGTCTTGTAAAAAATTTTGGAAATAAGTTCAGTTATAAAATATTTGTATAATTTAGGATAGTTTCTTTAAACTCGTATCCCATGCGTTTTTTAGTCCCATTCTTATTACTTTCTTTTTTGGTAATATTCTCTTGCACCGAAGCCAAGGAAGCCTCCCAAGAAATCCCGGCTGAATCTTTTCGAAAAGAAGTTGCCGCTACAGAGGTGAGGGTGGGAAAAGCTGAGCGGAAGAGTTTTGACTACCTGATCAATGCCATTGGGAAGTTGGAGGCCCGGTCAGAGGTGATTGCACTGGTGGAGCGGGAAGGGTATCTGGAAAAGGTCCTGGTACTGGAAGGACAGGCAGTCCAAAAAGGTCAAGTCATCGCCACCCTCGACCGGCGGGAGGCGGAGTTTGAACTGGAAAATGAAATAGTATGATCCCAAACACACTTTTGTCCTTTCTCAGGGTCTTTGGATTTCCTTTTCCGAAGAATTCTTGGAAAGCGAGGAGGGCTTACAGGGGGATTTATTTTTCTTTCAGAAATAGCCTAATGGGCTTTTGGATAGCTAGTTAGCTTTACTAACTAAAATTTTTCTCCTCAAAATCAATCACTTAACTAAATCAGTAAAATTATTTTCAAACTAAATTTGCAAATTTAGGTAGGGGGGGGGGTAAATTTTCAACGAAAGATCAAGGTCGGCGCGCAGGTCTGGATTTTTTGCAGAGCCAATGGTTGGTTCTGGAATAGTTTTTACCACATTATTAATTAAAATGAAAAAATTTAAAGTCTTAGTATTGCTTGGATTAACTTTTAGTATAGTTAATTTTTCCAATGCTGATTGCACAAGGGAAGTAACCTGTGGAGGACCGGGTTCTACTTTATCATGTTCTGGAAAGAGTTGTACTGGATCTAGACCATTAGATCAGAATCCTTGGGTTGAATGTGATGGTTCAAGAAGCTATTGTTATCCTCAAGTTCCTTAATGTTTTCTTGCTAGCCCTTATGGGCTAGCATCATTTTATCTATAGTTATGAAAAAAATCTCCAATTTGATTGTTTTTATTTTATTTGCTTGTCAAGGAAATAAAATTCAAGAAATAGAACTTCAGCCCCTTTCTGATTATGAAAACAAAAGCTCTGAAAGTGTTATTTTTGCAGGAATCAGTTCGATGGATTTTGCAAATAATTTTTTCTTAATGACCGAGTTTGATTATGATAGATATTATTTACTTTCCAGAGATAGGAATGAAATCCTGGAATTTAATGATACTTCAAAAGTAGAGTTTCCAAAGTATCCTAGTTTCGGAAGATTTTATAATAATAATATTTGGTTGTATAGTTCCGAATTTAAAAAAGTATTTCAACTTTTCAATCAAGATATTGTGAATGAAGTGAAAGTAGATTCTCATACTGATTTGTTAAATTTTGATGTAGATAATGAAAGATTAATTTATTCAAGGGTTGATTTTTCTGGTCCCCCATTTGTGCATGTTGATTTAAAAACTGGTGAAGAAACTTTTTTCGGTAAATATTTTGATAACATGAAAGATTCATTTTTAAATCATTATTTATTAACATCATATTCCTTCATTCATGGGGACAATTATATTTTTGTTCTTCCTTATAATGGGATGATTTTGAAGTTTGATAAAAGTTTTGCCTTAATCGATAATGTAAGTGTTTTAGATTATCCTAATTTTTCTCAAGCTAAAGAATTTGTTAATAATTATTATCAATCTAAGACTAATAGTCTTGTAAGTATTGTTTCAGATTGTAAAATAATAAATAATAAATTGTATATGTTGGTTTATGAAAGAAATCCAAATTTTTCTCTTAACCCAAGAACTGTTCTTGTATTTGATCTGAATAATAAGATTAATCTCGAAAAAGTTATTAAAATTGGAGGTGAGGATGATTATTTTACAAAATTCTGTAAATATGAAAAGAATGTTTTTGCATTTTTTGAATATCAAACAAGCTCATTGAAATTTTTTGAATTCCCATATGATTAAGGCGCTAATGGTTTTTTGGGATTTATTAAATTTATTTGAGGTATAAATTATATCTTAGTTCAATTAATTTGAACTCATACCCCATGCGTTTTTTAGTCCCATTCTCATTGCTTTCTTTTTTGGCAATTTTCTCCTGCTCAGAAGCCAAAGAAGACTCCCAAGAAATTCCCGCAGAATCCTTCCGAAATGAGGTTTCTGCCACCGAAGTTCGGGTCGCCACCGCCGAGAGCAAGAGCTTTGATTACCTGATCAATGCCACCGGGAAACTGGAAGCACTCTCCGAGGTCAAGGCACTCGTGGAGCGAGAAGGCTACTTGGAAAAGGTCCAAGTACTCGAAGGGCAGTTGGTCCAAAAAGGTCAAGTTATCGCCACCCTCGACCGTCGGGAGGCAGAGTTTGCGCTGGATAAAGCCAAAATCAATCTCATCAAAGCCCAATCGGAATTGGAGGTCTTGAAAGTCCAATTCCAACTCGCTCTGGAATCCAAGGATCCTCAGGTAGTGAAGACTGTCCAAGAGCGTATTCGGGTTAACTCGGGCCTTTCCTTGGCCGAAGTGGAGCTCAAAGAAGCCGAACTGAATCTGGCAAGATGTGAAGTCCGGGCCCCAGTCTCCGGCCGGATCGCCAATATCAAGTTCAAGGAAGGCAGCTTGGTTACCAAAAATGCGGAGTTTGCCGAGATCTTGTCCACGGATCAGCTTTTGCTCCGTGTCAAAGTGCTGGAATCAGACGTTCCCCTGATTTCTTCCAGCCAAAAAGCCGAAATCTATCCCATCTCTGACCCTCAAAATGCCCTTCAAGGGACTGTTTTGGCCATCAATCCCAAGGTGGATGAGAACGGGTTAGTAGAGGTGACCTTGCGTTTGGCAACTTCTAAAAATCTCCTGCCCGGCATGAATGCCAGAGCGATCATCCGCGCTCCTCAAAGCAATAGTTTGGTCGTCCCTAAAGATGCGGTGGTCTTTCGTTCTGGAAGAGCGGTGGTCTTTACCGTAGAAAACGGCAAAGAATCCAAGTGGAACTATGTGGAAGTTGGCCGGGATAATGGCCGGGAAATCGAAGTATTGGATGGAATCCCAGAAAATGCCACTGTGATCACCAGCAATAATCTCCAGTTGGCTCATCAGGCTCCGGTCAAAATCGTAACTGAGTAAGGGATGATTCGATTTTTGCTGGAGCGGCCCATTGCGGTATTGATGTCTTTTTTGGCTCTGTTGGTATTCTCAGGGATCGTTTTGCGCTTGTTGCCGATTTCTCTTTTGCCTCCGATCGACGTTCCCCAGATCGTGGTCAAAGTCACCTATCCCAATGCTTCCCCGGAATCCATTGAGCAAAATGTACTCCAGCAAGTCCGTGAGGGTCTGATCACGCTCAATGGGCTGGAGGAAATGGAAAGCAAGGCAGGCTCCGAAATCGGGACGGTTCGGCTGACTTTCGATTATGGCACCAGAATGGAATTGGCCTATATCGAAGTCAATGAAAAAATCGACCGCCTGACCAATTCCCTTCCCAAGGATCTTCCACGTCCCGAGGTGATCCGGATAAATACTTCCGATATCCCCGTCGCCCGAGTCCAAGTGATCCCCAAAGCCAATTCGGATGCCGTGGAGGTGAGTTTGCTCACCGAGAATGTGCTGAAAAAACGGATTGAGCAATTGCCGGGAGTCTCTTTGGTGGATATCAACGGGAAGCGGGAGCGGATTATTTCCGTGCAGCCGGACTTGGAAGCCTTGGCCGCTTTGCGGATGACTCAGCAAAATCTGATCGAAGCCGTGCAGGCCGGAAATGCTGAGCTTCCCGGGATTTCGGTCAAGGATGGTCAGTTTCGCTATTTCCTGAGATTGGCCACCCGGGTGGATACCCCGGAAGACATTGCGGCCCTGCCTGTCAGATCTCCCAATGGAACTATTGTACCTCTGGGAAGAGTGGCCCAGGTGCGCTACGAAACCCAGGAAATGTTGGGCTATCACCTGTTTGGAATGGAAGAGGGCTTGGTCATCACGGTTCACAAACAGGCTTCCGCTAAAATGAACGAATTGATCCCTGAGCTGAAAAAGTCCTTGGACTATTTCCGGGAGGACTACCCACAGGTGGAGTTTGCGCTCACTCAGGACCAAAGCAATCTCCTGAATGCCGCTATTTCCAATTTGGGAACCAGCTTGTTGTTTGGGGGGATTTTTGCCTTTGCCGTACTGTTTTTGTTTATCAAAGATTTTCGGATTCCCCTGATTATGGGGATCAGTTTGCCGACTTCTCTCCTGATCAGCTTCCTGGTTTTCTACTTTTTCAATATTTCCATTTCCATCATTTCCCTTTCCGGCTTGGCCTTGGGAATAGGAATGCTGATTGACAATGCCATCATTGTGCTGGACAATATCACCCGGAAGCGGGAGTCTGGTCTTCCGCTTTTCGAAGCCTGTGTGCAGGGAGCCAATGAGGTGATGGGCGCTTTGGTCAGTTCGGTACTCACGACTCTGGCGGTATTTGTTCCGCTCGTGTTTTTGAGCGGGATTTCGGGAGCCTTGTTCTACGATCAGGCAGTCGCTGTGGCAGCTATCCTTTCTGTTTCCCTTTTGGTGGCCTTCGTGCTCTTACCCTTGTTGTATTGGTTGATTTTTAGGGTGGGAAAAAGAGATTCCAGCAAAGGAGAACCCCTGCTTTTTCAGCGGGTTTTGGGTGTGTATGAGCGAGGATTCGAGTGGATTTTCCTTCGGAAAAAAGTGGCATTGATCAGTTTTTTGATCTTGATACCTGTTGGTTTAGGCTTGGGCTGGGTGTTGGAAACTACCGGTTTGCCGGAACTGGAAAAAACGGATGCCACGCTGGAGATCGACTGGAATGAACCTATTTCTGCTTCCCAAAACCGGGATCGAATGCTCCAGCTTATATCCGGCTTGGAGACCTTTGCCCAGGCGGAGGCCGATGTAGGGGTGAGGCAGTTCTTGCTTTTCGACGGGGACAATTCCATTCAAAAATCCCTGTTGTATCTCCTTTTTTCCTCAGAAACTGAAAAAGACCAGCAGTTGGAAATCCTCAGAACCCAAATCGGGAAGGAGTATCCTCTAGCCACTTTTATTTTGGGCGATGCCCCGAATGCTTTTGATCAGTTGTTCAGCTCCAGCATGCCGTATTACGAGGTCAGATGGAAGGATTTGACTCAGAAAAAACCGATTCCTGCTTCCCAAATGAAGCCATGGTTGGAGGATTTCCCGGAGAAAAACTGGGTTCCAGGTCCAGGTTTGCAGGAAGAAAGCTCAGTCATTTTCAGTCTGCTATCTGACAAACTTGCCTTGTACCAAATCCCGGTGGAAAATGTTCAGGATCAGCTTTCCAAATTGTTTGGGGTTTTTACTATTACAGATATCCGCCGATTTGGGGAAGTGACGCCAATTCGTCTTCGGGAAAATCAGGGACGTTTTGAGGATTTGCTTCGAAACACGAGAGTTTATGCTTCTGACAGTACTTCCTATTTGCTCGGAGAATTTGTGGATTATCGCTACGCGGACCAGTACAAATATGTCACTGCAGATCGGGGAGGCATTTACCAAAGCTTGGAGATGAGGGCTGAAAATCCTGATAAAAACCGAAAAGCCTATTTGGATTGGGGGATTTCCAAAAATCTTGGGGTTGATGTCAAAGGGCAGTATTTCAAAGATCTGGAAAACGTCCGCCAACTCATTGCCATTCTCGGGATTTCGGTCTTGCTGCTTTACTTCATTCTGGCGGCCCAGTTTGAGAGTTTCGTGCAGCCTCTGATTGTAGTATTTACATTGCCTTTGGGAATAGGAGGGGCATTTTTGATTCTCCTGCTGACAGGTTCGACCTTGAATGTGATGTCTGCAATCGGTCTGGTAGTGATGCTGGGGATCATGGTGAATGATGCGATTCTGAAGATCGATACCATTAACAGGCTTAAGGTTCAGTTTTCCTTGGAAAAAGGCCTGAGCGGTTCCCGACTTTTGGAGGCTGTACTCCATGAGGCCGGAAAAATCCGGCTCAAGCCCATTTTGATGACTTCGATCACGACGATTTTGGCTTTGATTCCGATTATTTTCAGTTCGGGATTGGGTGCAGATCTCCAGAGACCCTTGGTGTATGCGGTGATTGGAGGTTTGACGATTGGAACGTTTACGGCTTTGTATTTCGTGCCGCTGATGTATTGGTTTTTGGAGGTGACAGTAGGTAAAAAGGAAAAGCTATGACACCATTCCGGGTTCTGATTGCTTTTGTGGTTTTGGGAATTTTGGGTTTTGCTACAGTTCCCTTGCTATCTGTGGATTTGAATCCCAGAGAACGGGAGCCTGTGCTTTCCATCAGTTTTTCCATTCCCCAGTCTTCTCCTGAAATCATCGAAAAACTGGGGACTTCTCCACTGGAAGGAGCTTTTTCCCAGTTGACAGAGCTGAAAAAGATCGAGTCGGTCTCCAATTATGACCGGGGTTCCATCACGCTTCGCTTCGACAAAAAGGCGGACATGGAGCTGAAAAAATTTGAGGTACTGGCACTGATTCGCCAGGTCTATCCCAAACTGGACGAGCGCCTGAGCTATCCGGTGGTCACCCAAAGTGCTCAATCCCGATCCGATTTCAAAACTCCGATTTTGACCTATAGCGTGAATGGGCCATTTGCATCTTTTGAGATCCGTAAAATCACCGAAGATGTGCTGAAACCAGCAGTGACCCGCTTCGCAGAAGTAGAGGAGGTTCAGGTCAGAGGAGCAAACGAATTGCAGCTGTTTGTCACCTTCGATGTGCAAAAAATGCAGGCTTTTGGCATCAGCCGGGCTATGCTCCAGCAAAGAATCGCCACGGCTTTTGGGCAAAAGTATCCGGGCACAGTATTTAATTCCAGGGGAGAAACCTTGTTTGTGACTTTGGATCGAAAACTCTATGATCTGGAGCAGTTGGAAAATCTGATGGTTGCCCAAGTTTCTGGAAAGGAGATCCGCCTGAGAGACTTGGCCAAGGTTTCGCTAGAAGAAGCCAAGCCCATCAGCTTTTACCGGATCAACGGGAATAATTCCGTTACCCTGAGTATTTACAACCGGGATGGGGTGAACAAGGTGCTCTTGGCGAAGGAGCTGAAAAGCTCCCTGGAAGCTGCCAAAATCAACCTTCCAGAAGGAACCGAACTTCGATTGGAGAACGACGATACCGAGTTTTTGGAAAAGGAACTCAACAAAATCTACCAGCGGTCTGGCTTGTCTATTTTGATTCTTATCGCCTTTATTTTCCTGATCAACCGCAATTGGAGATACCTCAGCATCCTGTTTTTGGGTATTGTAATCAACTTGAGTTTGACATCCATGATCCTTTATTTTTTGGGAGTAGATATTCATTTGTACTCCATTGCAGGTCTGACGATCAGCTTTGGCTTGGTGGTGGACAATGCGATCGTGATGATCGATCACCTTCATAAGTACAGAAACCGAAAGGTATTTCTGGCCTTGCTGGCCGCATCTTTGACCACCGTTGCGGCCTTGCTGTTGGTGCTCTTGCTTCCGGAGGAGGATAGAAGAAATCTGACTGAGTTTTCCATTGTGGTATCTGTCATGCTAGGTGTAAGTTTGCTCGTTGCCTTGTTTTTCACCCCGGCGTTTTACCAGGTTCTATTTGGAGAAAAGCAAAAGCAGGGGAGAAAACTGACCCTTTCCCAACTCCGAAATAGAGTTGGCTGGATGAACCGCTATGAGCGGGTGATCGGTGGAACGGCCCGGTTTAGAAAGACATTTCTATTCGGAGTGCTGCTTTTATTTGGTACTCCGATTTTCTTTTTGCCATCCAAATGGGAAGGGCAGGAGTGGTACAATAAAACGGTTGGAAATACCTTTTACCAAGAAGAAATCCGGCCCTATGTGGATAAGGTTCTGGGGGGATCTTTGCGGATGTTTGTCCGTGGAGTGTATGAGAAGAGTTCCTATCGGGAGCCTGAAAAAACCCGCTTGTATGTGACAGCAAGGCTACCTTTTGGGAATACGCTGGAGCAGATGGACTTTATCATGCGGGAGTTTGAGGAATATCTGAAAGGGGTGGCAGGAATTGATCAGTTTGTGACTCAGGTGGTCTCCGGACAATACGCTCAGATCGTTATAACCTTCAAAGAAGCCTACGAGAAGGGAGCTTTACCTTATCAGCTGAAGGGGAAATTGTCTGTAAAATCCACTGACTGGAGTGGAGCCCAATGGAATATTTATGGAGTTGGACAGGGCTTTTATACCGGAGGAGGAGGGGATCAAATTCCTTCTTTCAGGGTGGAAATGAAGGGTTACAATTTCGATGAACTCGAGCGTCAGTCAGCAAAATTGGCTGAAAAGCTCCTTCGTCACAAGCGAATCCAGACGGTGAATACCAATGAGCGGCTGAACTATTCCGAGCAAAAAACCCAGGAGTATGTCCTCAGGTTGGATCAGACTCAAATTGCCTTAGGAGGAACTTCCCAATATGAATTGGTGAATACGCTACAGGATCTTTCGGAATCTCAGCGACCCTCGACCTATTTGAATCTGGCTGACCAAAATTATGGGGTAATCATTCAGGAAAAACAGGCTCCTGCATTTTCCAAATACGATCTGGAGCAAAAAAGCCTGATCAGCGGAGAAGAAAAAATACTCAAAATCTCTGATTATGGGTCTTTAAATCTAGAAACGACTACCAATGCCCTGCATAAAGAAGATCGGCAGTATATCCGGATCGTTTCTTTTGAATACATGGGTTCGGCTAAGTTTGGAAATGAATATCTGGAGGAAGTCCTGAAAGAACATAAAGCCGAAATGCCTATCGGATATGAAGCCAAAAAGCAGGAATGGTCCTGGAACAGTGCCCAAGCCAAGCGGCAATATGGGTTGTTGGGGGTATTGATCGTGGGGATTTTCTTTATCTGTACGATTCTTTTTGAGAATTTCCGACAGCCCTTTTTGATCATCTTCTTGATTCCGATCAGCTTTATCGGGCTGTTTTTGATTTTCTCTTTGTTTGACTTCTACTTTGACCAGGGTGGTTATGCCGCTTTTGTGATGCTGGGAGGACTGGCCGTCAATGCCGGGATTTTTATTCTGAATGATTTCAATAACCGGAAGCAAGGCCTGTTCAATCGAAATTTGCTGAAATCCATCGCCGGAAAAGCTATCCCGATTTTGCTGACTGTGCTTTCTACTTGCTTTGGATTGATCCCGTTTTTGATTGAAGGGCAAAATGAAATCTTTTGGTTTTCCTTGGCAATCGGAACGATTGGAGGGCTAGTATTTAGTTTGTTGGGGGTGTTCTGGATTTTGCCGGTGATGATGTGGAGGAAGGAGCATCGAATCACTCACAGTTGATTTTTTTAACCTGAGAAATATTAGGAGGAATCATTCACACCGAAAAAAATCCCGGACAAGTCAATGCCCGGGGTCTAATTTCAAATCTCAAATTTCAAACCGCCAAATTAAACCTTATCCGGTTCGGGATGAATCCAAGGTCCTCGATAGGGCCTTCTGAGTTTGGCGGTTGCTTCAGGATCATTCAGAACAGTCATGGTTTTGGGATCATAGCGTAAGGCCCGGCCACCAAGTTCCATAGAGATATTTGCTAGAATACAAGATGCGGTGGAAATATGACCTTGCTCCACATCGGCAATTGGCAGGGTGTCTTTTTCAATGGAGGCCAACCAATCTTGCATATGAAGTCGTGTAGCTGGAGCTGCATTTAATTCGATTCGATCTTCGGTCAAGTCTTCTGGATATTTTTCCCGCTCAAAGAAGCAATCGAAGTGGATTTTTTCCTCTTTGGTGTCATAAGGAATATAATCGGCCTGCATGGTACTACCGGCAAGCATTCCTTTTTCTCCATAGATCTTGAAAGACCAAGGGTATTCTGGATCAGGAGCATTTCCCCAGGTTCGGTGCTGCCAAACGACATTGAGCTCTGGATATTCAAAAATTGCGGTCTGAGTATCAGAAATATTGGATTTTCCTTCTTTCTGCACATAAATACCCCCAGTGGAGGTGATTTGGGTAGGCCAGCCTAGTTTGAGCATCCATCGTACGGTATCTAGCATGTGCACACACATGTCTCCGGTGATTCCATTGCCGTATTCCATGAAAGTTCTCCACCATCGGATATGGGGTAATCCATCATAAGGTCTCTTAGGAGCCGGACCAGTCCACATTTCGTAATTGAAAAAGTCAGGAACGGGCTCCACAGGAGGGTTGCCATTCGCTCGCATGTGGAAATAGCAGCATACTTCAGCATGGCTGATTTTACCCAATTTTCCTGTGTCGATGATTTGTTTCTTGGCATCGATCAGGTGAGGGGTGCTTTTTCTTTGAGTACCGATTTGGACTTTTCTATCGTATTTCCGAGCTGCCGCTAATATGGCTTCTCCCTCAATCACATCCACAGAGATAGGCTTTTGCAAATAGATATGTGCTCCAGATTTAAGCGCTTCAATGGCCTGAAGTGCATGCCAATGATCCGGAGATCCTATTAGCACCAGATCACATTTATGTTTTTTGAGCAATTCCCGATAGTCTTCGAAAAGCTCAGGAACTTTCTTGGATTTTTGTCTTTGGGAAACCAGTTCTCCTGCGCCCTTGAGTAGATTTTGGTCGACATCACAAAGCGCCACCACTTCTACATCGGCTACTTGGATTAGGCGGAAAAGATCAGACTTTCCATACCAGCCCGTTCCGATCAGGGCGACTTTTAGAGGACCTTCACGGTCTTTGAAGTCCATTCCAAAAAGACCAAAACTAGCCAGAGTAGCCATGGCTGTGGAGCTTTTCAAAAAATCTCTTCGATTCAATTGATTCATAGGTTATTGGGATTAGGATTGATGCCGCATTCAATTTACAAAAAGGGAAGACAGATACAAATCCAGATTTTTTAACTGGTCAGAAGATCCCCAGCAAATAAATAACCTATAGCTAGTCTTTAAAACCTTACTCCAAACCGCTGTCCTAGCTCAGTAAGATCTTTGACCACCGGGTCCAGCAATGGAATTCCATCTTTCTTTCGGATAGCTTCCAATTCTCTTTCAGGGTCACCTGGGATTAAAACTTTCTCATTTCCCGGAGTAGGCTCGGCTGATCGGAATCTTCTAATCCAATTGTCCATATGAGATTTGAATTCGTCCGCTGGTCGGAAAGCATCCACTCGCATGGCTCCAAAAAAATGTCCAATTCCTTCCCCTACCAAATTTGGCAAAGGATCCAAAAATGCTACAAATGGAGGCACCCAAGGTCCATAATTAGCTCCAGAAAGGACTGCTGAAAAGATATCCACGATTGAGCCAAGTGCATAACCTTTGTGAGAACCATGCTCACGATCTCCTCCTAAGGGAAGCAAAGCACCTCCATCTTTTACCCCATTGGCAGAGGTGGTAGGATTTCCGATTTTATCCTGAACCCATCCGGTAGGCGTGTCCAGTCCTTTTCTTTGCAAAATTTCAAGCTTTCCGTTGGCAGCAGTGGTGGTAGCCATATCTGCTACGAATGCCGGTTCTTCATTTGCCGGAATGGCAACTGAAATAGGGTTGGTTCCTAAAAGTCTTTCTCTGGAAAAAGTAGGAGCGACCAAAGGACTTGCATTGGTCAAAGAAATCCCGATCATATCATGCTCCAAGGCCATCATAGCATGGTAGCCGGCAATACCATAATGATTGGAGTTTTTTACAGAAACCCATCCCGTGCCTACATTTTTGGCTTTTTCTATAGCCACTTTCATGGCAAAAGGAGCCACTACCAGGCCTAGCCCGCTATCTCCATCAACCACTGCTGTGGAAGGAGTTTCATAAACGACCTTGAGGTTTGGTATGGCATTGATCCTTCCCTTTTCCCAAAGTCTAACATAGCCCGAAAGTCTTGCCACCCCGTGACTATCCACTCCTCGAAGATCAGCTGAAAGCAAAACTTCAGTTCCTACTTTTGCATCCTCCTCTGGACAACCAATCTGAACCAACATGTCATAGGTGAATCGATAGAGTTGCTCGTAAGAAAAGGTCTGCATAGAATATAGAATTGGGTTAAGCCTAAGTTTCGGGCAAAGATAAGGATTTGGGAAAAACTTGAGTTTTGGAATTTTTCCTCAGAAAGGGAAGTAATCCAGAAAAATCAAATAGCAGATTTCTCGGCAAGAAGTCTGGATACGGCTCCCTCTTTTAAAGAGTAATGCGAGCAAACGATAGACTCAACAGGGACATACCTCAAAATGAATTCAATCAAACAACTCGCTACGACAATCATATCCACTCGCATCGCGATCATTCCTGGGATTTTAAGGCGTTCTTCTCTGTTTTTGCTTTTCAGCAAGTCAAAAATCCGCTCAAAATCCTCCCTAGGAAGTTCAAAAACATGCTGGCCCGTAAGCTTGCACTGAAGCATGGATTCAAAATAGATGTCCGTTAAGGTGTCGAATGTTCCTGAGGCGCCTACCAGACCGGTTGGTTTGTAAAACTGAATAGCCTCGATTAGGGGCTGAAGTTTTTCTCCACAATACGCTTCCAGTTTTTCTACCTCTTCAGGTAAAATTGGATCATGATAATGGAATGCATCCAGGAGTCGCTGACCTCCGATTTCAAAGCTCCTTTTCCAAAAAACCTCCTGAGAAGTTCCAATGATAAATTCCACCGAACCGCCTCCGATATCCATCATCAAATTGACGTGCCCATTTAGAGAACCAGACAGGTTGATTCCTTCATAGATGAGCTGGGCTTCCTCTTCACCAGAAATTACATGGATTTCAATTCCGATTTCCTCTTTAACTCTGGTAACAAAGTCTTCGCCATTTTCCGCATTTCTAACGGCAGAGGTAGCAAATGCAAAAACCTGGTCGATATGTTCTCCATCGATCAGGTTTTTAAAATGTTTTAGGGTATGAAAAGCCCTTTTTTGGGCATCTGGGGCAAGTTGATTTTGGCTGATGCCGCCCTGTCCAAGCTTCACAGGGATTTTTTCCTTGTAAATAGTTTTAAATCCGACTCCGTTTAATTCTACCAATAACAAATGAAATGTATTGGTACCCATGTCTATCACTGCAGCCTTTCTGGTACTCATAATTCAGCCAAAATTTTGGATGGGCGAATATAGAAAGTTTTTCAAAAGTACAAGTCACAAAAAGAACCTATTGGAATCCTATCACTTGCGAAATTTTTGTTTTGGTCAAAAGGGCTATTTTGCAATCTTTCCTCCTTCAGTTTACCAATCCGTCCAAGAGACTATCTTTGGACTTTAAATAAAAATCAGATGTCCGATCAAAATAAACCCATTTATACCCCAAGCGGAAACGCTGAAAAGTTGGAGATTCTAAAGAAAAAAAATGAGGAGGCATTGCTGGGAGGAGGAGAAGCAAGGATCGTCGCCCAGCATAAAAAAGGAAAATTAACGGCCAGAGAGCGGATTGACCTTCTTTTGGATGAAGGGACTTTTGAAGAGATTGACAAATTTGTGATGCACCGCTCCAAAGACTTTGGATTGGACAAAGAGCATTATTTGGGAGACGGTGTGGTAACTGGATATGGTGAAATCAACGGAAGGCTAGTGTATGTTTTTTCCCAGGATTTCACGGTTTTTGGTGGATCACTCTCCGAAACTCACGCGGAGAAAATCTGCAAAATCATGGATATGGCCATGAAAAATGGAGCCCCTGTGATTGGATTGAATGATTCTGGAGGAGCTAGGATTCAAGAGGGAGTGAATTCCTTGGGAGGCTATGCTGATATCTTTTACAGAAATACTTTGGCTTCCGGTGTAATCCCTCAGATCTCAGCGATTATGGGACCTTGCGCTGGAGGAGCAGTTTATTCTCCTGCAATTACCGACTTCATTCTGATGGTGGAAAACACCTCCTATATGTTTGTGACCGGACCAAATGTGGTTAAAACGGTAACTCAGGAAACGGTAACTGCTGAAGAGTTGGGTGGTGCTTCCACCCATAGCACTAAATCAGGGGTGACTCATTTTGCCTGCGCCAATGAAGTAGAGGCAATCAATCACATCAAACGCTTGCTGAGTTATATTCCTCAAAACTGCGAAGATCAAGCGCCTGTCTATCCATATGAACTAAAGCAGGACGAAAGCCGAAAGGTTCTGGATAGTTTGGTGCCGGAAAACCCAAACCATCCTTACGATATGCGGGATGTGATCAGAGGAATTGTCGATGAGGAATCCTTTTTGGAAGTGCATGAAAATTATGCGGATAATATTGTCGTTGGCTTTGCAAGAATTGCCGGAAGAAGTATAGGAATCGTGGGGAATCAGCCTCAGGCAATGGCCGGAGTTCTGGATAACCATGCTTCTATCAAGGCAGCACGATTTGTTAGATTTTGCGACAGCTTCAATGTTCCTCTTTTGGTATTGGTGGATGTTCCGGGTTTTTTACCGGGAACTGACCAAGAATGGAATGGCATTATCGTCAATGGAGCCAAACTTTTGTACGCATTTTCAGAAGCGACCGTACCAAGAATTACGGTGATTACCAGAAAGGCATACGGTGGGGCATATGACGTAATGAATTCCAAGCATATCGGGGCAGACTTAAACTACGCCTGGCCGACAGCAGAAATCGCCGTAATGGGTGCAAAAGGAGCGGCTGAAATTATTTTCAAAAAGGAAATTGCAGAAGCGACTGATCCAGAGGCTAAGCTGCAAGAAAAGGTAGATGAGTACACTGCAAAATTTGCGAACCCTTACCGAGCTGCTCACCGGGGATACATCGACGAAGTTATTTATCCTTCTGAGACCAGAACGAAATTGATCAAAGCCTTCAAAATGCTAGAAAATAAGGTGGATAAGTTGCCAAGGAAGAAACATGGTAACATCCCGCTTTAATCCAAAATTTTTAAACTTTAAACTTTAAACTTCAAATTCTAAAAAATGGATTCTATTTCATTTCTCCATAAATATCTCAACAACGCCTCACCGACCGGATTTGAGGCTTCAGGTCAGCAGATTTGGTTGGACTATGTCAAGCCTTTTGTTGATACTTATTTCACCGATAATTACGGAACGGCAGTCGGGGTGATTAATCCTGAGGCTGAATATAAGGTCGTCATCGAAGCGCATGCCGATGAAATCAGTTGGTTTGTCAACTACATCAAAGATGATGGATATATCTACGTAAGGCGGAATGGCGGTTCTGACCATATGATTGCTCCTTCCATGCGGGTAAATATCCATACCGATAAGGGAATTATTCCGGGTGTTTTTGGTTGGCCGGCCATCCATGTGAGGAAAGAGGGAAAGGAAGATTCTCCTACTTTGGACAATATATTTATCGATGTAGGAGCAAGGTCAAAAGCCGAAGTGGAGGAAATGGGAATTCACGTTGGTTGCGTGATCACTTTCAAAGATGAATTGACCGAGTTGAATGGAAAATTCTGGTCAGGCCGAGCTTTGGACAATAGAATTGGCGGGTACATGATCGCTCAGGTAGCCCGAAAGATATTTGAGTCTGGCAAAAAACTCCCTTTTGGTCTTTATGTGGTAAATGCTGTTCAGGAAGAAATCGGGCTACGGGGCGCCGAAATGATTGCTCATAGAATTAAGCCCAATGCAGCCATCATAACCGATGTCTGCCATGATACCACCGCACCTATGTATAATAAAATCAGCAGCGGAGATCAGACGGCTGGAAAAGGACCTGTTTTAACCTACGGGGCGTCTGTCCACAAAAAGCTATTGGATTTAATTATTGACACTGCGAAAAAGAAAGATATCCCGTTCCAGAGAGCAGCGGCCTCCAGAAGTACAGGCACGGATACAGACGCTTTTGCCTATTCTAATGAAGGTGTTCCATCAGCCTTGATTTCCCTTCCTTTGAAATACATGCATACCACGGTAGAAACTGCCAGCAAGGAGGATATTGAGCAAGTCATCAAATTGATGTATGAATTTTTGGTCGATTTCGATCCAAGCTTTGACTTTAGGTATATTAAATAATTAGATAGACTACAGGCCACTGTCGAGAACAGTGGCCTGTAGTCTTTCGACTATTGACCCAAATGAACTTCACTGACCAACTCAATCGAAGCATTTTTCTTCCAAAGCCTCCTGAGCGAATTATTTCTTTGGTACCTTCTCAGACTGAGTTGTTGGCAGACTTGGGAGTAGGGGATAAACTCGTTGGGGTTACCAAATTTTGTGTCCACCCTACTCACTTTAGAAAAACCAAAACCATTGTTGGAGGTACAAAGAATTACCGAATGGAGGTGATTGATTCCTTGAAGCCAGATTTGATTATTGGAAATAAAGAGGAAAATGATCAAGAGGGGATTGAAATTCTAGCTCAGAAATATCCTGTTTGGATGAGTGACATTTCTAATCTTGAGGAGGCCTTCAAAATGATATCCAGTCTTGGAGAATTAACTAATTCTCAGACCCAAGCCTGTCAGCTGGTCGGAGAGTTGAAGGAGAAATTCTCAATTCCAATTCCCAATAAGGGGACGTCTGTTTATTTGATTTGGGAAAATCCGATGATGGCGGTGGGCAAAAACACCTTTATTAATGAGATGCTAACGCATGCAGGATTTGAAAATCTAATCCTAGAAAGTAGATATCCAGAACTTAAAGAAGAGTATTTGAAGAAATTAAACCCTGATTTTTTACTGCTTAGCTCGGAGCCTTTTCCATTTAAAGAAGTACACATTGCCAAGTACCAAGCTCTTTTACCTGAAACTAGAATTGAAATTGTGAATGGGGAGTTGTTTTCTTGGTATGGAAGTAGACTAAAGAAATCTCCCGATTATTTTTTGAAATTCTAGAAATTGGAGTTTGTAAACCCGGATTCCCATTTATAAAAATTAAACTTTCTTAAGGGTACTTTTTTAAAAAATTTAATTAACTTTTGAGCTTTAATCACCAATCAATTTACCCAAATGAAAGATAACCGACGGAGCTTTCTCAAAAAACTAGGCCTGACTTCAGGTGCGGCAGCTTTGGCGCCCAGTCTATTGGCAGAGGCAAATACATTCAATAAAGAATATCTCAACCGTTTGGATGAGTTTAATGCGGATCAGCCTATTCGCCTAGCATTGATCGGAGCTGGGATTATGGGTACGGAAGATACCAATACTGCACTTCGCCATGCTAATGTCTCTTTGGTTGCGGTTTGTGATTTGTATGACGGAAGATTAGAATCCGCAAAGAAAAAATGGGGAGACCACCTTTTCCTTACTAAGGATCACAAAGAGATTCTCAAAAGATCAGATGTGGATGCGGTAATTATTGGTACTCCAGACTCTTGGCACAAGCAGATTTCTATTGACGCCCTGAATGCTGGAAAGCACGTGTATTGCGAAAAGCCGATGGTTCACTCGGTGAAAGAAGGTTGGGACGTGATTAATGCATGGAAAAAATCCGGCAAAGTAATGGTGGTGGGTTCGCAAGGCCTTTCTTCATTAGGGAATGAAAAAGCCAAAGAACTTCTAGCCGCAGGAGCAATTGGAGATATAATTTATGCAGAAGGATTCTGGGCAAGAATGTCCCCCGAAGGAGCTTGGCAGTATAACGTGCCTTCAGATGGAAATGAGCAAACAGTCGACTGGAAGAGATATATTTCTAATACTACCCAAAGAGATTGGGATCCTTTAAGATTTTTCCGTTGGAGAAATTACCTAGACTACGGTACTGGGATGTCAGGGGATCTTTTTGTTCACTTATTCTCTTCACTTCATTTTATCACAAATTCCAAGGGACCAAATAAGGTTTCAGCTATGGGAGGACTGAGATATTGGAAAGATGGAAGAGAAGTACCTGATGTCCTTTTGGGAACATTTAATTATCCTCAGTCTGCAGAACATCCAGGGTTTAATCTTTCTCTTCGTTGCAATTTCGTTGATGGAACAAGTGGTACAACCTATTTAAGAATAGTGGGCACCAAAGGGTCCATGGACGTAAAATGGGAGGAAGTAGTAGTGAAGCTAAATAGCAATGCTGAAAGTGATGATCCATTTATGAAAGAGCAGGCGAAATTGCGAGCTGCTTCTGGAGAGGAAGATCGGGCAAGAATTTTACCTCCAAGGGAGACTTCGTACACTGCCGAAAGATCTTGGAAAGGTGCACATTATGATCACTTTGGAAATTGGTTCAGAGCGATTCGGACAGGAGGAACAGTTGTAGAAGATCCGGTTTTCGGTTTTAGAGCAGCTGCACCTGCCTTACTTTGCAATGATTCCTATTTTCAGGATAAATTCATCCAATGGGATCCAGAAAACATGAAATTGATATAACTATGAAAAAAAACTATCTCGTATTGGCCTCGCTTTTAGCATTGGCCTTCGCCTGCGGGCCAAAAGCCACCGAAGAATCTACCGAAATGGTGGAGGAAGTGGTTGCCGTTCCTGACAATAGCCTGACAGAAGATGAGAAGGCCAATGGTTGGATGCTTCTGTTTGACGGAACTTCAATGGATGGATGGAGAGCATTTAATGGAGACTCTACTCCTCCAAATTGGATTATCGAGGACGGAGCCATGAAAGGCCTCGGTGCAACCGGAGGCGAGGACTTCGGAGGAGATATCGTCTTTGGTCCGATGGAGTTTGAGGAATTTGAGCTGGAATTCGCCTGGAAAATTTCTCCTGGAGGAAATAGTGGAGTTTTCTACCACGTTGTAGAGGGACCAAAATATAAGGCTCCTTATTATACTGGTCCAGAATATCAGGTGATTGATCAGATTGGTTTTGCTCAGCCACTGGAAAAGTGGCAGTCTATTGGAGCAGATTATGCTATGTATGAACCCGACTTTGAAGGTGCGGTGAAGCCTGCTGGAGAGTGGAATGTTTCAAAAATCATTTTCTCAGAGCAAGGTGCCAGCTACTGGCTGAATGGAAAGAAGACGGTTGAATTTATCCCTTATTCAGAAGATTGGAATACCCGAAGAAATTCCGGAAAGTGGAATGACTTCCCTGATTATAAAATTGCCAAAAAAGGCCTGATAGCACTTCAAGACCACGGAGATCCAGTTTGGTTCAAAAACATTAAAATTAGAATCCTATGAAAAAAATAGTAATACTAGCTGCAATGCTGGTTTTGGTGCAAGTTTCCTTTGCCCAAAAGAAGAAAAAGCTTTTCAATGGAAAGGATCTTTCCGGATGGGTGATTTATGGAACTGAAAAATGGTATGTAGAAGATGGTCTTTTGGTTTCAGAAAGTGGTCCTGACAAAGGATATGGTTATTTGGGGACAGAGGCCAACTATGATGACTTTGAAGTGACTTTGGAGTTTAAGCAAGAAGCCAATGGAAATAGCGGGGTTTTCATTCGCTCCACAGTTGACGGTACTAAAGTTTCTGGCTGGCAAGTGGAAGTAGCACCTCCTGGACACGATACGGGTGGGATTTATGAGTCTTACGGAAGGGGTTGGTTAATTAAACCAGAACCTGAAAAGGACAAGGCCTTGAAATTTGGAGACTGGAATGAGATGAAGATCGTGGTAAAAGGAGATAATGTGACTTCATATTTAAATGGAGTTGAGATGGTGAACTTTTCTGATGAAAAAATCGGAAAAGGAAAAGGCGGGATTTTACTCCAAATCCATGATGGAGGGGGTATAAAAGTGTATTGGCGAAATATTACAGTGAGAGAATTGTAATCCACCAATTTTAATCAATGTACAGGCCTAGTAGATACTTTTCTGCTGGGCCTTTTTTATTTCAGAAAATTTCTGTTTCAAATTCAGCTACTTAGAAGAAACCTTTCAAAAATTCTAAGATTGATCTTGCAGCATGTGATTTTATCCCGATATTTGCACTCCCAAACGACGCGAACGGTGTTGTGGGGAATTGAAAAGAGGGCGAGGGGAGGCAGGGAAGGAGAAAAAGCCTGAAGAAAAAAT
>NZ_SNYF01000010.1:0-115688 GCF_004362805.1 Algoriphagus boseongensis
AAAGTCTGGGAGGTTTAACACCAGATCACTTTGAACAAAATCAAATTCTAACCAAAACCAACTTCAAAACGGTCAACTCTATTTAGGACGATACAAGAAGCTGACTGCATACTTTTTACTGCATACTTTCTAATATTCCCAATACAATCTTTGCTGAATTAACTGAAGCAGGTCCTACGAATTGGTTGAAATTCACCCTTGCATGGTTGTTAGCATTATCGCTGCAGGAGCGAATGATCACAAAAGGAACACCCAAAGTCCGGCAGATATGTCCAATGGCAGCCCCTTCCATTTCGGTGGCTAAAGCGCCAAATTCCTCATACAACCATTTCGCTTTTTCATCGCTGCTGACAAACAAATCTCCGGTGGCAATTACGCCTGAAAAAACTCGGGGTTCACGTCCAGATATGGGAAGAAAGGTTTGGGCTTTGGCTACTTCCAAGCTGGTTGAAATCAGTGCGGAATCTCCGGAAATAAATAATTCCTCACCTTGGGCATCAAATGGATGCCTAAATGGGGAAACATGAAAACCTAAACTATCGACTTGTCCATAGTCGTATTGAACCAACTTTTCCCCAATCACCAAATCTCCAGGTAAGGCATCTGGTGCCAATCCCCCAGCCACTCCGGTAAAAATCAGGGCCTCTGGATGATAGTTTTCCATTAAAACAGCTGTGCTGTAACTGGAATTTACTTTGCCAACTCCAGCCTTGAGCAGGACAATTTTTTTTCCCTTAAGCTTTCCCAAGTAAAAGTCAATTCCACCTCGCTCTTGGGTTTTATACTTTCCCATTTCTTCTTTCAAAATGGCTATCTCCTCATCCAAAGCACCCATCACCGCTATTCTCTGGGCTATTGACCCATGCATGATTAGCAAGGTCAGCAGGATCAAAATTGATTTTTTCATATCCACAAAAAGAAAAGCGAAAGTACGCTAATCACCGCCAAAATCGGGTTGAGTTCTGAAGTTTTGCCGGTAAGTATTTTCAAAACCGTCCAGCTGATAAATCCAAAAGAAATCCCTACCGAAAGACTATAGGTAAATGGAATCAATACGATTGTCAAAAAGGAAGGAAGGGCTTCTTGGGGATTGTGCCAATTAATTTTCGTCAGCGGAATGACCATAAATGATCCCACCAACACCAAAGCTATCGAACTGGCCACCGAAGGAATGATGGACAAGAGTGGAGAGAAAAACATAAAAGGAAGAAAAAGCAAGCCTGCCGTGATAGCCGTTACACCCGTTCGTCCCCCTTCTTCAATTCCTACTGCAGACTCGATGTAGGCCGTCCCGGAACTACTCCCCACCAAACCCGCAAAAAGGGTCGCAACGGAATCCGTCAAGAGCGACTTCCGCATGTTTTGTGGACTTCCATCGGGATCCTTGAGTCCTGAGGCTTCGGATAAACCAACGAAAGTGGAAATCCCGTCAAAGAGGATGGTGAAGGTAAATACAAAGATCACTGGGATATAGCTATACTTCAGGGAACCCAAAATGTCTGCCTTTCCCACCAAACTGAAATCAGGCATGGAAAATATCCCAGTAAAATTGACCACCGTGGCTACTCCAAAATTGACGGCAGAAGCATCACCCCACCATCGGCCAATCGGCCAGGCCAATAGGGTGGTAAATAAAATTCCATAGATGATGGCTCCAGAAACTTTACGAATCAGCAAGCCTCCTGTGAAAAGCAATCCTGCCAAAAAAGTCAAGGTAAGAGGATCCTTGAAAAAAGCCATCCCAACCAAAGTTGCGGGATTGTCCACAATGAAATGCGCATTCTGAAAGCCAATAAAGCAGATGAAAAGCCCGATCCCTGCCGAAACTGCATGGCGGATAGCCGCTGGAATCGCCTGAATGATTTTCTCCCGAGTCTTAAAAACAGAAAGAATCAAAAAGATCACTCCAGACCAAAATACTGCTCCCAGAGCTTCTTCAAAAGTCAACCCAAAACCCATTACGGCAGTATAGGTGAAGAAGGCGTTGATTCCCATCCCAGGAGCTACCACGATGGGATTTTTGGCATAAAGCCCCATCATCAAACTCCCAAAAGCAGAAACCAATACGGTAGCTGTAAGTACTGCTGAGAAAGGCATTCCGGCTTCTGCAAGAATGGCCGGATTGACGATGATGATATAGAAACAAGCCAGAAAAGTGGAAATACCGGCTAGAATTTCAGTTTTGAGTTGGGGTTTCATGGCATCCAAAATAGGGAATAGAAACCCATTTTGAAAAGATTACAGTCGCCCAACCATCATTCCACCATCAATGGTGAAAATCTGGCCGGTGGCATAGGGAAAATCTCCCCGAAGAATTGCCGCAACCGCTTTTCCGATATCTTCTGGAGTTCCCATTCTTTGCTCCAGAGTCAATCCGTTCTGAATTCTTTCCTGATAGGCTCCCTTCACTTTTTCAGTCATGTCTGTTTCAATGACTCCGGGCTGAATCTCATAAACGGGAATGCCCAATCCAGCCATTTTCACCGCAAACACCTGAGACATCATGGAGAGTCCGGACTTTGCAATGCAATAGGCCGCTCGATTGGTTGAGGCTAGTTTAGCGGATACTGAAGTGATGGTGAGGATGGCTAGGTTTTCTTGAGCATGCGATTCTTTTTGTTCTTTCATCCAAGTCGCCGCTTTCTGGGTCAAAAAGAAGGTTCCTTTCAGATTGATATCCATCAGGTGATCAAAGTCCTCCTCTTCCACTTCCAACAAATCCGCTCGGACTCTGGGAGCCACACCGGCATTATTCACCAGAAAATTCAAGCGCCCAAACTTTTCCTTAACCCCTTGAAGGATGGACTCACGGTCTTCTTTGCTAGCGATATTTCCCGGAAAATATACCACTTCGACACCTGATTTTCGGAGTTCCTGAAGAACATCCTGAACTTCTGATTCGGGTCGGACTCCATTGAGCGCCAAATCTACCCCTTCAGCTGCCAATTTCTTTGCAATCCCCAACCCGATTCCTCGGGTTCCTCCGGTAATCAAGGCTACTGGTCTCATTCGCTTTTCAATTCTTTGAGTTGATCGTATTCAGGCATGTTTTTATAAAATGGATCCAGAGGAAAACAACCTGAGATCATTCCGTTTCGGGGAGCAGTGGTACAATCGGAGAAGGTTCGGCAAATCTTTCCACGCTTGAGCTCTGGTCCAGCCAAAATATCTGCAGGCATATCCGGATAGCTCAAGACCATTCGCCCGAAGCCAATGGAATCGGCCATTTTTTGAGTTAGAACAGACTCTCCTACATTTGGAAGCCATTCTTGCAAGTAGGAATAGGCCGAGCCTACCATATAAAATTCAGGAAATTCCTTTTTGATAGCTGCGGTAGCCTGAATCTGCCTAGCCACCCCATGCAAAGGATCCTCGGGTGGTAAATACCCATCCGAAGGTGGAAATAAGGCAGGACGCTGGATATGTGGATTGTAATAGGGGCTTCCTGCGGTAGTGCAGAAAAGCTCAATATCTAAATCCTTCAGCACTTGGAGAAAGGCAAAAGACTCCGTCAATTCAAAATCTTGACCACTTTCTCCTCCTCCAAAAGCATAGCGATACCCAGAACTTATTGCGGGAACGCCTGTTTCCTCAGGACCTTTTTGAAAAGGAACCCAATCAAAAACGCTCATTCGCACGCCGATTTCAAGGCCGGGTGCGGCTTTTCGAATTCCTTCGACAATTTCTTTTAAGAAGCGAGTCCGGTTTTCAAAACTCCCCCCATATTTCCCCTCCCGATCATAGGCGCTCAAAAACTCATGCCCCAAATACCCATGGCAATGTTTGATGTCCACAAAGTGAAATCCTGCTTTTTGGGCTAAAACAGCTGCCTTGATGTAGTCTTCGATGATTCCCTCAATTTCCTGATCACTCATTAAGGGATAGTCTTCTCCCAATCCAAATTTTTGATTCAAAACAGGGTGGGGATAAAGAATCCTGGGTTCCATTTTTTTCTTGTCGTTGGGCTTGCAAAATCTACCCGAATGGGTCAGCTGGAGTCCAATGACCAAATCAGAACTATCTCCGAATCGCTCTAAATGCGTCTGCTGCAGCATTTCAACTAGGGAGACAAAATCTGGGAACGTTTCTGGATTAAGCATCAACTGGTTGGGATTGGCCCTGCCTTCAGGTCTTACTGCTACTGCCTCACATCCCCAAAGCAATTTTGCTCCACTGAGTGCAAAATTTTTCCACCTTCTTTTGGTAAGCTCACTGGGTCTCCCGTCGGTAGTTCCGTCCCAGCCTTCCATGGGCAAGATGCAGAAGGCATTTCCAATTTTTCTTCCTGAGCGAAGTACATGAGATTGCCCAAAGACTGATGCTAAACCTGAGGAAACTTCATTGACAAAGGGCATATCTATCCCTTCCTTTTCCAAGTGAGCTTGGAAAAGCTCTGTAGTTTTCAATTGGGCTACCCTAGGATAAACTGGCTTGTACTTTCCACTCATTTTTTCACACAGTTAAGGTAAGTGTAGTACGGCTCCTGATTTCCCATCTTTTGAAGTAAAATAGCCAACTCTCGGGCGTGGTAATCCCCCCACATGCTGGATTCCCCATGGGCTACTTTTCCTTTTTCAGGCACATAATCCCAACCATTCGGCTGATGGTAAATGGAATGTAAAATCAGACCTTGATGAGTCTCTTTTATTGAAAGATAGGGTTCGGAAAAAAGTACATTGGCTAACTGAATTCCAGCTTGGACATAAGTATCACCTGATCCAGGTTTACCTTGATTTAGCCAATTTCCTATTCGGATAAATCCCTGAGCCGCAATACAAGCTGCGGAGCTATCCACAGGTTCGAATTCATTAAATGGATCGGCTGGTCGATTAAGGTAATCGCCTAATCGGTAAAGATTCGGTGCTCCAGTATCCCAATACGGAATCCCATCTGTCGGTGTATTTGCCAAATAAAACGCCGCGGTGGCTTTAGCCGCTTCGGTGAGTTCGGATAACAGATCCTGTTTAGAAATCAAACTGGCATAATCTGACTCAGGAATTTGATCCAAAATTTCCAGTGTCTCACCCAGTCCGCAAATGGCCCAAGCCAATCCCCGGGTCCAGGTACTAAAGCCTGTATATCCTTGTTGGGAGTTGGGACAGCGATAATTCCCATCGTTAGTATTGAATATAATTTCGTGAGCCGTCCTTCCAGAAATATCGTAGCTATCTCTCCCCTTTCCATAATAGATGGAATATCTCACAGTGCTCAATAAATGCTGAATCGCTCTCTGAATCAGGGAAATCTTTACATCATTTTCTCCCTGAAGAACATGGCCTAATTGATGCGATACCACCAAAGCACGACAGCTTCGGATCGTATCCACAAACAAGGAATGGGGGCCATTGAAGGAATAAATAAAACCTCCGGATGGAGTCTTGGTCCAGCGGGTAGCCTGTACAGCTCCGGTGACTTTCAGTGCGAGTTTATAGAATTCCTTTTCCCAATCAGAACCATCGATTTTGCCTTCGTGGATCAATCGAAGCAGGTTTCCATAAGTACTGACATTATTGAATCCGTGATCATGAACCCCGACGTGAGTGAGGTGAGGAGCCATTTTTTGTACCGTATTTTTCCTTCCGATTTCTAGAAACTCTTGGTCACCTGTCGCATCAAACTGCAAAATCGCAGAACCAAATTGGAAGCCTTGAGTCCATTCTGTCCAACCTCTGGTGACGTATTTTCCTGCTTCAGTGAAAACAGGTGCTCCTTTAGAGGTGTCAAAAGTTTTTTCTATGGATAAAATTTTCTCCCCTGAAAACTCCCAAAATCTGGGTAGCTGACGCAAAACATCTTGAAGAGAAAGTTGAAAATTAAGCTTCATGAGGTGTTTTGGAAGTAAAATGGTGAAACAGCATAAGGACTGCTGTAGTAGGTATTAAAATCAAATACATGGCTGCATCCGTAGGCAGGCCAGTAAAACCTACTGGAACCCAATTCAACAAGCTCAAGACAAAATAGGACAAGGCCAAGGCAGATAAAATCAAAAGGGACTTTGGAGGATTTTTGAAAATAACAGCTCCCAAAACAACCGGAGCAATCATAGAGGTGCCTGCAAAACTCACCCGGGCTAGTAAAACCAATTCGTCACTGATCATGGCCGAAAAGACTAAAACAATCAGGGAAAACAGCAAAATCCCAACTTTTGTAATTCGCATATTTTGCTTGTCTTCACCTTTAAGAAGAGATCTCAATTCTGTTCCCAAAGCGAAAATTTGCGCATTAGTCGTAGATAAACATGCTGCGAAAAGTCCCACTACAGCCAAGGCTGCTACTGGATTAGCTTGGTCAAAAAGAAGTGCGGAAGACAGAAAATCAGCCGTAGTACTTTCAGAGTAAGCTACTGCCCCATACAAACCGATAAAGGCAGTTGGCAGAATTACCAAAATGGCAAAAATCCCGACCGCATAGGCCATTTTATGAACTGCCTTAAGATTCTTCATTATTACTAATCGGGTGGTAAACTGAGGTTGAGAAACTGGAATCATTACAATCGCAATTGCAGAAGCTATCAGAAAAGCCGAGCTAAAAAGACCTTTTGGCCCGGGAAGAGAAAGTAAAGCGGCATTACTTTCCATCACAGCTTGAGTCCCGGCTTTGAGTCCTCCTGCCATTTCGAGACAAGTCCATCCAATTATCCAAATCACCACCAAAAGAATCACACCCTGAATTGCATCACTATACATGATCGCCTTAAGCCCCCCTATTTCTGAATATACCAGCATAATCGCCACCAAAAATGCAGACCAACCCCAATAAGGCATCAAATCAGGAAAGGCTGCATTGAGGAAGATGGAAATCCCCCGGATCTGAATCGCAACATAAGGAATCAAGAACAAGAAGGAACTAATAAAAACCAGATATCCTGCCCACTTATTCTGGAAGCAGTTTTGGACAAATCCTGCTACACCCTTATATCCAACGATTGCGGCTCTTTTTCGAAGCGCATAGCCAAACCACAACAGGAAAAACACCATCAAGGCATCTGAAAACCCTAGAAAGATCCAGGCTCCAACTCCGTGCACCCGAAAGAAATCTGGCATTCCCATAAAGGTGAACGCACTAAAGAGAGCTGCAGAAAAGGTTAGAAAACCCAGTATCGCCCCAATATTTGAACCTGCCAACATAAACTCGTCCGAGCTTCTGTTTTTCTGGTAGGACTTGTATGAAGCATAGGCTAAAGAAGCCAAAAACAGCAGGAAGAAGAAAATCAGCCAACCAGTCATTTGCCCTCAGATTCTTTGTAGGGAAATACTCTAGACCCTAAAAATGTCAGAAACACCAAAATGCAGGTGACTGAAAAGCTGATCCAAAAGATGTAGGAAACATCCCCAAGCATAGGCTCAGTTTTTCCTTGCTTGAAAAGCAAAACAAAGGAAATCAAGGTTAGGGCGATGACCGTGGTAATTAGTAATGTCCAAGATCGGGACTTCATAGGCAAAAGGAGGTTATCTGGGTTAAACTCACGCTGTCTCGTAAAAACAGGCAAGTTTAAAGTAGTGATTTCCTTTTAATTCCTCTGATTTGAAAAGTCAGGAATAGCCAAAATGAAGGAAGAATCTACGGAAACAATTTCGGAGAATTCCTCTTTACTGGAAGTTCAAGTAAATGGTAATGGATTTTCTCCTAAGAGATTCTAATGCACTAGAGAAGGCTGGGTTCGTTTTTTCAGCCATATAGACATTATTTAGGCCATGAGAAAAACGGATTTCCGGGGCAAACTTGAAAAATCTAAAATAAACCTCGAAACCCATGCCGGCTTCCAAAGTAAAATCCTGCCCTGTGGTTACGATGGGATCCAGGTTTGCTTCATCCTGGGACTTAGTTCGGAATTGATAGCTAGCTCCACCGATAAAATACATTCGGGTATTATTGAATCGCTGGGATCGATATTTAAAAAGAAGAGGAAGTTCTACGATTGTGGCCTCATTGACCAATTCTTCTGTTCTTAAGGGTTCTACTGTATTTGGATCGGTAGTATTTCCAGGAAAGGTATTTCCTGCTCCAGTGGTAAAATAATTAACGTCAACTCGATACTCATAAAAGCCGATTTTAGGAGTAAAAAGCAGATTGAATTGATCGTGAAATCGTAAAATCCCAATAAATCCCAAGGAAAACCCAGGGGTATATTTTGGAAAAATAGAATGAACCTGACCAGTAACTGGATCAGTAGCCTTCACGAATGCATCTGAATACCTTACCTGGTAAGTGGCAGTATGTCCGGCAAGGAAAAACCCATAGGAAAGTGGTTTATCATCCGATCCGGAAGTGCTGGTCAATCCGAACAAGCCCTGAGCAAAACCATGACTTATCCCTCCAAAAAATAAAAGGAAGGCGACAATTACTTTTGTCCTACGTAGATTGAGCTTATACCAAAAGTGAGTGGTTTGCATACGGTGCTGTGAAATCCGACTTTTTTCAAGACTGCCAGAAAATCCTCCCCATCCGGGAAGGCCTGAACTGACTCCGGAAGATAAGTATAAGCAGAATTGTCTTTGGATACAATTTTACCAACCTGAGGAAGAATCGCATTGGAGTAAAACGCATAAGCCTGCTTCATTGGAAATGCTTTTGGCTTACTAAACTCCAAAATGACTGTTTTCCCTCCTGGCTTAAGTACCCTGTACATGTCCGCCAATCCCTTTTCCAGATTTTCAAAGTTCCTGACTCCAAAAGAAACGATCACCGCATCAAACTTATTATCCTCAAACAATAATCCTTCAGAATCTCCCAGCTGCATTTCGATTTTGTCCTGCAGACCACGTTTGATCATTTTCTTTCGCCCTTCTGAAAGCATTCCTTCAGAAATATCCACTCCGATAATTTTGTCAGGATTCAGAGCCAAAGCTTCGATAGCAAAGTCGCCAGTACCAGTTGCAATGTCCAAAATCAGCTTAGGCTGGTCCTTTTTGAGCATCTTTATCGCCTTTTTTCTCCAGACAATATCAATCCCCAAACTGAGCACATGGTTGAGCAAATCATACTTTGGGCTGATGTTGTTAAACATTTCAGCTACCTGTGCCTTCTTCGGGTCTTGTTTGTCTTTATAGGGTACTACAGCCATCACGAGTCTTCTTTGGTGCGCAATATTACTACAGAAACCCGAGGAATCGAAAATTGTTGAGTTTTTACCCAAACTAGCCTTATAAAATAAAAGCGTAATTTTGGGTTCAAATAAATGTCATGATCAAGAAAGCTGAATTTGTAGTAAGTAATACCAATCCCGAAAAGTGCCCTAAGCCCGATCGGGCAGAAATTGCATTTATCGGAAGGTCTAATGTGGGAAAAAGCTCCCTGATCAATATGATTACCGGGGTAAAAGAACTTGCCAAAACCTCCCAAAAACCCGGAAAAACCCAGTTGATCAATCATTTTATGATCAATGACCAATGGTATATGGTGGATTTGCCGGGTTATGGATTTGCCAAAGTCAGCAAGGATACCAGAGAAAATTGGGAGAAAATGATCTCCACCTATCTGACCAAAAGAACCAACCTTTGTGGGGTCTTTATTCTTATTGACAGCCGCCTAGAACCCCAAAAGATCGATTTGGAGTTTTTGCTTTGGTGTGGAACCGAAGGAGTACCGGCTGCTTTAATTTTTACCAAAGCCGATAAGCAATCTAAAACCCAAACTGATAAAAATGTCAAGGCTTTCTTAAAAAAGACTGAAGAAATATTCGAGGAAGCTCCGGACTACTTTGTCACCTCTGCCGAAAAAGGTCAGGGAAAGGAAGAAGTAATCGGATTTATCGAACAATTGGTAGAAGAATTCAAAGCAGAGCAGTCGAATTAATCGATACGCTTATATTTGCAGCCTAAATCAACATTATCCATGAATTTTAAAGACATTGCATCCGTATCCGGCAAGCCGGGATTATATAAAGTACTTAAGCCAACACGTTCAGGAGTGATTTTGGAGTCACTTGACGAAAAGAAAGCCAAATTGGTGGCAGGTATGTCCATGAGAGTTTCTATCCTTAGCGACATTTCTATTTACACCATGACTGAAGAAGGAGCTGAGCCTTTGGAATCGGTGATGAAAAAAATCGAAAGCGAATACAAAGGCGATACCGGAGTAGAGGCCAGCTCTTCTGATTCAGAATTGAGAGCGTTTTTGAAGTCAGTTCTTCCTGATTTTGACGAGGAAAGAGTCTACACCTCAGACATCAAAAAACTTAATGCCTGGTACCAAATTATCCGAAAATTTGCTCCGGAAGTATTCGAGGAAAGCACTGAAGAAAAAAAAGAAGCTTAATTTACTAGCCCCGATTCAAGTCGGGGCTTTTCATTTGCCATGAAGACAAGTATTCCTGAAGAAACCTACCAGTTAGTAACCAAAGATTTTCTGCTCCCAGAGCAGTTGGAAGGATTTTCAGAGGAAAAAGCTCTTCAAATCCTTACCAAGGCAATCAGCCAACTAATGGATAGGAATTTTGAGCGCCTACTTCAAATTTGCTATCGTGTGGACCTTTCAGAAAATAAATTGAAGCAAATTCTCCACGAATCGGAACCCGAAAAAGTGGCCTCTGATCTTGCACAGGCTCTTTGGGAAAGACAAAAACAGAAAGTGGAAATCCGAAGAAAGTATTCAGGGATTTGAAAAACTTTTTATCCATTCCTAATTTTTAGTTCCCGATTCTTCCAAGGAAAACCTATTTTTAAGCAAACCCAAAAACCATGGCAAACCCAATTTGGATCATGACTTCTGCGTTTGACCAGCTCAATCTGGATCAAACTATAGAAAAAGCCACCGAAATCGGTGTTCAAGGACTGGACCTCTGTGTTTTCAGAAAAGACGGAACACGGGATGACTTTGTGGCTACCCATCTAGACTATGAAAATTTTGGCCCTGAGCAAGCCAAGGGACTTATCGATAAGTTTAATCAGGCAAAGTTGAGACTTTCAATTGGGGCCTTTGAAAACCTAATCGGGGGAGACCCCGAGCACCGGGTAAAAAACCAAAACCACCTGCTCAGACTCATCCGCATGGCCTATCTACTTGGTGGAGACGAAAATGATGTGAAGGTTGGCACTTTTGTGGGCTACAACCATGAGCTGGGTAATGAAGAGGGTGGTTTTGAAAAAAACCTCTTGGAATACCAAAAGATTTTTGGGCCCATCATCAGATATGCAGCTGACTTAGGAGTGACGGTTTTGTATGAAAACTGCCCCATGGAAGGCTGGAGAAGTTCAGGCTTCACCGGCACCTACAACAACCTAACTGGCGTTTTAGCTGCAAGAAAGATCATGTATGAGTTGGTCCCTGAAAAAAATCACGGAGAGATCTATGACCCCTCCCACGATGTATGGCAACATACCGACCCGGTGGAAGTGATCAAGCATACGGATATGGATAGATTGAAGCGAATCCACGTCAAATCTACCCGAAATAGCTCTGATCCATTTTGGGGAAATATGTACCCCATGCAGCAAATTAATCCAGAATGGGCAAAGAAACTTGGAATTCCTTCCAGCACCAATTCCTGGGATAGACATCATTATGAAGCTACGCTCCCTGGCTTTGGTTTGGGTGATTCGATGGACTGGAGAGCTTTTATTAACACCCTAAAGCAAAAAGGGTTTTCAGGTCCTTTCGAGATTGAAAATGAAGCAGTGCTTTCTAAGCAAACAGGCAAAATGGGAGCAATTGTCCAGGGATGTAAAGCTGCTGTGCAAAATCTAGCTCCTTTGCTTTGGAACCTGACTGATGAAGGTTGGACCTATCCTGAATCAGAATACCATGCCCTTCAGGAAGTCCATCGATCTGATTTGCCAATTAAGACAATGTCTGATTTAATATAAAGCATGGGAAATCAAGAAAAGAATAAATTATAGATTTAGATTTCTGGAATTCTCATCTGGTTATTACAATCTTTTCGACCATAATTTTCCAACCTTTCCAGAATCTTATCTAAAATTTTTAATGAATTTTTCGATCATCATCTGTACCTACAATGGCCAGAATCGTCTAAACCAAACTTTGGAAGGAATCTCTAACCTGATCGTTCCAGAATCCTCCAAATTAGAGCTGCTATTAATAGATAATGCATCCTCAGATCAAACTGGTCAATTTTGTCTGGAATATTGGAAAACAAATCCTCTTCCTTTTAACTACCGATTGATCTTGGAACCGCGTCCCGGACTTTTGAATGCCCGGATAGCAGGTATCAAACAGGCGGAATTTCCTTGGATCGTGTTTTGTGACGACGACAATACGCTCTTTCCGGATTATTTGGTTCGAGCTAAGAATTTGATCGAACAATTCCCCGAAATAGGCGCACTAGGGGGACAAGGAATTGCTCAAATTGAAGGCCCAATTCCGAGTTGGTTTAACAAGCACCAGTCTAGCTTTGCAGTAGGTCCACAGGCTGGATCAAATGGGGAGTTGGCAAGAGGACGTTATTTATATGGTGCTGGGCTTATTGTAAAAAAATCTTATCTGGATTCGCTGGTTCAGCAACAGATTTATTTTTTAACCGAAGGAAGAAAAAGTGAAGCCCTAACTCAAGGAGAGGATTTGGAAATTTGTTATTGGATCAGTCTTTTAGATGGAAAACTATACTATAATCAAGAACTGAAATTTTATCACCGAATCGAAGCACATCGACTCAATGAGACCTATTTAAATAACTTAAAATTAGCATACAATGCCACAGAAGGATTGTTGCATCCTTATCACTATCTCTTGAAGCACCCTAACCCTTCTGCTTTTGGTTTTGAAATTTCTCAGTTTAGGGTTATGGGTATTTCGCTTTTGTTGATGGCCAAATATGCCATAATGACGAAAATCGATTCTACTTTGGAAAATTCTTTGAAGGTTAATTCAGTAAGATTTTATTCCTTTTTTAATTCCCGAAAAAAATCCAAGCAACAATTTAATGTTCTTCAAAAAATGTTGCTTGAGCTTAGATTAGGAAGAGTTTAACCTTCTTTTCGGCTTAAGATGAAGAAACCGAGTTTTCATATCCCACATCCACTTTCAAATCTATCCCCTCTGCTGCGGCCACTGCTAATTGGTCGCAGCGTTCATTTTCAGGATGTCCGGCATGACCTTTTACCCAGAAAAATTTCGGTTTGAATTTCAGATGGAGGGGAATATAGCGAAGCCATAAGTCAGGATTTTTCTTGTCTTTGAAGCCTTTCTTTTGCCATCCCCAAAGCCAGCCTTTTTCGATGGCATCCACAACATATTTACTGTCTGAAAAAATCTGGACTGGATATTCCGTGGTGTTTAAGGCCTGAAGCCCTTTAATTACAGCCATTAATTCCATTCGGTTATTGGTGGTCAGACGGAAACCCTCAGAAAGTTCCTTCTGATGCTTCCCAAATTTTAAAACCACTCCATAACCTCCCGGGCCCGGATTGCCTTTGGCTGCCCCATCGGTAAAAATTCGTACCATGTCGCAAAGAAATAAAAAAAGCCGGGGAGTCCGGCTTTATTTTTCAGGTCAAATCGAGAGGAAACACATTCGTTTTGAAAATTTTCACGGCTATAGACAACAGAATTATCCCAAAAATCCTGCGTAAAACATCTAGCCCTGTCCTGCCCAGCTTACTTTCCAGCCAGCTGGTACTTTTCAACACCAAATAGACAAAGACCAGATTCAGCAAAATCCCGATAGCAATATTGATTTGTTCGAATTCTGCCTTTAAAGTCAGAATGGTGGTCAAAGTTCCGGCTCCTGCAATCAAAGGAAATGCAATCGGAACAATCGAAGCACTGGAAGTGGCTTCTGGGTCAGGTTTGAATAATTCAATTCCAAGAATCATCTCAGCTCCCAGAGCAAAAATGATCAAGGCCCCAGCGATGGCGAAATCACTTACCCCAATCCCAAAAAGTCTCAAAATGGACTCCCCGACAAGCAAAAAAGCAATCATCAATGCCCCTGCCGCCAAGGTTGCTCGCTCGGATTTGATATGGCCTACTTTTTTTCGGAGATTGATTACGATGGGAATTGATCCCAAAATATCAATCACTGAAAATAGAATCAGGGAAACGGAGAGAATCTGCTTAAAATCCAACATACCGCAAAGTTAGGGGATTTAGGTTTTGGGATTTGCGATTTCGGAAATAGGATAGAAAAAATCCGAAATCCTATGTCCGAAATCCCAAATCGATTTATTCCATCCCTTTGTCACGCATCTTGACGAATTCATCGAAGCGGCGGAAAATGGCCACCGTGAATCCCATCAGCATGATGATCGTACCTATCCAAAGGACATTGATATAAGGCTTAACGATTGCCTTCATCACTACATAATCCTTTTGGTATTGATTGACCTTGAAGACAAATTTGTTTTGCTCCGGAAGTATGTTCTCCAAACTTACTTTTAGACCTAATTCGGTATCGATTATAGGAAGCTTTCCAATTTGATTATTTCGGATAATGAAGGTCGGCTCAAGCGGCTTTTCCACATCGTAGTCCAAAACTCTCAATTTGGCTTTTACGGCTACATCACCTTCCTGAAGCTGGTATCCATCTATTTCCTTTAGTACTTCAGCCCCATCGAAGTAGGTGACAAAGTCAGCGATATGGAATTGCTCCCCTGGACTTACTTCATAAACCTCATCTTCTTTCCAGTCCGGATCAGAATAATCATTCATCGCCGCAACGTAGGTGTACAAGTCCTTATTAAGGTAGATTTTCGAATCAGGAGAAGATATCAATCCTCCCATACTTTCATTGAATTGGGACATTGGCGCCAAAGAAAATTTCAAGGCTTCATTTTGGAAATAGTCTATCTTGAAATAGTCATTTTCCTCTAGGACCAAATTGACCTTATCACCTTTTTTGAAATAATCCTTGAAATCCTCCAGTGCCAATGCCTCATTCACATTACCGGTGGATTCCAAAATTTTGGCAGGAACATATTCCGGAACACCCACTACTTTTTTCTGACGACCGCGGTAAACTACCGTGTAATCCTTCATTTGGGTAGGCTTATTGATCCAAAGCAGCACGTGCTCCTTGTTCATTTCATCTTCCCAGCTATTGCTATAAGTCAAGCCAGACATATTGATGGAAATCACATCTGAATAGCCCGAACTGAACATAATCCCGATGAGGATCATGCCCAATCCAATATGAGCCAAGGATCCACCAGCGAGTTTGAAAGTTGATTTTTTAAGAATGCGAGCTAGAATTACCGAGTTTGCTACAATGGTAAACATCCCGGCTAGAACGATGATGATGTATTTCCAATCGTAAACCTTTGCCAGTACAATTACTCCAGCTGAAAGCAAAACGGAAACAATGTATGGCGTAACCAAAGCCTCTTTGAGAGCCTTTTTATCCATTTTTTGCCACCAGAAAAACTGACCTACGGCCGTAAGCAAAGCGATTGTTACAGCAAACCACAATTGGAATTTGGTGTAAAACTCAATCTGATCTGCAGGAGGAGCCATATTTGAAATACCACCAAAACTTTCTACCAGAGCATTCCAGGCTGGAATTGAAGTAGGCAAAATGACCTGAAAGGACATCAAGCCCAAAGTCACTGCGCCTAAGAAAATCCAAAACTCACGGGAATAAACCGAAGCTTCTTTTTCGGAAGTGGGAATATGTTTCCAAGCTCTTGCTGCTAGGAAAACAGCAATCACCAAGAAGAATAGCATGTAAATCAACAACTGCCCCGAAAGTCCCAAATCCGTAAAGGAATGTACTGAAGCATCTCCAAGTACGCCTGATCTTACCAGGAATGTGGCATACAAAACCAGGATAAAGCTCAGGATTACCAGGACTATGGAGGTCTTCAAAGCAGTCGCACTTTTCTTGAATGTGATCATGGTATGAATCGCAGCCACCATGATTAACCAAGGAACATAGACCGCATTTTCAACAGGGTCCCAGTTCCAATACCCACCAAAGTTCAACGTCACATAAGCCCAGTAGGCACCCATGATGATTCCCATACCCAAAATCATGGCAGAGAAAATCGCCCAAGGCAATGCAGGCCTTATCCACTCAGAATATCTTTTAGTCACCAAGCCTCCGATTAGGAAGGCAAATGGAATCAAGGTGGATGCGTAGCCTAAGAAAAGAGTTGGAGGATGGATTACCATCCAGATGTTTTGCAAAAGAGGGTTGAGCCCTGTTCCATCTTCAGGAATAAAATCTGGGTTCATTTGAAAAATCGGAGCCTGAGTAGCATCTCTCAAAAGTATAAAAGGAGAACTACCGATTTTCAAATCCCCAATTACCACTCCCAAGATCATGGATACCAAGAAAGCCTGAACGAGTGAGAACACGATCATCACAGGACCTTCCCAGAATTTATTGGAATGAATCAAAATCACCCCTAATACCACATTCCAGAAAGCCCAAAGAATAAAAGCCCCCTCCTGACCTTCCCAAAAACTGGAGATCATGTAATGAACCGGAAGTGCTTTGGAACTATGGGAATATGCGTAGAAATATTCGTAGCGATGATTGTAAATGATTTCAAAAAGTGAAGCCGCGATTAAGGCTGTCGAAACCGCATGGATATAAAACGAAATTCTTGAAAATCGTCTCCAGCTGGCTTTCTCGATTTCATTCGCCTGGAAATACTGGAAATAGGCATAAGCAGTGACTAAGGCACTGACAAAGGCCAAGATGGTCATCAAATGACCGAAGTTACCCACCAAGGTATTGATCATAATTATTCTGGGAGTAGTTAAATCTGCTTCACATTCCTGCCGCCTGCACGTCGGTCTCCTGATATTTGGAGGGACATTTCATCAGGATTTTATCTGCCACGAAGATTTCTTTATCTCGATAAGAACCTATAACTACCACTTGCTCTGATCTCTGAAAATCCGCCGGAACAGGCTCATTGTAATAAACCTTCTGCTCAGTTCCTTCATTGTCAACAAGCATGAAAGTGAAAGAGGTTTTGTCATCGTTAATCTCAAGTCCTGTGACCTCGCCTGAAGTATCTTTTTTCAACTGACCAACCACGTGGATTGCCTTATCCTCTCCATCCTGCTTCATCTCCCAAGCAGTACTGAAGCTTTCATAGGAACTTGCATCTCCAATTGAAGTCATGATAATGACAATAGCGATAGCAATAATTCCGAGTCCAATGATGTGTCCCTTTTTCATTTTTTATAGCAATTAAGAAGGAAGATTCTTTTCAAGTTTTGATATTCTTCGGTCGGTATTTACCACATAAACTGTAATTCCCACGAAAATGATCACGATGATTCCTACCAAAACGTAGATTTTTCCATCGGCTCTCATTTGATCGGCCATTTCCACCGAATTGTTGGAATAATCAGCATCTGTAACCTCAATTTTTTCCTGAGCCAAAAGGTTCAAAGAGAAAAACAAAAGGGCTATGGTCAATAATTTTTTCATTTGTTAGGAATTAAGCATTCTGTCCTCCAATACCCGTTCTACCCTACGGATTCTTACTCGTACTGTTGCAATCCAGGCTCCCATAAGAGTCCATCCGATAATGGCTGGGTAAAATACCATACGAAGCTTGGAATCTAGATCATAAGCATTAAAGCCAGGATTACCCCCATTTCCGGGGTGAAGGCTATCGGTAAGTCTTGGCAATACGAAAATCAAAGGGATAAAAGCAGCAAAAGCAAAGATGTTGTAAACCGCTCCAATCCTACCTCTTTGCTGCGGGTCGGCTAAGCTTCCACGAAGAATGAGATAGGCAAAATACATAAGCAGACCTATGGCTGCAGCATTTTGCTTGGGATCTCCGCTCCAATAATCTCCCCAGGTAAACTTTGCCCAAAGCATCCCGGTCACAATTCCTAAAACCCCGAATAGAATCGCAGCATTGGTAAATTCCAAAGCCATATCGTCATATTCCAGCTTATTGGTTCGTAAATACTTGATGCTGTAATACACCGAAACCACCAACATGAGAATCATTCCAAACCACATAGTCACATGAAAATGTAAAGCCCGAATGGTTTCATTTAGGATAGGAAGCCTGGGAACATCCATCAAAAGTCCGGCAATTAGGGTGTAAAGCAAAAGAGCAATTGCCAGGATTTTCCACCAAGATTGGCGCATAGCAGGAGTTTGATTTTTCTGGGACAAAAATAAGGCATAAGTTCCTGAATCCTCCTCTTTTTCTGATAAAAGGATACTGGATTTACAAAAACGATTTATGAAAGGCTACGTTTTGGATTAAGTGTTTTCGAATTGGAATAAAAGCCATCTTAAACAGCATCTATCGGGAAAAATTCTACCAGAGAAAACTCCCTGACACCTCCTCTTAGTTTTTGCAATTTTTGAATCTTACAATATTTCAATTTTTCAATCCTTACCTTTGCATCGTGGAAACCCAGAAAAAAGATATCCGAAAACTCAATCTCGAAGAACTCGAAGAATTTTTCCTTTCTCATGGAGAAAAGAAATTCCGGGCAAAGCAAGTCTATGAATGGCTTTGGAATAAGTCTTTGAAGAATTTCGACGACATGAGTAATATCTCTCTTTCCACCCGGGAATTGCTAAAAAGCCACTTTGCCATCAATCACATTCAGGTGGATTTGATGCAACACAGTTCCGACGGAACTATCAAAAATGCGGTGAAGCTTTACGATGATAAAATCGTCGAATCTGTCCTAATCCCTACTTCCAAACGGATTACAGCCTGTGTTTCCTCACAAGTGGGATGCAGCCTGGACTGTAATTTTTGTGCAACTGCCAGACTCAAGAGGATGAGAAATCTCAATCCAGATGAAATCTATGATCAGGTAGTTGCCATAAAAGATGAAGCAGAAACCTATTTCCAGCGTCCCTTGACCAATATTGTCTTTATGGGAATGGGTGAACCCCTGCTGAATTATGCAAATGTGATCGAGGCTATTGATAAAATCACCTCTCCGGAAGGACTTGGAATGGCACCTCGTAGGATTACACTTTCTACCGTGGGCATTCCAAAAATGATCAAAAAAATGGCAGATGACGAGGTCAAATTCAACCTTGCCATTTCCCTCCACTCTGCGATCAATGAAACCCGATCCAGATTAATGCCTATCAATGATTCCAATCCATTGGAAGATCTGGCTGAAGCTTTGAAATACTGGTACCAAAAGACCAAAAGAAAAGTCACCTATGAATATGTGATTTGGGATGGTGTGAATGATGATGAAAAACATGCCAGAGCACTAGCCAAGTTCTGTAAAATCATTCCTTCCAAAGTCAATATCATCCAATACAATCCCATCGACGAAGGGGAATTTCGCCAGGCAAAACAAGAAGCTGTGGATATGTATGTAAGGATTCTGGAATCTCAGGGAATTATTGCTAAAGTCAGAAAATCAAGAGGTCAGGATATTGATGCCGCATGCGGGCAGCTCGCCAACAAAAATGAGGTTGCTCAGCTTGCAACCGACTAAATAATTTTTTAGAAAAATTGAAACCTTAGTTTTCTTATCGAGTACTATCCCTATAATTAATTATTTCTTATGAGTAAACGATTATGGGGAGTATTTCTCTCTGCTTTTTCACTAGTCAGTGTACCCACATTAGCTCAGGAAGAGCTGCCAACAAAAATTCAAAACTATTTTAACTCTTATCAGGAAGAGTTTCCTGTAGAAAAGGCTTACCTCCAACTCGATAAGTACACCTACACTTTGGGAGAAGAGGCTTGGTTTAGTGCCTATTTAGTTGCAGGAGGAGTTCAGGTTCCATCGCCACTCAGCAAAACTCTCTATGTGGATATTTTTGATGGGGATGGTCTATTACTTACCCAAAAAACAATCCAGATCGAAAATGGACGAGGAGCTGGATCTTACCTGATTCCTCGATTTGGAAAGACTGGAATCTATCAGATTCGAGCTTATACCACTTGGATGAGAAATTTTGGGGAGGAATATTTTTTCCAACAAACAATCACGGTAATTGACGGGCAGGGAGGGTCTTTTTTACCCCAACTAGATTTCACTTCCATTCAAGCTGAAAACGGCAAAACCCGATACCAAGCCGAGCTCAAAGCCATTACTAGCTCAGGAAATCCACTAAGTAATCAAGAAATTGCCTTGACTTCCTGGTCCAATGGTGAAGAGGTTTATTCCCAAAAAATCCAGCTAAATAATCAAGGTCAGGCTTCATTTAGCTTTTCAATCCCGACAGGTTCTTTTCCTGACCAGCATCTGGAACTTACTTTTCAGGAAAATCCTGATTATGCAGTTTCCCAGAAAATCAAACTACCCTACTCGCTTCACCAAGCCGACATTCAATTTCTTCCTGAAGGGGGAAATTGGGTTTTGGGGAAAAAGTCAATTCTGGCTTTCAGGGCTGTTTATCCTGATGGAAGCCCTGCCAACATCACAGGCTTTATTGAGGGAATCGAAGACTCAAATTTTGAAAGCCAATTTGGAGGTCTAGGAAAAATAGAATTAACCCCAACTCAAAAAGAACTTTTTGCAGTAATCAGAGAAAAAAACTCGGGAGAAGAGATCCGAATTCCCCTACCAAAAGTCGAGGAAAAAGGGTTGGCTATACAGGTTCAAAATAACTCCGGGGCATCCTACATTTCAGCGATAGTTCAGGGAAACCTTGAATCAGGAAGCCTTCTTTTAGTCTCTCATACCCGAGGACTGATCAATTACATGATTCAAGGCCAGTTGACAAATGGTGTTTGGGGCGTGCGAATACCAAAACAAAATCTTCCATCAGGGATAAATACGATTACGGTTTTGGATAATGAAGGCAGACCACTTTTAGAGCGTTTGGTATTTATCCAAAATCCAGATCGTCTTGATTTGGAGGTAGAAAAAGTTGGATCTCTAAGTAAACGAGGAAAACTTAAACTAGACCTTTCCAGCAAATGGGGAGAAAGCCCTGCAACTGGAAGTTTCTCTGTAGCGGTAGCAGATGCCTCCCAAGTGACTGATGAGACCTTGGAGCATGGAAGTATTTTCTCCCACCTTTTACTCAGCTCGGATCTTCAGGGAAAAATTTATCGACCAGGGTACTATTTCAAGGATCAAGAGCAAGAGACGCTGGCCGAGTTGGATTTGCTAATGCTGACCCATGGCTGGAGGAGATTTAACTGGGAAGATATTAAGTCCGAAAAATTTCCGGACAATGGTTTTTTCATTGAGGAGGGAATCACTTTAACCGGACAGGTTAAGGAGCAAAACCAAACCAAAAAAGGCCTTGGAGGTGGAAAAATCAGTGCCTTAGTCGGGGAAGGGATTGAATTAATTGGGTCAGAATTTGGACCTGATGGGAAGTTCATTTTTTCTGGACTGAACTATACCGACTCTGCAACAGTCACACTTACAGCGGAAGACTCCAGAGTCAAAAACTTTATCGACCTTTTCATAGACCGACCTGAACCTCCATTTAAAAGACTAAAAGGGACCTATCCTTCCGAAATTTCTTGGCCAAAAGAACTTGCCGAAAGCTATCAGGCTCGAATGCTCATGCAGGAACTCAATAGCAAGGATAAAATCACCGATCTGGAAGGAATTACGGTAGAGGCCAAAACCCTTCAGGAAGAGCAGACTTCGGGAAGAAAATTATACGGGGAAGGAGACGCATCGATTAATCCCGATGAAATTCCCGGAAGCGTTGGATATACCAATATTTTCCAAATGATTCAGGGAAGAGTAGCAGGAGTGAGGGTGAACATTAATGGATTTGATGTCTCTGTTCAAATTCGAGGAGTGGGATCAATTCAAGCAGGAACAGCCCCATTGTATCTTCTGGATAATGTTCCGGTGGATGCTGGTTTACTTTTTCAAGTCAATCCTCGAGATGTACAAAGTATAGAAGTATTTAAGGACCCTGCAAAAACTGCAATTTTTGGTACCCAAGGAGCAAATGGGGTGATTGCCGTTTACACTAAAACTGGAGCTGGACTTAGCTATGAAAGTGTGGGAGGGAATTTGGTCCTTAAGTATGGAGGATACGATTTGGTAAGGGAGTTTTATTCTCCGAAATACGATACCCAAAGTCCAAGTACCACAGACGAGCGGGCCACTATCTACTGGAATCCTAAAATTGAGACTTCGGAGAGTGGAAAAGCCAGCTTTGAGTTTTTCAATTCAGACATTGCCCAAAAACTATTACTAATTATTGAGGGCATGGATTCTCAAGGCCGATTGGGAAGATTGGTGAAAATCCTGGAATAAATCTTTGCAAAGCTCAGCAAAGCCTTTTACCTTTTTTCAAAATTGATCATATGAAAAAGGCTTTGCTGATTTTTTCTTTTGCACTTCTTACCAGTTCATTTTCCTTCGCTCAGGAGCAAGGGGATTCCCGAGTTCATGGTTTTGGTACCTATGGGTTAAAATCCCGGTATTGGGGTGTTGGGGTAGGCATTGAATATTTCTTCGTGGACAAATTCGCCTTGATGCCCAGCTATACCCGCTTCAATCCTGAGGTGGGAAATTTTAACAATTTCAGCATGGATCTCCGCTACTACCTGACAGAAGGCCCTTCCCAAGTTTATGTAATGGCCGGATACAGCCAAAGCTTTCAAAATACCCAACCAGGAACAGTAGGCACCAAGAGAAATTATGTTGGCGCAAATATGGGCGTAGGAGCTTATATCCGCCTGACCGACTGGGTAGGACTCATTTCAGAATTCAAATTCCAAAGTCAATTTTATCAGGAGGGTTCTTTCAAATTGGGCTTGGCATTCCCTCTTTAAAGTCCAACGCTGAGATAGAGAACGGCTGCTAAAGCAGCTCCAATAATCGGCCCCAAAACAGGTACCCAAGAATATTCCCAATCTGAACTACCTTTTCCTTTGATGGGTAAAAGCTGGTGCATGATCCTTGGTCCCAAATCCCTCGCAGGATTGATTGCATAACCTGTAGTGCCTCCCAATGCCAATCCAATTACCCAAACCAAAAATGCAACTGGCAAGGCTCCAACTGAGCCCAAGCCTATTGGAGTTGAATTTGCATCTTCCAGTTTGGCACCTGTGATATATAGGATCACGAAGATCAAAACGAAAGTACCAATGGCCTCAGAAATTACACTGGTTGGGAAATTTCGGATAGCAGGATCTGTGCAAAAAGGGGCGCGCTTTAGCCCTGGATCTTCAGCCAAATCAAAATGGTGACGGTACATCAACCAGGCCAATCCTGATCCAAGCATTGCTCCACCGATTTGTGCGAAAATATAACCCGGAGCCATCGCCCAATCGAACTTTCCAGCTATTCCCAATCCAATCGTAACAGCTGGATTCAAATGAGCTCCACTCGATGGCCCCGCTATAACGACACCACAAAATACTGCCAAAGCCCAGGCAGTGGTGATTGCCATCAGGCCTCCGCCATTTCCCTTAGTCCCGGGTAAAATCACATTGGCGACTACTCCCGATCCCAACAGTAAAAGGATGCCTGTTCCTATAAATTCTGCTATGTATGGATTCATTATTCTACCCAGTTTTTTGATCTAGTTACTGCTTTGTGCCAAAAATGCAAAAGGTTATCACGTTTTGCATCGTCCATTTTTGGAGTGAAACTTTTATCCGCTTTCCATAGAGATTGAAGTTCTTCCTGATTTTTCCAAAAACCAACAGCTAACCCTGCCAAGAAAGCTGCACCAATAGCTGTGGTTTCAATAATCTGCGGCCTTTTGATTTCGCAATCCAAAATATCTGCCTGAAACTGCATCAGGAAATTATTGGCAGTAGCTCCCCCATCCACCCGAAGTTCCTGGGTGGGTTTCCCAGAATCCTTTTCCATTGCTTTGATCACATCATTCACCTGATAGGCAATAGCTTCCAATGCTGCTCTTGCCATATGGGAAATGGTAGTTCCTCGAGTAATCCCAAAAAAGGCTCCCCTTGCATCCTGATCCCAATATGGAGCTCCAAGGCCGGCAAGAGCAGGAACAAAATAGACTCCTTCATTATCCTCCAAGCTTGTAGCCAATTTCTCGGTTTCTTTGGCATTTTTGAATAGCTCCAAACCATCTCTTAGCCATTGAACAGCCGCTCCACCTATGAAAACTGAGCCTTCCAATGCGTAGTTGATTTCATTTCCGATCTTCCACGCTACGGTAGTCAGCAATTGGTTTTTAGAGCGAACGGCATCACTTCCGGTATTCATGACCAAAAAGCAACCCGTTCCATAGGTCGTTTTTGCCATTCCTGGCTCAGTGCACAATTGTCCAAAAAGGGCAGCTTGCTGATCACCTGCCACTCCTGCGATTGGGATTTTCACGCTCAGGACATCACCAGCAGTTTCACAAAAAACCTCCGAGCAGGTCCTAACTTCTGGAAGCATGGATTTTGGGACTCCAAATAAGTCCAGCAATTCCTGATCCCATTCTTGGGTATGAATATTGAAAAGCATGGTCCTACTGGCATTGGTGATGTCAGTCAGGTGGTGTTTCCCGGCGGTCAATTTCCAAATCAACCAAGAATCCACCGTTCCAAAAGCAAGTTCGCCCGCCTCTGCCATTTCCCTTGCGCCTTTTACTTCGTCTAAAATCCACCTCACCTTGGTAGCAGAAAAATAAGCGTCGATAATTAGCCCCGTTTTTTCTGCTATTCTTTCAGCATATCCTTTTTCCTTCAGCTCATTACAAAAAGCCGCAGTCCTTCTATCCTGCCAAACAATGGCTTTGTGAATAGGTTTTCCGGTTTTTCGATTCCAAACAATGGTGGTCTCCCGTTGATTGGTGATTCCGATAGCAGCGATTTCATCAGCCCGGATATCTTTATTTACCAAGGCCTCAATCATCACCGCGGATTGACTTGACCAGATTTCATTGGGATCATGCTCCACCCAGCCCTGCTTAGGGAAGAATTGCTTAAATTCCTTTTGGGCAACGGAAATAATCTGTCCTTGATGATCAAAAATGATAGCTCTGGAACTGGTTGTCCCTTGGTCCAGAGCCAAGATGTAAGGTTTATTTTGGGTCATTTTGGGTTGTTTCGGGTTATTTTTTAAGTAAATATTTTTCGGCAACACTTCTGAAATCTTCCAATTCTTGGGAAATCCAAGGCTCATCTTTTCCCATTTCAGAAGCCATGATTTTCGCCACTTTTTCGGCTGAATTCAATGCCGCTTGGGCATCCAATATCAGAAGTCGAATTCTTCGGGAAAGTACATCTTCAACTTTTATGGCCATCTCATGTCTGACTGCCCAAACCACCTCTGCAAGAATGTAGGGGAAATCTGGGTGGATTTTTTCAGCAAGCTCGGGGTTTTCCTCCGCTAATTTTTGAATGGATTGCGCATTAGATCCATAAACTGACCAGTGCCCTTTGGGAATATCTTTGGTAAATCCATTGAGTAAAATATCCTTGGACCGGGAAGGGGCCAATTCTTCCCCGGTGACTTTTGGAAAATATTCAACCGTGTCCTCCCCCATTTTCCGGAAAGTAGTCCACTTCCCTCCAGTCAAAGAAACCAGACCGCTTTTAGAAACAATGATCTTATGAGACCTTGAAATTTCCTTGGTCTTGGTACTTCCTTCCTTAGGTCTGGCCAAAGGTCTCAGGCCTGCAAAAACAGCTTTCACATCCTCCCGGGTAGGTTTTCTACTTAAATATCCGGCAGCAGTTTGAAGCACAAAATCTATTTCCTTTTGCAAGGCTTCAGGTTCCAATTTTGGTTTTTCCCGAAGAGTATCCGTAGTCCCAACTACTAATTTGTCATGCCATGGAACTGCAAAAAGCACTCGCCCATCTCTGGTTTTGGGGATCATCAGGGCATCCTGACCTCCCAGAAAATCTAAATCCAACACCAAATGGATTCCCTGACTGGGCTGGATAGTTTTTGTAGCATCCGGCTGATCCATCTGAAGGATTTTATCTGCAAATACGCCTGTGGCATTTACCACCATTTTTGCCTTGACTGGATAGGATTTTTTGGAAATCACATCCTGAATTTTCACTCCGTTGATCTTGCCTTCAGAGTCTTTGAGCAAGGAGGTTACCTTGGTATAATTCAAAATACAGGCGCCCGCATGGTCAGAAGTTTGGGCAATGGCCAAAGCCAATCGCGCATCATCAAATTGCCCATCGTAGTACACGATGCCTCCAAATAGCCCCTTGGGCTTTAATCCAGGCATCCTTTTCAAAGTTTCTTCTTTGGAAATATAGCGGGATGGCCCTAGGCTGAGATTGGCAGACATGTAATCATAAACCTTCAGCCCAGCACTGTACTTGATTCTCTCTAGTCTTGAATAAACGGGAATGATGAATGCTTGCTTATGAGTGAGATGCGGTGCGTTTTTGATCACTCTGCCTCTTTCTCGAAGAGCCTCTAAAACCAACAACACATCACCTTGAGCAAGGTATCTTACTCCTCCATGAAGAAGTTTGGTGCTTCTGCTGGAAGTGCCTTTAGCAAAATCAGCCTTTTCAAAAAGTGCCACAGAAAGACCTCGGGAAACTGCATCCAAGGTCACACCCAATCCTGATGAACCTCCACCGATTACAACAATATCCCAAACCTTGGAAGTGTCTTCAAGCTGGCTGAGGTTTTCTTCCCTATTCATAAATTCCTTTTCTTGACATTTAAGATAAAGGAATTGAATGTGCTAGGAAATTTTTATCCTAAAAATCCTTGTAGAGTTTTCTCTCCACCTTTTCCCCGGATGCTTCCAGGGTTACCACAAAAATATAATCGTACTCAATGTCATTTAAATCTGGGTATTGCTCTCCCTCACCGACAAAGTAATTGGCCAATTTGTTAACGGTATTACTATGGCCAACGACCAGAGCATTTCCTTCCAGAGCCTTAAGTTTTTCAACCAATTCATCCTGATTTCGAGGATCATAAATCTCCACCTTCACACCTGCAGCTTCAGCCGTTGGACGGGCAGTATTCTTAGTCCTCAAATAATCAGTGGAATAAACATGCTTGATTTCTTTGTCCTCAAGGATTTGGGCAAGTTTGGTTGCCCGAATTTGGCCCACCTGCAAAAGATCCGGATCACTTCCTTCCAACTGCTTTTCAGCATGTCGGACGATATAGATGGTTTTGGTTTGATTTTTTGTCCCGCAGGAAAATAAAATCAGAGTAGCAAAAATCAGAAAAAGAAAGTTTCTCATATCTCCTGGCTTGATGGAATATTTGTTCAAAATAATTTACCCAGAAAAGGTATTGTCCAAGTGCTGATCCTTGGCTTTGATTTCCTCAAATTCCAAAAACTGCTCCCAGAATTCATTTTCAGGCAAAGCTGCCCGCATGAATAATTTCTCCTTTTTGATCGGATGAACAAAGACTAAATGGAAGGCATGCAGATTGATGCTGGCATCCGGATTTGGTTTTGGAAATCCATATTTCACATCACCACGGATCGGACAACCCATGGAAGCCAACTGCACACGAATTTGGTGAGGTCTCCCGGAAATCGGTCTGACCTCCAAAAGCCAATGGTCATTCAGCGTTCCTAAAACTTTGTAATTCAATTCTGCCTTTTGAGAACCCGACACTTCTCTTTCATGCGCTGTGACTACATTTTTGGCTTCATCCTTGGTCAACCAGTGCGTCAATTTCCCCATTTCCTCTTTGGGACGTCTTTTGACAATTGCCCAATAAACTTTGTGAATATCTCGCTTTCGGAAAAGCTCCATCATTCTTTCAAGACCTTTTGAAGTCCTTGCAAAAGCAACCAAGCCACTCACTGGTCGATCCAAGCGATGAACTGGATGAAGAAAAACTGCCCCCGGCTTTTGATATTTATCAGCAATATATTCTTTGCAATAATCGATTAGGGTTTTATCCCCAGTTTTGTCCCCTTGGACTAAAATCCCAGCGGCTTTGTTGACAATCAACAAATGATTGTCCTCATAGACAACGCTAAATGGTTTCTGTTTCATTTCACAAAGGTAGAGGATTAAGTTGGATGACCGATGTCTGATTCATCAGACATCCCTTATCCAGCATCCAACATTTTTCTTATTTCATAATCCTGCAAATGGGCATTCAGCCAACCTGCTTCGAGATAGGCTCCATATTTTTTGTAAAAATTGATTGCAGGCTCATTCCAATCCAAGACTTGCCACATCATCCCGGTACAGCCATCCTCAAGGGTTTTTGCCAAAATTCTATCGAAAAGGAGTTTCCCTGCTCCATTTCCCCGCTCAGATTCTGTCACTACCAAATCCTCCAGGTAAAGTCGCTTGCCTTTCCAAGTGGAATAGCGGTAATAATAAATGGCTATCCCAATGATTTTACTGGTGCTTTCCTTTTCACAAACGAATAAACCATAAACCGGATTTGGACCAAAACCATCCGCTTCCATCATTTCTAAAGTATTGGTCACTTGCTCCGGAGCCTTCTCATAAAGTGCCAATTCTTTGATCAAGTCCAATACTTGAGGGAGGTCTTCAACTTTTCCTTCTCGAAGGGTATACATAAGCGTTTGTAGAATAGGATTTGGTTATTTCTTTTCGATTAGGCTAAATTAGTCAAAACCTGAGAAACGAATGTTTTTAGCCATTGATGCCGGCAATTCCAATGTAGTTTTTGCACTTTTTGATGAAAAAAGCGGCACCTGGACCAATCAATTCAGATTGGAAACCAAAACCCCAAGACTTATTTCACAACTGAGCAAAAAAGTACCTCTATATTTTTTGGAGCATGGAATTGCGCCTTCTCAGATCGAAAAAATCGGATTCAGCTCGGTAGTTCCTGAGATCAATTCAATTCTGGGGCAATTCTGCGAAAGTTATTTCGGAATAAAGCCCTACCTAATCCAGCCATCTAGCTTTGCCAAAATCCCGGTTAAGGCCATCCGACCAAATGAAATTGGCTCAGATTTGATGTGTAATGTGATGGCATCCCATATCCGTTTCAAAAAACCGGTAATCGTGGTGGATTTTGGGACTGCTTTAACCTTTACGGCAGTGAATGGAGATGGGAATATTATGGGGGTAAATATCGTTCCAGGCCTTCAAACTGCCATTAAAGCCCTTTTCATGAACACCTCCAAGCTTCCTGAAGTAGAGCTTAAATTACCCGAGTCGGCCCTAGGCAAAAACACTATTCAAGCCATTCAATCTGGGGTTTTATATGGCTATACCGGATTGGTAAAAGGAATGATTGAAGCAATTAAGAAAGAAACTCAACTGGATTTCACCATTATCGCTACCGGTGGATTGTCCTCGATTTTGACCAACCTGAAAGATGTCTTTGACGAAGTAGACAAAAACTTGACTCTAGAAGGTCTCCGGCTAATTACAGAGGCCAATGGCTAATTCGAGTCAATTTTTCAATTTTTCAATCTTTCAATTTTTAAATGGTTTACCTTTGTCCTAACCAAATCTTTCCTTCGCTATGAACGAGCGCTATATGCAGCGCGGTGTTTCCGCATCCAAAGAAGACGTCCATAATGCAATCTCCAAGTTGGACAAAGGACTTTTCCCCAAGGCTTTTTGCAAAATCGTTGAGGACACTCTTGGTAATGACCCTGAATTCTGCAACATCATGCATGCAGATGGAGCAGGAACCAAATCCTCTTTGGCCTACCTCTATTGGAAAGAAACAGGTGACTTGAGTGTTTGGAAAGGTATCGCTCAGGACGCTATCATCATGAATACGGATGACCTACTTTGCGTAGGAGCAATCAATAATATTTTAGTCTCTTCAACGATCGGGAGAAATAAAAACCTTGTTCCAGGTGAAGTGATTTCAGCCATTATCCAAGGAACTGAGGAAGTGCTACAAATGCTCCGAGACAATGGAGTAAATGTGGTTTTGACTGGAGGGGAAACCGCTGATGTGGGTGATTTGGTGAGAACCATTATTGTGGATAGCACAGTGACTTGCCGAATGAGAAGGGATGAAGTCATCAGCAATGATACGATTCAGGCGGGCGATGTAATAGTAGGATTGGCTTCATTTGGTCAGGCAAAATACGAGTCAGAATACAATGGAGGAATGGGTAGCAATGGCCTTACTTCTGCCCGACATGATGTTTTCAATAAAATCTTAAAAAGTAAATACCCTGAAAGCTTTGATCCTGCTGTGCCAGAATCATTGGTTTATACCGGAAAGTACAACCTAACCGATCCTGCTCCGGGTGCTCCTGTGGATATGGGTAAACTGGTTCTTTCCCCAACCCGAACCTATGCACCGATCATGGTGGATGTTCTGAATTACATGCGTCCACATGTGCATGGATTGGTTCATTGTAGCGGTGGGGCCCAGACTAAGGTCCTCCATTTTGTAGACAATGTCCATGTGATCAAGGACAATCTTTTCGAAACCCCACCTTTGTTCAGAATCATCCAAGAGGAAAGTGGAACGGATTGGAAAGAGATGTACAAGGTTTTCAATATGGGTCATAGAATGGAAGTATATCTAGACGAACGCTATGCAGAAGAAATCATTGACATAGCCGAATCCTACGGAGTAGAAGCACAAATCATAGGACGGGTAGAGCCTATGGAATCTGGGAAAAAGGTAACCATCCAGAGCCAATACGGAACCTTTGAATATTAAGTATTCAATATTTAGAAATATATATTGGTGATTGAATTTCCCCGAAATGATTTTTTACAAATTCTAATTCATGAAAAATTCTTCCTCAGCAAGTAAAAAAGCCCTAAAGATCCTTCTTTGGGCTTTTCTATTAATTCTGGTTGTAGGAGTTTCCACCATTACCACAGTCGATAGGAGCTCGATAGCTGAAAAGGATTTTTATAAGGAAACTTTCTCCAGACTGGAAAATTCTGCTTGGTCCGGCTCTAATGGAGATGTTTGGCTGGCTGGCTGGGCCAAGGCAAACATGACCCCTGATAAACCAGTAGACTTGGTTGGTTATGCCCCGAGGGGTCCTTATGAGTTTGTTCAGGATAGTAGTTTTGTTAAAGCTCTTACTCTGAGTAATGGAAAAACTCAAATCGCCTGGCTAAACTTCGAACTTTTGATTGTTCATCTAGAACTTGCCAAAGCCGTAGAGTCAGGAGTGAAAAAGTCTGGAATAGACTTGGATCAATTGATTTTTACTGCCACTCATACCCATTCAGGCATGGGAGGATACATGCCCGGTCCTGTAGGAGAAATGGCCTTTGGTGGCTACGATCAAAAAGTGGTGGACTTGATGGTTGAAAAAAGTATCCAGGCTCTTAAGTCAGCAAAGGAATCCCAAGACACGGTTTCCATTTCTTTTAGAAAAACGAATGCTGAAAAATTCGTCTCCAATCGATTTGTCAAGGATGATCCCTTTGATCCTTTTGTAAGGCAGGTGATTTTCACCAAAAAAGATCAGACCAAAGCTGTATTCTTCACCTTCTCAGCTCATGCCACCTGCTTGGAACCGAAGTTCATGGGTCTTTCAGGAGATTATCCCAAATACCTCACTCAAAAAATGGAGGCGAGGGATTACGAGTTTGCCCTGTATGCTGCTGGGACAGTTGGGAGTCATCGACCAACAGTAAAAGGAAAAAGTTTAGATAATCTACAGGAATATGTAGGCGGGCTAGATTCCACCATTTGGCTGCGAATGACCTCCTTCGCCTCCAACAAAAGGCAATCGCTTCGATTTTCCAGATTGGATATTTCTCTTCGGGAACCACACCTCAGGATTTCTGATAATTTGAGAATCCGTCCCTGGCTTTTCAACTATTTGGTGGGAGATACCAATCCCCACTTAGATATTACCCAGGTGGGAAATATTCTTTTTATTGCTTCAAGCGGAGAGCTTTCTGGTGTTTTTTACAAGCAATGGGATGAATTGGCCCAACGTGAAGGATTAAAATTAGTAGTGACGGTATTCAATGGAGGATATATTGGGTACATCACACCGGATCAACTTTACGATGAGCATTTCCATGAAGTACGGGAAATGAATTGGTATGGTCCGGGAAATGGATCCTATTTTGATCAGTTGATCCAAAAGACCATCCAAAAAGCCAATTACTAATTTTTTGAAATTGAAAAATTCTCCGTCCTTAGTCCCGAGTCTTTTCTCTTGCCGCTGTCCCAAATGCAGAAAAGGAAGTCTATTTGTCCCATTCAATTTTAAAAGACTCGGTAGCCTTTTCACCATGAATCCTGTTTGCCAAGCTTGCGGACAAACCTTCGAACCAGAACCCGGATTTTATTTTGGGGCGATGTTTATCAGTTATGCAATGAATACAGCCCTATTTATTTTAGTCTGGGTGATTTATTCCTATTTAACCTCAAACTTCTCTATTGTTACACTTTTAATTCTGATGGGAATAGCCTCCATTTTATTGCTGCCCATTTTTTTCCGATTAAGCCGAACTATTTGGATCTATATTTTTATCCGATTTGATTCCAAAGCCAAAGCAGATTAGTCTTCCCTTAGCTTATACAACCGAGCTCTTATCCATCCCGATTTCCAGTTTTTTTCTTCTAAAAGAGAAAACCCTGCTTGATCAAAAAAACTTGGATAATCAGGAAGATCATTTCTTCGGTGATTAGTCATTATTCGGTGAAACCAAATCATTCCTTTATGAAAAAGCTTTTGGGAAAGATGCTGTGGTGGGAAAAAATCACTGAGAATTACCCTTCCCGAGGGAGTTAAGGATTCCCGAATTTTTTGCAAAAATTCCGGAAACTCCTCATCAAGAAAAGTATCCAATACAAAGGGAAGGCAAATGAAATCAAACTTTTCACCCCCTTGAAATTCCCCCAAATGAAAGCTCAGACCAGAGTTTTTCAAATTCCATTTTGCCAAATGGAGCATGCTGGGAGAAAGCTCCCAATAGTATCCATTCAGGCTTTTTGCCAGTGGCTTGAAGGCATTTCCGTCTCCCCCACCGATGATCAAGATTCTTTTTCCTTCCAAATTTTCGAGAAATGAAATCGAGGCTGTTTCCCTGGTCTTTCCAAAAGCTAGGGCTGATAATTTGGAATAAACCGGAGCCAAAACCCGATAAGAATCTTTCATAAAGCGAGTAAAAGGAAAGGAAGAAAAAAGGAAGCTTCCGTTCGGATCCTTTTGGTATGAGCGGAAAGTTTGGGATTAAAAAAACTGAAAAAATGCATAAATGTCATCATAAGAATCAAGCATGCATAAGGTCTGTAAAAGGAGGAGAATAATATAAATGAAGCAAAACTTCCAAAAATGATCAGAAAACTTAACCGCCTGATTCCCAAAATCAACTTATCCGGCTCAACAATGCTTGCGGCAGAAACAAACCCCTGAACTTGATCTTCTTTTCGATCTAGAAAAGAAAGCATCAAAAGATTCAAAAATGCCAAAAGGATGTAAAACAAGAGGAGAGTTAGACTTTGCCAGGTAATGTCCAAAGAGTCGGCCCTCAGTAAGGGAATCCAGGCCACACCCAAGACGTAAAAAATGGAGGTGCTGATCTCTTTTAAAATTCCCGCCAATCTCCCCGCCTTTCTCAACGAAACCATGGTTAGAAAAATGGTAGCTCCAAAAATCAAACTCAGATAAAACTCTCTGCTCCATCCCAATACCAGATAAGCATAGACTAAACCAAAGGCCACCACTAGCCCTAAAGCTATTAGAAGTACACTTTGAAATTTCTGATGAAATTTATGTCGGGAAGTGATAAGTTCTTTCGCATTTCTGGCATCCAGCAAATGGTCTGCTGTGTAAATAGCCCAAACAGCAAGTCCCAATAAAAGAAAAATATTGGGGTCCAAGTTTACCCTAAACAGTTTAAAAAAGAACAATAGCCCTGCAATTGCCCCCAAAACCACATCTATAGAAAGCCAGGTGAGATGAATCCAAAGGGATTTTAATTGCTTCATTGCCTAAAAATAAAACCGATCAGTTGATCGATAATCACCGAAAGTCAATTTCTGAACATCTTTTTTTAATTTGAGAAAAATAAACTCAAATCAATTCTATCAAACCCATTAACCGTTTTGCTCAACATGTTTAAAAAACCTACACTATTTCTGATTGCACTTTTATTTAGTGCAATTTGCTTTGGCCAAGCCCCGATAAAAATCGCCTTCGTCGGGAACAGCATTACCCAAGGTCCTGGTCGGGATAATCCAGATAGCTACCCGCTTCAAGTCGGAGCTTTGCTTGGAGATGCTTACGAAGTGAAAAATTTTGGAGTTAGCGGAAGGACGATGCTTCGTAAAGGGGATTTCCCTTATTGGAATGAACCCCAGTTTCAAGAAGCAAAAGATTTTCATCCTGATGTGCTGTTGATCAAACTCGGGACCAATGATTCAAAGCCTCAAAACTGGGCTCATAAGGAGGATTTTGTCAAAGACTATTTGGATATGATCGCCGAATTCCGGGAGAACATGCCCAAAGATGGAAAGATCTATATCATCATTCCGGTACCTGTGACTCGCGTAAATTTTGGAATCAACCCAGAGGTCATGCACAATGAGCAGCGGCTGATGCTATTTGACATTATCCAAAAGTCAGGTGCTGAGGTGATTGATTTATATACGCCTTTGATGGATAAACCAGAATTACTTCCTGACGGGGTACATCCTAACAAGGAAGGATTGACCATTATGGCTCAGGTTATTGCCAGAAGAATCATGATGTAAAAAGAAATCCGGATTAGGAGAAGGAAAAAATTTTATCGCCTAATCCGGAAAACTTCTATTCCTCATTCATAAACCAAACTTGTTTCCATTCTCCTTCGAAAGAATCATTGGACTGTGGAATCCCGGGAGTGCTTCTCCCTTCCTGAATATAACGGATCAAAGTTTGCTTCAATTCCAGAACCTTTTCCTTTTCTTCCGCTTCCAGATTTTTTGCCTCTCCTGGATCAATGGCCAAATTATAAAGTTGGACTTCTGGGAGATCAGCTTCGGCAGGATCACCAGGCCTTGGAAAACTCCAGCCTCCAGAACCTTTGGCAAGAATCAGTTTCCAATCTCCTTTTCGAATTGCAAAGCTTCCATCCACCGAGTGGAAAACTGTGGCTTCCCGAAACCCATTAGGTTGATTTTCTGAATTAAAAAGAGGAAGCAAAGAATAGCTATCCTCTCCTTCATGATCCGAAATTGAATAATCAACTATCTCTGCAACTGTAGCAAAAAAGTCAATCAATGAGATGGTTTCATTTCTTGAAGAGCCCGCTTTAATTTTTGAAGGCCATTTGGCTATGAAAGGAACCCGATGCCCACCCTCGTAGATATCAGCTTTATGCCCTCTGAAATGAGCACTGGGATAATGTCCCATTTCAACCAACTTGTTAAAACCTGCTGCAGGAGCACACCCATTGTCGCTTGAAAAAATAACCAAGGTGTTTTCTTCTATACCAGCTGCCTTCAAGGCCTGATTGACTTGACCTATGTAATCATCAATCATGAGGACAAAATCGGCATAAGGAAGTAGCCCACTTTTTCCTTGCCAGGCTTCACTAGGAAGAATAGGAGTGTGAGGAGAGGGTAATGCCAAGTAAAGGAAAAATGGTTCTTCCTCTTTTGATTGATTTTCTATGTATTGAATAGCTCTCGTAAAAAAGTTTGGGGTAACCTCCTCGTGGATAAAATCAGGGGAAGTTGGCCCTTTTCTCCACCAGGAATATTCTCCTTCATCAATTGTAACTCTGTCAGGTTCTTGGGTTACTTTCCCATTTTCTACATAGACATATGGCGCCATGTCCAGGGAAGCAGGAAGCGCATAGCTGTACTCAAATCCCAAGGTATTGGGGCCATTTTGGACAGGTTTGGAGAAATCTACCAAATCATAATTAACAGATTCCCCAGCTCCGATTTGACTTATGGAATCCACCTTTAAGGCCCAATCCAAGCCTAAATGCCATTTTCCGACAAAAGCGGTTTGGTACCCTTTTGACTTCAGGAGAGAGGCAACTGTAGTTCTTTCTTTTGGAATCAAGGCCATGGATTCTCCTGTTAAAACACCTTTTTTCAAGCTACTCCTCCAATTGTATCTTCCAGTCAGCAGGGCATATCTAGAAGGAGTACAAACTGCGGAAGTGGTGTGGGCATCAGTAAATATCATCCCTTCCTTTACCAATTGGTCCAGGTGTGGGGTTCGAATTTTACTTCCGGGATTAAAGGCTTTCAAGTCTCCATAGCCCATATCATCGGCAAGAATAAAGATGATATTGGGTTTCTTTTCCTCCTTTGGCTTTGAGGAACAGGAGGGAAAAAGTAATCCAATTCCAAACAGGAAAATCAGTAAGGATAAATTCTTCATGGCCAGGGTCTTTTGTATCCAATTAAACTAGCCATTAAAACGGAAATAATAAATCAGGTAAAATAAAAAACCACAGCCTTTAGAGCTGTGGTTCTGAATTTGGATCTATTGTGATTACTTACCTCCCAAGGCATTTGCACCAGCAACGATCTCAAGGATTTCGTTGGTAATCGCCGCCTGACGGGTTCTATTGTACATCAATTTCAATTCCTTCAACAATTCACCGGCATTTTCAGTAGCCTTATCCATGGCAGTCATTCGAGCACCATGCTCAGAGGCATTACTTTCCAAAACCGCTTTATAAAACTGAATTTTCAGGGAAGTAGGAACTAGTTCCTCGATGATATAAGCTCTGGATGGTTCCAAGATATAATCAGTTTCTGCAGTTTTAACTTCAGAAGATTCGCTTGGAGCCATTGGAAGAAACTGCTCAGTTCGTACGATTTGGGTAGCAACGTTTTTGAATTCGTTGAAAACCAAGAATACCTGATCATATTCTCCAGCCACGAAACTGTTCATCACGTATTCTGCAGCCTCACGAACGGTATCAAAAGTCAAATTTTGGAAAACACCATAGTAAGAATTCACCAAGGTAAAGGATGACTTTTTGTAGTATTCAAAAGACTTTTTGCCCAAAGGAAGGATACTTACCTCAGCTTCAGCAAACTGACCTTTTATCGCAGCATTGGTAGCTTTGATAATGTTTGTGTTGAAAGCTCCGCATAGTCCCTTGTCAGAAGTAATCGGAACAAGGAGAACTTTTTTGGTTTCTCTTTTAGTAGCATAAACAATGTCAGCAGCTCCTTCAGCAGAAGCGGAGACGTTGTTTAGGATGGTAGTCAACTTTTGGGAATAAGGACGCATTTGGACGATTTTGTCCTGCGCTCTTCTCAATTTAGCAGCAGAAACCATTTTCATGGCTTTCGTGATCTGCTGGGTAGACATGACCGAGTTGATCCTTTGCTTTACTTCCTTTAGGTTAGCCATCAGAGATTGCTTTGTACTTTATATGATTCCGGCAGGTCAAATCCTGCCGGGAATAAAATCAATTACTTTGCGTATTTAGGGGAAAGTTCTGCAGCTACAGTAGCCAAGATTTTTCCAGCTCCATCAATATCACCTTTGAGGATCAATTGAAGTGCTTCTGGATATGAAGCATCCAAAAGAGTGTAGAATTCTTTTTCGAAAGCTCTAGCCTTTTCTACAGGAACGCTATCCATCAAACCTCTCGTAGAAGCATAAATGATAGCTACCTGATGTGCCACGGAAACTGGAGCGTATTGAGGCTGCTTCAAAATTTCCTGGTTACGACGACCTCTTTCGATAGTACGCTTGGTAGATGCATCAAGATCAGAACCGAACTTAGCGAAAGCTTCCAATTCACGGAACTGAGCCTGATCCAACTTCAAGGTACCAGCTACTTTCTTCATGGACTTGATCTGTGCGTTACCCCCTACTCGAGATACAGAGATACCTACGTTGATCGCAGGACGGATACCTGAGTTGAACAAGTTAGTTTCCAAGAAGATCTGACCGTCAGTAATGGAAATTACGTTGGTTGGGATGTAAGCAGAAACGTCACCAGCTTGAGTTTCGATGATCGGAAGAGCGGTCAATGAACCTCCACCTTTTACCAAAGGCTTAATAGACTCAGGAAGATCATTCATCTGCTGCGCGATGACATCAGACTTGTTGATTTTCGCGGCTCTTTCCAGTAATCTTGAGTGAAGATAGAATACGTCACCTGGGTAAGCTTCACGTCCCGGAGGTCTTCTCAGTAGAAGAGAAACTTCACGGTATGCAACAGCTTGCTTAGAAAGGTCATCATAGACTACCAGTGCAGGACGTCCGGTATCTCTGAAGAATTCTCCAATAGCAGCACCAGTAAATGGAGCGAAGAACTGCATTGGAGCAGGATCAGCAGCAGAAGCTGCAACAATTACAGTATAAGGAAGTGCACCACCTTTTTCCAAAGCAGCAACAACTCCAGCAACGGTAGAAGCCTTTTGACCTATCGCAACATAAATACAGAATACAGGCTCGCCTCTATCGTAAAATTCTTTTTGGTTGATGATAGTATCGATAACTACTGCGGTCTTACCTGTCTGACGGTCACCGATTACCAATTCTCTTTGTCCTCTTCCGATCGGAATCATCGCGTCAATTGACTTGATACCAGTTTGAAGAGGTTCTGTTACTGGCTGACGATAGATTACCCCAGGAGCTTTTCTTTCCAAAGGCATCTCGTAAAGGTCACCAGCAATAGGGCCTTTACCGTCGATTGGGTTACCCAAAGTATCGACAACACGGCCAAGCATACCTTCACCTACTTGGATAGAAGCAATTTTCTTGGTTCTTTTTACGGTGTCGCCTTCTTTGATTTCTTTAGAGTCTCCAAAAAGAACGGCACCTACGTTATCCTCTTCGAGGTTAAGCACCATTGCTTTAAGACCATTGTCAAACTCTAGCAATTCACCAGCCTGAGCCTTGGAAAGTCCATAGATACGCGCAACACCATCCCCTACTTGGAGGACTGTTCCCACTTCTTCTAGTTCGGCTTCGGTTCTGGCACCGGAGAGTTGTTCTCTCAAGATGGCCGAAACTTCATCAGGTCTTACTTCTGCCATGATATGATACGATTAGATATATTCGTTAAAACTGTTTTTCGTAATGATTTTGAGTAAACTGAACGCGGAGTGCTTTCAACTTACTGCTCAAAGATTCGTCTAATTGACGATCGTTAACTTTGAGAACGAATCCACCAATGATTGACGGATTGACCTTCTCTACTAATTGAACTTCCTTCATTCCGGTAATTTCTTTCACCAAGGCTACAAATTGCTTTTTCTGCTCAGCATCAATTGCGATTGTAGTAGTCAATTCAGCTACCTGGATTGATTTGAATTTGTTGTATTGAAATACAAATTCGCTTGCGATGTCCATCAAAACGCCTTCCCTGTTTTTTCTGGATACGATCTCGAAGAAAGTTGAAGTAAGCTTGGAGGAACCATTTGCGAATAAAGCTTTCAAAACTTTAAGCTTTTTTTCAGAGGATACCACTGGGTTGCCCATCAGGAGAACTAATTCTCTGCTGGATTTAGCCATTTCTTCCAAGGCTTTGAAATCTGCAAATACCTCCTCCAATTGACCTTGTTCGATGGCCAATTCCAAAATTGATTTGGCATAGCGGGAGGCTACTCTATGATTGGACATGGAGGATTAGTTAAGCTTTACGTCTTTCACGAATTCGTCGATCAACTCTTTCTGAGCCTTGTCAGAAGACAAATTCTTTCTCAATAATTTCTCTGTTACCTCAAGAGTCAAAATAGCCACTTGATTTTTCACTTCAGCCAAAGCAGCTTTTTTCTCAGTCTCGATTACGGCTTTAGCGTTTTCGATTTGCTGAGCAGCAACTTTAGAAGCTTCGTTTTTAGCATCCTCAATCATCTTGACAGAAGCATCTTGTGCTTTCTTCAAAATGATGTCTCTTTCTAATCTTGCTTCTTGCAAAAGCTTTTCATTCTCAGCTTTCAAGCTAGCCATTTCATTTCTGGCCTGTTCTGCTGCTTTAAGAGAATTTTCGATGCTAGTCTCCCGCTCTTCCAGTGCTGCAAGCATAGGCTTCCAAGCAAATTTGATCAGGATAAATAGCAAACCGAGGAAGCCAAATAGCTGCCAGAAAATGAGACCGGAACTCGGAGTAATCAAATCCATGATATAAGATTTATTTCAGATTGTTCAATAAAAACAGAAAGAAAAGGGAAAGGCCTAGCGCCAATCCCTTTCCATTTTTGATTAGCTGATACCTGCGATATTCAAGGCGATCAGCAAACAGATTACCGCTGCGAACAGGGAAACTACTTCGATCAAAGCTGCGATGATCAACATTGCACCTTGGATCTTACCAGCAGCTTCAGGCTGACGAGCAATAGATTCCATTGCTTGACCACCGATTCTACCGATGCCAAGGCCTGCGCCAATCGCAACAATACCAGCACCGATACCTGCTCCCATTAGAGCATAACCAGCAGTCAACAAGATAGACATTAACATAGGAGTTGTATTTATATAATTGAACAAAGAAATTTCTAATTAATGATGATCATCATGTGCATGTTCTGCAACAGCCGAACCGATGTACATCGCTGTGAAAAGCGTAAATACATAAGCCTGAATCGTAGCTACAAGCAATTCGATGATATTAATAAAGGTCACCATCAAAGTACTCACTACGCCGATAGCGTAAGATTCAAAGATGAAAACCAAAGCAATAAAGCCCAAGATTACAATGTGACCTGCGGTGATCGCCACGAAAAGTCGGACCATCAAGGCAAATGGCTTGGTAAACAAACCAATGATTTCTACCGGCACAATGATCAACAACATTGGAATCGGAACTCCAGGAGTCATGAATACGTGCTTCCAGTAATCCTTATTTCCATTGATATTGGTCAAGATGAAAGTGAGGATGGCAAGAGTGAAGGTGATACCGATATTACCTGTCATGTTGGCTGCACCAGGCATCAAGCCTAAGAGGTTACCAAACCAAATGAACAAGAATAAAGTCAACAGGTAAGGCACAAACTTCTTGTACTTTGGACCAATAGACTTGTGAGCAATCTCATCTCTTACGAAAATCACAATTGGCTCGATCAAGGAAGCTGCACCTTTTGGAGCTGCAGAACCATTTTTCTTGTAATGACTAGCCGCTGAAAGAGCAACCCAAGCCAAAAGAATCATGACGATGAACATCATGACCACATTTTTTGTGATGGAAAACTCGATGAAACTTGCTCCATCTACTCTTCCCAAATGATCATGCTCATCTATAAAATACCCTTCATAAGCATATTCCTCACCAAATGCATGAGTCTCATGATTTTGAAAATTGGTAGAAGAGAAAAACTCCAAACCTCTATCAGAAGAGTAAACAATTACTGGTAAAGGGAGGGTAATATGAGTATGCCCCAAGGTCGCAAAATGCCACTCATGTGAGTCTTTCACGTGGTGCATGATAAAGCTTGTCTTGTCTTCTTCTGATCCGGATGCAAATGTCGGATTGGAGAGCGTCAGCAAAATAGCTGAAAATAAAAGACTTAAGGCCAATAATTTACGCGTCATCAACTCTTCTTTTTGGGGGCTACTTCGAAATCGGCCGCAAGTTAGACAGAAAGGCGTATATATCAAAAACTAAGTAGAACAAAAAAATGACAAAGAAATCGGCTATAAACAAAATAATATTTTCCATTTGAGGCCAAACTTCTACTCCAATGAAGATTAAAGAACCTATTAGTCTTAATATCATTGCCAAAACAGAGATATGAAAGAAATTTTCAGGAAGTAGCTTGATCAAAAAAGTATTCAACAAATTGATCATGAAAAAGAAAGAAAAGAGGAAAATAAGGATGTGCCAAATGCGCTCGTGAATAATCCCTGGCAAAATTTGCTGCAAAATCCAGATCAAACCTGCCAAGCCGAGGGATAGGAGAAAAAACCTGAAATGAAGATTTTTGGTAAATGCCATTTTGGAAAACTTTTCACAAAAGTACTCCTTTATTTAGAAGGACATTTGCCTATCCATCTCTTTTCATGGATAGCCAAAGCTGGTAAAATGCAATCCCAACCGATAAAAAACTGAAAAGCAAAAGCCAAACCGGGAACTTGAGGTCACTTTTTTGCTGTATCCACCAACCCAGCCAAGTTCCGCCACCAATGATCCCAAAAAGCTGAAAAGACAGGCCTATGTATTTAACATAAACCGGAGGGCCAGTTTCAGAATTATTTTTTTTATCGGTCTTTTCGGGTTCCATCTATTCAAATTAAGGAATTTTAAGCCACCTGATACCCATTTACCTAAGCCTAATTCAATTTTAGATCGATTAGAACGTTCAATAAGTAAGTCAAAAAGGCTATTTTGGTACTCTATTTGGGTTTATTTTAAAATGAGGAAAATCTCTGGCCTGTTAGCGGCCCTTTTAATTTTTGTAGCAGCCTGTTCTTCAGAAAAGAACACGTTTACCAATAGAGCCTTTCACAATTTAACTTCCCATTTCAATGCTTATTATCTGGCTGATGTGAAGATTAAGGAAGTGGAGAATGAAGTTAGGGTTAATTATAAAGAAGACTATACGCAAGTTCTTCCAGTTTTTATTCCAATCGACTCAGCCACCATTCAGCAAAACAAAGAAAAGCTGGATTCAGCAAGAGACCTGTCTTCAAAGGCTATCGAATGGCATAGAATCTCCAAATGGGTAGATGACAGTTATTTTCTTTTGGGAAAAATCGATTACATCCAAGCCCATCAGGACGATGCCCAAAACGCATTCAAGTATGTAAACAGCACCAGCAAGGACAAAGATCTTCGGCACCAAGCTCTAATCAGTCTTTTACGCCTATATATCGATAGAGGAGAAAATGAAAATGCCAACTTCACTATTGATTACTTATCCAAAGAATCAGGGATCAATGACGAAAACAGATACGAGCTTTACCGAACTCTAGCCTATTATTACGAGGTAAGGATGGATCCTAATGGAGTGATCGGAGCTTTAGACCTAGCGCTAGAGTATGTGGATAATCCAAAAGAAAAGTCCAGGATTAATTTTATCCTTGCTCAACGATACCAAAGAGAAGGACTGGATGCCTTGGCGTATGACTACTACAATCGTTCCTTGGACGGGAACCCTCCCTATGAAAGAAGTTTTTTTGCAACACTTTATGCGCAACAGGTAGCAGAACTTAATGCTTCCAAAGATTTAAGACGGGTCCGAAATTACTACGATAACCTGTACACCGACAGCAAAAACAAGGATCTTAAAGATGTCGTGGTTTATGAGCGAGCACTTTTTGAAGAAAAACAAGGAGACATCCCATTGACTTTGGACCTTCTTCATCAGGCAGCTAAAGAGCCGGGAAGCAATCCAAGAATCAAAGGATACATTTATCAAAAGCTGGCAGAAATTAATCTGGAAGAATTCAAAGATTATAGGGCCACCAAATATTATCTGGACAGCGCCTTAACTTTTATCAAAAAAGACGATCCAATAGCCCTAGAGATTCAAAGCCGAAAAGTAACTCTGGATCAATTTGTCTTTCACCAAGAGCGGATCGAACTCAATGATAGTTTAATCTTTTTGGCCTCTAAGTCTCCTGAAGAGCAAGAGGCTTTTGCTTTGGCATTTATAAAAAGTGAGGAAGAAAGACTGATTCGTGAGGCTTCCAATCAGGAACAGCCAAAGAATAGCAATATTTTCAACAACCTACTGGCCTTTAGCGGAAGAGAAACAGGATCAAGTTTTTATTTTGACAATGGAGCTGCAATGCAACAGGGTGCTATTGAATTTAACCGGAATTGGGGTAACAGACCACTTCAGGATAACTGGAGAAGAAGATCTGCCATTTTCCAAACTTCGGGTCAGACTGGTGCTCCGGTTGCTTCTATAGATTCCACTTCTCAACAGGAGAATTCAATCCTGGCATCCTTACCTACTCTGGAAAATATTTTAACAAAAATCCCGAATTCACCGGAATCTCTAAATCAACTGAACCAGGAATTAGAAGAATCTTATTTTGAATTGGGGAAATTATTGTATTTCGAATTGAATGAGCCTTTAATGAGTATTGATAACCTGGAGACTCTCATTCGAACTTATCCCAATTCCTCCAAAAAGCCAGAGGCCTACTATTTACTTTATCTGGGTCAAAAAGATACCGGGGGAAATTTTCAGCAATATGTATCCAGACTCAATCGCGAATTTCCCGAATCCCAATACACATATTCGGTGAACAACCCTGATGCGGCTTCTGGAAATTTGGCTGCTGTAGAATCCTCCAAAGGCTATGAGCAAGCTTACAACGCCTATTATTCTGGAAATTATTCCTTGGCAAGTCAGCTGATCAGATCTACTTTGGAACAATATCCACTTACCAGAAATACCGAGAAACTATTGCTTCTGGATATTATGGTTAGTGGGAAAACTGAATCCAGAGAAAGATATCGAGGACGATTGGAAGCTTATATCGAAAATACCAAGGACGAACAGCTGGTCACTTTGGCAAGAAATATGCTCCAACCTTTGCTCTCCGAAGAGGAATTAGCAGCCCTTAATGCTGATAAATTGGCAAAAGTGGATTCTTCAGCAATGCAGGCAGAAAATGTCAAGGAGTCAACAGGAAGACAAATTCCAGAAAACACTCCATACAAAGTAAATGAAGCCCAAACCCATATCTTTGTGATCGGATTGACTCCTGATGAACTTGAAAAGGCTAAAAATTTGTTGGGTGATTTAGAAAACTTCCACTCAGCTAATTTCAAGAATTCACGATTGAGAACAGGTAATATGAACATGGGAGCTCAGCAACCCATCTTCATCATCAGTCCGTTTACCAATTCTGAATCAGCACTAGACTACTACAAAAAATTCATCTCGGATTTCAAATCTGAAGGAATGCAAGATGAGGTAAAAAAGAAATCCTTCTTTATTTCTATTGAAAATTTCCAAATCCTGAACAAAACCAAAAATGTGGAAGAGTATTTGACATTCTTCCGCAGCTTGTATCTCTAATTTATGTCCAAATCTGCCAAACCAACTACTCCACTTTGGGCCGGTAAAACCATCAAATACCTTTGGCTTGCCTTTGTCGGCGGCCTGATTCTCTTTATCCTTTTTGTTTGGATGGTGAGCGTGAATTTTCTAGGCCTATTTGGCTCCTTGCCTGATTTCAAAGCTTTGGAAAATCCCGACAGCGAATTGGCTTCAGAACTCTATTCAGCCGACGGGGTGCTTTTAGGAACTTACGCAAGAGAAAATAGAAGTCCGGTAAAGTATGAGGAACTCTCTCCGAATTTGGTAAGAGCATTGATTGCAACAGAAGACGAGCGCTTTGAGGATCACTCAGGCATCGACCTTCAGGCCATGCTTAGGGTATTTTTCAAGTCCATCATTTTGGGTGAGGATGCAGGTGGTGGATCAACACTTAGCCAACAAACTGCAAAAAACCTTTTTAAAACCAGAACAGAGGCTAGTCAGGGAATGCTAAGCAACATCCCGGGACTCCGAATGCTGATTATCAAAACCAAAGAATGGATCGTGGCTACTCAGTTGGAAAAAGCCTATACCAAAAATGAAATTCTAACGCTCTATTTAAACACATCCGAGTTTGGCTCCAACGCTTATGGAATCAAGACTGCAGCAAGAACTTTTTTCAATAAAAATCCAGATCAATTAGAAATCCAGGAATCAGCAGTTTTGGTAGGGTTATTTAAGGCACCAACGTATTACAGCCCAGTCTTCAATCCGGAGAATTCCTTAAGAAGAAGGAATACGGTTTTGTACCAGATGGTAAGAAATGATTTCCTTACAGAGGCTGAATATGATTCCATTTCAAAGATGCCTATAGAATTGGACTATAAGGTTCAAAACCATAATCAAGGTTTGGCTACTTATTTCAGAGAAGTGGTAAAGGCGGATTTGTTAAAATGGGCTAAAGAGAACCTAAAATCTGATGGCTCGTCCTATGACCTGTTTGGTGATGGGCTCAAAATCTATGTGACAATTGACAGTAGGATGCAGCGCTATGCTGAGGAAGCTGTCTCTGAGCATATGTCCGATCTCCAGAAAGCATTTTATAAAGAAATGGGTACTCGAGAGCCTTGGATAGATGAAAACTGGCAAGTGATCCCAAATTTCATTGAGGATGCGGTAAGACGAACTGAAGCCTATAGATTGCTGAAAACCCGCTATGGTAACGATACTGATTCGATCAATCTTAAACTGAATGAAAAGAAAAAAATGCGTGTCTTTTCATGGGAAAAAGGTGAAATCGACACGTTGATGAGTACCATGGATTCCTTGAGGTATTACAAGAAATTTCTTCAAACCGGCTTTGTAAGTATGGATCCCCACACCGGACATATCAAAGCTTGGGTTGGTGGGATTGACCACAAATACTTCAAATTTGACCACGTAAGACAAGGAAAGCGTCAACCAGGCTCTACTTTCAAGCCTTTCGTATATGCAGCAGCCATTGAAAACGGATACAGCCCTTGCTACTCTGTGGTTGATCAGCCAGTGGAAGTTTACATTCCAGGCCAGCCTGCTTGGAGTCCTTCCAATGCTGATGGAAAATTCTCCTATGAAAAAATGACCATCCGAAAGGCAATGGCCCAATCTGTCAACTCGGTGACGGCTTATATGATGAAAAAACTCAGCCCAAAAATCGTGGTAGAAACTGCCAAAAGAATTGGGGTTACCAGTGATTTGGAAGAAGTTCCCTCATTGGCTTTAGGGGTCAACGATGTTTCGGTTTTTGAAATGGTCGGCGCCTTTGGAACTTTTGTGAACAAAGGAGAGCATACCACACCGTTTTATATTGACCGCATTGAGGACAAGAACGGAAACGTAATCCAACAATTTACTCCTAAAAAACGCCCGGCAATGACCGAAGAGCATGCCTATTTGATGCTTTATATGCTTAGGGGTGGATTTGAGGAAGAATCAGGTACATCTCAAGGTGTACCATGGACTTTGAGAGAGGGAAATGAATTAGGAGGAAAGACAGGTACAACCCAAAATGCCTCTGACGGCTGGTATATGGGGGTAAGTAAAGACTTGGTTTCAGGCACCTGGGTTGGTGGTGATGATCGGGCCATTCACTTTAGAAGCTGGACGGCGGGTCAGGGATCCAGAACCGCAAGACCTATTTGGGTGAAATATATGAGTAAAGTGTATGCAGATCCATCTCTTGGTTATACCAAAGGTCCTTTTCCTAGACCTGAAAGACCCTTGAGTATTGAAATTGATTGTGATAAATACGAACAGGAAAGTCAGAGATTTGCAGACTTTGATTACGATTCCAAGAAAAACGATTTTTAAAATCTACATTAATCAAATCCTAAAAAACAGATCGAAACACGGTCTGTTTTTTTAATTTTAGCCCATGCAATCCTCTTCATTTTTGCCAGAAGATCACTTAAAGCTCCCGGATCATCCCGGGGTTTACAAATATTTTAATGGGGAAAATGAATTGATCTATGTAGGCAAGGCAAAGAGTCTCAAGAAAAGGGTCAGCAGCTATTTCAATAAGCTATCTGGAAGCAATTTGAAAACCAGAAGGATGGTCAAAGAAATCAGCAGAATTGAAATCACCTTGGTCAATTCGGAGCTCGACGCCTTGCTTCTCGAAAATAACCTGATCAAAAAAGTCCAGCCCAAATACAACATCCTACTCCGGGATGATAAAACCTATCCTTACCTTTTGGTAACGAAGGAAAACTTTCCAAGGATTTTTCAAACAAGAAAGCTTATTCCTAAGCGAGGCACATATTTTGGTCCATTTGCCAGCGTGAAGGCGATGAATAATGTTCTCGATTTAATCCGGGAATTATTCACCATAAGAACTTGCAAGCTCGATTTATCTCCATATAAAGTCGCAGAATCAAATTATAAAGTCTGTCTGGAATACCACATTGGAAATTGCCAAGGCCCTTGTGTTGGTTTTCAAAAGGAAGCGGACTACCTGAAAGATTTAGAGCATGCCAAGCATATCCTAAAAGGTAACCTAGGATTAGCAAAGAACTACTTTAAGCAAGAGATGCAGGCTTTTGCCGAAAACTTACAATTTGAAAAAGCCCAGCGAATGAAGGACAAGCTGGATCTCTTAGAAAAATACCAAGCTAAATCTCTTATTACCAACCCTTCTATCTCAAACCTCGATGTTTGCACTTTGGTAGCAGATGAAAAGACTGCTTACGTGAATTACATGAGGGTCAAAAATGGAGCGATGATTACCTCCAAAAATGTTGAGTTAAAAAAGCGCCTCGACGAATCAGAGGAAGAGCTTCTCCTAACAGCCTTGGTAAGGCTTCAGGACCAATTTCAAAGTGATGCTGAGGAAACATTGATAAATATCACCTTAGAAAATCCAATTGAAGGTTTGAATATAAGTGTCCCGAAAATTGGGGATAAGAAAAAACTCATAGAGCTGTCCCTGAAGAATGCTTTATACTATAAAAAAGAAAAGGCTCTACTCCAAGGCCTAAACCAAGACAAAAAAGACCGGGTAATCAAGCAACTCCAGCAAGATTTAAGCCTTCCAGAAATCCCAGACCACATCGAATGTTTTGATAACTCCAACATTCAAGGGACAAGCCCAGTGGCTAGCATGGTGTGTTTTCTGAATGGAAAACCTGCGATAAAAGAGTATAGACACTTCCATATTAAAACTGTTCAAGGTCCAAATGACTTTGCCAGTATGAAAGAAATTGTAACTCGCCGATACAAAAGGTTAGAGGAAGAGGGGAAGCCTTTTCCAAAGTTGGTAGTAATTGACGGAGGAAAAGGGCAGCTATCCTCTGCAGTTGAGGCATTACAGGAATTGGGACTTTATGGAAAAATGCCAATCATTGGAATTGCTAAGCGATTGGAAGAGATTTACTTCCCAGGAGATTCATACCCAATTCATATCGATAAAAAATCGGAAAGCCTAAAACTCTTGCAAAGGATCAGGGACGAGGCACACAGGTTCGCTATTACATTTCACAGGAAAGTCAGGAGCAGAAATGCTTTTGGAACTCAACTGACAGCTATTCCAGGTATTGGAGAGAATACGGCCGATAAAATGCTCAAGCATTTTAAATCAGTGAAAAAAATTAAAGAGGCAAGTCTTGAAGAATTAACTGAGGTGATCGGAGCCAGCAAGGCAAAAACACTGATAGACTGGAAAGAAAAAAATAAAGGGGCCTAAGCCCCTTTTATATTTTTACCACTCCCAGAGAGCGTTTTCAAATTCTAATAGTTTGTATTCAAAAGCTAGTGAATTCAAATAGGCTTGCATTTCTGGGTTAGGATGTTCTCCATCAACTAAATCCGCAATCAAAGCTTCATCAGGGTTTGTAAATCTCCGAACAACTGATCTAAACAACCTTGATTCAAAAGCCTCATCGTAAGTAAGGCTTTTTGAAATGTTTTGGAAATTAATCCAACGGGCTTCAGGATGGTTTTTAAAATAATTTACGAAGTCTTTGTAACGGATATAAGCGATCGTTTTTTGACCTGCATTAGCATTCGTAATAGAAGGCATTACCAATTCAATATACTTTATATCAAAGATTGTCTTGGAATGATGCTTTTCAAATACGAAGTCTTCTTTGAAATCTAGGTAATACAATTGCTTTACGAAAATGGAGTCACCATTTGCAGATAACCAGAAATTCTCCTGGAATTCAGCAATTGAAAGTGGCGTAGTGAAATTCTCATCGGCAAATACTTCCAAGGCATTTTCATCTACTACAGCTTTATAAATATGGTTTACAATTCCATTTGCTTTGTTGTCACCTGATCCATAAAGAGAAAGATTGTACTTTTCTCTGAGGTCAATTCTTCTCCAAACCGAAATTTGGTACATCTTGTCATCCTCCCGGATTTTCTTAACAGAGTAAACAGTATCCATTTGGAACTGTCTATCTCCATAACCAGATGGATTAACACTGGTTGCTACTTGAGCAGTAGCACTCAATGAAGCCATGGACAAAATTGCCAAAGCTATTAAGAAGAATTTTTGAACAAATAGTTTCATGACTTCTGTATTTAAACAAATTGCTTATTTAACAGCAATTCGCTTGATTTCTCTTAGTTCAGAGTTGATTTTATTTCCTCTGAAGTTGGTTCTGGTTACTTGAGTAACACGTACTACAATGTCATCACCAGGTCTTGCACTTTCCAATAAAGAACGCATGCTACCACCAATTGGAATTGTTTGACGAGGCACTTCACTTCTCAATAGGATTAATTCTCCTCCAGTAACTTCAAAGTTTGCATCCTTGGACATAGTTCTTGCGAATGTAGGCTCAGGAACAGCAACCACTTTAATGCCTGTCAAAACATTGATTGCTTGAGCTTGACTCATATCAAGTTCAGAACCATTTGATCCAACAACTCTGATAGTTGGAGCTGGAACTGGCTTAATATCAAACGCTACATCACCAATTTTATTTCCACCACTGCTTACACCGATAGTTACTTTACCAGAAGCACCAGGAATAATGGTTACTTGACCTGGCTTGCTTCCTTTGATTGATTGACCATTAGCAATTGCAAAATCAGGAGAATAGGTATTTCCTAAAGCAGGAACTTCAATTAACAATTCGTTGGCGCAATCTGCGTAGAGTTGTTGAACTACTTCAGAGGAAACCTTGATGATTGGCTGAGCTACAAAGTATTCGTATTCTACTGGGATCACTTGATCTTCACCGCCGACATTTGTTACGATTTCACCTTTCAATAATTGTCTTGAAAGACCCTTATCATCATAATTTGATGCAGGAGGAACAGTAAATTCAACTTTACCAAACCCGTTCTCTACAGGAACAGCTCTACCATTCAAAGTCATGGTTGGAGCGGCTGAAGAGGAAGCAGATGCGATAAACATATCGCCTTCAAACTTGGTACCCGCGGCAACAATATTTGATACAGCAGCAATTTTACCTTCCAAGATATCTGCTTTGAAATAGAATGAACCGATTGAATTGGCGATTGCAGTCAATGCTTCACTTTCGATGTTCAATACTTCATTTTGCCATTGGGTAAGTAAGGTCATTACCGCCCCAACTGGAGATTTAACAAAGTTAAGATTAACAAAACTTTTTCCTCTGACATCCCGGTCGTTGGCAAAAATCTCGATCTCGCTTGCATCCAAAGCAATAGGTTTGAAACTCATTCCTTGCATACCAATTCCTTCCAGAATCTTTGTCACTTGAGTAGGATAGGAGTTCAATTTTTCCTTTAGCTCCTCCCCTTTACCTGAATTAGCAAACATGTTGCCTGACACTTCAGTATTTTTCAAATTTGCATTGACAAAATTCCCTTCCTCATTCTTCGCATTTGCTGTGGTTATTAGCTCCTGCTTCAAGGTCTCAAGGTAATCGTAGATTTCTTTGGTAGCCTCTCTAACTTGTTGAGAAGCGGATACTTTAGGAACATCCTTTGGGTTATTTCCTTGTTCCTCTACAGTATTTTTAATATTATCAATGGTAAATTGATTCTTGGAAATGTAATTCCTGGAGGTTCGTTCCATTCCATCATTGATGAGAACAAACTTCTGGAGGATCTGATTACTTACCTGGAGGGCCAATAAGGCCGTCAAAACCAGGTACATCATCCCGATCATCCGCTGTCTAGGTGTCTCTTTAGCTCCTGCCATCTTTTTCTATTTCTATTTTTTAGATGATTGGATCAGATTAACCTTTCATGGCAGAAAGCATTCCACCATATATTTTATTGAGTGAACTTACATTTTGATTCAACTTAGCCAATTCATTTTTGAAGGCTTCAGTTTCTTTTCCAGCTTCTGTCAATCCCTGCATGGCTGCAGTCATATTGCTATAGAATTTGTTCAAAGTCTTCACATGGCTATTGGCATCTTGAAGCTCCATTTCGTAAACTGAATTAAGAGCAGTAAGATTTTTGGTCACTGTTTGAATTTGAGCATGATATGCTTTTGCATCCTGAGAAGCAGAAGACATTTCAGTCAAAGCCGCAGCAGTTTTGCTGTATGAAGTGTTCATATCAGACAAAGTTTTAGCAGCTGTTTTTACATTTGTTGCATATTCGTTTGTTGCAACGGCTGCATCTGCTAGGTTACCCATTTTTTGGGCAGAGGTTGCAAGGTTTTGCATTCCTTTACCTAAACTCTCGATCAATTCAGGTCCAACCTTCGCTTTCGTAAGCATATCATCAAGTTTGGCTGAAACATCATCACCTTTTGATTTTTTTGAACCACCATCAGCTAGTTCAGGATAAATTTTGCTCCAGTCCATTTCCTCTTGTCTTGGTTCAAAAGCTGAAAGAAAGAAAATAATTGCCTCAGTGGTCAAACCAACGCCGATCATGATATTTGCACCTGTCCAATCCAGGATTTTAAACATCGCACCGAGAATAACAACTGCAGCGCCGATACCGTAGATTTTCGGCATCACGCTTGAATAAAAGAAATTGCCTTTACTAGCCATTTTTAAATAAGATATTAAGGTTTAGGTTTTTTTTAATTTGGGTTACCGTCTGGTTCTTTTTGTTGATTTCACGTCCATTGATCCTGATCTCCCCATAAAGGTCATTGCAGTTCTGAATCCAATGTGAGCTTGGGCAACATCCTGATATTCATAAGTACGAGTAGAAGTTTCCAAGTAGTGAGCGATATCTTTCCAACTACCACCTCTTACAATTTTTCTTGGCTCATTTGGATCATCATAAACCGGATCCAAATCCCAAGTATCAACTCTTGAAGTGGTTTTGTAAGCATCCATTACCCATTCGGCAACGTTTCCAGACATGTTATGAAGTCCGAATCCATTTGGTGCAAAAACATCAACTGGTGCAGTATATGCGAAACCATCGTCGATGTAATTTCCTCTTCCCGGCTTGAAGTTGGCCATTAGGCAACCTCTCTTATTTTTAAGATAAGGGCCTCCCCAAGGATATTTCGCTACGTCTTTTCCACCTTTGGCAGCATATTCCCATTCAGCTTCAGTAGGAAGTCTAAAGCCAGGCATATCAAAATCTACTTCATCGTTTGCTCTAAGATGATAGGTTCTCCACTCGCAATATTGTTTTGCTTGATCCCAAGTAACACCTACGACCGGATAATTATCAAATGCTGGATGATCAAAATAAAATTCCATCAAAGGATCTCCATAATGATAAGAGAAGCTAGTAGACCAAACAGTAGTATCAGGCCTAAGCTCATCGTAATTAAATGTTGGAGGATCTTTTAAAGTAGTGGGAGTACCAGTGGCTAGATTTCCGCTTTTTACTGCTTCCAAAAATTGCCTGTATTTATTGTTTGATACTTCGTATTTATCCATAAAAAATTCAGATATGGTAATCTGCTTATTCATGGAAGACTGGGTGTAAGCAATGTCCTCATCTGACTGTCCCATCCAGAATGTTCCGGCTTTCACCGGCACCATATCTATAGGCAAGTTTTGTGACCAACCTGCGCGCTTCGGAACCCCAGTTACTTCACCCCTTCTATTCGCTTTTTCGCTGGCTGAACCTTTCTTATTAAAAAGCCCACAGCCTGGTAAAAGTGTAACTATCGCCAACCCCAAAGCTATAGGCATTATGCGAAGATTCATTTTTTTATACATAAATGACGTTTTTGAAATCATCAAATTTTTCCTAATCTAAAAACCACTTGGATATCGAAATTTAGCGGAATAAATCTCATTTAAGCAAATAATTTGCCAATTTTAAACCTTTTAATTTTTAGGGCGTAAAAGCCCATTTAAACTCAAATGAACCTGTTAATATCTAAATCTTGGGGTTCTTTGAATTACTCTTTCCACCTGCCTTGTCACATCAGGCAAGACATATCTTAGCATAAATTCATGGCTTGTTGGGGACTTAGCTTCTACTCCGCTGATCACTAAATCGAACGCATAACCAAGCTTTAAAGAATTATCACTAAGGATGCTATAACCTAATATAAGGGATACAGCTTCCTCACCACGGAAGGCAATGCCACCATTAATCTTGTTCTGATGTGTAGCCATAACGCTCACATCATATGAAAAATTATTCAAAGAAACAGTTTTAATGAGTAAGCTTGGCTCTATTCGCAATTGACCAATAGGTCGTAATCTATATCCAAACAATAAATAGGAATGATTTTTAAGCTGATTAGCGTAAGAAGCGTCCCCAAAATCAAAATTAGGCTGGTTTAAATGCTTACTGCTGAGCCCAATATAATAATTCCCTTTATCGAATAAAGCTCCAATTCCAAAATCTACTGCCAATTGGTTTTCTTTCCCTGCTGAGGGAAGGTTTGGCTCTGGATTAACAACTACCAATTCTCCATAATCTAAGGTGCTCGAAAAAACTCCCGCATATCCACCAATGCTCAGAACAGCCCGCTTAATTTTTTTGTGATAACTGCCCTGAAAATTGATTTCCAGATTTTTGGAAGGGCCTATTTGGTCATTTACTATCGCCAAACCATACCCAATATTTTTTTGATTTAACCTACCCTGAGCTGTTACAAATTGAGTAATGGGTGCTCCTCCTTGACCGGATGCAGTAGAATAACCCGCCCATTGAGTTCGATGAAGTGCAGAAAATCTATAGCCTGTTTCTTTTCCAGCAAAAGCGGGATTATAAAACATCCCGTTAAACATGTATTGAGTAAACTGTGCATCCTGCTGAGCATGCACATTATTTATCCCAAAAAACAGGATTAGTATAAAAACCTTAACCTTTAAAAAATTTTCCAATCGGTGAAAATTAGACATTTGGGCGTGATTTTTTCAATTTATAACTAGTGTAACCATTTAAACTGAAAAACCACAGAAAATGATTCTTTCTTTTACAAATTATTCGCCTTCTTGATGTAAAGCTCCAAAGCTCCTGTCATACTTGGCGCATTTGGCATAGGTGCTTCAATGTCCAATATAAGACCCATGTCCCTTACCGCTTGGGAAGTAGTAGGCCCAAAAGCAGCGATTCTGGTTTTTCCTTGAACAAAATCCGGGAAATTTTGCTTTAGAGACTTTATTCCTGAAGGACTAAAAAAGGCAAGAATATCATATTTCACATCTGCCAAATCAGATAAATCTGCAGCAACAGTGTGATAAATAATTGCCTCAGTGTAGGAAATTCCCTGTTTTTCCATGAACTCGGGGATATCATCTTTTCTGATATCAGAGCATGGAAACAGGTATTTCTCGTTTTTATGCTTTTTGAAATAATCAAATAAATCCTGAGCTGTCTTTTGACCGACAAAAAGCTTTCTTTTTCGAATTACAATGTATTTCTGTAGATAATGCGCAGTTTGATCAGAAATACAGAAGTATTTCATCTCTGCAGGCATTTCTATTTTAAAATCTTTACAGATAGCAAAAAAATGATCGATAGCATTTCTGCTGGTGAAAATAATTGCAGTATGCTTTAGTATATCGATTTTCTGCTTTCTAAATTCTTTGGGTGGAACTGGCTCCACTTTAATAAACTGGCGAAAGTCTATTTTTAATTTATACTTTTCTGCCAACTGCACATAGGGAGAATTGACGTCAGAAGGTTTAGGCTGGGATACTAAAATACTTTTAACGGGCTTAAAACGATCTTTTGAAGCTGTACTCATGCCAATTTATAACTGATTTTTAATTCAAAAGCTTTAAAGAACCAATACCAAAATCCACTTAGAAAGGATTAAAAAAGGGACCAATTCTGCGATACAAAGGTAAGTAAATAAATGGTATTTCTTAAAACTCAATCGATTCATCATAATTAGGAAAAGACCAAATACAGCGACTAAATAAATCCAGAACATTCCCGAAACCATCACCCAAAAGTAATTCTGCAGGAAACTAAAATCATTGACTAGCCAAAATGCTGTTAAAATGGTCAATAGCGAAACAGAGAAAACCAACATTCTTAACAGATAAAAAAAGTGAGCAAAGTCCGTTTTCCCCAAATCAAAAAAATAGGATATGACCCTAATCCCTATGAATTTCAAAATTGTCAATCCCAAAACAATAAAAGATACGATAATCCAGGCCCTTAAAAACCCTGCAAAATCTAAAGATACCAATTGGGATAATTGCTCAAATTTAAAAATGACTGCAACCGTGAGGACCACTTGAGAAATCATCATGCTCACGATAAATAGATAAAACTGAATGTCAAAAGAGAAGAATTTTTGTAAGCTTCCGCTATCTGAGAAATCTTCAGCGCTGATAACCGATAAAGGCTGGAGCATCACCGCCAAAAGATATGGGTATACCAATTTGTAAAGAGCTATTAAAAAAAGGATTACAAAAAGGCTTACAAAATAGAAATCAGAAAATTCCGAAATGTATTTTTTCCTTGAAATAGGCACTAAATCACTCTCTTCAAACTTTTGCTTAGAAGCACTTTTTACTTGATTTAATATTTTCTGGACCGACACCTTTTCGGCATTTAAACCGCCCCCAATTAAAGTGAGCTGAATCGGCTTTTTACCAAACTCTTGGGACAAAGAGGATATCGAAACTAAGACTGAAGTATCCTTTTCAGCCACAAACCATAACTTACCATCGATAAAAGTGGTGCATTCCTGAGGGACCGAAAGGGCTAATTCAGCAAGAGGATAGGTGGAAAGATCAACCAGGAAATTCATTTGTTTTTCCATGCCCATCCAAGAATTTTTTCTGGTCAATTCATTTTGGCCATTTAAATTTTCCAGAATTTGAGCTTCCACCCCTTGAAAAAGGAAGATTAAGGGTAAAAGAAGAAAAAGAATTCTTGTCATAATTTTCCCAAATCTAAAATCTGGCCAAATATCCAAAATGGATTCTTGCGTATTCAAATGAAAGAGGCTGAATAGTTGATTTTCCTAAAGCAAACACAAAACTGAACAATCCTCCGCCAGTGTCCAAATTGATGCCTGAACCGAATGAAAAAGGTTTGTCATTTTTTGGGGAATTATAGGGATTGGAAAGCATCCCAAAATCTGCAAATGCAAGCAAATAGCTGCTTTGTCCGAAATAAAGTCGCTGTTCCATACTCAGCAAGCCGTATGATTTTGCGAAAAAAAACTTTTCATTAAAGCCTCTTATGCTTTTCAAACCTCCCAATCTGAAAAACTCGTTCAAAAACAACTGATTATTATCGATAAATCCAGCTTCTCCTCGGAAATACATTCCCCATTGCGGCTTGATGAAAATATGATTTTCAACCCCAAAAAATCCCTGCATTTGCAATGAATTTTCCTCCAATCCTTCATACAATTCCTCTGGGATGGCAGTATTATCGAGGATTCTTTTGTTTCCTACGGCAAAATTAGCCGAGAAATTCCATCCTCTTCTGGGGAAAATCCGATCATCCAAATTGGTCCACTCCCCTCTGATCCCATATTGATTCCACCGGTAGTCAATAGACTGGGGCAATTCCTGCAAGTCTGAACCAACTCCTGAATCAATCAAATCTCCCGCCTGCCTTTTCGTGAAAAAATTGAGGTATCCAGAATCAGAAATCCTGTACCCAAAGTCCAGCTCAAAAGTTCTATTTACAAAAGAGCTATCCTGTTTTAACAAAGAAAACTGTGCTCCAAAATCCAACAAAGATCGAAACACAAAGGCCTCCTTGAAAGCCAACTCCAAGGATTGAGACTGCACATTAAGACGCTGCCACTGAAGGGAAAAATCCCTCCCCTTACCCGCCAAGTGATACAATTGAAGATCAATTTGCCCCGTAACCAAAAGCTTGCCTGGTTCATTTTCATTGGGTAAAAACCCAATGATCCCATCAAAAATATTGATCTGCCTTTCTCTAAGTGAGTAAAAAGGTCTGGCTTTTTGATACTGAAAACTCAGTTCAGGCGGGTTGGAAAAGGAAAAGTATGGTGATTGCCTCAGCCTCCTGTTGGTTTTATCAAACTTCTCTTGGGAAAAGGCTTCTCCAGGAGCCAAGCCCGATAAGAGTTGCAAATAATTTCTTTTGGTTTTACTCCCTGAATTTATTTCCAAGCTATCCCATACAATCAATGGCCCCGGATCAAAAACAACGATACCTGAAAGCCTTTTTTCCCTGATAACAATGCTATCTATTTTTGCCTGAGCAAATGGGAAACCTTGGTTTTCCCCATCCTTTATAAGCTTATCAATCCATAAATAAGGTTCCTGGTAGCTCAATCCGGGCTTCCCAAACTTTTGAATAAGCTCAATGGGAACACTTTCTACTGCAAGTTCAGACCAAGAATAAAGAGGCCCCAAGTGAAAATTCACAAAGGAAGTATCACTGGATATTTGAGAATCATATCTGGTCTCAAGGTATCCTTGGGACTGAAAAAAGTTGACTAAGGAATCAATTTTCCGCCCCGCTAGGTCTTGATTGTTCAACCACAACTCATGCTGATTTTCCTGTGGAAAGATCCAGCTGATCCGAATAGACTGTTGGCCATATCCTAAAAAAGGCAGGGCGACTAATCCAAGAAGAAACAGCTTCAGCTTCAAAGGGCAGAGGGGTATTGGTTATATTCGCAAATTAATTGAATTCAAATGGCTGGCATCTATATTCATGTACCCTTTTGCAGACAAGCCTGTCATTATTGTGATTTTCACTTTTCTACCAACCTTTCCCAAATGGAAAACTTGGTTCAAGGGATGATCAAAGAACTTCAGTTGAGAAAAGACTATTTAGCTGGTCAGACTATCCAAACCATTTATTTCGGAGGGGGAACTCCTTCCCTTTTGACTGAAAAATGGCTTTCAGAAATCCTTGAAAAAATTCATCATTTATTCCCCTTGGAATTAAAGGAAGTGACTTTAGAAGCTAATCCTGATGACCTAAACGAAGAGAAACTTCAGGTCTGGAAAAGTTTGGGAATAGACCGACTAAGCTTGGGAATTCAAAGTTTTCAGCCTGAAATCCTCAAATTTTATAACCGTTCGCACTCTTCGGAGCAAGCCAAAAATGCAATTTCAATTTCAAGAAATGCAGGGTTTGAAAAATTCAGTTTCGACTTGATTTATGGATTTCCAGCGAAGGACCATCGATTTTGGGAAATTGACCTGGAATTGGCAATCCTTCAAAATCCAGGACATATTTCTGCATATTCTCTGACCGTGGAGTCAAAAACTGTTTTGGGAAACTGGCTTCAGAAAGGAAAGTTTACCCCTCCTGATGAGGATTTTGTGGCCGAACAATTTGAATTTCTTCAGCAGGAAACAGAAAAAGCCGGCTATGAGCAATACGAAATCTCCAATTTCGGAAAGCCAGGACAATGGGCCTTGCACAACACCAATTATTGGAAGGGAATCCCCTATTTGGGAATCGGACCGAGCGCACATTCTTTTGACGGAAAATCCAGAGGTTCCAATCCATCCTCCAACCCGAAATACATCAAGTCCTTGGAATCGGGGGAAACTTGTTTCGAAATCGAAGAAGAGAGCCTCTTGGATCGGGCGAATGAGCAAGTTCTCACAGCCCTTCGCACAAGTTGGGGATTAAATTTGGAGGAATTTCAAACCAAATATTCCATTGATTTGGCAAAAGCAAAAGGAAAAGAGCTAGAGAAATATAAAGATGCTGGCTGGCTGATTTGGGAGAACAATACCCTATCTTTGACCAAAAGCGGCAAATTATTGGCAGACAGCATAGCCGCAGAACTTTTCATTTATTCCCATGAATCAGGATAAGTATTTCGGTAGGAAAAAAGAGGCAGCTCCTTTGGAAGCTGCTTTCAATGAATTGCTGAAGGCCTATCGTTTGGAAGGAAAATACAAGGAGAAATTATTGATCAATTCTTGGGCAGAACTGGTGGGGCACACCATTGCCAGTAGGACAAGCAGTGTTTTTATTAAAGATCAGAAACTCATGGTTCGGATTACTTCCGGTCCCGTCAAAAAGGAATTGCAATTGAATCGCTCAAAAGTATTGGCCCTTATCGAGGAAAAGATCGGAAAAGGAGTGGTAGAAGATTTGGTGATTCTTTAATTCTATTTAGAATTTTTAACTCTTAGGGATTCCTATCCCAGGTGATGACCTATCAGGTTAAGTTGAGTTTGAGTATACTTGCGTAAGCTTTAGCAATGTTCAGACTTCCCACCATCCATATCGGCAAACTCACCCTGCTGCTTTCCATTTTGGTATGGCTGGCCTTGTTGTTTGTGGATTTGGTACGGATTTTCGGGATTATCAATTCACTGGAATCCGGGATTTCCAATGAAATTACCTGGATACTTGAGATTCTCTTTTTCTTCACGCTTTACTTTTTCTACTCTGATAGCATTGAGAAAAACAAACAAAAAGACTTCCTAAATCTAATTTGGAGGGCGGCCTCTACCGGGATTTTTGCCTCGACAGCCGCTATTTTGGTCGAATTATTCTATTTCTCTCTCGGAGATAGCAAGCTGGCCAGTGAACCATTCATGAAGAATTTTTTCTATCATGTCAATTTTGCGCTGACCACCATTTTTCTGATTTCTTCAGCTTTGCTTTGGAAACATCTTATTCTCTATCAGAAGAATAAACAGGTCGTAAAGCAGTGGCAGGTATTTGAGTTTGCGCTATTGGTGGCCATGTTTTTTGTTTTTTTCAACAAAAACAACCTGGACTACAGCTTCATTTTCGGCTTGGTGATTTTGATCATCATCTCAGCCATCTTATCAGGAAACCTGAAATGGATTCCTTATTTGACTATTAAGGAAAAATGGAAATCTCTTCTTTTCCTTTTCTTCATTTTGGTGAGTACAGGCTTTTTATTTCGAAGATTCCTTGCCTATAGTAATGCAGAAGTCTACCAAGTAAACCTGACTGACAATCTTTTTTTGGTAGCTCTATTTGCCTTCATTTTTCTCTATGCTCTTTTCAGCTTTTTAGTAACTCTCTTCAACCTTCCGACTTCTTCCGTCTTTGAGCAAAAATTAACCGAAGCAATCAATTTTCAGCGGTTGAGTCAGTCGATCAAACCCGAAGAAAACGAAGAACAGGTTTTAGACATCTTGATGGATTCTTGCATGAGTGCATCCTATGCCGATGGAGCATGGCTGGAACTCCAGACTGGAAAAAAACGAGAGGAAATCGTTCAGCTTAGATTTTTGGACCATAAAACCCAAGAAGAACTTTCTGAAAGAATCAAAGCATTGTCAGCAAGTGGGAAAAATCAAGATTCTTCTAAAGAACTCGAGCCTCAGAATTTTCGCCTTGATCATCCCAAATTCGAATCTGCTTTAATCATTCCCCTTGAGGTCAACAATTCCAAAATCGGGAAAATGATTTTAGTAAAAGAGGTTCGGGATGGGTTTAATAAAGAAATGATCGGGATAGTCAGCACTTTTTCAAGACAGGCATGTATCGCAGTGGAAAACCATCGCCTATTGAATCAGGCTATTTTGAATGAGCGCTATCAGGAGGAATTAAAAATTGCCCAAAGAGTCCAAAAGGCACTTCTACCCAATAAACTTGATCATCCGGACAGCTTCCAAATTTGCGCCTATTCCAATGCAGCCGATGAGGTAGGTGGTGATTATTACGACACCTTTAAGCTGGATGAAGACAGATATGTATTGATAATAGGAGACGTTTCAGGTAAAGGAACTTCAGCCGCCTTCCACATGTCTCAGATGAAAGGGATTTTCCATAGCCTTATCCAGCTCAATCTTTCTCCTGCGGAATTCATGATCCGAGCCAATTCCGCTTTGAGTAAATGCTTGGAAAAAAATCACTTTATCACTGCTTCAATTTTCATTATCAATATCCGAGAACAAAAAATCTGTCATGCCAGAGCTGGTCATGTTCCTACACTTTTTTACCATGCTCAAGCCAACAATTCAGAATTCCTGTTGTTTGACGGACTAGGTTTGGGAATATTAAGAAACCGCAAGTATGAAAATCACGTTCAGGAAAAAGAATTCCACTATTCGAGTGGGGATATTCTAGTCCTGATCACTGATGGTATAGTGGAAGCTAAAAATCAAAAAGGCCAGCAATTTGGCTTCGGAAGGATCCAAAGTCTGGTGGAAATCCATAAGGATAAAACTCCAAAAGAAATTCAAAACCAATTGATTGATTCCTTACATGCTTTTGTAGGAGGAGATGGGATGATTGACGACGATTATTCAATGATGGTGGTCAAGTTTCTCCCAGATGCTCATCAAGACAAAAAAAACCTTTACTAATTACCTATGCTCCGTCTGGAAAAAACCAAGGAAAACTCTTTTGACATCCTAAGCCTTCATGGTGAAGTGGATGCCAGCAACTCTGTGCAACTGGATGAGGTGATAAAAGAATTGATGGAATCAGGCTCAAAAAACATTCTGATTGATGGAGGTGAATTGGAATATATTTCTTCAGCAGGACTGGGAGTTTTCATGTCCTATCTGGAAGATTTTCAGGAAAAGGAAATCAATTTTAGAATTTTCAACCTGAGCCCAAAAGTATCCGAAGTATTCAAAATCCTCGGTCTAGACCAGTTGATCCCAATCCACTCCACAAAAACTGAAGCATTTGCCGGCTAGATGAAGTATAGATTAGACATAGCTTGCCAAACCTCGGCTTTATCTGATTTGAGGGCTTTTTTGAAGGACTCCCTTCAAAATTTCTCTATTTCAGAAATTGACCAGCATCAGCTGACTCTTGCTGTGGAGGAGGTATGCGCCAATTTGATCATTCACTCTCATGGCTGTAACCCCCAGGATCATATCAACCTGGAAATAAAAGACAGTGGAGAGAAACTTATTTTTGAAATCTCAGACCAAGGTGAGGCATTCAATATTTTAGATTATGAAGCTCCAGATCTGAAAAAAGTCATCCTAGAAAAACGAAAAGGTGGATTGGGCATCATTTTGGTTAAAAAGATTATGGATGAAATCGAATTTGAATCCAAAAACGGCACAAATACTTGCCGATTGATCAAATGGTTTCGATCCTAATTTTGGTTAAATAGCTGAAGGCTTCTGCTTTCTGCCTGAATTCCTGATAAATTTGTAACATTGCATCCTAAATAGGAACTCCAATTCATGAATCACCGGACTGTTTCGGCATTTGTTTTTTCCCTCATACTATTAATTCAGGGCCAATTTGCTCAGGAAGCCTTTTCACAGGAATCAGAATCTTCGGTTTTGATGACTGTCGGAGGAAAGCCTGTTTATAAGGATGACTTGGTCTACTTGATTTCCAAAGGGACTGGAGATAAATCTTCTCCAGGAATAAGCAGAGAGGAATTTGAGGAAAATCTTGAGCTTTTCATCAATTACCAATTGAAAGTTAGGGAGGCAGAAGCTTTGGGCCTCGATCAATCAGAAGAATTCAAGACCGAATTCGCATCTTTTAAGGAATCATTAATCGCTCCTTTTTTAATTAAAAACTCTATTGAAGAAGGAGAGTTAAGAAAGGCTTATTCCAGAATGCAGGAAATTATCCGAGCGAGTCATGTGCTTTTCCAGTTTCCGCCTAATGCCAGTACGGAAGACAGTTTAATTGTCTTGAAGATGGCGCTCAAGGTAAAAGGTGAAATCGAGAATGGGGGAAATATCAATGAACTTGCACTGCAATATTCTGATGATCCTTCCGCACAATCCAACAAAGGAGATTTAGGATACTTCACTAGTCTTCAAATGGTTCAGCCGTTTGAGGATGCTGCCTATGGATTACAGACTGGGATGGTTTCAGATCCGGTTTTGACCAATTTTGGGTATCACATTATTCAAGTGAAGGACAGACAGCCTAATCCGGGGCAGGTTCGAGTTTCTCATATTTTAGTAAGATTTGAAGCAGGCGATGCGACTCAAGAGGAAAATGCCAGAAGGAAAATCGCTGACATCTATACCGAAATCCAAAAGGAATCCACGGTTTGGGAGGACATTGTTAGAAACTTCTCAGAAGATCCTGGCACAAAAGATCAGGGAGGTTTACTGCCATGGTTTGGCGTAGGAAATATGATTCCTGAGTTTGAAATGGCAGCTTTTTCTTTAACCGAGATTGGCGAAGTATCCCCTCCACTTCGTACCCAATATGGCTATCATATCCTGAGATTGGAGGATAAAAGACCAATTGACTCATTTGAAGAATTGGAGGAAAGTATACGATCAAGAATTTTAAGAGATTCTAGATCAGGAATGATCCAGTCCCAAGTGGTTGCAATCCAAAAAGCACGCTATGGATTCAAAGAAGATGAGCAATCTGTTCAGCAACTTTCCCAACAACTAAATGAGGTTACAAAATCTGAATTGAGCACTAGAGCAAGTTCAACCAATTCCCCTCTTTTCACGATTCAAGGCAAAGCGTATACTACCTCCGACTTGGCAAATTATGTTCAGGATCAGGAGGTCGTGTTGAGATCAAAGGTTCCGACTTTCGACTTTTGGTACGATCGATTTGTAGCAGAAACTCTAAGCAAAGAGGAAGAGAAGGATTTGGAATCAACGAATAAGGAGTATCAAATGCTGCTCAAAGAATATAGAGATGGAATTTTGCTCTTTTCCTTGATGAATAAAGAAGTTTGGGAAAAAGGAATCGCTGACTCATTGGGACAGGTTGATTATTTCCGAAAAAATATCGCTGACTATCAGTGGGGAGAAAGAACCGAAGCTTTTATTGTAAAAGTGATTGATTCTCAGCAATTGGAAAGTGCAAAGAACATGCTTCAGAACCAAGGCTATAATGAGTCGATTATTAACTCCTTTGAAAGCCAAGCAGCTGCGAATAATCCTCTTGCCTTCCAAACCGAATCAGGAGTTTTCGAAATCAATGAGCATCCGGTTTTATCCCTGATGGATCGAAATAAAACCTTCCAGGAAATCGTTTTTGAGAATCAAACCTACCTAGTCCTTACGGGTCAAAAATTCCCTGCCGGTCCAAGAAAATTTGAAGAATCCAGAGGTTTGGTAATTCGAGATTACCAGCAATATCTTGACGAAACGCTTATTTCAAAATTAAAATCTAAATACCCTGTTCAGGTAAATCCAACTATTAAGGAGGAAACCTATTTAGCCCTGAACCAATAAAACGAGAGTACCATACTGTGAGTCTCAGTTCCCATTTATTACTATGAAATTTCTAAACCGACTTTCTACTTTCTTGATTTTCTTCCTGTCAGCAAGCTTGATCTTTGCTCAGGAAACCCCGCCGACAGGTCAGGTTTTGGACAAAATCGTAGCCAAAGTAGACAACAATATCCTGCTTGAGTCTGATGTACAAAGAACCTACATCGAAGCAATTGCACAATCCCAGCAAGGAATACCTACTCCCTCCCGCTGCGATGTTTTTGAATCTCTAATGATCAATAAGCTGATGGTAGCCAAAGCAGAGATCGATTCTGTAGTGGTCACTGAAGCCGAGGTTGGCCTACAAGTAGATAACCGATTCAATGCGGTAATGCAGCAATTTGGCGGGGATGAAAGCACCTTAATCCAAGTGTATGGAAAAACCAGCGATCAGCTGAAAGCAGAAATCGAAGAAGTAATTCGAGAGCAACTTATTGTAAGCAGAATGAGAGGAAGAATCACCGAAGGAATCACGGTTTCTCCTGCAGAGGTTAGGGCTTTTTTCAACAGCATTCCCAAAGATTCCCTTCCGCTTTTTACTTCAGAGGCTACAGTTGGCCAGATTGTGAGAAAGCCAGTAGTAAATCCTAAGGTCAGAGAAGAAATTATTGCTCAGCTCACTAAGTTCAAAAATGATATTCTTGCCGGAAACGCGGACTTTGCAGATTTGGCGAAAAGATATTCCCAAGATCCAGGATCAGGCTCACAAGGTGGTGACTTAGGATTCTTCAGAAGGGGTGAATTAGCTCCAGAATATGAATCGACAGCGCTAGGCCTAAGACCTGGAGAAATCAGTGATCCAGTTGAAACCCAGTTTGGATTTCACATGATCCAATTGTTGGAAATCAGGGGGACCAGCTACAATACCCGACACATTCTAAGAATTCCCACTGCCTCCGAAGAAGATATTCTCAAAGCCGAAAGATATTTGGACAGCCTAAAAACTGAAATTCTAGCAGGGAAAATTGATTTTGCCAAAGCAGCTAAAGAATATTCCGAAGACCGAACTACTTCAGATGCGGGAGGATTTTTCACTGACCCATCGAACAATTCCAACAGACTTTCTTTGAGGACTTTGGAAGATCCGGTGCTTTACTTCACCATTGACACTATGAAGGTGGGAGACATTACTCCTCCCATCCGTTTTGAAGACCCAAGAGAAGGAACCAAAGTTAGGATTCTTTACTACAAGGCCAGATACCCAGCCCACAAGGCAAATCTGGAGGATGATTACGAAAAAATGAAGGCGGCAACCTTGAAGAGAAAAGAGGATGAAATCCTTGAAAAATGGTTTGTTACCGCAAAAGAGGATGTCTTTATTGATATCGATCCGGCATACGACCGATGCAATGTTCTCCAAAAGAAATAAAAATTAAAGCCCGAGTGATCGGGCTTATTTTTTTGAATTCTACTTTCCAAAAACGGCTTTGAAGGCGAGACCAAGTTGTTTGAAAGATTCCTTCAAAAAACCTTTGGACTCCTTAAGCCTTGGCTCCATTTCTTCTTTCCTTTCCTTAAACTCACGTTCCAGCAAAGCTTTGGCTTTCTTGAGTTCTTCCTCTAGGGTAGTTTTGTTGTCTTTAAGGTCTTTGATTTTTTGCTCGATATCATCCTTGACATCAGAACCAGCTTCTGCTCCTTTTTTTACCAGCTCTTCTATCTTCTGACCGATTTCTTGCAGCAAGGCTTCAATATCTGAAATGGGACTTTTTTTCTCTTCCATGATTCAAAAGTTTAAAATTTTGGATCAATAAGTTAAAGAAAATCCCTGATAATGACCGGTTTTTATTTACCCATCTATGGGTTCGCTGGCCTGAGTCTGCTTATCGTAAAGCTCAGCATAGACTCCCTTTTGACTCATCAAGGACTCGTGATTGCCTCGTTCTATGATTTTGCCATCATCCAAGACAATGATATGATCCGCCAATTTCGCCGAAGAAACCCTATGGGAAATAATCACTGAAGTACGGTCTTTCATGATATGCTTCAGGGCTGAGAGAATGGCATTTTCTGTTTTGGTATCTACTGCAGATAGACAATCATCCAAAATCAAAATCTTCGGTTCTTTAGCTATCGCTCTAGCTATGGAAACTCTCTGCTTTTGACCTCCTGAAAGGGTAATACCTCTTTCTCCAAGCATGGTTTCAAACCCTTTCGGGAAATCAATGATGTTTTGATACACATCAGCATCTTTAGCTGCTTGCTCAATTAAAGCTCGATCAGGGTGATCAAGGCCAAATGCGATATTATTGGCAATGGTATCTGAAAATAAAAACACATCCTGAGGCACGTAACCAATCTGTCTTCTCAATTCTGCCACATCAAAACGCTGAATTTCCTTTCCATCTATCAAGATCTGACCGCTACTCGGGTCATACATTCGCATCAATAAATTGGCAACTGTAGATTTCCCAGAACCAGTAGTTCCAATGATTCCAAGAGTCTGTCCAGCTTTTATTTCAAAGGAAATATGATCCAAAGCTTTGATCCCTGAATCTGGATAAATAAAGGTAAGATTCTCCACTAGTATGTCGCCTTCAATTTCATCTTTTAGGTTTTCCTTGCTGATGATGTCATTTTTGGCGTCAAGAAATTCGTTGATTCTGACCTGTGATGCTGCTGCTCTTTGAATAATACTAGTCACCCAACCTAAGGAGGTTACAGGCCAAGTCAGAATATTGACGTATAAAATAAACTCAGCAATAACCCCGTATCCAATCTCACCTTTGATTACTTGCATCCCACCAACATATACGGTAATGATGGTGGAGATACCCACCAAGGCCATGATTAAAGGGAAAAACAAGGCATTCACCCGCGTTAAATCAATTGATTTGGATTTGTATTCCTCACTTTCCTCCGCAAATACTCTTGCGGAATCCTCTTCTCGGACAAAAGCCTTTAGAACCCGAATTCCAGAAAAAGCTTCCTGAACATAGGTGCTCAATCCTGAAAGGCTTCTTTGGATTTTTTCAGATCGCTCATTAATCAGGTTATTCACAAAATAAATACTGATCGAAAGGACTGGTAGAGGTAATAGAGAATAGAGTGTCAATTCCGCGTTTACAGAAATCATGTAGGAAATCACCATAGGAAAAAGCGTCAAAAGACCCAATCCATACATAATCGCAGGTCCCAGATACATCCTAACTCTACTGACATCTTCAGAGATTCTAGCCATCAAATCTCCAGTACTATTTTTTCTGTAAAAGCTTAGAGGGAGATTTTGATAGTGGCTGAAAATTTCATTTTTCATATCATACTCCACCCTTCTGGACATGATGATGATGGTTTGCCGGATGAGAAAAAGAAAAAAGCCTCGCAATAAGGCCATTACCAAGATTAAAACTCCAAAAACCAGTACATAATCCAGAAAATTTTCTCTCGCCAATTCACCCAATCCACCCTTGATCAAAGGCTTGTAAAGGGTAAAACTCTCTACGACATAATCTATTGCAATTCGAACAAGTTGGGCAGGGATTATTACGAAGATATTGGAAATGACAGTGAAAAATATTCCCAATAGCAAGAGACCCTTGTATTTGTATAGGTACTTATTTAATCTCCAAAGCGGCTTCACCAAATAAAAACTTTTAATTAATAAATATACTTCTATAAACTTCCGAACCGTTTCCTTTGAAGGCAGATAAAAGTATTTAATTTTGTATCGGCCTTTTTTAAGGTAACAGCCCAAATATAACGCATTCTAAAAAGCTAAGTTCACATGTTAGAAATTAAAACGACCGAGACCGTGAGAGAAGGTTCCATTTTTGGACAGATCTCCACCATGGACCACGAGCAGTTGGTAGTATGTCATGACCAAGCGACGGGATTAAAAGCATTGATCGGTATTCATAATACCACCTTGGGGCCGGCCTTGGGCGGAACCCGCATGTGGCCTTATGCTACCGAAGAGGAAGCTATCACTGATGTATTGAGACTTTCTAGAGGGATGACTTTCAAAAACTCTCTCGCAGGACTAAATCTTGGTGGAGGTAAAGCAGTAATCATCGGGGATCCAAAATTGAAAAATGAGGCTTTCTTGAGAAGATTCGGAAGATTCGTAGAAAGTTTGGGAGGAAGATATGTGACTGCGGAAGATGTCAACATGAAGACTTCCGACATGGAATACATCGCCATGGAAACCAGACATGTTACTGGACTTCCTCAGATCAAAGGTGGTGCTGGCGATCCTTCCCCTGTTACAGCTTATGGAGTGTACATGGGAATGAAAGCTGCTGCCAAAAAAGCCTTTGGATCCGATTCCCTTACTGGAAAGAAAATCGGGGTTCAGGGAGTTGGTCAAGTAGGTAAATATCTCATTGAATACTTGGTAAAAGAAGGAGCAGAAATCCTGATCACGGACATCTTCGAAGATAAATTGAAAGAAATCGCTAAATCAACAGGAGCTACAGTGGTGGATCCAAATGTGATTTACGATATGCAAATGGACATTTATGCTCCTTGTGCTCTTGGTGCCACCATCAATGATCAGACTATTGATAGATTGAAATGCAAGGTGATTGCCGGTGGGGCAAACAATCAACTGAAAGACGAAGCCAAGCATGGTCAGATTTTGATGAGCAAGGGAATCATCTATGCTCCGGACTTTTTGATCAACGCAGGTGGTGTGATCAATGTGGGCGCAGAATATTATGGAGATTACCATAAGGAGATCGTTTTCGCTCAGACTGAGAAAATTTATGACACCTGTCTAAGCATTTTGGATAAGTCTGAAAAAGAAAATATTCCAGCTCAGGAAGCAGCTATCCAGGCTGCTAAAGCAAGAATCGAAGCTATCGGAAGAGTTAAACTTCCTTTCTAATTCTTTACCATTCCTAACTAAAGACCACCGGACAGCACGTCCGGTGGTTTTTTTGTCCATAATTGGCTAAGATTACCAACGCCAAAATCCCTATATTTACAGCTCTTTTCCAATATTATGCTCAACAGAAGAATCCTTAGAGTCAAGGCATTTCAGAACCTATATGCCTTTGAACAGTGCAAAGGATCAAATCTCAATCTGGCCAAAGATTTCATAAGGGAGTCCTTTTTACCAGATCTCAATAGTATGGAGGTCCAGGACAAAGCTGCTCTAAGTAAAGATGCGGAAGAAGCAATTCGCCTTTTTGACCAAAATCTGGCAAACCAAAATCTGCTTAAATCCTCTGAAGCAAAGCCTAAAATCAAACAGGTGGTTTTGGATGCATTGAAAAGATATCACCAAGCAAATGAGCGGGATCGCGAATTTTTGCTTAAAAACATGATCGTTTCCGCTGAACGAATTCCTCAATTGTATTTATTGGCTATTGAACTTTTACAAGCTTTTTCAAAGCATGTAGAAAAGGAATTGGAGAAAAAGAAAAGGCTAGCTGGAGATTCTCCTGTAGCTTTTGGCAATGAACTTAACCTTGCCCAAAACAAGGTTCTTGCGAATCTTAGAGAATCTCAGGATTACAGAAATGCGGTGGCACGAAACCATGTTACCCTAGATGATGTTGAATTAGAGATCAAAGAATGGTTTAGAGATTATATCAAGCCTTCTGAACCTTATCAGGAGTATTTGAAAATTTCTGATCCAAGCCTGGAGCAGGATTTTGAAATCGTAGATGACTTGTTGAAGAAAGTGATTTTCAAGAATGAAGTTCTGATGAATTACTTCTCCGAAAAAGATCTCAACTGGACCGAAAACAAATCCATTGTCAGAAGCTTGGCTTCCAAGGTTTTGAAATTTGGCTGCAATATTGCCGATTCAGAGGACAATAGTCTTCCGGAAATTGCTATCAACTGGGATGAGGATAAAGAGTTTTTTCAAAATATCTTTAACTTCACGATCGAAAATGATGCGGAAAGCAGGGCCTTGATTTCCCAAAAAACCAAGAACTGGGACATCGATCGCCTAGCATACACGGACAAAATCATCATTTCAATGGCATTGGCTGAAATGAAGAATTTTCCTAGCATTCCAGTCAAAGTGAGTATCAACGAGTACATTGACATATCAAAAACATACAGCACCCCGAAAAGCAAGCAGTTTGTGAACGGTTTGTTGGATGTAATGGCAAAAGAATTAACCGAAAACGGCCAAATACGTAAGAGTGGTCGGGGACTTTTAGACAATAAATAAGAACAACTATGAGCAAGAGCAGTAATACTTTAATCGCTTTTATGGTAGGAGCCGGAGTAGGCGCCGCACTAGGAATATTATTTGCACCTGATACAGGCGCAAATACCAGAGACAAGCTTTCTTTCCAACTTTCCAAGTACAAGAAAGAATTAGAAGATCTGATTGCTGAATTAATGGATGGAAAAGAGATCCATCTCAACGAGGCAAAATCAGAGGGAAAAAGAGTGATTTCTGAAGCAAAAAATAAAGCTGAGAATCTTCTTAGCGATGTCAATAAATTAATCGAACAAATCAACCAAGGTAAAAACTGATATGAAAATCAAATTACTTAGCGCACTTGCTGTCGCCTTGATGTTTGGCGCTTGCAACCAAAAAGATGACCAAGCAGCAAAAATTCAAGCATTGGAGGAAAAAATCGCCCAACTTGAAAATTCAAACACCGCTGTAACCCCAGTAAATGCTCAGGCAGCAACTTCTGCTGATCCGAGTACACTAGGTGGCTTTGAATTCAAAGAAATGGAGTACGATTTCGGAAACATCAATGAAGGCCAGGTGGTAGAACACGTGTTTAATTTCACCAACAACGGACAGGCTCCATTGGTAATCTCTAACATTACCGCTTCTTGTGGATGTACTAGCCCTGATTGGACCAAGAGTCCAGTAATGCCAGGTGAGGAAGGATTTGTAAAAGTAGTATTCAACTCTACTGCTAAGTCCGGTGCTCAGGCTCCAACGGTAACTATCCAAGCTAACACCAATCCAACTGTTACCCGATTGAGAATGAAGGGTTCAGTCACTCCAAAACTAGCAGGTGCTCAGGCTCCGGCAGGACCTTTGAAGAAATAAGAACATGTTAACTACGCTATTGGCCCAAGCTTCAGCAGGTGGAGCTGGTATTCTTGGACAAGTATTCCTTTTTGGCTCTATCATTTTGATCATGTATTTCTTCATGATCAGACCACAGCAGAAAAAACAAAAGGAAACCAAGAAATTTATTGAAGAGATAAAAAAGGGAGATGAAGTCGTGACTATCGGCGGAATCCATGGAAAAGTTTCCAGTGTAGAAGGAGATGTTGTCTACTTGGAACTTGACCGAGGACTAAAGGTGAAAGTCGAGAAATCTGCAATTTCCCTGGACTTTTCTAAAAAGTCACCCTCAACCAAATAACTAGAGCTTTGCCGGACACCAAAAAATCCTCTTGGAGGATTTCTTCCAAAAAACTCTCAAATCTAAAAGTGGTAGTTCTCTGCATCCTTGCAGCTACCACTTTTTGGATTTTAAATGCCCTCAACAAGGACAATTACAGCACTATTGTCGATTACCCAATCGAATGGGAGTTCGATAGAGAGCGATTCTACCCTGTCCAGCCCCTACCCCAAAGTGTTCAAATCCAGATTTCCGGTAATGGATGGGATTTGTTGAGAAAGTATTTCAACCTTAACGAACCTCCCTACAAAATCACCCTTGCAGATCCTACCGACATGCGGCAGATTTTGACTTCCGACCTGAAAAGACCTTTAGGTGAATTCCTCACTCCCACCCAGCTAATCGGCTTTTTGGAGGATTCAATTCTTTTTAAAATCGATAGAATTGAAACGAGAACTTTAACTCCTGTTTTGGATTCTACTTCTTATTCCATGGCAAAAAATGCCATAATCGAAGGTGCCATTTCCTTTGAACCCAAAGAGATTAGAATCACCGGACCAAGTTCCCTATTAGATTTTTTTGAAGGCAAATTCCCTGTTAATTTGAATAAAAACAGAATTGATCAGGACTTCCAAGGAGAAATTGTTCTAAGTATTGATAAAGAGATTTCGGAAATAGTTTCTTTAAATCTGGAAAAAATAAACGTTTCCTTCTCAGTCGTCCAGTTTATGGAAGGCAACAAGCGTCTGAAGGTGAAAAAACTGAATTTCCCCAGATCTGTAACTTTAGAGGATGAGGGAATTACGCCTGTGATGACCTATCTGGTAGATGAGCGAAGAGTGGAAGATTTGAAGGAAATGGAATTTGATGCTATTCTTGACTTTGGTAGAAGAAATCGTGCCGATAGTACGGTAACCATTCGAGTTCAACCTTCTCCAGATTTCATCAAGGATATTAAAATCACTCCCGAATTTGTCAAGCTTAAGTATGAATAAGGAAAGACCAATTTGGGTAGGAATAACTGGGGGAATCGGTTCGGGAAAATCCACAGTTTGCAAAATCTTCCAAATTTTAGGCATTCCGGTGTACTCTGCTGACGACCGAGCCAAATGGCTCATGGCGAACGATTCCCACCTAAAATCTCAAATTGCTGAAGAATTTGGTCCTGAGTCCTACCTTGAAAACGGATTGGTAAACCGAAAATTTCTAGCTGAAACAGTTTTTTCTGATCAGGAGAAAGTAAAAAAAATCAACTCCCTGGTACATCCAGCTGTGGGAAAGGACTTTTTGAATTGGTCAAAAAACCAGAACTCACCCTACATTTTAAAAGAGGCGGCTTTGCTTTTTGAAACTGGTTCTGCAAAAGAATTGGATTTCATCATCAATGTGAGCTCACCAATCAAAATCCGAATTGCCAGGGTCTTGATGCGGGATCCTCATCGCACCGAAAAGCAGGTAAATGATATCATTGACCAACAGATCCCGGATGAGGAGAAAAATGAGCTGGCTGACTTTGTAATCAAAAATACGGACAACAAGATGCTGATCCCTCAGGTTTTGGAAATCCACCAAAAGCTAATGTCCAAAGCATAAACAGCTATTCTTTTCTTTTTGGAAAATGCTTTTCGTTAAAAAAGGATCGATTTCAAGACACGGCTTTTCCTAAGCATTTGACTCAAAAACTTATATTTGATTTTTATTTAAAGCAAAAAAACTCTGTAATGGCTTCAGGAATTTTCGCCCTTTTGGATGATATCGCCACACTTATGGACGATGTGTCGGTCATGAGTAAAGTCGCTGCAAAAAAGACAGCCGGCATTTTAGGTGATGATTTGGCAGTAAATGCAGAAAAGTCTTCTGGCTTCGTTTCTGACCGAGAGCTTCCGGTTCTTTGGGCAATAAGTAAAGGCTCACTACTTAATAAGGTCATAATTTTACCTTTTGCATTTTTGCTGAGCGCATTTCTTCCAGTGGCGGTAACGATTATTCTGGTTATTGGAGGTCTTTATTTGGCTTATGAAGGGGCTGAGAAGATTTATGAATATTTCTTTCCTCATCCTCATGAAGTGAAAATTGAATTGACCGAAAATCTCAGCAAGGAGGAGGTTTTAAAGCGGGAAAAGGAAAAAATCAAATCTGCCATTGTCACGGACTTTATCTTGTCGGTTGAGATTGTAATCATTGCTTTGGGCACTGTGGTCGATGCCCCATTGACTACCCAAATTCTTGTCGTGACGCTGATAGCTTTATTGGCCACAGTAGGAGTTTATGGTATCGTTGCGATAATCGTAAGAATGGATGAATTTGGCTACAAACTGATTGCCCTTAACGAAGAAGACAATAGCTTTTCGGATAAAGTTGGTCGAGTCCTAGTCAATGCGCTACCCATGATCATTAAAGCGATGGGATTAGTAGGTACATTAGCCTTGTTGTTGGTTTCTGGAGGAATTTTCGCTCATAATATTGAGTTTTTCCATCACCTACTTCCTGAATTTATCCCGGGGATTTTACAGGAGTTTTTATTGGGGCTTGTTGTCGGGGTGATTGTTTTAGCTTTGGTTATTTTGATCAAAAAAGCATTTAAGATAAAAAGCAAGCCACATTAAGAATTCTATTTCCTTGATTTAAGGAAGCTTTTTCTCCCACCAGCTTTTGTGGACAATTTTCCATTTACCCTCCACTTTAATCAGGGTTAGAAAATCGTAATAATAAATTCCCGGCCAAAAAAGCTCCGTCTCCGCCAAGGCCATATTTCCGACTATCTTGATGGATTTAATTTCATTTTGAAACTGGCTAGGATCTCGTGGACTTCCTTTAGCAGTATTCGAAGCCCATTCCTCAAAAGGAGTAACAAACAAATCCTGACCTCTGTAGCCGATAAGTTTGGCATCTGGGAGAAAGGCTTCTTCCAGTTTCCCTTGTCTCTTTCCATCATCCCTTCAAAATAAAGATTCACTGTCCGAGAAACAGCTAGTATTTCTTCTTCTTGAGCGGAAACAAGTACCGGTGAAATAAGGAAAATCAAAAACAAGAATAGTCTCATGGTAAATTCTTATTAAATGAAAAACCCGTTTGTGGGTACAAACGGGCTGGATTTTAAATTTTGTCGAAACCTAAATAGGAATGCAGCACTTTCGGCATCAGGATTCCATCAGGGGTTTGGTTATTTTCCAAAATAGAGGCTACAATCCTAGGCAATGCCAAGGCTGATCCATTAAGCGAATGCGCCAATTGAGTCTTTTTATCTTCTCCTCTAAATCTAAGCTTCAGTCTGTTGGTCTGGTAAGTTTCAAAATTCGATACCGAACTCACTTCCAACCATCTTTCTTGGGCCGCTGAAAAAACCTCCATGTCGTAAGTCAAGGCCGAAGTAAATCCCATATCTCCTCCACAAAGTCTCAATACTCGATACGGAAGTTCAAGTTTTTTCAAAAGTCCTTGAACATAGCCACTCATCGCTTCCAAGGTATTGTAAGATTGATCCGGATGAGTAATCTGGACGATTTCTACTTTATCAAACTGGTGTAACCTGTTAAGCCCTCTCACGTGAGCTCCCCAAGAACCTGCTTCTCTTCGAAAACATGGAGTGTAGCCAACATTCTTAATGGGTAGATCTTCCTCATTGAGGATTACATCCCTGTACAAATTGGTAATTGGAACTTCCGCAGTAGGAATCAAATAGAGATTGTCTACTGACGCAAAGTACATCTGCCCTTCCTTGTCTGGAAGCTGACCAGTCCCATATCCTGAGTCTTCATTGACCATGATTGGTGGCTGTACTTCCAAATAACCAGCTGCCAAGGCTTCATCCAAGAAGAAATTAATCAAGGCTCGCTGAAGTCGAGCACCTTTTCCTTTGTAAACCGGAAAACCTGCCCCGGTGATCTTTATCCCGAGATCAAAATCGATGATGTCGTATTTTTTGATCAATTCCCAATGGGGAAGCTTTCCCTCAAAAAGAGCTGGAATCTCGCCATGTTGTAAAACAACTTCATTATCCTCGGCTGATTTCCCAGCAGGAACAGAGGTGTGGGGAATATTCGGAATGGTATAAAGAAGCGCCTTCAGGTCCTCTTCTGCTTTGCTGGTTTGTTCTTCCAGTTCTTTGATTCGGATCTTAATTTCTGCAGTTCTGGATTTCGCATTTTCTGCTTCCTCCTTTTTCCCTTCTTTCATCAGCAAACCAATTTGCTTTGAAATGGAATTGGCTTCTGCCTGAATTTGGTCTCTTTCGGTTTGGGAAGACTTTCTCAAATCATCCAGCGAGATGACCTGATCTAGTATTGCTTGGGCATTCGGGAAATTTCTCTTTTTCAGACCGAGTAAAACTCCGTCGAAATTGTCCCGGATTTGATTGACTAAAAGCATGATGAAACGTGAAAATTATCAGAGTCGCAAAGATAGGGACTTATCGGACATGGATGGTCTTCGAAACTGAAGAGAAAGGACCTTCTAGTTCTTTTCCATCCTTTCTGAGCAATTTAATTTTCACCTGATAGCTGCCCAAAGGTAAATTTTCAACTCTTATGGGGGACATTTGGTCTATTTCGTAGGTGAATTCATTGATCTCAACCAATACTTTCAATCCGTCCAGCTTCATATCTCCACCTAAAACCAAAAAATCAATAATCAATTCTTCACCCAAAGAAATGCTTTGCTCATTTCTGGGAAGGTTAACTGCCAAGAAAGGTTCTGCTGAATAGGGAAATGCTCGGGAATCACCTACCAAAAAATCCCGGTCCACATAATTGCCGAAATTTTTTAAAGCCAACCCTTCCTCATCTACCAAATAGCCAACCACCCGATAAGTTCCCTCCGTGAGTTCCTTTTGGAAAATTGGTGAAAGCTGCCCAACAGGATCTGCTCCATTAATTGTGGTGAAGAGCAAAGGAACTCCCGGAGTAGCATCTTCAAGAGGGAAATTTTTAACATTAAATTCAAAAGGAACTTTTCCGGGCCTAAAAACTTGATTGCCCAATGGAGTGTAAAGTTCCAAAATCGCATCAGGATAGTCTGTGGAATCCTCCAATTGAAAAAAGGCAACCTTGGAAAGAATTTCTGTTTGCTGAAGAGAATCTCCCGTTTGATCCATGACTTTTTCATTGATCCTTTTTTTATCGGGACTGCAGGAAAACCAAATTAGAGAGGTCAGAAAAAGACTACCTAGGAATTTGTTCATAAAACAGCGACTATTGAACCTAAAGATATTTATTTTTGACCAATTCTTTGGTCATACCAATCTAACCGTTCAATCAATGGAAATTCTATTTGATGAAATCCCAAGCCTGGATTTGGCAGATTTCACTTCAGGTACTCCTGAGCAAAAAAAAGCATTTGTTAAAAAACTAGGCGAAGCATATCAAAATATCGGCTTTGTCGCAATCAAAAATCACGGGCTGAATCAGGATCTTCAGGATCGACTATATGCATCAATCAAGGCCTTCTTTGCCCTTCCTGATGATATAAAATCCAAATACGAAAAACCTGAAATCGGCTATCAAAGGGGCTATACCGGCAAGGGAAAGGAACATGCCAAGGGAAGAAATACCGGCGACTTGAAGGAGTTTTATCACGTGGGCCAGGAGCTTTCCTTAATCCCCGATTCTGATCCTATTAAAAAAGAATATCCAGAAAACCTTTGGCCCTCAGAAATCCCCGGATTTCAAAACGATGCAGTGGAAGCCTACAGGACTCTTGAGCAAGCTGGAAAATCTATGCTTAAGGCAATCGCACTTCATTTGGAGCTTCCAGAAGACTATTTTGAAGACAAGGTGGCCTATGGAAATTCCATCTTGAGACAAATTCATTATTTCCCTATTGAAAATCCTGATGAAGTTCCTGCAGATGCAGTAAGAGCGGCTGAGCATGGAGACATCAACTTGATTACTCTTTTGATGGGTGCAAGTGCGGACGGGCTTCAAGTACTTCGTAAGGATGGAAAATGGATTCCAATCACCGCCCTTCCAGACCAATTGGTAGTCAATGTGGGGGATATGCTGGAGCGATTGACTAATAAAAAATTAAAATCGACCATTCACCGAGTAGTCAATCCTCCCCGAGAATTGATGCATACTAGCAGATATTCGATTCCCTTCTTTATGCATCCAAGATCGGAAATGGATCTAACCTGCCTGGAAAGCTGTATTGATGAAAACCATCCTAAGCAGTTTAAGGACGCTACTGCTGGAGAATTTCTGGAAGAGAGATTGAGAGAACTTGGTCTAAGGAAGTAAAATGTCGGTACGAAGGGTCCGATATTATCTTTTCCTGAAGGATATCCTGATTCTTTCGATCACCTCATTTGGTGGACCTCAGGCGTTTTTGGCCATGCTCCTTGAGCGAATGGTAAAAACACGCTCTTATATAACGGAGGAGGAGCTTTGGGAACTCAATGCGCTTTGCAATATGCTCCCAGGCCCCTCTTCCACTCAATTAATTTCCGCCATTGGGTTTCGGGTTGGAGGACCAAACTTGGCCTATCTGGCACTTTTTGTCTGGATTTTGCCAGCCACAATACTCATGACCTCCGCGGCTCTCCTGATTAGTTTTTTGCAGGAAAATACCCCTGGAGCCTTAAAATTTGCCCGATTTATCCAGCCGATGGCAATAGGGTTTATCATTTTTGCGGCTCAAAAAACCATTAGCAAAATGGTGAAAACCACTGAGGCAATGGTTCTGATGCTGATCTCTGCATTTGTGGCATTCTTTTACAGCTCCCCTTACATCTTCCCTGTAATGCTGATTTTTGGCGGGCTGAGTACTTCCATCAAGTATAAAAACCAACCCAAGTCTGAAGAAGATAAATCCCTTGTGATCAAGTGGAGCAATTTCTATCTATGGGCTGGAGTTTTGATAATTGCCGCAATTGCCGGAGCGATTACCAAATGGCAACCCATTTTACTATTTGAGAATTTCTACCGTAACGGAAGTTTGATTTTTGGAGGGGGACAAGTTTTAGTTCCGTATCTGTACACGGAATTTGTGGACTTTAAGCATTTTCTTAGCTCAGAAGAATTTCTTACCGGCTATGCCATTTCCCAAGGAATTCCTGGACCCACATTCTCCATTTCCTCCTACATAGGAGCACTTTCCATGAGAGAATTTGGAAGTACAGGATTCATCATGGGTGGGTTGATAGCAGCAGCGGGAATTTTTTTACCCGGAATATTCCTGATCTTTTTTGTGATCCGATTTTGGGACCAACTCAAACTTTATCGACCTGTGCGGGCAGCCTTGGAGGGAATAAATGCCGTTTCTTGCGGGATGCTGATTGCCGCAGCTTACTTGCTTTTTGAGCCTTTGGAGGCAAATGGCCTAAATATCCTGTTCATTTTAGGAACCTACTCCCTACTTCAATTCACCAAAATCTCGTCACCTATGATCATTTCGGCGGGAATAGTATTGGGAATTTTAGCCAATCAATTTTTAGGATAAAGTCCAGATTCTTCCCAATCTGAACAGATTTGCCCTAGAAAGCGTTTTTACTTCTGAATTGATTTCCTAACTTTCTTTCATGCAAGCCTACGAATTCATCAATAGTTTGATCCCACCACTGAAACTTTCAGATCGGGCAGGCATGGCGTTGAATTGGATGGAAGAGATCCGAACGGACTATCTTCCAGTGATTGATGAAGGTAGATTTTTGGGTTTCATTGGAGACGAAACCATATTTGAGTTAAATAATCCAGACATACTTATCAGCCAAATTGAATTGGAAGCAGGCTCCTGCTGGGTTTACACCGATAAGCATATTTATGATGTACTCCGCGTAGCATCCGAAAATCAAAGCAATTTGGTTGCAGTTTTGGACAGAGAAAATACCTACATGGGCGTCATCACCATGGAAGATGCCATTTCTTCTTTTGCAGATAGTCTTTCGATCAAATCCCAAGGCGGTGTGCTGATCCTTTCCATGAATATGTCAGATTACCATCTTTCCGAAATCGCAAGACTCGTGGAATCTGAGAACACCAAGATTTTGAGTTCATTTATTACAGTGGATCCTTTAGATGATTCAAAAATAAAATTGACTCTCAAGATGGATAAGCCTGACCTGAAACATGTCAAGGCTACTTTGGAAAGATTCGGATACCGGATTATTGACCACTACCAGGAGGAATCAGGAATCAGCGCAGATTCGGATCGTATCGGTAACTTGCTGAGATTTTTAGATATTTAAATCATGAAATCCTGAATTGGGCAAAACAATCCGAAAATAGATTGAGAGCCCTACAAGATTTCATGTGACCCAAAGAACTACACAAATCCAATGAAAGTAGCCTTACATGGTTTGGCATTAAAGCCCGAGAATTTTCCTAAAATCGAATTGCTTTTCAAAGAACTGGTCAAGTATGGGTTTGAAATTTTTGTGACAGATCCTTTTGACCGTCAGCTAAAAATGAATGGAAACAAGGTTCTTTCGTATTGGCTTTTAGAAAATCCAGAGGAAATAGGGGAAATGGACTTTTTGATCTCCATCGGAGGTGATGGTACCTTACTGGATGCTGTCTGCGTTGTTGGCGATAAAGAAATTCCAATCTTAGGGCTAAACATCGGGAGGATGGGATTCTTGGCTACCGTGGCGACGGATCGGATTTCAGAAGCTGTAAAAATGCTTGCAGAAGGAAATTATCAGATTGAATCTCGATCCTTGCTCAGTTTGAATTGCAATCGGAAATTGTTTAATGGGTTAAATTTTGCCTTGAATGAATTTACAATCCATAAGCGAGATACTTCATCCATGATTACGGTTCATACCTACATCGATGGAAAATACCTTAATTCCTACTGGGCGGATGGTTTGATTGTAGCTACGCCTACAGGATCTACTGGATATTCCCTAAGCTGCGGAGGTCCATTGATTACGCCGGAAGCAAAAAGTCTAGTCATCACACCGGTAAGTCCGCACAACTTAAATGTCCGGCCGATTATCGTTTCCGATGATTCAGAGATAAGCTTCAAAATAGAAGGCCGAACCGATAAGTTTATGATTTCTTTGGATTCCAGATCGACTTCCATTTCCTCCGAAGTGGAATTGAGTGTAAAAAAGGAGAAGTTTTCGGCAAAATTGGTCAAATTGCCTCATTATCATTTCTTTGATACCCTGAGACAAAAATTGAATTGGGGCTACGATATGAGAAACTGAATTTAAATCAACCTTGAGCTTAACAATTATTAACCCAGCAAATACTTTAGTTCGTTTTTTAAACGTTGGGTACTTTATAACTTGCATCGTCTTGAAAAAGGTCAATTTTAAGATTTTCAGTCACTTACTTTCACTTCTCATTTTAGGTTTGGTTTTTAATCATTCTCTAATAGCCCAGAAATATGAAATTGGTGGCGGATTGGGAACCTCAGTTTATTCAGGTGACATCATTCGAAAAATTGACCCGGGGCAGGCAAGCCTCCAAGGAACGTTGTTTGGCAAGAGAAATTTTGACAATGTGTGGACATTAAGAGTAGGACTCAACCTAGCTCAAGTAAATGGTGCAGACAGTATTAAGCCTATAGATGCCATGGCCCAATACAGAGATGCAAGATTTAGAGCTGGGATAATTGAATTCTCTGCGGTAATGGAATTTAATTTCCTCGATTTTCTCCGGAATGATTCAGAATTTAGGTTTTCCCCCTATGCATTCTTTGGAATAGGATACGCCCAAGTTTTAGCAAAAGGTAACACTTGGTTTTACCTACCTTCATCTAGGTATAATTTGGGGACAGTCGTGATTCCATTCGGTGGCGGGGTCAAATACAGACTAAATGACCGTTGGACCTTGGCAGGCGAGTTGGGATTTAGGCCTACAACTACTGACTATCTGGATAAATTGGATAGTACTTTACCTGCCATCCCAAGATATCCCCAACCTGTAGATCCAAATACTGGGCAATCTCCTCCTTATGGAGTTAATTTTGGGAACCCAAACACGAAGGATTGGTATTACTTCCTCGGCTTAACCGTTAGCTACACCTTTGCCAATGTGAAATGCTATGCCTATTAATTAATTGACTCCTAGGGCTGATTATTAAAAAAGAAATAGCATTTTTGTACCTCCAAAAACGTAGGTACCCAAGTCATTGGAATGAAGGAAAATCTAGACCTAACCAATATCCCCAAACATATTGCGATAATCATGGACGGCAATGGCCGTTGGGCTAAGAAAAAAGGCGCCATGAGAATATTCGGACATCGTCATGCCATTCAGGCTGTGAAGGATGCAATTGAGGGTGCGGATAATCTGGGAGTGAAGTATTTAACCTTATTTTCCTTTTCCACAGAAAATTGGTCAAGACCACAAGACGAAGTCAAGGCTCTCATGGAATTGTTAGTCAAGACTATCATCGATGAAATCTCCCAGATGATGAAAAACAACATCAGATTGGTTGCAATTGGTGATCTTGACAGTTTGCCCAAATCAGCCTATGATAAACTGATGGAAGCAAAAGAACTGACTTCTTCAAACACTGGGCTGACCGTAGTATTGGCTCTTAGTTACAGCGGACAATGGGAACTTACCCAAGCTGTCCGACGCATTGCTCAAAAAGTCTCAGAAGGAACGCTGAATCCACAAGAAATTACTCAGCAGACTGTAGCCGAAAATTTGGATACAGCTGGAATCCCTGATCCAGAATTAATGATTCGGACCAGTGGAGAGTATAGAATCAGCAATTTTCTACTCTGGCAATTAGCCTACACCGAGCTCTATTTTACTCCGGTGCTATGGCCAGATTTCAGAATAGAACACCTTTATGCCGCAGTAAAAGATTACCAAAAGCGAGAAAGACGATTCGGAAAAACCGGCGAGCAAGTAAAATCTTAAGTTATTGATGAAATCAAGCGTGACACAAATGTCATCTAGAGGTAAGAAAAAATCCCGCGAGATTTCATATGGCCTTTTAGGTCAAATTAAAGTCATATGAAAAGAAGTTTATTGATTCTGTGTTGTTTGATAGGGTCTTTTTCGGCCATGGCTCAGATCCGTCTAGGTCAGAGCAGGTACGCCTCTACCAGACCTGTTGACATTCTGGAACTTAATTACGCCAAGCCTGAAAAATACAGAATTGCTGAAATCAAAGCTGTTGGATTGACTACTCTTGATGAGGTAGCCATCATTTCCCTTTCTGGGTTAAAGGTTGATGACCGCATCGAAGTACCTGGTGATGCTATTTCAAATGCATTGAAAAAACTTTGGGGTCAGGGTATCATCGGAGATGTAAAGATCTTAGTTACCAAAATTGAAGGGGAAGACATATACCTCCTATTGGATCTTACAGAAAGACCACGTTTTTCACGAGTTGAATTTGAAGGAATCAATAAAACTCAGGAAGGTGAACTCAGGGATAAAGTAAATATTCGGGGTAGAGTAGTACGTGATGACGTGTTGAACACTGCCAAAAGGAACATTGAAAAATATTACCTGGACAAAGGGTATTTGAACACTGAAGTTAAAATCTTCCAAGATCGAGACACTACTCTTCCAAATAGCGTCAAACTTAGATTTGACATCAATATCAATTCTAAAGTAAAGATCAACGAAATCAAGTTTTACGGAAACGAAGAAATCGCTGATCGCCCTTTGAAAGGCAAAATGAAAAAGACCAAAGAATATCCTCGTGTAGCGGTATTCAAGGATGCCTATTCAAGAATTACTGACGCAGATTTGGAAAGTGCTTCGGCTGCCGTGTTCAATACCGAACCAGCAACTCAGGAAGAGGCTATTTCCTATATCCACAAAAACTTCAAACTTAATTTCCTCAACGGATCAAAATACATCCCTAAAGAATATAGAAATGACAAAGACAATGTCATTAACTACTACAATAGCCAGGGATTTAGAGATGCAAAGATCATTGAAGACTCAGTCTATAATTTCTCTGATGACAAGATTAATATTGACATTGCCGTAGAAGAAGGAAGAAAATACTATTACAGAAACATCACCTTTACTGGAAATTACATACATCCAAGCACTGTCTTGCAGGCAAAACTAGGCATCGCCAAGGGTGACGTGTATAACAAAGAAAAACTGGAAAAGAGACTGAATTATGACCCTCAAAAAGGTGATGACGTAAGCTCACTTTACCAAGATAATGGTTATTTATTTTTCAATATCGAACCTGTAGAGATCAATGTAGTAGGAGACTCCATTGACCTGGAGATGCGAATCTTTGAGGGTCCACAGGTTACTGTAAATAGCGTCAGCATCAAAGGAAATGAACGTACCTCTGATCACGTCGTCATGCGGGAAATTCGAATCCTTCCAGGCCAAAAATTCAACCGTGCCTTGTTGGTAAGAACGATCCGAGAACTTTCAACTCTTGGTTACTTTGACCCAGAAAAAATCAATCCAGATCTAAGACCTAACTTCGAAAATGCAACGGTGGATATCACTTTTGAACTCGAAGAAAGACCAAATGACCAGATCGAATTGTCAGGTGGCTGGGGTGGATTTTATGGGTTTGTAGGAACTGTCGGCTTGGTTTTCAACAATTTCTCCGTAAGAAACATCGGAGATTTCAGCAAGTGGGACCCACTTCCTGTAGGAGACGGACAGAAGCTTTCCTTGAGAGTTCAAGCAAACGGAAGAACTTTCCAGAACTATTCTCTTTCGCTGACAGAGCCTTGGTTTGGTGGAAAAAAGCCGGTTGCCTTAAGCTTGTCTTTCAATCATTCAGTTCAACGGCAGGTTAATTTCTTCAATCCTAATTCCAATCCCTTGGATGACAACGGATTTTTCAAAATCACAGGGATTACTCTAGGTTTGGCAAAACGAGTGACTTGGCCTGATGATTATTTCAGCATTAGTAATTCCTTACGATTCCAGAATTACGAATTCAATAAGTTCGGTACTTCCTTTGGTCTAAGCTATCCCACTGGAAATTCAAAAAGTATTACACTAAATACTACCATTGCGAGAAATAACGTCGACAACAATATTTATCCTCGATTGGGATCAAATATTATGCTCTCTATAGCAGCGACGCCTCCCTATACATCTTTGAATAAAAACATTACTTCAGAGTCTCCAGATCCGGTAAAATATGAGTGGTTGGAATACCACAAGTGGATGTTTGACGCCTCCTTCTATTCACCAATCTTCGGATCAAGCAAGTGGGTAGCCAGCGCAAGAGCTCACATGGGATTCTTGGGATCCTATGGGGATAAAATTGGTCTGATTCCTTTGGAAAGATTCGTGATGGGTGGTGATGGAATGACCTTCAACAACTTTGCCTTAGGACAGGAAATTATCGGTCTTAGAGGTTATGAAAACCAAAGTATAACCCCCGGTAGAGATTCCAGAGGTTCACTAAACCCTGATCCTTATGGGGGAGTGGTTTACAACAAGTATGTGATGGAGGTCAGATTCTTAGTATCGCCAAACCCTTCTGCGACAATCTTCTTACTAGGATTTGCTGAAGCTGGTAACAACTGGGGGAGCTATAAGGACTTCAATCCATATGATTTGAAAAAATCAGCTGGATTTGGAGCTAGAATCTTTATGCCAGCATTTGGTCTTCTTGGTGTAGACTGGGGATATGGATTTGATGCGATCCCTGGACAGCGACAAAGAAGTGGTCCACAATTCCACTTTACAATTGGTCAGCAGTTCAGATAATCTTCCAAATGATCGGAGCGTTAGTTAAATTATGCAAAAAGTTAAATTGCGTTTTAGGTAAAAACTATAGCCTCTGAAAATCTGACGAAGACATGAATAAATCACTGAAAATTGTACTTTTGCTGCTCTTATCGCTTTCTGCGGGCCCTTTGGCTGCTCAGAAGTTCGGATATATTGATTCAGAATACATTCTAAACAAGCATCCGGACTACAAAGTCATCCAAGATGAGATTCAAAAGCTAAGCTCCGAGTGGAAGAAAGAGGCACAAAGTTTGGACCAAGAGATCAAAGACTTATCCACCCAACTGAAAGCCGAAGAGGTACTACTTACAGAAGAGATGTACCAAAAGCGATTGGATGAGATAAAAGCGAAGCAGAAGGCTTCTCAAGAATTTAATAGCAGAGTTTTTGGAATCAACGGGATGTATTACCAGAAGCAGGCAGAATTGCTTCAGCCTTTGCAATCCAAAATATACGATGCCATCGAAAGAGTCTCCAGGCGAAACAATCTGGCAGTACTTTTCGATAAAGCAGCTGGCCCCTCTGCCATTATTTATACAGACCCAAGGCATGACTATTCAGAGTTTGTCCTGGATGAATTAGGAATTGAAGACAACAATTAAATAGACAATTAAAATGATGAAAGTAAAAGTTATCCTAGCAGCAGTAGCCTTGCTATTCGTAGGATTCACAGCTCAGGCACAAGAGATCAAGATCGGGTATACCAGTGTGGAATTTATCATGGACTTGATGCCTGAAATGGAGCAAATTGCAGCTGATATCCAAGATTACCAAACTCAGCTTCAAACAAACATTCAGACTAAAGCTGCTGATTTTCAGCGCCAGGTTCAAGCTTACCAGCAAGCTGCTCCAACCATGACTGAAGATGCAAGAAATGCGAAAGAAGCTGAATTGACCAAGTTGCAAAACGATCTTCAGAAGTATGAGCAGGATGCTCAAGTTTCCTACCAAAGAAAGCTAGGTGAGCTTTTGGAGCCGGTACAGACTAAAGTAATCAACGCAATCAATGCTGTAGCTGCTGAAAACAACTATACGCATATCTTTGCTGAGACTGCCGGACAATCTCCAATTCTTCTTTATACAAAAGAGAATGACAAATTCACTGAATTGGTTTTGGCAAAACTTGGTCTTCAAATGCCAACTCCTCCAGCTGGCGGAACTCGTTAATTAAGTAGACATTATTCATCAAAGGCTGCCTTTTAAAAAAGGCAGCCTTTTTCTATTTTGGTCTATGCCTAAAAAGAATCCTAAGGATATCATTTCTCAAAGTCAAGATGCGGTCTTGGTTGATTTTTATGCAGATTGGTGTGGACCCTGCCAAACCATGAACCCTGTTTTGGATGAGGCTCTTCATGAATTAGGTGGTAAAATCAAACTTCTAAAAATTAACGTCGACAAGCACCCGCAACTTAGTCAGCAGTTTGGTATTCGCTCTATTCCCCATTATATACTTTTTAAGCGGGGGAAAATTCTTTGGAGAAAAGGAGGGGTAATTACAAAAAGGGAGCTAATTCAGCAGCTCAAAGGATTTGTATAAAAAAAGCCCCACTCTTAGGCTATTGAGAGAGGGGCTTAAAACTTTTAAATGTAGTATTTGAGGCGGATTACTTCCTGTTCTGTCAGGAATCGATAATGCCCGCGCTTCAGGTCTTTCTTGTCCAATCCGGCAAACATCACCCGATCGAGCTGCTCCACCTCATATCCAAGGTGGGCAAATAGTCTTCGGACGATTCTATTTCTACCGATATGGATTTCCAATCCCAAGATGGTCCGGTCCTTAGATAATACCTGCATATCATCCACTTTGACATCTCCATCTTCCAAGGTCAAGCCTTCTAAGATCTGTTCCTCATCCTTATGGGTGATTGGCTTGTCCAAGGTTACCTGATAGATCTTTTTAATCTCATTGGAAGGATGGGATAGCTTAGCAGCCAATTCTCCGTCATTGGTAAATAGTAGCAAACCTGTGGTATTTCTATCTAGTCTTCCAATAGGAAAAATTCTCTCCTCACAGGCATTCTCTACCAACTTCATCACAGTCTTACGCTCCATGGGATCATCAGTGGTGGTGATGAAATCCTTCGGCTTATTCAATAATACATAAACCGGTTTCTCAGGATTTATCCTTTTACCCATATAAACCACACGATCGGTCTTCTTTACTTTGAAACCCATCTCGGTGACTACTTCTCCATTCACAGTGACCAATCCTTTTGCGATAAGGTCATCTGCTTCTCTCCTACTGCAAATCCCTGAATTGGCCACGTATTTATTTAGCCTGATTATTTCCTCCTCGCCTTTTCCTTTACTCTTTTTTGCGGGAAGATTATCAAAGTTATAGTCAGGTCTGTCCTGATTCAGTTCTTGTCTGGGGATTCTATTTTTTCCAAAACCTCTCTTCTCTTCCTGAGCGGGCTTTGGTTTAGCTTCAAAAAACTTTGGCTTTTCCGTAGAAAATCTAGGTTTCTCATCCCGGCCACGGCCTTTGTATACAGTTCTTTCTCCTGGGCTTTTAGAAGGTTTATCCTCATTAAAGTCCTTTCTGAAAGGCTTCTTTGAATCTTCTCCTCTTTTCTCGAATTTCTTTGGACCAAACTCATCCTTTTTGAAAAACTTCTTGGGCTGATCGCCAAAGGATTTCTTTGGGAATTCAGAATCTTCTCTTCGCTCAAACTTTTTCTGAAATCCGCCTTCCTTGTTGAATTTCTTCTCACCAAAAGACTTTTTTCTATCGTCTCCTGACTCAAATTTTTTCCCAAAAGAAGGTCTTTCCGATTTTTTGTCTTCATTAAAAAATCTGGCTTTGGGCTTCTCGCCAAAGGACGGTTTGTCCTCACCTCTCTTGGAATAGGAATCCTTTCCATAGGAATCTGCCTTTTTTCCGAAGGATTTTTTGTTGAAACCAGAATCCCCATCTTTTTTCCCGAACCTTGATTCTTTTGGATTTGAATCGGATTTTTTAAAGGATTTTGGGGAATCGAAGTCTTTTTTGTCTTCGCTAAAAAATGGTTTTCTAGGATTGTTCTTTTTCATGTTTTTGCAGCATCTCTGCTGTAGTTAATTGTTAAGAATAAGACGCTGAAATTCAAACGCTTATTTGGGCTGCAAAGATACAGTTAATCGGAGGATATAAATACTAGTCCTCAAAATTTTCTCTAAGCTTAAACTTTGCTTTTGTAATAAAATTCGGTTGCATTCCTCACAGAGCCCTGAGTAAGTAGTAAATCTTTGGCTTCTTCATAGGCTAAGCCTGTAGCTTCCATGATCATTTTTGTGCCTCGATCTACCAATTTGGCATTGGAAAGCTGCATATCTACCATCTTATTTCCTTTTACTCTTCCGAGTTTGATCATGACGGTGGTAGAAATCATATTTAAAACTAATTTCTGGGCAGTACCTGATTTCATCCGCGTACTTCCTGTCACAAACTCAGGTCCTACCACCACTTCAATGGGATATTCCACTGCTTGTGCTAAAGGGGAGTTTGGATTACAAGTGATACATCCAGTAAGCAACCCTTTCTCTCTGGCCATTTTCACTCCACCAATTACATATGGAGTGGTGCCCGAAGCGGCAATTCCAATAACCGTATCCATTTCGGAAAAGCCATAATCCTGAATATCAACCCAAGCTTGATTGGGATCATCTTCTGCATTTTCCACAGCTTTTCGAATTGCAGCATCACCGCCTGCAATCAATCCTATGACCCAATCATGGGGAACTCCATAGGTAGGAGGACATTCTGAAGCATCCAAAATCCCCAAACGCCCACTAGTGCCCGCACCAATGTAAAATAACCTTCCCCCTTCCTGCATGCGAGGGACGATTTGCTCGACTAGGTCTGTAATCTTGGAAATTTTATCTTTGACCGCTGGAGCTACCTTGTGATCCTCTTCATTAATGTGCTGAAGAAGTTCGGCTACTTCCATTTTTTCCAAATTCTCATAATGAGAACTACTTTCGGTTACTTTCATAGCAATTCTTGATGATATAGCGTAAGTCCAGCGATCGGACTTTCCAGGATAATATTGACGTGGATACCTCTGTCCAAAGCAGCTTTGCGGAGGATATCGCTATTATAATAAGCAATAGACCCTACGAAATTCACTGGTTTGGAAGTGTAATTTTCATATTTACTCACATGCCTATCAAAGAAATCCTGAAAGGCATTGTAGAAGAGGCCATAACAATAGGGATCAGATTTATTCTCTGTGATAAATCGACAAAAACTTGCCATATACCTACTTGGAAAAGGCTGTCTATAAACATGATCCTGAATTATATGCTGAGTAATGTGAAATCGCTCAATGGCCATCTTTCGGATTTTTTCTGGCATCTCATCATAGATGAAATCCTGAAGAAACTTTTTCCCTACGTAGCCTCCTCCCCCTTCATCTCCCAAAATATATCCCGGTGCAGGACGAGTCGAAACAATTTTTTCCCCATCATAATCGCAACTGTTGGACCCTGTACCCAAAATACATGCTATCCCCGGCAAATGGCCACAAGTTGCTTTTGCAGCAGCGGAAAGATCATGATCCACTTGTATTTTGGCTGTTGGGAAAAGAGATGAAATAGCCTCTTTTACTTCCTCTTGTCTTTCAGGAGAGGAACAACCCGCTCCATAAAAATAGACTTCCTCTATTTCATTGCTTAAGCCAACCAAGAAATCATTCCTCATTTGGAGAGCCATTTCCTCAGAAGTCATATAATAAGGATTAAACCCTACTCCACGGTATTGACTGATTCTCCCACCCCGATGAATCACTCTCCAGTCAGTTTTACTGCCTCCACTGTCTGCGATTAAAATCATATCATGCTAATTGCCCAATGGGCTGAAATTTTTCAAAAACTTTTTCTGTATGTGGAGCATCCGGTAACTCCTCTGTCAAATCTTGTCCAGCCCAATGCTCGTAGTGCATTCCATTTTTCCAGAGTCTAGATGAGGTGACATCGTAAATGATTCCTTTGTAGGCAATCCATATCTCAGGTCTATCCTGGCCATTTCGTAGGGCTAGCTGTTGCCGAGTATAGAATTTCATCAATACAATTTGATCTGGGAATTAATCCAACGCTCAGGAATCTCACCCTTCTGTGCTAATTGGTAATCTGCATAACTACAAGGAACAGTACTCACCCGATCAAAGCGATTGGTTTCATTATGTGGAATTTCCATCCACCATTTGCCACTCCTCTTGCTTTTATAGAAAACCAAGTTATTGGGTTTGTTATCCAGAGAAACGGTGTATTTAATGTAGTCGGCACTTTTAAAAGAAAGGCTATCCTTCCTACTGTAAAACCCTTCGATAAAATACCAGATCATCACCGCAGCAACTTTGGCTGTTTTGTTATTGGCATCGTCGAAATAGGGATCGTATCCATAAAGCCCAAAAGAACTCAATTTCTCATTGGTCCCTGCAAACCAAGAGATTTGACAGGCTTCCTCACCCGATAAGCCAAAAGGCTGTGCATCTACCGCTCCTGGTGCATCTGCAGATTGGATAGCTGAGAGATCAAAAGTCAATAAATCCGCATCCCGAATAAGGGGCTCTATTTCATTGAATTTATCTCTAATCTGTCCCAAGCGGACATGGTCGAAATAGAGTTTTTCCAAAACATTGACTAGGGCGGGATCTACCAAGAAGCTTTGATAAGCCAAATGGGTATAAGAAAACAGGAAATTAGGCTGATGAAGTACAATCTCTTGGGTATGTCGAGAATCCTCTTTGCCGTCTTCCTCCATGTCAATTTTTGAGTCAACAGAAACCATGCTCACCAGCTTTTTCATTTTCTGGTAGGACAAATATTGCCCGTAGTCCAAGTCATGCGTTCCTCCAAAAAAGACTGGAAGAATCTGTTGTTTCATCAAATACTCACCAACCTGACGAATATTCTGGTAGGTATTATTTAGAGAATCTCCTGAAATCAAATCACCCAAATCTGCAATTTGATAGGAGGATTGTCCCTTCTTAAGTTCATAGAGTTTTTCCCGAATCTCTGCACTCCCCCGATCTACACTTTCTGCTTTGGCTGTTCCTCTTTTTTCTTTAAGTCCAATTAATGCAATTTTTATATCCTTTAGCTCAGGAAAATCATTGCCATAAACTTTTATCTGGCGGAAAAGAGAATTGTCGGGATAAGATTTTTTGAATAAATAATCGGGTACGGGATCGAAAAAAGACTGAATATTCATATAAAGGTGATGGTTGATTAAAAGTAAACAAAAATGGTACTAAACTAAAAAATCCCGCCGAAGCGGGATTTTATTTTTTGTTTAACCACCGAAGTCGTCAAATCGGATGTTTTCTTTTGGAATTCCCATGTCATCGAGGAGCTTGAGAACCGCCGCGTTCATCAATGGAGGACCGCATAGGTAATATTCTACTTCATCTGGCTCTGGATGATTTTTAAGGTAATTATCATACAAAACCTGATGAATAAATCCTACATACCCATCTGCTTCTTTGTCTTCCAATGACTTCTTGATCTTCCAGTTATCTTCAGGAAGTGGCTCCGAAAGTCCAATGTGGAAATTGAAGTTAGGGAATTCTTTTTCGATTTCTCTGAAATGAGGAACATAGAAAAGCTCTTTCTTGGATCTACCACCATACCAGTAAGAAACCTTTCTGCTGGTTTTCTCCGTATGGAACAAGTGAAAGATTTGAGCTCTCAATGGCGCCATACCAGCACCACCGCCGATATAAACCATTTCTCTTTGAGTAGGATTGATGTGGAATTCACCGTAAGGACCTGAGATTGTCACCTTATCTCCTGGCTTTCTAGAGAAGACATAAGAAGAACAAACTCCAGGATTTACATCCATCCATCTGTTATTAGCTCTATCCCATGGCGGAGTGGCGATACGGATAGTTAGCATTACAATATTTCCTTCAGCCGGATGGTTGGCCATGGAATAAGCTCGGAATAGGGGCTCGTCATTTTTCATGACCAGAGACCAAAGACCGAATTTGTCCCAATCGCTCTTATAAACATCTGCAGGGTGTCCCAATTCAGGATGTGGAGTAATGTCCATATCCTTAAAGTTTACTGTAATTGAAGGCACGTCAATTTGGATATATCCTCCCGCCTCAAAGTGTAGCGTTTCACCTTCAGGAAGTTTCACTTTGAATTCCTTGATGAAAGTAGAAACGTTGTAGTTAGACATAACTTCACATTCCCACTTTTTAATACCGAAGATTTCTTCAGGCACCCGGATTTTCATATCCTGCTTTACCTTTACCTGGCAAGCTAGACGTACATGACCTTGCTGTTCAGCACGGCTCAAGTGACCTACTTCTGTTGGAAGTACATCTCCACCACCTTCTTCCACAACACACTTACACATCGCGCAAGTACCTCCACCACCGCAGGCAGAAGGAAGAAAAATCTTTTGATTTCCCAATGTGGAAAGCAAACTAGTTCCCGCAGAGGCAACTATTGGATTACTTTCATCTCCATTGATTACAATTTTTACATCTCCAGAATTGACCAATTTGGACTGGGCAAACAAGAGAATGAGAACCAGTAGCAGAATAATTACAGTAAATGCTACAATGGACGTAATAATTACAGAACCCATGAAATTTTGGTTTTACTTTTTCGTGGTAATTGGCCCCGATTTGGGTGCACAAATATATTTATTAATCACAAAAACAGGCCAAAGTCTATTCAATTTTGAAAGGATTTAACCCTGTTTTTGATGAGATAACTCATTAATTGTTCAAGAGGTTTAGCAAAGTTGTCAATCTTGATTTCAATTGGCGTCTGTCAATGATAAAATCAAGGAAACCATGCTCTAAAACGAACTCGGAACTTTGAAATCCTTTGGGCAAATCCTTTCCGATCGTCTCACGAATCACTCTTGGTCCGGCAAACCCGATTAAAGCTCCTGGTTCGGCAATGTTAAAATCACCCAACATCGCATAAGAAGCTGTCACCCCCCCTGTAGTAGGATCAGTCAATAGAGAAATGTAAGGAATCCCAGCCTGGTCAAGCAAAGCAAGTTTAGCAGATGTTTTGGCCATTTGCATCAAAGAAAATCCAGCTTCCATCATTCTAGCTCCGCCTGACTTAGAAATCATCAGGAAAGGAACTTTATTTTTTAGGGAGTAATCGATGGCTCGGGAAATTTTTTCTCCAACCACAGAACCCATAGAGCCTCCAATGAAATTAAAATCCATACAGGCCACCACGATCTCCAATCCGTTCATTTTACCATGAGCAGTTCGGACAGCATCGTTTAATTCTGATTTTTTGATGGTTTCGGTGATTCTGGAAGAATAGGGTTTGGTATCTGAAAATTTCAGCGGATCACCCGATTTCATATCCTTATCCAGCTCGGTAAACTTATTGTTGTCAAATAAGATTTCGAAGTATTCCTTGGATCCGATTTTAACATGAAAATCATCATCTGGACATACATACGCGTTGTTTTTAAGCTCACGGGTATGGATGATATTTCCGTTTGGCGTCTTAAACCACAGGCCGTCAGGAGTATCTTTCTTTTCAGCAGTTGAGGTTTTGATGCCTTTGTCAGTTCTTTTAAACCAAGCCATAAATTAGTATTAGGTTGTTTTTTGACAAGTCAAAGGTTACAAATTTAGACCTAATCTCCATTAATTAAAATTAAATCACCTCTTCTCTTAGATTAATCAGAATTCACCAGCCAGGTAAAATCACTTTTCAGCTCAGGGATTTTTATTTTATTTTGAAAAAGAAAATAAGTACCTCATTTTCATCTCGTAATTCCCTATTTCTCCCAAATAACCATGAGTCTATCCATCCTTTTATTGATTTCGGCGGTGATTTTATTTGCAGCCTACAAGCTTTATGGAGGTTTTGTCTATAAAAAATTCGGATTGGATGACTCCAGAAAAGCTCCTTCCCACCTCCTGAGAGATGGAGTAGATTATGAGCCTAGTAAGCCAATAGTGGTCCTGGGCCATCACTTTGCCTCCATTGCTGGAGCTGGACCAATCGTCGGGCCTATAATTGCTGTAACTTTTGGATGGATTCCGGCTGTGATTTGGATTTTGGTTGGGGGGATTTTTTTTGGGGCAGTACATGATTTGGGAAGTATGGCTGCCTCGCTTAGAACTGATGGCAAATCGATCGGGATAATCATCAGAAATCAAATTGGAGCAAAAGGAAAACAACTATTTGTATTATTTAGCTTTTCTACGCTGATCTTGGTAATTGGTGTGTTCTCAGATATCATTGCCAAAACCTTCGTGGCTAATCCTGGAGTTGCTTCTGCATCTATATTTTTTATTGGATTGGCTTTGGCATTCGGCTATGTCAATAGACTTGTAGGAAGCAAAACGCTTTCATTTGTGATATTGACTATCGTTGGAGTCATTTTGATGTATTACTTCGTCTACCTTGGCACTCAGCTTCCATTTGTTTTGGATTACAACATTTGGATTTTGGTACTCTTGGGATACGCTTTTGTCGCATCGGTTACTCCAGTTTCCTTGTTGCTTCAACCTCGAGACTATTTAAACAGCTATCTTCTTTATGGGATGATGATCGCTGCTGTTGTGGGTGTTTTTGTAGCCAATCCAGAAATCGAAATGAGTACCCAAATCCAGGCTTCCAGTGATAGCTTAGGGTATGTTTTCCCAGTTTTATTTGTGACTATCGCCTGCGGAGCCATTTCCGGTTTTCACTCTTTAGTAGCCTCGGGGACCACTTCAAAGCAATTGGACAAAGAAAGCGATGCGAAAATTGTAGGTTTTGGAGGAATGTTGATTGAATCCTTCTTGGCCATTATTTCAGTTGGCGCAGTCGTAGTACTTTCCAGAACTGAGTACATGGAAAGGTTAACTTCTGAGGGTCCAGTTTCCTTATTTTCTACTGGACTTGGGGGAATGATTGCTTCCCTAGGAGTTTCTGAACCATTTGCCATTGGCTTTGTCGCCCTGACTGTCTCGGCTTTTGCTTTGACGACTTTGGATACCTGTACCCGATTGGCCCGATTTACCCTTCAGGAATATTTTGAAGATATGCCTCAGCCTGCGGCTCAGGTTTTAGCCAAAAACAGATATATCTCCACTTTTATTGTGGTGATTTTATCGATTTTGCTACTTCTTTCCGGGGAATTTTCTACCCTTTGGCCGATTTTCGGTTCAGCAAATCAGCTTTTAGCAGCTTTGGCCCTTTTGACTATCGCTGTTTGGCTGATCAAGAAAAATATCCCGGCTACTTTTGTGACCATACCAATGTTTTTCATGTTTACGGTCACTCTGGCTTCCTTAGGGCTTTTTGCCTGGAAAAATTATCAGGAAAAAGGATATGTGCTAGCTCTGATTGCGGCACTCTTATTTGTATTAGCTATTTCCTTGATTTTCCTTGCCTTCAAAAGTTTAAAAGCTGAGGCCAAAGAACCTGCAAAGGCTCTTTGACCTCACTTTATCGGTAAAGAAAACACTAGCTAAACCCGAGATTTATCGTCCTGCTCCATCAACCCTAGCTTTTTCTAAAGTGTATTGGGCTACATTTCGTCCCTGCTGTGTTCCTGCTATAGCATCAAAAGACCAGTGAATTCCTCCATATACTCTTGAAATGGCGGCCTCCTCTGCCCATCCGCGAACAAGCTTGGCTTCTTCTGGGAAAATATAGGCCAGAATCTCTGAACCCGCGGCTGAAAATACTGAATGTCCGGAGGTATATGCCGGAAAGTTTGGTGTGCCAGCAATCGTCTCAAATCCGGGAATCAATTGGATCGGCCTAGGATAATGGTAATAATACTTAGCGTCCCAGCAACTGATCCCGCCGTCCATCATAGCCATGTTCAGGTAGGCAAAAGTGCGGGCAGCCCGAAGTGTATTTAGACGATACTTGACTATAAACCGTGCTGCGAAATCATTCCAATGCCCTGGAGGGGTATAAGTCCCCAATCCATCTTGCCAAAAGTTGGTGATCCTTCTTCGTTCCGCAGTGGAGTTGGCAGCATACTCTTTTAAAAGCTTTACATCAGCTTCAAATTCAGGTGTGCCTGGTTTCGGAGGCATTGGTGGGCGGGTAGCTTCCACGTTCGGAACATTCCACATTTTCACTTTTCCAAAAAGAGGAGTCAAGCCAACTGGTCTTTGGGGAGATTCCTGATTGATCCATTTCCAGCCAAAACGTTTGAACGCCTCATTGGCAATCGAATCACCGACTACCTGGTTGGTTTGGGCATTTTTCATCCCATCTGTGGAAGCCCTCTTTAAAGCCAAAGCTGCAATCTCCTCACCGATAGACACTCCTGCATCCAAGTCGCTCGGTACGAATTCACCGGAAAGAAGAAGGCTTTCCAAATGTTCTTTTTCTCTCCTTTCCAGATATGCTGCTTCCAAAGGGAACATTGCGGTCAGAATTTTTCTCGAAGCCGCAGCAACCACTGCTCCATCAGAAGGATAGGCTGGAATATTCTGATCATGGTAAGCAAAAGGAATACTGGGGTCAACTTGGTAAGCAGGTGCGCGATTGTAGAGAAATTTATAATGCCATGCGGATATTAGCCCATCAAAATGAGCCACGGACAAGTAAGCCAAGGCTCTGCTGGCATAAGGAGGATGTGCAAAAGGAAAAGCAGGTGGTCCTTGAGGATCAGCGGGATTAGGAACTGGGTAAGTCCCATCAGCATTTGGACCAGGAATCAAATTGTATTTAGCAATCAACTCAAGAGCGATTTCATTCCAGCGAACGACAGGATTGTTGGTCCAGTAGACTAGAGTTTTCCGCTGACCAGCCGTCATTCCTTGAATAGCTGATTTGGTTTTAGCCAATTCAGCTTGGTAAGCAGGCGAATTAGTTGCAGTCGGAACAGGAATTTTTAAATCCGATCCTGCTGATATAAGGATAGGCTTCCAGTTTCCACCCTGAGGATCATTTGAATTAAACTCATAGCTGGAAAATTCAAGTTCAGTGGGAAGGTCCTTGTTGCAGGCAAAGACAAATACCAAAGTGCACAAGGCTATAAGTGAATATATTTTTTTCATCGTGAGGTCTGAATTAGTGGATTAATCCGAATTGGTAGGTGACACCTACACCGATACTGGTCATCTTGGGGGCGTTTCTTCCATTTATTATTTGATCCCAATAGCCAAGGACTCCGAAACCTTTAATTTTTGGAAAATAGTAATGGGCAAAAGCTCCTACTCGGCTTGCATTGACCTTGTTGGTTGGTTGGGGAGCGTTGTACAATCGGATATCGTCACCTGAGGTCGAGTGCTGAGATCCAAACTTCACCTCGGTCCTTAAGGAGTTATTGAGAAACCATTTCCCCAATACAACTTCATAATTCCAAGAATTTGGAACATCCATCCAAGGTGTGAAATAGCTGCCATTATTGTAGTAATACTCCCTTTCTGCTTTGGTATACCCTTTCCAGAGATATCCACCCACAGCACGGAAATAGACCCCCGATTGAAGTTTGTAATTGACAATCCCTCTCCAGGCCAGCTGGGGTGCACCCAATCCCAAGGAATAAGGCTGGTAATCGGAAAGGTAGTTGGAGGCGGGAGCAGAAAAGTTGAGCGAGGCAAAAGCGCTTAACTCTGACTTCTCGGTTTCTTTTTGGAAAAACCGGTATTTCAAACCAAATGAAATGTCTTGGATGCCTAAGGCTCCAGCAAATTTTCCTCCATTGGGTTTAGTCGAATGAGTAGCGACATAAGGCAATCCCACATAGACATTTAATTTATCGGTGATTCCATAGGCGGCCATTAACATGGCTGTGTTCCTTTTGACTGTGGCTATGGTAGCATTCGTGCGAAGGGAAGTTCCCTCCCAGTATTCATTAAATCGGCCGTATTCGTAGTTGGCCAAGAAGCAAATTTCCTTAGTCGGCATAAGTAGCTCATCCGTTGGAGACTGAGCAACAGACCAAAAAGGAAGCACCAAAAAAGGCAATATAAGCCTCCAATGGCATTTCAAGAAGAAATTCATGTGTGATCTAGAAAAGGTAGAACAGAGAAAAACCTAAAGCAGGAGGACCCTATTTTCCCCCTGCTTAAGTGAAATTAAGTGTACCTATCACGTCTCCCGCTGGGAGCTTAGAAGGTGAAAAGTTTAAGAAAACTGTGGAGGGGGGCCGTCAATCGTGAAATAAGGACTCATGTAAGTTGAAAAAATAAACCCAATCTGTATTTCATAACTACTTCTATCCGAAGTCTCAAACTTGAACATATCGGATTCCAGATAGTCTTTGGCAAATAATTTTAGAGAGATTTTACCCCCTTGGTCTTGAGGAAGCTCATCTGTTACAATCGAAGAAATCCATTGCTTGACGGAGGATTCTAGAACTCTCCTTGCGGTATCAGGAACATAAATAACCTGAAGGGTGTCATTTTGGTAGCGTTGCTTAATGGCACGGAAATACTTTCCATCTTTCTCAAAGCGAGTATTAGTAGCTTGAAACTCCTCTTGATTGGCCATGTAAGGTGCTGCAAGTGGAATTTCCATCAACCTTTCTTCCAATCCCGCTAAATCGTCTCCATAGATTTGATCCTTCCAGCTATTTTCTAAGGAATAATTCGCTGAGAAATAAAAAGCGTAATAGCCAAAGTGATAAATGGCAAAACAAAAAAGAAGCAATATGGCGACAGCCTTTCTCAATCGAGGATAATTTTAAAACGAAATCTGGTTGAATTTTTCGGAAAAGAAAAAATTGAGTGGAGAAATATTTTTAAACACAAGATTCATTCATAAAAATCTAGATTCTCAGAATTTTATTTTAGCATTTAGGCGAATAAAGTAGTCAACCACCAAAGAATCAAACTACCGAAAAATACCAAACCATAAATCTTTAAAACTTTCAATCTATTGAACCGATCTAAAAACCAGAGAACCAAAACAGGCTTGATCAGCCCCAAAAGGATAAAAATTCCAGAAAGAATGGTAGTTCCTAAAAAGATCAGCTCAATCGCTTTCATATAGCTATAAAACTAAAAAAGGGAGCTTAATAATGCTCCCTTTTTGTCAAATCCTCAGTTGAAGATTATTTCTTTCTTTTTATTTCCTTCATTTCATATCCTTCAATAGTGTCATCCACTTGGATGTTATTGAAGTTTTTGATAGAAATACCGCACTCGTATCCAGCCTTCACTTCAGCTACATCGTCCTTGAATCGCTTCAACTGATCGATTTCGCCTTCGTGAATTACAATACCATCTCGAATGATTCTGATCTTGTTCTTTCTGGTAATAAATCCATCAGTAACATAAGAACCTGCAACCGTTCCCACTTTGGAAATTTTGAAGACCTCTCGAACCTGAATATTTCCGGTGATAACTTCCTCGAATTCCGGCTCCAACATACCTTCGATCGCATCTTTAATCTGGTTGATCGCATCGTAGATAATGGAGTAGTGACGGATTTCGATCTCCTCTTGCTCAGCCAATTTCTTGGCATTAGTAGAAGGTCTAACCTGGAATCCAATGATGATAGCATCCGAAGCTGAAGCAAGAAGTACATCGGATTCAGAAATCTGACCCACACCTTTATGAATAATGCTCACCTTAACTTCATCCTTGGAAAGTTTCAACAAGGAATCAGAAAGTGCTTCTACTGATCCATCCACGTCACCTTTGATGATGATGTTCAATTCTTTGAAGCTACCAATAGCCAATCGTCTACCAATTTCATCAAGCGTAATATGCTTCTTGGTTCGAAGACTTTGCTCTCTTTGGATTTGCTCTCTGGAGTTAGCAATTTCTCTGGCTTCTCTTTCAGTATCGTAAACCTTAATGGTATCCCCCGCTTGTGGAGCTCCACTTAGACCCAGCATCAACACTGGAGTAGAAGGACCCGCTTCTTTAAGCTTCTTTCCTTTGTGGTCAAACATCGCTTTTACGCGACCATAATGCTGACCAGCAAGCATTACATCTCCAATTTTTAAAGTTCCAGCCTGGATCATAATTGTAGCGACATATCCTCGACCTTTATCAAGTGAAGCTTCAATTACAGTACCTACTGCGTTTTTATCTGGATTGGCCTTCAATTCTAGAATTTCAGCCTCCAACAATACTTTTTCCAACAATTCATCTACGCCCTGACCTGTTTTTGCAGAGATGTCCTGGGATTGGTATTTACCACCCCACTCTTCCACAAGAAGGTTCATATTTGCCAATTCCTCTTTTATTTTTTCCGGACGGGCATTTGGCTTATCCACTTTGTTGATGGCAAAAATCATCGGAACACCCGCTACCTGAGCGTGATTGATCGCTTCTTTGGTTTGAGGCATGATGCTATCGTCAGCAGCGATCACGATGATCGCAACGTCAGTGATTTTCGCACCACGGGCACGCATCGCGGTAAAGGCTTCGTGACCCGGAGTATCCAAGAATGCAATTTTATGTCCTGTTTTGGTCATTACATCATACGCACCAATGTGCTGGGTAATTCCCCCTGCTTCTTCCGCAGTTACTTTGGACATTCTGATATAGTCAAGCAAGGAGGTCTTACCGTGGTCAACATGTCCCATGATCGTTACGATCGGAGCACGCTCTACCAAATCTTCCTCGCTATCCTGCACTTCTTCCACGATTTCATCTTCGATGGATTTGGTGAATTCAACGTCATATCCGAATTCATCCGCAATAATGGTAATCGCTTCAGCATCAAGTCTTTGGTTGATGGAAACGAACATTCCCAAAGACATACAGGTAGAAATGATCTGATTGACCGTTACGTCCATCAAGGCTGCAAGGTCGTTAGCGGAAATAAATTCCGTTACCTTCAAGATTTTGCTTTCTTCACCCTCGGTTTCTACTTCCCGATCACGGTCAGCTCGCTTATCTCTTCTAGACTTTGTCTTTCCTCCTGGCTTATTTCCCTGAAGTCTGGCTAAAGTCTGCTTAATCTGATCTTGAATTTCTTTTTGGGTAGGTTCTGCCTTTTGGTTTCTTTGTTGAGGCTGATTTCCTCCACCTTTTCCACCTTTTTGTCCTTGAGCAGGTCTAGGGCCTCTGGCATCTTGTGGCCTATTTCCACCCTGTCCACCTGGAGTTCCAGGTTTATCAATTCTCTTTCGAGGTCTTTTCTTATCTCGATTTCTTTCGTCTGAAGAAGCTACAGGGCCACCTTTTTTCTTAGATCGGTCAACTGGTAATTCAATTTTACCCAATACTGTCAACCCTTTCAAAGAATCTGCTTTTGCAGAAATTAATTGGTCTTCCTTCGGTTCAACCTTAGGCTCAACTTTAGCAACCTTCGGCGCTTCAGCTGGTTTTGGATGCTCTTTTCTAGGCTCGGCATGTGCAGGCTTCTGAGCCTGTGGCTGAGGCTTAGGACCTCTTTGCTCTTGCGGTCTTTGTTGAACAGGCTGAGCAGGTTTAGGGGTTGGAGCTGGAGCTGGAGGAGGCGTTGGAGCCTTCTTTTCCAGATCTATTTTGCCCAAAATCTTAATCCCTTCCAATTTAGGAGCCTCAGAAACAACTTTCTCTGGCTCTGGAGTTGGGGCAGGTGCAGGGGTTGGAGCTGGCGCAGGGGTAGGCGCAGGTTCAGCTTTTTGTTCTGGAACCGGAGCCGGCTCAGGAGCTTTTTCTACCCGATCTACTTCAGGTTCGATCGAAATCGGCTCATGCCGCTTCCCAATAGAAAGGTGGGAAGCCTCTTCTTTTTCAAGCGCAGAAGATTTGAATTCCTTTTCCAGCATGGCCACCTGCTCCATGTTAATTTTGGAATTCGGATTATTCTCCACTTCAAAGCCTTTTTTAGCCAGAGATTCAACGATGGTATTTGTACCCACGTTGAGTTTTCTGGCTATTTGGCCTAATCGCATCATTTTTTCTTCTGACATAAGCAAAAACCTCTTTCGAAATCTTAAGTAAAATTAGGGTAATCTAAGGGGAAACCCCTTTTTATTGTTCAAATTCTGTTTTGAGGATTCGGAAAATCTCATCGATTGTCTCTTCCTCCAATTCAGTTCTACGGGTCAAATCTTCTTTGGTCAAGGCCAAAACACTTTTCGCAGTGTCAAGTCCTGTCTTTTTCAACTCATCGATGATCCACTCATCAATTTCGTCTGAAAATTCTGCCAAATCCACATCTTCCTCCTCGTATTCATTCAATTCACGGAATACATCAATTTCATAACCTACCAATCGGCTAGCCAATTTGATGTTATGACCACCCTTACCGATAGCCAAGGAAACTTGATCTGGCTTTAAGAAGACAGAAATTCTCTTGGTATCAGGATTGATGGAAATTGAAGAAACCTTAGCCGGGCTCAACGCTCTGGAAACATAGAGATCCAAATTATCGGTGTAATTAATAACATCGATATTCTCGTTTTGAAGCTCTCTTACGATCGCATGAATTCTAGATCCTTTCATCCCAACGCAAGCACCTACTGGATCAATTCGATCATCATAAGACTCTACTGCCACTTTAGCTCTTTCTCCTGGCTCTCTTACAATTTTGATGATGGTAATCAATCCATCATAAACTTCAGGAACCTCATTTTCGAATAGTCTCTCCAAGAAAACAGGAGAAGTTCTGGAAAGGATAACCTTTGGATTTCCGTTCATCATATCTACTCGATGAACGATAGCTTTTACAGTATCTCCTTTTCTAAAGCGGTCCTTAGGAATCTGCTCACCTTTTGGAAGGATAAGCTCATTTCCTTCTCCGTCAATTAATAGAATTTCTCTTCCGAGAATTTGGTAAACTTCAGCAGAGATGATTTCTCCAACCTGCTCTTCGTATTTGTTATAAAGGATATCCTTTTCAAGGTCTTTGATTTTTTGGATCAAAGTCTGACGAGCCATCTGTACGGCTCTTCTTCCGAATTCTTCCAATTCAATTTGCTCGTAAACCTCTTCGCCGATTTCAAAATCAGGTTCGATTTTACGGGCTTCGGTAAGACTGATTTTATCAAAGTCCCAGATATCCTCAGAGTTGTCGTCAACGATCTCCCGGATGCGGAAAATTTCCAAATCACCCTTGTCGGCATTGATCGTCACGTCGAAGTTTTCATCAGTCTCAAACTTCTTACGGATCATAGCGCGGAACACATCTTCAAGAATACGGATCATTGTAGGTCGATCCACATTTTTAGATCTTGCAAATTCTGCGAAGGATTCTATTAAGATTTTGGCATCCATTGGAGTTATTTAAAAGATACTTGTACGATTGATTTCTTAATTTCTTCGATTGGGATCAGCAGTTCTTCTTCGGTCGCTTTTTTTCCTTTTTCTTTTTTCTTGACCAAAAGCTTCACTGCTGCATCTTGAATCTCCAGCAATTTCCCGGAGAGTTCAGCACCTGTATTCAGAAACACCTTCAGATCACGACCTATATTTTTTTGGTATTGTCTTTTGCTGCTCAATGGATAATCCAAACCAGGTGAAGACACCTCCAACAAATAGGCCTGATCGATCATTTCATTTCCTTCCAATTCCTCCGACACAGCCCGGCTAACTAAAGCGCATGAGTCTATGGTCACGCCTTGATCGGCATCTATCAAAATCAAGAGACGGGTTTTGCCCGCCTTATCCTCCATTTTGACTTCAACCAAAAAGTGTGACTCATCAGGAAGATGCTTCTCCACCAATTCCTCAATTGCCTGTTTTAATCCGGTCATAGGTCAGAATAATGAAAGAGGGGACTTGTTGTCCCCTCCAGAAACTTTCGAATACGGTGCAAAAATAATATAAAGAATACCGAAAAGCAAAGTGCCCTATATTAATAAAGTATTGAGCCAATGAAATTTTCTTGAAATGAAGCGTTTTTTGTGAAAGGTCAAGAATTTCAAATCATTTGACCTTAATGAACAAAAAAATACTCTTTCCCTGAGTTTTATCAATTTAAGATAATAATTTTGCCGACCCGCGTTTAAAAGTGGTACTCAGGTACTATCTTAAACACCAAACTCCAAGTAAAAAGCCAATCAAAAAGTAAAAATGGGATTATTTGATTTTTTCTCTAGCGATATAGCCATCGATTTGGGTACTGCTAACACCCTGATTATCCATAAGGATAAAATCGTTGTGGATGAACCCTCGATAATTGCCATCGACAAAACCAATAATAGGGTTTTGGCTGTGGGAAGAGAGGCGATGAATATGCACGAGAAAACCCACGAGAACATTAAGACCATCCGTCCTTTGAAGGATGGGGTAATCGCAGATTTCTATGCTGCAGAGCAGATGATCCGTGGTTTGATCAAAATGATCCCTGGGCAGAAAAAAGGAATGTTTCCTCAGTCTCATCGCATGGTAATCTGTATTCCTTCCGGGATCACTGAAGTGGAGAAAAGAGCGGTACGAGATTCTGCCGAACATGCCGGGGCTAAAGAAGTATACATGATTTACGAACCAATTGCTGCAGCTATCGGTATTGGCATCGACATCGAAAAGCCAATGGGCTCTATGATCGTAGATATTGGAGGGGGTACTACAGAAATTGCTTTGATCGCTCTTTCAGGCATTGTAGCTGATCAATCCATCCGTGTAGCCGGAGACACCTTTACTAAGGACATCCTGGATTACATGAGACGCCAGCACAACTTATTGATCGGTGAGCGATCTGCAGAAAAAGTAAAAATCGCCATCGGTTCTGCTTTAACTGAATTGGACGAAGCTCCGGAGGATTATGAAATTCGAGGACGCGATCTGATGACAGGCATTCCAAAAGTCATCAAGGTCTCTTATTCTGAGATTGCTTTTGCACTGGATAAGTCTGTTTCCAAGATTGAAGAAGCTGTACTTAAAGCTTTGGAAATTGCTCCACCGGAACTTTCTGCCGATATTTATGATAATGGAATCCATTTGACAGGTGGTGGTGCATTGCTTAAAGGACTTGACAAGCGCTTGCATCAAAAAACCAAGCTTCCTATTCACATTGCTGAAGATCCACTTCGCGCCGTGGTAAGAGGTACAGGTACTGCCTTGAAAAATATCCAAAACTTCCGAACCGTTTTGATGACCTAAGTATTGAATGCTACGCATCCTACAGTTCCTTTATAGAATAAGGGCATTTATTTTATTTGTTTTTTTGGAAGTAGTGGCAGGCTGGTTGATTGTCACTAACAATTCCCCACAGGGTGCAGCTTTCTTCAACAGTTCCAATGCAGTCATTGCATCTGTCCTGAAAAAACAAGCCGATTTGGTTCAGTTTTTTTCATTGGCCGAAGCTAATGAAGAACTGACAGAGGAAAATGCAAAAATCCTCAGCACCCTGTTTGCTTATACCCAGCCTGCAGATAGTGCCTATTTGGAATTGGATTCCTTGTTGGAAGTTTCTTATCAATTCAGAGGAGCAAGAGTCATTGCCAATTCTTTACGCTATTCTCAAAATTACATCACCTTAAATAAGGGTGCTAATGATGGAGTAAAACCAGGAATGGGGGTTTTCAATTCTGAAGGAGTGGTAGGAAGAGTAAAGTCAGTTTCCAAAAACTACTCCGTAGCATTCTCTCTTTTGAATACCGGCTTATTGGTTTCTTCAAAAATCAAATCCACCAATGACATTGCTTCAGTGCAGTGGGATGGAAGAGATGCTTCCGAGGCAAACCTTTTATATGTGCCTAGGCATATCAAAACTCAGCCAGGAGATACCGTGGTCACCTCAGGATTTAATTCCGTCTTTCCGGAAGGCATTATTATCGGAATCATCTCAGAGGTAAATCCAGACACTGAAGATCCAAACTATTTGAAAATTCGCCTGAAATTGAAAACTGATTTCAGTAAGATAAAATATGTCTATTTGGTAGAAAACACCCAGTATCTGGAAGTGGATTCTCTTCAACAACAGTCGGAAGTAACCAATGAATTTTAGAAATCTGATCCTATTTACCCTTCGGCTAATCCTGCTGGTTTTGGTTCAGATTTTCTTTCTGAAAAATCTGGCCCTTTTCGGACAAGCTTTTGCCTTCCTATACCTTTTGGGGCTTTTGATTTTACCCTTAAATCTTCGGACCATTCCTTTGCTCTTGATAGCTTTTGGAATGGGATTGGTAATTGATGTTTTTTATGAAACTATCGGTATGCATACTGCTGCGGCTACTTTCATGGCTTTTGCTAGACCGATCTGGCTGAAAGCTGTCAGTCCTACTGGAGGCTACGACGATATGCAATATCCTACCCTAAGCGAAATGGGAACTGGCTGGTTTTTGAGCTATGCATTTCCCTTGGTATTTGCATTCTCGATCGTATTTTTCAGTATAGACCATTGGGGATTCGGAAGCTTTTTTTCTGTGCTGAATAAAAGCTTTTTTTCCTCGACATTGACCTGTCTTTTGGCTATACTTGTACAACTACTGTTTTTCAAGCGTAGGAGGGGAATCTGATGAATGAACAAAGACCGGTAATCATCCTCATCTTCATTTCCTTGGTGAGTGTGGTGCTGCTTGTCAGGCTATTTATGATCCAAGTCGTCGATGACAGCTTTACTCAAAGAGCTGAACGGAACGCTATCCAACGAATCGTCGACCACCCATACAGAGGATTGATTTATGATCGTAAGGGTCAACTCCTAGTCTACAACAATCCGATTTTTGATTTGATGGTCGTACCCAAAGAATTGAAAATTCAGGATACTACAAGATTTTGTGAGCTTTTCAGAATCCCGAAAGAACAGCTTGTGGAAACCCTCACCGCAGCTAGGAAATATTCCTCTGTCAAACCCTCTCCTTTAATCAAGCAAATCTCCAATAAGGAGTTTGCCAGAATTCAGGATTTCCTGATCGATTATCCCGGTCTATTTATTATGACCCGTGCCGTGCGATCTTATCCCAAATCCACCGCTGCACATGCTTTGGGATATATAGGAGAAATCAGCGGTCCTCAATTGGAACGTGATACTACAAAATACTATAGCCAAGGAGATTATGTAGGATTGAGCGGTTTGGAGCGCTATTATGAAAATGAACTCCGAGGTAAAAAGGGTGTGAAGTACAAGATGGTCAATGTCCGTGGAGTGGATAAAGGGCCATTTAAAGATGGAGAATACGATACTGCCTCAGTAGCTGGAAAAAACATCACTTCCACCATTGACATGGATCTTCAGCTTTATGGAGAAATGCTAATGGCTGGAAAAAAAGGATCTGTCGTGGCCATCGAACCTAAAACAGGTGAAATCCTTGCCATGATCTCTGCTCCTTTTTATGACCCCAATGAGCTTACAGGAGCCGAATTTAGTAAGAACTATACCCTTTTGAATAAGGACATTCAGAAGCCTTTGTTCAATCGACCTATCATGGCCACCTACCCTCCGGGTTCGATCTTTAAAATTGTCCAAAGCTTAATCGGACTTCAGGAAGGGATATTAACACCAAACACAACCTTTGCCTGTAACAAATCTCTGGTCGCTTGCCACAATCACCCAAGCCCTGTAAACCTTTTTGGGGCGATCCGAAATTCATGCAATCCATATTTCCATCAGGCATACAGAATGATTATCAATCAGGAGGTCTCCACGAATACCTTCAAGGATACTGAAATTGGATTGAATGCCTGGAGAGAAAGAGTTTTGAAATTTGGTCTTGGTGGGCCATTAGGAGTGGATATGACTAATGAAAAAGGAGGTTCCATTCCTTCCAGTAAGTTATATGATCGGGTCTATGGAGAAGGACATTGGAAGTATTCCACCATCTATTCTCTTTCCATTGGTCAAGGTGAAATGCTCGTTACTCCACTTCAAATGGCGAATCTTGCTGCCATTTTTGCCAATAAAGGATACTATTACATTCCTCACCTGATCAAGGAAGTCGACGGAGATCCGACCTTGATCCCTGGCAAATATCAAATCAAACGAGAAGTTGGAATCGATCCGATTCATTTCGATTTGATTCAGGATGCCATGGCAGAGGCGATTTATGGAACAGCAGCTCGAGCAGTATTAAAAGACATCACCATAGCAGGAAAAACGGGAACAGCCCAAAACCCACATGGGGAAGACCATTCCGTTTTTATTGCTTTTGCCCCAAAAGAAGATCCTAAAATTGCAATCGCAGTCTATGTGGAAAATGCAGGATGGGGTGGCCGAGCAGCAGCAAGTACGGCTTCTCTAATGATTGAAAAATATCTCAGAGGGGAAATCACTAGACCTGCTTTGGAAGAATACGTAATCGCCGGAAACTTTATTTATTGATGAGAGAGGCGGATATTCAAATTAATCGAGTCGACTGGATTGCAGTCTTGATCTACTTTGCCTTAGTCTTTATAGGCTGGATCAATATCTATGCGGCGGTATTCGATAGCCAATATCCCAAGGAAATTTGGGACCTATCCATCAATTCCGGCCAGCAGCTAGTCAGAATAGGTATTTCGATTGCCTTGATCACTTTGATCATGGTGGCGGATTACCGCTTTTTTGAAAATCTAGCCCTACCGATTTACATCCTTTTCATCGGGATTTTGATTGTCACTCCTTTCTTAGGTAAGGAAGTCAATGGTCAAGTCCTTTCCGTTGGCTTTGGCTCATTTCGAATCCAGCCAGGGGAGTTTGCCAAGCTGACGACCGCGCTAGCTCTGGCAAAGGTGATGGAAAGGCCAACCTTTGACCTATCCAAAAAGAACTACCAAATCATAGCTTTTACCATTTTGCTGATTCCAGTGGGATTGATTCTACTTCAGCCAGATACTGGTACTGCAATGGTTTATTTTTCCATGCTTTTGATGTTTTATCGTGAGGGATTACCTCAATGGTATTTCGTGTTAGGCTTTGGATTGGTAGCCGTCACTCTTTTAGGACTAGGTATCGAAAACAATCTTTATTTGGTAGGGGCAATTGTAGTAGTCGTTGCCATTTTAGTTTCCTTGGGAAGAAGAACTTGGCAAAGGACAGTAGTTTTCTCCCTTATTGGATTAGGATTGATTGCTTATATCTATTCCTTGGATTATGTAGTTGCCAAACTCCCTCCTCATCAGCAAAACCGAATCATGGTTCTCTTTAATCCCAATATTGATCCATTGGGTGTGGGATGGAATGTGACCCAATCTAAAATTGCCATCGGTTCGGGAGGCTTACTTGGAAAAGGATACTTGGAAGGAACTCAGACCAAATTTGACTTTGTACCCGAGCAGCATACCGATTTTATCTTTTGCACTCTGGGAGAAGAATTCGGTTGGATAGGAAGCCTAATTGTGATCGGCTTATTTACTGGTCTACTTTATAGACTGGTCGTGATGGCAGAAAGACAAAAAAACAGATTCTCGAGAATCTATGGGTATTGCGTGGTCTCGATATTGCTTTTCCATTTCATGATCAATATTGCCATGACCATAGGATTGTTTCCCGTAGTTGGGATTCCCCTCCCCTTCTTTAGCTATGGTGGATCTTCTCTTTGGTCATTTACTATTTTGCTCTTCGTTTTCATAAAAATGGATTCCTCTAGAGCCACCCAGCTTGGCAGATTGAGTTAAAAAAAGGAGGGCTTTCGACCCTCCTTCTTAATTTCTATCACATTAAACTTAATCGGCAAATTTTCGGTAGACCAATTGGAGAAATTCTCTCACCGCTTCAGAGTTGGTATCCCAATCCAATTCAGCAACATAGCGGGTATTGATCAAGTCCACAGCCGAATCAAAAGATCCGGATTCATCTATCGTTTTCAAAGCATGCTTTAACAAATCAGCATTTCCATCAAACAACTCTTTGGTAAACATAAATCGCTGATTCAAGGCCAAACTCTCAGAAAGCTCTCCCAAAATCCCTTTCATTCCTTTATAAGACTCCGCAGAGAAGTGAGCCTTCAACTTTCCTGCATCCAATCTTCCATTACCCATAGCTGGTGGAGCAGGCGCTGGTCTTTCTGCTCTCACTTCAGGAACTACCTGAGGCTCTGGCGCTGAGACTTCAACAGTTTCCTCCTCCACACTTTCGAAAAAAGATGCCTCAGTTACTTTATTTTCCTCTACCACAGGGCTGGCTTGAGTTCCTGATCCACCAGTTATGTATTGGTCAAGGTCGAAAGCCTTTACATCACCCAAGGTAGCAAGCAAAAGATTCACTGATTCTAAACTATCCTTGATGACCTGATAGTTAGCTGAAATTGCTTTCAAATACGCCTCTCTGTCTTGTCCAAAGCCAGCTTTATCGATGAGAAAAGTGACTGCTTTATCATGCCACTTGTAATATTTCTTATTCTCCTTGAGGTATTCATTGATTTTTCCAGCTGGAGCTTTTCTGATTTCGTCCTGATAAAATTCAACCGGCTGACAAGCTAGCTTGATCGCCAATTTTACAGCTTCCTGAACTAATGGCTCAAAATGCGCTCTTTCCGCCTTGATCCTTCGGGAAAGCACATTCATAAACTGGGTCAAAGCCTCATGAACCGCAATGTCCCTGTAATCGAAGAAAGGATTGCTTTTTAGCTTGGTCAATTCCTCCTGCCACTTTTCAAACAGTCTTTTGATGATAAAAAAATTGACCTGATTGCTATTGGTCAACTGAATGATATCCTGACCGGTAATAAACTGCCGAGATGAAAAAAAACGTTCGCAGACAAGCTGAGCGTACTCTTTGGAATAATTTTCTAAATAATTGCTGTTAATTTGAACTGTCATAAGTGGGTCTGGTTTTCAAAATCAAACGTAAAAATGCCCCGAATAATCATACAAAACCTGGGAAATTTCATCATTGATTCGGAAAGCACTGATCGTAAAGTTATTGAATTAATTCATGAAAATGGCATCGATTGGATGCATGCTTGTGGGAAAAAAGGTCGCTGTACCACATGCAAAATGATTCTGGTAAAACAGGAGGCTCAATTAAATGAATTGACGGAGAGAGAGCTTTTTTACAGGAGTCAAAATAGGCTAAAGCCCAATGAAAGACTAACTTGCCAAACCCAAATTCTTGAAGGAGAAATCCTGATTAGGGTGGCCGAAATCAATAAATTTCCACATCTTCAATACACGGAATAGTCCATGTTTGTCGAACCATCACCAAATACCAATAAGTCCAGCGACAAAAAAGGCCAGATCGAAGTGATCTGCGGATCGATGTTTTCCGGGAAAACTGAGGAACTTATCCGTCGGCTAAACCGGGCAAGAATCGCCAGACTCAAAGTGGAAATTTTTAAACCCTCAATTGACAAAAGATACCACGAACATGATGTGGTCTCTCATAACGAAAATAGTATCCGATCCACTCCAGTCCAGTTTGCAGGTGACATTCTATTATTAGCAGGAGACTGCGATGTGGTAGGAATTGATGAAGCTCAGTTTTTTGATTTGGACCTGATCAATGTAGTCCAAAAATTAGCCAACCAAGGCAAACGGGTAATTCTTGCTGGTCTGGATATGGACTTTGAAGGAAAGCCCTTTGAACCCATGCCTCAACTGATGGCTATGGCAGAATACGTAACCAAAGTCCATGCGATTTGCATGAAGTGTGGGAGCTTAGCAGCTTTTTCTCTTAGACTTTCATCCAGTATGGACAAGGTGGTATTGGGAGAAAAGGAAGCCTACGAGGCCAGATGCAGAAAATGCTTTCTGGAAGATAAAAAATAGATCCGGTCATGATCAAAAAGACGGCAGGGATCGTACTGAGCAGCCTCAAATACAAGGAGACCAGCATTATTGTCAAAATTTTCACACGCGAACTCGGTCTAAAATCATACCTGGTCAACGGAGTTCGCACGCAGGGAAAAGGGAGTAAAATGGCCTTTTATCAGCCTTTAACTCTTTTAGATTTGGTGGTATATGACAAGGAAAATTCTGGACTGCAGAGAATTTCCGAAGCCAAACTCACCTTTCCCCAAAAGCATATCCCCTTCGACTTTTCCAGAACTTCCGTGGCTCTGTTTATGACAGAGGTCATCAGCAGGAGTATTTTCGAAAACTACCAAAACGAGTTTCTTTTTGATTTTCTGGAAGAAAGCATTCAAATTTTGGATCAGGAAAATCTCAACCTTACCCACTTCCCTATTGTCTTCCTTTTGGAAAAAGCCAAATACCTGGGATTCGGACCTGAAGAAGCTTCCATGTTTCTAATAGAATCCAAAAATCAGCCTTTCTCCCCCGAGGAAACCAAGGAACTGGAAAGCTACATTTCTCAGCTTTTAGAGGAAGGTTATCATTCAGCAGCCCAAGTAAGAGGAAGCCTTAGAAAAAGATTTCTCGATTTCTTGGTGGATTATTACAGCGAGCATTTGGACAATCCAAGCCCTCTAAAATCCCTTCCCATCCTTAGACAGTTGATTTTCTGAGGAAAAAATATTGCCAAGAGAAATCAAAAAATTTGTTAAATCGATTGGCATGGATTATTATTGTGCCATCACCGTGTATGAACAAGTCAGCCCACTTTGACTTGAGCTTTTCCTGCAGACCTTTTTTGCTCAGAAAATCATCCACGATCTCAAATACCGCATCTATCAAGATTTTATTTATTTCATACCCTCTTTATGTACAACATAGAAGAACTCAGAATCAGGCTTTTATCTGAACTGAAGGAAATTGCTGAAGAGCTAGGAGTCAAAAACTTCAAATCACTCAAAAAAGACGAACTCGTCTACGCAATTCTAGACCAGCAAGCGATCACCCCAGAGCAGGCCCTTCCCAAGAAAAAGCCCTCAATCGTAGAAACTCAGGCAGTTGAAGCCGAAAAAAAACCAGAAGTTCCTTCGTCCGAAGCAGCGGCAGCTACTCCAGAACCCGAGTACAAGCCTAAATTCAAAAGACAAAACGTAACAGAATTGCCTAAGGAAGCATCAGAACCGGAGGCAAAAACTGAAAGACCTGAAAGACCTCGCCCTGAAAAGGTAGAGCGTCCTGAAAAGGCTGAACGTAACGAAAGGCCTGAAAGACCTGCCAGACCTGAGCGCCTAGAGCCAAAAGAAGCTGCTCCTGCTAAAAAAGAAGAAGCCGAAGCTTCAACTGAAGAGCCAAAGAATTTCAGACCTAGAAGAAGAGTATTCGAGGAAGTAAATGTGGAAGCAAACGTTTCCAGCGAAAATTCCGAAGAAAAAGCTTCCGCTCCTGAATCAACTTCAGAAGGCCAAAAGCCTGAACAGGAAGTTGATCTCCCAAAAAGAAGAAACTTCAAATCTCAAGATGAAGTGCTAATGCCTTCAGCAGAGACTCTTCAGGGATCAGCCAGAAAGAAACCTTTTGTATCTCCTAGAGAATTTGACGGAGTAATCGAAAACGAAGGTGTATTGGAAATCATGCAGGAAGGCTACGGCTTCCTCAGATCCTTGGATTACAATTACCTGGCTTCTCCGGATGATATTTATGTTTCTCCTAGCCAAATCAAACTTTTCGGTTTAAAAACCGGAGACCATATCAAGGGGTCTATCCGACCTCCAAAAGAAGGTGAAAAGTATTTTGCCTTGTTAAAGATTGCCACTTGTAACGGCAAGACCACGGATGAAATTCGTGACCGGGTTCCTTTCGAATACTTGACTCCACTTTTCCCTGAGGAAAGATTAAACCTGAGCACCAAGCCTGATGGCTACTCTACCCGTATTTTGGACTTATTTGCTCCTATCGGTAAAGGACAGCGAGGTATGATCGTAGCTCAGCCAAAAACTGGTAAAACAGTTCTTTTGCAGCAGATCGCCAATGCCATCACTCAAAACCATCCAGAAGTTCATTTGATGATCTTGTTGATCGACGAGCGTCCGGAAGAAGTCACAGACATGGCTCGTTCGGTAAGAGCAGAGGTTATTTCCTCCACTTTTGACGAGCAGGCTGAGCGACATGTAAAGGTTGCAAACATTGTTTTGGAAAAAGCCAAGCGAATGGTGGAAGTAGGACATGATGTGGTCATCCTCTTGGATTCCATCACCCGTCTTGCCAGAGCACATAATACGGTGGTACCTAGCTCAGGAAAAATCCTTTCCGGTGGTGTGGATGCCAATGCCTTGCACAAGCCTAAGCGTTTCTTTGGCGCAGCCAGAAATGTAGAAAACGGAGGTTCATTGACCATTATCGCCACCGCCTTGGTAGAAACAGGTTCAAAAATGGACGAGGTAATCTTTGAAGAATTCAAGGGTACCGGTAACATGGAATTGGCTTTGGACAGAAAGCTGGCCAACCGAAGAATCTACCCATCTATCGATGTGCTTAGCTCCGGAACACGTAGAGAAGATCTATTGATGGACAAGGAAGAAATGCAGCGCGTATGGATCCTGAGAAAACTAATGAGCGACATGACTGCTCAGGAATCTATGGAATTCTTGCTTCAGCGAATGAAAGGCACCCGTGACAATGCTGAGTTTTTGATCAGCATGAATGGGTAATCCTTAGCTTATATCAACAGGAAACCGGGTCAGCATTGGTCCGGTTTTCTTTTTTTTCAACCAACTAGCATTCAATAGTTTATTTGTTTTTGAATGAAAAAAAATTAGATTTGAAGTCCTAATTAGGCGTTTTGTGAAATAATCTTTTTGAAGGAAGTTTAAATGCATTTCTAATTCAAAAAAATGTAAGCGAATAAAGCTCTTGTTAAACAATACATAAAAATGTATAAACAAGAATTAATTAGGCATTGGAATAATGATTGTAATGCAATTATATAATTCCTAAAAACAAGTATTGATTATCAAATAGATGAGATTAAAAAAGAACGCATTTATAACCGATACTAAGGAATATTACGTAAATTTAAAGTGCGTTTTTAGCTATTTAAAAAGCATTTCGGTTACTGAATTATGCTTATGAGGGGGAATTTACTTAGGGTGTTATTTTTTGGAATTCTGATTTTTGTCAGCTGGAATTTCTATGCCAAAAGCCTCAAATTTGACATATCTTCCTTAAAACCTATTTCCAGACTTTTTGAGGCTTCAAAAGAATTGGAAGTTGAACCTATTCCTCCTGCTAAAATAGAAATATTAGAAAAGGAAAATTTAAAGGTTGAAGAGGTTTTGGCTTGTACAATATCCCTTGGGTCAGGAACTGGTCCTAAGGATCAACCAGATATATGCAGCGGAGACCCAATTGTTGACATAATTTTTAATGTAGATACAGGAGGTACTCTGAGTGTATCAAATCTCCCATCGGGACTTTCTGTTTCAGGATTAGGTACTGCAAGCATTACCATTTCAGGAATCCCAACTGCAACAGGAACATATATTGTGAGTGCAAGTGGGGGAAGCTGTGCTGGGGAAACTGTAACAGGAACTATCACCGTTACCCCAACCGTCGGAACACCTACTGCCATTACAGGCACTCCTCCTACCTGCCAGCTGACCAACGGAACAACAACCACAGCTTTTGCGACCACAGCTACCAACAGCACTGGATTCAACTGGACCCTGAGCAATCCTGCCGCTGGAAGTATTAATCCTACTACCGGTCTTATGACTTGGGCAA
>NZ_SNYF01000010.1:115695-152570 GCF_004362805.1 Algoriphagus boseongensis
TGCGACCACAGCTACCAACAGCACTGGATTCAACTGGACCCTGAGCAATCCTGCCGCTGGAAGTATTAATCCTACTACCGGTCTTATGACTTGGGCAAATGGATTTAGCGGTACCGTGGATATCCAAGTTACGGCCAATGGATGTAATGGACCTTCTGCTCAAACGGTACGAACCATAACCATAACACCTACCGTCGGAACACCTACTGCCATTACAGGCACTCCTCCCACCTGCCAGCTGACCAACGGAACAACAACCACAGCTTTTGCGACCACAGCTACCAACAGCACTGGATTCAACTGGACCCTGAGCAATCCTGCCGCTGGAAGTATTAATCCTACTACCGGTCTTATGACTTGGGCAAATGGATTTAGCGGTACCGTGGATATCCAAGTTACGGCCAATGGATGTAATGGACCTTCTGCTCAAACGGTACGAACCATAACCATCAATCCAAACCCTACCGCTACTGCAGGCCCTGCCTTAACCGCTATCTGCCAGGGTGCTACTTCAGCTCCTATGGGTGGAAGTGTCGGTGGAGGAGCTACCGGGGGAACCTGGAGCGGTGGTGCTGGCACTTGGACAAATCCAACCGACCCTGCCAATGCAACCTATACTGCCGGGGCCGCTGAGTCGGGAACCGTTACCCTCACACTAACTACCAGCGGAGGTTCTTGTGGCACGACAACCGTAACCAAAAACATTACTATCAACCCATTAGCCACAGTAGATCCCACTTCAGTTCCTTATCCAAGTGTTTGTATTAGTTCCCCTTCTCTAACTCCGTTTACCCAAAACACAACTGGAGTTACGGCTATTTCAGGTAACGGTACTCCTGGGGCAAATGGATTACCTCCGGGTATTTCTGCCAATTTTAATTCATCAACAGGCGTTATTACCTTTTCTGGAACAGCTACAACTCCAGGTATATATAATTATTCAATTCCAATAACTGGGGGTACATGTTTTACAGGGCTTTCAGCTACTGGTACTATTGAAGTATCTCCAAACTATACATTAAATTCTGTAAGTTCTGTTTCTGCCTCCTTTAATGGAGGACCTGCTACAATTACAATTTCCGGAAATCCATCCATCCTTACAGATGGAAAATATATAGTGAGCTATACTTTAGGGCTAGGTAATAGCGGTACCTATACAACTTCACCTCTTGGATTTGATGTTAGAAATGGTGTAGGAACATTCCAAACTACTGGAATTGCCAACCCAGAACTGACTCAATTGGTCATTACAAGTATTAAAAAAACCACTGATGTCTGTACAGTTCCTCTTGATCCGAATAGTCTAAACAACACCACATTTTTCGGGATCTGTAGCGCTGTATTCACAGGCAATGGTACTTTTTTTGTCCCTGCCAATATTTATGAAGTAACCATTAAAGTTTGGGGAGGAGGAGGAAAGGGAGGCAATTCCATCAACGGTACTGGTGGTGGTGGTGGTGGTGGTGGGGGTTACTCCACAATTACCATTCCGGTAACTCCTGGAGAACCTATGGCAGTATACGTAGGTCAGGGAGGGGTTCCAGCATCTCCAAATGGCGGAAGGACATATGTAACCCGAGATTCTTCACTACCATACACAAGCGGATTGGTTTCTGCAGAGGGCGGATCTGCAGGAAATAATGGGGGTGCGGCTGTTAATCCAGGAGCAGGCGGAGCAGGAGGCAATGGTACTTCTATGAATGGAGTTGCTGGTTTACCAAATTCAGGAACGAATGGAGGTAATGGGGGTAATGGTGCAAATAGCACTGGAACAGGGGGAAAAGGTGCCACTACTAGTAGTAATAATTCAACAGTTGGAACCTCACCTGGAGGAGGAGGTGGAGGAGCCAGAGGAAATAATAATGAAGGGGCAAATGGAGGTAATGGAATTGTTCTAATCTCCTATTCTTGTCCAGACTCAAACCAACTGGATTGTATTGAAATAATTGATGATGGCACAGTGTCTGGTACTACACTAATCAGATTTAATTGTAATTATACATGGACTGCTCCTCAAGGATTGACAAATTTCAATGTTTGGGTAGGAGCTGGTGGAGGCGGAGGTGGAGCAGGAACTGCAGCAGGCGGAGGTGGAGCTGGTGGGGTTAACTCAGGTGCAATATCAACGACAAACCCTTATGGACTTCCCGCAAACTCTAATTTTACTGTGTTGGTAGGAACTGGAGGAGCAGGGGCTGTATCTAGTGTACAAAGAGGTTCAAATGGCTTACCTTCATCCGTAGCTGGAACTGTAGATGGGGCCAATACTTCTATTTCAGCAAATGGTGGTGGTGGTGGTGGCTCTTCTGGCTCTTCGACCACTGTGAACGGAAATGCTGGTGGCTCTGGAGGAGGAGGAGGGGCTATAAGAAATAATGGCTTAGAGATAGTTGGTCTTGGTGGTATAGGCACGCATGGAGGGAAAGGTGGAGATTCTGATGTAAGATTTCAGGGCCAACAACAAGCAATCGCTGGTGGTGGTGGTGGTGGAATTCTTGGTGCCGGATTTCCTGGGAATGGTAATGGTAACGGAACTGCTTTTGGAGGAAATGGAGGTAATGCACAACAGTTTACCATAGGATCGACAACTTTTCATTTTGGAGCTGGTGGTGGTGGATTAGGTACTAACTTTAATGGAAATGAATTCCCTGGATTAGGAGGGGTGAATGTTTTAGGTGCTACCCTTGGAGGAAATGCAAATCCTTTTCTGTTCGACGAAAAGAAAAACCAAAATAATGATCCTGATCCTATTGGTCAAAATAATGGTGGTAATGGGGCTCCTGGCACTGGATCAGGTGGAGGTGCTGGATATGACAGGGGTGGTAGCGGAGGCCGAGGTGTGGTTTATATTTCTTTTCCAAACATCCGTATTCTCCCAATAGATTTCCTCTACTTCGACGCCAAGTATAACCCTAATCTAAGGACAGGAGACTTGAAATGGGCTACTTCCAAAGAATGGGAAAACTCCCACTTCGAAATTGAGCGGGCGATTAATGGTATCAAAAACTGGTCAGTAATTGATCAGGTGGCAGGTGCGGGCTATTCAGATAAACCTGTGGAGTATAGCTATACAGACAAGAATCTTCCTGCTAGCGGAGGGAATATCTTCTACCGCTTGAAGCAGGTTGACTTGGATGGTAATTTCTCCTACAGCGTTACCCGATCTATTCAAGTAGAACCTGTAAAAGGCGCTTCTTCTTGGATAATCTATCCAAATCCAACCAATGGAAGGGAATTTAACTTGGAGTTAATCCAAACTGAGCAGGTTCTTGAAGGCGAAGTAAATGCCATGATCAGCACCTCTACAGGACAAACTCAATTCTTTACTGAATCAAATCTGGAAATATTGAGTGAGCAGATTGGAACATACTTGCAAACCAAAGCAGCAGGTGTCTATGTGCTGAACCTTTCCTGGAATGGAAAATCAGAATCTTACCGAATCATCAAAAAGTAAAGGGATCAAATGATCCCTTTTTTTATTTGTTAATTATTAATCCTCTTCTTCCTTTCTGAGTTCATCTGGAATCTTAGGCTGTCCTAAACCGAAGGTGCCTCGCAATCCACTGAAGGTGGCTTTCCACCAGGAACTGAAAATGAATTTCCTTTTATCCCTTTCTAAGTAAATTCTTCGAGCGACTACCTTTTTACCCCCTGCCCTAGGATTATTGTTTTTGGCTATTAGATTGGCCCCAAAGGTGTAAATCTTCAGCTTTCCAAGTCCACGTTCGTAGGTCAAACTATCCACAAACTGGATTTTCAAATCCGTATAGCCAAAGGCCATTTTCCCGATTGCATAATCTTCATTCAGCCTAAAATCCCATTGCCCTCCCGTTACAGTGCCATCAATCGCTTTTACGAATAAAGTCTTCTCCATAAAGTCATTCACCTCAGCGAAACGGAATTTGTCCAAAGAAACGGTTACATCCATCGGATACTTCTCTGTGAAATACATGAGGGATTGGAGCTGGACATTGGATTCATTCATGATTTTGGCTTGGATTCCCAGTCGTACCTGATCCGTAGGGAATTCATCCTTATTTCTTCTGAGGTAAAATGGAGCCAGATCTACTTGAATCGAGTCAAAACTAATCATACCCGGTAAATTCCCCTTTGGGGCCATTTCAAAATATCTCACTCGACTATTCCTGACCTGAACCGCATTGATATCCGCATCAATTTTGGCATGAGTCATCAGGTATTGAGGCATATATTTTAAAATTGTCGTGTCTGCTGGATATCTCTTGTCCCGGAATAAATCCAATTCCGCTCCTTCAAGGGTAACTACATCCGCTATAAGTTTATTTTCTCCAAAATAAGCAGCCGGATCGAGTCCACTGATATTTAGACTTTTTACACGTGCAGTCACGGCATCTGTTTGGAAAGGCATACTTCTGAGATGCGCATAGTTTCCTTTTACAGGACGATAGTATAGCCCTTCTATTTTCAGACCTCCATCTTGATAGGAAATTTGATCAAAACTCACTTTATACAAACTGTCAGGAGTTTCGATTTGGTAGTCATTCATGGAAAATGAAATATTTTTCCTTGCCAATTCCTCCAGATTGACCTTTTGCTCCTTTTTCAAAAAGTCAAATTGAAGATCTGATACACTCAAATTCACCTCATTAAAGTCCATTCTTGGATCAGGATCTTTTCCTTTTCTATGAATTTGGAAGTCTCCGTTGACCACTTGAAAATCTCCCAAAACGATTGACTCAACCAAGGACTTTGGGTTCTTGGGCTTGGTGGGTTTGTCGGTTCGGTCTGCCTTTAAAGTATCCAGATAAATATCCACTTTCGGATTTACCATTTTCACTTTTCGCATGTCAAAGGTTTTGGTTTTCAAAACTTCTGGCAAATGGTTGTTAACAATTGCCAATTGATCCATCTGGGCTTCGATGACTGGACTTCCTACCATTCCAAAATGATCCTTGGGAGTAATTTTTAGATTGGAAAAAACCAGTTCTTGTCGACTATCCGCCAACTGAACCGCGTTAAAACTTATCGTATGGACACTATCTGGAAGCGCGAAAACAAAGTTTTTGAGATCTAAACTGGCCTGAGAATAAACACTCCTCAAATCAGTTTTATCCAAAACCAAAGTATCCAAATGAAAGTCACGGATTAGGAATCCAAACTCCGTTTGCACGGATCTTTGCGCATCATTTTCTGCAAGAAAATTCAGTTGAAGAAAGGAGTTTTTGGCGGTAATGGTATCGATATTAATCCAGTCGATTGCTTTAGTTGCTTTTTTTGGACCTCTATTCCCAGCCTCTTTTTTAAGTAGAATTTGTCGATCAATCCCGATTTCCACCAGGCCTTGATCGAATTCCAGTTTTTGAAGATCCAGAATATTTTGAAAAACAAATTCTTCAATATCCACTCCGATTAAGGCAACTTTCGGGAAATCCAATCCAATCGCTATACGGCTTCCCAGATCATTCCCGGGTTGCAAGGTCAGATTTTCAAAAAAGATGGTTTGATCTTTTGAATTATACTTGAGGACTCCGGCCTCGGCCAGGTATTTCCCGTTCGCCAAACTGAAAGAGTAATTGGAGAACCTTAGGTCAATTTCTTCGGAGAAAAGTGTCTTTCCAGTCAAGCTAGTATCACCTGGATCCAAAGAAAAATTCTTCAAACGGAGAGAGAAATTATCCTCCTGAAAACTGGTCTTTTTTTCTCCCCCAAGGCTTTGGTAATTGATCTTTGCCTGATCGAGATTGACAGAATCTATACTAATCGAGTTAAAATACCCCAATAGTAGTCCCCTGATATCATCCGTAGAGGTAGGTGCAGCGGCAGCAACTTGACTTTTCTTTTCTTTTGCCCGGTAGTTGGTGATCTGAAAATCAGGCTTTGGTAATGAAATTTTCCCGATGCTCAAGGTCTGATCAAAAAACACAGATTTGATATCAATCCCTTCTGCCCTAAATAAGGGCACAGAGAAATTGATCGCAGCGGTTTTACCATAGGAATCCAGAAGAGTTTGAATTTGCTCTTCGCTCTGAGGCTGGATTTTCAAATTCCTTACTTCAAGTAGTTGGTTTCTTGAGTCAATTTTAAGGTTATCTGCGAAAATCAAGTGAAGATTATCCTTAATCTTTAGCCTATAATTATCCAGGGAAAGGTAGATTTCTTCAGTATAAAACTGATCTTGAAGCGGTAATAAGGTATCTGGCTTGATATGCAATCCTTCCAAAAGGATGCTGAATTTATCAAATCCAAGATCATTGCTCCTCCTTCCGCTTTCGTCCTTGAATTGAATTACGCCTTCCCGAACTTCAAATTTTTCAATTTCAGCTTCGCTTAAAAAGCCAGCAACTATTTCGCTGAGTGGGGCTTTTGTAGATTCAGACTTGACTTTTTGGTACTCTGTAAATTCCACATCGGGTCGGTCTACCAATACATCCCGAACTGAAAAAATACCTTCATTATAAAGCTTTTTCAGGTCCAATTGGTCTAGGGTAAACTCAGGTAAAGAAACCTGAATCAAATTATTGATTGAGTTTTTTTCTGCCGCTCCAGGTCTTGGAGAAATAGTCAGATTTTCTACAAACAGGTTATTTCGGAATGAAGAAACCGAAACCTTCTCTCCTTCCAAGAGATGGACATTATCCCCCAAATACAACCTTCCCCCTTTGATTTCCATGGAGGCATCCTCCCCATAAAAGAATTGATTTTGCCTTCTCAGGGAATCCTCACCCAGATAAAACTGGATCATTTTAAAGTTCAGCTCATCAATCTCAATCCTGTTTTTAAGGGTATCAGAAATCTGGGATTTGGTGAACTGTCCATTGTTGATCGAAAGTTCCTTGATCGCAATGGAATTCAGATTTCCTTTGATCAAATCATTCAGGTCACCCGTAGCCGTGGAATCAGATTTAGGTTGCGGATTACTGGCTACACTGAATTTTGGCGCATTAAGAATCAATTCATCAATTAATAACTCGGAAGTCATGAAAGCCCGATTCAAATCCACATTACCCAGTAAAAGTTTATCCAACTTAACATCGTAATAGGATTTACTGGGAACTTTTCGATCAGAAGTGAGAGAGAATTTTTGGATATCAATAAGGTTATCCAGAGAGGAAATAAAGACTCGGTCTGCCAAAATAGAATGAACCCCATCAGGAAGAGGGAAAGAAACCTCTTCCAATTCAAATTCAAAGCCTCTTGCGTTAAAAGGCGTTTTCCACACACCTTTGGTAGTTAAATCTATTTCCCGCACAAAAAGCTTAGTATCATTGGCCTTCAGATTTCCCTTACTTAAAAAATTAAAGAAAAATACATTGGCGTGATCAATTTCAACTTCCTCGATTCGTAATCCAGCCAAATTCAGCTTGCTAATACTTTTCTGGATTTCTAGCTCCAATTGCTTGATTGGGGAGATATCTTTTCCAGATTTAACCTTCTTTTTGGCTTTTTCCTGATTGGGAGGAAGTTTCAATTCCACACTGGGATTGTCAAGATAAATTTTGGAAATCGTGAATTCCTTTTCAGAAAAATCAAACCAAAAACCACTCAATCCAACTTGATCCAAGGTAAAATCAAACAAGGCCTGATTTTCATCCGGTATCCTGGAATCTACCGGCTTCATCACTAAGCCATCCATAAAAACGCCCCTTCTCAAAAGCGAAAGATTGATCCGGTTAAAGTCAATCTCATAAACTTCCTTAGTGGCTTCGTTTATCTTTCTCTGAGCGTATTTTGAAAGGAAAATATTGGAGCCGAAATAGAGCACAAACTCTAAAAAAAGCAGGACTAAAATCAGCCTAAGAATAATCCCCACAATCTTCTTCCGGAGAGGGTGTGCATTTTTAAAAGAGTGAATTTTTGAGGGCATTAAGAAAAACTAAATTTTCATCGAGAAGATACTAACAAAAATTCTAATTGGCAGAAATGAAAAAGGCAACATTGCTGTTGCCTTAATTTTGCTGTAGGAGAAGGATTCGAACCTCCACGGGGCAGTTAGGCTATAGTCCGGTTTGAATTACGCTTTGTGCTGGGTTCCCCACCCCCGAGACAGGAGGGCTTGTCTGCCAATTTCAACATCCTACAGTATGATGTTTTAAAATTTGATCTTTTTGAAATTGCCCGTTAGCAATTTTCACCTAACCCTCTGATAACCAAAAAGCTCAAAATGAGCTTTCAGTTATCGAATAATAGGTTTAAGAATTTGATGCTTCAAAATTAGAAAAATGATTCATTTATTAATCTTTTTGCAAGTTTTATTTTATTTTTTTACATTATTTTAAATAATAATAGATTTTTATTGAATAATTAAAAATTAAACAAAGGATTTAAAACAGTTTGTTAGAAAATTGCTAATAAGGGAAAATAGAGTCAAAATAATTTTAAAATTCATTCATTTGACCAAATTAAATTCTTTGTTATAAAATTTAGGCAATAAAAAAACCATGAAATAAAATTCCATGGTCTTAGTCAATTAACAATAAACCCAAAATAACCTGCTGTAGGAGAAGGATTCGAACCTCCACGGAGTAGTTAGGCAAATTTACGAGCTCGCTAAAATGCTTTGTCCCAGACTCTCCACCCCCGAGACAGGAGGGCTTGTCTGCCAGTTTCAACATCCTACAGTATGTGTGTTTTAAATCTTGCTATCCACCTTTGTGGATCAGATTGTTGATTCAAATATAGCACAAGGGAATCAGTTATTGCAAATAATTCAAATTATTTGGTAAAAATTTACATTATTTTTAAGGAAAACGATTGAATAATGACGTTTTGGAAAATAATTGAAGAATTTTACCCTTGATTTTAGGGATTTATTAACAGGATGGTTAAAAAATATATTTAATTCATTAAAAAGAGTGTTTTTATACGTTTTCGGTAAAGAATTAGATATTTTATTGCCTATTCTATAGTTTATTCATGCTTTACGTAATTTTCCCATTTTTCTAAAACCCCTGAAAAATCAGCTGGTAATGGGGCCTCAAAGTACAATTTTGCCTTGGTCAAGGGGTGTATGAATCCAAGACTCATCGCATGAAGAGCTTGCCTTGGCATCAGATCAAAGCAGTTTTGAATAAAAGTCTTGTATTTGGCAAACTGGGTTCCTTTGCGGATTTTATCACCCCCATACATGGCATCATTAAACAAGGGATGTCCCAAAAACTTCATATGGGCCCTAATCTGGTGAGTTCTTCCAGTTTCCAAATTGCATTGAATCAAAGACACATAGCGAAGTCTTTTGATAACTTTCCAATGGGTCACCGCATGCTTCCCTTGACTTCCATCGGGAAATACATCCATGACTTTCCGGTCTTTGGCACTTCTCCCGACATTACCTATGATCGTCCCAGAATCTTGCTCCGGTTCACCCCAGACAAGCGCCAAATAGGTTCTGTCAATCGTATGATGGAAAAACTGTGCTGCCAATGGAGTCATAGCCTCTTCCGTTTTTGCTATGACCAAAAGCCCTGAGGTATCCTTGTCGATTCGATGAACCAAGCCCGGCCTACCCACATTTCCTTTCATCTCGGGCAAATGCTGGAAATGGTAAACCAATGCATTGACCAAAGTACCCGTCCAATTTCCATGAGCAGGATGAACCACCATACCGGCTGGTTTATTGACTACCAGGAGATCCTTATCCTCATAAATTATATCAAGGGGGATATTTTCAGGAATGACTTCTGTGTCTCGGGGCGGTTTTTCAAAGAGTACCCTGATTTCATCCAAAGGCTTGATCTTATAGTTGGATTTGGTCATTTGCCCATTGACCAAAATAGCCCCGGTATCTATCGCCTGCTGCACTTTATTTCGAGTAGCAAAGGCAACTTTCTCGGTCAAAAATTTATCTATCCGAATAGGAGATTGTCCCTTGTCCACCAAAATCCGGTAGTGCTCGTACAATTCTAACTCGTCTTCTTCAAAGTCTTCCTCTGGGCGTTGGCTCATTCCACAAAAATAGAAGGATGTGGCTAACTTTGGCGAAAGTTTGATCATGCTTCTGCCTTCAACCACGGAAATTCAGTTTTTATCCCATCAGATTCTTCAAGAAAAGAAGGTTGAACTTGGTATTCTCCGTTTGGACAAAATCCATAATCAGGTATCCGGCAATAAATTTTTCAAGCTCAAATACAATCTCAAAGAAGCCAAAAGATTAGGAAAAAAAACCATCCTGACTTTTGGAGGAGCATATTCCAATCATATTTATGCCACGGCTGCAGCGGCAAAACTAGCCGGATTGAATTCCATCGGGATTATTCGCGGAGATGGATTTGACGAAAATAATCCAACCTTAAGCTACGGAAGAAACCAGGGGATGAACCTGCACTTTGTGGATAGAGAAAAATATAGAGCTAAAACTTCAAAACAATTTTTAGAAGAATTGAAGGGCATCTTTGGAGATTTTTACCTAATCCCTGAGGGAGGCACAAATCATTTCGCAATCCAGGGCACAAAAGAAATTTTGACTTCCTCAACTCATGAGTCCACCCACATTTGTACATCAGTGGGTACTGGGGGAACATTTGTAGGATTGGCTACTAGTATCCGTTCTGGTCAAGAATTGCTTGGTTTCTCTTCCCTAAAAGGTGAATTCATTAGAGACGAAATTCAGGCCTTATTGAAAGAATTTGAAATAAATCCTCAAGGAAAAATCGAATTGATAACTCAATATCATTTTGGAGGCTATGCGAAGTGGAAACCAGAATTGATCGAATTTTTACACTGGTTTCATTCGGAATTTGGGATCGCAATTGACCCAGTTTATACTGGAAAGATGGCTTATGGCATTTGGGAGCTTTTTAAAAAAGATTATTTCCCTCCTAACTCAAAAATCTTGATGATTCACACTGGAGGGCTTCAGGGGAATCTTGGTTTTGTTCAGAGAACTGGAATTGCTATTCCTTTAGGGTAAAATAATCCTCCCCTTCTTGGGGGTGAATCCGGAGTACATTCGCTGTGACTAATCTAACCAAGGTTTTGGAAGCCAAAAATTTGGGGATTTGGGCTTTCTTGGAAAACTCTTTCAAGGTGATTTTTTCATTTTCCCCCAATAGTTTCATCAAAATCTCCTCCTTTCTCCCATAGGTGAAAACGGTGTCCCTAGGAGTTCGGCTTTTCTTCAAAATCTCCCAAACTTCTTTACTGGCTTGGACACTTCTGTCGCCCACTCGGATAAAGGCTTGATTTTTCTCTTTTTCCTTCAAAAAATGAGGTCGATCTTGGCTCAAAGGAATCCGAAATACGGCAACTCCTTTCTTCTCATTAAGCTTTAAAGTAAATACCTCGAAGGAAAGCTTGGGAAAAATCAGCTCCCGAATAGCTTTTTCCATTACAAAAATCTCCTCCTCGATGAATTTTTGCCCGCTGACTGTACCATCGTCATCAACCCCTATCAACAAATCCCCTCCTTCGGTATTGGCAAAAGCGATGACCTCCCGAATGATTTTCTCCGGAAAGGAAGCCTTCTTTTTAAATTCTATACGAAGACCTTCGCCTTTTGAAGCTAAAGCTCTCACTTCTTGAAGAGTCATTGAAAAAGATTTTAGTATCAATTACCCAAACCTCGATTGAGGTCTTCGAGTCTTTTCTTTTGGGCCTGCCATTCGTCACGAAGCCTAGCTGCTTCCATGAAATTCAACTCTTTGGCGGCCTTTTCCATTTGCTTTTGAGTCTGCAAAATCAGCTTTTCGAGTTTGTCTTTACTCAAATATTGAACCACCGGATCAGCTGCCATTTGCGCTTCTCCAGGCATAGGCTCAGCATAAACTTTCGCATTTTTCTTGCTGTCTGCCACCTTGGTTTGACCCATGATTTTATCTCGAGATTTGATCACGGTTTTCGGGGTGATTCCATTTTTCTCGTTATAGGCTAGTTGAAGAGCCCTTCTTCGCTTGGTTTCATCGATGGCAGATTGCATGGAATCTGTGATTTTATCCGCATACATGATCACCCTGCCTTCAGAATTTCTTGCAGCACGGCCGATTGTCTGCACCAAAGACCTTTCATTTCTCAAGAAACCTTCCTTATCTGCATCCAAAATCGCAACCAATGAAACCTCAGGTAAGTCCAATCCTTCCCTGAGCAAATTCACTCCCACCAAAACGTCAAAAATCCCAAGCCTCAGCTCACGAAGGATTTCCACTCGATCAAGGGTTTTTACTTCCGAATGGATATATCTCGACTTGACTCCTGCCCGCTCCAAAAACTTTTGAAGCTCTTCAGCCATCCTTTTAGTCAAGGTGGTCACCAAGACTCGAGCATCGGTTTTGATAGTTTGGTCTATTTCTTCCAGCAAATCATCGATCTGATTCTGACTAGGTCGAACTTCTATAGTTGGATCTAACAATCCCGTAGGTCGGATGATTTGCTCTACAACGACACCTTCAGTAAGAGCGAGCTCATAATCAGCTGGAGTCGCGGAGACATAAATTACCTGATTGGCCAGCTCTTCGAATTCATCAAATTTTAAGGGTCTGTTGTCCAAAGCAGAAGGCAAACGGAAGCCGTAATCCACCAAGTTGACTTTTCTGGATCGGTCCCCACCCCACATGGCCCTAACTTGAGGGACTGTCACGTGACTTTCATCAATCACCAAAAGGTAATCATCGGGGAAATAATCCAACAAGCAGAATGGTCTTGCTCCTGCCTGTCTCCGATCAAAGTATCTGGAATAATTTTCCACACCTGAACAATAGCCTAGCTCCCGGATCATTTCCAAATCAAACTCGGTTCGCTCCTGAAGTCTTTTTGCCTCCAAAAATTTCCCTTCTTTTTCAAAGAAATTAACCTGAGCTACCATGTCATCCTGAATTTCATGGATGGCAGTTTGGATAGTGTCTCTTCCCGTTACAAATAGGTTTGCGGGGAAAATAGAAATGATCTTTTCATCAGAAAGTTTCTTTCCGGTGCTTGGCTCTATCCGTTGTATCGCTTCAATTTCATCCCCCCAGAAAAATATTCTGTAAGCAAAATCTGCATAGGCCACGAAAATATCTACGGTATCTCCTTTAACTCTGAAAGTACCATGAGTCAAATCTTGTTGAGTTCGGCTGTAGAGAATATCTACCAATTTAAAAAGCAGCTGATTCCTGGGAATACGGTCTCCTTCCTGCAATCGGACTACATTTTTTCCAAACTCCTCTGGATTTCCAATACCATAAATACAGGAAACAGAGGCCACCACAATCACGTCCCGTCTTCCTGAAAGCAAGGAAGAAGTAGCGCTTAATCGAAGCTTTTCAATTTCATCATTGATGCTGAGATCCTTTTCGATATAGGTCCCAGAACTGGGAATGAAAGCTTCTGGCTGGTAATAGTCATAGTAGGAAATAAAGTACTCGACTGCATTTTCAGGGAAAAACTGCTTAAACTCCCCGTACAGCTGGGCTGCAAGGGTTTTGTTATGGCTTAAAACCAGTGTAGGTCTTTGGGTTTGTTGAATGACATTCGCAATGGTAAATGTTTTTCCTGAACCCGTAACACCTAAAAGCACCTGAGCCGAATCCCCGGACTCTACCCCTTCAGCCAACTGTTTGATGGCTTGGGGCTGATCCCCTGTGGGCTGATAATCTGAGGTCAGTCTAAACTCCATAACTTATTCCCAACACCGTTTCACCAGTAAAAGGTTTGCAAAACCAGAATTTTAATGCTTTACGCAATCCTGTCCTTGTTGTAATACAAATAATTACAACGGAGCAAAATCACCAAAAAAAGCGGAATCAAGGAAGGATGAAAGGATTGAATTCCTACAATCCAAATGAGCAAAGCCAGTACCGTTCCAATCAAGGCTGCCAAAAGATATTTCGAAACCCAAGGCTTGCCTGGATTTTTCCAAAGTCCCCATGCCAAAGCCAAATGTCCGGGGAATGCCCAAAGGATATTCCAATTGTATTTAGTGGCTGAGTGATCTGTGAAAAACCACAAAAACACGATTAATACGCCCAGTAAGCCCAAGATTGTAAAAAGGGTAATGTCCAAACCTTTAAACAAGCGGCCTTTTTTGTGACCGATGAAAGTAAGAAGGGCCACGAATACCGCGAAAACCCAAAATAGCAAATAGGGATTGAGCAAACCGTAACTCGAGTCTTCCTCCGGGTATTCTAAAATCACCCGCGTCTCCTTCACCAAAGGCCGGGTTGGACCATCTCCTTCTACTGTGGCTCGGGCAAAAGCCTGCTCCATGTATTCAGGCAGATATTGAGCCTCGTATGGGCTGGCATTTCTGTCAATAACAGCTCCTAGGGCTAAATCGATTCCCAAATCCGCCCAAGGCAAAGGATAAACATATTCGTCAATTAGATCCCGGAAAGTTTTCTCCTGAGGTTCTGAGGGATCATTCCAAATCAACTGCTTCCCAATCGCGATTTCAAAGGCATCCCTAATTTTGGTCGCGCAATTATTGAAAAAGAAATCATACTTATAAAATCTCCTCGCCGGATCGTATTGTGCTTGAAGATGCTGGACCAAAAAGTCTTTTTGCTCTCCTGTAAGATCCAAAACCTGCTCACGCACTCCCCGCTTAAAGTAATCGTACTCGATGATAAACTGATCGTAAGTGGTCACGCTCAGCATATAGTTGAGTTTCCCAGTTGCAAACTTTCCGTAAAAATTGGGAGTATTGAAATCAAAAGTGCCAAAATTGAATACCAGATCCCTTCCCTGCGAACCGATTTCACGCACCCGAATGGCGCTATGCCCAAAACTGGAATACAACTCTTTTCCCGGATCGCAGGTCAATAAACTGACTTCGTAGACTTGGGCCTGCACAGGAGCTAAACTAATGATAATCAGTAAAAAAAATAAGACTATGCTTTTATTTTTCAGGAAGATTTTTTTTAACTTAAACATACTTTTTAACTACTTTTTATATGGATGCTTTTTGGTTTATACCATCCAAGTTGTCTTCAATAATCTGCCGAATATACAGGTTATTCCTCGCAGTTGTTGGCATGATTTTCTTCTATTCTGGAGGGGTTTGTCAGGAAATCAATTCCTACAAAACTATCGTTTCTGGAGACTTTCCCAATCCTGCAATCTGGGTAGTATGGAATGGTTCAACTTGGAATCCCGCATCCAGCAAACCCAATTCCACCAATGATATTTACATAGACCAAACTCATACGCTAAGATTAGTCGCTAACGAAGAGGTCAAAAGTGTCTTTATCAACGCGGAAACTGGAGCTGGCCAAAAACTAAATCTAAATAACTTTAATCTAAACATTTACGGTACTCTAAATGCCTTTTCTGGTCCTGCACCGGGCACTCCAGATAATGCCTGGAATAGCCAGAACTGGATCGGAAATTCCATTTCCAGCAGAATAACCTTTAAAGGAGATTCCAGAGTAATCATCAGAAAATCCAGTTGGAGTGCCCAAACCACTCAAAGCCGTTTTTCGGTAATTTTTGAAGCCAACCCAGGTGAAACTTTTACCCTAGAAGCGCCACTAAAGGCACTTTCTTTCACAGTAAGAAGTGGAATACTTTTTCAGAAAATAGATACCAGCGTCATTCCAAATGCCTGTTTTACGCTATCATTTAATACAGAAACAACCGTTTATGGAATTGGTCCTTTCGGGAATATGAGCATTGAAGACGGGGCCACATTTATATCCGAGTGTAATGCAAATATTCTAAACCGATCGACTAGCGGTTCGATCAGTGCCTTAAACTTTGACTTGCAGAATGGAGGAACTTTAATTCTTGAGGGAAATGCACCAAAAATCGAGGCCGCAAACTTTCAACTCAATGGAAATCTAATTTTCAGGGGAGGTACCTCACCAAAATCCTATTTAGGCAGTTCTTATCCAGATGCCGCTACACCTCAGGCAGCAAAAAACATAGAACTTCAAGGAAATCAGAACCTAACTCTTCCCAACACCTTGTTCTTATTTGGCGACTTGATCAAGTCTGGCTCGGGTAACTTTATCACCAATTCAACACATCTAATTCTAGCTGGATCTTCCAATCAAGAAATCAAAGGATTCTCACTTTCCATTCAGGATCTTACCCTTTCGAAAACTGGAGGAATATTTTTCCCAAAAAATGATTTAACCATAACCAGGAGCTTAACCCTCACACAAGGAAGAATTGATTTCGAAGGGAAAAACCTGATTTTTAACACTTCGGGTTTAGGCAACTATTCCTTTACCGGGGGAAGTTGGAAAAACATGGGATTACTTACTTTATCAAACCTACCGGCTGTCTTAACTAGCAGTAATTCCACTTTCCCCTTTGAAGACAGCAAAAATGGAGGAATTCGAAAGGTCCAACTGCTCGGAAATTCTCCAGGAGGGAGCCTGAATATTAGTTTTACGGAATTCAAAGGTGCTGATTTCGACCCCGGGTTTGACGACTCGGACGGAAGTCCAATCCTATATCGGCTTTTCAGCTTCTTCCAATTTTCAGGCTCCAATCTTAACTCCACTCCCATTGAACTGAGAATTTCAGCTGATAAATTGATCGTGGACAATGTGGACGATTTAAGAATTGTCTGTACAGGATACCCAGCCCCAGGGACACATATTCCGGGGACTGATCCAGTCAATCTTTGGGCGATTCGAAGTTTGAAATGGGAGGACTTGGCTGGAAAAAATTTCACCGTAGGTAGTTACCGAGTGCTAAGCATTTTACCTGTGATCTGGTTAAGTGAAAAAGCAGAAACAAAGCCTCAGGGAAATTTGATTTCTTGGACTCTCGCTTCAGAGAAAGACAATTTACTCTTCGAAATTTACAGAAGTGAGGATTGGGAAAAAGGCTGGGAAAAAGTTGGGACTATTCCTTCAAAAGGAAATTCCTCAACAAAGGTAGATTATGAGTTTTTAGATCAAACATCAGATATTTTTAGATCCTATTTTTATCAGATTCGGCAATTTGACCTTTTAGGAGAATCTTGGAGTAAAGTCCTCAGTACTGAACCTTTGAAAAAATGGGAGAAGCCTCATCTACTAATTTTCCCAAATCCCTATTCTAGTGGAAAACTCAGACTCGAATTCCCCAGAACAAATGACCAATATGCTTGGGTAAGTATTCAAAATTCATCAGGAAAAAGCTTATTCAATGGGCCATTAGATGAAAACACGATTTCGGATTTCATAGAACCACTCAGTCCAGGAATCTACTTTATCACCATTATTTCAGGTTCAAATCAGTATTCCGGCAAATTGATCAAAAAGTAAAAGCAGTTCCTTCGCTCTTTTTTTTAACTTACTCCTTAAACAATACTCCCAACCTATGACCTTTCTTCTTGTACTGCTTAGCATTGCTATTTTGGTTTTGCTGATTGTCTGGGCTAAGCTCAATCCTTTCCTTTCCTTTCTGATTGCCTCCATTGCTGCCGGACTGATGCTGGGACTACCGGCTGATCAGGTAGCAAAATCTGTCCAAAAAGGAATGGGTGGACTTTTGGGTGACTTGGTTATCGTGATTGTCACCGGAGCGATGTTGGGAAAATTGGTAGCAGAAAGCGGCGCAGCTCAGAGAATTGCAGGTTTCTTAATGAAAATATTCGGAGAGAAATACATCACCTGGGCGATGGCTTTTACAGGTTTGATCGTGGGAATCCCTCTATTTTACAATGTGGGATTTGTATTGCTTGTCCCCTTGGCATTTACGGTTTCCTATCAGTTTCGACTTCCGGCCGTGTATGTGGGTATGCCACTTTTGGCTGCCCTTTCGGTAACTCATGGCTTTTTGCCTCCACATCCTTCCCCTGCGGCATTGGTTGCCCAGTTTGATGCCAATATGGGATTGACACTTTTTTATGGTTTTCTGATTGCCATACCCACGATCATTATTGCGGGGCCAGTATTTGCACCCTTTTTGAAAAACATCAAATCCACTCCGCTCAAAACTTTCCAGGCAGAACCCAAACCTGAGCATGAGCTTCCTGGCATTGGAAATAGCCTTTTTACCGCGCTCTTGCCGGTTTTCCTCCTAGTTGGAACGACGGTTCTTAGCCTAAACACCGCTCAGGATGATGCCTTAGGACCAATCGTAGGATTTATTTCTGACCCTGGTGTGGTGATGTTGGTTTCCTTGCTCTTTGCGACTTTTTCATTGGGGATAGGAAGAAATACCAAAATGACTCAAATCATGGACACCTATACGGAAGCGACAAAGGATGTTTCCATGATTTTATTGATTGTCGCTGGAGCGGGTGCTTTGAAGCAGATATTCACCGATTCTGGAGTTAGTCAAACCATTGCAGAAAGTTTAAAAACCTGGGATATGCATCCTTTGGTTTTGGCTTGGTTGATTACTTCCGTTATTCGGGTTTGCGTAGGTTCAGCGACTGTGGCTGGATTAACTACTGCGGGGATTATCGCTCCATTGGTCACTACCATGAATGTTGACCCCAACCTTTTGGTACTCTCTATCGGAGCGGGAAGCTTGATGTTTTCCCATTTCAATGACGGTGGATTTTGGATGTTTAAGGAGTTTTTCAATGTCAGCATTAAAGATACCCTTAAGTCTTGGTCACTTATGGAAACCATCGTCGCAGTCTTTGGCCTGATTGGGGTCCTTATTTTAGATCTATTTGTATAATTTCAGCATAAAAAATAAACGCATGCAGACTCCTGACAAGAATTTTGAAAAACTAGGATTGACTCTACCTCCTGCTCCCAAGCCACTGGGAGTGTATAAACCCTGCCTGATTGATGGAAAATACCTTTACCTATCCGGTCATGGGACAGTTCAGGAAGACGGTACTTTAATTATCGGACGAATCGGGGATGATATGGATATGGATCAAGGGAAGTTGGCAGCTCGTCAAGTTGGACTTGCCATGCTTGCCACGATCAAAGCAAACCTAGGTTCCTTTGACAAGGTCAAGCGGGTAATCAAAGTGTTAGGAATGGTCAATTGCACTCCCTCGTTCGGAAGACATCCCTATGTAATCAATGGATGCAGTGAATTATTTGCTGCGGTTTGGGGAGAGGAAAATGGAATTGGAGTTCGGTCTGCCGTGGGGATGGGATCTCTTCCTGATAACATCCCTGTAGAGATTGAAGCCTTATTTGAACTTCATTAAGGATTAATTAGGGCTCGGTAGGATTCATACAACCCTAGAATATCCCGAACATAATTGACGGCTATGTGGCCTTTCGCATAGCCGCTCCTTACCACTGGGTCCCTGTAATACTCAGGATCACTTTTTAGATTAAGGAAATAAGAAACATCCTCCCAGCTTTGGGTATTTTTCCCATACTTCATGGTAAGCCTCCAAGCGTCTTCCACATGACCCTGGCCGATATTATAAGAGGCCAAAATAAACTTGATGCGCTCATTGGATTCAGGAACTCTTTCCATCCAAAACTTATCCAAGTATTGAAGGTATTTGACACCGCCGCGCAGGGATTCCCTAGGATCATTTGGATTTTCAACACCGAATCGTTGAAGAGTTACGGGCATCAATTGGAGCAAACCTTCCGCACCTGCATAGGAAAGGGCAGTGGTGTCAAACCCTGATTCTTTATACACCAAAGCTGCCAATAATCTCCAATCCCAGCCCAGATCGGAGGCATTTTCCTGAATTAGTTCATCGTAAACTGAGATTCTGTTTCCACCTAAAGAGGAGAATTGACTATTTGCCCGGTAAAAACTATTCCTAGGGCTTAGGAAATACTTGGCATATAACTCCGGAATAAACCTTTTCTTTTTTTCAGCCAACCAAGTATTGATTTCTGAAAGGAGTTTTGGGGAATTTTTTCTCACAGCCCAAGAAATCGTCCCATCTTCAGAAACCTTCAGGGAAACATCCAATCCTTGATAGTAGGTTTGGTTAGCTTTGGCAATATTCCGATCTGCTATAGTCCAGTTAATTTTTTGATCGGCTATTTGGTCGATAAGCGTCTCTTCATGCTCATCGGAAATCTTAATGTTGAAATCCAACTGAAGAGAATCTTTGATGGATTGTAGTTGCTTAGAATAAACCGTTCCTTTTCTCACGTAAATCGTATCATACCCAATTTCATCCCATGTCACTGGTTTTTCAAATGGTTTTCTCCCTACGATAACTGTACTCATGGTACCCAAATAATGGGTAAAAGCCACTCGATCCCTTCGTTCTCGGGAGTTTTCCAGATTGATAGCAAGTATATCCACCTTCCCCTCTTCCAGAAGGTCAAATGCCTGATCAATGTCTGAGACAACTACAAATTCTACCTGAACACCGAGGAATTTCCCCAGATCTCTAAGCAATTCAAATTCATACCCCATCCTTCTTCCTCTATAGATATAATAGGAAGTGGAGTTATTGTCGACTGCAGCCCGAATGGTACCTCTAGCCTGAATTCCAGCCAAATCAAGAATATAGGGGCTCCGGAAAACCTGTTCCATGCGGTCTTCAAAGAAAGTACACTGTACACCGGAAAATAGGAGAATAAAGAAGGATACGATTCCTATGAGTGCTTTTTTCATACTAAGGGAAGAATCCCCAGATGGTTCAATCCCCTGATTGGCAAAGCCTATGCCAAAATAAAATTGTAGGAATTGTTAAAAAAGGCAAATAAAAAACGGAGCTCTTTTCAGAGCTCCGTTTTCAAGGTTTTATTGATCAAGGATTTAAAGAAAAATCCTCCATACTGTTTTGGAAGAAGATTTTTCCTGAGAGTCTCAACAGCTCGATTTCCTGCTCCTTAATTTGATAAATTGAGGTAATCAATCGGTTTTCAGCTGTCAGCAAATTGACCTGAGCATCCCTAAATTCAAGATAGGAGGCAATACCTAAACGGAATCTTTCCAAGGCGATCTCAGAGTTTTCCTTGGCTACTTGGAAGTTTTTCTCCTCAATGGTTAATAGCCTCAGGTTATTTTCATAGGTATTGAAGGCTCTTTGAATGTCGGATTGCAGCTGAATCTCATATTGCTCCAAGGAATAATCCTGAATTCTCTGCTGGACTTTTGCATTCTGAATTCTCCTATTCAAGGTAAATCCGCTAAACAAATTCACGGTAATGTTTCCTCCGTAGTTAAAACCCTGTCTCTGGTTTTGCACTAGGAATCCTGCATCAGAATTTGAGGTGTTATTCACATAGGTGCCATTCAAGTTCAAAATTGGCAATCTGGATGCTTGTAATTCTCTGGTTTGCAAAAAGGCGACATTCTTCAATCGCTGATTGATCAACAAGAGTTTGTTTTCCATGAAGGCATTTTCTTCCAATTCAGCGAAGGTCAATCTCCGATCAATGATAATGGTATCATTTATTGCAAAATCTTCACCGGGATTTACCGCCATCAATTCGTTCAGGTTTACTCGAGCATTTTGGATAACCTGCTCTTGGGTAAGGAGCAAACTTGAATCCGCATTGTAATCTACTTGGGCGGTAAGAAAGTCTCTTTTCCCAGCTCCACCTAATTCATACTGCGCCTGGGCAATATTCAAACGGGCTTTACTGAGTCTCAAGGTTTCCTTTAGTACCTGATATCTCTGAAGCTCAAGAATCAAGCGATAATAGGCTGTTGAAATTCCTGCAACTGTGTTTTCTACAGCAATTTTGGCTTCCAACTCAGAGATTTCAGTCAATTGCCCCAAGCGTTTCATGGTCACAACTGACTCCGGTCTAAAACCATACAAACCCACAATGTTAAAGTTCTCATTTCGAGTTTTTGCATTGTCAATTTGCCTTGGCTCAGGGTCGTTCACAAACCTTTGCGTTACATCTTCCTGAGCAAAAGAACGGAGATAAGTCGCATCGACTGTGGGCATGAATAAATCCCCAACGCCGATTTTTTTATTCCCTTCCTGAATAGTGACATTATCTACTGCAATCTTGATTTGAAGATTTTTCTCCAAACCAATAGAGATTGCTTTTTCTAAATCCAAAGACTCCTGAGCAAAGGCATTGCTCAAGACACCAAGACTAAGTAAGAATAATAGGGTTGATTTTTTCATCAAATTCTAGCTAATCTACCTTGTTTAGAGGTTAGGTAAGTATAAATAGCTGGGATAATAAATAGAGTCAGCACAGTTGCGAAAGTCAATCCTCCGATTACAGCAGCACCCATTGGTACCCGGCTTTCTGCTCCAGCTCCAAGAGCAAGAGCAATTGGTAAAATCCCCAAAATTGTAGACAAAGAGGTCATCAAAATCGGTCTGAATCGGGCTACAGCTGCTCCAAAGATGGCTTCATCTACTGGTAAACCTTGAGCCTTTCTTTGATTGGCAAATTCCACAATCAAAATACCATTTTTGGTTACCAAACCGATCAACATGATAATCCCGATCTGACTGAAAATATTCAAGGTAAACCCAAACAACCAAAGCGTTCCCAAAGCGCCAAAGAGAGCCAATGGTACTGTAAACATGATAGTCAACGGATCCAAGAAACTTTCAAACTGCGCTGAAAGCACGAGATAAATCAAGACCAAGGCAAAGATGAATGCGAAAAGCAAACTGTTGGAGCTTTCGCGGAATTCCTTAGAAGGACCTGATACGTCAGTAGAATAGGTATCATCCAAAACCTCTGAGGCAATTCTATCCATTTCATCCAAACCATCGCCAATGGTATATCCTTCGGCAAGGTTCGCTGATACGGTAGCACTTACAAATCGATTAAATCGATACAATTGAGGTGGGGTACTATTTTCTTTAACCTTCACCAAGTTGTCCAACTGAACCAGCTGTCCATTTCCTCCCCTTACATAGAGCATTCTTAGGTTAATCGGCTCATTACGGTCCTGAAGTCTCATTTCGCCGACTACTTGGTATTGCTTTCCATTCATGATGAAGTAAGCGAAGCGCTGTCCTGAATAAGAAAGCTGAAGCGTCCGGGCAATTTCCTGAACAGAAACTCCAATATTTCTTGCCTTTTCCCGGTCAATCTCAATTTCCAATTCCGGCTTTGTGAATTTCAAATTGATATCAGAGAAAATGAAGGCATCACTCTGACCTACTTTTTCCATAAATGGAGGGATGGCTTCTTTTAGCTTCTCAATTGTTGGTGCCTGAAGCACATATTGCACAGGAAGTCCACCTCGTCTATCGCCGATGGATACTGGCTGCTGTGCAAATCCCCTAACGGCAGTTACTGTCCTCAGTTTTCCATTGATTTGGTTGAAAATTTCCTGCTGGGTTCTAGTGCGATTCTGAGCATCTGCTAAATACAGACGGATAAAAGCTGAGTTGGTATTAGCTGTTCCGAAACCAGGAGAAGTCACGGAGGTGACTCCCAATCTTTCTTCGGCAGGAATTTCTTCCATTAGGTCTTTTGCTAATTCATCTACAATCCGATCCATATACCCAAAAGTGGCGCCTTCTGGACCAGAAAGGTTAATTCTTAATTCTCCTCTATCCTCGATAGGTACCAACTCGGTTTGAAGATTGATAAACAATCCATAAATACCTGCAGCCATGGCTAATACCAAAACAAAGGCCATCCATTTTACCTTCATGAATCCATCCAGGGCCTTCTCATAAATATCGTTTAACCAAATAAAGAAGGGCTCTGTAATATTGTAAAAGGCACTTTGCTTCTCTCTTCTTTTGAGCAATTTGGCACTCAACATCGGGGTCATGGTCAAAGCCACGAAGGAGGAAATGATTACAGAACCTGCTACCACAATTCCAAATTCCCTGAACAAACGACCTGTAGTACCGGTCAAGAATATTACCGGAAGGAATACTGCTGCCAAAGCCACTGTTGTAGCAATAACCGCGAAGAAAATCTCCTCGGATCCTTTCTGGGCTGCCTCTAGTGGTTTTTCTCCCTTTTCTATTCTAGCGTAGATATTTTCCAATACTACAATGGCATCATCCACCACCAATCCAATGGAAAGTACAATCCCCAAAAGGGTAAGCACGTTGATGGAGAAGTCAAGCAAATACATGATGAAAAATACCCCGATCAAGGAAATCGGAATCGTCAACACAGGAATAAAGGTGGTTCTCCAATCTCTTAGGAAAAGGAAGATGATCGCTACCACCAGAAGGAAAGCTGTAATGATTGTTTCTTCTACTTCAGCAATAGACTTCCTAATGTACTCTGTTGAGTCAAAGTTGATTTCTACAGATACGTCTTGCGGAAGATCCTTTTTAATTTGTTCTAATCTTCTGTAAAATTCATCAACGATTTCAATGTTGTTTGAACCCGGTAAGGGTACTAAAACTACAGCTACCATTGGAACCAAATCGCGCTTCAGAACCGTCTTTTCATTCAAAGCGGAAAGCTCTGCATTGCCAATATCTTGAAAGCGAACAATGTTATTTTGATCCTCTTTAATGATCAGCTCATTGAATTCCTGAGGAGAACTCAAGCGGCTTTTGGTACGAACTGAAAGCTCAATATTTTGTCCTTCAATTCTACCTGAAGGAAGCTCCAAGTTTTCACTTTGGACTTTTTGCAATACATCCAATGGAGTAATTCCATAAGAAGCCATTTTTAGAGGGTCCATTCTGAGTCGAATGGCATATTCTTTTTCCCCCCAAATCTGAACCCTGCTGACACCTGGGATCGTTTGCAGTCTTTCTTTAAAAATCTTGTCAGCAATATCAGTAAGCTCCAACAAGCTTCGGTTGGTTGAGGCCACATTTACAGCTACAATTGGTTGTGAATCCGCATCTGCCTTGGATACCACTGGCGGCTCAGCATCTGGAGGCAGGTTTCTTTGTGCACCTGAAACTTTGTCCCGCACGTCGTTTGCGGCAGCTTCAAGGTCAGCACCCACTTCAAATTCTACAGTAATATTGCTTCTGCCGTCGGCACTAGTGGAAGTTAGAGACTTGATACCTTGAATACCATTGATTTGCTCTTCCAAAGGTTCGGTAATCTGAGCCTCGATCACGTCAGCATTAGCACCTACATAGGTCGTACTCACATTGATCACCGGAGGGTCCACACTCGGGTACTCCCGAATACCAAGAAGCGAAATCCCGATCCCTCCGAAAAGAAGAATAACCAGGGACATTACTATGGCCAGTACAGGCCGGTTGATACTTAGATTTGAAAGACTAGCCATAATATCAATTGATTACTGTAGCTACTACCGACATTCCTTGTCGTGCTTGCATTACACCCGTAGTGAGAACCAAATCGCCTTCATTCAAGCCAGATAAAACCTGGACATGAGATTCTGTTCTGGTACCAATTTCTATTCTTCTTTGCTCCACTTTCCCATCTGCGGTGGCCACAAATACTTTATATCCTTCCAATTCAGGAATAACTGACTCCGCCGGAACCATCAAGGCATTTTCAACCACATCCAGGATAAAGCGAATCTTCACGAACATCCCCGGGAGAAACTTACCCTGCTTATTGGGACTTTGAGCTCTTAATTTCAAAGTTCTAGTCGCCAAGTCTACCTGAGGCTCGAAGGCATATACTTTACCTTCAACCTCTTCAGGGGAAGATTCACTGGAGAAATAAATAGGAGAGCCAACGGTGACTTGACTTGCGTATCGTTCTGGTATTGAAAATTCGATCTTGATTGGATCGATATTCACAATGCTGACGATATCATTGTTTGGTCCGATAACCGAACCTTCAGAAATAAGACGTAAGCCCAAAATCCCATTGAAAGGAGCTCTTATCACCGTTTTGGATAATTGAGCTTCGACCAATTTGATATCTGAAATAGCAGTATTGTATTGGTTAAGCACGATATCGTATTCCTCCTGGCTGATCGCCTCTCTTGCCAACAATTGCTTTTGACGATTTTCCTGAGTTTCAAAAAGTTTTTGGGTGAATTGAAGTCTTTGGTACTGAGCCTGAAGCTCATCGTCATTGAGATAGACCAAAGGTGTGCCCTTGGTTACATACTGACCTTCCTTGAAATTGATTCTGGAAACCAATCCAGAAATTTCGGATCTAAGATTTACGGATTCGTTTGGAAGTATGGTTCCAGTTACCTGAAGTTGGTTTTTCAGAGTTTCCATCTTCAGCTTAATCACATCTACCGGTAAGGCCTGCTGTCCGCCTCCCCCACCACTTGGTGCTGATGCTGTAGGCTCACTTCTCTGATCTGCCAGTCTAGGGTAAAAAAAGGCCACGGCAATGATCACAAGGATCCCGATAATCAATACAATTTTGGTCTGTTTTTTCATTAGGTAGAAGAGGTGGTGATTGTTTGGTTTTTAATAAAGGCTATTGAGAGTAGGTTGAATTCTTCAGGTCTTTCCACATTGACCACATGCCCGCAATTCGCTAAAACCTTCAGAAATGAATTTTTATGTTCTTTGACAAGATTTTTTACCGGCTCCAGAAACATGACATCCTGATCACCCATGATGTACAGCGTTGGAGCTAGTATTTCTTTTTCTTTAAAATATTTCAGTAATGGATTGATATCCTTAGTAAGCGTAAACCATCGAATAAATTCCTTCTGACAAAGCTTTTGAGCTTCTCGGATAAATAAATTCCTAGACTCGGCATGTCCTTTTAGAGGCATAATGATGAAAGCGAAAAGCTTATAAAGCCACATATAAGGAATAATTCTCTTGAAAGAATTACCCAAGAAAACCAGAACTCTACTTTGAAAGGTAAGTCGAGTTACTGCACCAGCCATAATTAGGGATTTTACTCTGGTAGGCTCCAATTCTGCTAGTTGCCTGGCAAGAATAGTTCCTAAAGAAACTCCCATAAAATGCGCAGGAGGAATTTGAAGATGGTCTAAAACCTCAATGATGTCCTGAGTGACAGACTGAAAAGTATATTCATTTTTCCAGATGGCTCTGGGAATATCCGCTGACTTGCCATGACCCCTAAGGTCAATAAGCAATAGATTAAATTCTTTTTGAAAATCCCTGAGCTGCTTATGCCATACGGCACTACTCCCTCCTGCACCATGGATAAACACGATCCATTCGCTACTTTCTGGGTGTAAATATTGCTTAAAGTATAACATACAGGTACAACCCTACGGAAAAAACAAAAGTTGCCAAAAACAAAAATAATAGACGTAAATCGTCTATTTCAGCTAAAACTTACTGAAGGTAAATTGATGCTATCAAAGGAAAATAACGGGGATACTAATGTTACATTTTGAGAAAATAGGAAAGTCAAGCCGATTTCCTACAATTTCCAACCAATAGTGGTCTGAAAGATATAATCCGTTTTAGAAGCTCCCTCGGTAGGTTTATTATCATAGTTGATGGAAGTGCTGATTTTAAAATACAAATCAAACTTGAATTCATATCTGATATCAAACTTGATATCAGATCTCACCCTTCCTTTGGTACTTAAGCTGGGGTAAGCCGTGACAGTTGATAATAAATCCAAATCTCCAATATCATAGATATTGTATTGTGCCGCCAAAAATGATTCTGCAGTTTGGCTGGAGCTTGGGTCAGTAGAAAATTTTTCATTATTCAAGTTTACCCCCCCTTGAAAACCCAAATAGGTTTGATTGGTATGAATTAAATACTTTCCAATCCCCACCATGTTTGAAGCTCTTAAATCTAGGAGCTGTTCTGTATTGGAAAGCATGTTGAGGTTATAAAGAACAAACCAATCTTTTGGCAAAAAATAGTTAAATGAATAAGCCAATTCTGTTCTTTTAATCGGATCGGTTTTTGACTGAGTAGATCTTAAATTATTGAAATTAAGGTTAGTCTTCCATCTATCGGCTAGATATCCAACTCCTGAGTTAAAGGTAAATTGTCTTAAATCATTTGCTTTGGTAAAGTTGACGCCTGCATCAAAAAACAAGGATAATCTACTCCAAAATCCCTCATCTAAAGCATTTAGGTAAACAATAGAACCAATTGGAACTTCTACTCCGGAAGCACCGACTTCTTCGATATTCTTAGCTTTTGAACCAATTTTTAAAATGTTATCAGGTATATAGGAGTTGATTAATACGCTACTGTCGGAAACACTTCTGAATGAGCCGTTAAATCTTCTCCCATCAGAAAGGGTAATGAGATAATTTACTGAGGAAGAAATTCTTTTAATTTCTTTCCAATCAATTTTAAAATCAACATTTGAGTAGGGCGTTTCGATAACCAAAATTCCCCTATCCATACTCTTTATCTCTCCAATTAAAAGGTTTTCATTTTTAAAAAGAACTGAATCTGTTTGCGCTTGCAAGCCAGAAAAACCCATAGAAAAGAGAAATATTAAGCTAAATAAGTACCTCATAACATTTAAATTTTATCTAAAATAAAAAAAGCACCCTGATTCAGGGTGCTTTTAAATCTATATTTTGTTCAGATTAATTGAAAATGTATCTCAAACCAAATTGCATTCTCCAAACATCAGAGACACCAGCAGTTGGTCTATAAGTTTCAGTAATCAAGCTAGAACCGAAGTTTCTCAAACGATACTGAGATACTCCAGCTGCATTAGCAGGACCTCCTTGAGAAGTTGAAGGAACAACCAAAGGCTGAGTAGAATTGAAAGTATCACCGATTCCCCAATCGGAGTTTAGCAAGTTTCCTACGTTAAGGATATCAATTCTGAATTCAAGCGTGTTCTTCTTATTGTTAATATTAGTAAACAACTGCTGAGCAAAAGAGAAGTCAGCTCTAGATACCATAGGCATGATTACTCCACCTCTCTCTGCATATTTACCTCTATTTTCTCTAAGGTACTTATCCTGCTGAATATACGCTTCCCAAGCAGCAGCTTGATCTGCAGCTGTAAAAGTAGTTCCGCTAGCAGTGTAAGTCTGGAAGTTCATCTCACCGATATTCTTGTGGATATAAATCAAGTCATTGCTTGTACCACCATCACCGTTCATGTCTCCGCTAAATCTATAGCTAGCATTTCCTTGAGTGATTGATTCCCAGAATAGAGAGAATGAAGTATTTCCGAACTTAAAGAAGTTTTTGTTGTAGCTAACTGTAGCAAAAACTCTGTGTCCAAGGTTATTGGAAGAAAATCCAAGACCTGGATTGTTAGGATCGCCAGAGATTGGGTTGTTAAACCAAGTACCAGAAGCAATTGAACCCGCATCTACAGTATTCTTAGACTCGCCGTAGCTATAGGCAGCCTTAGCAAAGAATCCATTAGTAAATGGTTTCTCAACAGAGACAGTGGCAACCCATGAGTTACCTACAGCTTGATTTGAAAGGATAATTGCGTTAGGAATGCTAGGGTTAGAGTTATAGATTCTATTTCTAGTCCATCTTTGTCTATCATCAGGACCCGTGAACAATCCCTGGTGTACTGGAAGGTTTCCGTTATGATAAGCGATTCCATTCACGTCTGAAGAATAAATGAATTCACCAGTAGCTACAAGACCCCAAGGTAATTGCTGGTCGATACCGATGTTTGATCTCCAAACCTGAGGGAATTTGAAATTAGGATCTGCCAAAGCCAATTCATAAGATGCAGCTGGCTGACCAGTTACTTCAGTTGGCTTGTAAGCATCCGGATTAGGGTTAAATGGTCTTGATGTCAACGGTGAACCAGTTCTAGAGTCGAATTGCTCGAAACCAGTCAAAATACCATTGTTACCAACTTGGTTAGAAATCCAAACATAAGCTGGACGTCCCGTGAAGATACCTGTACCACCTCTTAACTGAGTCTTCTGATTATTAAATACATCCCAGTTGAATCCAAATCTAGGTGACCAAAGAATATTGGCACCTGGAAGCTGGTCAGTTCTGTAGGAAACAAAAGCACCATTTTGATCTCTGAATTTCAAAGTTTCAACTTGAGGGTTTCTCAAAGCAGTTTCTCCAAAGAATGGAACATCAATTCTTAATCCGAAAGTTGCTTTGAAATTCTTTCTCATTTGGATTTCATCCTGAGCATAGAAACCAACATAATCTACTTCCAAAGGCTGAATAGGTTTTTCCTGACCTGGGATGTTGTTGTATCTCACCTGGAATCTTCTCAAATCAACACCACTTGGAGTAGCATTTCCATTTTGAAGGAAGTTGTTGGCATCCTTGTAGAAATCCTCCAAAGAATTGTAAACATATGCAGACTGGGATCCTGGGAAGAATACGTTTTCAGACTGATACTTTTCATAGCTGAAACCAAAAGTCAACGTATGGTTTCCAGCAAAAATCTGAAGGTTGTCCTGAATCTGGAAAGTCTTGTATCTCAATTCGTTGTTTGGAGTAAATGGCTCGAAACCGAATGAGGTATAAGTAGCTCCATCTTTCAAGATATCCACCATAGGGAAAAAGGTGCCTCTACTTCCGCGGCTTTCATCCTGATAGGTATAACCAACAATCAAGTTGTTAGTCATGTTGTTATTAATCCTTGTGTTCAATTCACCAACGATTGAACGGATATTTTCCAAAATGCTGTAGTTAGAATTTTGGAAGTTCAAGGCTTCAGGACGACCATTTCTACTACCAAATCCAAGAGAAGAAGAGTTAGACATCAATACATCTGTAGAAGAATCCAAATGGTTGTATCTCACGCTCAACTTGTTTTTGTCGTTGATGTTGTAATCTAGTTTTACCAAGAACTTGGTACCGATAGTCTCGTTGTCATATCCCTCATAAGGACCAGTTTCGTAATCGAATTTGTCTCTCAAGAAAGTGCTCAACTGATCCAAGTCAGAAGCTAATACTCGAGTTACGTTACCTTCAATAGGCTCTCCTCTGTTAGCAGTCCAAGTAGTTCCTGGTCTTGCTTCACGCTCATCTTCAAAAGATGCAAAGAAGAACAACTTATCCTTAATGATCGGGCCACCGACTCTGAAACCATATTGTCTGTAAGTAAAGTCGCCTGGGTTGAAAGTATTCTCACCTGCTTCAGTACCTACGTTGTTGTTGTTTCTCCAGAAATAGTAAGCTGATCCAGAAAATTCGTTTGTACCAGAACGAGTTACAGTGTTAACACCTGCACCGGTAAAGTTTCCTTGTCTTACGTCATAAGGAGCTACGTTAACAGAAATCTGCTCGATCGCATCCAAAGAAATAGGAGAAACACCAGTTCTACCACCTGGATTACTTCCGCTACCCAAACCGAAGGAGTTGTTGAAGTAAGAACCATCGACAGTGATATTGTTCAATCTGGAATCCTGACCTGCAAACGACTGTCCATTTGATTGAGGAGTCAATCGGGTGAAGTCGTTAATACTTCTTGAAATAGTTGGGAGCTTGTTAAGGGTTTGATTGTCAATTGAGGTATTTGCTCCCGTACGCTCATTTGAAAATAGGTTGTTTTGGCTAGCAGTAACCACGACCTCAGAAAGTTCCTGACCATCTTCAAGAAGAGTTACGTTCACATTGGAGAATACACCTAGAGAAAGAACGATACCGTCAACCTCTTGCGTAGAAAATCCAATGAATGAAACGGTCAATCTGTAAGGACCACCCACACGCATGCCTGGGATGGAATACTTACCCTCGACATTGGATACAGCACCATATCGAGTACCTGAAGGTAAGTGTGTAGCAACCACATTCGCACCTGGAAGAGGTTGACCGTTAGCTTCTGTTACTATACCCGAAATACCGGAAGTAGTAACACCCTGTGACAAAGCATATCCTGTGCTAAGCACTAGGAAGATCATTGTCACCAAGTTTTTGAGTAAATTTTGCCTCATAATTTTTTGTTTTGGTAAAAGCTGGTTTTTGATTTAGAAATCTCCGCAAAGGTAAGGTTGACTTCCTGTTGTTAGGAGTAGTTAACATTAATTTTTGCACTGCAAATTTCACACTTTTTAACAAAAGCATAACACCCTAAATCCAACTATTTGAAATAAAATTTGCCAAATCCGGTCTTTTTTATGAGGCTAATTCGGAGAATTTTATGAAAAAATCGGGAAATCTAGGGCAATCTTATTCCCCTCCATTTTCTTAAATCTAAATTATACCACAGATACAGCTGAACTAAGGAAAAAAGGGTATCATTTGTTTTATATTTGAACAAAAATCAAAATAATATTCCATTGAGAGACAAAAACATCATTTGGCTATACTTATTTCTTGCAGCAACGATAGCCGATTTGGCTTTTTTGTTAGAAGGTGATTATACTACCCGGTATTTTACCAAGCCTTTGATCCTTTTGGGATTAATCCTTTATTTCTATCAGATTACCAAGTCTATTTCTTCTACCATTCTCACCAAATCTATTTTGGGGGCCCTTATTTTTTCTTGGCTTGGAGATATTCTGTTGATGTGGCCCCACCTTTTCGTCTTTGGATTGGGATCATTTTTAATGGCACACATTTGCTATATCATTGGCTTCCGGTTTGCCCAAGATAAAATTGGAAGACTGGATCAATTCAACTTCGTCAAATCCTTCTTTTTCAATCTCCCAATTTATTTAGCCGCAGCTATCGTCTTCTATCTGATCAATCCAAATCTTGGAGCACTAAAAATTCCCGTTATAGCATACATCATTGTAATTGTAAGCATGGTAGCCACCGCAAGGGAAAGATTTGGGAAATGTGGATCAGCGACCTTTTGGCAAGTATTTATCGGCTCGCTCTTTTTCTTTGCTTCTGATGGAATTTTGGCCATCAATAGATTTTACTCAAGTTTTCCAGAATCCGAAATCCTGATTATGGGAACTTATGCAATAGCTCAGTTGCTGATTGTAATGGGAATTCGATCTTATCTGATTAGCAAAAAATAAAGGCTGCTTCTTCCGAAACAGCCTTCTAGTTTATTTTTTCAAAGCTACCCGTATCGAGAGCTCCTCAAGCTGATCATCAGCTATTGTACTTGGAGAATCTATCATCACGTCTCTTCCTGAATTATTTTTAGGGAAAGCGATGTAATCTCTGATGGAGTCTGAACCTCCGAAAATCGCACACAACCTGTCAAATCCAAAGGCAATACCTCCGTGTGGGGGAGCTCCAAATTCAAACGCCTCCATCAAGAACCCGAATTGCTTTTGAGCTTCCTCATCCGTAAATCCTAAATGCTTAAACATCAATTGCTGAGTAGCTCTGTCATGGATACGAATAGAACCTCCTCCTACCTCGACTCCATTGATCACCAAATCGTAGGCGTTTGCGCGAACGGCACCTGGATCAGTTTCCAGCAAAGGAATATCTTCTCGCTTTGGTGAGGTAAATGGGTGATGCATGGCATGGAATCTTTTGGTCTCTTCATCCCATTCCAATAGTGGAAAATCAACCACCCACAACGGCTTGAATACACTTTTGTCCCGAAGGCCCAAATCTTCACCCATCTTTAATCTTAGTTCAGATAGTTGCTTTCTTGTGGATTTGGCATCTCCACTTAAAACTAGCATCAAGTCACCAGGCTCAGCTCCAAAAGCTTTTGCCCATTCTGCTAAATCTTCTTGAGAGTAGAATTTATCCACACTTGATTTCAGTGTTCCATCCGCATTGTATCGGACATAAACCATCCCCTTGGCTCCAATTTGAGGTCTTTTCACCCAATCAGTAAGCTCATCGATTTGCTTTCTGGTATATTCTGCAGCTCCTTTTGCACAAATTCCAACTACCAATTCAGCCTGATCAAAAATAGAAAAGCCTTTTCCTTTCGCCAGATGATCCAATTCGACAAACTTCATGTCAAACCTTAAATCAGGTTTATCATTTCCATAAAACTTCATCGCATCAGCAAACGTCATGTGCTCGACATAGCCCAAATCAATTCCTTTAACAGATGAGAAAAGGTGCTTAATCAAACCTTCGAAAGTATTCAAAATGTCCTCTTGGGTAACGAAGGCCATCTCACAGTCTATCTGAGTAAACTCTGGCTGACGGTCTGCACGCAAATCTTCATCCCGAAAACATTTGACAATTTGAAAATATCTGTCAAATCCACTCACCATCAACAATTGCTTAAAAGTCTGCGGAGATTGGGGTAAGGCATAAAATTCGCCTGGATTCACCCGGCTAGGCACGACGAAATCTCTTGCTCCTTCGGGAGTAGATTTAATCAAAACAGGAGTCTCCACCTCGATGAAGTTTTGAGCATCCATGTATTTCCGGGTTTCTTGCATCATGCGATGACGAAGCTGAAGTTTTTCCCTAACCACATTTCTTCTCAAATCAAGGTATCGATACTTCATGCGCAATTCATCTCCTCCATCGGTTTCATCCTCAATGATGAAGGGAGGAACTTTCGCAGGATTTAAAACTGACAGCTCAGAAACCTTTATCTCAATACTTCCTGTAGGAATTTTGTCATTTTTTGAGGTCCGCTCAATTACTTTTCCGGAAGCTTGAACAACAAATTCTCTCCCAAGCAGAGCAGCTTTTTCCAATAGCGCCTTGTCAGTAGATCCTTCTTCAAAGATCAATTGAGTAACTCCATATCGGTCTCTTAAATCAACCCAAATCAATCCACCTTTATTTCTCACTCGCTGTACCCAGCCAGCCAAGGTGACAAGTTGATTAACATGCTCAAGACGAAGTTCGCCACAGGTATGAGTTCTTAACATTTTTCTATTCTAAATTTTGGGAGGTCAAAGATAAAGAAATGGGCAGGAGTTATCCATTAAACTTTGAAAGATTCACAGCAGAAGTCCCATTTCAATGAAAATCTCTGAAAGAAGGGTGGAAATTTTAATAAGTTCAAAATCAAACCTATCCCAAAAAAGAACACCTTCACCAAATCCACGGCATAATAATTGCCCCTTAATTTGCCATCCAAAACCATTCTCTTGGAAAAAACATTTGTTTTTCCTTGATTGAATGTTGATTTCAATCATCCTTAAAAATTCACCCAATAATGAAGACCAAATGGATAGGCATAGCTACCGTCATGATAATTTTGGTAGCGGCTGCTTTTCTCCAAAAGAATCCTTTTTTCAGTAATTCCAATTCACTAGATGAAAACGCCGGTCAGCAGGATAGTTTAATTTCCATGACCAAAAAATCCGTCTTTCTCTATGGGATTGATGTAACGGGATTAAATATTATTGAAGGTACTGTCAGTAAGAATCAAACGCTTGCCACCATCCTTTCCCCTTTCAATGTACCTTATCAGATCATTGATGAAATCGCCAAAAAATCAAAAGAGGTATTTGATGTACGTTGGATTGCTGCAAATAAAAAGTTCACGGTAATTACCCCATCTGATTCTTCTCAGGCTCAATTTTTCATTTATGAGCCCAATCCTGCTGAATATGTAGTGTTCAATCTTGACTCTATGGAAATCTATAAAGCTGAAAAGCCAGCAGAATATAGATTGAGAGAAGTGGGTGGAACAATTGAAAGATCACTTTACCAGGACATGGACGAAAAAGGAATCTCTATTCCTATCATCAACAAATTCGCGGATCTTTTCGGCTGGTCAGTCGATTTTCAGGCACTTCAAAAAGGGGATGTATTCAAAGTAGTTTACCAGGAAAAAATCATTGATAATACTGTTGTCGATGTGTCCGGAATCCAACTTGCATTTTTTGAACATAAAGGAAAGCCTTACCACGCAATCCCTTTTGAGCAAAATGGGGAAATGAATTTCTTTGATCAAGAAGGAAACAGCCTTAAGAAAGCCTTTCTCAGAGATCCTTTGGAATATACCAGAATTAGCTCTCGCTATAATTTAAACAGATATCATCCTGTTCAAAAAAGGTATAAGCCTCACCTAGGAACAGATTATGCCGCCAGAACTGGGACTGAAATTCGTTCAGTCGGGGACGGAACAGTAGTTGAAGCCAGATATTCTTCGGCAAATGGGAATTATGTAAAAATCAAACATAACGGTACCTATACCACACAGTACCTTCACATGTCGAAAATCGGAAAAGGCATCAAGTCTGGAACCCGAGTATCACAAGGTCAGGTCATTGGCTATGTGGGTAGCACAGGATTGGCAACCGGTCCACATTTGTGCTTCAGATTTTGGAAAAATGGAAAGCAAGAAGACTGGTTGAAAGAGGAGATTCCGCCTTCAGAGCCGATTTCAAAAGCTAATTTAGTCGCCTTTAACAGCAAGCGTGAGGAATCATTGAAGCTTTTATCTCAAATAAGTATCACTGAAGAAAGGTTACTAGCAGATAAAAAGTCCCCTCCAACTCAAGGAACAGAATAATTATTCTCTGGAAATTTCACTGGGAGGGATTGATCTGTAGATTCCAGATTAATCCCTCTTTTTTTATAGCCATGTCTGAAGAATCATCCATTCGAATTAATAAATATCTAAGTGAAGTAGGATTCTGCTCCAGGAGAGCTGCTGATTTACTTTTAGAGCAAAAAAGGATAACCATAAACGGGAAAATTCCAGAGCTAGGCACAAAAGTTTTTCCAAATGATGAGGTAAGAGTCGATGGTGAACTGATTGGAAAACCTAAAAAGAAGCATGTCTATATCGCCTTTAATAAACCCGTTGGAATTGTTTCTACCACAGATGTGAAGGGCGAAAAAGACAATATTATTGATTATATCAGGCATCCTGAGCGGATTTTTCCTATAGGAAGATTAGATAAGGATAGCGAAGGCTTGATTTTATTAACCAGTGAAGGAGACATTGTAAACAAAATCCTACGATCCAAAAACAATCATGAAAAGGAGTATATAGTAACTGTCGACCGGCCGATACATCCTTCTTTTATTTCAAAAATGGCGGCAGGTGTACCAATATTAGGCACCGTCACTGATCCCTGCCAGGTATCTCAAATCAATAAATTCAAATTTAGAATTATACTCACTCAAGGTTTAAACAGGCAAATACGAAGAATGTGCGAATACTTCGGATATACTGTCAAACAATTGAAGAGAATACGGATTATGAATATTCATTTAGACCTTCCTGTTGGGAAATGGAGAGATCTCAGCGAAAAAGAAATGGAGGAGTTGAATTATTTGATTCAAGACAGTTCAAAAACTTTCTAATATATAAAACCAAAAAGGCCTTCGAGATGAAGGCCTTTTTTGATGGTTAGGATTTGTTATCCGTTCTGTTTTGTGGTGCTTACATGGTATCCACCTTCTTTTGTCTGCCGGTGTAGCCGTAGGAGGTCTTGCCCACTCTCAGCTCAGTACGTCTGTTCAGCTGGTGCATCGCAGGGGTACAGGTCACCTCGTCACAGTTGTGGATAGGTCGGGTCTTGCCAAACCACTGGTACTCCAGTCT
>NZ_SNYF01000011.1 GCF_004362805.1 Algoriphagus boseongensis
CCTCTTCCCATCCCGAACAGAGAAGTTAAGCCCTGCAGCGCCGATGGTACTGGGGTTACACCCGGGAGAGTAGGTCGCCGCCACATTATTCAAAATGCCCTTCGATAACTCGGAGGGCTTTTGGCGTTTATAGGGGATTCCAACACTTAAGCGACAATCACCCGGGAGAGTAGCCCACGATAGCTAACCTAGGGGGTCATATTATTTAAGCCACCTATTTGCTGGCTTTTTTTATGTCCATATTTTTAATCTACTTAGACCTTCAAAATTCTTTTGGCTTTTTAATCTTGCCTTATCTTTAAATTCTTTTTTAAACCTGACTTTTATCATATTCTTCACTGGATTCTATCACCTGTAAGCTTTTAGCCGATACATACCTTTGGCTATTCTCTAACAGGAAATGGAAGTCAAAACTAAACAGACATTCAAGTTTGAATTACCGGAAACTTTACTTAAGGAGTTTCACGGTCAGGCTTTGGTTAATTCATTTCAACCTGAACAAAAAGAATCCGAATTATTTCAGGCTGATCAAGACATATCACTTTTTTCTGTCGATTTGTATAAAACGCTTGATTGGCTTCATTCACATGATCTTCCTAAGCCACTTGAGAGAGAAGTTTGTCCAGTCCCTGTATTGCTTTACGTGCCGAAATTCACAACCGATCATCTCTTGTTTCACTATGACGGCACTCCGAACTCAGCCAGGTTAATTAGGAATTTCGTCACCTTGTTCGAGAATCTTATTTCAGAAAGTAAGGCAACGATAATTTCACCCAGTTTTATTCCAAAATCAAAAATCAGGGAAGAGCAGGAAATCATTCAATTGGTTTCATCAACAACCCGGGAGACAAGCTTCATCAAATTTAATTTTTCCAGGATTGGGGATTTTTGGTCCTATGCTGTAAAGCACCAATGTACCCTTTTGGTCACCTCTAAGAATTACCAATCAGATTTGGCTAAGGTTCTTTTCCACTTTTATAAAGGAGAAATCTGGAGTGATAAACTTTCCTTTTATCTCTCACTATAATTTGAGTCAAATGATTTTTATCATGTTTTTCCAACCTTTTAATAAATAAATTTAAAGAAAGTCATAGTGATGAGAGTAGGCGTACAAACAGAAATTCCAAGCAAATGCTACCATTGTGGGGAAGAATGTGCGCATGATTCCTTGACTTTTGAGGATAAAAAATTCTGTTGTCAAGGGTGCAAGTTGGTCTATGAAGTCCTATCTCAAAATGATCTCTGTGAGTACTATACTTTAGAATCCAATCCGGGAAAAAGTCAAAAAAACACCAATTCCCTCAAAAATCGATTTGATTATCTCGATGACCAGGAAGCTGTAAATCAGCTTTTAGATTTCAAAAATGAGCAGGAAAGCCATGTAACCTTTTATATCCCGCTTATCCATTGCGCTTCCTGCATCTGGCTTTTGGAAAATTTGTTCCAGATTAATTCTGCTATTACAGGTAGTCGGGTAGACTTTATAAAGAAGAAGGTCCAGGTTAAATTTTTACACGACCGAATCAGCCTTAAAGAAGTTGTAGTCCTACTTTCTACGCTTGGCTATGAGCCGAAAATCAACCTTTCGGATCTGGATCAAAAAGAAAAGCCTACCGTAGATCGGAAAACTCTTACCAAACTAGGTGTAGCAGGTTTCTGCTTTGGTAATATGATGCTATTCAGCATGCCGGAATATTTTTCCGAGGCAAAGCTTTTGGGTGATGGATTCAAAGGCCTATTTGATTATCTCAATGTGGTTTTGTCCCTTCCTATCGTTTTTTATGCAGCGAGCGATTACTATGTCTCGGCATGGAACTCCATCAGACAGCGGAAGATCAACATGGATGTTCCCATCGTTTTGGGGATCATCGCGTTTTTCTTGTATTCCCTTTGGGAAATTTTTCTCCAAGGTAATGCTGGCTATATGGACAGTTTGGGTGGGCTTTTGTTCTTCCTCCTTTTAGGAAAAGTATATCAACAAAAGACTTTTGCTACCCTGGAATTTGACCGGGATTACAAGGCATACTTCCCTGTGGCTGTCACTCGAATGAATAAGGATCAAGAAGAAGTGATTCCTTTGATCAAGCTTCAAGTCGGAGATGTGATTTTGGTGAGGGATGAAGAATTAGTGCCTGCAGATTCCATTTTATTGAGCAGTCGGGCAAATATCGATTACAGCTTTGTGACCGGAGAGGAAGTTCCCGTTCCCAAACAAAAAGGAGAACTAGTCTATGCTGGTGGAAGGCAAAAGGGAGATCCCATTTTCTTGACCGTTCAAAAATCTCCATCCCAAAGCTACCTGACGGACCTTTGGAATAATGAGTCCTTCGAAAAGCCAAACAAAAAGCTTCTGGAGCCATTGGCAAATAGAATCAGCGGGATTTTCACCTGGACTGTGTTGACCATAGCCGTGGGAGCCTTTGTTTTTTGGATTGGGAAAGACCTCAATCTGGCAGTGAAGGCATTTACGACAGTTTTGATTGTTGCCTGCCCTTGCGCTTTATCCATGTCCACTCCTTTTACCTTGGGAAATACATTGAGGATTTTTGGAAAGGGAAAATTTTACCTGAAAAATGCCTCTGTAGTAGAAAGATTGGCCCTAGTGAATACGGTGATTTTTGACAAAACTGGAACACTTACCGATCCTGCAAATGCCAGTATTCAGTATCATGGAGAAGAGCTTTCGCCAGAAAGTAAATCCATTTTGAAAGCTTTGGTCGAAAGATCAATCCATCCTTTGAGTAATCGAATTAATCTTTGGTTGGGAAAGATTGAAGGGGCAAAGGTGGATCGTTATCAAGAAATCAAAGGCTTGGGATTAACAGCCGAGTACAAAGGCCAAAGTATCAAACTTGGCTCTCGAGAATTGACCAACACCCCTTTCAAAGAACTCCCGAATACCGGGAATCTGGTATTCTTTAATGTGGAAGATACCACTTTGGGCTATTTCCATATTCAGTCAGGTTTACGAGAAGGAGCAACCGAAGTAACCCTTTCCTTAGCTCCTTCCTATGAGCAACATATCCTTTCAGGAGATCATGCCCATGAAAGAGATTATTTAAGCCAGTCTTTTTCCCAAAAAATCCAATTCAATTTCAATCAGAGTCCTTTGGACAAATTGAATTATCTCAAAAGGCTCAATTCGCAAGGGAGAAATACCCTTATGGTCGGAGACGGCTTGAACGATGCCGGAGCGCTACAGGAGAGCCAAGTGGGTGTAGCTATCACGGATCGGGTAAGTCACTTTTCACCGGCAAGTGATGCGATTTTGGATGCGGAAGCATTTGCCAAAATCCCAAGTTTTTTGGCCTTCGCCAAAGACAGCAGAAATATTATCAAAGCAAGTTTCGCCTTAAGTTTTCTATACAATATTGTTGGTTTGAGTTTGGCAGTACAGGGATTGTTAAGCCCTGTCTTCTGTGCCATTCTGATGCCTGTCAGTAGTATTTCGGTGGTGGTCTTTACTACCCTTGCTACAAATTTTGTGGGAATCCGGAAAGGATTAATCACCTCTAAACAAAGCTAAAATGGAAGTAATCTTTGTCCTTATAGCCGTCAGTTTGGTTTTGGCCGTCACGTTTCTCATTCTCTTTTTCAGAGCTATGAAGGATGGTCAATTTGACGACGGCTACACCCCTTCAGTGAGAATATTATTCGAAAACCAGCCTAAAAAATCAATTAAAGATCAACCAAAAAAATCCAAGTCCTATGAATGATGCTACTTTGGAAAGGTTCCATTATGACAATAAGATTGTCAAATACTTTGGAGCCGCTACGATTATCTGGGGCCTAGTCGGGATGTTGGTAGGGCTTATCGCCGCTACTCAGCTTTTCTGGCCGGAGGCTAATTTGGGCAATCCATATACCACTTTTGGTAGGATTCGTCCTTTGCATACCAATGCAGTAATTTTTGCATTTGTCGGAAATGCCATCTTCGCTGGGGTTTATTACTCCATGCCTAGATTGCTGAAAGCCCCAATGTGGAATAAAGCGCTGAGCTGGTTCCATTTCTGGGGATGGCAACTCATTATCTTGGCTGCTGCCATCACATTGCCATTAGGTATTACCACTTCCAAAGAATATGCTGAATTGGAATGGCCTATTGACATTGCAATTGCTTTGGTTTGGGTGGCTTTTGGAGCTAACATGATCGGGACTTTGATTACCAGAAGAGAGCGTCACATGTATGTGGCCATCTGGTTTTACTTAGGCTCATTTGTTACCGTCGCTATTCTTCACATTTTCAATTCCCTTGAGCTTCCTGTTTCATTTTTGAAAAGCTATTCAGCTTATGCTGGTGTTCAAGATGCCTTGGTGCAATGGTGGTATGGACATAATGCAGTAGCATTTTTCTTGACTACTCCATTCCTGGGCTTGATGTACTACTTCTTGCCAAAAGCAGCCAACAGACCTGTTTATTCTTATAAACTTTCCATTGTTCACTTTTGGTCTTTGATTTTCATTTACATGTGGGCTGGTCCTCACCACCTGCTTTACACCGCACTTCCAGAGTGGGCACAAGTTCTTGGAACCATATTCTCCGTGATGCTGATTGCTCCGTCTTGGGGTGGTATGGTGAATGGATTGTTGACTTTGAGAGGAGCTTGGGATAAGGTACGTCAAGAGCCAGTTTTGAAATTCATGGTAGTTGCAGTTACTGCTTATGGTATGGCAACTTTTGAAGGTCCAATGCTTTCACTTAAAAATGTGAACGCGATTGCTCACTATACTGACTGGATCGTAGGTCACGTGCACATTGGAGGTTTAGGATGGAATGGATTCTTGACTTTTGGTATGTTATACTGGATGTGGCCAAGATTATTCAAAACTAACATCTACTCCACTAAGCTCGCCAATACGCACTTTTGGTTGGGAACTCTAGGTATCATTTTCTATGCCTTGCCATTGTATGTTTCTGGATTGACTCAATTCTTGATGTTGAAAGAATTCAATGAAGCTGGAAGATTGGCTTATCCTAACTTCTTGGAAACAGTAATCCAAATCGTACCAATGTACATGCTAAGAGCGGTAGGCGGGCTATTGTACTTGTCTGGTGCGGTGATCATGGTTTACAATATGTGGAAGACTGCCAAGCAAGGAGTTTTCCAAGAAACTGAAGAAGATCAAGCACCTGCCTTGGTGAAATCCTACAATCCAAAAGGAGAATTTTGGCATAGAGCATGGGAAAGAAAGCCTGTTTTCTTTACCATTTTGGCCACGGTTGCAGTAGCCATTGGAGGTGTGGTAGAAATTATTCCTACCATTTTGGTAAAATCCAACATTCCAACCATCAGTTCTGTGAAGCCATACACTCCTCTTGAATTAGAAGGAAGAGACCTTTACATCGCCAATGGATGCGTGGGTTGTCACTCTCAAATGATTCGTCCTTTCCGTTCAGAAACTGAGCGATATGGGGAATATTCAAAAGCCGGTGAATTCGTTTACGATAGACCTTTCCTATGGGGATCCAAACGAACTGGTCCAGATCTACATAGAGTAGGTGGAAAATATCCTGATAGCTGGCATTACCATCACATGGTCGATCCTTCTTCTATGTCACCTGGCTCCTTGATGCCTCCATATCCTTGGATGACTACCAATAAGTTGGATATCACAGATCTTCCTGCAAAAATCAGAACCCTTCAAAAGCTTGGGGTCCCTTATCCTGAAGGATTTGATCAGCAAGCAGCTGCGGACTATGAGTCTCAAGCGGCTAAAGTCGTAGCCAACTTGAAAGAGGCAGGAGTGGAAGTGGCTCCAAATACAGAAATCGTTGCCTTGATTGCCTATCTCCAGAGACTGGGTACTGATATCAAACAAAGTGCAGCTTCAACCAAATAAATTCTAAAGCCATGTATAAAGAAATTCTTAGATCCATAGAGCACATTGAGATTTATCCCATTATCTCCTTGCTCATCTTCGTGACCTTCTTTGTAGGGATGTTTATTTGGGTGGTCCGTGTGCCAAAAACTTACGTGGACCATATGAAATCTCTTCCTATGGATGAACATGAATCAACCCCAACCCAGCCATGAAAAAGTTCTTTGCAATACTCACTTTGATGGGCTTTTCCGGTTTCCCGGTATTTGCCCAAACTGAAGAATCCAACTGGTATTCCAAAATAAGCAGTATGGATTCCAATCAACTTACTCTTTTGGTAATCCTGGGAGTAGTTTTGGTAGTCATCGTTCTGTTATTGATCCTGATGATTTATCTGATGTCTTTCATGTCAGCTGTTTTCAAAAAGGAAAACCCAGCTTTGGCTAATGAGCCATCTTGGTGGGATTCCTTCAAGGAAAGATGGGTGACTGGAAAATTAGCTGATGTGGGAAGTAAGGAAGAAAAAGCCAAAATGATGGCAGACCATTCCTACGATGGGATTACTGAGCTGGATAATTTCATGCCTCCTTGGCTACAATGGGTATTCATTGGAACAATAGGTTTTGCGGTTATTTATTTCGTCAATTATTCTGTTTTAGGTGTTGGACTAACTGGGGCAGAAGAATATGAAGAAGAACTTCGACTTGAGGCTATTGCAGCTGAAACACGAAAGGCTTCCATGCTGGCAGGAATAGACGAAAACTCAGTTGTATTTGATGAGGCAGGAATTCCTTCAGGGAAGACCATTTTCGAAACCAATTGCGCCGCTTGTCATGCCAATGATGGGGGCGGTGGAGTTGGCCCTAACCTGACTGATGACTATTGGATCCATGGTGGTTCAATAAAAGAGGTGTTCTCTGTAGTAAAATATGGGGTAGTTGAGAAAGGTATGATTCCTTGGCAGGATCAGCTATCTCCAGAGCAGATTCAGCAGGTGTCTTCTTATATCTTGACTCTTAAAGGAACCACTCCGGCTAATCCAAAAGAGCCTCAGGGAGAACTCTTTTCCGAAACTCCTGCGGAAGCCGCTCCTGTGACAGATAGCACAACGGTAATAGCAGCAGTTCAATAACTTTATTTGGCTGGGGGAACTTGCCTCCAGCCAATAATTTTTCCATATCATGGCCAAGAAGAATTTTAACCCTAATCTAAACCCCGAAGCTTTTAGAGACTCTTTAGCCTCAGTTAGAGAAGACGGAAAGAGGAACTGGGTTTATCCCAAAAAAGTCAAAGGGTTTTTTTATAAGTACAGGACTTACCTATCCTGGATTCTTCTTGCCATTTTGTTTGCCGGACCATTTATTCAGGTAAATGGACGACCTTACATGTTATTCAATATTTTCGAAAGGAAATTCATCATTTTCGGCGCTGTGTTCTGGCCTCAGGATACAATCTTATTGATCTTTTTACTGCTTATATTTTTTGTCTTCATCATCCTGTTTACAGTGGTCTTTGGAAGGGTTTGGTGTGGATGGGCATGTCCTCAGACCTTATTCATGGAAATGGTATTTCGGAAAATTGAATATGCCATTGAGGGAGATGCCAATCAACAAAGAGCCTTAAATGAAGGGCCTTGGACAACGGAGAAGATTTGGAAAAAGGGATTAAAAATTTCTGTATTTGGATTGATTTCTTTAGCTATTGGCCATTTGGTTATGGCTTACTTGATTGGAATTGATGAGGTAAAGGAAATTGTAACTCAGCCACCTACAGCCCATATGGCAGGGTTTATCGGTCTCTTAGTTTTTTCGGGGATCTTTATGTTTGTCTTTTCTTGGTTTAGAGAGCAGGCCTGTATTGTAGTTTGTCCTTACGGCAGACTTCAGGGAGTGCTTTTGGATAATAACAGCATCAATGTGATGTATGATTATGTCAGAGGAGAACCCAGAGCTCCAATCAGAAAAAATCAGGAAGAATCTCAGTCAAAAGGAGATTGTATAGATTGTGCGCTTTGTGTGCAGGTTTGTCCCACGGGGATTGATATCAGAAATGGTATTCAGATGGAATGCGTGAATTGTACGGCTTGTATCGATGCATGCGATGAAGTCATGGTCAAAGTAGATCGTCCAAAAGGCTTGATCCGATATGCCTCTGAAAATAGCATCAAGGAAGGATTCCAAAAGCTTTTTACAGGACGAGTAAAAGGATATTCTATTGTTCTAACAGTTTTGGTTGCTGCTTTTGTGACTTTGATAGCAACAAGGGATAATCTGGAAGCTACGGTAACCCGTTTCCCTGGAATGACCTATCAGGCAAGAACAGATGGAAATGTTTCTAATTTGTACAACATCACTTTAATCAATAAAACCTTTGAGCCACAGCATGTGACGATGGAGTCAATGGTGAATGGGATTAAAGTAGAGATCGTAGGAGATCAAAACTGGGTGATCGAGCCTCAGACTAAGTTTGAGGGAAGATTTTTCCTGGTTCAGAATCAAAGTGAGGTAAAGGTGCCTCAGCAAAAAGTCCTTCTTGTACTTTCTGCTGATGGAAAAGAATTTGACGATATTGAAACCAACTTCATGGCCCCAGTAGGGACCAAATAAGAAAAATTATGGATTGGGGAAAGGGAATTTTGCTAACCATCTTCGGATTTGTAGCCTTCATTATGACCTTGGTGGTCATTTCTGTGAGACAGGATGATATTCATTTGGTCACTGAGAATTATTACGAAAAGGAAATCAAATACCAGGAGCAAATCGAGCGAGAGAAATCCGCTGTCGGATTGGATCGTGAAGTGGTCATGTTTGATGCTTCAAGCAAAACTATTTATCTGGATTTGCCTGTTGGAGCCAAAGGAAGCCTGCAGCTTTTTCGTCCTTCTGATGCCAGACTAGATCAGGAATTACCCTTGGACATTACCACTGAGGGCAAAACTGCTATTCCTGTGGAGAAACTGAAATCTGGTTATTGGAGAGTTCAGTTAACCTGGACTGAAAATGGCTTGGAATATTACGAAGAGAAAAAAATAACTATCTAATGCTCTGGACTGCTTTTCTACTTGGGTTTTTAGGTTCTTTCCACTGTGTTGGAATGTGCGGACCTATTGCCCTCGCTGTAGGAGGCAGAAGCAACCAGAAGTTTCTTTTTAATAAAGTGATTTATAATCTGGGAAGGACACTTACTTATGCCTTTCTCGGCTTACTTGTGGGTAGTTTGGGTTTTTCTCTTTCGTTGGCTGGAGTCCAACAGGGAATCTCTATTGCCATGGGTCTTTTTGTGGTTTTGCTTTCTTTGAGTTATAAAAGAGCAGACCAATTTCTAACCATTCCGGCTTTATCGGGATTTGTCAATTGGGTGAAGTCAAGGCTTAATCGCTATCTCCAATCAGGAGGGAAGTTTGCATTTTTTTCAACTGGAGCAGTTAACGGGCTTTTACCTTGTGGAATGGTATATATGGCTTTAGTGGTAGCCATGGGGATGCAAAGCCCTGTTTTAGGTTCTGCCTACATGTTTTTCTTTGGTCTAGGTACTATTCCAATGCTTTTAGCCTTGATGGTTTCAGGAAGTTTTTTCCCTGTCTTCAAGAGGCAACAAATTCAAAAAGCAATTCCCTATTTGGGAATTTTGATCGGAGTATTGATGATTTTTAGGGGACTTGGACTTGGTATTCCTGGATTAAGTCCTGAATTAGCTGTTTTTGATTATGGCACTCAGCAGGTGGAAATCACCATGTGTCATTGATCAAATGGCCTTACTAAATGTGGTCGTTGCCTTTTGATTTTGATTCATTCTCAAATCAAACTGAGAACAGATATTCCTGACCACAGCCATTCCCTCTTCGGTGACTTTCAAAGTTAATTGAATGGAGTTGATGAGGTTTTCATTTTCCATTTCGTGGAGCTGTTCGAGATTATGCCTATCCAGCTTTTCCCAAATAGAAAATGGAATAGTTGCTTCCCCTTTGCAAATCAAATCCAAAATCAATTGACGGATTTGCAAATCCTCAGCAGAAAGAATATGCCCTTTAATCAAGGGAAGATGGTGATTCAAGAGATTGGTTTGATACTGCTCCATATTTTTTTCATTTTGTGCAAACCCCAACCAAACATCACTGATGCTACTTGCACCAAGGCCTAAAAGCATTTTGGACTTAATTGTAGTATAGCCCATGAAATTCCGGTGTAAGCTTCCTGATTTTTTGGCCAAGCAAAGTGGATCGTCAGGTAATGCAAAATGATCCATGCCTATTTCTTCGTATCCCATTTCAAGTAATTTTTCCTTTCCGAATTCATAAAGAGCTCGCTTAAGTTGCTCGTCTGGAAGAAAGGCTTCGAAGCTTTTTTGTGCTGGAAAAGAAGAAGGTAAATGAGCATAGCTGTAAAAGGCTATCCTTTCCGGCCGAAGTTCTGAAACCTTTGATAAGGTATCCCAAAGGGTTTCTAAATCCTGATGAGGTAGACCATAGATCAAATCGAAATTTATGGACTGATAACCCAATGCCCGTGCATTTTCAGTCGCTTCTTTTACTTTTTCGAAAGGCTGGATTCTGTGGATGGCTTTTTGCACTTTTTCATCAAAATCCTGAATCCCGAAACTCACTCGATCAAATCCTAAGCTTCTCAGAATCTGAAGGTGTTCATACGTGGTGTTATTGGGATGACCTTCGAAGCTGAATTCTGGGTTTTCTGCGATTTGGGCTGATTTGAGAATTTTGGATAGCAAAAACTCCAAGGAATCGGGACTGAAAAAAGTCGGAGTTCCTCCTCCTAAATGAATGGAGGTAATCGTTGGGATGTCTCCTAAAATTCCAAGATAATGTTCCCACTCTCTCAGTACAGCCTCTAAATAGGGAGTCTCCACCTGATGATTTTTTGTGATTCTCTTGTTGCACCCACAATAGGTGCAAAGACTTTCACAAAAAGGTAAATGAATGTACAAACTGATTCCCTCTTCCTTGCCGAATTGATCAAATGCTATGCTGACCAAATCTTCCCATTTTTTTTCATCCAAGTTGTTTTCCCAAAGCGGCACAGTGGGATAGGAGGTATAGCGCGGTACAGGTTTATTGTATTTTTTGATCAATTCAGGAGCGAGTGCCATAGTTATGAATTTTGAAGCAAATTGATCAATTGAGCTTTAGGGTTTGGTGACTAGGAATACCTAAAAACCTGATTTTTGTCAGGGATTGAATGAAAAATAGATGTGGGATTTTTGCCTTTCTACCTTAAATTAAGGCTAGAAAATAGACCCTTATGTTGAACAGAAGTATCAAAAAAATCGGATTCGTTAGCGCTTTCATTTTGCCTGCTTTATTGATTTTCGGGTATTATGCTGGAGGGCCCTTGATTTGGTCTATCCACGTGTTTGTTTTTTTGATCATTCCATTGATGGATTATCTGGTAAAAAAGGATAATGAAAATATTGCCAAGGAAGCGGTAAGCCAGGTAGCTAAGGAAAGGTTTTACAAGTGGGTTACTTTTGGTTGGGTATATATTCAATTTGCAGTCTTATTTTGGGGCCTTTTTGTAGTCAGTACTATTGCATTAACAACAGACGAATGGATAGCTTTGGTTACTGGAATGGCCTTAGTGACTGGAGGAATTGGAATTACTGTCGCGCATGAGTTAGGCCATAAATCAGATCTTTTGGAGCAATTTTATTCCAAGGTCCTTTTGATGACAGTTTGTTACATGCACTTTTTTATAGAACACAACAGAGGACACCATGTACGAGTAGCCACTCCCGAAGATCCTGCGACCAGTCGGTTTGGAGAAAGTTTCTATTCTTTTTGGTTTAGATCTGTAAAGGATGGCTATTTAAGCGCATGGGATTTGGAAAATGAACGCCTTCGCAAGCGAAAAATCTCTCCGTTTTCTTTTTCCAATCAAATGATCCAATTCCATTTGATAACGCTCTTGTTTATCCTTTTGACCTTTTTTGTCTTTTCTTGGATTCAAAGTCGATGGGTTTGGGAAGTCCCGGTCTTTTTTATAGCCCAGAGTATTTTGGCCTTTTCTTTACTAGAGGCTGTGAATTATCTGGAGCATTATGGGATGGAAAGAAAAAAGTTGCCTAATGGATTTTATGAAAATGTAACTCCACTTCATTCATGGAATGCCTCCCAGCGGATCAGTAATTTCTTTCTTTTTCAGCTTCAAAGACACTCTGACCATCATTGGTTTGCCTCTAAAAGATATCAGGTTTTGGATCACCATGAGGAAAGTCCACAGTTACCTGCCGGATACTCTGCTATGATTTTGGTGGCATTTGTCCCTCCGCTTTGGTATTACCTGATGAATCCACGACTGCAAAAGTGGAAAGAAATACAGGCAATGGAATCAGTCTAGTAAGAAATTATTGAGGAAAGTACTCTTCAACCAAAGCCAGCATAAGAAAAACAGCATGGCCCAGAAAAGGTAAATTCTGTAGTAATCCGTAGTTTCCTTGTATCTGTTTTCCAGAATTTCAGCTTTTTCCAAGGTGTCTATTCGATCAAAAATAGCTTTCAATGCATTTCCATCTGAAGCCCGATAAAATTCTCCGCCCCCAATTCTCGCAATTTCCCGAAGGGTAGTCTCATCCAAATAGCTTTCCACCATTTGAGGTCTTCCAAAGAAGTCTGTTCCGTAAGGCACCATTCCGTCTTTTCCGACAGCGATAGTATAAATTTTAATGTTAAAAGCGGAAGCTAATTGGGCGGCGAAAAGTGGGTCGACATTTCCGGCATTACTTTCCCCATCCGACAAAAGGATCATGACCTTGGAAGGAATCTCGCTTTCCTTCATTCGGTTGGTTCCAGCTGCTAAGGCCGAACCTATGGCAGTTCCTTTAGCTTCAATCATTTGAAAATTGATCTCCTTGATCAATTCGGTGAGTAATTCATAATCATTGGTCAATGGAGAAAGAGAATAGGCTTCTCCTGCAAAAACAACCATTCCAATTCTATCACCAAATCGACCATCAATGAAATCTATGGCGGTTTGCTTCGCAGACTCCAGACGGTTTGGGGTGAAATCTTGCAAATCCATGGATTCAGAAATATCCATGATCAAAAGGATATCAATCCCTTCGGTGAATTGTTCTACCCGTTCATTGCTTCGTTGAGGTCTTGCCAAAGCTATTACAATCAAAAGCAGGGAAAGCATGAAAAATACCGTTGGAACTAGCCTGAGATAAGTCCAGGGGTTTCCTTTTGCCACACGCTTTGGAAGTGATAATTCCAACACCGGGTTTTTGAGGAATTTCACGAATTTTCTCACCAAGAGAAACACTGGAATGATCCAAAGTAGGTTTAGGAAAATAGGTTTTTCCCATTCGTAGGATTGGAAGGTCTCAGGCAAAAACCAAGACCAGCTAAAAAACTCAAGCAGGAGTTCTCTCATTTCGGATCTGGTTTAATTTTTCCTGGTATTTGGTTTTGGCAAGTTGAAGCAGGTATTGAGCGGATTCTTCGGTATTCGCTTCTTTTCCTGCATAGATGATCATGTCAATGGATCTCAAGGCTTTTAAGATTTGAGGATCGCCGAGCTCTTGTGCAATTTCACTCGAAGTCCATTCCTGGAAAGGCATGCCTGTGATGCTTTCGAGGTATCCTTTCCAAAGTCCAACCACCTCATCTGCCAACTCAATTGCTGGGGTTTGATTAAGTAAAGCGGTAAGCTTTTTCCATTTTCTCTCAAATTGCATCCACCTTAGCTTTTCTCTTTTTGCTTTGAGGAAAGCTTTGATTCGCTTCGCAAAAAGCAGAAGGAAAGCACCTAAAAACAAGACAACTGCTCCAAAAATCAACAAACCGATCAACCAATTGAAGGATTTTTCCAAAGGCTGGTAGACATTGTTTTCTTTAAATACCAACTGCTCAGGAATAGAATCCAGCATTAATTTTAGTTTTAGTTCGGCCTCTCCCGAATAATAAGTCAAACTATCATATCTAGTGACTTCATAGACCGGAAGAGACAGATAGGAGCTGGGTTCTAATGAGAAATTAGAGAGAAAATATACCGCACTATCCAAAGTCGTTCCTTCCTGAGTGGAGGAAATGAAGGTTTTTTTCTCCAACAGGACAAAAGGAGAAAAATCATAAGCAGAATCAGGAAAAAAGAGTTGAGATCCCTCAGGATATTTTGCTTTCAACACGAAGCCTACTCTTTCCCCAAGTTTAGCTGAATCTTGGGTGAAATATCCTTCCACTTCCACCTGCTGAGAAAAAGCAGGAAGAGTGAGGATTACCATGAAAAAAATGGAAAGGTATTTACCCACGTTTCATTCGTTTGTTTCTGTACTTAAACAAATCAATCAGAGGAGCCACGATGTCCTGTGTGGTGTCAATTGCCAAATAGTTGATCTGGTTTTTCTTGCATATTTCTTTGAGATGATCCCTCTCCAGCGTAAATGTATCGGAGATTTTTTTGGAGAAACTTCCAAATACAGTATTGACCCAAGTCGTCTTACCTCGCTCTTTATCATAGATGGGTATAATTCCCAAAGAAGGAAGTGCAGATTCTCGTGGGTCTGTAAGTTGAATAGCTACCAAATCATGCCTTTCAGCCAAGGCCCGGAAAGACCTTTCGTAGTTTTCATCGATGAAGTCAGAAATCACAATAATGATACTTCTCTTCTTGATCAGATTCAAGGCAAAGGTAAACATCCCGTTCAGGTCTGTCTTCAGGCTTTTGTTTTTGTGATCAAAAATCCCCCCGATCACTTTGATCCCTTGCTTACTTCCTTTGGCCGGAAGGATCAATTTTTCCTGTTGATCTGAATAGGAAATCAATCCTATTTGACTTCCTTCATAGACAGCGGCAAGTGTTAGAACTCCCGCAACTAGCTTTCCTTGATCAATTTTTTTGTTTCCCAATTGACCAATGTCCTGACTTCCAGAGATGTCTAGGAGGAAATAGACGGATTGTTCCTTGTCCTCCCGAAAGGTTTTTACAAAAGTACCATGGCCTTTTGCGGAAACCTTCCATTCTATGGTTCGTACGTCATCTCCGTACTGGTATGGCCTTAGGTCGTCAAATTCCAAACCAGATCCTTTGAAAAGAGATTGGTATTCCCCCTGAAGATGGTTGTTAGCCACCTTTCTGATCATGATTTCATACTTTCTGAGTTTACTGAACAGCTGATCCATGGGGGTGAATTGAGTGGCCTAAGTTAAGCCCTTGGGCTGAATTATAAAATTTGTCTTCCGTAATCGGTCGGGGGAATATCCGTTAAAAAACCCTAATTTTAGCACGTGAAACGAATACTGTTACCTTTCTTGATTTTAATTTTTGCCAGCTCTTGTCTATCCAAGAAAAAGACCCCCGAGGGTTTGTTGGATGAAGAGCAAATGGTTGCCATCCTTTTGGACATCCAATTGACAGAAGGAATTGTGAGTGCCTTGCCGATTCCCTATGATTCATCAACTATGGTTTATGGACTTCTAGAAAAAGAGATTTTTCTTAAACATGGAGTGCCTGATTCGGTTTTCACATCTAGTATGAAGTATTACCTGGAAGATGCCGCCATGATGGAAAAAATTTACGCTAGGGTGATAGATTCCCTGATGGTAAAAGAAGCCAATCCAGGAATAGAGGAAAGAATGTAATGCTATATCCCTCCAATCTCGAACAGAAAATTAATTTTGTCAAAATCAAGGAATTGCTGAAAGAAGAGTGTACCTCTTCTTTGGGGCAGGAATATGTTGAAAAAGTTGCTTTTTCCTCAGACAACAAGCTCGTTGGCAAACTTCTAGACCAAACCGAGGAGTTTCTGAACATCCTTATTTCTGGCGAGCCTTTTCCTTCTTCAAACTTTACCAACCTCACGCCTTTTTTGGAAAAGGCGAAGCTGGAAGGAGCTTTTCTGGATCAGGAGGAATTTTATGAGGTTAAGCTTGCGCTTCAAACCCTCAGAGGCTGTATCTCATTTTTCCAAAAGCACGGAGAGAATTATCCAGCTTTGGGGAATTTACTCGGGCTCTTGCTGGACTTGGATTTGGGATTGCTCAAAGCTATTGATCAGATCATTGATGAGAAAGGAAAAATTCGCAGCAATGCCAGCAAGGAACTCCAGTTAATCAGAAATCAGCTTTTGTACGAAGAATCCAGACTTCGGAAAGTGATGGATAGGATTTTTAAAGATGCCCGAGCAAAAGGCTTGACGCCCGAAGACGCGGCGATGACCATTCGAGGAGGAAGAATGGTAATTCCTGTAGCAGCTGAAAACAAGAGAAAGCTTCGAGGCTTTATTCATGATGAATCTGCAACGGGTCAGACAGTTTTCATGGAACCTGAGGAAGCCTTGGATATCAACAATGAAATCCGGGACCTCGAATACATGGAAAAGCGGGAAATCATCCGGATTTTAACCCGATTGACTGACCAGCTGAGACCGTCCATTCCTGCCTTGCGTAAAGCCACCAATTATTTGGGTTTGATAGATTTTATTCGTGCCAAAGCCAAATTTGCTCAGAAAACAGAAAGTGTAAAACCGGTTTTGTCCAAAGAGAAGACTTTGAATTGGACTCGGGCAAGGCATCCCATTTTGGAAAAAATTCTAAAATCCCAAGGGAGGAAAATAGTGCCTCTGGATGTTAAATTGGAGGGGAATGCAAGGCTTTTGATAATTTCCGGCCCTAATGCCGGGGGTAAATCAGTGACCTTAAAAACGGTTGCTTTGTTGCAATACATGCTCCAATGTGGACTTTTGATCCCCGTTCATCCGGATTCTAGGAGTTCCTTGTTTGATAATTTTTTTATTGACATAGGAGATGAACAAAACCTGGAAAATGACTTGAGTACTTATTCATCACACTTGATGAGTATGAAGCATTTTACCCAGTTTGCCACCAAAAAGACCATTCTCTTCATTGATGAATTCGGTACTGGTACGGAACCTCAATTTGGCGGGGCAATTGCCGAATCTATCCTTTTGGCTTTGAATAAATTAGGAGCTTTCGGGGTGATCACCACACACTATGGAAATCTTAAGCAATTGGCTAACAAAAACCAAGGCTTGGTAAATGGTGCCATGCGCTACGATGTGGATCGCTTGGAGCCGATTTATCAATTGGAAATTGGCAAGCCCGGTTCTTCTTTTGCTTTGGAAATTGCTTCAATAATAGGCTTGTCCAAAGAGATTTTAGCTTACGCAAAAGGTCATATAGGGGAAGAGCGGGTTCGGTATGATCGATTATTGACCCAATTGGAAAACGAGAAAAATCAATACACCAGTCTTCTGGATGAGGTAAAGAAAAAAGACAAGCTTCTCCAAACTCGACTCAAAGAATATAATCAGCTCAAAGAAACTCTTGAACTGACGAAGAAAAGATACATTCAGGAAGCCAAGCTTGAGGCAAAGTCCCTTTTGGATCAGACGAATAAAAAGATCGAGGCGGTAATTCGGGAAATCAAAGAAGGAAAGGCCGAAAAGGAAGTTACCAAGCTGGTGAGAAAAGAATTGGAGGAGTTTAAGAAAGAAGTCAAGCCAGAGAAAGTAGCGCCAAAAGATCCTGAAATTTTGGTCATTGGAGGAAAAATTGAACCCGGAGATTGGGTAAGGTTGAAAGACAATGGAGCGGTAGCCGAGGTAGTTTCGATCAAAAATAAAGATGTGGAAATTGCCATTGGAGACTTGAAGTCAAATGTGAAGCTTACCCGTTTGGAAAAAATTTCGAAAGGTGAATTTAAAAAAGAAGTGAAGGCCTCCGAGAAAAGAGGAAACTACAATACCAACGAAAAAATGATGGAGTATTCTCCCAATCTTGACCTTAGGGGAAGAAGAGGAGAGGAGATTTTAGCCATGATTCAAACCTTTATTGACGAAGGGTATATGCTGGGTGTGAAAAATCTCCGGATTGTTCATGGGAAAGGAGACGGAATTTTGAGAGAAATCACCAGAAATCTGCTCAGAACCATGCCTCAAGTTGGAAGGATGGAGGATGAACATGCCGATCGCGGTGGAGCTGGGGTTACCTTGGTGACATTGAAATAAAAAAGGGAGCTTTTCGGCTCCCTTAAATTTTTCTAGGTGGGTTATTTTTTAAGCAGTTTGAAGCTGTAATTGCCCACCACGGCATTGGTTCTGCTTCCAGGACTTGGAATGGTAAAGACCAAGGTTAAATTATTTCCAGTTTGGGTAAAAGATATTTCTCTTCCTGAAGCGGGCTTTGTTCCCGATAAAGTGATCTTGTCGAAGTTTGCTCCAGCGAACGCCCAGTTTCCATTGGAGTCAAAAAGGTCATTGCTGTTTCTAGAGGTGTAAGTTTTCGAAGATCCAGAATTTAGGATGATCTCAAAGTTTGGATAAGTGCTCGTAATATCTACCCCGTCACGTGTTACTGATCCTCCTCCTGCAATGGTCCAAGACTGAGTTCCTGAGCCAGTTAGGGCTTCAATGGCTAGCTCTTCAGCGGTTTTTGGTGGAGTTGGATCCGGTTTATCATCCCCACAAGAGGAAAGCGTCAAAAAAGAAATTGAAACAAGTGCTAAAATCAAAAATTTGAATTTCATAAGCTTAACTATTAGAATCGTAAAATTAGGTGTATTAAGGAAAGATCAAAGCTTCAAATCTTACTTGTAATCTTCCATTGCAATTTTTTTCTCGCAGAATTCGTATTCTCTTGGCTCGTTTGAGCAAATAATCAGACTTCGGTCTTTTTGATAATTCTTGATCAACTCACTATACCAGGCGATTCCTTTTTTGTCAAGATTGGAAGTGGGCTCATCCAAAAGAATAAGTGGGACATCTGAAAACATAGCCAAACCCAATTTCAGCCTTTGTTTCATACCTGAAGAAAACTGAGAAACCTGCTTTTGAGTATGTGGTTCCAAATAAAGAATTTCTATCAATTCCTTGGAGGTAATATTATCCAAAGGCTTTTTGAATTGAAAATGAAACTCGATCAATTCAGTCAAGGTAAACTCTTCGGGCAATTCCAAATAGGGAGCTGAAATCGCTAGATTAGAATACCATTCAGTTTCGGGGATGGGTTTATTGGCGATGGAATAGGAAATTTTCCCGGAAGTCACCTGGATATTTCCTGAAATGCATTTAAGCAGGGTAGATTTCCCTGATCCGTTTCCTCCGGTCAGGGCGATACTGGATCCAGAGGGAATATGAAGGGTGAGATTTTTGAAAATCCATTCGTATTGAAAGCGCTTGGCTACTTCCTGTAAGTGGATTTCCAACATATCAATTGATATATCCCTTCATTACCCCACGCTCAGAAGATCGGATAAAGTTGAGGATTTCATCTCTTTCCTTGGTCGCAGGCAGGTTGATTTCAATTTCTTCCAAAGCACGGCTATTGTTCATGCTGTTAAGGAATAAATAGCGATAGACTTCTTGGATATGGGAAATGGATTCACTCGAAAAACCTCTTCTCCTCAATCCCAAAGAATTTACGCCTGCATAAGCCAATGGCTCTCTCGCTGCTTTTGTAAAAGGAGGAACGTCCTTTCTAACCAAAGAACCACCAGAAATCATCGCATGCATGCCGATTTTTACAAACTGGTGAATTGCACTGGATCCTCCTACAATTGCCCAATCGTCAATAGAAACGTGCCCGGCAATTTGAACGGAGTTGGCAATGATAACATGACTTCCAATCACACAATCATGAGCAACGTGTACGTAAGCCATTAATAAGCAGTCGCTTCCTACCACTGTGGTTTGTTTGTCGACTGTTCCCCTTGAAATGGTTACACACTCACGGATCGTTGTATTGTCTCCGATAACCACAGTCGATTCTTCCCCTTGGAATTTTAAATCCTGAGGGATTCCGGCAATGACAGCTCCAGGGAAAATTTTACAATTCTTTCCGATTCGGGCTCCTGGAAAGATGGTCACGTTTGAGCCAATCCAGGTATTTTCTCCAATGACCACATTTTCATGAATCATGGTGAATGGATCGACATGTACATTTGGCCCGAGTTGAGCTCCTGGATCAATTGAGGAGAGCGGACTGATCATGATTCTTTTCTGGTTATGCTGGCTGTCATGACGGCTTCGCAAACAAGGGTACTACCTACATAGGCTTCTCCTCTCATTTTTGCGATGCCTCTACGGATAGGAGCCAAAAGTTCACATTTAAAAATTAGGGTGTCTCCAGGGAGAACCATTTTTCGGAATTTGCAATTTTCAATTCCCAAGAAATAAGTCCAATAATTCTCTGGATCATCCACGGTAGACAAAACAAGAATTCCGCCTGTCTGAGCCATAGCTTCCACTTGAAGAACACCTGGCATTACTGGATTTCCTGGAAAATGTCCCATGAAGAAAGGCTCATTCATGGTTACATTTTTAACTCCGGCTACAACAGTTTCGTCCAAATAAATGATTTTATCAATCAATTGAAATGGATATCTGTGAGGAAGGATATTGCTGATCTGGTTAATATCCATCACCGGCGGAAGCTTTGGATCGTAATAGGGAATATGAGAATTCCCTGCTTTTTCCATGGCTCGTTTTAGCTTTTTGGCGAATGCCACATTCGCTGCATGACCTGGTCTTGCAGCTAAAATCTGAGCTTTCAGCGGACGTCCAACCAAGGCTAAATCTCCAACCACATCCAAAAGTTTGTGTCTTGCAGGTTCGTTTCTGTATCGAAGGTCAACATTATTCAGGATTCCTTCCTTTTTAACTTCGACTGTCTGCTTATTGAACATTTTTGCCAAATGCGCCAATTCTTCTTTTTCAACAATTCGATCTACTACTACAATAGCATTGTTTAGATCACCACCCTTAATCAAATTGGAATTGTAAAGCATTTCCAATTCATGAAGGAAGCAGAATGTCCTGCATGAAGCGATCTCATTTTTGAATTGACTGATATCCGTGATGGAAGCATGCTGGCTTCCCAAGACTGGTGAATTATAATCCACCATGACCGTCACACGATAGTTGTCAGTAGGAAGAGCAACCATTTCTACTTCTCTGGAGGCATCCTTGTACTGGATACTTTCCTGCACTTCAAAAAATCTTCTCAGCGCATTTTGCTCTTCAAGTCCTGCATCCTCAAGAACTTCAATGAATTGTATGGAAGATCCATCCATGATTGGAGGCTCTGGACCATCCAGTTGAATCAAAACATTGTCAATTTCCAATCCCACCAAGGCAGCAAGAACGTGCTCAACAGTGTAAACTCTGGCGCCATTTTGCTCCAAAGTAGTCCCTCTGGAAACATCAACTACCAAGTCGCAATCTGCATCTACTGTTGGTCTTCCTTCCAAATCCACTCTCTGGAACTTGATTCCATGATTTGGAGGAGCTGGGAGAAAGGTCATATTAGAAACCACACCAGTGTGCAAACCCACACCCGCTAGTTCCACTTGTTTTTTGATCGTATGCTGTTTTACTTTCATAATATTCCTTTCGGAAGGTCAGGGCTGCAAAATTAGCCCTTTTTTTCGAGTTCTTTGATCCGCTTTTCTAGACCTTCTAGATTTTTGAAAATCGAATAAGATTTCAGGAAGTTTTTCATTTCCATGCCCATGTACCCAAAAATGGTTTGCCCAGGTGTTTTGATAGACTTGGATATGCCTGTATTTGCTCCAATTGTAGTGTTGTCGGCAATTTTTATATGTCCAACTATCCCCGCTTTTCCTGCGATTACACAGTTTTTGCCAATTTCCGTAGAACCTGATATTCCAGTTTGAGCGGCGATGACAGTATTTTCTCCTATGATCACATTATGGGCAATTTGAACCTGGTTATCGATTTTGGCTCCTCTTTTTATAAGGGTTGAGCCCATGGTTGCACAATCAATAGTAGTGTTGGAACCAACACTCACATGATCTTCGAGAATTACATTACCAATTTGAGGGATGGCTTTATAAGATCCATCCTCCTGTGGAGCAAAGCCAAATCCATCCGAACCAATCACAGCGCCGGGATGAATTTCACAGTTGGCCCCAATGATTGTTTCAGAACAAATCCTAGCTCCCGAATGGATAATGGTATTATTTCCAATCTTCACTTTATCTCCAATAAAGGCCTGAGGATGGATTTTTACATTTTCTCCGATTTGGCAGTTTTTACCGATGTAGGAAAATGCTCCCCGGAAACCTTTTGGTCCCATGGTGCTTGAACTATCTATATAAGAAGGTTCCTGAACTCCCTCAAAGGATGCTTTGGAAAACTGGGAATAGGCCTCTAAAAGCTGGGTAAATCCCAAATAAGCGTCTTTTACCCGGATTAAAGTCGTGGAAAATTTCTTGCTGGGAGTGAAATTTTGAGAAACGATAACGGCAGTTGCGTGAGTCTCATAAAGGTAAGGCTCATATTTTTCATTGGCTAAAAAACTGATTCCTCCAGGTTTTCCCTCTTGGATTTTATCCAGTCTACTCACCTTAAGTTGATCTTCCCCTTCTACTTTGCCTCCTAGAATTGCCGCTATTTGCCCTAATGTGAATTCCATTTCAGATTGGTGGGATTAGTAGGATAAAATTAAGTTTTTGGCTTTACATATATAGTATTTCTCCACGACCTTACTCATCACTTGGATGTTTGGTAGGTCCGCCGCCAAAGCGACATCTATTACATTTCCTTTTTTGGTTAGGATATTGATTCGTTCTGTGGCGAGGTAGCCGTAATTGCTGACTTTTCCATAGGAAAAAAAGTAGTGTAAATCTTCATCCGCAATCCCAAGTTTTTGAAGTGTGTTTTCTTGTTGGTTTTTGATTTCCTCCGGAGAAAATGGTTGACTTACCAGATTGATTTTGAAAAGATTTCTAGTAAGAAACATCTGGGAAATGTTTCTGATCACATAATCTGAATGATTTTTCCAAAGTTTGATCGCTCCCCAGATATCAAAGTCATCCAAGCTCAGGAATTGCTTCAGGATAGTCGGATTCTGCTCAAAATCACTCAGCGTAACATTGTTTTTTAGGAAAAATGCGAACTCATCCGATACATGAAACTGAACTCCACTTTGAGCCAGGTTTTTTGCCCTGGTGATCAAATTGATAAGCATTTTTTCTGCACTGACAGTGGTCTTATGCAGGTAAACCTGCCAATACATAAGCCTTCGGGCACTCAGGAAGTTTTCTATGGAATAAATCCCCTTTTCCTCAATTACCAGTTCATCGTTATGAACTGCCATCATTTTGATAATTCTGTCTGCTCCAATTGTACCCTCAGAGACTCCTGTAAAAAAGCAATCTCGCTGCAGGTAGTCTAACCGATCTATGTCCAGTTGACTCGACACCAATTGATTTAAAAACTTCCTAGAGTATTGGTTTTTGAAAATCTGCAAAGCCAACTCCAATTTCCCCCCAAATTCCTGATTTAACATTTCAATGGTCAGAAGAGAAAGTCTTTCGTGGGGAATGCCTTCCAGAAGGCTGTATTCCAAGGCGTGGGAAAAAGGTCCGTGCCCAATGTCATGCAAAAGAATTGCAATTAAAGCAGCTTCGTATTCCTCTTCAGAAATTTCAGTCCCTTTGATCCGTAAATTATCTAAGGTGATGCTCATCAGATGCATAGCCCCGATGGCATGATGAAATCGGGTATGCAGAGCTCCTGGATAAACGAAGTCGGTCAAACCTAACTGTCGGATCCGGCGTAATCTCTGGAAGTAAGGATGATCAATGATCTCAAAAATCAATTCACTGGGAATAGTGATGAAGCCGTAAACGGGATCATTGAGTATTTTCTGGCTTTTCAATCAGCACGCGTTTGATTGGGTCAAAAGTAATTATAATTTTAAAAACAAACGGAACTCACCATGTCTCAAAAGTTCAGCATTCTCTGGGCAGACGATGAAATCGATCTACTCAAGCCCCACATCCTATTTCTTGAACAAAAAGGATATGAGATTACCACGGTGAATTCCGGAGTCGATGCCATTGAGGAGGTAGAAACCAAGAATTTCGATGTGATTTTTTTAGATGAAATGATGCCAGGGATGACTGGGTTGGAGACTTTGCAGCAAATCAAGCAGCTTAAGCCCCAGATTCCGGTAGTTATGATTACCAAAAGCGAGGAAGAGCATATCATGGACGATGCCATCGGGGGAAAAATTGCCGATTACCTGATCAAGCCGCTCAATCCAAGTCAAATTTGGCTTTCCGTTAAAAAGATTCTTCAGAATAAGCAACTTATCGATACCAAAACTACCCAAAGCTATCAGCAGGAATTTATGCAGATCAGTATGGCTTTGGGTGATGCTCAAGATCATCAGGATTGGGCTGAAATCTATAGAAAGCTTACTTTTTGGGAGCTCGAAATTGATGAGACGGAAAACAAAAACATGCTTGAGGTTCTGGAAACCCAGAAAGCTGAAGCCAATTCCTCATTTGCCAGATTTGTGAAAGAAAATTATCTGGATTGGTTGGAAGAGTCCAATACAGATAAACCCTTACTCTCCAATAAGGTGATGAAGGAGAAGGTTTTTCCGGTCCTGAAAAATCACAAACCCTTGTTTTTCATCGTCATCGATAATCTCCGGCTAGACCAATGGGAGGAAATTGAAAGTCTTCTATCCCCTTATTTTCTAATTGCAGAGAAGGAAACGTATTACAGCATTTTGCCTACCACCACGGCTTTTGCCCGAAATGCACTTTTCAGCGGAATGATGCCTTTGGACATGGCAAGATTTTATCCGAATCTCTGGGAAGACGAAGATTCTGATGAGGGGAAAAATAATTTTGAGGAGGATTGGATTCGGATTAATCTGGAGAAAAACCGTCTTCCTATAAAATTCAGCTACAATAAAATCATTCAAACTAATCAGGGAAAAGCAGTTTTGGATCAATTTCATTCCCTAGTTCAAAATGACTTGAATGTGTTGGTTTATAATTTCGTAGATATGGTTTCACACGCCAGAACGGATATGAAAATGATCCGGGAATTGGCTCCTGATGAATCTGCGTATCGTTCCCTGACTAAAAGCTGGTTTGAGCATTCATCTCTTTTTGATTTGTTTAAAAAGATTCATCACGGCGGCTTTGATGTGATTGTCACCACAGATCATGGGACAAAAAAGGTAAATAAGCCTTACCGAATCGTTGGGGATAAAAATGTCACTACAAACCTACGGTACAAGCAAGGAAAGAATTTAAACTTCGAGGCAGGGAAAGTTTTTGAGATCAAAAAGCCTGAAGAAGCAAAACTTCCAAAGCTCAATGTTTCCTCGACCTATGTATTTGCAGTGGAGGATTATTTTTTCGCTTACCCCAATAATTACAATTACTATGTGAATTATTACAAGGATACTTTCCAGCATGGGGGGATTTCTTTGGAAGAAATGATCGTTCCCATTGTACATTTGCAAGCAAAAAAAGGATAAGGTTGAAGACATTAACCTACGATTTGACAACGATTAAGTCTGCAGCTCAGTGGCTTATTGACCAAGCCGGCTCAGAAAAAATTTGGGTTTTTCAGGGGCAAATGGGTGCAGGAAAAACCACCTTGATCAAGGCGCTTGCTAATCATCTAGGTGTTGAAGATGAAGTAAGCAGTCCTACTTTTGGGATAGTGAATGAATATTCAGGTCGATCCGGTCAAAATATCTATCATTTCGATTTTTATCGGATGGATGACCCGTCTGAAGCTTTGGATATCGGAATAGAAGAGTATTTTTATAGTGGAAGTTATTGCTGGATCGAATGGGCAGAAAAAATTGCCCAATTTATTCCTGATGATTTTCTTTTGATTAAACTTGAAATTCTCTCCGAGAATTTAAGATCCATTCACCTCCAACATAGCCGAGATGCCGACTGATTTTCCCGAACTAACCTCTGTGGGGCTGATGACCAAAGAATCACCTCTTGCTGTGAAAAAAGGCTCTAGACCTTTGCATGTTGGGATTCCAAAGGAAGTTTCACCCCATGAAAAAAGAGTTTCTCTGACTCCAGAAGCAGTGGGTTTGTTGAGTAATAATGGTATTCAGGTGGTGGTTGAGGCTGGAGCCGGGCTTCATGCCAAATTTAAAGATCAGGATTATTCAGATGCAGGGGCTACAATTTCATATTCCCGCAAAGAAGTTCTACAAACGGACATTTTACTAAAAATTGATCCTCCTTCTGTTGAAGAAATCAAGGAAATGTCTTCTGGGGCTTGTTTGATCTCTGCTCTTCAGCTAGAAAATCAAAGTGCTGATTTTATTCAAGCACTCAATGAAAAGAAGATTACCGCTGTTGCTTTTGAGTATTTAGAAGACAAAGTAGGCGGGATGCCCGTAGTCCGGGCCATGTCTGAAATCGCAGGAAGTACGGTCATGCTTATCGCAGCCGAGTATCTTTCCAGCGTAAATGAAGGGAAAGGATTGATTTTGGGAGGAGTTACGGGAGTTCCTCCAACTCAAGTAGTAATTATTGGAGCCGGAACAGTGGCGGAATATGCAGCCAGAACTGCTCTAGGTTTGGGTGCAAATATTAAGGTTTTTGACAACCATATCTATAAGCTGAGGAGAATCAAACACCTGATTGGGCAGCAGATTTATACTTCTACTTTGGATAATTTTAGCCTGACGCATGCCCTAGCCGAAGCCGATGTGGTCATAGGAGCTTTGAGGGCAGAAAAGGGAAAAAATAAAATTGTAGTAACGGAGGAAATGGTGGCCAACATGATGCATGGAAGTATCATAATTGATGTCGGAATAGATCAAGGAGGATGTATCGAAACAGCAAAAATGACTACCCATGACGACCCCATTTTTAAGGTCCATGACGTCATTCATTATTGTGTTCCAAATATTGCCTCGAGAGTTGCTCGAACTGCCTCGTATTCTTTGAGTAATATTTTTACACCCATCATTTTGCAGATGAATGATTTGGGTGGGGCTGAAGAGATGATTTTTAATTACAAATGGTTCCTGAGAGGAGTTTATACCTATAGAGGAAGTCTCACCAATGCTTTACTTGCAAGGAAGTTTGGTTTGAATCACAAAGAGCTGCAATTGCTTTTGGCGGCGAGGTATTGATTAGGATAGGAGGTTTTGTCTAAGCAAAAATTCCAGTTGCTCATTGGCCTTAAGCAAGGCCTGAGTCAGTCTTTCATTTTCTCTTCTCAAAGAATAAACCTCATACGCGTTTTTGATCACGGTACGCAAGTATTCTTCCTCCCATGGTTTGGTAAGGTAATGGTAAACCTGACCTTTATTGATGGCGTCAATTACCGCTTGGATGTCTGTATAGCCAGTAAGTAGTAGTCTTATCGGTTTAGGGTGTACAGGGATTATGCTTTCAAGGAATTCAACGCCAGTTTTTTCAGGCATACGCTGGTCTGTTATGATGATGTCGATTTCTTCATCATTTAGAATTCTTTCTCCCTCTTGTGCAGAAATAGCTAGGAATACCTTGAAATCTCTTCGAAAAGTGGCTTTGAATGCTTGAAGATTGTTTTCTTCATCATCAACATAAAGAATTTTGATTTTTTCCTCAGACTGGCTTTCCATCAATGAAGTACCTCGTAAGTGATTTTTAAAACCAAATAATTGCTTTTTCTCTTAAAAAACAAATGCAGAAAATTGTGATTGAGATATTCAGTACTTTTTGATAAAGAAAATCAATCAACTTAGAAGCAAATTTATCTACTAAAAAATTTTTATTAATTCTGAAAAATCTATATTTACTTCGCTTATCACCCTAAGTGCACATGCTTGAATCTTCAGAAATTGATCTAAAAGGTCGGTTCTATCCTGAGATATACAACCCTAGTATTAAAGAGAGTTGGGAAACAATTCTTGATTTAAAGATGCATCCCTTTCTTACGGTGGTTGATGAAATTGATAGTCAAGTAGCGGATTTGATTAAAGCAGATAATCCTGAAAGGTCTTTTTCAAAAATTGAACTAGATCTTGAAGTCAGAAAATATTTGCCATTATCTGAGAAAGATTTTATTGGAAATTGGATTTTTTACCCTTGGAAAAACACCCTTGTACATGTGCTTCCTAAAGAAGATTTTATAAGAATTAGAACACTCAGAAATAACTTCAAAATTACTCCAGAAGAACAACAAGAATTAGGGAAAAAGAAAGTTGGAATAGTTGGACTTTCAGTTGGCCAAAGTGTCGCTCTTGCAATTTCTCTGGAAAGAGGTTGTGGAGAATTGAGACTGGCTGATTTTGATACCCTAGAGCTAAGCAACTTAAACAGATTAAAGGCAGGCGTAACAAGTCTAGGTCTTGAAAAAGTAGTAATTGCCGCTAGGGAAATAAGTGAAATAGATCCCTATCTGAACATTAAAGTGTACAGGGAAGGAATTAATCAATCAAATATTCATGATTTTTTAACCAGCGGAGGGCACCTTGATCTTTTAATTGATGAGTGCGATAGTTTAGATATTAAACTTTTATTGAGGGAGGAGGCTAAGAAAGAGAAAATCCCTGTTCTTATGGAAACTTCCGATAGAGGGATGTTAGATATTGAAAGATTTGATTTAGAACCAAATAGGCCTAGTTTTCATGGCTTATTAGATGGAGTTAAACCAGAAGATCTTAAAAATCTTTCGAATAAGGAGAAAGTATCGATTGTTTTAAAAATTACTGGCCTTGAAACCCTGTCCTTGAGGATGAAGACTTCACTTCTTGAAATAGGGCAAACAATTACTTCCTGGCCACAGTTGGCCTCAGGAGTATTTTTAGGAGGTGCCTCTGTAGCACATGTCTCTAGAAAGTTATTATTGGGAAGCAATGTGGATTCAGGAAGGTATTACATTGATTTTGACGATATCCTCAAAATCGATTCTCCGTTGGAAGAAATAATAAAACCCAATTATCAGGCGATTTCCGATTTTCAAGAGGAAATCATTTCTCAAATTCCTTCAAATATTCTCCAATCAGCCTATTTTTTATCTAAAGAGGAATTGAAAGAAATTGTGGAAAAGGCAAATTTGGCTCCTTCTGGAGGAAATGTGCAGCCATGGATTTGGGTGTTTGATAAAAAAGGGGTTTTGCACCTTATTCATGACTCGAAGCGAAGCCATTCGATGTTAGATTATAAAGGCACCGGATCTCTAATTGCTTTTGGGGCAGCTCTTGAAAATTTACGATTGGCTTCAGCTAAAATTGGAATTGAAACAGAATTCATTTCTCATATTAACAACTTTGGTGATGAGCTAATTGCTTCGATTAGATTTATTTCCAAGTTTAAAAAACCTGTTGATGTTCCTTATTTGGATCTAGCTGAAGGCATTTCCCTTCGATGTACCAATAGGAAAAATGGAGAAAGAATATTTTTAACTCCCGAAGAAATTGCTGTGTTGGAGAATTTGGCAATCGTGGGTGGTTTAAACCTAAAATTTTCTGAAGATGAATCTGATTTGGAGAATCTTGCAAAAGTGGTGGGTGGAATGGACCGAATGAGGCTATTTCACGATCAAGGGATTGCTGATTTTATTAAAGAAGTTAGATGGTCAGAAAAGGAAGCCATTGAATCAAGAGATGGAATTGATATTGCTACATTGGAGCTTTCTGGTACTGAAAAAGCTGCGATGGGATTATTAAAAGATCCTAGGACAGTAAAATTTTTCAGGAAGTTTTTAATGGGTTATGGCCTTACAAAAATTTCAAAAGACACCTTGTTGACCGCCTCAGGAGTTGCCTTGCTCCAGGGTGGAGAATTTGACCCAAAATCGTATTTAAATGCAGGGAAAGTCTTACAAAGAATATGGATTAAGGCGAATTGTATGGGAATTAGCTTTCAGCCCGTAACAGCAATGTTATTTATTTTTAATCTTGTAGAAAGGGAAAGCAAAAGCGGATTTTCATCAAAAGAGGAACAAGAAATAAAAAAATTGAAGAATGATTTTAATTCAATCTTTAAGAACAAGGAAAATGAGCAAAATTTGTTTCTCTTTAGGCTAAATAAGATGGGAGAACCCAGCGTAAGAGCTTTAAGAAGACCCGTGGAGGAAACATTAATAGTTCTATAATATGTTTAAGTTCAAGGCATTTCGAGCTATTGATGATCCGGTGAGATGTCAAAATTTTATCAAAGGGCATGCAGATGTCTTGAGACAATATGGAGTTACAAAGGTTACCTCATCTAATAATGACTGGATGTATAATCCATTCGTGTATGTTATTACAGTTGAAGTTGAGGAGACAGGAGAAATTGTAAGTGGGCTTAGGATTCACATTGCTCATCCTGATTATCCTTTGCCTATGGAAATGGCAGTTTCACAAGTTGACCACAAGATTTTTGATCTGGTTAAAAAATATTCAGTTGAAGGGACTGGAGAAGTATCTGGGTTATGGAATTCAAAATCTATTTCAGGGTACGGAATTGGAGCAGTATTATTGATCCGGGCAGGAATTGCAATATCTGAACAACTTAAATTAGGATCCTTATTAGCCTTGGTTGCTGAGTATACATTAAAACCATCCCTTCAAAAAGGATTCGAAATTGAAGAGGGAATTGGGAACTCTGGAACCTTTTTTTATCCAAAATTAGATTTGGTTGCAACTTCAATAGTAATGAAGGACCCGTACAATCTTCCCAAGGCGGATCCTGAAGAAAGAGAAATTATTCTTGGAATTCGTAATAATTTAAAATGTGAAAAAACCGAGGTCGGTCCAAAAGGTGATTTTTTGGTAAACTACGACCTTATTTTAGAGAACCCTGATTGGAGAAAAGATGTGTAAAAAAATTATTCTTTTTGTTTTTCTAATCCTTTTTTCAACCTATTCATTTTCATCAGGAAAGGAAAATGGGATAATTAACTGCTTCGAGTATTTATTGGAGGACTCTAATAAGTCTGCCGAAGAAATAGCTTTGTCGCTCGACAAATTCGAAAGTAATGGTTGCAATCAATATAATTTTGGAATCAATAAACAAGTAGTATGGATTAAGCTAAATCCTTCATTGTTTACTCAATTTGATCAGCCTGTCCTGGTTTTGAATTCTTCTTTGGTTGATCATATTGATTTGTTTTCATTTAAGAATGGAGAAGTAATTAATCAATTATCAAATGGGAGATTATCAGATTTTTCTTCTAATCAACGCGATTCTCATAAAATTGCATTCAGCATAACTAGGCAAGAAAAGCAAGCAGACTTTATTTTAGTAAAGCTTGAAAATTCAGATAAGAAAATTTTTATTTCTAACATAATGGAGTCTGGGGACTTCGATGATTCTTTAGAATTTGAGTTTATTTTATTTGGTTTATTGACGGGTGTTTTTGTAGGATTATTTTTCTATAATCTATTTCTTTATTTCTCAGTAAGGGATGATATATATTTTGTGTATGTAGTTCATACTCTTCTGGTTTGGTTCGCTCAAGCTTCGATTCTCGGTTTTACCCAATTTCTTCTTTGGCCCGATTGGGATTGGATGAATTCAAGATCAATAGTTATCTTCTCTTCTTTAGTGAGTATTGTAGGAATTTTATTTCTGAAGATGTTTCTTTCTACGAAGAGGTTTGTTCCTATGCTGGATTTTGGATTTAATTTCATATTTTTTGTATATGGTTTCATTTTGGCCAATGCATTCTTTTTTTCCATAACCTTAAGTTATCAGGTTATTCTAGTTACGCAATCAATAGTAGTTTTGTATGTATTGTATGTTGCTTATGCAGTTTTAAGAAGTGGTTTTAGGCCGGCTAGATATTATTTATTGGCCTGGTCCCTATTTATGATTGGAATATTTCTTTTTGTGTTCAGTGAAATGGGCATAATTCCAACAAATGCTCTTACTGCTTATATTATGCCCTTTGGTTCTGCATTAGAAGTGGTATTACTTTCTTTTGCATTGGCGGATAAAATAAATATTCTAAAAAAGGAAAAAGAGGAAGAGCAAGCTGAGAGGTTACGTGTTTTGAGAGAAAATGAGAATCTTATTCGTGAACAGAATACCATTCTGGAAGAGAAAGTAAAAAGTCGAACTGAAGAATTGGAATTTGCACTGAAAAATCTTCAAAACACCCAAAGCCAGTTGGTGAATCAGGAAAAGATGGCTTCTCTTGGTCAGTTGACTGCAGGTATCGCGCATGAGATTAATAACCCTATCAATTTTGTGAGTTCGAATATCACCCCATTGAAAAGGGATATTAAGGATATTTTGGAAATTATTGATTTCTATCGTGATTCTGGACAAAAAGAATTTACTCCAGAAACTAAGAAAGAAGCCAAGAAATTGGAGGAGGATTTGGAATTGGATTATGTTCTTGATGAGGTGGACCAACTGCTAAAAGGCATGGAAGACGGAGCTAAAAGGACCGTTGAAATCGTAAAAGGGCTAAGACTATTTTCCCGAGTGGATGAGCAGGACGTCAAAAAGGTGGATATTCATGACGGGATTAACAGTACGCTTATCTTGTTGAACTCTTCTATTCCAGGCAAAATCAGAATCTTGAGGGAATTTGGAGAATTGCCTATGGTGGAATGCTTGGCTGGGAAAATCAATCAGGTATTCATGAATATCCTGAATAATGCAGTCCATGCACTGGCTGATCATTTGGATAGCATTCCAGATCCAAAGATTTTAATTACTACAAAATCTTTCTCAGATCATGTTCAAATTGAAATTGAAGATAATGGTCCGGGGATGCCAGACCATGTAAAAAATAAAATTTTCGAACCTTTTTTCACTACTAAACCAGTTGGAAAAGGTACTGGTTTGGGGCTTTCCATAGTTTATTCTATTATTGAAAATCACAAAGGAACCCTGGCTGTAGAAACTGAGGAAGGAAAGGGAACAACTTTTATCATAACACTCCCAATTTATCAAAACGCCCCAAAGTATGATTGATAAAATTCATGTGCTCTATATCGATGATGAGGATAATAATCTCAAGTCATTTAAAGCATCTTTAAGGAAAGACTTTAAAATTTTTACGGCGATTGATGCCGAAGAAGGACTCAGAATCGCTTCTGAAGAAGAAATTCATGTGGTTATAGCTGACCAAAGAATGCCTGGAATGACAGGGACTGAGTTTTTTGAAAAAATGGTCAAGATCAATCCTGATCCTGTAAGGATTCTCCTTACCGGATATTCGGATATCGCCAGCGTAATTGATGCAATTAATAAAGGGGAGGTTTACCGATTTATCGATAAGCCATGGAATATTGAGCAAATCAAGAATTCAATCAAGAATGCTGCAGATATCTTTTTCATGAGAAGAGAGTTAAGGGAGAAAAACCAAAAGCTCAAAAAGTTGCATTCTGAAATGAATCAGTTTGTCTATAGCCTTTCTCATGAATTGAGAGGCCCTTTGATGAGTATTTCGGGTGTTTCAAAATTGGCTAAAATGGAAGTCAATGATCCCAATGTGTTAGAATACTTTGAGATGATTGATACCGCGACTGGCAAGCTGGATGATTTTATTTATAAGATGCTAGACTTTTATCGGTCAACTAAAATCGAAAACAAGGTTACAGAGATTCATTTCAAGGATGTGCTTGATCAACAGATGATTGCGTACCGTGAAAAGTTCGACTTATCCCATTTTCATGTAGAGCTTCAAGTAAATCAGAATTACCCTTTCTTTTCCGATGATTCGAAAATCAGAGTGATTCTCAATAATCTTTTCAGCAACGCGGTACAGTTCCAAAAAAATCAGCACGATGAGAAAAGAATCGGATTGACCGTGGATGTGACTGAGCTTGAAGCTACTATTGTTTTGGAAGACAATGGAATCGGAATTGAAGATCGATACAAGGAAGAGGTTTTTAATCTGTTTTCCCGAGCTACCCAAAAGAATGTAGGTACAGGTTTAGGCCTTTATATGGTCAAGGAAGCAGTAGAACAAATGGGAGGACAAATCTTCCTGGAATCTGAAATCCATCAAGGAACTTCGATTACAGTAGTTTTGCCCAGCATGAAAATCGACTGATTTTTCGGGGACAAGTCATCAGGAAGCGTATCTTTGCAAAAGAAAATTTGAATTTTTTCCAAAAAAAATACGCTTATGATTAATCCATGGCATGATGTAAACATCGGCAAAGATGCTCCAGAGTACGTGATGGGAGTCATCGAAATTCCAAAAGGAAGTAAAGGAAAATACGAACTGGACAAAAAGACAGGAATGTTGCTTTTAGACCGGGTTCTTTTCTCGGCAGTTCACTATCCGGCAAATTACGGCTTTATCCCACAGACCTTTTGCGAGGATCATGACCCGTTGGATATCTTGATCATTTCCCAAATTGATATTCCTTCCATGACTTTGGTGAAAGCAAAAGTTATTGGGGTAATGCGAATGATCGATGGGGGTGAAGCCGATGATAAAATTATCGCTGTAGCTGCCGGAGATCAGTCGGTGAATTATATCGATGATATCGACGAACTTCCACCTCATTTGATGAAAGAAGTTCACCGATTTTTTGAAGACTACAAGAAATTGGAAAATAAGGAAGTAAAAGTAGAAGACTTCCTCGGCAAGGAAGATGCCATGCGGATAATCAACGAAAGTGTCGCGATGTATGATCGGAATTTCCGAACTCCTAGATAAAGTAAAAGCCTGAGCAATCAGGCTTTTTTCGTTTTGATCATTTGCTTTTGAGCTTTCTTTTTGAGGTAATTGACCAATTCGGTGTAGGCCTCATGTTCGTGATTAGAAACTGAAATGGACTGCTGATCCTGAAATGCAATAGTGACTTGTTTGAATTCACGCTTGTTTGCCAGGATCGTTTCTTCCTCCCAAAGCATGATCTCCGATAAAGGATAGACTTTAGTCATTCCTCTCAAAGGGAGTTTAACAATAATGTGTTCCTTTCCTGCGGTGATAAATCTCCATCCTGCCATCATTTTCACCAAAAGCATTAACAAGACCAGTGTGATAATGGAGCAGGCTACCAGATAAAACCAAAGAGGAAATGTTCCTTTGTAAGAAAAATCCCGAAGCAATAGAATCAGCCCTGCCAATAAGACGAGTAAGATTAGACTTAGGGAAATATAGGTGGATATTTTTGGTTTAATGACTACCATGTTTGAGGTGTAATTCGTGGAGTTTTTCTCGGGCAAAAGTCTCCAATTCTCTAAAGAAAGCGAAGAAAATCAATTCAAATTCTGCTTCTTTTTCCAAAAGGACTTCTGGAGCCTCATTCATTTTGGATTCGAAGGTGGTCCTCCTGGATAATCCATTCAGGGATTTTTGGATGCCTTCCAACTCTCGGTAGTGGAGTAACCAGTTTTGGGATTTCATCCAAAAAAACATCTCAGCAAACCGTTCTGGTAGTATTGGGATGTATTTTTCAATTGTCTCATAAGTCTGATCTACAAACTCTTTCAAAGGTTTATCTGAAAGTTTTTCCCAATTTTTTGCTAAAAAATAATCAAAGAAAATATCGGTGATCACACTGCTGTAATGACGAAATCTGGGTCTCAAATAGCTCTGTCCAGCACGAACTAAAGGATGAGAGTCTGTGAAGGTGTCGATTTCCCTATGAAGTAAAATTCCAATTAAGACCTCTCCCTGATAGTTTTTAATCTCCTTTCCTTTGATAAAATCAGCCGCAAAATTCCCAACCAGGACTTCTTCCTGACCAAAGGATAAAAAAGCGTGGGCTAGAAAATTCATGGAATGATTAGAAAAGGAAAACCCTTGGACTTTTACTTAGTTTGTAGGCTAAAATAACCATTGATGCCGAATTACCTCGAAGAATTAAAGCAAGGTCTGAAATTGCTAAAAATGGAATGGCAAGAAGACCTTGCTCAGTACAAGAAAAAGTTTTTGAACACCTCGATTTCTGATAAAAAAAAGGAAGGCATTACTTGGTATCCTGTAGTTCTTAAGAAATCAAAAATCGGAATGGGGGAGCGACTGATTGTGGAGGTGGAAAGAACTGACATCCAGTATCCTTCATCCTTTTCTTCGGGAAAATCAGTTTCTTTTTTTTCGACTCAAGATGGATATACCGGTTCAGAATATCGAGTAAACGGGGTGGTAAACCAAGCCAAAAATGACACGCTAATCATCACCCTTCAGGCGGATGAGGTTCCAGATTGGATGGAAAGCGGAAAGCTTGGGGTTGATTTATTGTTTGATGAAGCCAGTTATCGGGAAATGGAGAATGCCTTGAAAAAGGTGATTTCCTCTGAAAATCTCAGGCTTTCAGAACTACGGGATATCGCTTATGGTCAAAATCCGGTAAAATTTCAACAGATAACCAGTCTCGATTTTTCAGATTTAAACTTTTCCCAAAATCAGGCTTGCCAAAAAATCGAGTCCGCAAAAGACTTTGCCATAGTTCATGGTCCTCCAGGCACGGGAAAGACAACCACCTTAATTGCTGCAATTTCAAGAGCTGTAGAGTTAGGGTTGAGTATTTTGGTTACCGCTCCGAGTAATGCCGCTGTGGATCTTTTGGTGGAAAAATTAATTGACAGAGGGATATCTGCATTAAGACTTGGGCATCCAGCGAGAGTTGAAGAAAAAATTCTGAATCAAACCTTGGATGCCAAAATAGCTTTTCATAAGAGCTATCGAGATTTGAAAAAATTGAGAAAAGAAGCCGAATCCTACCTAAGATTGGCCAAGCAATACAAAAGGAATTTTGGGCCTGAAGAAAAGGCCCAGCGAAAATTAATGTATCAGGAAGTTTCAAGAATCAGAGAGGCAGCCAGTCACTTGGAGGATTATATCCGCACGGATATTTTTCAAAAAACTCAGGTTTTTGCCAGTACCTTGGTAGGGTCATCTTCTTTTCAACTTAAGGGAATGGTGTTTGACGTCGTCTTTATCGATGAAGCTGCACAAGGCCTAGAGGCTGCTACCTGGATTCCGATTTTAAAAGCAAAAAAGGTGGTTTTGGCAGGGGATCATTGCCAATTGCCTCCCACGATAAAGTCTTACGAAGCAGGGAAGCAGGGATTGTCTAAAACCCTTTTTGAGAAGATCATCCAAAGACAACCCGAGTCTTCCCAAATGCTGGAAGTGCAATACCGAATGGCGGAATCGATTATGGGCTTTTCTAATCAGTGGTTTTATGGAGAAAAATTAGAAGCTGCCGAATCTACCCAATCTCATTTTTTTAACTCTGAGGAATCAGTTTTGGAGTGGATAGACACAGCAGGTTCGGGTTATTCTGACCAGGTGGAAGCAGAGAGTCTCAGTACCTTTAATCCCGAAGAAGCCAGATTCGCCTGCAAGTATTTGAATGATACAATCAAGAGAATTGGAATTGCCAGATTTAAGGAAAATAAGTGGACTATAGGTCTTATTGCGCCCTATTCTGCTCAAGTGAGAATGTTGAGGCACTTGATTTTTGAGACGTTCGAGTTTCCAAATTTGAGAGCTTTTGCAGATCTGATTACCATTGATACCGTGGATGGATTTCAGGGGCAGGAACGGGATTTGATGATGATTTCTCTCACCCGATCCAATGAAAAAGGAGAGATAGGATTTTTGTCTGATGAAAGAAGAATGAACGTCGCTCTTACTCGAGCGAAACGAAAATTGATTTTAATCGGGGATTCAGGAACGCTTACTCAGCATCCTTTTTTCGATGCGCTTTTAGCCTATTTCGAAAGTAAAGGAGCTTACAAGAGCGTTTGGGAGTTTTTGTAAATAGTTTTTCTCAAAATAAAATCATGGAAACCGTCTATTGATCAAGGGTATTTGCTTTCTGAAAGGCTAATTCTCCAATTATCATTCTTTGGTTAATTCGGTTTATAAACTCTTGGTATTCCACCTATTTGTAAGGAAATTGGAATCTCAGGTAGAAAGGAATTCAATTTCTTTCCAAGAGTCTCAAACCCAAAATTACTTATGAACCGAAGTTTGTTGTGGATAGGTGCTGTGGCAGTAAGTTTTGTTTTTTCCTGTAAAGAATCCGGTCCTACTCCCGAAACCCCAGATAGTCCTCCAAGAACACCCGAAGAGGAGCTGAGGACTTTTCAGATAGAAAAAGGATTCGAGGTTCAGCTAGTTGCCTCAGAGCCCATGGTGGAGGCTCCAGTCCAAATTCAGTTTGATCAAGACGGTAGATTATGGGTGCTTGAAATGCGGGGTTATATGAATGATATGGAGGGTTCAGAAGAACACCTTCCTGTTGGTTCTGTAGCCATCTTGGAAGATACTGATGGGGATGGGGAAATGGACCACCGTATCGTTTACCTGGATTCTCTGATTATGCCAAGGTCCTTGGGACTTTTTAAAAATGGGGCTCTGATCGCAGAAAATCAATCTTTATGGTGGACAGAAGATTTGGATGGAGACTGGAAAGCGGATGTCAAAACCCTGATTGATTCTACCTATTCTGCGAATGGGTTACCAGAGCATGCGGATAATGGATTTGTGAGAAATCTTGATAATTGGTTTTACAGTGCCAAGTCAAGACTTCGGTATCGCAATTTTGATGGAGTATGGGTTCGTGATTCCACTGAATTCAGAGGACAATGGGGAATCACCCAAGATGATAAAGGCCGGTTGATATATAATTACAATTGGTCCCAGCTCCACGGAGACCTTGTTCCCGCCAATTACCTATCAAGAAATAAAAATCACAAGCCTTCCACAGGGATAGATCACGGCTATACGATTGATAGAAGAGTTTACCCAATACGATCCAACCTTGCGGTCAACCGCGGCTATATTCCAGGGACTTTGGATTCTGCCAATCGCCTATTGGAGTTTACTTCAGCGTGTTCACCTACGATTTACCGAAGTCATCTTTTTCCGAAGGAATATTTTGGGAATGTATTTGTGATGGAAAATGCCGGAAATCTGGTCAAAAGAAATGTGGTCAAGGAGAAAGGGATCTTGATCGAGGCTTTTGATCCTAATCCCGGAAAAGAGTTTTTGGCTTCCACAGATGAGCGGTTTCGACCTGTTCATGGGACAGTTGGCCCTGACGGAGGATTATATATCGTGGATATGTACCAAGGTATTGTCCAGCATGGGGCATACATGACTCCTTATTTGAAGGAAAAGACTTTGGAAAGAAAGTTGGATACACCAGGACACATGGGGAGAATTTGGCGAGTAGTTCCAAAAGGATTTAGGCCAAAGGCTTCACCCAAACTTTCCGAGAAAAACTCCCAAGAATTGGTTGAAATTCTCGCTCATGAGGATGGCTGGTATCGAGATATGGCCCAAAGACTTTTGGTAGAGCAGATGGATCCTAGTTCTATTCTTTTACTGGAAAGTCTTATTAAAAACGGTGATTCCGAACTTGCTAGACTTCATGCCTTATGGACTCTTGAAGGGATGGGAAAGACAAATCCATATCTTTTATTGGAGGTTTTAAAAGGTAATCCTGATCTCCTGAAGTCAGCTTCTCTGCGACTATTGGAAAATGTTGCTTTGGAAAATTCAGTGTTTCTTTCCCAAATAGAGACTGAAGTAAAAAAACAAGTTGGCAGCTCCTCGGAGGAATTTGCTTTGCAGATTGCCTTGAGCAGCTACATCTTTTCTCCAAAGGCCAAATTCACAATTCTCTCTTCAATCCTTGAAAAGTATGGGAATCAAGCACTGATTCGAGATGCGGCCATGAGCAGTTTGGGTGATTTGGAGGCCGATTTTTTACGGACCTTAATGACAAATTCTGCTTGGCAGACTGAGAATCCAGATCGGGAAATTTTCCTTGAAATGTTGGCGGCAGCGGTTGTTACTAAAGGCGATCCAATTGAAATTTCGGGTTTGCTGGCAGGACTTAATCACCCAGAACTAAGCTGGAAAGAAAAAGCTGTTTTGACAGGCATGTCGATTCAGGCGGGAAATGTTGATCAAGTGGGTCAAATTAAAGTTTCTACCGAACCTGAGCTTTTCAAAAGAAAGGATATTCCTCTGGATGGCCTCAAATTGGAAATGCTTATGCGTTTGTTTTCTTGGCCAGGCTTCTCTCCTGATTCTCAACTTGCAGGAACCAATAATCTTGACGAAAGTGGATTGAAGTTATTCACCGATGGCCGACAAAAATACCTTTCTTCCTGCTCAGGCTGCCATGGAAACAACGGAAAGGGAGTGACAAGGATGGGTCCACCTTTGGCGGGTTCTGAATGGGTTCTTGGAGATGAAGTCCGATTGAGTTTGATTTTGCTTCATGGGATTGAAGGTCCTATCGAAGTTCTTGGTAAGAAATACGATGCTCCGGAAATTCTCCCGGTAATGCCTTCTCATTCAACCATGGATGACCGAAGTATTGCCGCGATTTTAACTTATATTAGAAATGAATGGGGAAATCAGGCTCCTGCGGTGACTGGAAGGACAGTGGGTGGAACGCGAGTATTGAACCAAGGGAGGGTTTATCCATGGTCTGAGAAAGAGCTAAATAAGCATATGGAGAAACTTTCCTCAGCCCCCAAACCCTAATCCAAAACCAGCCAGACTATGAATCAAAAAGACAATAAGTCAGAAAATTTCCACGGGAGAAGGGATTTTATGAAGAAATCAAGCCTGGCAGCTCTCGCTTTTTCCATGCCTTTTGCTTCCATGCCGGACTTTCTAAAGGAAATACCAATGGGTGTGGTGGTTCATTCCTATGGAATGCGCTATGGATCCAAGATTCAAAGTCAGAAATATCCGGGTTTTCAAGATGCGCTGGATTTTATGCGGCATTGCCATTCGATAGGGGCTGGAGGAATTCAAACTGGGGTGAGTTCCTGGGCTGATGATTTTTCCAAGAAGGTTAGGGATGAAAGGGAAAAGCTGGGAATGTATTTGGAGGGAAGTATTGGAATGCCTAAAAATCCCGAAGATGTTGCCCGCTTTGAAAAGGAAATTCTATTGGCAAAAGAAGCTGGAGCTCAAGTGATCCGAACAGTTTGTTTGAGCGGAAGGAGGTATGAGAATTTCAAAACTGAAGCTGAATGGGAATCATTTAAAACCAACTCCCTCAAGTCAATTCAATTGGCTGAGCCTATTGTCAGAAAGCATCGCCTGAAACTAGCCATTGAAAACCACAAGGACTGGATGGCTGCCGAGCTGGCAGAATTGATTGAAAACCTGGGAAGTGAATGGGTTGGGGTGACTTTGGATTTTGGAAATAATGTTTCTCTTCTGGAAGAGCCCATGGAGGTGATCCAAACTTTGGCTCCTTATGCTTTCTCTACACACGTGAAAGATATGGGTGTAAAGCCTTATGAAAAAGGCTTTTTGCTTTCTGAGGTTGAATTAGGAAAAGGGATTATTGACCTCAAAGAGGCAATTGCACTTTGCAAAAAACACCAGCCTCAAGTGACTTTCAGTTTAGAAATGATTACCCGTGACCCTTTGGAAGTTCCTTGCCTGGAGGATAGTTATTGGGTCACCTTTGATAAAATGCCTGCATCTGAATTGGCTAAAGTTCTGCGCCTAGTTCAGGATGAAACTTATCCAGGAGAATTGCCTCAGGTCAAAAACCTTTCACCTGAAGAAAAATTAGCCTTTGAAGAAGAAAATGTGGAGAAATGCCTACAGTATTCGAAAAAGATTCTTTTGACGAGCTAAGCTTTCTAGTTCTTGATTTTAAAATTTTAAACTACTTATAAAAACCTACAACCTATGTCTGCTTTAGATTTCAACCAATTACCCGGAATTTCAATTTTTTCACTAAAAGGAAAATCTGCGATTATCACAGGAGGTACCAAAGGACTTGGATTAGCAATGGCAGCAGGATTAGCTTCTGCTGGCGCAAATGTTATGCTGGTCAGCAGAAATGCAGCAGAGGGTGAGGAATCAGCCAAAGAGATATCTTCAAGGTATGGAGTCAAAGCGCTGACTTTTTCAGCCGATGTCAGCGATAAAAGCCAGATGGAAACCATGGCCAAAACTGCCAAACAGGAATTTGGTGGCATCGATATTTTGATCAATTCAGCTGGAATTAACATTCGTGGGGCCATAGACGAACTCAGTGAGGAGGACTTCACCAAGGTAATGGACGTCAATGTAACCGGAACTTGGTTGGCTTCTCGGGCGGTAACCCCTTACATGAAGGAGAAAAATAAAGGAGCGATTATCAACCTTGCAAGTACGCTTGGCTTAGTTGGATTGGCTAATCGGACACCCTACGCATCTAGCAAAGGTGCAGTAGTTCAAATGACCAGGGCCTTGGCTTTGGAGTTGGCTCCTTGGAATATTAATGTTAATGCGATTTGCCCGGGCCCATTTTTGACGGAAATGAATTTACCAATAGCAGATACCGAAGAAGGAAAAAAGTTTGTGGTAGGAGCTACGGCCTTGGGAAGATGGGGAGAACTAAAGGAAATTCAGGGAGCTGCTATTTTTCTCGCCTCAGATGCAGGAAGCTATATGGTGGGTTCTATGCTTACCGTGGATGGTGGCTGGACTGCTAGATAAGTCTTTTTTCTTGACTCAAGAACCCCTTCCCTTCCAAATTTCTAAGCCACAATCAGACTTAGGATATAAATCAATACAATAGAAGTAACTCCAGCGATGATTGTACCGAGGCTATGGGATAGGTTTCCCTGCTTGGTGGTCATCCCTGAAAGCTGAGTTACTACCCAAAATCCACTGTCATTGGCGTGGGAAATAGCCAAGGCTCCAGCACCGATGGCAACAGTGGTAAATACCTTCATGGTTTCAGAATCCAAGCCCAAAGGGCCCATAATCGGAGCAATTATGGAAGCCGTGGTAATCATGGCTACGGTAGTTGAACCTTGGGCTGTTTTCAAAGCAAAAGCAATTAGGAAGGGTAGAAAAATTCCCCAATTCGCATCACTCATCGTGGAAGTGACCAGATCACCTACTCCGGAATTTTGCAGCATTTTCCCAAAAACAGCTCCAGCGCCTGTTATCAATATCACAGGTGCAGCAAGTAAAATAGATTCTCCAATCCAACCCGAAGAGGAAAGCAACTTACGATCGAATTTTTTGGGAAGCGTAAATGAAAGTATAGCTCCAATTAAGAGTGCGATAACTGGTGTACCAATAAATTGAATGGCCTTAACGACAGATCCCTCGCCCATTGGTTTGGATGGATAATTGGCAATCGAGGCGAGAATGATTAAAAAGAGAGGGACAAGAACTGGAAGTAAAGAAGAAAAGAAGGAGGGTCTTTCTTTTGGAGAAAGTGTCTTTTCCTCAGTGATCAATTGAGGTGTTAATGGAATTTTGCTCACCCAGCGGTTTACAAAAAAGATTAAGGGGATCAAGGTGATCAGGGATACCAAACCTCCATAAAATATCACACGTCCCAAATCCGCTCCCAAAATACCTGCAGCAGCAATTGGTCCTGGGGTAGGTGGAACGAGGGAATGGCTTGCCATAGCTCCTAAGGATACTGCAATAATGGTTGCCGCATAGGAGATTTTGCTTTTTGCTGAAAGAGATTTGGCTATCGGGTTCATCATGATGATCGTGCTGTCTCCAAAAACTGGAATGGAAAGCACCCAACTGCTGACCATGAGCGATAAATTCACCGATTTTTCCCCAACCCATTTCAGGACTTTTTCCGCGATCACCATGGCACCACCGGTTTTTTCCAAAAAAGTACCCAAAATGATTCCTAGAAGAATTAATAGTCCGACACTTCCCATTACCCCACCAAATCCCTCTGAGATGGATTTGACGATGAGATCTGCTGGCATTCGCATCATCAGGCCATAAAGAATTGCTCCCACGAAAAGCGCTAAAAATGGGTGAATATCAAACTTGATAATCGCAACCAGGATAATAGCCAAGGCTATCAGGATAATTAGGAAAGTCAGCATTTTGGGTCAATTGGATTACAAAAGGGCATTCCAAAAATCTTTTCGGAAAAGGGAAAGTAAAAAATTATGGAAAATTTAGGGAAAAGAAAGCCCTCCGGTGGAAAAGTTGGTTTTCGGTCTTCTATAAAAGATAAATCCCGACCAAAACTATGGTTTGGGCCGGGATAAGAATTTGGAAATTTGAATTCTTACTTGGATTTAGAAATTGCCTGCTCTACATCTTTTATAATATCATCCACATGTTCAAGTCCAACAGAAAGTCGGATCAAACCATCTGCAATGCCAACTTTAGCACGCTCTTCAGATGATAGCTTGCTATGGGTGGTGGAGGCTGGGTGAGTGATAATACTTCTGCTGTCTCCCAGATTGGCCGTTACAGAAATCATTTGAAGTTGGTCAATGAAACGCTTGGCACGATCAGCACCACCTTTTAAAGTAAGGGTGATGATTCCTCCTCCGGCCTTCATTTGCTTAACTGCCAAATGGTGCTGAGGATGAGACTTGAGAAATGGATATTTTACCGCTTCCAACTCTGGATTTCCCTCGAAATAAGTAGCTACTTTCAACGCGTTTTCACAATGTCTGTCCATTCTTACAGCCAAGGTTTCCATGCTTTTAGATAAAATCCAGGCATTAAAAGGAGAAATCGATGGCCCTGTATGGCGGGTGAAAAACTGAACTTCTTTAATCAGTTCTTTCTTCCCTAAAATCAAACCACCCAAGACTCTTCCCTGACCGTCAATGTATTTTGTTGCACTATGGGTGACGATATGTGCCCCCCATTTCGCTGGCTGCTGCAAATAAGGCGAAGCAAAACAATTGTCCACAACTAGGATAAGGTTATGAGCTTCGGCAAATTTTCCCGCCCATTCCAGATCGATTATTTCCAAACCCGGATTGGATGGGGTTTCAATAAACAGCATTTTGGTGTTGGGCTGAACTAATTTGTCCCAATTTTCATAATCGAAGATATCTCCGTAGGTGGAGGAAATGCCCCATTTCGGAAATACTCTGGTCAAAAGCTGATGCGTTGACCCAAAAAGTGATCTTGAGGCCAATACATGATCTCCTTGCTGTAACAAGGAGGCGAGGCTTCCAAACATTGCTGCCATTCCGGATGCAGTGGCAATTCCGTCTTGGGTTCCCTCTGCAGCGCAGACTTTTTCGATCAGGTCTGAAGAATTAGGATTGGCGTATCGGGAATAAATATTGCCCTGAATTTCGTCTGCAAACATGGCTCTAGCTTCTTCTGCAGAATCGAAAGTAAAACTGGAGGTTAAGAAAATGGGAGAGGAGTGTTCCCGCTCGTTGGTTCTGGATTGGATTCGGATCGAATCGGTTTCGAAGTGACTCATGGTTCGCTGGTTTGGAAAGAGTTTTTTACAGGGACTTTTAAAGAGTTTTCCCTTTTGCAGCATTTGAACCAGTAAAGTGGGGTAGAAATATTTTACGCCAATTTATAGTTCCCGCAGAGGGTAGGAATTGGCACCTTTCTCCTTGGCTGGGGATGGTTGCCAGAGGGTCAATGAGCCTAGTCTCTCGCCTCTTCTTTATAAATCAGTCTCCTGAAGTGGTACAAAGAAAGAAGGAGATTCGGGTATTTCCAAATCTCCTTCAAAATCAATCGTTGAATTGCGTCATAGTTTGGGCTATTCCTATGGTGCAAAAGCCATAGATCATGTCAATGGCCTTGTCCATTATGGTAGGTAGCTCGTCAAATTCCTGCTGGGTAAATCTTCCCAAGACATAATCCACCTGTCTACCTTTTGGGAAATTATCTCCAATTCCCATTCTCAATCTTGGATAATCCTGTCCTCCAGTAAGTGCCTCAATATTTTTAAGTCCATTGTGACCGGCCGCACTTCCTTTTGCTCTCATCCGCAATTTTCCAAAGGGAATGGCAACCTCGTCCACAATTACCAAAATATTTTCCTTGGGGATATTGAGTTCTTTCATCCAATAGTTAACTGCCTTTCCACTTAAGTTCATGTAAGTGGTGGGTTTGATCAGGTGAATCGCTCTCCCTTTGTACTTGATTTCGGTTTTAAAGGCCAATCGATCACTTTTCCATTGAGCGCCTTCTTTGTCTGCTAATCGGTCCACAGTCAGAAAGCCGATATTATGCCGGGTTAGCTCATATTCTGGACCAATGTTGCCCAGTCCAACGATCAGATATTTCATGATAGAAAATTCAGGATGTTCGAAAATAAAAAATCCTGCCTTTTGATGGGCAGGATTTTAGTGCGAATGCAATTCGGATTATTCCGCTTTCTTGCCTCTAAGTGCTCTTGGAATACCAATAGTCACGATAGAAACATTAGGGGAAGTCAAAATTTCATAACCTTCAGGCTGCAATTCTCCAACTTTGAAAGACTTGCCCAAATCCAGAGTGGAAATGTTTACAGGTACATAATCAGGAAGGTTTTTAGCCAATCCTTTTACTTTAAGTCTTCTGGTTTTAAACTCCAGTTTACCACCTTTTGCCAAACCTGGTGAGCTACCTTCGATTTTCACTGGAATTTCGAATTTGATTGGCTTGTCATCAGTAAAGGCCATGAAGTCAGCATGAAGCAATACTTCACTTACTGGGTGGAATTGTGCTTCCTTCAATACAGCAGTGATGATTGTACCTTCGATGTTCAACTCGACCAAGTGAACTTCAGGAGTGTAAATCAAATCTCTGAAAAGGATAGCAGGAGATGAGAAATGAATTTGTTCAGGGATACCTGGACCGTAAACCACGCAGGGAACATTGCCAGAATCTCTGATCTCATTCAAAGAGGCACTGTCGAGATTTGCTCTTTTAAACCCTATAATCTCTAGTGTTTTCATGTGTATTTGTTTTTAAAATTGGTTCTTTTTATATGAACAGAGAACTGATTGAAGTATTTCCTGTCACGGCATGAATCGCTTTTCCAAACAATTCTGCGACAGTTAAAACTCTGATTTTTGGAGAGGTTTGCTTTAGGGCAATGGTGTCAGTGATTACCAACTCTTCCAAAACTGAATTCTCAATGTTTTCATAAGCTTTTCCGGAAAGAACTCCGTGCGTCACGATAGCCCTTACAGAATTAGCTCCTTTTTCGGTGATGATCTGAGCTGCCTTGCAAAGTGTTCCTGCAGTATCAACCAAGTCATCTACTAAAATCACATCTTTTCCCTCCACGTCTCCAATCACTTGCATGGATGCGACTTCGTTGGCTCTTTTTCTGTGCTTATCACAGACGACCATTTCTACTTCGAAATGCTTGGCGAAAGATCTGGCTCTTGCTACACCCCCAACATCTGGAGCTGCGAAAATCATATCTTTAAGCTTAAGCGTGCTCAAATAGGGTGCAAAAATAGCAGATCCGTTCAAATGATCCAACGGAATATCGAAAAAACCCTGAATTTGTCCCGCATGCAAGTCACATGTCATGATCCGATCGGCTCCTGCAGAAGTTAACATGTTGGCAATCAGCTTAGCAGCAATGGAAACTCGCGGTCTGTCTTTTCTGTCTTGTCTGGCGTATCCAAAATAGGGGATTACTGCGCAAACTTTGTAGGCACTAGCTCGCTTAGCTGCGTCAATCATGAGGCAAAGCTCAAGAATATTGTCGCTAGGGGCGTTGGTGCTTTGGATGATGAAAACAGTACAGCCTCGAATAGACTCATCAAAACTTGGGGACATTTCTCCGTCACTAAATTTGGACATCGTAAGCTCTCCAAGCTTTTTTCCATAGCTCTTGGCTATTTTCTCTGCTAGTTTTTCGTTGCTGGTGCCTGCAAATATTTTAACTTCTGACATGTTGGGAATCTGGATTTTGGAGGGATTGATACAGATTGAATAGAAAAACAAAAGTAATGATTTTTGAAGGATGGGCTAATTCTGGCAAGCTCATCCTGGATTTTCTTCAAGAAATTTCTTTCAAAGAGAAGAATCCCAAATTGAATGCTTTGAATCTCCGATCCTGTAATTTTCATCGCCTCCATCACTTTTTGAAAAGGAATCAGCGCTGTTTCAGATATTTTAGAGAAATAGATTCGTATTTTAAAAAGTCTAACCAATCCACCTTCCTTCATGAAGAAAAAAATACTATTTGGGTTTCTGGCTTTTTTCAGCCTGCTCACAGCATTTGCCCAAACTATTCCCACGCCAAAGTCCCATTTCGGATTTGATATTGGTGATCCTTACATGCTCGCCAATTTCACTCAAACTGAAGCCTATTTTAAGAAAGTAGCCGAAGCTTCTGATCGAGTCCAATACACCAGTATCGGACAGACAGAATTCGGAAAAGAACAGCCTATGCTGATCATTACTTCTCCGAAAAATTTCCCACAACTAGAGAAGTACAAAGAGATTTCTCAAAAACTTGGTCGGGCAGAAATTACCCAAGAAGAAGCTAAAGCCTTATCCAAAGATGGAAAGCCTATAGTTTGGATCGATGGGGGTCTTCATGCCAGTGAGGTGGTAGGTGCTCAACAATTGATTGAAACCCTTTATCAATTAGCTTCCAGAAATGATGAGGAGACTTTAAAGATCCTCGATGAGGTAATTATTCTTTTGGTTCATGTCAATCCTGACGGCATGGAAATCATGTCCAATTGGTACATGATGAGTGAGGATAAAAACAAAAGAAATAAAAACATTCCCGTGCTTTACCAAAAGTATGTTGGGCATGATAATAACCGGGATTTCTACATGAACAACATGAAGGAATCTGCCAATATCTCTGTTCAGCAATATGTGGAATGGCTTCCTCAGATCATTTATAACCATCACCAAAGCGGTCCATCAGGTACTGTAGTTGCTGGACCTCCCTATAGAGATCCTTTTAATCATGTTTTTGACCCTTTGATTATCACCAGCCTTGATGCGGTCGGTGCAGCAATGATTAATCGACTGCATGTCGAGGACAAGCCTGGCTACACGAGATTGGATGGATCGGTATTTTCCACTTGGTGGAATGGAGGTTTGAGGACTACTCCATATTACCACAACATGATCGGGATTTTGACCGAAATCGTAGGGGACCCTTCTCCATTTTCGATTCCTTTGGTTCCAGATCGTTTGATCCCAACCAATGGCACTCCTTACCCGGTGACTCCTGGCCCTTGGCCTTTTAGAAGGTCAATCGAGTATTCGGTTTCTTTGAATTATGCCATTTTGAATCATGCCGTAAGACATGGGGATGAATTGCTGTACAATTTCTATTTGATGGGGAAAAATTCCATTGATAGAGGAAATGCCAATACTTGGACGCGTTATCCAAAATATGCGCAAGCAATCCAGGATGAGTTTGACGCTTCCAGAGGTAAAAAAGAAGGTGATGATCCTGAAATGGCAAGCTTTGGATTCCGCTCAGGATTACCACTTCAGTTTTATGATTCGGTTTACAAGGATCCAAGCAAAAGAGATCCAAGAGGATATATTTTGTCAGCAGACCAACCTGACTTTTCCACTGCAATCAAGTTTCTTAATGCTTTGATCAAGTCAGGTGTTTTGGTTCACAAAGCTTCTTCTGACTTTACAGTTGATGGAAAGTCCTATCCAAAAGGTTCATATATCGTAAAAACTGCCCAGTCCTTCCGTCCCCATGTTTTGGATATGTTTGAGCCTCAGGATCACCCGAATGATTTTCTTTATCCAGGAGGACCTCCTGTCCGTCCTTATGACGCTGCTGGTTGGACCCTTGCTTATCAGATGGGGATTGAATTTGACCGCATCTTAGAAGGGTTTGATGGTCCTTTCGTGCGGGTAGCTTATGGTCAATTACTTGCTCCTGAATCTACTTCTCTTCCTTCGGGGTCGGGTTATTTGTTGGATGCAAGAGCGAATGACTCTTTTATGGTAGTCAATGATTTGCTGAAGGCAAAAGTTAAAGTTTATAGAACTTCATCTCCTTCCAATGGACTTCCTGTTGGATCTTTCTATGTTCCTTCTTCAGGTAAAAAAGTCTTAGAATCAGCCGCAAAGAACTATGGGACCAAAGTGATTGCCTCTAGCCAGCCAAAAGACGCCAAAGAAATCAAGCCTTCCAGAATTGCTTTGTACGATTATTATGGAGGTTCAATGCCTTCTGGTTGGGTAAGATGGTTGATGGAGCAATTTCATTTTGACTATCAGTTGATCTTCCCACAAGAAATTGATGCAGGTAATTTGAATGCAAAGTATGACGTCATCCTCTTTATCGGTCCTGGAGTACCAGGAGGTGGTGGAGGTTATGGTGGAGGTTCTCAACCTAAGAAGGAGGAGATTCCAGCTGAATATCACGCTATGATTGGAAGGATGTCTATGGATAAATCCATTCCTCAATTGAAGGATTTTCTTGAAAAAGGAGGGGAGATTGTGACTGTCGGTGCTGCGACTTCTTTGGCTTACCACTTGAATCTACCGGTATCTAATGCTTTGGTGGAAATTATTGATGGAAAAGAAAGATCCTTGCCGGGAGATAAATATTACATCCCTGGAAGTATTCTAGAAATGCATGTTGACAATTCAGCCTCTACCAACTTTGGAATGAAAGAAACTGCCATGGTACTCTTTAACAATAGCCCGGTGTTTAAATTAGCTCCAGAGGCTGGTTTACAAGGAGTAAAACCTTTGGCATGGTTTGGCACTGAACCTCCTTTGAAGAGTGGTTGGGCTTGGGGTCAGCAATACCTTAAAAATGGGGTAACAGCATTTGAAGCTCCTGTAGGAAAAGGAAAGCTTTATGCTTTTGGTCCTGAGATTACGTTTAGAGGTCAGTCTCACGGAACATTTAAAATGCTTTTCAATAATCTTTATCAGTAATATCAGTTAAAAAAGAAAAGATCGCCCCATTGCTGAGGCGATCTTTTTTTATTTGCCTTCGGCGAAATTACTCTCCAAATTTTTCTCTGAGATATTCGATTGCCATTCCGTAGGCCTCTTTACTCGCTGCCTCATCATATTTTGGATTGCTTGGATTTGAAAATCCATGAACTGCTGGGAAAATTTTGTAAGTCAGTTTCTTGCCAGCCTGATTCATTTTGTCAGCAAAATCCTTGATGACCTCCTCAGAAATGTATTGCTCAGTAGCAAACAAGCCCAATACGTCAGAATTAAGCGTCTTCAGCTTTTCAACATCCCGAACAGGCATTCCATAATACATTACCGAGCCGATGGTTTGATTGCCATTTAAAAGTGCAGATTTCAAAGACCATGATCCTCCGAAGCACCAGCCAACGTTGGCAATTTTTGCGTTGGTTCCAGCTAGATTTTTCGCTCCAGCTACAATACTTTCAAGTCTTTCTTCTTTGACAGATTGCATAAATTGACCTGCTTCCTGAGGATTCGAGGTCACTTTGCCGTCGTACATATCCAAAGCGATGACATTTACCTTTCCGCCCAAGTCATCATAGAAGACCTCGGCTTGTTGCTTGATGTGATCATTTAGTCCCCACCATTCCTGATAGACAAACAACCATTGGTTTGAAGGTCCGTTTGCTTTGATGAGATATCCTTTTGCCGTACCTCCATCTGGAGTAGGGAAATCAGTCATTTCACCTTTTCCAATGAATTCAAATTCTACTGGTGAAGGGTGGAATGAAGCAAAGCCAGGTGCATTCACGAATTGTGCCATGTCATCTGAAGGAGTATGGCAAACCGTGATGGAGGCAAATGGGTCTATGGATTCTGGCTTATTTTCTAAAAAGAAAAAGCCAAATCCGCTAAGAAGCAAAATAGAAAAGATTGCTTTATACATTGTTTGTAGGATTTAAGGTTGAATCATTGGGATAAACAGGAAATTACACATTAAGTTTAATTGAAGCTTATAAAAATGCTGAATGGATAATTACCCCAACTATGTGGAAGCCGAATTGATGGTTTGGTTGTTAAAAATGAAAAAACCTCCCGGACTTTGGAGTAGGTTGACTCACGGAACGCAGCAAAAGATCAATTCAATCATTCCTGAGAAGGTTCACAAAGCAATTTCTGTTGCCATTGAAAATATGGTAAAGGCGGTTTTGACGGGTTCAAGTTGGATTATCCCAAAAACTAAAGGAGAAATCTCATTTAAGGAAAGAGAAGATCGAGTTAGAAAAAGAATCAAGTGGTATCGGAATACTGCTTCGGTAGAAGGTGGACTTACCGGAGCCGGCGGGATTTTGCTCGGACTAGCGGATTTTCCTGCGTTTCTCACCATTAAGGTGAAAATGCTTTTTGATATTGCAGCCCTTTACGGAATTGATACAAAGGATTATCAGGAAAGACTCTTTTTATTGTATGTTTTTCAATTGGCATTTTCCAGTCAGACAAGGAGGAATGAGCTCATAGGATTGATAGAAAATTGGGAAAGTTTCAGGACTGAACTTCCGGATAGCTTGGATCAATTTGACTGGAAAACGTTTCAACTAGACTACCGAGATTACATTGATCTTGCAAAACTTGCTCAATTAGTGCCGATTATCGGTGCTCCGGTTGGAGCTATTGCTAATTATAGGCTTACGGAGCATTTGGGGGAATTTGCAATGAATTCCTATAGACTTCGACTTTGGAAAGCCGAATCAAAAAAGTCTTGAAATAAAAAAGCCTTCCAATTTGGAAGGCTTTTGTTGATCCACTAGGGCTCGAACCTAGACTCTTCTGAACCAAAATCAGACGTGTTGCCAGTTACACCATGGATCAATTTGTTAAAGAATCTCTTTAGATTCTTTTAAAGTGTCACAAAGGTAGAGTTATGGTGTTTTTTTTCCAAACCCTTCACCAAACAATTTTTTGAGGATTGTATAAAATGCTTGAACTCAGTAAGAAATTTTTAACTGGCTTTCTGGATGAAATTTTATCTCAAAGGGGAGAGGATTGCTAAAATTATAGGTTCGAAATCGATTGAAATTTGCTGTTTTTATAAAAATAACCTGTCTATGTTGATAAAATGAAAAAAAATGTCTTGTTTTGATTAATATTTTGAAAACTAACCTTAAAAATTATTCTGCTATGAACGTAGAAAAGATGGAAAAAGTGATTCCAAGCGTAGTTGAAAAGCTGGAAAAAATTAAGCAAACAGAATTAGCTTCTGAGCTTAGCTGGTGCTGGGTGAGCTTTAAAAATGACAGTAATCCAGTTGGACTTATTGAAAAAAGTGGTAAAGCACTAGCTGCTTTTGCTGAAGCGAGAGAGAAAAATGCGAAGGCAGTTGCTAAGAAATTGGTTGAAGATTTCGAAAAAGCCTTAGCTTAATTCATTCAAACCAATTCAAAAAGAAAGGCCCATGAATATTAATTCACGGGCCTTTTCTATGATTTATTGTGTAGATTATTCTCCAACAACAACAAACTTAACTTTAGTTTTTACTTCTCTGTGAAGATCTACATCAGCAGTGAATTCGCCTGCACCTTCAACTGGTACAGTGATAGCGATTTTCTTTCTGTCAATGTCAATTCCTTGAGCAGCTAGTGCGTCAGAAATCTGAAGTGTGGTCACTTTACCGAAGATTTTTCCTGAATCACCAATTTTGGCTTTGATTTCAAGAGTAAGTTCAGCAAGTTTTGCTGCTACGTTCTCAGCTTCAGTCTTGATCTTTTCAGCTTTGTGAGCCGCTTGCTTGATGTTTTCAGCAAGGATTTTCTTGTTTGAGCCTGTAGCCAAAACTGCATAGCCTTGAGGGATTAGGTAGTTACGGCCATATCCTGGCTTTACGTCTACCAAATCATTTTTATAGCCAAGACCTTTGATGTCTGTTTTTAATATGATTTCCATTTGTAATGATCTTTTGTGATTGAACGATACAAGACCGAATTATTTCAAACCATCGGTTACGAATGGCAACAAAGCCAAATGTCTTGCTTTTTTGATAGCCTGAGCTACTTTTCTCTGGTATTTCGCAGAGTTACCGGTAAGTCTTCTTGGAAGGATTTTACCTTGCTCATTGACGAATTTCAAAAGGAAGTTTGGATCCTTGTAGTCGATATACTTGATACCATGCTTCTTGAAACGGCAATATTTCTTCTTGATTTCGCCTCTGTTGATAGGTTCGTTTACTAGTGTCATTAGGCTTGCTCCTCCTTAGCTTCAACTTTTTTGTTAAATTCTCCTTTTCTTCTTCTCTCTGCATAAACAATAGCATGCTTATCAAGAGCGGTAGTAAGGAATCTCATTACTTTTTCGTCACGTCTGAACTCAAGTTCAAACTTTCTGATAACTGTTGGATCGGCTTTGAACTCAACTAGTACATAGAAACCGGTAGTCTTTTTGTCGATGGTGTAAGCCATCTTCTTTAGACCCCAATTTTCCACATTGATTACATCTGCCCCCTCTTCTTTTAACAAGTTCACAAACTTGTCGACAGTATCCTTCATCTGAATCTCAGACAAAACGGGAGTTAAAATGAATACCGTCTCGTAACTTCTTTGGAACATTTTTTTTAATGTGTTTAAGGAATTTGAATAAACAGACCGCAAAAGTAGAGGATTATCGCCTTTATTCCAAACAGTTCCAGAAAACAAAACTCCAAGGCCATAAAAAAAGACCTCTTTTGGAGGTCTTTTAAAAATTGGAGCTAGAAGGTTTATTTCACCGTGAAGGTTTTGGTTCCTGCTGGATAATTATCCACGAAAACTTTTACCGTATGGGTTCCAGATGCGTAGTCAGATCCTTTTTCGTAGTAGAAGGTCAATTCTTGATTGGTGTTGTCGAAGATTAGGTCTTGCTTTACTGTATAAAATTGCTCCTGACCATTGATCATAAAGGTACCAGAGCCTTTAGCGACATCGAAAATAGGTTGGTTTTTAGCGTCAAGAATCTGAACATAAATATTTCTTGGGCCTTTTTCAGCTACTTTATTGTCAGCTAAGTTGAAGCTTACTTTCAATCTTTCGATTTGTCTGTTTCTGAAATCTTTGGTGGTTTCTACTCTTTCTTTCCCTCTAGAATTCACAGCGGCAATATTGATATTCTCAGCTTTAAGCATAGATGCTACATCCACTTTGGCCTGAAGATCCTGTTTTTGGATATTGAGTTGAGCGACTTCTTCTTCAATTTCAGCTTGAGTAGTTTTTAGATCTTGATTTTCAGCAAAAAGCTGTTGGTTTGCTGCTCTCAATTCCAAAATCTCTTGATCTTTCTGAGCGATCAGATTATTCAAGTTGTTGATTCTGTTGTTCAAATTAGCAATTTCAGCTGCTGAACGCTGTCTATTTTGATTTCTTTCAGCAATCATCTGATCGCGAACTGCTTCCAATGCTTTGACATCACCTCCGAGTTTCTCGATTTCTTTGATTCGGAGATCAAGTTGATAGGTTACTGAATCAAGACGTTGGTTGAGTTCATTGTTTTCGGTGGAAAGCAATAAGATCTCTTCAGTTTTTTTAGTGCGGTCAACATAATCAGTGTAAAGTTTAATACCACTGATAATGACCAAAAGTACCAAAACAATAATGATGATATTTTTGCTTTGATCTTTTTTAGGATTAGAATCCTTTTCGAAATTGGTGTTCATTTTAAATTTAATTAAGGGCTTACGACATGGTTGATTTAGACGAAAACTTTTGGACCAGCAGGTATGAACAAGGCTATACTGGATGGGACATCGGCTCCGTCTCCACACCCATTTATCAATATCTTTGCCAAATTGAAAATAAGAATATCAAGTTACTCGTTCCAGGTGCCGGTAATGCCCATGAAATAAAAGCAGCATGGGAATTGGGATTCAGAAACGTGTTTTTGCTGGATATTTCAGAAATTCCAATTAATAATTTTTTAGAAAAGAATCCTGATTTTCCAGAATCTCAAACGTTCCATCAGGATTTTTTCAGTCACAATGGACGATATGATTTGATTTTGGAGCAAACTTTTTTCTGTGCCCTGGATCCAAATCTTAGAAATAAATATGCCAGCAAAATGCATGAATTGCTTAACCCTGAAGGAAAGTTGGTTGGGGTATTATTCAATAGAATTTTTCAAAATCCTGGACCTCCCTTTGGAGGGTCAGAAAAGGAATATCGGACATACTTTGATCCATTTTTTAAATACAATACCTACGAAGAATGTAAGAATTCAATTCCTGCCCGAGCTGGTTCCGAATGGTGGATTAATCTTCAAAAATCAACAAGATAAAATCAGATGGCTTTTGGGTCCGGGATTTTCAAAAAACACGATACCACATTCGAAGAAATCAAAGGTTAGTCTTACTTCAGGCGATTTTTTTACTTGTTCCCAAGCTTTTTCCATCTCTTTACTCCAGTGAATATCACCAAGGGCAAAGATGCTTTTCGAATGAGCCCTTTCTTTTAAAAAATTGAAATAGGAAATAGTCCCTTCATACGTGTGAGTTGCATCAATCAATGCAAAATCCACGGATGCAGTATTTTTCAAAAATTCTGGAAGAGTCGATTCAATAGGGCCAATATGAAATTCAATGTTTTTGGGTAAAGGGTCTTGTTGAGCTATTTTTAAAATTTCCTCCGATCCTTCAAATGAATATACTTTTCCCGATGTTGATTTAGCAAGATATCTCGTGCTGATTCCCATGCAGGTGCCCAATTCGATTACAGTAGTGTTTGGAGTTAGTCCACAAAAGAACTGGTAAATCTGAGCATATTTTGATGAACTGGTGGAGTATTTTGTAATGGATTTTATGCTTCGAACTGGTTGTGGAACCTTTTTAGAACCGGCACCTAAATCAAGGACTTCAATTGAATCTGAACTGGTTAACAGGGTTTTTCTAAAAGACTCTATTTCTGGATCACCTAGTTTATTGTCTTTTAAAAAATTTAAAAGGCTGGAATAAATGGTATAAACAAAAGGCGATTGTTGGGAATATTGATCTTCCTTTTGAAGCCAGTAGTTTAAGAAAGCCAAGAATAAATCGACTTTTCCCGCCAAATTAATTGTGGAAGAAATTCGCGATTAATTGAAATTCTGGAATTGCGACTTGGATTTGCTTGCCATCGTAGACCTTTTCCATCAGGTAAGATCCTTTCATTTTTCCAAGTCCTGATTTCAAGTTGCAGCCCGAAACATAGGTATGTGATTCACCCGGTTCCAAAATAGGTTGCTGGCCCACGACTCCCATTCCTTCAACAATTTTTGTACTTTCGGCAGCATCAAAAATTTCCCATTTTCTGGAAATAAGTTGAAAAGTATGCTGACTTTTATTTTCAATAGTCACCCGATAGGTAAATACAAAATGGTGCTGATGAGGATTGGAAAACTCAGCCTGGTAGGTAACTTCTACACTTACCTGGATTCCTTCTGTAACTGCTGTAACCATAGAATGAATCATATTTTACAAAGTAAAGTACAATTTCCGAATAATAAATTGTAAAAATTAATAATGGACGTTAAAATTGAAGATAGTTGGAAGAATGCTTTAATCGATGTTTTTTCCCAAGATTTTTTCCATCAACTGGTAACTTTCGTTAAAGACGAATATAGTACTCAACAGGTTTTCCCTCCAGGAAAAGAAATTTTTAACGCCTTTTGGCACTGTCCCTTGGATAAAGTTAAGGTAGTGATTTTGGGGCAAGATCCTTACCATGGCCCCGGGCAGGCCCATGGACTTTCGTTTTCTGTGAAGCCTGGAATTCCTTTTCCGCCCAGTCTTTTAAATATTTTCAAAGAAATCAAGCAGGACCTAGGGAAGGACATGCCGCCAAATGGGGACCTGTCCAGCTGGGCGGATCAGGGAGTGTTTCTACTCAATGCCACCTTGACAGTACGAGCTCATCAAGCTGGGTCTCATCAAAATAAAGGTTGGGAGATTTTTACAGATAAAGTGATTCAGACTATCAGCGCTTCCCGAGAGCAAGTGGTTTTTTTGCTGTGGGGAGCTTATGCTCAAAAAAAAGCGGAATTGATTGACTCATCTAAGCATTTGATTTTGAAAGCTCCTCACCCAAGTCCTTTGTCTGCCCATAGAGGATTTTTAGGTTGTGGGCATTTCTCAAAAGCAAATCAGTACTTGGAGTCAAAAGGTTTAGAACCTATCAAATGGTAAAAAAAAGGCCCTTTTCGGGCCTTTTGCTTTATTCAATTCCTTTGAAGAATCTGTTCCATCGAATTTTATTGAACATGGATTCGTATTTATCCAGTGAGAGCCACAGGAACCAGGCCTTTCCTACCACATGGTCCTCTGGCACAAAACCCCAATATCTTGAATCAAGAGAATCGTGTCTATTATCGCCCATCATGAAATAGTAATCTTGCTTAAAGGTGTACTGATCTACTTTTTGCCCATCAATGAACAGCTGTCCATCACGTACCTCCACTGATTCGTGGCCTTCATATTTTTCAATGGTAAAGGCATATTTGATCACATTCTCAGGGGTCATTTCCATAGTTTGATCCTTACCTGGAATTAACAAGGGGCCATAATTATCTCTATTCCAAACTACTCCCATTCCTTGAGGGAAGAGTTCAGGCCCTTGTTCTCTTTCTCCTTCAGTATAAATTCTTTTGGTAATTGAAGTGACTACAGGGGAAGATTTTAATCGTTCCACCATTTGGTCAGTAGCATAGATCAAATAGCCCGCCCCATTGGCAAATGCATAGAAACTTTCTGGATTGATTCCATAGTCAGCAAAGAATTCTGCAGTCAATGGTCTATTACTAATCAGGTCGTAGGAATATTGCATTTCCTCAGGTTTTGGTGAAGCCTGCCCATTTACAAATAGTTCTCCTTTTTTAATCTCAATTACGTCTCCTGGGATTCCAACTGCTCGTTTGATATAGTTAGTTTTTAGGTCATTAGGATATTGAAATTCAACAGGGTAGTTGAAAACAACCACGTCATACCTTTCAATTTTACTCAAACCGGGAAGTCTGTAATATGGCAATTGAATCGCATCTGAATAAGATGGGATTTCAGTTCCCCAAATCTTCTGGTGTGTTAAAGGCACCTGAAGTGGTGTCTTAGGAATTCTGGTTCCGTAATGCATCTTGCTCACAAACAAAAAGTCTCCTACTAAAAGAGATTTTTCCATGGAAGCAGTCGGAATAGTAAAAGGCTCAAGAAGTAACCATCGGATTAAACTGGCTGCAACGACTGCAAAAACCAAGGCATCAACCCATTCCCTTGCCGGGGATTTTTTATTTTTTGCTTTACTCATTTTTCAAATTTGATCAAAAGGAAAGAAAATCGTTCATTGAAAGTACGCCTTTTTTGTTTTTTATCCACTCAGCCACCAAAACTGCGCCAAGGGCAAATCCCATTCTGCTATGTGCGGTGTGGGAAATTTCAATGGTGTCAATATCAGAGGAATAAGTAATAATATGTGTTCCAGGCGCTGGATCAATTCGTTTGGAAGTGATCGGGACTGACTGTTCGGAATCGGCCATTTGTCCGGTTAAATTCCATTGAGTTTTAACATCCAAATTCTGGATTATTCCCTCGGCCAAAGTAATCGCGGTCCCGGAAGGAGCATCTTTTTTCTGGGTATGATGAATTTCCTCGATAGCCACTTGATATCCAGAAGTTTCATTCATCAACTTGGCCAAAAATTCATTCACTTTAAAGAAGATATTGACCCCGATGCTATAATTAGAGGCATAAAAGAATGCTCCGTTTTTCTCTTGCGTCAATTTGCTCACTTCAGGCAAGTGTTCCAGCCATCCGGTTGTCCCGGAGACTACTGGAATTCCCCTTTCGATAGCCCAAGTGATATTTCCCAAAGCGGATTCAGGTTGGCTGAATTCAATCACCACATCTACGTCGGCAGGGTTGATTTTTTCAAGCTCAGAGATGTTTTCTAAGTTGATTTTTCCGGCAAGGAAATGGCCTCGGGATTCTGCGATTTCCCCGATAATTTTTCCCATTTTTCCGTAGCCGAGAAGTAAAATATTCATTATTTAAATTGAAGTTTTAAAGAAAGTCCCACAAGATTATTTGATGCGGAAAAAGATTCCAAACTAGGTTCTATTTTAAGTGCCAAGTCATCGCTGATATCAAAACCGGACAAGTGCGCATCGACATTCGCATCGATGATATTTAATGCATAGATTCCGAATAAAAGCAAAATAGTAAAGTCCCTGTTTTGTCTCCAGTAATCCACATTTCTCACTAAGGCATCCCTGTTTAGGGAAGGAAATTGGGAATTGTCACCTTCATCGAAGGCATTGAGTGCATCGATAAAGGTTTGATATCTCTTGTTATTGTATCCGATGAAGTAGATGTCTGTCATAAATCCTGCATAAAGGATGGGTACTTTCCATGCCTTTCCATTGTATACTTGACCTGCTCCAGGTAAAACTGCCGAAAGGATGGTAGCTTTTCTTGGGTTTTTAGGAAGACTAGAGTAATCAATCTTCTTTTTTGGGGTTTCGGTTTGAGTTACCTGAGGAGGATTTTGAGTTTGGGAAAAGCCCGGCAACGTCCAGAAAATGGACAAAAGCAAAAGCCCCATGAGAATCCACGGGGTCTTTTGTTTTCCAAGAGTATGGAAGCCGTTGAATTTCAAGTTTAGATGAGTTCGAGGATTTCTAGAATCCTGTTGAGATCTGAGGCTGAATTAAAAGGGATTTTGATTTCACCCTTATTTCTGTCGTTTGATTTGAGAGCTACCTTGGTTCCGAAATGAGAAGCCAGCCTCTGCTGGATTTTGTTCATTTCGTATTTCCTTACCGGGTCAAGTCCAGGGGATTTTTCTTCCTTTTTAGATTTGCCTTCATTCAAGGATTTAACCAAAGCTTCTACTTTTCTTACGCTGAGTTCTTCTTCTACAGCTTTTTTGAAAATGGAAAGTTGCTTTTCCACATTTTCCACATTGATCAAGGCTCTCGCATGACCCATTGAAATTTGCTGGTCACGGATGGCTGCTTGAATAGTGGGAGGGAGCTTAAGTAAACGCAGGTAATTATTTACGGTAGTCCGGTTTTTCCCAACTCTATCTCCCAATTCCTCTTGCTTCAAATTACATTCTGCAAGAAGTCTTTGGTAGGAATGGGCGATTTCCAGGGCGTTTAGATTTTCTCTTTGGATGTTTTCGATCAATGCCATTTCCAGCATTTGCTGGTCATTGGCAGTTCGGACATAAGCAGGGATCTGCTTTAATCCGGCAATTTTAGAGGCTTGAAAACGTCTTTCTCCAGAAATCAATTGATATTCATTGGGAGCAAGCTTGCGAACTGTAATGGGTTGAATTATTCCTTGCACTCGAATGGACTCTGCCAATTCCTCTAGCGCGTCCTTGTCAAAATGAGTTCTGGGCTGGAAGGGGTTAACCTGAATCTCTTCTAGAGAAATTTCAAAAATTCCAGCTTTTGATACTTCAGGTAGAATTTCGTCTGATTTTCCCTTGGCAGGACTGTCCTGCAAAAGAGCCCCAAGCCCTCTTCCTAATACGCTTTTTTTGTTGGGTTTTGAATCAGACATAATTTCAATTGTTCACTTTTTGGAATCCATTTTTTTGAGCGATTTCTCCTGCCAAATTAAGATAGGCTATCGCACCTTTTCCTTCTGCGTCAAAAGCAATCGCAGGCATTCCAAAACTCGGTGCTTCCGAAAGCCTAACGTTTCTAGGGATAATCGTATCAAAAACCATGTTTTTGAAGTGGATCTTCACTTCTTCTACCACTTGATTGGAAAGACGAAGACGCACATCGTACATGGTTAACAAAATGCCCTCAATTTCCAATTCGGGGTTGAGGCGAGTTTGAATAATCTTGATGGTATTCAATAATTTTCCCAAACCCTCTAATGCGAAATATTCACATTGAACTGGAATAATAACCGAATTGGCCGCAGTAAGGGCATTGATGGTAATCAGTCCAAGTGAAGGGGAGCAATCGATAATGATAAAATCGTAATCTTCCTTTACAGGACTGATTACCTCCTTCATCTTTTCTTCCCTATTGTCCATATTGATCATTTCCACTTCAGCACCTACCAAATCAATGTGGGAGGGTACTAGGTCTAGATGATCAATATTTGTTTTGTGGATGATATCTTTCACAGGAATGTTTTCCACCATGCATTCGTAGATGCTAGTTTCTACCGACTTGGGATCATGTCCCAAACCAGAAGTTGTGTTTGCCTGCGGGTCGGCGTCGATCACCAGAGTTTTATACTCCAGGATCGCCAAACTCGCGGCAAGATTCATTGCAGTGGTAGTTTTTCCAACCCCGCCTTTTTGGTTGGCGATGGCAATAATTTTTCCCATGTTAATTCAAAGGGTATTTGGACTTCAATATTAAACAAATTCAGGTCTTTTCCTTGGTATACCTGACCTTTTTTTGGGTACCCCTAGGAGTGAAAAAAGGTTAAAAAACTGTAAATCAGAAAGGAATAGATTTGTTGAAAATTCTTTTCAGTCAGTTTATGGCAAAAAACAAGGAGCTCCGAAAAGCTCCCTGTTTAATCTTACTTCTTCTTGTTGGCATCTGCGGCTTTCATCGCATCTTCCAATCTTTGCTGAAATTTTGACTTCTTTTTGTTGACGTTCTTAGCCTTATTCTCTTCTACTTTCTGACGGATTTTCGTGTCGTCTACGAATAATTTGATCAAAGCTTGTTGACCAAATGTGAACACGTTGGAAACGAAATAGTAGAAACTCAAACCTGCCGGATAGGAGTTAAGGATGAACATAAACATCACTGGCATGATGTAGCCCAAGTTTTTCATTGGACCTGTAGCCGTTGTCAATTGATTATTAAAGTGTGTGTAAATAATCTGAGAAACAGTCATCAATAAGGTGAACAAACTGACATGAGATCCATAAAAAGGAATGGTAAATGGCAGCTTGAAAAATTCATCGTAGGTGGAAAGGTCTTTCGCCCAAAGGAAGGATTCCTGTCTCAGTTCTATCGAATTAGGGAAAAAGAAGAACATCGCAAACAAGAATGGCATCTGAAGCAAAAGCGGCAAACAGCCTGAAATTGGGCTCACTCCAAGTTGAGAGAAGAGCTTCATTTGTTCCTGTTGCATCTTGGTAGGATCATCTCCGAATTTTTCCTTGAGTTCATCGATTTCCGGCTTGATTACTCTCATTTTGGCCATGCCGATGTAGGACTTATAGGTCAGTGGAGATAGCGCAAGCTTGATCAGGAAGACAATGATGATAATAATGATTCCATAGTTGCTGAAGTATTTTTCCAGAAACTCAAACAGGTGAACAACAATGTATTTGTTAACCCAGCTAACAAAGAAATATCCCATGTCCACATTCTTCTCGAATCCTTCAGTGACCTTTTTGAGGGTTTTGTATTTGTCTGGGCCGAAATAGAAGGAGTAGGCTGATTTTCCATTTTCAACAGGTACGGAGAAAGATGCGCCCATTGTTCGTACAATTGAGCTGTCAGCCGGTGTGCTTTGGGTAAGATTTACATTTTTGAAATCATTTTCAGCAATAATTCCAGCGGTGAAAAAGCGCTGACTAAAGCCAATCCACTTTACTGGTTCGGTAACTGCTGCTTCTTCCGTATCATCGCTTACACCAAGGTTTTCATAGGTTCCAGAAGTCAGGTAGTAATTGACTTGAGATTTTCTTCTGGACTCTGCAAGATCTTTTTCCTGTGCTTTTACTTGGTCGGTCCAAGAAAGTTTTACCTCATTGCCGGTAAATACTCCTTGATAGTTCTCGATTTCGAAACTTTTCTTTACGACATATTCTCCGTCATTGAGAGTAAAAGTCTGCTTGATTGCACCAGATTCGGTTTGGGCAGTAAAAGTCAATTCATGGATTGTCCCTTCCTCACCTGGAGTAGAATTTAGCGATGGAGTGAAGTAGAAATCGGTTAGATTAAATTCTCCAAATCTTGTAGTGATGGATTCGGAAAGATTTGAGCTTTCTTCACTTAGTAAAAGGAGAGGTTCTCCTTTCCAACTTTCATATTCCTTTAATTGAACTTCTTTAATTGCAGCTCCTTTGGTGGAGAAAGTGATTTTCACTTGCTCATTTTCCAAAACCACAACTTTTGCTTCTCCAACAGTTAAAGGAGCCAAAACCCCAAACTTGGAAGCTCGAAGGGAATCCACCAATTCAATTGGAGTCTCTACAACTGCAGAACTTCCGTCAATGGCTGAAGAAATAGACTCCTGTTCTGTTTGAGCTTGATTTTCATCCACAACAGGGGTTTCAGGTCCTGAAGCGAAAAAAATCGAATAAATTAAAATGACCGCCGCAAATAAAATCAGTCCGGTCGCTTGGTTTCTATCCATAAGTATACTTGTGATCCCAACTAAAATGGGATGTTAGTTTATTTCAATTTGTTCTCGATCGCAGCTTGAATGAATTTCACAAAAAGTGGCTGTGGATTTAGCACAGTACTTTTGTATTCTGGATGAAACTGAACGCCAACAAACCATGGATGGTTTTTGATTTCAATAATTTCTACCAAACCTGTTTCAGGGTTTTTCCCGGTAGCAATCATTCCTTTGGCTTCAATACTTTCCAGATACGCATTGTTGAATTCATATCTATGTCTATGGCGCTCCTGAATTTTTGACTTACCATAGGCAGCATAAGCTTTGCTTGATTTTTTGAGCTCGCAAGCATACGAACCCAAACGCATAGTTCCACCCATTTGATCGATTTTCTTTTGCTCTTCCATCAAAGCGATCACTGGGTGAGGGGTTTTTGGATCCATTTCAGTGGAGTTTGCTCCCTCAAGTCCGACTACATTTCTAGCGAATTCGATAACGGCTACCTGCATTCCCAAACAGATTCCAAAGAATGGAATATTATTGGTTCGGGCATATTTTACTGTTTCGATTTTTCCTTCAAAACCTCTTTCTCCAAATCCCGGGGCAACTAAAATCCCATCCAATTCTGAGAGTTTTGATTTTACATTGTCCACATTCAATTCCTCAGAGGAAATGAGTTTAAGATTGACCTGACATTCAACTGATGCTCCGGCATGGGTAAACGACTCAATAATCGATTTGTAAGAATCTGGAAGAGATACATATTTACCGATCAATCCTATGGTTACTTCCTGGGTTGGATTTTTAAGTTTGCCCAAAAAATCCTTCCAGTTTTCAAGGTCCGTATTGGTTTTGGAGGGAAGCTTCAATTTACTTAATACTCGCTCGTCCAATTTTTCCTTTTTCATCAAAAGCGGAACATCATAGATCGATTCCGCGTCCATTGCTTCAATTACGCTGTTCAATTGAACGTTGCAGAAAAGAGCCAATTTCTTTTTCACTTCTTGGGGAAGATGGTGCTCTGTACGACAAACTAGAATATCAGGCTGAATACCTGCTTCCAACAATTGTTTTACTGAATGCTGGGTAGGTTTTGTTTTAAGTTCTTTGGCGGCCTTTAAGTAGGGAATCAAAGTCAGATGAATTACTAGAAAATTACCTGGGCCTAGATCCCATCTGGCTTGACGGACTGCTTCGATAAATGGTAAAGATTCAATATCACCTACGCATCCTCCGATTTCAGTGATGACTACATCAAATTTTCCTTCCTGTCCTAGTTTGTAAAAATTACTCTTGATTTCATCCGTAATGTGAGGAATGACCTGAACGGTTTTGCCAAGAAATTCTCCTTTTCTCTCTTTGGTAATTACGTTGTTGTAAATTCTACCAGTAGTGATGTTATTGCTTTGAGAAGTAGGGACATTGAGAAAACGCTCGTAATGTCCTAGATCTAAGTCAGTTTCAGCTCCATCTTCAGTCACATAGCATTCCCCATGTTCGTAGGGATTGAGTGTTCCCGGATCAATATTTAAATAGGGATCAAACTTTTGGATGGTAACACTGAAACCTCTGGATTGCAGGAGTTTCCCTAAAGAAGCGGCGATGATTCCTTTACCTAAGGATGAGGTAACACCTCCGGTGATGAAAATGTACTTGGTGGATGGGGCCATAAGAAACTAGGCGGAGCTGATTTTTGGTTGGATTCTTATGGGATTCAAAATTAGGGAATTTTCCTGATTGAATTGGGGTGATTCTTGGATTTTTGGAATAACTAATCCTTCTGGTAACTTTCTGGACAATCAAAAAAAGTAAAAATCCTAGGTGTTAAATTCTCTTTTAAAAATTAATATAATTACCATCATGGCTTTTTATTTGAGTCAGTCAGTATTTTGATAAGTATATGATTTAGCCTAATTGAAATAGATTAATGCCATACGATTTTTTAGAATGCTTTGATAAAATCATGTTTTTTCAATTTTTATAAAATAAAATCCTTGTATAAAATTTTGTATTCCTAGGGAATTTTTAAATTGCGAAAATATTGTTTTTAATAAACCCCAAAAAAATATGAGAGAGCTAATTAAAGAATCTATTGTAGATCTTAAAAAGTCTGATGGATTTATTTATGTAACGGCTGAAGGTAAGAAAATTGATCTTCACGAAGCGGCTGCAAGAGGAATTGCGGTAACTCCTGTTAATCCAAAGGATGAAGTAATTAAGAAATTGGAAGCGGCTGGATTATTCCTTACTGACAACAAATTTGTAAACGATCTTAATGATCTTATTGCTGCCTTAAGTGGAGGCTCTTCTTCCAAAGGAGGAGGCAAAAGAAGATCTTTTTCTGATTCAGAAAAAAATAAAATTGTAGCAGAGTGGAAGAAAGTTGAAGCTGCAGGTAAAAAGACAAAGGCTGCTTTTGCTAGAGAAATTGGAGTTGGATACCAGACTTTTATCAATTGGCTTAGAGGGTAATTGTAGCTTGTCTAATAAAAAAAGGCAGCTTTTGCTGCCTTTTTTTTATTTTATGCTATTCTATTTTTATAGTTAAACCAGATTGAAATTATACTCATCCCAATAAAAGTCAGGATTCCAAATACTAGATTTTGTGATAATTCTAAAGATGGAAAATTGAAGGATAAAAACTCTAAAGAAATCTGAGGCATTTTTATAGAAGGTACTTTATTCCATAAGATATCATTTGATTTTTCAGAAGGAGAGAAAATACTTACCGCCAAAAATAGAATTCCTATATAGCCTAAGATAAGCTTCCATCCAAAAGGTGAGATGACAGGTTTGTATTCAACTTTGGGCAAACTACTTATTTTTTGAATCAACCTTGAGGAAAATTCAGAACTTGGAGATTCTAGCCCCGCTTCTTTAATCCAAGAAGCAAGTGGATCAAATTCTTTATTAGGTGTAGTTTTCATTTTATATCTACTAATTTTTTTTCAGATAAGTCAAGTAGGGTCTTGGTAAGGTTTTTTCTGCCTCTATGTAAGACTACTTTAATATTGGATTCTGATAAAGAGGTAATCGCTGAAATTTCTTTAATAGATAGCTCGTCCATATAGAATAGCGTAATTACTGCTGCCTCATTGGAAGATAAACTTTCAATTGCTTTTCGAATTGCTTTTTCTCTTTCCTCTTTTACCAAAATTTCCAATCCATTTTCCCAATGGATATGGTTTTCATCCTCTGGGGTGATCTCCTCATTTAATTCAAAATGAATTTTTTTCTTCCGCAATTTCCCAAGACATTCATGATAGGTGATTTTGTAAAGCCAAGTGCTGAATTTGGAATCTCCTTTAAAGCTGGAAAGATGCTGATAGACTTTGATAAAACTATCCTGGGCGGCTTCTTCTGCCTCCTCTCTGATTTTTAGCATGCGAAGACATAAGGTGAAGACCATCTTTTCATATTTTCCTACGAGCACAGAGAATGCCTGCAGATCTCCCTTTCGGGTTTGCTCAAGGTAATACTGATCGTCTTTTTGTTGCATGCTATCCATTAGATGCCAGACAGGATAAAAAAGTTACAAGAATTTTTTAAAACCTGTAACCTTTTGGTTTTAGGTCGCATCCAATGGAAAACAAATCGAAAAATTTATGCAATCTGAAATTTTAATACCGCTTATTATTTTCTCCGCAATCTTCGGAGTTTCCTATGTGTACCTTACTACAAGGAATAAGGAGCGTTTGGCTTTGATCGAAAAAGGCGCAGACGCATCCCTTTTTAATACCGGAAAAAAGAAGGGCTTTGGCTCTATTGTCCTCAACTTAGCACTATTGGCGATAGGCATTGGGCTCGGTGTATTAGTAGGTGCCATGCTTGAGCAATCCGGAATGGAAGAAGATGTGGCCTACCCAGCCTCTATTTTCATCTTTGCAGGCTTGGGATTAGTCACCAGTTTCTTTGTCAATAGAAAGTTGGATAAAGAAGCCTAAAGTCCAAAAAGTTCTACCCAAACCTCTCCAGAAATGGAGAGGTTTTTTTATTGATTCTTCCAAAGGAAAGGCGGGGCAGGATATTCTGCTTATTTTTGTGCCAAAATTTAGTGTTTTGGATCATTCAAGTATTGTAAAATCATTCAGAGACAAGGGGTCTGTTGTCATTCAGGAAGGAAATTCTAAGAAAATTAAATTTCTAAAGCCCGAGCTTTGGACAGAGGAAATGGGGCAAGATTGGGTTTATCTCCTTTCTGATATTTTTCAAATCAGATCAATTTGCGAGCCTTTCTCAGAGGTTTCTTTAGATATTGTGGAGTTCGCCTCCAAACCCACCATTTACCATAGTCCGGCAAACAAGATTATATCTAAAGCTCCAATGACGAATGGAAATTTAAAATTCGCTTTGATCCGGGAGCCCAATTGGAATAAGCTGCTTTTCCAGATTTCCCAGCCTATTTTGGCAAAAGAAGGGGATTGGAAAGAAATTGATTTCAAGACAAATGTATTTTATCCCCTTCTTATGGCAGGCACCAAAGAGATGTTTCTAGGTCCTGAGGGAGATGTAAAAATCATAAAGGGATGAATTTCAAAACTCAGCTAGCACAATTTGAGGTATTTGATAAAGTCGCCCATGCTGCTCAAAAGCTTGGGCTAAAAACCTATGTGGTAGGAGGGTATGTCCGTGATTTGGTTTTGGGAAGACCCAGCAAGGATATTGATTTTACCTGTGTGGGAAGCGGAATTCTTCTAGCTCAGGAAGTAGCAAAGGGTTTTGACCAGCATGTTCCGTTATCCATTTTTAAGAATTTTGGAACAGCCATGCTCAAATTGGACGATTGGGAATTGGAGTTTGTGGGAGCTAGAAAAGAATCCTACCGACAAGAATCCCGAAAGCCAATTGTGGAAGATGGTACGCTGGAAGAAGATCTGGAAAGGCGTGATTTCACCATCAATGCCATGGCAATCTCTCTCAATAAGGAAGATTATGGGGAATTGATTGATCCATTTGATGGAATGGGAGATATCAAAAGGAAAATCATCCGAACTCCTTTAGAACCCAATATCACTTTCTCAGATGATCCTCTGAGAATGTTAAGGGCTGTACGATTCGCAGCTCAATTGAATTTTGATATTGATGCGGATACCTTTTTTGCCTTGTCCGAAAATGCTTATAGGCTTAAGATCATCTCTGCCGAGAGGATAATCGATGAGGTGAATAAAATTATTGCTACGCCAAAACCTTCCTACGGCTTCAAATTGCTTTTTGCATCCAAACTGCTTCATGAGTTTTTTCCAGAAATGGTAGAGCTTCAGGGGGTAGACTCGGTGGACGACAAATCCCATAAGGATAATTTCTACCATACCCTACAGGTGTTGGATAATGTCTGTCAGGCTTCCAACAATCTTTGGCTACGCTGGGCAGCTATTATGCACGATATTGCCAAGCCAGCGACTAAAAGATTTAATCCAAAAGCTGGTTGGACCTTTCATGGTCATGAGGATAAAGGGGCTAGAATGACTCCTGCAATTTTCAGAAGGTTGAAGTTGCCCATGGATGACCGTATGAAATACGTCCAAAATCTTGTCCGACTTCATTTACGACCCATTGCCTTGGTAAAGGATGAGGTGACTGATTCGGCACTTCGAAGATTGCTTTTCGATGCAGGAGATGAGATTGATGATTTGATGACCCTTTGTCGGGCCGATATCACTTCTAAAAACAATAAAAAAGTCCAGCGCTACTTGGAGAACTTCGACAAAGTCGAGAAAAAGCTGAAGGAAGTTGAAGAAAAAGACCAAGTAAGAAACTTTCAGCCACCAGTAAGTGGGGAAGAAATCATGGAAACTTTTGGAATTCCTCCTTCTAAAATCATCGGAGATATAAAAGAAGAAATCAAAGAAGCTATATTGGAGGGCAAAATCTCTAACAATCCCCAGGAGGCTCGAAAACTGATGTTTGAAATTGCCTCTCAAAAGGGATTAAATCCTGTAAAATCAAATTAAAGTAATAAACTATCGTTCGTATGAAGCGCGTATTTCTCATGCTGCTCCTGGCTTTCAGCGCCAGCTATCTTTCTGCCCAAACGGCAACTGATTCCATTCCAAAATTGGATCCAAAGACCAAAAATGCCCTGAATGCTATTGACCAGTTCAACTATCAGATGGCCTTGAGATACAATGACCGGGCTATGGCCAAAACCAAATTGTATGATCTTATTGCCAGAAATCCTGAAAATATGAGATACATGGAAGCGCTAAGCAGTCTGTATTTTGAATCAGGTCAGGTAGCCTCTGCGGCTTTGGTTGCAATGGATATTCTCCAGGTAAATGACAAAAATGTCGGAGCCTTAGAAATTGCCGCTTATTCCTTGGAGCAATTGGGAGCATTGGACAGAGCCTTGCCTCAGTACGAAAGTCTCTACCTTTTAACTGGAGATAATTACAGTCTTTATAAATCAGCTTATCTTCAATACGCCCTAAAGCGATACGAAGAGGCGATCAATTCAGTAAACATGCTGGTGAAAAATGCCAAGGCTGACGAAAAAATTGGTTTCCCAATTTCTGAAACAGAGACTCAGGAAGTAGACATGAAAGCTGCTGCATTAAACCTAAAAGGATTGATTTATTTGGATCAAAACTCCAAAGCAGAAGCAAAAGTAGCCTTTACAGAAGCCCTGCAGATTGATCCAAATTTCGCTGGGGCTAAAGAAAACCTAGCCAAATCGAATTAATTCTAGTTTGGATATCTTTATCGAAAGCCGGCTTTAAGTCGGCTTTTTTTATTGTTTTTGGTATGTAGCTATGCCTTTAAATACCTTGTTTTTTTTGTAGCTTGAAGAGCTAACCCAAATGATCTTCTATCTTTTCCACTCCTATGATTCGCAAAATATCACGCTCTGCTTCCTTTCTTTTTTTACTGATGTTGATCTCGACCTTTTCTTTTTCCCAGGAGAAAAGAGTCTATAAAGAGCCCAAATTCCATACTGAATGGTCTAAGCCATCAGAGTATCCAGACCGGATTGTCTTAAACTTTGGACAGAATCCGGGGAGAGAAGTTAATGTCACCTGGAGGACGGATGCCTCGATCACTCAAGCTTTTGCTGAGATAGCCATAGCTTCTGCAGCACCAAAGTTTTGGAAAAATGGGGAAACGCTAAAAGCGAAAACAGAGGTTTTGGATGCCAGAGAAATTCAGGATGCCGAGGTTTTGGCGCATTATCATTCGGTTGAATTTCAAAACCTTTTGCCCGATACGATTTATGCTTATCGTGTTGGGGATGGGGAGCGATGGAGTGAATGGTTCCAGTTCCGAACTGCCTCAGAAAAATCCGGAGAAAAGTTTTCCTTTCTCTATGTCGGAGATGCGCAAAATTATGTGCTGGAACTTTGGTCTAGACTGATTAGGGAAGGTTTTCGAACTGCACCGGATGCCAAGTTTTTTATTCATGCAGGAGATTTGATCAATAGTGCACATCGAGAGCAAGAATGGCATGAATGGTTTACTGCAGGAGGTTTTATTCATAGCATGATTCCATCTTTTCCTACTCCGGGAAATCATGAATATCGAGCAAAGAATCAGGAGGAAGTCAATCAAAAACAAAGAAGCCTTTCTGTTCAATGGAGACCTCAGTTTACCCTTCCGCTCAATGGGCCAAAGGGTTTGGAAGAGACCGTGTATTACATGGATTACCAAGATGTCCGGGTGATTTCTTTGGATTCCAATCGAGATCAGGTAATTCAGGCAGTTTGGCTGGAGGAAGTACTGAAAACCAACCCAAAAAAATGGACCGTGCTTACCTACCATCACCCACTTTTTTCTGCTTCTAATGGAAGGGATAATGTCGAATTAAGGGAACTATGGAAGCCGATTTTTGATAAATATCGTGTTGATATAGCCTTACAGGGTCATGACCATGCCTATGCAAGGGGAAGGGTTTCTCCTGGAGAAAACGTGATGGAAGGAGTCAATCTGAAAGATCAAACTGGAACTGTCTATGTGGTCAGTGTCAGCGGAGGAAAGATGTATGATATTGGTGATGATTGGACGGCAAAAGGAGGGCAGAGAGATCGAATTGCAGAAAATACCCAGCTTTTTCAGGTGATTACTGTAGAGGGAGATCGAATGAAATATGAGTCCTACACAGCAATAGGGGAGCTATATGATGCTTTTGAATTGGTTAAAGGGAAAAATGGAATCAACGAGTTTATTGAACTTCGGGTAAATGCAGTTCCCGAAAAGACTCATAAAAATACTATTCCCTATAAAGATTGATCAGGGAAATAGAAGGAAGGCTATGGTGGTGGTAACTAAGGAAAGGCTAAAGCTTAGAAGAATGATTCGTAGGTAGTTGGTCTGCCAGTGTTTTCCATTTCCTGAATTCCCAGTCACCAACTTTCTTACGGGTCTAATAGAAAGCTGCACGATGGCAAGAATTCCTAAAAAATAGACCAAAAACAGAATACAAAAGGTTGCTATCTCCTCCATGATTTCAAGTTAATCTCAGAATCCAAACGAAAAAAGATTTTTCAAATAAATAACGATTTGGTGACCAAAGAAAAGAGGCGATGGAATTATCCAACGCCCCTTTTTTAATAAAATTTTGTTTAATGTACTGCTATAGAATCAGGATTTCCATCAGGATCATTATTAACTGTCCCATCGGATCTAATATTTCCCAAAAGAAGAATTCCTGCTACATGAGGAGAAGCCATAGAAGTACCTGCCCATGATTCATATCCACCTCCCGGAACAGAGGACAAAATTCCGACACCAGGTGCAGCATAGTCAACTGGAGGGTTTCCAAAATTGGAGAAAGATGCCCAATTATCATTTTTATCCATTGCCGATACTGTATAAATATTTGGTCCATTGGCACTGGCAGGGGATTTGGTAGATGCATCTGTACTTTCATTTCCAGCAGCAAGGGCAAACTTGACTCCTTTCGAAGCCGCAGCAATGACTGCATCATTTACGGCTTGAGAAAATCCTCCGCCTAAACTCATATTTGCAACATCTCCATTTTTTCCATTTGCTCCTACATAGTCAACACCAGCGATAACTCCTGAATAGGATCCAGAACCTCTTGAGTTTAATACTTTAACAGGAACCACAGTCGCCCCTGGTGCCACACCAATTACACCAATTGTATTGTTGATGGCTGCAACAGTTCCAGAGACATGAGTTCCATGACCATTTCCATCCGCTCCAAGATCAGAATCTTTCCCAGAAGTAAATGCATTAAATCCTTTTGAAGCATCCACCTTCAAATCAGGATGAGAACTGTCAATCCCAGAGTCAATGATATAAGCCACTCCACTTCCTGTGTAAGAGGAAACACCATTTACTCTAGTAATCCCCCAAGGAGTTTGTTGGCCAGTAGAACCACCACCTCCACCACCGCCTGGACCTTTTCCTGGAGGGGGAGCTAAAGCAACGATTCTATCCTGTTCGATATAATCTACAGAGGGATCATTGGCTAAAACAAGAGCTTGTTCTTCTGTCAATTTAATCGCAAATCCTTCAACGGTCGATCCGTACACTGGACCTAGATTTTCTTCAGAAATTCTATACTTCGCCAACAATGCAGTGCTTGATTTCCGCATCGCTTCCTGTACTCCCTGATAGCTCAAATCCTTTCTAGAATTTAATCCTGTTGGCTTCATCACTACGATGTATTGGCCAGGAATTAAATCCCCATTTTGGTATTTGACGAATTCCAAAGCTTCAGAATTGTCCAGTCTGAATTCCTCTTCCGGCTGGCAGGAAAAGATCATTGCCCCAATACAAGAAGCAATGGCCAGGGACCGAATTTTTGATGGTTTGCTAAAGTTTTTCATTTGTTTTTAATGGTAAGTTTGATGGTATTTGAAACGTTAATTGAATAAGTATCAAAAAATCAAATTAAAATCCAAGAAAAAAATGCTTTTAAAAAAGAAAAGGCCACTTTGATGAGTGGCCTTTTCTTGGTGATTATTACCTTTTAAATCAATTGTCTTCTAGTTTTATCTGGTACAATTCGGTAAGTTTTTCTTTGGCAATAGGATCATTTTCGATCAAGTTTCCAAAGCGAGTTTTTCGCTCCAGAGTACTTCCTACATCGATTCTGTCCAGTTTTTGAACGCGTGCCCCTGAAGGAACTCCGGTGATTTGCTCAATGGCTTTTCGAAGAAGCAATTCATTCACATCTCCTAGTGGCTTGAGTCTTTCGGATGATTCTTTTGCCTCGATATTCGGACCAAAGCCATTGATATAATCGGACTGATCTAAGCTATTGAAGCTTCTGGTTACTATTGGAAGAATTCCATATTTGTTCTCCTTATTTTCCTCGTCTTCAAATGGAATGGATCCTACGTTCTTCCCGGTAGTTTTATCCCCGATCAGGAACACTTCCATATAAGGTCTCAAACCATTGATAATCAATTCAGAGGCAGAAGCAGTCCTGGTAGAAGTCAAAATGTAAACTCGATTTCCCTTTAATGTATTTCCAAGGTTTTGAGTCTTGTTTTTGAAAGTAGTCTGCACATTTTTGAGTTGGTCAAACTGCATCAAATAGGAATTGTACTTGGTCTTAGAGAATACCTTGGTGTTATCCACTCCAGGTCCAATTAAGCTTGCAAGATTTACAGCTGAAGAAACAAAACCTCCTCCATTGTATCTGAAATCGACCACTAAATGCTTGATTCCTGCGTTTTTAAATTTTAAGAACACAGCATCCATTTGGTCATCATAAGCCGTGCTACCCGAACCAGGCCCAGGAGAGAAGAAGTGGTAAACGACGTAACCAATTTTCTCACCATTAATGGTGTATATCGAATCTAAGAAATTTGGGTTCTCTGAAAGTTGAACTGGAGTAAGGGAAACATCAGGTTGAGAAGAAAATCCACCAGCAGATTCAGAAAAACGAATAAAACTCAAAGTGTGTGGCTTATCCAAAGTGCCTAATACGACCCGGTAATTTTCCAAAGTCATTTGGGTACCGTTGATTTTGGTGATAATATCACCTCTCAACAAACCTGCAGCTGCGGCTGGGCTTCCTTTTTTGATGTAAGAAATTTCAGCAATTACATTGTTGTTACTTGAGCTTTCTCTATAAAGGGTAAACTCGTAACCAGCCTCCAATTCAATACCGTTTAGGGAATTAATCAGCTCTTGGTAATCTGGATAAATAACCGAAAAGCGGTCTGTAGGTCTATTGAGCAAGGATTCGAAATAATCCTCCGGATCTGAAGTATTGGCAATCGGAGTTTTCATTTCGTCAAGCCAGAGGTATACTTCGTCCATTACGTCTTTGATCCACTTGTTGATCGCAATATTTGGATTTACCTTTTCTTCAATTATAGGCTCAATTTCCTCCTCATCTTTACAAGAGAAAATGCCCAAACCCAGCAACCCAAACAGCAGAACTCTAAATAGGAAATTAACTTTCATAAGGTATTGGTTGAATAATTTGTATAACGCTCTCAAAAGGAGCATGTTTCCCAATTTCCGATTTTTTTGGAATTAAGAGGAAGTTCCGAATGAAACGTCGTGCATCTGACTATCCAGAAGCTTGCCTTTTTCACATTTCAGCACACGATATGGGAATTTACGAAGCAGGTCATGATTGTGTGTAGCCATCAAGATTGCTGTTCCCTTCTTATTGATATCCTGAAAAAGTTTGAAAATCTCGTCGGCCACGTTTGGATCCAAATTCCCTGTTGGTTCGTCCGCTAGAAGGATCGATGGTTCGTTGAGCAAGGCACGGGCAATCACGATTCTTTGCTGCTCTCCACCTGAAAGTTGATGAGGCATTTTCATAAGTGAATCAATCAATCCCACCTGAATCAATACTTCGCTGATTCTTTCTTTGATTTTTACCTTATCTGTCCATCCAGTTGCCTTCAGAACAAAGGCTAAGTTTTCACTGACATTCCGATCATAGAAGAGTTGGAAGTCCTGAAAAATGATACCGATTTTTCTTCTCAGAAAAGGGATTTCTGAATTTTTGATTTTGGAAAGGTTGAATCCTACGACCTCAGCATGTCCAGCCTGAAGAGGAAGATCTGCATAAAGAGTTTTTAATAAGGAGCTTTTCCCGCTTCCAGTTCTTCCAATCAGGAATACAAATTCATGTTGCTCCACTGAAAAATTGACCTCGGACAACACCGGAGATTCTCCCTGAAAAATGGTGGCCTGTGTCATTTGCAACACAGGTTGGGTACTAAAATCCATAGTTAAAGTTCTAATTTTTGAAGTTTTCCAAACGGAAGATTTTTGATCAATTCTTCCAACTGATCTTCTTTTCCTTCCAGTCCAAATTTTTCGACGTTTTTCATCGGGCGATCTGCTCTAAAATAAGCCACCAAGACAAAATTCTCGTCTCTGATTTGGATATAATCCGGGATTTTGGCCTTGCCTTTTACCTTGATAATGTACATAAGGGTCAATAAATGGGCTGCTTTTGGAGTAAAGCAGCCCTTGGTGTTTATTTTCCAGCGGCTTTGGCGTGGTCAGCCAAAAACTGAGCCAAGCCAGAATCTGTCAATGGATGCTTCAATAATCCGGTGATTACTTTCAAAGGACAAGTAACCACATCGGCTCCAAGCTCAGCACACTTAATCAAGTGCATGGTGTGTCTGATAGAAGCAGCCAAAACCTCAGTTTCGTAGCCGTAATTGTTATAGATGTGAACGATCTGGGCGATTAGTTCTAAACCGTCGTAGGAGATATCATCCAAACGCCCAATGAAAGGAGAAACGTATGATGCTCCTGCTTTTGCAGCCAAAAGGGCCTGACCTGAAGAAAATACCAGAGTACAATTGGTACGGATACCCTCGCTATGAAAATATTTGATGGCTTTAATTCCCTCTTTAATCATCGGGATTTTTACCACGATTTTGTCGTCAATCTTCGCCAATTCTTTCCCTTCTCTAATCATGCCTTCGTAATCCGTTGCAATCACTTCCGCACTGACTTTGTCGTCTACGATATTGCAAATGGCCTTGTAATGTGCTTTCACATTGGCGTCTCCGCTGATCCCTTCTTTTGCCATAAGGGAAGGATTGGTGGTCACGCCATCTAAAATGCCCATGTCGTAGGCCTCACGGATTTCAGCCAGATTAGCTGTGTCAATAAAGAATTTCATAGAAATAGGTTTTGGTTATGTAAACTAGATTGGGTCGGGAGATTGTTTTCCGTATTGGACAAAGTTAGAAGATTAATCAGGAATCGAAATCTTCAAAAAATAGGAATCAGGAAAATTTAGGCAAAAAAAGAAGCGGCATCGCACCGCTACAACCGCCTACCCTTGCTTCCTTCCGGACCTGGGGGATTCAGCAGGAGCTGGTCGTGCCGCTAAGCCACAAAGGTACAGCAAAATTGACTCACGGCAATATCTTTTTCTAAAATCCATGCTATCTGCCTTGGATTCAGAATAAAAAAGAAAAATCCGGAGCCTTTTGACCCCGGATATTTTCCCTAAGCTAGCTGAATGAATTGTAGATCATCCATGGACTATGCATCATTATCCCAATTTAGCCAAGCTTTCTTCCAAGGCTTTGATTTTTGCTTCAGCGTCCGCTTGCTTTTTCTTTTCCATCTCTACCACCTGAGCAGGTGCCCCAGCTACGAATCGTTCATTGCTGAGTTTTTTCATAACCGAATTCAAGAAGCCTCGAGTGTATTCTAGTTCCTTTTGAATATTGGCCTTTTCTTCCTCCACATCTATAGTATCTCCCATTGGGATAAAGCATTCATCGGCTTTCACTACAAAACTCATGGCGTTTTCCACCTTTTCTGCGAAGGACAGGGAAGAAAGATTTGCCAACTTGGTCAAAACTGCCTCGAAGCTGGTGTAAAGACCTTTATTCTTTGCATTGATAGTCAAATCCAAAGCGTCTTTTGGTGACATACCTTTTGATGCTCTCAAGTTTCTTACTTGGGAAACTACCTCAAAAACCTGAGCGGCATCTTCGATGATTTTTGGTTCAAAGCTTTTTTCATTTGGCCAAGAAGCCAAAATCAAGGATTCTTCGACACTTCTTTCTTTGATCTGATGCCAGATTTCCTCCGAAAGGAAAGGCATAAATGGATGAAGAATTTTTAGAATATTTTCGAAAAACTCTAGCGTTTTATCATAAGTAGCCTGGTCAATTGGCTGCTGGTAGCCTGGTTTGATCATTTCCAAATACCAGGAGCAGAAGTCGTCCCACACTAATTTATAGGTAGTCATCAAGGCATCTGAAATTCTGAATTTTTCAAAATGCTCATTGATTTCATTCAGGGCTTGATTAAATCGGTTTTCAAACCATTCCAAACTTGCTGAATTTGCTGATCCGTCTAAACTTGGATCGATTTCCCAACCTTTAACCAAGCGGAATGCATTCCAAATCTTATTGGCGAAGTTTCTACCTTGCTCCACCAGCTTTTCGTCGAAAGGCAAATCATTTCCGGCAGGAGAGGAGAAAAGCATTCCTGTCCGTACCCCATCAGCACCATATTGTGCAATCAAGTCCAAAGGATCAGGAGAGTTACCCAAAGATTTGGACATTTTTCTGCCAAGCTTATCTCGTACGATCCCAGTCAGATACACGTTTTTAAATGGCTTTTCGCCCATGTATTCGTATCCGGCAATGATCATTCTGGCTACCCAGAAAAACAAAATTTCCGGAGCAGTGACCAAATCATTGGTGGGGTAGTAGTATTTCAGCTCCTCATTAGGTTTTCCAGTGCTAAAAACTTCCGTATCGAAAACCGAAATCGGCCATAGCCAAGAGCTGAACCAAGTATCCAAAACATCTTCGTCTTGCTTTAAATCTGCAAGAGTGAAAGTTTTTCCAAACTTTGAATTGGCAATTTCTAAGGCTTCCTCGGCCGTTTTTGCAACCACAAATTCTCCGTTTGGTAGATAGAATGCCGGGATTCTATGTCCCCACCAAAGCTGTCGTGAGATACACCAATCCCTTACATTTTCCATCCAAACTCGATACATGTTTTTGAATTTGGGTGGATGAAGCTGGATCAAATCATCCATTACCGAAGTAAAGGCAGGCTTGGTGATTTCGTCCATTTTCAAAAACCACTGCAAGGAAAGCTTAGGTTCGATTACTGCATCCGTTCTTTCGGAGTGGCCGACATTAGATTTGTAATCTTCGATTCGGTCCAATTGGCCAATTTCATCCAGAAGCTTCCCGATTTTCTTTCTGGCTATGAAACGGTCCTCACCTACAAGAATTTGTGCCTTCTCATTAAGGGTTCCGTTATCATTTAGAATGTCGATTACTTCAAGCTTATGTTTGATCCCCAGCTCATAATCATTGATATCGTGGGCAGGAGTCACTTTAAGGCATCCGGTACCAAACTCCATGTCCACGTACTCATCCTCGATGATTGGAATAGCACGGTTGATCAATGGGATAATGGCTTTTTTCCCTTTGAGATGGGCAAATCTTGGATCATTAGGATTGATACAGATCGCTACGTCTGCCATGATGGTTTCAGGCCGGGTAGTAGCAATGGTCAAAAACTGATCTTCAGCACCTTCGATTTTATACTTGATATAATAAAGCTTCGAAGCAATTTCCTTCATGATCACTTCGTCATCCGAAAGGGCAGTTTGACCCTTTGGATCCCAGTTAACCATTCGGATCCCACGATAGATTTTTCCTTTTTTGTACAAATCCACAAAAACAGAAATCACCGCATCGCTTAGCCCCGGATCCATGGTAAAGGCTGTCCGATCCCAGTCGCAGGAGGCTCCGAGTTTTTTCAGCTGCTCAAGGATAATTCCTCCGTATTTCTCCTTCCATTCCCAAGCATGCTTCAGGAATTCCTCTCGGGAAATATCCTTTTTGTCAATTCCTCTTTCTTTCAAAAGCTGAACAACCTTGGTTTCTGTAGCAATGGAAGCGTGGTCTGTTCCCGGAACCCAGCAGGCGTTTTTACCTTGCATTCGGGCTCTACGGATCAAAACATCCTGAATAGTATTGTTCAGCATGTGGCCCATGTGAAGCACGCCAGTGACGTTTGGCGGAGGAATTACAATGGTGTAAGGTTCCTTGCTGTGGTCAATTTTTGAGGAAAAGAGCTTGTGCTCCATCCAGTAAGCGTACCATTTGGCCTCGGCAGATGCCGGTTCGTATTTGCTGGCAATAGACATACTCGGGGTTATTTTTTCGAAGGGGCAAAAATAGCAGAAAAAGGGGAAAAGGCCTTGTAGGATTCCAGAACCCCTCAAACAAAAAAGGCCAACTTTACAGTCGGCCTTGATTTTTCTTCTACTTAAGTTCTATTTCTTGATCATTGGAAGGGCAATTCTGCTCTGGAATTTTCCTCCATGATGGATGGAGTTAGTGGCTACTTTTCCAACTGTTTCGTCATAGTTATTTCCACCTGTATTCATATTTCTATCAAATCGAGGGAAGTTAGAAGAAGTGATTTCGATACGGATTTGATGTCCTTTTTCGAAATAATTGGAGGTACTCATTGGGGTCATCTTGATTTCATAGACTTTTCCATTTTCCATGAAAACTTCCTTGTCATACCCTTCCCGATAGCGAACCCGCTGTATGGTTTCATCCAAATTATAAGCCTTGCCATCAGGGTAAACATCAATCAATTTGATGGTCACATCGGTATCCAGGACATCTGAGGAAAGGTAAAGGTAGCTTTCAATAAATCCGGAAACTTCCACTCCTTCAGCCAAAGGCTCTGAAGTGTAAACTAAGATATCGTCTCTGAGTTCCATTTCACTTTGGTCAAAGGCACCTCCCACGACCGCATTACCTGTACAGCAGACATTTCCTCCATATGAGTTTACCGGGTTCATCGGATCATATTTGAAGGTGTCCTTAGCTTCTGATTTTGGTGCTTTTGAGATCAGCTTTCCGTTCCCGTTTCTAGTGTTGGCTTTTCCCTCTGAATCCAAAAAGAATGGAGTCATCACTGCTGCTTTTGGAGGCCAAACATCCGAACTCTGCCATTTATTGAGTCCCATAGTGTAATAGGTAACTTTCGGCATTTTGGAGATGGTGCCACTTTCGTCTTTACCCTTTAGCCACAAATCAAACCAAGCGGTGATTACCTCGTCATAGTTCCATCTTGCATCGCCCACGCTTCTTTCTCCAATCACAGTATTTTCTGTAGCTCTGGTGTAGGAGCAATGAAGTACCGGGGCAATAATCAAATACTGATTATCCCGAGCCATTTGGCTGATTGCGTTTTGTCTTACGTGATTATAGAGAGCGATATTGGGCGATGAGGAAACATCATACCAAGAGACAAACCACATGCTTGGCTTATCAAAGGGCATATTGTCATGATAAAGTCCGCCTTGAAACCATCTCGGGTCATTCGGTTTGCGGGTTATCATTTCCTCATAGATTCCCATCGGGCCATTTACATTTTTGATAATGTCCTGTACTGGAAGATGAGATAGACCTTCTTTCCAGTCTACTCTTGGGTATTCAGGGGCCATGTCATAAAATCTCTGCAATCTCAAGAGGTCTTTTTGTTCGATTCCTTGAGGTAATTTTGGAGCCATTGGATCATGCTGGGTTCCATAAAGCCAAGCTGTGAAAAGCATCTGTCCGGCGCCACCTCTGTACCAGTTACCCTGCTCATAAAACTCTCCGATTTTTCCAACTCCTGCTCCATAGCCTTGAGGCACCAAAGCTGCCAATGCCGGGTGATTTAAAGAGGCGGCAGCCATTTGCCATTCTGCAGTGGAGGAGCAACCTAATAAACCGATCTTTCCATTGCTCCAAGATTGTTTGGACATCCACTCAAATGCGTCATAACTATCTGTCAGCGGGGTGCCTAGAATATCCCAATTTCCCTCTGAGAAAAATCTTCCTCTTTCATTTTGAACCACATAAGCATATCCCTTTTTTACCCAGGATAAGGCAGTCTGAAGGGATCTTTCATTCATTTCCCCATTTCCATAAGTGTTGAAATTGTAGGGGGTTCGGGAGAAAACTACAGGGAACTTTGCATCTCCTTTTGGGCGATAAATATCTGTAGCCAGCCTGGTTCCATCTCGCATGGGCATCATTACTTTTTGATCGATGACTGCGATTTCATCCAGCTGGACTAAAACAGACTTTTCTTGGGAAAAACCTACGGGAGAAATTCCCAGAAAGGCCAAAAAAAGAAGAATTCGGAAAATTGATCTCATTGCAATTGGGGTTTAGAAAGGGAAGATAAACAACAAAATTTAATTCGGTGATTAGATTCTTGTAAACCAATTGTTTTTGGGGATGGTGAGGAGATTCTAAAGCCCATAGACAAGTTCTATTTTTTGTTTTTGGAGGATAAGGCTAACTTTGGCCGACAATAATTTTTGATCATGAGCGAAAGTGCCATTCCTGCCCTGAGTACCTGGGTGGAAGTTCCAAAGAATTCCGATTTCACTATTTACAATCTTCCTTTCGGAGTTTTTAAAAATAAAAAGCTGAGTCCACGTATTGGAATTGCCATCGGAGACAAGATTGTGGATTTGAGTGTGCTGGATCAAGAAGGCTTCTTTTCTTCTTTTTTCTTGCCTGAAGGTATATTCCTGAAGGATTCACTCAATGAGTTGATTGAATTGGGGAAAACCCAAACCAAGAAAATTAGGGAACGAGTTCAGCAATTGCTTTTGGCGGAGAATGAAGAGTTGAGAGATCATTCTGCCCGGGGTAAAGTCATGGTTAATAGAAAAGAAGCCGAAATGCTTCTCCCTGTCAAGATTGGAGACTACACGGATTTTTACAGCAGTATTGAGCATGCCACCAATGTGGGGAAAATGTTCAGAGATCCAGAGAATGCTTTATTGCCAAACTGGAAGCATTTGCCTGTGGGATATCATGGAAGAGCTTCCTCTATTGTAGTATCTGGAACTCCGATCCATAGACCGAAAGGTCAATTCAAAGATCCGGATATGGAAAAGCCTGCCTTTGGACCTAGCCGAAGATTGGACTTTGAATTGGAATTAGCCTTTATCACCGGAAAATCAACCAAACTTGGAGATTCAGTGAGCACTTCTGAGGCTGAGGATTATATTTTCGGTTTTGTGCTCTTCAATGATTGGTCTGCAAGAGATATTCAAGCTTGGGAATATGTTCCCTTGGGTCCGTTTCTAGGGAAAAATTTCGGTTCCACCATCTCTCCTTGGGTAGTAACTTTGGAAGCCATAGAGCCATTCCGAGTTCAGGGGCCTAGCCAAGACCCAGAGGTTTTGGATTACCTCAAATGTGAAAACCCGCATAGTTTTGATATTCAATTGGAAGTTGCAATCCAACCTGAAGGAAAGTCAGCAAGTAAAATCTGTACTTCCAATTTTAAATACATGTATTGGAATATTGCCCAGCAGCTAGCCCATCATACGGTGAATGGATGTAATATCAATGTTGGGGATATGATGGCTTCAGGAACTATCTCCGGCGCAACCGAGGATTCATTTGGTTCCATGTTGGAATTGAGTTGGAAAGGAACCAGGCCTGTGAAATTAGCAGATGGAGAGGAACGAAGGTTCATCGAAGATGGAGATACCGTAATTATGAAAGGGTTCTCTGAAAAAGATGGAATCCGAGTCGGGTTCGGAGAAGTCAGCGGTCAGATTTTACCTGCAAAAAATTAACAAAAGAGGCTCCATCAAGGGAGCCTCTTTTTATTTTCTCTCGGAAAGAATTTTAAAGAGTAATTCTGGTTCGTCGGTGGTAATAAAGTCAACCCCAAGATCCAATAACCAATTCATGTCTTCTGCTGAGTTTACAGTCCAGGAGTTTGTGGTGAGCCCCAAAGCTTGAGCTTCTTTGATCCATTCTGGTTTTTGTCTAAGGAGCCTGATATTGTAGTCAAAACCAAAGAAGCCATCTTCTTTGAGTTGGGCTGGAGATTTGTCCCCATTTAGGTAGGCAACATTTGCTTTCGGATCGGTGGCAATGGCTTTTTTTCCTCCCTCATAACTAAATGTGATGTAATCCACCCATTTCTGAGCTTTCATCTTTTTTACAGTTTTTACAGCCATTTCTCCAACCTTCTCACTTCTCTCGACACTGATTTGAGAAGGTTTAAATTCTAAAATCAACTTTGTTCCTTTTTGCTTCTTTCCTTCCTTGAGGTATTCCTCCAAGGTTGGGATTTTTTCTCCGTTTGGGAGTTTTTGACTCAAAAGCTGCTGATAAGTGGTATGCTCAATCTCCATTCCCATAAACTCCCCATCGTGATTCACTACCAAAACATCATCGGAAGTCATCCAAACATCAAATTCAGAACCTTCACAGCCCAGAGCAATTGCCTGATTTAGGGAGGCAAGTGAGTTTTGAGGAAAACCTTTGGCTTTCCAAGCTCCCCGGTGAGCAATGATTTTGTTTTTATGAAAGGACTTTTGGCCAAAGCTTGGGGTCATGGCTAGAATAAGAAGGATAATGGAAAGAAAATTACGAATCATAGCAAAAGAAGTCAGGGGTTATTATGGCTTGTCTAAAGTATCAATTCCGTTTCAGAATTTATTTTCAAACCTAGAGTTTCACAAAATCTTAACACAAAAAAGCCGCTTGGAAGTAATTCAAGCGGCTTTTGCTATTTAGTCATGTGCTCCGTGTTCTCCATGGACATGTCCATGTTTGAGTTCTTCTTTCGTGGCTTCCCTGACTTCAATAATTTTTCCTTCAAAATGAAGATTAAATCCAACCAAAGGGTGATTGAAGTCTAAGATGAGTTGCTCACCTAGATTTTTCACCACCTTGGCTTGCATGCTGTAGCCATTTTCGTCCATTAGTGGAAGGAAGTTTCCTTCTTCCAGCATCTCAGGAGAAAAACCCCGATCTCCAGAAAATTGATCTTTTGGCAAGGTGATTATCAGTTCATCATCCTGCTCTCCATAGGCTTCCTCGACAGAAAGGGTAAAGCTGAAATCTTCGCTGTCTTCCCTTCCTTCTAGGAGTTCTTCGAATTTTTCTGGAAGGCCACTTTGTCCAAAAAGAAAGTAAAAAGGATCTTCCTCATCCCGGATTTCTACGCTGAATGGGGTGGATTCAATTTCATCTTCCAATTTGCTGACTTTGAGTTCGTAGGTCAGGCCTACCACTGCATTTGCCTGAATTTTCATAACTGATAAGTTTATTTAGTAAGGCCGTATTTCAGGCGAATGCGAATTCTTTCTTTAAGTACTGCCCATTTATTTTTAGGCGTGGAGGTTCTCAGAGGTTTTGCGGCTCTAAAAACAAAATATTGGTAATCCTTTTCCTCGAAGAACAAGTCATAGGTTTCCATTTTCTCAAGGAAAAAATTATTGGCAGTAATATTCTTGATCAAATCACCAGAATCCAAGGGCTGGTCAATGACCTGAAGTTTGGCAGGTTCATTTTCAATCATCCATTGTAAATACCTCGGTGCGGGGATATGGATGAAAATTACAGAATCCTGGTGGGCATGTTTTTGGATGTTTTGGAAAAGTCTGAAGTGTTGATCCACCGGGATATGTTCCAATACATCAGGAAATACAAAGAAGTCAAACTTCAAGTCTTTCTTGTCGAAGTCCGACATGTCCGAAACTTCAAAGCTTAGGTTTTTCTGATCTTTCCAAAGCAGCTTTGCCTTTTCTATGCTTTCTGGAGAAATATCCACAGCCAAAACCTGTCCTTTTGGGACCTGAGTTGCAAGTAAGTGAGATACGGTTCCAATGCCACAACCTACTTCTAGGATTTTGTGATCAGGCTTTAATCCAGCCAATTTCACCTTGTCCAAAATGCTCAAATGCCTGGAATTGATGCCGGTTTTTTGCTGCTTTTCAGCAAACTGATCATAAAAGCTGACGACCTTATCTTTTTCTTCAGACTGCATTTTTTTCTCGGTAGGTAAGGAAAATTCCGGCGATCAAACCTACTGCGATAAGATATTGGAATATCACCATCGGAGTTTTGGTGGAATAATAACTGGACGGAGCAAAGGTAAAGACAATTTCGTGGCTTCCTTCAGGAACTTCCAATCCTCTAAGCAGGTAATTCACTCGCAGGATGGGCGATTCTTTTCCGTCGATGGTCGCAGTCCAGCCTTCAGGATAATAGATTTCTGAGAAAACAGCCAATCCGCCTTTGCTCATTTCCGCTTTGTAAGTCAATTGATTCGGGGCAGTTGAAGCCAAGGAGATTTGTCCGGCACCTGCAGTTTTCTGACCGAATTCTTCAGTATTTATCGTTGCTTGAGTCTTGGTGTTTATCTCGCCTAGACGATCCATTTCCTCTTGATTGGTGGTAACAGAAACCAGTTCAGAAGGAATCCATGCCGCACCATTGGCCAAAGGATTTTCAAAAACTGAATTGGCATCCGATCCTGCGATAAGGTATTTGGCGTTGAGCATGTTGATAACTCCAATCCCTTCCCAGTCAAAAGTTCCCTCCTGAGCTTTTTGAATAAATTCTTGCAACTCGAATTGAAGTTGGTTGTCTACCAAATCCTGGTAGCGGCGAAGTTTTGCACCATGGTAGCCTCCAAGACTCTGGAATCTGTAGCTCGTTCGGGCACCTTGGGTTAATCCTTCAGTGAGAGGCAAAACTCGGAAATATCCTTGGTCTGCTTCGATAACTTTATCTGCTGCTGTTTCTGCAAAAAACTGTCTGGAAGGATTTCCTTGGAAAGATTCTTGGTTTAAGTAGCGACGATTGATGGTCCAAACATCCAAAGTGACCAGTGCAATTAATCCCAAGCCAAGGATTAGGTCGGAGATTTTTCCTTTGATTTGGAAATAGATCAAACCAAGCGCAACAGCGATGAAGGCAAAGCTTTTCCAAGCTGAAGCAGAAAGCATGGCTTTTCTATCAGCCTTTAGAGCTGAAACCAACCAATCTGGAAAATTGGCGTCTGCAGCTCCTTCAAATCTGAAAAATGCCCCAGATGCCACTGCTAAAATCAAAGTCAATCCTGCCACAATTCCAACAGAAATCAGCAAAGGTCTTAATTCTCCTTTTTCTGAAATTCGCTCCAAAGCGATCATTCCCAAAACAGGAATAGCGAATAGCGTCATTCCTAAGGCCATGGAAACAGCCCTAAACTTATTGTACCCCGGTAGATAATCGAAAAGGAGGTAGTTGAACCAACCCAGATTTTTGCCCCAACTCAGCATCAGCGAAAGGATAATGACCGTCCCGAAAGTGATCAGGGATTCTTTTGGAGCTACCCAGAAACCCAGGATTGCCAGAAAAACCAAAATCACACTTCCGTAAATCGGACCACCGGTGAATGGCTGATCACCCCAATAGGTTGGAGCGGATTGAATAAAACCATTGATTTGACTAGGGTCAAGACCTTGAGATCGGAGTGCTTTTTCAGATTCTGAATCTTTGGGAAGTGGAGTATTACTTCCACCTCCATAAAAATCAGGAATAATGAGGGTCAGGGTTTCAAGAACTCCATTGGACCAGCCAAAAGCATATTCCGAGTCCAGTCCTGCCTTAGCAGTTTCCAAAGTTGCCTTTCCTCGAGTAGAGTAGGGGCTATACTCAAAAGCCGTCGCCAATCGACCTAAATTACCTCCAACTGCTAAAATTGCTCCAAGGACCAAGAAGCCCAGTGACTTGGATAAATTTCCAAATCCTTCCTTTTTCCAGTCAAAAATGAGACGAACCAAGACATAGATGACGGAAATAATTAGCGTGTAGTAGGTGATTTGAAGGTGGTTGAATTTCAGCTGAAGCAAAAGCCCTAGAGCTAAAAGTGCTGCTCCCAAAATCCTTTTTCTCTCAAAGGCCAAATGAATCCCGGCAATAATAAAAGGAATAAGACAAACTGCCCAGATTTTAGCGTTATGTCCGGCTTCAAGAGAAAGTAAATTGTAGGTATTGAAAGAAAAGGCGATAGCTCCAGCTACTGAATAAATTGGCCGAACCCCGTAGCTCAGAAGTAAAATATACATCCCCAGCATTCCAAAAAACAGCCCGTTGATCGGATGGGGAAGTCCCAAAGTCAAAATCGAAATCAAAAGATTGGTGATGTCTCCCGGAAACTCCAAGCTGATGAAATAGGTAGGCATTCCTCCAAACATGGAGTTGGTCCAAAGGAGTTGCTCTCCGGTTTCGGCTCTGTAGTCCAAAACAGCCTTTGCAGATCCTTCCCATTGTAAAATATCTCCCTGAAAAATGATCTTCCCATCGAAAACCATGGGTGAAAAATAAAGCACCACAATCAGGTAAAACAGCAGGATTCCCAAGAGATGCGGTAAAAGATCTTTCTGAAAATTAAGCTTCATGAACAAAGGGTTTCAAAATTTTAGCTCGCAAATTAGGGAATTCAGAGGAAAGAATGAGGGGAAATCATTTTGGACTATACTCACTGATTGCCCAGATCAACATGGTTTATTGCTAGACAACCTTTTTTCAAATCATTGAATGCGCTTTTAAGGAATAAATTCTGTTTTGATGGTTTTTTTAGTCAAATCAGGCAATACCAAACACAGACACCTAAAATCCCGGAATAAAAATTCCATCTGTGAAAATCTGTGGGATCTGTGAGCCAAAAAAACCGGAAGGAAATGCCCAAAATCATTACTTTTGCACCAAATAGCCGAAAATTCGCATGTTTGATAATTTAAGTTTGAAGCTTGACCGGGCCTTTAAAACCCTGAAAGGAACCGGGAAAATCACTGAAATCAACGTAGCATCCACTGTAAAGGAGATTCGTAGAGCCTTGATCGATGCCGACGTTAACTATAAAGTAGCCAAAGAAGTCACCGACAAGATCAAAGAGGAGGCCATGGGCCGGGACGTTTTGATCTCTGTATCTCCGGGGCAACTTTTGGTAAAAATTACCCAAGAAGAGCTTACCAAATTAATGGGTGGCTCCAAAGTGGATATCAAACTGGCAGGTGATCCAGCAGTGATCTTGATTTCAGGTTTGCAAGGTTCTGGTAAAACCACTTTTACCGGAAAATTGGGGGCTTTTTTGAAAAAGAACGGACGTCAGGTTCTCTTAGTGGCCTGCGATATTTACCGACCGGCTGCGATTGATCAGCTGAAAGTATTGGGAGAGCAAATTGGGGTTGAAGTTTACGCAGAACCTGAAAATAAAAATGCCCTTCAGATCGCTAACAATGCGATTGCCCATGCGAAAAAGACGGGTAAGAAAACCGTAATCGTCGATACCGCGGGTCGTTTGGCAGTCGATGAGCAAATGATGCAGGAAATTGAGCAATTGAAAAAGGCGCTCAATCCTTCCGAAACCTTGTTTGTTGTAGACTCGATGACTGGTCAGGATGCGGTGAATACTGCAAAGACCTTTGACGAAAGATTGAATTTCGATGGGGTGGTACTGACCAAATTGGATGGTGATACCCGAGGTGGTGCTGCGATTTCCATTCGACACGTGGTGAATAAGCCAATCAAGTTTATTTCCACTGGTGAGAAAATGGAAAATCTGGATGTGTTCCATCCGGATCGTATGGCTCAGCGAATCCTGGGAATGGGTGACGTGATTTCCTTGGTCGAACGGGCCCAGCAGGCTTTTGACGAGGATGAAGCCAAGCGAATCAATGCCAAAATCCGCCAAAACAATTTCAATTTTGATGACTTCCTTTCTCAGCTAGAGCAGGTGAAGAAAATGGGAAATATCAAGGATTTGATGGGGATGATCCCGGGCATGGGTAAAGCGATGAAAGGCTTAGATATAGATGATGATTCTTTTAAACCTATCGAAGCGATCATTCGAAGCATGACTCCAACAGAACGCCAGAATCCTGACGTAATCAACGGAAGCAGAAGAAAGCGTATCGCTGATGGTTCGGGTAGAACAATTACCGAGGTTAACAATTTGATGAAGCAGTTTGACGATATGCGCAAACTAATGAAGCAAATGAACAAAATGGGCGGTGCCAAACAGGCGCTAGGCAGAATGATGCCTCCAGGAATGGGAAAAAGATAAGGATTTCGGATTTTTGAAATCGGATTTACGAATCTAAATTCAAGGAATTATAGACCCAGTCAGAAATGATTGGGTTATTTTTTTGCTTTTTGACTTTCAGAAAAAAAATAGGGTATTGACTCCCGTAGTCTAATATTAAACCTATTTCCTAACTTCCAGACTCCCATACATCCTAACTTCAGTAAAGCGTTTTATCCCCCTTTTTCTTCCAGGTTTCAAAGTTTTTCAGACTTTCCTCTCGCAAGAGTGAGACCATTGGGATTTTTCTTTGCTCCGGCTTTATCTCAATTTCATGATAGATAAAATCATCGTCAAATCCTGCATTTGCTGCGTCTTCTTTGGTACAGGCATAGAATACTTTAGCAGGTCTTGCCCAGAAAATAGCCCCCAAACACATTGGGCAAGGTTCGCAGGAGGTGTAGACTTCGCAGCCTTCCAGCTGAAAATGATTCAGATTTTTGCATGCATCTCGGATTGCCACCACTTCCGCATGAGCAGTTGGGTCGTTGGTTTTCAGGACCATGTTAGATCCTTTGCCGATAATTTTTCCCTCCTTCACGATCACACAGCCAAAAGGCCCACCATTTCCTGACAACATGCCTTCTTTTGCCAAATGAATGGCCTCACGCATAAAAAGTCTTTGAGTTTGGTCCATGCCTAAAGATAGTCTTTACAAGGCAGTAGATAGAAAGCAGTTTGAAGATTTTTACCAGATGCGAACTTGGAACCGCCTACTGCCGACTGGATCAATTCATCCAGCGACTCAGGAATTCTAGGAATTGGTCTTTGTACATGTCACCCACCGCTATTTGGTGGTTGCCAATATGGATTACATTTTTTGCTACGGAATCAATATGGTCCAATGCCACGATAAAAGATCGGTGAACTCGCATGAATTTATCTGATGGAAGCAATTCCTCCATGTTTTTCATGCTGGTCAAGGAAAGTAATGGGTTGGGCTTGGACTTCAGGTGGACTTTTACATAATCCTTATAGGCCTCCACATGGGTAATATCCTTAAGCATCACCTTGACGAGTTGGTACTCCACTTTCAGAAAAATGTATTCGGGAGAGGAAGCACTTTCTCTTGGGGTAGTTAGTATTTCAGAATCTTTTACCCGGTCAAAATATTGGTAAGCTTTAGTTGCTGCGGCAAGAAAATCCTCGTAGCTGTAGGGCTTAAGTAAATAGTCAAGAGCTTCTACTTTGTACCCTTCAATGGCAAATTGGTGGTAGGCGGTGCAAAAAATAATTCGTGTTTTTTCTGAATTCTTTTTCCCATCCAAGATTCTGGCCAGCTCCATGCCTGATAGATCTGGCATTTGAATGTCCATAAAAATCAACTGGACTTCATTCTGGTTGATAAATCCCAAAGCCTCAATGGCATTGGAAAACTTGCCAATCAGCTCCAAAAATGAGGTTTGTGTGATGAACTTCGAAAGGAGCTCCAGTGCTAAAGGTTCATCATCTACAGCGATACATTTGATTTTCATGCCAGATTGATGGTCAGATTTACCCAATACTCTTGTTTGGATTCGTCTTTACCAAATTTCAGGCGATGTTTTTCTGGATAAATCAAACTTAATCTTCTTTGGGTATTTGTCAGCCCGATCCCATTTTCATGCGCTTCAGGACTGTCAGGATTGACTGGGAAAATATGATTTCTGGTTTCGAAAAATAGCGTATCTCCCATGATTTCAATCTTAATCAGGATTTCACTTTCCTTCTGAGAGCTTACTCCATGCTTGAAACAGTTTTCCAAAAAAGGAAGCAAAAGCATAGGAGCAATAATCAAATCTTCCTTAGGTTCCTCGATTTGGATGTTGAGTTTGACCTTTGAAGAAAGTCTCATTTTCATCAATTCGATGTAATCCCCGATGAAATGTAACTCTTTAGAAAGGAGTGTTTCATTTTTCTGGTTTTCATACAATACATACCGCATCATTCTGGAAAGCTTCAACAAAGCTTCCTGTGCTTTGCTGACATCCAGATTGGTCAAGGCATAAATATTATTCAGGGTATTGAAGAAAAAGTGAGGATTTATTTGCGCTTTCAAATAGGATAACTCAGTGTTGATCCGCTGCTGATCCATTTCTCTTCGAAGGGCTTCATCTTTTTGCCATTTCTCAACCAGAGCAACCGAAGTACTCAAACCAATAGAAATCACATACAATAATAGCTGAAACACATCTCCTGGAAGCCATCTTCTTCCCGGTTCAAATGGCTTATCTGGGTTAAAGACTTGGTGCATAGCTCTACCATAACCAGTAAATTGCTCGAAATAGACTATCAAGCCATAAAAAAGGATTGCTCCCAAAATGATGATTAGGAGATAGAGGTAGTTTTTTCCCTTGAGTAGAATTTTAGGTACAAGGAAAGAGGAGTTGGAATAAAAGATCGCAATCAGTATTCCGATAAGAAATACCTGTTTTAGCCAAAATTGATAAGGCAGTTCGACCTCTCCCATTCTCCAGGAAAGAGGAGAAAGGAGCAATAAAACCACGCACAGCATGATCCACCCCAAGAGGTGAACAAGAATTGAAAGATTCTTTTTTTGGATGAAAATGGCCATTGGGTTGAATTTCAGTAATCAAACTAAAGGAATTTACTTTTCAACCTCAAATCAAATCTACTAATCCAGCCATTCTCCCTATGAACAATCGATTAAGGCGGACCAAAGAGGTTTATCGGGTCAGTGGGTGGTTTTATCCTGATTGAGCTATGTTTTGTCGACAAAACCACGGAGGTGGTCTATTACATTTTAAAAGGCAAAACAATGCGGTCAACTTTGGGGTAAGTATAGGCAAATGCCCCATTTGAAAACAAAACCATGAAAAAATTACTCAATCTAGTATTCGCTTTTTTCTTAGTAGGTTCTGGGTTAGCTATAGCTCAGGAGACACAAGACGCCAAAGCCCCTGCAAGAATTATTGGTGTTGCTAAGGATCTTAAAACCGGAGAGCCGGTGGCTTACGCAACGGCTGCTTTATATAAGGCAGGCTCTGAAGTAAGCATGGCTGGCGCAGTTGCTGGCGGCCAAGGTGTTTTTTACATCACAGGATTTGATTTAGGGACTTACGAACTTCAGGTTTCTTTTATCGGATATGAAACCGTAAAAAGGACTATCAATGTAAACTCTCTTGAATCCGACATCAATTTAGGTGAAATCGGAATGAGTGACGAAGGAGTCGCTTTGGAAGAAGTCACTGTTCAAGGTCAGCGCGAGTTGATCGAAGAGCGAGTAGATAGAACCATCTACAAGGCTGAAAATGATAAATCCACCGCTGGTGGTGATGCAACTGACGTATTGAGAAGAGTTCCTATGCTTTCTGTGGATTTAGACGGAAACGTCTCTATGAGAGGTAGCTCAAATATTTTGGTTTTGATTGATAACAGACCATCTGCAATTGCAGCTTCTTCTATATCTGATGCCTTAAGACAAATTCCTGCTGATGAAATCAAAGCTGTGGAAGTAATTACTTCACCATCTGCTCGATTTGATGCGGAAGGTACTTCCGGTGTGATTAACATCGTAACCAAGAAAAACAACCTTCAGGGTATGACCTTGAATATCAATTCAGGATTTGGACTTAGAGGATCCAACTTGGGTCTTCAGGGAAGCGCCAGAAAAGGAAAGTTTGGATTTTCATTGGGTGGTTTTGGTAGATCAGGGTATAATATTTTAGGAAGATTTGATAATGAGCAGTTGACTACCAATCCGAATGGAACGGTTAGAAGAACACTTCAATCAGCTGACACCGAGAGAAGAGACATCTTCGGACGTTACAATTTTGGGGTTGATTACGAGATTGATAAGTTTAATTTCTTGACTGGTTCTGTGAATTTCGGAATTAGAAATTCTAAAAACTGGCAGAATGATTTTTTAACTAGCACCTTTATCAATGATCAATTGACAAGCCAGCAGTTGAGAGAAACCAATACTCTGGATAACTCAAACTCTGTAGATGTAAGTGTCAACTACGTTAGAACTTATGAGAAAAAGGGTAAAGAGTTGAGTTTGCTTACGCTTTATTCTACTAATGCAAGAGAAAATTCCTTCACCAATTCTCTTTTCGAAGAGGATATGGAGGAGATTGCTTCAAGACTTAGAAACGTTAACCCTAGCAAGAATCAGGAGTTTACTGTTCAGTTGGATTATGTGACTCCACTTGATCAAAAAGGAAATCAGATTTTGGAATATGGAGCTAAGAATATCTTGAGAAGAGCTTTCTCTGACTTTGCTTACTTCCAATCAACCGGAGCGGACGGAGATTTCGTGGAATTGGAAGATCCAACTTTGAGCAATGAGTTTAGCTATGATCAAAATGTAACTGCTGGGTATGCATCTTATACTTTCCCTTTGTTGAAAAACTATACTTTGAAAACTGGTCTTAGATATGAGTATACTTCTATCAAGGCAGATTTCAAGACAGACTTCGAAGCGGAGATTCCTTCTTATGGAACTTTGGTGCCAAGTGTGAATGCAAGCCGAAAATTGAAAAATGGCAACATGATCAAGGCGGCTTATAACAGAAGAATTCAGCGTCCATCTTTGAGATTTTTGAATCCAAACATTGACGTATCTAACCCGCAGCAGATTTCTCAGGGTAATCCTGAATTGGAGCCAGAGTTGACAGATAACTACGAGTTGGGCTATAGCACCTTTATCAAAGGAACTACCATCAACTTCACTGGTTTCTACAGAAACACAACAGGTTCAATTCAGCCTATCAGAAATGTACTCCCAACTGGAATCATTTCAACTACCTATGAAAACATCGGTCAGGAACAGGCTTTCGGAACCAATATTTTCTTCAATATCAATATCAACAATAAGTTCTCCTTGAATGGAGGTACAGACTTGTACTACGCGATGTTGGATAATGGTCTTACAGATCCGCAGTTTGCAGCTCAAAACGAAGGTTGGGTAATCAGTGGAAGAATGTTTGGAAACTATACGCTTCCTAAAGATTGGCAGATCCAGCTTTTCACCTTTGCTAGAGGACGTCAGGTACAGTTGCAGGGATCTTCAGGGGGATTTGCAGCTTATGGCTTGAACTTTAACAAGCAGTTGAAGGAAAAGAGAGGTTCAATAGGATTTGGAGCTGAAAACTTTTTGGCAAAAGAGTTTATCATCAGAAATGAGATTGTTACTCCAACAATCGTTCAGAATAGTACCTCTGCGCTTAGAAATATGAATTTCAAAGTAAACTTCAGCTATCGTATTGGAAAATTAAGCATGGACCAGAGACCTAGAAGAAGAAAGTCTGTTAACAACGATGACTTGAAGGATGGTGGAGATGGTGGCCAAATGGAAAACAACGGAGGGGCTGCTCCGGTTAGAAATAATAGATAATCAAATTTTCCTCCCAGAGGAGATTTTACAGAAACAGATAGATAGATTGGGTAACAAAAAAGCCAGACTTTATAGGTCTGGTTTTTTTTATTTCATCTTAAACATTTTGAATTTTAAAGTAGTTAATTTGTAGCGATTCTTTGAAAAGTTCCATTCTAAGAATCGGTCATTAGGAAGTCACCCAACCCCTCCTAATTACTTCCCATCTTTTTCATTTTTCGACTATGATATGTATCTATTCGGGCTTAGGTCAAAATAGGTGGTATGGTAATTGGTGTAATGAAAAAGAAAAAAGTTCTGAAATCTGATTTAGCTACTAATGAAAGGTGCCGGAAGATCTGAAGTGTTTAAATAATTCTGTCCAAATAACTATAACCCCAAAAAGAAGATCAAAGATGAACCAGACCAAAACTTTAGAGATGTTTTCTGATTCTTTTGTTTTTCTTTTTAAGCTATTGACCCTTTCTATCTTTTCTTCGATTATTTTTTCCTGTACACCAGAAAAGAAATTAATTATCCCTCAGGAACCTACCATTTGGGTGGTTTCAGAGATTTATGTTCCAAATGAAGAGAAGTTCAATGGGATGGTGGGATACAAGATTATACCTGTCAATCCAGGAAATATCAATGCAAGGCCTACTTGGAAATTAGACCACAAAGGAAAGTATGAGGTGGGTCAAAAGGTGGATTTTTTACCACTTTCTGATAATAAGACTGCCAGTAAGTAAAGCTGGAATGTTGGGTATCAAAAATCAAGATCAATTGCCTTTACTTTAAAAAATTGAAAGAGCTATAAAGCAAAAAGCCCGACTCAACTGAGTCGGGCTTTGATTTTTTAATCATTTATCTTTTGTAGAGTACTTTATTAATTGCCTCTACTGTTCTTTTCACATTAGGAATAGTGATATCAATGTAAGTTGGCGCATAGCTCAAAGGAATATCCATGGAGTTTACTCGGATCACAGGAGCATCCAAGTAGTCAAATGCAAATCTTTGGAAATGATAAGCTAGTTCTGAAGAAATAGCCGCAACAGGATTGGCTTCCTCAACTATTACAACTCGGTTAGTCTTTTTCACAGACTCCACGCAAGTGGCATAATCTATTGGACGAACAGTTCTCAAATCGATCACTTCGCATTCGATTCCTTGTTTTGCCATTTCCTCAGCAGCTTCCAAAGCTACTTTCATCATCTTTCCAAAGGAAATCACGGTGACGTCCTTTCCTTTTCGTTTTACATCAGCAACTCCAATTGGAAGCAAGTATTCGCTTTCAGGAACTTCTCCTTTGTCAGAATACATCAATTCTGACTCCATGAAGATTACCGGATCTGGGTCACGAATGGCAGCTTTAAGTAAGCCTTTTGCATCGTATGGATTAGATGGAACAATCACTTTCAAACCTGGAGTATTGGCAAACCAGTTTTCAAAGTTAGAAGAGTGAGTTGCTCCCAATTGACCGGCGTTTCCGGTAGGACCTCTGAAAACGATTGGAACTGAATAAGCTCCACCGGACATCGCATACATTTTTGCTGCGGAGTTGATAATCTGGTCAATCGCAACCAGAGAGAAATTGAACGTCATGAATTCAATGATCGGACGTAGTCCATTCATCGCGGCACCCACACCCAAACCTGCAAATCCAAGTTCGGAGATCGGTGTGTCATAGATCCTGTCTGGACCGAATTCATCGAGCATTCCCTGGGATACTTTGTAGGCACCGTTGTATTCAGCAACTTCTTCACCCATTAAAAAGACGTTTTTGTCGCGTCTCATTTCCTCGGACATGGCCTCTCTCAAGGCTTCCCGAAATTGTATTTCTCTCATGATTTATTGACAAAATTTTGGCTCGTAAAAATAGGAAGGAATCGGGCATTTGCAAAAGTTACCCGATTCTTTGTCCTCGATGGATTTTAGCCCAGATAAACGGTTTTTGCATTGACGAATTCCAGGATCCCATGCCGGGCAAGTTCACGACCATATCCTGATTTTTTAATTCCTCCAAAAGGAAGCCAAGGATTGGATGCTACCATCGAGTTAAGAAAAACTGCCCCAGTTTCGATTTCGGCTGCAATCAATTCTCCTTTTTTAAGGTCTTTGGTCCAAAGGGATCCGCCAAGTCCAAATTCGGTTGCATTTGCTAAGGAAATAGCTTCTTGGACGTTTTTGACCTTAAAAATGGATGCTACGGGACCAAATAATTCTTCTGAAAATGCAGGAGAATCATGTGGAATATCTGTGAGAATCGTAGGTTCAAAGTCAGCAGGGTTTCCTGTTGGGGCTTTGCCTCCTACCACAATTTTTCCACCCATTTCTTTTGTCTTTTGAACTTGTTCAAAGAGTTCTACAGCCAAGTCCGGTCTTGCAATACAAGCAAAATCAGAATCCTCATCTAAGGGATTTCCTTTTTTCAAGGCTGAAAGATGTTTTTTGAAAAGGGCTAAAAATTCATCGTAAACGCTTTCTTCTACTATAAATCTTTTTGCTGCAATACAGCTTTGACCAAAATTGATCATTCTGGCTTTGACAGCAGTCTCTGCCGCCTTTTCAATATCTGCATCTGCCAAAACAATAAACGGATCGCTGCCGCCCAGTTCCAAAAGTGTTTTTTTGATGTGTTTTCCAGCGGTCGATGCCACAGCCGCTCCCGCTTTTTCACTTCCTGTTAAAGAAGCTGCTTTAATAATTGGATTTTCTAACAATCGAAGCGTAGAATCCGAATCGATCAATAAGGTCTGAAAAGCTCCTTCTGGAAAACCTGCTTTTTCAAATACTTCCTGAATGGCAAGCGCGCATTGGGGGACATTGGAAGCATGCTTTAACAGAGCTGTATTCCCAGCCATTAAAGTTGGTGCAGCAAACCTGAAAACCTGCCAGAAAGGAAAGTTCCATGGCATTACTGCCAAAATCACTCCAAAGGGCTGGTAAAGAACTTTGGCCTTTTTTCCGTCCGGAAGATCAATTCGGTCTGATTGGAGGAATTCTTCCCCTTTTTCTGCATAGAAATCGCAAACCCAAGCACATTTTTCTACTTCGGCTCGAGATTCTTTGATTACTTTTCCCATTTCAAGGGAAATCAGTTTTGCATAATGCTCCCGGTTTTCCCGGAGTTCATTAGCCGCTCTTTTTAATAAGGAAGACCTATCAGTGAAGCTTGATTTTTTCCAACTCTCAAAGGTATTTTGGGCTTTTTCAGCCGAGATTTCCATTTCCCTTGGAGTCAAAGGGACAAACTCTTTTAAGACTTCTCCGGAAAAAGGGTTTATGGATTTAATCAATTTCATTTTTCTACGGGTTTGCCGGAGTTTTGCCAGTTGGTGATTCCGCCTTCGAGCATATACACGTGCTTGAATCCGGCTTTTAGCATTTGACCGGCTGCTTTTCTGGTTCTATTGCCTGACTTGCAATACAGGAGGTAGGTTTTCTTTTTGTCCAAGGACTGGATTTCTGTCCCGAAATTTTCTCCCAGGAAATTAATGTTCACCGAGCCCGCCAAATGTCCTTCAGCTGCTTCTTCAGGAGTTCTCACATCCACTACCATTGATTTTTTCTTTGTTGACATTTTTTCAAACTGGGCAATGGAAATTACCTGAATTGAGTCTTTTTCAACGGTTTGAGAAAAGGCTAGCGAGCTGGTAACTAGGAACGCAAGAAGAAATAAGATTCTGATTTTCATGATTTATTGGGTTTTTAGATTTAAGACCTGCATAATTGAACTCAAAATTTACACTCTTTCAAGTCAAAATGCCTCAAAAGATCGGACTGATTTCGGATTCTCACAGTTACATTGATCACAAAACAATTTCCTATTTGGAAAATGTGGATGAGATCTGGCATGCTGGAGACATTGGAGATTTGGCTGTAATTAGATCTTTACCAGAAGGAAAAACCATCCTCGGAGTCTATGGAAACATTGATGACCAGGAAGTTCAAGGTCAGTTTCCGGAATGGCTGGAGTTTGAAGTGGAGGGAGTGAAGGTATTAATGACTCATATAGGAGGGAAGCCTCCCAGATATGCCAAGGGGGTCAAAGAGCGGATCAAAACGGCAAAGCCCCAGATTTTTGTTTGTGGCCATTCACACATTTGTAAAGTGGAATTTGATCAGGCCTTAAATTGTCTTTATATGAATCCCGGGGCTATTGGGCAACAGGGATTTCATCAAATGAGAACCCTTTTATTATTTGAACTGGAAAAAGGTAAAATCCAAAATCTCCGAGTTGTCGAGTTGGGTAGGAGAGGGCAGATTTGATGCTAAAAAAGAAAATAAAAAAAGCCTGATCACTCAGGCTTTAAGTTCTTCAGAAGAAGACTACTTATTTGTTGAAAGAAGCCTTAAGCTCTTCTACGTCTACGTTCTTGATTACAGGCTTAGCGCTCAACTGCTTGATTTTGATCACGCGAGCATTCTGGCTCTGTCTTTTTCTTCTCAGTTTTCTTTTAAGAGTAGTTACACCCATGGCTGTATATGTTTAAGTTTTTGGATTCGAAACGAGGCGCAAAGATAGAAATTGAAATTTTATCTGCCTAAAAATCTTTGAACTTTATTCTGGGGGAAAGCTAGAGTTTGGGCCGGTTTTTTGGGATTTTGCCTTAAATTTGGCCTTCATTCACCAAAAATACCTCATGCAAAAGCCAAGTCTTCCCAAAGGAACCCGTGATTTTGGACCTGTTCAAATGGCCAGAAGAACCCATATCTTGGAAGTGATCAAGGAGACTTTTCAACTTTTCGGTTACCAGCAGATTGAAACTCCTGCCATGGAAAACCTAAGTACACTAACAGGTAAATATGGAGATGAAGGAGATCAGCTTCTTTTTAAAATTTTAAATAGTGGTGATTTCCTGAAAGATGTTGAGTCCACTGATCTTGAATCGGGTGCATCTGCCGTCTTGCCAAAAGTTGCTGAAAAAGGCCTTCGCTACGATTTGACTGTTCCTTTTGCCAGGTATGTGGTCATGAACAGAAATGAATTGACTTTTCCCTTCAAGCGCTATCAAATCCAACCGGTATGGAGAGCTGATCGTCCCCAAAAAGGGCGATACCGCGAATTTTACCAATGCGATGCAGATGTGGTTGGCACGGAAAGCTTGGTTTGCGAGGCTGAAATCATCCTAATGATCCGAAATGTTTTCGGGAAATTGGGATTGAAGGATTACAGCATCAAAATAAACAACCGAAAGATCCTTACTGGAATTGCTGAAGCGATTGGGGAAGAAGGAAAGGAGGGTCCTCTTTGCGTTGCTATTGATAAATTAGATAAAATCGGCTGGGAAAAAGTTCAGGAAGAGTTATCTCAAAGAGGATTTGGAAATCAATCCATCCAAAACTTAGCTCCTTTGGTTAGTTTGGAAGCAGATCTTGCCGGAAAGGTGGAATTCTTGAAATCCTTTTTGAAAAATTCTGAGACAGGATTAAAAGGAGTCGAGGAGCTGGAAGAGGTTTTCCAGATTCTTTCCCAAATGGGAGAAAATTTAGACTTCGTTGATTTCGACATCATGCTGGCTCGAGGCCTTTCTTATTATACAGGGGCAATTTTCGAAGTAAAGGTCAATGGAGTTTCCATTGGCTCAGTAAGTGGAGGAGGGAGATACGATAACCTAACTGGAGTATTTGGTCTGCCCGGAGTTTCTGGCATAGGTTTTTCTTTTGGAGTCGATCGCTTGTATGATGTTTTGGATGAGTTGGGCCTGTTTCCGGAAGAAAACCTAAATGGAACCAAATTGCTCTTGACTTATTTTGATGAAAAAGGATTCAGCTATGCTTTGAGCTTGTTGAATATATTTCGCAAAGCAGGAATAAAAACAGAAATCTATCCTGACCAGGCTAAGATTAAGAAGCAATTTGAGTTTGCTACCAAAAAACAGATTTCTTTCGTGGGGATTTGTGGTGATAATGAGATTCAATCAGGAACAATTTCGATTAAGAACTTAAATTCCGGAGAACAGAATTCTTACTCCATACAAGAAGCAGCTGGATTGCTGGAGAATTTGTAAAAATGAGCATGGCCATCTTGACCAATACCAGTAAGTGGCTGCCTAGAATTTGAATATTAAAAATAAAATAGAAAAGCATGTTTGATTTGATGGGGATGATGGGCAAGGTAAAAGAGGCCCAAGCCAAAATAAAAGAAGCCCAAGCCAAGCTAGTTTTCCTTCAAGCCGAAGGTGAAGCAGGTGCTGGTTTAGTAAAGGTGCAAGTAAACGGAGAAAGAAAGGTGATGAAAATTACCATGGATGAATCTCTTCTGACTCCGAATGATAAGGAAATGCTAAGCGATCTCATTGTGGCAGCTACCAATAAAGCCATGGAAGAAATTGAGCAAAAAATTAAGGCTGAAATGAAATCTGCTACCGAAGGGATGATCCCCAATATCCCCGGGATGGATTTTGGAAACATGTTTGGATGAAATCCTGCGCCATTGTCATTCTAAATTTCAACGGGGAAAAGGTCCTGCCTATTTTTCTCCCTTCTGTGATTCAACACAGTAAGTTTGATATTTGGATTATCGACAATGCCAGTACCGATCAATCTCTTCAATTGATCAAGAATAATTTTCCAGAAGTTCATTTGATCCAGCTAAAATCGAATTTCGGATTTGCTGGCGGATACAATTGGGGCTTGGAAGAGCTTAGAGGAAAATACGCCAACTTTTTATTGCTCAATTCTGATGTAGAGGTTAGCCTAGATTGGGACCAAAATTTAGTTTCATGGCTGGAAAATCATGAAGATTTTGCAGCTGTCCAGCCTAAGATTCTTTCATGGCAAGAAAAAAACAAGTTTGATTATGCAGGGGCAGGAGGAGGTTTTTTGGATGCATTGGGATATCCCTATTGTAGAGGCAGGATTTGGAATTCTATAGAAGAAGACCGAAATCAATACAATGATTCGATTCAGGTGGATTGGTCTTCCGGTGCCTGCATGTTGATCAGGGCAGATGATTTTTTTGAACAAGAAGGATTTGATGCACATTTTTTTGCCCACATGGAGGAAATAGACTTATGCTGGAGACTCAGGTTGTCGGGCAGAAAAATCGGATACATTGGAGGTGTTCATGTTTTTCACCAAGGTGGAGCTACTCTTTCGAGATCTAATCCTAAAAAACTTTATTTGAATATCCGGAACAGCCTGGGTATGCTTTATAAAAATTTACCCACGATTACCTTTTTCCTGATATTTACACTAAAAATGGTTTTGGAGATGGCTTCTGCTTTGGGATATATTTTCTCAGGAGAAAAGGAATCTTCAAAAGCGGTATTCAGGGGTTACAGCGATTTTTTTAGCACCCGCTCGGTATATCACAAAACAAAAATCAAAAGGCCTGATTTGGTAATTTCCAGATCAGGCCCTGTAAGATTTATATTTTGGCACTTTTTTGTCTTAAGAAAAAAGACTTTTAGTCAACTTTAATCAAATAAAACTGGGTTGTTCATCTTTCTAAAATATTTCCTGATTTTCATAATCATTGCCATAGAAACGTAGACGATGATCGGAGATCCAAGAGTGACAAACGATGAATAAATGAAGAACAAACGGATACTATCTATAGGGAAATGCAATTTTTCTCCCAACCTTGAGCAAACGCCAAAAGCACGTTCTTCAAAGAATAATTTTAATTTTTCCATGGATAGTGGTGGTTTAGTGGTCACAAAAATAAAAATAAAGAGCTTCTTTTCTATAATTCAATTGAATATCAGAATGTTTAAGAATCTTCCGCTTCTTTTTTTGATGTTTTTTCTTTGTTCCAGCCTTGGGGCAATAACGGTGCCTGAATTAAAATATTTGGAAAACACCACTTTAGCTCCATACAAATTAAAGCTGGAAGGGGATTCGATTCGATTTGAGTTAAAGGGTACAATTCCCATTGAATCTGCCATTACTGCCAAAACACCCAAATTAAAGCTTGTTTATTATTCTCCTAATGAGAGAATTGAATTAGGTGATATCCCTCTAAATCGTAAAATGGCTTTCTATGAATACCAGATTAGGAAGTCATTAAAATTTGAAAAGTGGATGTTGGATGGGGTTTTGGAGCTCCAATATTTTCAAGGGAAAAAGGAAACCTCGATTCCCATCGAGAAAAAGGTACTTGCCAGAGGAGTAATAGCACCTCAATTGATGGTAAAGCTTGGTGAGGTTTACCCTGATGAACCCATACCCAATGTCGGGCTTTACATTACTACCGGGTTATTGGACCGAGAAATGACCCAAAGTGGAGAATTTACTTTTCAATTTGATTTAGGGTCTGCCCAGTTTAAAAACACTGGCTCTCAATCAAGAGAAATTTCGAGACTGGAAGAATTTATCAAGGATTTTCCTGAAGTGATTTCCATAAAAATAACTGGGCTTCAGTCTCCTGAGTCGGAGGAAGGGAAAAGCAGCAAGTTGGGAATGGACAGAGCCTTGGCCGTAAAAAATAGACTTAAGGCAAATTTTTCAGGAGTGCCTGACTCCTTACTAAAGGTGGACTCAAGATGGAATGATTGGTTTGACCTGAGGATATTATTGCGGGACTATGAGGGGGTTTCTCCCCAAAGAAAAGATGAAATGTATGCGGTACTGATGAACAATGAATCTTTCCTGCAGCAATCGTCAAGATTAAAACAAATTCCGGGGTTTACTCAGGTAGAAAAAGACCTAATTCCTAGACTTAGAGCAGTTACAGTATCAATTCTTGCCAAGCCACGAATTGGATTGGACATGGAACAAACGTCTAGGTTAAATCAGTCTCTTAAAAATGATACTGGTAAAACTGAACTTTCATTTGCTGAGTGGGCTTTGGCCGGTGAATCTACCAATAGTTTGGATGAGAAAGCTGCTATTTATTCTAAAATGACAGAATATTTCCATTCTCCTCTACCATATAATAACATGGCAGTTGTAAGGATGAGGCAGGCCCAGCGTACACTGGATTATCAATCTAAGGAATTGCTTTGGGAAGAAGCTGAAAGACTACTTAACCAAGCTTATAGAATCGAAGCAAATCCCTATAGTCTGCATAATTTGGGACAGATTTTGGCATTAAAAGGAGAATATTGGGAAGCCTACAAAAAACTTTCGGATGCTTCTGTAGGATTTCAAAATAAGGATTTGATAAAGGTGAATGAAGCTATACGAGGAGCCTTGGATATTTTAAGAGGTGACTATAAACTAGCCATCTTGAGATTTGACTATCAATTTTCTGATCCAAAGGACTATTTTAATAAAGGTCTTGCTCACTTTTTAGCTGAGGATTATGCAAAAGCGAATATGGCTTTTGAAGAATCTGTATTTGCAGGAAGAAATTTTGGATATGGATTCTATGGTCTTGCAATGATTGGAGCAATGTCAGGTCAAAAAGAAGTTGCTTTGATTCAGCTGTCAAAAGCCATAAGTTCGAATAAGCAGCTGGCAAAACAGGCTTTTTCTGATCCGATATTTGAGGAATTGAGAGAGGATAAGGATTTTTCCTCAATAGTAAGGATCGATTAAAAAGTAGAACCTATTTAATAAGGTAGAAGAAAGAGAATGCCCGAATTTTTTATCGTGAAAAGAAATGTTCCTAAAATTTTTAATAAATTAGATTGTGAAAAATAAAAAAAATGAAAAAAACGCTTTTTCCGAAGATTATTTAAGGTTTGGCGTTTGATATTTGTTTTAGAATAATTAACATTGACGATTAAGAAATAACAATTAAACCCAAAACTCTTGCCTATGACCTTGATTACTTAGCATTACCCTTCTCTCAACTAGCATCGAAAGATGCGCTCAAGCCTATCGGTTATTTAGTTCGCAGGTCAGACCTGACCAGGTGTAGTTGCAATAGAATCCTGATTATCAGACTTTTTCTATTGTAATTATTTTAAGAATAATCGCAAACGATTGCATAATCAATTAACGAACAAGTTTTTGAGATTAATCTTGTTACCCAATCTATCTATGTTTATGAAAAAAGTTTACAAAATTCTAAGTGTGTGTCTTACGCTCTTAGTCCTATCCGCCGGTGCTGCCTTCGCGCAAAAAACCGTGTCGGGTACGGTCCTCGACGAGTATGGTGTAGGCCTACCGGGTGTTTCGATCCTGGTGAAAGGTACTACGACCGGCACAGCGACAGACATTGATGGGAAGTATTCCCTCAGTGTTCCTAATGATCAAGCAACCTTGGTGTTTTCTTTTATCGGTTACTCCTCTCTTGAACAAGTTGTAGGAGCAAGAAGCGTTATTGACGTTTCTATGAAGCCAGATGAAAGAACTCTTACTGAATTGGTTGTTACAGGTTACTCAATTGACTCCAGAAGAGAAACTACTGGTGCGATTGCAACTGTTAATCCAAGAGACCTTACTGTAATCCCTACTGGTAACGTTGAGCAGACCCTTCAAGGCCGTGTTTCAGGTGTTACTGTAATTACTAACGGTCAGCCTGGAACTTCTTCTATCATCCGTGTTCGTGGTTTCGGTGCCTTCGGTGGTAACGAGCCTCTTTACATTGTTGATGGTTTGCCAACTGGATCAACTGATTTCTTGAATCCTGATGACATCGAATCTACCACTGTATTGAAGGATGCTGCTGCAGCTTCTATCTATGGTGCTCGTGCTGCTAACGGGGTTATCGTTTACACCACTAAGAGAGGTGCTAGAAACAAGAAATTAAGAGTTGATTACAATGGTATGTTCGGTGTAACTGATCCAGGTACTGGATTGGATATGATGAACCCACAGGATTATGCTACTTATACTTGGTTGGCAGAGACTAACACTGCTAGAATCAATAATGTAGCTCCTAAATATGGTCACCCTCAGTTTGGAACTGGATCTACTCCAGTTATGCCTTATTACTTGAGTTTGATTACCAGAAACCCAACAACCGGTGCATTTGGTGTTGCTTCTGGTCAGCCAGGTCCTCTTTCTCAAGCTCAAATCGATCAGCAAAGAGAATGGTACAATATTGATCCTTCTAAAGGAACTGTTCGTCAGTTGACTAGAGCGATGACCGGTGAGGGTACTGACTGGTATGATGCGCTAACAAGAGTTGCTCCACTTCAAAGACATTCTTTGGGTTTCAATGGTGGTTCTGAAACTTCTAGATACTTCATCGGTCTTGGTATCCAGGAGCAGGATGGTATCATGATTGGAAACACATTCAAGAGATACTCACTAAGAGCAAACTCTGAATTTGATGTTACTAAGAGAATCAGAGTTGGTCAAAACTTCCAGGCTACCTATAGACAAGTATTAGGTCAGCAAGGTGGTACTGGTGGTAGAGGGGTTTCTGATGATGAAAATGACATCCTTCAGGCATTCCGTATGCCATCTATCATTCCAGTATATGATGAATTTGGTGGATATGCAGGTACTGCTTCAAGAGGTTTTAACAACCCAAGAAACCCTGTAGCTAACAGAGATGGTCAAAATGATAACAGAAACTTCAATGCCAATGCCTTCGGTAACGTGTATGCTGAGTGGGATATCATTGACAATTTAATGTTCAGAACCTCAATTGGTGGTCAGTACAATAACTATTACTACTGGGGTTATTCCAGATTGCAGTATGAAAACTCAGAAAACAACTCTGCATTTGGTTACAACGAAGGTTCTGGATTCTCTTTCGGATGGACTTTCACCAATACCTTGAATTACAAGAAGACTTTCGACAAGCATGCATTTGATGTATTGTTAGGTCAGGAAGCTTTGAATACAGGTGTAGGAAGATCTATCGATGCATCTGGTCAGAATCCTTTCTCTACAGATCCTGACTTCATTACTATCACCAACTTGCCAGTAGGTACTCGTCAAGTTAACTCAGCTCAATTCAAGGGTGTTAACTTCTCTTCTTACTTTGGTCAATTAAAATATACTTACAATGATAAGTATATCTTCAGTGCTGTAGTTAGACGTGACGGTTCTTCAAGATTTGGTGCTAACGCCAGATTTGGTACATTCCCTGCATTCTCTGCAGCATGGAGAATTTCTTCTGAATCCTTCTTGCAGTCTGCAACTTGGATTGATGATTTGAAAATCCGTGGTGGTTGGGGACAAATGGGTAACTCCAATAACGTAGATCCATTGAACCAGTATTCCTTGTTCTCTGGTAACGTTGGTGCCTCTTCTTATGACATCACTGGTTCTAACTCTGGAGCAATCATCGGTTTCAGAAGATCTAGAATTGGTAACCCTAACGCTCAGTGGGAAACTGCTGTAACTCAAAACATTGGTTTTGATGGTACTTTCTTCAATGGACGTTTGGATGTTATTTTCGACTGGTGGAAAAAGGATACCAAGGACTTGTTGTTTACAGTTCCAATTCCTTTGACTGCGGGTAGTAACGCGGCAGCACCTGCTGTAAACGTAGGTTCTATGTTAAACAGAGGTCTTGATCTCTTGGTTTCTACAAGAGGTAACTTAACAGGTGACTTGACTTATGAATTGACTGTTACTGGTTCTACATTGAAAAATGAGATCGTATCCCTTTCTGAAGGTCTAGATTTCATCACTACAGTTAACCCATCTTACAGAGGTATCCAGCCAATCCGTAACGCAGTTGGTCAGCCACTTTCTTCTTTCTTCGGATATAATGTAGAAGGTCTATTCAGAAACCAAGAGGATGTGAATTCTCACGCTACTCAGGCTGGTGCTGCTCCAGGTCGTTTCAAGTTTGAAGACGTAAATGGTGATGGCGTAATTTCCCCTGCTGATAGAATTTTCTTGGGAAATCCAGTACCTGATTTCACTGGTGGTTTGAACTTCACTTTAGGATATAAAGGATTCGATCTTTCTGCTTATTTCTACACTTCAATTGGAAACGAAATTTGGAACCAGTCTAGATGGTTTACTGACTTCTTCCAGACATTTGAAGGTGCAGCAATTTCTGAGCGTTTGAAAAAGGCTTGGACTCCTGAAAACCTAAATGCAGAAATTCCAGTTGTTGAAAGAACTGCAAACTTCTCTACATCAGATGTGGCTAACTCATTCTATGTAGAAGATGGATCTTACTTGAGATTGCAAAACCTTACTTTGGGTTATTCTGCTCCTGCTAGCTTGCTTCAGAAGTTGAGAATGGAAAGACTTAGAGTATTCGGTTCTGTAAACAACTTGTTTACTTTAACTGGATATGAAGGTTTGGATCCTGCAGTAGGTGGTGATGCCGACTTGACTTTCGGTATCGACGTGGGTAACTACCCAGTAACAAGAGGATGGACTTTTGGTTTAAACCTTAGCTTCTAATCCAACAACTTAATTCGAATCGAGTTATAGAAACTATAATAGATTAATAAAATGAAGAATTTCAAATTAAAGATTGGAGCGTTACTAGCATCGACAGTGATGATGGTAGCCGTGAGCTGTAGCGAAGAGTTTCTGGATATCCCACCAGTTGGGCAACTTTCAGAAAATCAATTGAAATCTCTAGCTGGTCTTGATGCTTCTTTGATTGCTGCCTACTCCCAAGTAAATGGTAGAGGTAACCGTTTAGGTTCTCCTTCCAACTGGGTTTGGGGAAGTATTCGAGGTGGCGAGGCTAACAAAGGAACTGACCCTGGTGATTTCAGTACAATTAACCCTATTCAGCGTTTTGAAAATAACGCTGCTGGTGGTGAGATGGGATCTAAGTACAATGTTTGCTACGAAGGTATTGCCCGTGCAAATAACGTATTGAGACTTCTTAAGGATCCAGGATCGGATGTTACTCCTGCTGATGTAAAAAGATTGACTGCTCAAGCTAAGTTCTTGAGAGCTCACTTCTATTTCGAATTGGCTCGTGACTATAATAGAACTCCGTACGTGGATGAGAATGTAGATTATGGATCAGGTTTGGAAGAAGTTAAAAATGATAAGGACCTTTGGCCTTTCATTATCAAAGATTTGCAGGATGCAATCGTAGATCTTCCAGCTACTCAGCCTCAGGTTGGTAGAGTTAATCTTTGGGCTGCTAGAGCATACCTAGGAAAGGTATACATGTATACTAAAGAGTATGCTAAGGCAAAAACTGAATTTGATGCTGTTATCAAAGATGGTGTAACCTCTAATGGTAAGAAATATGGTCTAGTTCCATATTATGATGATGCCTTCAGAGCTGCGAATGATAACCACGAAGAGTCAGTTTGGGCTTACCAAGCTGCAGCTAACACTGGTTCAGTAGCTAATGCAAACCCTGAGTTTGACTTGAACTTCCCATACAATACCGGTCCTGCTGGTCCCGGTAACTGCTGTGGATTCTTCCAGCCAAGCTTTTCTTTCGTAAATGCCTTTAGAACTGTAAATGGCCTCCCTCTTTTAAATAGAACCTACAACAGTCCTGCAAACGAAGTAAAGAGTGATATGGGTATTTCATCAGGTGCTGCTTTCACTCCAGATGCAGGTACTTTGGACCCAAGATTAGACCATACTGTAGGTAGAAGAGGAATTCCTTATTTGGATTGGCAAGATCATCCAGGCCAAGCTTGGATTCGTAACCAGCCAAACGCAGGTCCTTACTCCCCTAAGAAGTATGTGTATGCTAGATCTGAGCAAGGTTCCTTCCAGGATAACTCATCTTGGACTCCAGGTTATACCGGTATCAACTTTATGATTATCCGTTTCGCTGACGTATTGTTACTTGCAGCTGAGGCAGAAATTGAAGTTGGAAGCTTAGAAAAAGCCAGAGAATATGTGAATCGTGTTAGAACTAGAGCTATTAACTCTAAGCTTAAGAGAGCTGACGGATCAATGGCTGCTAACTATGATATCAAAACTTACGATGCACCATGGACAGATAAAGCGGTAGCTCAGTCTGCTGTAAGAATGGAGCGTATGCTTGAGTTAGGTATGGAAGGCCACAGATTCTATGATCTTCAAAGATGGGGTACTGCACAAGTTGAATTGGATTATTACTTCGCTTATGATGCAGTTAAACTTCCTGCAGCTTTGGGTGGAGCCAAATATACCAGCAATTATAAGTGGGTTCCAATTCCTCAAGATCAGATCGACCTTGTTGGTTCTGATATCTTGACTCAGAATCCTGGTTTCTAAGAATTCTTAATAATTAGAATTATAAAAGGGAAGGTCATTTGGCCTTCCCTTTTTCTTTTATCTAGGATTAATTGCTTTATTTTTTTCTTCTGAGTAGGGAAAATAGTAATTTTCAAAACCCTATAAGCACCTAAAATCCTTATGAAGTTTTCTTTATTCCCTTACCTATTACTTCTAGTATTATTTATCTCTTCTTGTAAAAAAGATGATAAACTATTTGTTCTGAAGTCTCCGGATGAAACCGGAATTGATTTCAACAACCAGATCATTGAGTCTGACAGTTTCAATATTCTTACTGATGAGTATATTTTTAATGGAGGTGGAGTAGCCGTCGCAGACTTTGACCAAAATGGATTACCGGATTTATTTTTTACAGGAAATCAGGTTCCAAATAAACTTTACCTGAATCAAGGTGACTTTAAATTCAAAGACATCTCTGAGGTTTCAGGTATTTCTGCAGAGAATCGCTGGTGTACTGGGCTGGCTGTAGCCGACATAAATGGAGATGGCTTTCCTGATATTTATGTAGCGACTGCTATGAAAAAAGGTCCAGGAGAAAGGAATAACCTTCTTTTTATCAACCAAGGAGTAGACAAGGATGGAAATGTGACTTTCACGGAAATGGCGTCAGATTATGGAGTTGCTGATCCAGGAAATGGAATGGGAGCAGGGTTTATCGATTATGATTTGGATGGGGATTTGGATCTTTATGTGTTAAACAATGAGCAGGTAACTGCCAAGCCAACCAACTTCAGGGAAAAAGTAACGGATGGCTCGGCCGTAAATAATGATGCATTTTATAGAAATAACGGTGATGGAACCTTTACCAATGTGACTCTTGAGGCTGGAATTCGCTATGAAGGCTTCGGATTAGGATTAGCAATATCCGATATGAACAATGACGGATGGCCAGATATTCACGTCAGCAATGATTACATCACCAACGATATTCTTTATATCAATAATCAAGACGGTACTTTTTCGAATAAAACCAAGGAAAATCTCAGACATCAAAGCCAATTTTCCATGGGTTCTGATATAGCTGATTTTAACAATGATGCTCTTCCTGATTTGATCACCATCGATATGCTCGGTGAGGATAATTATAGAAAAAAAACCACCATTGGAAAGAATATTTATCAGACCTATATCAACAACGAGCAGTTTGGATACGAATACCAATATGTAAGGAACATGGTTCATTTAAACAATGGACCTGATATTCCATTTAGTGAAGTGGGGTTGATGGCCGGTGTTTACCAAACAGATTGGAGTTGGGCGCCACTTTTTGGAGATGTGGACAATGATGGACTCAGAGATTTATTGGTCACCAATGGCTTTCCTAGAGATATTACGGATAAAGACTTTGCTAATTACCGTGCAGATGTAGGAAGTATTGCTTCAGTTCGGCAATTGCTGGATTCTATTCCTATCGTTAAAATCCCGAATTACTCCTACAAGAATAAGGGGGACTTAACCTTTGAAGACAGCGGAGATCTATGGGGCTTAAATGTTCCTTCCTTTTCCAATGGGGCGGCTTTAGTTGATTTAGACTTAGATGGGGATTTGGATTATGTGGTAAACAATATCAATGATCCAGCTTTCATTTTTGAAAACACCCTTAATCAGCAAAAAGAAAAGCCGAATTACTTGAGAATAAAATTGGATGGCCCAATAACAAATCCTTCAGGATTGGGTGCAAAAGCCCTTTTGAAATTTGAGGACGGGCAACTCCTTTACCAAGAAATGCAGGTTATCAGGGGCTATATGTCATCGGTTGAACCGATTATGCATTTTGGTCTGGGATCCAAACCTAAAGTAATGGAGATTAACGTTTTTTGGCCAGATGGTAAAGAATCCAAACTTTCTGAGGTGGATGCTAATCAGGTATTGACGATTTCTTATGCTGAGGCTAGTCCTGGAGCGAATAACTTGGCTATTCTTGATTTTGGATACGGCAATTCTTTATTCACTGAGGTTTCGCAGAACTTAGGCATTGACTTTTTGCATCAGGAGGAGGATAAAATTGACTTTAATATTCAAAGAACACTTCCTCACAAATTATCTCAATATGGGCCAGCCTTGGCTGTCGGAGATTTGAATGGGGATGGATTGGAAGATTTGGTGATTGGTTCTTCTTCAGGAAAGGATCCCGTTTGGTATGTCCAAAATTCTGATGGGACTTTCTCTCAAAAGCCTTTACTTCCCGGAAGCCCAAATTCCTATGAAGAAACAGGGATTCTCCTCATTGATATAGAAAATGATGGAGATTTAGATCTGTATTTGGTTGGTGGAAGTGCTGAATTTGTTCCGAATTCAGTAGAGTATTCTGACCGGATTTTCTTGAATGACGGCAAAGGAAATTTCACTCTGGATGAGAGATTTTTGGGAGATAAATCGAATGGAAGTACGGTAAGAGGAGCGGATTTCGATGGAGATGGTTTTGTTGATCTTTTTGTAGGAGGAAGGACTCCAGTGACTAGATTCCCTTATCCAGACCAGAGTTTCTTGTATAAAAACAATGGGGGAGTTCTGGAAGATGTTACAAAAACCTGGATTCCTGAATTAGAAAATTTAGGAATGATTACCGATGCGGTTTGGTCGGATGTAAACGGAGATGGTAAAGTTGATTTGGTAGTGGTGGGTGAATTGATGCCGATTACTGTATTTGTCAATCAGGGAACACGATTTGAAAAATTGAAAGAAACCGGTTTGGAAAATTATTCCGGTTGGTGGAATTCCATTGCCACAGCTGATTTTGACCAAGATGGAGACTCAGATTGGGTAGTTGGAAATATTGGTGCAAATAACACTCATCATCCTTCCTCGGATCGACCTTTGAAAATCTATGCAAAGGATTTTGATAACAATGGAAGTATTGATCCTGTGACTTTCGCCTTCTACAAGGATAAAATCGGTGGAACTTACCAATCATTCCCGAGTCATTTTTGGGATGATCTTTATGGTCAAAGCACCTTGTTTAGAAGGAAATTCGAGCGCTATAAGTATTATGCTCTATCCACTGAGCAAACTCTTTTAAGTGAGGAAGAGAAAAAGGATGCCCTGATCTTGACAGGTAATTTTGATCGATCTGTATGGGTTGAAAACTTAGGACAGGGTAAGTTCAAAGTTCATGAATTGCCCACCATGGCTCAATTAGCCCCTATAAATGGAATCGTAACTGAGGATGTCAACTCCGATGGATTTGCTGATATTTTATTGGTAGGTAACGATTATGGAAATGAGATCTTCATTGGAAGATTAGATGCTTCTATTGGGCTGGTACTTGTGGGAGATGGGAAAGGTGGATTTTCTCCGATGAATCCAAAGCAAAGTGGATTTGTGGTTCCGGGAGATGCCAAAGCTTTGGTGAAGCTTTCACCCAAAATGGGTTCAGCCATTTACTTCGCTTCCCAAAACCGTGGTAAATTATTGGCATTTCAATCCCAATCCCAAGAGTCCAGATCTTATTCTTTGCCTCAGGATATTATGGCTGTTTTGGTTGAATTACCTGGAGGAAAATCACAAAGATTTGATTTGGGATTGGGCTCTGGATTTGGTTCGCAATCTGGTAGAGATGTAACCATACCATCCAATGCCATCAGTGCATCGATGATCAACTACAAGGGTGAAAAGATTCCTTTGAAAATCACCGCCAATAACTAATCACTTGTAAATTTGATCGGGATTTGCTTCGCAAATGTCAATAATTAATTCGGCGAGTTTGTCGGTGACATCTTCAAAATACCGCCTCCCTTTTTCAGGGGAGGCTTTTTTTGGATTACCTATTCCGGTATCTTCTGTGACTTGAGACCATTTTCTTTCTGCCCAAGCCCACTTTTCACGGATGCCTTTGATTACAGATTTTTTCTCAGCACCATCACCCGCTTTTTCCAATGGTAGGACCAGTTCTGGATGTAAGTATTGAATTAGTGCAGTTTCCATTTCATCGGCATGATCCCCTGCTTCCTCAAAGTATTTGCTTTTATCTAATGCCTGAAACCAATTGCAGGTGAAAAGCATCATGTCTGGGAATTTCAAGCCCAATTCACGAAGCATGGGTTGAAAATTATTTCCACCATGACTATTGACTATCAGGAGTTTTTTCAGGCCCTGTCTATTCAATACCTCAATTATATCCTGTAAAATGATCAATTGGGTACTTGGATTCATGTTGATATCCAAATAGATATCGCTTTGCCCTGTATTTACTCCAAAAGGTATGGTAGGCAAAACCACCACTTTTGCTCCTTTTTCCCAAGCCTTTTTAGCGCCTTCTGAACCAATCGCGTCAGCTTCATAAATATCGGTGCCATAGGGCATATGGTAATTATGTGCTTCTGTGGCTCCCCAAGGGAGAATGGCGAGTTCGTATCGAAACGATTTTAAATCTTTCCAATTTGCTTCTTTCAGAATATAGGGTCTCATTTTGGGAGAGGAATTAGATAAATGGATGGGCTAATTTGGGTCAAAAGTTCTAATTTGACAGCTAGATTCTAAAATACATTTCATGTCTCAAAGAAGAAAGTTTATCAAGCAATCCCTTTTGGGTTCTGCACTTTTTTTACCTGGAGTCGCCGCATCTTGTGCTCAGACTAATGAACAAAAAACTCCGAGTGGTGAAAAGCCCTTGATTTTATCTACTTGGAATCATGGCCTTCCCGCCAATCAGGATGCTTGGGCCAAACTGAATGAAACTGGAAGTATACTCGATGCCGTAGAGGCAGGGGTTAGAAATACCGAATTGGATATGGAAAATCTTTCTGTGGGTTTGCAGGGATTGCCAGACAGGGAGGGGATTACTACTTTGGATGCCTCGATTATGACTGGAGATGGGTCCTGCGGTTCAGTTGCCTTTGTCAGACAAATTAAACACCCGATTTCCCTTGCCAGGGCGGTAATGGAAAAAACCCCTCATGTGATGTTGGCTGGAGAAGGAGCAAGGCAATTTGCGATTGCTCAGGGTTTTCCATTGGAAGAAGAGAAATTGAGTACTAAGGCTCAGGAGGCCTATGACCAATGGAGAATTACCAGTCAATACAAACCCGTGATCAATATTGAAAATCATGACACGATTGGAATGATAGGAATAGATGCCGCAGGAAAACTAGCCGGAAGTTGCACCACCAGCGGCTTGGCTTACAAAATGCACGGCAGAATTGGAGATAGCCCGATTATCGGAGCGGGATTGTTTGTGGATGATGAAGTTGGGGCAGCAACCGCCACAGGTCTGGGAGAATCCATTATCCGAATTTGCGGTAGTTTTTTAATCGTGGAATTGATGCGGCAGGGGAGAACTCCCCAAGAAGCTTGCGAGGAAGCAGTGAGAAGATTAATTGCGAAAAACAAAGGGATTGAGGATATCCAAGCTGGATTTTTAGCCATAAATAAATATGGGGAAGTTGGTGCTTTTGCAGTTCATCCAGGATTTAATTATGCCAAAGCCACTGCTGAAGGAAATGTTTTGATAGATTCGGGAAGCCATTTCAGCAAATGAGTAAAGGAATTTTAGAAGCACCGGTTTTTAATTTACAGGGAGCCTTAGAGGCCGCTCAATTTGGCATTGACCGATTGGAGCTTTGTGCCAATTTTCCAGAAGGGGGAGAGACGCCAAGTGCAGGGATGCTCAGGTTTCTCAAAAGTGAGGTTGATATTCCCATTTTTGTCATGATCCGCCCAAGGGGAGGAGATTTTGTCTACTCCCAAAAAGAATTGATCGTGATGAAGCAAGATATTCAGCTGCTAAGTGAGCTTGGGGCTGATGGCTTTGTTTTTGGCGTTTTGGATACTAAAGGAAAGGTAGACCAAAATGCATGTGAAATGCTTTTGAGGGCAACCAATGGAAAGCCTTGTACTTTTCATAGAGCATTTGATGCTTCATCTGACTTGGATGATTCTTTGGAGAAAATCATCAACCTAGGTTTTGAGCGAATTTTAACTTCAGGAGGTAAAAATTCACTTTCCGAAGGGCTGGATACGGTCAAGCATTTAATGGAAAAAGCAGGCGATCGGATCATCATTATGCCCGGTGGAGGTACAAAGGCCTCCCATATTCCAGAACTGAAAAAAACAGGTTTCTTGCAGGAAGCCCATGCATCCTGCAAAATGCTCCGATCCTCAACCAATGAGTACATCAATTCCTCTCTTTCCTTTTCTTCCACACCCGTCGACTATGGAATGCATTTGGGAGTAGATCCCGAGCTAGTCAAGGCATTTAAGGAAATATTGTAAGGAACCGATCATGAGAAATTTCTGGTTTGGACTCTCTTTATGTTTCTTGTTGAATTCTTGCGGGCAAATCGCAGAGAAAAAGCAACCACCTCCAAGCTTGTACCAGCTTTCCCAGACAGATTTAGATCTTTCTGGAGAGCAATTAGCCAATGGGTATTGCGCAGCTTGTCATGTGAAGCCCGATCCTGAAATTCTGGATAAGAAAACTTGGGAGAAAGTACTCCCTGACATGCGGAAGCGCATGGGACTTTATCTGGAAGAGGATTTTGGAACTGCCCTTCCTCAGGATGAAGGTGTTCCTGATGGGGTTTATTCTAAAATTCCTTTGATTACCCGAGAAAACTGGGCCAAACTCCAAGCTTACTATTTGGAGGAAGCTCCTGAGAAACCATTGCCACAGGAAAAGAAGATTTCTCCAAAAACAGGGATTCCGGGCTTTATACTGGAGATTCCTCAATTTGATTTTATCCGTCCAAGCTTGACCACCATGCTGAGAATTCATCCTCAAACGGGAAAACTTTGGCTTGGCCACAGGTTCAGGGCTTTATTTGAAATGGATCCTAAAAATGGATTTAAGGAATTGGATTCTATTCCTACAGAAGTTGCTCCTGTGGAAATCAGATGGAAGGATTCTAATAGCTTCCAACTTTTAACCATGGGCTTGATGGACCCCGCTAATGATTCTCTTGGGTCGGTTTCCACGTTTACCAAAACTGGATCACAATGGAATCCAAACCTGGATTTTGGAAAATTGATGCGGCCGGTTCATGTGGAAACGGCTGATTGGAATAATAACGGAATTGAGGATTATGCTATTTCCCAATTTGGAAACCATTTGGGGAAATTCAGTTTATTCCTGAGCACTAGTCAAGGGTATAAGGAATTTGATCTGAAAAAAGATCCAGGGGCTAGAAGATCAATGGCAGTTGATTTCGACTCGGATGGGGATTTGGATATTTTAGTTTTAATGACTCAGGCCAAAGAGGCTATTCTTTTATTTGAAAATCAAGGAGGGGAAAATTTTAAAGAGAGATCTTTACTCAGCTTTCAGCCAGCATTCGGATCCAGTGATTTCAAGTTTGAGGATATGGACGAAGATGGATTGAAGGATCTTATTTTGGTAAATGGAGATAATGCAGATCAAAGTCAAATTTTGAAATTCTTCCATGGAGTTCGAATTTTTAAAAATCTGGGCGATGGGAAATTTGAAGAATCCTGGTTTTATCCTTTACATGGAGCAAGTGGGATTGAGATTTCTGACTTTGACTTGGATGGAGATCTAGACTTGTTTGTGATTGCCTTTTTTCCAGACTCTGGACAAAAACCAAGGCAAGATTTGGTCTATTTTCAGCAGGAAGATTTTGAGTTTACTCCTTTCGTTCTAAAAGAGTCGCTTGATTATCATTGGCTTACAATTGCCAAAGGTGATTTGGATTTGGATGGGGATGAGGATATTGTGGTAGGTGCTTTTGAATTCAACCAATTGTACCAAGCTCCTAAGGAAAACTGGAAGCCCTTCGTGATTTTGAAAAATTTAAAGAAATAAAATTTTACATAAAATGTCTTTTTAGGTATAATATATTGAATTTCGGAGTTGGATAGATTTTTTATTTCATAAATAAGATTTTTTCAGTATCTTATTTATCCTTTTTAAATCTAAATTTTATGGTAAAAAGCTTTCAAGGAGTTCGCGTAGTGGAACCCAAAACCCGAATTCAACCTATACTTGTCAAAGATCACATGTCCACCAAGCTGGTAACTTTTCGACCTGAGCATACCATTGATCAGGTGATGGAAGAATTGACCAAAAAGCGAATATCCGGTGCTCCCGTTGTGGATGCTTCAGGGGCTTTGGTCGGGATTATTTCTGAGGTGGATTGTCTCAAGGAAATCATTAAAGGCAAATACACCAATACGGTCAGATTCCCTGCTAAAGTTGAGGAATTGATGACTAAGGATGTGATTACTTTAAGTCCTGATATTTCACTTTTTGATGCCGCTCAGAAATTTTTGGATTATCAAATCCGAAGATTTCCTGTCTTAAAGGATGGGAAATTAGTGGGGCAAATCAGTTTGAGTGATGTCATTCGTGCATTTCCAACATTAAAACATACAACCTGGTAGATTTCTTCTGGAATACACTAAAGCCGCTTTTTGAGCGGCTTTTTTATTGGATTTCACTTTTGGTAACTTATCAAAGTTCAAATTACATTTCATTAAAGAATGGTCTCATCTCTTCGTGAATATCCTCACGTAGCTTTTTAAGCTTCAAAGCGTATTCTTCCAGTTTTTTCTCCTGTTCTGTTTTTGGAACCCAAGGCCTCACTTTTTTAGGGTTTCCTTCCTTGTCGACAGCTACAAAAATGATGATGCAATGAGTTTTCTTCTCAAATTTCTTTTGCTCAAAACTTCTGGAATAGACCTCAACCATGATGTGAATACTTGAGCTTCCAGTATAAATCACCTGGCTGTCAATCTTGATGACCTCCCCAATTCCTATGGGTTTGTAAAATCGAATGCCTCCGACATAAACTGTTACGCAATAGCTCTCCGCCCAATTTCTTGCGCAAGTGTAAGCAGCTTGATCAATCCATTTCATAACTGTGCCGCCATGTACTTTCCCTCCGAAATTGACATCTCCGGGTTCGCTGATAAACTGAAAAGAAGTTTTGTGTGAAGGCATAAAATCAGAGTAAAATAAAGAATGCGAAAATGGCTACCACTGCAATTGTCCCATAACCGATGAGTAAAAGCTTTCTTAAGGAGGCGCTACCTGCATAAATGGCAATTCCTAATTTGACGATGGTATTGGTCATTACGGCAATTAGAATGGCTTGGGATGCGGTTTCTAAAGTCAACTTAAATCCTGCCAGCTTTGAGGCAGAAATGGTGATGGCATCTACATCTGAAAGTCCGGCAATAGCACTAGAAATCAAGGTTCCGGTTTTTCCTAGGTGCAGGTTTGCATAGCTTACAATCAGCAAAATCGCCATATAAATCAAACCAAAAACCAGGGCGCTTTTAAGATCCAAGGGCTTTCCTAATGGGATTTCAGGGTCTTTTATTTCCTGGGAGTTTTTCTTTTTGAGAATAAAAATGGTTACTCCTAGCCCTGAAACTAATACTAAAAGAATAGCAGGAAGAATGGTGTTGAAAAGATTTTGATTAAAGATAAAAGTCCAAATCAATACCCTGAAAAACATTACAGAAGATGCTGCTAAAATGGCGGTGGCGCATTGAGTGGAAATATGCGCATTCTCTTTACTTTTTTTAGAGAAGATCCAGGTAACCGCAGTGCTCGAAACCAAGCCTCCTAGAATTCCGCTCAGCAAGATTCCACTATTTGCTCCTAAAAACTTGATAAGGAGATGTCCCAATAATCCCAATCCAGAAGTCAGAATGATCACCCATCCTATTTCCCTTGGGTTTAAAACATCGTAAGGAGGTGGACCAAAAGTTTGGTTGGGTAGAAAGGGCAGAACCAATAGTGCTAAGACTACAAATAGAATGAAGTCATAAAGCTCTTCTGGTGTGATTTTGCCAACTATTGCCTGAATTCTGAATTTGGAGGATAAAAAGACGACTAGAATCACCGTCACTGAAAGGCAAATCTCTATTAAGCCGTGGAGGACCAGAGTTCCCATCAAAAAGGCAAAGAACGAACTTAATTCTGTGGTAAGTCCCCGATCTCCATGGTTGGCAGTGTACCAATAGGATGCTGTAATTAAAGAAATGATCCCTAAAAGTATCAATCCATAAATCCAGATGGAGAAAAGATGATAGAAGATCCCAGAAACAAACCCCATCAAGGTGAGAATGACAAAAGTCCTCACACCGGAGAATCCCTTTGAATTTTCTCTCATGGCGCTGTATTGCCTTTCTAGTCCGATGACTGCCCCAATTCCCAAGGTCACAGCGAGACGGATAAAAAAATCCTTTTGGGTTAAGGTAAAGGTATCGAAATCAATTATCAGAGTTTCCAAGAGAATTGAAATAGGTTAGTTCTAAGGTTTGCGTGTTTCTGGGTAAGACTTTATTCTAATATACAATAAAAAAGGGGCCGAAGCCCCTTTCAGTTTATTTCAAATTTGCCTTAAAAAAGGCGATCGTTTTTTCCCAAGCTTGATTTGCAGCAGTCTCATCATACCTCGGCGTGGTATTGTTATGAAATCCGTGGTTCACTCCAGGGTAGTTAATCATTTCATATTTTTTGCCATTGGCTTTCAGCGCTTCCTCGTAAGCAGGCCATCCCGCGTTTACTCTTTCGTCTAGTGCTGCATAAATCACCAACAAAGGAGCCTTGATTGCAGGGACATCCTCAGTTGCGGGTTGACCTCCGTAATAAGGAACGGCAGCTTTTAGGTCAGGAATGCGGACAGCCATCATATTGGAAATCCAACCTCCGAAACAGAACCCAACTACGCCAACATTTCCATCGCAGTCTGGATGGTTTTTGAGGTATTCAAATGCTGCGATGAAGTCTTCCAGCATTTCGTCCCGGTTTCTTTTGGATTGCATCTCACGTCCAGCATCATCATTTCCAGGGTATCCTCCTAGGGGAGTTAATGCATCTGGAGCAATTGAAATGAACCCAGCTGCTGCGCATCTTCTGCCTACGTCTTCGATATATGGATTCAATCCTCGGTTTTCATGGACTACCACTATGCCGGGGAATTTTCCTTTACCAGCAGGTTTGGAAAGAAGCCCCTTGATTTGTCCCCCTCCTTTCGGAGAATTGTACATGACATAGTCTGAGCTTTGGAGTCGCTCATCATTGGGGTCAATGGTCCGAGTATTGATATAATCGGGCATCATAGAGCTCATCAAAGCAGTAACTGTAATTCCACCAACCGCATAGGCCGATAGTTTTTCAACAAAAGTTCTTCTGTCGATTCGATTGTGGCAATAGTAATCATAAAGATCAAATGCCTCCTGAGGGATATCTTCTTTTCTTAACTTTTCCATGGGTTTAAAAATTGATTAGTATAAAAGTTAAGAGAAATCAGGGAGAATTAAATCAAGAAATCTCCCAAACGCCAATTTTGATCGACAAATGGCAAGGCTTAGGCAGTTGGTCTGAATTTCAACTGCATGCCCATTAAAAAATTTCTAAGGATTTGATCTTTACATTCCCTGTATTGATGCTGGGAAGGATTACGAAAAAGGGCACTTAATTCATGTTTACTGATTCGAAATTGCCTCAATGCGAAAATTTCCAACATATCTTCATCTTTCAAATTCAAGGCAATTTTCAGCTTTCTCAGAACCAGATTATTGTTAAGCGATTTTTCAGCAACTGGAATTTTGTCGTCTTTCTTTCCTCTTTTCAGAATAATCAACCCATTTAGAAAACTAGCCAAAGGTTTGTCGTATATCGGTTTAAACTCCTCATCCTCTTCTTTTTTCAACCAATTGCTAACTTCTTCACGAGTAACTTCAAGCCCTCCCAAACCAAATATTTCAATCATTACAAAATCATTGAAATCGAAAGTGAATCGGATGGATTTTAAAATATCATTATTACTCATGTCATTAGGATTTGCTCAAAGATCAAAAATTCATTGCTAGGGAGCAATTCTTGGCTTTTCCTTTGAATTTGAAGAATTGGGAAAAAGTCATGTGATTAAAAAAATTAGTATCTTCAATTTAGCTTTTAACCCGCCTATGTCAGAAAATATATTCTTCAAAGAACCCAAGGATAAAAATGGAAGGGAAAGGCAGACCTTTTATCGGGTTGCTTTTCAAAATTCCAGTAATCTCCTTCAGATTGCTGATAACAAAGCCAACATAATCATCAGTATCAATGCTTTGGTGATTTCTTCCATGATTGCTTTAGTTAGTTACGGAAGTATTTCCTCAGAAATTCAAATTGATAATATCTTGATGGTTATGCCGATCCTGATTTTTTTAGGAATCATTATCTCTTCAACGATTTTAGCTGTGCAAGTTGCCCGGCCAAAGATTTTGGGTAAGCCTAAAAACTCCTCAGAGAAACCCGCATTTAGCGTTCTGTTTTTCGGTTCCACCGAATATTACACCTTGGATGAATATGTAGAGGAGACGCACAATGTTTTGGATGATAAAAAGAAGATTCAGGATCAAATGTCTGTGTCGCTATATTTCCAGGGAAAAATCTTAAACCGAAAGTATGCCTTACTGGACAAAGCCTACAAAGTCTTTATTGCCGGAATGGCTTTTGGTGTTTTTGTGTTCTTTTGGATCCTTTCACTTTAGTCGAGGATATGATTTAAATCAGGGAAATTTTGCCCCAAAAATTCAAACCCTTTTCCTAAGCCTTGGAAAGGGGTTTTTCATTTTTACCCATTCAATTCTTTAATAAAACACCCAAGCATCATAGTTTTTATCTATTGGAAAAAAAATTAAATAAGGATTCTTTTTGGTAAATTCGTAATTCAAAATAAACCTAATTCACTTTTACTTATGGAAAGTTACGATATAAACTCAGGAGACATCAGCAAATGCCCTTTTCACAATGGGCAGATGAAAATGGCAGCCGGAGGAGGTACGAGAAATACCGACTGGTGGCCAAACCAATTGAAATTAAACACCTTAAGACAGCATTCTTCTTTGTCCAATCCAATGGATCCGGACTTTGATTATGCCAAGGAATTCAAAACGCTTAACCTAGCTGAGGTTAAGCAAGACATTGAAAAAGCACTTACCACTTCTCAAGACTGGTGGCCGGCTGATTATGGTCATTATGGTCCATTCATGATCCGTATGGCTTGGCACAGTGCCGGAACTTACAGAGTGCACGATGGTAGAGGGGGAGCAGGAGCAGGTACGCTTCGTTTTGCTCCGCTCAACTCTTGGCCTGATAACGGAAACTTGGACAAGGCTAGATTGCTTCTTTGGCCTATCAAACAAAAATATGGCAAGAAGCTTTCTTGGGCTGATTTGATGGTATTGACCGGTAACGTGGCTTTGGAATCTATGGGTCTGAAAACGTTCGGTTTTGCCGGAGGTCGTGATGACGTATGGGAGCCAGAGGAGGATGTATACTGGGGAGCTGAGACCGAATGGTTGGGTGATAAGCGCTACACAGGCGATAGAGAATTGGAAAATCCTCTAGCAGCTGTGCAAATGGGCTTGATCTATGTTAACCCAGAAGGACCAAACGCTAATCCTGATCCTTTGGCAGCTGCCAGAGATATCCGTGAGACATTCGGTAGAATGGCAATGGATGATTACGAAACTGTAGCTTTGATCGCTGGTGGTCACACTTTCGGAAAGGCACACGGTGCAGGAGATCCAGGAAAATTTGTGGGTCGTGAGCCTGCAGCTGCTCCTATCGAAGCGATGAGCATGGGTTGGTTGAATTCCATGGGAAGCGGTAACGCTGAAAATACCATCACTTCCGGATTGGAAGGTGCATGGACAACTACTCCTGCAAAATGGAGCCATGACTACTTCAAGCATTTGTTTGAATATGATTGGGAATTGACCAAGAGCCCAGCTGGAGCTCATCAGTGGACTCCAAAGAATGGTGCCGGGGCGAATTCAGTTCCTGATGCACACCTTGCCTCTAAGAAGCATGCGCCAATGATGTTCACTACTGACTTGGCTTTGAAATTGGATCCAGCTTACGAAAAAGTATCCCGTCATTTCTACGAAAATCCCGAAGAATTTGCTGATGCTTTCGCAAGAGCTTGGTTCAAATTGACTCACAGAGATATGGGACCTAAGTCCCGTTACTTGGGATCTGAAGTTCCTGCCGAAGATTTGATCTGGCAAGATCCAATTCCTGCAGTGAATCATGAATTGGCTTCTGCAAGTGATATCGACGGTCTAAAAGCTAACATCCTTGCTTCTGGTTTGTCAGTTTCTGAATTGGTTTCTACTGCCTGGGCTTCTGCTTCTACTTTCAGAGGTTCTGATAAAAGAGGTGGAGCTAACGGTGCTCGAATCAGACTTGAGCCAATGAAGAATTGGGAAGTAAATAATCCTGCTCAGTTGAATAAGGTTTTGGGTGTTTTGACAAGCATTCAGGAAGAATTCAACAGCACTGCCGGTGGAAACAAGAAAGTTTCTTTGGCTGACCTGATTGTTTTGGGTGGCTGTGCAGCTGTTGAAAAAGCAGCTAAAGATGCCGGAATGGATGTGAAGGTTCCTTTCACTCCAGGAAGAATGGATGCTTCTCAGGAAGAAACTGAAGTGGATTCTATCGAATTCTTGAAGCCTGTGGCTGATGGATTCAGAAACTACTACGGTCCAAGAGCTATCGCTAAAGCTGAAGACTTGCTAGTAGACAAAGCCCAATTGCTTACCCTAACTGCTCCTGAAATGACAGCATTGGTCGGAGGTATGAGAATGTTAGGTGCTAACTGGGATGGTTCTAAGCACGGTGTATTGACTTCAACTCCAGGTAAATTGACCAATGACTTCTTTGTGAATTTGTTGGACGTAGGAACCACTTGGAAAGCAACTACAGATACGCAGCAAGTATTTGTAGGAAGCGACAGAAAGACCGGAGAGCCTAAGTGGACTGCTACTCGCGCAGACTTGGTTTTCGGATCCAACTCTGAATTAAGAGGTGTAGCTGAAGTTTACGGTTGTGCTGATGGCCAAGCGAAGTTTGTAAAGGACTTTGTAGCCGCTTGGAACAAGGTGATGAATCTAGATCGATTTGATTTGAAATAAAATACCTTGATTACAAAAAAGAGGCCCTTTTAAAGGGCCTCTTTTTGTTTGATCTATTTGAAAAAAGATGAGCAATAAAAAAGGCGGTTTATTCAACCGCCCTTTTTGTTTGAATTGGATTTTAATCTTTGATAATCAGCATGCCTGAGATAATTTGGACATTTCCTTTTTTATCCCTTGCCTTAGCGGTGAAGTTGTAAGAACCCGCTGCAAGTTGAGGAAGAGTGATCTGGTTTGGAATATTTGTTCCTGTAAATACCACCAGTCCCTTTGGATTGAAGATGATGATTTCATCTAGAAGGTCAGGAGCTCCAGGTACAAACCACTGTTCTGCCCTGCTTACCATGATTCCAATTCGTTTACCTTTTTCATCATCCAAAATCTGAATAGGGATTTGCGGATTGGCAGGGAGAGTTACGTTTACTGGATTCGTGAATTTGAGATTGAATCTTTCATTTTTCTCAGGCAACTTATCCCCAATGATACCCACGAAAACCTTACCTGAGATAGAGCCGGCTGGAATTATAAGTTTTCCATTAGTCGCGACATAATCTTCCCCAGCTACTGCTTCTTGATCCGATGTGGTATAGGAAAGAATTACTTCTTTTGTTGCCATAGTATCCAAGAAGATTTCAACTCCGAATTGGATTGTGCCTTCATCTCCCTCTTTTACTGGGTAAACCCGAGTTTGAAGTATCGGAATTCTATCAGAGCAAACATCATCAACCATTCCGTTGCAATTTTCATCAATTCCATTTCCGCAGATTTCAATGGCCCCAGGATTGATAGCCGCTAAGAAATCGTTGCAATCCGTATTATTGATTACATATCCATCTGGCTTTGTGCAGGAGGTGATTGATACACTTGGATTACCATATCCGTCTCCATCCATGTCTTGGTAATAAGTTGTCAATTGTTGGACCGTCATAGTCACCGTATTCGAGGTTGCCGAAGTCGGCACAGCACAGGAGGCAGAAGAAGTCATCACCACAGAAACCTGATCTCCATTAGACAAGCTTGCATTGGAATA
>NZ_SNYF01000012.1:0-54583 GCF_004362805.1 Algoriphagus boseongensis
AGACTGGAGTACCAGTGGTTTGGCAAGACCCGACCTATCCACAACTGTGACGAGGTGACCTGTACCCCTGCGATGCACCAGCTGAACAGACGTACCGAGCTGAGAGTGGGCAAGACCTCCTACGGCTACACCGGCAGACAGAAGAAGGTGGATACCATGTAAGCACCACAAAACAGAACAGATAACAAATCCTAACCATCAAAAAAGGCCTTCATCTCGAAGGCCTTTTTGGTTTAGAAAGGTTTGGGGAAGGAATTGGCCCTTAAATTCTTTTCGGCAAGTTTGACCGTTTCTTGAATTCTTTTCAACCGAGTATTTTCTGTTTTTGCGTTATAAATCCACTCTAAAATTCCTCTTCTAGCGGAGGACCGGAATTCTTTCCAAAACTGAAAAGTGACGAAATCTTAAGAAAATTCCCACAAATGGTCCTTTGGTTCGATATGCACGTCAACTTCATTTAGAGCATTCCATGTTCTATTGACTTTAGCAAGTTCAACCATGGCTAGCCCAGAAGCTCCCATTTTATTCTCTTTTATCAGTTTTGCGACCTTTTCTTTATTGACTTTGCTCCAGTTGCTTTTTGGATTGCGCTTTGAAAAATATAAATAGAAGCTTTCTTTATCTCTTTTGTTGGGTTTACTATCTACCCATCCAAGGCATAAAGCAACATTGATTGCTTTATCTAAAGAAATGTTAGGTTTTCTACTTCCTTTTTAAAAATGATAAGTCAAACGGAGTCGAATTTTTCCTGATTAGTCCTTAACCATTTCCTCCTAGCTTATGAAGATTCTCTGTAAAATTCAGGCTTTTCATTTTTTCCTTTTCAAAAAAAAAGCCCGAATAAATCGGGCTTGTATTTAAGTGATATTGGAATGTTATTTTCCTCGTTCTCCAATAGAGATCATTGCACATCTAAAACCAATGTGGTTGGTAGCAGAATCTTGGTGCATAAATCTTCTAGTTCCTGGAGCAAGCCAATAAGCTACATCTTTCCAAGAACCTCCTTTGTATACTCTTAATTCGTCAGTAAACATTGAGGTTTCATAGTTTTCCTGCTCGTCATAAACTCCATCTTTTCTAAGTGGGTTAAGATCATCAGCATCTTGGAAAGTCAACGGTCTGTAAACGTCATAAACCCATTCGTTCATGTTTCCAGCCATATGATACAATCCAAAATCATTTGGAGCCATGTCATAAACGTTGGTAGGAAGAATCTCACCGTCATTTCTTTGATTACCAGAAATACCGGCGTAGTCACCACGGCCTCTTTTGAAGTTGGCTAAGAAATCACCTTGTTTACCTTTTCTTTTCACATTGTATGGATTTCTAACCCCTCTTCCGTCCCATGGATAGATTCGTCCATATTCCTGGTTTTCATCCAAATATTGGGTACCGATCATGGCTTTTGCTGCATATTCCCATTCTGCCTCATTTGGAAGACGGAAATCTGCCATCGCCACACCTCTTTCGATCAATTGATTTTTAGTGAAGGAAGAATCAATTCCTCTTTCTTCTCTTACTAAATCCTGAACGAAATCAGTTCTCCATTTAGAATAAGTATTTGCTTGCTTCCAAGAAACTCCAGCTACTGGATAAAAATTGAAACCGGGGAAACGGAAATAATAAGACTGATACAAATCATTGAAAGACATCGCTCCAGACCAAACGTTATCGGCTGGCTCAAGCTTGGCCACAGAATCAGCGCTTACCTTTTTCTTCATGTAAAACAAAAATTCTCTGTAATCATTGTTAGTGATTTCAGTTTCGTCCATGTAAAAAGAGGCAATTGAAACAGTTCTTTCCAAATTGTCCCGGAAAGCCATTACGTCATCTTCCTGAGAACCAAGCACAGTTCTACCGCCTTGGATAAATTTCAAATTTGGACCAGGAATTTGCTCAGCTCTTCTAGCTACGAAAAAGTTTGTGGAATCATTTTCGTCGAAAGAAAATTCAGATCCAGTTGTCGCACTTTTCTTACCCGGATCATTGGCGGTACGTCTTCCGTACCCAGGAGTTTTGTTACAAGAAGATAAAAAGCTTGCAGAAACCAGCATAAAAGCTGATGCCCACATTCCCCAAGAGTTGTTTGTAAGACGCATATTTCAGATGTTAGGTCTATTTCAGATTGCTAATATATAGGCATTGAAATCTAGTTCCAATGATTTTTATTTTTGTGAGTATTTGCAAAAGGCCTTGAAATCAATAATTGAGGCATATTCTGCAAAATACTCATGCGAAAGCGCAATATTTATGCCAGTTAAATTTTGAATTTTTTTTCTCTATTTCATTTCTAAAAGCATCTTTTCCGCTTCTTTGATCGACTTTATCCCTTCAATGGTAAGAATCAAACGATTTTTGTACTCCTTTATTTTACAATTTTTTGGATGGAGTTGGACAAATTTCATAATTCCTCCAAAAATCCCTGAGGAATAAAAATCATCCCGGCCAGAAGGCAATAAGTAACACTTCATTTGTTTGCCCTTCAACACTAGCTTTTCGATTCCCAATTTTTCAGCCAACCACCTTAGGCGAACAGTTTCCATCAGATCTTTCACGGTCTCTGGAAGAGGGCCAAATCTATCTGAAAGCATGGAAGAAAATTTGCTCAATTCTTCCTCATTTTTGATGGAATCCAGCTTGGAATATAGGCCTAATCGTTCGCTGATATTTCCAACATATTCTTCCGGAATAAGGAGTTCCAAGTCCGTTTCAATGGTACAATCTTGTACCAAAACCTTTACTTTTTCCTTAAGATCGGTTTCGAAAAGCGCAGCAAATTCATTTTCCTTCAGTTCTTGAACTGCCTCATCGAGAATCTTGTGATACATCTCAAAGCCCAAATCAGTGATAAATCCACTTTGCTCTGCACCCAAAAGATTGCCGGCTCCCCGAATATCCAAATCCTTCATGGCTACCTTAAACCCATCTCCCAGATCGGAAAATTCTTCCAAAGTCTGCAATCTTTTCCTTGCTTCAGGAGTCAATCCAGACATCGGAGGGGTCAAAAGGTAGCAGAAAGCCTTTTTGTTACTTCGACCAACTCGTCCCCGCATCTGGTGAAGATCGCTCAAGCCAAACATGTGAGCCCGATTAATGATGATTGTATTGGCATTTGGAATATCCAAGCCTGATTCGATGATATTGGTTGAAACAAGCACATCGTATTCATGATTGATAAAATCAACCATGATTTTTTCAAGCTTCTTTCCGTCCATTTGACCATGAGCACCAATTACCCGGGCATCTGGAACCAGCTTTTTGATCAAGTTTGCGATGCTATCTATTTCTCCTACACGATTGTGAACAAAAAACACCTGCCCTCCTCTCCTCAATTCATAAGCCACTGAGTCGCGGATGATTTCTTCTTGGAAAGTTTGGACTTCAGTTGTTACAGGTTGCCTATTGGGAGGAGCAGTGGCAATTACTGAAAGATCCCTTGCTCCCATCAAGGAAAAATGAAGTGTTCTAGGGATTGGAGTGGCTGTCAAGGTGAGTACATCCACGTTGACGCGAAGATTTTTCAATTGATCTTTCACCTTTACCCCAAACTTCTGCTCCTCATCAATTATCAAAAGGCCAAGATCCTTGAATTCAATGTCTTTGTTAACAATCTTATGAGTTCCGACCAGAATATCAATTTCTCCGGTTTTGACTTGATTGACGATTTCTTTGACTTCCTTGGTTGTTCGGAAGCGATTGATATAATCCACCTTTACTGGGAAATTTTCTAGCCTTTCCTTGAAGGTTTGAAAATGCTGCATGGCCAAGATGGTCGTAGGAACCAAAACCGCCACTTGCTTTCGGTCATTAACAGCTTTGAAAGCCGCCCGAATAGCAACCTCCGTTTTCCCAAATCCCACATCTCCACAAACCAATCGATCCATGGGGTAATTTTTTTCCATATCAGATTTTACATCTGAAGTGGCTAAAGCCTGATCCGGAGTATCCTCATAGATAAATGAGGATTCCAACTCAATCTGTAAAACTGAATCCTTGGAAAATTGAAATCCTGGAGCTGACCTTCGCTTGGCATAAAGGTTTATCAAATCCTTGGCAATGTCCTTAACCTGCTTTTTGACCCGACTCTTTTTATTCTCCCAATCCGGTGATCCCAATTTGGACATGGAAGGAACTTGGCCTTCCTGTCCGGAATATTTTGAGATTTTATGAAGGGAGTGAATGTTAACATACAGGAGGTCATCGTCCCTAAAAATCAATCGGACCGCTTCCTGCATTTTCCCCCCGACATCCACTTTTTCCAAACCTGCAAAGCGACCTACCCCATAATCGATATGCACCACAAAGTCCCCAGGATGCAGACTTTTTAGCTCTTTTATAGTTAGTGCCTTTGATTTGCTGGCCTTTGCTTTGGTTTTATAGCGATGAAATCGCTCAAAAAGCTGATGATCTGTATAGCATGCGATTTTTAGGTTTCTGTCGACAAAACCCTCTCTCAATCCTAAAAGCATGCTTTGGACGTGTAGAGTAGGATCTAGCTCATGAAAAATACCTAAAAGCCGATCAATCTGCTTTTCATTTTCTGCGGTAATTAGATTGGTGATTCCAGATTTTTCATTTTCGGAAAGATTGGCTACCAGCAGATCAAAATTTTTATTGAAGGATGGCTGAGGCTGACTGTCCCAAACAATTTTATTTTCTGTCTTGAGATAAAATTGACGCCCAAACTCTACTGTTGAGAATTGTTTGATTTGGTTGGTAAAAGGCTTTGCTCCATCAAATAAATCTTCAGGTTTTAGAAGTAATTTTTCGGTGTGTGTAGCTTTGACAATCTGCTGAAAAGCCTGTTCTGCTTTATGAAAACACTCCTCCATCACGTCAGCAGTGAGTTGAAAATCTTTCAACCAAACGATGGTTTCTTGTGGTAAAAACTCCAAAAAAGACTGACGTACTTCCTGCAAAAGCTTGGTTTGTACGTTCGGGATCAGAGAAATCTGATCTACTGAAGCTATGGAAAGCTGAGTTTCAGGATCGAATGTTCGAATGCTTTCTACCTCTTTTCCAAATAGCTCCAGTCGATAAGGATGCTCAAAGGAATAAGAGAAAACGTCCAAAATCCCTCCCCGGATAGCAAATTGCCCTGGCTCATAGACAAAATCCGTTCGCTCAAAGTCATAGCTCGACAATAGCTCAGTCACAAACTCCATGTCTACTGCCTCTCCAACTCTTACCGAAAAGGTATTTTCCACCAAGGATCTTTTGTTAATCACCTTTTCATAAAGAGCCTCAGGATAGGTGATGATCAGGCTTGATTTTCTTTTGGTCTCTAAGATTTTATTCAAAATCTCTGCTCTCATCAGCACGTTGGCATTATCCACTTCGTCATACTGATAAGGGCGCTTGAAGCTTCCTGGGAAAACTAGATGATCTTCAATACCCAAGAGGTTTTGCAAATCTGAATTGAAATAAGCGGCCTCTTCCTTGTCCTGTGCAATGATTAGATGAGTTCCTCCTTTTTGCTCAAAATAGGAAGCGAGCAATACCATATCCAAGCTACCGGAAAGACCTCGAAGCTGAATTTTAAACTGGTCTTTAGAACTTAGCTGAAGACTTAAGGTCTGAAAAATCGGGTCGGCTTGGTATAGAGAAATGAAGGACTGTCGATCCACAGTGGGCTAATTTTGGAATGGGGTGCCTAGGTTGAATGCGCAAATTTAGGGCTTTTGAGCTTTACTAGACTTAATTCTTCTGAAATGGTAATTTTCTGAACCAAGTGCCCGTTAAAATGTTTGAGATTGCATGGGAGACTCGAATACATCATCAACCTTTCTCCAAAAAATGGAAAGGCTGCATCCATACGAGATGCTGCTCTATCTTGGCATGGTCAGTAGTGGCCTTATTTTCCTTTTTCTGACAGCTGCTTTTCTCTTTTCTGGTTTGCATCAGCTCGCCGGATTTAACAAGCACATACCGGTTTCCTTTCTGATTTCTACATTTTTGCTTGTCTTAAGTGGATATACAGCTACTAAAATGAGACTTTACTATCAGGAGGAAAGGATTCCTGAGTTGGAAAGTTCTCTTAGAAACACTTTCCTTTTGGGAATTGCCTTTACTGTTTTACAGTTTGCAGGATGGAAAGAATTGGATCAAATGGGAGTGAGTTTCACCGGAATTCCAAGCGGAAGCTTTCTATATGTACTTTCCGGAATCCATATTTTTCACCTGTTGGGAGCCATGGTTTTTGCTTTGATTCTCCTCTATCAGTTGAGAAAAACTCAAGAGGATGGGATCAGGCGGCTGATCTTGGTGACCAATCCTTTTGAAAAAATGAGAATCCGCTTATTTACTGTCTATTGGCACTTTATGGATGTGATTTGGCTGATTTTGTTTTTACTATTTATCCTAAGTTTTTAATGAAATTGACCCTAGAAACTACCGTCGAGCAGGGCTATTTGGATGTAAAATCCGGATTCACGGAAAAGCTATTCAAAAAGTTAAGCCCTCCATTTCCTCCGGTAAAAGTCATTCGATTTGATGGCTGTGAAAAGGGGGATTTAGTCAGCCTAGAGTTGAATTTCCTTCTTTTCAAGCAAAAATGGACCAGTGAAATCAAAGAGGGATTCACCAATGAATTTGAGTTTTGCTTTGTAGACGAAGGAATTGAATTACCCTTTTTCCTTAAAAAATGGCATCACCGACACCGGGTAATTTCTTCTGGGATCCAGTCAAAAATTCGGGATGAAATCACTTTTGAGGCTCCTTTGGGACTTTTGACTCTACTTTTATATCCAGCAATGTGGGTTCTGTTTTCCTATAGAAAACCCATCTATAAAAAGATGTTTAAAAGGGCTGTAAATCCTTGAGATTTTCGCAATTCTCAATTTTACAATCCCCATACAAAACAAGGGAATGACTGGTGATGGCCGATTGGAAGCTTTTACCCATCGCCTCTTTGATTTCATTGATTTTTGGATCTGAAAACTCACGGATTTTGCGGCACTGGTTGCATACGTGATGATCGTGATGCTTATAGGTTAGTGCCTGTTCGTACAAAGCAACCTTGTCCTTGAACTGGTGTTTTACCGCTAAACCACTTTCAACCAAGAGGTCCAAAGTATTGTAAATAGTGGCCCGACTGATCGTATAACCCTTGTTTCTCATTTTGAGAAAAAGCCCTTCTACGTCGATATGCTCATCTTCCGGCAATAAATACAGTTCGTCAATCACAGAAAATCGCTCAGGAGTTTTCCGGCTGCCTTGTTTGGAAAGAAAGTTTTCGAAGATTTTTTTCGCCTTTTCGATCAGTACTGTATTAGCCATGGGAATGTGAGATAATTTTAAAGATGAAATTTTCTGATTTTTTAGGCAACCTAGAAGCCCATTGGCCATCTAATTTGGGTTCATTCTAAATTGGAAAGAAGTTATGACTTTGTTTTGCAACAATTCTTGGCAGAATTCGATTTTTAAAAGTAAAGGACTCTTTTAAAGTTGTTAACTTATAGAGACCATTCACCCAACTTATCTACCTCTTGAAAAAACATCTTCTTTGGTTTTTTTCACTGCTTTTGCCTTTACTACTTGAGGCTCAGGTACCTGGATTTTTTATGAAGGAGGATAAACGTATGGTTAGAATTCCATTCTATTCTTCCAATAGTTTGATCATTATTCCTGTTTCGATTAATGGCAATGAGGCTGTCAATTTTTTGGTAGATACTGGAGTAAAATCGAATATACTTTTTAGCAAAAAATTAGGCGATGCTCTGGGGCTTGAATATACCCGGAGGATAAACATAGTCGGAGCTGATGGAAGTGATCAAATCATGGCTCAGGTTTCTCCCATAAATACCTTGGATGTGGGTCCTGTGGAAGGAAGACTCCAAAGTTTATTGGTCTTAGAGGAAGATTTTTTTGAATTGGAATCTGTAATCGGGGTACCTGTTTATGGAGTGCTTGGATATGAATTTTTCAAATACAATCCCATAAGAGTCAATTATGACGATGGGTGGTTGGATTTTTTTAGAGAAAAGGCCATGAAATGGAAACCTCCGTTTTATAGAAAACTGGACATGTCCATTGATGATAGTAAAGCCTATATCCAGGCAAAGATTAAGCAAAGCAATGGTCCAAAATTGAAGGCTAAATTATTGGTTGATACAGGGGCAAATCATGGGCTTTTACTCAATAGAGAAACTTCAGACTCAATCAAAATGCCTCTTGAGTTTATTGAATCTGAGTTGGGACAATCTTTAGGTGGTGTTTTGTATGGATATATAGGGAGAGTTTCAGCGCTTAATTTGGGAGGTTTGACTATGGAGGAGGTATTGACTTCATATCCTGAAGAGACTGACTATAGCTCCATAATTAAAGCCTCTGGCAGAATGGGAAGCCTAGGGTCTGAAGTCTTGGGGAAAACAAGGATAATTTTAGACTATCCAAGAAAGAAATTTTTGGTGAGAAAAGGGCAGACTTTCTATACTCCCTTTGAATTTGACATGAGTGGTCTTATAGTCAAAAAAGTGCCAAATGATGAAAACCGGATTTTTATAGGGGAAGTAAGACCAGGGTCTCCAGCTTATAGAGTTGGTATTTTACCATTTGATGAAATACTTTCCATCAATAAGGTTCCGACATTTTTATGGGAACTTACTGAGGTTTTTAAATTGCTAAGGTCAGAGGAAGGAAGGGAAATCCAATTTGAAATGAGGAGGTATATCAACAATGATATCAACCAATTCAGTGACTACAAAGTAAGCATCTTCCTTAGAAAGCAGATTTAGTATTTCTACTTACAAAAGAAAATTTGGGTAAATTTGATCCAAGTGAAAACAAAAGAGGAAGATTTACGTGAACTCTCCTCGCTTTAAAATCAACTTAGAACTATGAAAAAACTCCTTATTCCAATCGCCATCCTAGCTGTAGTCGGTATTTTCATCTATACCAAGGCAGTTGGCACTTACAACATGTTTGTTCAAAAAGAAGAAGTAATCAATGGCCAATGGGCAGAAGTCCAGACGCAATACCAGCGTAGAGCGGATTTGATTCCCAACTTGGTGAATACGGTTAAGGGCTATGCAGAATTTGAGCAGGAAACTTTGACTGGTGTTGTAGAAGCACGGGCAAAAGCCACTTCTATTCAGATTGACCCGACTAACTTGACTCCTGAAAAATTGGCTGAATTCCAGCAGGCACAAGACCAACTTTCAGGCGCATTGAGCAGACTCTTGGTCACTGTAGAAAAATATCCTGACCTCAAGGCAAATCAGAATTTCTTGGAGCTTCAGGCCCAATTGGAAGGAACTGAAAATAGAATTTCTGTTGCCAGAAGAAACTTCAATGAATCCGTTCAGGACTTTAATTCCAACCTCAGAACCTTCCCTAATAACATTTTCGCAGGCTGGTATGGCTTCGAAACGAAAGGGTATTTTGAGGCAGCTGCGGGTGCTGAAAATGCGCCAACAGTCCAATTCTAATCTAGATCATGGCTGAAAAATTATTTTCTCAGGAAGAAAAAAAGAGCATCGTTGAAGCAATTCAATCGGCTGAGCTTCGTACTTCCGGGGAAATTCAAGTTCATATCGAAAACCACTGCAAAGGCGACGTAATGGATCGAGCAGCAGAGGTTTTCGAAACTTTGAAAATGTACCAAACCAAAGAACGAAATGGGGTCTTGGTCTATTTGGCTGTAGAAGATCATAAGTTTGCCATCATAGGCGATGCAGGGATCAATTCAGTGGTTCCCAAAGATTTTTGGGAAAAATGTAAGGACCTCATAGCTGAACAGTTTCGTCAGGGGAATTTTACCAAAGGACTAATTGCCGGAATACATCAAGCCGGAGAGCAGTTGAGAACGCATTTCCCGTATGATGCTAAGTCAGACCAAAACGAACTATCAGATGAGATTTCCTTTGGGTAAAAAGCCCGTTCTTCTACTACTTTCTTTTTTTCTTTTCCAAGTTGGATTTGGGCAGGATTTCCCTCCTGTACCTAACCCTCCCAAATTGGTCAATGACTTTACAGGAACTTTGAGTAGCGAGGAGGTTAATCAGCTGGAACGAAAACTGGTGGCTTACAACGACAGTACGTCTACCCAGATAGCCATTGTGATGATGCGGTCTACTGGAGAGTATGAAATTGCAGATTACTCTCAGAGATTAGCTCAAGCTTGGGGAATTGGCGGGGCAAATAATGATAATGGCATTCTCATTTTGGCCGCAATGAATGACCGGAAGGTTTTTATTGCGACTGGTTATGGAATGGAAGGGGCAGTTCCTGATGCATTGGCCAAACGGATCGTGAACAACCTGATTATTCCCAATTTCAAAATGGAGGCTTATTATCAGGGTTTGGACCAGGCCACGGATATGATCATCAAACTTGCCTCAGGAGAATACAAAGCGGATGAAGTCACTTCAGATGGAAACCATGGTGGAGCGGCAATTCTGATTTTCTTGTTTATCCTGTTTTTTATCATCATTCCATTGATCAAAAACCGTAAGGATAACGACAACCACATGGGTGGAAAAGGAGGAGGAATAGACCTTTGGACTACTATTATGCTGGCCAATATGCTTAAAGGTTCCAGCCGAGGAAAGTGGGGAGATTTCTCAGGGGGAAGAGGTTCCTTTGGAGGTGGAGGAGGATTCGGTGGCGGAGGAGGTTTTGGCGGCTTCGGAGGAGGATCCTTTGGAGGAGGTGGAGCCGGAGGAAGCTGGTAAGCTTGAAAAGATAAAAAGCAAAAAGCGCCAATTCGGCGCTTTTTTGTTTTAGTACTTTTCAGAAGATGTTCAGATTATAGAACTCTTTCCAACTGAGAGAAGTAGAAATTGCCTTCGATAGCAGCATTTTCGTCAGAATCTGATCCATGAACTGCATTGGCTTCGATAGACTTGGCAAATATTTTTCTGATGGTTCCTTCTGCAGCATTTGCAGGATTAGTAGCACCGATCAAAGTTCTGAAATCTTCCACTGCATTATCTTTTTCCAAAATAGCAGCGATGATTGGTCCAGAAGACATGTATTTGCAAAGGTCTGCGTAGAAAGGTCTTTCCTTATGCACTTCGTAAAATTTACCGGCTAGTTCTGGAGTCAATCGGGTAGCTTTCATGGCTACGATTTTAAAGCCTGCTTCTTCGATCATTTTCAAGATTGCGCCTGAATTGCCTGCTTCGAACGCGTCAGGCTTGATCATAGTGAATGTTCTGTTTCCTGCCATGGGAATGATTTGGTTTAATTTGGCCGCAAAAATAGGGTTTTTCAGGACAAATCAGGTCTAATCTTTAGGATTAATCTTGTAGAGTCTTCATTTTCAGTGAAGTTGGTACTTTGGCAATTCTAAAAAAAATGTAGACCTTTGCAGGCTATTGGAGCCAAAAGTGCCGCTGAATTAGACTAAATGGAAGCTTTAGCTACGTTTGAAAAAGAACTTTCCTCACCCAAAAAAATATTCATCACCACTCACGTAAAGCCTGATGCGGATGCATTGGGTTCCTCTTTAGGTCTGGCTAATTACCTGATTAAGAAAGGACATGAGGTTACGGTGGTGACTCCTACGGATTATCCTTCTTTCCTGAATTGGATGAAGGGGAACGAATTCGTGCTTGATTTTAGCAAACAAGTGGACAGGGATTTGGCTGTGAAAAAACTCAATGAGGCAGAAATGATTTTTTGCCTTGATTTCTCGGTTTTAAACCGGGTAAATGAATTGGGTGAAATGATCCGTAAATCCGATGCCTTCGTTGTCAATATAGACCATCACCAGGATCCTGAGGATTTCGCAAAATTTAAATTCTGGAGTACACAAGCCGCTGCAACTTGTGAGTTGGTTTATGAACTCATTGTCAAGTTGGGGGATAAGAATCTGATTGATAAAGACATTGCAGAATGTCTTTACGCAGGAATCATGACAGATACGGGTGGATTTAGGCATCCAAATACCACCAAAAATGTCCATCTCGTGGTTGCTGAATTGATTGATTTGGGAGCAGATGTATCCCAAATCGCCAATTGGATTTATGATTCCAATTCTGTTAATCGTTTGAAATTTATCGGTTTTGCGATCACCAGAAGATTGGTGGTGAGAGAGGATATCCATACAGCCTATTTCGTTATCAGCAAAAAAGATCTTAAAAAATATCAAAGCCAGACTGGAGATACCGAAGGTCTGGTGAATTATGCCCTATCTTTGGATGGGATTAAACTTGCCGCATTGTTTTCTGAACGGGAAGACGGAATAAAAATCTCTTTTAGATCAAGTACCGAAGTAGCAATCAACAAATTTGCTGCGTCCTACTTCAACGGAGGAGGTCATAAAAATGCTGCTGGAGGTAAATCAACACAAAGCCTGAAAGAAACCGTCGAGTATTTTGAAAAGCTCGTGGAAGAAAGTCAGGAGGAACTGTTTCACTCCGAAAGCGTCACTGCTAACTAAAGCTCAACTTTAAGAATACCTTGAAAATTCTCTTATACTTTATGAAAAACAAACACAGCCTTTTGGCAGCTCTTGCACTTACTGTAGGTGTGAGTACTCTTTCCTCCTGTCAAAAATCGAAAGTCACTGAAAAGGACGGGATTGAATACACTTATATCAAAGAGGGAACAGAAAAAGCTCCTAATGGGGATTTCCTTCTTTACAATTTGGAGATTTCTACCGCTAGCGATTCTGTAATATATACGACTTTGAATCAGCCTTTTCCAGGCTATTTGATGGCTACGGATACCCTTACTCCTCAAAACGGAATGGATGAGATTTTCCTAAACTTAAAAAAAGGAGATTCCATTACATTCAAGTCTACTGCAAAGATCATTTTCAATGGCAATCAACCTGAATTCTTGAAAGAGGATGATTTGCTTACCGTGAAATTGGGTGCATTCGACGTGAAAACTGATTCTGCAATGCAGGCCTATTACATGGAAGTAATGATGGCTGAGCAGGCTAAAAGCGCTGAAAGGGCCAAAGTTCTTGTAGTAGAGGAAGGTCAAAAAATCGAAGCTTATGCTGCTGAAAAAGGCCTTACTGTTCAAAAGACTGAAAATGGCTTGTATTACGTAATCGAAAAAGAAGGAACCGGTGAGGCTACTACTCCTGGTACTACCATGTATGTGAACTATGCCGGGTATTTGTTGGACGGAACTTTGTTTGATACCTCCATCGAAGAAATCGCTAAAGCTAATAATGTCTTCAGTGAAGAAAGACCTTATGAGCCACTTCCAGTAAATGTTGGAATGGGTCAGGTAATTCCGGGATGGGATGAGGGTTTGATGTTGTTGAAAAAAGGCTCTAAAGCTAAATTCTTGATTCCTTCTCCGCTTGCTTATGGTGAGGCTGGAGCAGGAGCACTAATTCCAGCAAACTCAATTTTGATTTTCGACGTAGAAGTTACCGACGTTCAGAAATAATCAACATTAATTTCAAAGCCGAACTATGAAAAACAGGTGGATTGCTTTCCTAACACTTCTTGTCGGAGCCATTTCTATTGCCTCCTGTGTAGATCCAGACCAAACTCAAGAAGTTATTCTGGAGCGAGACAAAGAGGCTATTGCGAAGTATTTGCTGGAAAATCCGATCTCCTCTGTGAAAGAATACTCAGAACCGATTGAAGGGTTTTACATGTTTTGGCAAGTTTCAACAGATCCTAAAATCAATAATCTTCTTCGTGGGGATACCGTGACGGTAGACTATGCTGGGAAATTATTGTCAAATAAATATTTCGATACATCGAAAGAACAGTTTGCAAAGGATCAGGGGATTTATAACTCCACAAGAAATTATACCCCTTTAAAATATCCGTTAGGCTATGGTTTAACAATATCCGGATTTGAATTTGCCGTCTCCCTGATGAGAGAAGGGGAAAAAGCTACAGTAATTTTCCCTTCCAGACTTGGATATGGTTCACAGCCCCAAGGTCCTGTGCCATCAAATTCTCCTTTAATATTTGAACTAGAGCTTAAGAATGTGAAGCTCGGAGTCAATCATCTCAATCCATGATCAAAAAAGTTTTACCTGTATTTTTCCTAGGCCTCATTGCCCTATTTTCCTGTGAGCCAACCAATCCGTTTAACATTGGTCCGGTTTACGATTATGAGGGAAATTTGGCAAAGGACAGGGTTAAAATCGATGCCTATCTTGATACTGCAAAAATTGATAGTATCTATAGAATCCATGATCCATCAGGTGTGGTGATCATTGTTCAGGAAGAAGGAGCAGGTTCTCGTCCAATTACCAATTCAGTAATCTATACTGATTATACAGGGTTTTTGATGGAGGACGGTACCGTCTTTGATACCAGCTATGAAAATGTAGCTAGAGATAATGACATTTTCGATGAAAAAAGGGATTACATTCCTCTCCGATTTATTCTAAATACCAATCAGGTAATATTCGGGTGGGATATTGCATTCAATAGAATCCGGCCAAAAACCAAGGCGGTATTTGTGATTCCCTCACCTTTGGCCTATCGGGACAAGGAGGAGACCAGAATACCCGCCAACTCAATTTTGGTATTTAATATTGATTTCCTAGGACTAGATTAAAAAAGGGCTCTAAAGCCCTTTTTTTAGTTAAAGATCTTCGGGAAAAAGGCCGGGATCTCTTGTTTGTATTTTCTATAGCTTTCTCCGAAAAGGGCAACCAAATTTTTCTCCTCGAAATAAATTCCAAAGGGAAGGTATAGGGCCAAACAGGCCAAATGAATCAAAGATCCCAAGGTTCCAGCCACTAAAAAATACCCCAGAAAAACCAGCGTTATGCCTAAGTATAATGGGTGCCTTGATTTGCTGTAAATCCCTTTTTGGATTAATTCGGTCGATTTTTTTTCCTCTTTGAAAAGGAAGTTATTCACAGAAATCTCCTTCATTGATCTACTGAATACCACTATGCCTAGGGTCGCCAATAAATAACCCAAATACCTGGGGAATCCACGAGAGTCGAAGAGATGATGAACGGACAGGAATAATGCCTGAAAAAAGATTCCTGAAAAAAGCAGGATTGATAATAAAGTGTAGAAAAGGCGATAGTTTTTATAGAATCTTGGCCATTCCGCCTCCAAAAATCTTTTTAACTTGCCTGAAGCTAGCGCAGTGTGCAAGAAATAGAATAAGACCCAGCTGAGGATCAATAGTACATTTGCCATTATCAGGAATTAAACCCGGAAATAAACCCCATGATTAAAATCGGAATAATCCGTGAAGGAAAAAACCCACCAGATAAGCGAGTTCCCTTTACTCCGACACAAATAAAGGAATTGATTCTTAACTATGGAGAAGACCTTGAATTTTTGGTAGAATCTAGTCCGAATAGATGTTTCGATGATCAAGAATACATCCAGGCGGGAGTTAGAGTGGTGAATGACGTGTCCGAGGCAGATATTCTTTTTGGGGTTAAGGAAGTCCCAATTAGCAATTTACTCCCAGAAAAAACTTACTTTTTTTTCTCCCATACCATTAAAAAGCAAGCCTATAACCGCCCGCTTTTGAAAGCTATTTTAGCCAAGAATATCAGGTTGATTGATTATGAAGCTCTCAAGAATGAGGAAGGGAATAGAGTGGTGGCTTTTGGAAGATGGGCTGGAATTGTAGGTGCCTACAATGCGCTTTGGACGTATGGGCAGAAAACCGGTTTGTATGAAATTGAAAGAGCCCGAAATTTAGATGGGCTTTCAGATCTCCTAAATGAACTCAAAAAGATCCAGCTACCTCCTATAAAAATCATTGTAATTGGAACTGGAAGAGTGGGGAAAGGAATAAAGGAAATTTTAGGAGCATTGGGTATACAAGAGGTCAGCGCCCATGATTTTATTCATTCATATTATGAGGAGCCGGTTTTTGTGGTGTTGAAATCCGAAGATTTTAATCGCAGAAAAAGTGATGGGGGATTTGATAAGGAGGAGTTTTATTCCAGCCCCGAAAAATATGAAAGCCATTTCCAGAAATTTGCCGAAGTCGGTGAAGTTTTGATTGGAGGAGGATATTGGAATCCCGGTGCCCCGAGATTATTTACCATGGAGGATATCAAGTCCCCTGACTTTTCTATTTCCGTAATTGCAGACATTACTTGTGACATAAGAGGATCAATTCCGACGACCATAAGAGCATCAACTATCACAGACCCGATTTATGATATCGAAAGGGAATCTGGTGCAGAAATTCCAGCATTTGGGAGTCAGACGAGTATCTCCGTCATGGCTATTGACAACCTTCCCTGCGAATTGCCCAGAGAATCCAGTGAGGAATTTGGTAGGCATCTCAGCAAATGGGTGATCCCAGCCTTGTTTGAGGAAAATTCACCCATTTTGGAAAGGGCAACTGTCACCAGAGATGGGGATTTGACTCTTGAGTTTATGTATTTGATGGATTTTGTAAACCAAGAAGAATAATTCCGATGAAGAATTTGAACAGATTTTTGGAATCTACAGTCCTCAAGCCTACAATGACGGACAAGGATGTGGATTTATTGATTCGAGATGCCATCGAAGAGCAATTTATTGGGGTATGTATTCCTTCCTTTTGGGTGAAAAAGGCAAAAAGAGAATTAAAAGACGAGGATATTCAGGTAGTCACTGTCATTGGCTTTCCTTTTGGATTTGAGGATACAGCTACCAAAGTGGCAGAAACCAAAGAAGCCATCAAAAATGGGGCAGATGAATTGGACTTGGTATGGTCTCAGACTGCTTTTCATTCGGGTATGAATTGGCCAAAGATTGAAATCGCCCAAATAGCCAAATTGTGCCATGAAGAAGAGCGGATTCTTAAAGTAATCATCGAGACTGCCTACCTCAGCACAGCGCAAATCCGAGAAGCTTGTCTGATCTGCCAGGAGGCAGGAGCAGATTTTGTAAAAACTTCAACTGGGTATGCCCCCACTGGAGCAAAGATCGAAGACATCCAATTGATGCGGCAGACATTATCCTCGGGTGTTGGGATCAAAGCAAGTGGGGGAATTAAAACGCTGGATTTTGCTTTGGAATTAATCCGCGCTGGAGCTGATCGGATAGGAACCAGTTCGGCTGTTTCCCTGATGAAAGAACTCAGATCCCGGGAATCTTAATCTTTGCTGAAATAGATTAGGAGAAAAGGAATGATAAAGAAAGTCAGCAAAATATAGGCGAACCCTACGATTCGATTGTCCACAGCCTTTTTCCCCATATAATTCGCCATTCGAACAGGAATTTTTCTGATTTCAGGAAAGGGCAAGAAAATCAGTGCGCCAATACTATTGAAAAGAATATGCACAATGGCTAGTGCAATAGCAGCTTCAGACTTGTACAGGGAAGCAATGACAGCAGTAATTGTGGTTCCTAGATTTGCTCCGATAATAAATGGGAAGCTCTTGGCGAGGCTAACTCGTCTATTTGCCACCAAGGGAACAACCAATGAAGTGGTAACTGTGCTAGATTGAACTAAAGCTGTGAAAAATGTACCATAAAGAAATGCCAAGCCTGTCTTTTTGAAAATCAGGTTATTGATATTATTAAAACTGTCCAGCACAAAGGATTTGTACATGGCAGTGGAAAGAATTTTTATAGCAGCAAAAACCGAGAAAACGGCCAAGATCATGGTCAAAAATGGAATACTAATATGATCTGTAATCCACTCTGTCAATGGTCTTGTGAAGAGCTTGTTATACACAATTGGTCCCTCAAAGGATTCATCAAAACCGAACCAGCCCACAATTTTTTGTGCCAATCCAGATAAAAAGCCTAGGTAAACTTCCAAAGGAAGTAAAATCAAAACAGTTAGAATATTGAATAAATCGTGTACGATTCCTGCGGATAGGGCTCTTCTGAACTCTTTTTTCTCCATCAAGTAAGAAAAAGAAACCAAAGTGGAGGTCAACGTAGTACCGATATTTGCACCAAGAACCATAGGGACTGCCTGTTGCAGAGTCATGTTTCCTGATGCTACGATTGCCACTATACTTGCCGTAACCGTTGAACTGCTTTGGATCAGAGCGGTAACCAAAAGTCCAATAAATAGACTGATAAAAGGATTTCTGGTAGCCTGAAGAATTTCGCCGGCCACTGTATCATTTATAGCGGCCATTGCTACAGTGAGCAGATCAATTGAAAAAATAAACAGGATCAAACCCAACAAAACCGCGATCAGGTTTTTTGCTTTTTTATTTTTGTCAGGTTTTTGGATTCCCAAGTTTTCCATTCATTCAAGGTAAAATTCAGTCAATACAACTCCTAATCGGGAATACCAGTATTCAGAATTTATCTAAAATATTTTGGCAAAAGTTGAAATTTTTTTGTGAAAAATCATTCCAAGAGTGGGCTATAGAAAAGATTTTCAGCATAGTTAACAATTTGTTAACATGAGGTCCAATATATCTTCTGTAATTTTGACCGTTTATCAGCCCTCTCCAGGCAATGAAAAAAAAGCAAATCGATCAGAACATCAACCAAGATAAGCTTTCCAAAACCGCTTATTCCCTGTTTGACTTTACAAAAAGCGAGCGTCCTTTTCTTGTAACCATCTGTGTTCTGATTTCTGTCGCAGGACTTATCACCCCCTATACTTATGCGGCAATGTGGTTTGGGTTTGCTCTGGCAGCCTACTCTGCCATTGCCAATGACAGTATCCAGACCATCGGGACATTTATTGCTTCCAATAGCAAGCGACCTTGGTGGTTGCTTTGGTTGTTTATGGGCTTGATTTTCGTAGCCACGGTTACCTATAGTTGGTTTACATATGACGGAGATGTTAGTTATGAGCGCCTCAGCGTTCCAGGCTTAGAAAAGGCTCCTGAGAGCTTTGTATTTCTTCAGCTAGCAGCTCCAATAGTCCTACTCATCATGACTAGGATGAGAATGCCAGTATCTACCACCTTCCTTTTACTGAATGTTTTTACCTACAAAGCCGGAACCATCGTAGATGTCATGTTCAAAAGTTTTGTTGGATATATTTTGGCTTTTGGGATGGCCATTGTGGTTTGGTTTGTATTGGAGAGGTTCTTCAAGAACTATCTGAAAGGAGAAGCCAAGCCCTATTGGATGGTTTTGCAGTGGATTACTTCTGGAATTCTTTGGGCAGTTTGGATCATGCAGGACGCTGCAAATATTGCCGTATTCCTACCGCGACAATTGGATGTATTTGAATTTTCGGTATACACAGGTTTCGTATTCCTTGGTTTAGGATTTCTTTTTTATCTGAAAGGAGATAAAATTCAAGCCATTGTCAATGAAAAGTCAAATGTTACAGATGTAAGGGCGGCGACTATCGTGGATTTGGTGTATGCAATTATCCTTTTCTATTTTAAAATGTATAATAATGTACCAATGAGTACCACTTGGGTATTTATTGGACTTTTGGCAGGTAGAGAATTGGCCATAGCATTAGGTAAGCATGGTAAAGCCAAAAAGCGAAATGCGTGGTTGGTTCGGGCTTTCAGATTAGGTAGAAAAGACGTTTTCAAAGCTTTGATAGGTTTGGTAGTTTCCTTGATTCTTGCAGTGATCATCAACAAGGGTGTTCGGGATGAAATCCTAGCCATGTTCTAAATTCCAAAAATTGGAGCTTTTCACACACGAGTATTTCATGAATGAAGCCCTCAAGCAGGCAAAAATTGCCTTTGAAGAAGGGGAAATACCTGTTGGGGCAGTAATAGTTTCCAAGAATAAAATCATAGGAAGAGGGTATAATCAGACGGAAAAGCTCCAAGATGTCACTGCTCATGCCGAAATGATTGCCATAACCTCAGCGGCAAACTATTTGGGAGCAAAATATTTAATTGACTGTCGACTTTATGTGACCTTAGAGCCTTGCCCGATGTGTGCCGGTGCGCTTTTTTGGTCACAAATAGGGGAAGTTTATTATGCTGCCTCTGACCCGAAACGAGGTTTTCACCAATGCAATGATTCCATGTTGCATCCCAAAACCAAAGTTTTTTCTGGCATAATGGCTGAACCTGCACAAGACTTGGTTAATGAGTTTTTCAAAAAGCTCAGAGAATAAGACTTTTTTTACAAGAAGAAACCTTTTTTGAAGAAGTCTGGTTGACAAAACACAGCTTAGCTGACGAAATTGTACTAAATGTTTAACCCTAAATTTTAATAAAATGGCTTTTACACTCCCATCATTACCTTATGCTTTTAATGCTCTTGAGCCGCATATCGATGCAAGAACAATGGAAATCCACCATGGAAAGCATCACAATGCGTACGTGACCAACCTAAACAACGCTATTGCCGGTACAGATTTAGAAAATAAGTCTCTGGAAGAGCTTATGCATGTAGCTGGTTCAAACACCGCAGTAAGAAATAACGGTGGTGGGCATTGGAACCACAGCCTTTTTTGGGAAATCCTTTCTCCAACTGGTGGAGGAGAACCTACAGGTGATTTGGCAGGAGCTATCAATGCTAAGTTTGGCAATTTTGACGGATTCAAAGAGGTATTCAATAAGGCTGCAGCAACCCGTTTTGGCTCTGGCTGGGCTTGGTTGATCGTAACGGCTTCAGGAACTCTGGAAGTAGTTTCTACTCCTAATCAGGATAACCCACTTATGGATGTTGCCGAAATCAAAGGTACTCCAATCCTTGGCTTGGATGTGTGGGAACATGCCTACTACCTGCATTACCAAAACAGAAGACCTGATTACATCGGAGCATTCTGGAATCTAGTGAATTGGGCAGAAGTAAATAAGCGATATATGGCGGCTTTGTAAGCCTAATTCAATGGAATAATAGAATCCCGGATCTTAACGATTCGGGATTTTTTTGTCCTATACCGAATAAAATATTGTTCGGATTTGATACAGTCATTTTTTTCGGAGAACCTCAAATCTGCTTTTTTAGCCATTTTGGAGGGGTTTTCCCCTCTTGGCACTTCCTTTTCCTATAGAATGGTACGAGTATAAACTAAGCCAATCTATTCAGTCATGAAAACGACCAACTTTATTTTTCTTACCCTTCTTATTTATTTGCTTGGGGTAAGCAACCTTGCCGCCGCTCCAAAAGAAGTCGCAAAGATTTCCGGAAAGGTGGAAGATCAAAAAGGCCAGCCAGTGCCTTATGCTAACGTAGCCTTAATTTCAACAGAAGGAGGTTTGGTGGATGGAGCTGTTTCCGATGAGGACGGTAACTTCCTGATCGAGTCCGTGAAAAGCGCCAAAGTTAAACTGGTAGTATCCTCCATTGGGTACAAAACCTTCTCAACCGAACCTTTTGATCTTCAGCCTGGGATTTCCAAGGAATTTGGAAAGATCACTATCGAAGATGAAATGACCGGTCTGGATGAGGTTACTGTTAAAGCTTCCCGTCCTGAGATTATCATTGAGCCTGACAAAACCATTGTCAATGTGGAAGGAACTGTGATGGCTGAGGGCTCAAATGCCCTCGACGTGATCGGAAGATCTCCGGGTATCTATGTAGATCAGGATGGAAATATCAATCTTAATGGAAGAACCGGAGCCACTGTGATGATCAATGATCGTCCAAGCTACATGAGCGCGACCGACTTGGCTAATTTCCTTCGTTCCATGCCTGCAGATAATATCAAGAGTATTGAAGTGATCAATAATCCTTCTGCAAGATTTGATGCGGAAGGTTCAGCCGGTGTGATCAATATTCAATTGAAGAAAAACTCGGTTGATGGTGTATTTGGGAATATCCAGTTTGGAGGCCAATACAACGGCCAATATGCACCCAATGGAGGAGCAACGCTAAATGTGAAAAAGGGCAAGTGGTCTACCAATGGCACCTTTAATTACAATGAATTTGCTAACTACAATGATTTAAACATTTATCGAAATTTCACTTTGGAAGAAGGAATTTCAAGCTTCAATCAGGAGTCCAGAATCACCTCTAGATATAAGACTCCTTCTTTTGTAGGATCTGCCAATTATGAAATCAACAAAAATCAGAATCTGGCAATCAACGTTCAGGCATCTGCTTCTACTGACATCAATTCAAGTTCCTCAAAAAGCACGGTGACTAATCCAGGTTTGGATTACAACAGCTACATCCAGTCCCTGAATGATGCAGAAGGAAAAAGAAACCGCTTGTTTTCCAATCTTCACTATGATGCAAAGTTGGATACTTTAGGTACCAAAATTTCAGCGGACGTAGATTTTACCGTGATGGATAATTCCAGTACTTCTCTTTTGGATAATAGTTACTGGGATGGTAATGATTCGAACTCTGGGACTGACGATAGAATCCAAACATTGAACGACATGTATTACACGATTTTCACTTCCAAGGTGGACTTCACCAAACCATTGAAAGGTGGGAAAATCTTTGAAACTGGTTTAAAAGGAAGCTGGGTGCAATCTGACAATGATCTAGACTTAAGCCGGTCAGTTGGAGAAGGACCTTTTGAGCCAGATCCAAATTCCAATCGCTTTATCTATAACGAGAATGTATTGGCTGCCTATGCTTCTATCAAGGGTTCTTTCAATCCGAAAATTAGCTATCAGGTAGGCTTGAGAGGGGAATATTCAGATATCACCGGAAACTCGGTGACTTTGGAGGAGGTCAATACCCAGCAGTACTTCAACTTATTCCCAAGTCTTTTTGTACAGCAAAAAGTGAGTGAAAAGTATCAAATCGTGTACAATGCCAACCGTAGAATTACGCGTCCTAATTATCGCTTGCTGAATCCTTTTGTGTACTACATTGATCCTTTGACTTCAGAAAGAGGAAACCCAGGTTTGACGCCTCAGTATTCCACCAATTTTGAAATGAACCACGTGATCAATGGAGCGTTCCAGTTTACCTTGGGCTATAGCGTTACAGAAGATGCCTTTATGCAGGTTTTTGAGCAGGATCAGGAGGAAAGAACCACTACTACCTTTACCGATAATTTTGACAAGACCAGAAATGCCAACTTTAGAGCGATTTTGCCTTTCGAGATCAAGAAGTGGTGGAATACCTCAAACATGGTGCAGGTGAATTATAACCAGTTCCAATCTCAAATCGGAGAAGATATCCTAGATGTAGGGCAGGTTTCTTATATGGTCAGAACTCAGCAAAACTTCACTTTGCCAAAAGGATTCAAAATGGAATTGATGGGGATGTATTTAGGCCCACAGATTTGGGGTCAAGGTTTGATCGAAGGTTTTGGATGGGTTGATTTGGGTGTGACCAAATCCATGATGAAAGACAAGCTTTCTCTTTCTGTAAACGGAACAGACTTGTTCAGAACACAAGTGATCAAAGCGAAAATTGACTTTGCAGAAATCGACACCTCATTTAGACAATACCGAAGCAATCAGGGAATTCGATTCACTTTGAGATACAACTTCGCCAAAGGGGAGAGCTTCCGAGTAAGATCTACCTCGGGAAGTCAGGAAGAACGAAATAGACTAGATTAATAAGGGACAAGCCTCTCAAATTTGAGAGGCTTTGTTTTTTTTAGGGAAAAGGTGAAGCTTAGCGCTATGAAATTTTGGGATTTTCATACACACCAAGGGCAAAGTAGCGAATCCATTTTTAATTGGGATCTTTCGGGGGAAATCCCCGAAGGGAGTTTTTCTGTGGGCTTGCATCCCTGGTTTTTGGATCAAAATTGGGAGGAATCAATTAAGCTGGTGGAAAAGCTAGCAAAACAAAATCAGGGAGTTTTAGCTATTGGAGAATGTGGCTTTGATCGTATTAAAGGACCAAAAATTGGCATCCAAAAAAAAGCATTTCAGGCTCAGGCAAGCCTAGCTAGTCAACTTGAAATTCCACTGATTCTTCATTGTGTGAAAGGGCATGATTTGTTGGTTGAGTATTTGAAGAACGAAAAAAATCCTCCCCCAATTATCTGGCATGGATGGAATCTCAAGCCAGAATTAGCCAATCAACTGCTACTTTTTCCAGTCTATTTTTCCTTTGGGAAACATCTTTTAATAGAAAATAGCAATGCTTCTCAATGGCTTAAGGATTGTCCCCAAAACAAGATTTTTTTGGAAACTGATGATTCCAATCTTCCAATTGCTCAAATTTATCAGGCTGCTTCCCTAATTTTGGGCCTTTCTGAGCAAGACCTATCAGATCTTGTTCAGAAAAATTGGAATAGCATTTCATCAAGAAAAATCAAATGAGTGAATTTGCCTGGCTGAGCCGAACCGAACTGATAATCGGTAGGGAAGGTCTTGAAAAACTTGCCGGAAAGCATGTGCTGGTTGTTGGATTAGGAGGAGTGGGATCCTTTGCTGCCGAATTTATTTGTAGATCCGGAGTCGGAGAAATGACCATTATCGATGGAGACACCGTGGATATTTCCAATGTTAATCGACAGCTTCCTGCTACCCAGCTCAATGTGGGCCAGTCCAAAGCGGAATGGATGGAGCAGCGCCTACTTTCGATCAATCCGAAATTGAAGATTCATACCATCCGTCAGTTTCTAAATCCCCATGACATGACCGCCTTATTGCAGGCAAACGAGTTTGATTACGTGGTGGATTGTATTGACAGTTTCACACCAAAGCTGCACTTGATTGAAGGGGCATTCAATCGAGGATTTCCTTTGGTTAGTTCCATGGGAGCTGGAGGAAAAGTAGATCCCACCAAAATTCAGGTGGTGGATATCTCCGAAACCTATGAATGTAAACTCGCGAAGTTTGTCCGGAAAAAGCTCCGCTATCGCAATATTAATTCCGGATTCAAGGCGGTATTTTCTACAGAAAGGGTAATCAAAGAAAGCCTGATGCTAACTGACGGGAAAAACTTCAAGAAATCAGCTTATGGGACCATGTCATTTCTGCCTGCTGCCTTTGGCTGTGCCTGTGCTGCAACAGTAGTCAATGATCTTCTCGCCTTTGATTAATGAAAATGGTAAAGGAATACTAAAACGCCTGTGAAAGCAGGCTTTTTTTGATCCTTAATCTCCAGTTTCACTTCCACCTCAGCTTTTACTGTTCCCCGTAGGTTTGCCACGTTTTTTAATTTCGCCGCTAGTCTGACTTCGCTATCCACCGTCACTGCCTGAGCAAATCGCAAAGTCTCAATACCGTAATTGATCATCATTTTGAGATTTTCCACCTTGACGATTTGATCCCAAAGGTGAGGGACAATGCTCAAGGTGAGGTAACCATGGGCGATGGTATTGCCAAAGGCGCCTTCTTTTTTGGCTCGTTCAGGGTCACAATGAATCCATTGGTGATCATGGGTGGCATCAGCAAAAAGATTGATTTGATTTTGGGTGATTCTGAAATAGTCCGATGTTCCTAGATCTTGACCGTTGAATTTTTCAAAATCTTCAAAACTTCTTATAACAAGTACTGACATTAATTGGTGGTTTTTATAAAATGAAATTAGTAAAGATTCCCTTCCAATTCCAAGAATTGGGATAAATGGAATCATTAGAATTTAATTTCTACTTTAGAGGCTAGAGATGAAAGTGATTTTTTGAGGTAAAGATTTAATTTACTTTTGATAAATAACTCCTAATTCCAATGAGCAATTACCTCCACGGCTTTGACTCTGAAGAGCAGCAGAGATTACTGGATCAGGCTGGTTTTTTGGCTCAAAAAATATATGCCGGGATTGATTTTTCAGGATGTAAAAATCTCCTTGAAATCGGAAGTGGAGTAGGGGCTCAGACGGCTGTTTTACTGGATTTATATCCAGATTTGCACATTACCTGTGTTGATTTTTCAGAAAGTCAATTGCAAACTGCCAAGCAAAATCTCAAGGGGAAGGAGTCCCGGGTTACCTTTGTCCAGCAGGATGCGCAGGCACTTTCACTTCCCGACAAGTTTGATTCCGTATTTATTTGCTGGGCCTTGGAGCATATTCCTTCGCCGATCAAGGTTTTAGAACATTTAAAAGCTCATTTGACTGTGGGGGCGAAAATCTATATCACGGAAGTTTTCAACTCTACATTTTATTGCTTCCCATTTTCTCCGGGATTGGAAAAATACTACCAAGCCTATAATGAGTTTCAGGAAAAATCAGGAGGCAATCCCGATGTAGGATCGCAACTGGGAAACTTATTGAATCAAGCAGGATTTTCGTCAATTTCGACTTGGAATCAAGGGTTTTTTCTGGATCAAAGCGCTCCGGAGCAGCTTAAATCCATGCTGGATTTTTGGAAAAAACTCCTGTTAAGTGGCGCTCCTGCGCTACTTCAAGCGGGATTAATTTCTCAAAACGAGGTGCAGGCTATGGAAAGAGAAATTGATTTGATCGGGCAGAATAAAAATGCCGTTTTTTTCTACCAATTTGTGCAAGCATTTGCAACACTATAGACTGCTATGAAGATTCTTCGCTGGATTTGGAGACTGCTTTGGAAGACAACACTTTGGTTTTTGGGAATTTCAATTGGATTGGTAATTCTTTACCGGTTTATCCCTGTACCATTTACCCCCTTAATGATCATTCGCGTTTTTGAGCAAGCTTTTGATGAAAAAAGGGAGGTAAGGCTATACAAGGACTGGGTTTCCATTGATGAAATCTCGCGTCATATGCCTCAAGCAGTAGTGGCATCAGAAGATCAGAAGTTTCTGGATCATCGAGGCTTCGATTTCGAGGCTATGGAAAAGGCTTGGGAAGGAAACAAAAAAGGGAAACGAGTCAAAGGTGCCAGTACTATCACTCAGCAAACTGTCAAGAATGTATTTCTGTGGCCTGCACGTAGTTATTTGAGAAAAGGACTTGAGGCCTATTTCACTGTTTTGGTTGAACTGATTTGGTCTAAGGAGCGAATCATGGAAGTTTATCTCAACGTGATCGAAATGGGTGATGGGATTTACGGGATTGAAGCAGCTGCACAATATTATTATAAAATACCCGCTGTAAAACTTAATAGAAGCCAGTCTGCAATGATTGCGGCTGTTTTACCGAATCCAATCCGTTGGAAACCTTCGAAGCCTACTGGATATATCCGAGGAAGGCAGGCATGGATCCTACGCCAGATGAATAATCTAGCTCCGGTAGGATTTGGAAAATAGAATTTCCGATGTAAAAAATTCACTTTTCTAAGAAGGTTTGAGGTTGATTTTGCTGATCAACCCAAACTGATCATTTTTGTTTTAGCTTGGATAAAAAATTCCAAATAAAATTTTATTTCAGCCGGTTTGTGATCCATAAAATACCAATAAAAAATACTCCCCCTGGGGACTTATCATTCTCAAAAAAACGGCCTCTATCGCGCGTATTTTGAGATTAAAAAACGCAAGAAAAATTTATCCACAAATTCAATAATTTATCCACACACCTCTAAAATAATACTATAAAACATTGAAAATCAATACAATAAGTATGTGTTAGTATTGCTGAATTTGTGGATAATTGTTGCTAAGTTCGATTTTTTCGACAGCCTTTTCGTGGAAAAAAGTGGATAAATCCAAATTCCAAATAATATTCTAAATCAGCCCAAATCGTGCTTTTGTCGCAGCAATCTTTTTCGGTAGGTATTGAAAATTCTTGACTTGGAAACAAAGCCTATATAGCGCTCATTTTCAATGACTGGGAGATTCCAAGCCCCTGATTTCTCAAATTTCTCCATAGCTGATTGCATATTTTCAGTAACCAATAGGACATCAGGGGGACTGTGCATAAGCTGTCGCACCAAGAGGTTGTTTTGCTTTTCTGGATCAAACATGATTTCTCTGATATCATCCAGGGTAATGATTCCTCTGAGTTGTTTTTCCTCATCCACCACAGGAAAAATATTTCTCTTCGACACCTTTACCAACTGAACCAAATCACCAAGTTTGGAGTCGGGATGAATGGGTAAAAGGTCCCTCTCAATGACGTGGGAAATATTGATTGCATCCAGTAACTCCTGATCCTTGCTTTCTGGAAGCTGCTTTCCCTGGTCTTTCAATTGTAATTTGTAGAGACTGTCTTTTTGGAAGTAAGTAGTAGTAGTGTAAGAAATCGCGGAAACAAACATCAATGGGACAAAGAGCTCATAGCCCCCCGTAATTTCTGCGATTAAGAATATCGCGGATAGAGGGGAATGCTGAACTCCGGCCATTACCCCGCACATGGCCACTAAAGTGAAATGTGCCAAAGGAAGGGAAATGTGGAAATCCACCATGTTTTTGGAATAGGCGAACAAAAAGCCTAAGATTCCTCCGACGTACAATGAAGGAGCAAAGATCCCTCCGCTACCTCCAGCACCAATAGTGATAGCGGAAGCGATTGGTTTGAAAAGAATAATCAAGCCAAGGAATCCCACGATCAACAAGGGATTTTCAAAAGCTGAGAAGAATGGACTCTTGGCTAGCAATTCTCCAGTTTGGCCTTCGATTAAAAGATTTAGCGTGTCATATCCCTCACCATAAATGGGAGGAAAGAAAAACACCATAAAACCCAGAAAAGCACCTCCATATAGGAGCCTCATCCATTGGTCCCCCATATCTTCCATGATATGCTCGGTTTTTCGGACCATCCGTGAAAAGTAAAGAGAGACAACACCACAGATAATGCCCAATAACAAGTAATAAGGCATATGTGAGGCACTGAATGAATCGACCAGATCAAACTTGAAAACCGATTCCCGTCCCATTAAAATCATAGAGGTCAAAGAGCCCATCACCGAAGCTATCAATAGAGGGATAAAGCTTGAAGTGCTTATTTCCAGAAGAATTACTTCAATCGCAAAAATTACCGCGCCGATTGGGGCACCAAATATTGCCGAAATAGCTCCTGCCGCACCGCAACCGATAAGCAAGGCTCTTTTCTTTGCATTGAGGTGCATGAGTAATCCCACATTGGATCCAATGGCTGACCCTGTGACGACCATCGGCGCTTCCAATCCTACCGATCCTCCAAAACCAACCGTCAGCGCTGAAGTTATTACTCGGCTATAAGTTTTTATTCTTGGAATTAGGGCTGAGTTTTTTGAGATATTAAAAAGAACATCCGGGATTCCATGTCCTCCTACGTCTTTCAAAACATATTTTCCGATAAGATATGCGACAGATATCCCAATCAAGGGATAAAGGATATACATGAAATTGGCATACTCGGTATAAAAGTCCTCCGTTAAAAAATGCTGGATAAAATGAACGGCCGTTTTCAAAATCACTGCTGCCAAACCTGAAAATATCCCAATCAATCCACTTAAGATTAGGATAAAAGCCTGATTGCTCATGTGTTTGAGCCTCCAGATCAGTAGTTTGGTTATAAAATCATTTTTGGCCAAGCTCGATTACTAGTTTTGGTGAAAAGTAAAAGTTAGGCATTTGTTTAACTCCCTTGAAGTAATTCGGCATCTAATGCAAGAATACATTTCAAAATAAGATTAACCGCATTGGTGAAAAACTCAGGTTGGATATTTTCAAATTCGTCTGAAGGCTTGTGGTAATCTTCATGATCTTCTACTCCAAAATAGATATGTGGGATTTTTTTGTCAAAAAATGCCCCATGATCTGAGGATTTCGTCCAGTCTTCTCTTCCAGTTCCGGGTATATCATGTCCAAAAACCAAAGTTGGATTTGATCCTTTTGATGCTCGTTCTAAAATGGGTTTTAAGCTGGGATTATGGTAAGTTCCAGAAGCATACAATTCATTTTTATCGCTCCTTGAAACCATATCCATATTGACATTTACTACAATTTGATCCAGGCCATAGGGGAAATCCTCCAGCAGTGCTTTCCCTCCCTGCAAGCCCATTTCTTCCGCATCAAGGGCTGCAAAGATTAAGGCATGTTTAGGTCTGTTTTTGGAAAAATAATCGGCCAAGGCCAATAGTGCAGAAGTACCTGATGCATTATCATCTGCCCCATTGTAAATAGAATCCCCAGAGGCATTTTTCCGACCAATTCCGACATGGTCATAATGTGCCGTTATTACGATGACTTTTTTGGATTCACTTCCCGGAATCAAAGCAATGATATTTGCGGCATCCTCATAGGTTACTTTTCTTCTCGTATTTTGAAAAGTAAAGAGTTGGGTGAAATCATGATATAGAGGCTCGACTAAGTCCAACTTGGAAAGGTTTTCTAAAATATAGGAACGAGCCATTAAACTCCCTTCCGAAAGAGTCTCACGGCCTTGGAGTTCGTCTTTTGAAAGGTATTCCAGATGGTTTAATACCTTTTGAGCGTTTATTTGCTGTGCAAAACTGGGATCGGTGTAACCTAGCAAAGCAATCAATCCTAAAATTTTGAAGAATTTTCTACACATCTGGTGTTCCATGTTTCGTTACGTATATTCGTAAAAGTACAAAGCCAAAGCCAAAGCCGTCCAAATAGATGAAATTTATCCTTTCCCTTGGTGTTTTTTTTAGTGTTTTAGTGGTAGGATTTGCTCAGGGACAATTACCCGAAAGCTTTTATGATGGAAAGTCAGTGGTGATGATCTCCACCGACCCAGGTGCCAGACCAGTGCTTTCCTGGCAAGTTTTAGCTGATAGCATTCATCCGTATTTGGTGGAGGCAGGAGCAGATCCGATTGGTTATTTTGAATTGGAGCAAGTGGTTCTGTCAGAAGCCCGTCAGGCGGCATTTGCGACTGCTTTTCTTCAGAGAAAAGTTCAGAATATCATCTTGGTGACCCGACAAAAATCTAAGTTGAGTATTCATGTTGGGGCATTTAGTGGGGATGGAAAAATTATCCCCACAGCAGCGCTTTATGGGCTTTCTGGAGCGGATTGGAATGAGGCTGGGGGTGTATTGGCAGAGTTAGGAAAAGGCAAAAGTTCCAAAAACCTGCTTGTGATCGATGTGGCTGAATTTCCAACAATTAGTAATGTGGAAACTGCTCAGGCTGCCCAGAGATTTTTACCCCGGAATCCCCTGAATTTAGAAGTTTTCAAATTAGGAATCCCCTTGGAAGGCTCCTCAGCACAAACGGGTTTAATGAGTGCGTTTCGATACGATTTACTAGGAAAAAGCCAAGAGGCTATTTTGGCGGAACAAAGTGCTCAAAAAAGCCAGCTGGAATCTATCTTTGAAAGCAATTATTCCAATCCAATTGAATGGCTGACGGAGGCAAAAACTAATCAGGAACTAATTCAAAATCGAGTTCAATTTTTATTGGTGAAAGTTGAGGGAAGACAAGCTGACTTGATGCAAAGTATGGGATTGGAACCTGTAGCCGGTGAAGCTGCCTCTCAAATTGTAGTGAAGTACTACATTAAATTTTTGGTGAGGGATGAATTATATATAGGACCGGAATGGGATGCAAATTCGGATTGGAGAATTGCACTGACTCAATTCCTGCAAAACCTCAAAAAGCAATAAGGTTTAGAGTTTTTATCGAGAATCTATAAATAAAAAAAACCTCCTAATGGAGGTTTTGGACTGATTTAGGGTGTGGTGATTTGAGCAACTTTTACTAATTCAATTTCAGAAAATAATTTTTTAGCTGATCTCTAACCGAAACAAATAATATTTTTTCGTTTTTCCTATTTAATCACGAAAATTTTATGAAATATCTTTAGTTCAGCGTATAAATAGTGCTAATTCAGATTCAATAGATGTTTTCATTAAGAAAGGGAATCAAGGCAAGAATGATTGCCTGACGATAGTATTCAGATCGATCTACTACCCCATGTGTCAGAATTCCAACCGATCCACCCTGCTGTTTTGAGTTTTCTTTTTCAAAAACCAGATCATCTGCCTTTCCAAGCTCCATTCCTCCCTTGACTAATTCGGCTACTTTTTTGGGTAAATAGAACGTTCCCGTTTTGGATTGACCGGATTTACCATTTCTATCCAAAACGTAAATCCATGCAAAGGCAAACATTCCATGGTTGTCCTCATCAATTCCTCCTTCCAGTCCTACCCAATAATTGGCATCAGGAAAAACTTTCTGGGAGTTTATAGCTCGATTTTTCGCTCCGAGAAGGGTTTCTTCATCCCCAACGGGTTGATCGGGAACTCCCGAGAAGGCATTGATTCCTTCTACAAGAAATGATCTATTGAAAGCTTGGGTAAATCCGTCCTCTGTACAGGCAATTTTAACTGGATTTTTACTTCCTACTAATACAAGTGGCTTTTCTGATTCCTGAATGTTTTGTCTTTTCCTAAACTGCATTTAATTTTTTGCCCAATCTGGATTAGGCCATGTTGGTGAATACCTGGTTTACGTCATCATCCTCTTCCAATCGATCAATCAACTTATTGATGATTTCTTCCTGTTCTTCGGTAAGTTCAGTCAAGGTAGTTGGGAATCGCTGAAAATCTGCTGAAATCACTTCGATTCCTTTGTCTTCTAAGGCTTTTTGCATAGCACCAAAATCTTCAAACTCAGTGTAAACGAATAATTCCCCTTCGTTTTCAGCAATTTCGGTTAGGCCTGCGTCGATCAATTCCAGTTCGAGCTCCTCCATGTCATAGTTACCTTGGGCAAAACGGAATACAGCCTTTCGGTCAAACATAAAGCTTACCGAGCCAGATGTGCCTAGGGAACCTCCAGCTTTTGAAAAATAAGAGCGGACGTTGGCCACAGTTCTATTGGTATTATCTGTGGAGGTTTCTACGATGACTGCCACCCCAAATGGTCCGTAACCTTCGTATACAATTTCTTCGTAATCTCTTTCTTCCTTATTGGAAGCTCGTTTGATCGCAGCCTCAATTCGGTCTTTGGGCATTTGTGCACCTTTGGCATTTTGGATCACTGTCCTAAGCTTGGCATTGGTTGTAGGATCAGGGCCGCCAGCCTTTACTGCCATTACAATTTCTTTTCCTAGTCTGGTAAACACTTTGGACATTTTGTCCCAGCGCTTAAACTTTCTTTCTTTTCGGAATTCAAATGCTCTTCCCATGGGTTTACTTTTTGAGGTGGGCAAAAATAACAATTCTTTTGGCTTAGGGGAAAATGAATTACAATACATTACTGGAGATGTTTCCTGTTTTTTCCTAGACTAATTGCTTCAAAAAACGTGTATTGAGTAATTCCTCTTTCTTATGAACACCTCTCTTAATTCTCCAATTCCCAACCTTCCTAAGCTTAATTTACCGAAGGTGGTTATCGTAGGAGCAGGTTTTGCAGGCCTCAAACTGGCAAGAAATCTCAAAAACTCTCCATTCCAGGTGATTTTGGTGGATAAGAATAATTACCACCAGTTTCAGCCATTATTCTATCAAGTTGCAACTGCTGGATTAGAGCCATCAGCCATTTCCTTTCCACTGAGAAAGATTTTTCACAATACTCAAAATGTCAGCTTTAGAATGGCTGAGGTGCTGCGGGTGGATCAAAACGCGAAACGCCTATTTACGGATATAGGCTATGTTGATTTTGATTATTTGGTCCTGGCAATGGGGGCTGATACCAATTATTTTGGATCCAAAAACATAGAATACTTTTCTTCTCCGATGAAAACTGTCTCGGAGGCTTTATATATACGGAATAAGATTATTTCAAACTACGAACGAGCTATAAGTTTGGAGAAGGAGAGTGATCGAAAAGCATTAATGAATGTGGTGATCGTTGGTGGAGGTCCGACTGGGGTTGAATTGGCCGGGGCAATGGCAGAATTGAGAAATAATGTATTTCCAAAAGATTATCCCGAGTTGAGTTTCAAAAATATGAAGGTTACCCTGGTGGAGGCTGGTCCCAAATTATTAGCTGCTATGTCAAATGATGCGCAGGAGCACGCTAATGCTTATTTGAAACAATTAGGAGTCGAAGTATTTCTTCAAACCAGGGTTTTAGACTACGATGGGAAGACAGTTATTTTGGAAGGAAAGGAGGCTATCAATACTGAAACTTTACTTTGGGCGGCAGGAATAAAGCCTAATCGAATCGAGGGATTTTCTGAGAATCAATATGCTGCTAATGGTAGGATGATCGTGGATGAGTTTAATCAGTTGATTGGAGGGCACGATATTTTTGTGCTTGGTGATCAATGTTTAATTCATTCAGAAAAACTTCCAAAAGGTCATCCTCAAGTAGCCCAGGTAGCTATTCAACAAGCTAAAAACCTGTCCAGAAACCTGATTAGAATAGAAGCAGGGAAGGATATTTTTCCTTTTGAGTACAAAGACTTGGGTTCTATGGCAACTGTTGGCAGAAAGCTAGCGGTGGTTGATTTACCATTCATGAGATTTCAAGGACTATTTGCGTGGATGACTTGGCTTTTTGTACACTTGATGGCAATTCTGGGAGTGAAAAATAAGTTATTTATCTTTTTTGACTGGGCTTGGAACTACTTGAGTTTTGATCCGAGCTTGCGACTTTTAATCAAACCCAAATATGTTAGGGCTTCTGAGCGGAAGGAATTGATTGAAGAAAAAGCAGGGGGTTAAGGTTCTTTAACAAATAGAATTTTAACCCTGATTAAACCGTCCTCATTTCCATAGGTCTAATCCACGAAACAAAACCAAAACAACTATGAAAAAGTGGATGATTGGAGCTGCCTTCTTGGTCTTTACAAGTTTGGGAGTTACCGCACAGCAACAAAGCAAAACACCTCCTTCTCCTGAAGAAAGAGCTCAACGGATGACAGAGAGAATGGCCGAAAAATTAGGTCTGAGTGAGGAACAAAAGAAGCAGATCTATGAAGTTAATCTGGAAAATGCGGCAAAGCGTCAAACTGAAATGGAGGCTCAAAAAGCTGAAAGACAGGCAAAGCAAGCTGAGATGAAGGCACAGGAGGAGAAGATCAATCAGATTTTGACTGAAGAGCAAAGAAAGCAGTGGGAGGAAATCAAAATGGAAAATAGAGATCGAAGAAGACCCGGAGGCCAAGTGCATGACCGAGGTGAAATTCGCAGAGGTCCTCGAGGAGGTAATAATTAAAAAGGAGAAAGCCACCCTAGGGGTGGCTTTCTTTATCGCAGGTGGGTCAACTAAACAGGGTACTATTGATGTGCCAGGAACTTCCCACAGGAAAGCTCTTGGCGCTAGCCCGCGATTTGCTCATCCACCTGGAAGAATGATTCATCCTTCCGCGGAAGACCAGATGTACCCATAAGGTATTCATCAACTTTTACTGCAGCTTCCCGGCCTTCTGAGATAGCCCAAACCACTAGGGATTGGCCTCTTCTCATGTCTCCGGCAAGAAAAACTTTTGAATTCGTACTTTGATAATTTTTCGATTTTGGAAGTGTATTCTCCATGGCTTCCACTCCAAAAGAGTCCAGAAGGCCATTTTGGGTTGGTCCCATATAGCCGATAGCAATGAAAGCCAAATCACAAGGGAGAGTTCGTTCGGTTCCAGGAATTTCCTCAAAGGTCATACGACCTCCTTTTTCTTTCCATTCAATATCCACCAACTTTAATCCAGTGACTTCTCCATTTTCATTTCCTACAAATTCTTTGGTTAGAATCGAAAACATCCGATCTGCGCCTTCTTCGTGAGAGCTGGAAGTTTTCAAAACCATTGGCCACTCTGGCCATGGATTGAGGGTAGTTCTTTGCTTAGGAGGTTTGGGTAAAAGCTCCAACTGAGTAATTGAAGCTGCTCCATGACGATTTGAAGTTCCAATACAGTCACTTCCTGTGTCTCCACCTCCAATTACAATCACATGCTTGCCCTCTGCTGAAATCGGATTTTCAGAGATTTCTCCACTAATTACTTGATTTTGCTTGCCCAAAAATTCCATGGCAAAATGGACACCTTTGAGTTGGTCTCCTTTGATATTTAGAGCTCTAGGCTGGCCTGCACCTGTTGAAAGGACCACTGCATCAAAATCCTTAAGAATCTGCTCAGCAGGGAGGTTTTTTCCTACTTCGATATTGGTCGCGAAGATTACTCCCTCCTTTTCCATCAATTCTACACGGCGGTCAATAACCCATTTTTCCAATTTGAAATCGGGAATTCCATAACGGAGAAGCCCGCCTACTTTTTCATCTTTTTCAAATAAAGTAACCTCATGTCCGGCCTGATTTAACTGGTCTGCAGCAGCAAGTCCAGCTGGTCCTGATCCTATTACGGCTACTTTTTTACCAGTTCTCTTAGCTGGTGGATTGGCTTGAATCAATCCCAATTCGTAAGCTTTTTCAGCAATACTTTTTTCAATTAATTCAATGGCAACTGGGTCCTTATTGATTCCCAAAACACAGCTGGCTTCACAAGGCGCAGGGCAAATTCTACCGGTAAATTCAGGGAAGTTATTTGTGCTTCTCAAAATCTGTATAGCCTGTCCCCACTCTTGGTTGTACACTGCATCGTTGAATTCGGGAATTACATTTCCCAGCGGGCAACCATTATGGCAAAATGGAACACCGCAATCCATGCATCGAGCCGCTTGATGATTTAATTTTTCATCAGAAAATGGCACATATATCTCTCTGTAATCTCCAATCCTTTCTTTGGGATCCCGGCTTACTGGAGTTTCTCTTTTAAACTGAATAAATCCTTCATTCGCTCCCATCTTACACCAATGTTTTTGCTTGTTCTTCTGCTCTTTTTTTCAATACAGCCTTGTAATCCCTTGGAATTATCTTGATGAATTTTTCTTTGGCCTGGTCCCAATCTTCCAGGAATTTTTCTGCCAAAGCACTTTCGGTTAGCTTCACATGTCGCTTGAGGAAAGCTTTGATGGTTGAAAAATCTTCTTCTTCCAAGAGGTCGATATCCACCATTTCTGTATTGATTTCGGTGATGTAATCTTTCAGGATATAAGCAATTCCACCGCTCATTCCTGCGGCAAAGTTTCTTCCTATTTCTCCCAAATTGATCACCAATCCACCGGTCATGTATTCACAGCCATGGTCTCCGATTCCTTCGATTACGGTTTTTACACCTGAATTTCTCACACAGAATCTTTCACCACCCTTTCCATTGATATAGGCCTCTCCGGATGTTGCACCATAAAAGGCCACGTTTCCGATGATGATATTTTCTTCAGGAACGAAGCGGGCATTTCGACTTGGATAAATGATCAATCTACCTCCTGAGAGGCCTTTTCCGAAGTAATCATTGGCTTCACCTTCTAGCTCGAAGTTCACTCCTTTAGCCAGGAAGCCGCCAAAAGTCTGGCCTGCAGAACCGGTAAATTTGAAATGAATTGTGTCTTCGGGAAGCCCTACGCCTCCATAGATTTTCGAGATTTCATTGGAAAGCATGGCTCCCACAGATCGGTCTGTGTTTTTGATCTGGAAAGAACCATCCACCTGAATTGCCTGCTCTAGGGCTGGCATGGCAGCTTTTATTAATTGTCTGTCAAGAACCTTGTCAAGTTCAAATTCCTGATCGATTTGCTTATGGATTCCAACGTGATCTGGCACCTCTACTTTGTGGAAAATAGGAGAAAGGTCGATTTTATCCCATTTCCAATGGTTGAGATGTCCAGTTGATTGCAATACTTGGCTTTGGCCAACCATTTCATCCACCGTTCTAAAGCCTAAAGAGGCCATAATTTCTCTGAGGTCTTGTGCTAGGAATCTGAAATAATTCACCACATGATCCGGATCTCCGGTGAATAGCTGTCTTAGTTCAGGGTTTTGGGTAGCAATACCTACAGGGCATGTGTTGAGATGACATTTTCTCATCATGATGCATCCTTCTACCACTAATGCTCCGGTAGCCACACCCCATTCTTCGGCACCTAATAGAGTAGCGATTGCGATATCTCTTCCTGTTCGGATTTGTCCATCAGTTTGCAAAACCACCCTGCTACGCAGGTTATTTTTTACTAAAGTTTGATGTGCTTCAGAAAGTCCCAATTCCCAAGGAAGTCCCGCGTGGCGGATAGAACTTAAAGGAGATGCTCCCGTTCCTCCATCTGCACCAGCGATCAAAATCACATCAGCCATTGCCTTGGCCACACCTGCGGCTACTGTACCGACTCCAGCTTGGGAGACCAGCTTGACATTGATTCTAGCTTGTCTATTTGCATTCTTTAAATCGAAGATCAGTTGTGCTAAATCTTCGATAGAATAAATATCATGGTGTGGTGGAGGAGAAATCAGCCCAACTCCAGGAGTGGAATGTCTTACTCTACCTATCCAATCGTCTACTTTATGACCGGGAAGCTGTCCTCCTTCACCGGGCTTTGCGCCTTGGGCCATTTTAATTTGAAGCTCATCGGCATTGGTGAGGTAATGAGAAGTCACCCCAAATCTTCCAGAAGCTACTTGCTTGATAGCCGAGCGCTCCCAGTCTCCATTTGGTTTTTTCTCATAGCGGATTTCATCCTCCCCGCCTTCTCCGGAATTACTCTTTGCTCCAATTCGATTCATGGCAACAGCCAAGGTCGTATGGGCTTCGAAAGATATGGAACCAAAAGACATGGCGCCGGTGGCAAATCGCTTGAGAATATTTTCTTCAGGCTCGACTTCTTCAATTGGGATGCTGATCCGCTTTTTGAATTCAAAAAGTCCTCGAAGTGTCAAGGCATCTTTGGTTTGCTCATTGATTTTTGCTGCGAACTTTTTATAAAGTTCATAATCACCTAAGCGGGTTGATTTTTGAAGTAGGTGTATGGTCTCCGGATTAAACATGTGTTTTTCTCCACGTCTTTTCCATTGATAAACTCCACCAGTTTCCAAAATCGGAGTTAAGGTCTCATAGGCTGCACGATGCCTTGCCAAAACCTCCTCAGCAAGTTCGTCGAAAGACACCCCGGAAATTCTGGAAATGGTACCCTTGAAGCATCTGTCGATGACCTCTGGCCCTAAACCAATGGCTTCAAATATCTGAGCACCTTGATAAGACTGCAGGGTAGAAATACCCATTTTGGAAAGGACCTTCAATAAGCCTTTTCCAATTGCATCCTGATAGTTGTGAAAGAGAGTCTTTTGATCTTTTACCTTTGGTAATTGCCCCTTTTCAAACATGTCCAAAAGAGACTCCAAGGCCAAATACGGATTGATTGCCGATACACCATAGCCGATTGCAGTAGCAAAATGATGGACTTCTCGGATATCACCTGACTCCAATACCAAACCGGCGCGAGTTCTGATTTTCTTTTTAACCAAATGCTGATGAACAGCCCCAATAGCCAATAAGGATGGAATTGGAGCCAATTTTTCTGTACTATATCTATCCGAAATGATCAGTACATTTTTACCATTTTCGATTGCATCTTCTGCCTCTTGGCAAAGTTTGTCGATAGCCTCAAGCAATCTTCCAGGCTGATGATCTGCCACGAAATGTCCAAATAGCTTGATCGTTCTATAGCCCAAATGATCCATTCGGGTTATTTTTTCCAAATCCTCATTCAAAAGAACCGGCTGTGAAATGTGGATCTGTTTGGTATGCTCGGGACTTTCTTCCAAGATATTGTGCCCTTCACCTATTCGGGTGAAAAGTGACATTACCATCCGTTCCCGAATTGGATCAATAGGAGGATTACTTACTTGTGCAAAAAGCTGCTTGAAGTAATTGGAGATATGTTGGCTTTGCTTGGATAAAACTGCCAAAGGAGTATCAGCTCCCATGGAACCGATAGCCTCATAGCCACTTTCTCCCATTGGTGCCAAGATTACTTTGAGTTCCTCGGAAGTATATCCAAAGACTGTCTGGCATTTATTGATATTGTTTGTTGAATAAGGATGAGTGAGTTCCTCTGGATCTGGTACAAATCGAAGCTTGGTTCGCTTTTCATTTACCCATTTCTCATAAGGCTGCTGTCTGCAGATTTCACCTTTAACCTCTTCATCAAAAAGAACCTGTCCTTTTTCCAAATCCGCCCAAAGCATTCTTCCTGGGCTGATTCTTCCCTTTTCTACGATAGTAGCTTCTCTCAAAGGCAAAGCACCTGCTTCAGAAGATAGAACCAATCTTTGGTCACGAGTAATAAAATAGCGAAGAGGTCTTAGTCCGTTTCTATCTAGAGTAGCTCCTACAGATTTACCATCCGTGAAAAGTAGAGCCGCAGGACCATCCCAAGGCTCCACCAGTGAAGCATGAAATTTATAGAAAGCCTTTCTTTCCCGATCCATTACCTCATTATCCTGCCAGGCTTCTGGGACTAGCATCATCATGGCATGAGGCAGTGACCTTCCGCTCAAGGTGAGCAATTCCACCATGGCATCTAGGTTCGCTGAATCTGAATTCATCTTATTCGTGATAGGCATTAGCATGGCCAATTCTTCATCAGTGAAGAATTTAGACTTCATCAGTGCCTCCTTAGACTTCATCTTATTCAAATTCCCTCGAATGGTATTAATCTCTCCATTGTGAGATAAGAATCTAAATGGCTGTGCCAGTCTCCAGTTAGGAAAGGTATTGGTCGAAAATCTGGAATGGACAATGGCAAAGGCTGATTCAATTCTAGGATTTTGCAAGTCTTTATAAAAAGCCAAAACTTGATCTGTCCTGAGTTGGCCCTTATATATAAGTGTTAGGCTACTCAAGCTGGCAAAATAGAAGGAGTGGTTAACCCCAGGGATTTTGTTGTTGATTTCGGAAGTTGCAAAATTTCTCAATACATAGAGTTTTCGCTCAAGCTCGATTCCAGTCAGCCCCTCTTTATGTTTGACAAAAAGCTGTTCGATATTTGGCATTACATCCAATGCACCAGATCCAGGAACTGTTTCATCCACTGGCACAGTGCGGTATCCGATCAGGTCAAAGCCTAATTCTTCAATTAATTCATTGAGAAGTTCCTTTGAGCGTTGAAATAGCTGTTTGTTTTTTGGGAAAAAAGTCATTCCCACCCCGTAATACCCTTTTTCAGGCAAAGAAATTTCTGTGCGCGCTGTGACGTCTTTTAAAAATTGATGAGGGACCTGAATACAGATACCTGCCCCATCTCCAGTTTTGGGGTCAGAGCCCCGACCTCCGCGGTGCTCCATATTACTAAGCATGTATAAGGCATCGCTGATAGTTTCATGAGTTGGGGTATTACTCAAGTCGACCACCGCACCTATACCGCAGGAGTCATGCTCAAACTCCGGCCGATACAAACCTTCTTGCATTCTAAATTGATTTAATAGGTTCAAAATTTCCAAAAATTACAAAAAAAAAATCCTTTGTTAAAATAAAGGCAATAAACTAGCTATAAAAATGAAGGATTGTTGATGAAAATTAGGTTTGATTGATTTTTTATGAAATAAAAATTCGATCCAAAAAAGCTGAGATTTTTACTGATTTCTTGTGGTTACTTCAAAATTTGGTTTAAATCTTGATTGATTTCGGTTAAAAAAATGTAAAAAGATTAGAAACGGGTTATTTTAATATTTTTTTAAAAAACTTTTAAAAATTTTCTGGAAGTGATTTCAGGCTTCCACTACATGAAAGTTTGGGTTGAAATTTAAATAAAAATAAAATTTTGCAATTTAAAGAAAATACAGAATTTTAATTCGTGTATTAATCTGTAAAATGATCTCCAGGCTCTTTCCCGGAGGACATAAAGTGAACTTTTACCTTCTTGATTTTTCTGGCATCAACCGCCAAAACAGTGAATTCAAAGCCCTCAAACTGAATCTTAGTTCCATTTTTTGGAAGCTTCGAATTTAGCTCGAGCAATAAGCCGCCGAGGGATTCACTTTCTCCCTTTACCTCTTCAAAAATTTGCGGATCAAGTTCTAGCTTTTTGCAAAAGTCATTCAGGGATACTTTTCCCTCAAAAACAAAGGTGTCAGAGTCTATTTCCTGAAAGAAAAAGTCTACCGTGTCATCAAATTCATCATTGATTTCACCGATGATTTCTTCAATCAAATCTTCCAAAGTAACCAGGCCTGAAGTTCCTCCATATTCATCTACCACAATGGCCATGTGGACTCTCATCTTTTGGAAGTCCTTTAATAAGGCGTCAACTTTTTTGTTTTCGGGTACGAAGAAGCTTTTTCTGATTAGAGTCTTCCATTCAAAATTCTCATCACGATCGATATAGGGGAGAAGATCTTTGATATAGAGGATGCCAAGAATATTGTCCACTGTCTCCTCATAAACCGGAATTCTGGAATATCCACTTTTATTGATTCGGTCCATCAATTCATGAAAATCCATTTCTGAATCGAGAGCAGTGATTTCCAAGCGGCTTTTCATCACCTGCTTGACATTTAGGGTGCCAAAGTTTACGATTCCTTTCAGAATGTCTTTTTCCTCCTCTGGGGTGTCTTCGGTGGTTAGTTCCAAAGCCTGATTAAGTTCATCCACAGAAAGGGAATATCCTTTTTGCTGGAATCTCTTTTCGATCAGATTTCCAAATGCCATCAATAAGACTGAGAATGGTTTTAAAATGGACGAAAAGAAACTTAGGATTGAGGCCATACCCATTGAAAATGGAATTTTGGCTTGGTTCGCATAGACTTTTGGGACGATTTCGCCAAAAAACACAATAGCGAATGTCACTCCCACTGTCTGAATTAGAATGATGATGATACCGGCTGCATTAGTTCCAAAGATTGACCAAGTGACAAAAGTGGTCAAGGTGACAATCCCGATATTAATCAGGTTATTTAGAATCAAAATAGTGCTTAACAGTCTTTTAGGTGAAGACAGAAGGAAGCTTACTTTTTTGCCTGTTTGTGGGTCTGTCTCTCGGATATTTTCTAGGTCTTCATTGCTTAAGGAAAAAAATGCTACTTCCGAACCTGAGGCAAGGGCGGAACATATAAGCAAAAAGACCAGAACTAACCCATTGATGAGGTAATAACTAGGTGAAAACTCAGCAATTTGAGCTAAAATCAGTTGACTCGGGTAAGGGTCGTCCATTGGAAGGTTTACTGGTTGATGCAAAAATAAAAAATTCCTCTGAAACTTAATTTCAGAGGAATTTTCCAAATTAATTAAAATGGCAAATCATCATCAGTATCAGACAAGTCAATTTCTGGTCCTGAAGAGGTTTGAACAGAAGCTTTCGGAGCGTTTGTGCTAGTAGCAGGCATATTTGGAGCATTCGGCGCATTGTCAGGTCTGCCACCCAACATAGTAAAACTCAAAACTCTGATTCTTACTTTTTTTCTATTCTGACCTTGTTCATCTTGCCAAGTGTCTGATTTGATTTTTCCTTCTACATAAATCTGGGATCCCTTTTTAAGGTACTGCTCGGCGATTTTGGCCTGCTGTCCCCAAAGTTCGAGATCATGCCATTCCGTTTGTTCAACGCGGTTACCACTTCTATCTTTGTAAGATTCAGTGGTAGCTAGCCTTAGATTGGCTACTACATTATCTCCTTCTAGGTACTTCACCTCAGGATCTGCTCCGAGATTTCCAACCAAGATCACTTTATTTACTCCTGCCATGGTATTCTTTTTTTTAAGATTAAAAACTTGAAAATTGAAGTTACTCAAAACCCTTGATCGGTCAAAAAGTTGACAATCAGTTTAGGCTTGGCCAAATACTCAATTTCATTCTCTGCTACGAGTTCAAAACCTTTGTTTTCACACCATTGAGCAAGTTTTTCTCGATTATTGATTGGAATTTCGACTTCAGAAAATTTCGCCTCAAGTTTCTGATGGGACAAAAGGTGTCGATATTTTTTCGGGAATGGTTTGGGATCCTCGCTCAATAATCCTCCTTGTTGGGAGATTTCCTCAGAAGGAAAATCATAAAGTCCTTCCCAGATATCGCCAGCTCCCCGCTTTTTCCATACCCAATCTGTGCCACAACGGATGACCAAGTAGTTGAGAGACCTTTCTTTGATTTTTACTTTATTTATTTTTACTGGAAGAGATCCTACCAATTGGTGCTGAAATGCAAAGCAAGAAGATTTAATAGGGCAATTGGTGCAATCTGGGTTTTTGGGAGTACAAAGTCTTGCACCAAAGTCCATCATCGCCTGATTGAATTCTCCAGGTGTATCGGCAGGGATTAATTCATTAGCTAAAGTTTCAAATTCTTTTTTCCCCTTACTCGAGGCTATATCTGTTTCAATTCCAAAATACCTTGCCAAAACCCGAAACACGTTTCCATCCACCACAGCCTTAACTTCCCCAAAGGCAAAACTAGATATGGCCGCAGCAGTATAACTTCCCACTCCCTTTAATTTAATTAGCTCATCATATCGAGTGGGGAATTTTCCTTCTAGCTCATGCCAAATAAATTTTGCACAGAAATGTAGATTTCTAGCTCTACTATAATATCCTAATCCTTGCCATAGTCTTAAAACCTCAGATTCAGGAGCAAGGGCAAGATCTTTCACAGTCGGATACGCTTGGGTAAATGCATAATAATAAGGTAATCCTTGGGCAACCCGGGTTTGTTGGAGAATGATCTCTGAAAGCCAAATTTTATAAGGATCGGAACTATTTCTCCAAGGTAAATCCCTTGGATTTTCCCGATACCATTTTATTATTTGATGAGAAAAAGCCTGATATTCAGGTAGTTTTAGGGGCATGTTGGGGTAATTTTTATTAGGATTTCCTAGGTAATTTTTTTGATTTTGTTTTTTAATTGAGATGCTTCTCGTACATTTGCAGTCCCAAAAACACTTGGTTAATAGGTTGTTAAGCTTATTTCGTAATTTCTAAATTAAAATCACTGTGACAAAAGCAGAAGTAATCACCAAGATTTCCGATAAAACCGGAATCCAGAAGGATGATGTGACACAAGCTATCGAAGCGTTCTTCAAAGTAGTGAAGGACTCTATGGCTGAAGGAGATAACATCTACGTAAGAGGGTTTGGTAGTTTTATCAACAAGAAGAGAGCAAAGAAAATTGCTAGAAACATCTCCAAAAATACAGCTATCGTGATCGATGAGCACTATATCCCGGCATTTAAGCCATCAAAAGTGTTTATTGAGAAGATCAAGAACAGCAAAAAAATCAAACAACTCGCTCCTCAGGACTAAGCCAGAGGCGACTTTGACATGAAAAAATCACAGCTCATTCTTGTTGCAGTCGGTATTTTAGCTGTTGTAGGTTTGTATGCCCTACCCAAAGTAGTGGTCGACAACGATTCTACAGGAGCAAAAATGGAGGAATCGGAAGGACAAACTTCTACTGAGACTCCATCTGTTACCGAAATGCATGAGAATGAGCTATCTTCTGAAAAAAGAACTCAAGCGGACCAATTGAAATACAATTACCTTAATGCTCCTGAAAAGGAAGAAAAGGTAGCTGCAGCGCAGGTTTTAGCAGGAATTTATCAGGAGGAAGGTTTGTTTGACAGTGCGGCCTACTATTGGAGTGGAGCTGCTGATCTTTTGCCTGAGAATATGTTTTTGGCAGAAGAAGCTGGAAAAGCCAATTATGAGGCTTTTTCCTTTGCGTTGGACAAATCGAAAGTTGAATTATTGGCAGAAAAAACTAGGCTCTATCTAAACAAAGTCTTGGATAAAGATCAGAGTAGACTTGATCTTAAGACCAAAGTGGCGATGACCTACGTTTCTTCCTCCAACCCGATGCAGGGAATTACCATGCTGAGGGAAGTTTTGGAGCAAGATCCGCAAAACGAAGATGGATTGTTTAATATGGGAGTTCTTTCCATGCAATCCGGACAATATAAAAGAGCGGTTGAGCGATTTGAGGAATTGGTAAAATACCATCCTGACAATCTTCAAGGGCAATTTTATCTCGGAGTGAGCTATTTTGAAGCCAAAGAAAAAAACAAAGCGAAAGCACAGTTTGAGTTAGTAAAGAAAATGACTGAGGATCCTATGATTCTTGGAAGTATTCAGGGCTATCTCGACCAGCTATAAATTATTGTTACACACTAAATTCTAAAAACTATGCCTTGCGGTAAGAAAAGAAAAAGACATAAAATCGCGACTCACAAGCGTAAGAAAAGACTTAGAAAAAACAGACATAAGAAGAAGTAATCCACTTCTTCTTTTCGAGTTTTTATACCTACGTTCATTTACATATTAATTAAGACGAGATTTTGAGTACGGAATTGTTAATCGATTCTGCTCAAAACGGGAGTCGTATCGCCTTATTAAGTGACAAACAACTGGTAGAGCTTCATTCCGAAGGGATGGAAAACCAGTTTAAGGTAGGAGACATTTACCTGGGCACGGTCCGCAAGATCGTCAATGGACTCAACGCTGCGTTCATTGACGTGGGTTATGAGAAAGACGCCTTTCTTCATTACCAGGACCTTGGCCCGAATGTCAACAGCTTGCTGAAGTTTACCAAGTTGGTAAGAAACAACAACTACAGCAGTTACCTACTGAAGGGTTTTGACAATGAACCTGAAATAGAAAAAGTCGGTAAAATCGACAAGATTCTTTCCAAGACCAATCAGGTTTTGGTTCAGGTGGTTAAAGAACCCATTTCCACTAAAGGCCCGCGATTATCCTGTGAGCTCTCTCTGCCCGGCCGATATTTGGTGCTGGTTCCATTTTCTGATACAGTCAATGTATCCAAGAAAATAAGAAGCAGTGACGAAAGAAAAAGGCTACTCAGACTTATCAATTCAATCAAGCCTGCCAATTTTGGAGTAATCATCCGAACGGTAGCCGAAGGACAGTCCGTGACGGAACTTGACAAAGACCTTCGAAATCTTCTCAATACTTGGGAAGAAGGCATGAAGAAATTGCTGAAAGCAAAAAGTCGGGATAAAATTATCGGAGAGATGAGTATGGCCAGCTCCTTAGTGAGAGACCTACTCAATGAATCATTCGACGCAATCACCGTAGAAGAAGAATCCACCTACGATCAGATCAGATCCTACATCAGGTCAATAGCCCCTGAAAAAGAAAAAATTGTCAAGCTTTACAACGGTAAAGCCAAGCTATTTGAAAGTTTTGGAATCGAAAAGCAAATCAAAAGCTTGTTTGGACAGACAGTCAGCTTGCCTCAGGGCGGCTATGTCATCATTGAACATACAGAAGCCCTACACGTCATTGACGTCAATAGTGGCAACAAGTCCAATCAAGAAAGTGACCAGGAATCCACAGCATTAAAAACCAACCTGGTTGCTGCAAAAGAAATTGCCAGACAACTCCGCCTCCGAGATATGGGGGGAATCATTGTAGTCGATTTTATCGATATGAAAAGAGCCGAAAACAAAAAGGCGATTTACGAAGCAATGCAGCAGGAGATGAAGTCTGACAGGTCTAAGCATACTGTTTTGCCGCTGAGCAAATTCGGGCTCATGCAAATCACCCGGCAGCGAGTGCGTCCTGAAGTCAATATTGTGACCAAAGAGACCTGTCCTGCATGTAACGGTACCGGTAAAATCCAAGCTTCCATTTTGGTGGCGGATAAACTGGAAAGTGACCTGGAGCATATCGCAACGATTCAAAACGTGGACAAAATCCACATCGGGCTGCATCCCTACCTGCACGCATACTTTACCACTGGCATGATTAGCCGAAGAGTAAAGTGGTTTTTCAAGTACTTTAAATGGATTAAACTGATCAAAGATTCTTCCCTACCCGTGACGGAATACAGATTCCTAGATGAATCTGGTGAGGAAATAGAACTAAAAATAAAAAGCGAGGCCGAATAGGCCCCGCTTTTTTTATTTCTAAAGGAATAATCCCCAACCGTCATCGTATCGGTCTGTTGGGTCAAAGGTTTTTACCCAATCCACGAAGAGAAGTTTAAACTCATCGATTGCTTTTCTGAGCAATTCCAAATGCTCCTCAGCATGAGTTTCTTCCATGGCCAATTGGTAGGTCATTGTTCGAAGGCTTCTAGCGTGAATTTTCATGACTGTGGCATTCTCCATTTTTAGAATGTAGTCTTCAATTCCGTTTGCTCCGGCAAACTTAGCCCCGAGAACCATAGCGCTTTCCATCATGATTCCGCCATAGAGTTCTTTCCTCGCTTCGTCGAGGCTACCTACAATGGCATGGGTAAGCGAAACAATTTCCAGTGCTTTTTTCATGATGGGATGAGAATAAGTCTGATCTCGGGACGATTCCGGATCAAACTCATTTTCATCTTCCCATTCATTTTCATCATCATCCCACATAGAAAAGTAAGTTTAAAAAAAGCGTTGAATTACTAATTAAAAAGGAAGCTTATCCTCTTCACTTTCTGAATAGAAGGTATCGACTTCTGGCATGTTTTCAGAACTTGATCCTCCGCTGGTTCTGTCTACTTTGTAAGCTTTTACTTCGGTATACCATCTTCCGTTGTATTCACGGCTTTCTACATCAATTCCCAAAGTAACCTGTTCACCTACTTTAAGGCCAAATTGATCAATCTTATCTCCCCAAACCGATACGCACACTTTTTTAGGGTATTGCCCACCCGTTTCAACAATATATTCCTGCTTTCTCCAGGCATTTCCACTTTTGGAATTTCCACTGACTTCCTGAAGTTGGTTGATTATTTTTCCGCTTAAATCCATTCTTTCTTTAATTTTTGACAATATACGAAGGTACAAATTGGAGAGGACTTTTGCGGAAAATCCCAATTCAGAATTCGGAGGGATTTATTGAATTAACAATTTTTGGCACAGACCTTGGCGCTATTTGGTTGCAAGGAGTTATATGTCAAAGACTGGATTTTTCTGGAAATCGAAATTTTCTCCTGAATTTTAATTTCACCTTGATTTATTCAACTATTTAGAATAAGATTGAGGCCTGTTTTCAAAAAAACCGATAAAAATAATTTTTATAAAAATCACCTAATTAGATACTATGGCTTAGACTTCTACGTTTCTCAAAAACCAACTTAATATGAGTAAGCGATTAGGTCCTCAGGACAGCGAGTTAATAGCTCAGTATCGAAACGGCAGTGAAGTTGCCTTTGATCTTTTGGTCGATCGGTACCAAAGTAAAATTTACACCACAATATTTCTGATCGTGAAGGATCAGAAAATAGCCGAAGATTTGCTTCAGGATGTATTTGTCAAAGTCGTTCAGACTCTGAATTCAGACAGATACAATGAGGAAGGAAAATTCCAGCCCTGGATTCTCAGGATTGCGCATAATCTTGCGGTGGATCATTTCAGAAAACAGAAGCGCTATCCTACCATTTTGATGGAAGATGGTTCCAATGTTTTCAATTCTTTGAAATTCGCTGAAGACTCAGTGGAGGACAAAAGAATAAAGGAAGATACCATCGAATTGGTCAAGCGCTTGATTGAGGAATTACCCGAATCACAAAAAGAAGTATTGATCATGCGGCATTACTTGGATATGAGCTTTCAGGAAATCGCAGATCAAACTGGAGTGAGTATCAATACAGCCTTAGGAAGAATGCGTTATGCGCTTATTCACTTGCGGAAAAAAATGAAACAATTAAATATAGCCTATGACAAAACCTTTTACCCCAAATGACCTGGTAAGGTATATTTATCAGGAAATGCCGGAGGTAGAACAAGAACTCTTGATGCAAGCCTTGCATAGTGATGAATCCCTGATGCAAGAATACGTGGAGATGCTGAGCACAATAGAGCACTTGGACCAGGTACGCCTGAAACCTTCGGAAAAAGTAGTGGAAGCCATCAAAGAGATGGCTCATTCTACGGGACTTCAAAAAGTCTAAAACTTATGGTACCCCGGTTTTGCCGGGGTTTTTTAATTTATATCTCCTATAAATGCCCTCGCTTCAGCGATTAAAGTTGAGTAGGTAGCCTGTGTAAAACCATGGCCCTGACCGGGAACTTTGGTGAATTGATGCCTGACATTTTTTTGTTCCAAACCTGCCTTGAGCAATTCGCTTTGTGTAATTGGAACCACTGTATCTACATCTCCATGAAAGAAAATTGTAGGGACATCCTGGCTATCTATGTGTGTTGTAGGGCTTACCTCTCTATATTTTTCGGGATTTTCAGAGGGAGTTCCTCCGACCACCGCACTCAGTCCTAGTGATGTTAGGTTATTAAAACCATATAAGGCAGACAAATCCGTTGGAGGGAAGAATGCAATCGCTGCTTTTATCGAGGAGACATTTCTTTTATAAGCATGCAATAGGGCTAAATGTCCTCCAGCACTCGCACCGGAAATGACTTGAATATCAGCTATTTTCCAATCGTTCAATTGAGATTTGATATAGGCTATGGCGGATTCAATGTCTTTTTCCTGGTCGGGTATTAGATTTTTATTTAAAGCAAAATCATAAAGTCTGTAATTGAGAGAAATAAGTGCAAATCCTTCAAATTCTTTTTCCATGATGGATTTTACCTGAAGAAATTCACTCTTATCCCCATCTATCCAGGCCCCTCCATGTATATATATAAGTGTGGGTGTTGTAGCTGTGGATCTACCAGCCGGCAAAAAAACATCCATGGTTTGTCGGCTGTCAGTTCCGTAAGAAATATTCAAAAGGTCTCTTGCGGGTAAGATTTCAGGCTCTGAATTTTCCTGACAAGCAAACGCAAAAGCTAGGAAAAAGAGTAAGAAAAATAGTCTACTGATAAAAAATGAGTGCTTCATATTAGAACCATTTGATGAGAGATTGAACCACTTTTTTAGCTTTTATTCCGTAAGGAGGTCTCAGCATCGAAACATTGGTTAGTCCTATTCTTTGCTTCATCACTCCTTTTTCATTGGAAAAAGCCAAAAATCCATAATAGCCATGTGCCTTGCCTAGGCCGCTGTTATTTACCCCTCCAAATGGGAGTTCATTATTCAGGAAATGCAGGACACAATCGTTGATTACCGCATTTCCAGAACTCGTTTTGTGAAGGATTTCCTTGGCCTCTTTACTCTGGTCAAAAATGTAAAGGGCTAAAGGCTTCGGCTTTGCATTAACGTATTCTATAGCCTGTTCAAGAATTTGATAAGTCAAAATAGGAAGAATGGGGCCGAAAATTTCTTCCTGAGCTACCTGCATTTCTTCACTTATTCCAGAAAGGAGTGTGGGTTCAATGTATCGTTCTTTAGGATCGGCTTTTCCACCAAACTCCAGTTTTGCACCTTTTACTAAAGCATCCTGAAGCCATTCATTCAGCCTTTGGAAATGGCGATCGCTGATCAATCTGGCCAAATCAGGAGATTGCTCTATCCCTTTAAGCTTGGGGTCATACATCTCCTTGATAGCAAGGGTCAATTCAGCTACGAGTTGATCTTTGCTGTCCTGATGAACCAAGATATAATCAGGAGCAATGCAGGTTTGCCCGCTGTTGACGAATTTTCCGAAGACAATTTTCCTCGCTGTATCTGCCAAATTAGCGCTGGTAGTGACGATGGCCGGTGATTTTCCGCCAAGCTCCAAAGTCACTGAACTTAGATGCTGGGCAGCTTTTTCCATGATAATTTTCCCGATTTGAGGGCTTCCAGTAAAAAATATATGGTCAAAAGGAAGGTTTAAAAGCTCCTGAGAGACTGAAGCATCCCCTTGAAACACCTTTACTTCCTCAGGTTTATAGAGGGAGCCCACCATATCCTCAATGAGTTGGGAAGTATGAGGGGTCCATTCTGAAGGTTTGATTACCACCGGGCAGCCAGCAGCCAAGGCAGAAACTAATGGGCCAATGGCCAGATTAAACGGATAATTCCAGGGAGAAATAATGAGGGAAGTGCCTTTCGGCTCTTTTTGAAGATAGCTACTTGTGCCCAACATGGGTAAGGGAGTGCTTACTTTGGATGGACTCATCCATGATTTGAGGTTTTTGGCTACATGATTAATTTCTGAAGTCACTGGAAAAATTTCTGAAAGGTCAGTTTCAATCGGAGGCTTTCTAAAATCATCCCAGAGAGCCTGCTGAATTTTTTTCTGGTTCTTTTTGATCCAATCACTTAGGATTTTCAAGCGTTCCAAGCGCTCCTTATAGGTAGAGCTTCTCCATTCAATGGCTGTTTTTTTCTGCAGGTGAAGCAGGGTAGCAAAATCAGTCTGGGATATAAGCGATTGTTCCATGGGCTTTGTTTCTATGAATCCAATATCCATTCAATATACAAAAGGGGGAAGGTGAATCTATTTTTTTGATTTAAATCAAAGGAATTAGTTTTTGTTTATAAAAAATGGCCCAAAAGTTCATCAAAAATTAATTTATAAGGGCATTAAAATTCATTTCACATAAAAAAATTTGCATTACACATTAAATTTTTCCAAAAAAGGTTTGGATATGAAAAACATAAAAGTGTATTTTTATGGCAAATATTTGATAATGAGTGTAAAGCCCGTTTTTAGTTCGACGGGATTTTGTTACAAAAAGTAAGGGCTCATCTGGATTTTTTTGAAAAAGGAATGCAGCTAAAGCCTTAAAAATGAGAACAGTATAGAAACAAGTTTACGAACTCGAAAATTTTAAATTCTAACGATATGGAGACTTTATCCAATTATCAATTCAGTTCCCGGACACCCGAAGGTGGATTTTTGAAATGGGGAGAATTAGCAAAAAGTAACCTTCTTGGTTTATCCTTTGTTCTTCTCTTTCTATTTTCTTTTTTTCCAAAAGGATTTTCTCAAAACACATCACCTGTAGTAATTCCAAGTGGAGGAATTGGAATAGAAGGAGACCTGGTTTCTAACTCACCGACAGTGGGAATTGGAGACTGGTTTCCAGGACCTGCTGGTGCTGGAGGACATGTTTTTTCTTCTAGTGGAGTTCCTTTAAATGTGGAGACATCATTTTGGGTTAAGGATGGATATAAAGGGACTACCTTACCCCAAGAATTGGTTTTTACTTCAGGTACAAAATCTTCAGATGATCCCAGTTCATGGATTTGGGGAGCGAGCGATGCAGGAGGTAAGGGAGATATCGGAAATGCGTTTTTGCATATCGGAACGGCAGCAAATAATGATACTTGGTTAGTTGTTGCATCCGACCGATTAGCAACCAACGGCACTAGCTATTTAGAATTTGAATTTTTTCAAAATACGATAACTCGAAATACGAATAATAACAGATTTACTGGAACAAGATCAATCAACGATATCTTAGTTGCTGTTAGTTACGAAAACGGTGGTTCAGCTGTAGATATCAAATTTTATTTGTGGAATGGATCGAGCTATATCCAAACTACCTCTTCAAATGCTTTCGGTTTTGTAAACACTTCGATTTCTCAAACTCCTGTCGGTGCATTTGGAAATTCATCCTATCAGCCACTTCAATTTGTTGAAGCGGCTTTAAACATTACAGAAATTCTTGGAGCATTGACTGATCCATGTTTAGGCATCAAAGTCAAAACAATGATGGTCAAGACCAGATCTTCCTCTTCTCTTACTGCAGCAGCGGATGATTTCATAGATCCAATTCAGGTAAAAATCAATTTTGGAACCGCAGAAGTAACCTATGATTCAAATTTATTTTGCGGTCCTAATACAACTGTTCCTGCCAAAATTACTGGTGTAACAGGAGGAACTTTTACTTCAAATAGTAATAATTTAAAAATTGATGCCCAATCTGGAGAAATCAATTTGGCTACTAGTTTGCCAGGCTCTTATGTGGTAAAGTATTCCTTTACTACCAAGAACTGTAATAAGTTTATTGAGATTCCAGTTACTATTCCTTCTAAAGCTCCAGCTCCGACTAATCAGACTTTTGATTATTGTCAAAATTCTGGAGATAAATTGCTTTCAGTTACACCAGCTTCTGGATATACCATTAAATGGTATGATCAAAATGACAATCCATTATCTGGGGCGCCGACCATCAGTACTTTGAGTGCAGGAACTTTCACTTATAAAATCAGCCAAACTAAAACTGGTGAATGTGAAAGTGCAAAAGCTACTGTAACCGTAAACGTTGGAACTTGTAGCCTTGCTCTAGTTAAAACAGCGACCAATGGTCCTTCTGGTGAGAATTGTTTGGATCCAACCTTGAATCCTACAATCAATTACAGCTTTGTATTGACCAATACAGGCGCATATCCTCTAACCGATGTTCAGATTTCTGATCCTTTATTCCAAGCCCCAAATGCTGTTGTGGCATTGACACTTGGTGCTAATGGTAATGGAAACGCAATATTGGATGTCAATGAAAGCTGGACTTATACAGCCAGTTATACCATTACCGAACAGGATATTGAGAATGGTAAAGTTGAAAATCAGGCAACCGCTAGTGGTAAAGCCAATGGAACTACGGTATCTGATCTTTCTGGTACGGCTGCTAATAATGATACTAAGACGGTTGTTGTTGTTTGCCAAACCAAAGCTTTGACTTTGGCAAAGGAAGCTACTTCTGGAGATCCATATGATGCAGTAGGTGACGTGGTTGCATACCGCTATGTAATCACCAACAGTGGAAATGTGACCTTGAATGGTCCGTTTAGTGTAACTGATAATAAAATTTCCAGCATTGCAAATGTCAATGGTCCATTAGCACCTGGTGCAAGTGTAACTGCGACAGGTAGCTATACTATTTCTCAGTCCGATCTTGATGCAGGTTCCGTAACCAATTTAGCCACAGCAAGTGGAAATGGAGTTACATCGAATCAAGCTCAAGAGACGGTGAATGCGGTACAGACAGCGAACTTGGAGTTGACCAAGACGTCGACTACATCACCGAACAGCTACGATGCGGTAGGAGATGTATTGACCTATAACCTGATCGTGAAGAACACAGGTAACGTGACCTTGAGCAACATTGTGGTGAGTGATCCGGTGGCGACCGTAGTAGGCAGCCCGATTGCGAGCTTGGCTCCAGGGGCAAGTGCTACGGCTACAGCGAGCTACACCGTGACCCAGTCCGATGTAGATGCAGGCAGCTTCACCAACACGGCGACAGCCAGCACGACCTATAACAACACTCCGGTAAGAGACACCGATTCTGAGACGGTGAATGCGGTACAGACAGCGAACTTGGAGTTGACCAAGACGTCGACTACATCACCGAACAGCTACGATGCGGTAGGAGATGTATTGACCTATAACCTGATCGTGAAGAACACAGGTAACGTGACCTTGAGCAACATTGTGGTGAGTGATCCGGTGGCGACCGTAGTAGGCAGCCCGATTGCGAGCTTGGCTCCAGGGGCAAGTGCTACGGCTACAGCGAGCTACACCGTGACCCAGTCCGATGTAGATGCAGGCAGCTTCACCAACACGGCGACAGCCAGCACGACCTATAACAACACTCCGGTAAGAGACACCGATTCTGAGACGGTGAATGCGGTACAGACAG
>NZ_SNYF01000012.1:54679-58777 GCF_004362805.1 Algoriphagus boseongensis
ATGCAGGCAGCTTCACCAACACGGCGACAGCCAGCACGACCTATAACAACACTCCGGTAAGAGACACCGATTCTGAGACGGTGAATGCGGTACAGACACCTGATATCGATGTTGAAAAAGTGGTAATAACCAATGATGACACATTAAACGGACAGATTTCTTATGAGATCACAGTTTCCAACACTGGTAATGTGACCTTGAATGATATCTATGTTGAGGATATTCAGGCTGGTTTGATAGATTTGATTGCGGAATTGGCTCCTGGAGCTGAAGAAGTGTATACAGTTTCTGTTACAATCACTCAGCAGATGATTGATGAAAAATGCTTCACCAATACTGCAGTTGCTGAGATTAGAGAGTATACAGAATCTCAATCTCCAAATCAAGGTGAGCCAATTGCTGATTACATCGTAATTCTTTCTGATGAAGATCAAGTTGAAGCTTGCTTTACTCAGTCTCCTGAATTACAAATTGAGAAGACTATTACTGCAGGAGATCCTTACAGTTTGATCGATGATCTGATCGAATATGAGTATGTAGTGACCAACTCTGGAAATGTCACCCTAAACGGTCCATTTACAGTAAACGATGATAAGATTGGAGTAATTGCAGATCCTGCTAATACAACAATCTTGAGTCCTGGAGCTACCATTGTCTTCACAGCTGTGTATTCTGTGACAGAGGCTGATTTGTTAGAAGGTTCAGTTACGAATATTGCGACAGGTATTGGATTCTTCGGAGAATCTGAAATTGAGTCTCAGCCTGACAATGCTACAGCGGAATCCAGATTTAATGAGATTTTGGCGGTGGATGATATTGCTGGAACCTTCGATTATGCGACAACTCCTCAAACGTCGTTGGTAAATGCTTTGACCAATGATGAATTGAAAGGTGGTTCTGCTAATCCTTCCAATGTGATTTTGACCACTGTAATTCCAGATCCTAGCGGAGTTCTTTCTGTGGATGCAAATGGAGAAATTACCATTGCAGCAAATCCACAGGCTGGTGATTATCAATTGACCTATAGAATTACTGAGATTGGTAATCCATTGAACTTTGATGAGGCTGTCATAACAGTAACAATCAATCCATTGCTAGGTCTAATTGAAGTTGAAGAATATTGTGAACTGGATGCTCCATATTTAAGATGGATTATATCCCCAGTAAACTTCAATATTCAAGATTTGGCACCTGGAGACGATACTCCATTGACCATGACTTGGTATGACAAGGATGGAAATCCGATCATTGTTTATGAAAACATTCCTTTGGAAGGTTACATGTTGTTCCCAGGAGCAGATACTATTCCTGGAGGATATGGAAGCGCATGGCCAGGATGGAAATTTGAAAACAATCAGTGGGTTTCAGGAAACTTCAATTTCTATCAAGTTCGTGAAGATGGAGCTTATGTAGTCTTCAAATTGAACCCTGAGATTCAAACAGAAGTGACTTACCCAGGAGCGACAGAAGCTTGTAATCCGGATCCAAATGCTCCAATTGCGGTGGATGATGATATGACTTCTATCCCTGTATCAACACAGTTTGGATACAACAACATTGTGAATGTATTGGATAATGATAGTCTACTAGACGGAACTACTCCATTGAATACTTCTTTGGTGACTGTTACCGAAGTAGGTCAATCAACTCCAGGAGCATTGTTATTGGATACTGCAACAGGATTGGTTAGCGTTAGCCCAGGATTAGCACCTGGAATCTATACCCTAGAATATAGAATCTGTACTAATCCGAATCCGACAAATTGTGATACCGCAATTGTCACAGTATTGGTTGTTCAGCCTTCAGTACAAATAGAAAAGTCGGTTGTTTCTAATGACGATAAGCTAGGAGGATTTATAACCTACGAAATCAAGGTTACCAATGATGGTGATGTTGAACTTCAAAACGTTGAGGTGAAAGATGACTTGACAGGAGATATATGGATGATCCAATCCTTGGCTCCTCAAGAATTCACAACCTTCACTGCTGAGCTTGAAATTACTCAGAACTTGATTGAGGAAGGTTGTATCACAAATACAGCGACAGCAACAGTTTATCTTGGAGAACAATCAGAATCTGAACAAACCGTTCTTACAGATGACTCCGATTCTGCAGAGGTTTGCTTGACTCAAACTCCTGATATTGCAATCGAAAAAGATGCAGATGTAACAAGCGTTGATGCTGCTGGAGATGTGATTAATTATACCTTGACAATTACAAATACAGGTAATTTGATCCTGAATAGTGTTACGGTCAATGATCCTTTGACCAAATACAGTAATGTAATTGGACAGATGGTGCCAGGTCAAGTTTTAGTTATTCAAACTAGCTACACGGTAACTCAAGGAGATATGGATAATGGATCCATTATAAACGTTGCTTCTGTAACAGGATTTGCAAAAGAAACTCAAGTATCTGATCAGGACGATGCCAAAGTAAATGCAATTCAAAACCCTGCAATTTCCATTGAGAAGACTTCGGATGTATCCGAGGTGAATAATGCAGGCGACGTGATCAAATACACCTTGACGGTGACTAACACGGGCAATGTGACCTTGAACAGCGTTAAGATTTCGGATCCATTGACTGGATATGATAACCTATATGGTTCTATGGTACCAGGTCAGGTGATCAAAGTTGAGACAAGCTATACGGTAACCCAGTCAGATGTTGACAGCGGATCGATTTTGAATGTGGCGACAGCTGAAGGATTTAACGGTAACGAAAAGGTGTCCGACCAGGATGACGCAGTAGTTAAAGCAACTCAGAGCCCTGCAATTTCCATTGAGAAGACTTCGGATGTATCCGAGGTAAACAATGCGGGAGATGTGATCAAGTACACCTTAACTGTGACCAACACGGGCAATGTGACCTTGAGCAGCGTTAAGATTTCGGATCCATTGACTGGATATGATAACCTATATGGTTCTATGGTACCAGGTCAGGTGATCAAAGTTGAGACAAGCTATACGGTAACCCAGTCAGATGTTGACAGCGGATCGATTTTGAACGTGGCGACAGCTGAAGCATTTAACGGTAACGAAAAGGTGTCCGACCAGGATGATGCGGTAGTTAAAGCAACTCAAAGCCCTGCAATTTCCATTGAGAAGACTTCGGATGTATCCGAGGTAAATAATGCAGGCGACGTGATCAAATACACCTTGACGGTGACCAACACGGGCAATGTGACCTTGAACAGCGTTAAGATTTCGGATCCATTGACTGGATATGATAACCTATATGGCTCTATGGTACCAGGTCAGGTGATCAAAGTTGAGACAAGCTATACGGTAACCCAGTCAGATATTGACAGCGGATCGATTTTGAACGTGGCGACAGCTGAAGGATTTAACGGTAACGAAAAGGTGTCCGACCAGGATGATGCGGTAGTAACTGCGGTTCAGAATCCGGATATTGATATTGAGATTACGGACAACGAACCGGTGTTGGAAAAGCCGGGTGATGAGATTCCATACACAATAGTGGTGACCAACACGGGTAACGTAACCTTGGATAACGTGACGGTAGTGGATACCAAGACGGGTACGGTAGTGAATGTGGGTACCTTGGCACCTGGCGAGAGCAAGACGATCGAGGCGACGTATCCGATTACCCAGGAGGACGTGGATACCGGCAGCGTGAAGAACGAGGCGACTGCGACCGGAGAGAGTCCGAATGAGGGAGACAATAACCCAACGGCTACCGATGAGGTAACCACACCTATAGCGTATCTACCGGGTATCCAGTTGGTGAAGACCGCTGATAAGGAGATTGTCAGAGAAGCCGGTGAAGTAATCACCTATACCTTGACGGTGACCAATACGGGCAACGTGACCTTAGCTGGTGTGGTAGTTAAGGATCCACTTACTGGTCTTAATCAGAACTTGGGAACAATAGCACCTGGTCAGGTGATCAATGTTACCACTAACTACACGGTTACCACAAGCGATCTGGAGAAAGCTACCTTAGTGAATATTGCTCAAGTACTTGTCAAAGGTCCACGTGACGGAGAGGACATTTCAGATGAGGCAGAAGAGGTAGTGGGTGTTGGAGCGAACGAGATCATCGCCAATGACGACGACTTTGGCACGTACTTCC
>NZ_SNYF01000013.1:1859-5051 GCF_004362805.1 Algoriphagus boseongensis
AAGAAGTTCATTGACATATTGAAGTAGAAACTGTAACAGATTCATTCGAGAGAATGAGTAAAGTAGAAGTAAGTGAATAAGGGCGCACGGGGGATGCCTAGGCTCTCAGAGGCGAGGAAGGACGTGATAAGCTGCGAAAAGCTACGGGGATTGGCCAATGCGAGTTGATCCGTAGATATCCGAATGGGGCAACCCAGCCAGCAATGGCTATATCGTAAGATAGGCGAACGTGGGGAACTGAAACATCTAAGTACCCATAGGAGGAGAAAATAATAATGATTCCGTAAGTAGTGGCGAGCGAACGCGGATTAGCCCAAACCGTGTATGTTACGGCATGCACGGGGTTGTAGGACCTGCATAATTGAGTACAACTTGACGAGAACGGCATGGGAAGGCCGACCGTAGGGGGTGAGAGTCCCGTATTGGAAGGGTTGTATGAGAGGCGGGTATCCTGAGTAGGTCGGGACCGGAGGAATCCCGATTGAAACTGCCGGCACCATCCGGTAAGGCTAAATACTCCTGAGAGACCGATAGTGAACGAGTACCGTGAGGGAAAGGTGAAAAGTACTCCGAATAGGAGGGTGAAATAGAACCTGAAACCGTGCGCTTACAAGCGGTCGGAGCCCTTTAGTGGGGTGACGGCGTGCCTTTTGCATAATGAGCCTACGAGTTACACCTCATCGGCAAGGGTAAGTGATTCAGTCACGTACCCGGAGCGAAAGCGAGTCTGAAAGGGCGACTGAGTCGGTGGGGGTAGACGCGAAACTTAGTGATCTACCCATGGCCAGGTTGAAGGTTAGGTAAAACTAACTGGAGGACCGAACCGATAAGCGTTGAAAAGCTTCCGGATGAGCTGTGGGTAGGGGTGAAAGGCTAATCAAACTGAGAAATAGCTCGTACTCCCCGAAATGTTTTTAGGAACAGCGTCGGGAATTGTATGTTGGAGGTAGAGCTACCGATAGGACTAGGGGGAGTCACATCCTACCAAATCCTGACGAACTCCGAATGCCAATATACAGAACCGGCAGTGAGGGCTGGGGTGCTAAGGTCCCAGTCCGAGAGGGAAAGAACCCAGACCTTCCGCTAAGGTCCCCAAATCTAGATTAAGTTGAACAAAGGTGGTCCAGTTGCAGAGACAGCCAGGAGGTTAGCTTGGAAGCAGCTATTCCTTTAAAGAGTGCGTAACAGCTCACTGGTCGAGCGACAGGGCGTCGATAATAATCGGGCATCAAATCTAGTACCGAAGCGAAGGATTGCAGCAATGCAGTGGTAGGGGAGCATTCCAACGGCGGTGAAGGTATCCTGTAAGGGGTGCTGGAGCTTTTGGAAAAGCAAATGTAGGCATAAGTAACGATAAGGCGGGCGAGAAACCCGCCCACCGTAAGACCCAGGTTTCCTGATCAACGTTAATCGGATCAGGGTTAGTCGGGGCCTAAGGCGAACCCGAGAGGGGTAGTCGATGGACAACGGGTTAATATTCCCGTACTGCTCATACAGGTGAAGGAGTGACGGAGTGATGAAAGGTCCGCCCGGTGACGGAATACCGGGTTGAAGCCAGTAGGTATTGGAACCATAGTTAAATGCGTGGATCTAGCCGAAGGTGATAGTACCGAGCGTCTACGGACAATCGGATAGTGACCCTAAGGGCTTCCAAGAAAAACTTCTAGCGCTAAGCGTATGAGTACCCGTACCGCAAACCGACACAGGTGGTCGAGGAGAGAATCCTAAGGTGCTCGAGTGAATCATGGCTAAGGAACTCGGCAAAATGGCCCTGTAACTTCGGGAGAAGGGGCGCCCCTGTAAAAGGGGGCCGCAGTGAAGAGGCCCAGGCGACTGTTTAACAAAAACACATGGCTTTGCGAAGTTGAAAGACTAGGTATAAGGCCTGACACCTGCCCGGTGCTGGAAGGTTAAGAGGGGATGTTAGCGCAAGCGACGCATTGAATCGAAGCCCCAGTAAACGGCGGCCGTAACTATAACGGTCCTAAGGTAGCGAAATTCCTTGTCGGGTAAGTTCCGACCTGCACGAATGGTGTAACGATCTGGGCGCTGTCTCAGCCATGAGCTCGGTGAAATTGTAGTCACGGTGAAGATGCCGTGTACCCGCAACGGGACGGAAAGACCCCATGCACCTTTACTGCAGCTTAGCATTGGTACTGGACAAATGATGTGTAGGATAGGTGGGAGACTATGAAGCGGGTTCGCTAGGATCTGTGGAGTCACTGTTGAAATACCACCCTTTGTTTGTTTGGTATCTAACCCCTTGAGGGGGACATTGCTTGGTGGGTAGTTTGACTGGGGTGGTCGCCTCCAAAAGGATAACGGAGGCTTCCAAAGGTTCCCTCAGTACGCTTGGTAACCGTACGAGGAGTGCAATAGCATAAGGGAGCTTGACTGTAAGGCCGACAAGCCGAGCAGGGTGGAAACACGGGTATAGTGATCCGGCGGTTCTGAATGGAAGGGCCGTCGCTCAAAGGATAAAAGGTACGCTGGGGATAACAGGCTGATCTCCCCCAAGAGCTCATATCGACGGGGAGGTTTGGCACCTCGATGTCGGCTCGTCACATCCTGGGGCTGGAGAAGGTCCCAAGGGTTCGGCTGTTCGCCGATTAAAGTGGCACGCGAGCTGGGTTCAGAACGTCGTGAGACAGTTCGGTCCCTATCTGTTGCGGGCGTGGGAAGTTTGCGAGGACCTGACCTTAGTACGAGAGGACCGGGTTGGACTGACCGCTGGTGTACCGGTTGTGGTGCCAACTGCACTGCCGGGTAGCTACGTCGGGAAGAGATAAGCGCTGAAAGCATCTAAGTGCGAAACTCCCCTCAAGATGAGACTTCCATATAGGGCCCTGGGAGACGACCAGGTTGATAGGCTGCAGGTGTAAAGTCAGCAATGGCATAGCTGAGCAGTACTAATTGCCCGAAAGCTTACCTACCGTTTGTTACAGTTTCTACAAGATATGTTAAAAGACTATAGACCGAAGTCGGAAGACCGAAGGACAAAGTCAGAACAAAAGATATTATGTGGACGATAGATCATCCTACAAGGGAAATCGGTCATCGGACATCAAGATTTAGGCGGCCTAGCGCAGGGGTCCCACCTCTTCCCATCCCGAACAGAGAAGTTAAGCCCTGCAGCGCCGATGGTACTGGGGTTACACCCGGGAGAGTAGGTCGCCGCCACATTATTCAAAA
>NZ_SNYF01000001.1 GCF_004362805.1 Algoriphagus boseongensis
TGACGGAGAGGACATTTCAGATGAGGCAGAAGAGGTAGTGGGTGTTGGAGCGAACGAGATCATCGCCAATGACGACGACTTTGGCACGTACTTCCTGAGATTCGGCGGAGTGATGGGCAATATTCTGGACAACGACCTGTTGAAGGGTCAGCGTCCGGATGCGGCGGATGTGGATTTTGAATTCACTGAGCTGGACGGCATCGTGGGTCTGTTGATCAACGAGAACGGAGAGCTGAGCCTGATACCGGGAGTAAATGAGATCAGAGACTATACACTGAAGTATGTATTGAGAGAGACTGTGAATCCGAGCAACAGCGACGATGCCTTGGTATTCTTCCGAATCGTGAACAACGATGCGAACTTGAGCGTGACCAAGGAAGCCCTGAGCGAGGAGGTATTCGAAGGGGATGTGTTTGACTACCAGATAGTGGTGAGCAATGTCGGACAGACCGATGCGACCAATGTGGTGGTGACCGACAATATTCCTAGCGGGGTGACCTACCAGAGCTATGTGGTGGCCAACAACACGACCGGTTCTACGGTAACGGCGACGGTGAGCGGCAACAATGTAAGTTTTGCCATACCGTTCATGGCGGGCGGCACTTCGGTGACGATCAACATCAAGGTGAAAGCCGGAGCAGCCGGTACGGTGACCAACACGGTAGTGGTAGGCTCGGATGAGGACGACACGAACGAATCAGACAATCAGGCCAGCGATGTGACCCAGATCCAGCCGTTCCATATTCCGAACGTGATTACCCCGAACGGAGACGGCAAGAACGACACGTTCAAGATCCAGGGCTTGGGTAAATATGTATCGACAGAGATAGTGATCTTGAACCGATACGGAGACCACGTGTTCGAGCGCAGCGGATACCAGAACGACTGGGATGCACCGGGTCAGGTAGCGGGTACTTACTTCTACGTGTTGAAGGTAACCGATGCAAGCGGCAACAAGAGTGACTTTACAGGCTGGATCCAGGTAATCAAAGACTAAAACAGGAAAGCGATGAAAACGACTTTTAAAATCATAGGAATGACCTTTCTGGTGGCCATGCTGGCCACCGGGGGGACTTTTGGGCAGCAGCTGCCCCAGTTCAGCCAGTACATATTCAACGGGCTGCACATCAACCCGGGGTATGCGGGCTACAAAGGTGAGCCGTACATTCAGAGTACGTACCGGAGCCAGTGGGTTAACTTCCCCGGGGCACCGAAGACGTTCACGGTGACGGCGGACCTGGCGGCCAACGAAGGGACGATGGGTTTTGGTATTTCACTGTTGAGCGATCAGCTGGGTCCTACGAGTACGACGGGAGGCTTGTTGACCTATGCGTACCGCATCCAGACCGGTAGGAACAGCTTCTTGGGATTGGGAGCCAGTGTGGGCCTGACCCAGTACAGCATCGACGGGGACATGCTGGATCCGAACGATCCGAATGACCCGGAGATTCCTCAGGGGATGGTGAACCTGTTTACGCCGAACATGAACTCGGGTTTGTTTTTCCACAGTTCAAAGTTCTATGCGGGTTTCAGTGCGTACAACATGATCGGTAAGAAAGCTTTGGAGAAAGAGGATGTGGCATTGGCCTACCATGACTTTCACTACTACCTTACTGCTGGAGCGATGTTCACGCTGGGCGAGCATGTAGGCTTCAAGCCGAGCTTTTTGATCAAGGAAGTGAAGGGAGCCCCGACCAACTACGACATCAACGCGATGTTTCTGTTTTACGACCGGATCTGGTTGGGGGGCAGTTACCGGAGCAACATGAAGATCTGGAACGATAACCTGGAGCCTAATTTGAGCAACAGGAATGCGGTGGCGGCGATCATCGAGATTTTTGCGACGGACCGCTTGCGAATCGGCTATGCATACGACCACAACCTGAACGTGCTTCAGGATTACCGGGCGAACTCACATGAGTTTTCTCTGGGCTATTACATGACACCTAGAAAGGCGACGATGAAAAACCAAAGATGGTTCTGATTATGAGAAAGACACTGAAACTAGTAGCAATAACAGGGGTTCTTCTATTCGGGATCTCGATGGGGACCCAGGCTCAGAAGACCAAAGTCCGGTATGCGGATGACCAGATGGAGCAGATGAACTATCAGCACGCACTGGACATGTACAAGGAGGCCTATGCGAAGAAGCCCAACTATGAGACTGCCCGCAAGACGGCCCTGGCCTCGGATAAGATAAGAGACTACCAGGGAGCCTATACGTGGTGGAAGACCACCGTGGGCTATGAGGAAGCAACGATTGAAGACTACCAGCAACTGCTCCGTACGGGGATATTGACTGAGAATTTTAAAGAAGCCTCAGGGATGATTGAGTCCAAGGGGATTACAGCAGACAGCTTGGGGATTACCCCGGGAAGCATACCGATGAGCAGCAGGAAGCTGAAGGTGGAAGCCGTAGAAGGGCTGAACAGCAGCGAGTCGGACTTTGGAGTGGCACTGGACGGAGAAGGCAATAAATATTTTGTATCCGACCGTGGGGGAAGTTATTCCGAGGAGATGCCGGGAGTCCGTATAGACGGAAGGAACAAGCTTTTCAGCCCGGACAAGAGTGATTACACCGACCGGGGTTACTTTACGGTATACAAGCAGGACAAGTCGGGCAACGTCAGCACGGTGGTGTCGGACGTGCCGGGGGCGATGAGTTTTTCGGATCCGAGCTATGCGGTTCAGGACAAGCTGTTGTTTTATTCGGTGACCCGAAACATCACCAAGGTGAAGAAGCATCGCGACATTCAGGTACAGCCGGAGATTTACTACAGCAGGGTGAATGCAGAAGGCAAGCTGGAAGGCGCGCAGGCGTTTCCGTACAACGATTCGATCGGTTATTCGGTCATGCATCCGTATGTGGATGAGCAGGCCAAGCGGCTGTATTTTGCCTCGGACAACAGGGATTCTACCTGGAACGGTCAGGGTGGCTATGACCTGTACTACAGTGAGTACAGCAAGGTGGGGGACAGTCTGGTATTCAGCAAGCCGGTGAACCTGGGTGCAGGGGTGAATACCCCGGGCAACGAGGTTTATCCGTTCCGCAAGGACAACAAGTTTTACTTTTCCTCAGACGGGCACAAGGGCCTGGGAGGACTGGATATTTTTGAAGCGAACTATACCGCTGCATCGATCAGCGGAGTGAGGAATATGGGTACGCCGATCAACTCACTGGCAGATGATTTTGGCTACAAGGAAGACAAGGACCGTACGGTATACCTGTCTTCGAACAGAAGAGGAGGCATGGGACTGGACGATGTGTACATGGCCCAGGAGATGTACAAGCAGTTTTTGGCCAGAGTACTGGACTGTAACGGCAACGTGATTACGGAGAGTTACCTGGCCACGTTCCGGGACAAGACCCAGGGGGTGATGGTGCCTACGGCAAGAAACGGGAAGGGTGAGTTGACCGCAGAGCTGGAGCCGGAGAGCGACTTTGGTATGACGATCAGCAAGCCGGGATATTTTCCGCTGACAGACGAGAGCATCAGTACGAAAGGCTTTGAAGGCGATACGGTAAAGAGAGAATACAGACTGGTACCGATTCCGTATCAGTTGCCGGTGCACGTGGACATTGTGTACTACGACCTGGACAAGTTTGTGATCCGCAAGGATGCGATGCCGGCCTTGGACAAGCTGGCCGAGTTGATGGAGAAATACAGCTTCCTGGACCTGTTGGTAGCCAGCCATACAGACTCCAGAGCGAGTGATGAATACAACATCCGTTTGTCAAACAACCGGGCCAAGGCGGTGACCGAGTACCTGAGCGGGAAAGGGATCGACGCCAACCGGGTAAGACTGGAGTGGTTCGGGGAGAGCCAGCTGGTCAACGACTGCGGGAACGGCAAGCCGTGTTCGGAGGATTCCCATCAGCTGAACAGAAGATCGGAGTTGGTGTTGGAGGCGTTTCCTGACCCGACCAAGCAGTACGACATTCCACAGGAGCTGAAGGACATGGACTTCTGCGAGCCGGAAGACCTGTTTGAGAAGATCCAGGAGGAGATAGCTGATATACCGACGATCTACTTTGACTTTGACAAGTCCATGCTGAGAAGTGTGCACAAGCAGGAGTTGGAGCGCGTGGGCGCAATGCTGAAGCGTATGCCACACCTGATGCTGTACATCGAGGGCCACACCGACCAGCGGGGTGGGGATGAGTACAACCAGAAGCTGTCTGAGCGCAGAGCCGAAGTGGTGAGGGAATACCTGATCAAGCGGGGCATTGAAAACAGCAGACTGGAGTACCAGTGGTTTGGCAAGACCCGACCTATCCACAACTGTGACGAGGTGACCTGTACCCCTGCGATGCACCAGCTGAACAGACGTAC
>NZ_SNYF01000002.1 GCF_004362805.1 Algoriphagus boseongensis
TGTATCGTCCTAAATAGAGTTGACCGTTTTGAAGTTGGTTTTGGTTAGAATTTGATTTTGTTCAAAGTGATCTGGTGTTAAACCTCCCAGACTTTGGTGAGGCTTCTCTTGGTTGTACATTTTAACTGCCTTTGCTGCTTTATTTTCAAGCTCTTTGAATGTCACAGGATGATATCCATAAAGGTAGTCATTCTTGATAGTCCTGTTTAATCGCTCTGCTTTAGGATTTTCGTAAGCTGTTTTACCCATGCTGTTTTGGAATTGCTTGTGGGTTAAGGCAATGAATTGTTTGCAATAATACTGACCTCCTCCATCTGAGTGGAAAATAGGTTTCGCCCCTTTGGGCAAACATTTCAAGGCCATTCTAAGTGCGGGAACAGTAGTGTCTTCAGCCCGGAGTGTCTTGCTGATCTGATAGCCTTTTATTTTCCTGCTGTAGGCATCCATAATCAGGGTCAAATAGGCAAACTTGCCGTTAAGCTCGTAATAGGTGATGTCACTTACCCAAGCCTGGTTGACATGTGTCAACTCCATGCCCTCCATCAGGTTGGGGAAACGGATCACCCCGCTGCTATCGGTTGTCCTCCGGAAGTTCCTTTTGGGTGCAAGCATAAAGCCACTTTCTCTGTACCATCCCAAAAATCGATCCCTGCCCATAAAACTGGGACTGATCTTTTTGTACAGGTTCTTTCCGCCCATTCTGGGATGATCCACCCGCAGCTGGGAGATCAGTTCGCAGAGCTGTTCCTGATGCACTTCTTTGGACTGCTGACGACGGACCCATTGATGCACATTTTGCTTGGTTGTTTCCAAAACCCGGTAAAGCTCATTCATTTTCCAGGAGTGTTTTTGCCTGTTGGCCCTAAAACATTCGATGGAGAGGTGCCAAGTTTTTTTTTGATGTCAATTTTATACATCTCCTCTGCGATCTCTATTTGCTTTTCCCGAAACTCAAGCAGAATCTGCTTCTGGCCAACCAGACGCTCCAATTCCTGAATCTTTCTGGTATCACTCATAAGTTCGATGATCTGGCGAATTTGCTTTTTACGGTGGACAGAGTATTTATAAAGCCATTTGTAGACCGCTGCGCGGGTCACACCATAGACTTTACTCACCTCCATCACTGTAGTTAAATTACGCTCAATTTCCCGGACTTTTTCCTGCTTGAAAGACTCACTGAAATGACGGACTGGTTGATGCGATTGATGTTGATTTTCCATGTCTTGAAAGTTGTGTAACTCTCAAAAACGGTCAATCTATTTTAGACCTTTACA
>NZ_SNYF01000003.1 GCF_004362805.1 Algoriphagus boseongensis
CCCGGATTGGCAGCAATGGACACCGAAGGAGTCACCTGAGAAGTTATGGTCATAGTCACCGTATTCGAAGTTGCTGAAGTCGGCACTGCACAGGAGGCAGAAGAAGTCATCACCACAGAAACCTGATCTCCATTAGACAAGCTTGAATTGGAGTAATTAGGACTGTTAGTTCCCACATTGGCTCCATTTAATTTCCATTGGTAAACCGGGGTAGCTCCACCATTAACCGGAGTTGCGGTAAAGGTTACTGAAGTTCCAGCGCAGACTGTGGTTCCAGGATTAGCAGCTATAGAAACTGTCGGCACAACCGCTGAAGTCACAACCATAGTCACTGTATTCGAGGTTGCCGAAGTCGGCACGGCACAGGAGGCAGAAGAAGTCATCACCACAGAAACCTGATCTCCATTTACCAAGCTTGCATTGGAATAGGTAGGAGAGTTGGTTCCTACATTGGCTCCATTTAATTTCCACTGGTAAACAGGACTTGCTCCGCCATTGACCGGAGTTGCGGTAAAGGTTACTGAAGTTCCAGCGCAAATTGTACTTCCAGGATTAGCAGCTATAGAAACTGTCGGCACAACCGCTGAAGTCACAACCATAGTCACTGTATTCGAGGTTGCCGAAGTCGGCACGGCACAGGAGGCAGAAGAAGTCATCACCACAGAAACCTGATCTCCATTTACCAAGCTTGCATTGGAATAGGTAGGAGAGTTGGTTCCTACATTGGCTCCATTTAATTTCCATTGGTAAACCGGGGTAGCTCCACCATTAACCGGAGTTGCGGTAAAGGTTACTGAAGTTCCAGCGCAGACTGTGGTTCCAGGATTAGCAGCTATAGAAACTGTCGGCACAACCGCTGAAGTCACAACCATAGTCACTGTATTCGAGGTTGCCGAAGTCGGCACGGCACAGGAGGCAGAAGAAGTCATCACCACAGAAACCTGATCTCCATTTACCAAGCTTGCATTGGAATAGGTAGGAGAGTTGGTTCCTACATTGGCTCCATTTAATTTCCACTGGTAAACAGGACTTGCTCCGCCATTGACCGGAGTGGCGGTAAAGGTTACTGATGTTCCAGAGCAGACTGTGTTTCCCGGATTAGCAGCTATAGAAACTGTCGGCACAACCGCTGAAGTCACTGCCATAGTCACTGTATTCGAGGTTGCCGAAGTCGGCACAGCACAGGAGGCAGAAGAAGTCATCACCACAGAAACCTGATCTCCATTAGACAAGCTTGCATTGGAATA
>NZ_SNYF01000004.1 GCF_004362805.1 Algoriphagus boseongensis
GCATCGGCTGGCAACAGGTTGAAGAACAACATTTTCAGGGCCAATACGGGTCAGGCGGTTTTTGTGAGCAACAGCACGGGTCTGGTGGAGATGGATTACAATGACCTGTTTACCTCGGGGACGTATGTGGGAAGATTAGGCAATGAATATTTCGGAGACCTGGAAAGCTGGCAAAACAGATGGGCAGTGGATGCCAACTCGTTGAGTTTTGATCCGCAGTTTGCCAGCGATACGGATCTGACGGCGAGTTCCCCGGCTTTGGCCAATGCGGGAACACCGCTGGCCGAAGTTACAACAGACATAAACGGATTGGCAAGGAAGTCTACTCCGAGTATGGGTGCAAACGAATACGATTCGGAAGGACTGAGTCCGCTTTCGGGGACTTATACGATCGATCCAGCAGGAACGGGAGTGCGAAACTTCACGACGATACAGGCCACGGTGGATGCGATGATTCTGAACGGAGTGGACGGTCCGGTGGTGTTTGAGATCGCCTCGGGTACCTATGAGGAGCAGGTGCTGATCAAAGACATTGCGGGCGGCTCGTCGACTAATACGGTGACCTACGAACCGGCCACGGGCAATCTTGGGGATGTGACCATCCGGTTCAGTTCCACGGTATCGTCGGATAATTATGTAATCAGACTGGACAATGCGAGTGATCTGATATTCAGGAACCTGAACATTCAGGCGACCAATACTTCCTTTGCCAGAACGGTGTGGTCTGTAAATCGCCTAGACAACATTCTTTTTGAAGGCTGCAGGATGGAGAGTCCTGACACAGGCAGCACGAGTGCAGAGTTGGGCAATATTCGCTTGGATCCTTCGATCTCCACGAATGTTCGGTTTTTCAACAATCAGATCGTGGGAGGCAGAAAGGGGATGTACTACCGGGGCGGGAGTTCAGGTTCCTATCGAGCGCCTGGTTTTGAGTTCCGGGGCAATGAAATCACGGGTCCCTTCCAATACGGGCTATATGTGGACAGGTTGACCGCTGCGGTGATTGAAGACAACCGAGTGACGATGCGCTCTACGAGTTGGAGTTCTTCCTACGCTTTGGAGCTGAATGAGGT